>NZ_CP152027.1:0-3701108 GCF_038630295.1 Bacillus sp. FSL L8-0167
ATGGAAAATATTTTGGATCTGTGGAATAAAGCACTTCAAAAAATAGAGACAAAATTGAGCAAACCCAGTTTTGAGACATGGATGAAATCGACAAAAGCCCATTCTCTTCAGGGAGATACGCTTACAATTACGGCACCTAATGAATTTGCTAGAGATTGGCTTGAGTCAAGATATCTTCACTTAATTGCTGATACCATCTATGAACTAACAGGTGAAGAGCTCAGCATTAAATTTATTATTCCTCAAAATCAGGACGAAGAGGAAGCCATGCCAAAGTCTCCTATCAAAAAAATGTCTAAAGAAGAGCCCGTTGACATTCCACAAAATATGCTGAATCCAAAATATACATTTGATACTTTTGTTATTGGTTCAGGCAACCGTTTTGCTCATGCCGCTTCACTTGCAGTCGCGGAAGCACCAGCAAAAGCATATAACCCGCTTTTTATTTATGGGGGCGTTGGTTTAGGAAAGACTCACTTGATGCATGCGATTGGTCATTACGTGATCGACCATAATCCATCGGCCAAAGTGGTCTATCTATCATCTGAAAAATTTACTAATGAATTTATCAACTCAATTCGAGATAACAAAGCTGTCGACTTCCGTAACCGCTATCGGAATGTAGATGTGCTTTTGATAGATGATATTCAATTTCTAGCAGGAAAAGAACAAACACAAGAAGAGTTTTTCCATACATTCAACACACTTCACGAAGAAAGTAAGCAAATCGTCATTTCTAGTGACCGGCCTCCGAAGGAAATTCCGACACTTGAAGACAGATTACGCTCTCGATTTGAATGGGGCTTAATTACAGACATTACTCCGCCAGATCTAGAAACGCGCATCGCAATTCTGCGCAAAAAAGCAAAGGCAGAAGGTTTGGACATTCCAAATGAAGTCATGCTGTACATTGCCAATCAAATCGACAGCAACATTCGTGAGCTGGAGGGTGCTTTGATTCGTGTTGTTGCTTATTCATCTTTAATTAATAAAGACATTAATGCAGATCTAGCAGCTGAGGCGCTAAAGGACATCATTCCTTCATCAAAGCCTAAGGTCATTACAATTAAAGATATTCAAAGAATTGTAGGGCAGCAATTTAATATTCGATTAGAGGATTTCAAAGCAAAGAAACGTACGAAGTCAGTTGCTTATCCAAGACAAATTGCCATGTACCTCTCTAGAGAAATGACCGATTCCTCTCTGCCTAAAATCGGAGAAGAATTTGGCGGTCGTGATCATACGACTGTCATTCATGCTCATGAGAAGATTTCGAAATTAATTGTTGAAGATGAACAGCTTCAGCAGCATGTCAAAGAGATCAAAGAACAATTAAAATAACCAAGCTGATATAATGAGTACGGGAAAATGTGAATAACTAGAGCATAGTCATACACAGTCTGTCCACATGTGGATAGGCTGTCTTTCCTTTCTTTTTCATGACTTATCCACATATTCACAAGCCCTACTATTACTTCTACGATTTTTATTAATAAAATATATATACATGTCATTAAGAAAATTTAGGAGGACCACTATGAAATTCACGATTCAAAAAGATCGTCTTGTCCAAAGTGTCCAAGATGTATTAAAGGCTGTATCCTCTAGAACAACGATTCCTATTTTGACAGGGATTAAAATTGTTGCGTCTGATGAAGGGGTTTCTCTAACAGGAAGCGATTCTGATATCTCAATTGAATCTTTCATTCCTCAAAGAGATGGAGATTTAGAGGTTATCACCATTGATCGTCCGGGAAGTATTGTGCTTCAAGCCCGCTTCTTTAGTGAAATTGTAAAGAAACTGCCTATGTCTACTGTCGAAATTGAAGTAGAACAAAATCACCTGACGATCATCCGCTCTGGTTCAGCGGAATTTAACCTAAACGGCTTAGATGCTGAAGAATATCCGCATCTTCCACAAATTGAAGAGCATCATGCATTTCAAATTCCGACAGATCTGCTTAAAAACTTAATTCGTCAAACTGTTTTTGCAGTGTCCACCTCAGAAACACGACCTATCTTGACAGGTGTAAACTGGAAGGTGGAAAAAGGTGAATTAATATGCACGGCGACGGATAGCCACCGTCTTGCTTTAAGAAAAGCGAAGCTAGATATTAACGAGGAAAGTTCGTATAATGTCGTGATTCCAGGGAAGAGTTTAACAGAGCTAAGTAAAATTCTTGATGATGGACAAGATCTTGTGAGCATCGTCATTACAGAAACCCAAGTTCTTTTTAAAGCACAAAATGTGCTGTTCTTCTCAAGGTTGCTGGATGGAAATTATCCAGATACAGCTCGTCTGATCCCGCAAGAAAGTAAAACGGATGTCGTGGTCAACACGAAAGAGTTCCTTCAAGCCATTGATCGTGCATCACTTTTGGCAAGAGAAGGACGTAATAATGTCGTGAAACTGTCAGCTGATCCTGAACAAAGCCTTGAAATCTCTTCTAATTCACCTGAGATCGGTAAAGTGGTGGAGACGGTTCAAGCAGATGACATTAAAGGGGAAGATCTTAAAATCTCCTTCAGTCCAAAATATATGCTGGATGCGTTAAAAGTATTAGAGGGAACAGATATTCATGTAAGCTTCACTGGTGCAATGAGACCGTTCCTGCTGCGTACGCCGAATGATGATTCTATCTTGCAATTGATTCTTCCGGTAAGAACGTATTAATTCAAACTAAAATGGCTGCTGTGTGAGTGCACAGCAGCTTTTCTTCTCGTTTTCCATGCTTTCTTTCATCCCAGTTGGCTTTCCCCCTTTCCTTCTTGTCTTGTTTTTTAGTACAATTAGATATTAGTGATATTGAAAGAGGTCGATACAATGCCTAATCTTATAACCATTGAAACAGAAATGATTACATTAGGGCAGTTTTTGAAATTAGCCGAAGTCATCCAATCTGGCGGAATGGCGAAATGGTTTTTAAGTGAACATGAGGTGTTCATTAATCAAGAGCCAGATAATAGACGGGGACGCAAACTATACCCAGGAGATGTTGTCGAGATTGAAGGTTACGGCACATTTCAAGTTGTGAATTAGAAACGGGTGACAATACATGTACATTCAAAGTCTGGCGTTAACTTCATACCGAAACTATGAACACACCGAGCTTCAATTCGACAATAAGGTGAATGTCATGATCGGTGAGAATGCCCAAGGTAAAACGAACTTGATGGAAGCGATCTATGTATTGTCGATGGCAAAGTCTCATCGTACGTCAAATGATAAAGAACTTATCCGATGGGACCAAGACTATGCTAAAATAGAAGGTAGAGTCATTAAAAAAAATGGTCCACTCCCAATGCAGCTCGTGATCTCAAAAAAAGGGAAAAAGGGCAAGGTCAATCACATTGAACAACAGAAGCTCAGTCATTATGTTGGTGCATTAAACACCATCATGTTTGCGCCAGAGGACTTAAGTCTTGTGAAGGGCAGCCCGCAAATCCGCAGAAGATTCCTCGACATGGAGATTGGACAAGTTTCTGCTGTCTACTTACATGATTTATCGCTCTATCAAAAAATCCTTTCTCAGCGGAATCATTACTTGAAACAATTGCAGACAAGAAAGCAATCGGATCAAGCGATGCTGGAGATTTTAACAGAGCAGTTGATTGATGCGGCAGCGAAAGTGGTCAAAAGACGACTGACTTTTACGAAACAGCTCGAAAAATGGGCGCAGCCGCTGCATTTTGGGATTTCTAGAGAGCTAGAAACACTCACGCTCCAATACCAGACGGCAATAGAGGTATCAGAAGCGTCAGACTTGTCGAAAATAAAGAATAGCTATGAAGAATCGTTTCAGAAACTAAGAGAGAGAGAAATAGACCGAGGGGTGACACTGTGGGGACCTCACAGAGATGACCTGCTTTTCTTTGTGAATGGCCGGGATGTTCAGACATATGGCTCTCAAGGGCAGCAAAGAACAACAGCTCTTTCACTAAAGCTGGCAGAAATTGATCTGATACATGAAGAAATCGGAGAATATCCTATTCTTCTACTTGATGATGTGTTATCTGAACTTGATGATTACAGACAGTCTCATTTGCTCCATACCATTCAGGGGCGAGTACAGACCTTCGTCACCACAACAAGTGTTGAAGGCATCGATCACGCCACCCTGAAAGAAGCGGAAATTTTCAGAGTAGCCAGTGGAAAAGTAATTGACTGATAAATGAGGTGTGAGTCTTGTATATTCATTTAGGTGATGATTGTGTTGTTTCTACACGAGAGATTGTCGCAATTGTTGATTACAAAATGAGGTCGTCTTCTGTTGTAGAAGAATTTCTACAAAAACAGGAGAAACATATCATTTCGTTATCACAAGGGACACCCAAATCCATTGTCGTCACAACTGAGTCTGTTTATTACTCTCCTCTTTCCTCAAGCACGCTCAAAAAACGTGCTTCGTTTGTGATTGAAATTGAAGTCTAAAAGCTCAATTCATATAAATATATCGTTTAAGAAAAGTGTAGGTGAATGTACGTGGCAATGGAACAGCAACATAATAGTTATGATGAAAATCAGATACAGGTGCTTGAAGGACTAGAAGCTGTTAGAAAACGTCCAGGAATGTACATTGGGTCAACCAATGCAAAAGGACTTCACCATCTTGTATGGGAAATTGTCGACAACAGTATTGATGAGGCATTAGCTGGTTATTGTACAGACATTACAGTGCAAATTGAAAAGGATAACAGCATTACAGTAAAAGATAATGGCCGCGGGATTCCTGTTGGAATTCATGAGAAAATGGGGCGTCCTGCCGTAGAGGTCATTATGACTGTTCTTCACGCTGGCGGTAAATTTGACGGCAGCGGTTATAAAGTATCTGGCGGTCTGCATGGTGTAGGGGCATCTGTTGTAAATGCATTATCTACTACCTTAGACGTGACCGTATACCGTGACGGAAAAATTCATTATCAGCAGTTCAAACGCGGTGTTCCAGTGGGAGATTTAGAGGTTATTGGTGAAACAGATGTAACCGGGACAACAACCCACTTTGTGCCAGATCCAGAAATTTTCACGGAAACCATTGAATTTGATTACGATACACTTGCTAACCGTGTTCGTGAGTTAGCTTTCTTAACAAAAGGTGTAAATATCATCATAGAAGACTTGCGTGAAGGCAAAGAGCGGAGAAATGAATACTGCTACGAAGGCGGTATTAAGAGCTATGTAGAACATTTAAACCGCTCAAAAGAAGTCGTTCATGAAGAACCTGTGTACATCGAAGGTGAGAAAGACGGAATCACAGTTGAAGTAGCATTACAATATAACGATTCCTATACAAGCAATATCTATTCCTTCGCCAACAATATCAACACGTATGAAGGCGGAACACACGAAGCTGGTTTTAAAACCGGTCTAACGCGTGTCATCAATGACTATGCTCGTAAAAATGGCGTATTCAAAGATGGGGATGCGAATTTAAGTGGTGAAGATGTGCGAGAAGGCTTAACAGCCATTATCTCCATCAAACATCCAGACCCTCAATTCGAAGGGCAAACGAAGACAAAGCTTGGGAACTCAGAAGCGAGAACCATCACAGACTCCCTTTTCTCAGAAGCACTTGAGAAATTCTTGCTTGAAAATCCTGATTCTGCGAAAAAAATTGTGGAAAAAGGACTGATGGCAGCTCGTGCAAGAATGGCTGCCAAAAAGGCTCGTGAGCTGACAAGACGTAAAAGTGCGCTGGAAGTCTCCAGCTTACCTGGGAAACTGGCGGACTGTTCTTCTAAAGATCCTTCCATCTCTGAGCTCTATATTGTAGAGGGAGATTCTGCGGGCGGATCTGCTAAGCAAGGCCGTGATCGTCACTTCCAAGCGATCTTACCGTTAAGAGGGAAGATCCTAAACGTAGAAAAAGCTCGTTTAGATAAAATTTTATCGAACAACGAGGTTCGTGCAATGATTACAGCGTTAGGAACTGGAATTGGAGAAGACTTCACTTTAGAGAAAGCACGCTATCACAAAGTTGTGATCATGACAGATGCCGATGTAGATGGAGCGCATATCCGAACGCTTCTCTTAACATTCTTTTATCGTTACATGCGTCAAATCATTGAAAACGGTTATGTGTATATTGCGCAGCCGCCTTTATATAAAGTGCAGCAAGGAAAACGTGTGGAGTACGTGTATAACGATAAACAGCTGGATGAGCTGTTAAAATCACTACCTCAAACACCAAAGCCTGGACTTCAGCGTTATAAAGGTCTTGGAGAGATGAATGCTACTCAGCTTTGGGAAACAACAATGGACCCTGATGCGAGAACACTTCTTCAAGTCACACTTGAGGATGCGATCGATGCTGATGAGACATTTGAAATGCTGATGGGAGATAAAGTAGAGCCGAGACGGAACTTTATCGAAGAAAATGCACAATACGTGAAAAACCTTGATATTTAGATGAATCCCTCCTGAGAACAACCTTATTTCTTGTTTGGAATAAGGTTGTTTTTCAAGAAACAGGGGTGTGAAACGAATGTCCTGGTTTTCCGTGTTTTCGTTGATTTTCTAGTAAATTAATGTGTATAAAGCCGAGATTATTGATATAATGAAGAATAGTCTTGTGAAGATAAATACATATTTTACTCCCACATAATTTATTTCATGTGATACGTAAAGGGAGGTTCTTATAGTGAGTGAACAACATACACCAAATGTACGCGAAGTGAATATTAGTCAAGAAATGCGTACGTCCTTTTTAGATTATGCAATGAGTGTTATTGTTTCGCGTGCATTACCAGATGTGCGAGATGGATTGAAGCCCGTGCATCGAAGAATTTTGTATGCGATGAATGACCTAGGTATGACAAGTGATAAACCATTTAAGAAATCTGCACGTATCGTTGGAGAAGTTATCGGTAAGTACCACCCTCACGGTGACAGCGCTGTATACGAAGCGATGGTTCGTATGGCGCAAGACTTCAACTATCGAAATATGCTGGTTGAAGGACACGGAAACTTTGGTTCTGTCGATGGAGACAGTGCAGCAGCAATGCGTTATACTGAGGCGCGTCTATCTAAAATTTCAATGGAAATCCTTCGTGATATCACCAAGGATACGATTGATTATCAAGATAACTACGATGGCAGTGAAAGAGAACCAATCGTCATGCCTGCTCGTTTCCCGAACTTATTAGTCAACGGGGCAACAGGTATCGCTGTAGGGATGGCAACCAACATTCCGCCTCACCAGCTAGGTGAAGTGATTGATGGTGTACTGGCAATTAGTCAAAGTCCAGAAATGACAACACAGGAACTAATGGAGATCATTCCAGGACCAGACTTCCCAACTGCGGGACAAATCATTGGCCGAAGCGGAATCCGTAAGGCATATGAAACAGGCCGGGGCTCTATTACATTACGTGCTAAGTCTATCATCGAAGAAACATCCAGCGGTAAGCAGCGGATTGTCATCAATGAAATTCCATATCAGGTCAACAAAGCCCGTTTGATCGAAAAAATCGCTGATCTTGTGCGCGATAAAAAGATCGATGGCATTACAGATCTGCGTGACGAGTCTGATCGTAATGGAATGCGGATTGTGATTGAACTGCGAAGAGATGCGAACGCCCACGTTCTATTAAACAATCTTTATAAACAAACGACACTCCAAACATCATTTGGAATCAACTTATTGGCACTTGTCGATGGACAGCCTAAAGTCTTGTCCCTCAAACAATGTCTTGAATATTATCTAGAGCATCAAAAAGTGATTATTCGCAGAAGAACAGCATATGAACTTCGTAAAGCTGAAGCAAGAGCTCATATTCTAGAAGGTTTAAGAATCGCTCTTGACCACTTAGATGAAGTCATTGCATTAATTAGAAGCTCTCAAACTGCTGAAATCGCGAGAAATGGCTTAATGGAGAACTATAGCTTGTCCGAAAAACAAGCACAGGCCATTCTTGATATGCGTCTTCAGCGCTTAACTGGTTTGGAAAGAGAAAAGATAGAAGAAGAATACAAAGGGCTTGTTGATTTGATTGCTGAGTTGAAAGCCATTTTAGCAGACAATGAAAAAGTTCTTGAAATCATTAGAGAAGAATTAACAGAAATCAAAGAACGTTTCAATGATACGCGCCGTACTGAAATTGTGACAGCAGGTATTGAAACAATTGAAGACGAAGATTTGATTCCTGTTGAGAACATCGTGATTACGCTGACTCATAATGGTTATATCAAGCGTCTGCCTGCATCAACATACCGCAGTCAAAAAAGAGGCGGTAAAGGTGTTCAGGGAATGGGAACCAATGAGGATGATTTCGTAGAACAGCTGATTTCAACATCTACCCATGATACGATCCTCTTCTTCTCTAATAAAGGGAAGGTCTATCGTGCGAAGGGATATGAGATTCCTGAATTCGGACGGACAGCGAAAGGGATTCCGATTATTAACCTGCTTGAAGTAGAAAAGGGAGAGTGGATTAATGCCATTATTCCAGTAAGCGAATTTGATGAAGATTCGTATCTCTTCTTTACAACAAGACATGGTGTATCAAAACGAACTTCATTGTCTCAGTTTGCCAACATTCGAAACAATGGACTTATCGCATTAAGTCTTCGTGACGAAGATGAACTGATGGCTGTCCGTTTAACCAATGGAGAAAAACAAATCATCATTGGAACGAAAAAAGGTATGCTGATTCGTTTCGACGAGACAGATGTTCGTGAAATGGGGCGTACGGCAGCTGGCGTGAAAGGAATTACGCTTTCTGAAGATGACATCGTCGTTGGGATGGAAATCCTTGAGCCAGATGCAAACGTATTGATTGTCACCGAAAAAGGATATGGTAAGTTAACACCTGAAAAAGAATACCGTGTTCAAAGTCGGGGCGGTAAAGGTCTTAAAACATGTAAAATCACTGACAACAATGGTCCGCTTGTCGCAGTGAAGGCGACGAATGCTGAAGCTGAAGAGGACTTGATGATTATTACAGGAAGCGGTGTGATCATTCGTATGGCCGTTTCAGACATTTCAACAACAGGTCGAGTCACTCAAGGTGTCCGCCTGATCCGTCTAGGTGATGATGAACATGTCGCTACAGTGGCATTAGTTGAACAATCACAAGAAGATGATGAAGAGAATTCTGAAGAAAACGTAGAAACTATAGAGTCAGATCAAGAGCAATCTGAGTAAAAATAAAGCCGGTTTTTCACCGGCTTTATTTTTTTCTAAAAAAACATGAGTTTTTTTGAAATTTATAATGCTTTTTTCATAGATATGTGTTAATCTTTCAAAGGAGCAAAAAGAGGCTCTATTTTTTATCTCTGTTACAGTGGAAACTTCTTAAAAAAATAAAATGTTTTTCAAGAAAAATGTTGACTGTTGATAGAGATATATGATATATTTAAGTGGTCGCTTTAAGAGAGTGACAAACAAGTTCTTTGAAAACTAAACAAGACAAAACGTACCTGTTAATTCGAGTTTTTATAAAAAAATCCTATGAAACTTCATAGGTAGTCAGTCAAACTGGCGAAAAGCAAAACTTCGGTTTTGTATTTTTTCGGAGAGTTTGATCCTGGCTCAGGACGAACGCTGGCGGCGTGCCTAATACATGCAAGTCGAGCGGACAGAAGGGAGCTTGCTCCCGGATGTTAGCGGCGGACGGGTGAGTAACACGTGGGTAACCTGCCTGTAAGACTGGGATAACTCCGGGAAACCGGAGCTAATACCGGATAGTTCCTTGAACCGCATGGTTCAAGGATGAAAGACGGTTTCGGCTGTCACTTACAGATGGACCCGCGGCGCATTAGCTAGTTGGTGGGGTAATGGCTCACCAAGGCGACGATGCGTAGCCGACCTGAGAGGGTGATCGGCCACACTGGGACTGAGACACGGCCCAGACTCCTACGGGAGGCAGCAGTAGGGAATCTTCCGCAATGGACGAAAGTCTGACGGAGCAACGCCGCGTGAGTGATGAAGGTTTTCGGATCGTAAAGCTCTGTTGTTAGGGAAGAACAAGTGCGAGAGTAACTGCTCGCACCTTGACGGTACCTAACCAGAAAGCCACGGCTAACTACGTGCCAGCAGCCGCGGTAATACGTAGGTGGCAAGCGTTGTCCGGAATTATTGGGCGTAAAGGGCTCGCAGGCGGTTTCTTAAGTCTGATGTGAAAGCCCCCGGCTCAACCGGGGAGGGTCATTGGAAACTGGGAAACTTGAGTGCAGAAGAGGAGAGTGGAATTCCACGTGTAGCGGTGAAATGCGTAGAGATGTGGAGGAACACCAGTGGCGAAGGCGACTCTCTGGTCTGTAACTGACGCTGAGGAGCGAAAGCGTGGGGAGCGAACAGGATTAGATACCCTGGTAGTCCACGCCGTAAACGATGAGTGCTAAGTGTTAGGGGGTTTCCGCCCCTTAGTGCTGCAGCTAACGCATTAAGCACTCCGCCTGGGGAGTACGGTCGCAAGACTGAAACTCAAAGGAATTGACGGGGGCCCGCACAAGCGGTGGAGCATGTGGTTTAATTCGAAGCAACGCGAAGAACCTTACCAGGTCTTGACATCCTCTGACAACCCTAGAGATAGGGCTTTCCCTTCGGGGACAGAGTGACAGGTGGTGCATGGTTGTCGTCAGCTCGTGTCGTGAGATGTTGGGTTAAGTCCCGCAACGAGCGCAACCCTTGATCTTAGTTGCCAGCATTCAGTTGGGCACTCTAAGGTGACTGCCGGTGACAAACCGGAGGAAGGTGGGGATGACGTCAAATCATCATGCCCCTTATGACCTGGGCTACACACGTGCTACAATGGACAGAACAAAGGGCTGCAAGACCGCAAGGTTTAGCCAATCCCATAAATCTGTTCTCAGTTCGGATCGCAGTCTGCAACTCGACTGCGTGAAGCTGGAATCGCTAGTAATCGCGGATCAGCATGCCGCGGTGAATACGTTCCCGGGCCTTGTACACACCGCCCGTCACACCACGAGAGTTTGCAACACCCGAAGTCGGTGAGGTAACCTTTATGGAGCCAGCCGCCGAAGGTGGGGCAGATGATTGGGGTGAAGTCGTAACAAGGTAGCCGTATCGGAAGGTGCGGCTGGATCACCTCCTTTCTAAGGATATATGGAGCAGCGTACGTTTTCGTCTTGTTTAGTTTTGAAGGAACTTGCAAAAGATCCTACAACATCATATCTTCGATATGAAAGATGGGCCTGTAGCTCAGCTGGTTAGAGCGCACGCCTGATAAGCGTGAGGTCGGTGGTTCGAGTCCACTCAGGCCCACCATCTTCTATTAAATCGGGGCCTTAGCTCAGCTGGGAGAGCGCCTGCCTTGCACGCAGGAGGTCAGCGGTTCGATCCCGCTAGGCTCCACCAACGTGTTCTTTGAAAACTAGATAACAATAAGTAATACATTCACATTGAATGCAATGCAAAGTTCATCACACATAGTGATTCTTTCTAAAGTAAGAAATGGTTAAGTTAGAAAGGGCGCACGGTGGATGCCTTGGCACTAGGAGCCGATGAAGGACGGGACGAACACCGATATGCTTCGGGGAGCTGTAAGCAAGCTTTGATCCGGAGATTTCCGAATGGGGAAACCCACTGCTCGTAATGGAGTAGTATCCATACTTGAATACATAGAGTATGAGAAGGCATACCCGGGGAACTGAAACATCTAAGTACCCGGAGGAAGAGAAAGCAAATGCGATTCCCTGAGTAGCGGCGAGCGAAACGGGAACAGCCCAAACCAAGAGGCTTGCCTCTTGGGGTTGTAGGACACTCTATACGGAGTTACAAAGGAATGATATAAGCGAAGAGGTCTGGAAAGGCCCGCCAAAGAAGGTAACAGCCCTGTAACTGAAATGTCGTTCTCTCCAGAGTGGATCCTGAGTACGGCGGAACACGTGAAATTCCGTCGGAATCCGGGAGGACCATCTCCCAAGGCTAAATACTCCCTAGTGACCGATAGTGAACCAGTACCGTGAGGGAAAGGTGAAAAGCACCCCGGAAGGGGAGTGAAATAGATCCTGAAACCGTGTGCCTACAAGTAGTCAGAGCCCGTTAACGGGTGATGGCGTGCCTTTTGTAGAATGAACCGGCGAGTTACGATCCCGTGCAAGGTTAAGCAGAAGATGCGGAGCCGCAGCGAAAGCGAGTCTGAATAGGGCGCATGAGTACGTGGTCGTAGACCCGAAACCAGGTGATCTACCCATGTCCAGGGTGAAGTTCAGGTAACACTGAATGGAGGCCCGAACCCACGCACGTTGAAAAGTGCGGGGATGAGGTGTGGGTAGGGGTGAAATGCCAATCGAACCTGGAGATAGCTGGTTCTCTCCGAAATAGCTTTAGGGCTAGCCTCAAGGTAAGAGTCTCGGAGGTAGAGCACTGATTGGACTAGGGGCCCCTACCGGGTTACCGAATTCAGTCAAACTCCGAATGCCGATGACTTATCCTTGGGAGTCAGACTGCGAGTGATAAGATCCGTAGTCGAAAGGGAAACAGCCCAGACCGCCAGCTAAGGTCCCAAAGTATACGTTAAGTGGAAAAGGATGTGGAGTTGCTTAGACAACCAGGATGTTGGCTTAGAAGCAGCCACCATTTAAAGAGTGCGTAATAGCTCACTGGTCGAGTGACTCTGCGCCGAAAATGTACCGGGGCTAAACGTATCACCGAAGCTGCGGACTGTTCTTACGAACAGTGGTAGGAGAGCGTTCTAAGGGCTGTGAAGCCAGACCGGAAGGACTGGTGGAGCGCTTAGAAGTGAGAATGCCGGTATGAGTAGCGAAAGACGGGTGAGAATCCCGTCCACCGAATGCCTAAGGTTTCCTGAGGAAGGCTCGTCCGCTCAGGGTTAGTCGGGACCTAAGCCGAGGCCGAAAGGCGTAGGCGATGGACAACAGGTTGATATTCCTGTACCACCTCCTCACCATTTGAGCAATGGGGGGACGCAGGAGGATAGGGTAAGCGCGGTATTGGATATCCGCGTCCAAGCAGTTAGGCTGGGAAATAGGCAAATCCGTTTCCCGTAAAGGCTGAGCTGTGATGGCGAGCGAAATTTAGTAGCGAAGTTCCTGATTCCACACTGCCAAGAAAAGCCTCTAGCGAGGTGAGAGGTGCCCGTACCGCAAACCGACACAGGTAGGCGAGGAGAGAATCCTAAGGTGATCGAGAGAACTCTCGTTAAGGAACTCGGCAAAATGACCCCGTAACTTCGGGAGAAGGGGTGCTTCTTAGGGTGTTAAAGCCCCGAGAAGCCGCAGTGAATAGGCCCAGGCGACTGTTTAGCAAAAACACAGGTCTCTGCGAAGCCGTAAGGCGAAGTATAGGGGCTGACGCCTGCCCGGTGCTGGAAGGTTAAGAGGAGCGCTTAGCGTAAGCGAAGGTGCGAATTGAAGCCCCAGTAAACGGCGGCCGTAACTATAACGGTCCTAAGGTAGCGAAATTCCTTGTCGGGTAAGTTCCGACCCGCACGAAAGGCGCAACGATCTGGGCACTGTCTCAACGAGAGACTCGGTGAAATTATAGTACCTGTGAAGATGCAGGTTACCCGCGACAGGACGGAAAGACCCCGTGGAGCTTTACTGCAGCCTGATATTGAATGTTGGTACAGCTTGTACAGGATAGGTAGGAGCCTTGGAAACCGGAGCGCTAGCTTCGGTGGAGGCATCGGTGGGATACTACCCTGGCTGTATTGACCTTCTAACCCGCTGCCCTTATCGGGCAGGGAGACAGTGTCAGGTGGGCAGTTTGACTGGGGCGGTCGCCTCCTAAAATGTAACGGAGGCGCCCAAAGGTTCCCTCAGAATGGTTGGAAATCATTCGCAGAGTGTAAAGGCACAAGGGAGCTTGACTGCGAGACCTACAAGTCGAGCAGGGACGAAAGTCGGGCTTAGTGATCCGGTGGTTCCGCATGGAAGGGCCATCGCTCAACGGATAAAAGCTACCCCGGGGATAACAGGCTTATCTCCCCCAAGAGTCCACATCGACGGGGAGGTTTGGCACCTCGATGTCGGCTCATCGCATCCTGGGGCTGTAGTCGGTCCCAAGGGTTGGGCTGTTCGCCCATTAAAGCGGTACGCGAGCTGGGTTCAGAACGTCGTGAGACAGTTCGGTCCCTATCCGTCGCGGGCGCAGGAAATTTGAGAGGAGCTGTCCTTAGTACGAGAGGACCGGGATGGACGCACCGCTGGTGTACCAGTTGTTCTGCCAAGGGCATCGCTGGGTAGCTATGTGCGGACGGGATAAGTGCTGAAAGCATCTAAGCATGAAGCCCCCCTCAAGATGAGATTTCCCATTCCGCAAGGAAGTAAGATCCCTGAAAGATGATCAGGTTGATAGGTCTGAGGTGGAAGCGTGGTGACACGTGGAGCTGACAGATACTAATAGATCGAGGACTTAACCTATATTCTAATGTGAAGCATGAACATTGTTATCTAGTTTTGAGAGAACATTCTCTCCATCAGGTTTGGTGGCGATAGCGAAGAGGTCACACCCGTTCCCATACCGAACACGGAAGTTAAGCTCTTCAGCGCCGATGGTAGTTGGGGGTTTCCCCCTGTGAGAGTAGGACGCCGCCAAGCTTCTATTAGGATCAGTTCCAGTCGGAACTGGTCTTTTTTGTGTTTTCTTCTAACAGCATCATGATGTATGCTGGGAACTTCTCTTCTGCAATCTCCATGTAGCGTTCAATCATGACGTAATCATCGCTAATGTATTGAGACAGCAGCTCGTACCACCATTCTGTTTCGTAGCGGGCAATCATACTAAGGTTATACATCAATAAGTAATGGCTGATGATTTCAGGAATCCCTAGAAAAGCATCTCGTGTTGAGGGTATAAACCATTGATCCATTTCTAAATCATAATGAAGATGAGTAGCAAGTGCTGGGTTTTCTTCAAGAAATATATCAAACGTCAGTTTTTTAGCCTCTCTCTGTTTGAGTTTCCAGCTTGTATGAAACTCAAAGTATTCAATAAAGCGTTCAGCAGACATGTTATAAAGTAATGGAATATGATCTTGAATCATCATTCCATTAGCCTTTTCTACTTTAACTAAAGTCGAGGGCTGCTTTTGAAACTCAAGAATATGACTCATTTCAGGTATTTTAGACAGGAGATGGATCATCGTAAATCGTTCATCTTCAAGACCATTTAATTGAAATAGATGCTTTAACACATGCATACATAGCCCATTTCTTTGGATTTTCACCTCATCTTCACTAAAACGGTAATGCTGTTTCTTTCTCTTTCTCGATGTTACGCCATGAGCTAAAACAGAGGTTTGAGAAGGATAATGGGGATCCACTGTCAGCAAACATGCTTTAAGCAGCTGTGCCATTCCATAAAACAATAAAATGGGTTTAAGTTCTAGAGGCGCGATCGCTGCCTGTTCATAGAACGTATGGCCATGTTTTAGAAAGTAAATAAATCGTTCACAGTTTTTATAGGCTTGCTGGTTTGCATCTTGAATGTTGCGTTTCTCATATTGTTGAAATAGAAACTTTTGGGAGGTTTCGAGCGAGTAAAAACGTTTTAAATCCTTCCATCCTGAACTTTTCATCTTCTTCCTCAACTCTCTTTATATTTTCTAAAAATTGCAACTGTTTGTTGCTTCCTTGACATGCTGTTTGCTAGTTGATAATCTACATATAATATTTTGCCGAAAAGAGGGGGATTTACTAATGTGGGAAAGTAAATTTTCAAAAGAAGGTTTGACGTTTGACGATGTTTTGCTTGTTCCAGCAAAGTCTGAAGTACTTCCGCGTGATGTCGATTTATCAGTGGAGCTAACAAGCACATTAAAGCTAAACATTCCAATTATCAGTGCGGGAATGGACACAGTGACGGAATCACAAATGGCGATTGCAATGGCACGTCAAGGTGGTCTTGGTATTATTCATAAGAACATGTCCATTGAACAGCAAGCAGAACAGGTGGATAAAGTAAAACGTTCAGAGCGCGGCGTTATTACAAATCCATTCTTCTTAACACCAGAGCATCAAGTATTTGATGCAGAGCATTTGATGGGTAAATACCGTATTTCAGGTGTGCCGATTGTCAACAACGAACAAGACCAAAAGCTTGTTGGTATTATTACGAACCGTGACCTTCGTTTTATTTCGGATTATTCAATGAAGATTAGCGACGTGATGACAAAAGAGGAACTTGTGACAGCTTCTGTTGGTACAACATTAGAAGAAGCTGAAAAAATCCTACAGCAGTACAAGATTGAAAAATTACCTCTTTTAGATGACGAAGGAACGTTAAAAGGTCTTATCACAATCAAAGATATTGAAAAAGTGATTGAATTCCCTAACTCCTCTAAAGATGCACATGGCCGTTTAATTGTTGGTGCCGCTGTTGGTGTCACTGGCGATACAATGACACGTGTGAAAAAATTAGTCGAAGCCAATGTAGATGTCATTGTCATTGATACAGCACACGGTCATTCTCAAGGTGTTCTAAACACTGTATCGAAAATCCGTGAAACGTATCCTTCTCTTAACATCATTGCTGGTAATGTTGCAACAGCTGAAGCAACAAAAGCATTGTTTGAAGCAGGAGCAGATATTGTGAAAGTCGGTATCGGACCAGGATCTATTTGTACAACACGTGTTGTTGCAGGTGTCGGTGTACCACAAATCACAGCGATCTATGACTGTGCAACAGAAGCAAGAAAACATGGTAAAGCTATTATTGCAGATGGTGGAATTAAATATTCAGGTGATATCGTGAAAGCATTAGCATCTGGCGGACATGCTGTTATGCTGGGAAGCCTTCTAGCTGGTACATCTGAAAGCCCAGGAGAAACAGAAATTTTCCAAGGTAGACGTTTCAAAGTTTATCGTGGTATGGGTTCTGTCGCTGCAATGGAAAAAGGAAGTAAAGATCGTTACTTCCAAGAAGATAATAAAAAATTCGTTCCTGAAGGTATCGAAGGCCGTACACCATACAAAGGGCCAGTCGTTGATACAGTGTATCAACTAGTTGGCGGTATTCGTTCTGGTATGGGCTATTGTGGAACGCAAGATTTACGCACTCTTAGAGAAGAAGCACAATTCATTCGTATGACGGGTGCAGGACTTCGTGAGAGTCATCCACATGATGTACAAATTACAAAAGAATCACCAAACTACACAATTTCTTGATAAATTGTGACAATCAAATTACATTTGACAGGGTCTATGACTCTGTCTATTTTTTTTGTCTTTATTGTGATAAAATTTATACTGTTGTGTTGAGATAAGCCCTTGTGGATTACATATATATGAAAAACGTCGAAAAAAGATGAATACGGAGGTATGACGATTGAACAGCAAGATGATGAAACAGCTTATGGTCTCTATCCTTGCATTGGCATTGATTGTTACAGCATTTACACCAATGTCCAAAGCAAAAGCTGCTGAAGATCCATTCAGTGTGAATGCGAAAGCAGCGATCCTTATTGAAGCTTCTACAGGTAAAATTCTTTATAGTAAAAACGCAGATCAAAGACTGCCTATTGCAAGTATGGCAAAAATGATGACAGAGTATCTATTACTAGAGGCAATTGCTGAAGGAAAAGTGAAATGGGATCAAAAGTATACGCCAGATGATTATGTATACGAAATTTCTCAGGACCGCAGCTTATCCAACGTTCCTTTGAGAAAAGATGGTTCGTATACAGTAAAAGAACTTTATCAAGCAACGGCTATTTATTCGGCAAATGCAGCAGCGATTGGTTTAGCAGAAGTGATCGCTGGATCAGAATCGAAGTTTGTTGAAAAAATGAACGCAAAAGCAAAAGAACTTGGTTTAACAAACTACAAATTTGTGAATGCAACTGGTCTGGAAAATAAAGACTTACATGGCCAACAGCCAAAAGGTACAGGTCCTGATGAAGAAAGTGAAGTATCTGCAAAAGATATGGCTTTGCTTGCACAGCATCTCATCAAAGACCATCCAGAAATTCTTGAAACAGCAAGTATTGCGAAAACAAAGTTCAGAGAAGGCACTGACGATGAAATGGACATGCCTAACTGGAACTTCATGCTTAAAGGACTTGTGAAGGAATATAAAGGTGTTGACGGTCTGAAAACGGGATCTACAGATTCAGCCGGTTCTAGCTTCACAGGTACAGCAAAACAAGGTGACATGCGTGTCATCGCAGTTATTTTGAATGCAAAAGGTAATCTTCATACAGCACGTTTCGACGTGGCAAAAAAACTGTTCGACTATGCGTTTAAAAACTTCAAGATGAAAGAAATGTACAAAAAAGGTCAACAAATTAAAGGACATGAAAACATCGAAGTGGATAAAGGCAAAGATAAAGAAGTACCTGTTGTGACGAAAGAAGCATTTTCTGTGCCAGTAAAAAATGGTGACGAAAAGAGCTATAAAGCAAAAGTAAATATCGAGAAAAAGAAACTAGAAGCTCCTATTAAAAAAGGAACGAAGGTTGGCATGCTGACGACTTCTTATTCTGGTGATGAGAAGGACTACGGCTATTTAAATAAAGACCAATCAGGTGTTGAGCTTGTGACGAAAACAAGCGATGAAAAAGCAAACTGGTTCATCCTTGCAATGCGTGGTGTAGGTGGATTCTTCGCTGGCATTTGGGGTGGAATCGTTGACACAGTAAAAGGCTGGTTCTAATAAAAAAACTGCTCTCTATACATGAGAGCAGTTTTTTTATCGTTAAAAGAAGAGCGATTGCTTCTGATTTTGAGGAGTGGACAAGGCTTGCTGAAAAATACCACATAACTTTTCCACGCCCTCGGCCAGTGCTTTTTCATTCACATAAGAAAAGCTGAGGCGGATATAATTCTGTTTCGGCTCTCCAGGATAGCAGACAGAGCCAGGCAAAAAGGTAATTTGCTGCTTACGTGCTTCATGCAACAGTGCTCGTGTATCGACCCAGGAAGGAAAGCTGAGCCATAAATTGAGACCGCCCTGTGGAATTTGCCACGTTACATCTTTCGGTGCATGCTTCGTTAACACATCCATCATCAAATCGCGTCTCACTTTCAAGGCGGTTCTTAGCTTCTTCGTATGATCAATCATTTTCTTCGATGTCAGAAACGGTAATATGGCCTTTTGTGTGAGGAGAGGGCTGCCTAAGTCATTATTGGCCTTTGCAGCTAATAAACGGTTAAATATCGAGCCTGACGCTGTGATAATCCCTATTCTGCATCCTGGAGCCAGTGTTTTACTTAATCCTCGTAAATAAATGACATGTCCATCATGGTCCAAGCTTTTAATAGGTGCTGGCGGCTTCTTTTCAAAATAAAGCTCACGGTAAGGGTCATCTTCTACAATGAGACAATCAATGCTTTGAGCCAGTAGGAGAAGCTGTTTTCTACGCTTCATCGACATACTGGCCCCTGTTGGACTGTGGAAAGTAGGAATCGTATAGATGAGCTTCGGTTTATATTTATCACAAATGCTTTGAAGCTGCTTCATGTTCATTCCTTCATGATCGACAGGGACGGTAATGATTCTTGCTCCTCTGCCCATAAAGACATCAATGGCCCCGGGATAGGTCGGTGCTTCCATGACAACTACATCATCCGGCCCAATAAACGTACGTGCCACCAAATCAAGCCCTTGCTGAGAACCACTTGTTACAAGGATATTTTCAGGTGTAGAGGGCACATCCAACTTTTCTAAAAAGGACTGAATGACTTGTCGCAGCTGAAGATCACCTTGTATTTCTCCATACTTCGACATGATTTGAGGATGTCTGGCTAGTACATGCTGCATTTCTTTTTCTAAATACCGGTTTGGCAAAAGCCCTGGATCGATCATAGAGGAAGAAAGGTTAATGGCTTCTTCGACATAGTGATACTGAGCGAATTGAGACCGTGGTAAATAATCTGGAATCGACAACTGCCAATCGAAAGAGGTAGATGATGGAACCGGGGTCTCTGTCTGCTCTTGCTGCTCATTCACAAAAGTTCCTTTACCTTGCACCGTCGTTAAGTATCCGTCGTCTTTTAATCGGGTGTATGCCTTAGCTGCCGTGACAAGACTCACATTGAGCTGTTTAGCTAAATCACGGACAGTTGGCAGCTTTTCTCCTTGCTGAAGCAAACCCGATTGAATGTGATCGATGATTGAAAAGTAAATTTGATTTGAAAGAGATGTATCAGAATGTCGATGGATATCAATATGCATGAAACCCCTCCATTGAATGCAAAATTGTTATACATAATTTTTAATTGTTATAGTTGCATTATAGCATGTAAATCTCACTTGATAGAGAAAATGACATGTATTTAGCTGAAAACCCTTTATATACAAGGATTTATTCTTTTTTATCGGCTGATTGAATTGTTATACTATTCTCTTTATTGTTATACTTCCTCGCTTGTATGATAAAGATGTTGAATGAATCGAATAGACAAATGGGAGGAAACTATTGTGAGCAATAAGGGAACTGAACGAGTGAAACGTGGAATGGCAGAAATGCAAAAGGGCGGCGTCATTATGGATGTCGTCAATGCGGAGCAGGCAAAAATTGCAGAAGAAGCAGGTGCAGTGGCAGTCATGGCACTAGAACGAGTACCAGCTGATATCCGTGCTGCAGGCGGTGTTGCCCGTATGGCAGACCCAAGAATCGTAGAGGAAGTACAAAATGCAGTAACGATTCCAGTCATGGCAAAAGCACGTATCGGCCACATCGTCGAGGCTCGTGTTCTTGAAGCACTTGGTGTTGATTATATCGATGAGAGTGAAGTGCTGACGCCCGCAGATGAGGAATTCCATTTAAATAAAAATGAATACACAGTACCTTTTGTCTGTGGATGCCGCGATTTAGGTGAGGCAACCCGCCGTATCGCAGAAGGCGCTTCTATGCTTCGCACAAAAGGAGAACCTGGGACAGGCAACATCGTAGAAGCTGTTCGTCATATGAGAAAGGTCAATGCTCAGATTCGTAAAGTATCGGCTATGAGTGAAGATGAACTGATGACAGAAGCCAAGAATCTTGGCGCGCCTTATGAATTATTGCTGCAAATCAAAAGAGACGGCAAGCTGCCAGTTGTGAACTTTGCAGCAGGAGGCGTTGCGACACCAGCAGATGCTGCGTTAATGATGCAGCTTGGCGCAGACGGTGTATTTGTCGGATCTGGTATTTTCAAATCAGACAATCCAGCTAAATTTGCAAAAGCAATTGTTGAAGCAACGACTCATTACACTGATTACCGTCTCATTGCAGAACTTTCAAAAGAGCTTGGAACAGCTATGAAAGGAATTGAAATTTCAAATCTACTGCCAGAAGAACGTATGCAAGAGCGTGGCTGGTAATTAAGGGAGCGCAAACGAACATGCTGACAATTGGTGTACTAGGGCTTCAAGGAGCGGTGAGAGAGCATATTCAATCGATTGAAGCCTGCGGCGCAGAAGGAAAGATCATCAAACGTGTAGAAGAGCTAAAATCCGTTGACGGTTTGATTATCCCTGGTGGAGAAAGTACGACGATGAGAAGACTCATGGATACGTACCAATTCATTGACCCGATCAAAGCGTTCGCTGCTCAAGGGAAACCGATTTTCGGGACATGTGCCGGTTTGATTATGCTGGCAAAGCATATCGAAGATCGAGAAGATGCTCATCTTGGACTGTTAAATGTATCTGTTGCACGGAATTCTTTTGGCAGACAGGTAGACAGCTTTGAAGCAGATTTAGAAGTAAAAGGACTGGATGCGCCGTTTACAGGGGTATTCATCCGTGCGCCTCATATCATCAGCGCAAATGATGACGTAGAAATCATGGCTGAATATGATGGCAAGATTGTGATGGCGAAAGAAAACAATATCTTAGGCTGCTCCTTTCATCCAGAGCTGACAGACGATCACCGGTTAACACAGCTGTTTGTAGACATGGTGAAGTCCTACAAAACGAAGCTTGCTGTATAAAACGGTTGAAAAGAGATAAAACTTATAGTACATTAAAATCACAATCAAAGATCGAAAAAGCGTTGACGGGAAATAGTAAGAAGCCCCTCTTTCTCAGAGAGCCGATGGTTGGTGAGAATCGGTGAAAGATGCATTCTGAATCCATCCTTGAGCGAAATGCTGAAACTAGAGAAGTAAGCATTTACGGTGATACCGTTACAGAGGAAAGAGGAAAGCATGCCTTTGCATGTTTTCAATCAGGGTGGCAACGCGAGAGCTCTCGTCCCTTTCATGGGATGAGGGCTCTTTTTATTTTTCGATAAAAAAAGGAGTGTTACACATGCTGGATATTAAACAACTGCGCACGGACTTTGATCAAATCAAAGAAAAATTAGCACACCGAGGCGAAGATTTAGCGGATTTTGATAAGTTTGGTGAGCTAGATCAAAAAAGAAGAGAATTAATCGGGAAAACAGAAGAATTAAAGAGCCGAAGAAATGAAGTATCACAGCAAGTGGCCGTTCTAAAAAGAGAAAAGAAAGACGCCGATCACATTATTCAAGAAATGCGTGAGGTAGGAGATGAGATCAAGAAGCTGGATGATGAGCTAAGAACAGTAGAAGAAAGCCTGCAGCACATCCTGTTCTCAATTCCAAATATCCCCCATGACTCTGTACCAGTTGGTGAAACAGAAGACGACAACGTGGAAGTGAGAAAATGGGGCGAACAGCCAGCCTTCTCATTTGAACCAAAACCACATTGGGACGTAGCTGATGAGCTAAAAATCCTTGATTTTGAACGTGCAGGAAAAGTGACAGGAAGCCGTTTCGTTTTTTATAAAGGGCTTGGCGCACGCTTAGAACGCGCATTGTATAACTTTATGCTTGATTTACATGTGGATGAGTTTGGTTTTACTGAAGTGCTTCCACCTTATATGGTCAACAGAGCAAGCATGACAGGAACTGGGCAGCTTCCAAAGTTCGAAGAGGATGCCTTTAAAATACGTGAAGAAGATTACTTCCTCATTCCAACAGCTGAAGTGCCAATTACGAACATGCATCGTGACGAAATTCTCGAAGGTGAACAGCTGCCAATCAACTATGCAGCATTCAGTGCTTGCTTTAGATCAGAAGCAGGATCTGCCGGAAGAGATACACGCGGACTCATCCGTCAGCATCAATTTAACAAGGTAGAGCTTGTTAAATTTGTCAGACCAGAAGATTCTTATGAAGAATTAGAGAAACTAACAAATCAAGCAGAAAAAGTTCTTCAGCTATTGAACCTTCCATACCGTGTCATGAGCATGTGTACGGGAGATTTAGGATTCACAGCTGCGAAGAAATACGATATCGAAGTGTGGATTCCGAGCCAGAATACGTACCGTGAAATTTCTTCTTGCAGTAACTTCGAAGCATTCCAAGCAAGACGTGCAAACATTCGTTTCCGTCCAGAACCTAAAGCGAAGCCAGAACATGTCCACACATTAAATGGATCTGGATTAGCGGTAGGAAGAACCGTAGCGGCTATTTTAGAAAACTATCAACAAGAGGACGGCACAGTAATCATTCCTGAAGTACTGCGTCCTTATATGGGAAATAAAGAAGTGATGAAATAAGATGCCGTCAAGGCATCTTTTTCTTTTTACCAAAAGTCCTACAGTTTTCCTGAATTTAGCCGATAAAAAAATTAAAAGCTTCTAGGAAAGAAGGAATAACCGTGAATAGGCTTGACTATTATGTTGAAATGGCTCATTTACTTAGAAAGGTACTAGATGAAAGTATTCTTTTCGGCATCACAGATACAGAGAAGATACTTTGTTATTACCCGTCTAACACAATAGATTTTGGTATGAAAGTTGGAGACCCATTGAACCCAGAAGACCAAAATGTGGCGACGACATTAAGAGGACAAGAATATGACGGTCATTTACCAGAGCATTTATATGGTTATGAAATTGCTGTAAAAGGTTACCCGATTTTTGATGAAGATAGAAAAGTAATCGGCTCTTTTTTAGTGGCATTTTCACATCATCGCGAAAAGAAATTAAGCGGTTATATGGAGCAAATCAATAAAGTAGCGAAAGAACTCCAAGGTGGAATTGAGCAAATTGCTGCACATTCACAAGAACTGGCTGCCACAAGTTTAGAAATAAGCGAACAGGCAGGAAGAGCGGAAGAGAAATCTGCGAATATTGAAGAAGTCGTCAAAACCATTGGCGGAATTGCTAGACAAACAAATCTGCTTGGTTTAAATGCTGCAATTGAAGCCGCAAGAGCAGGTGAGAACGGAAAAGGGTTTGCTGTCGTTGCTGATGAAGTCCGCAAATTATCAGATGGCTCGAAGGAAGCGGCTGAAACCATTAATACATTTTTAAAAGAAATCCAAGACAGCATTGGCACTTTGTCTGAAAACATCTCACAAATCAGCAGCTCAACAAATGAACAAGCCAAACAAGTGACAGACTTTACGAAGATTATCGAGTCATTAAATGAGTTTAAAGTAGAGATGAATCAGTTTATTGAAGAAATTAGACAGGATACGAAATAGATCAAGAGCAGCCGTCAATGGCTGCTTTTTTATAGGCAAACATCATGCAAAAATCACATATTGAAATTTTTTTACGAAAAGGTGTTGACTTCAAATAAAATGATATGGTATATTAATTCTTGTCGATACGGAGGAATACCCAAGTCCGGCTGAAGGGATCGGTCTTGAAAACCGACAGGGGTGTCAAAGCCCGCGGGGGTTCGAATCCCTCTTCCTCCGCCATATTGATTTTTTACCTTAGTTGAATTGAACGCAAGCATAAAAATTGGAAATTGTCAAACCGCTGCATTTCGCGAATGCAGCGGTTTTTTTTATTTTGTTTTATTGCGATTTTTTTGAATAACAGAAGCTATTTCATGAAGAATGGGATCAAGTGAGCTTTCATCATGAAGTAAGTCGTAATCTTCAATATTAATTTTAATCACTGGGCATAAATCAAATTGTTCGATCCATTCCGTGTATCGAGTGTACATTTCTTCCCAATAAGCCCGGTCAGTTTGAGTTTCCATCTCTCTGCCGCGTTCTTCAATACGATGTAAAATATGATCTAAATCTCCGTGTAGATAGATGAGGACATCAGGGTGAGGGAAGTAAGGTGTCATCACCATCGCCTCAAATAGGCTTGTATACGTTTCATAATCGACCTCAGACATCGTACCTTTGTCCGCATGCATTTTTGCAAAAATGCCAGTGTCCTCATAAATGGAACGATCTTGTACATATCCTCCGCCAGATTCAAAAATCCGCTTTTGCTCCTTAAAACGCTCAGCTAGGAAATAGACCTGTAAGTGGAAGCTCCATCTTTGGAAATCTGAATAAAAAGGCTCTAAATATGGGTTATCATCTACTTTTTCAAGAGAGGTTTGAAACCCTAGCTTGTCCGCTATTGTTTTGGTCATATTTGATTTGCCGACACCAACAGTCCCGGCAATTGTGATGACTGCGTCCTTTGGTATTTTGATATTGTTCATAGCACTTGCTCCTTTATGTTCTGTACAATTTGCTGGTAATCTTGCTGTGAGGAAACGAAGTCTGTATGATCTCCTTCAATTGTAATGATGGGAAGCCCTGGCTCAGTCTGTTTTAAATGTTCAATGGCCAGCTCGTAATCTTCAATGAGTGTTTTTAAATAAGCTGGGTCAATGTCTTCTTCAAAAGAGCGTCCTCTCATCTGTATTCTTTCAAGTAAGGTGGGAAGGCTGGCTTTTATATAGATCATGGCATTTGGTTTAGGAAGATCATCTGTTAGGAGGTGATAGATCTTTCTGTATTTATCCATGTGCTTTTTTGATAATGTTCTTTCTGCAAATATCATATTTTTATAGACGTGATAATCAGTGACAACCGGCTGCTGTTTATTCACATAGTTTTCTTCAATTGATTCTAACTGTTTGAACCGATTGCATAAAAAGAACATCTCAAGCTGAAAGCTCCATTGTTCCATATCTTCATAAAATTTATCTAAGAATGGATTTTCTTCTACAATCTCTTTTACTAAAGGAAATTGAAATTCCTTCGCAAGCATTGTAGCCAAAGTTGTTTTTCCGGCTCCAATTGGGCCTTCCACTGCAATAAAAGGGGCAGGATACATAGGCGTTCTCCTCTATCTATAAAGTTAAAGTTGTCAAACCAATGTATATTGTACCATACCCCTTCTAATTGATAGAGTGAATGGATTACGATGTCGTTCTTTTTTCAATATTAAATTGATCTGATAATAAGAGCCAATTTTGTGGGAAAGATAGACCTAATTTCCAATAAGCAATGCCGTTCAATTTTAGCTCTTTGATGAGATTGAATTTTGCTTGAATCGATCTAGCGTCTTCGAACCAGACCTCATGCTCTTTGTTGTTGGCATCTGTATAACGAAAATGGGGTGCTTGTGCTGTTTCGTCGTATAAGATAGAGACATTGTGCTCTCTAGCAAGTGCAATTGCTTGTTGAGGACTGACGGCTTTGGCGATGGGGCCGCCCTGGACGAAAGGAAGTGTCCAATCATAGCCGTATAAATTCTGCCCCATTACAATTTTATTGGCCGGTATGACAGTTAGTGCATATTCAATGACTTGGCGGACAGGTCCAATTGGAGAGACAGCTTGTGGAGGGCCGCCGCTGTACCCCCATTCATAGGTCATCAGCACAACATGATCGACGATCTTACCGATCGCTTCATAGTCATGGGCTTCATACCATTTGCCCTTTTGCTGACTACTTGTTTTTGGTGCAAGTGCAACAGATATTGTCCATCTTTCTTGATGGAAACGGGCTGTTGCTTCTCTTAAAAATTGAATATAAGCATCTTTATCAACAGGGCGTAAATATTCAAAATCAAAATGGATTTCTTTGAATTGATACTTTTTGGCAACACGAACAATTTCATCTAAAAATGCCGTTTTGACAGATTGGTTAGTTAAAAGAATACGCCCAAGTTCATCACTGAATTTTTCATTCTCTAGATTTGTCACCACCATGGTTAATACAGTTCTGTTCTGAGCGGCAATCTGGGGTAGTTGGTCTAACGGTGGTTCTCGCAGTGTCCCATCTCTTTGTGCTTGAAAACTAAAGATGTCTAAATGGGTTAAGTATGGGGAGGCCTCTCTAGCTGCCTGCTTTAAGTTTTCACTGACTTGATTTCCCCGTGGTTCAATATAAGCATTGGAATTAATGTTCCTTTTCGGTCTTTGTGGAATATAGAGCAAGAAACGAACAGGCAGTATTGCTTCAGGCCGAATTCTGTTCACGCGTGCCAATTCTTCCACTGAGATTTGAAACCGTCTACCAATTTGATATAGTGTGTCATTTTGTTTGACCTCATAAAATTGACCTCTAATTGGAATGACAATTGTTTGTCCAATGACGAGTTGATTTGGTGTTTCGATTTCGTTAGTACGGATGATTTCATTGACTGTCGTTTTAAAACGCATAGCAATGTCGTTTAAAGTATCTCCTCTTTTGACAACATAAATTTGAATAGTCAACGCCCCCCTTTGTTATTGCTAACAATTTATGAGGGTTATGGCTAAATCATGTTTGATTTTCATTCGTGATTTCCTTAGCGGTAGTGATTTTGGCTAGAAGAACGTTCTCCATCATCGTTAAAGCGTAGTCGTTATCTCTGTCGTCGTTTGAAGCGATACAATCTTTAGGTACAATTAGATTGTATTCTCGCATGTATGCGTCATTTGCAGTGAACAAAACGCAAATGTTTCCGGCAATTCCAGTTAGAATAATGTCCTCAACACCTAATTCATTTAAGAGTGTCTCTAGTGCAGTACCGTAGAAGGCAGAATGCTTAGGTTTAATCAAGAAGTAATTATCTTTAGATGGTGTCATTCTCTCTAAAATAGGAGCGCTTCTTTCGTTTTTGCATGTTTCCAGAACAGCTTGGATATCAGCCTTCCAAAGTCCGTAGTGATCGTTGATATAAATGATTGGCCAATTTTCCTTGAAAGCATGTTGTTTAAGAGCTAAAATTTTATTGGTCATTTGCTCTGTTTTTTCTGCAAGCACATGTCCCATTTCAAAATCAAAATCATTAATCATGTCGATAATAAGCAGCGCCTTTTGGTGCTTTGACAAAATAAGACCCCCTTTAAAAGATTGTGATAATATGTTAACCTCAATTTCCTTTTAAAAAACATGAAAAGAGAGCCGTGCTATGACGAAAGATGAACAGTTTATGCAAGAAGCCATTTCTGAAGCCTTAAAAGCAGAACAAATAGGGGAAGTGCCGATTGGTGCGATCATTGTTGTTGATGATCAAATTGTGAGCCGGGCTCATAATTTAAGGGAAAGTGAGCAGCGTTCGATTGCACATGCAGAATTACTTGCTATTGATGAAGCATGTAAAGCGACAGGGAGCTGGCGTTTAGAAGATGCTGTGCTTTACGTTACGCTTGAGCCATGCCCAATGTGTGCGGGTGCTATTGTTCTCTCTAGAGTGAAAAAGGTCGTTTTTGGTGCATACGATCCAAAAGGTGGATGCGCAGGTACTTTAATGAATTTACTGGATGATGAACGGTTCAATCATCAGTCTGAGGTCATCGGTGGTGTACTTGAAAATGAGTGTGGTGAGCTGTTAAGTCAGTTCTTCCGAAATCTCCGTCAGCGAAAGAAACAAGCCAAAAGTAAATGAATGGATACCGTTTGCAATTTGAGCTATAAGAAGGTATACTTATGTCTGCGTCACTAACAATTTAATATTCATTTTGCCGTGCTAAGCGGGGAGGTAGCGGTGCCCTGTACTCGCAATCCGCTCTAGCGAGGCCGAATCCCTTCTCGAGGTTCGTTTACTTCAAGGTCTGCCTTAAATAAGTGGTGTTGACGTCTGGGTCCTGCGCAATGGGAATTCATGAACCATGTCAGGTCCGGAAGGAAGCAGCATTAAGTGAAACCTCTCATGTGCCGCAGGGTTGCCTGGGCCGAGCTAACTGTTTAAGTAACGCTTGGGGTAGCGAATCGACAGAAGGTGCACGGTAAATCAATATTAAATGTAACTCATCTAGTTTAACTAGGTGAGTTTTTTGTTGCTGTTCAAAGAATAGCTGAATTGCTTTGGTTATACAAATAGATAAAAAGTCTTTTTGGTTCCATTTGTTTGTTTCACTAATCGCAATAAGAACCGGTGTTCTGTTTGGGGTTTCGGGTCTTTTTACAAAGCTAGAAAATACGTTTTTAATGCATGGAAAGTAGAAAATCTATAGTTGAAATCATCTTTTTGGCATATTAGAAAATAAAGGTGTGCTTTTGAATTGATCGGTGCATCATGTATAATGAAAAAGATGATAAATGGAGGAGGGCGTATTTGTGAGTTATCAAGCTTTATATCGAGTGTTCAGACCTCAAGTTTTTGAGGATGTTGTTGGACAAGAACACATCACAAAAACGTTGCAAAATGCCCTTTTGCAGAAAAAGTTTTCTCATGCTTACTTATTTTCAGGTCCTAGAGGAACAGGTAAAACAAGTGCTGCCAAAATCTTTGCTAAGGCAGTGAACTGTGAAAAGTCACCTGTTAGTGAGCCGTGTAATGCATGTGATGCCTGTAAAGGGATTACAAACGGTTCAATTTCAGATGTGATTGAAATAGATGCTGCCTCGAATAACGGGGTAGATGAAATCCGTGATATACGTGATAAAGTGAAATTTGCTCCTTCGGCGGTTACGTATAAGGTTTATATTATAGATGAAGTACATATGCTCTCTATCGGTGCATTTAATGCCCTCCTTAAAACGCTGGAAGAACCGCCTGCTCATTGTATCTTTATTTTGGCTACCACAGAGCCCCATAAGATTCCTCTTACCATCATATCTCGTTGTCAGCGATTTGATTTCAAACGAATCACGACTAAAGATATTGTTGGAAGAATGGAGAAAATTGTAGATGCAGAAGGCCTTAACGTACAGGAGGGTTCGCTCGAGATTATTGCTAGTGCAGCTGATGGCGGTATGCGTGATGCACTAAGTCTCTTGGATCAAGCGATTTCATTTAGTGGTGAACAATTGACAATTGATGATGCGCTGCTCATTACAGGTGCTGTATCTCAGCATTTCATTAGTCAGCTTGCTGAAGCAATTTTTGATCAAAATATTGCGACAGCGTTAGATACATTAAATGAGTTGCTCCAGCAGGGGAAAGATGCTGCTAAATTAATAGAGGATATGATTTTTTACTTTAGAGATATGCTGCTTTATAAAACGGCACCAGATCTCGAGGGGGTCCTTGAAAAGGTAAAGGTCGACGAAAGTTTCGTGGCGCTGTCAGATCGTGTGACACCTCAATTTCTGTATGAAACCATTGAAGTCCTGAATAAAAGCCACCAAGAAATGAAATGGACAAATCATCCAAGGATTTTCTTTGAGGTAGCTGTTGTAAAGCTGTGTCAGTCAACAGCAGGATTGACACAAGGTCATGCTGACGCTGATTTAACGGCGCTAACAGATAAAATAAACAGGCTGGAACAGGAACTATCAAGGCTAAGAGCCGAAGGTGTACCAATGTCTCCATCTCATAGTCCTCAAGAAAAAAAGGAAGCGCCTCGACCACAAACAAGTAACAAAAATGGCTATCGTGCTCCTGTCGGCCGAATTCATGAGATTCTAAAAGAAGCGAAACGGCCTGAGTTAGAAAAAATTAAAGGCAAATGGGGAGAGCTCCTTGCCCAGTTGAAACAGCAGAATAAGGTGTCTCACGCTGCGTTATTAACGGACAGTGAGCCAGTTGCGGCTGCTTCGCATGCCTTTGTTTTAAAATTCAAATTTGAAATACATTGTAAAATGGTTGCTGAAGATAAAAGTGGTGTTCGGACCAATCTTGAACAACTGCTAGAGTCTATGTTAGGAAAAAGAGTGGAATTAGTTGGCGTTCCTGACGCTCAATGGGGTAAAATAAGAGAAGAATTTTTAAGAGATCATCAGCCGGATGAACAAGCAGATGGTCAGGAAACTTCTTCTGAAGAGGATCCATTGATTGCGGAAGCAAAGAAATTAGTAGGAACCGATTTAATTGAAATTAAAGATTAATAAAAATGAAAGAGAGTGGTGTTCATATGCGCGGTGGAATGGGAAATATGCAAAAAATGATGAAACAAATGCAAAAAATGCAAAAGGATATGGCGAAGGCTCAAGAAGAGCTTGCAGAAAAAGTCCTTGAAGGTACAGCTGGTGGCGGTATGGTCACTGTAAAAGTAAATGGACAAAAAGAAGTCGTTGATGTAGCAATTAATGAAGAAGTTGTTGATCCAGAAGATATCGATATGCTTCAAGATCTTGTACTTGCTGCGACAAACGATGCATTGAAAAAAGTCGATGAGCTAACGAATGAAACGATGGGTCAATTCACAAAAGGAATGAACATGCCAGGTTTATTCTAGGAGGAATAACTGAAGATGCAATATCCTGAACCAATATCAAAGCTGATTGACAGCTTTATGAAATTGCCAGGAATCGGACCGAAAACTGCGGTCCGTCTGGCTTTTTTTGTTCTTAGTATGCAAGAAGATGTCGTACTAGATTTTGCGAAGGCGCTTGTAAATGCAAAGCGTAATTTAACTTATTGTTCGGTATGCGGTCATATCACAGACCAAGATCCTTGCTATATTTGTGAAGATACAAGAAGAGATCAATCTGTTATCTGTGTAGTGCAGGATCCAAAAGATGTAATCGCAATGGAAAAAATGAAAGAATACAACGGCTTATATCATGTGCTTCATGGTGCCATTTCGCCAATGGATGGAATTGGCCCAGAGGATATTAAAATTCCTGACCTATTAAAAAGATTGCAAGACGATCAAGTGACAGAGGTGATCCTTGCAACCAATCCAAACATTGAAGGAGAAGCAACAGCCATGTATATCTCCAGATTGTTAAAACCATCAGGAATTAAACTCTCTCGCATTGCTCACGGACTTCCAGTAGGCGGGGATTTAGAGTATGCGGATGAAGTTACACTGTCTAAGGCTCTAGAAGGCAGACGTGAGATGTAGGAAGGAGAAGTACGGTACATGGGTTTTCTTCGCAGAAAATCAATTCGAAAAGAATTCGATGAGAAATTAATTCAACAGCTTTTTAAGCAAAAGGAAGAATGGAACAGACAAAAAAAGCTTGTCGCAAATAGCGTTGAGCCTTCACCGGACATTCTATTCGAATTAAAGCTTGCTCAAGCGAAGTACTTTTTCTATCTGAGAGAAGCGAAAAAGAGGAATTTACGTTTAAACAACTGGAAATAGCAGGTCTATTATACATAGTCCTCTCATATGCTTGTACTATTCATATGAAGAGGAGATGAGAGGATTATGGAACCTGTTATTGTGATCGGGTCAATTTTGCTAGCTGTGCTATTGTTGTTTATGTCAGGTGTGCAGGCGAATCCATTCAAATGGTTAGGGCTTATCGGAGTGAAGTTTGTAGTAGGCGCTCTTTTTTTATTTTGCCTCAACCTATTTGGCGAGAGTCTAGGATTACATGTCTCTATTAACCCTGTAACGAGTGGAATTAGTGGTTTATTGGGTATTCCGGGCGTAGCAGCTTTAATCGTCATTGAAAAGTTTATTATTTAATGAAAAATATTGTTGACTTTGATTGGATAGGGTGGTAAATTAATATACGTCGCTGATGACGAAGAAACGAAAAAACATAATAACAAAAAAGTTGTTGACACTAACAACTTGGATGTGATAAGATGTTCTAGTCGCTTCTGAAGCGGTAAACAAGTTCTTTGAAAACTAAACAAGACAAAACGTACCTGTTAATTCGAGTTTTTATAAAAAAATCCTATGAAACTTCATAGGTAGTCAGTCAAACTGGCGAAAAGCAAAACTTCGGTTTTGTATTTTTTCGGAGAGTTTGATCCTGGCTCAGGACGAACGCTGGCGGCGTGCCTAATACATGCAAGTCGAGCGGACAGAAGGGAGCTTGCTCCCGGATGTTAGCGGCGGACGGGTGAGTAACACGTGGGTAACCTGCCTGTAAGACTGGGATAACTCCGGGAAACCGGAGCTAATACCGGATAGTTCCTTGAACCGCATGGTTCAAGGATGAAAGACGGTTTCGGCTGTCACTTACAGATGGACCCGCGGCGCATTAGCTAGTTGGTGGGGTAATGGCTCACCAAGGCGACGATGCGTAGCCGACCTGAGAGGGTGATCGGCCACACTGGGACTGAGACACGGCCCAGACTCCTACGGGAGGCAGCAGTAGGGAATCTTCCGCAATGGACGAAAGTCTGACGGAGCAACGCCGCGTGAGTGATGAAGGTTTTCGGATCGTAAAGCTCTGTTGTTAGGGAAGAACAAGTGCGAGAGTAACTGCTCGCACCTTGACGGTACCTAACCAGAAAGCCACGGCTAACTACGTGCCAGCAGCCGCGGTAATACGTAGGTGGCAAGCGTTGTCCGGAATTATTGGGCGTAAAGGGCTCGCAGGCGGTTTCTTAAGTCTGATGTGAAAGCCCCCGGCTCAACCGGGGAGGGTCATTGGAAACTGGGAAACTTGAGTGCAGAAGAGGAGAGTGGAATTCCACGTGTAGCGGTGAAATGCGTAGAGATGTGGAGGAACACCAGTGGCGAAGGCGACTCTCTGGTCTGTAACTGACGCTGAGGAGCGAAAGCGTGGGGAGCGAACAGGATTAGATACCCTGGTAGTCCACGCCGTAAACGATGAGTGCTAAGTGTTAGGGGGTTTCCGCCCCTTAGTGCTGCAGCTAACGCATTAAGCACTCCGCCTGGGGAGTACGGTCGCAAGACTGAAACTCAAAGGAATTGACGGGGGCCCGCACAAGCGGTGGAGCATGTGGTTTAATTCGAAGCAACGCGAAGAACCTTACCAGGTCTTGACATCCTCTGACAACCCTAGAGATAGGGCTTTCCCTTCGGGGACAGAGTGACAGGTGGTGCATGGTTGTCGTCAGCTCGTGTCGTGAGATGTTGGGTTAAGTCCCGCAACGAGCGCAACCCTTGATCTTAGTTGCCAGCATTCAGTTGGGCACTCTAAGGTGACTGCCGGTGACAAACCGGAGGAAGGTGGGGATGACGTCAAATCATCATGCCCCTTATGACCTGGGCTACACACGTGCTACAATGGACAGAACAAAGGGCTGCAAGACCGCAAGGTTTAGCCAATCCCATAAATCTGTTCTCAGTTCGGATCGCAGTCTGCAACTCGACTGCGTGAAGCTGGAATCGCTAGTAATCGCGGATCAGCATGCCGCGGTGAATACGTTCCCGGGCCTTGTACACACCGCCCGTCACACCACGAGAGTTTGCAACACCCGAAGTCGGTGAGGTAACCTTTATGGAGCCAGCCGCCGAAGGTGGGGCAGATGATTGGGGTGAAGTCGTAACAAGGTAGCCGTATCGGAAGGTGCGGCTGGATCACCTCCTTTCTAAGGATATATGGAGCAGCGTACGTTTTCGTCTTGTTTAGTTTTGAAGGAACTTGCAAAAGATCCTACAACATCATATCTTCGATATGAAAGATGGGCCTGTAGCTCAGCTGGTTAGAGCGCACGCCTGATAAGCGTGAGGTCGGTGGTTCGAGTCCACTCAGGCCCACCATCTTCTATTAAATCGGGGCCTTAGCTCAGCTGGGAGAGCGCCTGCCTTGCACGCAGGAGGTCAGCGGTTCGATCCCGCTAGGCTCCACCAACGTGTTCTTTGAAAACTAGATAACAATAAGTAATACATTCACATTGAATGCAATGCAAAGTTCATCACACATAGTGATTCTTTCTAAAGTAAGAAATGGTTAAGTTAGAAAGGGCGCACGGTGGATGCCTTGGCACTAGGAGCCGATGAAGGACGGGACGAACACCGATATGCTTCGGGGAGCTGTAAGCAAGCTTTGATCCGGAGATTTCCGAATGGGGAAACCCACTGCTCGTAATGGAGTAGTATCCATACTTGAATACATAGAGTATGAGAAGGCATACCCGGGGAACTGAAACATCTAAGTACCCGGAGGAAGAGAAAGCAAATGCGATTCCCTGAGTAGCGGCGAGCGAAACGGGAACAGCCCAAACCAAGAGGCTTGCCTCTTGGGGTTGTAGGACACTCTATACGGAGTTACAAAGGAATGATATAAGCGAAGAGGTCTGGAAAGGCCCGCCAAAGAAGGTAACAGCCCTGTAACTGAAATGTCGTTCTCTCCAGAGTGGATCCTGAGTACGGCGGAACACGTGAAATTCCGTCGGAATCCGGGAGGACCATCTCCCAAGGCTAAATACTCCCTAGTGACCGATAGTGAACCAGTACCGTGAGGGAAAGGTGAAAAGCACCCCGGAAGGGGAGTGAAATAGATCCTGAAACCGTGTGCCTACAAGTAGTCAGAGCCCGTTAACGGGTGATGGCGTGCCTTTTGTAGAATGAACCGGCGAGTTACGATCCCGTGCAAGGTTAAGCAGAAGATGCGGAGCCGCAGCGAAAGCGAGTCTGAATAGGGCGCATGAGTACGTGGTCGTAGACCCGAAACCAGGTGATCTACCCATGTCCAGGGTGAAGTTCAGGTAACACTGAATGGAGGCCCGAACCCACGCACGTTGAAAAGTGCGGGGATGAGGTGTGGGTAGGGGTGAAATGCCAATCGAACCTGGAGATAGCTGGTTCTCTCCGAAATAGCTTTAGGGCTAGCCTCAAGGTAAGAGTCTCGGAGGTAGAGCACTGATTGGACTAGGGGCCCCTACCGGGTTACCGAATTCAGTCAAACTCCGAATGCCGATGACTTATCCTTGGGAGTCAGACTGCGAGTGATAAGATCCGTAGTCGAAAGGGAAACAGCCCAGACCGCCAGCTAAGGTCCCAAAGTATACGTTAAGTGGAAAAGGATGTGGAGTTGCTTAGACAACCAGGATGTTGGCTTAGAAGCAGCCACCATTTAAAGAGTGCGTAATAGCTCACTGGTCGAGTGACTCTGCGCCGAAAATGTACCGGGGCTAAACGTATCACCGAAGCTGCGGACTGTTCTTACGAACAGTGGTAGGAGAGCGTTCTAAGGGCTGTGAAGCCAGACCGGAAGGACTGGTGGAGCGCTTAGAAGTGAGAATGCCGGTATGAGTAGCGAAAGACGGGTGAGAATCCCGTCCACCGAATGCCTAAGGTTTCCTGAGGAAGGCTCGTCCGCTCAGGGTTAGTCGGGACCTAAGCCGAGGCCGAAAGGCGTAGGCGATGGACAACAGGTTGATATTCCTGTACCACCTCCTCACCATTTGAGCAATGGGGGGACGCAGGAGGATAGGGTAAGCGCGGTATTGGATATCCGCGTCCAAGCAGTTAGGCTGGGAAATAGGCAAATCCGTTTCCCGTAAAGGCTGAGCTGTGATGGCGAGCGAAATTTAGTAGCGAAGTTCCTGATTCCACACTGCCAAGAAAAGCCTCTAGCGAGGTGAGAGGTGCCCGTACCGCAAACCGACACAGGTAGGCGAGGAGAGAATCCTAAGGTGATCGAGAGAACTCTCGTTAAGGAACTCGGCAAAATGACCCCGTAACTTCGGGAGAAGGGGTGCTTCTTAGGGTGTTAAAGCCCCGAGAAGCCGCAGTGAATAGGCCCAGGCGACTGTTTAGCAAAAACACAGGTCTCTGCGAAGCCGTAAGGCGAAGTATAGGGGCTGACGCCTGCCCGGTGCTGGAAGGTTAAGAGGAGCGCTTAGCGTAAGCGAAGGTGCGAATTGAAGCCCCAGTAAACGGCGGCCGTAACTATAACGGTCCTAAGGTAGCGAAATTCCTTGTCGGGTAAGTTCCGACCCGCACGAAAGGCGCAACGATCTGGGCACTGTCTCAACGAGAGACTCGGTGAAATTATAGTACCTGTGAAGATGCAGGTTACCCGCGACAGGACGGAAAGACCCCGTGGAGCTTTACTGCAGCCTGATATTGAATGTTGGTACAGCTTGTACAGGATAGGTAGGAGCCTTGGAAACCGGAGCGCTAGCTTCGGTGGAGGCATCGGTGGGATACTACCCTGGCTGTATTGACCTTCTAACCCGCTGCCCTTATCGGGCAGGGAGACAGTGTCAGGTGGGCAGTTTGACTGGGGCGGTCGCCTCCTAAAATGTAACGGAGGCGCCCAAAGGTTCCCTCAGAATGGTTGGAAATCATTCGCAGAGTGTAAAGGCACAAGGGAGCTTGACTGCGAGACCTACAAGTCGAGCAGGGACGAAAGTCGGGCTTAGTGATCCGGTGGTTCCGCATGGAAGGGCCATCGCTCAACGGATAAAAGCTACCCCGGGGATAACAGGCTTATCTCCCCCAAGAGTCCACATCGACGGGGAGGTTTGGCACCTCGATGTCGGCTCATCGCATCCTGGGGCTGTAGTCGGTCCCAAGGGTTGGGCTGTTCGCCCATTAAAGCGGTACGCGAGCTGGGTTCAGAACGTCGTGAGACAGTTCGGTCCCTATCCGTCGCGGGCGCAGGAAATTTGAGAGGAGCTGTCCTTAGTACGAGAGGACCGGGATGGACGCACCGCTGGTGTACCAGTTGTTCTGCCAAGGGCATCGCTGGGTAGCTATGTGCGGACGGGATAAGTGCTGAAAGCATCTAAGCATGAAGCCCCCCTCAAGATGAGATTTCCCATTCCGCAAGGAAGTAAGATCCCTGAAAGATGATCAGGTTGATAGGTCTGAGGTGGAAGCGTGGTGACACGTGGAGCTGACAGATACTAATAGATCGAGGACTTAACCTATATTCTAATGTGAAGCATGAACATTGTTATCTAGTTTTGAGAGAACATTCTCTCCATCAGGTTTGGTGGCGATAGCGAAGAGGTCACACCCGTTCCCATACCGAACACGGAAGTTAAGCTCTTCAGCGCCGATGGTAGTTGGGGGTTTCCCCCTGTGAGAGTAGGACGCCGCCAAGCTTCTATTAGGATCAGTTCCAGTCGGAACTGGTCTTTTTTGTTTTTTAAGAAAAGGAACAAACACTCGATCTGACATGGATACATATACTAAACTACCATCTAAAACATTCTTAATTTTGTATACAATTGAAAGCGCTAGGGCATACTGAAGCTATAAGTGGAGGTGTCACAATGAGCAAAAAAGAGCGAGAAGCGATTTGTTTGATTTGTGAAGAGAAAAAAACAAAGGGAATTTATTTATATCATCAGTTTTTGTGCCGAGAATGTGAGAGAAAGTTAATTTCTACATCGACCTCGGATCCTAGCTATGCCGATTATGTTAGAAAGCTAAAAAATCTTCATACACCGCCTTTGTATTCATAGACCATTAGATGGTCTTTTTTTATGATCTATGGAGGATTGGGCCTGTTTTTTGGAACTTAGTTTGGACATCATCCGTAATTAATAATAAGATAAACAGAGAGCCTGATTATTCATAGGAGTCGATGAACATGAAATCAATCTTTTATACATTTATATGGGCCATCCTCTCTACTTTTTTTTCGCTTGTGATTTTAACCGTCAGTATTGGGGTTTTCCATCATCATGTTGGACTATCGATACTGTATGCGATGATGGGGTGGGGCGTAATGTTTGCAGGGAGCAGATGGGTTGCTTTCAAGTTGTTTTTAAAGAAACACGGACTGTCTCGTAGTGATTATGTATATATCAAACAGCATTTAAAAGAAGCAGGACAAAAGCTCGTACGTTTAAAGAAGGCTTTATTTGCTGTGAAGAACGTACAGACGATCAAACATAATTATGAAATTCTCCGACTTGCACGACGAATCTATATGATTACAAAAAAAGAGCCGACCCGATTTTATGATGCACAGCGTTTTTATTTCGAAACCTTGGATTCTGTCGTTGAACTAACTGAAAAATATGCATTATTGTATAACCAGCCTGAACGCAGTCATGAGCTGGAAATGACACTGAGCCAAACTCGGGTGACGCTGACAGAACTGCAAAAGCAATTGACGAATGATTTGCAGCAAGTATTAGGAAGAGACATAGAAGCCCTTCATATTGAGCTTGAAGTGGCAGATAAAATGATAAAGAAATAATGAAAGGAGTCAAACGTAATGAAACCAGAAGATCACATCCCAACATCATCTGCTGCCACTACAGATCTTCAGTTTCAAGTGTTTGATACCTTATCTGATGAGGAGAAACAAGAAGCCTTGCAGCGTGCCGAGCAAATCCCTGACAATCCGCAAAAGCTGCTTTTCTATGGTACACGTGTTCAGGAACGATTATTGGAACAATCACAACAAATGATGAAATATGTTGAGAAAAAAGATATCGATCAAATAGGAGACGTGCTTGAGGCCTTTTTGCACCAGCTCCATGTAGTAGAACCGGAGGACTTACTGCCAAAGAAGCAGGGCTTTTTTTCGAAGTTATTTCGGCGGGAGAAGCGTTCTACTCAGGAAATCATATCGCGTTTTCAACATGCAAAATCACAGATCGAGAGATTATCAGCAAGGCTTCGTAACGCAAAAGGCGGATTAATTTCCGATCACATGTTATTAGAGCGTTTATTTGAAGAAAATCAAACCTTTTTCCAAGAGATGACGCTGCAGGTTGCAGCAGTTGAAGCGAAAATAACAACTATAGAGAAGCAGATCATATCAGAAACGGAGCAGACTGGTAATCGGACTATAGAGGAGCAATTGATGAGTCAGGAAGTCAATGCAGAAGAATATATGGAGAGGTTGAAAGAACGGAAATATGATTTGCTGCTAAGCCGGCAAATTGCGTTGCAATGTAATGCCCAAATTCGAATGATCCAGCATACGAATCATACATTGGCCAATCACATTCAATCAACTGTTTCTGCATCTATTCCTCTATGGATCAACCAAATGTCGATTGCGTTAACGCATATTCAGCAGCGTGCCAATTCAGCTCTTGAGAATCGAATCAAAAAAACATATGAACAGGTATCAAAGCAGCAGGGGGAGCTTCTTGAAGAGGCAGCTTTTGCACCTATAGATACGTTGAAAAAGGTTCAACGCCAATTAGCTGAAACCTTACAGGAAACGTTACAGGTGAAAGAGCATGGAAGTCAAGAGCGAGCCCAATTGAAAAACAGAATGTATGAGGCAGAACAGCAGCTGACGAATCACCAGCCAATTAAGGAATGAGAATCCATCTTTCGGTTCCCTTGTATGAACGTTATAATAGACATAAGATATCGTTAAAGTGAAAAGGGTCGATTTGTTTGAAAACACCTTTATATACAGCATTAGCACAACATGCGGAAAAGAAACCTTATTCTTTCCACGTTCCAGGACATCACAATGGAGATGTCTTTTTTGATGAGGCACGGACTTATTATGACTCAATTCTTCAGCTGGATGTAACAGAGCTTGAAGGGTTAGATGATCTCCATCATCCAACTGGTGTGATTCAAGAGGCTGAACATTTATTGGCAAAGCTATATGGATCAGATCAAAGCTTTTTCCTTGTGAATGGGACAACTGTCGGAAATTTAGCGATGGTGATGGCAGCCTGTCGTGCGGGAGATGAGATTTTCGTCCAGCGAAATTGTCATAAGTCTGTTTACCATGCGATTGAGCTTGCAGGAGCCACGCCTATTATGGTAGAAGCTGAGGTAGATACACACCTGCATGTACCAACACATGTGACGGATGAAACAGTCAAAAAAGCCATATCCAAACACCCTAATTGCCGGGCGATCGTTTTGACTTATCCGAACTACTACGGACATGCAGCTGATTTATCAAAGCTGATTGACATGTGCCACGAAGCAGGCATGATCGTTTTGGTTGATGAGGCACATGGTGCACATTTTGTATTAGGCGGCGCTTTTCCCCCATCTGCTCTTTCCTATGGAGCTGACGTGGTGGTACAATCAGCACATAAAACCCTTCCGGCCATGACGATGGGATCCTACCTTCATCTTCAGGGGGGGCGAATGGATGCAAAACGTTTGAAAACATTCCTCACGATGCTTCAAAGCAGTTCTCCATCCTATCCAATTATGGCCTCATTAGATGTGGCAAGAGCTTATGTCGAGGAGATCAAGAAAAAAGGGATCTCGGATGGAATGATGAAAGGACTGGCAGAGCTGAAAAATGAGTTCAACCGTATACCCCAGCTTGAAGTGGTAGAGTCTGAATTGCTTTCTAACGATCCATTAAAATGTGTGATTCGATCAACAAAAGGGCTGACTGGTTATGAACTAAAACGAGTACTTGAATCAGTGGAGGTTCACCCAGAGCTTGCCGACGAACATCAGGTTTTACTTATCTTTGGTTTAGAACAGAAGAAGGATATTCCTTTTAAACAGATAGAGCAGGCCCTTAATCAAAGCGATTCATTGCTCAAAGGAAAAGATCATTTCCAAAGAGAGGCGCCGGCTAATGACAACGATGAGCATAGACAGGATATAGAAGCCGTCCCATTTGAACATGCAGCAGGACGGGTTAGTGCAGAATCGGTTATTCCATATCCACCGGGTATACCTTTGATCGTTAAAGGAGAGCGTATTGAAATCGATCAGATTGCGGCTTTAAGCCGTTTGCTTGGACATCAGGTTCATGTTCAAGCCAGTCAGGTGATTCATCAGAGAAAATTATATGTTTATATAGAAGAGGAGACACTATGAGCGGTATGTTTATTACGTTTGAAGGGCCAGAGGGTGCTGGAAAAACGACAGTGATTCGAAAAGTGTATGAAGAAATGGAACGCCAAGGATATGCAGTGATGGCGACACGTGAGCCTGGCGGCATTGACATTGCAGAGCAGATACGTGAAGTCATTTTAAATGAAAAAAACACCAAAATGGATGCGAAAACAGAAGCTTTGCTGTATGCAGCCGCAAGAAGGCAGCATTTGGCTGAGAAGGTAGAACCGGCATTACAGCGCGGGCAGACGGTTTTATGTGATCGTTTTGTTGATAGCTCCCTTGCTTATCAAGGCTATGCGAGAGGGCTTGGGATTGAAGAAGTAAAGTCAATTAACGACTTTGCTATCAATGGCACGATGCCGCAAATGACCATTTATTTTTCTATTACACCTGAGGAAGGGCTAAAGCGAATTGATGCCAACCAGGGAAGAGAAAAGAATCGATTAGACATGGAGACGCTGAATTTCCACCAGCTTGTCAGAGAAGGCTATGAACTGCTTATTGCACAATCGCCAGAACGATTCCGTGTAGTGGATGCGTCTCAGCCGATGCAGGCTGTCTATGAAGAAGTCCTTCAATTGATTCAGGACACATTAAAGCAAAATCAAATATGACCTAATTCCCAATCGTTGTTATAATATAGAGGAAGACATCGGCATGTCATCTGTGCCTAAAATAAAGGAGGCCAATCAAATGAAATTAATTGTTGCCGTTGTACAGGACCAAGATAGCAGCAAGTTGTTGAAAATATTGACTGAACATCATTTCGGCGTGACAAAATTAGCTTCAACTGGTGGGTTTTTAAAGTCTGGGAATACGACTTTTATTATTGGTTGTGATGATGTCCGGGTGGATAAAGCATTACAGCTTATAAAAGAAAATTGCCGTAAACGTGATCAAATGATCGCGCCTGTCTCCCCAATGGGCGGAAATGCAGATTCATACGTACCATACCCTGTTGAGGTTGAAGTTGGCGGAGCTACTGTTTTTATTCTGCCAGTTGAACAATTTCATCAATTTTAAGGATGGGTTGCTGTGAAAATTAATCAAGATATGCGGCTGCGTTTAGAAAAGCGTGAACTTCAAGCGATGAAAGGAAGCCAGACATCTGCCTCCTTTAAAGCTTCGATGGAGACGCAAAGCGGCAAACTGCGCTTAGAACAGCTGACGGTCATGCTGAGTGATATCGAAGTGTTCGGAAAAAAGCTCGCAAAGTCACGAAACCTAAAGGATTTGGCTAGGTTTAAAGGACTGGTGAAGCGCTTTGTGAAAGAGACAGTCGATAATGGATTAAATATAGAAACTTCAAGGAGCTTTGACATTTATGGAAATACACGTACACTTGCTTTAGTCAAAGCCTTAGATGAAAAGCTGATTGAATTAACCGAGGAAATGATGGATCAAGAAAAACCATCTATTGATTTGCTTGAACGTATTGGAGAAATAAAAGGTTTATTGATTAACCTTTACACATAGAGAGTGATAACATGGCAATTAGCTGGGATGACATGAATGATTTGCAGCCGCGCGTCATGCGGCTGATTTTTAATAGTATTGATAAAGACCGACTTGCGCACGCCTACTTATTTGAAGGAAAAAAAGGAACCGGAAAACTGGATGCAGCGATGCTTTTGGCTAAAAGCTTTTTTTGCTTGGAATCAGGAGTGAAACCATGTGAATCCTGTCAAAACTGCAAAAGGATTGCATCAGGAAACCATCCCGATTTACATCTTGTGCAGCCTGATGGCCAATCAATTAAGAAGGCGCAAGTGCAGGCACTGCAAGAGGAATTTACAAAAGCCGGTGTAGAATCTCACCGGAAAATGTATATTATTCTTCATGCGGACAAAATGACGGTCAATGCCGCGAACAGTTTATTGAAGTTCCTAGAGGAGCCTAATCGGGAAACGATGGCGGTTTTAATCACTGAGCAATCGCATAAAATGCTGGATACGATTATTTCAAGATGTCAGATGCTCAGCTTTCAGCCGCTGCAGCCACAATCCTTGGAGCAGCAGCTTTTACAAGAAGGCGTATCTCAGCATCTCGCAAGGCTTTTGTCGAATTTAACCAATAATTTAGCAGAAGCACTCGAATTAAGTCGAAATGATCAGTTTGCAGAGTCTAGAGCGAAAGTGATAAAATTGTATGAAGTCTTACACCAGCGAAAAGAACATGCATTTTTTTATATACAGGATCAATGGATGCCTTTTTTCAAAGAGAAAGACCTTCAAGAAACAGGTCTGGATATGCTTTTATTTATATATCGTGATGTATTGTCGATTCAAATAGGAAATGAAGATAAAGTCATTTATCAAGACTTATTCCAGACAATGAAGCAGCATGCGCTGCATTCCACACAGCAGATGGTGACCAGCCAGATCCTTGCTGTATTAGAAGCGAAAAAGAGACTTCAATCCAACGTTAATGCCCAAGGGCTTATGGAGCAATTGGTGTTGATGTTGCAGGAGGGATAAGCTTGTACAACGTAATTGGTGTTCGCTTTAAAAAAGCGGGCAAAATCTATTATTTCGATCCTAATGGATTTCATATAGAAAATGATAGTTGTGTCATTGTAGAAACGGTCAGAGGGGTTGAGTACGGACAAGTGGTCATCGCCAACAAAAAAGTAGATGAACACGATGTGGTTCTCCCTCTGCGTAAAGTCATTCGTGTAGCAGACGAACGAGACCGGCTCATCGTTGAGGAAAACAAAGAAGCAGCGATGACAGCCTTTGATACATGTCTTCAGAAGGTAAGTGAACATGGGCTGGAAATGAAATTGGTCGATGTTGAATTTACATTTGACCGAAACAAGGTCATCTTCTACTTCACAGCAGATGGCAGAGTTGATTTCCGTGAGCTAGTGAAGGATCTTGCATCAATTTTCAAAACGAGAATTGAACTTCGCCAGATTGGCGTAAGAGACGAGGCAAAAATGCTTGGCGGCATTGGTCCTTGCGGGCGAATGCTTTGCTGTTCGACATTCTTAGGAGACTTTGAACCAGTGTCGATTAAGATGGCAAAGGATCAAAACCTGTCGTTAAATCCGACAAAAATTTCCGGACTATGCGGCCGTTTGATGTGCTGCTTGAAATATGAGAATGATGAGTATGAAACAGCGAAGGAACAATTACCGGATATCGGCGAAACGATTCAAACGTCTAATGGCTCTGCCAAGGTAGTAGGGCTCAATATTTTAGAACGAATTTTGCAAGTTGAATTAACCGGGCAAGAAAAAGTGATAGAATATACATGGGAAGAATTATTACAAGAAGGCGTTGTATCTGCACAAACAACTGAGTAACGAGGTGTGCCACCTTGGATAAAAAGGAACTATTTGATACGGTGATTAATTTAGAAGAACAAATCGGTTCTCTTTATCGCCAGTTAGGTGATTTGAAAAATCATATCGGTGAAGTGATTGAAGAAAATCATCAGCTGCAGATGGAGAATCAGCACTTGCGTGAACGTCTGGATCAGTCCGATCGAGACAAATCGTCTGAGGCAGAGAATGATTCTGCCCAGAAGCCAAGTCATTCTGATATAGGAGAAGGTCATGATAACCTGGCCCGGTTATATCAGGAGGGCTTCCATATTTGTAATGTACATTATGGAAGCATTCGTAAAGAGGGAGACTGTTTGTTCTGTCTGTCATTTTTAAATAAAAAATGAGAAAAGGCTTCCGCTGAATCGGGAGCCTTTTTCACAGGAAAAGAAAGGATACATCATGGTTTCGTTAAGAGAAGATGAACGTTTAGATTACCTGCTCGCCGAAGATATGAAGATTATACAAAGTAAAACTGTGTTTGCCTTTTCATTGGACGCAGTGTTATTAGCTAAATTTGCGTATGTACCGATCCAAAAAGGGGAGATCATTGATCTTTGTACCGGAAACGGTATCGTGCCATTGCTGCTTTCGACTCGTTCTAAGGCCTCGATTACGGGTGTTGAAATTCAAGAACGGCTGTTTGATATGGCAAAAAGAAGTGTGGAGTATAATCAACTTGCGCACCAGATTGAATTGATTCATGGTGATTTGAATGATATGCCGGAACGCTACGGCAACCATAAAGTTGATGTGATTACATGTAACCCGCCATATTTTAAAACACCTTCTAAGGATGAAATCAATGAAAATGAATATTTGGCGATTGCACGGCATGAAATTCATTGTACATTAGAAGATGTCATTCGTGTTTCTTCCACGCTGCTAAAGCAAGGGGGAAAACTGGCGATGGTTCATCGACCAGGACGGCTGCTTGAGATAGTGGAATTAATGAAGAAATACCGAATTGAGCCAAAACGAATTCAATTTGTTTATCCCAAACAAGGGAAAGAAGCCAATACCATCTTGGTAGAGGGCATAAAAGATGGAAAACCAGATCTGAAAATTCTCCCGCCTCTTTTTGTTTATGGGGAAGATCAGGAGTATACAGATGAAATCAGGACGATACTGTATGGAGAAGCATAATCATTACTTCTATGTATTAAAATGTGCAGATGGCAGCCTGTATGCGGGTTATACAAATGATTTACAAAAGAGATTGATGACCCACAATAGTGGAAAGGGAGCAAAGTATACAAGAGCGAGACGGCCGGTTGAGCTTTTTTATCATGAATGTTTTGCAACCAAAAGAGAAGCCATGCAGCAAGAATATCGTTTCAAAACGTGGACGCGGAAAAAGAAAGACATTTATATAGAAGAAATGCGAATAGAAAAGGAGGCGGCACATGAAAAAGACACAGAAAAGCTTTGATGGTCAATCTGGTATGGGGATTCTTTATCTTGTCCCAACCCCGATCGGAAATCTAGAAGATATGACGTTCCGAGCGATACAAACATTAAAAGATGTAGACTATATTGCCGCAGAAGATACACGGCAAACGAAAAAGCTTTGTCATGTATACGAAATTGATACACCCTTAACCAGCTATCATGAGCATAACAAAGACAGCAGCGGCCACAAGTTAATCGAATGGCTAAAAGAAGGGAAAAATATCGCACTCGTGAGTGATGCCGGTTTACCGACGATTTCAGATCCAGGGGCCGAAGTGGTTCGAGATTTTACTAGCATTGGGGGCTATGTCATTCCGTTACCTGGCGCTAATGCTGCACTAACGGCACTCATTGCATCAGGAATCGCGCCTCAGCCATTTTTCTTTTACGGTTTTCTCGACCGTCAAAAAAAAGAAAAGAAAAAGCAGCTTGAAGCCTTGAAGAAACGTCAAGAAACGATCATTTTCTATGAAGCACCCCATCGATTAAAAGAAACGCTGACTTTGATGAAGGAAGTGTGGGGGAATCGGAACATCGCAATTACGAGAGAACTGACGAAAAAATTCGAAGAGTTTATTCGTGGAGATTTAGAGTCTGTGCTGACATGGGCTGCGGAGAATCAAATCCGAGGTGAATTCTGTCTTGTGGTACAAGGAAATGATCAAGCTGAAGAAGAGCTGAATGAAAAAGCTTGGTGGACGTCCTTATCTGAAAAAGAACATGTGATCCATTACATAGAGGAAGGATTAACGTCGAAGGAAGCCATTAAACGTACAGCTGTCGAACGTGGTGTGCCAAAGCGCACGATATACGATGCCTATCATATTGAACAATAAAGAAAGGTTCTTGCAAACGGTGCAAGAACCTTTTTTATATGAACCTTATTTTTGTGATTGAAGTTGGTTTTGAATTTCGTTAATGATTTGCTCTGCACCTTCACGGCTAAGAACTAATTTACCATTAGCAAGCTTAAGGTTATCGTCTGATACTTCACCTGTTACTTGGCAAGTCATGTTTGGTTTATATTTTTTTAGGATAATTTTTTCATCATCAACATAAATTTCCAAAGCGTCTTTTTCAGCGATTCCTAACGTACGGCGAAGTTCGATTGGAATCACCACGCGTCCTAATTCGTCAACTTTACGTACAATACCTGTAGATTTCATCTTCATTCTCCTCCCAAAAAGAACTTATTCTTAATATAATATTATCTTCGTCATTATTCGACAAATTCCTTACATTCCTAGCATAACAAGGTTTCCATAAATCGTCAATCATTTTGTTTACTATTGTTTGTAAAATATGACTCTTAAAGTCAAAAGACCTTGAAACTACTGGTGTATAAGGATTTTGTAGGCTTTTTCTATGAAAATATAAGAAATGACGAGATCAGATTAACAAGACTTTTGCCCTAATTTAGCTAATTGTAAATCTGGAAATAGATTTCATACGACAATATTCGACAAAATGTCGACGGGTTTGTCGTTTTTTTCGAAAAACTCATCTTTTTCGATCATTTCATCTTGTTCTATGTATATATGCTTGATCTTAAAGGCTAAGATGGTATCATAGAGAAAGCACAAGTGCAAAATTGAATGAATTGATCTGACACATTTTCATGTAATGATGATAACCGCTCTCGTCCATTGGGCGGGAGTTTTTGACATTTACACACACGCAGGAGGTTCCGACATGCCAGAAAAGAAAAAAACGTTTTATCTGACAACACCTATTTACTATCCGAGCGGAAAATTACATATTGGACATGCTTATACGACAGTAGCAGGAGATGCTATGGCTCGTTATAAACGTCTTCAAGGCTATGATGTGATGTATTTAACGGGTACAGATGAGCACGGACAAAAAATTCAGCAAAAAGCTGAAGAACAAAATATCACACCGATCGAGTATTTAGATCCAGTCGTAGAAGACATTCAATCATTATGGAAGAAACTCGACATTTCTAATGATGACTTCATCCGTACAACGGAAAAAAGACATACGAAAATCATTGAGCAAGTCTTTCAAAAATTGCTTGATCAAGGAGATATTTATTTAGATCAATATGAGGGCTGGTACAGTATTCCTGATGAGACATTCTATACAGAAACACAGCTTGTTGATGTTGAGCGTAATGAGAAAGGGGAAGTCATTGGCGGGAAAAGCCCTGACAGCGGCCACCCTGTTGAATTAATTAAAGAAGAATCATATTTCTTCCGCATGAGTAAGTATGCGGACCGTTTGCTCGATTATTACGAAAAAAATCCATCGTTTATTCAGCCTGAATCAAGAAAGAATGAAATGATTAATAACTTCATTAAACCAGGTTTAGAGGATTTAGCAGTATCAAGAACAACCTTTGATTGGGGAATTAAAGTTCCTAACAATCCAAAACACGTCATTTATGTATGGATTGATGCGTTGTTCAACTATTTAACTGCGATTGGCTATGGAACAGATCAAGATGAAAAATATAAAAAATATTGGCCTGCCAACGTACATCTCGTAGGAAAAGAAATTGTACGCTTCCATACGATTTATTGGCCGATTATGCTGATGGCATTAGATCTGCCTCTGCCGAAACAAATTTTCGCACACGGCTGGCTGCTCATGAAAGATGGCAAAATGTCTAAATCAAAAGGGAATGTGGTAGATCCGGTCACATTAATTGATCGCTATGGCCTCGATGCCCTTCGTTATTATCTGCTTCGCGAAGTACCATTTGGTGCGGATGGTGTGTTTACACCAGAAGGATTCGTGGAACGTGTAAACTATGACCTTGCCAATGATTTAGGAAACTTGCTTAATCGTACAGTTGCGATGGTGCAAAAATATTTTGACGGCACTTTAAGCAGCTATAAGGGACCTGTTAATGAGTTTGATGAAGAGCTGAAAGCAGTCGCTGAACAAACAGTCAAAGCCTATGAAGAGGCGATGGAAAACCTTGAATTCTCTGTGGCTCTTTCAAATGTTTGGACATTAATCAGCAGAACCAATAAATATATTGATCAAACAGCTCCATGGGTGCTGGCAAAGGATGAAACAAAACGAAAAGAACTGCATTCTGTTATGTATCATTTAGCAGAATCACTTCGAATCACTGCAGTACTCTTAACGCCGTTCCTAACGAAAACACCTGAGAAAATCTTCTTCCAGCTTGGAATTGAAGAAGAGAAGCTCAAAAGCTGGGATAGTATCCTATCATTTGGTGCGATTCAACAAGCGACGGTACAAAAAGGAGAGCCTTTGTTCCCGCGTTTAGAGGTTGAAGAAGAAGTATCCTACATTAAAGAAAAAATGCAGGGAAGTGCACCTAAGGTAGAAGAAGAGAAAGTGGAAATCGAAGAAACGGAATTACCTGAGCTGGGAGCAGAAATTGCATTTGATGATTTCTCAAAAGTTGATCTTCGAGTTGCACAGGTATTGGAAGCAGCTCCAGTTAAAAAAGCGGATCGTCTCTTAAAGCTTCAGCTTGATTTTGGATTTGAAAAAAGACAAATAGTCTCTGGGATTGCCAAGCACTATCAACCAGAGGAATTAGTAGGGAAGAAGCTTGTTTGCGTAGCGAATCTTACACCAGTTAAACTCCGAGGGGAAATTTCCCAGGGAATGATTTTAACAGGAGAAACTGGCGGGAAATTGCAGGTTCTTGAAGTAGATCAATCTCTAGCAAATGGAACAAAAATTTTATAAATCAACAAAGGTGTTCCACGTGTAACATTTCGTCGAACACCTTTTGTTTTTAGGAGAATTGTCGAAAGGAGCAATCAACCATGTTATTTGATACACATGCCCACTTAAATGCAGAACAATACAATGAAGACTTAGAGCAGGTGATCGAAAGAGCGAAAAGCGAAAAAGTTGAGAAAATCGTGGTGGTAGGGTTTGACCGCCCAACCATTACGAGGGCGATGGAGTTAATTGAAGAGTATGATTTCATATATGCAGCTATCGGCTGGCATCCAGTCGATGCTATTGATATGACAGATGAGGATTTGGCTTGGATCAAAGATTTATCTCAACACGAAAAAGTGGTTGCAATTGGAGAAATGGGTCTGGATTACTATTGGGACAAGTCGCCAAAAGATGTGCAAAAGGAAGTCTTTAGACGCCAAATTGCTCTTGCGAAGGAAGTGAAGCTTCCAATCGTTATTCATAATCGTGACGCAACGGAAGATGTCGTGGCGATTTTAAAGGAAGAGGGAGCAGCTGAGGTTGGAGGTATTATGCACTGCTTTACTGGCAGTCTGGAAACTGCAAAAGCGTGTATGGAAATGAACTTTTATATTTCATTCGGTGGACCCGTGACATTTAAAAATGCCAAAAAGCCAAAGGAAGTTGTAAAGGAGATACCAAGTGACAAGCTTTTGATTGAAACAGACTGCCCATACTTAACGCCAGTGCCATTTAGAGGAAAACGTAATGAGCCAAGTTATGTCAAATATATCGCAGAACAGATTGCGGAGCTGAGAGAAATCAGCTTTGAAGAGCTTGCTGAATTGACAACAAAAAATGCAAAAAAAGTTTTCCGTATAAACTGACAGTATATGATGTCAATCCTTGTTTAAGCTTGTCCAATTGTGAAACATAACGAAAAAGTTCTACACGTTTGCGCCTCCTCATAGGATAAGTTGTCGATAAGTCTTTCTTCCCTTCCTTCCATAAATCTCCCATAATAGGTTTACAATCGAGCATTTTTGTACAGTGGGTGGAAGGGTTGACAGGTTTTGAGATACTCTATATAATCTCTCCGAGGAGAAGGAGGCGTTTTTCATCGTACAAAAAATGAAAAATCTGTTTTCTGTGAAGCTAGGAAAAGGCAAGGTTTTATTACTAGTTGTTTGCTTGCTTTTAGCTGGAACTGGAACGGCTTACGGAGCGCATGAGCTCACTAAGCAGTCTATTACCATTTCAATCAATGGTAAAGAGAAGACAATTCGTACACATGAAGAGACAGTAGCACAGCTGCTTTCAGACCTTGGAATAAGGACCAAGGCGGAGGATCATATCTCTCCAAGTCTAAATACAAAGATTCAAGACAATATGAACATTGTGTATGATGCGGCTATACCGGTTCATCTGACCCTAGATGGGAAAGAGAAAACGATATGGACTACAGATCAGACGGTTGGAGCATTATTGAAGAATGAGAAGATAGATATAGGGAAGCACGATCAAGTAACTCCAGGAAAGAATGACAAGTTAAAAAAGGATATGAATCTTGTGGTTCAGCAGGCCTTCCAGGTCAGCTTAAATGATGGAGGAAAAGATAAAAAAGTGTGGACCACTTCGACTACGGTCGCTGACTTTTTAAAGCAACAAGAGCTGAAGCTCAAGAAGCACGATAAGATCAAGCCTGCGTTACATAGTAACCTTTCTAAAAAGAGCGCAGATATAAAGATCACTCGGGTGGAAAAAGTCACCGATGTAGTGGAAGAGAAAATTGCTTTTGATACCAAACATAAAAAGGATCATTCTCTTGAAAAAGGGAAAGAGAAGGTACTTAAAAAAGGTGAAGAAGGTAAATTGAAGAAGCACTATGCCATTGTGAAAGAAAACGGCAAAGTGGTGTCTAAAGAATTGATTAAAGAAGTGACCGAAAAAGATAGTAAGGACCGATTAGTGGCTATTGGTACACAAGTGGCCAAAAAGGAACCTACAGCGTCCCCTGCGGTTTCACGAAGCAATGAATCGTCAGGAAAAGAATTTTATGTGGCATCAACAGCCTATACAGCGAGCTGTGCTGGATGTACGGGCAGAACGTCTACAGGCTTTAATTTAAAAGCAAATCCAGGTGCAAAGGTTATAGCAGTTGATCCGAGTGTCATTCCGCTGGGCTCAAAAGTGTATGTGGAAGGCTATGGATATGCCGTTGCATCAGACACTGGATCTGCTATAAAAGGGAATAAAATTGATGTGTTCGTCCCAAGTAAGTCGGCAGCTTATCAATGGGGAAATAAACGAGTAAAAATTAGAGTACTCAAATAAACACATCAAATCATTTATATGAACAGAGGGCTTTGCGCACCCTCTGTTTTTTTGGTTATAATAGAAGCACTGTTTTCTAATTAATTAGACGCAAAAGCAGCATGAAAGGTTTCGTTTTTTAACCAAAAAATGTAGATTGTTTTTGCAAGCGGAGGAATACATGAAAATCAAAGAAATCATTGTGGTGGAGGGTCGTGATGACACTGCCAGAGTGAAGATGGCAGTGGATGCAGATACGATTGAAACAAACGGATCTGCCATTGGCGATACAGTCATTCAACAAGTGCGTCTTGCTCAGGAGACGAGAGGGGTCATTATTTTAACAGATCCTGATTTTCCTGGTGAGAAGATCCGTAAAACCATCGCAGAGGCAGTTCCTGGCTGTAAGCACGCTTTTTTGCCAAAACATCTTGCGAAGGCGAAGCGGGATAAAGGAATTGGTGTCGAGCATGCTTCCTTGGACAGTATTCGGGAATGTCTTGCCCATGTCCATGAAGAAATGGAAGTAACGGAAAGTGACATTACTTTAGATGACTTATTTGACGCAGGCCTTATCGGAGGCGAATCATCGAAACGCCGCCGCGAACGACTAGGAGTGCTTTTAAATATAGGATATACCAATGCGAAGCAGCTGCAAAAGCGCCTTCACATGTTCCAAATAACCAAACATGATTTTATTGCGGCCTTAAAGACCGTCATGCAGGAGGAAGCCGATGAATAAAGATATTGCGACACCCGTCAGAACGAAGGAAATACTGAAGAAGTACGGTTTCTCTTTTAAAAAGAGCTTAGGGCAGAACTTCTTAATTGATACAAATATTTTAGATCGCATTGTCGATCACGCGGAGGTTACAGATGAGACCGGCGTCATTGAAATTGGACCTGGTATCGGCGCATTGACAGAGCAGCTCGCTAAACGTGCAAAGAAAGTCACCGCTTTTGAAATCGATCAGCGTTTATTGCCTATTTTAAACGATACGCTTTCTCCATATGATAATGTCACGATCATTCATCAAGATGTATTAAAAGCCGATGTGAGAAAGGTCATCGAGGAGAATTTTGCTGACTGTAAAGAAGTGATGGTCGTAGCCAACCTTCCATATTACGTGACAACACCGATTATTATGAAATTGCTTGAAGAAAACCTTCCATTGAAAGGGATTGTGGTCATGCTGCAAAAAGAAGTAGCAGATCGTATGGCAGCTGCCCCTTCATCAAAGGAATATAATTCACTGTCTATCGCAGTTCAATTTTATACGGAAGCAAAAACGGTGATGGTTGTGCCTAAAACGGTTTTTGTTCCTCAGCCCAATGTTGATTCGGCTGTGATTAAGCTGACTGTTCGTGAAACGCCTGCTGTCTCAGTAGAAAATGATGCGTTTTTCTTTCAATTGATCCGAGCAAGCTTTGGCCAGCGCCGGAAAACATTGATGAATAATTTGATGAACAATCTCCCTGATGGAAAAAAACATAAAGCCATCATCGAAGAAGCACTTCAAACAGCAGATATTGATGGAAAGCGCCGCGGAGAATCATTATCCATTGAGGAATTTGCCCGTTTGTCGAATGTTTTACAAAAAGCCCTATCGTAAGGGCTTTTTTCTTTTGTTTTTCACCACTTCAACTGTTCGGGCATAGGCTAGAAAGAACAGCATATATGAAAGACGATACCAACAGGATATGAGCCTGATTGTGGAGTGAACAGCATGCAATTTCAAATAGGAGATATGGTGACGAGGGCATCCTATCAAATGGATATTATGTTTCGAATCATTCGAATTGATGAGACAGATCAGCACGAAGCCACTGCCATATTGCATGGGAATGAAGTGAGGCTGATTGCTGATGCTAAGATGTCGGATCTCGTCTTGATTCAAAAAGAGGAGCAGCTGACAAGGGAAAAGGACGACGAACGGAAAATTAACGAATCGCTCGACTTACTAAGACAGGATTATCAGCTGCTGCGTGAAAAACAAGAGTATTATACTTCTGGACAATATCAGCATCAGGAGCAGTATTTTCACATGCCTGGAAAGGTCCTTCATTTAGATGGAGATGCTTCATACTTAAAGAAATGCTTAGATGTATATGAACGAATTGGTGTACCTGTGTACGGAGTGCATTGTCATGAGAAGAAAATGCCAAGCGTGATCGATTCGTTACTTGATCAATATCGGCCTGATATTTTGGTCATTACAGGGCATGATGCGTATTCCAAGCAAAAGGGCGGCGTAAATGATATCGGTGCCTATCGCCATTCTCGTCATTTCGTTGAGACGGTTCAAAAAGCAAGAAAGAAAATTCCTCATTTAGATCAGCTTGTGATCTTTGCAGGCGCCTGTCAATCTCATTTCGAATCATTGATCCAAGCAGGCGCCAATTTTGCAAGCTCACCTTCACGTGTGAACATCCATGCGCTCGATCCCGTCTATATCGTTGCGAAGATCAGCTTCACTCCATTTGTAGATCGAATCAATGTGTGGGATGTGCTTCGTAATACATTAACAAGAGAAAAAGGTCTCGGAGGCATCGAGACGAAGGGTGTTTTAAGGGTAGGTATGCCATATAAAAAAGACCATGAATCGACATAACCCGACTGATTTCAGTCTGGTTTTTTTTATGTGTAAAAAGAAATTTCAAACGGATACATAATTCACCGGAATTTGAGAAAAATAGGGAGGAGAAAAGGTAGAAGTTTGTCAAAATTATTTTGTTGACAATGGCTCGTGTTGGTTGATATAATTTAATTTTTATTTGACAAAAATGGGCCGTTGTTGTATAATTATCTCAGTGAGGTGGATGCAATGGCGAAGACTTTGTCCGACATCAAAAGATCGCTTGATGGTAACTTAGGTAAACGTTTGACGTTAAAGGCTAACGGAGGCCGCCGTAAAACAATTGAGCGTTCGGGCATTTTAGCTGAAACGTACCCTTCTGTATTTGTGATTCAATTAGATCAAGATGAGAATTCGTTTGAAAGAGTTTCTTACAGTTATGCAGATATACTGACTGAGACGGTCGAATTAACGTTCGATGATACCGCTAGCTCAGTCGCCTATTAATGGGCAGTGAACTTCTTGTTTACTGCTTTTTGTTTTGCCTTTTTTTCTGAATGGGAGTCTGTCCATTTTTTGAAAGGGGTAAAAGAAAGGATTCGATACAAAATAAGAAAGCCACAAAAGCAGTGGCACTGATTCGAATTCTCGACTAAAGGGGCTGTTTCGTTTGGGTAGACGCCGAGGCATTATGTCAGATGAGTTCAAATACGAGCTGGCGAAGGATCTTGGATTTTATGATACCGTCAAAAATGGAGGCTGGGGAGAAATTCGTGCGCGTGACGCAGGTAATATGGTCAAACGTGCCATCGAATTAGCTCAGCAGCACATGGCTCAGGATGAGAATCAACGATAGAAAAATGGTCAGGGATACCTCAGGTGTCTCTGGCTTTTTTTGCTGAAAAAGTCAGTGTGCTGGGCGTAAAAGCCAATATTCATCAGATCCATCAAATGTGATACAATATTGATACTTATGTTTAGATGGAGAAGTAGGTGAAATGTTTGCGTATTTTAGAAAAAGCACCGGCAAAAATTAATCTCTCACTTGATGTCCATGGAAAAAGACCGGATGGATATCACGAAGTAGAGATGGTGATGACAACAATAGACCTTGCAGATCGACTTGAGCTGACGGAGCTGGACAAAGACGAAATCCGTGTATCATCTCATAATCGATTTGTGCCAGATGATCAGCGTAACTTGGCTTATCAGGCGGCTAAATTACTCAAAACAAGGTTCGGTATTCAAAAAGGAGTATCGATTGTCATCACAAAAGCAATACCTGTTGCAGCCGGCTTAGCTGGAGGCAGCAGTGATGCTGCAGCAGCGCTTCGCGGTTTAAACCGTTTGTGGAAGTTGAATCTCACGTTAGATGAACTAGCTGAGCTTGGAGCGGAGATCGGCTCAGATGTGTCTTTTTGTGTACACGGAGGCACAGCACTAGCGACAGGACGTGGAGAGAAACTGAAGCATATCGCCACACCGCCGCATTGCTGGGTGATTTTAGCGAAGCCGGTGATTGGGGTATCTACAGCTGAAGTTTATAGACAATATGACGCAAGCAAAGTAGAACACCCAAATGTACAGCGTATGATTGAAGCCATTGAAGCGAAAGATTATAAAGAGATGTGCGGCTCACTCGGTAACGTTCTGGAGTCTGTGACATTAAAGATGTATCCGGAAGTAGATATGATCAAAAGACAGATGAAGCGTTTCGGTGCTGATGCTGTATTAATGAGTGGAAGCGGCCCAACGGTATTTGGCTTGATTCAATATGAATCGAAGGTACAAAGAATATATAACGGACTGAGAGGATTTTGTGATCAAGTATACGCTGTCCGCATGATCGGCGAACAAAATGCCCTTGATTAAATCCGTATATTAAGTTATATTATTCATAAATTATTCGGGTTCTGGGGGTAAGTTCATGAAGTTTCGTCGAAGCGGCAGATTGGTGGACTTAACAAATTATTTGTTAGCCCACCCGCACGTACTAGTACCTTTAACTTTTTTTGCAGAACGTTATCAATCTGCAAAGTCCTCCATTAGTGAAGACTTAACGATTATCAAACAGACCTTCGAACAGCAGGGAATAGGCACATTGCTTACTGTACCTGGCGCTGCTGGCGGAGTGAAATATATTCCTAAAATTCACCTAAAAGAAGCAGATGACGTAGTAAACGATATCGGAGAGGCATTATCAACTCCTGAACGTGTACTTCCTGGCGGTTATTTATATTTAACCGATGTTTTAGGTAATCCATCGATTCTTGCGAAAATCGGTAAGCTGTTTGCGACCATCTTTGCGGACCGTGCGATTGATGTCGTCATGACCGTTGCGACAAAGGGTATTCCAATTGCCTATTCTGTTGCGGGTTATTTAAATGTGCCTGTTGTGATCGTTAGAAAAGATAATAAGGTAACCGAAGGATCAACAGTCAGTATTAATTATGCATCAGGTTCGTCTAACCGAATTCAAACCATGTCCCTTGCAAAGCGCAGCTTAGATAAAGGCTCCAATGTGCTGATCATTGATGACTTTATGAAAGCGGGCGGAACCATTAACGGCATGATGAATTTGCTTGAGGAATTTAATGCAAATGTTGCAGGGATCGGTGTTCTTTTAGAAGATGAGGGCGTAGATGAACGTCTTGTCGATGAATATGTCTCGTTGTTAAAGCTTTCTACCATTGATATGAAGCAAAAAATCATTGAGATCAATGAAGGCAATTTCCACGAGTTTTTTCATTCGAAAGCGTAAGCTTTGATTAAACATGTATTTGAATGGGAGAGATTGATATGACAAAAGTTGTTCAAACCAAACATGCACCAGCAGCCATTGGACCTTACTCTCAAGGAATTATTGTCAATAACATGTTTTACAGCTCAGGGCAGATTCCATTAACCCCAGCTGGAGATTTTGTCAATGGAGATATTAAAGAACAAACACATCAAGTATTCCGTAATCTTGAGGCTGTACTTGAAGCAGCAGGTGCTTCCTTTGAAACAGTCGTGAAAGCAACTGTTTTCATCAAAGATATGGAACAATTCGCTGAAGTGAATGAAGTGTACGGTGAGTATTTCCATACACATAAGCCAGCTCGTTCATGTGTGGAAGTGGCAAGACTTCCAAAGGATGCGCTTGTAGAAATAGAAGTAGTTGCATTAGTGAAATAAACAGGCACTCTCAATGAAAGCCGTTTGGTTTCATCATATGCAGGGAAAGACATCATCATGATGTCTTTTTTTATGCTGAGAATGTAAGCGTAGTCACGAATATGACAAATAATGTATAAATATCCCGATATTTCAAAAAAAGTTTAAAAAAAGAGCAGGAGAATCACCACGATCGTTGAATACCTAAGTAATGCTTTTATATTGGGAAAAGGTGGTGAACTACTGTGGAAGTTACTGACGTAAGATTACGCCGCGTGAATACCGATGGTCGCATGAGGGCGATTGCATCCATCACGCTGGACCACGAATTTGTTGTTCATGATATTCGTGTGATTGATGGAAATAATGGGTTGTTTGTTGCAATGCCTAGCAAACGCACGCCCGATGGAGAGTTTCGCGACATTGCACATCCAATTAATTCAAGCACTCGGGGTAAAATCCAAGATGCTGTATTAAATGAATATCATCGCTTAGGCGAAGAGGAAGAAACAATTGAATATGAAGAAGCTGGAGCTTCTTAATCATACGTGAACCTAAAAAGACAGCTTTAAGAGAAAATGAATGTTTTCTTTTAAATGCTGTCTTTTTTGCGTTCTTTCTCTTGTTTCTTAAGTCTTTCATCTGTTAGAAAATTATTGTACTTCCTTATGTATCCTTGAAATCAGTCTTTATTTAGGATATATTTTTCTATGGATAATAGGGATATTGGAGGCCAATCAATGGATAAGCGGTTCGCAGTGATTTTAGCAGCGGGAAAAGGAACGAGAATGAAGTCAAAGCTATATAAAGTACTTCATCCAGTTTGCGGAAAGCCAATGGTCGAGCATGTGGCAGATGAAGCGTTAAAGCTTTCTTTAGCCAAGCTGGTGACGATTGTCGGTCATGGTGCAGAGGACGTGAAAGAGCAGCTTGGAGACAGAAGTGAGTATGCACTTCAAGAAGAACAGCTGGGAACAGCCCATGCCGTTAAACAAGCAAAGTCGTTCCTCGCGCAGGAAAAGGGAACAACCATTGTCATTTGTGGTGATACGCCATTATTGACAGCGGAAACAATGGAAGCCATGTTAAGCGAGCATCAAAAACATCAAGCAAAAGTCACTATTTTAACAGCACATGCGGATGATCCAACAGGCTATGGCCGTATTATTCGTGACGAAACAGGTGCTGTCGTGAAAATTGTGGAGCATAAAGATGCGAACGATGCAGAGCGTCAAGTGAATGAAATTAATACAGGGACTTATTGCTTTTCAAATGAAGATCTCTTCCGTGTGATTGAGCAAGTGTCGAATGAAAATGCACAGGGTGAATACTACTTGCCAGACGTTATTGAAATTCTAAAAAATGAAGGGCAAACAGTTGCAGCTTATCAAACACCGCATTTTGAAGAAACACTTGGAGTTAATGACCGTATCGCTCTATCACAAGCAGAGCAATTCATGAAGCGACGTATTAATCATCAGCATATGAAGAATGGTGTGACCTTGATTGATCCTGAGAACACGTATATTTCGCCAGATGCTGTCATCGGTGAAGATACAGTTATTTATCCTGGGACGGTCATCAAAGGGAATGTAAAAATCGGTGCAGACGCCACTATTGGGCCAAACACTGAAATTGTTGACAGCATCATCGGAGATCGAACAGTTATTAAGCAATCTGTCGTCTGCGATAGTGAGGTTGGAGTTGATGTGACAATTGGACCGTTTGCTCATATTCGCCCGTTGTCGAAAATTGGCGATGAAGTAAAAATTGGGAATTTTGTCGAAATCAAGAAAACAGTTTTCGGAGACCGTAGCAAAGCATCTCATCTAAGCTACATTGGAGACGCAGAGGTCGGAACTGATGTAAATCTTGGCTGTGGTTCCATTACAGTCAACTATGATGGGAAAAACAAATTCTTAACGAAGATTGAAGACGGCGCATTTATTGGCTGTAATTCAAATCTCGTTGCACCAGTCACTGTCGGAAAAGGGGCATATGTTGCAGCCGGTTCAACGGTTACAGAAGATGTACCGCAGGATGCATTGTCTATTGCTAGAGCAAGACAAGTCAATAAAGAAGATTATGTGAAAAATATTCATAAAAAATAATCCAAATACCCGGAGGTTTACCATGTCTAATCGTTATGCTGATGCGAATTTAAAGATATTCTCTTTGAATTCAAACCCTGAACTTGCCAAAGAAATTGCAGATCGTATCGGAGTTGATGTAGGAAAGAGCTCTGTTAAACGCTTTAGTGACGGTGAAGTCCAAATCAATATTGAAGAAAGTATCCGCGGCTGTGATTGTTATGTTATTCAATCAACAAGTGCGCCAGTCAATGAGCATATTATGGAACTGCTCATTATGGTGGATGCACTAAAACGCGCTTCTGCGAAAACTGTCAATATTGTGATCCCTTATTACGGATATGCACGTCAAGATCGTAAAGCAAAACCTCGTGAGCCAATCACTGCGAAGCTTTTTGCAAACTTGCTTGAAACAGCAGGTGCTACACGTGTGATTGCGCTTGATCTTCATGCGCCGCAAATCCAAGGTTTCTTCGATATTCCAATCGATAACTTAATGGCTGTGCCAATCTTAACAAACTATTTCGAACAGAAGAACTTAAATGATATCGTTGTTGTGTCTCCTGACCACGGTGGTGTGACACGTGCGCGTAAAATGGCAGACCGCCTGAAAGCGCCAATCGCAATTATCGACAAACGCCGTCCAAAGCCAAACGTTGCTGAAGTCATGAACATTATTGGTAACATTGAAGGCAAAACGGCGATTCTGATCGATGATATTATTGATACGGCTGGTACTATTACACTTGCTGCAAATGCGCTAGTCGAAAATGGAGCAGCTGAAGTATATGCTTGCTGTACGCACCCAGTATTGTCTGGACCAGCAGTAGAACGTATCACAAACTCTAAAATTAAAGAATTGGTTGTGACAAACAGTATTCAATTAACTGATGACAAGAAAGTTGGAAAATTCATTCCGCTTTCGGTTGGGCCTTTGCTTGCAGAAGCCATCATCCGTGTACATGAAGAAGAATCTGTGAGCTACCTTTTTAGCTGATTTTCTGATTAAAAAAGGCCCTAGGCATCAAGCTTGGGGTCTTTTTGCTATCATCATTCACGGCAAATAGGTTTAAAATGATTCGGTTATGGGTAATTATGAGAGTAGTGACAAAAAAGAAATAGGATGGTGCTGAATATGGCAACTTTAAAAGCAAATAAAAGAACTGATTTCAAACGTTCCACACTGCAAAAAATCCGTCATTCAGGACACGTTCCTGGTGTCATATACGGAAAAAATACAGACAATCTGGCTGTTTCATTAGACAGCATCGATTTATTAAAAACCTTACGTGATGAAGGGAAGAATACAATCATCACCTTAGACGTGGGTGGTGAAACGAAATCTGTGATGGTGACAGAATTACAAACAGATCCGTTGAAAAACGAACTTGTTCATGCTGATTTCCAAGTCGTTGACTTACAGCGTGAAATTGAGGCAGATGTACCAATACAGCTGATTGGCGAGTCTAAAGGGGTAAAAGATGGCGGTGTGCTTCAGCAGCCACTATTTGAACTATCTGTTACAGCGAAACCAAAAGATATTCCGCAGAATATTGAAGCTGATATTACAAACTTAGAAGTCAATGATGTCTTAACAGTTGCTGATCTGCCTGTTCAGTCATCTTATCAAATCAATAACGATCCAGAAGAAGTCGTTGCCTCCATTCTGCCGCCTCAGCAATCAGAGGTTCCTGAGCCAGATAGCGAAGAAGAGCCGCAAGAGCCTGAGGCCATTAAAGAAAAGGATGACGATGGAGAATAACTGGTCATTTAGAGACGTAACCCTCCCGCGGTTGCGTCTTTTGTGCTAGAATGAAAAGAATTCATACGTTTTTACATGAGGCAATCTGATTGGCTCATTTTTTAGGCGTGTGCTGTGTGACAAAGGAGGTTATTGGTTTCATGATTGCATTCGTTGGATTAGGCAATCCAGGAAAAGAATATGAAAAAACAAGACATAATGTCGGGTTTATGACAATAGATGAATTATCAAAAAAATGGGACATTCCTTTAAATCAATCAAAATTCCATGGACAATTTGGAACTGGGTTTGTTTCGGGGCAAAAGGTTCTACTTGTAAAGCCGCTTACATATATGAACTTATCAGGAGAATGTGTGCGTCCGCTGATGGACTATTACGATATTCCCCTTGAACATTTGAAAGTGATCTATGATGATCTTGATTTGCCAACTGGCCGGATTCGCTTACGTACAAAAGGAAGTGCAGGCGGGCATAATGGAATCAAATCATTAATTCAGCATTTAGGTTCACCTGAATTTGACCGGTTCCGTATCGGCATTGGACGTCCTCAAAACGGCATGAAGGTCGTTGATTACGTACTAGGACGTTTCTCAGAAGAAGAACAGCCTGACATCGCATCAGCCATTCAATCGTCTGTCGAGGCTTGTGAAGCGGCTTTAAAAAAGCCATTTTTAGAAGTGATGAATGATTTTAACAAGAAGGTATAAGAATGATAAGCGAAGCACATACTGATCATAAAATCTCAGCATGGGAGGATCACGTATGGCTTTGCATTATTACTGCCGCCACTGTGGTGTAAAGGTTGGCAGTCTAGATGAATCTGCTGTCCAAAGTGAAGCACTTGGATTTCATCACTTAACAAATGAGGAAAGAAACGATATGATTTCTTATAGGGAAAATGGTGATTTACATGTACAAACCATTTGTGAGGATTGCCAAGAGGCGCTTGAAAGAAATCCTGATTACCATCAGTATCATACTTTTATTCAATAAAAAAGCTTTGGTGTAGATATTAGACCAAAGCGTTTTTCTGTTTTAAACAAACAGGGAGGAGGAGCCAAATGAAAAACATACAATCATTTATCAAACAAAGTGATGATTTTCAGTCTATTTTTAATGGGCTAAAGGAAGGGTTAAAAGAACAGCTGCTTGCCGGACTATCAGGCTCCGTCAGATCTTTATTTACAGCCGCGATATCAGACGAACTGAAGCGGCCAATGTTTATTGTGACTCACAATTTATATCAGGCGCAGAAGGTAACAGATGATCTAGCAAGTGTGATGCCGGATCGCTCGGTTCTTCTCTATCCTGTCAATGAACTCATCGCTTCAGAAATTGCAGTGGCCAGTCCTGAGCTGAGAGCACAGCGTTTGGATGTCTTGAATCGACTTGCGAATGGAGAAAACCCCATTATCGTCACTCCCGCTGCTGCGGTTCGCAGGATGCTTCCGCCAGTTGAGCTCTGGAAGGAGAGTCAGATCCATTTAAAGATCGGTGAAGAAATTGATTTGGAGGCGTTTTCAAAACAGCTCGTACAAATTGGTTATGACCGGACGTCGATGGTTGCAGCGCCCGGAGATTTTAGTGTGCGCGGAGGAATCATCGACATCTATGCGTTAACGGAAGATCATCCAATCCGTATTGAACTGTTTGATACAGAAGTAGACTCGATTCGAACGTTTCATTCGGATACACAGCGTTCATTAGAAACCCTTCAAGAAATCAAAATAGGTCCTGCAAAAGAGTTAATTGTGAGAGGTCCTGAACGAGTGAGAGCCATTGAACAGCTTGATCAAGGGCTGGCGAAGAGCTTAAAGAAATTCAACTCAGATCAGCAAAAAGAACTGCTTCATCAAAATATTTCTGCTGATCGCGAGAAGCTGCTTGAAGGCATCGTGACACAGGAAATGACGAAGTACCTGTCCTATTTCTATGAAAAGCCTGCTAGTTTGCTAGATTACACATCGCAGGATACGATTATTATTTTAGATGAAATCAGCAGAATTCAGGAGATGGAAGAACAGCTTGAACAGGAAGAAGCCGATTGGACAATTAGTCTGCTTGAAGAAGGCAATATTCTCCATGATTTATCTCTATCTTTCCCGTTCCAAGAACTGATCAATCAGCAATCGAGATCCATTCTGTACTACTCTTTGTTCCTGAGACATGTCCAGCAGACAAATCCGCAAAATATCGTCAATGTATCTAGTAAGCAAATGCAGAATTTCCACGGGCAGATGAATGTGCTGGCGAGTGAAATTGAACGCTATAAAAAACAGCAATACACGGTTGTCTTCTTAGGTGCTGATGAAGAGCGGACAGAAAAGCTGTCGTCTGTTCTGCATGATTATGACATTGAAGCCGCTCTTGCTAAACCGGACGCTGAGCTTGTAAGCGGACAGGTGTATATTTTACAAGGTGAGCTGCAAACGGGCTTTGAATTGCCGTTATCAAAAATTGCTGTAATCACAGAAGGTGAACTCTTCAAGAAACGTGTGAAAAAGCAGGCACGTAAGCAAAAGCTGACCAATGCAGAGCGGATCAAGAGCTATTCAGAGCTTCAAGTCGGCGATTATGTGGTGCACATTAACCACGGGATCGGTAAATATTTAGGAATTGAAACGCTTGAAATCGGCGGCATTCATAAAGATTATTTAAATATTCATTATCAAGGAAGCGATAAGCTTTATGTACCGGTTGAACAAATTGATCAGGTGCAGAAATATGTAGGATCAGAAGGTAAAGAACCAAAGCTGTACAAACTAGGCGGCAGCGATTGGAAACGTGTGAAGAAAAAAGTGGAAACATCTGTACAGGACATCGCAGATGATCTGATTAAACTGTACGCAGAACGCGAGGCAAGCAAAGGATATGCTTTCTCGCCTGATCATGAGATGCAGCGCCAGTTTGAATCCGCGTTCCCTTACCAGGAAACAGATGATCAAATCCGTTCGATTCACGAAATTAAACAGGATATGGAGCGGGAACGTCCAATGGACCGTCTGCTTTGTGGAGATGTGGGTTACGGAAAAACGGAGGTGGCTATTCGTGCGGCCTTCAAAGCGATTGCTGATGGGAAGCAGGTAGCCCTGCTAGTTCCGACAACCATCTTAGCGCAGCAGCATTTTGACACAATCATGGACCGATTCCAAGACTACCCTGTCAAAATTGCGCAGCTGAGCCGTTTCCGTACAAGAAAAGAAACAACTGAAACGTTAAAAGGGCTGAAAAACGGAACGATCGATATGGTTATCGGCACACACCGTCTTCTTTCAAAAGACATCGTCTACAAGGATTTAGGACTGTTGATCATTGATGAGGAACAGCGTTTTGGTGTGACGCATAAAGAGAAAATTAAACAGATGAAAGCCAATATCGACGTACTGACATTAACGGCTACGCCAATTCCGCGTACGCTTCATATGTCCATGCTAGGCGTGCGGGATTTATCAGTGATTGAAACACCGCCTGAAAATCGATTCCCTGTTCAAACCTATGTGGTCGAGTACAATGGCGCTCTAGTCAGAGAAGCGATTGAGCGAGAATTAGCACGCGGCGGTCAAGTGTACTTCCTTTATAACCGTGTTGAGGATATTGAACGAAAAGCAGACGAAATCTCCATGCTGGTCCCAGACGCAAAAGTCAGTTATGCGCACGGGAAAATGAGTGAGAACGAGCTGGAATCAGTGATGATCAATTTCCTTGAAGGTGAATCAGATGTATTGGTCAGTACCACCATCATTGAAACGGGAGTCGATATTCCAAATGTGAACACGCTCATCGTCCACGATGCCGATAAAATGGGGCTCTCTCAGCTGTACCAGCTAAGAGGACGAGTCGGGCGTTCGAACCGTGTCGCTTATGCTTATTTCACGTATCGAAAAGATAAAGTTCTTTCTGAAGTTGCGGAGAAAAGACTTCAAGCCATTAAAGAATTCACAGAGCTCGGATCTGGGTTTAAAATTGCGATGCGTGATTTAACGATTCGAGGAGCAGGGAATTTACTTGGTGCTCAGCAGCATGGCTTCATTGATTCGGTTGGATTCGATCTCTATTCTCAAATGCTGAAAGAAGCCATTGAGGAAAGAAGAGGCGATACAACGGCTCAAGATAAATTCGAGCCAGAAATTGATCTGCAAATTGATGCTTACATCCCAGACACTTATATTTCGGATGGCAAGCAAAAGATTGAAATGTATAAACAGTTCAGAGCAATTGGATCGATTGAAGAGAGAAAAGAGCTTCAGGATGAAATGATCGACCGATTTGGTGAATATCCGCAAGAAGTGGCTGACTTGTTTACGATTGCGACAATGAAGGTGTACGCTGTCCAGGAACGTGTCGAGCTGATCAAGATGGAGAAAGGCATTGTCAGAATGACCCTTGATGAGAAAGCAAGCGGTGAAATCGACGGTCAAAAATTATTTGAGCTCGGCAGTAAATATGGACGTGAAATCGGATTGGGAATGGAAGGCAGCAAGCTGATTATTTCTGTCCAAACGAAAGGCAAGAAGACAGAGGAATGGCTTGAGGTTGTTCTTAACATGCTTCGAGGCCTTCAAGATGTGAAAAAAGAAACCATTCCATCTTCATAAAATTTTGTTTGTCTCTCGTGTATATTACGTTTGATGTGACGGATACTAAACTCAGGGTCAAGTGGTGAATGTTGCATAAAGTGGACGCTTTTGTTCCATTCACCCAACACATCATCAAACGAAAGAGAGGCAGCAGTGAATGAAAGCAACTGGAATTGTACGCCGCATCGATGATCTAGGTAGAGTGGTTATTCCGAAGGAGATTCGCAGAACATTGCGCATTCGGGAAGGAGATCCGCTTGAGATTTTCGTCGACCGCGATGGAGAAGTGATTTTGAAGAAGTATTCGCCGATTAGTGAGCTAGGAGACTTTGCGAAGGAATATGCTGATGCATTATTCGACAGTTTGGGTCATTCCATCCTGATCTGTGATCGAGATACGTATATTGCTGTATCCGGCAGTTCGAAAAAAGAGTACTTAAACAAATCCATCAGTGATTTACTTGAACGAACAATGGATCAGCGTAATTCTGTGTTAGAAGAAAACAAAAAAGAAATTCAACTTGTCGATGGTATTGATGATGACGTATCTTCTTATACCATTGCACCTATTGTTGCAAACGGAGATCCGATTGGCGCTGTCGTCTTATTTTCTAAAGAGCGTTCAATGGGAGAAGTGGAGCATAAAGCGGCAGAGACAGCAGCTGGCTTCTTAGCCCGTCAAATGGAACATTAGGTCTAATAACTCTATATCATTTTGATAAAACGAAAGAATGCCGATGAAATCATTTGATTTTGTCGGTTTTTTATATGGAATGAAACAAAACGAGACATGTGCCGTCTACTCCTTAGAAAGGAACGTCTTTTTCACGTATGATATAATGAGTGCGTTTAACTGTAGATCTATTTTAAAGGAGTCATCCATGAAAAATGCTGTGAATCAGCCGCACTGGCTTTTCCAGGGTGCGGTGATTTTGACCATCGCAGGCTTGTTATCAAAGGTACTAAGTGCCGTTTACCGTGTCCCGTTTCAAAACATCGTAGGGGACACAGGGTTTTATATTTATCAGCAGGTATATCCTTTCCTTGGCATTGCCATCATGCTTGGTACAACAGGTTTTCCTGTCATGGTGTCCAAGCTTTTGAGTGAGCATGGGGAAGAGAATCGACGGATCATTACAAGGGTATCCTTGATCTATATCACTTTACTGAGCCTGGTCTTATTTCTTTGTCTTTACATAGGAGCAGGCACAATTGCGGGTCTTATGGCAGACAGTCAATTAATTCTGCTCATCCAGATGAGTGCTTTTGTGTTTCTATTTCTGCCGCTCACTGTGATGCTGAGGGGAGTTTTTCAGAGTGACGGTCTGATGCTTCCAACGGCTGTTTCTCAGTTGGTTGAGCAGCTCATCAGGGTAGGTGTCCTGCTTGTTTTATCCTTCTATTTCGTGAGGCATGGCTATTCGCTTTATGAAACAGGGGCGGGTGCAGTGTTCTCTTCTATCGCGGGAAGTGCGGCCTCGCTCATTTTGCTTCTTTTCCTTTGGCTGACCTATCGAAAGCAGTCTGCTGCAAGTATGTCAGGCAAACAGGTGACACTTCGAAAAAAAGATGTTATGAAGAGTTTGGTGCTGTATACATTGACGATTTGTGTCAGCGGTTTGCTCATTTTATGGATGCAAATGATTGATGCTTTTCATCTGTATGCGTTGCTGCGCAGCGAGGGTCTCAGTGAAGCGGCGGCAAAGGCGGCGAAAGGTGTATATGACCGAGGCCAGCCTTTCTTACAGCTCGGAACGGTGTTTGCCATCAGCATCGGAACCTCACTTGTGCCATTTTTATCGGCAGCCATGAGGAATGGAGAGCATGAAACGATACGGCAAAAAGTTCGGTCATCGGTTAAGACCACGTCGGTATTAGGGATAGGGTCAGCGGTTGGACTGATTTGTATTTTAGCACCAGTAAATACAATGCTTTTTCGTAATGATTTAGGCACCGATGCCTTGCAAATATTCTGTATATCGATCGCCTTTACATCGATTGCCATTACGCAGACGGCTTTACTGCAAGGGCTCGGGCATACTGTGTACCCTGCTGTTGTGGTGGTCCTCAGCGTGCTGGTGAAATGGATTCTAACGATTGCGCTTGTACCGTTATTTGGCATCCAAGGTGCCGCATGGTCAACTGTATGTGGTTTTCTCACAGCAGCCGTGCTCAATGCCGTTTATTTGAAGCATAAAGGATGGATTTCGTTGAGAGAGCTGTTCCCGGTGAAAATTCTTTTATCAGCCGCCTTCATGGCTGTGGTCTTAATAGGATATCAGGCTCTGTTTTCATGGGTCATCCCCTTTGAAAAACGTCCGTTTTCCGTTTTAGAGAGCCTGACATCAGTTTTTATTGGTGGTTTCGCCTTTTTATATAGTATTCTTAAGCTAGAAGTATTTACGGACGAGGAATGGAGACTCATTCCATTAGGAGAAAAGATTTTATATTTTAAACAGATGAGAGGGAATCAAAATGGCAGGTAAGATTACCGTCGTCGGTCTCGGGGCAGGCGACATGGATCAGCTGACGCTCGGTGTATATAAGCAGCTGAAGCAGGCGAAAGAAGTATTTATGAGAACGCAGGATCATCCGCTTACCGCAGAGTTGATGCAGGAGGTCCCAGCTCTCACCTTTTTTGATGAAATTTATGAAAAGCACGATCAGTTTGATCAGGTGTATCAGGAAATTACCGAAATATTATTTTCAGAGGCAGCGGAAAAAGACATTGTGTACGCAGTACCTGGTCATCCATTTGTGGCAGAAAAGACCGTACAGCTGCTCGTTTCCGGGCAGAAAGAGCGCGGGATTGAGGTGTCTGTCGCTGGTGGACAAAGCTTTCTAGATGCGACATTCAACTCCTTGCAGATTGATCCCATCGAGGGATTACAATTCGTTGATGCAGGGGATATGAGAGCGGATGATCTGAAATTAACCCAGCACGTCCTGATTTGTCAGGTATATGATCAGATGACAGCTTCGAATGTGAAACTCACACTGATGGAAAAGCTTCCCGACGATTATGAAGTTTATATTGTGACTGCAGCTGGAAGCAGTCAGGAACAGATTACTGCCGTTCCTTTATTTGAACTTGATCGAGATGTGTCGATAAATAACTTAACGAGTGTTTATGTTCCTCCAATTCAAGATGAACAGCTGCTTTATCAACAATTTGACACCTTCCGTGACGTTATACGTACATTAAGAGGTCCGGGCGGCTGTCCATGGGATCAAAAACAAACAAATGAATCACTCAAACCATATTTAATTGAAGAATGCTATGAACTGCTTGAAGCGATAGATGAAGATGACACAGATCATATGGTGGAAGAGCTTGGCGATGTGCTGCTGCAGGTGCTGCTTCACGCTCAAATTGGCGAAGATGACGGTTATTTCTCAATCGATGACGTCATTCAGCATGTCACAGAAAAAATGATTCGGCGGCACCCCCATGTGTTTGGTGACACGAATGTTTCTGAGGCAGCAGATGTGGTTGCCAACTGGGAAAAAATCAAGCAGCAGGAGAAGCCAGAGCGGACCGGTTCTATTTTGCAATCGATTCCGGCGACACTTCCAGCACTAACAAAGGCATATAAGCTCCAAAAGAAAGCTGCCAAGGTAGGCTTTGATTGGACAGATGTTCAAGATATTTGGAACAAATACGAAGAAGAAAAGCAGGAATTTCTCGATGAAGTGGCAGAGAAGACGGACGAAGGTGCAACGAAGCAGATGAAAGATGAATTTGGAGATCTTTTGTTTGTTCTTGTCAATATTGGCCGGTTCTATCACTTAGAGCCTGAAACGGCGCTCGCTTCTGCCAACACAAAATTCATACGGCGCTTTCAGCATATCGAACAAAAAGCAAAGGACATAGGCCGTTCATTAGATGACTTAACGCTAGAGGAAATGGACGAGCTATGGAACGATGCGAAACGCATAGAAAGAGGTGAAGACACATGAGACTAGATAAATTTTTAAAAGTGTCCCGTTTAATTAAAAGAAGAACATTGGCAAAAGAAGTAGCTGATCAAGGCAGGATTTCTATTAACGGAACACAGGCGAAAGCAAGCTCTGACGTGAAAGAAGGAGATGAGCTGCAAATCCGCTTTGGTCAAAAACTAGTGACTGTTCAAGTCAACGAGTTAAAGGACACGACGAAAAAAGAAGAAGCGGCTGGCATGTATACTGTGCTAAAAGAAGAAAAAACAGCAGAATAGGGCTTGTTCTAAATGACCCTCTTATCACATACAATGCAGTAACATGCAAGTATGAGATATGGGGGATGTATAGATGAATCAATATTATAATCAACCTCAAGGCACGAAGCTGTCATCAGACGCGGAGCATAATGTCACAATGCGAAACAGAAAGCATTTAGATATTACTGGTGTCAAACAAGTGGAAAGTTTTGATAGTGAGGAATTTCTGCTGGAGACGGTCATGGGGATTCTCGCCATCCGCGGAGAAAATCTGCAAATGAAAAACCTAGACGTCGAAAAGGGCGTTGTGTCGATTAAAGGGCGTGTTTTTGATTTAATCTATGTGGATGAGCAGCACGGGGAGAAAGCTAAAGGATTTTTTAGCAAGCTGTTTAAATGACGCTGACAGTCCAGTTTTATACGATGCTTTCCATGGCGGCGATGGGCATCTGGCTGGGCGCATCGCTTGATACGTACAAGCTGTTTGTGAATCGGGAAAAAACAGCAAAATGGCTTTTGGTTATCCACGATCTCCTTTTTTGGATGGTACAGGGTCTCTTATTCTTTTACGTCCTGCTGCTGACAAATGAGGGAGAATTCAGGCTTTATATTTTTCTAGCCGTTGCTCTAGGTTTCTCGATGTATCAGGCATTGATGAAACATCTGTATCTTAAGATTCTCAAGTTTATCATGATGTGTGTATATCAGACCGTTCTCTTCCTGAAAAGGCTGGTCATGTCGATTGTCTTCCAGCCGATCCGCTGGATGATCACATTGGTCATAAGTGCTATACTGTTCTTGCTCCACTCGCTCTTACGTCTAGTTCGTTTTACGTTTCGGCTCGTGTGGAAGGTGCTGTCGATTGTTTGTTATCCGCTCATCTGGTTACTCAATGTGACCATTATTCATCGGATTCCCGAAAAATGGCGAACATCAATGAGATTGTTTTTCTCAAAAGGAGCAGGAATTTTACAAGGGGCCAAGAAATTATCTGGTACCATCAAAACGAAATGGAAACAATTCTGGACAAAGTGAGAGAGGAGGCCTTCAATCTTGAACAAGAGAAAAAGAAATATCGCACAAATTCAAAATGATTACCAAAAACAAATGGAACAGCAAGCGCAGCGCTTAAAACGCAAACGTCGCGGACTCCTTAGAAGGCTTACCGTGTTTGGTGTAATCGTGCTCATGTTTGCTGTCTTGGTGACAAGTGCCCTCTGGTCGCAATCGTCTTCACTAAAGGAAAAAGAAGAGAAGAAGGTTGCGCTCGAAAAAGAGTTGAAGCAATTACAAACAAAGCAGGAAGATATTTCTGATGAAATTAAGAAGCTGAAAAGCAAGGAATACGTACTCGAACTGGCACGACGGGACTATTATATGTCCAAAAAAGGCGAAAAAATCTTTGATGTGGGCAATAAGAGCGATTAGCCTTGTTGACACTTAAAATTCAGTTTATGTATAATTGAACAAATGAGATTTTTTTATAAGTCTAAGGAGGAGCACTTTTTTTATGTCGATTGAAGTTGGCAGCAAGTTACAAGGGAAAGTTACGGGCATTACAAATTTTGGAGCTTTTGTGGAGTTGCCAGGCGGTTCAACTGGTCTCGTTCATATCAGTGAGGTAGCCGATAACTATGTAAAAGATATTAATGAGCATTTAAAAGTCGGTGAACAAGTTGAAGTGAAAGTGATTAACGTTGAAAAAGACGGTAAAATCGGCTTGTCCATTAAAAAAGCAAAAGATCGTCCTCAACAACAATCAAGACCAAGCAGAAATGATTTCCGTCCGAAGGAATCGTTTGAACAAAAAATGAACAAATTCTTAAAAGATAGCGAAGATCGCTTAACATCTTTAAAACGTAACACGGAATCAAAACGTGGGGGGCGCGGAGCAAGAAGAGGTTAACTTGTTGCTGCTTTCTATATATTTTCACAACAAAGCATCTGCTGTTCAGCAGGTGCTTTTTTTCATGATCCATACGACATTTTTTGAGATTTCGTCATTTAATTTAAAACTTTCTATTGACGGACAAGCGAATCCTTTGTATTATAGTTCTTGTGCTTCTTAGCGCATTTTCATTATGGCGGTGTAGCTCAGCTGGCTAGAGCGTACGGTTCATACCCGTGAGGTCGGGGGTTCGATCCCCTCCGCCGCTATCCTTTTAACTAGAACATAAAGCAAGGCCCGTTGGTCAAGCGGTTAAGACACCGCCCTTTCACGGCGGTAACACGGGTTCGAATCCCGTACGGGTCATCTTCGAAACAGCTTTCTATAGGAAAGCTGTTTTTTTGTGCCTTCGTAAAATTCTGATGAAAGACATCGACTTTCATGAAAGTATGCCTCTTTGACGAATAAAGCGTCGAACGTTTTATGGAAACGACAACTTCTTTTGACAAAATTTCTTTTTCACCTTCGCTATAATGACAAGCAACGAATATCAGGTGGGGGATGAGAAGATGGAAAAACTAGAAAGAAGAACTGATTTAACAGGAGCGGGGTTTGAAAGAATCAGTGCGGGATTAAAAAAGATGAAAAACCTGTTTCTTCATCACACGCATTCTCTTTTTTTCTATAAAGGGTTTATTTATGTTGTTCTAGGCTTTTTATTAGGACGAGCCTTTATATTATCTGAAATTATGCCGTTTGCTCTGCCTTTCTTTGGCTCCATGCTGCTTATTAAAAGAGATAAGGCGATGCTTGCTTGTCTAGCTTTACTCGCAGGGGCGATGACGATATCACCTCAAAATGCATTGTTTGTGTTTGCGTCGCTGCTCATGTTTCTCCTTATGTCAAAGGTGGTTTCTTTCATCATCAAAGACCCAGTGAAAACATTACCGGTTGTCATTGTTCTCTCAATGCTGATCACCCGAGGAGCGTTTGTTTACTTAGAGCAAGGTGCTGTGCAAAGCTATGATTACGTCATGGCGGGTGTCGAAGCAGGACTTGCCTTCATTTTGACTCTGATTTTTCTTCAAAGCCTGCCGATTTTTACAGTCAGGAAAATTAAACACTCATTAAAGGTCGAAGAAATTATTTGTTTTATGATTTTAATTGCCTCAGTTTTAACTGGTCTTGCTGGGATCACATTTCAAGGAATGCAGGCAGAGCATATTTTGTCACGTTATGTAGTGCTGACATTTGCCTTTATTGGCGGAGCCAGTATTGGTTGTACGGTCGGTGTTGTGACAGGATTAATTCTCGGTCTCGCTAACATCGGAAACCTTTATCAGATGAGTCTTCTTGCCTTTTCAGGCTTATTAGGCGGATTGCTGAAAGAAGGGAAAAAAGCAGGGGCAGCCATCGGCTTAATTGTGGGTTCCTTACTCATTTCACTGTACGGGGAAGGATCAGCAGGTCTCATGACCACACTGTATGAATCACTTATAGCGGTTGCACTCTTTTTGCTCACGCCGCAATCAGTCACCTCCAAGGTAGCGAAATACATTCCTGGTACGGTAGAGCATGTACAAGAGCAGCAGCAATATGCTCGGAAGGTACGAGACGTGACAGCAAAAAAGGTAGATCAGTTCTCTCATGTATTTCATGCGCTGTCTGAGAGTTTTGCGACATTTTACGAATCCATTCCTGAAGAGAAGAAGCAGGAAGAGGATGTAGATCTTTTTTTAAGTACGATCACAGAACGATCCTGTCAAACGTGCTATAAGAAAAATAAATGCTGGGTGCAGAACTTTGATACAACCTATGAACTAATGAAACAAGTTATGCATGAATCTGATGAAAAAACGTATGAGCATAACCGAAAATTGAAAAAGAAATTTAGTCAGCACTGCTCAAAATCAAAACATGTCGAGGAATTGATCGAAGAGGAGATCGCTTACTATAAAGCCAATCAGACATTGAAGAAAAAAGTCCAAGACAGCAGACGTCTTGTGGCTGAACAGCTGATGGGGGTCTCGCAAGTAATGGAGGATTTTTCCCGGGAAATAAAACGAGAAAGAGAACAGCACTTTATTCAGGAAGAGCAGATGATAGAAGCGCTTCAGCACTTTGGCATTGAAATCCAGCAAGTAGAAATCTATAGCTTGGAGCAGGGAAATGTGGATATTGAAATGAGAATCCCATATTGCCAAGGGCATGGGGAATGTGAAAAAATCATTGCTCCAATGCTTTCAGATATTTTAGAAGAACAGATTTTAGTCAAAGCAGAGCAGTGTGCAGAGCATCCAACAGGCTATTGCCACGTTGTATTTGGCTCTGCTAAATCATACCGAGTGGCTACAGGCGTGGCACATGCAGCAAAAGGCGGAGGACTGGTATCTGGAGACAGCTACAGCATGATGGAGCTTGGTGCGGGCAAGTATGCTGCAGCTATTAGTGATGGAATGGGCAACGGAGCACGGGCTCATTTTGAAAGCAATGAAACGATTAAGCTGTTAGAAAAAATATTGGCGTCAGGTATCAATGAAAAAGTGGCGATTAAAACCATTAATAGTATTTTATCTTTAAGAACGACGGACGAGATCTATTCAACATTGGATTTATCGATCATTGATTTACAGGATGCGAGCTGTAAGTTCCTCAAAATTGGTTCAACACCCAGCTTTATTAAACGGGGTGATCAGGTGATGAAGGTACAAGCAAGCAACTTGCCAATCGGTATTATTGATGAATTCGAAGTCGAGGTTGTGAGTGAACAGATGAAGGCAGGAGATCTATTGATTATGATGAGTGACGGCATTTTTGAAGGGCCAAAGCATATTGAAAATCATGATCTGTGGGTGAAACGGAAAATGAAAAGCTTTAAAACAGAAGATCCCCAAGAAATTGCTGATTTATTAATGGAAGAGGTCATTCGAACAAGAGCAGGCCAAATTGATGACGATATGACAGTTGTTGTCATCAGGCTCGACCACAACACACCAAAATGGGCTTCCATTCCGACCGGTACATTCTATCTTGAGAAACAAGAGATTTCTTAAAATATCGTATAATATGAATTTCTTCTGGCGATGATGGGGATATAAGCATTCAGTTACAATCCCAGGAGGAATGAAGATGCGAAAAGGTCACGTCAACCAAATCTTATTGATTACAGATGGCTGCTCAAATCACGGGGAAGATCCGCTTGCGATTGCCTCATTGGCAAAGGAACAAGGGATTACAGTCAATGTCATTGGCATTATGGAAGAAAACAGACACGATCATGAAGCGATGAAGGAAGTAGAGGGGATTGCTCTCGCAGGCGGAGGTATCCATCAAGTTGTCTACGTCCAGCAGTTATCTCAAACAGTACAAATGGTCACAAAAAAAGCGATGACACAAACCTTGCAAGGTGTTGTGAATAAAGAATTGCAGCAAATTCTCGGCAAAGATGCTGAAATTGAAGAACTTCCACCTGATAAGCGCGGGGAAGTAATGGAGGTTGTAGATGAGTTAGGAGAGACGGTTCACCTTCAAGTACTCGTGCTTGTTGATACAAGTGCAAGTATGAAACCGAAGCTGCCGACCGTAAAAGAAGCACTCATCGACCTTTCCATCAGTTTAAATTCAAGAATTGGAGAAAATCAGTTTGGGATGTGTGTATTTCCCGGGAAAAACTCAGATGCTGAAATTGTGTTGAATTGGACGCCTCGATTCGATTCATTATCATCTATTTTCCCAAAACTGACCACTGGAGGAATCACCCCAACGGGACCAGCGCTTCGGGAAGCACTTCAGCATTTCAAATCAGTTCGTTCACGCAAAGGGCTGCTTGAAGCAAAGGAAGAGCATGATGATGAATTCGGCTTCTAACATACCGTTAGGCACGGTGATTCAAGGGAAATGGCACCACCATCATTACCGTATTGTAAAAGAGCTTGGAAAAGGGGCGAACGGTGTTGTCTATCTGGCCGAATCGCCACATGGGCAAGCGGCCCTTAAAGTGAGTGATGACAGTATGCTCATTGCATCTGAAGTCAATGTTTTAAAATCCTTTTCAAAGGCTCCTGTGAAAACCATGGGGCCTTCTTTTTATGATATGGATGATGCGATTTATCCTGGTATGCCTCAAAAACGCTCTTTTTATGTGATGGAATATGTCAGAGGCCCATTACTGCTTGAATTTGTGAAACAAAAGGGTGATGAGTGGATTGTGGTTTTAATGATTCAGCTTTTATCTAGCTTGGCTCATTTACATCAGGAAGGCTGGATTTTTGGTGATTTAAAGCCGGATAATCTCATTGTTTCTGGGCCCCCGGCCACGATCCGGTGCATTGATGTGGGAGGAACGACGAAAGCGGGCAGGGCAATTAAGGAGTATACCGAGTTTTTTGATCGAGGCTATTGGGGATTCGGTACACGAAAAGCTGATCCAACTTATGATTTATTTGCTCTGACGATGGTGATGGTGAACTGTGCGTATAAGAAAGAATTCAAAAAAGGAGCAGAACCAGAAAAGCAGCTTTATCGAGCTATTGAAGGACATCCTTTATTAAAGCGATATGAAAGGGTGTTAAAGGCTGCTCTACAAGGTAAATATCAATCAGCAGCAGACATGAAAAGTGCGATGTTGAAAGAAGGACAGCTGATTGCATCAAGGAAATCGCGCCAGAAGAAGCAGCAGCAAAAAAACGCGCCAAAACCTGCTGTTAATCAAAATCAACAAGTGACCTCACGATCGCGGGCTGCAGCAGCAAAGAGAACGTCAGTGCGTAAAAAATCAGGCGGACTTTTTGAAACCATTCTTATCGTGTGCAGTGTACTCGCTCTTTACTGTGCATATGTGGTTTTGTTCCTGTTGTAGAGCCGGAAAAAAGCAGGCTTCTTCTTTGCTTGGAGCTACTGAAAGTGATAGGATATGTATATCTTTAAATTACCTGCTCTTTTGTGAGGAGGAAGTTGTGAGTAGAATTGAATCTTTTTTGAAAAAACATGATGTTTACCTTGAAAATACGACAGTCATTGTCGGGGTTTCCGGCGGACCGGATTCCATGCTCTTACTGCATGAACTTAACAAGCGTCGCAAAGGTTCCTATCAGCTGATTGCAGCCCATGTAGATCACATGTTCAGAGGAGAAGAGTCCTTCGCTGATTTGGCATTTGTTGAGGCTTACTGTAAGGGGCACGAGATCCCTTTTGAATCGTCCCGCATACAGGTCACCCAATATGCAAAAGAAAACCGCTTAAACAAACAGGCAGCTGCAAGGGAGTGCAGATATGCTTTCTTTCGTCAATTGATGGAGCAATACAACGCTCAATTTATAGCGCTTGCACATCATGGAGACGACCAAGTAGAAACAATGATGATGAGACTTGTGAGAGGGACTGTTGGTATTGGACTCGCGGGTATCCAAGCAAAACGTCCTTTTCAAGGCGGATGGCTGATTCGTCCGCTCATTGGATACTCTAAAGACGACGTGCTAAAAGTTTGTGAAAAAGAACATGTCCCCTATGTCATTGATCAAAGCAATCATACGGATGACTACTTGAGAAACCGGGTAAGAAGACATATTCTTCCCGTGTTAAAAGAAGAGGCACCTCATGTACATGAAAGCTTTCAGTTTGTAAGTGACATGCTGACTGAGGATGAGCAATACTTGCAGGCTTTAACAAAGGAACAAATGAACCAAGTGATAACGAGTCAATCGCCTAAGCAAATTGAGATCAAAACGAAGCCTTTGCTTGACCTGCCTTTGCCTTTACAAAGAAGAGGCATTCAACTAATATTAAACTATCTTTATGAAAACACTCAATCAGCGTTTTCAAACCAGCATATTCTAGGGACTTTAGACTGGTTATCTCATACAGATCAACCGTCTGGATCATTAGATTTGCCAAAAGGTTTACAAGCTGTCAAGTCTTATGATCACTGTATGTTTACCTTTGAACGATCGCATGTATTAGACCAGTCTTATGCTCTTCACTTAAAGGCTGAGCTCGGAGAAGAGCTTTTTCTCCCAAATGGACAGTCTATCGTCGTATCAAATCATGTTCCGAAGGATGCACGGAACGGAAACCATTTTTTCTTGCTTCAAAAAGATCATGTTCGTCTCCCTTTGATCATTCGCTCACGAAAAAATGGTGATCGAATCAAACTTAAAGGGATGAATGGATCAAAAAAGGTGAAGGATATATTTATTGATAAAAAAGTGCCTCTTGCAGAAAGAGACAGCTGGCCGATCGTCACTGACTCGGATCATCAAATCATCTGGATCCCAGGTCTGAAAAAATCCGTTTTTGAAGAAATTGATATGACAAACAGCGATCTCATTGTATTACAATATAGACAGCACGAAAATTTGTAGGGGGCAAGCAAAAGCATGAAACAAGATATTGAAAAGATTTTGATCTCAGAAGAAGAGATCCAGCAAAAAGTGAAGGAACTGGGTGCAACATTAACCAGCGATTATGATGGTAAATTTCCCCTGGCTATTGGTGTTTTGAAAGGGGCTCTTCCATTCATGGCAGACCTGATCAAACACATTGATACATATTTAGAACTTGATTTTATGGATGTATCTAGCTACGGAAAGTCTACCGTATCTTCTGGAGAAGTAAAGATCATTAAGGATCTAGATACTTCTGTTGAAGGAAGAGATATTTTGATTATGGAAGATATCATCGACAGTGGGTTAACTTTGAGCTATCTGGTAGAGCTTTTCCGATACCGTAAAGCAAATTCCATTAAAATTGTGACATTGCTTGATAAACCAAGCGGCCGCAAAGCAGACATCAAAGCAGATTATGTTGGATTTGAAGTGCCAGATGCATTTGTTGTCGGCTATGGATTGGATTTCGCTGAACGTTACCGAAACCTCCCGTATATTGGAGTGTTAAAACCATCTGTTTACGAAGGCTGATCAGCATACGTATACATGAGGTTATTGGTTGTGTTGGAATGATTTTCTATGATACTATTGAACATAGTTGTGCTTACTGTGGGAGGAGGTAAGGAATGAATCGGGTTTTTCGTAATACGATTTTTTATATACTTATTTTATTACTTGTGATAGGGGTCGTCAGTTGGTTAGGATCCCCAAATCAAAAGCCTGAGAACATGTCTTACAGCAAATTTTCGCAAAATCTAAGTGCGGGAAAAGTGGAGAGTATCTCCATTCAGCCTGTAAGAGGGGTTTATGAAATTCGTGGTCAATTAGATGGCGCGAAGAAAGATCAATACTTCATTACCCATGTTCCAGATGGTCAAGGTGTTGACCAAATTTACAGTGCACTGAAGAATACAGATGTAAAAGTAGAACCAGCACCTGAAACAAATGGATGGCTGCAAGTTCTGACAACCATCATTCCGTTTATCATCATCTTTATCCTGTTCTTCTTCTTATTGAACCAAGCTCAGGGCGGCGGAAGCCGAGTCATGAACTTTGGTAAGAGTAAGGCGAAGCTTTACACAGAAGAGAAGAAACGTGTGAAATTTAAAGATGTTGCCGGTGCAGATGAAGAGAAGCAAGAGCTTGTAGAAGTGGTTGAATTCCTGAAGGATCCACGTAAATTTGCGGAGCTTGGCGCAAGAATCCCTAAAGGGGTTTTACTAGTAGGACCTCCAGGTACAGGTAAAACATTGCTTGCGAGAGCATCTGCAGGAGAAGCAGGCGTTCCTTTCTTCAGCATCAGTGGTTCTGACTTCGTCGAGATGTTCGTCGGTGTCGGTGCATCACGTGTACGTGATTTATTCGAAAATGCGAAAAAGAATGCACCTTGCTTAATCTTTATTGATGAGATTGATGCAGTGGGTCGTCAGCGTGGAGCCGGTCTTGGCGGCGGTCATGATGAGCGTGAACAAACGCTTAACCAGCTTCTTGTTGAAATGGATGGTTTTAGTGCCAACGAAGGTATTATTATCATTGCTGCGACGAACCGTGCAGATATTCTAGACCCTGCATTGCTGCGTCCGGGACGTTTTGACCGTCAAATTACGGTTGACCGCCCAGATGTTATTGGCCGTGAAGAAGTACTGAAAGTTCATGCGAAAAACAAACCGCTTGACGAGTCAGTCAACTTAAAAGCCATTGCTAGCAGAACACCAGGGTTCTCTGGAGCAGATCTTGAGAACTTACTAAACGAAGCAGCACTTGTTGCTGCCCGTCAAAACAAAAAGAAAATCGATATGCGTGATATCGATGAAGCGACTGACCGTGTCATCGCTGGGCCGGCGAAGAAAAGCCGCGTCATTTCGAAGAAAGAACGTAATATCGTGGCTTACCATGAAGCAGGTCATACCGTCATTGGTCTTATCCTAGACGAAGCGGATATGGTGCATAAAGTAACGATCGTTCCTCGTGGTCAGGCAGGCGGATATGCGGTCATGCTTCCAAGAGAAGACCGTTATTTCCAAACGAAGCCAGAGCTTCTTGATAAAATTGTCGGCTTGCTCGGCGGTCGTGTTGCAGAGGAAATTACGTTTGGCGAAGTAAGTACAGGCGCTCACAACGACTTCCAGCGTGCAACAGGCATTGCAAGAAGAATGGTTACAGAGTTCGGTATGTCTGATAAACTTGGTCCGCTTCAATTCGGTCAATCACAAGGAGGTCAAGTATTCCTTGGCCGTGATTTCAACAATGAGCCGAATTACAGTGAAGCGATCGCTTACGAAATTGACCAAGAAGTTCAGCGTTTCATTAAGGAGAGCTACGAACGTGCGAAGCAAATTCTCACTGAGAATAAAGATAAGCTAGAAATCATCGCACAGGCCCTTCTAGAAGTTGAAACATTAGATGCTGAGCAAATTAAATCTCTTTACGAAACTGGAAAGCTTCCAGAGCGTGTATACGCAGATGACGAAGAGAAAAACGATGATGTGAAAGTAAACATCAAGAAAAAAGAAGATGAGGAGATCTAATCTCCTTCTGTGAAAGCTGCCGGGATCACCGGCAGCTTTTTTTATTTCGATTCATGAATGGATCGGTTTCGAATTGTTTACAAATGGAACTCAATTCGTGTATGGTATGATAGAAAGTCGAAAAATGCTCTTTTTGAGAAACTATTCAAAGTGGTGATGAAGTTGTTACTCGTGATAGATGTAGGAAACACAAATACCGTTTTAGGTGTTTATCATAATGGCGATCTAAACTACCATTGGCGAATTGAAACAAGCCGTCATAAAACAGAAGATGAATTTGGTATGTCCATCAGGGCTTTATTCGATTATGTGGGGCTGATGTTTGACCAAATAGAAGGGATCATCATCTCGTCTGTTGTCCCGCCTATGATGTTCGCACTTGAAAGAATGTGCGAAAAGTATTTTCACATAACACCCCAAATTGTAGGGCCTGGAATGAAGACTGGATTAAACATTATGTGTGACAATCCAAAGGAAGTCGGGGCAGATCGAATTGTCAATGCAGTAGCAGCCATTCACCTATATGGGGCGCCTCTTATTGTGGTAGACTTTGGAACAGCAACAACCTACTGTTATATCAATGAACAAAAACAATACATGGGTGGAGCGATTGCACCGGGTATTACCATTTCAACTGAGGCTTTATATACAAGAGCGGCGAAGCTGCCGAGAATTGAAATTGTCCGTCCAGATCACATTGTTGGAAAAAACACCATCAGTGCGATGCAATCCGGCATCCTTTATGGATATGTTGGCCAAGTCGAGGGAATAGTGAAACGGATGAAGCAGCAAGCCAAACAAACACCGAAAGTCATTGCAACAGGCGGTTTGTCTACATTGATTGGAAATGAATCAGACTGTATTGATATTGTCGATCCGTTCCTCACATTAAAAGGACTGCAGCTCATTTATGAACGTAATCGTGTCGGTGTATTATAGGAGGTTTAAATCAAATGGATTACTTAGTTAAAGCGTTAGCATATGACGGAAAAGTCCGCGCATATGCTGCAAACACAACAGATACAATCAACGAAGCACAAAGAAGACATCATACGTGGCCGACTGCATCAGCAGCCATCGGCAGAACGATGACAGCAACAGTCATGATGGGTGCTATGCTGAAAGGTGAGAATAAGCTAACTGTCAAAATAGAAGGCGGTGGACCAATCGGCGCCATTATTGCTGATGGAAATGCAAAAGGCCAGGTACGAGGATATGTCTCAAACCCACAAGTTCACTTTGACTTAAATGAACATGGCAAGCTGGATGTGAGACGTGCAGTCGGAACATCTGGAACGTTAAGTGTTGTCAAAGATATCGGGCTGAAGGACCACTTTACAGGACAAACGGAAATCGTCTCAGGTGAAATTGGAGATGACTTCACTTATTATCTTGTTTCTTCTGAGCAAGTGCCTTCCTCTGTAGGCGTAGGTGTCCTTGTCAATCCAGATAATTCGATACTCGCAGCAGGCGGTTTCATCATTCAATTGCTGCCTGGTACAGAAGATGCTGTCATTGAAAGACTAGAAAAGCGCCTGTCAACCATTGAACCAATCTCTAAACTCATTGAAAAAGGGATGACACCAGAACAAATATTAGAAGAAGTACTCGGTGAAAAGCCTCAAATTTTAGAAACTGTACCCGTCGAATTTTCTTGTAACTGCTCAAAAGAACGGTTTGCAAATGGCATTATCAGCCTAGGAAAAGCCGAAATTGATGATATGATTGAACAAGACGGACAAGCAGAAGCTCAATGCCATTTTTGTAACGAAACGTATGTATTTACAAAAGAAGAGCTGGAAGAGCTACGTGAAGAATTAACCCGCTAAGCTCTAAGCAGCGGGTTTTCTTTTTAGAATGGAAAGGAGACGAAAGATGAGACTAAAAGCAAGAGTGGTATGGACATTTATCCTCGTGTTGCTCATGATTAATGCCGTTGTCATTGCATATGTATTAACAAAGTCACAAATGTCACAGGCCTCTTCTAACGGGAAGAGCGGTGAGGAAATTGCGTCGATTGGAAAAGAGAAGGTGACGCGTCAAGAATGGTTAAAGAAAATGGAAGACCGCTACGGAAAGGCGACACTTGAGCAAATGATCAATCAAAAGGTGGTCAATCAGCTTGCCAAGCAAAACAAGCTGGAAGTGTCTTCAAAAGAGATCAATCGTGAATTGCTTATGCTCAAAGCGGTGTCTAATAATTTCTATGAAGATGGACATACAAGTGAGAAGGAATGGAAAGAACAGATTCGTTATCAAATTTTATTAGAGCAGCTTTTAACAAGAGATGCCGTCGTTTCTGAAAAAGAAGCGAAATCGTTTTATGAAAAAAACAAGGACTTATATCAATATGATGATTCATACCGCATTCGCCATATCGTCGTGAAGACAAAGAGCGAGGCTGAAAATGTATTGAAAGATTTAAAAGGTGGATCTAGCTTCGAAGCCGTAGCAGCTGAACGTTCAATCGACCGTTACACCTCACCATACGGCGGAGATCTTGGATTTGTGACAGAAGAGCAGGAAAGTATCCCGGCCCTATACATACAAGAAGCTCAAAAGCTTCAGCCAGATGAATGGACGAAAGAGCCGATTCAGACCAAAAACGGGTATGCCATTATTCAGTTAAAAGAAAAATTAAATGGCCGCTCTTTCTCCTACGAAGAAGTCAAAGATCAGATTAAAAGGCAGATCGCTATGGAAGATCTAGGTGAAAAGGCGAATGTCAAAACCCTGTGGAAAGAAGCAAAAGTCACATGGTTTTACGATGGCGAGCAGGACTAAAAGCATTGACAAAATTTTTTGAAATTGATAATTTAATATTAATACAATAAAATTACTCGGAGATAGAGGTGTTAGTGATGGCTCGTATTGCAAATTCAGTTTTTGAACTAATAGGAAATACACCAGTCGTTAAATTAAACCGTTTAGTAGATGAAGACAGTGCGGATGTCTACTTGAAACTTGAATATATGAACCCGGGCAGCAGTGTCAAAGATCGTATTGCTTTAGCGATGATCGAAGATGCTGAAGCAAAAGGAACATTAAAAGCCGGCGATACGCTTATTGAACCAACAAGCGGAAACACGGGAATCGGCCTTGCAATGGTAGCGGCTGCTAAAGGAATTAACGCGATTTTGGTTATGCCGGACACAATGAGTCAGGAGCGCCGCAACCTTTTACGCGCTTATGGTGCGGAGCTTGTCTTAACACCAGGTGCAGAAGGAATGAAAGGTGCCATCAAAAAAGCAGAAGAATTGGCAGAGGAGCATGGTTACTTCATGCCTCAGCAATTTAGCAATGAAGCCAATGCGGAGATTCACCGTCGTACAACTGGGAAAGAAATCCTTGAACAATTTGACGGCGAGCTTGATGCATTTATTGCAGGTGTTGGTACGGGCGGTACGATTACAGGTGCTGGTGAAGTCCTAAAAGAAGCCATCCCATCCATCCAGCTTTATGCAGTAGAGCCGACAGATTCCCCTGTATTGTCAGGCGGGAAGCCGGGTCCGCATAAAATTCAAGGAATTGGAGCAGGTTTTGTTCCTTCAATCTTGAACACAGAAATATATGACGGCATCATCCAAGTGAAAAACGAAGATGCATTTGAGCTTGCAAGAAAAGCAGCGAAAGAAGAAGGAATTCTTGGCGGTATTTCTTCAGGAGCAGCTATTTACGCAGCGCTTCAAACAGCGAAGAAGCTTGGTAAAGGGAAAAAGGTTCTCGCCATCATCCCAAGTAATGGAGAGCGTTACCTCAGTACACCTCTTTATCAATTCGATTAAACCAATCACCCCAGCATTTGCTGGGGTTTTTTCATGAATTCTGAAGATGGAAAGCAAATACTGTTTTCTAAATAAATTGGATTGCATTACAATAAGATTAATGAAAATGAAAAAGGATGATAACATGACACAACGCAGGCCGATGGGCATCAAAATTCCTTTTACGAAAGATGCATTCTTGAAAAGATACGAACAATTAACTGCTCGTGAAACACATCATGTGCTTCTTGAAAGTGCACGCGGCGGTTTATATAGCATCGCTGGTATTCACCCGATCGCTAAAGCGAAGGGGAAAGATGGGATGACGACCATCCATTATCAAGATGAGGTGCTGTTCAAAGAAGGTGATCCATTCAGAGCGTTTACGGATTGGTTTCAAACCCTTCAAACCGAAACGAACGACGAATACCCCGACTTTCAAGGCGGAGCGATTGGGTTTTTAAGCTACGATTATGCTAGATACATCGAGCATTTTAAGATGCTGGCAATTGATGATCTACAAACACCAGACCTTTATTTCCTCGTGTTTAATGATGTTGCAGTTTTTGATCATGAAGAAAACGCGCTGTGGCTGATTACGCACATAGAGGAAGCTGAATCAGGGAGTGAAGCGAACCAAAGGCTTGAAGAATGGAAGCAAAAATGGACAAGCTCTTCAGAAGAATCAGCACAATCACCTGTCAATGAATCTTCCACAGAATTTGTACCGGCATCACCTTTCACTGAAGAAACCTTTGGGGAAGCAGTAGAGAAAATTAAGCAATATATCGCAAACGGTGATGTGTTCCAAGTGAACTTATCCATCAGACAAGATGAACAGCTTCACACTCACCCGTATAATTTATACAAAACGTTACGTCAAGTCAATCCATCTCCTTATATGTCTTACCTGCATACGCCTGACTTCCAGATTGTTTGTGGATCTCCAGAGCTGCTTATTAAGAAAAAAGGAACTCAGCTAGAAACAAGACCAATTGCCGGAACAAGATCACGAGGCAAAGACGACGCTGAGGATCAAGCGCTGGCAAAAGAGCTCATTGAAAATGAAAAAGAACGCGCAGAGCATGTGATGCTCGTTGATCTTGAGCGGAATGATCTTGGACGCGTATCCACTTATGGATCCGTAAAAGTGAACGAATTTATGGCGATTGAGAAATATTCGCACGTGATGCATATTGTATCCAATGTACAAGGAGAGCTGCGTGATGAATTTGACGCGGTAGATGTCATGAGAGCTGTATTCCCAGGTGGAACGATTACAGGTGCTCCAAAAGTGAGGACGATGGAAATCATAGAAGAACTTGAGCCAACAAGACGTGGGCTTTATACTGGATCTATAGGCTGGTTTGGATTCAATCAAGATATGCACTTTAATATCGTCATTCGTACTGCGTATTGTACAGAAGGAAAAGCCTTTATGCAGTCAGGTGCGGGGATCGTCATAGATTCTGTCCCTAAACACGAATATAAAGAATCGATTAAAAAAGCCTATGCAGTGAAAAAAGCATTACAGCTGAGCAAAGAAGAGACTATTTTGAGTTAGAGGTGAGCAGAGTATGATTTTAATGATTGATAATTATGATTCATTTACGTACAACCTGGTCCAGTATTTAGGTGAGCTTGGAGAGGAATTGATCGTGAAACGGAATGATCAAGTAACCATTCAAGAAATTGAAGAGCTCAAGCCGGATTTTCTCATGATTTCTCCAGGACCATGCAGTCCTGATGAAGCGGGAATTAGTATGGAGGCGATCAAGCACTTTGCAGGAAGCATTCCAATCTTCGGTGTGTGTCTAGGTCACCAATCCATCGCGCAAGTCTTTGGCGGGGATGTCGTTCGAGCAGAGCGCCTAATGCACGGTAAAACGTCAGAGATTAAACATGATGGAAAAGGTGTTTTCACAGGACTTCAAAATCCGCTCGTCGCAACGAGATATCATTCATTAATTGTCAAAAACGAGACGCTGCCAGAGTGCTTTGACGCAACAGCCAGCACAAAGGAAGGCGAGCTCATGGCGATTCGTCATAAAGAACTGCCGATTGAAAGTGTGCAATTCCATCCTGAATCGATTATGACGTCCTTCGGAAAAGAAATGCTGAAAAATTTCATTGAAACCTATCGTAAAAAGGGGCATGAAGTAAACGCATGATCATTTATCTGAACGGTCAGTATATAGAGGAGAAAGACGCGACTCTTTCTCCTTTTGATCATGGTTTTCTATATGGCATCGGTGTATTCGAAACATTTACCAGCCTGGCAGGACAAGTCTTCCTGTTGGATTGGCATCTTGAAAGGCTCAATCAATCATTACGTGACCTTTGCATCGAATCCACAATAGAGAAACCATTTGTACTCGACATCATTCATACTTTACTAAATAAAAACCAAATAGCCGGCGGCCATGCGAGAATTCGCTTGAATGTTTCTGCGGGCAGAGGCAATGGGTTTTCTGCAGACCCTTATGAAGAGCCTGTCGTTTTTGTCATGATCTCTCCATTCCGTCCAGAATCTATTTTGGATGAGAAAAAGGGAGTCATTCTTCAAACAAGAAGAAATACACCAGAAGGGCCAAAACGCCTCAAGTCTCATCACTATATGAACAACCTGCTCGGGAAAAGAGAAGTGGGGAACGACCCGGCGTTAGAAGGCATCTTTTTAACAAAAGAAGATGATGTGGCAGAAGGCATTACCTCGAATATATTTTGGCGAAAAGATGATGTGGTCTATACACCGTCACTTGATACAGGCATTTTAAATGGGGTCACTCGTCGATACTGTATGGAAACGCTCCACGCGATGGGGGTCTCGCTAAAGGAAGGACGATACCCAGTCTCACATTTGCTCTCAGCTGATGAGGCATGGATGACCAATTCTGTTCAGGGAGTTGTGCCTTTCGGGTGTATAGGAGACATCCACTTGCTCAAAAACAGCCGGACCATCTCAACAAAGTTAAGAATGCAATACACAAAAGAACGTCAAGACCATAAAGAGTAGGTGGACACAATGACACAACAATTGATAAAACAGCCTAAAATCATTCAGGCCAAGCATCACACCCTTAGCTATGAAGAAAAGACATTGGTCATGGGCATTTTAAATGTCACGCCTGACTCTTTTTCAGATGGAGGAAAGTTTAATCAAGTAGATAAAGCGCTGGCTCATGCAGCGCAGCTGATAGAAGACGGGGCGCATATTATTGATATTGGCGGAGAATCGACTCGCCCGGGAGCGGCACTTGTCTCAGAACAAGAGGAGCTTTCAAGGGTCATTCCTGTCATTGAGAAAATCACAAAAGAATTAGATATACCTATTTCTATTGATACGTATAAAGCCCGTGTTGCAGATGAAGCGGTGAAAGCTGGAGCCTCTATCATTAATGATGTATGGGGAGCGAAGGCAGATCCCAAAATGGCACATGTGGCGGCGAAGCACAATGTCCCAATCATTTTAATGCACAATCGACCAGAACGAAACTACACACATCTGATTTCAGATATGATCGCCGATTTGAAAGAAAGTGTCCAAATTGCCCAGCAAGCGGGTGTCCGTGATGACATGATCATATTAGATCCAGGTGTAGGATTTGCGAAAAATAAAGAGGACAACCTGAAGGTCATGAATGAACTCGAACATTTTTGTCACCTTGGGTATCCACTGCTGCTGGCTACATCTCGAAAACGATTCATTGGTGCTGTCTTAGACCTGCCGCCTGAAGAACGTACTGAAGGAACAGGTGCGACGGTCTGCCTTGGGATTCAAAAGGGCAGTGCGATGGTCCGTGTACATGATGTAAAAGAAATAGCAAGAATGGCAAAAATGATGGATGCCATGCTGAATAAGGGAGGCGCTTATCATCGATAAAGTATATGTAAACGGAATGGAATTTTACGGGTACCACGGTGTATTTGCAGAAGAAAATAAATTAGGGCAGCGATTCCGCGTGGACTTAACAGCTTCACTTGATTTAAGTAAAGCCGGACAAACTGATGACCTCAATGAGACCATCAACTATGCAGAGCTTTACCAAATCTGCAAAAGCATTGTAGAAGGCGAGCCGGTCAATCTTGTTGAAACACTGACAGAAAGAATTGCAAACCAAGTGTTAAAGGACTTTCCGACAGTTCAGGAATGTACAGTGAAGGTGATCAAACCAGATCCCCCAATTCCAGGACATTATCAGTCCGTTGCAATTGAAATGACGAGATCGCGCACATGAACAATACAGCATACATCGCATTAGGCTCAAACATAGGTAAAAAAGAAACCTATTTAAAAGAAGCCGTCAAAAAACTGCATGAACATCCAGAGGTTCAAGTGGAATTAATCTCATCGATATATGAAACAGCACCTGTAGGCTATGAAAACCAAGATGACTTTTTAAACATGGCCGTGAAAATTACCACTTCACTTCGTCCGGAGGAACTACTGTCTCTTACTCAGAAAATCGAGCAGGAGTTAGGCAGAACAAGAGAAGTGAGATGGGGACCGCGAACGGCTGACCTTGACATTTTACTTTATAATCGTGAAAATATTGAAACAGAACAACTTGTAGTGCCGCATCCCAGAATGTACGAACGTTTATTCGTTCTTGTCCCGATGAGTGAGATTTGCCCAGAAATCGGCGAAGTACAAATAAATGCCGTAACAGACCAAGAAGGTGTAAGCATATGGAAAAAGACATGTGGGGTAGAAGAATTCGTGCATACCGAAAGCTAAAAGGGTATACTCAGGAAGGGTTCGCGAAAAGACTAGGCATCTCTGTCTCTGTCTTAGGAGAAATTGAGCGAGGCAATCGATTACCAACAAACCAATTGGTTGGTCAAATAGCAGATGCTTTAAATATAACGGTGGAAGAACTTTCGCCAATTCTTGAAGAAGAAAGGAGGGGGAAAAATGTTTAAAATCGGGGATATCGAGATTAAAAACAAAGTAGTGCTCGCACCAATGGCTGGTGTGTGCAACTCTGCCTTCAGACTGACGGTGAAAGAGTTTGGAGCGGGCTTAGTCTGCGCTGAAATGGTCAGTGACAAAGCGATCCTGATCAACAACGCGAGAACAATGGGTATGCTATACATTGATGAACGGGAAAAGCCTTTGAGCCTTCAGATATTTGGAGGGGAAAAAGACACACTCGTCGAAGCGGCAAAGTTCGTAGACCAGAATACCACAGCTGATATTATTGATATTAACATGGGCTGTCCTGTACCAAAGATTACGAAATGTGATGCAGGAGCGAAATGGCTCCTTGATCCAAACAAGATTTATGAAATGGTCTCTGCTGTCGTAGAAGCTGTAGACAAACCAGTTACTGTGAAAATGAGAATGGGCTGGGATGAAGACCATATCTTTGCTATCGACAATGCCCGTGCTGTTGAACGAGCTGGTGGACAAGCGGTTGCGCTTCACGGACGGACACGCGTGCAAATGTACGAAGGAACAGCGAATTGGGATATTATAAAAGAGGTTAAACAATCTGTATCAATTCCTGTCATCGGCAATGGCGATGTCAAAACCCCTCAAGATGCAAAACGTATGCTTGATGAAACAGGTGTGGACGCTGTTATGATCGGAAGAGCCGCACTTGGAAACCCGTGGATGATTTATCGAACGGTTCATTATTTAGAAACGGGTGAACTGAAAGAAGAGCCAAACGTGCGTGAGAAAATGTCAGTGTGCAAACTTCACTTAGACAGACTCATTGACCTGAAAGGCGAGCATGTCGCTGTTAGAGAAATGAGAAAGCATGCAGCATGGTACTTAAAAGGGGTCCGCGGCAACGCTGACGTAAGAAACCAAATCAATCAAAGTGAAACGAGAGCGGAGCTTGTACAAGTTCTTGATGACTTTACGATCGAAGCCGAGGCAAAAGAGCTTCAAAGTATAAAAGTAGGATAAGACTATCTTTCTTTTTGTAGCTCACTGCTAGTGCATGTACTGGCAGTTTTTCTGCTTTTCTCTGCAAAATACATTATTGGAGTGATATAAATGAGTAATGAAGGGCTTAATAACGAAGAATTAAATGACCAATTCCAGGTCAGACGTGACAAAATGAATAAAATGAGAGAAGAGGGTATCGATCCATTCGGTGAACGATATGACCGTTCTCATCAATCTGCGCAAATTATCGCTGAATATGACGAGTTTTCTAAAGAAGACTTAGAAGGAAAAGCGGCTCAAGTAACAATCGCTGGTCGTATGATGACAAAGCGCGGAAAAGGAAAAGCTGGCTTTGCGCATATTCAAGACCTAGAAGGACAAATTCAAATCTATGTTCGTAAAGATAGTGTAGGGGAAGAAGCTTATGAATTATTCAAAAGCTCAGACCTAGGCGATATCATTGGTGTAACAGGAACTGTTTTTAAAACTAATGTAGGAGAACTTTCTATTAAAGCGACTAGCTTTGAGGTTCTGACAAAAGCACTTCGCCCGCTTCCTGATAAATATCATGGATTAAAAGATGTTGAACAACGCTATCGTCAGCGCTACCTGGACCTCATTGTAAATCCAGAAAGTAAGCAGACGTTTATTATGCGAAGCAAAATCATTCAATCCATGAGAAGATACTTAGATTCTAAAGGATACTTAGAAGTTGAAACACCAACAATGCACAGCATTCCTGGTGGTGCATCAGCACGTCCTTTCATTACTCATCACAATGCACTTGATATGCCGCTTTATATGCGTATTGCGATCGAGCTGCACTTAAAACGCCTAATTGTCGGTGGTCTAGAGAAAGTATACGAGATTGGCCGCGTATTCCGTAATGAAGGGGTATCGACTCGTCATAACCCAGAATTCACTATGATTGAGCTGTATGAAGCATACGCAGACTACAAAGATATCATGAATCTGACTGAAAACTTAATTGCTCATATTGCCCAAGAGGTGCTGGGAACAACAACCATTCAATATGGAGAAGATGAAATTGATCTCAAACCTGAATGGAAGAGACTGCATATGGTTGAAGCGGTCAAAGAAGCAACAGGTGTAGACTTCTGGCAGGAGATGTCTGTAGAAGAAGCAAAACAGCATGCTGCTGATCATGGTGTTGAAATCACGAAAAATATGACAGTAGGTCATATTATCAATGAGTTCTTCGAGCAAAAAGTAGAAGAAACATTGGTTCAGCCTACATTCATTTACGGACATCCAGTGGAGATTTCTCCATTAGCTAAGAAAAATCCTGAAGATCCTCGCTTCACAGATCGTTTTGAGTTGTTTATCGTACGCCGTGAGCACGCAAATGCATTCACAGAGCTAAACGATCCAATCGATCAAAGAGAACGATTTGAAGCTCAATTAAAAGAACGTGAAGAAGGAAATGACGAAGCACATCTAATGGATGACGATTTTGTTGAAGCATTAGAATACGGCATGCCTCCAACAGGTGGTTTAGGAATCGGGATCGACCGATTAATCATGCTTTTAACAAATTCTCCATCAATCAGAGATGTACTGCTTTTCCCACAAATGAGAAACCGCTAATACATCAATCAAAGCGCCATTTTATCTATGGCGCTTTTTATTTTTCATAAAATGAAACTTTTTTTAAAAAAACTATTGCAAGGAAAGAATCCAGATGGTATATTATTATTCGTTGCCGCAAAACAGCAACGAGGTTAAAAAAAGAAATTGAAAAAAGTTCTTGACTTTAACTGACGCAAAATGTTAAGATATTAAAGTCGCTTACGAGCGATAACGAAAATGATCTTTGAAAACTAAACAAGACAAAACGTACCTGTTAATTCGAGTTTTTATAAAAAAATCCTATGAAACTTCATAGGTAGTCAGTCAAACTGGCGAAAAGCAAAACTTCGGTTTTGTATTTTTTCGGAGAGTTTGATCCTGGCTCAGGACGAACGCTGGCGGCGTGCCTAATACATGCAAGTCGAGCGGACAGAAGGGAGCTTGCTCCCGGATGTTAGCGGCGGACGGGTGAGTAACACGTGGGTAACCTGCCTGTAAGACTGGGATAACTCCGGGAAACCGGAGCTAATACCGGATAGTTCCTTGAACCGCATGGTTCAAGGATGAAAGACGGTTTCGGCTGTCACTTACAGATGGACCCGCGGCGCATTAGCTAGTTGGTGGGGTAATGGCTCACCAAGGCGACGATGCGTAGCCGACCTGAGAGGGTGATCGGCCACACTGGGACTGAGACACGGCCCAGACTCCTACGGGAGGCAGCAGTAGGGAATCTTCCGCAATGGACGAAAGTCTGACGGAGCAACGCCGCGTGAGTGATGAAGGTTTTCGGATCGTAAAGCTCTGTTGTTAGGGAAGAACAAGTGCGAGAGTAACTGCTCGCACCTTGACGGTACCTAACCAGAAAGCCACGGCTAACTACGTGCCAGCAGCCGCGGTAATACGTAGGTGGCAAGCGTTGTCCGGAATTATTGGGCGTAAAGGGCTCGCAGGCGGTTTCTTAAGTCTGATGTGAAAGCCCCCGGCTCAACCGGGGAGGGTCATTGGAAACTGGGAAACTTGAGTGCAGAAGAGGAGAGTGGAATTCCACGTGTAGCGGTGAAATGCGTAGAGATGTGGAGGAACACCAGTGGCGAAGGCGACTCTCTGGTCTGTAACTGACGCTGAGGAGCGAAAGCGTGGGGAGCGAACAGGATTAGATACCCTGGTAGTCCACGCCGTAAACGATGAGTGCTAAGTGTTAGGGGGTTTCCGCCCCTTAGTGCTGCAGCTAACGCATTAAGCACTCCGCCTGGGGAGTACGGTCGCAAGACTGAAACTCAAAGGAATTGACGGGGGCCCGCACAAGCGGTGGAGCATGTGGTTTAATTCGAAGCAACGCGAAGAACCTTACCAGGTCTTGACATCCTCTGACAACCCTAGAGATAGGGCTTTCCCTTCGGGGACAGAGTGACAGGTGGTGCATGGTTGTCGTCAGCTCGTGTCGTGAGATGTTGGGTTAAGTCCCGCAACGAGCGCAACCCTTGATCTTAGTTGCCAGCATTCAGTTGGGCACTCTAAGGTGACTGCCGGTGACAAACCGGAGGAAGGTGGGGATGACGTCAAATCATCATGCCCCTTATGACCTGGGCTACACACGTGCTACAATGGACAGAACAAAGGGCTGCAAGACCGCAAGGTTTAGCCAATCCCATAAATCTGTTCTCAGTTCGGATCGCAGTCTGCAACTCGACTGCGTGAAGCTGGAATCGCTAGTAATCGCGGATCAGCATGCCGCGGTGAATACGTTCCCGGGCCTTGTACACACCGCCCGTCACACCACGAGAGTTTGCAACACCCGAAGTCGGTGAGGTAACCTTTATGGAGCCAGCCGCCGAAGGTGGGGCAGATGATTGGGGTGAAGTCGTAACAAGGTAGCCGTATCGGAAGGTGCGGCTGGATCACCTCCTTTCTAAGGATATATGGAGCAGCGTACGTTTTCGTCTTGTTTAGTTTTGAAGGATCATTCCTTCAAAACATGTCTCTAGCGAGACAGGATTGTTCTTTGAAAACTAGATAACAATAAGTAATACATTCACATTGAATGCAATGCAAAGTTCATCACACATAGTGATTCTTTCTAAAGTAAGAAATGGTTAAGTTAGAAAGGGCGCACGGTGGATGCCTTGGCACTAGGAGCCGATGAAGGACGGGACGAACACCGATATGCTTCGGGGAGCTGTAAGCAAGCTTTGATCCGGAGATTTCCGAATGGGGAAACCCACTGCTCGTAATGGAGTAGTATCCATACTTGAATACATAGAGTATGAGAAGGCATACCCGGGGAACTGAAACATCTAAGTACCCGGAGGAAGAGAAAGCAAATGCGATTCCCTGAGTAGCGGCGAGCGAAACGGGAACAGCCCAAACCAAGAGGCTTGCCTCTTGGGGTTGTAGGACACTCTATACGGAGTTACAAAGGAATGATATAAGCGAAGAGGTCTGGAAAGGCCCGCCAAAGAAGGTAACAGCCCTGTAACTGAAATGTCGTTCTCTCCAGAGTGGATCCTGAGTACGGCGGAACACGTGAAATTCCGTCGGAATCCGGGAGGACCATCTCCCAAGGCTAAATACTCCCTAGTGACCGATAGTGAACCAGTACCGTGAGGGAAAGGTGAAAAGCACCCCGGAAGGGGAGTGAAATAGATCCTGAAACCGTGTGCCTACAAGTAGTCAGAGCCCGTTAACGGGTGATGGCGTGCCTTTTGTAGAATGAACCGGCGAGTTACGATCCCGTGCAAGGTTAAGCAGAAGATGCGGAGCCGCAGCGAAAGCGAGTCTGAATAGGGCGCATGAGTACGTGGTCGTAGACCCGAAACCAGGTGATCTACCCATGTCCAGGGTGAAGTTCAGGTAACACTGAATGGAGGCCCGAACCCACGCACGTTGAAAAGTGCGGGGATGAGGTGTGGGTAGGGGTGAAATGCCAATCGAACCTGGAGATAGCTGGTTCTCTCCGAAATAGCTTTAGGGCTAGCCTCAAGGTAAGAGTCTCGGAGGTAGAGCACTGATTGGACTAGGGGCCCCTACCGGGTTACCGAATTCAGTCAAACTCCGAATGCCGATGACTTATCCTTGGGAGTCAGACTGCGAGTGATAAGATCCGTAGTCGAAAGGGAAACAGCCCAGACCGCCAGCTAAGGTCCCAAAGTATACGTTAAGTGGAAAAGGATGTGGAGTTGCTTAGACAACCAGGATGTTGGCTTAGAAGCAGCCACCATTTAAAGAGTGCGTAATAGCTCACTGGTCGAGTGACTCTGCGCCGAAAATGTACCGGGGCTAAACGTATCACCGAAGCTGCGGACTGTTCTTACGAACAGTGGTAGGAGAGCGTTCTAAGGGCTGTGAAGCCAGACCGGAAGGACTGGTGGAGCGCTTAGAAGTGAGAATGCCGGTATGAGTAGCGAAAGACGGGTGAGAATCCCGTCCACCGAATGCCTAAGGTTTCCTGAGGAAGGCTCGTCCGCTCAGGGTTAGTCGGGACCTAAGCCGAGGCCGAAAGGCGTAGGCGATGGACAACAGGTTGATATTCCTGTACCACCTCCTCACCATTTGAGCAATGGGGGGACGCAGGAGGATAGGGTAAGCGCGGTATTGGATATCCGCGTCCAAGCAGTTAGGCTGGGAAATAGGCAAATCCGTTTCCCGTAAAGGCTGAGCTGTGATGGCGAGCGAAATTTAGTAGCGAAGTTCCTGATTCCACACTGCCAAGAAAAGCCTCTAGCGAGGTGAGAGGTGCCCGTACCGCAAACCGACACAGGTAGGCGAGGAGAGAATCCTAAGGTGATCGAGAGAACTCTCGTTAAGGAACTCGGCAAAATGACCCCGTAACTTCGGGAGAAGGGGTGCTTCTTAGGGTGTTAAAGCCCCGAGAAGCCGCAGTGAATAGGCCCAGGCGACTGTTTAGCAAAAACACAGGTCTCTGCGAAGCCGTAAGGCGAAGTATAGGGGCTGACGCCTGCCCGGTGCTGGAAGGTTAAGAGGAGCGCTTAGCGTAAGCGAAGGTGCGAATTGAAGCCCCAGTAAACGGCGGCCGTAACTATAACGGTCCTAAGGTAGCGAAATTCCTTGTCGGGTAAGTTCCGACCCGCACGAAAGGCGCAACGATCTGGGCACTGTCTCAACGAGAGACTCGGTGAAATTATAGTACCTGTGAAGATGCAGGTTACCCGCGACAGGACGGAAAGACCCCGTGGAGCTTTACTGCAGCCTGATATTGAATGTTGGTACAGCTTGTACAGGATAGGTAGGAGCCTTGGAAACCGGAGCGCTAGCTTCGGTGGAGGCATCGGTGGGATACTACCCTGGCTGTATTGACCTTCTAACCCGCTGCCCTTATCGGGCAGGGAGACAGTGTCAGGTGGGCAGTTTGACTGGGGCGGTCGCCTCCTAAAATGTAACGGAGGCGCCCAAAGGTTCCCTCAGAATGGTTGGAAATCATTCGCAGAGTGTAAAGGCACAAGGGAGCTTGACTGCGAGACCTACAAGTCGAGCAGGGACGAAAGTCGGGCTTAGTGATCCGGTGGTTCCGCATGGAAGGGCCATCGCTCAACGGATAAAAGCTACCCCGGGGATAACAGGCTTATCTCCCCCAAGAGTCCACATCGACGGGGAGGTTTGGCACCTCGATGTCGGCTCATCGCATCCTGGGGCTGTAGTCGGTCCCAAGGGTTGGGCTGTTCGCCCATTAAAGCGGTACGCGAGCTGGGTTCAGAACGTCGTGAGACAGTTCGGTCCCTATCCGTCGCGGGCGCAGGAAATTTGAGAGGAGCTGTCCTTAGTACGAGAGGACCGGGATGGACGCACCGCTGGTGTACCAGTTGTTCTGCCAAGGGCATCGCTGGGTAGCTATGTGCGGACGGGATAAGTGCTGAAAGCATCTAAGCATGAAGCCCCCCTCAAGATGAGATTTCCCATTCCGCAAGGAAGTAAGATCCCTGAAAGATGATCAGGTTGATAGGTCTGAGGTGGAAGCGTGGTGACACGTGGAGCTGACAGATACTAATAGATCGAGGACTTAACCTATATTCTAATGTGAAGCATGAACATTGTTATCTAGTTTTGAGAGAACATTCTCTCCATCAGGTTTGGTGGCGATAGCGAAGAGGTCACACCCGTTCCCATACCGAACACGGAAGTTAAGCTCTTCAGCGCCGATGGTAGTTGGGGGTTTCCCCCTGTGAGAGTAGGACGCCGCCAAGCTTCTATTAGGATCAGTTCCAGTCGGAACTGGTCTTTTTTGTGTTTTTGAATGACTTGCTTCTATATAATAGGTTCGTAAAGTAAAAATACGTTGTTTCCTCGTTGATTGCTAAATAAATCAAACTTTACTTTCCTTCAATTTAACATTTCAGTCATCATATGAACCAGCAGTTCAAATTATCAAGAGTCAACACTAAAAGCATAAGAAAACCTCTCCTTGGACTAAATAGATGTAAAGAGGTGATGTATAGGGTCACGAGATAGAAAGGCACCCTCACCCCAAAGGGGATAGTCAGCTATTGCTAAATTTTTAACTTAAAAGGAGAAAGAAACAATACTAATATTAATTCTCCTGGTAAAACTTTATATCGATGATAAGACTGTTGAGTGTTTGAAGCAGCAGAAAAATTAATGTGAAACGATTTGTTGAAAAATAGTAAAGACCAGTAATTATTTTTACACTTTTTTAGGCAAAAAAGATTTCTCAGAAAAATAAAATAATAATAGAATTTCTTTTTTGGATGTTTTTTATCCAGAGATATATGAAATAAAACAAGGATATGAAAGCTTCGAAATTGCTGTTTTTGCAATGATAGAGCCATATAAGCGCTCTTTTTAACAAAAAAACATAAAAAAATGAAAAAAAGGCTTTTAAAATGATGAGACAAGTGGTAAACTTCTTTAGGTGCCTTAACGAAAAGGTGAAAAAACAGCTTTAAAATAAATTCAAAAATTATTTTAAAAAAGTCTTTACAAACAATATCTTATCGTTATATAATACTATTTGTCAGATCGAGAGACACTTCGAAACGACACAATATGGAGGATTAGCTCAGCTGGGAGAGCATCTGCCTTACAAGCAGAGGGTCGGCGGTTCGAGCCCGTCATCCTCCACCATATTTATTCTTACATAATGTTAGGATAGATAAAGCCGGTGTAGCTCAACTGGTAGAGCAACTGACTTGTAATCAGTAGGTTGGGGGTTCAAGTCCTCTTGCCGGCACCACTTTCATATGGTAAGATAGACAAGTCGCTTTTAAAGCGAGCCATTAGCTCAGTTGGTAGAGCATCTGACTTTTAATCAGAGGGTCGAAGGTTCGAGTCCTTCATGGCTCACCATGTTTCATGCGGGTGTGGCGGAATTGGCAGACGCGCTAGACTTAGGATCTAGTGTCTTTATGACGTGGGGGTTCAAGTCCCTTCACCCGCATTGCCAAATAAAATAAAGAAATCCTGTAATGCGGAAGTAGTTCAGTGGTAGAACACCACCTTGCCAAGGTGGGGGTCGCGGGTTCGAATCCCGTCTTCCGCTTATACCATCCACGCCGGGGTGGTGGAATTGGCAGACACACAGGACTTAAAATCCTGCGGTAGGTGACTACCGTGCCGGTTCAAGTCCGGCCCTCGGCATTATAAATAAGCGCCCGTAGCTCAATTGGATAGAGCGTTTGACTACGGATCAAAAGGTTAGGGGTTCGACTCCTCTCGGGCGCGCCATTAAGATCGGGAAGTAGCTCAGCTTGGTAGAGCACTTGGTTTGGGACCAAGGGGTCGCAGGTTCGAATCCTGTCTTCCCGACCATCTTTTATGGGGCCTTAGCTCAGCTGGGAGAGCGCCTGCCTTGCACGCAGGAGGTCAGCGGTTCGATCCCGCTAGGCTCCACCAATATGATCTTTGAAAACTAAACAAGACAAAACGTACCTGTTAATTCGAGTTTTTATAAAAAAATCCTATGAAACTTCATAGGTAGTCAGTCAAACTGGCGAAAAGCAAAACTTCGGTTTTGTACTTTTTCGGAGAGTTTGATCCTGGCTCAGGACGAACGCTGGCGGCGTGCCTAATACATGCAAGTCGAGCGGACAGAAGGGAGCTTGCTCCCGGATGTTAGCGGCGGACGGGTGAGTAACACGTGGGTAACCTGCCTGTAAGACTGGGATAACTCCGGGAAACCGGAGCTAATACCGGATAGTTCCTTGAACCGCATGGTTCAAGGATGAAAGACGGTTTCGGCTGTCACTTACAGATGGACCCGCGGCGCATTAGCTAGTTGGTGGGGTAATGGCTCACCAAGGCGACGATGCGTAGCCGACCTGAGAGGGTGATCGGCCACACTGGGACTGAGACACGGCCCAGACTCCTACGGGAGGCAGCAGTAGGGAATCTTCCGCAATGGACGAAAGTCTGACGGAGCAACGCCGCGTGAGTGATGAAGGTTTTCGGATCGTAAAGCTCTGTTGTTAGGGAAGAACAAGTGCGAGAGTAACTGCTCGCACCTTGACGGTACCTAACCAGAAAGCCACGGCTAACTACGTGCCAGCAGCCGCGGTAATACGTAGGTGGCAAGCGTTGTCCGGAATTATTGGGCGTAAAGGGCTCGCAGGCGGTTTCTTAAGTCTGATGTGAAAGCCCCCGGCTCAACCGGGGAGGGTCATTGGAAACTGGGAAACTTGAGTGCAGAAGAGGAGAGTGGAATTCCACGTGTAGCGGTGAAATGCGTAGAGATGTGGAGGAACACCAGTGGCGAAGGCGACTCTCTGGTCTGTAACTGACGCTGAGGAGCGAAAGCGTGGGGAGCGAACAGGATTAGATACCCTGGTAGTCCACGCCGTAAACGATGAGTGCTAAGTGTTAGGGGGTTTCCGCCCCTTAGTGCTGCAGCTAACGCATTAAGCACTCCGCCTGGGGAGTACGGTCGCAAGACTGAAACTCAAAGGAATTGACGGGGGCCCGCACAAGCGGTGGAGCATGTGGTTTAATTCGAAGCAACGCGAAGAACCTTACCAGGTCTTGACATCCTCTGACAACCCTAGAGATAGGGCTTTCCCTTCGGGGACAGAGTGACAGGTGGTGCATGGTTGTCGTCAGCTCGTGTCGTGAGATGTTGGGTTAAGTCCCGCAACGAGCGCAACCCTTGATCTTAGTTGCCAGCATTCAGTTGGGCACTCTAAGGTGACTGCCGGTGACAAACCGGAGGAAGGTGGGGATGACGTCAAATCATCATGCCCCTTATGACCTGGGCTACACACGTGCTACAATGGACAGAACAAAGGGCTGCAAGACCGCAAGGTTTAGCCAATCCCATAAATCTGTTCTCAGTTCGGATCGCAGTCTGCAACTCGACTGCGTGAAGCTGGAATCGCTAGTAATCGCGGATCAGCATGCCGCGGTGAATACGTTCCCGGGCCTTGTACACACCGCCCGTCACACCACGAGAGTTTGCAACACCCGAAGTCGGTGAGGTAACCTTTATGGAGCCAGCCGCCGAAGGTGGGGCAGATGATTGGGGTGAAGTCGTAACAAGGTAGCCGTATCGGAAGGTGCGGCTGGATCACCTCCTTTCTAAGGATATATGGAGCAGCGTACGTTTTCGTCTTGTTTAGTTTTGAAGGATCATTCCTTCAAAACATGTCTCTAGCGAGACAGGATTGTTCTTTGAAAACTAGATAACAATAAGTAATACATTCACATTGAATGCAATGCAAAGTTCATCACACATAGTGATTCTTTCTAAAGTAAGAAATGGTTAAGTTAGAAAGGGCGCACGGTGGATGCCTTGGCACTAGGAGCCGATGAAGGACGGGACGAACACCGATATGCTTCGGGGAGCTGTAAGCAAGCTTTGATCCGGAGATTTCCGAATGGGGAAACCCACTGCTCGTAATGGAGTAGTATCCATACTTGAATACATAGAGTATGAGAAGGCATACCCGGGGAACTGAAACATCTAAGTACCCGGAGGAAGAGAAAGCAAATGCGATTCCCTGAGTAGCGGCGAGCGAAACGGGAACAGCCCAAACCAAGAGGCTTGCCTCTTGGGGTTGTAGGACACTCTATACGGAGTTACAAAGGAATGATATAAGCGAAGAGGTCTGGAAAGGCCCGCCAAAGAAGGTAACAGCCCTGTAACTGAAATGTCGTTCTCTCCAGAGTGGATCCTGAGTACGGCGGAACACGTGAAATTCCGTCGGAATCCGGGAGGACCATCTCCCAAGGCTAAATACTCCCTAGTGACCGATAGTGAACCAGTACCGTGAGGGAAAGGTGAAAAGCACCCCGGAAGGGGAGTGAAATAGATCCTGAAACCGTGTGCCTACAAGTAGTCAGAGCCCGTTAACGGGTGATGGCGTGCCTTTTGTAGAATGAACCGGCGAGTTACGATCCCGTGCAAGGTTAAGCAGAAGATGCGGAGCCGCAGCGAAAGCGAGTCTGAATAGGGCGCATGAGTACGTGGTCGTAGACCCGAAACCAGGTGATCTACCCATGTCCAGGGTGAAGTTCAGGTAACACTGAATGGAGGCCCGAACCCACGCACGTTGAAAAGTGCGGGGATGAGGTGTGGGTAGGGGTGAAATGCCAATCGAACCTGGAGATAGCTGGTTCTCTCCGAAATAGCTTTAGGGCTAGCCTCAAGGTAAGAGTCTCGGAGGTAGAGCACTGATTGGACTAGGGGCCCCTACCGGGTTACCGAATTCAGTCAAACTCCGAATGCCGATGACTTATCCTTGGGAGTCAGACTGCGAGTGATAAGATCCGTAGTCGAAAGGGAAACAGCCCAGACCGCCAGCTAAGGTCCCAAAGTATACGTTAAGTGGAAAAGGATGTGGAGTTGCTTAGACAACCAGGATGTTGGCTTAGAAGCAGCCACCATTTAAAGAGTGCGTAATAGCTCACTGGTCGAGTGACTCTGCGCCGAAAATGTACCGGGGCTAAACGTATCACCGAAGCTGCGGACTGTTCTTACGAACAGTGGTAGGAGAGCGTTCTAAGGGCTGTGAAGCCAGACCGGAAGGACTGGTGGAGCGCTTAGAAGTGAGAATGCCGGTATGAGTAGCGAAAGACGGGTGAGAATCCCGTCCACCGAATGCCTAAGGTTTCCTGAGGAAGGCTCGTCCGCTCAGGGTTAGTCGGGACCTAAGCCGAGGCCGAAAGGCGTAGGCGATGGACAACAGGTTGATATTCCTGTACCACCTCCTCACCATTTGAGCAATGGGGGGACGCAGGAGGATAGGGTAAGCGCGGTATTGGATATCCGCGTCCAAGCAGTTAGGCTGGGAAATAGGCAAATCCGTTTCCCGTAAAGGCTGAGCTGTGATGGCGAGCGAAATTTAGTAGCGAAGTTCCTGATTCCACACTGCCAAGAAAAGCCTCTAGCGAGGTGAGAGGTGCCCGTACCGCAAACCGACACAGGTAGGCGAGGAGAGAATCCTAAGGTGATCGAGAGAACTCTCGTTAAGGAACTCGGCAAAATGACCCCGTAACTTCGGGAGAAGGGGTGCTTCTTAGGGTGTTAAAGCCCCGAGAAGCCGCAGTGAATAGGCCCAGGCGACTGTTTAGCAAAAACACAGGTCTCTGCGAAGCCGTAAGGCGAAGTATAGGGGCTGACGCCTGCCCGGTGCTGGAAGGTTAAGAGGAGCGCTTAGCGTAAGCGAAGGTGCGAATTGAAGCCCCAGTAAACGGCGGCCGTAACTATAACGGTCCTAAGGTAGCGAAATTCCTTGTCGGGTAAGTTCCGACCCGCACGAAAGGCGCAACGATCTGGGCACTGTCTCAACGAGAGACTCGGTGAAATTATAGTACCTGTGAAGATGCAGGTTACCCGCGACAGGACGGAAAGACCCCGTGGAGCTTTACTGCAGCCTGATATTGAATGTTGGTACAGCTTGTACAGGATAGGTAGGAGCCTTGGAAACCGGAGCGCTAGCTTCGGTGGAGGCATCGGTGGGATACTACCCTGGCTGTATTGACCTTCTAACCCGCTGCCCTTATCGGGCAGGGAGACAGTGTCAGGTGGGCAGTTTGACTGGGGCGGTCGCCTCCTAAAATGTAACGGAGGCGCCCAAAGGTTCCCTCAGAATGGTTGGAAATCATTCGCAGAGTGTAAAGGCACAAGGGAGCTTGACTGCGAGACCTACAAGTCGAGCAGGGACGAAAGTCGGGCTTAGTGATCCGGTGGTTCCGCATGGAAGGGCCATCGCTCAACGGATAAAAGCTACCCCGGGGATAACAGGCTTATCTCCCCCAAGAGTCCACATCGACGGGGAGGTTTGGCACCTCGATGTCGGCTCATCGCATCCTGGGGCTGTAGTCGGTCCCAAGGGTTGGGCTGTTCGCCCATTAAAGCGGTACGCGAGCTGGGTTCAGAACGTCGTGAGACAGTTCGGTCCCTATCCGTCGCGGGCGCAGGAAATTTGAGAGGAGCTGTCCTTAGTACGAGAGGACCGGGATGGACGCACCGCTGGTGTACCAGTTGTTCTGCCAAGGGCATCGCTGGGTAGCTATGTGCGGACGGGATAAGTGCTGAAAGCATCTAAGCATGAAGCCCCCCTCAAGATGAGATTTCCCATTCCGCAAGGAAGTAAGATCCCTGAAAGATGATCAGGTTGATAGGTCTGAGGTGGAAGCGTGGTGACACGTGGAGCTGACAGATACTAATAGATCGAGGACTTAACCTATATTCTAATGTGAAGCATGAACATTGTTATCTAGTTTTGAGAGAACATTCTCTCCATCAGGTTTGGTGGCGATAGCGAAGAGGTCACACCCGTTCCCATACCGAACACGGAAGTTAAGCTCTTCAGCGCCGATGGTAGTTGGGGGTTTCCCCCTGTGAGAGTAGGACGCCGCCAAGCTTCTATTAGGATCAGTTCCAGTCGGAACTGGTCTTTTTTGTGTTTTTGGGAGGTTTGACACCATATAAATGTGGAAATAATATTGTTAGTAGAGCGATTATCTTGAAAAATCGATCGAAAAAATTTATAGTAAGATTAAAGTCAAATATAGTCAAAGTCAATGGAGGAGGAGGCGGAGTGGCACAAAATATTTCTGATATCATCGAACAGTATTTGAAGGAAGTCTTGGATCAGAACGGTCGAGAAATATTAGAAATTAAACGCAATGAAATTGCAGATAAGTTTCAATGCGTACCTTCACAAATAAACTATGTTATCAATACACGCTTTACGAGCGAGAGAGGCTATATCGTTGAAAGTAAGCGTGGCGGCGGTGGCTATATCCGCATCATTAAAGTCAAAATGAATGATGAAGTCGACTTATTGAACAATATTATTTCCCAAATATATCATCGTTTATCACAGGCTGCATCTGATCATATCATCATGCGTCTTGTTGAAAATAACATTTTATCTGAAAGAGAAGCTAAGATGATGATTAGTGTCATGGACCGTTCTGTATTGCATATTGATTTACCTGAACGTGATGAACTGCGTGCTCGGATGATGAAAGCGATGTTAAATGCTTTGAAATTAAAGTAAAGCGGGTGAAAAGATTGATTTGTCAAGAATGTAATGAGAGACCAGCCACTTTTCACTTTACGAAAGTTATAAATGGAGAAAAACAAGAAATGCACATATGTGAACAATGTGCAAAAGAAAACAGTGATTCATATGCTATGAGTGGAAACCAAGGTTTCTCGATTCACAACCTATTATCAGGCTTATTGAATATTGATCCTAGCTTCACCACAAGTGCGAACAAGGGCTCGTCTATTTTTCAAGAAGCGAAAGAAGTGGATCAATGTCCTAAGTGTGGCTTAACCTTTCAGCAGTTCAGAAAAACAGGCCGATTTGGCTGTGCAGAATGCTATCGTACATTTGATCAGTATCTGAACCCTGTTTTACGGAAAGTCCATAGTGGGAATACAGTCCATAATGGAAAAGTACCAAAACGAATTGCCGGCAGCCTGCATGTTCGCCGGAAACTTGAGTTAATGCAGCAAGAGCTGAAGCAGCTGATTGAACAGGAAGAGTTCGAAAAGGCAGCGGAAGTTCGAGATCAAATTCGTGCATTAGAGCATGAGCAATCTCAGCAGAGGGAGGGAGATTAACGTCATGTCGCTCCAGCATTTTATTCAAGACGCTCTTAGTCAGTGGATGAAACAAAAAGGACCAGAAAGTGACATTGTTCTAAGCAGTCGTATCCGGCTAGCTCGCAATCTAGAGCATGTTCGTTTCCCAACTCAGTTTTCTCAAGCTGAAGCTGAAGCTGTTCTCCAGCAATTCGAGCAAAAGTTTGCTAGCCAGGAAGTGAAGGACATTGGAAACTTTGTTCTGATTCGAATGAATGAAACGCAGCCTTTAGCAAAGAGGGTACTTGTTGAAAAGCATTTGATCAGCCCCAATTTAGCTGAATCAAGATTTGGCGGCTGTTTGCTTTCTGAAAATGAAGAAATCAGTGTGATGCTGAATGAAGAAGACCATATTCGAATCCAGTGCTTATTCCCAGGTTTTCAGCTAGCCAATGCACTAAAAGCGGCTAATCAGGTAGATGACTGGATTGAAGAGCAAGTGGATTACGCGTTTTCTGAAAAGCGAGGATACTTAACAAGCTGTCCGACCAATGTAGGTACAGGTATTAGGGCTTCGGTCATGATGCATTTACCAGCATTAGCGCTCACAAGACAAATGAATCGGATTATTCCGGCCATTAATCAATTAGGTCTTGTGGTCAGAGGAATTTATGGTGAGGGCAGCGAAGCAATAGGGAACATCTTTCAAATTTCAAATCAAATGACACTTGGTCAATCAGAAGAAGACATTGTAGATGACTTGAATAGTGTGACCGCTCAGCTCATTGAACAAGAGCGATCTGCACGAAAAGCGTTATATCAAACATCTAAAATTGAACTTGAGGACAGAGTGTACCGTTCCTTAGGAATTTTGGCCAATTGTCGTATGATTGAATCAAAGGAAACAGCGAAGTGTTTGTCAGATGTGCGGCTTGGAATTGATTTAGGTATCATTAAGGGGCTTTCAAGTAATATACTGAATGAACTCATGATTTTGACTCAGCCCGGCTTCCTTCAACAATATTCAGGAGGAGCCTTAGAGCCAAATGAACGAGATATAAAACGAGCAGCGATTATTAGAGAAAGGCTGCGCTTAGAAATGCATAGGAATGGACAGGAGGATGAAACGATATGATGTTTGGAAGATTCACTGAAAGAGCTCAAAAGGTATTAGCACTTGCACAAGAAGAAGCCATTCGCCTAGGCCATAAGAATATTGGTACTGAGCACATTTTACTTGGCCTTGTACGTGAAGGTGAGGGCATCGCTGCCAAAGCGTTAGAAGCACTGGGCCTTGTTTCAGATAAAATCCAAAAAGAAGTCGAAAGCTTGATTGGAAGAGGGCAAGAGGTGTCTCAAGCTATTCCTCATTATACGCCTAGAGCGAAGAAGGTCACTGAGCTTTCAATGGATGAAGCAAGAAAGCTAGGTCATTCCTATGTAGGGACAGAACATATTCTATTAGGTCTTATTCGTGAGGGAGAGGGTGTCGCTGCCCGTGTCTTAAATAACCTCGGAGTGAGCTTAAATAAAGCACGCCAGCAAGTCCTGCAGCTGCTTGGAAGCAATGAAACAGGTGCATCTGCAGCAGGTTCTAATAGCAATGCGAATACACCAACACTAGATAGCCTGGCAAGAGATTTAACAGCTATCGCAAAAGAGGACAGCTTGGACCCTGTCATTGGCCGAAGCAAAGAAATTCAACGTGTCATTGAGGTCCTAAGTAGAAGAACAAAAAATAACCCTGTGCTGATTGGTGAGCCTGGTGTTGGTAAAACAGCCATCGCAGAAGGTCTTGCACAGCAAATTATTCATAATGAAGTGCCTGAAATCCTGCGTGATAAACGAGTAATGACTCTGGATATGGGAACTGTTGTAGCTGGTACGAAATATCGTGGTGAATTCGAGGATCGTTTGAAAAAAGTGATGGACGAAATTCGCCAGGCAGGAAATATCATTCTCTTTATCGACGAGCTTCATACACTTATTGGTGCTGGTGGAGCAGAGGGCGCGATTGATGCGTCTAATATCTTGAAGCCATCCCTAGCACGTGGAGAGCTTCAATGTATTGGGGCGACAACGTTAGATGAGTACCGTAAATATATTGAAAAGGATGCTGCGCTTGAACGACGTTTCCAGCCAATTCAAGTAGATCAGCCGTCTGTTGATGAAAGTATTCAAATCTTAAGAGGGCTTAGAGACCGGTATGAAGCACATCACCGTGTGTCTATTACAGATGAAGCGATTGAGGCGGCGGTGAAGCTGTCTGACCGTTATATTTCTGACCGATTCCTTCCAGATAAGGCGATTGATTTAATTGATGAGGCAGGTTCGAAAGTCCGTTTACGTTCGTTCACAACACCGCCTAACCTAAAAGAATTAGAGCAAAAGCTGGATGAAGTACGCAAGGAAAAGGATGCGGCAGTTCAAAGTCAAGAATTTGAAAAAGCAGCTTCTCTTCGCGATACAGAACAGCGTTTGCGTGAAAAAGTAGAAGTTACAAAGAAATCATGGAAAGAAAAGCAGGGACAAGAGAATTCAGAGGTATCTGTAGATGATATCGCAATGGTCGTTTCCAGCTGGACGGGAGTGCCTGTTTCGAAAATTGCTCAAACGGAGACAGATAAGCTTCTGAATATGGAACAATTGCTCCACTCTCGCGTGATCGGACAGGATGAAGCGGTTGTCGCTGTAGCAAAAGCGGTGAGACGTGCGCGTGCTGGGCTGAAAGATCCGAAGCGCCCAATCGGCTCCTTTATCTTCTTAGGTCCAACAGGGGTTGGTAAAACGGAGCTTGCAAGAGCACTTGCTGAGTCTATTTTCGGTGATGAAGAAGCAATGATCCGTATTGATATGTCTGAATACATGGAGAAGCACTCTACATCCAGACTTGTTGGGTCACCTCCAGGCTATGTGGGCTATGATGAAGGTGGACAGCTGACTGAAAAAGTGAGAAGAAAACCTTATTCTGTCGTTCTTTTAGACGAGATTGAAAAGGCGCATCCAGATGTATTTAATATCTTACTGCAAGTGTTAGAAGATGGTCGTCTGACTGATTCTAAAGGGCGTACCGTTGACTTTAGAAATACGATTTTGATTATGACATCAAACGTTGGAGCTAGTGAGCTGAAGCGCAATAAATATGTTGGCTTTAACGTGCAGGATGAAAGTCAAAATTACAAGGATATGAAAGGCAAAGTGATGGGCGAGTTGAAACGTGCGTTTAGACCTGAGTTTATCAACCGGATTGATGAAATCATTGTCTTCCACTCGCTTGAGAAGAAACATCTCAAAGAGATCGTGTCTCTCATGTCTGATCAATTGACAAAACGATTAAAAGAACAAGACCTATCAATTGAATTGACGGAAGCAGCAAAAGCGAAGATTGCCGACGAAGGAGTAGATCTTGAGTACGGTGCGCGTCCGTTAAGAAGAGCGATTCAAAAGCATGTAGAAGATCGACTTTCTGAAGAGCTTCTGAAGGGGAATATTGAAAAAGGTCAACATATCGTATTAGATGTGGAAGATGGAGAGATTGTCGTAAAAGCGACGGCTGCTACGAACTAATATAGTAAGAAAAAAGTGTGAGGCATACCAGTAAGGTGTATGCCTCCCTTTACTTATTTTCTGACCAGTATAAGGAGTTGTATTCTTCAATCTATGGCTAAGACAAAATCAAAATTTATATGCCAATCGTGCGGTTATGAGTCAGCCAAATGGATGGGGAAATGTCCAGGCTGCGGCACGTGGAACAGTATGACAGAAGAGGTCGTTCGCAAAGAGCCGGCAAACCGTCGAAGTGCTTTTAATCATTCTGTTCAAACCATTCAAAAACCTTCACCTATATCTGCAATTGAAACATCCGAAGAACCCCGAATTAAAACAAATTTAGAAGAATTTAACCGAGTATTAGGAAGTGGAATTGTCAAAGGTTCTCTTGTTCTCATCGGCGGAGATCCTGGGATTGGGAAGTCCACATTATTATTACAAGTATCAGCACAGCTCTCAGACAAAAATCAGAATGTGTTATACATATCTGGTGAGGAGTCCATTAAACAAACGAAGCTAAGAGCGGACCGCCTTGGCATTGAAAGCGCCTCTTTACATGTTTTGGCTGAAACCGATATGGAGTATATAACGTCTGCTATACAGGAGATGAAACCTGCTTTTGTTGTGGTGGATTCGATTCAAACCGTTTACCAAAGCGATATCACGTCAGCTCCCGGCTCTGTATCTCAAGTTAGAGAATGTACAGCGCAGCTGATGAAGATTGCCAAGACAAATGGTATTCCTATTTTTATCGTTGGTCACGTGACCAAAGAAGGCTCGATCGCAGGTCCACGCCTTTTAGAGCATATGGTGGACACAGTTCTTTATTTTGAAGGCGAGCGTCATCATACGTTTCGTATCTTACGGGCGGTCAAAAACCGATTTGGTTCAACGAATGAATTGGGAATTTTTGAAATGAGAGAGGAAGGGCTCACGGAAGTATTAAACCCATCAGAAATCTTTCTAGAAGAGCGGTCGGCAGGTGTATCTGGTTCGTGTGTTGTTGCCTCAATGGAAGGAACAAGACCTGTACTTGTCGAGATACAGGCATTAATTTCCCCGACAAGCTTTGGGAATCCGCGAAGAATGGCCACTGGCCTTGATCATAATCGAGTATCGCTGCTCATGGCAGTTTTAGAAAAACGCGTGGGGCTGCTGCTGCAAAACCAAGATGCGTATTTAAAGGTCGCAGGCGGTGTGAAGCTTGACGAACCGGCGATTGACTTAGCTATTGCCGTCAGTATTGCATCAAGCTTTAAAGATGCAGCGCCGCATCAAGCGGATTGCTTTATAGGAGAGGTCGGTCTGACGGGAGAAGTCAGAAGAGTATCAAGAATTGAACAGCGAGTGCAGGAAGCTGCAAAACTAGGATTTAAGCGAATGTTTATTCCTCAGGCGAATATAGACGGATGGAAAAAGCCGAGAGGGATTGAGTTAGTTGGTGTAGAAAATGTAGCGGAGGCACTTCGAATTTCACTAGGGGGATCATAGAAATGGAAAAAGAGAAAAAAGGAGCGAGAGAACTCGATCTCTTAGATATTGTACAGTTTGTGGCACCAGGAACACCTCTGCGGGCAGGGATTGAAAACGTCCTGAGAGCCAATACTGGCGGGCTCATTGTTGTTGGTTATAATGACAAAGTAAAGAGTGTGGTAGATGGAGGATTTCACATTAATTCGGCCTTCTCCCCAGCACATTTATATGAATTGGCGAAGATGGACGGGGCCATTATTCTTAGCGATTCTGGTCAAAAAATCTTGTATGCGAATACACAGCTGATGCCAGATGCAACCATTCATTCATCGGAAACAGGCATGAGGCACCGGACGGCTGAACGTGTAGCAAAGCAGACAGGCTGCTTAATCATTGCCATTTCTGAACGGAGGAACGTCATTACCTTATACCAAGGGAATCGTCGTTATACGCTGAAAGATATTGGCTTTATTTTAACAAAGGCCAATCAAGCCATTCAAACACTTGAGAAATATAAAACGATTTTAGATCACGCCATTTCTGCGTTAAGCGCCCTAGAATTTGAAGAGCTTGTGACCTTTGGTGATGTATTATCCGTGCTGCACCGCTACGAAATGGTACTCAGGATCAAAAATGAAATCAATATGTATATCAAAGAGCTCGGAACAGAGGGACACTTGATCCGTCTGCAAGTCAATGAATTGATTACAGATATGGAGCAGGAAGCAGCTTTATTTATTAAAGATTACGTGAAAGAAAAGATCAAAGATCCGTATGTGCTGCTCAAACAACTTCAAGATATGTCGAGCTTTGAGCTTTTAGATGATTCCATTCTGTACAAGTTACTTGGATATCCAGCTTCTACAAATATTGACGAATATGTGTACACAAGAGGATATAGATTGCTCCATAAAATCCCTAGACTGCCAATGCCAATCGTCGAAAATGTGGTTGAAGCATTCGGTGTGCTAGATCGAATTATGGAAGCGGATGTACAAGAATTGGATGAAGTAGAAGGAATTGGAGAAGTAAGAGCGAAAAAGATAAAAAAAGGATTAAAAAGGTTACAAGAAAAACATTACATTGACCGTCAGCTTTAAGAAGAGAAATTTTTCTCTATTACGGTTAAAAATGGATGAATATGGGTATATTAATGATGGTTTTGTTTTCTGTTGCTCATGATAGGAAACTTAAACATATATTAATGTCAGATGAAGGTGGATTGACAGATGAAAAATAAAGGAGGTGAAGGTATGTTAAAAAGAATCGTTCAGGCGTTTTTTATCATTTTGGGTGCAGTTGTAGGGATTTTTATCATTCCAGAGTTATTTCTGCTTTTAAATGTAAAGGACATACCTTTCATAACAAATGCTTACTCATCAGCACTAATAGGAGCCGTTGTGTTCTTCATCATTGGTAAATGGTGCACAGGTTATGTGGTAAATTGGGTGAAATGGATCGAGGATTCTCTATTGAAGGCGCCTCTTCCTGATCTTATATCTGGAAGTTTCGGATTAGTATTTGGACTTATTCTAGCATATCTTATTGTAAACGTGATCCCGCTAAACAATATCCCATATCATATTTTTGGTACCATTATTCCGATTTTCCTGGCTTTCTTTTTAGGATACCTTGGATTTCAGGTAGGATTTAAGAAGAAGGATGAAATGATAGGGCTGTTCTCCCGATCTGCAAAGGTCACAAAGAAAAAGGGAGCAGCTGATGATGAACCTGAAATAGAAGATAAAAAGCTGAAAATTTTAGACACAAGTGTTATCATTGATGGAAGAATCGCAGATATTTGTCAAACTGGATTCTTAGAAGGCGTCATGGTCATTCCTCAATTTGTACTCGAGGAATTACAGCATATTGCAGACTCTTCAGATGTATTAAAGAGAAATAGAGGCCGAAGAGGTCTAGATATTTTAAATCGTATTCAAAAAGAATTGGATATCAAAGTTGAAATTTACGAAGGTGACTTCGAAGACATTCAAGAGGTTGATAGCAAGCTTGTGAAGCTGGCGAAATTAACTTCAGGTGTTGTTGTGACCAATGATTTTAATTTAAATAAAGTATGCGAACTTCAAAAAGTAGCAGTGTTAAACATCAATGATCTAGCCAATGCCGTTAAACCGGTTGTACTGCCTGGGGAAGAAATGAAGGTACAGGTCATCAAAGATGGAAAAGAGCATAACCAAGGTGTTGCTTACTTAGATGACGGTACGATGATTGTGGTCGAAGAAGGACGCAATTACATTGGAAAAGACATTGACGTGCTCGTCACAAGTGTGCTGCAGACTGCTGCTGGAAGAATGATTTTTGCGAAGCCAAAACTTCTGGAGAAGGCGCTCTAAAGGGAGAACGAACATGTATTATGAAGTAGTTATTCCGGCTGCGGGGCAGGGGAAACGAATGAAGGCCGGCCGTAATAAGCTTTTTATTGAGCTGAAAAGAATGCCGGTCATCATTCATACACTAAAGGTGTTTGACGCTCATGCGCAATGCAAACGCATGATCCTAGCGATCAATGAAGAGGAGCGTCAAGACTTTGAAAGGCTACTCAAGGTACACGCTTTTCAAACGCCTGTTTCACTTGTCACTGGCGGTGAAGAACGTCAGCAAAGTGTATACGAAGGATTAAAGGCTGTGAAAGATGCGGACATCGTGCTTGTTCATGATGGAGCAAGGCCTTTTATTAAGCATACACAGATTGACTTGCTCGTTAAAGCAGCGATTGAAAAAGGCTCCGCAGTTGTAGCGGTACCAGTGAAAGACACAATCAAACGCGTTCAAGAAGGCAAAGTGGAACAAACCATTGAACGTCAGAGCTTGTGGGCAGTCCAGACCCCACAAGCTTTTCGTCATTCTATTTTAAAAGAGGCGCATGAATATGCGGAGCGGACAGGCTTCTTTGGAACAGACGACGCCAGTCTTGTTGAACAATTACAGGGTGAGAATGTGTATATTGTCCAAGGAGACTATACCAATATTAAGCTGACAACACCGGATGATTTATTGGTTGCCAAGGCAATTATGGATGCGGAAAGAGGGTACTAGATCATGTTGAGAATAGGACAAGGTTTTGATGTACATCAATTAACAGAGGGGAGACCTCTGATTATTGGCGGGGTCACCATCCCTTATGAAAAGGGACTGCTAGGTCATTCAGACGCTGACGTACTGCTTCATACAGTGGCAGATGCCTGCCTGGGTGCGATTGCTGAAGGAGATATCGGCAGACATTTCCCGGACACTGACCCTGAGTTTAAGGATGCAGATTCTTTTAAATTATTGCAGCATGTGTGGGCACTTGTGAAAGAAAAGGGCTACACACTTGTGAATATTGACTGCACCATCATGGCGCAAAAGCCAAAAATGGCACCTTACATTCAACCAATGTGTGAGAAAATTGCAGAAGCGCTTGAGGCAGATGTCACACAGGTGAATGTCAAAGCAACAACGACAGAGAAACTCGGATTTACAGGAAGAGGCGAAGGAATTGCTTCTCAGGCAACAGTGCTTCTTCAGAAAAAGTAAAATCCATTTTGATGAGAATGGGTTTTGATGATAAAATACGTTTATAAAAAATTGGTGTCAGACAACATGATGCAGATGAAAGGAAGTTAAACTCATGGGAAATGAAGTGCGTGTTCGTTATGCACCGAGTCCAACTGGTCATTTACATATTGGGAATGCTAGAACGGCTCTTTTCAACTATTTGTTCGCACGCAGCCAAGGCGGCAAATTTATTATTCGAATCGAGGATACGGATCAAAAGCGTAATGTAGAGGGCGGGGAGGAAAGCCAGCTTCGTCACCTGCAATGGCTCGGTATTGATTGGGATGAGAGCATTGATAAAGATGGCGGCTACGGTCCTTACAGACAATCAGAGCGTAATGATATTTATAAAAAATATTATGATGAGCTGCTAGAGAAGGACTTGGCGTATAAGTGCTATTGTACGGCAGAAGAGCTAGAGGCAGAGCGTGAAGCACAAATCGCCCGCAGCGAAATGCCTCGATATTCTGGTAAATGCAGTCATTTATCAAAAGAAGAAGAGGACAAGCTGATTGCTGAAGGAAGAGAGCCAAGCATCCGCTTCCGAGTACCAAAAGGAGAAATCATCAAATTTGACGACATGGTCAAAGGTGATATTTCATTTGAAACAGACGGCATTGGTGACTTTGTTATTGTGAAGAAAGATGGCACGCCAACTTATAACTTTGCAGTTGCCGTGGATGATCATTTGATGAAAATGACTCACGTTCTTCGCGGAGAGGATCATATTTCAAATACCCCTAAACAAATCATGATTTTTCATGCATTTGGCTGGGATGTTCCGCTATTCGGACATATGACGCTGATTGTGAACGAGAACCGCAAGAAATTAAGTAAACGTGATGAATCGATTATTCAATTCATCGAGCAATATAAGAATTTAGGCTATTTACCTGAAGCCCTGTTTAACTTCATTGCATTACTTGGATGGTCTCCAGTAGGCGAAGAAGAACTGTTTACAAAAGAGCAATTCATCGACATTTTTGATGTGAACCGACTTTCTAAGTCACCAGCTCTATTCGATATGCATAAACTAAAATGGGTGAACAACCAATACGTGAAAGCACTTGATCTTGATCAGGTTGTGGCACTAACACTTCCGCATCTTCAAAAGGCAGGCAAGGTAAGTGAGCAGCTGACTGAAGAAGAAAACACGTGGGTACGCAAGCTTATTTCTCTGTATCACGAACAATTAAGCTACGGAGCAGAAATTGTTGAGTTGACAGAGTTGTTCTTTAAGGAGCAAATTGAGTATAATCAAGAGGCAAAGGAAGTTCTAGCAGAGGAGCAAGTACCAGAAGTCATGGCATCTTTTGCAGGTCAGCTTGAACAGCTTGAGTCTTTCACACCTGATGAAATCAAGGCTGCCATTAAAGCGGTACAAAAAGAAACAGGGCATAAAGGCAAGAAACTATTCATGCCGATTCGTGTGGCTGTCACAGGACAAACGCATGGCCCAGAACTTCCGCAAAGTATTGAATTACTAGGTAAAGAAACGGTATTAAACCGCATTAAACAAATATAAGGAAATCGTTGCGAGGGAGAAGTACAATGTACTCGTCCATCACAGAAAGAGTCTCCACCGGCTGAAAGAGACTTATGGGCAGATGTTGGAAATGCACCCTCAAGACCCTTGAGGAACACGTACGTTAGTATGCAAGGGCGGTACCCTCCGTTATGGGATTAAGTTGAGAAGGCTTCAAGATAAGTGGCTTTCTAAACAGAGTGGAACCGCGTTTTCAAAACGTCTCTGTCATTTGGCAGAGGCGTTTTTTATTTGTCCAAAAAAAGAGAGCAAGTCCTAAGAGAGATTCATGGGGAAGAACGGGGGGAGCATGTGTTTTTCAAAATGCTGAAAGAAGATATTGATACTGTGTTTGATCAAGATCCTGCTGCTAGAAGCTATATTGAAGTAGTGCTAACCTATTCAGGGCTTCATGCGATTTGGGCTCACCGTATTGCGCATGCATTTTATAAGCGGAAGCTGTACTTTATTGCGCGGATCATTTCTCAGGTCAGCCGTTTTTTCACAGGGGTGGAAATTCATCCGGCGGCAACCATTGGCAGGCGGTTCTTTATTGATCACGGCATGGGCGTCGTGATCGGGGAAACATGTGAAATTGGAGACAACGTCACTGTTTTCCAAGGCGTGACATTAGGGGGAACAGGGAAAGAAAAGGGAAAGCGGCATCCGACCATTTTAGATGATGCCCTCATTGCGACAGGTGCAAAGGTGCTAGGTTCCATTACAGTTGGAAAAGGAGCCAAGATTGGAGCAGGGTCAGTCGTGTTAAAGGACGTACCCGACCATTCCACCGTTGTCGGTATACCTGGGCGAGTCGTCGTTCAAAATGGAAAGAAAATCAATCGTGATCTCAATCATCAAGATTTGCCAGATCCAATTTCCGATCGTTTCAAAGAATTGGAACGAGAAATGGAAAAGCTAAAAGGTGAGCTGGCTTCATTGAGCAGAAAGGAAGAACAATCATGACAATCAATATTTATAATACATTGACACGTAAGAAGGAAGAATTTGTCCCGCTTGAGCCAGGAAAGGTCAAGATGTATGTGTGCGGACCAACCGTTTATAACTACATTCATATCGGGAATGCTAGACCTGCTATTGTTTATGACACTGTACGTAAGTATTTAGAATACGGCGGTTACGATGTGAACTTTGTATCAAACTTTACAGATGTGGATGATAAACTCATCAAAGCAGCCAACGAACTCGGAGAAGATGTGCCGACAATTGCTGACCGGTTTATCCAGGCCTACTTCGAAGACGTCAGTGCACTCGGCTGCAAAAAAGCAGACCTTCACCCGCGAGTGACGGAAAACATGGATGATATCATTGCGTTTATTGCCACATTGATTGAAAAAGGCTACGCCTATGAAGCAGATGGCGACGTGTATTACAGCACACGCTCATTTGAAGGTTATGGAAAGCTTTCTCACCAATCAATTGATGAACTGAAGACAGGTGCCCGTATTCGTGTAGGTGAAAAGAAACGAGATGCACTGGACTTTGCTCTTTGGAAGGCTGCAAAGGATCAGGAAATCTCTTGGGATAGCCCGTGGGGCGAAGGACGCCCAGGCTGGCACATTGAATGCTCGGCAATGGTCAAAAAATATTTAGGTGATACGATCGATATTCATGCTGGCGGACAGGATTTAACATTCCCTCACCATGAGAATGAAATTGCCCAATCTGAGGCTTTGACAGGGAAGCCTTTTGCGAAGTATTGGATGCATAACGGGTATATTAATATCGATAATGAAAAAATGTCAAAATCACTTGGCAACTTTGTGCTGGTGCATGACATTGTGAAAGAACAAGATCCTGATGTGCTTCGCTTCTTTATGTTGTCGGTTCACTATCGGCACCCAATTAATTACTCAATGGATTTATTAGAAAGTACAAAGAGTGCGTTTAACCGACTCAAAACATCGTATGCGAATTTACATCACCGTCTAGAGAGCAGCACAAATATCACGGAAGACAATGCTGAATGGCTGGCAAAAATTGAAGAGCAGCGTGCAACATTTATTTCCGAAATGAATGATGACTTCAATACGGCAAATGCGATCTCTGTTTTATTCGAATTAGCGAAACAGGCGAATTATTATATGGAAAATGATCATACTTCGGAGGAAGTGATCAAGGCATTTATCGGCTTGTTCCAAGAAATTACGTCTGTTCTCGGCTTCTCATTAGAAGAAAAGCACACGCTTGACGAAGAGGTAGAAGCGTTAATTGAAAAACGCAATGAAGCTAGAAGAAATCGTGACTTTGCCCTATCTGATCAAATTCGTGATCAATTAAAGAACATGAATATTGTGTTGGAGGACACTCCTCAAGGTACTCGCTGGAAAAGAGGAGAATAGGCAATGTTGAATTTTGAAAAGCTGAAAGACGGTAAACAGCTGAACGGACTTGCGCTGGCTTATATGGGTGATGCCATTTTTGAAGTATATGTGAGGCATCACCTCCTCCAAACGGGGGCGACAAAACCAAATGAGCTGCACAAACGAGCAAGCAACATTGTTTCAGCTAAATCACAGGCTGCTATTTTATTTACGCTTCAGCAGCAAGGCTTTTTCACTGAAGCAGAAGAAGCGGTGCTGAAAAGAGGAAGAAACGCAAAATCAGGCACAGTGCCTAAAAACACAGACGTTCAAACGTATCGTTATAGTACAGCGTTTGAAGCGCTTATGGGTTATTTATTTATCGAAAAGCAGGACGAACGCTTAGAAGAGCTGATTGGTCAGGCGATTGAAATCGGAACGTCAGGGAGGAAGACAAATGAGTCAGCAACATGATTATGTCATTGGGAAAAATGCAGTGATTGAGACACTGAAGTCAGATCGGGAGTTATACAAGCTCTGGATGGCAGAAAACACTGTAAAAGGACAAGCCCAGCAGGTCATTGAACTCGCTAAAAAGCAAAATATCACCATTCAGTATGTTCCGAGGAAAAAGCTTGATCAAATGGTTACAGGTCAGCACCAGGGAATCGTTGCACAAGTAGCAGCATATGAATATGCAGAATTGGACGACCTGTATCAAATCGCTGAAAAGCGGAATGAACAGCCTTTCTTTCTGATTTTAGATGAGATTGAAGACCCGCATAATTTAGGATCTATTATGAGAACGGCAGATGCTGTAGGTGCACACGGGATTGTCATTCCGAAAAGGAGAGCGGTCGGTCTAACAACAACAGTTGCTAAGGCATCCACTGGAGCAATTGAGCATATTCCTGTTGCAAAAGTGACCAATCTTTCAAGAGCCCTTGATGAAATGAAAGAAAGAGGAATCTGGGTTGCGGGAACAGATGCGTCTGCTAAACAGGATTACAGACAATTTGATGGCACGATGCCGCTGGCTCTTGTGATTGGCAGCGAGGGAAAAGGAATTGGCCGATTGATTAAGGAAAAGTGTGATTTTCTGATTAAACTGCCTATGGCCGGGAAGGTTACTTCGTTAAACGCATCAGTTGCCGCTGGTTTATTGATGTATGAAGTGTATCGAAAACGTTATCCGTTAGGAGAATAGAGATGGATATCCTCTTAGTCGATGGATACAACATGATAGGTGCATGGCCTCAGCTGCAGCACTTAAAGGAAAACAGCTTTGAAGAAGCCAGAGACGTACTGATTCAACATTTAGCAGAATATCAAGCATACACAGGGTATCGAGTCATTGTCGTATTCGATGCCCATATGGTCAAAGGAATTGAAAAGAAGCGGACCAACCACCGAGTAGAGGTCATCTTTACGAGAGAGAATGAAACGGCGGATGAGCGGATTGAAAAGCTGGCGCAGGATTTGAATAATATCCGGACGCAAATTCATGTGGCAACTTCAGATTTTACGGAACAATGGGCTATTTTTGGACAAGGAGCTCTTCGGAAGTCGGCTCGTGAGCTTTTAAGAGAGATTGAAGTGATAGAACGAAAGATTGAAACGAGGGTCAAAAAGATTACTTCTGATAAACCAGCATCTAAGATTGAATTGTCAGAAGATGTATTGAAAACGTTTGAAAAATGGCGGCGCGGGAATCTGGAATAGCTTGACGATATTTCAACCATTAATGTATAATATTTCTATCTAGGTGCGGTCGGGGGGATCGAAGTGAATCTAAACAACAGCAAGGGTAAGTCCATCAGAGAGCAATTTTGCCAGTTGGAAGATGAACAAGTCATTGAAAGGGTTCATGTCGGAGATAGTGATGCGCTAGATTATTTAATAACGAAATACCGTAATTTTGTACGTGCGAAAGCAAGATCTTATTTCTTGATAGGAGCGGATCGAGAGGACATTGTCCAAGAGGGAATGATCGGACTTTATAAGTCTATCCGCGATTTCAGAGAGGACAAGCTTACTTCATTTAAGGCTTTTGCAGAATTATGTATTACCCGCCAAATTATCACCGCAATTAAAACAGCTACTCGCCAAAAACATATCCCGTTAAATTCCTATGTATCATTAGACAAGCCGATCTACGACGAAGAATCGGACAGAACATTATTGGATGTCATTTCCGGTGCTAAAGCGCTTAACCCAGAAGACTTAATTATTAGCAAAGAAGAATTTGATGATATCGAAATGAAGATGGGTGAACTGCTAAGCGAGCTGGAAAGAAAGGTACTTGTGCTTTATCTTGATGGCAGATCCTATCAAGAGATTTCTGAAGATTTAAATCGTCATGTGAAATCAATTGATAACGCACTCCAAAGAGTAAAGAGAAAATTAGAGAAATATTTAGAGCTTCGCGAGATTAGTCTCTAATCAAACCTATATTGACAGCTTTTTCGACACTGTGATAAGGTACTAATGAAATGATGTCGAGAAAATAGGTGTAAATATGAGGAAAAAGATTACTCTAGCCTGTAAAGACTGCGGAAGCCGCAATTATACGACAATGAAAAGTGTTGCTTCAGCAGCTGAAAGATTAGAAGTTAAGAAATATTGCAAGACTTGTAATTCACATAAAACACATTTAGAAACGAAGTAAGATTTGCGTTCTTTAATCTGTGGAGGTCTTTTACATGCGTATTATCAGTTTCTTAAAAAGTGTCGGAAAAGAAATGAAAAAGGTCAGCTGGCCAAAGAAGAACGAAATGGTCCGCTACACAATCACTGTTATTTTAACAGTCGTATTCTTTGCCATCTTTTTCTCTTTTCTTGATATAGGAATCTCACAATTAATCGAATTAATTCATTAATACTTGAATAATGGTCTGCTGAACGTGCTATAATAGATCATAATATGACTTGCCAAAAAACCCGTTTTACGGGTTTTTTCAATTGCTTGAAAATATTTACCGTTACTCGAGATTCGTCAAATAGACATTATGAAATGTGGGGAGGGAAGGACTAAATAGTCCTGAACGAAAATGGAAAAGAATTGGTATGTTGTGCATACGTACTCTGGCTATGAAAACAAAGTAAAAGCGAATTTGGAAAAGCGTGTTGAATCAATGGGCATGCAGGATAAAATCTTCCGCGTCGTCGTACCAGAAGAAGAAGAAACGGATATTAAAAATGGTAAGAAAAAAGTTGTCAAAAAGAAAGTATTCCCTGGCTATGTCCTAGTGGAAATCGTGATGACTGACGACTCTTGGTATGTCGTTCGTAATACACCAGGTGTCACTGGATTCGTTGGATCAGCTGGATCAGGCTCAAAGCCGACTGCGCTGCTGCCAGGCGAAGCCGAAACCATTCTGAAGAGAATGGGTCTTGAAGAACGCAAAACAGAAATCGACTTTGAACTGAAAGAAACAGTTAAGGTCATCGATGGACCATTTGCTAACTTCACTGGCTCTATTGAAGAAATTGACTACGATAAAAGCAAAGTCAAAGTATTCGTTAATATGTTTGGTAGAGAAACACCTGTTGAACTTGAGTTCACGCAGATCGATAAATTGTAATTTAAAAGAGCTTGAAATGAGTGTATAGAAGTGGTAATATAGCAAAGGTACGTCTTGAGTTCACTCAAGATCGCTAGCTAGTTATTTCGTCATTCATATAAAGAATGAAGTTGTTGAGTGGGAGGGGGATTCCCCTATTACCACATCACGGACTTTAAGGAGGTGTGTCTCGTGGCTAAAAAAGTAGTTAAAGTTGTTAAATTGCAAATTCCTGCTGGAAAAGCTAACCCAGCTCCACCAGTTGGACCTGCACTAGGTCAAGCCGGTGTTAATATCATGGGATTCTGTAAGGAGTTTAACGCTCGTACAGCTGACCAAGCTGGTCTTATCATTCCTGTTGAAATTTCGGTTTTTGAAGACCGTTCATTTACATTTATTACTAAAACTCCACCTGCTGCAGTTTTACTTAAAAAAGCAGCTGGTATTGAGTCTGGTTCTGGTGAACCTAACCGTAATAAAGTGGCAACTGTTAAGCGTGATAAAGTACGCGAAATCGCGGAAACAAAAATGCCTGACTTAAACGCTGCTAGCGTTGAATCAGCTATGCGCATGGTTGAAGGTACTGCACGCAGTATGGGTATTGTCATCGAAGATTAATTTTTTGTCTTGTTGGGTTGCGAGTTTGGTTTTGACAAGTTCGCAACCCTTATTCGTGGGAGGTTATTCCGCTAAAACCACATAAGGAGGATTTTTATAATGGCTAAAAAAGGTAAAAAGTATGTAGAAGCTGCTAAGCTGATCGATCGTACTAAAGCGTATGATGTAGCTGAAGCTGTTTCTCTTACAAAAAAAGCAAATACAGCTAAATTTGATGCGACTGTAGAAGTTGCTTTTCGTTTGGGCGTAGACCCTCGTAAAAACGATCAACAAATCCGCGGTGCAGTTGTACTTCCTAACGGAACTGGTAAAACTCAACGCGTTCTTGTGTTCGCTAAAGGCGAAAAAGCAAAAGAAGCAGAAGCTGCTGGAGCAGACTACGTTGGAGATTCTGATTACATCACTAAAATCCAACAAGGCTGGTTCGAATTCGATGTAATCGTTGCGACACCTGACATGATGGGTGAAGTTGGTAAGATCGGTCGTGTACTTGGACCAAAAGGTCTTATGCCAAACCCTAAAACAGGAACTGTAACGTTCGAAGTTGAAAAAGCAATCAATGAAATCAAAGCTGGTAAAGTAGAATACCGCGTTGATAAAGCTGGTAATATCCACGCGCCAATCGGAAAGGTTTCTTTCGAGGACGAAAAGCTTGTTGAGAACTTTGCAACAATCTATGACACAATCCTTAAAGCAAAACCTGCAGCGGCTAAAGGTGTATACGTGAAAAACGTTTCTGTTACATCTACTATGGGCCCTGGCGTGAAAGTGGATCCATCTTCTTTCTCTGCAAAATAATTCTTGACTTATGACAACCATTTTGATAATATCAAAATGTTGTAAAATAGAATAATGTCCATTTATACCGTAGACAGCAGGGGCCTTATGGCTTAAATAACCCGCCGAGGTGTATATGTCACAGTCTTACGTTAACGTATGCTTGTATATACAGCCTCCATGTCTTAATGGAGGCTTTTTATATGGAGAACCGTTCGTTAGGAACGTGATGGCCTGATCGGTATAAGTGTTACACAAAGAATGTACAGGAGGTGTAACCATGAGCAATGCAATCGATACTAAAAAAGTTGTCGTTGATGAAATTACTTCTAAATTTAAAGATAGTATGTCTACTGTCATTGTAGATTACCGCGGTCTTTCTGTTTCTGAAGTGACTGAACTTCGTAAACAGCTTCGTGAAGCTGGCGTAGAATTCAAAGTTTACAAAAACACTTTGACTCGCCGTGCAGTTGAACAAGTTGAACTAACGGGTTTAAACGATTTCTTAACAGGTCCAAACGCTATCGCATTCAGTAACGAAGATGTTATCGCACCTGCGAAAATCATCAACGAATTTGCGAAAAGCCACGAAGCTTTAGAAATCAAAGCTGGTGTCATCGAAGGAAACGTAGCGACTGTAGAAGAAGTGAAGGCTCTTGCGGAACTTCCGTCTCGCGAAGGCTTACTTTCTATGTTGCTTAGCGTTCTTCAAGCTCCAGTTCGTAATCTTGCTCTTGCTACTAAAGCAGTTGCAGATCAAAAAGAAGAACAAGGCGCTTAATGCGTACTTTACGTTTACGTAAAAAAACTTAAAATGGAGGAATTACAAATGGCTTTAAATATCGAAGAAATCATTGCTTCAGTTAAAGAAGCAACTGTACTTGAGTTAAACGACTTAGTAAAAGCAATCGAAGAAGAATTTGGCGTAACTGCTGCTGCTCCTGTAGCTGTAGCTGCTGGTGGCGGTGCTGCTGCTGAAGAAAAAACTGATTTTGATCTAGTACTTGCTGGTGCTGGAGACCAAAAAATCAAAGTTATCAAAGTGGTTCGTGAAATCACTGGTCTTGGCTTGAAAGAAGCTAAAGAACTTGTTGACAACACTCCAAAACCACTTAAAGAAGGTATTGCTAAAGAAGAAGCTGAAGAACTTAAAGCTAAGCTTGAAGAAGTTGGCGCTTCTGTAGAAGTTAAGTAATCTTCGCCTAATCTTTTGGGAAAGCTCGCTTTTACTGGCGGGCTTTTTCTTTTCTAATCTCCTGAAACGATTGAATCCAGAGGAGGTCCATTCACCATGAGTGACCACTATTATACGGAAAAGCCATCAGTGAAAAGCAATAAACAGACATGGGACTTCACCTTGAGAAACCGTACCTTTACTTTTACAAGTGACAGTGGAGTGTTTTCTAAGAAAGAAGTCGACTTTGGTTCAAGGCTTTTAATTGAAGCTTTTGAAGAACCTGATTTGGATGGCGATGTCTTAGATGTCGGTTGCGGTTATGGACCGATTGGCTTATCGTTAGCAAACGAAATGACTAGCCGTACCATTCATATGATTGATGTGAACGAAAGAGCAGTCGAACTTTCAAAGGAAAACGCTAAACATAATCGCATTGATAATGTCCGCATCTATCAAAGTGATTTGTTCTCGAATGTTCATTCCTCAGCTGCTTTTGCCTCTATACTGACCAATCCCCCAATACGGGCAGGGAAGAAAGTTGTACATGCGATCTTTGAAAAAAGTGCTGATCATTTATTGCCGGAAGGTGAGTTGTGGGTGGTTATTCAGAAAAAGCAAGGTGGACCATCTGCGATTGAAAAATTAGAGCAGCTCTTTGAAGAAGTCGAGGTTGTGCTGAAAAAAAAGGGCTACTATATCATCAAAGCTAAAAAAGTTTGACGCAGTTTCCTAGCTGTGTTAACATTATAAAATGCCAATGTGTATATTTTGCTTGATAGGCTTAAAAAACAACTATTTTGTATAAATTATGCATACTTGGGGAAAACTAATAAAATCGGTATTTGTTTTTGGATGTGGTTTTCTTATTTTAGAAACCCTTTTTTCTTTTGTCTTGTAAAAGTATTTCTTTACTGACATTTGAAAGACAGAAATACTTTTTACACATATAATACGCATGATTTGAGGGGTGAATCAGTTGACAGGTCAACTAGTTCAGTATGGACGACACCGCCAGCGCAGAAGCTACGCACGCATAAGCGAAGTGTTAGAATTACCAAATCTCATTGAAATTCAAACCTCTTCTTATCAGTGGTTTCTTGATGAGGGTCTTAGAGAGATGTTTCAAGATATATCCCCAATTGAGGATTTTACTGGTAACCTTTCTCTTGAATTCATTGATTACAGCCTAGGGGATCCTAAGTATCCTGTAGCAGAATCAAAAGAACGTGATGTAACTTACTCTGCTCCACTAAGAGTAAAAGTTCGTTTAATTAACAAAGAAACTGGAGAAGTAAAAGACCAAGATGTGTTTATGGGTGATTTCCCAATCATGACAGACACAGGTACTTTTATCATTAATGGTGCGGAACGTGTAATCGTTTCTCAGTTAGTGCGTTCTCCAAGTGTATATTTCAGTGGTAAAGTAGACAAAAACGGTAAAAAAGGTTTTACTGCGACTGTCATTCCAAACCGTGGCGCATGGTTAGAATACGAAACTGATGCGAAGGATGTAGTCTATGTACGCATCGATCGCACACGTAAGTTGCCGGTTACGGTTCTTTTGCGTGCTCTCGGCTTCAGCTCTGATCAAGAGATTCTTGACCTCATTGGCGAGAATGAATACTTACGCAACACGCTGGAAAAAGACAATACAGAGAATGCAGATAAAGCACTTCTCGAAATCTACGAGCGCCTCCGTCCTGGAGAGCCGCCAACTGTTGAAAATGCGAAAAGCTTGCTAGACTCTCGCTTCTTCGATCCGAAGAGATATGACCTAGCAAATGTTGGACGCTACAAGATTAATAAGAAGCTTCATATTAAAAATAGACTGTTCAATCAAAAATTGGCTGAAACGTTAGTTGATCCTGAAACAGGTGAAATTCTAGCAGAAAAAGGTCAAATTTTAGACAGAAGAGTTCTTGATAAAGTTCTTCCATACTTAGAAAACGGCATCGGATTTAGAAAGCTTTATCCTAATGGTGGCGTAGTAGAAGATGAAGTAGAACTTCAATCTATTAAGATTTATGCACCGTCTGATCAAGAAGGCGAGCAAGTGATCAACGTGATTGGAAATGCATATGTAGAGGAAGCTGTGAAAAACATCACGCCTTCTGACATCATTGCATCAATCAGTTACTTCTTCAACCTTCTTCATGGTGTAGGTGACACAGATGATATCGATCACCTTGGTAACCGTCGTCTGCGTTCTGTAGGTGAACTTCTGCAAAACCAATTCCGTATTGGTTTAAGCAGAATGGAGCGTGTTGTTCGTGAAAGAATGTCGATTCAAGACACAAACACGATCACACCTCAGCAGCTGATCAACATTCGTCCTGTGATCGCTTCTATCAAAGAGTTCTTTGGTAGTTCTCAGCTTTCTCAGTTCATGGATCAAACAAACCCGCTTGCTGAATTGACGCACAAACGTCGTCTGTCAGCGCTTGGACCGGGTGGTTTGACGCGTGAGCGTGCAGGAATGGAAGTTCGTGACGTTCACTACTCTCACTATGGACGTATGTGTCCGATTGAAACACCAGAGGGTCCAAACATTGGTTTGATCAACTCTCTATCTTCATTTGCAAAAGTGAATCGCTTCGGATTTATCGAAACACCTTACCGCCGGGTTGATCCTGAAACTGGTAAAGTGACACCGAGAATCGATTACTTAACTGCTGATGAAGAGGATAACTACGTAGTAGCACAAGCGAACGCTCAGTTAGCTGATGATGGTTCGTTTATCGATGATAATATCATTGCTCGTTTCAGAGGGGAAAACACCGTTGTTCCTCGAAACCGCGTTGACTACATGGACGTTTCGCCAAAGCAGGTTGTTTCTGCAGCGACAGCATGTATCCCATTCTTAGAAAACGATGACTCTAACCGTGCTCTAATGGGAGCGAACATGCAGCGTCAGGCTGTGCCTTTGATGCAGCCGGAATCACCGATTGTTGGTACAGGGATGGAGTACGTATCAGGTAAAGACTCTGGTGCTGCTGTCATCTGCCGCTATCCAGGTGTTGTAGAACGTGTAGAAGCAAAAAATATTTGGGTTCGCCGTTATGAGGACGTTGACGGACAACAAGTCAAAGGAAACCTAGACAAATACAGCCTGCTGAAATTTGTCCGCTCTAACCAAGGGACTTGCTACAACCAGCGCCCTATCGTAAGTGTTGGAGATGAAGTCGTTAAAGGAGAAATTCTTGCAGACGGACCTTCTATGGAAAAAGGTGAATTGGCTCTAGGACGTAACGTTATGGTCGGATTCATGACTTGGGACGGTTACAACTACGAGGATGCGATCATCATGAGTGAGCGCCTTGTAAAAGATGACGTCTACACGTCTATTCATATTGAAGAATATGAATCAGAAGCTCGTGATACAAAGCTTGGACCAGAAGAAATCACTCGTGATATTCCAAACGTTGGGGAAGATGCTTTACGCAACCTTGACGAGCGCGGAATCATCCGTATTGGTGCAGAAGTAAAAGACGGAGACCTTCTTGTAGGTAAAGTAACGCCTAAAGGTGTAACTGAACTAACAGCTGAAGAACGTCTATTACATGCAATCTTCGGTGAAAAGGCTCGTGAAGTTCGTGATACGTCACTACGTGTTCCACACGGCGGCGGCGGAATTATCCACGATGTAAAAGTCTTCAACCGTGAAGATGGAGATGAATTACCTCCAGGTGTAAACCAATTAGTCCGCGTATACATCGTTCAGAAACGTAAGATTTCTGAAGGTGACAAAATGGCCGGACGACATGGTAACAAAGGGGTTATCTCTAAAATCCTTCCAGAAGAAGATATGCCTTATCTTCCAGACGGAACACCGATCGATATCATGTTGAACCCTCTAGGGGTACCATCTCGTATGAACATCGGTCAGGTACTTGAGCTTCATATGGGTATGGCTGCACGTTACCTTGGCATCCACATTGCGTCACCAGTATTTGATGGTGCGCGCGAGGAAGATGTTTGGGAAACGCTTGAAGAAGCAGGTATGTCCCGTGATGCGAAAACAGTCCTTTATGACGGTCGAACTGGTGAACCATTCGACAACCGTGTATCTGTCGGAATCATGTACATGATCAAACTGGCTCACATGGTTGACGATAAACTTCACGCTCGTTCAACTGGACCATACTCACTTGTTACGCAGCAGCCACTTGGCGGTAAAGCACAGTTTGGTGGTCAGCGTTTCGGAGAGATGGAAGTATGGGCACTTGAAGCTTACGGTGCAGCATATACACTTCAAGAGATCTTAACAGTTAAATCGGATGACGTTGTGGGTCGTGTGAAAACATACGAAGCCATCGTCAAAGGGGATAACGTACCTGAACCAGGTGTCCCTGAATCATTCAAAGTGTTAATCAAAGAACTTCAAAGTTTAGGTATGGATGTGAAAATCCTATCTGGCGATGAAGAAGAGATAGAAATGAGAGATTTAGAAGACGATGAGGAAACGAAGAAAGCAGACGGATTAGCGTTATCTAATGACGAAGATGCTGCAGACCTCGCACCTGTCGATCTTGAACGTGACGCAGTCACAAAAGAATAGCAGAAACGATTAGAGCAAGTGACTAGGGTATAACCCGAAGATTAAAAGGGAGGTAGGCCCCTTGCTAGATGTGAACAATTTTGAGTATATGAACATCGGTCTCGCATCACCTGATAAAATCCGTTCTTGGTCTTTTGGTGAAGTGAAAAAGCCTGAAACGATTAACTATCGTACACTGAAACCTGAAAAAGATGGTCTCTTTTGTGAACGTATCTTCGGACCGCAAAAAGACTGGGAATGTCATTGTGGGAAGTATAAACGCGTTCGGTATAAGGGTGTTGTATGTGACCGTTGTGGTGTAGAAGTAACACGGGCAAAAGTCCGTCGTGAGAGAATGGGGCATATTGAACTGGCTGCCCCAGTTTCCCACATTTGGTATTTCAAAGGTATCCCAAGCCGTATGGGTCTTGTTCTTGATATGTCACCACGTGCGTTAGAAGAAGTGATCTACTTCGCTTCTTACGTCGTGACAGATCCGGGCAATACACCGCTTGAGAAGAAACAACTTCTTTCTGAGAAAGAATTCCGTGCTTATTTAGATAAATACGGTAATACATTCCAAGCAGCTATGGGTGCAGAAGCAATCAACAAACTTCTTCAAGATATCGATCTTGTAAAAGAAGTAGATACACTGAAAGAAGAGCTGAAAACTGCTCAAGGACAGCGCCGTACACGTGCGATCAAACGCCTTGAAGTATTAGAAGCCTTCCGTAACTCAGGAAACAAACCATCTTGGATGATTCTTGATGTACTTCCGGTTATTCCACCAGAATTACGTCCAATGGTTCAGCTTGATGGTGGACGTTTTGCTACTTCTGACTTGAACGACCTTTATCGTCGTGTCATCAACCGTAACAATCGTCTGAAGCGTTTATTAGATCTTGGCGCGCCAAGCATCATCGTTCAGAACGAGAAGCGTATGCTTCAAGAAGCTGTCGATGCCTTGATTGATAATGGACGTAGAGGCCGACCAGTAACAGGACCAGGAAATCGACCATTGAAATCTCTTTCTCACATGCTGAAAGGGAAACAAGGGCGTTTCCGTCAAAACTTGCTTGGTAAACGTGTTGACTATTCTGGACGTTCCGTTATCGTCGTAGGACCACATTTGAAAATGTATCAGTGTGGACTTCCGAAAGAAATGGCTCTTGAATTATTCAAACCATTCGTGATGAAGGAGCTTGTTGAAAAAGGATTAGCTCACAACATCAAGAGTGCGAAGCGTAAAATTGAGCGCGTGCAGCCAGAAGTATGGGATGTATTAGAATCAGTTATTCGTGAGCATCCAGTCTTACTAAACCGTGCACCGACTCTTCACAGACTTGGTATTCAAGCGTTTGAACCTACACTTGTGGAAGGACGCGCAATTCGTCTTCATCCACTTGTATGTACAGCCTACAACGCTGACTTTGACGGTGACCAAATGGCGGTTCACGTACCATTATCTGCTGAAGCTCAAGCTGAAGCTCGTATCTTAATGCTTGCTGCTCAAAACATTTTGAACCCGAAAGATGGAAAACCAGTTGTTACGCCATCTCAGGATATGGTGCTTGGTAACTACTACCTTACACTTGAGCGCAAAGGTGCTATCGGAGAAGGTATGGTCTTCAAAGATACTGACGAAGCCCTTCTAGCTTATCAAAATGGTTATGTGCATCTTCATACACGTGTAGCTGTTGCAGCTAGCTCGTTGAAGAATGTGACATTCACTGATGAACAGCGTTCTAAATTGTTGATTACAACAGTTGGAAAACTGATCTTTAACGAAATCTTACCGGAATCATTCCCATACATGAATGAGCCGACAAAGAGCAATATTGAAGAAAAAACGCCTGATCGTTTCTTCCTTGAAAAAGGTGAGGATGTAAAAGCTGCGATCGAGAAACAAGAAATCAATGCGCCGTTCAAAAAAGGTATTTTAGGGAAAATCATTGCAGAAATCTTTAAGAGATTCCATATCACTGAGACATCTAAAATGCTTGACCGCATGAAAAATCTTGGTTTCAGATACTCTACTAAAGCCGGTATTACGGTTGGTGTGTCTGATATCGTCGTACTAGATGATAAGCAGAAGATCCTTGAAGAAGCACAAGCAAAAGTAGATAACGTCATGAAGCAATTCAGACGTGGTTTGATTACTGAAGAAGAGCGTTATGAGAGAGTTATTTCAATCTGGAGTTCTTCTAAAGATGTCATCCAAGGTAAACTGATGAAGTCCCTTGATGAAGTCAACCCAATCTACATGATGAGTGACTCTGGAGCGCGTGGTAACGCATCTAACTTCACTCAGCTGGCTGGTATGCGTGGTCTGATGGCCAACCCGGCTGGACGTATCATTGAACTTCCGATTAAATCTAGTTTCCGTGAAGGTTTAACCGTATTGGAATACTTTATTTCCACTCACGGTGCGCGTAAAGGTCTTGCCGATACAGCCCTTAAAACAGCTGACTCAGGTTACCTCACGCGTCGTCTCGTTGACGTTGCACAGGATGTCATCATCCGTGAAACAGATTGCGGTACAGACCGTGGAATCTTGGCGAAGTCCATTAAAGAAGGAAATGAAATTATTGAGAAACTTGAAGAACGTCTGATCGGGCGTTTTGCAAGAAAACCAATTGTTCATCCTGAAACAGGCGAAGTCATCGTAGCCGAAAACGAACTAATTGATGAAGATAAAGCACTTGAAGTAGTTGAAGCAGGAATTGAGGAAGTATGGATCCGTTCTGCATTTACATGTAACACGCCTCATGGTGTATGTAAACGATGCTACGGCCGTAACCTTGCAACTGGTACTGACGTTGAAGTCGGTGAAGCGGTTGGAATCATCGCTGCACAATCAATCGGTGAGCCAGGAACACAGCTTACAATGCGTACGTTCCACACCGGTGGGGTAGCAGGAGACGATATCACTCAAGGTTTACCTCGTATCCAAGAGCTATTTGAAGCGCGTAATCCGAAAGGGCAAGCGACAATTTCTGAAATTGATGGTGTCGTTGCTGAAATTAACGATGTTCGTGACAAGCAGCAGGAAATTGTGGTTCAAGGCGAAGTTGAAACTCGTTCTTACACAGCTCCTTACAATGCACGTCTGAAAGTTGTTGAAGGTGACACAGTTACTCGTGGTCAAGTACTTACAGAAGGTTCGATCGATCCGAAAGAACTTCTTAAAGTGACTGACATGACAGCTGTTCAAGAATATCTGCTTCATGAAGTACAAAAAGTATACCGTATGCAAGGGGTAGAAATCGGAGATAAGCACGTAGAGGTAATGGTTCGCCAAATGCTTCGTAAAGTGCGTGTCGCTGATGCAGGGGATACAGATGTATTACCAGGCACACTTCTTGATGTACATCAATTCACTGAAGCGAACAAAAAAGTACTATTCGAAGGCAAACGTCCTGCAACAGGCCGTCCAGTTCTTCTTGGTATTACAAAAGCTTCACTTGAAACAGACTCATTCTTGTCTGCGGCATCCTTCCAAGAAACGACTCGTGTCCTAACAGATGCGGCGATCAAAGGAAAACGTGATGAACTGCTTGGCTTGAAAGAGAATGTGATCATCGGTAAACTTGTTCCTGCTGGAACGGGAATGCCAAACTACCGTAAAGTTAAGCCGGTTTCGCAAGTGCAGCCGTCTGACGACATGGTTCCTGTAGAGTAATCTTTCTCGTGAGATTCCTATAAAATCATCAAAAAATGGTGAAGGATGTCAAGATAATCTGTCATACGATATTGACATCCTTCTGCCATGATGATAATATAACCAAGGTGCTCAAAATAAAACCTGTTACTTTGGAGGATATTCGATGTCTTATGATAAAGTATCACAGGCTCAATCCATTATTATTGGTACGAAGCAAACAGTAAAAGCTCTGAAACGAGATTCAGTTAAGGAAGTCGTCGTAGCGAAAGATGCTGATCCTGCTTTAACCGCTAGTGTATTGAAACTAGCGCAAGAGAAGAGTGTAGACATCTTAGTGGTAGATTCCATGAAAAAGCTCGGCAAGGCCTGCGGAATTGAAGTTGGGGCAGCAGCTGTTGCCATTATGTTATAGCGTACTTGTTTTGTTTTTGCATGTATAAAATGCAAAAGCATTGTTTTTTGCCTTTTGATGAACCACCTGGGTATGTGGGTTATAAAAAAAGTAATGAAGGGAGGAATAACAACATGCCTACAATTAATCAGCTAATACGCAAAGGACGCGTGAGTAAAGTTGAAAACTCAAAGTCACCTGCACTTAACAAAGGATACAACAGTTTCAAAAAAGAGCACACTAACGTAACATCTCCACAGAAGCGCGGGGTTTGTACACGTGTCGGTACAATGACACCGAAAAAACCAAACTCAGCACTACGTAAATATGCTCGTGTACGTTTGTCTAACCTGATTGAGGTAACAGCTTACATTCCTGGTATCGGACATAACCTACAAGAGCACAGTGTAGTACTTATCCGTGGCGGACGTGTAAAAGACTTACCGGGTGTACGTTACCACATCGTTCGTGGTGCGCTTGATACTGCCGGAGTTGACGGTCGTATGCAAGGACGTTCTAAATACGGAACAAAACGCCCTAAACAAAGCAAATAATACAAACAAACATAAGGGTTTTTAGAAGTTGATATCAGATCAGTGGAGTCAGGCAGCTGACAATGATATTGAGATGAGAGACAGATAGAAATCCTTTTAAAAGAGAAGGGAGGCTATTCAGATGCCACGTAAAGGTCCTGTAGCAAAAAGAGACGTATTGCCAGATCCAATTTACAATTCTAAACTTGTATCTCGTTTGATCAACAAAATGATGATCGACGGTAAAAGAGGAAAGTCACAAACAATCCTCTACAAGTCTTTTGATATCATCAAAGAACGTACTGGTAATGAAGCGATGGAGGTTTTCGAACAAGCCTTGAAAAACATCATGCCAGTTCTTGAAGTTAAAGCACGTCGTGTAGGTGGAGCTAACTACCAAGTTCCTGTAGAAGTTCGCCCAGACCGTCGTACTACTTTAGGTCTTCGCTGGTTAGTAAACTATGCTCGTCTTCGTGGAGAAAAAACGATGGAAGAGCGTCTTGCTAACGAAATCCTTGACGCAGCTAACAACACTGGTGCTGCTGTTAAGAAACGTGAAGATACACACAAAATGGCAGAAGCGAACAAAGCATTCGCTCACTACCGCTGGTAGGATTTATACCAAACTAAAAAAACTATTCCCTAATGAGGAAGGAGAAATTACCCAATGGCAAGAGAGTTCTCCTTAGACAAAACTCGTAATATTGGTATCATGGCTCACATCGATGCCGGTAAAACGACAACGACTGAGCGTATCTTGTACTACACTGGTCGTATCCATAAAATTGGTGAAACTCACGAAGGAGCTTCACAAATGGACTGGATGGAGCAGGAGCAAGAACGTGGTATTACAATCACTTCTGCTGCTACTACAGCACAATGGAAGGGTTACCGTGTAAACATCATCGATACACCAGGACACGTAGACTTCACTGTTGAAGTTGAACGTTCTTTACGTGTACTTGATGGTGCGGTTGCTGTTCTTGATGCACAATCAGGTGTAGAGCCACAAACTGAAACAGTTTGGCGCCAAGCAACAACTTACGGAGTACCTCGTATCGTATTCGTTAACAAAATGGATAAAACTGGTGCGGACTTCCTTTACTCTGTAAGCACATTAAGAGATCGTCTTCAAGCGAACGCTCATGCAATTCAATTGCCGATCGGCGCTGAAGATCAATTCGAAGGAATCATCGACCTTGTAGAAAACGTAGCATACTTCTACGAAGATGACCTTGGAACTCGCTCTGATGCTAAAGAAATCCCTGCTGAGTATAAAGACAAAGCTGAAGAGCTTCGCAGCAGCCTAATTGAAGCTGTTGCTGAGCTTGATGAAGAGCTTATGGAAAAATACCTTGAGGGTGAAGAAATCACAATTCCTGAATTGAAAGCTGCAATCCGTAAAGGAACATTGAATGTTGAATTCTACCCAGTTCTTGTTGGATCTGCTTTCAAAAACAAAGGTGTTCAGCTTGTACTTGACGCTGTGCTTGACTACCTTCCTGCACCAACTGATGTTGCTGCAATTAAAGGTATCCTGCCAGATTCAAATGAAGAGGTTGTTCGTGAGTCTACTGATGACGCACCATTCGCAGCTCTTGCATTTAAAGTTATGACTGACCCTTATGTTGGGAAACTAACTTTCTTCCGCGTATACTCTGGAACACTTGATTCTGGTTCATACGTGAAGAACTCTTCTAAGAACAAGCGTGAACGTGTTGGACGTATCCTTCAAATGCACGCAAACAGCCGTGAAGAAATCTCTACTGTATATGCAGGGGATATCGCAGCAGCTGTAGGTCTTAAAGATACATCTACTGGTGATACTCTTTGTGACGAGAAAAATCTTGTTATCCTTGAGTCTATGGAATTCCCAGAGCCAGTTATCGATGTAGCTATCGAGCCTAAATCTAAGGCTGACCAAGATAAAATGAGTATCGCTTTAGCTAAACTAGCTGAAGAGGATCCAACATTCCGTACACAAACAAACCCTGAAACTGGTCAAACGATCATCTCTGGTATGGGTGAGCTTCACCTTGATATCATTGTTGACCGTATGAAGCGTGAGTTCAAGGTTGAAGCTAACGTAGGTGCTCCTCAAGTTGCGTACCGTGAAACATTCCGTTCTGGTGCAAAAGTTGAAGGTAAATTCGTACGTCAGTCTGGTGGACGCGGTCAGTTCGGACACGTTTGGATTGAATTCGAACCAAACGAAGAAGGCGCAGGATTCGAATTTGAAAATGCAATCGTCGGTGGGGTTGTTCCACGTGAATACATCCCAGCAATTCAAGCAGGTCTTGAAGATTCACTTGAAAATGGTGTATTAGCTGGATTCCCATTAATCGACATCAAAGCAAAATTATTTGATGGATCTTACCACGATGTTGACTCTAACGAAATGGCGTTCAAAATTGCTGCATCTATGGCATTAAAAAATGCTGTCAGCAAATGTAACCCAGTTCTACTTGAGCCAATGATGAAAGTGGAAGTTGTTATCCCTGAAGAATACATGGGAGACATCATGGGTGATATCACATCTCGTCGTGGACGTGTAGAAGGTATGGAAGCTCGCGGTAACGCTCAAGTTGTTCGCGCTATGGTTCCACTTTCTGAAATGTTCGGATATGCTACTGCACTCCGTTCTAACACACAAGGACGCGGTACTTTCACTATGCACATGGATCACTACGAAGAAGTGCCTAAGAGCATCAGTGAAGAAATCATCAAAAAAAATAAAGGTGAATAATTGATTTTGCCTTTAAACTAAAGTATAACTACTATTGAAGATCAGAAAGTGAGAGGTAACTCTTCACTTTCTATCACTCTATACCAAATACAATGAACCTTTAAGGAGGATTTTTAGAATGGCTAAAGAAAAATTCGACCGTTCCAAATCGCATGCTAACATTGGTACAATTGGACACGTTGACCATGGTAAAACAACTCTAACTGCTGCTATCTCAACAGTTCTTCATAAGAAATCTGGTAAAGGTACAGCTATGGCTTATGACCAAATCGATGGTGCTCCAGAAGAGCGCGAGCGTGGAATCACAATCTCAACTGCACACGTTGAGTATGAAACTGAAACTCGTCACTATGCACACGTAGACTGCCCAGGACACGCTGACTATGTTAAAAACATGATCACTGGTGCTGCTCAAATGGACGGCGCGATCTTAGTAGTATCTGCTGCTGATGGTCCAATGCCACAAACACGTGAGCACATCCTACTTTCTCGTAACGTAGGTGTACCATACATCGTAGTATTCCTTAACAAATGTGACATGGTTGACGATGAAGAGTTACTTGAACTTGTTGAAATGGAAGTTCGTGACCTTCTTTCTGACTATGACTTCCCTGGTGACGATGTACCAGTTATCAAAGGTTCTGCTCTTAAAGCTCTTGAAGGAGATGCTGATTACGAAGCAAAAATCTTTGAACTTATGGATGCGGTTGATGAGTACATCCCAACTCCAGAGCGTGACACTGAGAAGCCATTCATGATGCCAGTTGAGGACGTATTCTCAATCACTGGTCGTGGAACAGTTGCTACTGGTCGTGTTGAGCGTGGACAAGTTAAAGTCGGTGACGAAGTTGAAATCATCGGTCTTCAAGAAGAAAACGGTAAAACAACTGTTACAGGTGTTGAAATGTTCCGTAAACTTCTTGACTACGCTGAAGCTGGTGACAACATCGGTGCACTACTTCGTGGTGTATCTCGTGAAGATATCCAACGTGGTCAAGTACTTGCTAAACCAGGTACAATCACTCCACACAGCCGTTTCAAAGCTGAAGTTTATGTACTTTCTAAAGAAGAGGGTGGACGTCATACTCCATTCTTCGCTAACTACCGTCCCCAGTTCTACTTCCGTACAACTGACGTAACTGGTATCGTACATCTTCCAGAAGGTACTGAAATGGTAATGCCTGGCGATAACACTGAGATGGAAGTTGAACTTATCTCTACTATCGCTATCGAAGAAGGAACTCGTTTCTCTATCCGTGAGGGTGGACGTACTGTAGGTTCTGGTGTCGTTTCAACTATCATTAAGTAATAAACATACAAAAGAGACTCCTTGCAAAAGGGTCTCTTTTTTTGCTTTTCCAGATCAGAACGGCTACTATAAGCTATAGAATCTAAATGGAACCGAGAGGATCGCTGGAATGGTAAAGACATATTTGAAAAAATGGTCGATCGGCGGGATTGACCAATGGATTATGATGAAAGAAGACCAGACGAGTGAAACGAAGCCTGTCCTTTTATTTTTGCACGGCGGGCCCGGCTCGGCTCAAATCAGTTATATTGATTCCTTTCACGGGGAACTTGATCAGGACTTTACAGTTGTCCATTGGGATCAGAGAGGTGCAGGACTTTCCTATCAAGAGAATCTTCCCGATGCATCGATGACCATTCAGCAATTTATTGAAGACACGATTGAACTGACAGAGAAGCTTCTAACTTATCTAGGTCATTCAAAATTGTATATCGCAGGATACTCGTGGGGATCATTAATTGCCATACAAGCAGTACATAAGCGTCCAGATCTTTATCATGCATATTACGGGATTAGTCAGGTAGTAGATGTGTTAAAGGAAGATATCGTATCGTACGAGCTCCTTTTGAAGAAATATCATCGCAATCGTCTGTTTACTGGGTGTCTGCGATTACTGACGCCCCCTCCATGGAAACGGACATCAGCTCATGCCTTGTTTTCTCTATATAAAGAGTTTGCGAGCGTAGGTCTCACACATAGATGGAAACCGGTTTTTCAAATGCTAAAAGGGTTTCTTTTTAGTAAGCAATATCAGCTTAAAGATAAATGGAAGTTCATGAAAGGACAGAAGTTTAGTCAAGACAAGCTATGGGATCAGCTAATGAATGAGAGTATTCAATTCCGAGTTTCTACTATATTAATACCGTGCTACTTTCTCATTGGCGATCACGACATGATTACACCAGCTGCTGTATCAAAACCATATGTTGATCAATTAAAAGCACCAATCAAAGAATGGTTTACCTTTAAAGACTCTGCACATTCCCCGCACATTGAGGAACCAGATGAATTTATACGTATCATAAGAAAGACTGCTATACATCATCTTCAGGGAAAGCTTGATTTATAGGCTGAATCCCTGTATAATATGAAAAGTGTGCAAATCATAAATTTATCCGATTTATTATTGCAACACGCAGGCCAATTTGGTACAATAGTGCATGTTGGTCTTTGACTGCGATGAAGTGAGAGGTTGCTGACACACCCGGCCGCTTTGCCATGGCGAGGTGATCAGGTTTTTCTCACGGAGAACTGTCTAACGTAAGTAGGCGAAAAGGAGGGAAAATAATGGCAAAACAAAAAATTCGTATTCGTTTAAAAGCATATGATCATAGAATTCTTGATCAATCTGCTGAGAAGATTGTTGAAACGGCTAAGCGTTCTGGTGCTAGTGTATCTGGTCCAATTCCGCTTCCAACTGAAAAATCAGTTTACACAATCCTTCGTGCGGTGCATAAGTACAAAGATTCTCGTGAGCAATTCGAGATGCGTACTCACAAACGTCTAATCGACATCGTGAATCCAACTCCGCAAACAGTTGATGCACTTATGCGTTTAGATTTACCATCTGGTGTAGATATCGAAATCAAACTTTAATTCAAATAGAAAACACATATTATAGGAGGTGTGACGAATGACCAAAGGAATCTTAGGTAGAAAAATTGGTATGACGCAAGTATTCGCAGAAAACGGTGATCTTATCCCTGTAACTGTTGTTGAGGCTGCTGCTAACGTTGTTCTTCAAAAGAAGACTGTTGACACGGATGGCTATGAAGCAATCCAAATCGGTTTTGATGACAAACGTGAAAAGCTTTCTAACAAACCAGAGAAAGGCCACGTTGCTAAAGCGGAAACTGCTCCTAAGCGCTTCGTAAAAGAATTACGCGGTGCGGAGTTAGATGCGTATGAAGTTGGTCAGGAAGTCAAAGTTGATATTTTCGCAAATGGAGATATCGTAGATGTAACAGGAACATCAAAAGGTAAAGGATTCCAAGGGGCTATCAAACGCCACGGACAATCACGCGGACCAATGACTCACGGTTCACGTTACCACCGTCGTCCTGGTTCAATGGGACCTGTTGATCCAAACCGTGTATTCAAAGGTAAACTTCTACCAGGTCGTATGGGCGGAGAGCAAATTACTGTCCAAAACCTTGAGATCGTTAAAGTTGATGCAGAACGCAATCTTCTATTGATCAAAGGAAACGTACCAGGAGCTAAAAAATCTCTAGTAACTGTAAAGAGTGCAGTTAAATCTAAATAACTCTCTTAGGAAAGGAGGAAACAAGTCATGCCAAAAGTAGCATTATATAACCAAAACGGTTCTACTAACGGTGAAATCGAATTAAACGCTTCTGTGTTTGGAATCGAGCCAAACGAAAGCGTAGTATTCGATGCTATTCTTATGCAAAGAGCTTCCTTACGTCAAGGAACTCATAAAGTAAAAACTCGTTCTGAAGTACGTGGCGGAGGTCGTAAGCCTTGGAGACAGAAGGGTACAGGTCGTGCTCGTCAAGGTTCTATCCGTTCACCACAATGGCGCGGAGGCGGTATCGTATTCGGTCCAACACCACGCAGTTATTCTTATAAATTACCTAAAAAAGTTCGCCGCTTGGCTATCAAGTCAGTATTGTCTTCTAAAGTAATCGACAACAACATCATCGTTCTTGAAGATCTGACTCTTGATGCAGTGAAAACGAAAGAATTCGCAGGCATCCTTAAAGGATTATCTGTCGAGAAGAAAGCGTTGATCGTCACTGCGGATGCAAACGAAACAGTTGCTTTATCTGCTCGTAACATCCCTGGAGTAACAGTTGTTGAAGCTAACGGTATCAACGTTCTTGACGTTGTCAACCACGACAAACTTCTGATCACTAAAGCAGCGGTTGAAAAAGTAGAGGAGGGACTTGCATAATGAAAGATCCTCGTGATGTTCTAAAGCGCCCTATCATTACTGAACGTTCTGCTGATCTAATGACAGAGAAGAAGTACACGTTCGAAGTTGATGTCAGAGCTAACAAAACAGAAGTGAAAGACGCTGTTGAAGAAATCTTTGGAGTGAAAGTTGAGAAAGTCAACGTTCAAAACTACAAAGGAAAATCAAAACGCGTTGGACGCTACACTGGTATGACTAGCCGTCGCAGAAAAGCGATCGTGAAATTAACTGCTGACAGCAAAGAAATCGAAATTTTTGAAGCGTAAATCTTAAAAAGAAGGAGGGAAATTCAAAATGGCGATTAAAAAGTATAAACCAACCAGTAATGGTCGTCGTGGCATGACTACTTCAGATTTTGCTGAAATCACGACTGACAAACCAGAAAAATCGTTGCTTGCACCGCTACACAAAAAAGGCGGACGTAACAACCAAGGTAGATTGACTGTTCGTCATCAAGGTGGCGGTCACAAACGTCAATACCGTATCATCGACTTTAAGCGTGATAAAGACGGTATACCTGGACGCGTTGCTACAATCGAGTATGATCCAAACCGTTCAGCTAACATCGCTCTTGTAAACTATGCAGATGGTGAGAAACGTTACATTCTTGCTCCGAAAGGAATCCAAGTTGGTACTGAAGTTACTTCTGGACCAGAAGCTGACATCAAACCAGGTAATGCTCTTCCACTTATCAACATCCCAGTTGGTACAGTTGTGCATAACATTGAATTAAAACCAGGTAAAGGTGGACAATTAGTTCGTTCTGCTGGTACTTCTGCTCAAGTTCTTGGTAAAGAAGGTAAATACGTTCTTGTACGTTTGAACTCAGGAGAAGTTCGCATGATTCTTTCTGCTTGCCGTGCGACTATCGGTCAAGTTGGAAACGAGCAACACGAATTAATCAACATCGGTAAAGCTGGACGTTCTCGCTGGAAAGGTGTACGCCCAACAGTTCGTGGTTCTGTAATGAACCCTAACGATCACCCACACGGTGGTGGTGAAGGACGCGCTCCAATCGGACGTAAATCACCAATGTCTCCATGGGGTAAACCGACTCTTGGATTCAAGACTCGTAAGAAAACCAACAAGTCTGATAAATTCATTGTACGTCGTCGTAAAAACAAGTAACGGGGTTGTCTACGGTTCATTTAGGACCGTAGTTCAATCACGAAGGGAGGTTCCACAATGGCTCGCAGCTTAAAAAAAGGACCATTTGTTGATGATCATTTGATGGCTAAAGTCGAGAAATTGAATGAAACTGACAAAAAGCAAGTCGTAAAAACTTGGTCTCGTCGTTCTACAATTTTCCCACAATTCATCGGTCACACAATCGCTGTCTATGATGGACGCAAACATGTACCTGTTTTCATTTCTGAAGATATGGTAGGTCACAAATTGGGCGAATTCGCACCAAGCCGTACTTACAAAGGTCATGCTAGTGACGATAAAAAAACAAGACGCTAATGAGAGGAGGCTTTTAAATGCAAGCTAAAGCTGTCGCAAGAACAGTCCGTATTGCTCCTCGTAAAGCACGTCTAGTAATGGACCTGATCCGAGGTAAGCAAGTAGGAGAAGCAGTTTCTATCTTAAACCTTACACCTAAGGCTGCTTCACCAATTATTGAAAAAGTATTAAAATCTGCTATCGCAAACGCTGAGCACAACTACGAGTTGGACGCTAACAGCCTAGTGATTACTCAAGCATTCGTTGACGAAGGTCCAACACTTAAGAGATTCCGTCCACGTGCTATGGGTCGTGCGAGCGCAATTAACAAACGTACTAGCCACATTACAATCGTTGTATCAGAAAAGAAGGAGGGATAATCCGTGGGTCAAAAGGTAAATCCAGTAGGTCTTCGTATTGGCGTCATTCGTGATTGGGAATCTAAATGGTTCGCAGGAAAAGATTACGCTGACTTCTTACATGAAGACTTGAAAATCCGTGAATTCATCAGCAAGCGTTTGTCTGACGCGTCTGTTTCTAAAGTTGAAATCGAACGTGCTGCAAACCGCGTAAATATCACAATCCACACGGCTAAACCAGGTATGGTAATTGGTAAAGGCGGATCTGAAGTTGAAGCACTTCGTAAAGCTCTTAACAGCCTAACTGGCAAACGTGTACACATCAACATTCTTGAAATCAAGAGAGCAGATCTTGATGCTCAGCTAGTTGCTGAAAACATCGCTCGTCAACTTGAAAACCGTATTTCATTCCGTCGTGCACAAAAACAAACAATCCAACGCACAATGCGTGCTGGAGCACAAGGAATCAAAACAATGGTTTCTGGTCGTCTTGGCGGTGCAGATATTGCTCGTTCTGAATATTACAGTGAAGGTACTGTTCCATTGCACACACTTCGTGCTGACATCGACTATGCTACTGCTGAAGCTGACACTACTTATGGTAAGCTTGGCGTAAAAGTATGGATCTATCGTGGAGAAGTCCTTCCAACTAAGAAGAATACTGCGGAAGGAGGAAAATAATATGTTATTGCCAAAACGCGTGAAGTATCGCAGAGAACATCGTGGAAAAATGCGTGGTCGTGCAAAAGGCGGTACTGAAGTACATTTCGGTGAGTACGGTATCCAGGCTCTTGAAGCTTCTTGGATCACAAACCGTCAAATCGAAGCTGCTCGTATTGCTATGACTCGTTACATGAAACGTGGCGGTAAAGTTTGGATTAAAATTTTCCCTTCTAAGCCATACACAGCTAAACCTCTAGAGGTCCGCATGGGTTCCGGTAAAGGTGCTCCAGAAGGATGGGTAGCTGTAGTAAAACCGGGCAAAGTTTTATTTGAAATTTCTGGTGTGTCTGAAGAAGTTGCTCGTGAAGCTCTTCGTCTTGCATCTCACAAATTGCCAATTAAAACGAAGTTCGTAAAACGTGAAGAAATTGGTGGTGAATCAAATGAAAGCTAATGAAATTCGTGACCTTACCACTGCTGAAATTGAACAAAAAGTAAAGTCTCTTAAAGAAGAACTTTTCAATCTTCGTTTCCAATTAGCGACTGGGCAGCTTGAAAATACTGCTCGCATTCGTGAAGTGCGTAAATCAATCGCACGCATGAAAACTGTGATTCGTCAAAGAGAAATCGCTGCTAATAAATAATAATTAGAGGGGAGGCCCCGCAAACATGAGCGAACGTAACCAACGTAAAGTGTATCAAGGTCGTGTTGTTTCTGACAAAATGGATAAAACCATCACTGTTGTAGTTGAAACATACAAAAAGCATTCACTTTATGGCAAACGTGTAAGATACTCTAAGAAGTTCAAAGCACATGATGAAAACAACCAAGCAAAAATCGGAGACATCGTAAAGGTCATGGAAACTCGTCCTTTATCTGCGACTAAACGCTTTCGTCTAGTTGAAGTTGTCGAAGAAGCCGTTATTATCTAATAAAGTTCGGATTTCTTTTTCCGAAAGGAGGTAACATTAATGATTCAACAGGAGACTCGTTTAAAAGTAGCTGACAACTCTGGCGCACGCGAAGTACTAACGATTAAAGTTCTTGGTGGCTCTGGACGTAAAACGGCTAACATCGGTGATGTCATTGTTTGTACGGTTAAACAAGCAACACCTGGAGGCGTTGTCAAAAAAGGTGAAGTTGTGAAAGCAGTTATCGTTCGTACTAAGAGCGGAGCTCGCAGAAACGATGGATCTTACATCAGTTTCGACGAAAATGCATGTGTCATCATTCGTGACGACAAGAGCCCACGTGGAACTCGTATCTTCGGACCAGTAGCACGTGAACTTCGTGAAAACAACTATATGAAAATTGTTTCTCTAGCACCAGAAGTACTTTAATGAATACAATCCGCGACTCAAGGAGGTGCGATTAAATGCATGTTAAAAAGGGCGATAAAGTAGTGGTTATCTCTGGTAAAGATAAAGGTAAACAAGGTGTCATCCTTGCTGCTTTCCCTAAAAAGGAACGTGTTTTAGTAGAAGGTATTAACCTTGTGAAAAAACACTCTAAACCAACCCAAGCTAACCCTCAAGGCGGAATTTCTGAACAAGAAGCGCCGATCCACGTATCAAACGTAATGCCGCTTGATCCTAAAACGGGTGAAGTGACACGTGTTGGGTATAAAGTTGAGGACGGAAAGAAAGTCCGTGTAGCGAAAAAATCTGGGCAAGTTCTAGATAAATAGTAAATAAGGAAGGGAGGTCTTTCTCATGAACCGCCTTAAAGAAAAGTATGTAAAAGAAATTACACCTGCATTAGTTTCTAAGTTTGAATACAAATCAGTAATGCAAGTGCCAAAAATCGAAAAAATCGTGATCAACATGGGTGTTGGTGACGCTGTTCAAAACGCTAAAGCAATCGATACTGCTGTTGAAGAATTAACGTTTATCGCTGGTCAAAAACCTGTCGTTACTCGTGCGAAGAAGTCTATTGCTGGATTCCGTCTACGTGAAGGAATGCCAATCGGTGCGAAAGTAACACTTCGCGGAGAGCGCATGTATGATTTCCTTGATAAACTTATTTCTGTGTCTTTACCACGTGTACGTGACTTCCGCGGGATTTCTAAGAAATCTTTCGACGGTCGTGGAAACTACACGCTTGGTATTAAAGAACAGTTAATCTTCCCAGAAATTGATTACGATAAAGTAACAAAGGTCCGCGGTATGGATATCGTTATCGTTACTACTGCCAATACGGACGAAGAAGCACGTGAGTTATTAACTCAAGTAGGTATGCCGTTCCAGAAATAATCAATGAAAGGGAGGCGAAATCGTGGCTAAAAAGTCTATGATTGCGAAACAACAACGCAAACAAAAGTTTAAAGTTCAAGAGTATACGCGCTGCGAACGATGTGGTCGTCCACATTCAGTTATTCGTAAGTTTAAACTTTGCCGTATTTGTTTCCGCGAACTTGCATATAAAGGACAAATTCCTGGCGTTAAAAAAGCCAGCTGGTAATCCCCATAAATGGGAAGGAGGTTATTAAATAATGGTTATGACAGATCCGATTGCAGATTTGCTGACTCGTATTCGCAATGCGAACATGGTACGTCATGAGAAGCTAGAAGTACCGGCTTCAAAAATCAAAAGAGAAATTGCTGAAATCTTAAAGCGTGAAGGTTTTATCCGTGACGTTGAGTACGTCGAAGACAGCAAACAAGGAATTATCCGTTTGTTCCTTAAATACGGCCAAAACAACGAACGTGTTATCACTGGTCTTAAAAGAATCAGTAAACCTGGTTTACGCGTATATGCGAAATCAAATGAAGTACCACGTGTACTTAACGGACTTGGAATCGCAATTATTTCTACATCACAAGGTGTTTTATCGGACAAAGAAGCCCGTGCTAAACAAGCTGGTGGAGAAGTACTTGCTTACGTATGGTAAAAAAAGTTTAAGATGAATGGAGGTGCTTGGTATGTCTCGTATAGGTAAAAAACTAATCGAGATCCCTTCAGGAGTTACTGTGACAAACAACGATAACACAGTGACAGTAAAGGGACCAAAAGGTGAACTAACTCGTGCATTTCACCCTGATATGGAAATTAAAATTGAGGACAACGTCTTAACTGTAAGCCGTCCGTCTGAAAATAAAGAACACCGTGCATTACATGGTACAACACGCAGCTTGATTGCAAACATGGTTGAAGGTGTATCTAAAGGTTTCGAAAGAGGTTTAGAACTTATCGGTGTCGGTTACCGTGCAGCTAAATCTGGAAACAAACTTGTTCTTAACGTTGGATACTCTCATCCAGTTGAAATCGTTCCTGAGGCTGGAGTTGAAATCGAAGTTCCATCTCAAACGAAAGTAATCATTAAAGGTATCGATAAAGAGCGTGTAGGAGCTCTAGCTTCTAACATCCGCGCTGTCCGTGCTCCAGAGCCTTACAAAGGTAAAGGAATTCGTTACGAAGGTGAATTCGTTCGCCGTAAAGAAGGAAAAACTGGTAAGTAAGATCGCTTAATGTGAAGAAAGGAGTGACTCGGATGATTACGAAAACTAGCAAAAACGCTACTCGTCTTAAAAGACATGCTCGTGTTCGTGCGAAACTTTCAGGTACTGCTGAAAGACCTCGCCTTAACGTTTTCCGTTCTAACAAGAATATCTACGCTCAAGTAATTGATGATGTTAACGGTGTAACACTTGTAAGTGCTTCTACTCTTGATAAAGAGTTAAAGATCGAGAATAGTTCTGACACTGCAGCTGCTACGAAAGTTGGCGAACTTGTTGCAAAACGTGCTGTTGAAAAAGGAATCTCTAACGTGGTATTTGACCGCGGAGGATACCTATATCATGGACGTGTAAAAGCTCTAGCTGAAGCTGCTCGTGAGGCTGGACTTAAATTTTAATAAAAGAAGGAGGGACACATCCGAATGAGTCGTATTGACCCAAGCAAATTAGAGTTAGAAGAACGCTTAGTTACGGTTAACCGCGTAGCGAAAGTTGTTAAAGGTGGACGTCGTTTCCGTTTTGCAGCTTTAGTTGTTGTCGGTGACAAAAACGGTCATGTAGGTTTCGGTACTGGTAAAGCACAAGAAGTACCAGAAGCGATCCGCAAAGCTGTTGAAGATGCGAAAAAGAATTTAATTGAAGTACCAATGGTTGGAACTACAATTCCACATGAAATCATCGGTCGATTCGGTGCAGGAAACGTTCTATTGAAGCCTGCTTCAGAAGGTACAGGAGTTATCGCTGGAGGCCCAGTTCGTGCGGTACTTGAGCTTGCTGGTCTAGCTGATATCCTTTCTAAATCTCTAGGTTCTAATACACCGATCAACATGATCCGCGCAACACTTCAAGGTTTAAGTGAGCTTAAACGTGCTGAAGATGTAGCGAAGCTTCGTGGAAAATCTGTAGAAGACCTGTTAGGATAAGGAGGGAACAATAATGGCAAATAAATTAGAAATTACCCTCAAACGCAGTGTAATCGGTCGCCCTGAAGATCAGCGTGTCACTGTTCGTACTCTTGGTCTTAAGAAAACAAACCAAACAGTCGTACATGAAGACAATGCAGCGATCCGCGGCATGATTAACAAGGTGTCTCATTTAGTTTCTGTTAAAGAACAATAAAACATTTTTAATCGATAAGGAGGTGCCCAAATGAAACTTCATGAATTGAAGCCTTCAGAAGGTTCACGTAAAGTACGCAACCGTGTTGGTCGTGGTATTGGATCAGGTAACGGTAAAACTTCTGGTAAAGGTCATAAAGGTCAAAACGCTCGTTCTGGCGGCGGTGTACGCCCTGGTTTCGAAGGTGGTCAGATGCCTTTATTCCAACGCCTTCCAAAACGTGGTTTTACAAACATCAACCGTAAAGATTACGCGGTAATCAACTTAGACAGATTAAACAGTTTTGACGAAGGAACGGAAGTAACTCCTGAACTTCTTCTAGAGACTGGTGCAATAAGCAAGTTAAAAGCAGGAGTAAAAATTCTTGGCAACGGTAAATTAGAAAAAAAATTAACTGTAAAAGCCAATAAATTCTCTGCTTCTGCGAAAGAAGCGATTGAAGCTGCTGGCGGTACAGCCGAGGTGATCTAACTTGTTTAAGACAATCTCCAATTTTATGCGCGTGAAAGATATACGGAATAAGATTATATTCACACTTTTAATGTTAGTCGTCTTTCGTATAGGTGCTTTCATCCCTGTGCCTAATGTGAACGCCGAAGTTCTCCAGGCACAGGATCAAATGAGTGTTTTCGGAATCCTCAACACGTTTGGGGGCGGGGCACTTTTCCAATTCTCCATTCTTGCAATGGGGATTATGCCGTATATCACTGCTTCGATCATCATTCAGCTCTTGCAGATGGATGTTGTTCCGAAGTTTACTGAGTGGTCAAAGCAAGGAGAGGTTGGCCGCCGAAAATTAGCACAATTCACAAGGTATTTTACAATTGTTCTAGGATTTATCCAGGCGCTAGGAATGTCATATGGATTTAACAATATGGCAGGAGGCATGCTGATTGAAAACCCTGGTGTTTCAACGTATCTCTTAATTGCGGTCGTACTCACTGCGGGAACAGCATTTTTAATGTGGCTGGGTGAGCAGATTACTGCTCACGGTGTTGGTAACGGTATTTCGATTATTATCTTTGCCGGTATCATCGCTGGTATCCCTCAAACATTAAAACAAGTGTACGCTCAACAATTTGTAGGTGGAGATGGACAGCTGTTCATGCAAATCCTTAAAATTGCCCTTATTGTCATTGCCATTCTTGTCATTGTTATCGGTGTTATTTACATTCAAATGGCAGTGAGAAAGATTGCAATTCAATATTCAAAGGGAACTGGCCGTGCACAAATGTCTGCTAGTCAAGCAACGCACCTTCCATTAAAAGTGAATCCAGCAGGGGTGATTCCAGTCATCTTTGCCGTTTCTTTCATTATTACTCCGCAGACGATCGCATCGTTCTTCGGAACCAATAATGTGACAACTTGGATAACCAACAACTTTGACTATACTAAGCCAATCGGTATGACGATTTATGTAGCACTGATTGTTGCTTTCACATATTTTTATGCCTTTGTCCAAGTCAATCCTGAACAAATGGCTGAAAATCTGCAAAAGCAGGGTGGCTATATCCCGGGAGTTCGTCCAGGGAAAATGACTCAAGATAGAATTACGAGCATTTTGTACCGACTCACGTTTGTGGGCGCCATTTTCTTAGCCGTGATTTCAATACTTCCTATCTTTTTCATTCAATTCGCTGGATTACCTTCCGCTGCACAAATTGGCGGCACAAGTCTTCTCATTGTTGTAGGTGTTGCACTTGAAACAATGAAACAGCTTGAAAGCCAATTAGTGAAACGAAATTACCGTGGATTTATGAAATAAAACAGAGGGCTGGGCAGCTGCCCAACCTCTCTAAGTAAGGAAGGGGAAATCCGAAATGAACTTAGTCTTAATGGGGCTTCCGGGTGCTGGTAAAGGCACTCAGGCAGAACGAATTGTTGATGATTATGGGATCCCTCATATCTCAACAGGAGATATGTTCCGCGCTGCTATGAAAGAGGAGACACAACTTGGGCTCGAAGCAAAATCCTTTATCGATAAAGGAGAGCTTGTTCCTGATGAGGTCACAATCGGTATTGTTAGAGAAAGACTTGGCAAAAATGATTGTGAACAAGGTTTTCTTCTGGACGGATTTCCGCGAACAGTCGCTCAGGCTGAAGCTTTAGAAGAAATTCTAAAGGACCTTGGCAGAACGATTGATTATGTCATTAATATTAAAGTCGATAAAGATGCTTTGATGGAGCGTCTGACTGGCCGAAGAATTTGCAAAAATTGCGGAGCAACATATCATTTAGTATTCAATCCACCTGCGAAAGAAAATGTTTGCGACAAGTGTGGAGGCGAGCTTTATCAACGTGCAGATGATAATGCAGAAACCGTTTCGACTAGACTTGAAGTAAACTTAAAGCAGACTGAACCTTTACTGAACTTCTATTCAGAAAAAGGATATCTTGTAAACATTGATGGTGCGAAGCACATTAACGATGTGTATGCAGATATCAAGGACCTGCTTGGAGGATTAAATAAATGATTATCTGTAAAACTCCTCGCGAGCTTGAGATTATGAGAGAAGCTGGACGTATTGTCGCACTGACTCATGAAGAGCTGAAGAAACATATAAAACCAGGTATTTCGACAAAAGAATTGGATCAAATTGCCGAACGTTTTATTACAAAGCAGGGTGCAATCCCATCTTTTAAAGGGTATAATGGTTTTCGCGGGAGCATTTGCGTTTCGGTGAATGAAGAACTCGTTCACGGTATTCCTGGTAAACGGGTTTTACGTGATGGTGACATCATTAGTATCGATATTGGCGCAAAGTTAAATGGCTATCATGGTGACTCTGCTTGGACTTATCCAGTTGGGGTAATCAGTGATGAAGACCGCAAACTACTGGAAGTCACAGAGGAATCTCTATATAAAGGCTTACAGGAAGCAAAGCCAGGCGAACGTCTGTCGAACATTTCCCATGCCATACAAACGTATGTTGAAAATGAAAATTTTTCAGTTGTTAGAGAATATGTTGGACATGGGGTCGGACAGGATCTTCATGAGGACCCTCAAATTCCTCATTATGGTCCGCCCAACAAAGGCCCGCGGCTAAAACCTGGGATGGTGTTGGCCATCGAACCGATGGTGAACGCAGGCAGCCGATATGTGAAAACATTGGCTGATAACTGGACGGTTGTAACGGTTGATGGGAAAAAGTGTGCTCACTTTGAGCATACGATTGCGATTACAGATACAGGTTTTGATATACTGACTAAGATTTAGGTCTTCACTGAAGCCTTTCAGGCCCAAATCGGGCAGGTTGTCTGTATAGTCCAAAGAAAGAACAAGATCAGTATACAGGTGTCATCGGCATGTTCGTTGGCTGCCATGTACTAATCGCAGACGGAGAAAAGCGTAAATTTCATTCTCCTAAGAAAAAATATCAATCATATAACCTTTTATGATTGCGTATCTCCGGAAGTTCAGAACAGTATATTCAAAACAGGTCGGGTGATAGATGGACAATTGAGAGATTCTCATTTGGACATTTGTCAGAGAGCAAGTTACTGATTTGAAGAAGGGAGAACACTTGAATGGCGAAAGACGATGTAATTGAAGTGGAAGGTACTGTAGCAGAAACTTTGCCAAACGCAATGTTCAAAGTTGAACTAGAGAATGGTCATACAGTTTTGGCTCATGTATCAGGAAAAATCCGTATGCACTTCATTCGCATTTTACCTGGAGACAAAGTTACGGTAGAATTATCTCCATATGACTTAACTCGTGGTAGAATTACGTACCGTTACAAATAAAGCAACTCCGGAAGAAGGAGGTTGGAAACACATGAAAGTGAGACCATCTGTTAAACCTATCTGTGAAAAATGTAAAGTGATTCGCAGAAAAGGAAAAGTAATGGTGATCTGTGAAAACCCAAAACATAAACAAAAACAAGGCTAATAACAAGGAGGTGCCCAAATCATGGCTCGTATTGCTGGTGTAGATATTCCACGTGATAAGCGTGTTGTCATTTCTTTAACATATGTTTTTGGAATTGGTCGTACGACTGCGCAACAAGTCCTTAAAGAAGCAGGTGTTTCTGAAGACACTCGCGTTCGCGATCTAACTGAAGACGAACTTGGTAAAATCCGTGATATCATTGACAAACTTAAAGTAGAAGGTGACCTTCGTCGTGAAGTTTCACTTAACATTAAGCGTCTAATTGAAATCGGAAGCTACCGCGGAATCCGTCATCGTAGAGGACTTCCTGTTCGTGGACAAAACACAAAAAACAACGCGCGTACTCGTAAAGGTCCGCGTCGTACTGTAGCTAACAAGAAAAAATAAGTAAAGGAGGTAGTTAAAGAATGGCTGCTGCTCGTAAACAAAATACGCGTAAACGTCGCGTGAAAAAGAATATTGAAGCTGGAATCGCTCATATCCGTTCCACTTTCAACAACACGATTGTAACGATTACTGATGTTCATGGAAACGCAATTTCTTGGTCAAGTGCTGGTGCATTAGGATTCAGAGGTTCTCGTAAATCTACTCCTTTCGCTGCACAAATGGCTGCTGAAACTGCTGCTAAAGGTTCTATCGAACACGGTCTTAAAACACTTGAAGTAACTGTTAAAGGTCCTGGTTCTGGTCGTGAAGCTGCAATTCGTGCACTTCAAGCTGCAGGTCTTGAAGTTACTGCAATTAGAGACGTAACTCCAGTTCCTCATAACGGATGCCGTCCACCAAAACGTCGCCGCGTGTAATTTGTTTGTATAGATTTTGTGTCCCTGTCAATAATGGGTTATGATACAGTTATTTATGAGACGAATACACGACTCGTTGCCTGAGCACATACGGGACTAAACAATGAGGAATTTCGGATGGAATCTCATATGATTCTATTCGAGGTTTCGACGTTTTGAAGGAGGGTTTTATTAGATGATCGAAATTGAAAAACCAAAAATCGAAACGGTTGAAATCAGCGACGATGCCAAGTATGGCAAGTTTGTCGTAGAGCCACTTGAGCGTGGATATGGTACCACTTTAGGGAACTCCCTTCGTCGTATCCTTTTATCCTCACTTCCTGGTGCAGCTGTAACATCGATCCAGATAGATGGTGTCTTACACGAATTCTCAACGATCGAAGGCGTGGTTGAAGATGTTACAACGATTATCTTAAACATTAAAAAGCTTGCACTCAAAATCTACTCTGAAGAAGAGAAGACGCTTGAAATTGATGTACAAGATGAAGGTACTGTAACAGCTGCTGATATTACACACGACAGCGATATTGAAATCTTAAATCCAGATCTTCACATCGCAACTCTTGGCAAGAATGCGAGCTTCCGTGTTCGCTTAACTGCACAAAGAGGTCGCGGGTATAATCCTGCTGATGCAAACAAAAGAGACGATCAGCCAATCGGTGTGATTCCGATCGACTCAATCTATACACCTGTATCTCGTGTGACTTATCAAGTGGAGAACACCCGTGTTGGGCAAATCACAAACTATGATAAATTAACACTAGATGTATGGACTGATGGAAGCACAGGACCGAAAGAAGCGATCGCTCTAGGTTCTAAGATTTTAACTGAACACTTGAATATTTTCGTTGGGTTAACTGACGAAGCTCAGCATGCTGAAATCATGGTTGAGAAAGAAGAAGACCAAAAAGAAAAAGTGCTTGAAATGACAATTGAAGAGCTTGATCTTTCTGTTCGTTCTTACAACTGTTTGAAGCGTGCGGGTATTAACACTGTTCAAGAGCTTGCTAACAAGACAGAAGAGGATATGATGAAAGTTCGTAACCTTGGACGTAAATCTCTTGAAGAAGTGAAAGCGAAACTAGAAGAACTTGGACTGGGTCTTCGTAAAGACGATTGACTAGTTTCATTGTGAACTAGGATTTTCGTGTGTTTTTTATTCATACAGCATCTCTAATTAAGGAGGGGACATCACATGGCATACAGAAAGCTAGGACGCACTAGTGCACAACGTAAAGCAATGCTTCGTGACCTAACGACTGATTTGATCATCAACGAACGCATCGAAACAACTGAAACACGTGCGAAAGAACTTCGCTCTGTAGTTGAAAAAATGATCACTCTTGGCAAACGCGGAGATCTTCATGCTCGCCGTCAAGCTGCAGCTTACATTCGTAATGAAGTAGCTAACGCTGAAACAAACCAAGATGCACTTCAAAAATTATTCGCTGACGTTGCAACTCGCTACGAAGATCGCCAAGGTGGATACACTCGTATCATGAAGCTTGGACCTCGTCGCGGCGATGGCGCACCAATGGCTGTCATTGAATTAGTTTAATCACATATCGTGTATCTAAGAAAGGGCGGGACAGTTCATAACTGGATCTATGCCCTTTTTTAGGTACTACGGCTTTTTTAGGAATAAGCAAAGAAGAGGTTGAGCTGAGAGGAGGTCCGGTAGAGATGGGGAAGACATTAATTGACGTAAAGGACATTGTATTTCGTTATCACAAGGATGCGGACAAGCCCGCTTTAGATCAAGTGTCACTGCATGTGAATCAAAATGAATGGCTCGCCATTGTTGGTCATAACGGTTCAGGTAAATCCACACTTGCCCGTGTGCTGAATGGGCTCATTTTACCGGATGCTGGTACGGTCAAGGTTGGAGAGATTGAGCTCAAAGAAGAAAGTGTTTGGGATATTCGCCAAAAGGTTGGAATGGTCTTTCAAAACCCAGATAACCAATTTGTGGGCTCAACAGTTCGTGATGATGTGGCTTTTGGTTTAGAAAATAACGGGGTTGAGCGGGAATTGATGATAGAACGTGTAGATTGGGCTGTCAAACAGGTCAATATGCAGGAGTTTCTTGATCAAGAGCCGCACCATCTATCAGGCGGGCAGAAGCAGAGAGTCGCTATTGCAGGTGTGCTTGCCGCAAGCCCTGACATCATGATCTTGGATGAAGCAACATCAATGCTTGATCCGATTGGCCGTGAAGAAGTGTTAGAGACTGTTAGACTACTGAAGGAACAAGGAACGGTCACAGTCATTTCCATCACACATGATTTAGACGAGGCTGCCAAGGCAGACCGCGTCATTGTGATGAATGGCGGGAAGAAATTTGCCGAGGGAACGCCAGAGGAAGTATTTGAACTAGATGAACAGCTGGTTCAGATTGGACTTGATCTGCCATTTTCCTATCGATTGAGCAAGCAATTGAAGCAGCAAGGTGTGCCGCTTGCAAATGCCCATTTGACACAAGAAGGATTGGTGAAAGAGCTATGGACATTACGATCAAAGAATTAGAGCATCGTTATCAAATGAAAACGCCGTTTGAGCGTCTCGCTTTGTATGATGTCAATGCTTCCATCAAAGAGGGCAGCTATGTCGCTGTCATTGGTCATACGGGCTCTGGTAAGTCTACATTGCTGCAGCATTTAAATGGATTGCTCAAACCAACGAAGGGGAGCATTGCGCTTGGAAAGACAGTTTTACAAGCCAATAAAAAGCAGAAGGATATGAAACCTCTCCGGAAAAAGGTAGGCATCGTGTTTCAGTTTCCTGAGCATCAGCTCTTTGAGGAAACCATCCTCAAGGATATCTGCTTTGGCCCGATGAACTTCGGCGTTCCTCAAGAGAAGGCAGAAGCGAAGGCGAAGGAGATGCTGAAACTGGTTGGTCTTCCTGAGTCCCTATTATCTCGATCTCCCTTTGAACTAAGCGGCGGTCAAATGAGACGTGTGGCGATTGCAGGCGTTTTAGCGATGGAGCCAGAAGTGCTTGTGCTTGATGAGCCGACTGCTGGGCTGGATCCACGCGGGCGGAAGGAAATCATGGACATGTTCTATGACCTTCATCAAAAGGCAAACCTCACCACGATTCTGGTTACACACAGTATGGAAGATGCCGCTCATTATGCGGATCAAATGATTGTGATGCATAAAGGGACAGTGAAGGCGACAGGCACGCCGAGAGAGTTGTTTGCCAATCGTACAGACATGTCTTCGTTTGGTCTCGACCTCCCAGAAACGATTAAATTCCAGCAGACTGTAGAAGAAAAGCTTGGTATTACGTTTCCAAGGCCGCTTCTGACCATGGATGAAATGGCAGAAGCCTTAACAGCTCTTTATCAGGAGGACACGACATCATGATGGATAGTATGATTATCGGCAAATATGTGCCAGGTTCATCCTTTGTCCATCGTCTTGATCCAAGGACAAAGCTGTTATCAATTTTCTTTTTTGTCTTTATTGTTTTTTTTGCTAATAATTACATCACTTACGGGCTTTTAGGTGTCTTTACCATCCTTGTGGTGATGGTTTCTCAGGTGCCGCTATACTTTATTCTCAAGGGAATGAAGCCGATCCTATGGATTGTCCTGTTTACCTTTATTCTGCATATTTTCATGACAAAGGATGGCGCCTTGCTATTCCACTTTGGTTTTCTGAATATTTATGAAGAAGGTTTAAAGCAAGGAATATTCATTTCACTCCGTTTTGTCTATCTCATCATGATGACGACACTTCTTACGTTAACCACAACGCCTATAGAAGTGACAGACGGGATGGAGAAGCTTCTGCACCCATTCCGTAAAATCAAACTGCCTGTTCATGAGCTTGCTCTCATGATGTCCATCTCTCTTCGGTTTATTCCGACGTTATTAGAAGAGACGGATAAAATCATGAAGGCACAAATGGCACGAGGTGTTGATTTTACAAGCGGGCCTTTAAAGGATCGCATGAAAGCCATCGTTCCTTTGCTTGTTCCGCTTTTCGTCAGTGCGTTTAAGCGTGCAGAAGAACTGGCGACCGCGATGGAAGCGAGAGGCTACCGCGGGGGAGAAGGACGGACGAAGTACCGTCAGCTTGTCTGGGGCATGAAGGACACGTTCACGCTGCTTTTATTCATCTTGTTAACAGCACTCCTTGTGCTGCTTAGAAATTAGGTGATTCCTAGATGAAGGTCAAATGTACCGTATCCTACGATGGGACACATTTTAAAGGCTATCAGGTGCAGCCAGGGCAGCGAACCGTTCAGACGGAGATAGAGTCAGCCCTTGCAAGAATGCACAAACAGGATGAACTGATTCCGATTGTGGCTTCCGGCCGGACGGACAGCGGTGTCCATGCAAAGGGACAGGTCATCCATTTTGACACCCCGCTCTCGATCCCGATGGAGAGATGGCCTTTTGCCCTTAACAGCCTGCTGCCGGATGATATCCGTGTTCTAAAGGCTGAGGAGGTCGATGACTCGTTTCATGCCAGATTTGGTGTAGTTTCCAAGGAGTACCGTTATAAGGTCTCAACGGAAACGCACCAAAATGTGTTCACGAGACAGTATGCCTGCCACTATCCTTACCGGCTGGATATCGATAAAATGAGAGAAGCCGCTGAGCACCTGATTGGGACGCATGACTTTACAAGCTTCTGTGCGGCCAATACAGAGGTTCAGGACAAGGTGAGGGTTATTTATGCCCTTGAGTGGAAAAACGTCTCAGACGGGCTTGAAATGCGTGTGAGAGGGAATGGCTTTTTATACAACATGGTGCGGATTATCGCTGGAACGTTGCTTGAAATCGGTTCTGGTAAATTTCACCCTGAGGAGATAAAAGCTATGCTTGCCGCCCGAAATCGCGAAGCGGCAGGCAAGACTGCGCCTAGTCACGGACTGTATTTATGGGAAGTTTTCTATGACAACTAAACCAGGTGTAACATGTTCTTGACACAGGAAGCAGAAAGTTATAAGATATCATATGGTATGTATTTCAACCCCACAAATAAGCCCCGGAAGACTTATCTGTGTTTTGAAATAGAACGTAGCATTTGATTCAAGGAAAATTCATTGATTTATTTAGGAGGGAAACTCATGCGTACAACACCAATGGCGAACGCAAGCACAATTGAGCGCAAATGGCTAGTTGTTGATGCGGCAGGCAAGACTCTAGGTCGTCTTTCTACTGAAGTAGCATCACTTTTGCGCGGTAAGCACAAACCAACTTATACACCACACGTTGATACAGGTGATCACGTCATCATCATCAATGCTGAGAAAATTGAATTAACAGGTAAGAAATTGACGGACAAAATTTACTACCGTCACACGATGCACCCAGGCGGTTTGAAACAAAGAACTGCTCTTGAGATGCGTACAAACTACCCTGAGAAAATGTTGGAGCTTGCTATCAAAGGTATGCTTCCAAAGGGTCCACTAGGTCGTCAAATGTTCAAAAAATTAAATGTGTACCGTGGTTCTGAGCATCCACATCAAGCACAACAACCTGAAGTTTACGAACTTCGCGGTTAATTATAAGGGAGGTTAACAATTTGGCACAGGTTCAATATTACGGTACAGGTCGTCGTAAAAGTTCTGTAGCGCGCGTTCGCTTAGTTCCAGGTGAAGGCCGTATCGTCGTTAATAATCGTGAAATTACTGAATACATTCCATTCGCTGCTTTAATCGAAGACGTGAAACAGCCTTTGAACATCACAGAAACAGCTAACAGCTACGATGTTCTTGTAAATGTTCACGGTGGTGGATTCTCTGGTCAAGCTGGAGCAATTCGTCACGGTATCTCTCGTGCTCTTCTAGAAGTAGATCCTGAGTACCGTACACCACTTAAACGTGCTGGACTTCTTACTCGTGACCCTCGTATGAAAGAGCGTAAGAAATACGGTCTTAAAGGCGCACGTAGAGCTCCTCAGTTCTCAAAACGTTAATCAATTTTATATTGTATGGACGTTTTACAAAGGTTTGTTACAGACAAACCTTATAAAAAAAGCATCAGCATCCTGCTGGTGCTTTTTTATTTGTGTTTTTTTCTGTTTGGAAACATATAAAATAGGATCATAGCAAGGTTTCTATTTAAAAAACGAAGTCTATGGAGGGTGTCATATGAATCTAACAACAGAAAGGTGTATCATTCGATCATTTGCTGAGGATGATTGGCAGGATGTCTATGCATATACATCTAATGAGACGGTGATGAAGTATATTCCGGAAGATGTATTTTCTAAAGAAGATGCGAAGGAATTTGTCAAAAATAATTGTCATGAAGATGCTAAGTATGTTGCTGTCCTTTTAAAAGAAGATCATACATGTATCGGGCATATCGTGTTTCATCCTTACTTTGGTGAGCACACATATGAAATTGGCTGGGTTTTCAATCCTGCCTATCAAAACAAGGGCTATGCATCAGAAGCGGCTTATGCCGTTCTGCATCATGGTTTTCACACAATGAATTTACATCGAATCATTGCGACTTGTCAGCCTGAAAATGTGCCATCGTGGAGAGTGATGGAGAAATTGGAGATGAGGAGAGAGGGGTATTTTAAAAAATGTATACCACAAGGAAATGAGTGGTGGGATGAGTTTTACTATGCCATCTTACAAGAGGAATGGTTCGTGAAGAGGGCTTGATCAGTTTTCATGGTATGAAATACTTTGATGAAAAAGCAGCTGATCAAATCTTATATGAACACTCTTAACTGGTATTTTGGTAAGTGAAAACAATCTTCCATCCATCATAGGAGGTGCTTTCATTGAATTTAAATCAATTGACATTGAGAGAAGCCGTGCAAGAAGACCTCGACAAAATCGTCTTCATGCTTTCAGATGATAAGTTAGGTCAAAAGAGAGAGCGTTACACTCGCCCATTATTAGAAAGTTATATCAAAGCCTTTCGTTCAATCGATGCTGATCCAAATATTGAACTCATTGTTGCGTGTGACCAGGAAGAAGCAGTTGGTGTTCTTCAGTTAACCATGACGCCATTTCTTACACATCAAGGGGGATGGAGAGCATCCATCGAAGGAGTTCGTACGGCTTCGAGTCATAGAGGAAAAGGAGTCGGTTCGCTGCTTATAAAGTGGGCCATTCAACGCGCAAGCGACCGCGGCTGTCATATAATTCAACTGACAACAGATAAACAGAGGCCAGAAGCACGCCATTTTTATGAGAAATTAGGATTTGAAGCCACTCATGAAGGAATGAAGCTGCATTTGCCTCATGAATAAGGATATCAAGAAGCGGAGGATTCACGTACCTCTGCCTTTTTTGTGCCTTTATTAGGAATATTTGCTATATTTAATATATAAATCCTCTGTTATTTGGAAAGGAGAAACATGTTACTCAAAATCGGTCTAGTTGTCATAGGTGTGGTCATACTTTACGAGGTGGTTCAAGTCTTGCTGTATAAAAGAGATATGAAGAAAACGAAGGAAGATCTTTTGACATTTGTCGCAAAAAACAAAAAGGATGTTTCAGTGACAATCATTGAAAATGATGATGTGGTGTTAGAATGGAATGCTGATCAAAAAACACCACTTGCAAGTACGGTGAAATTAGTAGTTTTATTTCATTTTGTTAAAGCTGTATCGAGCGGCGCCATCAAGCTAGAGGAAAAAGTGGCATTGTCTGATATAGAGCGGTTTTATATTGATAGAACAGACGGTGGTGCGCACGCGTACTGGCTGGAGGTCAATGATTTTTCTGAGCATGCGGCTTTATTAGATGTTGCCAAAGGGATGATGCAATTCAGTTCGAATGCTTGTACGGATTATTTGATTGACCGGCTGGGCTTAGAAAAGATCAATGATCAGATGAAACAAGCAGGTCTTACAGAACATGATGAACTCATGCCGCTGACGCCAATGATTTTGTGGTCCGCTTATGTATCTGATCGTCGGCGGGATGCATTCAAGAAAATGAGCGGTGTATCCGAAGAACAATACAAATCTCTAATGAATGAGATTTTTAATATCATGAAAAATGACCCAGAGTATAAAAAGGCGTTAGAAGAAAAAATGAAAAAAAAGAACTTATTAGGCTGGCGTATACAATCATTACTGACGCAAAAGCTGACAAAGTCTACAACCAATCAATATGCACAATTTATGAAACGTCTCCAGGATGAGCTGTTAACAATAGAAGAAAAGAGTCTTTTTAGCCAAATCGTACTGGGAGAAACATTGAAAAAGGAAACAGATCAATATCTTTGGTATAAAGGCGGAGCAACATTGTTCGTTTTCACAGGTGCTTTATATCGAAGAACAGATACATCTTCTATATCCATTTCTCTTTTTATCAATGATCTGAAAGCGAACAATTCTCACTGGATTGGGGGAGTATTCAACGAATTTATGCTTACTGCAGCAGTGGATCAAAACTTTCGACAACGATTGATACAGGCTTTCACTACATAAACATCAAAAAACAGAGGGAAACACCCCTCTGTTTTATTATTTCTGCATTGGAAACGTTTTGTATACATCTTGGCGTTTCTCTTTTGACTTCACAACTCCATCAACCAGTTCCTTTTGCCAAAGTGTTGTATCGTCTTTGTACTTTTTAAAAGGGTGAGGGAGTTTTTTTTCTATCTGTTTTCTTTTAAACGTGACGGACGGCTCGTCTTTCGAGCTCATGTTAAGTGTCACTTGCTCTACGTTATCGACAAGAATAAAAAGTGCGATGGCGTTGTATAAATACGTTTTTTCGATCGTATCCTTTTGATCAAACCAGAAGGCGTCAAACTGTTCTTCTGTATAGCCTGCATTTTCTTTTACTCCATACGTGACGTCTAATGCTTTCCCATCGATGATTTCAAATTCACGTATTACGCCTCCAGGAAGATCTGATAAGATTTCACGAATGGCTGAATTGTCACCGAGATACGTGTTTTTGTGTGTTGAAAGTTGTTTTAAGGATATGTCTTCTATTCCTTTTATACCGCTCTTTTTCTCTGCGGCTTGACTGCTGCATGCAGATAAGACGACAGTTAATAGCAGCAGGATATACATCCATTTCTTCATTGATTTTGCCCCTTTATTGTTTCTTTCTATATGTAAATATCTATTTTATCACAATTTTCCATTCCGATCGTTCACTGACCGTCATTTCCATTTACTGAACTGCATGTTTTGTTCAAACCAACGAACAATACAAAGAAAAAAGGAGTTCAGTCCATGGCAGAAGTGCTTTCATTTTATCAACTAAAAACAAAACGAGATGTCACGCTTGAAAAGAAGCTTTTGCGTACATTGTCTCTTCAACAAGTAACGGCCGCTTCTGAGAAATTCACAAAGAAGCTGTTTCCATTTGCAGATGATCCAGCCGGTATAATGAGTGATGGCTGCATCGATTTCGCCATTGAAGCTTTCTTAGCTGGCGGGAGATACGGTGAGTCGAGTAAATACGGCGAATCATTCGACGATATCAAAAAGCGGTCCTCCCAGGAGGAAGCTGAGCTGATTGAAGAGCTCGCAGGGTGCTTGCAATCGTGGGGGAATATGTTCCGTATGGAGCGGAAGATGTCATGTTTATATCCATTTGCGAAGGATTTTTTAAGCATGTGGTGGCAGGAAGGCTTTCGTGAATCAGAAAAAAGACACAAGCTTCGGCTGCACTAAGCATATTTCCAGTCCTTGTCCCATATCTATAAAATAATGGTGTATGGGAGGGACAGGGATGAAAAGAAAGCTGAAGTGGACAGGGTTTTTAATTGGGTTTATTGTCCTCTTATTCTTATTCAGGTTTCAATTTCTAAATGATGATTCATGGAAATCGTGGAATTTGCCTCTAAGCGGGAAGATCATCTATTTAGATCCGGGTCACGGCGGTCCAGATGGAGGGGCTGTAGGAGGAGAACTGCTTGAGAAAGAGATTGCACTGGATGTATCCATGAAGATACGTGACTATTTGCAGGAGCAGGGAGCGCTTGTTCTCATGACCCGAGAGGATGATTCTGATTTATCATCAAAGAATACAAGGGGATATGCCAGAAAGAAAGCGGAGGATTTAAGGAACCGCGTCAAAGTCATCAATGAATCTGAAGCGGATCTCTATTTAAGCATTCATTTAAATGCGATACCATCAAACAAATGGAGCGGGGCTCAGACGTTTTTTTATGGAAAGTATGAAGAGAATGAAAAGGCAGCGAAGTTTATTCAAGATGAATTACGCAGAAATCTTGAAAACACGGATCGAAAGGCGAAGCGGATTAATGGCATTTATTTAATGCAAAATGTCACAAAGCCAGGAGCTCTTGTGGAAATTGGATTTCTCTCCAACCCGAAAGAGGCTGGCCAGCTGGCAACACCTAAATATCAGGATCAAATTGCTGCCTCTATTTATAAAGGGATTTTAAGATATTTAACAGAGCAAAAAGAGCCTCCTGAATAAGGGGCTTTTTCCTTTTGATCGCAGGCAAACAGGACAGACATTGTAAGGATATGTATGATATACTTGGATTGTAAACGAATTCAATAAAGGGTGAGGTTCTGCTATGATCGGACAAGATGATGTGAGAAAACTAGTTGGGAAGATGGACGAACCTTTCCTTCATATACCGCTTGGTGAGCTGGATGCCATCAAGGAAATCAGCCTAAAGCCTGAGAAAGAGCATGTGAGCCTAAAGGTGGCCATTGCTAAAACAGGCACTGCTGAGCAGATGAAGCTGCAGCAAGACATCGTACAAGCCTTGAAAGCAGCAGGTGCTAACACAGTAGGACTTCGTTTTGAGGAACTGCCTCAGGAAACACTTGAAAAGTTTATGCCATCACAAGATGAGGAAGAAACTCTGCTTAACTCTAAAAATCCGCCTGAGTTCTTAGCGATTGCGAGTGGAAAGGGCGGCGTTGGTAAATCGACTGTTTCTGTTAACCTTGCTGTAGCGCTGGCTCGTCTAGGGAAAAAAGTCGGGCTGATTGATGCTGATATTTATGGCTTTAGTGTACCGGATATGATGGGAATCACTGTCAGACCAACAGTTAAAGGGGAAAAAATTATTCCTGTGGAGCGCTTTGGTGTCAAAGTGATTTCAATGGGCTTTTTTGTTGAAGAAAATGCACCGGTTATTTGGAGAGGACCGATGCTTGGAAAAATGTTAAATAACTTCTTCCATGAAGTTGAGTGGGGAGAATTAGATTACTTACTATTAGACCTTCCGCCTGGAACGGGAGATGTGGCGCTTGATATTCATACAATGCTGCCTAGCTGTAAAGAAATCATTGTCACTACACCGCATCCGACAGCTGCCTTCGTTGCAGCAAGAGCAGGCGCAATGGCACTGCAAACAGATCATGAGGTGCTCGGGGTCGTTGAGAATATGAGCTATTATGAAAGCAAAAAAACAGGTGAAAAGGAATACGTCTTTGGAAAAGGCGGCGGGGACAAGCTGGCTGAAGAGCTGCGTGTATCAGTCCTTGGCCAAATTCCTTTAAGACAGCCTGATTGGAATGAGGATGATTTTGCGCCTTCTGTCTATGATGCAAGTCATCCGACAGGAGAAGTGTATCAACACATTGCGAATAAAGTCATTGAACAATTAGCAGTGAAAGCATAATGAAAGCCCGAGTGGATGAATGCCACTCGGGTGATGTTTAACTAATCGCTTCCTTCGCTATCTTTCGAGCCGGAATCACTGCCGCTCTCGGATGCTGCCTTTTTGAGCTCATCTTCGAATTTCTTCTTATAAAGAGGGCTGCTTAATGTTTCCGTAATGACTTTTTCTAAGTGTTTTCTAAACTCTTTGCTTTTTACCAATTCACCGTATTTCTTTTCCATCTCAGGATCCTTGAGAATATCCATCATCAGCTGTTGATAGTCAGGATCCTTCATTAGCTGTTTTAACATTCTTTCATGCTGTTGCTGCATGGATTTTGCGAAAGTCTCGGCAAATTTAGAATCCTCAAAGACCTTCTTCCAGAACTCTTTGCCTTTATCAGAAGTCAGTGTTTTCTCTATCGTTTTTTTCACAGTTTGTTCATCCATTACCAAAGCTTCATTCATTGCCTCGTCATTTAATAACTGTTGAATGGCCTTTTTACCGTCATCTGTCTTTAATATATCGACGACCATTTTTTTTGTTTCGTCATAGTCCATATTAGATGAGGATTGGGTTTTGGGAGCACAAGCTGTTAGAGATAAAAGAAGAAAACAGCTCATTATACGCAAGATGCCTTTTGACATACTGTGGCTCCTTTCGTTACATGTCTTACTTTTAATATGAATGTTTCACGTAAATTTATACATAACAAAAATAGGGGTTGGATCAATTCAATGAAAAGTCGGGATTTAGTTCGTTTTTTCTTCTCTGTGCTAGCTGTTGGAGCGGTCATTACAAGCGTGGTAGGCTTTGCGCTGGAGTGGGGGAAATACCAGAAGCTTTTTATATCGTTTGAAATTCTAGAGATCGCATCTGTGTTGTTTTGGTTCATTGGTGTAGGGATGATCTTTAGTGTCATTAGTCAGATGGGGTTTGTTGTCTTCTTGACGGTGCACCGGTTTGCGTTAGAGATTTTCCGGTCACATTCTTTATGGAATACCATTCAGCTGTTTCTTGTGATTTTTGTGCTGTTTGATTTAGCTTACTTGCGATTTTTGTTTTTCGGGGAGAATGTTTCATTTCTTCCATACTTGTGGCTGCCTGTTTTTATCGGTGTGTTTGCATTGATCGTGGCTTATTTTAAACAGCAGCAGTCCTCTAAGAAAACATTTATTTCCGCAATGTTTCTCATGGTCGTCATCACGTCGTTAGAATGGTTCCCGGCGCTCAGAGTCAATGAAGAGGACTGGCTGTATTTAATGCTGTTCCCGCTATTAGGCTGTAATGCGTTTCAGCTGTTAGCGATGCCGCGGTTTTCAAAAGCGAAAGCTACTTAACTTCTGATGACTTTGTTTTCGTGTTGGAGATCAGTTCGCCAACCGTCACATTTTTTAAATGCTTTTCTTTTATTTGTTTCAAAATAGCTGGTAAGGCTTGAGCGGTTTGGGTTGCTGAATCTGAGGCGTGAAGGAGAACAATGTCTCCGCTTTTCATTCGATCATTTACATTTTGAACAATTTGGTCGACACCCGGATTCAGCCAATCCTGTGAATTGATGCTGTAATGAACAACGGTATAACCGTACTGTGTGGCAATTTTCAGTGCTGTTTCGTTAAACTGTCCAGTTGGCGGTCTTAATAGTTGAATGTCATCTAGTCCAAGCTTTTGAAATGTATTTTGTGCACGGACAAGATCTTGCTTGATTTCACTATCTTCAAGCTGGCTATAATTTTTATAAGCATAGCCGAGGCTTCCAATTTGATGGCCGTCCTCCCTAATTTGTTTCACGATATCAGGATGACGCTCAGCCCAAGAAGCAGACAGAAAGAAAGTGGCGTTCTTTATACCGTACTCTCGAAGGACATTTAAAATAGGAACAGCCTTCTCATCCCCCCAGCCAATATTAAAAGTTAGAGAGACATGTTTTGATGAAGTCTCTCCTTTATAAATGGCCCGGGGTCCATGTTCAGTTTTAAATACCGACAGCGGCGGTGCCTTTTGTACATAAAAAAAGGTTGCAGCTGCAAGGGCTGCTACAAGAATAATGACAACTTGCTTCAGCCGTTTAATAGGCAACACATATAATCGACTCAATTCAAACACTCCTGCCTTGTCCAAGATTGTTACTTGATTGTATGCAGGACAAGGGTTTAAGATGCTTAATAAAACTATTTCAAAAAAAGTTTCGAAAAGGCGTTGACCGATAGAACGTTTTCGTGATATATTATTAATCGTCGCTGACACACAGTGACAAACACAAAACGCTTCGGGAAATAAACTTGAAAAAAGTTGTTGACATAAGATGAAGCGAAATGTTATATTATTAAAGCCGCTAAGAACGGCGGAGATGATCTTTGAAAACTAAACAAGACAAAACGTACCTGTTAATTCGAGTTTTTATAAAAAAATCCTATGAAACTTCATAGGTAGTCAGTCAAACTGGCGAAAAGCAAAACTTCGGTTTTGTACTTTTTCGGAGAGTTTGATCCTGGCTCAGGACGAACGCTGGCGGCGTGCCTAATACATGCAAGTCGAGCGGACAGAAGGGAGCTTGCTCCCGGATGTTAGCGGCGGACGGGTGAGTAACACGTGGGTAACCTGCCTGTAAGACTGGGATAACTCCGGGAAACCGGAGCTAATACCGGATAGTTCCTTGAACCGCATGGTTCAAGGATGAAAGACGGTTTCGGCTGTCACTTACAGATGGACCCGCGGCGCATTAGCTAGTTGGTGGGGTAATGGCTCACCAAGGCGACGATGCGTAGCCGACCTGAGAGGGTGATCGGCCACACTGGGACTGAGACACGGCCCAGACTCCTACGGGAGGCAGCAGTAGGGAATCTTCCGCAATGGACGAAAGTCTGACGGAGCAACGCCGCGTGAGTGATGAAGGTTTTCGGATCGTAAAGCTCTGTTGTTAGGGAAGAACAAGTGCGAGAGTAACTGCTCGCACCTTGACGGTACCTAACCAGAAAGCCACGGCTAACTACGTGCCAGCAGCCGCGGTAATACGTAGGTGGCAAGCGTTGTCCGGAATTATTGGGCGTAAAGGGCTCGCAGGCGGTTTCTTAAGTCTGATGTGAAAGCCCCCGGCTCAACCGGGGAGGGTCATTGGAAACTGGGAAACTTGAGTGCAGAAGAGGAGAGTGGAATTCCACGTGTAGCGGTGAAATGCGTAGAGATGTGGAGGAACACCAGTGGCGAAGGCGACTCTCTGGTCTGTAACTGACGCTGAGGAGCGAAAGCGTGGGGAGCGAACAGGATTAGATACCCTGGTAGTCCACGCCGTAAACGATGAGTGCTAAGTGTTAGGGGGTTTCCGCCCCTTAGTGCTGCAGCTAACGCATTAAGCACTCCGCCTGGGGAGTACGGTCGCAAGACTGAAACTCAAAGGAATTGACGGGGGCCCGCACAAGCGGTGGAGCATGTGGTTTAATTCGAAGCAACGCGAAGAACCTTACCAGGTCTTGACATCCTCTGACAACCCTAGAGATAGGGCTTTCCCTTCGGGGACAGAGTGACAGGTGGTGCATGGTTGTCGTCAGCTCGTGTCGTGAGATGTTGGGTTAAGTCCCGCAACGAGCGCAACCCTTGATCTTAGTTGCCAGCATTCAGTTGGGCACTCTAAGGTGACTGCCGGTGACAAACCGGAGGAAGGTGGGGATGACGTCAAATCATCATGCCCCTTATGACCTGGGCTACACACGTGCTACAATGGACAGAACAAAGGGCTGCAAGACCGCAAGGTTTAGCCAATCCCATAAATCTGTTCTCAGTTCGGATCGCAGTCTGCAACTCGACTGCGTGAAGCTGGAATCGCTAGTAATCGCGGATCAGCATGCCGCGGTGAATACGTTCCCGGGCCTTGTACACACCGCCCGTCACACCACGAGAGTTTGCAACACCCGAAGTCGGTGAGGTAACCTTTATGGAGCCAGCCGCCGAAGGTGGGGCAGATGATTGGGGTGAAGTCGTAACAAGGTAGCCGTATCGGAAGGTGCGGCTGGATCACCTCCTTTCTAAGGATATATGGAGCAGCGTACGTTTTCGTCTTGTTTAGTTTTGAAGGATCATTCCTTCAAAACATGTCTCTAGCGAGACAGGATTGTTCTTTGAAAACTAGATAACAATAAGTAATACATTCACATTGAATGCAATGCAAAGTTCATCACACATAGTGATTCTTTCTAAAGTAAGAAATGGTTAAGTTAGAAAGGGCGCACGGTGGATGCCTTGGCACTAGGAGCCGATGAAGGACGGGACGAACACCGATATGCTTCGGGGAGCTGTAAGCAAGCTTTGATCCGGAGATTTCCGAATGGGGAAACCCACTGCTCGTAATGGAGTAGTATCCATACTTGAATACATAGAGTATGAGAAGGCATACCCGGGGAACTGAAACATCTAAGTACCCGGAGGAAGAGAAAGCAAATGCGATTCCCTGAGTAGCGGCGAGCGAAACGGGAACAGCCCAAACCAAGAGGCTTGCCTCTTGGGGTTGTAGGACACTCTATACGGAGTTACAAAGGAATGATATAAGCGAAGAGGTCTGGAAAGGCCCGCCAAAGAAGGTAACAGCCCTGTAACTGAAATGTCGTTCTCTCCAGAGTGGATCCTGAGTACGGCGGAACACGTGAAATTCCGTCGGAATCCGGGAGGACCATCTCCCAAGGCTAAATACTCCCTAGTGACCGATAGTGAACCAGTACCGTGAGGGAAAGGTGAAAAGCACCCCGGAAGGGGAGTGAAATAGATCCTGAAACCGTGTGCCTACAAGTAGTCAGAGCCCGTTAACGGGTGATGGCGTGCCTTTTGTAGAATGAACCGGCGAGTTACGATCCCGTGCAAGGTTAAGCAGAAGATGCGGAGCCGCAGCGAAAGCGAGTCTGAATAGGGCGCATGAGTACGTGGTCGTAGACCCGAAACCAGGTGATCTACCCATGTCCAGGGTGAAGTTCAGGTAACACTGAATGGAGGCCCGAACCCACGCACGTTGAAAAGTGCGGGGATGAGGTGTGGGTAGGGGTGAAATGCCAATCGAACCTGGAGATAGCTGGTTCTCTCCGAAATAGCTTTAGGGCTAGCCTCAAGGTAAGAGTCTCGGAGGTAGAGCACTGATTGGACTAGGGGCCCCTACCGGGTTACCGAATTCAGTCAAACTCCGAATGCCGATGACTTATCCTTGGGAGTCAGACTGCGAGTGATAAGATCCGTAGTCGAAAGGGAAACAGCCCAGACCGCCAGCTAAGGTCCCAAAGTATACGTTAAGTGGAAAAGGATGTGGAGTTGCTTAGACAACCAGGATGTTGGCTTAGAAGCAGCCACCATTTAAAGAGTGCGTAATAGCTCACTGGTCGAGTGACTCTGCGCCGAAAATGTACCGGGGCTAAACGTATCACCGAAGCTGCGGACTGTTCTTACGAACAGTGGTAGGAGAGCGTTCTAAGGGCTGTGAAGCCAGACCGGAAGGACTGGTGGAGCGCTTAGAAGTGAGAATGCCGGTATGAGTAGCGAAAGACGGGTGAGAATCCCGTCCACCGAATGCCTAAGGTTTCCTGAGGAAGGCTCGTCCGCTCAGGGTTAGTCGGGACCTAAGCCGAGGCCGAAAGGCGTAGGCGATGGACAACAGGTTGATATTCCTGTACCACCTCCTCACCATTTGAGCAATGGGGGGACGCAGGAGGATAGGGTAAGCGCGGTATTGGATATCCGCGTCCAAGCAGTTAGGCTGGGAAATAGGCAAATCCGTTTCCCGTAAAGGCTGAGCTGTGATGGCGAGCGAAATTTAGTAGCGAAGTTCCTGATTCCACACTGCCAAGAAAAGCCTCTAGCGAGGTGAGAGGTGCCCGTACCGCAAACCGACACAGGTAGGCGAGGAGAGAATCCTAAGGTGATCGAGAGAACTCTCGTTAAGGAACTCGGCAAAATGACCCCGTAACTTCGGGAGAAGGGGTGCTTCTTAGGGTGTTAAAGCCCCGAGAAGCCGCAGTGAATAGGCCCAGGCGACTGTTTAGCAAAAACACAGGTCTCTGCGAAGCCGTAAGGCGAAGTATAGGGGCTGACGCCTGCCCGGTGCTGGAAGGTTAAGAGGAGCGCTTAGCGTAAGCGAAGGTGCGAATTGAAGCCCCAGTAAACGGCGGCCGTAACTATAACGGTCCTAAGGTAGCGAAATTCCTTGTCGGGTAAGTTCCGACCCGCACGAAAGGCGCAACGATCTGGGCACTGTCTCAACGAGAGACTCGGTGAAATTATAGTACCTGTGAAGATGCAGGTTACCCGCGACAGGACGGAAAGACCCCGTGGAGCTTTACTGCAGCCTGATATTGAATGTTGGTACAGCTTGTACAGGATAGGTAGGAGCCTTGGAAACCGGAGCGCTAGCTTCGGTGGAGGCATCGGTGGGATACTACCCTGGCTGTATTGACCTTCTAACCCGCTGCCCTTATCGGGCAGGGAGACAGTGTCAGGTGGGCAGTTTGACTGGGGCGGTCGCCTCCTAAAATGTAACGGAGGCGCCCAAAGGTTCCCTCAGAATGGTTGGAAATCATTCGCAGAGTGTAAAGGCACAAGGGAGCTTGACTGCGAGACCTACAAGTCGAGCAGGGACGAAAGTCGGGCTTAGTGATCCGGTGGTTCCGCATGGAAGGGCCATCGCTCAACGGATAAAAGCTACCCCGGGGATAACAGGCTTATCTCCCCCAAGAGTCCACATCGACGGGGAGGTTTGGCACCTCGATGTCGGCTCATCGCATCCTGGGGCTGTAGTCGGTCCCAAGGGTTGGGCTGTTCGCCCATTAAAGCGGTACGCGAGCTGGGTTCAGAACGTCGTGAGACAGTTCGGTCCCTATCCGTCGCGGGCGCAGGAAATTTGAGAGGAGCTGTCCTTAGTACGAGAGGACCGGGATGGACGCACCGCTGGTGTACCAGTTGTTCTGCCAAGGGCATCGCTGGGTAGCTATGTGCGGACGGGATAAGTGCTGAAAGCATCTAAGCATGAAGCCCCCCTCAAGATGAGATTTCCCATTCCGCAAGGAAGTAAGATCCCTGAAAGATGATCAGGTTGATAGGTCTGAGGTGGAAGCGTGGTGACACGTGGAGCTGACAGATACTAATAGATCGAGGACTTAACCTATATTCTAATGTGAAGCATGAACATTGTTATCTAGTTTTGAGAGAACATTCTCTCCATCAGGTTTGGTGGCGATAGCGAAGAGGTCACACCCGTTCCCATACCGAACACGGAAGTTAAGCTCTTCAGCGCCGATGGTAGTTGGGGGTTTCCCCCTGTGAGAGTAGGACGCCGCCAAGCTTTTTGTTTATATCCTTCCAATGGAAGAAGTTACTTTATCATTCCGCAGTAGCTCAGTGGTAGAGCTATCGGCTGTTAACCGATCGGTCGTAGGTTCGAGTCCTACCTGCGGAGCCATGCTTCCATAGCTCAGTAGGTAGAGCACTTCCATGGTAAGGAAGAGGTCAGCGGTTCGAGCCCGCTTGGAAGCTTTCCTCTATATGTTGATATGACAAGGTTTCTCGATGATGAGAAGGCTTTTTTTGTTTGTTTACATATATATTAAATTGCTCGATGATCAATAGACTGATGACTTTAGGAAAGCGAATAAAACGGCTTGCACAGCATTGTTGCATCGCTTTTTTACTTATCTCCTTCTTTTTGTTCTTGATTCTTCAGTCTCTTTCTTTTATTCTTACTAAAGTGCTATCCTCTATATCAAAAGACTCTGTACGTTCCTCTTTTCCCCCGAAAGTGAAGTATCGTTTGTTTTTCCTTTCTTCATCTCCAGGTATAGTTGATCTTCTTTTTCCATGTACGGAATGTATATAAAAAGGAGTAGATGGTTTGAAAGATTTATTTGTAAAGCAAGAATGGTTTGGACATGTACGTCAGGACGTTCTTGCGGGTATATTAGTCGCACTGGCTTTAATTCCTGAAGCTATTGCGTTTTCGATTATTGCGGGCGTTGATCCGAAAGTCGGGTTGTATGCATCGTTTTGTATTGCGATTGTGATTTCGTTTGTTGGTGGACGCCCAGGCATGATTTCGGCTGCAACAGGGGCTATGGCTCTCGTCATGGTTCACTTGGTTGCTGATCATGGGTTGCAATATTTGTTTGCAGCTACGATTTTGACGGGTTTGATTCAAATTGTGTTCGGATTGTGCCGAGTATCTCGTTTGATGAAATTTATTCCGAGGTCCGTCATGGTTGGCTTTGTCAATGCGTTGGCTATTATGATCTTCATGGCTCAGCTTCCACATTTCGTTGGGGAATCATTAGCCATGTATATGATGACAGGTGGTGCCCTGCTGATCATTTATTTATTGCCTATGGTGATAAAGGTGATACCTTCCCCACTCATTGCCATTATTGTAATGACGATATTGGCTGTATTTGGACATATTGATGTTAGAACAGTTGGAGATATGGGAGAGCTTCCTAGTTCTTTGCCTGTTTTTCTGATTCCTCAAGTTCCGTTTAGCTGGGAAACACTTGCTATCATTTTTCCTTATTCTTTAGCACTTGCGATGGTTGGTTTACTTGAGTCTCTTTTAACCGCACAGATTGTCGATGAGATGACAGAGACGTCTAGTAATAAGAACAAGGAAGCGAGAGGTCAAGGGATTGCCAATGTGGTTGCGGGATTCTTTGGCGGTATGGCTGGTTGTGCAATGATTGGCCAATCTGTGATTAATACGAAGGCAGGAGGACGAGGCCGGCTTTCTACCTTTGTAGCGGGTGCTTTTTTAATGGTGCTGATTTTTGTACTAGGTGATGTCGTGGTTCAAATTCCGATGGCTGCTCTTGTGGCTGTGATGTTCATGGTTTCCATTGGCACATTTGATTGGAGTTCTTTTCAGCAGCTAAAAAAGAATCCGAAAACAGATTCTATTGTGATGGTTGTCACGGTCGTGACGGTGGTGTTGACTCATGATTTATCAAAAGGCGTTTTTGCAGGTGTACTGCTTAGTGCGGTATTCTTTGTCGCAAAGATATCGAAGCTTCATATTACGTCTAAAGAAAGCCAGGCAGGTACTTGGGAATATCGAGTTAAAGGACAAATTTTCTTTGCTTCTGTCACTGACTTGATCCAAGCTTTCCATCAGGGGAAAGAACTCCAATCTGTTGTGATTGATTTGTCTGAAGCACGTATATGGGATGAATCAGGTGTATCAGCGATAGAACGTATAAAGGAAAGGTATCAAGCAAATGGCGTCCAGGTGGACGTAGTTGGAATGGATACATCAAGTCAAAAGCTTATGAAACAGGTGAGTGGTTCTTAAAAAGGCCTTTCTGTCTGTTACAATAGAAAAGGTTAGAAAGTGAAGGGATGGAGGTGGCCGGCATGCTTGTGCGTTTGAATCAAGTACTCGGCCGGATGATGCCGCTCATTACACCTTTTAGTGTGTTACTCGGTGTTTTATTGGCGGCCTATTTAAAGGATTTTACGTTTTTAGTGCCATGGGTATTTGCTGTTATGACCTTTGCAGGGAGTTTGTCTTCTACTTTTTCGGCTTTAAAGCATACAGTGATGCACCCATTGCCTTTGATTTTATCGTTTATGATTTTGCACGTGTTGATGCCTCTTTATGCTTGGTCAGCGGGACATCTCATATTTGCGGGTGATGCTATGACGATCACCGGTTTGACACTTGCAATGGTGATTCCCACAGGAGTTTCTAGTTTAATATGGGCGGCAATGTATAAGGGGAATGTTGGGTTAACATTATCCATTATTTTAATTGATACATTGCTTTCGCCATTGATTGTGCCAGCCAGTTTGTCACTTTTGGCCGGTACACAGGTTCATATGGACATGGTCGCGATCATGAAAGGGCTGTTTGGGATGGTGGTGCTTCCATCTATTTTAGGGATGCTCGTTCGTCAATATGCAAAGCCTGCTGTGACAAAAATGATTAGTCAGACACTGTCACCTTTTTCAAAAATAGGCTTGTTTGTAGTGGTGTCGATTAACAGTTCTGTTGTTGCGCCATACTTGCGTGAACTGGATGCCGCATTTTTTAGCAAGGCAGCGACTGTGTTTCTCATTGCGATGAGCGGATATGCGTTTGCATGGTTGATTGGAAAGACGATGAAATGTACTCAAGGAGAGATTGTGGCTATCGTGTATACAGGCGGTATGAGGAACATTAGTGCGGGGGCTGTGCTTGCCATTAGCTTTTTCCCGCCTGCTGTCGCTGTTCCTGTGGTGATTGGCATGCTGTTTCAGCAAGTGCTTGCTGCCTTGTTTGGTTTCTTACTCAATCGTTTTGAGCTGAAAGCACCTGCTGTGAACAAATCTTTCTCATGAAAAAACCTCCATCCTTTGATAGATGGAGGTTTTTTCTGTGATCTTAATAGATGAGATATTTTTTTCGTTTCTTTTCGAATGTTTTGAGGTCGTGATGATAGCGTTTCATCATATGTTTGACGGAAGTTCCTTTATTGATTTCTTCTTTCATCCAGCCATTCCCGATGAGTTTGTCAAAGCTGCCTGTTTGAAGGAACTCAAAGTCATTAGGGTATAAATCATGTATTGCTTTGATGATGGATAACCCCGTTTTCACCGCTTCGAAGGATGAGCGGTCTGTGACGTATAACTGCACACCATGAGATAGTGTACCGGCATGTTTAGAAAATGTGGGGGTGAATGACACAGGTCTAAATTGAACGCCTTTTAGTTTTAGCTGATTTAAATGATCTGCCAGCTCGCTGCTATTGATATATGGTGCACCAATGAGCTCGAATGGTTTTGTCGTTCCTCTGCCTTCAGAGACATTTGTGCCTTCAATTAATCCTGTGGCAGGATATACAAAGGTACTATCCACTGTTGGCATGTTAGGAGAAGGAAGGACGAACGGCAGCTTTGTATCATCGAATGTCATGGACCGCTTCCAATTTTTCATTTTGATGACTGTTACATCAGCATTGATATGAAACTCTTTGTTAAACAGTTTTGCAAGCTCACCAGTAGTCATTCCATGTCTTAATGGGATGGGATAGAGCCCTACAAATGAGGCGTGTTCAGGCTCTAAAACAGGTCCTTCTACTTTTAGTCCGCCAATGGGATTTGGGCGGTCTAGGACAACAAAGGGAATGTTGTTTTCTTTAGCGGCTTCCATCGCATAGGCCATCGTGTAAATATAGGTGTAATAACGAGTACCAACGTCTTGAATATCAAACAGCAGGACATCTACATTTTTCAGCATTTCAGGAGTTGGTTTTCTTGTTTTTCCATAAAGAGAGTAAACAGGAAGCCCTGTTTTTTCATCGGTATAGGATTCGACGCCTTCTCCTGCTTGTGCATCGCCGCGTACGCCGTGTTCAGGTCCATATAAAGCAGTGAGCTTGATATTTGGATGTTCAAATAGGAGATCGACACTGCTTTTCATATTTGCATCGATGCCAGTCGGGTTTGTAATGAGACCAACTCTTTTCCCTTTTAGCCATGAAAGATTGCTTGAGAGTAGTGTTTCGATCCCTGTTTTGACTGATGCTTTTTTCCCTTTTGTGACTGTTCGTTCTTCTGCGGGAGAGGCAGCGGTCATTGTGCTCATCATGAGAAAGCTTGCGAGTATGAAACTGACTGTTTTCTTCAAGAGAATCCCTCCTATTTGATCTGTTTCCCTTTCAAGTTGAGGCCATAGCCGAATGGGTAAAGGGTTTGATTTGGATGAGTGACAGATGGGATATCAACTGGCAGTTTCCCTTTAGGTGATGCAGCTCCAAATATCACTTCTAGTCCAGCAGGAATATTTGGCTGATTGAATTGTCCGTTTGAGTAGCCTTTAAAACCGTACACAGCTAGTAAGGCATCGGCTTCTTCAAAATTTGCCGCATCATAAGGATTTCTAAGACTCATGATGACCATTTTTTTGTTTTGTGCTGCTGCTTCTTTCATGACAGCACGAGGAAAGGCGGTTGCCCATTTTTTCGGATCCTGGACATTGTCATCAATTACGCCATCATTCACTGCTGGATCATTTTGGACAACGTAAGAGCCAGTGATGACATAGTCAGCTTCTTGAATCAGTTTGGCTGTATCTTTGGTGAACGTTTTATCCGCAAAAGCATATGACTGGATGCTTACAGGCTTGATCTTTTTTTGTTTCATGAGAGATTCGACTGTGACAGACATTGCTTTTGTCTGATCTTCGTAAGGTGCCATGACCACGATTTTGTCATTCTTTTTAGGCTTGAAAGGTAAGGTTTTTTTGTTGTTTTTAAGCAGGGTGATCCCTTCACGTGCCATTTTTTGTTCTGCTTTAAGGTGCGACTTTTTCCCAACGACTTGAGTGGCTTTTTTGATTTTTTTCTCAAGATTGATTGGTTTTTTGGAGGAAATAATGCCGCGTTTGATTTTCAATTGAAGAATTTTTTCGACAGATTCGTTGATCTGCGACATCGGAATCTCTTTCTTTAAAATCGCTTGTTTGACAGCATTGAATACATTCTCTAGGTTTTTCTCTGTTTTTAATGAGGTGACTGGTGCTGGCATGAGAGCGATGTCGACGCCTGCTTTAATGGCCATCACGACGGCTTCTTCCTGTCCGAAATTATCTGCAATCGCTTTCATATTTAGAGCGTCTGTCACAACAACACCTTGAAAGCCCATCTCTTCTTTTAATAAGTGTGTGATGACTTTTTTTGATAAGGTTGCTGGAACCATGATGTCCTCGCCATCTTTTTTGCTTCGATACGTTGTGTCATCAATGGCAGGAAATTGCACATGAGCGGTCATGACCATATCTGCACCAGCATTGATCGCTTGTTGGAACGGATACAGCTCAACCTTTTTTAAACGATCTAGGTCATGCTCTACGAGCGGCAAGCCGTAGTGACTATCGACGGCTGTATCACCATGTCCCGGGAAATGTTTTAGTGTGGAAATGGTCTTTTCCTTTTGAAGTCCTTTCATGGTTTGAAGGCCAAGTCTAGAGACAAGAGCAGGATCAGAGCTAAAGGAACGGACACCAATGACGGGGTTGTTTGGGTTATTATTCACATCAAGCACAGGAGAGAAGTTTGTATTGATGCCTAAGGCGTTTAATTCTTTTCCGATGATTTTTCCTGTGTCATATGCATTTTTTTTGCTTCTAGAGGCACCAATCGACATATTTCCTGGGAAATGTGTTCCCTTTTGTAACCTTGTGACGATTCCGCCTTCTTGATCAATGGAAATGAGTAAAGGAATGTTTGGTGATGCTTTTTGAAATTCATGGGTTAGTTTCACGGTTTGTTTTGTATCAACGACATTCTCGGCAAATAAGATGACACCGCCTAGATGATATTTTTCTACTAGGTGAGATACTTCGTTATTCATCTTTGTGAAGCCTGTAGGTGCGGATTCATCTTTTGTTTGCCAATTGCGAAAGTCCGGCATGAGCATTTGACCTATCTTTTCATCCAGTGACATGTCTTGAACCATTTGTTTAGCGGTTGGCAGAGAGGCAGAGCTAACCTTTTCCGTTGGAATGGAAGAGGTTAGCAGGGCTAAAACCAGTGCAGCGGGGAAGAGAGCTTTCAACATCGAATTCCTCCTTTTACTGAAAAGATTCGTAGATTGCGGTCATGATGCTTCCATAAGTACCAGTTGGGAACAGGTCACCTTCAAATTGATTAGGATTTGTTTCTGGTGAAACAACGGGTGAATGTTTCTTATTCGTCAGCAACACGACACCTAAATTGTGTTTAGGATCAATCAACGTCATGGTGCCGGTCCAGCCAGTATGCCCATAGGCTTCGTTACTTGCATATTTTCCAAACATCCATTCCATGTCAGTATGACCGTTTTTTCGCCAGCCTAGCCCGTAAGTTGGGTTCGTATCAGATGAGGCTGTAAAGAGATCGATAGAAGCCTGATCAAAGATGGTTGTTTTTCCATAGCCTCCTTTATTAAGCATCAGCTGAAGCAGCACGGCCATATCTGAGGTATTCGAGAAAAGTCCAGCGTGGCCGGAGATACCTGCCATTGAGTAATATGCTTTCTCGTCGTGTACTTCACCTAGCAGGGTGTAACGTCGGATGTTTTCAAAATCGATCACACCGTCTCGTGAATTGCCTAAACGTTCAGTTGCTGCAAAATGCTTCGGCTTGAACCCTTTTTGCAGTGGATTGAACATTGTATGTTTGAGACCTAGCGGCCGATAAATCGTTGACTCGACATATTGATCAAGAGGCATGCCTGTTTTCTTTTCGATGATCATGCCTAGCAGCATGTAATCAATGTCACTATAAATGTGCTGGGTACCTGGCTTGTATTGCAGCGGTACCTTTGGCAGCCATTTCATCGTTGTTTTTCTGTCTTGAGAATAAAAAGAGCCAGCTGATTCTTTGCTATAAAATAAGACACTGGAAGGGAGACCCGCAGAATGGGTGAGAAGATCTTTTACCCGAAGCTGGTCTTTACCGGTTACCTTTGCATCAGGTTCATCCTGAAAATCTGGAAGGATGGTCTGTATTTTTTCGTTGACATCAAGTTTTTTCTCGTAGACAAGCTTTTGCAGGGCATAGTTGGTCGCATACATTTTTGTATTGGATGCCAAATCGAATAGTGTATCTTTTTTCATTTTTTTATACGATTTGAGTTCTGTTGTGCCATCATATTTTTGCCGGTAGCCATAGGCTTTTTGATGGACGATCTTTCCGTCCTTGATAATGATGAGAGCGGCTCCTGGAAATCCTGCTTTGATGTCATTTTGAATCATTTGATCAACCTTCCTCAGCTGCCTGGAAGAAACACCTACTTGTTCCGGTCGTTTTGATTTTTTTAAGACGGGAGATTCTTCAGGAGCTGTTTTAGACAAAGACGATACAGGATGGGAGCTAGTTGCAAATGTTTGTACTGGTAACCCAAGGAGCATGAGCAGACATGTGATCAAAAGAAAACATTTCTTCAAGGTCTAGACCTCCTTATTGATTGTGATCCTCGAATTCAACAGCCATATCATCATGAAACCCAAATAAGTATGTGAAGAAAAATCCAGCAACATATGCGATGAATAGTCCAATTAAGTAAAGAAGCATTTGATGTGTGTGAACAATAAAGGTTAATGGAAGACCGGATACCCCGATGGCTTTCGTCGCAATTTGGAAGTAGGCTTGAAATGCGCCGCCGATTCCTGCACCAAGACAAGCGGTGAGAAATGGTCGTCCCAGCGGGAGTGTGACACCAAAAATGAGTGGTTCGCCAATGCCCAGCATCCCTGAAGGAAGTCCGCCAGCAATGGCTCTTTTGAGCTTTTTCTTTTTTGTTTTCATATAAATGGCGAATGCAGCGCCTACCTGTCCTGCACCGCCCATAGCGAGAATTGGCAGAAGCGGGTCATCTCCAATTGAATTGATGAGTTCCATATGAATCGGTGTCAGCCCTTGGTGAAGTCCTGTTACAACAAGTGGGAGGAAGGTAGCACCAAGAACAAATCCTGCGAAAATTCCGCCCATATTCAATAGATAAGTCAGTCCTGAGGTGATGGCATCAGATATAAATCCGCCGACTGGCATGAAGACAACGTACGTGAAAATGCCTGTAATGAGTAGTGTGATGGTTGGTGTGACGATGATATCAAGTGATTGCGGGATGAAGCGTCTAATTCGGGTTTCCACAAGTGCCATAAAGATGGCGGCTAGAAGAACACCGATGAGTCCGCCTCTGCCTGGTAGAATATTTGTGCCAAATAACATAATGTCTGCGGAGGCTGGGTTAATAATGAGGATACCAGCTAATGCGCCTAATGCAGGAGAGCCTCCAAATTCCTTTGCGGCATTTGTTCCGACTAATATCCCGAGATAAGCGAAAAGTCCAGAACCGATAACCGTTAAAATAATCGCCGCTTGAGATTTTTCGTCAAGCCAGCCTGCTTGCACGATTGCTTTTGTAATTCCGGTAATCAGACCTGAGGCAACTAGTGCCGGAATAATTGGAATGAAAATGCTGGCAATCCGCCGTAAGAACAGCTTGAACGGTGTACGGTTCTTTTGTGAAATGGCTTGCTTGTTTTTTTGTGCTTCGTTGTTTAAATCATAAGAGCCAGAGGCATTTAGCAGCTCTTCAAACGCACTGGATACTTGGTTGACAACGCCAGTGCCTAAAATGATTTGAAGCGTTTCTGCTTCGACGACGCCAATGACGCCATCGAGTTCTTTGATTGCTGTGACGTGAACTTTTTCATTGTCCATCGGTGTAATTCGGAGCCTTGTCATACAATGTGTATGGGAAGAGATATTTTCAGAACCACCACAGAGTGAAAGAATGTCTTTCGCCAACTGCTGATATTTCTTTTGATGACTCATGTTGAATCCCCCTTTGATTTTCGTTTCATGGAGCGGATGGCATGTCTTGTTTTGTCAATATATTGGGCTGTCTCTTCATATTGACGAGAAGCTAAACTGAGGAACAAGACATCAATTAAGTAGAGCTGTGCCATTCTAGAGGAAGTGGCAGCACTGCGAAAAGGTGCTTCATTGGAACCGGACGTCGATAGGTGAACATCACATAAAGCAGAAACGCTTGTATGACCTGGATGTGTTAAAGCAATGGTTTTCACTTGATTGTCTTTTGCGAGCTGAAGGGCTTGAATGATGTCTAACGTTTCTCCTGAAAAGGAGATCCCAAACACAATGTCATTCTCACCCGCATTTGCAATGACCGTAGATGCAATGTGCATGTCAGTGAAGGCTGTTGCTGCATAGTTAATTCTGAGAAATTTCTGCTGGGCATCAGCTGCGACGATGCCAGATGCACCAACACCGATAAAATGAATTTGGTTTGCATGCAGCAGTAATTGAACAGCCTTTTCTAAAGCATCTGCATTTAAAATAGAAGCGGTGTCCTTAATCGATTGAATCGAGTTTCCTGCTGTTTTTTGAATAATGGATTGAAGCGGTTCATCTTGTTCGATATCTCTGTAGCCTTGTTTATCGTCATGCATCAAGTCTCCAGCGATCCGCATTTTTAAATCTTGATAGCCATCCAGCCCGAGAGATTTACAAAGGCGGATGACTGCAGAGCTGCTTGCGCCGGCTGCCTGACTAATTTCATGTACTGTGCTTTTAATGACTTTGTCAGGATGGGCAAGGATATAGTCTGCAATGATTTTTTCAGATTGGGGAAGCTTTGATTTGATTGTGTGTAGTAGGGTAAGTCCACCTGCTGACATGAGCTCTGCCTCCTTTAGGATTGATAACGTGAGATCGCTTTGTCAATATGGCCATTCGTTTTGTTGAGTAAATCTTTGGCTGTTTTCTTATCTGTATTTGTTTGGAGCATGACGATGGCCGTTTTGACTTCTAAGTCTGCTGCTTCAAGAGTCTTCACGGCTTGTTCGTAGGAAGCATTTGTCACATGTTGAATGATGGTGATGGCGCGTTCTTTTAATTTATGATTGCTGACTTTTACATCAACCATCAGGTTTTCATATACTTTGCCTTGTCTGATCATGACTGAGGTGGAAAGCATATTTAAAATCATTTTATGAGCGGATGCTGCTTTCATTCTTGTTGACCCAGTGATGGCTTCTGGTCCTACAATAACCTCAATGGCGCAATCTGCAAGCTCGCTAATTTCTGCTTGTTCATTGCAGCTGAGTGCTACTGTTTTAGCTCCAATTGACTTTGCGTAGTTTAAAGCGCCGATGATATAAGGTGTCCTGCCGCTTGCGGCAATACCGACGACTGTATCTTTTGATGTCAGGTGGATGTGTACTAAATCCTGTTTGCCGGCATCTTCACTGTCTTCCACGTCTTCGGCAGCTTGAGAAAAAGCTGAGTCTCCGCCTGCCATGATGCCAACAATGACATCAGGTGAGACGCTATAGGTTGGCGGACATTCGACAGCATCCATTACGCCAATTCTGCCGCTTGTTCCGGCGCCTAAATAAACGAGTCGGCCTCCATTTGAGATGGATTCATAAGCAAAGTCACTTGCTGTTTTGACATGTGGAAGTACAAGGTTGACTGCTTGAGCGACCTTCATATCTTCTTCATTGATCATCTGGAGTATTTCAAGCGGATCTGCTTGAGAAATTCCCATTGTGTTTGGGTTTCTTGATTCTGTTGTCAAAGAACGCAGTTGAGATGGCTGCATGTGACATACCTCCTTATTTCTTCATTTTCAGTATATTGAGTATGATATGAAATTTCAATATTATATTTGAATATTGAAATTATATTTCAGTCAGATTGTTGAACGAATAGGGAGTAAATAGTTAGAAAATAAAAAAAATAAAAATCCCCTTTACAAAAGGGGGACAACCTGTATATAATAACTTTTGTCAGCTTCACGGAAACAACAAACTTGACAAACTGGCCCGTTGGTCAAGCGGTTAAGACACCGCCCTTTCACGGCGGTAACACGGGTTCGAATCCCGTACGGGTCACCATGATGTGGAGGATTAGCTCAGCTGGGAGAGCATCTGCCTTACAAGCAGAGGGTCGGCGGTTCGAGCCCGTCATCCTCCACCATATGCCGGTGTAGCTCAACTGGTAGAGCAACTGACTTGTAATCAGTAGGTTGGGGGTTCAAGTCCTCTTGCCGGCACTGTTTTTTCTTTATCAATTCCATATGTGGAGGGGTAGCGAAGTGGCTAAACGCGGCGGACTGTAAATCCGCTCCCTCCGGGTTCGGCGGTTCGAATCCGTCCCCCTCCACCATTTTTGGGCTATAGCCAAGCGGTAAGGCAACGGACTTTGACTCCGTCATGCGTTGGTTCGAATCCAGCTAGCCCAGTTAAGACACCTTTTTGAAAAAGGTGTCTTTTTTATGTTGGCAGAGGGACTGTATAACTATTCAAAATGTTGTCGAGTTGAGTCAGAAGGCATCAAGAAAGTAAAATATAAGCATGAACGGAAAGGGGATGTACATATGGGAGAGCAAAAGAAGGTCACGATTATTGGAGTTCCAATGGACTTGGGTCAAACGAGAAGGGGCGTCGATATGGGCCCGAGTGCGATTCGTTGTGCAGGCGTAAAAGAAAAATTGGAAACGCTCTCATTTGATGTAGAGGATCTTGGAGATATTCCAGTTGAACAAAGAGATGATGAGAAAGGTTTATATACAAGTGAAAAGCTGAAAAATTTGACGGAGAATGCTGGGGCAAATCAGCTGCTTGCTGAGAAGGTTGACAGTATTGTGCAATCTGGTTCGTTTCCGCTCATTTTAGGCGGTGATCACAGCATTGCGATTGGCACACTTGCTGGGGTAGCCAAGCATTATGAAAACTTAGGGGTCATTTGGTATGATGCACACGGGGATTTGAATACGGAGGAAACCTCTCCTTCTGGAAATATTCATGGCATGCCGCTTGCTGTCAGTCTCGGTTTTGGGCATGCTGATTTAACGAACATTGGCGGTTATTCGCCTAAATTGAAGCCTGAAAATGTCGTTATAATTGGTGCTCGATCTTTAGATGAAGGAGAGCGGGCATTGATTCGAGAGAAAGGCATTAAAGTGTATACGATGCATGAAATTGATCGTTTAGGGATGACAAGGGTGATGGAGGAAGCGATTGCGTATCTAAAGGAGAGAACCGATGGTGTCCATCTGTCGCTTGATTTAGATGGATTAGATCCAGCGGAATGCCCTGGTGTAGGTACTCCGGTAGCAGGCGGCATTAGTTACCGGGAGAGTCATCTCGCAATGGAGCTTTTAGAGGAGGCGGGTATTTTAACGTCTGCTGAATTTGTTGAAGTAAACCCGGTTTTAGATGAGAAAAACAAAACCGCAGAAGCGGCAGTTGCGTTAATTGGTTCATTAATGGGTGAAAAGCTATTGTAGAGCGGGACTTGTTCCCGTTCTTTTTTTGTTTTGGGAAAATTTAAGGATATGTTAAGGTTTTTACCGGTTGATAAGCGTAACACACTGTCAAAAATTTGTTACACTATTTTTTAGAGGAGAATGAAACCTTTTGGAAAGAGGTTCGTATACATAAAGACCGGTGAAGGCAGAGGTTGAATATACTATGGACACAATGATTAAAAAGAGAATTAAGCAAGTGAAAAAAGGCGACCAGAACGCATTTGCAGACATCGTAGACCTGTATAAAGACAAAATTTATCAGCTGTGCTACCGTATGCTTGGGAATGCACATGAAGCGGAGGATATTGCGCAGGAGGCGTTTATTCGTGCTTATGTGAATATCGAAAGCTTTGATGTGAATCGCAAGTTTTCCACGTGGCTGTACCGCATTGCAACCAACCTGACCATCGACCGTATTCGCAAAAAAAAGCCGGATTATTATTTAGATGCAGAGGTGGCAGGAACAGAAGGATTAAATATGTATTCTCAAATTGCTGCTGATGGCATTTTGCCAGAGGATGAGGTGATGTCTCTTGAATTATCGAGTACCATTCAGCAAAAAATTTTAAGATTACCCGACAAATATCGTTCGGTCATCGTATTAAAGTATATTGATGAACTCTCGTTAAAAGAAATTAGTGAGATTCTGAATATACCAGTTGGTACGGTGAAAACGAGAATACACAGGGGTAGAGAGGCTCTCCGGAAACAGTTGAGAGACCTTTGAGTGAGGTGATTTTGATGAGCTGTCAGGATAGAATCGTCCAGCTTATGCATCAGTATTTAGACGGGGACATTGAGCCCCAAGACGAAAAAGAATTAAAAAGCCATCTGCAATCGTGTGAGGAGTGCCGTACTCATTTTCAACAAATTGAGAAATCCATCGCGCTAGTGCAGAGTACATCTCATATAGAAGCACCATCTGATTTCACTGCAAAGGTGATGGCAGGTCTTCCAAAGGAGAAAAAGCGTGTGTCGGTTCAAAGATGGATCAAAGCTCACCCGCTGATGGTAGCCGCTGCCCTCTTTCTCATTTTAATGGGAGGCAGTCTGTTTACGAGCTGGAATACCGATCATAATTTCAGTGTGTCAAAGCAGCCGAATCTCGTCGTTGAAAATGATACAGTGACCGTACCTAAAGGGGAAACCGTAAAGGGTGATGTCACTGTCAAAAATGGCAAGCTGATTGTAGAAGGCAAGGTTGATGGAAATGTCACCGTCGTCAATGGGGAACAGTTGACTGCTTCTGCCGGACAAGTCACTGGTCAAATTAATGAAATTAATGAAGTATTTGATTGGATCTGGTACAAAATGAAATCAACAGCACAAAACGTAATGCGGGTCATTGGGCCAGAGGAGCAAAAGTAACTCAATCGGCTTAAAGAGCAGTCTCTAAGGGGGCTGCTCTTTTTCTATACATTGGTGGGATTCACGCATACTAGCAACTCAGCCAGATATGGCAACTATTTTCCTTGCTGAAACAAAATGTGGTATAATAGCCACGCTATGTATTGATACATAGGCTCTTTTTTTATTAAAAAATGCATCAAACGAAGAATAACTGAAAATTCTGGAGGACGAGGAAATGGCTTTAGGGGATATTCCTTTTTTGCAGTACCTCGGTAATGCTGTTGATATTCTCGTTGTTTGGTATGTGATATATAAATTAATGATGGTCATCCGCGGAACAAAAGCGGTTCAGCTTTTAAAGGGAATTGTGGTCATTGTTCTCGTCAGGATGGGAAGTGCGTATCTCGGTCTTAACACACTTCAATGGCTAATGGATCAAGCGATTACGTGGGGATTCCTTGCGATCATTATTATTTTTCAGCCAGAGCTAAGGAGAGCGCTTGAGCAGCTTGGGCGCGGCCGTTTCTTCTCAAGAAGCGGGACACCTGTAGAGGAACAGCAGCAGAAAACGATCGAGGCAATTACAAAAGCAATTAACTATATGGCGAAACGCAGAATCGGCGCACTGCTGACAATTGAGCGCGATACCGGAATGAATGATTACATAGAGACAGGAATTCCTTTGAATGCAAAGGTGAGTTCAGAGCTGCTCATTAATATTTTCATTCCGAATACACCGCTTCATGACGGTGCTGTCATTATGAAGCGGGATGAGATTGCAGCTGCAGCTTGCTATTTACCGCTGTCAGAAAGCCCTTTTATCTCTAAGGAGCTGGGGACGCGTCATAGGGCTGCAGTCGGAATTAGTGAAGTGACAGACAGCTTAACTGTCATCGTTTCTGAGGAAACTGGCGGTATTTCTGTCGCAAGGAATGGTGATCTCCACCGAGAATTGACAGAAGAAGCGCTTGAAGAAATGCTGATTGCTGAATTTAGTAAGAACAGCAAAGATGCTTCCTCGACCAAATGGTATTGGAGGGGCAAGAAAAATGGATAAGATTTTGAATAATCGCTGGGCCGTTAAGCTTCTTGCATTGGTCTTCGCTTTATTGCTGTATGGTGCAGTCAATTCAGCGCAAGCGCCCACGCCGAAAAAAATCGGTGAATCCTTTTTCCCAACATCGACGACAGATGAAGCAACTTTAACCGACATTCCTGTTAAAGCGTATTATGATGACGAGAAGTACGTCGTCACTGGTGTGCCGCAGACAGTCAATGTCACGATTAAAGGATCAACTAGTGCTGTGAAAACAGCAAGACAAACAAAGAATTTTGAAATTTACGCAGACATGCAGAACTTATCGACAGGTACACATAAAGTGGAGCTGAAGGCAAGAGATGTATCGAAGGGACTCACACTATCGATTAATCCATCTGTGACGACTGTGACGATACAAGAAAAAACGACAGCTGAATTTCCTGTTGAAACCGAGTTTTATAATCAAAATAAAATCAAAGACGGCTATTCACCTGAACAGCCCATTGTGAATCCGAAAAAGGTCACAGTTACTGGATCAAAGGACGTCATCGACAAAATTTCTGTCATTAAAGCTTTTGTAAACTTAGAAGATGTCGATCAGCAAATTGAAAAAGAAGCGAAGCTCACTGTGTATGATAGCAGCGGGAATGAGCTGCCAGTTGAAGTAAGTCCGTCCGTGGTGGATATTACGGTCCCAATCTCTAGTCCAAGCAAAAAGGTCCCTTTTAAAATTGAGCGGACGGGCAGCTTGCCAGAAGGGATCAGCATCTCAAGCATTGAGACAAGCCCGAGTGAGGTCACAGTGTACGGCTCTCAAAAGGTGCTGGATGCCCTTGATTTTATTGATGGCGTCAAGCTGGACTTAAGCAAGATCAAAGATGATACGGAGATTGATGCCGATATTCCCCTGCCAGATGGTGTGAAAAAGGTATCACCCGAAACTGTTAAGATCAAAGTGAAGGTTGCAACAGCTGAAGAAAAAAAGATCGATAATGTACCGATTTCTGTCGTGGGTTTGAGCAAGGATCTCACATCTGATTTTGTGAGCCCCTCTTCTGGACGGCTCACGTTAACAGCAAAGGGATCAAAGAGTGCGATTGATAAACTAAAGGCTTCAGATGTTGAAGCCTATATCAATGCAGGGGACTTGAACGAAGGAACCCATGAGGTCAAAGTTCAAGTGAATGGTCCTCAAAATGTGACTTGGACATTATCGAGATCAAAGGTCAAAGTGAAACTCACTTCTACTGAAACAGAGGATCAGCCGGCTTCGACGAATGATCGGAAGAATCAAAAAGATCAACAAGATCCATCAACTGATGACGATGATCAGGGTGAGAAGAGTAAAGAAGAATCCACGCAAGATAAAGCAAAGAAAGAATCGAGTCAAAGACAGCGGGTCAAAGAAGATAAAAAAGAGGACGAAGCGTCCTCTTGAATGGTAAAAAAGGAGCGATTGAAACATGGGCAAGTACTTTGGAACTGATGGTGTAAGGGGTGTAGCGAATAGCGAATTAACGCCAGAGCTCGCATTTAAAGTTGGGAGATTTGGCGGCTATGTGCTCACGAAGGATAAAGAACGTCCAAAGGTACTCGTTGGTCGAGACACACGTGTATCTGGTCATATGTTAGAAGGAGCGCTTGTTGCAGGCTTACTTTCAATTGGAGCCGAAGTGATGCGTCTAGGTGTGATCTCAACACCTGGTGTGTCTTATTTAACGAAGGCAATGGATGCTGAAGCGGGTGTCATGATTTCTGCTTCACACAATCCAGTTCAAGACAACGGCATTAAATTCTTTGGCGGTGACGGCTTTAAGCTGTCAGATGAACAGGAAAACGAAATTGAGCAGCTGATGGATCAGCCAGTCGATCAATTACCACGCCCAGTTGGAGCCGATCTTGGAACGGTGAACGACTACTTTGAAGGCGGTCAGAAATACCTGCAATTCTTAAAGCAGACAGCGGACGAGGATTTTACAGGTATTCACGTGGCGCTTGACTGTGCACACGGTGCAACCTCTTCTCTAGCGACACATTTATTTGCAGATTTAGATGCTGATGTGTCCACAATGGGAACATCTCCAAACGGATTGAATATCAATGATGGTGTAGGTTCCACTCATCCAGAGGCACTTTCTGCTTTTGTGAAGGAGAAGGGTGCAGATATTGGTCTTGCGTTTGATGGTGACGGTGACCGTTTAATTGCAGTCGATGAAAAAGGTGATATCGTAGACGGCGATCAAATTATGTACATATGTGCACGTTATTTGAAGGATGAAGGCCGGTTAAAGGATGACACCGTCGTGTCAACGGTCATGAGTAACCTTGGTTTCTATAAAGCGCTTGAGAAACAAGGCATTAAGAGCATTCAAACAGCTGTTGGTGACCGCTATGTGGTCGAAGCGATGAAAAAGGATGGCTATAATGTCGGCGGTGAGCAGTCAGGCCATTTGATTTTCCTTGATTATAATACGACAGGTGATGGCATGCTTTCTGCGATCATGCTTGTGAATACGCTCAAAGCGACAGGGAAAACATTATCAGAGCTTGCAGCGGAAATGGAAAAATTCCCACAGCTTTTAGTGAATGTGAAAGTGTCTGATAAATATAAAGTAGAAGAAAATGAAAAAGTAAAAGCGGTGATCCAAGAGGTCGAAAAAGAGATGAATGGTGACGGCCGTATTCTTGTTCGTCCATCTGGAACAGAGCCGCTTGTACGTGTCATGGCAGAGGCGAAAACAAAAGAGCTGTGTAATGAATATGTGGCTCGAATTACAGCTGTTGTGAAAGAAGAAATGGGTATTGAGTAATAGATGAAAGCAAATCGCTAACAGCGGTTTGCTTTTTTTTCGAATAAGCGACATAAATGGATGGATTTGTACGAATCTTATAAGCGAGGGCAATTTGCCGCTGTCTTCATACATAGGAGAGCACATCAAAGGTAGAACGAGACAAGCCTCATCGCATATAGTGTATGGAGGTCTCACTTTCTCAAATGAAGGGGATTACCCGCACATTGTGATTGACGGAGGTCAGACCTTATAGTACAATCATCCTTGTGTTACTGGATTTTTATTCTATCAGGAAAGGCAGGGTAGATGTTCAGAAACTCTCTTATAATTATAGCGCCCGAACTAAGCGATCGGACGAAAGATGCTTAGTTGACGAGGATGGAGGTTATCGAATTTTCGGCGGATGCCTCCCGGCTGATCAAAAAAAGAGATCACAGCCGTAAGTGTTTCTTTAAAGCAAAGAGGTGACTCTTTGTACAAAGGGAATACACATGATCTCCCAAATTAAACATGTAGAGAGGGACGAAGAAATGTCCCTTCTATTTTAGTAGGCTTTCTTTGTCCCTTTCACATGATCGGGAGGAAGAATATTTATGTGTGGAATCGTAGGTTATATTGGTCAGAATGATGCGAAGGAAATCTTATTAAAAGGTTTAGAGAAGCTTGAGTACCGCGGGTATGATTCAGCAGGTATCGCTGTGGCAAACGAAGATGGCGTGCATGTGTTCAAAGAAAAAGGACGTATTGCTGAGCTTCGTGAAGTCGTAGATGCTAACGTGGCATCTTCAGCAGGAATCGGACATACACGCTGGGCAACTCACGGTGTACCAAGCCATCTAAATGCGCATCCGCATCAAAGTGCTTCTGGCCGTTTTACGCTTGTTCATAACGGTGTCATCGAGAACTATGTACAATTGACACGCGAATATTTACAAGACGTCACACTAAAAAGCGACACAGATACAGAGGTTGTTGTTCAAGTCATCGAACAATTTGTAAACAGAGGTCTTGATACAGAGGAAGCTTTCCGTCAAACGCTTCTTCAACTAAAAGGCTCTTACGCAATTGCCCTTTTCGATAACGAAAACAAAGAAACAATCTATGTGGCGAAAAACAAAAGCCCATTATTGGTTGGTTTCGGCGAAGATTTCAACGTTGTGGCTTCTGACGCAATGGCGATGCTTCAAGTAACAAACGAATATGCGGAATTAATGGATAAAGAAATGGTCATTGTTACTAAAGACGAGGTTATTATTAAAAACCTTGACGGTGATATCATGACACGTCCTTCTTATATCGCTGAGCTTGATGCAAGCGACATTGAGAAAGGCACATATCCTCACTACATGTTAAAAGAAACGGATGAACAGCCGCTTGTTATGCGTAAAATCATCCAAGAATATCAAGACGAAAACGGCAAGCTGTCAGTTGCTGGCGATATCGCAAGCGCAGTAGCAGAAGCAGACCGCATTTACATTGTGGCTTGCGGAACGAGCTACCATGCTGGACTTGTCGGTAAACAATACATTGAAGACTGGGCAAAAGTACCTGTAGAAGTCCATGTAGCAAGTGAATTCTCTTACAACATGCCGCTTCTATCGAAAAAACCGTTGTTCATCTTCCTTTCTCAATCTGGGGAGACTGCGGACAGCCGTGCTGTACTTGTTCAAGTCAAAGAACTTGGTCATAAAGCATTAACGATCACAAACGTACCAGGATCTACGCTTTCTCGTGAAGCGGACTTCACATTGCTTCTTCATGCAGGACCAGAAATCGCAGTGGCTTCAACAAAAGCCTACACAGCTCAAATCGCTGTACTTGCAATCCTTGCATCCGTTGCAGCTGAATTAAACGGTCAATCTCTTGACTTTGATCTTGTGAAAGAGCTTGGTATTGTAGCAAACGCAATGGAAGCCCTTGTGGATCAAAAGGATGAAATGGAACAAATCGCTCGTGATTTCTTCACAGTGACACGTAACGCATTCTTTATCGGAAGAGGACTTGACTACTATGTGTGCCTTGAAGGTTCACTGAAGCTAAAAGAGATCTCTTACATCCAAGCAGAAGGCTTTGCTGGCGGAGAACTCAAACACGGCACAATTGCTTTAATTGAAGAAGGCACACCGGTCATTGCCCTTGCAACACAAGAGCACGTGAACCTCAGCATTCGCGGTAACGTCAAAGAAGTCGTTGCACGCGGAGCAAACCCATGTGTCATCTCACTAAAAGGCCTAGAAGACGAAGGCGACCGTTTCGTCCTTCCAGCTGTACACCCAGCACTTGCACCACTTGCATCTGTTGTTCCATTACAGCTGATTGCTTACTACGCAGCCCTTCACCGCGGGTGTGATGTGGATAAACCACGTAACCTTGCGAAGAGTGTGACGGTGGAGTAGGAAAGCTCTTTTATTTTTAAATAAAAAATATAGAAACTATTTAAAGCAAAATCCGTAAATCCGTTCCCTTAATTAGATACTAAGGGGACGGGTTTTTTAATATAGGATTAACTTATGGGGAAATTACTTATCTAAACTCTCAAACATTTGAAAGTGATTTAAAAAATTGGATATAATTAGTATCAAAATCAAAAGATGTTCTTTGAATAGATCAAACATATTTAACATGTTCTCCGTAATTTAGTTTTTTGGTGTTAACTTAAGTGCTATAATAAGGTAAATAAAAGACTTTTGATTACTCAATTTAGTAAGGTGGAAATTATATGGAGTTAAATATATACCTAGTAGGTGTTTTAGCACTTGAAAGTAGACTTAAATCATTCTATCCCAATTTACAACCAGTTAGAGCAAGCAATACTGATTTTAATCAATTTCAATTTTTTTTAGAAGTTTTAAATACTGATGATATTCCATATGATTATCAGAATGCATTTAAAAACAAATTTGCACTTGGGAGGAGTATCCAGGTTAAATCCATAGAATGGAATGACATAGCCAAAGATAATTTCTTTAATGAGGAAAAATTTGAAGAATTTGCTTCTGATAAGTTATTTATTTTTAAACCATATATAGAAGAGACTAACTATGGTGAGAAAAATATCAAGGTATCTAATAATACATTAAAGATAGTTGAAAAACCAAAAGGTTTTTTTAATAAATCACCAGGTGGTTTAATTACAATTCCAATATTTAATGATTACAATCAGTATAATTTTGAAAAAAGATTGCTCTCATCCCAATCTATAAGTAATTATGAATTTCTAGATAAAATTACTACATCTTGTGTTGTTGCTGGCTCCTACATATATGGCGAATTTTCCAACTTTGAAAAATTAAATGATGGTTGGCATTTTTCAATTGATGAAGAAATAAAAAAACTACCTATTGATTTTGAAGCATATAAAGATCATCTTATTATTGAACCTCATGCTGTGTACATTGATGATGAGTTCTTTTTCGATGTAATTCTAAGCGAAGGTTTAAATAAACATGGAATAAAAGTTTCCTTGAATAAGGAAATAAAAACTAAAAAAATTGATGAAGATATAGAAATGGATCTTGAAAATGATCATTTTTCAGAAGAGGATTATTTAAGTAAATTATTAAATGATTTAAGTAAAGAAGGTTTGATTTTTGAGAAAAATCAAATTATTAACTTTCATACAGCGTTAAAAACAAGAAGGCTTGTAATTTTAAGTGGTCCTTCCGGAACAGGTAAGACACAACTAGTATATCAATATGCTAAGGCATTAGGGTTAATAAAAAAAGGCATACAACAATTTAGGCTCATACCAGTTAAACCAAACTGGAAAGATGATACTGATTTAATAGGTTTCTTAGATACAATTAATAATATTTATCGCCCTTCAGATTCAGGTCTATTAGACATATTAATTGAGGCCAAAAATAATTCAGATAAATTGTATTTGGTATGTTTCGATGAGATGAATTTAGCGAGAGTAGAACATTATTTTTCACAATTTTTAAGTGTTCTAGAATTAGAAGGGCATGAAAGGAAAATATCACTATATAGTAAGAAAATGGTTGGGAGAGTACTTAATGGAGAGCAATTCCCTCATGAAGTGAATATATTACCAAATGTATTATTTGTAGGGACTATCAATAATGATGAAACTACTGAAACACTATCAGATAAAGTTTTAGATCGTTCTAATTTTATAGAATTTGGGATTCCAGAAAACCATATTAATAATTGGATAAACTCATTTACTCATGATCATGAAAGAGAAGGGAAAATTCCATCGAAAAATGAAAATGAAACTGTAAATTTTCATTATTATAATAATTGGACAAAGTGTAAAAGTAACATAGGTTTATTACCTAATGAAATTGATATATTGAATAAGATAAACAATATTTTAACTAAAGAAGATGATATAAAAGGAATAGGTTTCCGAGTATTGGATCATATTAATTCCTATATGATTAATTTACCTGAAAATTTAGAATTTAGTCGTTCGGTTGCGTTTGACTTACAAATTTCTCAAAAGATTGTGCCGAAAATTAGAGGTACTATCGATGAATTAAAAGATGTTTTAATGGATGATGAGAACTCATTAAGGAGTATTCTGGATCAAACAATATTTCCTATCACTACTATGGCGCTTGGTCGAAAGGTTAGGGAGTTGAAATTATATGGCTATACTTATTGATGGTGAACATAAACATGAGGTGGATTTCACTATCGAATTTGTAACTTACCACAATAAAAGTGGAGAGGTTAGGGAGTTGAAAAGGTTTGAAAAATTCTCTAGAAATCCAAACCCACCATTAATTGAGGATATAGGTATTAGAGAGTATGATAATTTGGCTGTGAGGTTTACTTCAAACGAAAGAAGCGAACAGGATAGTAAATTATATATGGACTGTTTCGATTTTATTGATGAATTAGATGATGATATAACTCTTGGGCAAGAAGATACTGGGTTTATTACAATAAATAATGAAATTGTAATACATCGACATTACGACAATGATGTTGGCAGTCCACTTATTCCAGGTGTATATAAAATTAAGGTAATATCTAATGGAGAGAATTATTATAGTCAGATTTTAATAAAACCAAATAATCTTGAAATAGAAGAGCATTATCAAATGATTAAAGAAATAGAAAACAATGTTAAGGGGTTAGCGAGAGATTGGGTTAGGAAAAATAAGTCTTTGGATATTTTAAAAGACTATATAGATATTGATCCAACTTATCTAGATTATGCTTTATTGCTCTTGAAAAATAAAAATTTATTAAAATATTCAATGAATATTATAAATAAAAACCCATTTAGTAATTTAGTTAAGGGTTATAATGAAACACCGCTTTATAGAAGTGGCAATTTAGATAATAAATCAATGAAATTGAATCAACTAAAACCTAGTGCAGCTATGTATAGATTTGTAAATTCAAATGAAAAAATTTATTCTTATAACATGGAAGTGCATTTTAATAATAAGGTTAATCAATACTTATTGAAAATTCTATATGACTTTATGTATATCCTAAAAAAATCACTCGAAGATATATATAAAGTAAAAAAATATTTTAAAACAGAGTTAAATGAGTTGAATAGATATAATCGAAATAAAAACATTGGACAAGAATCAAAAATATTTAATAGGAAACAACAACTATCGAACATAATAAATATTGAAAATAATATTAAAAATTTTTATAAAGAATTACAGTATTTCAAGAATAACTCAGTATTAAAAAGTATAAAATTATCACATAAAACTAAGATCTCCCAACAGTTTATTAAAAATCCTGGCTATAATAATTTTTATAGAGTTTCATTGCTTATTAATGGACAATTACAAAATCAGATTGAGGATTTATATGATTATAATTGGAAGTCAACAGAAGTACTCTATGAGTATTGGTGTATGATCAAACTCATAGAATATCTTAAAGAGTTAGAATTCCACCCAGTGAAAGGGTGGTTTTTTGAGAGCTACGATGATAATGAAAAAGTTACTATTCCTGCTATTCCTGATGGAACCTACATTCAGTTAGAAAAAGGCGAATTAAAAATAAATTTAATATTTAATTTAGCTATTGGGAAATCTCCAGAAAAGGCTGAAAGGGATGGCTCTCCCTATTGGATTAGAACAGAGCGAAATAAGCCTGACTTTAGATTGGATGTTTATAAAGGAGATGTTTTTCAAAAAGCAATCATAATGGATGCTAAATATAGTTCGGCAGAGCGATTTTGGGATAAGAAGCATATAAACACTTCTAAAAAAAGTAAAGTAGTAGAGCAGCTTAAATTATATGCGAATAACATATATAATATTAATAATAAAAGGGAAAACGTAGTTGAAGTTGTTATCGCATTGTGTCCAACATATATAAAATTCAATGCTCCTTTCGATAATGATGATAATCATTCGATAGGTGTTGCTACATTAAAACCGGGATTTGATAACAAAGAATTTAGAGAGAGACTAGAACAATTTATACTTCAATAATGTAATAAATTTGTTAATATAAATTAAAATATAAAAAATTTCAGAAAAGCCCAGTGAACTAACCTTCACTGGGCTTTTTTATATCTTATAGATCATTCGACCAATAAAAATAAAATCCATTTGAACGAATTCTCTCTTCATGTCGTCAAAAGAAGTAATACCAAAACAAATTGGCGTTTGAAAAGGGAGTGGCGTGGATGGATATGAAGATGATATTACCTCTTATTTTGCTGCAAGCGATTTTGATGGTGATTGGTTTGTTTGATTTGCTGAAAAGAGATCCATCGAGGATCAGAGGAGAGGTGAAGTGGATTTGGGCGTTGGTGATCGTGTTTGTGGCGAGTGTCGGTCCTATTGTGTATTTGATTTTTGGTCGTAAATCATCTTAAAAGGGGGGGATTTGCTTGAATATGCTGGAGTGTCATGGGCTGACGAAATCGTATGGCCCGAATAAAGTTTTAAAAGATGTTTCGTTTTCTGTTGGGGAGGTTGGATGTGTTGGCTTTTTAGGGGCCAATGGCGCGGGGAAGACAACAACGATCCGGATTTTGACGGGACTTGCTCGTCCTACGTCTGGTGTCGTGAAGGTGGCGGGTATGGATGTGACAAAGGACATGGATCAAATCAGTCATGTGATTGGGTATTGTCCGCAGCATCCTGCATTTTATCAGGATATGACGGGGCAAGAGTGGATGCATTGGGTTGGCGGGTTATTTCACTTAGAGAAAAAAATCATTCGCTCCAAAATAGAGGAGCTGTTGAAGCTTTGCCGGGTGTATGAGGCGAAGGATCGTGCCATTGGCAGCTATAGCGGAGGCATGAAGCAGAGGCTTGCCATTGCGCAGGCGCTTATCAACAGCCCGAAGGTTCTCATCTTGGATGAACCTGTGTCTGCACTTGATCCCATGGGGAGAAAAGACGTTCTGACATTGATTGAGCGTCTGAAACAAGAGATGTTGATCTTTATGTCGACCCATATTTTAGATGACATTGAACGTGTGGCAGATCATATTATCATGATCAACAGTGGCAAAATTGAGATGTCTTCTTCCATGAAACAGATCAAAGAAGACTATATCCAGCCAGTGATTGAATTTCAATTAGAACAACAGAATACGAAACTAGTGGCTTTGTTAAAAGAGCGGGATTGGGTGGAGGAATGCTTTGAGACAGCAGATGCTTATCAGGTGCGAGTAAACGATCAACAAATAGCATTGAAGGAGCTGCCTCGTCTCATCACTGAATCTGGCGGTGTTCTCCTCCATTATCGACTATCTAAGCTGACGCTTGAAGATATATTCATGAAGGTTGTGAATGCATGATGATGTTGAAAAAGGAATTTAGGGAGTTATTTACTAGCTATAAAATCTTATTTGTTCCTATCATTTTTACGATTTTAATGATCACACAGCCTATTACGCTCAAAATGCTGCCGGATCTTCTATCGAAATCAGCTAATTTACCTGAAGGATCTACATTTTACATACCAGAGCCTAGTGCAGGAGAGGCTTTGGCGAGTGCATTGAGTAAATTTGATTCGCTAGGTGTGTTTATCCTGATTATGATCGTGATGGGGACGATCGCTGGAGAGCGTGCCTCTGGAGTGACTGCGATGATTATGGTGAAACCGATCAGTCGAACGAGTTACTATGTCTCGAAAATATGCGCCTATGCCTGTTTGACTTTGTTTAGTTTGGTGGTGGCGGTGCTTGTCTCTGTTTATTATGTGGACATTCAATTTGGGCATGTGGATTGGGTCAATGTGTTAAAAGGAACACTTCTTTATTATCCAAATTTATTGCTGATTGTGGTATCGACCATTTGTGCTTCGGCGTTCTTTCAACGTTCTGTCACAGCTGGCGGTGTGTCGCTATTAATCAACCTTATTCTGTTTACCGTACCTTCATTTTATGAAGAGACATTAGGGAAGTTTGCGCCTAAAGGCGTGACAAGTGCAGCCGAAGAGATGATTCATAAAGGGACTTATTCGGATCAGGCACTTACAAGTTTTCTAGGTGTATCGGTATTGATTGTTTTCTTTTTTCTCATCGGATGGTTTCTTTTTAGAAAACAAGAATTATAGCAGCCTGTTGCGATTGTTTCTGAAAGTTTACTATGAGCATAAAAATCTGAATACGGTTGAAAATTTGATATGATGAGAAAAATTGACTGTATTTTCAGAAAAGGGGTTTTTATTCATGAGAACATCACGTAATCCTGAGACCATTCACCCGCCACTTGCACCATATACCCATCAAATAGAAACAACTGGACCACAGCGGTGGTTAACTCTATCAGGTCAGGTGGGAATGGAGGCGGATGGAACAATTCCCGAGAGCCCGTTGGAGCAGCTAGAGCTAGCGTTAGAGAATGTGAAGCGAAACGTAGAAGCGGCAGATATGGCTGTGGAAGATATAACGAAACTAGTATTTTATCTCGTGGGAGAGTTCGATGCTGAGAGTAGGAAACAAATCATGGGGCAGTTTTTGGGCGATCATCTGCCTTGTATGACGATGATTTATGTGGTGGCATTGGCTTCCCCTGCTTTAAAGGTAGAGGTGGATGCTTGGGCGTGTAAGGAGATGGTATAGGGTTAATAGATAAAAGATTGGGATGCTGCAACCCAATCTTATTTTATTTTGTACATAATATAATTTCTTTTTCCGTTGTTTATAGAATAGATTATCTCATTCCTATTACCTTGTTATTCTCTATATGGTAATATTAGGTTAAGAGATAAGTGGGTCTATTGACATTCGTTTTTTGATTTTATGACACACCATAGATAAGCATACATCACTCTAATCAAAGGGAGAGATTTGATGCCGTTCATGGAGGTTCAGAATGTAAGCAAGCGATATAGCAATGGTGATGGGATAGAGGGTCTGTCATTTTCCATCGAAGCAGGTGAGGTTGTGGCGCTGCTTGGGCCTAATGGTGCCGGGAAGACGACAACGATTCGGTGTGTAACAGGTCTATATAAACCAGATGGAGGGGATATTCTCATAGAGGGTTTCCCGCCTGGTCATGCCCATGTCCAAAAACAAGTAGCTCTTATTCCTGATCAGCCGTATTTGTATCCAGATTTAACGGCTGCTGAACATGTTCAATTCCGTGCTCGTGGATATCATAAGGGCTTAAAACAGATCAAGGAAAAGGTATATGAAGCGTTGAAAGAAGTACATATGGAAAAGAAGATGAATGAACTGTGTGGAAGGCTGTCAAGAGGCCAAAAGCAGCGTGTCGTCTTAGCAGGAGCCATTGTTCAAGATGCCTCCCTTTTTATATTAGATGAACCGACTGTCGGGTTAGATATTCCATCAAAACAGTGGCTGTCGGATTGGCTGAGACAAAAAAGCAGTCAAGGTGGGGCGGTCTTTGTGTCGACTCATAGTCTGGAGTTTGTCCTAGATACGGCTAGCAGGGTTGTATTGATTCGAGACGGTGCCATCATGAAGAGTATGGATGTTCCTCAATTAAAGGAAGAACAGGTTGAGTGGAGGGCAGAAGTTATTCAACTTTTGGGGGAGTGGTCAAGTGAATAACACACTCTCCCTTTTATGGATGAAATCTCAAAGGCGCTTGATCAGTAAAAATCAAGAAAAGAAAATGCCTTTTCTGATCTTACTTCTTTTCATTGCGGCAATTGGTTTTCAGCTAAGCGCAGTTTCAAGTATGGGTGATTGGGATACAAGTGCAGCAGGATGGATCATTGTCTGTTTGTTTGTTCTTTATACGGGTTTTGGTTTGTTTACAAATCGGCTGCCTAGTCAGATGAACGATATCATTTGGTTATATGGAAATGGCGCTTCTTTATGGACGGTTGTTATCAGTGTGTGGATGTATCACATTTTCTGGCGAGGGGCTCTTCTCATTTTCTCTGCTGTAGCTGCCGATCTACTCCTGTTTTTTATGACGCAGCAGTACCCGTTTCTGCTTGGCAAATCACTCATTCTGACAGGGCTGTTATGTTTGGTCGAAACTTGGATGATTGCGGTGTCTTGTGCTAGAACCATTCGAGTATACAAGCGTTTGCTCTTACTCAGTTTTGTCTTGATGTTTTTCAGCTTTGCACTACTTGTTTTGAATCAATTGGTGATGAAACAGCCTTCATTGATGAACATTGCTGATTCTTTGATGTTTCAAGTTGGACGTATGATCGAAGAGTTCTCCATTCTTTCTGTCTTCATTTTTATTGGAGTGATGTTTCTATCTTTCATGATGATTTACAGTGCTAGTCATCGTTTAGAGATGAAGGAGTCTTTAGTCAAGGAGGCAGTATTTTGGGAGGAATTTGAGGGGAAACATATTCAATCAAGTCCAATCGTTCAAAAAAAGAGCAGGACATGGTGGGGACTTCCGGCATTAACGGGCATTTGGGCTTTTCTTTGGATTGAATTATTGCTGATAAAAAAGTATATGATTTTCCATGTACTATCTACTATGCTGTTAATTGGTACTTACTATGTCGTCTTTACTTATTTTTCAGATTGGCTGAATCTATTCTTGATCGTCATCGCGGCATCCGTTCTTTTTAGTTCATATTATGCAGGGATTGTAAGACACGCACAAACGGGAGTGCTCTACCTTTTTCCAGGTGCTTTATATCAAAAAATCATTCTGTTAGAGGTGTTTCAAACCTTTTGGCTGTATGCTTTCTACTTGATTTCTCTTTATTTGGTTGAGATTCAGGATGTATTGTATTGGACCTTATTTGGTGGAGGAGTTTATATATGGTTTTTGGCCATACGACTCTTTGCCTTTATGCAGCCTCTGAGACGAGAAATGAGTTTTGCTTTGGCTGCCTATTATCGATCATTGCTATTTGCGTCTGTGATCAGTGCGATGGTCATGATTAGTATTCATCTCATCACTGATGGCTTGTTGACTACAATTGTATCTCTAGTGGCTGGATCTGGATCTTATGTGCTTTGTTATCGATACCGTGCGGTTCATTAAAAATAGGAGTTGATTGTAAATGAAACCAGAAAATAAGCTGTCTCAATCAGTTCAACAATTGACCAATACAAATGAAGTAACGATCGTTCAAGCAATAGGGGAATTGAGAAAATCAGGAAAAGATGCAGTGCCCGTCCTTGTTGATGCTTTAAAAGAAAAAGGGTCTTTGCGGAACATTGCAGCAGCTGTACTTGGCGAATTTGGAGCAGATGCGGGGGACGCAGCAGAACCGCTAGCTCGGCTATTAGAAAGTGACGAAGAAGATACAAGAATGGCCGCTGCCATGTCACTCATGAGGATTGGGCAACCTAGCTTGCCATTTCTTCTGGCACTGGCTAAACGTTATGAGGGACCTACTTGTTTCTGGGCATCATGGTGTATCTCTTGGATTGATCCATCAAAAATTGAAAAAAACATGTACGAGTGCTTAAAACAAGAACAAGAAAATCCAACAGGCAGCGTCACTCCTTTTGCTGCTGAGGAAGCATTAGGGAAAATTATCGCTTTTCAGCTAAAGGAAAAAGGGGATGAGTAATATTAAATGTGTATATGTTATAAAAATTACGCCACATAAACTTGGAATAAATAAGAGAGGGGATCGTTATGTTTCGATCAAATAAAGAGTTAAAAAGAAATGCATTTTTCTATGCAGGAGTTGGTATCGTTCTAGTGATTATTTTCATTCTTGAAGTGGTGCCAATTAGTTCTGAATGGGAATTTTCCTTTATTTTTTAGGATTGGCCATCTTGTTTTATCTTAAATTTGTCATGCGCATAGAAGAAGAACAGACATCATTATAAAGAGTATTCTTATCAACTGTAGATTTAATAAAATGTCGTTTATAAATCTACAGTTGATGGATTGTTTAAATGGGATTGTCAATGTTCATAAATATTTCTTCTAAAGAGGGCTCATCGACTTCTAATCTAAAAATATCAATATTTTTTGATAAGAATAGTTTGTTGATGGTTGGGATTCTTGCTTCGTCCTCAATCACTAGATGGGAATTTAATTCGTTAATTTTGCATTTTTCCACGTTTTCCTTCAAGTCTCTTAATAAAGATTCCTGCTGGTTCTTACAAATGGCACTGTGTTTAATATAAACAGTCAAATTCTTTTTATAGGTTTTTCTTAAATCCTCGATACTACCTTTCGCTTGAAGAACACCCTTGTTCATGATGGCCACCTCGTCACATAATTTTTCTACCTCATTTAAGTTATGTGATGTTAAAAATATAGTTGTCCCATTTGCAGCGATTTCTTTCAACATGGAATGGATTGTCAATGCTGAGTTCGCATCGACCCCAGAAGTAGGTTCATCTAAGAAAATGAGTTCTGGATTATTGATCAGTGCTTGTGCAATTCCCAGTTTCTTTTTCATTCCGAAAGAAAAGTGTTTAGTTTTTAATTTTGCAGCATCTTTTAACTCAACTTTATCAAGGAGTTCTAATAAATCCTCTTTCTTCAAATATAACTTCAATATTTTGCTGAAATACTCCATATGTTCAATGGCTGTCATATTTTCATAAAGTGATGAGTAATCAGGAAGAACTCCTATTCTCCTCCAACATTCTTTTTGTTGCGCTTTTTTGTAACCTAATAATTCGTAGTATCCTCCGGTTGGTTGAATGATGCCTGTTATCATATTAATAAATGTCGACTTTCCAGCACCATTTTTCCCTAAAAACCCAAATATTTTTCCCTTTTCAATGGTCAAATCTATTTCATTAACCACGATCTTATTTCCATACTTTTTTGTTAGTTTTTTTGTTTTAAGTGCATACACTATAAATCCCTCTTTCTTAAAGTGATGATACTTATGAGTAAAAATATGACAGGGAATATGACCACAATATAAGTGAAGTCAGTCTGATCGTTTGTGAAATAATAATATGGTGTGATGTAACTTACGATTTGAATGAAAACATTTGTAGTTCCGATGCTGATCATACCAATGATCGGCAAAATAATGGATATTGTTATGCCTAAAAACATCGTAATTGAAGGGCTTGAAATAATAGTAGATAGCAGCAAGCTGAACCCTAAAAAGTACGAGATAAAGATGATGGACTGAATCAATTCTAAAAAGTAAAATGCGTTTGAGAAAGGCATTATTAGAATGAAAGAAATTGTTAAACATACAACCCAAAACAGAAAATTCCCGAGAAATTTTCCAAGTAAGATACTACTTCTGGACGTCTTAGTGACTAAGAAACGAACTGTACGAGAATAAACCTCTTTATTCACAGCGTTATGAGCGAGACTTGTGATAAAAAGTGGAGCGGCAATAAAAAGTAAAACCATTAATCCACCTACATATGCATTTTCATTTAGACCTAGAGAATCGAATTGATTACTAAATTGACTAAGGATTTTTGCAGTACCTGTTGAAATTCCAATGATGATAAAAACAATTAGGATGGATCGTATACTTTTAAACAGTACTTTAAACTCTTTCAATCCTATTGCAAACATGACATCCCCTCCTCTAAAGATGGATTTTATTTTTTGTGGCTGAATGATTTTTAGAAATTACAATCATTCCAGCTATTAAATATGCAGCACTGCCAATTAAGCCAGAGAAAACAGTTAATAAGCTACTTGAAATACCTGTTGTGATTAACATAATACCTGCAGCCCGCACATTTCTTTTCATGACTTGTAAAGAAATTGCCCCAACTAAGCTGCTTAGCATAGATAAAATGATCATATATATAGTTCCGTTCGAAAGAATGACAATTATTTGTTCTGGTGTGATACCTGTGATGTTTTCATCTTGTAAGAAGCTTTGAATTAAATTGTTTGTATCCTCACTATTTCTTGTACCTTCATGCAATATAAAACTTCCAATCGATAATAAAATAAATAATGAAATTCCTAAAAAAATAAGTGATTTTTCTAAAGTTTGATTCATAATAGCCTCCATAAATACCAATTTATTGTTTGGTTATCTTAAAAAGACAATATCATGGATCTAGTCCATTTATCCATATATTTTTTAATAAAGTTTAAAATAATTTAATATTGTTAAAAAAATTATTGAAATTATGATCATTTTTATTTAATATATGTTATGCTATTAGCAAAGAGAGGTTGTGGATACATGGAAAAAGATATTCCTACGTGGATTCTAGCTGTAGATGCTGAAGATAGAGAATTTATCAGAAAATTTATTCTCAGTTCAGGCTCTTTAAAACAAATGGCAAAAGATTATGATGTGTCCTATCCTACGGTCAGGACTCGTCTAGACAGAATTATTGAATTAATTCGTTTAAATGACACGTTAGAACAAGAAACATTGATTAAATATGTAAAAAAACTTGCAATTGAAGAGAAAATCAGTTTAGAAGTGGCCAAAGGTATAATAGAAAAATATAAAGCAGAAAGGGGTAAAGATGATGAATGAAATCTTGTACTTTCTTATAATCGTTAGCATTTTTGCTTTGCAGTATTTCTTATCAACACGAAATCATTTGATGTGGGGAGCGTGTATTCCTATTATCTTTTTAGTAGTAATGGGTTGGTTATATTTCACGTATCAGGTAAATCATCATATTGGTTTTATCATATTGCTGTTGGTGGGATTAGCTCTTTTGATCGAAGAATGGAATCGAGGCCGGAGAATGCTTCATCAAAAGAAGAAAAAAGAAATTGAAAAAATGAAATCACAGGATATTGTATTATAAATTTTTAAGTCATTTTATATGGAGATAGCATATTACATATTAATAGAAGATGATGAAACTCCTGTTCAAAATATCTTCAGTAAAATAGCAACTTTATAGGATGATATATCCTTAATTTTAAAAATAAGGTATGATAAATATGCTTTATCTTTATATTGTCCGAAGGAGCTGTCGAGTTGAAGGGATCTAGGGTTGAGTTAATTGATAGTTTACGTGGTTTTAGTTTATTAGGTATTTTGATTGTGAATATGCTTAATTTCCAATATGATTATGATTTTGAGAAAATGTTTGATTCGAGTTTTTGGGGACAGGAATTCGGTGTATATGTGACGGAAATTTTGTTCCAAGGGTCTTTTTATCCGATTTTCTCCTTTTTGTTTGGGTATTCTTTTATCAAGCTGATTGAATCGACGAAGGCCAAGGGGCTGAATACGAATGCCATTGTCGTTCGCCGTGGTTTTGGTTTGATTGTGCTTGGGATGCTGCATTACATCTTTATTTGGAACGGTGACATTCTTCTTTATTATGGAGCTTGTACGTTTTTCTTGATGATGTTTTTGAGCAGCCGGATTAAAACAATGCTTATTTGGTCGGGTGTGTTAGGTGCGTTGTCATTAGTCGTTTTGCCATACATGATGAAATTTGTTTATGGAACTGATGATTTATTAACCGATGTGTATGCAAAAGGTGATTATGGGGATATTTTGCTCAGCCGGATTACGGTTGAAGACGATATGATGATTGTGACCATGATTCTGGCGATCGTGACCATTACGCTTATGCCGATATTAGGTTTTCTTTTTGGTACGATCATGGTTGGCCCGTTTGCACTGCTTGGCATGGCGATCGGGAAAAAGGGTCATTTGACAGAAGAAGATCGAGGCATGGCTTATCGTAAAGGCTGGGTTTGGATGATTATCATCGGGCTCGGTTTAAAATGTGCGACGTTCATTGATGCTCCTTGGAGTGAATTGGTGATTACGCTGGGTGCCTATGTGCTGACGATTGGGTATATTCAAGCCTTTATTGTTTTCTACTATTCGAAGGCAGCCCAAGGTTTCAAACGTCTGCTTGCAGGGCTTGGCCGTTTGTCTCTCTCAAACTATTTGGCGCAGTCGATTATTTGTACAACGATTTTCTATTCTTATGGACTTGGTCTATTTGGACAATTGGGATCAATGTTTGGGCTGCTGCTTGCTGTCGGACTGTACACAGCACAGCTGTTCATCAGCTATCTCTATTTGAAAAAATGGAGAAGAGGTCCTGTGGAGTGGCTTATGGGAAAATGGGTATATTGGAAATAAAGCATTTTGTTAAAGAACCGCATGGCTTAAGGGCTGTGCGGTTTTTTATTTTAAAAAAATGAGGAGAACATTTTTTAAAATGCTTGAATATTCTTTTAGTGTGTATATAATGTATATATAGTGTATATACAATATTTTGTTTCAACTATCTGAAAAAAGAGGTTTTTATATGCAAATTACGATTTCAAACCATTCTAAGGAGCCTATCTATGAGCAAATTACGAATCAAATCAAATCGATGATTTTAACGGGTGAGCTTGCGGAAGGTGCAGCGCTGCCGTCTATTCGAAAACTGGCGAAGGATCTACAAATTAGCGTGATTACAACAAAGCGAGCGTATGAAGAGCTAGAGAAAGCGGGATTTATTTATTCGATTGTAGGCAAGGGATCTTTTGTTGCGGAACAAAACCTAGAAGTGATGAGAGAGAAGAAGTTGAAGGTGATCGAGGAACAGCTTGGAGCAGTAGTCACAAACGGGAAAGAATTAGGCTTATCTTTTGATGAATTGCAGCAGTTATTAAAGTTCTTATATGAGGAGTGAGATGAGTGGAGCATGTGATTGAATTCAAAGGAGTATCGAAACGATTCAAGGACTTTTCCGTTCAGGATCTTGATTTACGGGTTAAGAAAGGCTTTGTTACAGGGTTTATTGGAGAGAATGGAGCGGGTAAGTCGACCACCATTAAAATGATCATGAATTTGTTAAAACCCGATTCAGGTGACATAAAGGTCTTTGGATTGGATTATCATACTCATGAAAAAGAAATTAAGGAAAGAATCGGATTTGTTTACGATGCCAATGTTTTTTTTCCAGGGTTGAATTTAAAGGACATCAAACGGATTGTGGCTCCTGCCTATAAACGTTGGGATGACCGGCTTTTTGATCAATATATTGAACAGTTTGGTCTGCCGCTGAATAAAGCGATTAAAACATTTTCAAAAGGGATGCAGATGAAGGCTTCACTTGCGATTGCGCTGTCGCATCATGCAGAGCTGATTATCATGGATGAACCAACTGCTGGTTTAGATCCGGTTTTTAGAAGAGAGCTGCTCAGCACGTTACAAGAATTGATGATTGATGGAAATAAGACGATCTTTTTCTCGACGCATGTGACGACTGATTTAGACCGGATTGCGGATTATATTGCGTTTATACAAAATGGAAGATTGGTCTTTCAACAGTCGATTCATGAAGTGGCAGAAAGTTATGCGCTTGTGAAAGGGAGCCTGGAGTTGTTGGATCGAGACACAGAAAAGGCCTTTGTCCATATCCAGCGTACAGCAGCCGGATTTGAAGCATTAACCGATCGTGTTGATGAGGTGAAACTTATTTTTGGGGATGCTGTTGTGATTGAACCGGCGTCGCTTGAGGATATCATGTTTTATTTGAAAGGCGGGGTTGCGCATGTTTTATTTAATTAAGCGTGATGTGATTTTGCAAAAGAAGCAGTTACTTATTTTTATTCCGTTTATCTTATTTTTTATTTTCATGGATGTCCATCCAGTATTGACGTTTCTAGTCGCTAGTGTCTTCATTCCATTTAACACATATGCGTATGATGAAAAGGCAGAAACGAATATTCTATTAAACTCCTTGCCCTATACACGTAAAGAAATTATCGCATCACGTTATCTTGGCGCCATTTTCTATATGAGTATTTCGATCGTGCTGACAAGTGCTGCATTATTTGTGTTTGGGAAGCTGTTTTCGCTGTCAGATATTGCGATTGGCAGCGGGTTGTTTTTATTGTTCGCGGCGTGTACATTTCCATTGTTTTATATCTTAAAGCCTGGTTATATCACAACGGCAGTGATCATTGGCTTTATCGTATTATCTGCTATGGGTCCGCCTGTTGTTCTCTATTTAGCAGAGCAATTTAGTGGGATCACTGATTTTATTATGAATTTATCGATCCCTGTTTTATATACGGGGTCAGCTGTGCTGATTATGCTCTTCTACTTGCTGTCTTGGGGACTTTCTACTGTGATTTATCAGAGGAAAGTGTTTTAGGAAAGCAATTGCTGATGTCCCTATAAATTTACAGTTTGAGCTTAGAAGACCGTGTGAGCGGTCTTTTTTTGAAGATTTTTCTGGTTATTGATTATATCAATATAAAACAATTTGAACTTAATTTTATGTCAGAATATTTTGTTAATAGTGTTTTCCTCAAAAAAACAATTGTTTTTTAAGGGTAGATTTATTATGATAATATACATCGAAAGATTGATGTTTCTCAATCAGAATGAAAATTCTGATTTTTATTTTTTATGTTGTTTGTTGATGAGGGGGAAGAAAAGTGGCTCAAAAGGAATTAAAGAGAGGGTTAAGTGCCCGCCATATTCAAATGATCGCTCTTGGCGGCACAATCGGTGTTGGCTTATTTATGGGGTCAGCGAAGGCCATTCAGTGGACAGGTCCATCGGTTCTCCTAGCGTACGCAGTGTGTGGTATTTTTATCTTTTTTATTATGCGTGCGATGGGAGAAATGTTATATCTTGAGCCGAGTACAGGGTCATTTGCTACATTCGGGCATCAATATATTCATCCGCTTGCAGGGTATATGACGGCTTGGAGTAACTGGTTCCAGTGGGTCATTGTCGGAATGTCTGAAATTATTGCGGTTGGGGCTTATATGAAATATTGGTTCCCAGAGCTGCCTGCGTGGATTCCAGGGTTAATTGCGATGATCATTTTAGGAGCAGCCAACTTGATTTCGGTTAAGTCGTTCGGTGAGTTTGAATTTTGGTTTGCGATGATCAAAATTGTGACGATTATCTTGATGATTGTTGCAGGTTTAGGCATTATTTTCTTCGGTTTTGGAAATGGCGGAACTCCTATTGGGCTGTCTAACCTTTGGGCACATGGCGGGTTCTTTACAGGTGGGTTTAGCGGATTCCTGTTTGCATTGTCTCTAGTTATTGCTGCTTATCAAGGTGTCGAGCTGATTGGGATTACAGCGGGTGAGGCGCAAAATCCGCAAAAGACGCTGACAAATGCCATCAAAAGTATCATCTGGCGTATTTTGATTTTCTATATCGGTGCGATCTTTGTCATTGTGACTGTGTATCCTTGGGATCAGCTGAATACCCTTGGCAGTCCATTTGTGGCGACGTTTGCGAAGATCGGGATTACAGCAGCTGCTGGTATTATTAACTTTGTTGTCATTACAGCAGCGATGTCCGGCTGTAATAGTGGTATTTTCAGTGCGGGCCGTATGCTTTATACATTAGGTGTGAATGGTCAGGCGCCTGCTTTCTTTACGAAAATTTCGAAGAACGGTGTACCGTATTTTGGGACATTCGCTGTGCTGATTGGTTTAGCGATAGGAGTGGTCCTGAATTATGTTTCTCCGCCAAACATTTTCGTCTATGTGTATAGTGCGAGCGTCCTTCCTGGGATGGTGCCTTGGTTTGTCATTTTGATTAGTCATATTGGCTTCAGAAAGGCAAAGGGGGCAGCGCTTGAAAAGCATCCGTTCAAGATGCCGTTAGCACCGTTTTCTAACTATCTTACAATCGGATTTTTATTAATGGTTCTTGTGTTTATGCTCATTAATCAGGATACGCGTATTTCTCTTATTGTAGCAATTGGATTCTTGATTTTAGTGGCACTTAGCTTTTTTGTATTTGGAATTGGAAAACGAAAGCCGATTGAAACAGCTTCTTCTGATCAAACGGTGAAATAATCAAAAGCCTTGCGGGATGGACCGCAAGGCTTTTTTATTTAGAGTGAAGCTTTTACACGGTTAAAGACATCTGGAAAGTTGGTGAAAAGACCGGTGACGCCGTATTGCAGTAGACGGGTCATGTCTGCTTCGCTGTTGACTGTATATGGATGAAGGAGGAGTCCGTGGCTTCTGACCTGCTGGACGTTTTCAGGTGTTAATGCTCTGAAATTCGGTCCAACACCCACGGCGTACGTTTTGATAAAGTCGAGCTGATCGTCTGTGATGGATGTCATTTGGTTTCTGTCTAATAGCTGTACTTTTGGCAGGCGTGGAGCTAATTTCTGCAGCTTTATCAGGCTGTCCTGACTAAAGGATTGTATGATAACCTGCCCTTTTCTTGTGTGTTTCCCAAGAAGATGATGTTTCTTTAAGGCGGCCAATAGTTTTTCTTCCATTTGCGGATAAAGGTCTGGTTTTTTTGTTTCAATATAATAATTCTCTCGTTTGCCGAAATAGCGCAGCACCTCATCTAATGTAAGGACTCTCTGTCCGATATAGTTGGCATTTTGTCTGTCGGGATTGGCTTCGTTAAACCATGTACCAGCATCAAGCTGTTTAATTTCAGCAAGTGTGAGGTCTTTGACCCAGCCTGTTCCGTTTGTGGTCCGGTCAACGGTTTCATCATGCATCACGATGAGATGCCCATCCTTTGTCATTTGAAGGTCGAGTTCGAGGTAATCTGCATTCATCTTTGTGGCGAGCTTGTAGGAAGCCAGGGTATGCTCTGGTGCATACCCTGATGCTCCGCGGTGTGCAACGGTTAAGATGCGATCTGGAGATAAAAGGTTTTCATGTGCCGATACGGTGGCCGGCACCCACGCAAAAGACAGTAAAGCAAAAGAGAGCAACACGAAAGCAAGTAATCTACTTTTCTTCATATTTTATCCTCCTTTTACGGTAACTGCCTCCATCATAAGAAATAGATGTAAAGAGCATGTTGGGCGGATATGAATCTTTTATGTGATTTTCATTAAGCTTGCTCTACGCGCTTTCCTGTATTCCATGTCATGGCGAGGAAAACAATCGCAAGCACACAAGAACCAACCAGTAAAATGAAGCCTCCTGTCCAGTCATAGTGATCCACGACGACACCCATCATGGCATTGGCAAAGGCAGAGCCGCCAATGTAGCCGAAGAAGCCTGTCAGTCCGGCTGCAGTGCCAGCCGCTTTTTTCGGAGCGAGATCAATGGCTTGAAGTCCAATGAGCATGACAGGTCCGTAAATCAAAAAGCCGATGCTGATAAGGGCAATGTTATCGACCATTGGATTGCCTGCAGGGTTTAGCCAGTAAACGAGAACGGCAATTAACACCCCGGCCATAAAGATGACGCCAGCTGGTGCGCGGCGGCTTCTGAAGAAGCGGTCACTAATCCAGCCGCACAATAATGTACCGGGAATGCCTGCATATTCATAAAGAAAATAAGACCAGCGTGAATGCTCTGGTGAAAAGCCCTTTGCTTCTGTTAAGTAGGTCGGCGCCCAGTCAACAACACCGTAACGGACGAAGTATACAAACACGTTGGCAATGGCGATATACCATAGGAATTTATTGTTGAGTACATATTTAAATAAAATTTCTTTCACTGTTAATTCTTTTTCTTGATCCTCATAGTTTTGTGCCGGATAGTCATTTCGATATTCCTCGATTGGCGGAAGACCAGTGGATTGCGGGGTATCCCGTACAAGAAGAATGATCACGAAGGAGACGATAATGGCAATGATGGCAGGGAAGAAAAAGATGCTTTTCCACGTCGCAAACAGTACAATCCCTAATGTGATAAGCGGTGCAAGAATCCCTCCGCCGATATTGTGAGCGACGTTCCAAATGGACATTTTCGTACCACGTTCACTAACCGAAAACCAGTGCGCCATCGTACGTCCGCATGGCGGCCACCCCATGCCTTGAAACCAGCCGTTTAAGAACATGAATAAAAACATGATCCATACACTGGATGTGACCCATGGAAATGAGACAAATAGGATATTGATAAGAGCTGATAAAAAGAGTCCGGCGGCTAAAAAGTATCTGGGGTTACAGCGGTCTGAGATCATCCCCATGATGAATTTACTAAAGCCATAAGCAATGGATACGGCTGCGAGTACAAAGCCTAATTCACTTTTTGTGAACCCCTCTTCCTGTAGATATGGAATGGCAAAAGCGAAATTTTTGCGCAGCAAATAGTAGCCCGCATACCCGATAAAGATGCCTAGAAAGACTTGCAGCCGCAGCCGCTTATACGTCTCGTCTGTTTTGGCATCATCAAGCCTGTCGATATGCGGAGCAGGTTTAAACCATTTGAACATAATGATCCTCCTTTTGTAGATGTCCGATTGACTGAAGCAAAAGTACGAGAATTGCTTTTGATCCTGTACCTTTTCAGAGACAAAAGAATTGTTAGCGCTTTCTTTTGTACTCCCATCATATCGGATGGAAGAGACGTTTATGATGAGGCTTTTGTCATAAATTTGGAAAAATAGTTCATGAAGTAACAAAAAAATCCGCACAATGGCGGATTTTTTCTTAGCGGTTATAGAGAAACATTAATTTTCGCAGATTTCTTTAGTTTTTCAATTTCTTTTTGGATTTCTTTTTGCTTTTCTTGAGATTCTAGCTGTTTTTTAATTTGTGATTTAACCTCTTTGTATTCTGGTGCTTTTTGCTTTTGTTTTTTCATTTGGTCTGCGTATTGATCATAGTACGCTTTGACGTCTTTCTCAGAGACGGAGGCTGATTTGATTTCTTTATCGACATATTGGCTGTATTTGATGCTGTCGGCAATGTCACTCTTCAGCTGATCCAATGTGAGTCCGCTCTTTTTAAGTGCTTCTTCAAATTGAGCGTTGTCTTTGAACTGTTTCTTTTCTTCCTTTAGCTGCTTATCTACCTCTTTGTCAGAGGCTTTGAAGCCCTTCTTCTCAGCATCTTGCAGGATGAGCTCTTGTCCTACGAGCGCATCAATGGTTTGTTTCTTGACTGCTTTCTCGCCTTCTTTAGAAGTTGGGTCTTGCCCGGACTGCTGAAGCTGGCCTTGAATGGTAGATAAGGCGCTATTGTATTCACTGCCTGTGATTTTGTCTTTGTTGACGGTCGCAACGACCTTTTGATCATCGATTTTTTGTGCGTCTAATTTCTTTTGCATTTCTTCCATTTGCTTTTGCTGCTCTTTTTGATCAGCCTGTGTTGTTTCCTTGTTTTTGGCTGCGTCTTTTTGCTTATCTTGTTTGGCATCGTTTGACGAGCAGGCTGCAAGTCCAACAGATAACAAACAAGCGATGAGTGTGTATGATACCTTTTTCATCATTTTCTCTCCCTTCGGTATGAGAACGTCTAGTGCGCATTCTAACCGTTTTTTAGGAAAAATAAAACCGTACAGACAATTTGTTAGCGGATTGACATGTTTTTTATCTGTTTGTCCTCATTTTGTCTTCTCATAGTCATCTCATGACAAACTCAATCGTGGCATAACTGTTTCATCGCCTCGTCGATATTGGTGATCGGCTGGCGGCAGCTGTAGTTTTCACAAATATACACGGTGGTTTTGCCATCGATTGTTTTGTAATCTTTTGTAAAGGGCGCGAGCTTCGCTAATTCTTTCCCTGTTTCGGCAGTCAATATGATATCAAATGGAACGAAGCGTTTTTGAAGCGCCTGTAAAAGCCGTTCTTTTTGAGGGTCGCCGTTTTTTCCGAGAATGATGATTTCTCTTTTCGCCGCATATTGACTTAGGAGCCCTTGCAGAAATGCTGTGTGTCCGCTTGGGTAGGCAGAGACATCCACATAAAAGGCTTTGAACATCTCTTCTAAGGTTTTCAGCCAGTCTTGACGTCCTGTCATTGTGCTGAGTTTCAAAAGCTGATGGAGTGCGGTGCTGTTACCAGAAGACATGGCGCCGTCGTACACTTCTTTTTCTCGAACGAGGAGCGCTTCCGCATCTGATCCCGAGAAGAAAAAGCCCCCTTTTTCCTTATCCCAAAACAGCTCAAACATGTTCTCGGCAATGGCTGCCGCCTTTTCCAGCCACGCTAACTCAAAGGTCGCTTCGTATAAAGACATATACGCTTTTAGCATATGCGCATAATCCTCGATAAAGCCGAGATGCTTCACGTCACCTTCTCTGTAGCGGACCATGAGCCGCTCATGTTGAACAAGATGTGTTTCTAGAAAAGACATCGCCTGCTTCGCCATATGGATCGCTTCCTCTGCATCAAAGACCCTTCCTGCTTTGGCGAGAGCTGCGATCATCAGCGCATTCCAAGATGTAAGCACCTTGTCATCGACAAGCGGCGCGGGTCGCTGCAGTCTGACTGATTGTAAAATATTCCGGGCTTCTTGCAGCTTGGATTGAAGGGTTTTATCGTCGATCGAAAAAGAGGCTTTGATGTCCTCAAAAGAGGTAGAAATGGTATGAGGGATGTTCTCCCCTTCAAAGTTCCCCTCTTCTGTGATGTGATAGACGTCGCAAAATAAAGCGCCAAGCTCCTCCCCTAAATGGGTGATGATCTCATCTTTTGCCCAGACGTAATATTGTCCTTCTTTCCCTTCAGAATCTGCATCTATCGCTGAATAAAAGGAGCCGCTAGAATTCATCATATCTTGTTTAATGAATTGGATCAGGCGTTGGACAAGTTTTTCATACTCAGGTTTTGAGGTGAGCTGATACGCTTCTGTGTAAGCTTCCATCAGCAAGGCATTATCATACAGCATTTTTTCAAAATGCGGCACAAGCCATTTCTCGTCTGTTGAATAACGAGAAAAACCCGAACCAATATGGTCATATATACCGCCATTTGCCATCCCATCTAACGTTTTCGTGACTGCATACAGCGCATTCTCCTGTCCTGACCATTCGTAATAGCGCATCAGAAATGAGAGCATATGAGGTGCAGGAAATTTCGGTGCGGAGCCGAATCCGCCATACAGTGTATCAAAGCTGCTCATGAGCTGGTAATAGGCTTTGTGAATTGCCTCTTGTGACAGCGTGTTTTCTGTCTGCCCTGCTGCTTTAATCCGCAGGTTATTTGTCGCTTTCTCAGCCAATGATTCAATATGATCTCGGTCATTATGGTACGCATCCAGCAATTGTGTCAGTGCCTCGATGAAGCCAGGCCGCCCGTAAGCACTTCTTTTCGGGAAATATGTCCCAGCATAAAAAGGCTTTTGATCCGGCGTGACAAACACGTTCAACGGCCAGCCGCCTTGCCCCGTCATCATCTGACAAACCGACATATACATCGAGTCGATATCTGGACGCTCCTCACGATCGACTTTGATTGAAATGAAATGCTCATTTAAGATGTCAGCGACTTGTTGATCTTCGAAGCTTTCGTGTGCCATGACGTGGCACCAGTGGCAAGTGGCGTAACCGATGCTGACAAGCACTGGTTTATCTTCACGTTTGGCTTTATCGAATGCTTCTTGCCCCCACGGGTACCAGTGAACTGGGTTGTGAGCGTGTTGAAGTAAATAAGGAGACTTCTCAGCGATTAATCTATTGGGCTTATTGTTAGTGGGCATTGGATCACCTTCTTTCACTTTTCATTATTTGTTTTTATGTTTACTGTACCATAGTGCAGTTTAGTTTATATCTTATTAGATTATCTAGATTAGATTTTATCTACTGGACTAAGGATCACCAGTCATTTTGCGCACAATTTTTTTGAAAAATAAAGACTTAAAAACATTTTTGGTTTCTTGTAAAGTTGTACTTAATAAAGATTTAGTGAAGTAAACCTATAAAGGTTTAATACAGTTTTTTAAGTCGTTGATTATTTATACAGGAGGAGAGAGTAATAATGGCATATTTATATTTATTGCTCGCAATTATTGGTGAACTTATTGGTTCTTCTATGCTCAAGGCTGCAGAAGGCTTCTCAAAACTTTACCCTACTATTGGTACAATTATTTCTTTTATAGGCTCCCTGCTCTTCTTATCACTTGCAATGAAGACCATACCTTTGAATACCGCCTATGCACTTTGGTCTGGTATAGGTATTATTCTTACTACAATAATCTCGATTTTGATTTGGAAAGAAAAAATTAACGTTGCCAGTGTTACTGGGATTGTTTTGATACTTGTAGGAGTTGTAATATTAAATCTTTTCGGGCCAGGTCATGGTGAAGCACATAGTGTTGAAAACGCAAGCGCTACAACAAACAATGAAGCTGAGTGATTAGAAAAGCATGAACATAAATATCAAAGCGGAGAATAACTTTTGTTATCCTCTTTTCTTTTTTTTGCATTTCAACATCTATCATGTCAAGACATGTAAGTATTGCTATTGCAGCAAAGAAATGCAATCAAATTGCTTGCGCGTAGCCCAAATGTACCTTTTTACATTAAGAATTGTAAATGGCTTTTTGATCTAATATATTACAATTAATGTAAATATAGTATAATATTATAAAGCTGTGGGGTTAATATATCAGATTGAGGCCCTTCATAATTTGTCTGTGAGGTATTCCCAAAATGAAAAAAATCAAGGGCTATAAACCCTTGATAGCTACATCAATCGTAATGCTTTAACAAGATGGCTGAATTATGTCCTCCAAAACCAAAAGAATTGGATAGCCCGTATTTCAAAGGAAGCTGTCTCGCTTCTAATACAACATCTAAGTTGCAGTCTGGATCTTGATTCTCTACATTAATAGTTGGCGGAATCATTCCTCGTCTCAAACTTTCCACTAAAGCAATGGCTTCTACTCCGCCGGCAGCACCAAACATATGCCCTGTCATTGATTTGTTTGCCGTTGTTGGAATTTCAACTGAACGTTCACCAAATAATTTCTTAATAGCTAGAACTTCTGAACGATCACCTACTTGTGTACTTGTTGCATGTGCACTAATAACATCAATATCATCTGTTGATATGTTTGCACTTCTCAACGCCTTTTTCATGGCTAAGTAGGCACCTTTACCTTCTGGGTGGGATGCTACCATATGATGAGCGTCTGAACTAGCTCCGTACCCCACTACTTCACATAATATCGGCGCATCTCTAAGAATCGCGTTTTCTAATGATTCTAATACTAAGATACCTGCGCCTTCACTCATCACAAAGCCATCTCTATCTGTATCGAATGGACGGCTGGCCCGACTTGGGTCTTGGTTTCTAGTAGATAGTGCATGTGCGTTTCCAAAACTAGCCAAAGATATCTGTGAGACGGCAGCTTCTGCTCCTCCGGCAAATATAATATCTGCATCATCATTTCGGATCGCATTGAAAGCTTCGCCAATAGAGGTGTTCCCAATAGAACAAGCTGTGACTGGTGACAATGATGGCCCTTGTGCCCCTAATTTAATGCTGATTTGGGCCGCAGCTGCGTTTGAAATCATCATGGGGACAAGGCTGGGGCTTACTCTTGAGGGACCACGTTTATCTAATACATTGACATGATCAACAAGCGATTGGATTCCCCCGATTCCTGAACCAACATATACGCCTAAACGTTCAAGATCAACTTGATCTAACTGTAATTGCGAATTTTTTAATGCTTGTTCGGCTGCTGCTAAGGCAAACTGGCTAAAACGATCTAAACGTTTTGCTTCTTTTCTTCCCAATATTTCATCTGCATCGAAATCACGAACGATTCCAGCTATTTTTGTTTTATAATCAGTTGTATCAAAAGAATCAATGAGAGATATTCCCGATTGTCCTTTGATTAGTTGATTCCAAAAGCTATTTACATCATTTCCTAGTGGAGAAATAACTCCCATTCCAGTAATGACAACTCTTTTCATGATCATTCCCTCCTTGTTTTTATTAACTTTAGCCATTGTGTTATCCTATTACAAGTTGTTGTTTATCCTAGTATAATTAATAATATTTTAAAGGGAGATCTTCATGAAACCTGAAACAAGACTTCAAGCATTATCAGAATTTCTAAAAAACCAACGTTCGAAAATCACGCCTCAAATGGTTGGTTTACCTGTAGGAACCCGCAGAAGAACACCAGGACTAAGAAGAGAAGAAGTGGCTCAACTAGCCGGTGTGAGTCTTACTTGGTATACATGGTTAGAACAAGGCAGAGATATAAAAGTATCCACTTCGGTATTAGATGCTATTTCTCGAGCATTACAATTAAATAATGATGAAAGGAGATATTTGTACGCTTTAGCGTTAGAGGAAGGAGTGAAACAATCCTTTATCATTGAGAATGAGAAGGAAATCAGTCCGGCTTTAGTGAAAATTTTGCAGGAACTTCGTTATTGCCCGACGATTATATCTGATAGAAGAAGTCAGATTGTTGGGTGGAATCAAGCAGCAGCTAACGTATTTTTGGACTTTGAACAAATCATCCCGGCAGAAAGAAATATCATACGCTTACTATTCGCAAGAAAGGAATTCAAAAGTTTAGCCGTGAATTGGGAGCATTTTGTTAGAGGATATATCGCCATATTTAGAACGTATTATGGACAGTATGTGGCTGATGACTGGTATGAGCAATTTATAGAAGAAATGGAGCAGGCATATCCTGAGTTTCGTAAAATTTGGAATGAAAATGAGATCAGCTATGCGCCTGAAGTATTAATTGAATTTCGTCATGCTAAGGCAGGTAAAATGTTGTTTAATCTCACTTCATTACAAGTGTATGGGGATACTGATTTAAGATGCAGCGTCTATACTCCAGTTGAGGATACTGAAACGGAGCTTAAGTTAAAACGTTTGATTGAAGGGTAGATATCGTTTGGATGAAGTTATTGAGTGTATTTAATATAAAATAGATCCTATGCAAATCAGTGACAAGGGGCATAACCGATGCTGACATGCACCGGTTTATTTTCACGTTTGGCATTGTCGAAAGTCTTTTTGCCCCCAAGCCTATATCATTTCTGGTAAATGATGTTTATACATCTCAATAGCATCTGTATGTTCTTTTAAAACGCTCATTGTCTTTGGATGTGGTTTAACATATATCAAAGGATAGTCGACTTCATCTAATTCTTGTTGGGTATGAAAAGCTAACCTTTCATGATCAAGTGAAAATTGAGCATCAATTCCTGTTTTGTTGCCGCGTGCATCTAATCGAATCCATTTATTAAGTGAATGAAAAAATACAGCATTTAATGCGTGAATACAATATCCCTTATCTGGCGTATCGAACAACATTAACCGCTGGTAACAAAAACCTGTAGGTATTTCTTGTGAGCGCAATAGAGCAGCTAATAGGTTGGACTTTGCGTAGCAAATTCCCTCTCTAAATGTTAATACCTCTGATGCATGACAAGTCACTCGTTTGGATTGAATATCCCATGTATGGGGAATTTCATCTCGAACAAACTCATAGGCTACTTTTGCTTTTTCTATTTCTGTCTGCAAAGGATTGAAAAGTTCATTTGATTTTGCTCGAATTATAGGATGAGAATAATCAACTTCAGTTAATTCACATAAATAATCATCAAAATTTTTAGATTCACATGTCAAGTTCATTATAGTGTCTCCTTTTCTCTATAATTTTACCTCAGGAGGTCTATTTCTTCACCAACACATATTGTAAGTTTTCTAATTCAAACATATCAATCAGTTCATCGATCTCTTTAAAATTGATATGTTTTCCAAATCGTTTTTTGCTTAGGTCAATTTCTACATCCAATTGATCATCCTTTTCTTTCGTTTCCAGTTCATCTAGACAAGAATAGATTTCGATGCTTTCTCCTTTTGACAGCTCTTTTTCAATGAATTTAAAAAGTGCACGAAGAGAATGAATGATGTCTAATTCATAAACAAAAGGATGCGTGAATTTGTTTCTTACCGCTTCATAGACGGGATCTAGATCATCAATGTGAATGCCTTCGAAATCCTCTTCTGTTTCAAATACTTCTATCAAAAGCTCTTCTTTTTGATAGGTTTTTAGCTTTTTTTGTTTTTTATCAAACATGTTGATATTGAGTTCAGAGAATGGTTTATAGGTAGGATTTTGACCAATGGTACCAAGCGGCAGTTCTTTGTTTGCTCCAATATAATGATGTAAAGTCATGGGCTGCCCTCTTTTCTTCAATGATTTCTCGTTCGTTGATTATTTTCTTTTTATCAATAAAAGGTGGAATGTGCAATTCTTTTCACATACATTTTCTACAAAAGAGTAGGGCAAGTCGTTTGACTAAATACCTCTTAGGGTATACTATCTGTTCATAGAAAGAATAGAAAGGGGTACTTGTGCATGGAATATAATCAGCAGATGAAGAACCGTCTTCGCCGGATTGAGGGGCAGATTAAAGGGGTTCTTGCGATGATGGAGCAGGGAAAGGATTGCCGCGAGGTGGTGACGCAGCTGTCTGCATCACGCAATGCCATTGATCGGGCAATGGGTGTGATTGTGAGTACAAATCTTGAGCAATGTGTTCGTGAAAGTCTTGAACAAGGCAAGGATACGGAAGGTCTTGTGAAAGAGGCAGTTGAGCTATTGGTGAAGAGCCGGTAAGAAATTCTTCAGCCTTTGAAGGTTGACGGATTTTTTTACTTGTTATAATATACCCTTACCGGTATGTGTATATATTTTTTGTTTTCTATATACCCCCATGGGTAATAATGAAGGAGGAGCAGAATGGAAGAACAGAAAAAACGCACGACGATTGTGCTATTTAGTGGAGATTATGATAAAGCGATGGCGGCTTACATTATTGCAAATGGTGCAGCAGCCTATGATCATGAAGTGACGATTTTTCATACCTTTTGGGGGCTGAATGCCTTGCGCAAGGATGAGATGGTGCCAATGAAAAAGGGTTTTTTAGAAAAAATGTTTGGCAAGATGATGCCGCGCGGGGCTGATCGAATGGGCATTTCAAAGATGAATTTTGCTGGAATGGGCCCAAAGATGATTAAGCACGTCATCAAAAAGCACAATGCCATGACCTTGCCGCAGCTCATTGATATGGCGAAGGAACAGGAGATCAATCTCGTAGCATGTACAATGACGATGGACCTTTTAGGGCTGCAGGAGAAAGAATTATTAGATGACATTCAATATGCTGGTGTGGCGGCGTATTTAGCAGAGGCTGAAATTGGGAATGTGAATTTATTTATTTAGTGAGGTGATGAAATGATTCAAACGATTTTGTTCATCCTGGTGATTGGCTTACTTATGAGCCGTTTCCTGCCGGCACGAGGTGTGAACCAAATAGATGCAGCCGATATGAAAAAAAAGCTGAAAAGCAAAGGTCAACAGCTCATTGACGTACGATCTCCAGTAGAATTTCAAACAAACCATATAAAAGGATTTCGAAACATTCCTTTACCTCAGTTAAAAGAACGAGCTTCTCAGCTTGAGAAAAATGAAGAGATCTATGTCATATGTCAAAGTGGAATGAGAAGTATGCAGGCAGCGAAAATATTGAAGAAGCAAGGATTTACTCATATTACAAACATCAAGGGTGGTATGAATGCTTGGCATTAAGCACGCATAAAAATATACCCCCACCCCTATAAAGGAGGACATCACATGCAGCAACCAACAGTCATTTTAGATGCAAAAGGATTGGCATGCCCGATGCCGATTGTGAAAACAAAAAAACAAATGAATGAGCTTTTGCCAGGAGATGTGCTTGAAGTGCAAGCTACCGATAAAGGATCAGCAGCGGATTTAGCGGCTTGGTCAAAAAGTGCCGGTCATGAGTTTTTAGGAACAAGAGTAGAAGGACAGGTGCTTCATCATTTGATTCGTAAGGGCGGAGCGCAAGAAGAAGAGGGGGAGCCCATGATTTCGGAAATATCTTTGAATGCCTTTCAACAGAAGGTAAAAGAAGATCAATCTCTGTTTATTTTGGATGTAAGGGAGCTGGATGAATACGAAGCAGGGCATATCCCAGGAGCCGTTCATATCCCGCTTGGTGAGGTGGAAGATCGTGCAGAGGAGTTAACAAGAGAATTGGACATTTATCTCATCTGTCATTCAGGCAGAAGAAGTGAATTAGCTGCGCAAAAGCTAAAAGAGAGAGGATTTCAACAATTAATCAATGTGGTGCCAGGCATGAATAGCTGGACAGGAGCCATTGAAAAATAGGAGCTGAATAAAACATGACGGTAAAAGCCATGACTGCAGAGCAGTTAACAAAAAAGATCGTGGGCAAAGAGCCGCTCTTTTTGCTAGATGTACGAAATCAAGCAGATGTGCAGGACTGGAAGATTGAAGGGGAAGCAATCGTTGATATGAATGTGCCTTATTTTGATCTGCTTGACGGAGTAGAGGGCCTTTTACAGCACATTCCTAGTGACCGTGAAGTGCTGGTGGTTTGTGCCAAGGAAGGTTCCTCTATCCTGGTGGCGGAGATGCTGTCAGAGGCTGGCGTGCCTGTTCATTATTTGCAGGGCGGCATGAAGGCATGGAGTGAGCATCTAGAGCCAGTGAAAATAGGGGATTTAAGCGGCGGCGGAGAGCTGTATCAATTTGTACGGATGGGCAAAGGGTGTCTGTCCTATATGATCATGTCCAATGGAGAAGCCGCGGTTGTGGATGCAGCTCGAATGACGGAGGTCTATATTGATTTTGCGAAAAAGCATGATGTCTCTGTGACGCATGTGATGGATACTCACCTTCATGCAGATCATATTTCTGGTGGGAAAAAGCTGGCTGAACTAACTGGTGCTGCCTACTGGCTGCCGCCAAAAGATGCAGAAGAGGTAACCTTTGAATATGAACGCCTTGAAGAAGGACAGCGGATAACGATTGGAACAGCTTCTATTGATATTCAACCCATTTATTCCCCGGGACATACGATCGGCTCAACATCTTTTATCGTAGACAATCAATATCTTCTTTCAGGTGATATTTTGTTTATTGATTCAATTGGAAGACCTGATCTTGCTGGAATGGCGGAGGACTGGGTAGATGATTTGAGAGAGACGCTTTATGAACGGTATATGGCGTTTTCAAAGGAATACATCGTTCTGCCTGCGCACTTCATGACCAAAGAAGAAATGAATGAAGACGGCAGTGTTTGGAAGGAGCTCGGCTCACTTTTAAAAGAAAATCATGGGCTTCATATTGAAGATCAACATGTGTTTAGAAAGATGGTGACGGAAGGTCTGCCTGCACAGCCGCATGCCTTTCAAGAGATTCGTCAAGCCAATATGGGGAAGCTGAACCCAGATATGGAAGAGCAGCGGGAAATGGAAATGGGTCCAAACCGTTGTGCGATTCGGTAATGTCCAATAAAATAAGAGAAGAGGAACAATCAAATGACATCAGATCAAATTTTAGACGTAACAGGGCTCGCATGCCCAATGCCGATTATTCGAACGAAGAAAAAAATGAACGACTTGGCGGAAGGTCAAGTTTTAGAAATACATGCAACAGATAAAGGGGCTAAAGCTGACTTGGCCGCATGGGCGAAGTCAAGCGGACATGAATTGATCACGCAGACAGAAGAAGGTCACGTGCTGAAGTTCTGGGTGAGAAAAGGGTCCTAAAGGATGTAGGGGTATCTGCTGAAGATCCCCTTTTCCTTTTGCAAAGGAGGAGACCAGCGTGGATTTTGCATTTTTGATTACACTTTTTATCATCGGATGTATTGGTTCCTTCTTATCAGGAATGGTGGGGATCGGCGGATCTGTGATCAACTATCCCATGCTGCTTTATATCCCGCCTCTTTTTGGTGTGATGGCACTATCAGCACACGAGGTATCAGGGATTGGCGCCATTCAAGTGCTTTTTTCGACGCTGGGTGGTGTACTCGCTTATCGGAAAAGCGGATTTTTACATCGCTCGCTGATTTTATATATGGGAAGCAGTATATTGGCGGGCAGCTTATTAGGCAGTTATGTATCACATTTTATGCCGGAGAAAGGGATGAACCTCGTCTATGGATTACTCGCCATTGTGGCGGTTATTCTCATGTTGATTCCGAAAAAAGGACAGCGTGCAGACGCAGAGGGAGAAGTTACTTTTCATAAAGGGCTGGCATCAGCTATTGCCTTTGTGATTGGCAGTGTTTCCGGGGTATTAGGTGCAGGGGGCGCATTTATTTTAGTGCCTGTGATGCTGTCTATTTTAAAAATTCCTGTACGGATGACGATTGCATCGTCACTTGCGATTACGTTTCTTTCTGCGATAGGCGCATCGACTGGAAAGGTATTGACGGGTCAGGTCATGCTTCTTCCTGCTGTTGTGCTGATGGCGGCAAGTTTGATGGCAGCTCCGATTGGTGCGAAGGTCGGTCAGAAAATCAACGCCGTCTATTTGCAATGGGCCCTTGCTGTAATGATTACAGCGACAGCGGTCAAAATTTGGCTGGATATTTTATAAAAGAAAGACCAACAGAGCAAACGTGTTGGTCTTTTTTATTTGACGTCATCGTGCTCGATATACGTTTCTAGTGCGGGGTGGTACTCTTTTTGATAATGAAGGTTGGGACATGTTTTCACGACTTTGCCTTGCAGGGCATTGGACTTTGAGACTTCTAATGCTGTTCTACATTTAGGGCAGCGTTCGGCAAAGAATGAGGGCCAGCGTTTCATATATCACCACTCCAGTTAAAGTCTTAAAAACCGATTATATTAATATGAATTATAGGGGATCATGCAGGTGAGGTCAATGGGTGTTTGGGTCTTTTTAACAAAAAAGAAGCATCATGAGAGATGCTTCTTTATCGTTCATATTCTTAATAGGCTTTCGCCCAGAACACCATATCAGATGCAGGCTTTCCGCAGCAGACACATGTGTCAGAAATGGTTTCCTGTTCGAATGGAATACAGCGTGAGGTCGCACCTGTTCTTTCTTTAATGTCGTTTTCACAGGCTTCGTCACCACACCACATGGCTTTAATCAATCGGTTTTCTTCTGCAAGAATTTGCTCGATGTCTTCGATTGTGAGGGCTTGTGATGTTTTTTCATGTAATCGTTCCTTCGCCTTTTCGAACATGGTCCGCTGGATGTCTTCAAGCGTTGCTGTGATGGTTTGTTCAAGTGCATCTAATGTGACAGCTTGCTTTTCACCAGTGTCTCGTCGTGCGAGCATCACTTGTCCTTTTTCGATGTCCTTTGGTCCTACTTCTACACGTAGCGGAATACCCTGCATTTCACATTCGTTGAATTTCCAGCCTGGCTGTTTATCGCTTGCATCGATGTCAGCACGTGCGATGCGGGCGAGGCGATCCTTCAATTCGTAGGCATGATCCAGCACCCCTTCTTTATGAGAAGCGATTGGCACGATACGCACTTGGGTTGGTGCAATATTTGGCGGGAGGACGAGCCCTCTGTCATCGCCATGCACCATGATCATAGCGCCGATAATTCTTGTTGTGAAACCCCAAGAGGTTTGCTGGACATGCTCTAGTTTTCCTTCACGGTTTAAGAATTCGATGCCAAATGCTTTGGCAAATCCGTTCCCGAAGAAATGAGAAGTGGCCGTTTGAAGCGCTTTTCCGTCATGCATCAAGCTTTCAACCGTATAGGTGAAGCGAGCGCCGGCGAATTTTTCCTTCTCTGTTTTTCTCCCTTTAATGACAGGAATGGCAAGGAGATCTTCGCAAAGAGAAGCGTAAGTGTGAAGCATTCTTTCTGTTTCTTCAATCGCTTCTTGCTCAGTCTCATGGCACGTGTGTCCCTCCTGCCATAGGAATTCAAGGGTTCTGAGGAAGGGACGTGTTGTTTTTTCCCAGCGGACGACATTGGCCCATTGGTTATATAGCTTTGGTAAATCGCGGTAGGAATGAATAATGTTTTTGTAATGCTCAGCGAACAGCACTTCAGAGGTTGGTCTGACGCAGAGCCTTTCTTGTAATTTGGATTCACCGCCATGTGTGACCCACGCCACTTCAGGAGCAAAGCCTTCGATATGATCTTTTTCCTGCTGCAGCAGGCTCTCTGGGATAAAGAGGGGCATATAGACATTCTCATGACCCGTTTCTTTAATCTGGCGGTCAAGTTCGTCGCGAATATTCTCCCAAATTTTAAAGCCGTACGGCTGAATGATCATACTGCCTCTCACGCTTGAATAATCGACGAGCCGCGCTTTTGTGACAACATCTGTATACCACTGGGCAAAGTCGTCTTCCATGCTTGTAATTTTTTCAACAAATTGTTTTTTTGACATTGCAGGTTCCTCCTTTTTTAAAACAAAAAAGCTGTACTTTAAGTTAGGGACCATTCCTGGTGGTACCACCCTAATTTAAAGCACAGCTTTACACTCAATCATGATAACGGTATGAACCGCTGTATGAAACAGAACTAAATCGGCAGGTTCACTTGAAGATGTCAGTAGGAACTTCTCAGCACCGTTCCCTCTCTGTTAAAGATCGATTCAAGCTACTATTCCAGATCTACGTTGATCCTTGTTCGTTGATTTTCCATCAGTTTACCTGTAAATGGGGGAGAAAGCAAGTTGATGCCAAAAAACAAATAAAGGTAAATTGTATTTTGGATTGAATTATTAAATTGAGGTTTTAAAGTATGATATTGTGAAAGGAGCTTCCAATGTTTTTAAGGAGCAATGAAATAAAATGTTCGAAATGTAACGGTGTAATTAAAACTAATGATAAATTTGTAGCCATTATGACTATGCCCAGTTCATACAAGCAACCCTATGGAACGATGGATGCAGTATTGAAAAAGATATCAGATGTTGTCATTTGTCTGAATTGTTCAAATTCAGAAAAGTTGAATTAGTATTAAAGAAACAGACACTTTAAGGATAGTGTCTGTTTCTATTTTTATTGAGTAATTAGTGTGTAAGCAACATTAATAATAGTGAGTGCAGTTATTGAAATAGTTGATATTTTTGTGAGTATATTTTTCTTAAATTGATACCACATTACAATTAAAAAAGTTACAAAGACAACTGTAATATTCGAGTATTTTAATAAACCGCTTATTTCTGCTGAAATTGTTTCCCCAAGGAAAATAGAACTTAGCGTTAGTATTGCAAAATGTAAACTATACACCCCAAAGAAAACTATAAAATAATCAGCTTTCTTAACTTCATAGTCTTTCAAGTTTTCTCCTTTATTAAATGTAATACCAAGAGATGTGAAAAGCCAAAAAAGGTTTACCATTATAAGAATTACGAAGAAATTAAAAGCTAATCCTACGGATGAAATTAATAGTTTAGGTATGTTAAATTTATTAATCACATTAGCAATATCACCAATTGTTAAGGCTACCTGATGACTATAAGTCATATAAGCGAATATGTAAGCAATAATTATTAAGATTAGTATATATTTTTTATTCATACTTCTCCTTTTATAAAGAAACAACAGAATATACATAATATATTCTGTTGTTTACGTTCGTTTTATTAAGAGAAATTACTGATAACGAGATTGGGAGTTATAAAACTCTCTACTAAAGCCCCTAGAAGTATAAGAGCAACAGAGACTGAAATTCCTTTAAGGGTTCTCTTATCAAATTTATTCCTATCTAAAGTCTGTAGAAGTACATATGCTAAAAACAATAGAGCAGGGATTTCTATTAATCCGTGTGGGATTAATAATAACAAATATGATAGAGATTGAAATTTCGATATTACAAGTCCAATTAAAATCCCGTTTGCGATAATAAACGTTTTTACAAAAATTGATCCCAAAAAAGAAATTAAAATCATTAATAGTATACACATCAGATTATTTATTGTGATGTGTGAAATAAAATAAGTATAGTCAATCTCTCTTATGGTTATAGAGGATGGCGATAAAAAAATCTTCCCATAAATATAACCTATTAAAACTGATGTACTAAAAATGATAATAATCTTTTTTAGTAGTTTATTATTATGCAGCATACGCTCCAAGAGCAGTAGCAGCAGCAGCGAGCCAAGCAGGTAGAGTTACACCCATAACGATGGCTGCAAAAGTAGTTAAACTTCCACCAGCAGCTAACCAGTCAGTTAATTGGCGATACCAATCTGCTGCAATTTTAATTCCAAAAAAGTCAGCAATCAGATTTAGGTTTAATGTAATCCCAATTAACACAGCTGTAGCGAAAAAACCTGCTAAAATAATTGATTCAAATTTTGAAAGATTTAAATGGTCAAGAATTAGACTCGCTCTCATACTTTTTCCTCCTAGTAGTTAAATTTTATGGTGTACGTACACACGTCTAATATAACATAATTTTACCCAAAAGTGTAATAAAAAGTTATTTTTGACTATTTTTTTTTTTTTTTGTAAGCTTGTTTTGTCTGGAAATTTACTAGGATAAAGAGGAGCGAAAAATGAATACTAAATTTCAAACAGAGATAAAGAAAAATAACAAACTTGTATTTTTTGTAATCATTATTATCATTTTGGTGTTTATATTTTTCTTAGCAGCGATTAATATTTATATGTCTAAAAATCAAGGAAAAGAAGGTAAAGTGCCTTATAAGTTTACCAAAATAACTACAAAAAATTTCGATGAAACGCAATTATTGAGTGGAATTGTTAAACCAAAGAATACAGCTTCATATTTTATTGAGAATAATAAAAATGAAATTTTGGTGAAAAATGGCGATTATGTAGAAGAAGGTCAAAAAATTCTGGAATATAACAAAGATGAATTTAAGAGAGAACTGGAAAAGTTGAGCATTGAAAACCAAAAAATAAGTCGAAATTTACAGATTATAAATAAAAACATCGAAATGTTAAATAGTAAATTGAAAAAAAATGATGAGAAAAATCCTGTTTATGACCAATTAAAGAAAGAATTGGATGAAAACAAGCATCAAAAGGAGATACTAAGTTTAGATCTTAAAAGCAATGAAAGTTCAAGAAATGATAAAATAAATGATTTAAATAATTCAACAATCAATGCGGGAATTCCTGGGTATATTCAATTGAAAAAAGATGAAACAAATAAAATAATTGCTATTTATATAATGAGTAAAGGTTTAATTGTGGAAAGTCAAGTTACTGAACTACAAAAGCCCTCGATTAGGAAAAAGGATCGGGTGAAAATCACCTCTAAAGTAATGAAGGATAAATCATGGAGTGGTAAAGTAATTGAAATATCAGATTTCCCTAATGAAAATACAATAGAAATAAAATCTAATCTATCTGAGTATAGTATGAAAGTATCGATTGACAGTGCTGAGAATTTATTGAATGGTTACCACGTGATATTAGAAATTATTACTTCTAAGGAAAAATTAAATGTTGTGCCGATTAAGAGTCTGATCAAAACAGGTAAAACAAGTTATGTATTCGTTTTGAATAAAGATAAGCTGGTTAAGAAGGAAGTGAAAGTGAAGTACACAGATCAGCATTGGGCAGAGATCACTGGTGGTCTAAACGATACAGATGAAGTTCTAGAAAATCCCTCCTCGCAAACAAGAGAAGGAGAAAAGGTAAAATGATTAGTCTTAGAAGCATATCAAAGAGTTATCGGTCAGCGGAAGAAGAAATAAATATATTACATAATATTAATCTTGATATAAAGCAGAATGAATTTTTAAGTATAATGGGCCCTTCAGGTTCAGGTAAAACAACATTATTAAATATTCTAGGTTGTCTTAATAAACCTTCAAGTGGACATATTTATATTAACAATGAAGATATCACTAACTATAACAATAACCAATTATCATGGGTTAGGAAAGATAAAATCGGGTTTATATTTCAAAATTTCAATTTATTACCTAGATTAAGTGTTTTAGATAATGTTATCTTGCCATTAATATATAAGAGGATAAAAAAAAGAAAGAGAAAAATATTGGCCCTAAATGCTTTAGATAGAGTGGGTTTAGGAGGAATGGAGAAAAAATATCCTACTCAGTTGTCGGGTGGACAGAAACAGAGGGTTGCTATAGCTAGAGCTCTTGTAACTGAACCGCATTATTTAATTGCAGATGAGCCAACGGGATCACTAGATTCTATTAATACAACGATTATTATGGATCTTTTAATGTCAATTCATAGAAAGGGAACTACAATTATTTTAGTTACTCATGAAGAGGATGTAGCTAATTATGCAACAAGAAGAATTACTTTAGTAGATGGTCAAATTTTATTTGATTCTAAAAATAAGGAGTGAAAGGTTTGTTTTTAGACAATTTCCGAATGGCTTATAGTTCTATTATGGCACATAAACTAAGAACGATCCTCACGATGCTTGGAATAATAATAGGAATAAGTTCTATTTTATTAATCGTAGCTATTGGAAAAGGTGGGGAGCATTTACTCAAAGAGAACATTATTGGAAATAGCGATGGCACAATTGGAATTCAATACCTGGATGAAAATTTAACTTCCATTTATGATAATCAAGATACTCCTATTTTTGAAGAAGATAAGTTACTAGAAATGAAACAGAAATTTCAATTGCAAAACGTCATTATTAAAAACAATAGTGTTGAATTATTTATTGATGATAAGAATAATGATAAAAGGTTAAATGTAATTGGAGTAAATTATGATTACATTCAGATCAATTCATTAGAGATGATTAATGGTAGAAATATAAAAGAGGAAAACTTTAATCAAATGCAAAATAGTGTTTATTTTAGTAAAAATGCTGCATTAGAATTATATAACTCTGATGATGTTGTTGGAAAAATAATAGAAATAAGAGATACACCATACATAATATCAGGAGTATATGAGTCTGATGGTGGTAGTTTGAGTATTCCTGAAATCATAATGCCTTTTTATTCTTGGCCATTAACTTTTAATACAGATAAGATACAATCAGTTTCAATAAAAACTGAAGATTCTAATGACTTAGTTGAAACTGCTAATGAAGTAGCTAAATGGTTGAATGAAACAAAGCCTACTTTTTTGGCAGGAGAATATCAAATTTTTAATATTAAGGATGTAGAAAAGGGAATTTCTGCGGTGACAAGTATTTTGACTTTGATCATAGGCAGTGTTGCTGGTATTTCATTAATTGTAGGTGGCATTGGTATTATGAATATGATGTTGGTTACAGTAACAGAAAGAACACGGGAAATAGGGTTAAGAATGTCATTAGGTGCAACTAAAGGACAAATTTTAACTCAATTTCTGTTTGAGTCATTAGTCATCTCATTCACAGGAGGGATAATTGGGATTTTGTTAGGATTAACTGGTGGTGTTATTGTATCTTATTTTACCGAATTCCCAGTGCTGGTTAGTGTACCTTCAATTATCTTAAGTAGTATGTTGTCTATTTTTATTGGTGTAATCTTTGGGATAATTCCAGCGAGTAGAGCTGCACGTCATCATCCATCTGAATCATTGATGTATGAGTAAAATGTTCTTTTATGAATGACAAGATATCTTTACTTTTTTGGATTGTCTTGTTATAATGAATTTAACAAAACAATCCAGAAGGACAGGGTATGATAAAAAATAACATTAAATTATTAAGAAAGAAAAGGAAAATTTCCCAAAAAGATTTGGCTAATGCATTGAATGTAACAAGACAGACTATAGTAGCTGTTGAAAATAACTACTACTATCCAAGCTTGGAATTGTCATTGAAATTAGCAAAATATTTTAATGAACCAGTGGAAGCTATCTTTACATTACATGAAAATATTACTGATTAGAGATGAGGAGGCGATAATATTTTTAAAAAAGCAGATGAATTTGAGACATATCAATCTAATAAGGCTTTAAAATTTGTATTCGTATTTTATACAGCTGCATTGTTTATTTGGTTAGCTTATGATTTTGTTGTAACTGGAAAATTAGGTTTACAATTTCTCATTTTATTTATCGGTCAAACACTATACTTTGTTGTGCTCTATTCAAAGAAAAATAAATTAGATAAATTAGAGGAGGATGCGTAATGAAAATGTTAAATAATATTGTTATTGGTTTATTGATTTTGTTAGGGATAGGATTAATGACTCAAGGAAATCAGTGGGGATCAGCTTGTATTGTCGTAAGCATTTTTTATAGTGTGTTTTTACTCTATAAACGCAAACAAATTAAACATAGTTCGTAAAAAAGGAAAGCTCATCTCGTGAAGGTGAGCTTTCCTTTTAATTTTTAATAATATTAAAAGAGCTAAGAATGTATTTTCTTAAGTCCATTTTTAAATTTCCAATTAAAATTAAGTACTGCTATCTTTTGTAGCAGCTTGCGAGTTATGTAAGGCTATGCTAATATATGTGAAGAAAAAAATAGACTTGTATAACCTCAATAATATGGTTTGAGGGTTTCTACCAGGATCCGATAAATCCTGATTACAAAAGCGCGCTTTCCTTTTTTGTAATCAGGGTTTTTTTGTTTGTCTGCACCCTGTATCAAAAGTGAAAGCGATGATATACAGAAGGGATGTTAGACATGAACTGGAGAGTATATTTATTAGCCGTTTCTACTTTTGCGGTTGGATTAGTTGAGCTTGTGGTTGGTGGCATTCTGCCAAGTCTTGCAGAGGATTTGAATGTGTCTCTTGCAACAGCCGGACAGCTCATTACGGTATTTGCGATTGTGTATGCCATTTCAGCACCCGTGCTGCTGACTGCGACAGCCAAAATCGAACGAAAGCGCCTTTACTTAATCGCGTTATTGGTGTTTACAATAGGAAATGTGTTCACTTATTTTAGTTCGACCTTTGCCCTTGTCATGATATCTAGGGTGTTGATTGCGATGAGTACAGCGCTTGTGGTGGTGTTGTCTTTGACGATCACTGCCAAATTGGTGGAACCAGCGCATCGTGCGAAAGCATTAGGGCTGATTTTTATTGGTATTAGCTCCTCACTTGTTCTCGGTGTACCGATCGGTATTTTTATTACAGAGAGCTTTGGCTGGAGAGTGATGTTTTTAGGAATCAGTATTCTTTCTGCCATATCGATGGTGCTGATCTATTTTCTATTGGAAAAAATGCCTGTTGAAAAAGTGACGCCTCTTAGAGAGCAGATTCGTTCTTTAGGGCATCCGAAAATTTTTAGTGCACACTTGATCAGTTTGTTTATGCTTGCAGGCCATTATATGCTTTATTCTTATTTCACTCCATTTCTGATGGAAGTTCTGCATATGACCCCGTTTTTGATTAGTATTTGTTATTTGATCTTCGGACTTGCGTCTATAGGCGGGAATGGGTTTGGCGGCTGGCTCAGTGACAAACTGGGTTCAGGAAAAGCCATTTTGCTTGTGACTATGGCGTTTGCGATCGTCATGTTTATCCTTCCTTATACAGCGGGGGTGTTCGCGCTCTTTATGGTCATGGTTGTCCTTTGGGGAGCGCTCAGCTGGGCACTGACGCCTGCTTTGCAGAGTTATTTGATTCAAACAGATCCTGTCACGTCTGATATTCAGCAGAGCTTAAATACATCTGCCTTGCAAATCGGCATTTCGATTGGATCTGCGGTTGGCGGAGTCATGTTTACGATGACCGGTTCCTCTGTTGATCTGGCTAAATTCGGTGCTGTGTTTGTACTGATTGCCTTTAGCTGTGCGGTGATTTCGCTGAAGAGACCGCCGCTTTATATGGATCGTCAGCATCATGCTGAATAGCTGCCTATCTTTAGGCAGCTTCAGCGTGTAGACAAACCCTCGCATTCGTTGTCAGTTCTGCGCTCTGGTGCTCACGAATGTCAAATTCGCTCCGCTCCGATGCTCGTCCTTCCTAGACTGCAAAGGTTTTCTATCACGCTGAAATGAAAACAAAGAGCTAAAATAAAGATCATTTTAGCCCTTTTTCAACAATCTGTAGCTGCCTATCTTTAGGCAGCTTTTTTATGTTCATTTCAAATTCACAAGAAAAGTACCTTTCTATTCAAAGACGGCCATTTCACCGATTGGTTGGAAGCCGGCACGTTGATAAATATTTTTGCCGTCTGCTGATGCTTGTAAGATGACACATTTTTGTTTATTCTCTGTCTTGGTCAAAAGGTAATGAAACATGTCACTGCCAAGTCCTTTGCCGCGGTGTTCTGCCCTTGTTATGACATCATAAATACCGTAGCTGTCGTTTGTCTCGAATAATAAGCCTGTTGTGACCGGCTTATGGTGTTCATATCCCACGAACATGCGAGCTTTTGAGTGTAATTTTTTAATCGAAAAACGCTGGAAATAATCTTCTAAGGCGGCGGCCTCAGTCGATCCTTTGAATAGTTCAATAAAGATATGTGTGTAATCAAATAGTGTCTGCTCATCAAGTACTTCCTTGATTGTAAGTGATGAGGATGTGACTGGATCAATGTCACCTGTATGCTCAAGCATCATGATGGTATTGCGTTCGACCTCTTGAAGGTGATAGTCCTTTAATAAATCAGCCCAATCAGGATGGAGTAAACGGTGATCGACCCATGTGCTGAAGATGAGTTTCTGTGACCGCATGTGTTCAATGGCAGCTTTCACTTTTTTTGGATCTTGGATTTGAGCTGATGTCGGTAAGAGCAAATTGAACGTGTCAGTCGATATTTGAGTATTGGATAGAACGAAATCGTCCGATGCAAGGAAGGTTCCGTTCACAGCAGAGGAAAACAGATGTATCTTTTCTTCTAATTGGCGAATGGCCATTAGTTGTTCAGGTTTCATTTAGCTCACCTTTTCATTATGATAAATTGGATGACATCCCCATGATTATAGCATGTGACAGGATGAGGAGAATCTAGTATAAAAGTACATATACAATTTTAAGGTCTGATGGCCTATTATTTTACTAACAACCACATTTCTTTTGACTCCTTTCTTCATTATTAGTACCATTTTATTAACCAGTTAAGAGTGGAGGTTCAGATGGAAACAAAAGAGCAGATTGTATTAAAAGCGATTCAAGATCTGATTATGCATAGGGAAAAGAGACGGAATGATCCAACAGATCCACTGATTACCACGACTGATACACTCAAACAAGAATGGACACTCACACAGCTTCACATTTTATCGATGATTCAAGCCAATCCAAACGAATCAAACAATACATTTCTATCTCAACAACTAAAACTATCAAAGCCAGCTATTACAAAGGCTGTGAAAAAACTAATTGAAAAAGGCATGGTGGACTATTGCCACCGGCAGGGTGATAAGAAATCTGTCTATTATTCTTTGACAGAGGAAGGCAAGCAATTGGCAGCGCTTCATGACGAGCTGCATGAAAAAGCAGTCACGTCCTATTTAGAATTTCTTCAGCAGTTTCATGAGGATGAATTACAAGTAATTGAACGCTTCTTAAAAGCTTGGAAAGAAAAGATATAGATAAAAAACCGAAACCATCGTAAAAAGGAGATGGTTTCGGTTTTTTATGGTAAAATTAACATATATTGATGTTATTTGAAACCATGAAGAAAGGGAGGGAGCTCATTGGAGAAAGAAATGATAGAAAATTATAAAAAATACGTATTCATCATGCCATTTGTGGGATTGTTTGTCAGCGTGCTATTATTTGTTTATTTTTTTGGTATTGCAGGACCTGGAGAACCAATTTGGGCTGCTGCTTTGTATTGTGCTCTGCCCTTTTTGGTGAATACGATATGTTTCTTGCCTGTATGTATTTATTTTAAAGTCAGCAAAAAAAGTGAGGAACATACATGATTGTCGTCAGTGCTTGTCTTGCTGGATTGAAGGTTCGTTATAATGGCAGCCATCGATTAGATCAGCGAATTGAGGAGCTTGTTCAGGAGGGAAAGGCGGTCACAGTTTGTCCTGAGCTGCTTGGCGGCCTTTCCACGCCAAGGCCTCCCGCAGAAATCATTGGCGGAGACGGACATGATGTATTACAGGGCCTCGCCTCCGTGATTGATGTACATGGAAATGATGTCACGGAGATGTATGTAAAAGGTGCGAAAATGGCGCTGGAACAGATTCAGTCTCTGAAAGCGAAGGCGGTTGTGTTAAAAGAGTACAGCCCCTCCTGCGGCAGCCGGATGATTTATCGCGGAGATTTTAACGGGGGGACAAAAGCTGGGGATGGAGTGACATCCGCCTTGCTCAAACAGCACGGGATTCAGGTATTTTCTGAGGAGGATGATTGGACTTCGCTGTTTTTATAGGTGTGCTGAGAATAGGAAGGAGGAGTTAGGTTGAAAAAGTGGATGATTGGTTTAGTCGTCATTATTTTATTAGGAATTGGTATTTATTTTCTGATCAATGCAAAAACATACTCTTTTGATGATGTGGCCTCAATTGATCAAAACAAGGTGACTTCGATTCAAATTGAGCATGATAATGAGCGTGTTATGGTGGAAAAGAAAGCGGATATTCAAAAGTTACTCAAGGAATTTTCGGGTATGAAATTAAAGAAAACGAATGAAACTAAAAAAACTTCAAAAGAGTCTTATTGGATCAGAGTGTATGAGAATGAAAAGGAAACATATGGTCTGACTTTTTACGATCAAACATTTTTAGAAACATATGATTTTTCTAAAACAAAAGATCAAACCAGCGAATATCAAATCGTTGACACCAATCAAGTTGATATAGGAAAATATATCAAATAGCTCAGCCAGAATGTCATGCATGATCAATCGAAAATTCGGGTATAGTGCTTGGTAGTTAAAAATGAAGCGGAGGTTTGTTTGATGAGTGGATTAACAGATACAGTCACATTAGCAAACGGAGTGAAAATGCCGAAGCTAGGCTTTGGTGTATGGCAGGTAAAAGATGGGGATGAGGCTGTAAATGCCGTCAAAGACGCTCTTGAAGCGGGCTACCGCAGCATTGATACAGCAGCCGCCTATCAAAATGAAGAAGGGGTAGGCAAAGCCATTCAGCAATCAGGTATCTCGCGCGATGATCTATTCATTACGACAAAGGTCTGGAATAATGATCAAGGCTATGAATCAACACTCGAAGCCTTTGAAACAAGTATGAACAAGCTGGGATTAGATGTATTAGATCTTTATTTAATTCATTGGCCAGTTGAAGGCAAATATAAAGAAACATGGAAAGCGCTAGAGAAACTATATAAGGATGGACGCGTTCGAGCGATCGGAGTGTGTAATTTCCATCAGCATCATTTAGAGGATTTATTGGAAGAGGCAGAAGTTGTGCCAATGGTGAATCAAATCGAGCTGCATCCGAAGCTGACGCAGGAGCCTTTACGAGACTACTGCAAATCGAAAGGAATTCATGTAGAGGCGTGGTCGCCATTAGGCAGCGGGAAGCTTCTAAACCATCCTGTTCTCCAGGATATCGCGAAAAAACATGACAAGTCAGTAGCGCAAGTGATTCTTCGCTGGGACTTGCAGCATGGCATTATCACCATTCCAAAATCTGTGACGAAGAGCCGAATCATCGAAAACACACAAGTCTTCGATTTCGAGCTGTCCGCACGTGAGATGGGTGTCATTGATCAGCTCAATGAAGATGAGCGCACAGGTCCAGATCCAGATAACTTTGATTTTTAATCGAAGGAAAAGCACAGGTGCGATGCCTGTGCTTTTTTATTTCCCTCATCTTTAGACAGATTTTTGGGGGTGATAGGTCTCAATGATTTGAATGGCGTCAACAATCTGTTCTTTAGAATAGTCCCCAATTAAACAAAAGGTTTCATCTTTACGTGCCGCATGGTTTGCTACCGTAAGTGCCGCTTCTTCCAGTTGAGTTGTCATACCAAGATCGCGCATATTTCTAGGTAATCCGAGAGTTTGGTAGAGTTCAAGTAATTCCTCAACCTCGGACATTCGGTTTTCTGCGGCAAGCTGGACGAGGATGCCATAAGCTACTTTTTGTCCATGTAACACATGATGCGTTTCTTCAATAAATGTCAATCCATTATGAACGGCATGGGCTCCTGCCATTCTTCCATAGCGTCCCCCATAGCCGCCGACTGTTCCTGCTAACGTAATAATCGTATCTGTCACATCTGCGAATGCTTGTGAAAGCTGACCTGTTTTTAAGCTGTTGACAGCTTCTTCACTATGAGAAAGAAGAATGTCTCGAACATATACCGCCTGCTTTAGTGCTGCATGTACCATGAGCGGCAAGGCGCCTTTTGTGTTACGAATAATCGCTTCTGCTTCATACCATTTTGCCAGCGTATCACCAATTCCGCTTTGAAAGTAGGAAAGAGGAGAGGAAAGCAAAAAAGTATGATCAATTAAGGTGAGGTAGCTGGATCGTTTATGATAATCAACTCTCATGAAATTTCCTTTGTCATCATAAATGACGCTGAGAGGTGTAGACGCAGCACATGTGCCGGGAATCGTTGGCACCATCATGACTTCGATTTGAAGAACGTCTGCAACTGATTTTGCGGTATCTAAAATCGTTCCGCCCCCGATGCCGATGATCACATCTGACCCGTTAAGCTCTTCTGCGATCTGTGTGACCGCATTAGGCGAACTGTATCCTTTGTGCTGAATGAAAGGCCACTCGGACGGCAGCTTTGTGTATTGTGAAAAAGCTTGGTATGAATCATATCCTGTCACTACAGCAGGTGACTGAAAAGGAGAAACAAGGGATTCAAGTTCATGATAGATTCCCTTTTGAGAAATAAATTGGTTAGGGCCGCTTCTGACAATATCTTCTGGCTGGATCATGGATCATTGCTCCTTTACACATCATATTGTTCATAAATCATCTCATTTTACAGAAAGTTCTGTCAAATAGTCAAATATATGAGAAGAAAGGCCCTTCCGTTTTATGGAATTAAGCCGCCGACATTGCCTTTAGGTATGTATTTCCTGTATGATAAAGAATGGTATGTTTTGATTAAATTTAAGAGGTGTTTATATAGATGGAAAAACAATATCGCGTTTTACTTTACTATCAATATGTCCCCATTGAGGACCCAGAGACGTTTACAGCAGAGCATTTAGCATTCTGTAAGGAGCTTGGTTTGTTAGGCCGTATCCTCGTATCAGCAGAAGGCTTGAACGGAACGGTTTCTGGAACTATTGAGCAAACGGACAAGTACATGCAAGCGTTAAAAGAAGATCCGCGCTTTGCGTCTATGCCGATCAAAATTGACGAAGCGGATGGTCATGCGTTTAAAAAAATGCACGTCCGTCATCGGAATGAACTAGTGAACCTCAGCCTTGAGGATGATGTGAATCCGTTGGAATTAACGGGGAAACATCTTAGCCCGGTTGAATTTTACGAGCAAATGCAATCACCTGATACTGTTGTGATTGATGCGCGTAATGATTACGAGTTTGATGTTGGTCACTTCAGAGGGGCAGTTCGTCCTGATATTGAGACATTCCGTGAATTACCTGAGTGGATTCGTGACAATAAAGAGATTCTTGAAGGCAAAAAAATCCTGACTTATTGCACAGGCGGCGTACGCTGTGAGAAGTTTTCAGGCTGGTTAAAGCGTGAAGGCTTTGAAGATGTCTCTCAGCTTGACGGCGGAATTGTCACTTACGGAAAAGACCCAGAAGTACAAGGGAAGCTATGGGACGGTCAATGCTATGTGTTTGATAATCGCTTAACAGTACCAGTGAATCAAACAGAGCATGTGGTTGTCGGAAAAGATTTCTTCACTGGTGAGCCTTGCGAGCGTTATGTGAACTGTGCGAACCCTGCATGTAACCGTAAGATGATTGCCACTGAAGAGAGTGAGCATAAGTATATGCGCAGCTGCAGTCATGAATGCCGCACAAGCGAACGGAACCTGTATGTGAAACAGCACAATTTATCTGAAGAAGAAGTTCAAGAAAGACTAGCTGTTATTGAAAAAGAACAAGCGATTTCACAAGGATAGAGGGAACCCCCCTTTATCCTTTTTTTCTTTACATGGCGTGGGTTAGAAGGGAGAGGAAGTCATTTCCTCTATCTTTTTTGTTTTGTTTTTTTCAAAATAAGGGTAAAGGTAGTTATTCAGTCTAATAGATTGAACAGGTGAAAAAGCGCTTTCTTTTGAAATAAGCATGTTCGACTATTTCAGAAAATGAAGAATTGAGAGATAATATAACAGGCGAAAAAAATGAACAAGGGTAAATGTTTATTAGAAGAAATATTTGCCAGTAAAATGAAAAGTGAGCTGCTTTGAAAGAAAGACGCTTGCTTGACACATGCTCTGTATTTTAATCGAAAGGTGTTATGAACATGAATCATTTGCATCGTAGGATGGGAACTTTCGCTTTAATGATGGTAGGTCTTGGCTCAATCATTGGTTCAGGATGGCTCTTCGGTGCTTGGCGTGCGGCTCAAATCGCCGGTCCTGCTGCTATTTTATCCTGGTTGATTGGGATGGTTGTGATTTTATTTATCGCTTTGTCTTATAGTGAACTCGGTTCGATGTTTCCAGAGGCAGGCGGAATGGTGAAATATACGCAATATTCACACGGATCTTTTATTGGGTTTATTGCAGCTTGGGCGAACTGGATCGCCATTGTCTCCGTGATACCAGTGGAGGCGGTTGCTTCCGTCCAGTACATGAGCTCATGGCCTTGGGAGTGGGCAAAGTGGACATCTCATTTGGTTACAAAAGGGGTATTGACGACAGAAGGTCTTATGGTTGCCAGTGTGCTGCTTGTGATTTACTTTCTGCTTAATTATTGGACAGTTGGGTTATTTTCAAAAGCAAATACATTCATTACCGTGTTTAAAATTGTCATTCCAGGATTAACAATTGGTGCGCTCTTATTCGTAGGTTTTCATAGTGAGAATTTTACTTCTGGAACAAGTATTGCCCCTAACGGCTGGGCGAGTGTGCTGACAGCTGTTGCGACATCTGGGATTGTGTTTGCCTTCAATGGCTTCCAAAGCCCGATTAACATGGCCGGTGAGGCAAAAAATCCAGGCCGGTCGATTCCAATTGCCATTGTCGGATCGATTTTCATTGCAACTGTGATTTATGTCCTTTTACAAGTCGCCTTTATCGGTGCTGTTGATCCATCTATGATCGTGAATGGATGGGGTCATTTGAATTTCAACTCGCCATTTGCGGACCTTGCCATTGCGCTTGGTATTAACTGGCTTGTTCTGATTTTATATGCGGATGCGTTTGTGTCGCCTTCTGGTACAGGAATTACGTATACGGCAACGACGTCTCGTATGATTTATGGAATGGAAAAAAACAAATACATGCCAAGTGTGCTTGGCCGTCTGCACCCTATTTACGGCGTGCCTCGTCCAGCAATGTTTTTTAACTTAGCCGTATCGTTTATCTTTCTGTTTTTATTTAGAGGCTGGGGTGTACTTGCAGAAATTATCTCTGTCGCTACACTCATTTCGTATCTGACTGGACCAGTGACCGTCATGACGCTGAGAAAGACAGGGACAGATTTATATCGACCGCTCCGAATAAAAGGACTCAGCATCATTGCTCCTCTCGGTTTTGTCTTTGCCTCATTGACGCTGTATTGGGCAAGATGGCCGTTAACAGGTCAGGTGCTGTTCATTATTCTCATTGGTCTTCCTATCTATTTTTACTATCAAGCAAAAGCGAAGTGGAAAGGCTTCGGCCGCAACTTTAAGGCGGGTGCTTGGATGGTTGTGTACCTGCTTGTGATGATGACGATTTCCTGTCTTGGCAGTGATAAATTCGGCGGTTATAACATCATTCATTATGGCTGGGACATGGCACTGATTACGGTGGTAGCTCTGCTATTTTATATGTGGGCACTCAAAAGTGGATATGAAACAGAGTTTTTAGAGGATGCGAAAAAAATCAATGATGAGCTGCGTGCTTCTCAGAAAGAAGCTGCAGCAACCAAAGAATAAAGAAACGGCTGCCTGAACACTCGGGGCAGCCGTTTTTATTTGGAGGAAAGGTGCATCACATGCCGTTTCAGCCAAGTGGTGACGCCGCGCAAAACGGCCGCTGTGACAAGTGAAATGAGCACATATCTCCAAAGCTGGCCTAAGCCTTGTCCACTCAGCCAGAATACGATGCCTAGAATGATGAGGGTAAACATGAGCAAGAATAAAAATGATGCAGACCAGAAAAAAGATTTCACAGAAGGTCACCTCCTCAGGAGTATTGTATGCAGGCAATTGAAGGAACAGACCAGCTATGAAAGGGTAGAATCATGGTGAAATCTATTGCAAAAGTCAGATAAAAGCACCAAGTGATTTGACAGTTGTGTTAAGATGAGAGCATATTTTGAGTGAAGATTGTGGTTTATAGACGGAGGTGTTTGGGGTTGCAGATACAAAAGGTTCTAAACAATAATGTCATTAGTGTCATAGATGAACATGGAAAAGAAATCGTTGTCATGGGCAGAGGCATCGCTTTCCAGCGACGTCCCGGGGACCCGGTGGACGAATCGTTGATTGATAAAGTCTTCCGCTTGGAGGATCATTCCGTTCACGAGCGGATGAAAATGCTGCTTCAAGAGGTTCCGTATGATGTGGTCAAGGTGACCGAGGAAATGATCCAATATGCACATACAAAGCTGAACCGAAGATTAAACGAAAGTCTGCATGTTTCGCTGGCAGACCATATTCATTACGCCATCGAACGGCTGAAGAAAAATCATCTGATTGAGAATTCGCTTATTTGGGAGATTAAACGCTTATACAAAGATGAATTTCTTGTGGCAAAGGACTGTCTTGAGATGATTGAAGAGCGCCTTCATATTGAACTGCCTGAGGATGAAGCGGGTTTTATTGCCATGCATATCATTAACGCAGAGCTCAATGAGGATATGAATACGACGGTCAATATCACAAAGGAAGTCAATGCCATTCTCACCATTGTGAAATATCACCTCAACATGGAATTTGATGAGGACTCACTCAACTTCTATCGTTTTCTCACGCATTTGCGCTTTTTCGTCCAGCGTCTGATCAATGAAACACTCCTTGTCAGCGAAGATCAGGACTTATATCAGCTCATCAAAGTGAAATATCCGAAAGCATACGATTGCGCAAAGAAAATCGCAGAATATGTCTATCAAACCTATCACCGGGATCTCACATCAGAGGAGATGCTGTATCTATCAATTCATTTGAATCGACTGATCAAACGAGAAAAATAAAGATAGATTTTAAAAGAAAGCGTTGACATGAGAAAAGGTGAGTGGTACTATTTGCTCATAAACATAAAAGAATACGGTTTCACAATGATCGTCTTAGAGGATTGTGACTGTTCGGCAGGCAAAACCTAAACGTTCACTGAAAAAGCGCAACAGCAAGCTGCGACTTTTTTTGGTGCCCGTTTAGGTTTTTATTTTGCCCAAAAACGTATTTTTTTGAAAAAAAGGGGGTTTTTGCATGAGTTATCGTCAATTAGCAGAAGACATTATTAAACACATTGGTACAGAGAAAAACGTTCATTCATTGGTGCATTGCGCCACAAGGCTTCGTTTCACCTTAAATGACAGATCAAAAGCAGATAAAGCGGCCATTGAAAAATTAAATGGCGTCGTTACCGTTATGGAAAGCGGCGGCCAATTTCAAGTGGTCATTGGCAATACCGTACCAGAGGTTTATCGAGAAATTGGAGAGTTTACGAATCTATTAGAGGATTCCGCTGCTTCATCTGCAAAATCAGGTGAAGAGAGCACAAGCCTTTTCGGGAAATTCGTCGACATTGTATCGGGGATTTTCACACCACTTCTCGGTGTCATGGCGGGTGCAGGTATTTTAAAAGGTCTCTTAGGCATCTGTATCAATGCGAAATGGTTATCTCCTGAAGATACGTCGTATCAAATTTTATTTGCTGCATCTGACAGCTTGTTCTACTTCCTGCCATTATTGCTCGCATTCACTTCTGCTAGGAAGTTTAAAGCGAATCCGTTTGTCGCTGTGACGATAGCAGGTGCACTGATTTACCCAACCATTCAAGAATTGTCAAAAGGCGGCGGAGATGTGACATTCTTCGGGATTCCAGTCGTCTTAATGTCTTATACATCTACGGTCATCCCAATCATTTTGGCAGTGTTTGTCATGGGATATATCGAACGTTTCTTTAACAAAGTCATTCATGAAAGTGTCAAAAACTTTATTACTCCACTGATTTTGCTTGTCACGGTTGTTCCGCTGACACTCATCGTATTTGGACCATTTGGTGTGTATGCAGGGAATGGCATTGCAGCTGTTTTGCTGAAAGTATTCTCCTTTAGTCCTACACTTGCAGGTGCTTTAATTGCGATGGCTTGGCAGATTCTTGTCATCTTCGGTATCCACTGGGGACTTGTGCCAGTGATTTTAAATAATATCGCAGTCCATGGGAAAGATCATATCAAGCCGGCCACTGCGCCAGCTGTATTCTCACAAGCCGGTGCTTCAATCGGTGTTATGCTGAAAACAAAGAATAAAAAACTGAAATCACTGGCTGGATCAACAGCAGTTTCTGCTGTGTTTGGGATCACAGAGCCAGCTGTATACGGGGTCACGCTTCGTTTGAAAAAACCATTTATTGCAGCCGTTATCTCTGCTGGGGTCGGCGGTGCGATTATCGGTTATTCACAAAGTATTGCAATTGCGTCAGGCCTTCCAAGTTTACTGACACTGCCGATTTTCTACGGTCAAGGATTTACAGGGTTTATCATCGGAATTTCGGTCTCGTTTGTCCTTTCGATCATCTTAACTTATTTGATTGGATTTAAAGATCCAGTAGATGAAGATGAAACGCCGGCCGCTTCTGCACCGGTAATTGAAAACGAACATGGGGTCAAAGCCGCTCATGTGAAAAGTCCTTTAAAGGGCGAGGTCATCAAGCTGGAGGAAGTGCAGGATAAAGCATTCTCATCTGGTGCACTAGGAAAGGGCGCAGCCATCATTCCATCAGAAGGCAAGCTGTTTGCACCAGTATCAGGAGTCGTGACAACGGTGTTCCCAACAGGCCATGCGTATGGTCTAACTTCTGAAAGCGGAGCAGAAGTACTCATTCACATTGGACTGGATACCGTACAATTAGGTGGAAAGCATTTTACCCCGAAGGTTGTTCAGGGGCAAACCATCACAGAAGGCGAACTGCTTGCTGAGTTTGACATAGAAGCCATCCAAGCAGCCGGCTTGTCCGTCACAACACCAGTGATTATTACCAATTCAGGTGAGTTTAGCGATATCATTGAAACAGAAGAGAAACAAATCACACCAGGGCAATCATTTTTACATCTAGTTTAATCAAAAGGAGGAAGAAATCATGAGATATTCAACACTAGCATCATTTCCAAAAGACTTTTTCTGGGGCGGATCTACTTCCGCCTATCAGGTAGAAGGTGCGTGGAACGAGGATGGCAAGGGGCCTTCTGTCATTGACATGAGAGCAAGTTATCCTGAAGGGACAACGGATTTTAAAGTCGCAAGCGATCACTATCACCGTTATAAAGAGGATGTGAAGATGTTTGCGGAAATGGGCTTGAAGGCTTATCGCTTTTCCATTGCGTGGACACGGATCATTCCAGATGGAGATGGGGAGATCAATCAAAAGGGGATTGAATTCTATCATTCACTCATCGATGAATTGCGCCGCTATGGCATTGAACCAATCGTGACAATGTATCATTTTGATCTGCCTCATGCGCTTCAAGTAAAGGGCGGGTGGTCTAACCGCGGGACAGTGGATGCGTTTGAACGCTATGCAGAGGTGCTATTCAAGGAGTATGGTCAGAAGGTAAAATATTGGCTGACCATTAATGAACAAAACATGATGATCTTACATGGATCAGCGCTCGGTACACTTGATCCAAATTTAGAAAATCCGAAAAAAGAACTGTATCAGCAGAATCATCATATGCTCGTTGCACAGGCAAAAGCCATGACGCTTTGTCATCAAATGCTGCCTGAAGCGAAAATTGGACCAGCGCCAAACATCGCGCTCATTTATCCGGCTTCTCCAAAGCCTGAAGATGTGCTTGCTGCGGCGAATTACAATGCGATCCGAAACTGGCTTTATCTTGATATGGCGGTGTTCGGCCGTTATAACAACCTCGCTTGGGCGTACATGAAAGAAAAAGACATTCTTCCTGTCATCGAAGAGGGAGATATGGATATATTGAAAAGCGCGAAGCCAGACTTCATTGCCTTTAACTACTACACTTCTCAAACGGTTGAAGCGAGTAAAGGAGATGGCAACGACGAATTTGCACGCGGCGGAGATCAGCATTTGAAATCCGGTGAAGATGGCGTCTACAAAGGCGGCAACAACCCATTCTTAAGCAAAAATGCGTTTGGCTGGGAGATTGATCCTGTCGGCTTCCGTTCAACGATGCGCGAGATTTATGACCGCTATCAGCTGCCGCTTATTATCACGGAAAACGGATTGGGTGCTTTCGACAAGTTAGAAGAAGATGGTTCAATCCAAGATGATTATCGAATTGATTATTTAGAAAAACATATCGAACAAATCAAATGGGCGATCACAGACGGCGTCGAGGTATTCGGATACTGCCCATGGTCAGCCATCGACTTAATCAGCACACACCAAGGATGCTCCAAGCGCTACGGGTTCATCTACGTCAATCGCGACGAATTTGACCTAAAAGATCTCAAAAGAATTCGCAAAAAGAGCTCTTATTGGTATGAAACATTGATTCAGCAAAATGGAGAGAACATCGGGAAGTAAATGATGAAAAAGCCAATCACCTTATGCGGGTGGCTGGCTTTTTTTCTGTTCACTTTATTGGCAAGATCATATTGTTCGAGTTGTTCTAACATGTTAGTCTGATGATATATTGTAAAAATTGGATAAAAATCCATTATCAGAAAGGGGCTGTTTATATGATGACGATTTTTTTTATGTTCTTCACATTGTTTTTGATTTTTTATGGTTTGAATTATATAGGACAGAAATTAATTGCGAAGGAATATCCAATGAACCATGGATTGATTGTGACGCTGTCAGCTGTGGAAGGTATTCTTGTTTTCGTCATTGTTGGTGTGAATGCGAAATTTCCGTTTTTATTTACAGTACTTATGTCTGTTCACATCTAACTCTCTACTATTATTATACCCCGAATTTAATGAAATTTATAGACTGTTTCTCGCCCAGATCAGGCCGTATACTGTTATACGCAAGTCAAAAACGATAAGGGGTGTGGCTGTATGAATGACAAGCAAAAGGTGTTAGATCCTGGGCCGTTTTTTCATGGGACAAAAGCGGAATTGAAGATTGGAGATCTGCTTGAACCGCTTTATTTATCCAATTATCAGGATAAAAAATCGAACCATATCTATTTCACCGGAACACTAAACGCGGCCAAATGGGGTGCTGAATTAGCTAGGTCTGATGCGAAAGAAAGAATTTATATTGTAGAACCGTTAGGCGATTTTGAAAATGATCCAAATGTGACTGACAAAAGATTTCCCGGCAACCCAACACGTTCTTATCGATCGAAATCTCCGTTGAAAATAGTCGCAGAATTAGGTTCATGGGAAAGACATTCCGATGAAGAAATCAATCATATGCTGAGCTCCTTAAAAAAATTAAGTGAAGAAGGAAAAAATGTCATCTACGATTGATGATGTATATCTAAATAAAAAGGCCGCCTCATGAACTGGGCGGCCTTTTGTTTGATCTTATTGGAACAACGCATCCATCAGCTCATCAAATGTGTTGGCTTGCTTGAGGGAGTGAATGCGGTCTGGATTGTCTAGTAAATCGACGGCCTGTTCAAAGAATTGGTTCATACAGGCAGCGTCATCCTTATGAATCGCTAATAAAAAGACAAGTGAAACTTGGTCGCCCTGCCAGTCAATTGGCTGTTTTAAGTGTGCGATGGCTACAGAGGAGGTGCCTTCATTTGTGATAAGCGGATGCGGCATTGCAATACCGCTGCCAAGATAGGTAGACGACATTTGCTCACGCTCAAACACCGAGGGCCGAAAAGAAGACGATACTAGCTGATGCGCCTCTAAACGGCTGCATAATATATCTAATACCTCATCCTTGCTGCTTAGATCAGCATTCATGAAAGTCAATCGCTCTTGAAAAAACGCCATCAGCTCTTTTGAGGGTGCCCCGTGTCCATTTAATAAATGAATGACTTCATTCACACGCTGTATATCATGATGTTCAAAAAAGGCGCTGACCTGAATGACTGGTTTCCCCTTTGATGCGAGTGGAACGGTTGTGATGATGACGTCACACGGCAAAGAGGTGCTCATGAGATAATCCTGATAGGAATAGAGCTCAACGATGTCAAGCTCGTGCTGAAAGGCTGCCTTCAATTTAATTTCAAGCAGTCTGGCCGTCCCTAGTCCAGACCCGCATACGATAATAGCTTTCTTTTTTTGCGAGGTGTCGAGCTGACTTCTTTCAAATGAAGCAGCGATATGCAAGGCAACATATGCGGCCTCGTCTTCATTTGGCGTACGCACCAGCTGTAAGGCATTCAGTCCGCTGACAGCCAAATCAAACGGGTAAGGATAGGACGCTTTGATCTCATGCAAAAGCGGATTTTGTAATGATACGCCATATTGGATGCGATTTAATAGCGGCTTCATATGAAGCATCAAGTCTTGCTGCAGGATGCTGTCATCAGCAAAACGATGGCCGCTTGTTTTTTCAATGTGCTGTAGAAAGACTGTAACCGCCTGTTGAACTTCCACTGTCGTCTGATGCTGGGCGGCTTCTTTCCACGTTTGGTTCGCCAATAGATGCATGACTAAGTAATCTGTTTCATCCTCTGATAAGGTCACATAAAAAGTGTCACTCACCTGCTGTATGATTTTTTGTGCAATTCTCATCAAAACTGGTGATCTTTGTGTGCGGACGGTACTGGCGGATATCCGCTGGTTTTTTCGTGTTTGCTGAATCGCAATGGCTAAGTGAATGACTAAATTTTTTAAGGCAATGTCTTTAATGAGCAATGACTCTTGATGCAGGTTCGTCAACACAATAGATCGAATGGTTTCAAGAGATATATCAGGAAAATGGAGCTGCTCCCGCTCGGTGATATGAGAGAGAGCAGGCTCTTCTTCAAGAAGTAAGTCTGCATAGCACGTTCTTTTTTGCAGCTCATCTCCTTCAATCTTTAAGCCAAATCCAGGCTTTGACACAAGGGTCATGCCGTAACGGGCTAACATCTCTCGTCCTTTTTTTAAATCACTGCTGACCGTCATGCGGCTGATAAACAGTTCTTCAGCCAGCTGGTCAATTTTTAAGTAATCTGATTGAAGCAGCAGCTTTCTCATCATAAATCGTACACGCTCTTCTGGCATGACGGGGACAAGAGAGCGGGCAGGAAGCTTTTGCTGATGTAGCCAAAGCAGGAAAGCGTCTTGGTCACTCGTTAAAAGAGTATATCCCTTTCCGCGGATCGTTTTAATCATAGCGCCAGCTTCCTTTAAATACTCATTTGCCTCCTTGATTAAATTGCGAATAGAGCGGTCAGATAAGCGAAAAGAGGCAGTGAGCTCCTCCAGCTTCACGAACCCCTTTGTTTCAAATAGCCGCTGAATCAGCTGATAGGTTCGAGGATCTGCCGTCATCATCATTGCGCGGCTCCTTGCACCTGTAAGGCATCAGTTCCAAGAGCGATGGCGCCCATTAAACCAGATAATCCATCAAAGGATGGTTTTGTGATAATTTCATGTAAAGGCTTTGGCAGCTGCAAATAGCCGCGAAGCCGCTTGTCTGTTTCATCAAGAATAAGCGGCAGCATAGCCGGCTGTTTCATCACGCCTCCACCTAGAATGATGCGTTCTGGTGAAAGGGTTAGCAGCAGGTTAGCAGTCATTTGCCCGAGATAGTAAGCATGAAGTGACCAAGCAGGATGATCCTCTGGCAGCATGGGTGCCAGTGTATGATAGCGTCCTTCTATGGCAGGTCCAGATGCCAGTCCCTCTAAACAGTCATGATGTATAGGGCAGCAGCCTCCGTAAGTGTCATGAGGATGCCGCTGAACGGTGATATGACCCATTTCTGGATGCAGCAATCCGTGAATCAGGCGATGTTCAATATAGGCACCGCCGCCTATTCCAGTCCCAACAGTAATATAGACCAAGGAGGCAGGCTTTTCTGCTTCAGTTGAAAAACGGGCTTCTCCGAGTGCTGCACAGTTTACATCGGTATCAAGCTTCATCGGGAGCCCGAGGGCTTGTTTTAAGGTAGAGAGGAAAGGGAATTGGCGCCAGGCTGTTTTTGGTGTGTCTAAAATCGTCCCATAGCTTGGGCTTTGCTCTTTCACATCGACAGGTCCGAATGCCCCAATTCCAATGGCATCGACACGATGCTTTGTAAAGTAATCGATCACTTGCCGGCATGTTTCATCTGGATTCCCTGTTGCAAAGGAAGTCATGTGTTCAATCGTTCCGTCTGTAGTTCCGTAGCCGCAGACAAATTTCGTTCCGCCTGCTTCAATGCCTCCAATTCGCATGATCAATGCCCTCCATTAAAGAGGGGCGGAATCCATTGGATCCCGCCCCTACATGTTCATTTTTTCTTTACAATGTAGGTTTGTACCTGACAAGGTGTAAGCGGTTCAATGTGTAATGATCCATGTTGTGCTTTGAGTATATGTCCTTCAGGTGTTTCTCCTAAATTCGCTGTTTCTCCGTGTTGTAGAGATGAACTATTGATTGAAGCGGCTGTTTGACGCGTTAAATATGGATTGAAGAGACGAATGACAATGCCTGTTCCGTGCTCTTCTTTTTTCAGAGCGCTTAGAATGGCTCCATCTGTCTCGATGTCAAGCAGGCTATAAGTAGATTGTAAGTCTTCTTTTTCATCTCGGAAAGAGAAAATTAAACGACCGTTTAAAAAGTCTGCCCGCTCGTAGCATTGAACAGGTGTGGTATACCGTTTGGCAAGCTGCGCTAGGTGTCCCTCGCTGACTGCATCCTTGCTATAGTGCATACCAAATGTGAATGACAGTGCACCTTGCAGCTGAGCGTCAGGCGTATCCACAATTTTTTCCCCAGATGCGCGTCCTGGACGGTAAAGAAGGTTTTCTTTCCCCATTTTCCCGAAACAGCGGAAGAGCGTATATGCAATCGTTGTATAGCCTTCTCCTGTGATCTGATATTCTCTCACGCAGTCGGTCAACAGAGCGGCACCATATGCTTCATCACGAAGTGCAGCAAAGGATTGCATCGGTTCAATGGTGATCGGTTTTTCTTCCCAATGTTCATTGTTCCACCATTCAAGCTCTTGCGTCAGCTCTGTTGGGCGTTCAATGGTACCAAACTGTTGATCGCTCAGTGATACGTTTGATGCGATGCCTGTATCAAAAAGAACGCGCAGGCGATGGTCCAATGCATGGTTATCGACATTTACATGAAAACGGATGACAGCATCGTCTTTGTTTAATGCCACCTTCGCTGTGATCGGAAGTGAAGTCGCAGCCAATTGCTGAGAGCGCGCCTCTAGGTCGTAAGGGACAGTGAGCTGAAGCTTGATGGTCAGCTCTTGCTGCAGGCCGCTTTTAGCCACTGAGATGTCTGCTGATGAAAGATCCTTGGATGACACATACAGGTCCTCACGAGGGGGTGAATAGTTGTAGGAATCCCCATCATCTCCGTTGTCTTCAAAGATCATTTGCTCAGAGAATGTCCGGCCAGTTTGCTTATCTGTGATGTCCAGTGATCCGTTGTCATTTGCCGCAATGCGGTAATACGTATTTTCAATCACTCGTCCTTCAGTTTGTTCCCATGCCGATTCGCTTGATTCATCGAAGACCATGCTGACCTGTGTATAACCAACTGATGGTAAGTCGATGGCTTCAATCAGCAGAACGGCTTTCCATACTTGCTTTGGCATGTACACTTCTTTACTTGGGTTAAGAGAAATTTGCTGTGCCAGCACATAATCTGTGACATCGGTTTTGCTTTTCACTGTGTACTGAAGCGTTCGTCCATTTGCATCCTTTAGCATAAATGGACGTTCCGTGATAAAGGTTTCGACTTCAATGACTTCAGAACGCTTTGAAGGCAGGGTATTGAACAAGGTGAATGTGATTTCTTGCTCTGCTTGCAGTCGAATAGCGATGAGACGCATGTGCAAGTCCACAAGATTCTCGGCGATTTCCTTTGCCTGCTTGTAGCGGAAGAAGACGTCTTGATTCGTCGTGTCACTATTACAGCCGCCAATGCTGTCATGCGCTGCATTTTCAAACATGAGGTACCAAATATCACGAACCGTATCATGCGGATAGTCGTGTCCAAGCGAATAGCTGATCGTGAGGATGGGCTCCATCACATTCACGAGATAGTTTTCAATTTGGTTGTTTAAGATTTTTAAATCCGCTCGTGTTGAAAAGATAGATTTATGAATCCGCATATGCTTCGCATGAATGAGCTCTCCGTGTAATGTCTCGAAAGATGTCCGCTCTTTTTTTACTGCTGCAATATAATCTTCTAAGCTGCTGATTTGATAGTGATGCTCGTCAAGTTCATTGGCTTTTTCTAATAAGTCAGGCAGGTTTTTACGGATGGGTGCTTGGTCAAAACCGTTCGGGAAATAGACATTCTTTGTGGTTGCCTTTGCTTGCAGCGCACCAATCTTTTCAGATAAAAAGGCTTGTAAGTCCTCATCCTTCTCAGGGATATTTCCACCGTAGTAGTAGCCGAATGGCAGATTCACAGCAAAGACTTCACTGCCGTCAGCACCGCGCCAATTGAATTCAGTATGGTTCGTCATATGGTCAGAAACGCCGCGCCAAAATGCCGTATCGACAATGCCGAAGCCGCGATAAATTTGAGGCATTTGTGCGGATTGACCGAAGGAATCAGGGACATAGCCGACTTTCATCACGTGGCCGAACTGCTGACAGCGTTCAATCCCATATTGCAGGTTCCGCACAATCGATTCACCTGAAATGACGAGCTGGTCGGTTTGGGTATACCATGGGCCGATGATGAGACGTTTCGCTGTGACAAGCTTTTTGATTCGATTCTCATCCTCTGGACGCCATTTCAAATAATCATCTAATAAGGAAGCTTGGGCATCGAGCATGAAGTAATGGAACCTTTCATCTGTTTCAAGGGTATCTAAGATGTCCATTACGCTTTTCATTAAGTAAATACGGGAGCGGGAGGTGGTGAAATACCATTCCCTGTCCCAGTGAGTATGTGGAATCACATGTACATTGACAGTCATTGATAAACGACACCTTTCTTCGTTCAAATTATCCTTCTAGCACAAGGTCAAAATCGTCTTCTTCTTTCTGCTTCTGATCATGTTCCGGCGTTTTTGGCTCTTTTTTCTCAGAGAAATTCACAAGCAGGTTGGCGCCAATACCGATGACGAGTGCGCCAGTAAGGGCTCCGATTAAATAAGCCCACCAGTTTCCGACTGAGAAGAAGCCGTATAGCCCGCCAATTGGCGGCATGATGTCATGAACTCCTAATAATGCAGCGACCCCGCTTCCAGCAGCACATGCGACAACATTGAGCGGAATCAATTTCAAAGGATTGACGAGGGTAAAAGGGATCGCCCCTTCCGTAATACCGATAATCCCCATGACAAGGCCGCCTCGTCCGGCTTCTCTAAAGGTTGGGGAGAAGTTGCGTTTTCGAATCAATGTCGCAAGCCCGTATCCAAGCGGTGGAATGACAATCGCAATATTGACGAGAATGGCAGGGAGGTAGACACCTGATAGGAAGAGGGCGTTACCAGCCATCCACGCTGATTTATTCACCGGTCCGCCAAGATCGAATCCAATCATCGCCCCTAAAATGAGAGCGAGCGCGAGTGTGCTTGTTCCATCAGCGACCATACCTTTGATCCATTCAATTAATGCCGTGTTCAAAGCACCTAATGGTCCGCCCAGCAGAACTGACATAAGAAGCCCGGTTAAGCCAACGGTAATGAGCGGCAGGATGAGCAGAGGGACGAGCCCGGCTGCAGAGCCTTGAATTTGAATTTTTCTTTTCACAAAAAGAGCAACATATCCTGCGAAGAAGCCTGCAATGACGGCACCAATAAATCCAGCATTAGTTGAGCTGGCGAGGGCACCGCCGATAAAACCGGCTGCAAGGCCTGATTTATCCGCTATGGAATAGGCGATAAATCCAGCAAGCAGGACGTTCATTAAGCCAATACCTGTCCAGCCGACCTGCTCCATTAAATAGGCGCCGTGCAGTATGCCGCCAGCTTCCTTATAGGGGTTTAAATCTGAAACGCCAAACCCTAATCCGACCAGTTTTGCTAAACCAACGATAAGTGAGGCGCCGATGATTACAGGAAGAATATAAGAAATACCGGTCATAAGATGGCCTTCAATGACTTTTAATTTTGCTTTCATTTTGCTTTGCTCCTTTCTATATGGCATTGCTCATGTTTATTGAGATTCAGACTTTTTCTTTTCAACAAGTTCTACAGCTTTGGTGATAATTTGCTCGGCATTTTTTAAGGCACGTCCGATCTCGACACGTACAGTGGGTATGCCTGAGAAGCGTTCCGCATCGTTGATATGCTGATTTGAGGCAATGATGCAGAGGTCTGCCTTCTGCGCTTCCTCTGCTGTAATGCCGTTCACCTGTCCCATAATCCCCTGCTGTTCGATTTTGATCTCGTGTCCGAGCTGTTTACCTGCATTTTCTAACGCTTTGGCTGCCATTGGAGTATGAGCTAACCCTGCTGGACATGAAGTGACACCGACAATTTTCATTGTGTAATCCCCTCTTTCAATTGTTGTTCAATGACGTCGTAATAGTAATCAGCTGTTTGACCTGGTTGAATCTTCTCGATAAAAGCAGGTTCCATTAGACTGGTCGCAATACCTGACAGTAATTTCAGATGTGTGACATTAGCTTCTTCTAGTGGAACGAGCAGTGTAAATAAATAGCTTGTGGGCAAATCGTCGAAGCTTCCCCATTCAATGGGTTGTTCAAGTTCTAAAAAAAGAAGTGAAGCCGTTTGTACAGCGGAGCTTTTTGTATGTGGAATGGCGAAGCCTTGCTGAAGTCCTGTTGAGACTTCGTCTTCGCGTGTCAACAAATCTGCTAATAGCCCCGCCTGATTGTTTGTAATCTGAAGGTCTTCAGCTTTCTCGGAAATGTATTGTAAAATCTCATTCTTTGATCGTCCGTTTACTTGTGTGAAAACATGATCTTTTTGGAACAAGCTGATCCCTTCTCTCTTGTTTGTTAAGCGCTTACAAGTTGATTGTAATGTACTTTTCCGCATGGTTAAATAGCATCATTTTCCGTTTGAAATGGCAAAAAGTTTATGAAGCTATCCGTCTTGCTGACTGAATATCTCAAATCCTAGCTTAAAACGAGTTTAATTATGTAAAAAACAGATTCTACTAAATGTATTTCTGTGATATTCTTCCAAGGTATCATAAAAGATAAGGGGGTCTTTTCATGTTCAAAAAGCAGGTCAAATCCTGTGTGATCGTACTCATGGCCATCATTCTATGTATGGCAGCATTACCTGGATACGAGGCAGCAGCTGCCACTCATGGAACAAGTGTCAATGAAGCCATTGGGTTAAAAAATGGTGAAGTCATCTCAGGTACATTACAGAATGAAAAGGAAGAGTCGTGGTATCAAATCACGCCATCTGCACAAGAGGTGGCAAAACATACCCACATGCAAATTTCTGTGAAAAGTAAACAAGTGCTGTCCGTATCGGTCTATCCAAGTAAGGACAGAGCGATGAAGGATGACACATATTCAAGATATCGCGTGGACACAGCAAGCGGAGAGACAGAGATCAACTTCCCGCATGCATGGTCAGGTCCCTATTATGTCAAAGTGCTCTACTTAGGGTCGGAGGAAGACAGCCGTGATGAGGAAGAGGATGCGGCATATACAATCGGATATAAAGGAGCTAACCTTCCGCCTTCTGAACCTGTTTTTCCTGAAGAAGATGAGCCTGAAATCATCATTATTGAGAAAAAATACGGGCGTGAAATTCTTCAATCGATTCGTACAATTGAAGATAAACGATTCAATGAAACGGCAGAAGGTCAAAAGCTTTCACGTCTGCTCCAAAAGACAAAGCCGTTTCTCAAATCAAAGCTCATCAAACATCAAAAAGAGCAGCAAAAGGTATACAACCATCTGCTCACATTAAAAACACTGCTAAATGACGTAGAGAAAAATGGTGCATTTAGCGGTCATGTCGTAACAAAAAAAGAACAACAGGCGATCGGCTCCCTTTTTGATATGCTCAAAGAAGCAAGTCCGGCATATTTAAAAAAGGAATTAGAAGCCGTCAGTCAAAAAATGGGCATCGATCAGCTTGAAGGAAAATCAGCCGGTTATGTATTAGAGAAACAAAAGCTTGTAAAAGAAGAGAAGGTTAAAACGAATAAGATCATTTTTAAATTAAAGGATGGCCAAACACTTCAATCTGCGAAAAAGAAAATGAAAAGCTACGGCATCCAAGAAAACCGTGTGACCTCACAGTCAGTTAGTCCTTTATTCAAAGGAATGTATGTCTATGATGTGCCAGCAGGGCAAGAATCAGCTGGAAAGACACTAAAAGCAGGCAAAGCGGTCATCAAAAGCACGGCAAGAAAGCTTTCCAGCATGCCGAATGTTGAATTTGCAGAGCCTGTTCAAACCTATCGTGCGCTAAGCAGCGACGCGCAGTATGGTTATCAGTGGCCGTTGAAAAACAGTGCGCAAAACAGCGGGAAAAAAGGCGCTGACGTCAAATTTGAACAAATGAATACACTGATTGGCACAAGCAAAATGAAGCAGACATTAATTGCTGTTGTGGATACAGGTGTAGACAGCCGTTTGACAGATTTAAACGGGACTGTTCGTACAGACTTAGGTGCGAATCTCATTGGACGAAACAAAGATGCGATTGATGACAATGGACACGGTACGCATGTGGCAGGCATCATTGCCGCAAAATCCGATAATCATTACTCAATGGCAGGCCTTAACCAACATACGGGCATCATTCCGGTGAAGGTGCTGGATGCCTATGGCTTTGGCGATACAGAGCATATTGCACTTGGGATCAAACATGCAGTGGACAAAGGCGCAAAGGTGATCAACATGAGCCTTGGCGGCTATTACAGCAGAGTGATTGAATATGCAATGAATTATGCTGCACAAAGAAATGTACTAGTGGTCGTGGCAAGTGGAAATGATGGCGTACCAGAAATGGGCTACCCTGCGACGTCAAAATACGCAATGGCGGTTGGCGCAAGCAACCGTATGGATATTGCCGCTGAGTTTTCAAGCTATGGCAAAGGACTGAGCATGTCAGCACCAGGGTCGGATATTCCGAGCCTCATGCCTGATGGGAATGTCTCATACCTGAGCGGGACATCAATGGCGACACCATATGTAGCAGCAGCAGCAGGGTTACTGCTTTCTAAAAATCCATCCTTAAAGCCAAATCAAGTGAGAAATCTTTTGCAAAGTACAGCAGATGACATCTCATTTAAATCGATTGATGGAAAAGACGACGTTTTCTATGATGAAAACGAGGAGCCAATTGTCGATCCGAAAATCCCAGGAATTGATTGGATGACAGGACATGGCAGACTGAATGCATTTGCTGCATTAAGTGCTGTCGAATTGAATGCATCAGTGAACAAAGTGGAAGATCAGCATCAAAAGGTGACAGGTAAAGCAAAAGCCGGTGCTGCTATTTCTGTGTATAGAGGCAAAACGCTGCTTGGAAAAGGCACAGCAGGCAAAAAAGGAACCTTTAGTGTGAAGATTAAGCATCAGAACAAAAACAAGGTCCTTCACATTAAAATGTCAAAAGGAAAGGCCGCTACGACGCTCAAAACCGTCGTGAAAAAAGGCAAAGCACCAGCTAAACCGAAAGTGAGCAAAGTAACCATTAAAAGTAAAGCGGTCAAAGGGACTGCGGGTGCAGGCTTGACCATTAAAGTGAAAAACAAATCAAAGAAAGTCATCAAAACAGTCAAAACCAATGGCAAGGGCGCATTTACTGCCCAAATCAAGCCGCAAAAAGCCAAAACAGTTTTGTATGTGACCGCATCAGATGTGAGAAAAAGAGAAAGCAAAGCGGTAAAAGTGGTTGTGAAAAAATAAAAAAAGGACTTCCCTTTCTAAAAAAAGGGAAGTTTTTTTGTTTTTAACTGGAAAAATACCAATTAATGTCGATAGTAAAATAGTAGGAAAAAAAAGGAGGATTTATCGATGAAAAAAATCATGTTTGCTTTCGTTCTATCATTGCTTCTCGTATTCCCAACCTTTGCACATGCAGAGGAAACTGGAGCAGTACCAGCATCTGTAGAAGTAACAAGTGTCACAGCAGCCGATAGTGGAATAGTGAATTACGGCTATGGCAATAAATATCGCGTGGGTTCTTATTATCCAGCTACGTTTAAGGGGACACTCAAAGATGCAAGCGGAAACCTCATGCCTAATCAGCCGATCAAGCTTTATTTTGAAGCAGCCATCAAATCTTATGCTCAAACAGCGACAGGCACAACAGACGAGAATGGACAGTTTTCACTAACGTTTCAAGTTCCTGCAGGTGCAGGCTACCAATCATACAATAATGCAGGCTGGTCAACACATTACTACGATATCGTTCCAGTGACGTTCACGTCAAACGACATCAAACTATCTTCAAATGTCACAAGTGTGTACCATTTGGCATATACATCACGTTATTAATCTCATAGAAAAAAGGATGTCATCAGGTGACATCCTTTTCTTTTTGTTAGCAAACCTGCTGGGCGGCAACCGAATGAGTCGATAAACAAACACTCATCAGCCGTTATTCCCAGATTCGATCGAGCGTTTAACTTTTCATCTTGAGCTTTGATAGATAAGAACTTTCACACTTGAACTTTGATCCTTGAACGTTCAGCTTTGAGCTTTTATCAAGGATCATCCTAAGATGATCATCAGATGAGGAGGGAATGACCTTTCCCTCGGAGGTGTTTAGTCCTATCGATTTTCGGCTCACTAACAAAATCAATTAATCAATCTGTATTTTCGTTAGTGTATTGCTTTCAGACAAAGAAAAATCAACTTCCATTTGGAAATCTTCAATTTCTTTCGAAAGCTGTTCAATTTTCACTCGAAGGCGAAGCGGATCGATGATCACCGCCTCATTTTCAGCTAGAAAAGACTTCACGATCTCTTGGTTGGTGGCTGCTTGTGTCTTTCCATCTTTCCCAAACAAGGTCTCTAGATGCTGATCAAGTCTCATTTTCACATCTTCATTCGTTTGTTCAGCTTTGTCGACGCTCTTTGTACACCTGTTTCATTTTCCGTAAATAACGAATATCGTAGTCTATCGACGTCTTTCGTTCAATCGCCTCTGCCACCGTCATACGGACACCCGCCACATCAATCATTGTGGTTGCATTTGATACAACGATGGCTGATTTGATGGCATTCCGGCGTTTGATTAAAGCTCGAATCGATTGATCATCAGCCTTTGCCTTTTTTTCAATCTCTTCTTGATTCTGAAATCCGTGCTGTATATGTTTGCCGATCATCAATCCACCGAGTACGGCTTCATCAACGGTTCGGTTGATTCTTTTATCTAACATTTTCAGTTCACTTAATGCTCTTGTAATGGTCATTTCCATATTCACGACAACTCCCTTGGTTCATCCTGAAATCATAGATTCCTATCATATACCAAAGTGTGCTTCTTTTACTAGCGATATCCTTTTTTGTCAGATGAAAAAACCCTGATGTTTATACACCAGGGTTTTCGCGTTTTTTCTGAATCCAAGCTGTCACGTAATAGGCAGCATAGCAGAGCGCAATGAAAGGAATGCCGCAGATGAGGGCAATCCGCTGATTTGGATCAAAGGCAATGCCGATAACAGATGCAAGACATAGGAGGAAGGCTGCAATCGGAACTACTGGATAGAGCGGTGTTCGAAAGGATAAATCATGAAGCTGTCCGCCTTCCTGTAAAAATCTTTTCCGAAACATAAACTGTGAGGCAGCAATCCCCATCCATACGACCACAACGGCCAGTCCAGAGATTGACACAAGGACAAGGTATACCGTTTCTGGTGCGATCACGCTCGATAGCAAAGAAAGAATACCACCGATCATACTTAAAATGAGTGCATTCAAAGGAATGCCTTTTGACGTCAGCTTCGCCAGTTTTTTAGGAAGTGTCCGTTCCTCAGAAAGCGACCAAAGCATACGAGATGATGCGTATAATCCTGAGTTTGCGGCAGATAAGATCGCGGTCAGGATGACAAAATTCATGAAATCTGCGGCATAAGGAATCCCGATACGATCAAATACCACGACAAATGGGCTTTTGATCACCCCGGCTTCTTCTACTGGAATCAAGCCAGCCAACACAACAATCGTTCCAACGAAAAACAGGACGAGACGCAGGACGGTTGTGCGAATTGCTCTTGGAATGGTCTCGTCAGGATTGACGCTTTCACCCGCAGCAATCCCAATCAACTCCGTACCTGAAAAAGCAAAGTTGACCGCAAGCATCGTCATTAAAATTGGTAAAAAGCCGTTTGGGAAAAGTCCGCCTTCGCCAGTGAAATTAGAAAAGAACGGAGCGGCCTCACCGCCCTTTAATGGGATCAAACCAAACATGGCAGCTCCGCCAAGAATAATAAAGAGAATAATAGCCATCACTTTAATACTGGAAAACCAAAACTCTGATTCTGCAAAAAACTTGACTGTAAATGCATTCAGTAAAAAGATGAGAAGAGCAAAAACACCACTCCACATCCAAACTGAAGTGTCTGGAAACCAGCGCTGCATTAATAGTCCTGCGGCTGTAAATTCCGAACCGAGTGCCACTGTCCATGTCAGCCAGTATAGCCAAGCAACCGTATAGCCTGTACCAGGTCCAATGTATTTTGTTGCATACGTATGAAAAGCCCCTGTGACCGGCATTGCGACAGACAGCTCACCTAAACAAAGCATCACGAGGTAGACAATTAAAGCTCCCACAAGATAGGCAAGAATGGTTCCCGCAGGTCCGGCCTGATTGATGGTATACCCCGAGCTTAAAAAGAGCCCTGTTCCAATGACGCCGCCTAGAGAAAGCATGAACAGGTGTCGGCTCGTCATTTTTCGTTGATATTGTTGTGACTGATCTTTTGCTTGTTCCATGTCTTCCCGCCCTTTTGCTTAGAAGTATGTGTGATGATTCATGATGCTATGATGTGGTTCGTTTTAAGATGTCATTGATATCTTCTGGGGTCGTCCGGCAGCAGCCGCCGATGATATGCGCGCCGTCTTTGTACCATTGATGCGCACATTCCCCAAAAGTAAGATGAGACGTATCTCCGTTCCATACTTTTTCTTCAGGATCATATATTTCACCTGAGTTTGGATATACCACAATCGGTTTGCTCGTTCCCTTTTTCATTTCTTGAATGAGAGAAGTAATAAATTGCGGCGGCGTACAGTTCACGCCGACGGCAGCGATTTGTTCATAAGGCTCAAGCGCCTGTACACATTCTCGTATGGAATCACCTTCACTAATGTGCAGGCCATCCTTTGCGCTGAATGTGATCCAAGCAGATGTCCCGCTGAATTCATCTTGCAGCAGCTTTGCAATGGCAGTTGCTTCAATCAGACTAGGAATCGTTTCACATGCAAGAATATCTGCACCCGCTTCTACTAATGCCTGAATTCTTGGTCTGTGGAAATCAATGAGCGCCTGCTCAGAGAGTCCGTAATTTCCCTTATATTCTGAACCATCAGACAAATAAGCGCCGAATGGCCCCACAGATCCAGCGACAAATGGTTTTGTCCGTCCTTCACGACGCGCTTCATCCTGCCAAAAAAGATCGCGTGCATCTTTCGCTAGAGTGACAGAGCGTTTCATGAGTTCAATCGCTTCTTCTTTTGTATAGCCTTTTTCAGCAAAACCTTCAATCGTTGTTTGGTAGCTGGCGGTTGTTGCGCAGTCAGCACCTGCTTGGAAGTAGTCCAAGTGTACTTGCTGAATCAATTGTGGCTGTTCAATAAGTATTTTGGCTGACCATAAACGATCGTTTAAGTTACAGCCCTTTCGTTCAAGCTCTGTTGCTAATGCACCGTCTAAAATCAAAGGTGCGTGAGCCTGTAAACGGCTTTGAATAGGATTCATCGGAATCAAACAGCCTCCTTTTTAGATCGGAAATAATGGATATGATATGAGGCAGTAGTTTAAATGACTAAAGTGTTTTTGTCAAGGAGAGGAAAAAGCATCGTAGGGCGGAAAAACCCTGAAAACATGCGAGTTTTGATGCATAAAAATGCAGTCAAAATAATAGAAAACCAAGTCATTGACAGCCTCTAAAAAGAGATATATATTATGGAAAGATTGATTTCAGAAAGCTTCATCAAAAGGCGCCGTCTTTTGATTTTTATGTTGTCCAACGACTGTCTTCTTTCGTGCAGAAAGAGGGTTTTTTATATGCTTAAAAAAGGAGGAAAGAAGAAATTGAAAAAATGTGTAAAAGATATAGCGATGATTCTAGTTGGTTCTTTTTTATTTGCCGCAGCAGTGAACATGTTTGTCATTCCGCTTGAATTTGGTGAAGGCGGCGTCACGGGGCTGTCCATTATTTTTTATTATTTGTTTGAAATAGCACCGTGGCTGACGAACCTCGTGTTTAATGCCATCTTACTGCTTGTCGGCTATAAGTATTTAGACAAGAAGACCACGATTTATACTGTGGTTGCCGTCGCAAGTAACTCTCTATTTTTGCACCTGACCACAACATGGGTCGTGAATGTTCATGAATTGATCATTGGAGCGATTTTTGCAGGAATTATCATCGGAATTGGGATTGGTCTTGTGCTCAGAGCAGGTGGAACAACGGCGGGTTCTGCCATTCTCGGAAGAATTGCGAACAAGTATTTAGACTGGAACGTGAGTTATGCCATCTTGTTCTTTGATCTGATCGTTGTATTTGCTTCCTATTTTATTATTGGTGCGGAAAAATTAATGTTTACCATTGTGATGCTGTACGTGGCGACAAAGGTGATGGACTTCGTGATAGAAGGACTTAACACGAAAAAGGCAGTGACGATTATTTCTTCATGCAAAGATGATATTGCGGAAGAAATCAATCACACCTTAGATCGAGGCGTAACGATTTTAAACGGACGCGGTCATTATTCAAAGGAATCGAAGGAAATTCTTTACGCGGTCATTCAAAAGCAGGAGCTCATGCGCCTTAAGAAAATTATTAAGAAAATAGATCGAGACGCATTCGTTGTTGTCCATGACGTACGCGATGTGTTCGGAGAAGGATTTGTGAATATATAAAAATGAAAAGACCCTAAAAAGGGTCTTTTTTTTTATTCTCCATACCTCTTGTCACACAATACTATGTAATGTATAGTATAAATAGTTAGGAGTTGTAAACATGAATGCACAATTAAAAAAAGGATTACTGGAATTTTGTGTACTGGCGGTATTAAAGAAAGGCGATTCCTATGGTTATCAAATCATTAAAGATATGTCCCATTGTATTGAGATTTCAGAATCGACATTGTATCCGATTTTAAAGCGTTTAGAGCAAAACAATTATGTGGAGACCTATTCTCAGGAACATAACAGTCGATTAAGAAAATACTACCGCATGACAGAAAGCGGGCGGGAGCATATGGCGCAGTTTTTAGAGGAATGGGATCAGGTGATGGCGATTTACGACTTTATTTCTGGAGGACAGGGCAATGAATAAAAAAGAATTTTTGAGCAGCCTAAAGAAGCATCTGCATCTTCTAGGCGAAAAAGACAGTGATCGGTTTATCGAATACTACGATGAAATGATTGAGGATTATCAGGAAGATGGCTATAGTGAACAGGAAGCGGTTCAGCAAGTCGGGCAGCCTGCTTTGATCGCTGAAGGGATTATGAAGGAACAAGGTATAAAAACCGTTCAGGTGCCGACGTTTGGAGAAAAAGCGACGAGACTCTCCATTCTCATTTTAGGCTTTCCGTTATGGGGCAGTATTCTAGCAACAGTCTTCCTGCTGATTCTTTCTGTGTATATGGTGATTTGGTGCATTCCACTCGTGACAGGTGCATTGACGCTTACTGGTCTGCTCGGCGGTTTTTGGAGCATCATTGGTTCTCCATTTATTTTTCAGGACGGTTTGCATGTGTTGGTGACGCAGATTGGCGTTGGTATTCTTCTATTAGGTGTCGGATTATTAAGCGGCATAGCCACGGCGTATTTGACAAAGCTATTTGTGCAAATGACTATTCAAACCACTAAGGCATTCATGGGAATGTTTAAAAAGAAGGTCGTGAGAGTATGAACGTGAATGATTTAAAAAAGCAATGCATCAAATGGGGAATCATCTTCACCGTTGCCGGAGGAATTGTCATGACAATTGGTTTTGGACTATCAGGCTTTGATTTAGATGCATATTACAACAATGACCAGAGTAACGTGTTCCGCACCATCAATTGGAGCAAGCCATAATAAATGAAAAAACCCGCTTATGCGGGTCTTTTTTTCGCTCGGGCCACAAAGAAGAAATAACAGCAAAGTGCGCCTAGATCACAAAGCATAATGATCAGACCCATTGGAAAGGCTGTTTGGCTTCCGGCTAGTCCGACAAGAGGTGTCATGCAGGCGCCTAGCAGCATTTGCGCCACACCGATCAGTGCAGCTGCACTTCCTGCATGCGCTCCGTGATGCTGCATCGCAAGAGACGGGGCAGAGGTGCCGACAATTCCAACGCTTGAGACAACAAAAAACAGCGGAATCAGAATACCGTACAATCCTGCATCAATTGAGATCATGAAAAATAAAGTGACTCCCCCTAATGCAGCTGTCAGCAATCCAATGCGAAGGACTTTCTCTTCACCAATTTTCGCAGCAACTCGGGCAAATACTTGTCCAGCCGTGATGATCCCAAGACTATTTACCGCAAAGGCCGCACTAAATCCTTGTGGAGAAAGGTTGAAAATATCTTGAAGCACAAACGGTGAACCAGAAATATAGGCAAACATCGCTGCGAAGACTAGACCTTGTGATAGGGCATATCCAACAAAGAGACGATCGCTCGCTAGAATTTTCATCGCACCTAGGATCTGTTTGAAGCCCCCAGTCTGTCTGCGTTCCGCAGGTAAGCTTTCTTTCAATGAAAACATTGATCTTAGGAGCATTAGCGCTCCGAGGATTCCTAGAAGAACAAACACACCCTGCCACGTCGTGAACCGTAACATTTGTCCGCCCACGATAGGTGCCGCTGCCGGAGCAACCCCATTGACTAACATCAGCAATGCAAAGAATTTCGTCATTTCTGATCCTTCATAATGATCTCGTACGATGGCTCGTGCAATGACAATGCCAGCTGAACCAGCAAGTCCTTGAATCAATCTAAGAAGAATGAACGTCCAAATCGATGTGATCACTGTACAAAGAAGGGATGCCGCAATAAAGATGATCAACCCAATCATCAGCGGTTTTCTTCTGCCGATCGTATCGCTGATCGGACCTGCAATCAGCTGGCCAAGCGCCAGTCCAATGAGACAAGCCATCAGACTGAATTGAGACAACGCCGTGCTTGCTTCAAAGTCACGGGCGATATTAGGTAAAGCAGGTAAATACATATCCATTGCCAGCGGAGCAAGGGCGGTTAAAGATCCGAGCAATGCGGCAAGGAGAAATCGATTTTTTTTCGATTCTTGGGGATAAGATAAAGAACTCATATGATGACAACACTCCTCGTATACTTCCTCAACACAGCATAATGAATCAAGCGTTCCTTTTCAATGAAAATTTTTCAAAGATGATTTCGTGCAAAATGATTGATCTTTCGAATGAGACTCTTTACATTGAATGAGTAGAGAAAAGAGTAAGGTGATCGCATGCAGTGATTGCATGATACGTATATCCATTAATAGAGAGCAGGAGGTGCTGACATGAAGCAGCAAGAGCTGATCATTCGTCAAGCAGTCAAAGAAGATCATGAGGCTATCACACGCGTGCTGATCAAATCCTATGCACAGTATGAGCCTCAATTTACAGAGGAAGGCTGGCAAAATTATTCTGCCGCGCTTGCAGCAGCTGTAGATAATCCGAACATGGAGCTGATGCTTGTGGCGGAGCTTGGCGGCAAAGTCGTAGGGACGCTTCAAATGTTCCGCTCATCAGAGCAAGCGTATGATAAACCCGAAATGGGCATTACATCAGCCATCGTCCGGTTTTTAGGAGTAGATCCCGATGTGAGGGGAAAAGGCATTGCAGAGTCATTGCTGCGTAAAAGTATTGAACTGACGCAATCATGGGGCGAAAATGTCCTGTATCTTCATACATCTGATAAAATGCAGGCCGCCATTCGCTTATATGAACGAATGGGCTTTGAGCGTGCGCTTGATAAAGAATTTGTGAACCAAAATGGTACACATGTCAAGAGCTATCAATATGTGATCAAGAAAGAACAGCCGGCAGGTTCATCAAATCACGCGTAATAAAAGGAAGAGCAAGTCCTGCACGGGCAGCTCTTCCTTTTTTCAATTTACGCCCACAGTGCCAGCGCCCAATATGATACCCCCCAGGATATTAAACCGAACATGACAAAGAATTTTAACATGCGCTCATAAGGAGACAGCTTTCGTTCTCTCTTCGTTTTCACCAGCTGCCAATAAAGGACATAGCCGCAAATCATGAGGATGATTTGTCCAAGCTGTGTAAAGTTTTCAAGAATCGTGATTCCGTTCATTTCTTTCACCTCATCATAGGGCTTCCATAAGTAAATGAGGCAATCCTTTATTTCTTCAGAAAAAATCGGTGTATACTGGAAAGAAACGAGATGTTTAGAGGGAGTTGTGACATGTTGTTTTCGCTGCATGCGGATCGTTGGGATGAAGTCATCGAGAGAAAAATCAAATACGATCAGAAAGTTGTGGAACATACCTGTCAGCTGTTAGATGCACAGGGACAGCAGGCTGTGCTGTTTCACAAGATTGAAGACCCATTTACGATGAGGGCAGGTGCTGGTTTTCTGACCATTCCAAAAGCGAGCTATACGACCGCCTATTATTGGAAGGATCGTCCTTATAACATATATTTCTGGAGAGATGATCAAGGAAAGGAACTAGGATCTTATTTGAATATGGTGGGAGATACACAGTTCAACGGGCAGCTGGTCATGTTTGAAGACCTCATTATTGATCTTCTCGTTCTTCCGAATGGTGATGTCTTTGTGCTGGATGAAGATGAATTGCCGGAGAGTTTAACGGATTTTGAGAACGGCGCAGTACGGCGGGCATTAGAAGGCGTGACGGCTTCGTTAGAAAGCATTCTCGATCAAGTGAGGGCAGATGCCGAAGGGAAATATCATCACAGCTTGTTTGAGCCGATGTTGAGATAGAAAAAACGATTCCTCGCTGAAAGGAATCGTTTTTTTCTGTTAGACCTTAATACGGTTTAATCGTTTTTGTAAATTGGTTTTTGTTTTGGAGGCTTTTAGCTGTTTGACAGCGCTTTGAGCCGCTGCTTTTGTTTTCTTTGTTCGTTTGGCTTCCGCTTTTTTGACCTTTTGTTTAGCATCTGTCACTTTCTTTTGATAAGCGACTTGTTTTTTTACTTTGTCAAGCCGGTTTTGCAGGCTTGTTTTTTCTTTGCCTTTGTTTAGTTTTTTGATGGCCGTTTGAGCACTTTTAATAGCGCTCTGTGTTTTGTTCTTTTCGGCTGCTTTGACCTTTGCACGTGCCGAGCGGATATCAATGGCTGCTTGGACTTTCTTCACCCGTTCTGTGAGTGCTGTTTTTTGCTTGCTTGCAGTGAGCCGGCCAATTCTCGTTTTGGCTTGATTGACATCTGCCTGCTTTTTAGATGTTTCGGCTTTTTTGACAGCACTTGCCGCAGCCTTTAAAAAGGTGGATTGCGTCACATATTGCACGCGGCCATAGCCGAATTGCGGATCCTTCCCTTTTGCACCAAGATCCACTGTATAGCTGCGCAATAAAGTGCGAAGCTGTGCATTTGTTTTCTTCGGATGAAGCTGCTTTAACAGTGCCAGCATTCCTGTGACATGCGGTGCAGCTTGTGATGTCCCCGTTGCATACCAATATTCATTTTTTAAATAAGTGCTGATGACGTTCTCGCCAGGGGCAGAAAATTCAATCCCTTTCCCTGTATTCGAGATAGACGCAAGTTTGTCTTTGTCAGTCGTTGCAGAAACGGCAATGACACTATTGTAAGCGGCAGGGTAGCTAATATGATTCTTTTTTCCATCATTTCCGCTTGCAGCAACCACGAGCAGTCCTTTTTTATAGGCTTCATCTACTGCTGAACGCAAGATGGGGATATTGTCTTCAAAGCCTAAACTTAAATTAATAATGTCCATCTTGTTGGTAATCGCCCAATCGATGCCTCGAAGCAGACTATACAGGTCGCCTTCTCCCTTTTTATCTAACACTTTCACAGCATACAGCTTCACACCAGAAGCAACGCCGACTGTTCCATAATCATTATTAAGCGCACCAATCGTGCCGGCGACATGTGTGCCATGTCCTTCATCATCTTTATAAGAGGATGTGTAGTTCACGAATGATTTACCGCCTGATACCTTTAAATCCTCGTGTGAGAAAATGCCAGTATCTAAAACGGCTACTTTTACATTTTTACCAGTGACGCCTTCTTTTATTGCTTGCTTGATATTTAGTTTTTGCAGATTGTAAGATTTTTGTACCAATGCATCCTGATTAGTAGCAGCGGCTGTTTTCTTCACAGTAGAAGCCGCGAGTTTAACCTTTACGTTTTTTGAGACGTAAGCGATGTTTGGGTCTTTTTTGAGTGAGGTGACCGCTTGTTCATCTGCTGTCACAGCGACAGCGGGAAGATGTATGTACTGTGCGTTCACTTTCTCACTTTCCTCAATCGCTGTTTGTTTTCCTTTTTGATTTTTATAGACGATGATGACATCTGTTTCTTTTGGCGGTGCAGCTGCCTGCGAATGGAAGGGCAAAGCAGTTGTCAACGCAAGAAGAAACGCAATGACGATAAGTAATTTCCTTTTCAATGCGTGGCTCCTCTCATCCGATGACCTCGGTCTTTTTTTCTCTATTATATCGGAGAAAGCAGAGGGATGGGATAGTAGAATTGTCGTCTTGTTCAGAAAGTTATTTTTACAAGTAACCTGAAATTGAAATTCATAGAATTCTAGTAGACAATAGAGACATCATGATAAGAGAAAGAAGGACATGCTGATGAACGTAAAAGAGTATATGACGTATGATGCGGCTGGCTTGGCAGCACTTGTGCAGAATAAGCAGGTAAAGCCCGAGGAGCTTATGCAGGCTGCATTTGATAGATTGAATGAGGTCAATCCAGAACTAAACGCTGTGATACGGACGAGACAAGAACAAGTTTTAAAAAACATCAAGGAGTTACATGAGTATCAGCCATTTGCTGGTGTTCCGTTTGTGCTGAAAAATATATCGCAAGGGATTAAAAATGAACCGCTGACAGCAGGAGCTTTGCTGTTAAAGGATGTAAAAGCAAATTCGGATTCGCACTTTGTTGATCGGTTGAAGCAGGCTGGTTTTCTCATGATCGGACATACAAATACACCGGAATTCGGTTTAAGAAATGTGACAGAGCCTGCGTTACATGGTCCAACGAGAAATCCTTGGAATACAGACTATTCTCCGGGAGGCTCAAGCGGCGGGACAGCAGCAGCTGTTGCAAGCGGCATTGTACCTGCTGGCGGAGCAAGTGATGGCGGTGGTTCCATCCGGATCCCAGCATCCTTTACCGGTTTGTTCGGCCTTAAGCCCACGCGGGGAAGAACGCCGGTAGGCCCAGGCGCAGGAAGGCAGTGGCAAGGGGCTTCCATCGACTTTACACTCACAAAAACAGTACGGGACAGTGCAGCCCTTCTTGATCTACTTCAAGTCATTCAACCTGAAGCTGCTTTCCAAACTCCGTTATACGATGGCAGTTACCAAGAGGATCTGGCGAAACGTACATCTTCTATGCGAATTGCTTACAGCGTAGAATCTCCAGTTGGCACGAAGGTCAGTGAGGAGGCGAAGCGGGCGGTTCAGCAGACAGTGAAATGGTTGAGTGAGCAGGGTCATCAAGTAGAAGAAGCCAAGCCAGAAATTGATGGGGTTCATCTCATGCAGCAATATTACGTGATGAACAGCGGAGAAATGTCTGCGTTATTCACTTCCTTGGCTCGTTCGTTAGGGCGTCCAGTAAAGCCGGAGGAAACGGACATCGTGGCATGGGTGCTGGCGGAGGCTGGCAAGAATGTGACCGCTGCTGCTTATACAGAAAGTCTTGATGCGTGGGATCGGGCTGCTGCACAAATGGCATCATTTCATCAAACCTACGATCTCTATGTGACACCAGCTACTGCCTATTCAGCTCCAAAGGTAGGTGAGCTTATGCATTCAGATCAGGAAACAGCCGCACTTTTACGTGTGTCATCCCTTTCAATGCAAGCACAGCAGGATCTTATTTATGACATGTTCCTCAAGAGCTTGACCTACACCCCATTTACACAGCTTGCCAACTTAACAGGTCAGCCATCAATGAGTGTTCCTGTTCATCTGACTAGCGCGGGCATGCCTTTAGGGGTACAGGTGACAGCACCTAAAGGAAAAGAGGACTGGCTGCTCAGGCTTGCGGCGGAAATGGAGACATCCTCGATTTGGAAAGGAACTAGTCAATTAAATCGATAACGCATGATAAGCGACTTTGGTCTATGGAGGGAAAAGAGTGTCACACGTGAGTACGAAGGACAAAATCATTCAAACGGCAGCACTTCTTTTACGTAAACAGGGATACCATGCGACAGGATTGAATCAAATTATCAGAGAGAGCGGCACACCTAAAGGCTCTCTTTATTATTACTTTCCAAATGGAAAAGAAGAGCTGGCTATTGCATCTGTTGAACACATTAGTCAAAAGGTCATTAATCAAATTGAAGAAGGCTTTGCCTATTCGGATGACCTATATATCGCCATCGATCGTTTTATGACAAAGATCATTCGAGGATTTATGGAGAAAGAAAGTGAAAGAGGGATTCCAATTGTCTTGCTGGCGGCAGAGTCCAAGCCTGAAAACGCGCAGCTTCATGCTGCATGCAAACAAGAAATGATCCGCTGGCAGGAGCTTGTAAAAGAAAAGCTAATGAACAGCGGGTATGAAGAAAACAAAGCAGAAGAGCTGGCTTCTCTTCTTCACTCAATGGTCATCGGGGGTTTATCGATGACCACTGCACTCAAACAAACGACCCCTTTAGAACACGTAAAAAGTTACCTTAGACACTTATTTATGCGAGAAGAGTAAAATCTCTCGCATATTGTCTATCTATTATATCAATTGGTCTATATAATATAGATAGTCAATTTGTCATGAGGAGTGATGGGATGTCGGAGCAACCGCAATCGATGAAGCAATCCGAAGGTACCTCTTTTTATACCGTGTCTGGTTCCGGAAAGCTGTATGGGCTGGAGAATCAGCTTGTTCATATGCTGGCAGAAGCAAATCAAACGAATCAGCTGTTTGAGCTTGCCTTAATCACAGGTAGGAAAGGAGCATATTTCCCGCTGCACTGTCATGAGCACTTATTTGAAACCATTTTTGTGCTGGAAGGAAAGCTTGAAGTGATGCTGGACGGTAAAAAATACATGGCCACAGCCTTTGATTATATTCATATCCCGCCCAAAACGATTCATGGCTACAGAATGCATAGTCATAAAACAAGATTTATTTCATATACGCTGGGCGGAAAAATGACAGATGTCTATCAGCAAATTGGAAAGAGGCTTTTTCAGAATGAATGGTCTATGACTCATCATGCTTTCGATGCAGCCAGTTTTCAGCAGGCTGAAAAAGAAAGCGATATCATCCTGATGCATGGAATCAGAGAACTGTCTAATACAACGAGGCCCTCCGTTTTATTTCATAGTCAGCTTCCTCACGAGGTACAGCCTTATGTATTAGAGGCTGGTGAAGGGAAGCAATACATCATTGATGGCCAGATTCATGAGCTGATTGCAACAGTAGAAACAACAGGAGGCGGATTCAGTCATTTTGTGGTTGAAGGAGCGAAGGAGAAATATTTCCCGCCGCATTATCATCAAGTTCATACAGAAGCAATCTATTGTGTTGAAGGGAAGATGAACCTTCATTTGAACGGAGAGGATATTTGCTTGATGCCGGGTGACTTTGCCTATATCCCGCCGGATACGATTCACTCTTATGAATTTGTGTCTCATTCAAATAAAATGTTGGTTTTGCTGCTTCCAGGAGAAATTGAGCAGGTGTATGAACAGTTTGAAGAATCTCCAAGCCCAAGTATATGTCCTTATTTTATTCAAGAAGGGAACTTCATGTTCGATCGGGAGACTTCAACTCAATATGATTTGTTTTTTGTCGAAAAAGATTAACTGTGTAACGCGTTACACAACATCATGAGTCTGTCGAAACAATCGACAGGCTTTTTTTGTTTTTTGCCACCTCCACATAAATTGCTCATTTGATGAATGAACCATTCATTCAAGGTGAAGCTATGTAAAGATGATTTGAGCTAAAGGAGGAAGTGCATGTGAGAGCTGTTACTTATCAAGGGAAAAATAGCATTGCAGTGAAGAAAGTAGATGCACCGTCGATTCAAGATCGGGAAGATGTGATCATACGTATTACATCAACAGCAATTTGTGGATCAGATTTACATTTGTATCAGGGGAATTTCCCGCTTCCAATCGGCTATGTAATTGGGCATGAACCAATGGGGATTGTGGAGGAAGTTGGCCCGGATGTCACAGCCGTAAAAAAGGGAGACCGTGTCGTCATTCCATTTACAGTTGCATGTGGTAAATGCCAATATTGCGATCATCACTTAGAAAGCCAATGTGACAACTCAAACCCGCACTACGATTCGGGTGGGCTTTTTGGCTATAGTGAGAAATATGGGAACTATCCCGGAGGACAGGCAGAGTATTTACGTGTACCTTTTGGCAACTACACCCCGTTTAAGATTCCAGAGGATTGTGAGCTGGAGGATGAACAATTGCTCTTCTTATCAGATGTCCTGCCAACCGCCTATTGGAGCGTAGAGCACGCAGGTGTGAAAAAAGGCGATACGGTCATCGTGCTAGGCTGTGGTCCTGTTGGGTTAATGGCGCAGCAATTTGCTTGGCAAAAAGGGGCAGAACGTGTGATTGCCGTCGATTACATTGATTACCGCCTGCGGCATGCAAAACGAATGAGCGGCGTGGAGGTCTTTGATTTTACAGAAGATCCCGACATGGGAGAAACGTTAAAGGAGCTCACCAAGGGCGGAGCCGATGTTGTGATTGATTGTGTGGGAATGGACGGAAAGAAGTCGCCGCTTGAAAAAATTGAGCAAAAACTCAAGCTGCAAGGCGGAACGATCGGACCCATTCAAATTGCCACAAAAGCCGTTCGCAAATGTGGAACAGTGCAGATGACGGGTGTGTACGGCGGCCTGTACAACATGTTTCCATTAGGCGCTTTTTTCGCAAGAAACGTCACCCTGAAAATGGGCCAAGCCCCGGCGAGAGGATACATGTCAAAGCTCTATCAAAAAGTGACAAGCGGTGAAATTGATCCTAGAGCGATTATTACTCACAAATTGCCATTAGATGAAGCTGCTCATGCGTACCACATCTTCAATGACAAACAGGATGATTGTATAAAGGTCGTTTTAAAGCCATAAAAAAAGAAGACAAAGAGCTTTTAGCCCTTTGTCAAAAATCTAAAGGCTTAGGAGTATTCCTAAGCCTTTAATGTGTGCTCGTCCATCATTTTTTCGATTAATTCAAAAAATGTTTTTTTATCTTCTTCTGAAAGGTGGTTGAACAATTGATTCACAAGCAGCTGACGATTGTCGATCATTTGTTTAGCAATTTGTTCACCCGATTCAGAGAGTTCAATCCACACAGTACGGCGGTCATTATTATTTCGAGAGCGGATGATCAGTCCTTCGTCTTCTAAGTGATTGAGAGCGGTTGTTGTTGCAGAGGGAGATAATGAAACTTCCTGCAGAATATTTTTCACAGTACATGATTGATGGCGGTAGATGATACGTAAAATAAACCCTTTAACATTCGTGACGTTTTTCGGAATATTTTCTTCATCTATTTGTTTCGTCGCTTTTAAATACTTTGTCAGTGCATGGTCTAACAAACTTGCCTCTAGCTCGAAATGTTGCATTCTCCATACCTCTTTTCCTATTGCATTCGCATTTCCGATCAATTACTAGGTCTATCTTATCATAATAATCATCATGATTTAAACCAAAATGGAAGACGGCTATAAAATTACCTATATTATCAATTAATATAAAGAACAATTCCAAAATGAAATGATTTTACTTTCAGCTGTTTTTATTTTAGAATGTGAATGAGATAAAATCTGCCAACCCAATTCGCTGGAAATTGGCTATTGGAAATCAAACGTTTGGAGATGAAGATATTGAATACTTTACAGGCATTACTCAACGACAGAATGGAACGCTCTTCACAAATTGAGGCGGTAACTGGCGGAGGGGTGTCTTATACATTTGAAGAATATGCAAAACGCATCGACCAGCTTGCTCATTACTTACATCAAAAAGGGATTCGAAAAGGTGACCGCGTTTGCTTTATTTGTCAAAACCATCATCACTTTTCAACGATTATGCTGGCAGCCATTAAAGTAGGTGCAGTCGCAGTTCCGCTTAGCTGGCAGCTTACTTCTTTTGAGCTGGAAGGTATTTTGAAAAAAGCAGAGCCAAAGGCTTTATTTTTTGACCGAGAATTCCGTGACATGATTGCTGCGGTGAATGTGTCTTTAGACAACTGTCTCATGGTGGAATCTGGTGTAAATGCGAAAACAACGCAGCTGTTTGAAGACATATTGGCTTCAAATGATGGCAGTGATCTTGCGGAAGAGGTAACAGAAGAGGATCTAGCGATGATCTTATTTACCTCTGGGACAACGGGGAATCCAAAAGGCTGTATGGTCGGACATGGACGAATCTATCAATTTTTAACAAGACGCGGGAATCGAGGATTTGACTTGAAAGGGAAACGGTACTTGGCAAGTCACCCTCTCTATCATATGAGTTCAATTAATCATCTGATCGCCGCTGCCATTGAGGGGTATACGCTAGTTTTCTTACATGATGCAACACCGAAGCGCATTTTAGAAACGATCGAAAAAGAAAGAATAACGTTCATGATGGCTTTCCCATCAGCTTATACGTACATGCTGGAAGAAATGAAACGCGGTTCGTATGACCTTTCATCCTTTGAAATTGCGATTTCTGGCGGTACGAAGGTGCCGGTCCGTTTGATTAAGGACTACAAAGAAGCAGGCATTCAGATGATGCATGGCTACGGAAGCACGGAAGCATGGGTTGTCAGTGCGTGGCATCCTGCGATGGGCGAGGATAAAATGGGCTCTGCTGGTAAAGTGGATCCAGATGTAGAAGTGAAAATCGTTCATCCTGAGACTGAGGAAACACTGCCAGCTGGAGAAATTGGCGAAGTCGTCATGAGAAGCCCATTTTATTTCTTAGGCTATTATCATCAGCCTGATGCTACTGCGAAGGTGCTCAAAGATGGCTGGTTCCATATGGGAGATGCAGGCTATCTAGATAAAGACGGGTTTCTATTTATCACAGGCAGATACAAAGATGTGATTTTATACGGTGGGGATAATATCTATCCTGATCAAGTAGAAGAAGTCATTGAACAAATTCCAGGTGTGATTGAATCAGCTGTCATCGGGGTGCCGGACGAATTGTATGGTGAAGTGCCAAGTGCATATATCGTAAAAGACGAATCCGCCGATTTCTGCGAAGAAGATGTGGTGAACTATTGTCAGGAACGTTTGGCAGATTACAAAGTGCCATCCATTCATTTCATCAGTGAGCTGCCAAAAAACAAGCTTGGTAAAATCATGAAGAAAGATTTACGTGAATTGGTTGTGAATGCTTAGTACCTATTCTGCTATAATGAAATTTGAATGATTTTTTGTTTTTCTAACGTTTTGGAGGGAAAGGGTTTGCGATATATTCTTCGTAAGAAACACATTCACGATTTGTTGGAACAGAGCAGACAGCAAAAGGTAAAGAAAACGCTGGGCGGGCTCGATCTCACGCTTCTTGGTATAGGGGCAGTGATTGGTACAGGGGTTATGGTGTTAACTGGTATTACAGCGGCTAAAGATGCAGGACCGGCTGTCATTTTCTCCTTTGCGATTGCAGCCATTGTGTGCAGTTTGGCAGCACTTTGTTATGCAGAAATGGCTTCAGCGCTTCCTGTATTCGGCAGTGCGTACATTTATTCATATACGACCATGGGCGAGCTTGTAGGCCATTTAATGGGATGGACCTTATTATCTGTCTATATGCTGACTGCTTCAGCTGTTGCCAGCGGCTGGTCGAGTTATTTCAACAGCCTGCTCGAGGGATTTGGAATTTCGATTCCGCATCAATTTTTAGCGGGGCCGGAGCAAGGCGGATATATGAATCTGCCGGCGATTATCATTGCTTTACTGATTGCGTGGATCTTATCTAGAGGAACGAAGGAAAGTAAAAAATTTAATAATATCATGGTGTTTGTGAAACTCGGTATTATTGTTCTTTTCATTGTAGTAGGCGGCTTTTATGTACAGCCATCCAATTGGCAGCCGTTTATGCCGTTTGGCGCAGAAGGTGTCATTGCCGGTGCTGCTGCTGTGTTTTTTGCCTTTTTAGGGTTTGATGCAATTTCTGCTTCAGCAGAAGAGGTGAAAAATCCGCAGCGGAACCTGCCAATTGGGATCATAGGTTCATTACTTATTTGTACGATCATTTACATTGTCGTTTGTTTGGTCATGACAGGCATGGTGCACTATACACAGCTGAATGTCACAGAGGCTATGTCATATGTTCTGCAAAGTGTACATCAAAATAGTGTGGCTGGTATTATTTCGGTTGGTGCGGTCATTGGATTGATGGCTGTGATTTTCGCCAATAATTATGCGGCAACTCGAATTGCCTATGCGATGGGCCGAGACGGACTTTTGCCTAAAGTGTTTTCAAAAACAAACAAAAGTGATACGCCTGTTGCTAGCATATGGATGATTGGCGGAATGACAGCTGTTATTTCAGGCTTTATTGATTTGAAGGATCTGTCCAACTTAGCGAATATCGGTGCGTTATTAACGTTTGCCATGGTCAGTTTATCTGTGCTTATTTTGAGAAAGACACATCAGCAGCTTGAGAGGGGCTTCAGGGTTCCTTTTGTGCCGGTTTTGCCGATTATATCAATGGGCTGCTGCTTGTTCCTTATGCTCAACTTACCAGGCCGGACATGGCTTTACTTTGGGGTTTGGCTGTTAATCGGTGTCGTCATGTATGCAGCGTATTCAAACAAACATAGTGAATTAGCGAAATCTTCATGAGAAAAAGGTGCAAATCCGTTGACGATTTGTGCCTTTTTTCATACGATTTGGGATAAGCTATAAAAGAGATGGACGGAACAAGAGGAGGATGAGGGATATGATAAGTGTTAGTCCTTATATTGTTGTAGAAGATGTGAAAGAATCTCTTCAATATTATCAAGGGATTTTTGGTGGGGATATTCAGATCTTAAATGAACACCAGGACCGTGTCCTGCATGCTGAATTGCATCTTGGGGAATCACTGCTTCATTTTTCAGATACATTTGGACGCACGCCAAAGCCAGAGAATCTCAGATTGATCATGCAGTTCGACAATGAAGAAGAACTAAAGGCTGTCTATGAAGCGCTGGAAGCTGATGGAGATGTACTGGTCGAATTACAGGATACCTTCTTTGGCGCACTTCACGGACAAGTACAGGATCGGAAAAATGGGTTGATCTGGGTTCTGAATTATATGAAATAGACGAAGACCTTCACGAGTGTGAAGTTTCAGCGTGTAGACAAACCCTCGCATTCGGTGTCAGGTCTGCGCTCCGGTGCTCACGAATGTCCAATTCGCTCCGCTCCGGTACTCGCCCTTCCTAGACTGCAAAGGTTTTCTATCACGCTGAAAAGAAGACAAAGGGCTAAAATCAAGATCATTTTAGCCCTTTGTCAACAATCTGTACCTTCACGAGTGTGAAGGTTTTTTTGTGAGTGTTTTTATTTTCTGAAAAATGGAAAATATGCTATGTTGGAAGAATAAGGACAAGGAGAAGGGTGGCAAAGGAATGGAACAAATTGAGTTTCAATCAATCCAAACAAATGGTGTAACACTTCATACAGCAATGGCTGGACCGGAAAATGGCCCGCTGCTTGTGCTGCTCCACGGGTTTCCTGAGTTTTGGTACGGCTGGAAAAATCAAATCATCCCCTTGGCTGAGGCAGGCTATCGTGTTGTTGTTCCTGATCAAAGAGGCTACCATCTAAGTGACAAGCCAGAAGGAGTCGAATCCTACGTATTAGATAAACTGAGAGATGATATTGTGGGTTTGATCAAGACGCTGAGCCCGAACCAAAAGGCGATTGTCGGCGGACATGACTGGGGCGGAGCTGTTGCTTGGCATTTGGCTTCAACCCGTTCTCAATATGTCGAGAAATTAATCATTGTCAATATGCCGCATCCGCGGGTGATGATGAGGGTTCTTCCTTTTTATCCGCCGCAGTGGAAGAAAAGCTCCTATATCGCTTTTTTTCAGCTTCCGAATGTTCCAGAGGCAGCACTTCAAGAAAATCACTTTCAAAAGCTGGATGAAGCCATTGGGCTGACGGCAAGACCACATTTGTTCACGAAGGAAGATGTCTCAAGCTACAAGCTCGCTTGGACGCAGCCAGGCGCCTTGACCTCAATGCTGAATTGGTATCGAGCCATCAAAAAAGGCGGCTTTGAAAAGCCGATTTCCAAACGAATTCTCGTCCCTGTTCGCATGATCTGGGGGATGGAGGACAAATTTTTAAGCAGAAAGCTGGCGAAGGAAACGATCAAGATCTGTCCAAATGGCCAGCTGATCTTTGTCGACGATGCTTCTCATTGGATCAATCATGAGAAACCAGAGGTCGTCAACAAACTTATACTTGAATTTTTGACATAAAGAAAAAAGCTCTGATCAGTTGACCAGAGCTTTTTTGATTTATCCGATTTGATTCTTTTTCAATGTAGCAGGTTCGTCGTCCCAGCATTCAATTTTCTCATTGTTTGGAACGGCATTTTTATAGAAAACAGGATCTTTGCCTTCTTTTTTCTGTCTCGTGTAGTCCTTCAGTGCTGCGAAGGCGACCTTAGACAGCATGGTAATGGCGATGAGGTTGACGATGACCATGAGTCCCATAAATATGTCAGCTAGTCCCCAAACAAGATCAACTTTAGCAATAGAGCCAAACAAAACCATTCCTATAACAGCAACGCGGTATACGTTTAGCCACATTTTATTAGCTCCAAGGAATTCAATGTTCGTTTCCCCATAGTAATAGTTACCGATTAATGTACTGAACGCGAATAGGAAAATCATGATGGCAAGGAAGCCGGAGGCCCATGGTCCAATATGCTGACTAAGAGAAGCCTGCGTTAATTCAATTCCTTGCAGGTTTGTTGTTTTATACGCATCAGAAAACAGAACAAGGAAGGCAGTGCTTGTACAAATAATTAACGTATCTGTTAACACGCCGAATGCTTGGATTAATCCTTGTTTAACAGGGTGGCTGGTGACAGCTGTTGCTGCTGCGTTAGGTGCACTACCCATACCGGCTTCATTTGAGAAAAGACCGCGTTTAATTCCTTGTAATAAGGCACCGCCTAGCGTACCGCCAGCGAACTGTTCAAACCCGAAGGCGTGTTTCACAATCGTGCTGATGACACCAGGAAGTTCCGTGATATTTGTGACAATGACAAAGAACGCAATTCCGATATAAGCTACCGCAAGCACAACGACAATGTATTCAGAAGCCTTTGCGATCGCTTGGATCCCTTTGAAAATGATCGCTGCAAAAATGACAGCCATCACAATACCGACGGTTAAACGGTCTAAACCAAAGGAGTTTTTAAAAGCGACAGTGATCGTATTTGATTGAACCGCATTAAAGACGATTCCAAAAGAAATCGTAATCAGGATCGCAAATAAAATCCCCATCCAGCGCTTGTTTAACCCTTTTTCCATGTAATAAGCAGGTCCACCGCGGAAGCCTGTTTTGTCTTTTACTTTATATACTTGAGCTAGTGTACTTTCAACGAAACTTGAGGCAGATCCAATAATGGCTACGATCCACATCCAAAAAATTGCGCCAGGGCCGCCAATGGCAATAGCGATAGCAATCCCTGTGATATTCCCTGTCCCTACACGTGCTGCCATACTGATGGCAAATGCTTGGAACGGTGATATTCCCTCTTTTTCTTTTCTTCCTTCCTTCAGGACACGCAACATTTCTTTGATCATTCTTACTTGCAGGAAGCGTGTTCTATATGTGAAGTACACCCCAACACCAAGTAACAGAGCAATCACAATATAAGTCCAAATAAAATCATTTGTATGTGTTAAATAAGATAGCAAAGCTTTTTCGTTCATAACATCACCTCTTCGAATTCATCACTGTTCTTTTTAAAAAATACTGAGATCCCACTCTTTGGCGAGCTTTTTCAGCATCATGACACCGGTAATACTATTTCCGCAATCGTCAATGGCGGGACCGTAAATGCCAATTCCACAGCCTGTCTGAAACGGGAACTCTCTTCTTGCGCTTGGCGGAACGCAAGCCATAATGCCTCCAGACACACCACTTTTGGCTGGAACGCCTACGAAAGCAGCAAAATTCCCAGACGCATTATACATGCCGCATGTCAGCATCAATGCCTTTGTTAGTCTGGCGATATCCTTTGGGATGACTTGGACTTGTTTAAAGGGATGGTAGCCATCACTTGATATAATCAGTCCAATCAAGGCGATGTCCTCTGTTGTGACCTCGATGGAACATTGCTTTAAATACACTTCTAACGTGTCCTCGACATCCGATTCTAAATAATTGGTTTCCTTTAAATAATAAGCAAGTGCCCGATTTCGATGTGCAGTTGCCCATTCTGATTGATAAACCTCTTCATTAACAGAAGGACGCTTACCTATTAAGTTTTCGATTAAATCGAAAATATATGCTAGCTTTTCTGTAGAAGTCTTTCCGGGAAGGATGGAGGATACGGTAATAGCTCCAGCATTAATCATTGGATTAAAGGGCTTCCCTGGTTTGTGCATCTCAAGACGGTAGATGGAATTAAATGCATCACCAGTTGGCTCTACATCTACCCGATCCAAGACGTAAGGTACGCCTCTTCCTAAACAGGCAGCTATAAAGCTGATGACTTTTGAGATACTTTGCAGGGTAAAGGGAACGTCCCAATCACCATATCGTACAGATGATCCATCTGGGCCTATCACGCTGATACCAAGTTGAGAGGAATTCACTTTTCCAAGTGCTGGAATGTAGCCAGCATTCTGCCCGTTTGTGTAATACGGACGTATTTCTTCTGCCCATTGATCAACAGAAGACTGGCATGCGTGTTGTGTATTTTTAGAAATTGCTGTTTTCATACGATTCCTCCAATCAAAAATCAAAAAGTACCCTATTGAATTGGCGGATGACAAAAAATGCGATCAAATAGGCACGAAAACATGTTACACATCTTCAAAGAACTTGTCATGCGCTGCTTGCACCACTCCTTTACACCTAAATATATGTACAAATGAAGGCATTGTCGGCGGAAAAACAAAAAGGGTTTTTAGTGAAAATTCAGAAAACGCTTACATATAGTTTCACTAAAATTGTTCATTCAATTTATCTTGGAAACTACACAATCTGACGTAAATCTACAGAAAAACTTACAAATAAAAATCAGTCTGTCGATTATTGTCGTCAATGCTCAAAACACTGAATAGCTGAAAGGTCACCTTGCTGCCCCGGAGAATAGTCATAAAAAAGGGTTTTGAGGATAAAAGGAGCAGTGAAAATTATTTTTTTGTACATTGTGGAGAAAAGAGACTCCTTGTATACTGTGGCTATGCAAACAGGGGAAGGGATGTCAGTCATTTGAGTTTAAATCAGCTTGTCAAAAAGGACGCATTCATTTTAATTTTTATGATGGTCATTGTGCCGCTTGCAGGAGAGCTGAAGTTTTATCCTGTGAATGAGACGTTTCGCATCAGCTTTGGCGCACCTGCGTTTTTCTTTTGCTTATTACTCTTAAGAAAATCTAGACCGCTATTGCCGGGATTTTTAACAGGCGCAGCTATTGTGCTTTTTCGGGTAGGCTTAGATTTGATTCAGCAGAATGCTGATCTAGCTTCTTCATTTTATCAGCAATTCCCAAGCTTCTTTTTCTATTTCACTTATGCTTTCCTGTTTTTTGCTGTCCGTACAGGACGCTTTAAACAGCGCTCTATTTTCATTGGGATCATCGGTTTGATGATCGAATTAGTTGCTGATTTTGTCGAGCTGTTTGTACAATTTTTAGTGTTTGATACAACGATGACCTTATCAAAGCTGAGCGATATGTTCCTCATTGCGTTTGCTCACAGCTTTGTGGTGATCAGTTTTTTTAATATGATGAAGCTGTATGAGGCGCAATCAAGAGAAAAGCAGATCATGAAACAAAATGAGCATATGATGATGGTCATATCGAATTTATACGAAGAAACGGTGCATTTAAAGAAAACGTTAAAACATACAGAGCATATTACACAGGAATCATACCGGCTTTACCGTCTGCTGCATGAACACGAAGCAGGGAAAAAATTGAGTCAGGAGCTGTTAAAGCTTGCAGGAGAAATTCATGAAGTGAAAAAGGATAATCAGCGTATTTATGCTGGGCTTTCAAAGCTGATTTCGAAGGAAAATATGCAAGACTATATGAAGGCGGAAGAGCTCGTTCAAATTGTGATCCGCATTCAAGAGAAGTATGCTCTATCTCTTGGGAAAAACATCTCCTTTACATCTGATATAAAGGGCATTCATCTGCATGATTATCATGTGTTTATTTTCTTATCGCTGATTAATAATTTAATGGCCAATGCAGTCGAAGCAATAAAAGATACCGGGATGATCTCACTCGAATTGAAAGGAAGTCATGATAAAATAGAGATTCGGATTGAAGATGATGGACCAGGGATTCCTAAAAAAATGAGAGAGATTGTGTTTGATCCAGGGTATACCTCCAAATTTGATGCATTTGGAACACCGTCTACTGGGATTGGCTTATCCTATGTGAGAGAGCTGGTACAAGAGCTTGGCGGTCATATTCAAATCGAACCAAAAGAAACAAAAGGTACAGCATTTCTGCTTGTCCTTCCTATACAAAATTTAATACAGAGAGGGTGAGTGTATGCGATTCTTCATTGCAGATGATGATCGTGCAATACGCTCGATTTTAGGTCAAATCATTGAGGATGAGGATTTGGGAGAGGTCGTAGATGAAGCGGGTGACGGAGTTGGATTAGAGGCACATTCACTGAACCTCAAGAAAGTAGACATCCTTTTGATTGATCTTTTAATGCCTGCTAGAGATGGCATTCAAACCATCCGCCATATCCACCCTGAATTCAAAGGCAAGGTCATTATGATTTCCCAAGTAGAGGCGAAAGAGATGATGGCAGAAGCCTATGAACTAGGGATTGAATATTATATCCATAAGCCTGTCAATCGCATTGAAATCGTCAGTGTGATTCGAAAAGTCATGGAGCGTATCAAGCTGGAAAAATCGATTTACGATATACAAGCTTCTCTTCGCCACGTGCTGCCATTAGAGCCTGTGATTTCTCAAGGTGCGGGCGCTGAGGCGAAGAGAAGGACGATGAAAGAAGCTGGGGAGTTCCTCTTATCTGAGCTGGGAATTGTCGGCGAGAGCGGCTCTAAAGATTTACTGGAGATACTCATCTACTTACATGAAACACAGTCAGCCAATTCTCATGAGGTCAATTTCCCGCCGCTAAAGCAGCTGTTTATCAAAACAGCAGAAAGAAAACTGGCTCATGATGCAACCGATGTAGAGGTGATGCGGGAAGTGAAAGCGGCGGAGCAGCGGATTAGACGAGCTATTCATCATTCCTTGAATCATTTTGCCTCACTAGGATTAACAGATTTCTCAAATCCTAAGTTTGAGCACTACGCGTCGAAGTTTTTCGATTTTACCGATGTCAGCCAAAGAATGAAAGAAATGCAGAAGACATCTTCTCCCGCAGGATCGACGGGCAGAGTCAATACAAAGAAATTCGTACAAATTTTTTATTTTGAGGCAAAGCAGTTATTCGAAGGAATGAGCTGAGGAAAATCTGTTGGTATGATTGGAGAAAATAAACAGAGGAAGTCTGTCTTTCCTATGATCTATCGTGATCTTCAGGTGTTTTTATAATTTAACTGATCATTCTGATTTTTCTTTTTTCTTGAAAATGAAACCCTCCTGTGCAATCGTTTGTTAAAATAGTGAGGTTAGACTAGAATGTCGGAGGTTTTATTTTGGGGAAAATTAAACGAAATGCGCTCTGCCCTTGCGGAAGCGGAAAAAAATATAAACATTGCTGTGGTCAAAAATCAGGCGGAGAACAAACGTCTGAGCTTGTGTTTAAGGAAGCTGTACAAGTCCAAAAGGATTTAATGAATTATGCTTTTTCTAAGCATCAAAGAGCGATCAATCAATTCATTAATGAGTTTTCTTTCCTTGCAGATATGGATAAAGAAACGCAACAAATCTCAGTTTTCCATTTGAGTGTATGGGGCATCTTCTTCCGTCCATTAACTGATCAGAAAGAGAACATTTTCCAAGAATTCCTGACGAAGAAGGCAGAGGATATTACCCGTCCGAAAACAAGACAAGTGGTCCAGTCTTGGACAGACATGGAGCCATCATTGCTTTTATTAAATGAAAAAACGGACGAGTCTCTTTACTTTGAGAATATGATAACAGCGGAGAAGGTTGAAGTAGATGTAAAACCTGATCAAACGGTACTGCCTGAAAAGGGAAGTCTCGTGCTTGGTTTTCCTGTTCAATTTGAAGAAAAGGCAGAGTTTTTCATTCAATATACGATGTTTGCGAAAGAGTTTACAGATACTCTTCTTCTTCAGGTCCGCCAGCTTGTTGACGCATATGAAGCAAATGGAGGAGCGCGCAGCACATTTATGAGAGAATCATTCCCTGATGTGCTGAAGTGTATGTTTGCGAAGCAAGAAGTAGAAGAATCAGAGACACCTGTTCAAACAGAAGGCGATGCAGGTCTATCGGCAGATCGTATGGACTGGGCAAGTGACGTCCAGCTGGAAACTGCTAAGCTGATTGAAGACGGAATGAAGGAGCACGGTGACCAAAGCCTGACAGATGGTGCTTTAACGGTTTGGAAAGCCTACTGTGATCAGAAATCACCTGTGATCCGTAAAGCAGCGTCATTTGCTGCCGGAATCGAATACTACATTCATTCACTTGCAAGCGATGCCCCGCTATCTCAAGCACAAGTAGCGAAAAAGTATGGTATTAGTGCGTCGACTGTATCGAGCCGTTTTAAAGATATCGAAAAAGCGGTGAAAGAAGAGCAAGAGGCGACAGTATAATCTAAAAAAAGACGCGGCACCTTCAGAGGCCAGCGTCTTTTTTTAGATTATCTCGTTTTAATAAAACCACTCATGTACTGCTCAGTATTATAATCGTTGAGGTCAATTTTCCATTGACCCTCCCCATTACGTTTCATTTTCACTTCATATTCAGCTGGGCTTGAAACGGGAGGAAGTTTTTCGAATTCAGATGCGTACATGTTTAAGCTTTTTTTATACAATTCTTCTTTAGAACGGATTTTCCCGTTGTAAAACTCGTCTCTTTGCTTGTCTAGCTTGTCTTTTAAGTTAGAAGCATCAATGCCTGTTACTTGAGCGACAACCTTTGCTTCGTCATCAGAGATGGTTTTCACACTTGTTTCTACTTTCGCTTTATCCTTCATGGTGTTTTGAATGCGTTTGTACATCGACAGAATATCTCGGTCACTCACTTCATTTCCGTATATTCCTGCACTTCTTTTGAAGTCCTTTACAAACATCTCATGGTATTTATTGACGACATCCGATTGGTTGTCACCCGTTAAATCTGCGAATTCATCGTTCTTTTTATCAAAAACAATAATATCGGTATAAGCGGATAACGCTTTTGCTGGGTTATCCAGCTTTTTTGCTGAATCGAGTATTTTGTTTCCATCTAGGTCGATTTGGATGGAATCACTGTTTTTCTTGATGCTGTCCTGATAAACAAACTGATATTTTTTCCCTTTGTCTACTAGGAAATAAAGTGCTCCTGAAAGTGACTTGCCTTTGTTCAATGAACCAAGGTCAAGACGGTCTTTGCTGCCGTAGAATTTTAAATCAGATACTTTGGCATCGTCCTGATAAAGGGAGAAGTCAGAGTTATATAATGAAAGGGCTTTGTCACCTTTATTTGTGATCGTCAGATTGACTTTTAGTACCAATTCATTGTCTCTCAGGGTAGTTGTTGAGTCTTCTGGTAACGTATATTCGTAGCTATTAACTTTTACCTCTGCTGTTTTCGTTGACTTTTGATCAGCGTCGGTTGATTTGGCTGAGCTCTGGCAGGCTGCAGAGATGATCATCACGAATGAAATCATGAGGAGTGCACTTATTTTTTTAAGATTCACAGTTGATGCTCCTTTGCTTTTCTTTCGTCATTTCATTCCCGCTATCTGACTAAGAAAAAAGAAACAGATAGAATGGTATATTCGGGTGTTAAAGGGGAAAATATCCTAATGACGATTTGCACTATTCATTCTATCGAAATTCATTCATGATGAGGAATAGGTTTTAGTCCCTATTTTTGATCATTTTTAACACAATCACCTATAAAATAAGGAATTAAATAAGCACAATATACTAGTTAATAAGTATTGATTTATAGATTTATTTTAGGTTTTAAATGTTTTTTGTATAAAAATCTTGAAGTGAAGGTAGTTTTTATTTCACGAGGCGGTGCCGGATGGCGAAGACGACAGCCTGTGTACGGTCTTGTGCATTGAGCTTTTGTAAAATACGGTGCACATGCGTTTTTACCGTACTTTTGCTGATAAATAATTGATCAGCAATGTCTTCATTCTTTAAGCCATAGGCCATTTGCTGTAATACATCGCGTTCACGTTCTGTGAATGATTCGTGAAGCAGATGAGTGTGATGTGTATCATTTGCCTGCTGAAGAGCTCGTGCCATCATGTGCTCAGAGGCTGCCGTTCGAAAGACAGATTCACCAGCAAAGGCGGTGCGGATGGCCTCAATTAATTCCTCAGGCATTGTATCCTTCAGCAAATAACCGACTGCCCCTGCACGAATTCCGTCAAAGACGTATTCTTCCGTATCAAAGGTCGTGAGAATCACAACTTTTACATCTAGATGCTTTTTTAAAATGTGCTCTGTTGCTGTGATGCCATCCATTCCAGGCATTTGTACATCCATCAGCAGTACGTCTGGAGTGTTGGTCGAGCAAAGCGTAACCGCCTCCTGACCGTCTGACGCCTCCCATATGACGTTAATATCCTCTTGAGCGCTTGCAATATAACGAAATCCTTGGCGGATCAGCGGCTGATCATCAATAATGCCAATCTTAATAGGGTTTGTCATGCCTTGGAGTCCTCCTTGATAGGAATTTGAATATGAATACAGAAGCCGTGCGGCTCGCGTATGGACGTCTTGAGGGAACCGCCTGCTGCGTCACACCGTGCCTTCATGCCTGACAGCCCAAAGCCAAATGAAAGATCTTTTTCGCTGGTCAAATATCCATCGTCTTCAATGTTCATCATCAGCTCATGCTGGTGGTTATATAGTGTAATGGTCATCGCGGTCGCCTTGGCATGGCGAATTGTATTGGTGATGGCTTCTTGTAAAATGCGGTAAAGCAGTTCAGAAACGGAGAGCGGCCATTTTTTATACGTAAGCTGCTCTGTATGAAAGTGAATGTCAAGCTCACCCGATATCTCTCCTTGCTTGATGAGGCTGCGAAGTCCGGCAAGTCCGAGACCTGCATCATCTGACGCCATATGATGAACCACAGAACGAACCTCGGTGAGACAATTTTTGGAAATATTGATCAGCTCCTGAAACGTCTGCTCCATCTGCTCTGGTTCTTCCTGCTTTAAACGGTAGGGCAAAGACTGCAGCTGGACAATCATCGAGGTTAATTGGTGTCCGATGCTGTCATGCAGGTCACGTGCAATTCTGCTTCGCTCCTCCAGCACTGCAAATTGGAGAGATTGAACGGTCGCTTCTTCAAGCTCCATATGCGCCTTTTTCAATTGTTCATGGGCTTCTGATAATTCCTTGTGAACCAATTGCAATTCTCCGAAGTGTTCTTCCTTTAATTCCTGTTCACGCCGCCGCATTCTAGAAATCAAAACAAGTGTATACACAAGCAGCTGGAATAGCGGGAGAGTGATCACCGTGTTCCAAGAAAAATCGTTTACATAATAGCTGATCCCACTGGTGAAAAAGATGATAGCAAATAGATAGGGATGATGCGCCTCTGAAAAACGAAAAGCGATAAAGCCGATCATAAAAAAGGTCAGCCCAATACTGTCTTGAATCTGACCTGTTACCAGCCACAAGAGTTGTGTCAGAATCCACATTAAGAAAAGCATAGAAAATTGCTTCTTAGGTGACAGCTTGCTTTTTGGAAAAAGACAAAGGAGAAACACCAAATAGACGAAGGTTCGAAACACCAATTCGCCTATTGAAAGGGGCTCATACATTTGAATATACATATAGATCAATACAAGGCCTAATACGAATTTTCGCCTTATTTGACCTAAAAGCTTGAGTGGCTGCTGAAGGTTCATATCAAAAACTCCTGTCTGTCAGTTAATAGCAGCAGATGCCTTGATGTTCATATATTTTTTTAAAAGAATAAAACGTAATCCGATCATACTGCCGATTGGAAGGAATGTCAGGCCATTTGCGAAAATAATCAGGGAATGACCGCCATCCTGTACAATTGAACCTACTGTCATCCGGATAAGGATGATTCCAATGAAAAAAAGTGTTCCATAGAGTGAGCTGGCGGCGGTGATACGCCCCGACTGTTGATCATATGTTACTTTGTATAGTTTACCTCTCCATAGCCCGATTGCAAAACCTGTGAGTGCAAAGACAATCATTGCAAGCAGGCTCATCGCCGTAATTTCAATATGCTGGGTAAAGGAATAAGAGAGTGTGCCTAATAAAATGAGCGGTCCTATGAGAAGCCTGATGGGGCGGATTTCTTTTTCCTTGCCTGTTCTTAAAAGCAGAATAATCATAATGATGACAATTTGAATGGTCATGACAAGATCTCCTTTTCGTTTTAGTCTATCTTCATCATACGCATCTTCTATTTTCGCCGCGTCCACCTGCAGGTTGATTTTAGAGAGCGGTATACTTGAATGTTGGAAATGATTCGTGGGAAAATAAGGATGATTATGTAGATAAGGGAGATGAGCTTTTGAAAAAGGTAACGCTTGGACGAACTGATTTGCAGGTAAATCCGATAGGGCTTGGTACGAATGCAGTAGGTGGACATAATTTATTCCCGAATCTTAGTGAGGATGCTGGACGGGAGCTTGTGGAGACGGCTCTTGATCAAGGTGTCAATTTCTTAGATTCTGCTTTTATTTATGGGCTGGGCCGTTCAGAGGAATTAATCGGTGAGATCATTGCCAAAAGAGGCGGCAGAGAAAAGCTTGTCCTTGCGACAAAAGGAGCTCATAAGGAAGTAAACGGGCAAATTGAACTTGATAACAGCCGTGATTTCTTAAGAGAGCAGGTTGAAAATAGCCTGAAACGACTGCAAACTGATTATATTGACTTGTACTATATGCATTTCCCGGATGGACGCACGCCGCTCGAAGAAGTAGCAGGCACATTAAAGGAATTGAAGGATGAAGGGAAAATCAGGGCAATCGGTGCATCAAACCTTGATTTTGAACAGCTTCAAGCCTTTAACCGAGATGGCTACTTAGACGTGCTTCAATCGGAGTATTCTCTGCTGAAACGTCAGGCAGAGCAGGATCTTCTTCCATACTGTGTCGAGCATGGGATTTCCTTTATTCCTTATTTCCCATTGGCATCAGGCTTGTTGACTGGGAAATTTACAAAAGATGCGACATTTGATGATATTCGAGCAAAGGACCCGCTTTTCCAAGGCGATGCTTTCCTTTCAAATCTCGAAAAAGTAGACAAGCTGAAAGCCATTGCTCAATCAAAGAATGCAGAAACAGCACACGTCGCACTCGCTTGGCTCTTAGCGCAGGATGGCATTGATGCTATTATTCCAGGGGCAAAACGAGCAGACCAAGTGCTGCAAAATCTAAAAACAAACGATGTTCAATTAACAGAAGAGGAAATCAATCAAATCGATAAGATCTTCTCTTAACACTAAAAAAAGGTGCAGCTATGCACCTTTTTTTATGACATGGTGAGAGGGATTTTGATGACGAGCCGCAAATTTGGAGAACGGTAAGTGAAATCAAGTGTACCGTCTGCCTTTTCAACAAGCTGTTGAATGATATACGTCCCCATGCCTTGATGATCGCCGCCTTTTGTCGAGCGGCCAAAAGTTTTGAACAAATGATCTAGCACGTGTTTTTCCATACCTTTTGTGCTGTTTTCACAATGGATTAAAAATAGCCCGCTCCGAATAGAAGTCGTGACCGAAATGCTTCCCTCTTTTCCGGCTTGCTTCGCTTCAATCGCTGCATCTAGAGCATTATCAAGCAGGTTGCCAGTAAAACTAACCTGATCCGCCTTTGAAAAAGGAAGCGATGAAAAGGGTGCTTGAAGGTCTAGTGAAAGTGCAATGTCCTCTTTCTCAGCCCGCTCCAAAAAGGAGTGTAGGGTAGAGGCCAAATAAGCATTTTCGCCTTTCATCCATGGGAAATGTTTGACGTATTGCTGAATCAAATCTTTGATCTCACGCTCGTCGTTCGACGAAGAAAAGGCATTTAAATGTCTGGCTGTTTCATGATGTTTACTGCGCATCTCAAGAAGTAATTCGTTGGTTCTTGATTCTGCTTTTATGAGCTCTTGAAGCCGTCCATTTAACTGTTTTTCTGTCTGCATCACCTTCAATGAGAGGATATCAACTGTCACCATCATGATGAGCGCCAAAAGATAGGTCAGCCCATTCGGTTGCGTTACAAACAGCAAAAGACCTGCGCAGGTGATGAGTAGAAAAGCGCCTAATATCACATCACCACTCGTATGAGGCAAAAATCTTTTGTACATGAAAAATGTATAAACACACATCGCGCAAAAGGTAAGAAGCCACAACACAATGGATGTTAACGGCAGAAAGGCTTCAGCAGCTGCATGAAACGCAAGACCTAACCATATGAGGGCATAAATGCGAAATCCAAGATAGAAAGCGTTCACGTTCGTTCTCCTTAAAAATAGTATTTCTTAAAGAATTCTAATTGCTGCTTGGTCATCATGGCTTTTTTATCTGTACCTTCAAAAGACACGATATACGAATTTTTAGCATACGCCGAGAAATTCTTAATGTAATGAATATTGATGATAAACGATCGGTGGGATCGGATAAAATCCTTTTCAGCCAGATCGCCCTTTAACTCGTTTAATGTCTGATAGGTCTGAATATCTCCTGTCGTTGTCACGATAGTTGTTGAGCGGCCCGTTCGTTCAACAAAAATGACATCCTTTTTCTGCAGCACATGAATATCTGACTGCTGTTTAATGAGAAGCCGTCCATGAATGCTTTTCTCCTGCTTGGTGGACATATAACGCTCTAAAGATTTCGCAATTCGATCAGCTTGGTAGGGCTTCATAATATAATCATGTACATTCAAATCAAACGCATGGACCGCATATCCACTGTTTCCTGTCACAAAGACCACATCGACATTCAGTGCGTGAGAGTGAATGAGGTCCGCTAATTCATAGCCGGACATTCCAGGCATTTCAATGTCAGCAAACAACAGATCAATGTCTCCTTTTTTGACCTTCTCATATGCATCCTCTGCTGACTGCGTGACAAAGACAATGTCCACAGCCTCCATCCTGCCTACAATGGCGTGCAGCTTTTCTAAATCTACTCGGTAATCATCGACGAGACCTACTTTTATCATAAAAATCACCTATGACTATTCTTATTATTTGTCTATTTTACCATTTGTTTTTTTGAAATAGATCATTTCAAGACAGAAAAAGGACGTTTCGCGACATTTTTATATCAGGCAGGCATTATTTTTTCTATCATAGACTTAGAAAGTAAAGTTGAAAGGGGCGAACCAAATGATTACTCTCAGCGATTGCAGCTGCTGGTTTAAAGATAAGAAAAAAGTCGTGAAAGCGATGAAACACATGACGTTCTCCGTGAAGGAAGGGGAAGTCGTTGGCATCCTAGGAGAAAATGGTGCAGGAAAAACGACATTATTGCGCGCCGTAGCCACATTATTAGAGCCTACACACGGAACAGTCACTGTCGCAGGCTTTGATACAGTGAAAGAAGCAACAGAAGTGAAAAAACGAATTGGTGTCTTGTTTGGCGGAGAGACGGGGCTTTACGACCGTTTGACGGCAAGAGAAAACCTTGAATACTTTGGCAAATTATATGGCTTAGATCAGCATGAAATCAAAGCAAGAATAGAGGATTTGGCAAAGCGTTTTGGAATGAGACAATATATGGATCGCAAGGTGAAAGGATTCTCAAGAGGAATGAAACAAAAGGTGGCGATTGCCAGAACGTTAATTCATGATCCTGACATTATCTTATTTGATGAGCCGACAACAGGCTTAGATATCACGTCGAGTAATATTTTCAGAGATTTTATTCATCAGCTCAAACAGCAAAATAAAACGATCCTCTTTTCAAGCCACATCATGGAAGAAGTCAGCCAGCTTTGCGACAGTGTGATGATGATTCATCAAGGAGAGCTTGTGTACAAAGGGACACTTCCAGAATTATATGCACAGGAACAAAGTGAAGACTTGAACTATATCTTTATGTCGAAGCTCGCTAGGGGGATTTCATAATGTGGAAAACCGTCTTTTTAAAAGAAATGACAGATGCGCTGAGGGATCGAAAAACGTTGCTCTTAACTGTACTGATTCCTCTTTTGACGATGCTTGGGCTGGTGTTCTTTTATGAAAGCATGATTGCAGATCCAGGGGATAAAGCCTATACAGTCGCCATCAATGAACAGCTTCCAGCGGAAATGAACCAAATGATCAAAGAGGTCAAAAACCTAAACCTTGAAACATTTGATGATCCGCAGCAAGCCGTCAAGGATGGTAAGGCAAATGCTTACCTGGAAATGCCGAAAGAAGCAGGTGATATGCTCAAGCATCAAAAGCCATTCGCCATTAAAATTCATGGATATACGACAGATGATGATTCGGTGATCACGGTTCAAATGCTGCAATCATTGCTGGAGCAGTATCAAAACCAAGTAGTCGAGAAGCGTTTAGCAGCGGATCAAATCGACACGTCCGTTATTCATCCATTTGAAGTGCAATCCGTTGATGTAGAAGAAGGTGATGAAGGGGAAAATGGAGTGACCGCTATGCTGTTGTCGATTCTCCTTCCGATGATTTTGGTAACCTCCGTCATCTCAGGAGCTTTGCCGGCTGCGCTTGATATTGTAGCAGGTGAAAAAGACCGAAAATCAATTGAAGCCTTATTCCTGACACCGGCCAGCAGACTCCAGATTCTCATCGGAAAATGGCTCGCTGTCTCCATGTTCGGTATTTTAAGTGGGATTGTGGCGATCGGGATGCTGCTTCTATCCACTTTGCTCTTTACAGAAAAGCTGAAGCAAGCTCTGAACTTTGGTGATCAAATGTGGAGCATTATCGGCGTCATGTTTGCGGCGCTTATCATCTTCTCCTTCATGGTATCCATGATTGAATTACTGCTCAGTGTGATGTCGGGCTCAGTCAAAGAAGCGCAGTCGTACATGTCCATGATCATTACACTAGGTGTGCTCCCAATGTTCTTTACCATGAGAGCAGGTGCTACGCAGCTAGATACGTATTACTTTGCCATCCCATTCCTTAATATTCATGCGCTGTGTAAGCAATTGATGTTTGGGATCATTGATCCAATGTCCATCGCCCTGACACTCGGCTCCTCGGCACTGGCAGTCGTCATCCTGTTTGTCATCGTCAGAAGCTTGTTTATGAAAGAGAAATGGATGCTTGCGAAATAAAGAAAAACTTGCAGATATGTTCTGCAAGTTTTTTTATATTCAGAGATTCATATAAAAGAGGCTCGCGATAGCATGATGGAAGAGGAAATGATATAATTATCATAATTTTGCCAAATAAAGAAATTCGGGTAGGTCTTATCAAACAGATGACGATGATGTGTTAGGACTATGTAATATATATGCTCAGCAAACACACCATTTTGAAGCCTTTATTTTGGGAAACAGGGTAGGTTTATTAGAATTAAGAAATGCAATAGACAAGGCTTTAGAAACCGGTAGTTCTACTGCAACGTTATTCCCTTCTGATTATGAGGGATATGATGTCTATATTGCTTTAGTAGACGATGAGCAAAGGTTTGAAAAATTAACAACTCCTTATATAGAGGAATACGCACAAGAGGAAGATGCGGTTGATCCAATTGAGATCATTAAAGAATATGAAGCTGAAAAGAGGAATTCATCTTTATAAAATGTTCGCGATATGAAAAAAGCTCGATCTCACTATATTAGCAGCCATTACTATATTTATGGTGGATATCCAGTGGGTGTGGCTGGCGATTTTCTTGCTTTCTTGTCTGTATTTCGGAATCAAATATAGGAAACAACCGAATTAAATTAAGAAAAAACCCCCGGGATCGGGGGTTTTCCTTTAGTTCTTGATGAATTTCTCAACTAAAGAGCTTGTTTTGTAATCGTTCAAATCAAGTTTCCATTGGTCGATATCATTTTTCTTCATGTTGACTTCTACTGTTTCTTCAGAAGATGATGGTCCTAATTTTTTAAACTCATCTGGGTAAATCGAAAGTAAGTATTTTTGCGCTTCATCATAAGAAGCTGAACGGTTTTTGCTGTAGAACTCAGTCGCTTTCTCTTTCAAACGATCGACAAGCGGACTTGCATCGATTGGTGTAAGAGTGACAGTCACGACAGCTTTATCACCACTGATCGCTTTTGTTTTGGTTGATACTTTTGATTTTTCAGCTAATGTTTCTTTCACTGCTTTTAAAAGCTTATCAAGGTTTTCGTCCTTCGCTGAGCTAGAAGAAATACCAGAAGAAGTGATATAGCCTTGCTTGAATGATTTATCAAATTCGTTCACAACAGTTGATTTGTTATCACCTGTTAGTTTTTCGAAATCGTCGTTTTTCTTACCAAAAATCATTACATCAATATAAGAAGAAAGAGCTTTTGCAGATGCTTGAAGTGTATCTGCTTTTTTCATTAAGTCTTTACCTTTAATATCGAACTCTAGTGTTTTGTCATCTTTTTTAGAACCACTGCCTGGCTCTGTGTACACAAGCTGATAGTCTTTTTCTTTATCAACAACAAAGAAAAGACCGCCTTTTGTGACTTTGTCTGCATTTAAAGAGCTTGAAGATAATACTTCGTTGTAGTCATCTGGAGAGATCGTAGATACCTGTGCGTCATCTTGGTAAAGCGTGAAGTTGCTTTTATCAACATTGAGAGGCTCTTTGCTGATATTTTTTACAGATACATTCACTTTTAGTACATACTGATCATCCTGTACAGATGTATCGTATTGAGGTGGTAATGTGTACTCAGCACTTTCTACCTTTACCTCTGCTGCATCAAGAGATTTTTTGGTATCGTTTTCTTTCGCAGCTGTTTTGTCTTTTCCACCACTACAAGCAGCAGCGACAACAGTGACACACAAGATCAGAAGAAACAGGGATAATTTCTTTTTAAACATGGCGTGTTTTCCTCCTCGGGTTTATGGTGAATTTCATTGAAAAGCTGTAGTTCATATCATTCTTTTTGCACAAAAAGAAAAATACTGTATGTTTTTTACTGTAGAATGAAGCGAAAGTACTGTCAATACCTCAGTGCGTTTCAGAGGTTGATTGGCTTCAAGTAGTAAAAATGACACTAAGTTGAGAGGAGAAACTTGTAATTTATTATTTGATATCTCCTGTAGAAACTCAACATTTTATATTTTAAGGTTTTGAGTCGGATTATTGAATAGGTTCAAATGACTGTTTTTGAAGATGATGTCGCAATTAGAAGGATTTTTATGACTTGTAAATGAGTATATAGTAATGAATATTTCTTCCTGTTATGTATATGGTCACTTGGTTTGAGTGTTGTTGGCAGCGAGACACATGTCCAGCAAATTTAGACAGGCTGCCGACACTGAACATGCTTTTTCATGTAAAAATGGCAGTCATCTACACAGAAACACTACATAAAATAAAAGAGAAACGAACTGGAGGTGGATATATGGCAGTGGTAAGAGCGACAAGCTCTGATATTGATTTAATGGCCAGACTGCTGAGAGCAGAGGCAGAAGGTGAAGGGAGGCGAGGGATGCTGCTCGTAGGAAACGTGGGCATCAATCGTTTGCGTGCCAACTGCTCTGACTTTAAAGGGCTGCGTACGATTCCACAAATGATTTATCAGGAGCATGCATTCGAAGCGGTCACGCATGGTTACTTTTATCAACGAGCACGAGAAACGGAAAAAACACTTGCGCGGAGAAATATTAACGGAGAACGTTTTTGGCCGGCAAAATTCAGCCTTTGGTATTTTAAACCGCCTGGCGATTGTCCGGCGACTTGGTACAATCAGCCGTTTGTGGCAAGGTATAAGTCGCATTGCTTTTATCAGCCAACCGCCGAAACGTGTGAAAATGTCTATAATACCTTTTAGCTTGATGAAACGCACAATCCTCTTAGAGTACGAATACAGAGGGTTGTGTTTTTGTTTTTTCCAAAATGGGTAACCATTGTGTATCAACAAGATGAAGCACGTGAATGGAGGAAATAAAGATGTATCAAGATTTAAAAGGGAAAACAGCCATTGTCACAGGCTCTTCAAAAGGAATTGGACAAGCGATCGCATTGCGGTTTGGACAAGAGGAAATGAATGTGGTTGTGAACTATAAAGGCGATGAAGATGGAGCTGAAGAGACCGTACAAGCCATTCAGAAGCACGGAGGTGGGGCGGTGAAAGTACACGCAGATGTCTCCAAAGAGGAAGGCATCCAAGCCATCATGGATACAGCACTGGAGCATTTCGGTACAGTAGATGTATTCGTCAATAATTCAGGCTTCAACGGCGAAGAAGCGCTGCCGCATGAGATGACGCTGGAGCAATGGCAAAACGTCATCGATGTGAACATAACAGGTGCATTTTTAGGCGCAAAGGCTGCGCTCGCCTATATGATGGAGCATGACATCAAAGGGTCTATTTTAAACATTTCCAGTGTCCATCAGGAAATTCCGCGCCCATTCAACGTTCATTATTCCACTTCAAAGGGCGGAATGAATATGATGACGAAGACGCTGGCTCTTGATTATGCCGAAGCAGGTATTCGAATCAACGCGATTGCGCCGGGTACCATGGCAACCGAATCGAATGATGATTTACAGGATGAATTGAAAAAACAAAAGCAGCTTGAGAAAATTCCGATGAGAACCTTTGGTGAACCGAAGGAGATTGGGTCCGCTGCTGCATTCCTCGTTTCTAAGGAAGCGGCATATATCACAGGCACCACCTTATTTGTGGATGGCGGAATGACACTTTATCCTTCTCAAATTAATGATTAATCCAAAAAACATCCGCCTGTTCATCCGGCGGATGTTTTTTGTCCGTAGCGTTGTGCGGCTTTGGCTGTTTTGCCGAGCAGCATCGGATACTTGCTCAGGAAGGAGATACATGGCACCATGAGCAGCAATGTGCCGATCGTATAAAAAAGTGTCCAAGAGAGCTGTGCTGTATCAGCAATATTGATACCAAGTCCATAAAAAACAAATGCTTTCATGATATCGATGCCGGCAAACTGCAAGACAAGAATGACAATAGAATTTCGCCCTAGATACGTCAAAATAGGGGAAGTTTTCAATTTAAAGCTTAAATAAATCACGGCAGCTGAACCGAGTAGAGCACATGCATAGAAAATAAAGAGATCACCGTAGTCGTTGACGCGCATATCGATCCGTGAATTAAAGCTCTGCATGTAAGCCGTCAGCACAAGCAGACCTGTACATAACAGAAGGGTTGGATCTGTTTTTAATTCCACAAACCATTGCTTTGCTAAAAATCCAATTGAATAAAACACAACAGCCGTCAAGGCGACATTGGCGTTCCAAGGAAGACTTTGATCTAAAAGCAAGGTAGAGGCATATCCAGCACCTCCGCAAAGAACAGTCAGCAAGATCACGGCGGTTTTTCCTTTTGAAAGACGATGCATAAAGAAAAATAAAATTTCCACTAAAAAGAGCGTTGTTAAAAACCAAATCGCTGGATTATGTGTGAGTCTTGCTTCATCTGCATTGGATATGAAAATACCTGTAAACGGAACGAAGGGATCAATATCCGTTTGTCCCTTGAATGCGAAGAAGCGGGTAACGGAGAACCAAAATACATACGTAATGATGGAGAAATAGAGATAGGGCAAGAGTAAGCTTTTGGCTTTTTTCTGAATAAATGACAGAGCAGGGGATGAGGATGATCGAAACATCATGCCTGATAGTAAAAAGAAAAGCGGCATATGAAAAGAGTAAATGAATTGCTTGAGCGAATCTGGAATAGGCACATGCGCCATGACCACGAGCAGAATGCCAATTCCTTTAGCTGCATCTACCCAATCGAGTCTCTTTTTCATGTCTGTCATCTCCTTCTTTCTCAGCGGCGTAAACCGGTCATTGAATATGTACCTCTACTATATAAAAGGTACACCTCTTATGCGTTTACAGTTCGCTAACGATTAGAAGACACATTTGCGATCAGATGACAGACGGAAGGATTTTGACATCTTGATGTTACATTTCCCATTTTTTATGACAATGTAAAAAAGAAGCCTGGAAAGCTGGCTTCAAAATAATTCTGCTATTCTCTTGAAGGAACGTTGTTTTTCAATCGGATCAAAGGAATTGTTCAGAATCATGATGTCATCCGTTTGGTAGCGGTCCATCAAGATCTGTAATTGCTCTTTCACCGTTTCCTTCGAGCCGACAATCATCCTCTGGCGGTTTTGCAGCACTTTTTTCTTTTCCTGTGTGGTGTAGTGATAGGCATTTGCTTCTTCTATAGAAGGAACGCGGCTGTCCAGTCCTTTTTCAACACGCAGCAGCCATAAATCTGTACTGCTGGCGATCCTGTCTGCTTCTTCATCGGTTTCACCGCAGATGACAAAGATGGCAAACATAGATTGTGGCTGGCTGGAAAAGACGGATGGAGAAAAGTGTGATCGATACGTCTCAAATGCTTGTGTGCCGCGTGCAGGATGGATAAAGTGGCCAAAAATATAGTTGATTCCAAGCTCCGCCGCCTGCATGGCACTATTTTCTCCCAGCCCAAGCAGCCAAACCGGCGGATGAGCATCAACAAGCGGAGCAGCTTTCACGCCTGCATGCGGATGGCCAGAAGGCAGGCTGTCTGATAAGTAAAAAAGAAGGTCCTTCAGCTGGCGGTCAAACTGAGACAGGTCTTTATGCACGCCGTCCGTCAAAGCGAGTCTCGTCCTTTCAATCCCGCCCGGAGATTTGCCGACACCAATCTCAATCCGTCCAGGATAAAGGGCTTCAAGCTGCCGCGTGACCTCTGCTACTTTAAAAGGACTGTACTGAGGAAGTAAAATGCCGCCAGATCCGGTACGCAAGGTCGATGTATGAGCCGCAATATGAGCCATTAATATTTCAGGCGCTGTACTAGCGAGCCCTCTTGTGCTGTGGTGTTCAGCAAACCAATAGCGCTCATATCCAAGCGTTTCAGCCAGCTGAGCCAGCTGCGTTGTGTGAATCAATGTCTCCTGCGCTGTCTGACCTTTAGGAATGGCGACTTGATCTAATATATGAAGTGATGGCATCATCAACATCCTTTCATCAACATGCTGAATATAAGTATAAAGAAATCCATAGGTGGAAGGAAACGAAAGGGTTTATCCTTTTATCCTTTGCTTTTATCTTTTCTATATCGACATATGAAACCACATCAATACACTCCTTATCAGCAAGAGCTGTTCATCGGGAACTTTCGACAATGTTTCACATGAAACACTTCATTAACGACATGAACCATTTCCAATGTGCATCTTTCGTTAAAAAAATATAAAGTGTTTGAAACCTATCTTGAACATAGATCGTATATACTAGTAAATAGAAAAAAGAGTAAGAGGCTCCAATGTCATTTCATGAATTTTGTCGAATTTTCATGTATGATGATTTTAATAGGGTCCATCGCTTAATAAATAGATTTTTATTATGCTGGAGGAGTGATTGATTTGGCGATTACATTAGAAAAAGGTCAACGTATTGATTTAACAAAAGGGAAAACAGGGCTAACGAATATTCTTGTTGGACTTGGCTGGGACCCTGTATCAAAAGGCGGCGGATTTTTAGGGAAGCTGTTTGGCGGCGGAGGCGGCGCTGATGTTGACTGTGATGCTTCAGTGCTCATGCTGAAAAATGATAAGTTTACGGAAAATAAAGATTTGATTTATTTTGGCAACCTAAAAAGCAAATGCGGCAGTGTGGAGCATACAGGTGACAACCTGACTGGTGAAGGAGACGGAGATGATGAACAAGTCCTCGTCAACTTGAGCAAGGTGCCGGGTAATGTGAATAAATTGGTGTTTGTCGTCAACATTTATGATGCCCTTAGAAGAAACCAACACTTTGGTATGATTCAAAATGCTTACATTCGCATCGTTGATCGTTCAAACAATCAAGAATTAGTGAAATATAATTTAAAAGATGACTATGCAGGAAAAACTTCGTTAATCGTCGGAGAACTTTATCGCCACGAGAATGAGTGGAAGTTTGCGGCGCTTGGAAATGGTACAAATGATGCGAAGCTTGCCGATATTACGAGAAACTATATTTAAACAGAAGGGAGAGGTTCCTAGTGGGAATTTCTTTAGCGAAAGGTCAAAAAATTGATTTAACAAAAACGAATCCGGGTTTAACAAAAGTAGTCGTCGGTCTTGGCTGGGACGTCAATAAGTATGACGGCGGACATGACTTTGATCTAGACGCAAGTGTATTCCTTTTAGATGCGGCAGGTAAAGCAAGCTCTCCATCTGACTTTGTCTTTTACAACCAAACAACTGGCGGAGGCGGAAGTGTCGTACATACAGGCGATAACCGCACTGGCGAAGGGGACGGAGATGACGAGCAGGTCAATGTTGACCTTGCAGCTGTACCAGCAAGTATTGAGAAGATTTCATTTGTCATTACGATTCATGATGCAGAAGCACGCAGTCAAAATTTCGGACAAGTGTCTAACGCATATGTACGTATTTTAAATGCAGCATCGAATGAAGAACTCATTCGCTACGATTTGGCGGAGGATTTCTCAATTGAGACAGCCATTATTGTAGGTGAATTATACCGTCATGGCGGGGAATGGAAATTCTCAGCTGTCGGATCAGGCTATCAAGGCGGTCTTGCCCGCATTGCAACGGACTTTGGCTTAGATATCGGATAACGATAACTTCCTATTTTCAAAGACAGGAGAGATACGAATATGGCGATTCAGCTTTCAAAAGGACAACGTGTCGATTTAACCAAAACCAACCCAGGGCTGACGAAAGTGATGATCGGTCTTGGCTGGGATACGAATAAATATTCTGGCGGAGCCGAATTTGATTTGGACGCTTCGGCTTTCTTGGTGGATGCAAACAATCGTTGTCAGCAAGATACAGATTTTGTGTTCTATAATAACCTTCAGCATCCGAGCGGCAGTGTCACTCATACAGGTGATAACCGGACGGGTGAAGGAGATGGAGACGACGAGCAAATTCTCGTTGATTTCTCGAAAATTCCTGCTAACATTGATCGTATCGGAATTACAGTTACGATCCATGATGCAGAGGCGCGCAGCCAAAATTTTGGACAAGTCTCTAATGCATTTGTTCGTGTTGTAAATGAAGAGGGCGGGGAAGAATTGATTCGCTTCGATTTAGGCGAAGACTTCTCAATTGAAACAGCTGTTGTGGTATGTGAATTGTACCGACACGGAAGTGATTGGAAGTTTAACGCGATCGGAAGCGGATTCTCTGGCGGACTTGCAGCTCTTTGTCAAAATTATGGGTTAGAAGTGTAAATAAGAGAAACAAATCAATTCAAGAGGTGCTGTCAAAAGCTCATATGAGGGCCTTTCCTAAGTGAGAAAGAAACAGCGATCAAGAATAGCAGCAGGCGAAAGCCTGCTGATGCTTCTACACTTATAGGAGGAAAACCAGTTGGACATTTTGAAACATATGTTGGATACATATGCCTCGTTTTTTGATTGGCATATGTGGGCAGAGGTATTAACAGACCCTGTCTCTTGGGGGCTTATTGGGACGCTTGTCGTGCTTGAAGGATTGTTATCTGCAGATAACGCACTTGTATTAGCTGTAATGGTGAAACATTTACCAGAAAAGCAGCGTAAAAAGGCATTAACCTACGGATTAATTGGCGCTTATTTCTTCCGTTTTCTATTCATTGGCGTAGGAATGCTGCTTATTAAGTTCTGGTGGATTAAGGTCCTCGGAGCTGCTTACTTAGCATGGCTTGTTATTAAGCACTTCTGGTTAGGTGACGGCGATGATGAAGCGAAGGAACTGAAAAAAGAAGGCTGGATGGTTCGTGTCTTTGGTGTGTTCTGGGCAACCGTTATTTCTGTTGAAATTATGGACCTTGCCTTCTCGGTTGATAGTATTCTTGCAGCATTCGCTGTATCTGAGGAAGTATGGATTCTACTATTAGGCGGAATGCTTGGAATTCTCATGATGCGTACAGTCGCGCAGTTATTCCTTGTTCTCATTGACCGTATTCCAGAGCTCGAGAATACAGCGTTTATTCTCATCGGGATCATTGCGATCAAAATGGGCTTGAGTGCTGCTCACATTGAAATCCCGCATCTTGTATTCTTTGCGATTATTATCCTAGCATTTATCGGAACGTTTATTGTTCATAAAATCAATAAGAAGAAACATCAAGAAGTGACAAACGAAGCTGCGGCTTCAAAAGAAGAATAGGACGATCAAAAAGGAATGGAGTTGATTAGCGGCTCCATCCTTTTTTGAATCATCAAGTCATTTGTTCGATTTCTCTCAACAACAGGAGGTGGCACAGCATGCGGTATTTTGAGTTTTTATCAGAGGCGAGGCAGCGCGATATTTTTTTCAAACGGCCGGGGGCGATGCATTTGATGACGCCAAGGCACGTACTTGCGCATGCATTAGGTGCTACTTTGTATATGCCTGCGACAAGACAGGATATAGCAGACATGCTGCTGTCGCAGAAATATGAAGCGCTTTGCTCTGTTGTATTTTGTTTAGAGGATGCCATCGGTGATCAAGAAGTGGAAATGGCTGAACAGAATCTAGTGGTACAACTCGCCAAACTGTCGGACAAATTAACGCATACACCTGAAATGGCTGAACAAATGCCGCTTTTATTTATCCGGGTTCGTTCGCCGAAGCAGCTGCTCAAAATGGCAGCTTTGCTTGGTTCATCTCTTCGTTTATTGACGGGTTTTGTATTTCCAAAGTGTTCTATTCATAATGCGAAGGATTATTTGGACAGCTTGAAACAGGCGTCCGCACAAACGAAGACAACGCTGTACGGTATGCCCATTTTGGAAACACCCGATTTATTAGAAAAAGAAACAAGATATACGGTGCTGTCTGAGTTAAAGCAGATCATGCTGAATGATGAAGAATATATTTTGAATATTCGTATTGGGGCAACGGATCTTTGCGGCCTATATGGCATTCGCCGTGATCGCGACACCACCATTTATGAAATCAGATTGATTGCTGATTTGATCACAGATATTATCAATTATTTTGGCCGTTCCTTTGTTGTATCAGGTGCTGTATGGGAGCATTTTGGCTCTGCGCGAAAGGAACAAAAACCATTCATCCGTGCGCTTTCTAAGGGCGGTGAGCTGTCCTTATCTGAATTCGATGACGTACAAGGTTTACTCAAAGAGACAAGACTCGATGTAGCCAACGGCATACATGGAAAGACAGTGATCCATCCAACACATCTCAAGCCAGTGCAAAGCATGTACGTTGTGACAAAGGAAGAGTACTTGGATGCATTAAGCATTCTGGAACATGCTGACGGTACAGTTGGCGTGATGAAGAGTGCCTTTTCTAATAAGATGAATGAAACGAAGCCCCATTACAGGTGGGCAGAGCACATATTAATTAAGTCAGACATTTACGGGGTGTTTCATGAAAATAGAAGCTATATCGACATACTCACAGAATCAGAAGCGGCATACGCTGAACATCTTGGAACATATGGAGGTTGAGCTTGACCTCAAAGAAGGTGCGCTCCAGCTGGAAAAAGAGCATCTTTTTGAGATGGCGGCAAGGGTGAACAAAAAAAGAGCCTTTTTATTCGTTAGTAAGGTGCTTGGAAAGCATATTCCTGTTCATCCAGTAAAACCGCTTCTTGTCTCGGGTCTTTTAGCGATGGCATATGCCAAAGCGCAAACGGGAAAGACGCCCCCGCACCAAGATCTTATCGTCGAGGCACTCAAGACGGATGATCACACGGTGTTAACGGCAGCCTATGAAACACTCAAAGAAGAAAAGCTTTCAGCTGGCAATGTGCCTGTCGTCATCGGCTTTGCGGAAACGGCAACAGCCCTTGGACATGGTGTGTATGATGTGATAGAAGGCGCATCATACATTCATACGACACGTGAACAGCTGCTGGGTCTTGATCCGTCATTGGTATTTGAAGAAGAACATTCGCATGCAACAGATCAGCTTTGTTATGCAGACGAAGCATTACTTCGCACAGACCGCCCCATCGTGTTAGTAGATGATGAAGTCACGACAGGCCGTACAAATATCAACATCATTCGTGACCTTCATGCAAAGTACCCGAGGCATTCTTATACCATTCTTTCCATTTTGGACTGGCGGACGGAGGAGCATGAGAAAGCCATGTGCCAGCTTGAAGAAGAGCTTGGAATTCACATTACATCATTGTCTTTATTAAAAGGGCAGATGATTTTTCGAGGCAAAACGCTCGATGAGCCAGCTTATTCGTATGAGATTGCGGAGCAAGAGAATCAGCCAAGTCTCTCTTTTCACTCTCTTCAATCTTTCTTTAAGCAAGTGCCGTATTCATTTTCTCATGCAGCGAATTCGGCGGGTCATTCGCCATATATACATGAAACGGGCCGTTTTGGTTTAAAGGCAGCAGATACGGAAGCGCTCGACCAAGCAGCTGCTGAAGCGGGATTGAGGCTGCGGCAGGAACGCAAAGGAAAACAAACACTCTGCTTAGGGACAGGTGAGCTGATGTATGTGCCGATGAGACTGTCTGCACACATGGGGCAAGGTGTTCTCTTTCATTCAACAACGAGAAGTCCTATTCACCCAGTCGAAAAGGATGGATACGCTGTCCAAAATGGGTTTACCTTTATGAATCCAGAGGATGCCCGAATTCAGCACTACGTGTACAACATTCCAAAAGGTGAATATGATGATGTATTTCTCTTTTTTGAGAAAAAGGTTTCTCAGGAGGCATTGCTTCCGCTTGTTCACTTATTTGCTGAGCGGCATGTGAAGCATGTGCATATTGTGACTTTATCAGACGAGGTGAAGGTGAATGGCTAATGTGTATACAAAGATGGGGAGCTATCCAGAGCAGGATGTAACCTTCTTACTCAAAGATTTATCCTCTATTGAGATGGAGAAAAGTACAGAAGAGCGGGAGCGTTCAATTCAGAGCGGTGCACATTATTCAGAAATGCTGCCAATTGAGTACAAACCAACGGCATCTTATATGACTTTATTCTATCAATCTCTTGAAGAAAGTAAGGAAAAGGTAGCAGAAGCAGTAGCTGTTGTAGCAGAACAGATTGTGAAGAAGCGAGGCTTCCAAACCGTGCTTTGCAGTTTGGCGCGTGCGGGGACACCGATCGGGGTGCTGATCAAACGATATATTCGAAAGACGTATGGTGTCGATCTGCCTCATTACAGCATCTCTATTATTCGCGACCGCGGAATAGACGAGAATGCACTGCATTATATGCTGAAAGAACATCCAGGTTTTGAAATTGCTTTTATCGATGGATGGACTGGAAAAGGTGCGATTTCGAAAGAGCTCCAAAAAGCTGTTTTTGATTTTGAAAAAAAGTATGGTGTACGTCTCTCGAGTGAGCTGGCTGTGCTGGCAGACCCCGGCTATTGTACACATGTATACGGAACGAGAGAGGACTTTCTCATTCCAAGTGCCTGCCTGAATTCGACGGTGTCTGGACTTGTCAGTCGTACGGTACTAAACAACCGCTGGATCAATGCCGATGATTTCCATGGGGCAAAGTATTATAAAGAGCTGCTCGATGAGGATGTGTCCAATCTGTATGTGGATACGATTGAAGAAGCATTTTCCAGCCTTGAACCAAATGTACAAGAGAAAGCAGAAACCATCCTTACGCAGGGGACGCCGGCAGATTGGCGGGGAATGGCATCCATTGAAGCAATCGGTCAGGAGTTTCAAATTGAAAATACCCATTTGATTAAGCCGGGTGTTGGTGAGACGACCCGCGTGCTGCTTAGAAGAATCCCGTGGAAAATCTTAATTCAGCCTGGATCTCAGGAGAAGCTGAAGCATATTTTGCTTTTGGCTGAGGACAGAGGTGTTCCTGTCATTGAATATGCCAATATGTCCTACACGTGCTGTGGATTAATTCGTCCGCTGGAGCAAACGTCATGAAGACATATGCATTTGCCAGTGATTTAGACCGGACGCTGATTTACTCACATCGAGTGCTTGAGCAGTATGCGTATGAAGGAGAGTACGATTTAGTTGAGGTGCTGGACGAACGGCCGCTTTCCTATATGTCTGTTAAAACGAAAAAATCTTTGCAGACGATTCATCAATCAGGCTGGTTCATTCCAGTGACGACAAGAACAACTGCACAGTATGAACGAATCACTTTCTTTGAGCAAGAGCTTAAACCGGAGTATGCTGTCACAACAAACGGGGGCTGTATTCTTCATCATGGCAAGCCGCTTGAGGATTGGCAGGCCATTGTTGATGAGAGACTTAGGGAGTGTATGCCAGTCAGAGAGATGCTGAGGGCGATCTCCGAGCTTCCAGTTGCGGCATGGGTGAAGCGTACCCGTACAGCAGAGGGAAGATTCCTTTATTTGATTATGAAAGAGGAGTATCTATCTCACATTCCGCTTGCTGAATTGAAGCTGTGGGGCGAGAAGAGAGGCTGGCAGGTTTCTCTTCAGGGACGGAAGCTTTATTTTATTCCCCAGCCGCTTAATAAGTGGGATGCTGTTGCTTTTCTAAAGGACAGGCTGCAGCTAGAATACGTCTATGGTGCGGGTGATTCCCTGTTAGATGCGAGGCTCATTCGTCAGTCAGATATGGGCTTTGCCCCAAGACATGGAGAAGTTCTCGGCTTTCATCCAGAACTTGAGCCGACAGCAGCATCTGGCATGGCCGCAGCAGATGAAATCACCGCTTGTGTCATCAAGCATATGATGAACGTAAAAAAGCCTTCGATTCGATAGCAGAAGTAGAAGGCTGAATGATATGATAGTAGTAGCTTTCGAGAAAATATAGGAGAAAGGAAGGAGCGGCGTGAGTTATAAAGAAATCAATGTCACCCATACACGGGCGGAGCAGGAAGCCTGGAAAAACGTGCTGAAAAAGCCGCTCCCTGAAAGAGACGGTTATGTAAAGGACGAGCATACGTTGTCCTTGCCGCGTCTCGCCGCCCGGGTCCTTGGAACTCCGCATGATGCAACCGATTATTTTATTTATTTACATGAATTATACGAAACAGACGGCATGCATATTTTAAGTGAAACACTCAATCGCCATATTGAGCCGGAGCATTTTCAAGCACTGCAGCGTATTCATTTGATTAACCAAGAAGAAAAGGGATTGTCCGTAAATCGCTTTGTGGCTTTTTTAGATGGTGAACAGCTGATTGTACGCCATCCAAACCCTGTGATGAACCGGCATATCCGTCTTTCATTGATCAAGGTGTTTGAGCATTTCAAGCAGCTGCACGAGGGTGGATTTCAGCATCCTGATTTCCGCCGGGTCCTGCTGGATGTTGTGAAGTTTTCAAATAATCATCTAGGTCCATGGCTGAAGGAAGTCAATATCGAAGAAAAAATGCCGGCTGTTATTTGGTATGGAGAGGCGAATAAAAGTCAGCTTTATTTTCTTTACTATGTCATGCTGATTGGCTGTGATGTTGTCCTATTTCATCCAGAAGGCAAGGATTCGTTCCGCGAATTAGATCCAGAAGAAAAGCTGACTTTTATTGATCAGTACCCGGGAACTTCAAAGCTTGAGCCGTTCCCTGCTGAAAAGCCTGAGAGGAAATCAACGGTGGCGTACCGCTCGACAAGAGAGCTTGAAGAGGTGCTTCACACGGAAGATTCAATGCTCTATAAGCCGTGGCAATTCAGAGATCATACTCCTCATTCCATTACACTCAAGACCACGTATGATGAGCTGTTTTTAATTGCAAAGGAACGATCCTTTATCCGCCCCAATTTCAAAGCAGACCGGGACACGATACAGATTCCAAATCTCTTTGCGAAAATGATGGGTGTCACACGAGACAAGCGTGAATACTGGGATCGCATTCACACGTTAATGGAAGGGAAAGAGACGAAGACCATTCGCCATTTTCCTTTTACGAAAGAAGTGACATCGAATTATCAATTTCATTATCAGCATGCACTTTCTTCTGCTGGAGAGATTGATCCTGACTTATTAATGAAAAGCAATGTGTGGCAGTTTTCTCATCTATATGAGGGTACGCAGCGTGCGATTGCAGAGGCGATATCTCGAATCTGTCAGCATCCGAAGCTATTAAAAGAAGGCAATGAAACCGAATTAGATGTCCGTATTTATTTATTCAAGCAGGTTCTGCATTTAAGCCAGGATCTCATTGAACTGATTCAAACCTTTGATTACGCACAAACCGTACCGAAAGTGATTTTATACCATACGGAATATAATGGTGAGCTGACTCGCTCTGATGCGGCCGCCCTGATTTTCCTAAATGAAATGGGTGTGGATCTCTTCGTATATCATCCGGCGGGATATCAGTGTATCGAACGGTATATCGATGACCAATTATTTGATACCCATTGGCTTGATGAGATGGTCATGAACCAGGAGTTTAAAGAGCCGTCCATCGTTAGAAAGTTATTTCAATCCATTAAAAACCGATAAGGAGATCAAAGCTTATGACAAATACAAACGGAAATGACATCATTTCAATTGATAAAGAGGAAATCACGATTGAGAAGGCAGACGATATTCGCGTTCAGCTTCGAAATGAACCAGAAGTGCAAAATATTGCGAGACAGATCGATGCGAAAAATCAGCTTGAACTTCTTGAATACGGAAAACAGCCGGCCGTTGAAATCTCTAAGTTCTCTGATCGTATCCTTTCAATGATGCGTTCAACAAGTGTCACTGACTCAGGAACAATGCTGACGCAGCTTGGCAAGATTATGGATCGCTTTGATAAAAATGATTTTGACGAACCGAAGGGTGGTTTGTTGTCAAAAATCTTTAAGCGCGGCGGCAGCATGATCGAAAAGATTTTTAGTAAATATCAAACCCTCGGTGCAGAGATTGAAAAAATTAATGTAGAAATTAGTAAATATAAAGATGAAATGACCAAATCGACTGTGACGCTTGAAGAAATGTATGAGCATAACATTCAATACTATATGGAGCTTGAAAAGTATGTCGTGGCCGGTCAAATGAAAATCGAAGAATTAAAGCAATTGGTTCCTTCATATGAAGAAAAAGCAGCTAGTGGAAACCAGCTTGCGCAGATGGAGCTTGATACGCTTCGTAATGGCATTCAAGCGCTTGAAGAGCGTGTGTATGACCTTGATATGGCAAGAATGGTGGCGCTTCAAACAGCACCGCAAATCCGTTTGCTTCAGCGCGGGAATACGAAATTAATCGGGAAGATCAACTCTGCCTTCATCATCACGATTCCAATTTTCAAAAATGGGATCATTCAAGCTGTTACAGCGAAGAGACAAAAGCTTGTGGCTGATTCTATGAGTGAGCTGGATAGAAGAACAAATGAAATGCTGAAACGAAATGCTGAAAACATTTCAAGTCAAAGTGTGGAGATTGCCAAATTATCTGGCCGTCCAAGCATCGACATTGAAACGATCGAATCTTCCTTTAATACAATTGTACAAGGGATGAAAGAGACGAAACAGATCGAAGAAGAGAACAAGCGATTACGCGAAGATGGAACAAAACGTATGCTTGAGCTTCAAGATAATATTAAGCGGGCTGCCCTGGAGTCCTAAAAAAACAAGCTGTCTGTAACTAAAGTTGCAGGCAGTTTTTTTATGAATTTAAATAAAATTTGAGAAAAAAGGTTTTTATGTGACCATTTTCGGGTAAATCCTGTTCAGGGGAATGGTTCGCCCATGATTCAAAAAACCGCTATAACGAGGATTCGACTTATTTTTTAGCATAATTAGGAATTTCCAGTAAAATATTGTCTGATGAGAGGAAATACCCCGTAAAATATGTAGTTTATGAAGCATTCTATAGGATTTACGAGTAATACGGCGTATAAACTCTAATGACCAGACCTCTATATGGAATTCATACATATTGTGGGGAAATAAGCGAATTCTAAAGATTGTTCGCATCATAACGCTTATGTTACGGTTATAAAGATGCTAATTTGGAGGGAAAATATGAATTCTGAAGAGAGAAATATCAAAATCAAGATAAATAATGTATCTAAAATTTTCGGTAAAAATGCTAAAAAAGCATCTCAAATGCTTGAAAAAGGGAAAACAAAAAGAGAAATCCTAAAAGAGACCGGCGCAACTGTTGGTGTCAATCGAGCAAATTTTGATGTTTATGACGGCGAGATATTTGTCATCATGGGGCTATCAGGGAGCGGAAAGTCCACACTTGTGCGGATGCTAAACAGGTTAATCGAACCAACCTCCGGTGAAATATATATTGATGGGGATATGATAACAAATATGTCAAAGGATCAATTGCGTGAAGTCAGACGGAAAAAGATCAGCATGGTTTTCCAAAACTTCGCATTGTTCCCGCACCGTACAATTCTTGAGAACACAGAGTATGGTCTTGAATTGCAAGGTGTAGATAAAGAAGAGCGCAGATCAAAAGCGCTTGAATCTTTAAAGCTTGTTGGACTTGAAGGCTTTGAAGAGCAATACCCAAATCAATTAAGTGGTGGTATGCAGCAGCGTGTTGGATTGGCACGTGCGTTAGCAAATGACCCTGACATTTTATTAATGGATGAAGCATTCAGCGCACTAGATCCATTAATTCGTAAAGATATGCAGGATGAATTGCTTGAGCTTCATACATCTGTAGGAAAAACGATCATTTTCATTACCCATGATTTAGATGAAGCGCTTCGTATTGGTGACCGCATTGTACTCATGAAGGACGGAAATATCGTTCAAATCGGAACACCAGAAGAAATTCTGATGAACCCATCGAATGAATATGTTGAACGCTTCGTTGAAGATGTTGACCTTTCTAAAGTATTAACCGCTGGTCATATTATGAAACGTGCAGAAACAGTTCAGATCGATAAAGGGGCACGTGTTGCGCTTACGCTCATGAAAAACCTTGGGATTTCGTCTATCTATGCAGTAGATAAGAAAAAGCATTTATTAGGTGTTATTTCTGCACAAGCAGCGAAAAAAGCAGCAGAAACGGGAGCGTCGCTTGAAACTGTTCTTGATAAAGAATTTACCACAGTATTGGAATCAACGTATTTAACAGAAATCTTTGATGCAGTGTCTGATGCGGCAAACATTCCAATTGCAGTTGTAGATGAGAAAAACAGAATGAAGGGCATTGTGGTCAGAGGTGCATTGATTGGTGCATTATCAGGTAATGATGAATATATCAACATGTCTTCTAACAAGCTAGAGGAAATTAAGACACAAGAGCCTTCTGCACAGGAGGTAGAATAAGATGTTTAGTATGAGTGATTTACCTAGAATTCCGTTCGCGGATTATATCGATCGATTTGTTGACTGGTTAACATTAACGTTTGGTGGTTTCTTTGATGGCATCACAAATGGATTAGCTGGAACAGTAAATGGAATTGTAGCTGCACTTGGCGTCATTCCATCCATTATTTTAACCCTTATCTTTGCCGGCATTGCTTGGTGGATCAGTACAAGAGGAGTTGCTCTTTTCACACTTATTGGATTTTTACTGATCGACTATTTAGGCTACTGGCATCCAATGCTTCAAACACTTGCGCTCGTTCTGACCGCTGTGGTCATTTCTATCGTGATCGGGGTTCCGATCGGTATTTGGGCATCACAGAAGGAAACTGTGCGTAAAATTGTGACACCTATTTTAGATTTAATGCAGACAATGCCTGCATTCGTTTATCTATTACCAGCGATCTTTTTCTTTAACATTGGGGTTGTTCCTGGGGTTGTGGCATCGGTTATTTTCTCCATGCCGCCAACGATTCGTATGACCATTCTCGGTATTAAACAAGTACCAGCGGATTTAATTGAAGCAACTGAAGCTTTTGGTTCAACGACATTCCAGCGTTTATTCAAAGTTCAGCTTCCACTTGCAACAAAAACCATCTTAGCTGGTATTAACCAAAGTATCATGCTGGCTCTATCCATGGTCGTTATTGCGGCAATGGTAGGTGCACCAGGACTTGGTTCAGAAGTATATAGTGCGGTAACGCAGCTGAAAACAGGTATTGGTTTTGAAGCAGGTATTGCCATTGTTATTGTGGCGATTACACTCGACCGTATTACACAAAATATTAAAACGAAAAAAACCAGGGGGAATGCTTAATGTGGAAAAAGTCTCTCTACATTGGGATGACCGCCCTGCTCGTCTTTTTACTAGCCGCTTGCGGTGCACAATCGGATTCAAATGCAAGTGCAGCACAGCAGGTCAATAAAACGATTATTGGGATTGATCCGGGTTCAGGTATTATGGCTCTAACCGATCAGGCCAAAAAGGATTATGGCTTAGAGGATTGGACGGTTGTGTCTGCATCAAGTGCAGCCATGACGGCAACGCTCAAAAAATCATACGACCGTAAAAAACCAATCATTATCACTGGCTGGAATCCACACTGGATGTTTTCCCGCTATGATTTAAAATATTTAGATGATCCAAAAAAATCTTACGGTGAAGCGGAAGAAATTCATACGATTTCACGTAAAGGCTTTGCGAAGGATCAGCCGGAAGCAGCTAAAATGCTTAGTCAGTTTAAATGGTCTCAAGATGACATGGGCGAAGTCATGATTGATATCCAAGATGGTGTGAAACCAAAGGATGCCGCCTTAAAATATGTGAAAAAACATAAAGACCAAGTAGCGAAATGGACAAAAGGCGTGAAAAAGTCGAATGGTGGAAAAGTGAATCTTGCCTACGTTGCATGGGATAGTGAGATTGCAAGTACCAATGTTGCAGCAGAAGTATTGCGTGAACTCGGGTTTAAAGTAACTTTGACTCAGGTTGAAGCAGGTCCGATGTGGACAGCAATTGCAACCGGAAGTGCGGATGCATCATTATCCGCTTGGCTGCCAAATACGCATAAAACGTATGCAGCGAAGTTTAAAGGAAAATATGATGACCTTGGTACAAGTATGAAAGGTCTTCGAATGGGGCTAGTTGTCCCGACATATATGAAGAACGTAAACTCCATTGAGGATTTGAAAAAATAGTCAATGATGTAGTGGTTCCCTTATAATAGAAGGGAGCATGTTGAAAAAGCAGTCTGCTCAAAAAGCGGCTGCTTTTTTCTTATATAGAAGGATGGAGTTGTCGGGCGATGGATAAGTCAATCATGATTTTTCTGCATGGTGGAGGAGTAAGCAGCTGGATGTGGCAGGAGCAGGTTGAAATATTGAAAAATACGTATGAATGCTTTGCCCCTGATCTCATTGGACACGGGACAAGAGCAAAAGAACAGATATTTTCAATGAATGAAAGCACCCGTGAAGTCATCTCATGGATCAAGGAAAACGCGAATGGCCGTCAAGTGATTCTGATTGGATTTTCTTTAGGTGCGCAGATTGCCGTTGATGTGTTATCAAGAGAGCCGGATATCGTAGACATAGCAGTTATAAATAGCGCTCTTGTAATGCCTTTGCCATGGCTCCACTTCATGGTCAGGCCCCTTTTGCCAGTGACGTATCCATTATTAAAGAAAGATTGGTTTATTCAGCTCCAAGCCGAAAAGATGGGGCTCCCGCAACATGTACTGCATCATTATGCGGCGGAATCGAAACATCTGCAAAAGAAAACCCTTCTTACGATGTTTCAGGAAAACCTCCATTACAAGCTCCCAGACACGTTTCAGCAAGCGAAGGCACGCATTCTTGTCACAGTGGGAGAAAAAGAAAAAGGCATCATGAAACGGTCAGCAAAAAAAATAACGAATTCACATCCGAAGGCAACAGGCGTCGTTGTTCCCGGTATTGGGCATACATTTACTTTTGAAAAGAAAGAACTTTTTACAGAAATGGTCATAAGCTTTATAGAGGCACGTGCATTACCAGTCGAATTAAAGGAAATCCAGTAGCTGCGCCAATCAATAAGTGAAGACGAGCATAAAAGGGGCGCCGGTCTCTTAGAATCTGTATGATATAGGTATAAAACGCTTACAGTTTGTGTGTCCTAGAAGGAGGAGCTATGAGTAAAAACTATATCATATTCGGTGCAAGTCAAGGGTTAGGAGATGCTTTTGTAAAAGGTCTTCCATCAAGTGGAGATACAGTCTGGATTGTGTCGCGAAGTGAACCAAGCAGTTTGAATATAGATGACGGTGTACATAGAATTTGGCTGAAAATCGACTTATCAAGCCAAACACATATCCCTTATATGCTCGAAGCACTTGAGAACAAGACGATTGATGTACTCATCTATAACGTCGGTTTATGGGAAAAACGAGGCTTTGAAGACGATTATTCCTTTGATCACGATCAGCCAGAGGATATTGCACATTTAATCAATGTGAATGTCACCTCAACCATTACGTACATCCAGGCACTGCTTCCTCACGTAAGGAAATCGGAGAATGGAAAAATCATCGTCATTGGCTCAACGGCGGGTCTCGATCATACGAACCTGCTGCAGGTCTCGTTTGTTGCATCTAAATTTGGCCTGCGCGGAATTGTGAATGCACTGAGAGAGCATGTGAGGAAAGATAAAATATCCGTCACCTGTATCAATCCAGGAGAACTTGCGGCGGAGGTTCCGTATGAAGATGGAGCCGAAAAGGCCATCACTCTTTATGATGAAACGAGAATCCCTGTTCAGGATATTGTGGAGCTTGCGAGATGTGTGATTCATTTATCAAGGGTATCTTGCGTGAAAGAAATCAACGTTCCAGCCATGGCAGATCTGAATGCGTAATATAAAGCAGACCACCCGCCCTGAAGAGAAGGCGGGTGGCTTTTTCATTTATGATGAATGCTGCTGGAGTGTTTGATAGACAGCCTCGGTCAAAATTTCAATGCCAGTAAAGATAGCAGAGCGGTCGAAGGTCATATACGGATGATGAAGACCGGGCTTTAAATCACAGCCTAAACCGAGCATCGTGGATTTGATATGGGGAAGCTTTGCTGCGTAAAAGTGAAAGTCCTCTCCACCTGTTGTGACGATCGGGGGATCAAGCTGCTCTTTACCTAAAACCTGTTCAATTGCATGAGACATGATCTGGACAGCTTCTTCATTTAAGGTGGCGGCAGGCAGACGATGGTCTGTTGAAAGTGTAATGGAAGCGCCAAAGGCATCTGCTACAGAATGAACCGCTCTTTCAATTTCTTTTTCTAGTTCATCCATCACTTCGTTTGTTTGTGCCCGTACATCTAATGTAAAAGAGGCTTTGCCTGGGATGATGTTTGAGCTGCCCCCGCCAGCATGTAAATTGGTCATTTTGACAGAATGCGCGACTCTTGGATCGACATGGATATGCGCGAGTCTCTGCACGAGGGTTGAAGCCACTTCTATGACGTTGACGCCAAGGTGTGGACGTGCACCGTGCGCTTCCTCGCCAATAATGGTGCCGACGTAATGATTACTTGATCCGTGCAATATAGCAGGAGCGCAGCGTCCGTTTAATGTTTCTTGGATTGGGCGCACATGTACGCCATATAAGTAATCGACATCTGCGAGCACACCTTTTTCAATCATTTTCAGCGCACCGCCGCCTCTTTCCTCGGCAGGCTGAAAGATGAAACGGATCGTGCCGTTCGGGCGTTCTTTTTCCTTTAATGCCATGAAGGTGCCGAGAGCCATTGTCATGTGTGCATCGTGGCCGCATGAATGATTGGCTTGAAACTCACCATCTACTTCCTGCCAAAGTGCATCAATATCAGCTCTCACAGCGACCACTGGTGCGCCTTCTCCAATTTCACCGATCACCCCTGTACAGTCGTCAAATGTTTGAGTTTTGCAGCCCAATTTTTTCAATATATCTTCAATATAAGCAGTCGTTTCTGTTTCTTCCCAGCTGATTTCTGGATGGGCATGCAAGTGTTCAAAGATGTCTGTCACGGTTTGTTTCATTTCGTTTGTCAAAGTTGTCATGAGAAGCCTCCTTGCTGACAGATAATCTGTCAAAACATTATTTTAGTGAAATAATATTGATCTTAAATATCAACAGTGTTTATAATATAACACATCATTTGATTATTCTGAAAATTAAGTGAAATTCCGATCGGGACAAAGGGGTTTTGACACATGAAAACAGCGACAGTATCAGCACCAGAGAAACAAAAACGAAAACTTCAAATGCCGGATGCGTATGTTCTCTTATTTATGATTGCACTGATTTGTACAATAGCAACGTATTTTGTACCAGCGGGTGAGTTTGACCGAAAGACATCTGGGGAGATCACAACAGCCGTTCCTGGCAGCTATCACCGTATTGATCAATCACCAGTGAGTCCAGTTGGCTTTTTCACAGCGATACAAGAAGGAATGGTAGGGTCCTCTTCTATTATTTTTCTGATTCTATTTACGGGCGGAACCATTGCCATTTTGGAGAAGACAGGTGCTATTAACGGGATGATTCACCATGTCATCAGCCGGTTTCAAACGAAGCAATTATTGTTTATTTGTATTGTTGGGGGATTATTTTCAGTCCTTGGAACGACCGGAATTGTCGTGAATTCTGTCATTGGGTTTATTCCAATCGGCATCATTGTGGCACGATCCTTGAAATGGGATGCTGTAGCAGGAGCCGCTGTCATATACATCGGCTGTTATGCAGGGTTTAACGCAACGATTTTATCTCCATCTCCATTAGGTTTATCACAAACAATTGCAGAGCTGCCGATCTTTTCTGGCATCGGCCTGCGTGTCATTATTTATCTTTGTTTTCTTATTTCTAGTATTGTGTACATCTATTTATATACAAGACGTCTGAAGAATAAAGAAAAGGGAAGCATTCTTGGCGATCAATGGTTTCCTGCTAAGGGGCTTGGCGGAGCCGATGCGGAATCTGTGGACAAGCCTGCATTTACTGGCAGACATAAGCTGATTTTAGCGGTGTGCGGATTGTCACTTGGAGGTTTCTTATATGGCGCACTTCAGCTTGGCTGGACCGATAAGGAAATGGCGGGTGTGTTCATTTTTATGGCTATCATCGCTGGACTGCTCGGCGGATTAGCTGCCAATGATATTGCGAAAACGTTTATTATCGGATGCCAAAGCCTTGTATACGGCGCACTTATTGTTGGGATGGCACGCTGTATTTCGGTCATTTTAGAAAACGGGAAGCTGCTTGATACAGTGGTCAATGGCTTGGCGAGTATGCTGACAGGCTTTAGTCCCATCGCTGGTGCGATCGGGATGTATATTGCGAGTGCGCTTCTTCACTTTTTGATTTCATCAGGATCAGGAGAAGCCGTTGTCTTTATCCCAATTCTTGCGCCGCTCGCTGATTTAATGGGCATCACAAGACAGGTAGCTGTAGAAGCGGTAATGCTTGGTGAAGGGGTGGTCAACTGTATCAATCCGACTTCCGGTGTGTTGATGGCTGTGCTTGCTGCAAGTGGTATTCCTTATGTAAAGTGGCTGCGTTTTATGGTGCCGCTTGCCCTCATTTGGTTTGTCATCGGTCTTGTATTTATTTGTATCGGGGTCATGATCAACTGGGGACCTTATTAAATATGTAGGAAGCTGCCGACGAGCGTTTGGCAGCTTTTTTCTTGTGGAAATATGTATGGAGCGGGCGCTTTGAAAGCACAATAAATGTGTTCACAAATTCGCTACATATTTTTTTTGAGCAGCCCTCTTGCAAAAGTTTGTGAAATGTTGCACAATAAGAATGTGAAATACTTCACATAAGAAAAACAGCCTAGTTTTACTCAGGAGGATGAGATAAATGACAAACGAAAAAGTAAACAAAGTAGCCCTTATTGGAGCAGGTTTCGTCGGCAGCAGTTATGCCTTTACATTAATAAATCAAGCAATCACAGATGAATTGGTTGTCATCGATTTGAATCAAGACAAAGCAATGGGTGACGTGATGGATTTAAACCACGGAAAAGCATTTGCGCCGCATCCTGTGAATACATGGTATGGAGATTATGAGGATTGTAAGGATGCAGATATCGTCTGTATCTGTGCTGGTGCAAACCAAAAGCCAGGTGAAACAAGACTTGACCTTGTTGAGAAAAATTTAAATATATTTAAAGGCATTGTAGAAAACGTGATGAAAAGTGGATTCGACGGTATTTTCTTAGTGGCCACAAACCCAGTCGATATTTTGACATATGCGACTTGGAAATTCAGTGGTCTTCCAAAAGAACGAGTGATTGGCAGTGGTACGACGCTTGATACGGCAAGATTTAGATACATGCTCAGTGAGTACTTTGACGCAGCGGCACACAACGTGCATGCGTACATCATTGGCGAGCATGGAGATACAGAGCTTGCTGTTTGGAGTCATGCGAATATTGGAAGTGTGCCGATTACAGAATTAATGAAGAGAAATGATCAATACAAACAAGAAGACTTAGATGAAATCATGGAAAATGTCCGTCATGCCGCTTACCAAATCATTGAGAAAAAAGGCGCCACTTACTACGGCGTAGCAATGAGTTTAGCCCGCATTACAAGAGCGATCCTGCACAATGAAAACAGCATTTTAACTGTCAGCACTTACTTAGATGGAGAGTACGGAGCAGAAGATGTCTACATTGGTGTACCTGCCCTTGTGAATCGAAATGGCGCAACAGAAGTAATGGAGCTTGCATTGAACGACACGGAGAAAGAAAAATTTGCACACAGTGTGAATGTGTTAAAAGAGATTTTGGCTCCTCATTTTTAATCAATCAAAAGCAACCTATCTGAGCAGAAAAGGATGAATCACTATGTGGCAGCAAATATATGATCCGTTTGGTAATGAATTCGTCAGTGCATTGGTGGCAATGCTCCCAATCTTGTTTTTCCTTCTTGCATTAACCGTTTTTAAGCTAAAAGGTGTTTTAGCCGCTTGTTTTACCTTAATCGTCAGTTTTGTAACAGCTGTTTTCTTCTTTCATATGCCAGTTGAAAAGGCATTATCTGCTGTGCTGCTCGGTATATCTAATGGGCTGTGGCCGATTGGATATATCGTCATCATGGCGGTATGGCTCTATAAAATTGCCGTGAAATCTGGTAAGTTCGATGTCATTCGATCTAGTATTGCAGGAATTTCTCAAGATCAACGTCTTCAGCTCTTATTAATTGGTTTTAGCTTTAACGCATTTTTAGAGGGAGCTGCTGGGTTTGGTGTACCGATTGCGATCAGTGCCGCTCTCTTAACAGAGCTTGGGTTTAAACCGCTGAAAGCTGCGATGCTCTGCTTAATTGCCAATGCTGCGTCTGGTGCATTTGGTGCTGTAGGCATTCCAGTGATTACAGGGGCGCAAATGGGCAATATGACGCCGCTTGCGTTATCTCAAACCCTTGTATATACGATCCCGTTTATTTCATTCTGTATTCCGTTCCTCCTCATTCTGATTGTAGATGGATTCAAAGGAATCAAAGAAACGCTGCCAGCCTTGCTTGTTGTGAGTGGAACCTATGCCATTTTGCAAGCTGTCACAATGGTGACGATGGGACCTGAGCTTGCCAATATTATTTCTGCCTTGGCAAGTATGGGAGTTTTAGCTTTATTCCTTCGGAAATGGCAGCCAAAACACATTTATCGTGAAGAAGGAGCGCCAGATATTGAACAAAAACAAACGTATCGCGGCGTTGAAATACTGAAAGCATGGTCTCCGTTCTATATTTTAACTGCTGTTATTACAGTATGGAGTCTGCCGGCATTTAAAGCATTGTTTGCTGTAGGAGGACCGCTTAACTGGACGACCATTTTAGTGAAAATGCCCTTTTTACATCAGCAAATTGTGAAATTACCACCAATTGCCCAAACGGAAACACCAATTGATGCGATCTTTAAAATTGATGTCATCAGTGCAACGGGTACTGCCATTCTGATTGCGGTCATGCTGACAGGGCTGTTTAGCAGACATATTACATTAACAGAAGGCGCTGTCTGCTTAAAAGCAGCGGTGAAAGAGCTTTGGGTTCCTGTTCTTACTATTTGTTTTGTCATGGGCTTTGCCAACCTGGCAAACTTTGCTGGACTAAGTTCAGCCATTGGACTTGCTCTTGCCAAAACAGGCGATTTGTTCCCGCTTGTCAGCCCGGTGCTTGGCTGGATCGGCGTGTTTATTACGGGATCTGTCGTGAGTAACAACGCCTTATTCGGTAACCTTCAAGCGGTCACTGCTTCTCAAATCGGCTCACAAGCAGGTTTGTTAATTGGGGCGAATACGACCGGTGGTGTGATGGCGAAATTAATTTCTCCACAATCTATCGCTATCGCTACAGCAGCTGTTGGAGAAACAGGGAAAGAATCTGAGCTCTTCAAAAAAACCGTGAAGTACAGTTTCATTCTGCTCGGTATTGTATGTATATGGACATTCATTCTTGCTCAATTTGTATAGGTTGATAGACTAAAAAAGACTGAGAGAAATCTCAGTCTTTTTCTTTATGTAGATTCTCTTGTCACGAGCCGGGTAGGCAGCTGGATATGTTCACGCTGCAATGGTTTTTGGTCTTGCAGGAGTGCGATCATTTGCTGTACAGACCGCTGGCCAAGCTCTACGATCGGTATGTCAATCGTGGTGATCGTTGGAGCTGTCACCTCACATATGTCTTGGTTGTCATAGCCGATGACCGCTAGATCCTTGGGGATTTGATAGCCATATGAAATGGCCTGTTTAATGAGCCCAGCTGCGACTTGATCATTGCCGGTGAAAATGGCATCAGGTTCTTCCTTCATGTGATGGATGACCTCCATTAAGCGAAAGCCGTCTTCAATGGTAAAAGCCTCTCCAAACAGCCAATCGTCTTGCAGCGGCAAACCGTGAGCAGAGAGTGCATCAAGATAGCCCTGTTTCCTTTGCTTCTGCGCTTCACTGCTTTCTGTATCAAAACAAAACCCAATCGATTTTCGCCCCGACCGAATCAAATAGTCCACCGCTTTATAGGCGGCTTCCCGTTCATCGTATCCAATAATCGGGATGTTTGCTGTTTGATGATATTCATTTGCCATGACAATGGGGCCGTTTGTTAAAAATGGCTCGATCTTTTCCCACTGATTTTCTAATGCCCCTAATATGACCCCATCTACTTCTTTTCTTTTTAATAATTGAAGCCCTTCAAGCTCCAATGCTTCTTGATAAAACGTCTGAAGCACGATGGCTTTATATCCTTGATCAAGGGCTTCTTTTGAAATGCCTTTAATCAATTGTGCAAAAAAAGGATGATCCACAGCTGGAACAGACACAGCAATGGTCTTTGTCTGATGTGACCTTAGTGTGCGGGCTGCTGAACTTGGTGTATATTCCATTTCTTTCATCACCTGTAAAATGAGCTGCCGCTTTTCTTCTGACACATATGGGTGATGGTTTAGCACTCTGGAAACGGTGGTGGTTGAAACCCCGCAGCGTTTGGCAATTTCATAAATTGTACACATATTAACAAATCCTTTACACAAAGTTATTGTTCTGAAATCGATAACATCATTTACAATGTGAAACAAGTTAAATATTAACAAAAGGAATTGATTAATTGGAGGGAATGGAATGCAAATATTGACGAAGATATCAGGTAAAAGCAAGGATTATCTTCCTTTGCTGGATATGATCAATCAAGGTGTTCAAGTAAAGGCCGATTCAGTTGAAAAGCATCTAGCAAATGAAAAGCTGGTGACGTTCCTTGAGCAAGATATAGAGCGCACAGGTTTGGAAAAAATTCTCTTCCATTATAAACAAAATAAGGAAAAAAAGATACCGTTTCTGCCAGTTGACAAACTGATTTCAGAAGATGAAATCGATGATATTATGCAGGTGCTGAAGGAAGTATTGAGCTCTGGCCGTTTTACTTCAGGGCCATATATTCCGACGTTTGAAAAGGCGATTGCTGAGTACTTAGGGAAAAAATATGTCATTGCCACGTCAAGTGGAACAGATGCATTGATGATCAGTCTCATATCAGCAGGCGTCCATCCAGGAGACGAGGTGATTTTGCCGGCAAACAGCTTTGCTGCAACAGAAAATGCAGTGCTCGCCATTGGGGCTGTTCCGGTTTATGCCGATATTGATCCTGAAACCTACTGCCTCTCACCGAGTGAAATAGAGAAGCATATCACAGATAAAACGGTATGCATTCTACCGGTTCATTTATATGGAAAGCAAGCGGATATGAAGGAGATTTCGGCGATTGCGAAACAGCATGGGCTGAAAATCATTGAAGACGGCTGTCAAGCGATTGGCAGCAGCGGCCTTGGCGCTTATGGAGATGGACTTGTTCTCAGCTTTAATCCATACAAAAACCTTGGGGTCTGCGGAAAGGCAGGAGCCATCGCTACAAATGATGAGGCCCTAGCGGAAAAATGCATGGAGATCAGCTATCACGGCTTTGAAGCTGGAAAGAAAAATGTCAAACGCAGTGACTACGGCTTTAATTCGAAAATTGATAATTTGCAGGCAGCGATCGGACTTGAACGAATGAAGTATTTAGGATTGCAAAACTTTAAACGTTTTTATTTAGCCAAGCGGTACATTGACCAGCTGCAACCGCTTGAGGATGAAGGATACATGAAGCTTCCGAAGCTGACGGATGATCATGTCTGGCATCTATTCCCGATCAGAGTGCTGAAGGGAGACCGCGATGAACTGGCAGCGAAATTGCTGGAAATGGGCATAGAGACAGATGTCTATTACCCGGTTCTATCGCATCAGCATCAAACAAATCTTGTTTCTCAAAAATATAGACAAACGACACTTCCACACACGGAAAAAGCAGCACAGCAATTACTTCATTTGCCGCTTTATCCAGGAATGCCGCTGCAAGATCAGGAGAAGGTCATCGAGGGGGTTCAACATGTTATCAAGTCTTCCATTCAATAAAAAACTGCTGAATCAGCCGAAGAATCCGCAGTGGATCGTCTTCTGTGACTTTGATGAAACGTATTATTCTCACGGAATGACAGAGGAGCAGAGAGAGGATATCAAGCGGCTGGAAGCCTTTGTAGCAGAAAAGAGTGAAACGGGACAGCTCTTGCTGGGCTGGGTGACGGGAAGCAGTCTCGATTCTGTCACGAGCAAAATGGAAAAAGGCGGTTTTCATCAATTCCCGCATTTCATTGCGTCGAACTTAGGGACTGAGATTGTATATACGTCGGATGCTCATTTTGGACAGCCGGATGCAGAGTGGATGAAGAGGCTGGATGCGCAGGGCTTTTCAGATGAAAAAATCGAAGACATCCTGAAAACTATCCGAGAAAAGGGAATTTCCCTTAGGCCGCAAACGCAGCTGGGCAGCTCAGGGTATAAGAAGAATTTCTATTATCAGGAGCAGGATGAGCGGACGGATCTTCATCATCTATCATTTATCCAAACACTGGCTAAAGAGCGAGGCGTGGCGGTCAACATCAACAAATGCAACCCGCTTGCAGGAGATCCTGAGGATTGCTATGATGTCGATTTTTTACCAGTCGGAACAGGGAAGGATGAAATTGTACGTTTTATGCTGAACCAATATGATTTATCGAAAGATCAAGGATTTGCCTTTGGTGATAGTGGGAACGATTTGCGGATGCTTCAATCCGTCACACACGGTTTCCTTGTCCAAAATGCGACAGCCGAAGCCAAACGGCACCATCACCAAATTTGTCATCATGGGTATGCAAAAGGAATCTATGAAACACTGAAAACAGTGATGTATAAACATGAGGAGGCACATTCATGAAGAAAATTGGAATTGTTGGAGCAGGGAATATTGCAAAAGCACATGCAAGAGCATTATCAACGATCAAAGGTGCAGAATTATCCGGTGTCTATGATTTGCATGAGTCGGTCGCACAGGGATTCATTAAACAGTACGGCGGACGTGTGTATTCAAGTATCGAGACACTGGCAGATGCATCTGATGGGTTGATCATTGCTTCTCCTAATTTTTGTCACAAGGACCATGCCCTTCAGTCGCTAAGAGCAGGACAGCCGATTTTATGTGAAAAACCGATGGCTGTGTCGCTGAAGGAAGCGAAGGAAATGGTGGAGACAGCCAAACAGTTCCAAGTTCAAGCCAGTATGGGCTTTAACTATCGTTATTTATCCTTTGTGAATATATTGAAAAACTTGATTGCTAACGGTGAATTAGGCCGCATTTTAACTGTTAGAACTCATTTTAAGAAAAACAGTGCCCTTAGAAGAAAGACATTTTCATGGAGAGACAGCGGCGAAAGTCTGCGTACGAGCGGTGCACTAGGGGATCTTGGCATTCATTTGATTGATATGCTGTGGTACTTATTTGGCAGTGAAATGAAGAAAGAATCACTTAACACCAAGATGCTGACACATGTAAAGGAAAAAGAAGAGAAAAAGGTTCAGGTGGATGATCATACCGAAATTTTCGGGCAGATGGAGAATCAAGTGTTCTTTCATTTGGTGACATCCAAAAGCACGCAGCCTGAGGAATGTGGATTTAGTGTAGAAGTCGTTGGACATGACAAGGTATTCAAATACCATACGAACATGAAAAACGAATATGAGATCAGTGATGGATTGTGTGTGGAGCGTCATCAAATGCCGCAAACTTTGCTGACAGATCCGCCAAATGAATTTTACGGATGGTCCGATACATTCCGCGATCAGCTGATGCATTGGGTGAATACTGATCCATACCCATCTCATATGAAGGTCGCTGATTTTGAAGATGGTTATCGCGCGCAGGCTGCGCTCAATACATGCTTTGAGAGGGAAGAGGCAGTCGTCTCTGCCCAGGCATATTAAAGAGGTGGAGCGGAGGATGTGATGACTCCGCTCCTTTTTAGAGGAAGTGAAAAGATGAAAAAGGTATTTTATTTTGGCTGTGTCTTTTATTTTTTTATTGGGACCATTCATGTGTTTTTTGGCAGCTTAACGCCTTATTTGCTGTCGAGTTACGATAAAGGCCCCGGGGAATTATCATCTTTAATTTTTTTTCAGTTTATTGGTTTTTTGACAGGCGTTCTGTTATCCCCCATTCTAGTGAGAAAAAAAGGCTATGGCGCTGTGCTGACCATGGGTCTTTTGCTGATGATCGGCTCACTTCTGCTGGGGCTATTGGTGCCGGGCTGGACAACGCTTGTGCTGGCAGGTTTTTTTCTTGGGAGCGGCGCAGGCAGTCTTGAGACAACAGCTGGTGCATATGTCATTTCGATGGCAAATAGTGCAAAGCGAATCAGTATCATGGAGGTCTTTTTTGGATTAGGTGCGCTGTTATTCCCGCTAGTGATTCTGCTGACTGTCACAGAACAGACATGGCAGTATGTGTTTTTATTTCAGGTGGGTGCGCTGACATTTTTCCTTATGCTTTGGCTTGTTTTTATGAACAAACTGCCTCACGGACAGATGGATGCTCCTTCCTCAGAAGGGACGAGGAAACCGTCCTTGCTTGTTGATCGAAATAATCGAATGATTGTGGTGATCATGATTTGCTTTGCCTTTTTCTACGCAGGGATTGAAACGAACTTTGCGAATTTTTTGCCGTCGATCATGCTGGAAAAAGGGGGAGAAAATTGGGGCCTCTTTGCGGTCTCTACTTTCTGGACAGCGATCGTCATTGGCAGAACCGTAATTGCGAGAAAAGCCGATCAGCTGCATCCGCTGCGTTTTTTAAAGCTAAGCGCATCTCTGATGATTCTGCTGCTTGTGATATTCGCTCTGACAACCCACATCACCGCGCAGTTGATTCTCATCTTTTTCATCGGCCTTTGCGCAGCGGGCATGTTCCCAATCGCACTGACAGCATCTGCCTTAATGATTGAAAATGCCATCGATGAGGCGACGAGTTATTTTATTGCAGCCGCAAGCTTAGGCGGAGCCTGCTTGTCCTTTTTGATTGGATTTAGTCTGGAATGGGCAGGAGCGGCAAGTGCCGTCTTTGTATTTGCCTTCTTAGCTGTTCTTCTGTTTGCAGCTGCGATTCAAATGAATCGTTCTAAGAAAAAAGAAACAATACACGCGCAGCAGTCGGCACTGAAAGCAGACCGCTAAGCATCCGCCTGAAATGATGACAAAGGACTTGTACTAAAACGCAGAAAGTTTGAATAACATGTACAAGTCAGCATCAAAAGGAGGACGTCTATGTGGCGGTGTTTTTTGGTTATATATTTTTAGGGTTGTCACTTTCAGCGCCTGTTGGGCCAGTCAATGCAGCCCAAATCGACAGAGGGATTAAAAGTGGATTTTGGCATGCGTGGATTTTTGGTGTAGGGGCTATGGCTGCGGATATTGTCTATATGCTTCTCATCTATTTTGGTGTCGCCCAGCTTTTGACTGCACCTCTTGTAAAAACCTTTTTGTGGCTGTTCGGCTTTTTCGTTTTGACCTATACCGGCATTGAAAGTCTGCGTAAAATCAATTTGCAGGAGAGTCCGAAAAAAGACAGCGAAAACACATCAATTGGCAAATCGTTTATGACCGGATTTTTCATTTCTCTTTCTAATCCGCTCAGTATTTTGTTTTGGCTTGGCATCTATGGCAGCATCTTAGCCAATACGATCGAAAAGTATGGAGCTTCCCAAATGCTCATGTACAGTATGGCTATTTTTATCGGCATGCTGATCTGGGATTTCAGTATGGCGCTGCTTGCTAGTTCGTTTAGGCGTTATTTAAGTGAACGTGTTTTACATGGCTTATCCGTTCTTGCAGGTCTATCTTTACTTGGTTTCGGCGCCTATTTTGGGTATCAGGGGATCATGGCGTTGATTGGGTAGAAAACAGACTGACACATTCAGTCTGTTTCAGCGTGTAGACAAACCCTCGCATTCTTTGTCAGGTCTGCGCTCCGGTGCTCACGAATGTCAAATTCGCTCTGCTCCGATGCTCGCTCTTCCTAGACTGCAAAGGTTTTCTATCACGCTGAATAGAAGACAAAGGGCTAAAATAAAGATCATTTTAGTCCTTTGTCAATAATCTGAAGCAGACTGACACATTCAGTCTGTTTTTTTGTAAGGATTGACAGACATAACACATTCTTGAATAATGGTGGAATATTAAATGGTTTGAAGGAGCTTCTGCTATGCGTATGTTTTTGCCAGTATTCAACTATGTGTGTATGCTGATTTTATCAGTCATCACAGCAACATTCGTTTATACGTTTTTATTCATGCCGCCTGAAGTGGGCTTTAGTTATGTGGAGATGACCAGCCTGTTCATTTTGTCAGCTTATGTCATTTTTGCTGCACCGATTCAGTTTGTTTTACACCGGCATCCTAAGAGGTTTCGAAGCCGTGACTTACTGATTTATTTTATTGCGGCATGGCTGGTTTGTTCGGCTTTGGCTTTATGGATTGATTATGGGCTTGTTGTGTTCATGAGCTATAAAGTCTATCTGTTTAGCTTCTGCGCAGCCCTTATTTATTGGGTGCTGGATTCCGTTTTTTTGATGAATAATCGATCGTAGGTATGGCGAAAGGCTCTCTATTAACTTACACTAGTCTGATCATACATAATAGAATTAAAGAAACAAATACCTGCTCAATTTGAATAGAAACCCCATTTTGTCATGCGCTAGGAAAGTCGTGGAAGGACAGTCACCACAGCCATTTGCACCTCATAGGCTATGGAGAAGACGCTAAAACGAGGTGTAAAGAAATGGCCCAGCTGTATGCAAAAAGTTGCCTTGATCAAAATCTACGATCACTAGAAGAATGGAAGCAGGATGCTTTCACACGATTTGGCAAGATGGTAGGAGATGAAGCCGATACATTCCCATGTGTACCCGGAAGACAGGGATTTTTTCTCGATCATTTACGCTATGGGTTTGTCGGCGACCCTAGGAAAGAGGAAGCGGTTGATGAATTAGCCCAGCTGCTGAGAGAATATCAAGGCTGTGCGAAAGAAACCGGTCAATATGCTTCATTTATCTGTTTTTTTGAAACACCGCAGGACTTACAGGAAAGTTCGCTTGAAGAGTTTGAGCAGCAGTTTTGGTCGCTGCTTCAGCGGCTGCATCATAAAGATGAAGAACCGTGGCCTGAGGAGATCCCATTAGATACTCATCATCATGAGTGGGAGTATTGCTTCCATGGTGAGGCGTATTTTATTTTGTGTTCCACACCTGCTCATAAGCTCAGAAAAAGCCGCCACTTCCCTTATCTCTTGATGGCATTTCAGCCTAGGTGGGTGTTTGAGAAAATGAATGGATCGACCAAGTTTGGACAAAAAATGAGCCAGCTCGTTCGCAAGCGGCTCAAAGCATATGATGAGGTCAGTGTTCATCCATCATTAAAATGGTACGGGGATCCGACCAATCATGAATGGAAGCAATACTTTCTCCCAGATGAAGAGGCGGAGAAACCAGCCTCCGCCAAATGTCCATTTACTGCATTAAAAAACATGATGAAATTATGATGCGGTCTGATCCTGCTTCCACTTTTTCCTCATAAATAGCACCATGATGGCAATCACTGCAATGATCCCAAGGCTGATAAAAAAGCCAGGTCGTCCGCTTGCCTCCGTTAATGTGCCTGATACAGCGGCTCCAATTAAGAGCAGCGCAAGAATCATTTCGCACGTTTGGCGGGTGGATGGCTTGGATAGCTTTTTACTTGAGAACAGAATAAAAATCCATGTGTACAGCAGGGTAAGACCGGCTGCTGTTGTGAGATGCTCGTAGATGTGTTTGGACAAAAAGAGTGCAAGCAAAATCGAGACAATTAAGCCAGCAGCAGTTAAGATAATCGAAGACCATCTCACATGCGATGGATCTTTTTGTTTAAAACAAGCAGGTGCATCTTGATGCTCTGACATTGTGCCGAGCAGCGTTGTGACCGCATAGAGAGAGGCAACCAATGTCGAAAAACCAGCAATAATGAAAATGCCATTAAAGATATGAAGAAAGATCGATAAATGAAACGGCTCTAATGAAGTAATAAATGGACTGCTGTTCTCATTAAAGGCTGTCACTGGGACAAGCAAGAGAGCAAGTCCGATTGAGACGATATAGATGACTGCTAGAATGATCAGCATGACACGTCCAGCTTTTGCCGCATCCTTCGGGTCCTTTAAATGAACCGCCATCAGCCCCATGACTTCAATTCCCCCAAATGCATAAAATGCGTAAATCAATCCATTCCAAAGACCAAGCGGACCAAGAGGCATCCATTCGTGATCCTTGTTAGGCAGATGAAGGGTCGGTTTATGTTCTGTCAAAATGCCGAATAACACAAGCACTGCAAGAATCATAAACAGAAAAATCGCCGCTGTCTTCAGTACCGCAAGAACATTTTCTGTCTTTTGAAAAGAAGAAAGCCCAATGATAATCACAAGAAGGGCAAGAGCGGAATAAATTGCAGAAAACACCCAAAGCGGAACAGAAGGAAACCAGTGGCGGGTAAATAGAGAAATGGCGGTTAACTGACTTCCTGTAATCAGCATTTCTGCAAACCAATACACCCAGCCATTGCTAAACCCTGCCCAGCGTCCGTATGCTTTACGAGCATAGGAACAAAATGACCCTTTATCAGGATTATCAGCTGTCATCGCAGCTAAATGTTTAAAGACGAGATACGTTCCCACTGCAGCAAGCAAAAAGGAGATGCAGACGGAATAACCGGATTTTGTAATGGCGATGCTGGAACCAAGGAAGAACCCAGTGCCAATTGTACAGCCGACTCCGATGAGAGAAAGCTGCCACCAAGATAAAGATTGTTCTTCTTTCAATGCAAGTGCAACACCTTTCTGTTTCAATGACATTAGCTTGTGACCGCCTCTTTTTTTTATACATGATCAAGGGGACATTTTGGGCATACTGTCATGGAAAGGAGTGCATGTGATGAACGGAGAACACGTCATTTTACCAAAGGGAAGACTCGGCTTTCGTTTAGGAAAAGGCCAATGTATGCGAGTGGTTGATGTCGAAGGCCAGCAAGTAGCAGATGTGATGGCCTATCATGAAAAAGATTTTTATGAAAAATTTGACCAAGGTGCGACGATGGACAGTTTGTTCTCGTCTAAAGTGAAAAAAGGCGATAAGCTTTATTCTAATTTATATAAACCGATGTTTACGATCATTGAAGATACAGTAGAATGCCATGATTTATACATGCCCGCCTGCCGGCAAGAGATGTATCAGCTTTTATACGGCCGGACGCACTTAGAGGTCATGCATACATGCTACGACAATTTGCGGACTGCCTTTGAGCCCTTTGGGATTCCAAAGGAGGATATGTACTATCCTTTTAATGCCTTTATGAATACAGTCATTGATGAAAAAGGAAAGCTGTCTGTCGAGCTGCCAAAATCGCTGCCCGGTGACTACATTCGCCTGCGGGCTGAAATGGACCTCATTGTGGCCGTGTCTGCATGTCCTGCTGATATTGGGAAGTGTAATGGATCAAGCTGTACATCCATACGAGTAGAAATCGATTAAAAAAGAAAAGGACCAGTCCATAAAGACGTGGTCTTTTTCACTTGTGAATGTTTGATCATCTAAGAAATAGGGGAACGTCTAACAAAATGTTCTTGATGAAAACATGGTATAATGAAGATTCAAAAAACGTTATTAAATCAATGAATTGTGAGTAAAACCTGTTCTCTTCATGTAGAGGATGCTTAGGAGGAAAAGTGTATGAGTTTGCAGAAAAAGATCAGCCAAGAGTTGCATGTGCAGCCCTCAATTGACCCAAAGCAGGAGATCGAAAAACGGGTTGGATTTCTAAAAGAGTACTTGAAAAAAACTGGGGCAAAAGGATTTGTTCTCGGTATTAGCGGCGGGCAGGATTCAACGCTTGCCGGACGTCTTGCACAGCTTGCTGTCAGTGAGCTTCGTCAAGAAGGAAAAGAGGATGCGGTCTTTATTGCGGTACGCCTTCCGCATGGTGTGCAGCAGGATGAAGATGATGCACAGCTCGCCCTATCATTTATTCAGCCAGACAAGTCGTGGAAATATGATATTGCACCTGCCGTGTCAGCATTCAGTGATCAATATCAAAAGGAAACGAACGGCCCATTGTCTGACTTTAATAAAGGAAATGTCAAAGCTCGCATGAGAATGATCGCGCAATATGCTGTCGGTGGTGAGGAAGGATTGCTTGTCATCGGTACAGATCATGCAGCTGAAGCAGTAACCGGCTTCTTCACGAAGTATGGTGATGGCGGTGCAGATGTTCTCCCGCTCACAGGTTTGACAAAACGCCAAGGACGGGCGCTTTTAGAAGCGCTAGAAGCACCGGAACGCCTGTATTTAAAGAAACCAACAGCCGATCTGCTGGATGATAAACCTCAGCAAACGGATGAAACAGAACTCGGCATTACGTACAATGAAATTGATGATTACTTAGAAGGAAAATCAGTCTCAGATCAAGCAGCAGAAGCGATTGAAAAGCGTTATGTTCAATCAGAGCATAAACGCCAAGTACCTGCTTCCATGTTTGATGACTGGTGGAAATAAAAAGAAACCTCTCCGATGATGGAGAGGTTTTTTTATGTCGAATTTCAAGTGGATTTGACAAAATAACCAAAAATTCATTAAATTAGTAGAACGATATACTTAAGTCCATTTAACTAAATATCGATTTTTTTGATCAAAAAAAGCAAACATAATTAGTTCGATTCACTTAATTTCACTTCTATTGACAGTATTTTCAGAAAAAATAATTGACGAACAAAAAGAATGCGCTTACAATGAAACCACATTCCGAAAAGTGAAATTAGATTCCACTGAATGGAATAAAGGGGTGATTCACCTCCAAATAAGAAGCTAAAGGAATGATTCACACAATGAAAAATCGAAGTGCACTGGAAATTTACAAAGAGGGAGGCGCATGGTGGGAGACTGAGATTAGTCATATTCAAAAAAATTCAATTGAACTACGAGGGTATCCGATTGAAGAACTGATTGGTGAATTGTCGTATCCACAAATGCTCTATTTACTGCTTGTTGGTGAATTATTGGATGATTCAAAAGCAGCTCTTTTTGAAAGTGTTCTTGTCGCAGGTGCGGACCATGGACCAAGAGCGCCATCTATTGCAGCAGCTAGAATGGCGGTGACTTGCGGCATTTCGTTTAATTCCTCTGTTGCAACAGGGGTGAATCTATTAGGTGACATTCATGGCGGAGCCGGAGAGAAGGCCATGCGTATGTTATACGAGGCCAAAGCGGTCTACGATGATCAAAAGGATATACAGGCTGCGGCAAAGCAAGTGTGTCAAACATGGTTAAATCGCAAGGAAAAAATCCCGGGAATCGGCCATCAGCTTCATGATGATGATCCGAGGGTGAGACGTCTATATGAGCTGAGTCACACACATGTCCAGCAAGGTCTTATCAGTGGCACATATTTAAGGTTAGCCGAAGCGATTAGACATGAGCTTGAACAACTGAAAGGGAAGAAAATCACGATGAATATAGATGGTGTATCTGCTGCCATCCAATGTGAATTAAACATTCCAGCAGAAGCAGCAAAAGGCATTTTTTCCTTATCCAGAGGAATGGGCATCGTGGCGCATGCATATGAGGAGCTCACAAAGGGAGCCCTCGTGAAAGGACCTTGTCCGAATGAAGAAAGATTGGTTCGTTATGCAGGACATGGAACGCGGCACTTGAAGGAGGGAGAAAAAATTTGAGTGGTTTAAAAGCGTTGTCATATATAAACGGCGAGTGGCTGGATACCGGTCGTGTGAAAACAGATATCATCAATCCTTACTCAGGAGAAAGGATCGGTACATCTTATCTCGCCTCATCAGAGGACATAGAACAGGCACTTTCTATTGCGCAGCAGGCTAAAAAACAAATAGCGGGAATATCGGCAATCGAACGCTCAAAGCTTCTAACAAAAGCAGCCGCCTTGCTTGAAGAACAAAAAGACCATTTTGCAAAACTGATTTCGCTAGAATTAGGCAAACCGCTTAAAAATACAAGAGATGAAGTTTCGCGATCAATCGAGACACTGGCACAGTCGGCGGAAGAAGCGAATCGATTAATAGGTGAGACCATTCCTGGCAATGTATCATCACGCGGACAGGGAGCAATGGCCATGACATTTAAAGTACCAGTCGGAGTTGTGCTGGCGATTACCCCTTTTAATGCACCGCTCAACTTAATTTGCCACAAAGTCGGTCCGGCCTTTGCGGGAGGGAATGTCATCATTTTGAAGCCCGCACCGCAAACATCAGCTGTTGCCACAGCGTTTGTCGAACTCCTTCTCGAAGCAGGGTTTCCTGAGGCTGGTTTGCAGCTTGTGATTGGCGGGGTCGAGGCCGGGAAACAGTTAGTCACTGATGAAAGAACGAATCTCATCTCTTTTACCGGCGGGGCTGCCGGAGGCGAACACATTACAACCTCTGCGGGATTGAAAAAGGTACTGCTCGAACTCGGAGGGAATGGCGCGACGATTGTTCATCACGATGCAGATATTGAACAAGCCGCATCCATGTGTGCCAAAACAGGCTTTAGTAATTCCGGTCAAAGCTGTATTTCTGTTCAAAGAATTTATGTCCATCAGCAAATGATGCCGTCGTTTACTGAGGTATTAAAACAAAAAGTAGAGCAGCTTGTCGTTGGAGATCCGCTGTCCAGCGAGAGTGATATCGGCTGTATGGTTGATGTCCAGGCGGCAAAGCGTGTTGAGGCATGGATACAAGAGGCAGAGAGCATGGGTGCCCAGATTTTATGCGGGGGGAAAAGAAATGGAGCGAGCATCACACCGGCTATTTTGCTAAACCCTCCGAAACAGGCCAAGGTCGTCTGTGAGGAAGTGTTCGGCCCAGTTGTCAGCATTCTCCCTTATGAGGAGCTGGAGGAGGCAATTAAAGAAGCAAATGATAGCCGATATGGTTTGCAGGCAGGGATCTTTACGAATCAGCTGGATGTGGCGTTGCACGCAGCAAAAGAGCTTGAAACTGGCGGGGTTGTCATCAATGGGACATCGAATTTTAGACTGGATCATTGGCCTTATGGCGGGATTAAGCGAAGTGGCCTTGGAAGAGAAGGTCCGCGTTTCGCCATTGAGGAGATGACCGAAACCAAAATGGTCGTGCTTCCACAGGGTCTGTGAAAGGGGCGTTTGGATGTGAATGCATTTCAGCAAAAGGTAAAAAGTGTGCAGGCAGGCGGTCAGCCAATGATTTGTACGCCGCTCATCGGACAAACAAAGGAAGAATTATTTCATGAGGTCGAGGTGTTAACTGAGAAAAATCCTGATGTGATAGAGTGGCGGGCGGATTTTTTTCATCACCTTCATGACAAGGAACAAGTGATAGAAACCCTTAAGGGAATGGTAGAAAAGGCAAAGGGTATCCCATTTTTATTCACGATTCGCTCTGAAAAGGAGGGCGGCGAAAGTATATCACTCTCAGAAACTGAGAAGGTTTCTCTGCTTGCCGAGCTTTGTTCCACTCAGCTTGTGGACGCCGTTGATTATGAATTGATGCATGATGTGACACATATACAGCAAGTCAGTCAGGCGGCTAAAAGAAATGGGGTCACCTTGATTGTGTCGTATCACGATTTCGAGTGTACCCCTGAGATAGATCGCCTCGTGCAGCTATTCGTCAATGCAGAATCAGTCGGCGCCGACATCGCAAAGATCGCAGTGATGCCGTATTCCTATGACGATGCATTAACACTGCTCTCGGCGACCAGCCATGCGAAAAAGCAGCTGTCAATTCCCGTTATTTCAATGGCAATGGGGGAATACGGGGCTTTTACAAGAATGATTGGCGGACTTTTTGGATCTGTCATGACCTTTGCTGTAGGGAAAGAAAGCTCAGCTCCCGGGCAAGTGGCGATACAGGATTTGAACAATGTTCTATCTATTGTGTTTTCAAAGAATAAGTGAGTAGCAGATTCATAGCTGCACCGAGAGAGGAGAGAAACATGAAGAAGAATATTTCTACACAGGTTATTCAGTACTTAGAAAATCGGGGAGTCGAGCATATTTTCGGTCTCTGCGGTCATACGAATATTGCTTTTTTATCAGCGCTTGAAAAAAGCTCGATTCAATTTGTCAATGTCAGGCATGAACAGATAGCGGCACATGCAGCTGATGGTTATGCGCGGGCAAAGAAACAGACGGCTGTTGTTCTCAGTCATCTAGGACCCGGACTCACCAATGCGGCAACAGGGGTAGCGAATGCAGCACTTGATTCCATTCCAATGGTTGTCATTGCAGGAGATGTCCCAAGTCATTATTACGGAAAGCACCCACATCAAGAGATCAATCTTCATTCCGATGCCTCTCAATACGAAATTTACCGGCCGTTTGTGAAAAGAGCATGGCGAGTCGATATTCCAGAATTATTTCCAGAGATTTTATCAAAAGCATTTCAGTTAGCTGAAAGCGGCCGTCCTGGCCCGGTGCTTATTTCTGTTCCAATGGATGTTTTCTCAAAGGACCTAGATGTGTCCTTGTTTGAACAAATCAACCATCATACACACACCATTGAAAAACCTTCTATTGATGATCAAACGGCCAATCGGATATTGGATCGATTGCTGCAGGCAGAAAGACCGCTCTTATATGTAGGGGGAGGCATTATATTAGCTGATGCAGCTGAAGAATTAAAGGCATTTTCTGACCATCTGAGTATCCCTGTCGCCCATTCTTTGATGGGGAAAGGAGCCATGCCGGATGATCATCCAATGACTCTTGGAATGACAGGGTTTTGGGGGACAAAATTTATCAATGATCAGTGCAAAGAAGCAGATTATATATTGGCTTTAGGCACCCGTTTTGCTGAAGCTGATGCGAGCTCGTGGGAATCAGATTATACGTTCCGCTTCCCATCAACCAAGCTCATTCATATTGACATTGACCCGAATGAAATTGGACGTAACTATCCTGTTGAAATTGGAGCAGTAGCCGATCTTAAGCAAGCCTTGACTGTACTCAATCGAGTGGCGAGAGAGAGACTGCCAAAAGGGCTGGATCGTCCTGAATTGAAAAAGGAAATTGCGTTATATCGTAAGGATTTTCAGGCTAGCAATCTGACGAATGTTCAAGATGAATCCTTCCCAATGAAGCCGCAGCGTATTTTGCAGGAAGTACGGGAAGTATTGCCGCCAGATGCCTTTATTACAACGGATGTTGGCTGGAACAAAAATGGGGTCGGACAGCAATTTCCTGTGCTCACGCCAGGTACCATTTTAACGCCAGGCGGCTTTGCAACGATGGGATTTGGAGCACCTGCCGCACTTGGGGCAAAGATTGCCCAGCCTGACCGTGTTGTTGTGTCACTCGTTGGAGACGGCGGCTTCGGTCAAAATCCATCCGTTCTTGCAACAGCAGTTGAAGAGAACATTCCTGTTGTGTGGATTGTGATGAATAACAGTGCATTTGGAACAATAGCCGGTTTGCAAATGGCGCACTATGAAACGACGTACGGCACTGTTTTCAGAAAAGGTGGAGAAAGCTATTCACCGGATTTTGCTGCCGTTGCGAGAGGTTATGGGATGAAGGGGATTAAAATCACCTCTGCTTCTGAATTCAAAGAAGCTTTAGCTGAAGCCATTGCTTCTCAGGAGCCTTGCGTTATTGATGTAGCGATGAAAAATGATCCTGTTCCTACGGATGGACATTGGAATATTAATGACATTTATTCACCAAATTCAAAGCGCTCACATGTCAGCGTGAATTAAACAGAACGAGGGAGGAATTAACAATGAAAATTAAAGTATTGAATCCGTTTCAAGATGGGAACCCATTATGGTTAGGCTTAGATCGTCCAGAGGAGCAAATGATTCGAAAGGTATTTCAAACCATTACACCAGATACTGTTGGATCAGAGCATATGATGGCGGGTCTCACCATTTTTGAACCGGGGGAAGCAAGTTCAGTGCACAATCACCCGGGTTCAGAGGAATTTGATTATGTGATTAAAGGATCTGGCGAAGTCATTTGTGATGGAGAAAGGCAGTCCTTTAAACAAAATGATTTCATGTTCATTCCAGACGGTGTTCCGCACCAGCATGTCAATACAGGAGATGAACCTTTATGGCTCATTTGGCTCTACACACCGCAAGGGCAGCTTCCAAAGGATTAAAAACCTGCACCGGTAAGCTCTCCTTTTGAATCATCAGGGCTTTCCGGGTCAATCAGAAAGATGAAAAGGGCTAAAATTAGGAATGATTTTAGCCCTTCATCACTTGAATGAAAGGGAGTCAAGCAATGAATATGAATACACCGCTCGAAGGAATAAAAATATTAGACGTCTCTACGATGATTGCTGCACCCTATGGCGCGGTGCTTCTAGGGGATTTTGGCGCAGAGGTCATCAAGGTCGAGATTCCTGGCAAAGGCGATACGCTGCGGCACGTCGGCCCTTTTGCAGATGGGGAACCACTTAGATGGTCAGGTCTCTCGCGGAATAAGAAATCCCTTACACTGGATCTGCACAAAGGCGAAGCAAAGGACATTTTTAAAAAGCTTGCGGGTCAGGTCGATGTGCTGATTGAAAATTTCCGCCCTGGAACACTGGAAAAATGGGGCGTTGGGTACGATGTGTTAAAAGAAATCAACCCTCGTTTAATTATGATTCGTGTATCGGGTTATGGTCAAACGGGCCCGTTTAAGGACAAAGCCGGATTTGGAACACCAGCGACGGCGTTTAGCGGCTTTACATATATTCAAGGGTTTCCAGACCGGCATCCAGTCAGCCCTTCCTTTTCTCTCACTGATTATATTGCTGGCATCTACGTGGCGTTTGCTACTGTGACAGCGATGTATTACAGGGATACATACCCAGAAGGAACTGGGCAAATGGTGGATTTGGCCCTCTATGAATCTGTGTTTCGTATGTTAGAGTTTTTGGTTGCAGAATATGACAAGCTTGGGAAGGTGCGTGAGCGTTCACCGGGGCTGAGCGGACATTCAAGCCCTGCCGGTACCTATGAGACAAAGGATGGTCATTATTTGGTTCTTGTGACGAGTACAGATTCGACCTTCAATCGATTGGCAGAGGCGATGAATCGATTAGATTTACTAGAGAATGAAAAATTTGCGGTCAATGCATCCAGGCTGAAGCATAACAAAGAAATGGATGCGATCGTTTCGCAATGGATCGCGTCGAAAACAAGGGATGACGTATTAGAAATTTTAGATACACATGGCGTACCTGTGAGCCCAATCTTAAGTATTCGAGATATTTTTGAGCATCCACAATTTAAAGCACGAGAGAATATCGTCGAGGTGCATCACCCTCGTCTTGGAAAAGTGAAGGTGCCTGGGATCATTCCGAAGTTTGAAAAAACACCTGGAAGTATCCGTCACATTGCACCTGATTTAGGCGAACATAATTATGAGATTTTAACAAATATGCTTGGCTTAACAGAAGAAGAGTGTAAGCAGTTAGAAGAAAAAGGGGTAATTTAATACGCTCAACCGAACCGCACGCTGCGGAAACAAAGGAGGATGGTTATGAAAGTGCATTCAGAACTGAAGGGGAATGAATTGCAGCCCGTATATGTGAAACCAACGAAAGCCCGTTTTGGCATATTGATTCTGTTGTTTTTTATTACCGCTATTAATTATATTGATCGAGCCAGTGTATCCATTGTTGCTCCTGCGATTCAATCTTCATTGCAATTAAATCCTGCCTTATTAGGCTTGATTTTTTCGGCATTTAGCTGGACATATACAGCGATGCAAATACCAGGCGGTTTTATTCTCGATAAATTTGGCTCAAAGGTAACGTATGGGATATCACTCGTTACTTGGTCTATTTTCACAGGCTTACAGGCGTTTGCGAACAGCTTTGCCTTTTTATTCGGCTGCCGTTTGTTTATTGGGATTACAGAATCTCCCGCTTTTCCTGCAAATAACCGTATTGTTACCACATGGTTTCCAAGGCGGGAACGGGCTTTTGCAACAGGTGTTTATACTGCTGGAGAGTATGTGGGTCTTGCCTTTGCGACACCTCTTCTTTTTTGGATCATGACGACTTTCGATTGGAGAACCGTCTTTATTACGGCAGGTGCGCTCGGTATCATATTTGCTTTCTTTTGGTACAAGTATTATCACGAACCGAAAGAGCATCCGAAGATAAATGAAGATGAGTTAGAATTAATCCGGCAAGGCGATGGGCTGACAGTCGCATCACAGGAGAAGCTGAAATGGGCGGACTTTGCCGCCCTTCTAAAATATCGTAAATTGATCGGGCTTTATATTGGGCAATTCTCTGTTGCGTCTACCCTTTTTTTCTTTTTAACGTGGTTTCCGACCTATTTGGCAGAGGCGAAAAATATGGCGTTTCTCAAGGTAGGTTTTGCTGCTTCTCTTCCTTACATTGCTGCATTCTTTGGCGTCTTGTTTGGAGGTTATGTGTCTGATTGGCTGCTTAAAAAAGGCGTATCAGTGAATGTAGCGAGAAAGCTGCCAGTAGTGGTTGGCTTGCTGATGACGAGTACCATTGTTTTAGCAAACTTTACAACAAATATCCCGCTTGTGCTGACCATTTTATCCATCGCTTCATTTGCGCAAGGACTGTCTAATATCTCTTGGACGATGCTGTCTGAGGTGGCACCGCGGGAAATGGTTGGGCTGGCTGGCGGCGTATTTAACTTTTTTGCTAATTTAGCTGGGATCATCACTCCGCTGATTATCGGATTCATCGTGTCGGCGACAGGCTCTTACAATGGAGGAATTTTATTCGTCAGTTTAGTCGCTTTAGGCGGGGCATTGTCGTACATCTTTATCGTAGGTAAAATTGAACGTATTCAATTAAAACCATAGTGAGAAAGCAAAAGAGAACTCAAGGGTGAGTTCTCTTTTTTATGTATAAAAGATAACGGTGATGATCGCTGCACATGCGATGCCCATGCTGATATAAAGGCTGGCAAACCATATATTCCAGCGAGTGATACGGTAAGGGTTGATCTTCATCAAATCAGCCAATAAGGAGACAGAAACATTAAAAGGGCTAAACATAACAGTTGATGTGCCAGCAACGATCAGCATGATTGCGATCGGAAGAGCAGGCAGCTCATGGATGACTGGCGCCATCATGCTGACTAACAAAGCAAGCGAGACGAGCGGGTGAAAACCGCAAAGGGCGGTGATCAGAAAATACAACCCAATGACACAATAAACCCAAATGGCATGGTCTGATATACTGACAATAAATGCTTGAATCGGCTGCATACTGTTTGTCGCAAGGAGCATATCGACAAAGAAGCCTGCACTTAAAAATAGACACATATAGTTGGAGAGCTGACGGGTTCTTTCTTTCCAATGAGGCACAGAGACAGCGATATATTGTTTTCTTTTTTTGATAATAGAAGAGAATAATAGAGCAAATGGAATAATCGTCAGTACTACAGCGAATAAATAGCCTTTCCCAATCCATGCATCGACAAGTGAGACGACTGTCATAAAACCTAGCAGCATGAAAGCGAGCTGAAGGGTTTTTCGCTTAATTCGATGAGGATTGGCGTTTGTTTCTGAAGACTGAATGATGTTTGGTAATCGTTTGCTTTGACGAGAAAAAAGCAACCAATCTATCGCCAGCACGACGACCATTAAACCAAAAGTAATAGGTGCAATTTGATAATATTTTAGTTTGGTTGCATCAATGGTGACGCTTACCAGCACTTCAACAGGACTCCAGCTTAAACATAATGCATATGACCTCAAGAGGTTGCGTGTATAAAGATGTTGTTTCACTTGTTCTTTTAGAGATTCGAGCGACGGTTTGAGCGATGTATATAGTAAAGGAATCGTCGCGATATTTAAAAACATGCCGAGAATATGAGTGACAAATGAACTCTTGCGATAAAGCTGGTTTGAGCTCGTTGTATGCAGTGTGAGCAGTTTATTTAATTGTGTATCGAAATGTCCAACATGTATGAGAGAATGAATAAAAGGCAGCATGAAAAAGAGAGAAAGCAAGCCCAGCATGGAATGAAAGTGAAGAAAAAACGTATGTAATGGCTGGCCGGATAAGAAGAATAAGAACAACCCAATGATGAGAAATACAGCACCTGTTTTCAAATAAAGCCCATTTGCTTTCTTAAAAGAAATGGTGAGCGAGGCAGCGGCCAGCAGACCAACAAAATAGGAGAGTATAGGAGCAGGAAATAGTTGATGAACAATATATAGACTGATAAGAAGTGTAAAAACGAGCAGGTACATTCAAATATCTCCTCCATCAAATATCTTCAAGTGATTTTATTCCGACTGGTGGAATTTGTTTTCTTTTAGTGGAACGTTTAAAATGGATTATAGCAAAATCGATCGTTGATGTCGATAAGAAATCAAAGGGGAAAAGGAGAAAATGAACATGGCTGATAAAAAGTCAAAAGAAGAATCAGGACTGCGTACAGTTCAGCGTGCTTTGGATATTCTGTATTGTTTTAGTGAAGAACGTCAAGAGCTGACGCTAACGGATATTTCAAAAGAGATGAATTTAGCAATGTCTACGACAACGAGACTGCTCAAGGCGCTTGAAATGAATCATTTTGTGGAGAAGAATCAAGAAACAATGAAATACCGATTGGGTCAAAGGCTTTATCTCCTCGGATACATTGCAGGAAAGTCCATTAAATTGAGAGAACTGGCTAAACCACTCATGTACTTACTTCGTGATGAAACAAAGGAAACCGTCAACCTGTATGTGCTGGATTCAACAAGCAGGGTTTGTATCGAACAAGCGGAAGGGCTGCAATCGATTCGCCATCTTGTCAAGATTGGTGAGAAGCTGCCATTGTACGCAGGTGCAGGCGGAAAGGTATTATTGGCATTTCAAAGTGAAGAATTTCAACAAAAAGTATTAGCGTCTGAGGCTGATCATGTGAAGAGAGATGACTGGCAAGAGGAACGTAAACATATTCTTGACACGTATACTTCTTGCAGTATCGATGAACGAGAGGTAGGATCTGCGGCAGTAGCGGCACCAGTCTTTAACATTCATGGGGAAGTGAAGGCTTGTTTATCCATATCTGGTCCAACCCATCGGTTTACTGAAGAAGTCATTCCTAAGCTGCAGCAAAAAGTGAAAGAACAGGCACAGAGGCTTTCTGAACAGCTCGGCTACGTCGTCAAACACAATTTTTAAGATTGCCTATCTTTTCGCGCTCCATTTATCATATAATAGAAACATTATGTAGCATTCCTTGTCGTAGGGAGGACGTGTCACGACCATGAAAATCAATAGAGAAATTCCTGTAAGACAGCGGAATATTGTCCTCATTGGCTTTATGGGTGTTGGGAAAACAACCATTGGGCAGCTGGTTGCCAAAAAGCTATATAGAGATTTTATTGATGTCGATCAGGAGATTGAGAAAAAGTACAACATGACGATTCCAGAGATGTTTCAGCAAAAAGGAGAAGCATTCTTCAGGCAGGCTGAAAAGGATTATATCGTCGATTTATGTGAACATACACAGCTCAAGATCGTCTCCCTTGGAGGCGGTGCATTCAAACAGGAAGAAATCAAACGCGCCTGCTTGAAGCATTGTACCGTTCTTTTCCTTGACTTGTCTTGGGAGAATTGGAAGCAGCGGCTTGATATTTTAATTGAAAACCGCCCTGTTCTCCACAACCGGACGCTTGATGAGATGAAAGAGCTGTTTGAAGAGCGCCGGGAGATTTATTCTCTTCATAATTCAAGAGTGGAAACAGATCATTTAGAGGCTGAGGAAGTCGCCAATTATATTGTGGACACACTCAAGCTTGGCTGGGATTTATATTCGAAATAAAAAAAGTCTACCGTTTAGGGTAGACTTTTTTTATTTATACGTCCATGTTTGATGACGGATCCAAAAAAAGAAGAGAAAAGATGCTGGTCCTCGTAGATATGATGATGTTTTGACAGTGAAAATGTTTTTATCCTTTATTTGGTTGGGAAAAAGATGATTATACTTCAATCGCTCATGATTGTATATGGGTTAAAATAGTTAATTATATTGGCTTTTAAGGTGGTTTTTGCTTTTAAATTTCTTGTTTTTTATATTTTTCTGCCTGTTTTGGAGTACAATTGGTGAGCACTAAAAAATCCTTCAATCGTTCAATAAGAACGATTGAAGGATTTTTTTCATTTTATGCTGCAACTCTATCCGAAGCAATTTTTATTGAATCACTGTTACTTCCCACATCAAAAGTTGAAAAGGACAGAACGAACACTAGTTAACACTGCTACTGCGAATATAACCCGACTGAGTTTCATTAATAATCTCCCCTTTTTTAATTTTGTTTCTTGCTTCAACGCCAACATATAATATTCACTCAAGCGTTTGAAATCCTGTTTCTGATGAAAAAACTGCGCCACTTCAATAGCATAGTTCTCTAATTCCCCAGATACCAATCATCGGTACCTAGAGTAATATCATATGGAATTGATACATTCAGCTGCTCGATCAGATTGTATACTACTTGACCTACTAAATCACCAACATAAGGTGCTACAACATCCTTGAAGGTGTTTTTTAGTTCAAATGTTAAGTTTTACATAAATGAAAATGGTGATGGAAGCTGATGAACATTTAGGGAAAACTGATCTATCAGATATGATTGCAGAGGCTGAATTGGCAGACAAACACAAAAAAATGTTAGATGTGTTTCTTGCTGATGTTACATGGTCGTTTAAAAACAAGCTGCTAAATCTTTATATTAACAGGTGATGCGATTTAACGTATGTGTCAACGGTACCGGAAAAATGTGAGGATAAGGAGTTGACATATTCAGCGCCACCCAAACCCTCTTGGCATTGAACAAACAACCGTTTGTTCCTGCCTACCGGCGAGGGAGCCCCCGATAATTTTGGGGATGGGGGTTAGATTTTCAATAATATCATTGTTTTTAATTCTAATTTTCTAAATATAAACATAACAGTACATTAACAATAAATATAAGGGGGCGATGGTATGTATTTACCTTATTATTATTATTTACCTAGAAGTTATGAGCCCTGGATTAATCAATATCAACAACACTTCGTGTATTATCCACTTATTCCTTATAATCATTATTATCCATTATCAAATGATTCTCTAGGTAATGAAAGACAAACTTTATATTTACAAGTGCCTGATGAGGTTGAACAAGCTCCAGAAGCTGTCCCGCCAAATTTTAATATCCAGAAGGACTTACCTTGGAACACAATACAAAGTCAAATAAAATCGCAGTATATCGATTATGCAGGGACTATCCAATGTCAAATAATGAATAATTCAGTGAGGTGTGTTTTGTTTTCTGTTCCCAATATTCCAGAATTTAAAATAGGCACGTGCACAAAAACAATTACTAGAAAATTTCTTGGACAGAAAATAAAGATAAAGGTGAGTTATTGGTGTTTACAAAGACGTAAAAGTAAATTTGTTATGTACATTCAGGTTGGAACCAGAGGCATACCTTCTTTAAATTTAAAAAAACGAATACAAGAATGTATAATGCAAACAAAGAAAAGTGCAGAAAATGCAGCCTATAGTACATTTCTAACAAAGTTGCCATTAGGACTTCAAGTAGCTGCATCCGAAGCAATATCAGCTGCCTTATCTGCAGCAATATCAACTTTTAAAACATGTATGATAGGAATCGCAACTGACCTCGAGAAAATTTTAGAGGATGTTCAAAATGTAGAGTATTATCGTAATTTAATTAAAAATCTTAAATTATCATTTCCTTATGAACAGATTGATCGTACTAATTGGGAACCATTCAATTGGCGGTTACCTTCTTATGCTCTTTAATAGAAGTAGGGTTGACTTTTTATGAGTTTGATTGATGAAAAATTTAGGGTTTAATGTAGGTGAAGTTTAAGCAGAGATTGTATTGTTTGTTGGTTGTCGAAGGCGAACGAATAAAAGGGTTGGCTGAATATCGTTACACATTCTACAATATTTTGCCATGACGTTCGAATGACTAGCTTAAAACCCTTATTTCAAGAATTCCACAATTAAATGGATTACACACCACGACATCTTCAAATATAGTGAAGAACTTCAAAAAGACAATCTAAAACACTCATACATAAATAAGGTATGTCTTATGTAACAGGCATCTTTGATTTGGCAATTGAAGAAAATCTTTTATCAGAACACCCAACGAAAAAATTAAAAAACCTAAGTGATATACGAAGAAAATATTAAATTTTGGACACCAGAACAGTTTCAAAAATTTATCACAATATTTGATGACAATAAATACAAAGATTTTTTCAAGAAAACATAAATATACTAATGAAATAAAAATAAATAAAACATTAACAAAAACAAAGCAAGGAAATGATTTCATAATCACGTCTTCCAAAACCTCAAGTTCATATAGAAGCATTGTAGTTAATAAAAAATTATATCTTTACTCAAAGAGTGGAAAGTTCAACAAAAAGAAGAATTAGAGAAATTCGGTATTGAGCAAACAGACAAAACAAGAATTTCAAATTCAATCATAGAACATCAGACAGAACCTATTTAAGTGAATTCATAAAGCACGCATGCGAAAAATACAATCTGGATATCCCACCAATTAATATTCATGCACTTAAACATTCGCATGTCTCTTTGCTCATTAATAGTGGAGAAGACATCTATATTATTTCACAGCGTTTAGGACACAAGAGTACCAGCAAAACTTATGATATATATGGACACCTTTTCCCCAATCGACAAAAAGAACTTGCAAACCGCTAGATGACCTATTTTAATTTCGACCTTGTATCCAGTAACTTTTAGTAAGTGAAGTAAAAAGGAGTATATGCAAGTTTTACAAAAGAGAAATGGCTCATGAAACCCTCATATTTCAAGGCTCATGGGTCATTCGTTGAAATTAACCATCAATCGTTTCATGTGGAAACGAAATATATTCTCATTTTCTTTTTTGAGAAAATAAAATAGTATCTAAATACCTGAAATTTATCCGACACGTATGAGGGTGATTGGAACAGCATTTGCTACAGCGTGGCTTAGGCTGGCCTCAGCGATCGCTCCTATTATGATAGGTTTTATTTTAGAGGTAAGCGGTGTTTCAACTATTTTTATTCTTTTTGCAAGTGTGACGGTAGTGGGAGCAATTCTTGCTTTTAAAATGATAGAAACGCGCGAGAAAGTATTAGAGGATATTGCGCCGTAAGTTACGCGTGCAGTGAAGAACTTATTCCAAAGAGGGTAGGTTCTTTTTTTATTCAGAGGATCTAAAATGCCTCACCTATTTTCGTTCATTTATCATATAATAGAAACATGATCTAGCACTCCTTGTCGTAAGGAGAGATGTGTCACGAACATGAAAAGCAATACCTGTGAGACAGTGAAGATTAAAAAAGTCTACCGACAATGGTAGACTTTTTCTATAAGGTCAATTCTTGATTCCCTGAATCAGTGCAGCTTTTAAACAGAAAGAAATGGGCTGATGGTGTGCATCGAATTGAAGCTGAAACAGCTGCTTTGTGTCAGGGTCTGCGGCTTGAAGGTGGGAAACGATCTCCTTTTGAATATTCTCTGGCGTGCGTCCGCGTATAATCCAGTCCTGATAATCAATATGCAGATCCCAGTAACGAATCTCTTTCTGAGTCAATTGGTTGTCATCGAAAAGCTCTTTCCATTCTGATAATGAGCTTTCCCGCACATGAGAAGGGTCTCTCAGTCTATTTAAGTGATTAATAAATGAATCCTGTGCAGGGTTTTCAGGTGCATAATGGTCGACGAGCAGAAATTGGCCGCCTTTTTTTAAGACTCGGCTGATTTCAGACATGGCTGCCGGAAGGTTTGGAAAGTGGTGAGCAGCAAATCGGCACGTCACTAAATCAAATGATTCATCAGAGAAGGGCAATGCTTCTGCGGCTGCCTGCTCAAAAGTAATGTGGTTCAGGTGGCGTTCTTCCGCAAGTGCTGCTGCAACCTCGATCATTTTTTGCGTGACATCAATGCCGATCCCTTTAGAGATAACGTCTGAAAAGGAAAAAACGGTATGTCCTGCCGCGCAGCCAATATCAAGTAAATGCTCATGTCCCTTCGCATGTGCTGTTGTTTTCATCCATTCCAGCTCTTCTCCGGCTGCAAATATAGGTGAATCTCGATAGTTCTCGGCATTTTGTGAAAATTGGTTCTCGGCTTTAGCATATGGATTCATTTCTTTTCCCCCTTTGTGGTCTCTTTATCGTAGAATTCCTTCTGTTATTTGTCTAAGACATAAAAGATATGACACGGATAGTTAAAACCTATGAGGTGATGAAAGTGGATATACGAATGATGGAATATGTCATTGAAGTGTACCGGCAGCAAAGCTTTACAAAAGCAGCGGATCAACTTCATATTGCACAGCCTTCTTTAAGCCAGCAAATGAAGAAGCTGGAAGAGGAATTAGACACACCGCTATTTATTCGAAAGTATGGACAAGTAACGCCTACACCTCAAGGGAGACGATTCATTAAAAGGGCTGAGAATATTTTGAAGGAAAGAGATGATTTGCTGCGTGAAATGGGAGAAGCAGCTTATGAAATCGGGAAAGAGCTGAACATTGGAGCGCCAGCAGTGACTGGGGGATATGTCTTGCCCGGCTTATTAAAAACTTTTTGTCAAACGTATCCTCATGTCGACGTTCAATTGATAGAAGATTCACCTCGTGAGCTCGAAAAACTTCTATTGGCCGGAAAACTGGATTTGGCCATTTTATCTATGCCTGTCGAGCATGAATCATTGAAAACGAAACAAATGCTGACAGAGCCGCTCCTTCTTGCAGTTCCACAAGCTGCTCAGCCTTGGTTATCAGAGGGATTGAACGAGATCATCAAGCAAGCAGGGCAAAAAGAAATGGTTCCCTTTCAACTTCTTGAAGGTATCCCATTTATTATGCTGAAAGAGGGATACGGTTTTCGGCAAGTGGTCACGGAGCTGTGCCGTCATCACGGTTTTCAGCCAAAAGCGGCTTTTGAAACAAGTCATATTCAAACAGCACAGGCATTGGTCAAAAACGAACTAGGGGTGACCGTTGTGCCGAAAATGGTAATACAAGAGGATAGGAACGGGGTCATTTATTTACAAATTGATTCATGCCCCACCCGCACACTTGTGTTTGCATATGTGGAAGAAAGGTATTTAACGAAAGCCGCTCAAGCCTTCATGGACCTTTATCAGAACCAAGGGAAAGCTTAAACAAACGTTTAATTAAACGCAAACAGCAGGGGAGCACCCTGCTTTAAGATTGGTGACAAAGGGCTAAAATGATCTTGGTTTTAGCCCTTTGTCTTCTTTTCAGCGTGATAGAAAACCTTTGCAGTCTAGAAAGGGCGAGCAGCGGAGCGGAGCGAATTTGACATTCGTGAGCACCGGAGCGCAGACCTGACACCGAATGCGAGGGTTTGTCTACACGCTGAAAGCAGGGGAGCACCCTGCTTTTTAATATAAGTCGAGACGCTGATCCGTCATAACCGGAATTTGCTGTCTGACTTCATCCACTAGCTGAAGATCAATTTCCGCATAATAAATATCTTCGTCATCGTTTGTTTCAAGCAGGATACGACCGAGTGGATCAATTACCATAGAGTGTCCAGGGAATTCCGTGTCTCTGCTTGTGCCTGTTCTGTTAACAGCAATCATAAATGACTGGTTTTCAATCGCTCTTGCGATGAGCAGGCTGCGCCAATGGTCCACTCTTGCTGACGGCCATTGCGCCGTATTGACGAGCACCTTCGCTCCTTTGTTCACAAGTGTTCTGGAAAGCTGCGGGAAGCGGAGATCATAGCAAATCATCGCACCAATCGTTACACCTTCACCATAGTCAAATAAACCAAGCTGATCACCAGCGGTTAAATAGTTATGCTCATCCATTAAGCGGAATAAATGAATTTTATCATAATCTAACAAAAGCTCACCTTGGCGGTTAAAGACATACATCGTGTTGGTGATATTTTCATCTTCTGTTCGCTTATTTAATACACTGCCTGCGATGAGATACACTTGATGCTTGTGGGCAAAGGAGGAGAAGAGCTGTTTTGTGCGTTCACCGTTTACATCCGCAAGCTGATCGGCTTGTTCAAGGGCGTAGCCGGTATTCCACATTTCGGGTAAAATGATCAAATCAGGCTGCTCGCGAACCGCTTCTTCTAAAAACGATGCTGCTTTTTTAAAATTCACTTCAGGTTCTCCAATTTGTACGTCCATTTGGACAAGGGCGATTTTCATACGAGTTCCTCCTTTATTTGCTATATGTCATGTGAAAATCATGAATGTATGTAATGGTTTATTTTAGTCTTCAAGGCCAGTTTCTTTATCATAAAGGTTTCCATCATCTTTGCCAATAGAAATGTCAGAAGGTTTTGTTAAATGGCTTTCTCACTCAAGAAATCGGTGTTATGATACATATAATGAATAAAACAAAGGGGGATACTCGGATATGCAATTGTACGATTTACCACTTGAAGAGCTAAAAAAATATAAACCAAAGAAAACAGCACGCCCTGATTTCTCAGATTTTTGGAAGAAATCACTCGAAGAACTGCGCCAAGTGGAGGCAAAGCCAATACTTGAACCTTATGACTATCCAGTGAAAGGTGTCAAGGTGTACCGCCTGACGTATCAAAGCTTTGGACATTCTAAAATTGAAGGATTTTATGCTGTACCTGATCTAACTGGCCCGCATCCAGCGCTCGTTCGTTTTCATGGCTATAATGCCAGCTATGACGGCGGCATTCACGACATCGTCAACTGGGCGCTCCACGGCTATGCCACATTTGGTATGCTCGTCCGCGGTCAAGGCGGCAGTGAAGATCAGACAGTGACACCAGGCGGTCACGCTTTGGGGTGGATGACAAAAGGCATTTTATCAAAAGAGACCTACTATTATCGCGGTGTTTATTTAGATGCGGTTCGTGCACTCGAAGTCATTCAGTCCTTCCCTGAAGTGGATAAACACCGGATCGGCGTAATTGGTGGAAGCCAGGGAGGCGCATTAGCGGTAGCAGCTGCAGCCCTTTCAGATATTCCGAAGGTCGTCGCGGCAGATTACCCTTATTTATCAAACTTTGAGCGTGCAGTGGATGCGGCATTGGAGCAGCCTTATTTAGAAATCAATTCGTACTTTCGGAGAAATAGTGACCCGGAAGTGGAAGAAAAGGCATTTGAGACATTAAGCTATTTTGACTTAATTAATTTAGCTGGATGGGTCAAACAGCCAACATTGATGGCGATCGGTCTGATTGACAAAATTACCCCGCCATCTACTGTGTTTGCGGCATACAACCATTTAGAAACAGATAAAGACCTTAAGGTATACCGCTATTTTGGACACGAGTTTATCCCGGCTTTTCAAACAGAGAAGCTCTCCTTCTTACAAAAGCACTTGCTCAAATAAAAGAACAAAGAGGCCGCTCTAGGAGGGCCTCTTTTTTAATAACTCGTATTCTGTCTCGTTTTTTCATCAGGTACTAACGCGGTGATAATAAGGGCAAGAGCTGTGATGATATGCAGGATGAATCCAAGTATCGGAATCCAGGCGAGGCAGGATGTGATAATCCCAATGATGCTACCAATCATTGGTCCTTGGTCTCGCTTCGATAAGACGAGTGTGATAATATGCAGAATAAGCATGACCATGAGCGGTGAATAGCCATTGCTAATAATAAATAGTCCTCCGATGACAGGGATGGCAAGACAGGCTTCAAAAATTCCGGTGATCCATTTCATGATGCGAGATATAGACATGAGATCCAACTCCTTTTTCATATATGTCTTATTCGTATTTTACCAAAACGTGAAGAAGTCATGCAGATTTCTATAGAAAGAGTTGATGGATGATGAGAGAGAGAATCAAGGAAGAGCTGAAAATCATCGAAGAAACGTATGACGTGAAAATTTGCCTCGCGGTCGAATCAGGCAGCAGAGCATGGGGATTCCCCTCGACTGATAGTGATTACGATGTTCGTTTTTTATATGTTCCTCGAAAAGAATGGTATTGGGCAATGGAAGAACATCGTGATGTCATTGAACGGCCGATTGATGATGTGCTTGATATCAGCGGCTGGGAGCTTAGAAAGGCACTTCGCTTATTCAATAAATCGAATCCGTCCATCATGGAATGGCTGTCGTCTGACATCATCTATGCTGAATCCTTCTCTTTGGCAAAGCAGCTAAGAGAATTAAAGGATCGAGCGTTTTATCCTGCCGCATTGATGTATCATTACCTCAATATGGCGAAGCGGAATGAAAGCCGGCATTTACGAGGAGAGCAGGTGCGAATCAAGAAGTATTTCTATGTGCTTCGTCCGCTGCTTGCCTGTCAGTGGATTGAACGATACAGGACGGTTCCGCCGATGGACTTTCATAAACTGCTCGAAGAACTAGTGGAGGAAGGTCCGCTTTTAGCGGAAATCCATGAGCTGCTCAAACGTAAAATGGACGGAGAAGAAATGGATGTAGAGAACCGCCTCGCTTATGTCCATCCATTTATCGACAAAGAGCTCGCGCGATTTGATGAATTGGTGAAAAGCTACAATCAGCCGAAAGACAACCTGATGCAAGAATTAAATGAGCTGCTGCAGTCTACCCTTGATGAGGTGTGGGCGTAAGCAGGGAAGAGCCAGCCGGATCGCGGCAGGCTCTTTTTTATCTCTTATTGTGATAAAACCACAAAAAAAGTCAGAATTTTTGTCATCTTCAAATATTGTAGCGGACAGCTTATGAGCTTTACAATAAAGACATAGCTTACAAAGAGTGGGAGGTGCCCTTTATGGAGTCGGTCACAAGAAATTTCTTCTTGTTTTTGTCAAAGAGCAGTCTCTTGAACCATATTGCTCGTAATTGGGGAAGTGCTGTTGCATCTAAGAAAATCATCGGAGGGAAGGACTTTGAGAGTGCCATCCCTGTTATCAAGCGATTAAATGACCAAGGAATGGCTGTGACAGTTGATCACCTTGGTGAGTTTGTCACAAAGGCAGAGATTGCCAATGAACGGACGACTGAGTGTATTCAAACCATTCAGCGGATTGCAGAGGCGGGACTCAATTCCCACGTGTCACTCAAAATGACATCACTTGGCCTGGATATTGACGATGACCTTGTGTATCGCAATATGAAACGTATTTTAGATACGGCAGAGAAGCACCGTATCATGGTGACAATCGATATGGAGGATGAACAGCGCTGTCAAAAAACGCTGGACATTTTTAAAGAGATGAAATCTCAATATGAGTATGTCAGTACGGTCTTGCAGGCGTATTTGTACAGAACAGAAAAGGATCTTGATGACCTAAACAAGCTGAAGCCATTTTTAAGACTTGTAAAGGGTGCCTATAAGGAATCTGCCGAAGTGGCGTATCCAAACAAAAAAGACGTCGATCAGAATTATCAAAAGCTGATCGAAAAGCAATTGCTCTCAGGAAACTATACAGCCATTGCGACACATGACAATCGAATGATTGAGTTCACGAAAAATATTGTGAAAAAACACAATATACAGACAAGTCAGTTCGAATTTCAAATGCTGTACGGCATGAGATCAGAAACGCAGCAGGCACTTGTGAAAGAAGGCTATCAAATGAGGGTCTATACTCCGTATGGACGAGAGTGGTATGGCTACTATATGAGACGTCTTGCAGAACGGCCGGCAAACATTGCCTTTGCTCTAAAAGGGATGACGAGAAAATAATTTGAAACGGGAGCGTGACAAACATGACAACACCTTACAAGCATGAACCATTCACGGATTTTAGCCAGGAAGAAAACCGCAAAGCGTTTGAACAAGCATTAGCTAAAGTAACAGAATCACTTGGTCAAACCTATCCGCTCGTGATCAATGGAGAAAGAATTGAAACGAAAGACAAGATTGTTTCGATCAATCCAGCGAAAAAGGATGAAGTGGTTGGAACCGTATCAAAGGCTGGGAAGGAAGAGGCAGAACAAGCGGTTCAAGCAGCAGCGAAAGCATTCGAAACATGGCGCTACACATCTCCAGAAGAAAGAGCTGGCGTATTATTCAGAGCTGCGGCAAGCATTCGCCGTAAAAAGCATGAGTATTCAGCCCTTCTTGTCAAAGAAGCAGGTAAGCCTTGGAATGAAGCGGATGCAGATACAGCAGAAGCGATTGACTTCCTAGAATATTATGCCCGTCAAATGCTGGAGCTGGCGAAAGGCAAACCAGTGAACAGCCGCGAAGGCGAACGCAATCAATATGTATACACACCAACTGGCGTGACGCTCGTGATTCCGCCGTGGAACTTCTTGTTTGCGATCATGGCAGGAACAACAGTAGCGCCAATCGTCACTGGGAATACAGTTGTTTTAAAACCAGCGAGTGCGACGCCTGTCATTGCAGCCCGTTTTGTGGAGGAGCTTGAGCAAGCCGGTCTTCCAAAGGGTGTTGTCAACTTTGTACCAGGAAGCGGAGCAGAGGTCGGGGATTACTTAGTAGATCATCCGAAAACAAGCCTGATTACATTCACTGGATCAAGAGAAGTAGGGACACGTATCTTTGAACGCGCGGCAAAAGTGCAGCCAGGCCAGCAGCATTTAAAACGTGTCATTGCTGAAATGGGCGGTAAGGATACAGTGGTTGTTGATGAGGATGCAGATGTTGAATTAGCGGCTAATGCCATTTTCACATCAGCCTTCGGGTTTTCAGGTCAGAAATGTTCAGCTGGATCTCGGGCTGTCGTTCACGAGAAGCTGTATGACCAAGTGGTTGAGCGAGTGAAGGAAATCACAGAAACGAAAACAACAGCCAATCCACTTTCTGCGGATGTTTACATGGGACCTGTCATTGATCAAGCGTCCTTTGACAAGATCACGGATTATATCGAGGTTGGCAAACAGGAAGGCCGCTTAGTCACTGGCGGAACGAGTGATGATTCGGAAGGATACTTTATCCACCCGACCATTTTTGCAGATCTTGAGCCAACTTCCCGTTTAATGCAAGAAGAAATCTTTGGACCAGTCTTGGCTTTCTCGAAAGTCTCTAGCTTTGATGAGGCACTTGAGGTAGCCAACAACACAGAATACGGTTTAACAGGTGCTGTCATTACGAATAATCGTGATCACATCAAGCGTGCGAAGCAGGAGTTCCATGTAGGGAACCTTTACTTTAACCGTAACTGCACAGGTGCCATCGTTGGTTACCACCCATTCGGCGGCTTCAAAATGTCAGGAACGGATTCAAAAGCAGGCGGTCCAGATTACCTAGCTCTGCACATGCAGGCAAAAACGATTAGTGAAATGTTTTAATATGGAAAAAGCATGAACCTGCACTGACGGGTTCATGCTTTTTTTGCCTGCTTGCGACTTGTTTCTATACAAATCTGACTGGAAAGAAGTATGATAAATGTATCACTTAATCAGGGAGCAATCGGGATGGAAGAGATATTAGAAAAGCTTCATACATTTTTTGATGTCGATAAATTAATTGCATTTATTAGCGGATATTTAAAAAAACCAGTCATTTTAGAAAGCACAGAGTGTCAGCTCCTTGCTTATAATTCTTACAGCATTCAGCAGTTTGACCCAGTCAATCAGCAAACGATTTTCTCCAAGGAATGTCCGGGGTCTGTGGTCGATTGGTTAAAGAAAACAGGGGTAATTGAGCGGCTTCACAAGGAGTCAAAGCCTTTTTATGTGAGCGGCCATGACGAGCTCGGATTTAATCGGCGGGTGGCTGTGAGCGCCAAGCATAAACAAGAGGTAGTAGGCTTTATTTGGGTGCAGGACATTGAGGACTCCCTCTCTCAGGAGGAGCTGCAATTTTTACACGAAGCGTCCTTTCAGGTTGGAAAAGTGATTTATAAGAATAAGAAACAGCTTGAGAAAAAGGAAGGCAAGATTGAAGAGTTTTTCAAAAAGGTCATGGATGATCATTTTTATACAGAAGAAGAGCTGAAATGGGAGGCTGAGAACTTAAGCATTCCTCTGCCAGCCGTATTTACCGTCATGGTCGTGCACGCTGCCGATAACAAAAGTGAGACGGCAGAAGATGTGAAGGATGTCATTCGAACGTATTTGCAGCTAGAGGATAAGGTGAATCACGTCTATTCGGTTCAAGCAGATATCGTCGTCATATTAGGCAGCCTGTCAGACCGGCACTCACCGAAAGCGACTGCGGCTGATGTCATCGCACATCTGCAATCAAAAACGCATGCACATCCTTCCCCTTTGTATATTGGGATGGGAAGAGAGTATCGTGATGTCATGAAAATGAGTACAAGCCGATTTGAAGCGATAGAGGTCGTCAAGGCAGTAAAAATTGTCGGAGGACAAGAACTGATTCCATATGATTACGAGAATCTGGGGGTCTTCCGGTTTTTAGATTCCATTTACAGCCATCAAAAAAAGAAAAACGACTTCAATCCAGATTTGTTACGCTTGAAGGAAAAAGACCGCGAGAGTCAAACCTCGTTTTTAAAAACGCTGGAAGTCTACTTATTGAATAACTGCAAGCTAAAGCCAGCAGCGGAGCAGTTGTTTATTCATCAAAATACATTAAACTATCGAATGAAACAAATTTTTGACATGACTTCGATCGACTTAAGTCATTTTAGCCAGAGATGTGAGTTATTTATTGAATTGATGCTGATGAAAAAAGATCAATAATGATGATGGAATCCGCAGGTCCACGGGATCACCTGCGGGTTTTCATGTGACATGCGAAAATGGCATACAACTGATGCATTTCGTTGTATGATAGATAAAGATTTTATGAGAAAAGTGAAAGGGGGGCCACCTTTGGGATCAGTCACCTTAGCCATTTTGATTTTCATCTTGACCCTCGTCCTTGTCATTTGGCAGCCAGGACGTGTCACCATAGGATGGTCAGCATGTGGAGGCGCCATTCTTGCACTTGCCTTTGGCGTCGTTCATCTGGGCGATGTGTGGGAAGTCACGCAAATTGTATGGAACGCCACATTTGCCTTTATTGGCATTATTATCATATCGTTAATTTTAGATGAGATCGGCTTTTTTGAATGGGCTGCACTGCATATGGCAAAAGCCGCAAGAGGCAACGGTGTCCGCATGTTTATTTATTTAACATTGCTAGGCGCTGTTGTGGCTGCTTTTTTTGCCAACGATGGAGCGGCATTGATTTTGACCCCAATCGTTTTATCTGTGGTGAGAGCGTTGAAGCTGGATGAGCGCATGGTGCTTCCTTTTGTGATGGCAAGCGGCTTTATTGCAGATACAACTTCTTTGCCATTTGTCATTAGTAACCTGGTCAATATCGTATCAGCCGACTATTTTCATATTGGTTTTCTAGAATATACAGCGAATATGTTCGTGCCAAACCTTGTGTCGCTTGGAGCGAGCATGCTGGTTCTGTATGTGTTTTACCGAAAGCTTATTCCAAAAACCTACGATCTGTCTCAGGCAAAGGAACCGGCATCAGCTATTCGAGATATCCGTATGTTCCGTTTGTCTTGGTATGTGCTCGGCTGTCTGCTTGTGGGTTATTTTGCGGGGGAGCTGATCGGTATTCCAGTGTCCATCATCGTAGGCGGAATTGCCCTTGCTTTCTTGTGGCTGGCGAGAAGAAGTCCGCAAGTGGCGACAAAGCGGGTGATCAAAGAAGCGCCGTGGTCCATTGTGTTTTTCTCGATCGGCATGTATGTCGTCGTATATGGACTGAAAAATGTCGGTCTTACAGAAATATTGGCGGCATGGATCCAGCAAGGGGCATCACATGGCTTGCTTGCAGGAACGATGTTTATGGGCGTGCTTGCCGCAGTGCTGTCCTCTGTGATGAACAATCTGCCGACCGTTTTAATTGATGCGATTGCGATTGGACATACAGATACAGCAGGTGTCATGAGAGACGGACTGATTTATGCCAATGTCATCGGCTCCAACCTTGGACCGAAAATGACCCCAATCGGCTCATTGGCGACATTGCTGTGGCTTCATGTCTTAAAGAAAAAAGGCGTCCATATCTCTTGGGGAGCGTACATGAAAGCCGGAATCATCCTGACCATTCCAACCTTGATTCTCACTTTACTCGGGTTATATGTATGGTTATGGCTCATTCATTAAAAAGAAAAAAGAGCAGATCTCATGGATCTGCTCTTTTTTTTGCTACAGATATTTCGCATAGCGTTTTTCTAAAAAGTCCTGAAGCAATGAGACGACACTGCAAATGCCCCAGTAAATGAGTGCGACCAAAATATACATGGTCATATAATCGAATTCTCGTCCGCCTACAATTTTTGCTTGCTGGAAGAGCTCTGGTACAGTAATCATCGCTGCCAGTGAGGAAGCTTTGATCAAATCGAGCATGACATTGGTCAATGGCGGCAGGGCGATGCGGACGGATTGAGGCAAAATGACACCACGCATCGTTTGCCAATAGCTGAGACCTAATGATTTAGCGGCTTCCACCTGTCCACTTGGAACAGAGGAGAGGGCTGCCCGGTTAATTTCTGCAATATAGGCAGCACTATTAAAGCTGAACCCAATAATGGCGGCAGTGACCGCTGTGAACTCAATGCCGATATAGGGGAATCCAAAATAGAGAATAAACAAAATCACCAGAATGGGCACGCCTCGCATGAATGAGATATACAGCCGTGCAGGCAGCCGAAGAATCCAAGAATTCGCCATTCTGGCAAGAGCGATAAAAAAGCCAAGAATGGTACCAAAAAACATGCTCACAAAGGAAATGAGCAGCGTCAGCCAGATGCCTTTCATAACAAATGGAAATGACGCCTTTGCCAGTGCAGGATTAAATATATATTCTAAATGAATATCTCCCACGATTGCGGCTCCTTATTTGGAAATGTCGACATCTTCGACATCAGCATCAATTTTCTTAGAGACGTCTGCATGATTAAAGAATTTCTCAGAAACCTTTTTCATTGTTCCGTCTTTTTTCATGTCGCCTAATACACGATTTAATTCTTTTTGAAGCTCTTTGTTGTCCTTCTTCATAACAAAACCTTGTTCATTCGGCATGTACTTCAAGTCAGGGTGAATCGTAATATTTAATTTAGGAAATGCAGCAAGAGCCAGTGTCTGCAAGTAATAATCATTTAGAATGACATCAGTACGGCCGTTTGCAACATCCTTTAAGTATTGCTCGTTTGTCGCATTGTCATAAATGACTTCCTTTGCACCGTACTTACGAGCGACATCCATGTAAATCGTTGTGGCAGCCCCTGCTGCTTTCTTTCCTTTTAAATCTTTTAAAGTTTTAATGCCAGATAAATCATCTTTCCGTACGATAGCCGTTCCGTAGGAATATTTATAAGGGGTTGAAAAGGCAAACTTGTCTTTTCTGTCATCTGTGATGTCGATATCATTTGCAGCGGCATCCACTTGACCAGAATTAATGGCGCTCAGCATCCCATCATAGCCCATTTCTTTAAATTCTACTTTCACATCAAGACGTTTAAACGCTTCTTTGACGACTTCTACTTCATAGCCAGTTAATTGATCCTTGCCATTAGAAGTATCATGATAAGAAGTTGGATAAAGGGTGCCTGAAGTTGCAACCACGATTTTCCCTTTCTTTTTAATCTCATCCCACTTTGTGTCTTCAGATTGAGATGAGCCTGATTGACTGCAAGCAGACATGGTAAGGATGAAAGCAGATACAACAAGCATGATCCATATAGGTTTTTTATGATAAAAACGACTCATTTAAGAATCCTCCTCTATTTTTTATACAAAACAAAACATAGCACGCTTTTTCTGTAAGGACAACGTTTTCAGAAGAAAAGTGAAAAAGTAAGAATATTATAAGCAATTTGCGTGTTGATATAATGTATAAAAAAGGAAAGTGAGCGCAAAATAAAGGCGAATAAAGGAGGGAACAACAATGATGAAAAAAATAAGTAGTTTGATCATCTTGTCGATGATGCTGTTATTTGGTTTTCATATAGAAACGGCTCATGGAGAAACACCTCAAATGGAAAAGCGCCCGGTGACACATCAAGTGAAATTAACAGCAGAACAACAAAAACAAATTGAAATCCTTGAGCAGCAAATTCTTTCTAAGCGAAAAGAAGTCATTGAGAAATATGTACAGTACGGCGTGTTAACAAAGGAACAAGGCACACACATCACGAAACGAATGGATGAGCATTACACTCATTTGAAAAAGAACGGATTTGTTCCATTGCTGAAAAAACCACAGCACCATCGCCCATGATAATGATGAAACCGGCAGCGAAGTGCCGGTTTTTTATTGTTGATCAGAAGGTGAGACTTTCCCCATCTTGAGGGACAGAAATGGCTTGATCTGCATGATGCTCTTGAATGTAAGCCTCTAAAGCAGCTCTTGTTAACAAGCAATGATTCACAGCTTCAAGATGACAGGCGACAATTTGAGCTTTTGGCTGAGAACGGTGAATGTCTAGAATCTCTTCCTTGGTCATTGTAATCGGATCGCCTTCTAAAAATTGAGCAGCCCCGCTATTGACCACAATGACGTCTGGCTTGCATGTATTCACAACCTCTTTCGGTTCATCACACCAAACGGTATCACCTGCAATATAAAGGGTAGGTTCATCAGGGTGAGAGAAAACAAAACCGCTCACCTGACCCATCCGCTTCGCCGTTTCTCCCGTCCCATGCTGTCCGCCTGTACGTTTAATATGAACGCCGCAAATGTCCATTTCATCTTCAATGCATGTGACATGCTGAAATCCAGCTTCTTCAACTTCTTTTCGATCCTTCTCCGATTGAGTATAAATTGGCCCATCTTGAGCTAATTTTCTTTTGGCCTCGTCGTCAAAGTGGTCCACATGTAAATGAGTGAGTAAGACAGCATCTGGGTGTAACAGACTGTCTAAATCTATATTTACAGGAAGCTCCACAATAGGATTGTTCAAATGTTGATTGGCTGTATGAGGGAACGGTGGATATGTTCCTTTTGCTGCTAAAAAGGGATCGATTAAAAAAGTTGAATGACCATAGTGAAGGTATAAAGTAGCATTGCGAATGAGTGTAATTTTCATAAAAAGGCCTCCTTTTTTTCTCATTAAGTTTACAGTATATTAAAAGAGTTCTATGTGACAGAGGATCATGAAAGTCTTTCATCGGAAGGGCTTGATTTTTGAAAGAGGTGAGCCAATGCTAGACCAAACAGATATGAATATTTTAAAAGAACTATCAAAGAACAGCCGATTAACGATGAAAGCTCTAGGTGAAAAAGTTCATTTAACCGGCCAAGCTGTTGCAAATCGGGTGTTAAAGCTAGAAGAAGAAGGCGTGATTGAAGCATATACCATTTCAATTGATTGGCAGACACAAAAGACGATTCAAACCTTTTTGCAGCTGTATACCCGTAATCATCATCATGAACCACTTCTGTCGTTTCTTTATAAAAGGGAAGAAATCAAGAATTTGTACAAAATAAGTGGTGAAGGCTGTTATATGGCTGAAGGACATTTCTCCAGTCATGATGAACTTGATCAGTTTTTAACGGAGCTGACGAATTACGCAAATTACAAACTGTCTATTGCGGTTAAACGTCTCATTCATCAGTAATAGAAGAGACGCAGGAGGAAAAGGAACGATGCAAAAATTAATCGAAAATCAAGCTGGGCCGATGACAAAGGAAAGAATCAAAGCAGACTTGGTTCAACTTGGTGTGAAAAAGGGCATGATTTTATGTGTTCACTCATCTTTATCATCAATCGGCTGGGTAAACGGAGGCGCTGTAGCCGTCATACAAGCATTGATGGAAACCTTAACAGAAGAGGGGACACTGATTATGCCGGCACAAACGTTAGAGCTTTCTGATCCCGCCGATTGGATCGATCCGCCTGTTCCTTACTCATGGTGGAAATCGATCAAAGAAACAATGCCTGCATTTGACCCAGCTTACACGACGCCATCAGCAATGGGAAAGGTGGCAGAAACATTTTGGAAATACCCAGGTGTGGCGAGAAGCAATCATCCCAATTTTTCATTCACAGCCTGGGGGAAAAGAAAACATGAAATTCTGAAACACCATGCGCTTTCCTTTGGATTAGGAGAGCATTCGCCTCTTGGCCGCATGTATGATCTTCATGCTCAAGTGCTGCTGCTTGGTGCATCATTTGAGAGCATGACAGCTTTTCATCTAGCTGAATACCGAATTCCTCAGCAGGACCTCATGACAAGAGGAGCCCCTATTTTAGAGAATGGATGGAGGGTATGGAAAGAGTACCAAGATATCATCACAAGAGAAGAACTATTTGAACAGATTGGCCGTGATTTTCTGCAATCAGGAGGCATCCATCAGCACAATCAAGTTGGACTTGCCAGTTCATATTTACTGCCCATGAGAGAATCGGTAGACTATGCGGAAAAGTGGCTTGATCTATACGATCAGTCGTAATCTACACTGTTTGGAAATTTACATAATAAACGTCTTGATCAGGCTGCTGTGAGGTGTAGCAGGTAAGCTGATAGTTTCCTTTTGGAATGGAGAAAGACAGCACATGGGCCATGACGCTTGTGATATAAACTTGATCATTTGTAAGCGTAAAGGGAACTGTTATAGCTCTATCAACCGAGACTTGGGGCTCATCGCTATTTAATGTCACAATAATAGACGCCTTTCCATTATTGATTCCTTCAAAGGAAACTCCTTGATCTCCTGTTGCAAATCCTTGAAGAATGTCCTCATCTGTCCAATCAATAACAGGTGGTGTTTCGCTTCCGGTGTATACCGTGATTTGGTGGTAGGAGATAGATAGGGAATAGGCTTGATTTAAGTGATTCATATAAAAAACTCCTTTATTTAAGAATTTTTGTTGGAACGTGAATGGTTGAAAGAGTGATTCTTGAGGAGAAAGTTAGGCAGCAAGACGATTGTCGCCGTCTTGCGCTATTTGGTGTGGGATCTAGATGTGAAATTGCGAGACCATTGCTTTTAAATCTCCTGCTAAATGGGCAAGCGCTTCTGATGAAGCTGTTACTTCTTCCATTGCAGCAAATTGTTCTTCTGTTAAACCGGCTACTTGCTGTGAATGTTCACTCGTTCGTTTCACGCCTTCTGTAATAGACGCAAAAGACTGTTTCGCATCGTTTGTATAAGCTGCGATTTTTTGTGATGCACTTGATAAATGTTTAATGCCATTCGCCATTTCTCTCATCGACTGCTGGATATCATGAAATGATTCCTCTGTATGAGAGATAAGGACAGCCCCTTGAGCCGCTTCCTCTCTTACTCGTTTGATGGCATTCGTCGAATGAGTCATCTCTTTTTGTATTTCAGAAATGAGATGGGAAATCATGTTTGATGATGCTTGAGATTCTTCTGCGAGCTTTCTCACTTCGTCTGCGACAACAGCAAATCCTTTTCCGTGCTCACCTGCCCGTGCTGCTTCAATTGCTGCATTAAGAGCTAGCAGGTTTGTCTGGCTGGCGATATCTGTAATGACTTTGGAAATATGATCGATTTCAGCTGAACGTGTTTCCAATGCTTGAATCGCTGTACCATTTTCTTCAATTGATTTGGCAATAGACGTCATTTGTGAATGAACTTCACCGATATTGTGTACACCTTTTTGGGCCACTTCTTGTGCGGAGTGACTTCTTGAAGCCATTTGTCCTGCATTTTCAGTGATGTTTGCCAGCTCGTTTGATACTTGAATCATTTTGTGCTCACTAGCTGTCATTTGAGCGGACTGTTCTTCTGAAGATTGTGCCACTTCTTGAATCGTGTAGGTGATTTTTTCTGATGCTGCACTCGTTTCTTCTGCGCTAGCTGACAGCTGCTCAGAGGATGTGGCCACTAATTCAGACGTGTTCATGACATTTAGAATGGTTTGATTTAGTTTTTCACGCATCTTATTGAAATGGCCAGCCAGATCAGACAATTCATCACCAGCAGTATCCGTCACATTGATGGTTAAATCACCTTCGCCTGCACTCTTAATGGCAGAAGCCATATGCTTGAGACGTGCCTGAATCCGCTTAGTGAAAATAGAAATAATGATGACCGAAACGATCAGACTTAACAAAAGGACGATGACAAATTGTATATAGAATGACTGAAGCATTTGTGAAATCATGCTTTGGTTGGCGCCAGTATAAAAAATACCAATTGTTTCGCCTGCTTCATTTTTGATCGGCATATAAGCCGTTTGATAGTCTTTCCCGGCAACATTTGCTGTGCCGTAATAGTTTTCTCCTTTATCTAAAACAGTGGTCTTCACTTCAGGAGAGACTTCTGTACCTACAGCTCGTTTCCCGTTTAACATGACATTCGTAGCAACGCGGGTATTTCCTTGAAAAATCGTGATGGTATCACCGGTATATTCGGCTAATTGGTCAACCAATGTGTCATGATCATTGATTTGCGTATTTCCTTTGAATAGCTTATCCTCTTTAATCTGCCACGAGCCTTCTACTTTTTCATTCAGGTAGGCGTAGCCTAGTTTTAAATCACCTTTTGCTTTTTCAGTTGCCATTTGCTTGATGTTTTCTGTCATCTCGCGATTCACCACATAACCAACAACTGCGGAAAAGATGATGAGGACACTTAAAAAGATCAGCAAAATTTTGGCACCGAGCCTCAGTTTTCCCTTTTTCTTCATGCTTTTTAACTCCTTTAGGTATAAGGTAGGGTATCCCTCCTTAAGGATTATCGGCATGAAAAAAGTGTTTAAAATACCTGCATGCAGTCATGTGAAAATTTTTTTAATATAGAAAAGGGAAAGGCTGCTAATCGATGATAAATTGGATTCTTGTGCCGTCTGGATCATCCGATAATTGATGACTTACCCACGAGCCTGCGCCTCTATTATCAGAAGGGTGTACATATTTGACAGAAGCTCCTGTGCCTCCTTCTTTGCACATCGCCATTGGCCATTCGTCACGATCATACCCGCGCTTTGTTGGAACGCCATGTAATGATCGATCCCTCTGCTCATCACTATTTTTACGGTCAATTGTACAAATAGACGAATGACCTTCATCAATGGCTTCTTCTATGTGCTTGGCTGTTTCGGGATAGCGGTCTGATGGAAAATGAATCGTTTTGTCATAAGATGAATTCGCTGTCTCTTGTTTCCCTTGCTCCAGCTGGATATAGCCTGTTGCTACACCAATAACAATCAATAAAAGCAAGAGAATCATTTTAAGAAGTTTCATAGGTGCTGGCTCTCTTTCTTGTTTGCGTATTTTGTAAACAGAAGTATAGCAGAATTACTTACCAATTTCCCCTGGTTTTGAAAAAACGCCTTTTAAAATTCAAAAAACAGATTTTACAAGATTTCATGCTTTTCATTTTTGTAGAAATTCATAAAAATTTTAATTTTGTAGATCATAAAACGAATATGCTCATTCAAAATGGCTTTATCACTGCTTTTTGAGCTAATTTCAAGAATTTAACACACAGAAATTTCAAAAAAATAAAATTGACTAGACCGATCTGCTTTAATAATATGGAGTCAAATATCAAAAAATGTCGTAATTTATCAAAATATGATTCTAATTACATTGTAGGAGGGAAGTACAAATGGCGGATGTCTCATACCGGCTCGGAATAGACATAGGCGGAACATTTACTGATTTATCGTTGATAAATGAAGCAACAGGGGAGCTGACTGAACTCAAGACACCCACAGTGACTGATGACCCAGCCCAAGGAATTATCAATGGGTTAAATCTTCTAAAAAAAAGAGGTGTTGATTTATCCAACATTCAATACCTCGTTCACGGAATGACAATTGGTCTTAATACATTATTGCAGCGAAAAGGAGCAGGTTTAGCCCTTTTTGTGACAGAAGGATTTCAAGATATATTGTCACTTCAACGTTTACGACTACCCATTCCTTATGACTTCAATTCTCGTTTGCCAGAACCATTGATACCACGGAAGCATGTATATCCAATCTCTGAAAGGTTGATACACGATGGTACGATCAAAAAACCTCTCCATCTGCAGCAGTTAGATGATGCAGTCCAGCATGCTATATCTAAAAAGCTAGCAGGTATCGTCATTTCTTTTTTACATAGTTATCAAAACCCAGTTCATGAATTACAGGCAAAAGCCTATATCAATCATCATTATCCACAGTTAGAAGTCCTTACCTCATCTGAATTATGGCCTCAAATGAGGGAATACGAGCGTACAGTGATGTCTGTTGTTAATTTGTACATTCAACCAAAGGTGAAACAGTATTTGCAAACACTGAAAAGTCGTTTGAAGGAAGAAGGTGTACCAATTTCTCCATACATTACACAATCAAATGGTGGTTTAATGGATGCAGAAAGTGCGGCAACCTCGCCTGTGAAGACTCTCTTTTCTGGTCCGGCAGCCGGTGTCATCGGTGCGGCTAGAATTGCAGCATCATCTATTGAACCCAACCTGATCACTTTTGATGTTGGGGGGACGAGTGCAGATATCTCGATTATTCAAAATGGACAGCCTACAATGGCGCAATCGAATCAGCTTTCAGGCTTCCCAATTATTCTTCCATCTGTTGCGATGTATTCAATAGGAGCAGGAGGAGGTTCGGTAGCATGGATTGATCAGGGCGGACTTCTAAAAGCGGGGCCAGAATCAGTTGGCTCAAACCCGGGACCAGCTTCGTATGGAAAGGGAGAAAAAGCAGCTTTAACTGATGCGTTTCTCATATGCGGTTACCTCAATCAAGAACGTTTTGCCGGAGGACATTTACAATTACAGTTGTCTGCGGCGAAAAAGGCTTTTCAGCCAATTGCTGATCAGCTCAACAAAACGGTTGAAGAAGCGGCTGACCAGCTCATTCAAGTAGCCGTAGCCAATATGTACACAGAATTAAGCAATGTGATGGAGCAGCAAGGGTTTGACCCTAGAGATTTTAGTTTGCTGGCGTTTGGCGGAGCAGGGCCGGTTGTGGCGAATTTCCTTGCGAGAGAAATTCATGCGAAAAATGTGGTTGTTCCTCCAAGTCCGGGTACATTATGTGCGTTAGGTGCTCTGACTGCTGACTTTATTCATGATGCGGTGCTGTCGAAGAAAATATGCTTACAAGACTATTCGATCAACCAACTAAAACAAGATTATGAGAAGCTGTCGCGAAAAGCGACTGATTGGGTCAGCCAGCAAAACATTCAGCATATCAATCAGACATCCATTCTATTATTAGCAGACGCACGTTATCAGGGACAGGCATTTGAGATTGAACTGCCATTATCGATTGATTGGCTAAAGCAGGAACAAAATATACACCAACTCATTGAAGCCTTTCACAAATTGCATCAGCGTCAATATGGTCATAGGGATGATCAGGCAAAAATCGAATTTACTCATTTACGCGTTCGAGTCATAGGCGAGACGCCTCCGCTGCCTTTTTCACCTGTTGATGAAAGCAGCGGACAGTCTTTGAAACCATATGAATATAGACGAATTTTTATTGAAGAAAAAGAATACGAAGCATCGGTTTATAACCGGGATACTCTGTCAGTAGGTTCTATTGTAAATGGGCCTGCCGTTATTGAGCAGGATGATACAACAACATTAATTTTGCCAAACTGGGCAGGCAGCATTGATCCATCAGGTAACTTAGTGATTTCAAAGGAGGCGGCTTTACATGAGAACTGACCCAGCAAAGCTTGAGATGATGCGCAGTTATTTTAATGCGATTGCATCAGGTATGGGGCATGTCATTGAACGGACGTCATTTACGACCTTCGTCAAAGAATCTGCTGACTTTGCGACAGCATTAGCCACGCCATCTGGAGATTTCTTTGTTTATCCGAAGACAGTAGGTGTGACGATCTTTTTAGGGCTGAGTCTAAAAAAAGCGATTGAAGAAAGCGGGCCGATGCAGCCAGGAGACATTATCATCACTAATGATCCTTATACGACAGACGGTTTGGCGACTCACCTTCCAGATGTCCATATCATTAAGCCGATTTTTGTAGATGGTGAAATCGTAAGCTATGCTTGGTCTTTTGTTCATGTCAGTGATGTGGGTGGGCTTGTGCCTTCGAGTATTTCACCGACAGCAACGGATGTTCATCAAGAAGGATTAAGAATTCCGCCAGTGAAAATTTATGAAGGCGGGAAAGAGAATCAAGTCGTACGTACCTTTTTAAGAGCGAACAGCCGCGCTAGTCATCTAAATGATGGTGATATTAATGCGATGATTGCAGCAGTTAATACAGCAGATATTCGGTTAAAAGAAATGATTGAGAAATTTGGAAAATACGAAGTGAAACAAGGAATGATAGACTTGCTGAAGCAAGCTGAGGATCGTGCTGGAAAGGTCATTGAAGCTATACCGGATGGAACGAGTGAATTTGCTGATTATTTAGATGATGATATGATCTCAGACGTCCCTATTCGGTTGAAAATCAAGCTAACGATCAAAGGGAAACGGCTGACGCTCGATTTTTCTGAGTGTGACCCGCAAGTGAAAACAGCCTTTAACCTCGTTACCAATGGTCAGAAGCATTCCTTTCTTTATCAAGGATTGATTAATTACATCATTAGTAAGGATCCTTTTATACCGATTAATGGTGGAATAACGTATCCAATTGACGTGATCTCTCCTAAAGGAACGCTGGTGCATCCAGAATACCCGGCTTCTGTCGGGATTCGTCATTCGATTACGATGAGGCTGTACAATGTCGTGCTAGGCGCCATTGGTAAGCTGTTACCTGAAGCGGTGCCGGCAGCAGGTGCAGGTCAATCTGCCATTGTGGTTCTCTCAGTACCTGATGATCAAACGGGTGGCAGGAAAATGTCCGTTGTCGAACCATTAGGCGGAGGCGGCGGTGCTCAAAATGGTACTGATGGAGTGGACGGTATTGATCATTCGTCAGGCTTTTTGAAGAATACCCCAATTGAGAGTTTGGAACAGCATATTGATATTCATGTTCACCGATATGAACTTCTGCCGAATACAGGTGGAGCTGGTGAAAATCGAGGCGGACATGCGATTGGTTTAAAATTTGAAATGATGAAGCCTGAATCAATGGTGACAGCACGAGGAATGGAACGGATGAAGTTTCAGCCTTGGGGATTAATGGGCGGCCGAGCAGGATCGGTTGGTGAGGTCAAGCTGACCACGGCTAATGGTGAGAAACAAGACCAGCCCAAAATAGATGTTCTGCGACTTGAAAAAGGCGATATCGTTCAATTGATTTCACCAAGTGGAGGCGGCTGGGGGAATCCATTTGCCCGAAAGAAAGAAAAAGTCCTTCAGGAAGTGGAAGCAGGTCTATTAAGTGAAGAGAGAGCGCTGCAGCAATATGGTGTGAAAGTATATTTAGACCAAAATAAATGGAAGATTGATGAGGAGCAGACGAGCAGGGTGCGAGAAAAGGTTGATGTTTCTGCATCTACTGACGTGTGGGATTTCGGAGAACAAAGAGCAGCTTATGAGAAAGTATGGACGGACGAAGCCAGCAGTGAGCTGGCCGTTCAGCTTCGTTCCTATCCGGCTAACGAACGTACGCACTATAAACATGCAGTTCATCAACATTTCAGTCATAGAAATGAGCCGTTAACAAAGGAAGATATTACTCAAGCACTTTGTCAATTGAATGGACAAAAAGGGGGAAATAAATCATGAATAGAAGATTAATTGCTATTTTTGCAGGTATCCTATCAATCGTTGTACTGCTGGCCGCTTGTGGTGGAAATGGAAAGGATCAAGGCAAACAGCAGCAGACTGTGATTGTTGGCGTATATGGAGGCGATTGGGAAAAGAATATCAAACCAATCCTCGAAAAGTTTGAAAAAGATACAGGAATTAAAGTGCAAACCGTCTCTGGGGCGGATTCTGAATGGTTTACAAAATTAAAAGCGTCAAATGGAAAAAATCCACCATATGACTTACTAATCTTACAGCCCGATACGATTCAAAGAGGTATCGCAGCAAACGTTCTTGCGCCTATCGATGAAGATCAAGCGACGAACGTCAAAAAACTTTACCGTTCTGTCCAAAAGAAGCTTACTGTGAATGGAAAACAATATGCAGCAGGCTTTAGTATGGGGCAGCTTGGAATTGCTTATAGAAAAGACCTCGTCAAGCAGGAACCAAACAGCTGGACTGACCTATGGAGCAGTCAGCTGAAAGGGAAGGTAGCCATTTCATCTCCGACTTATTCAGCCGGTTTGCAATTTTTCTCTGCACTTGTTCATGCGCAAGGGGGGACAGAATCAAATCCTAAGGATATTGATAAAGCATTTAAAAGTCTCGCGCAGTTAAAAGGTCATGTAGCTGCTTTTCCAGATAACCCAGGATCGATTCAAACTTTGTTAGAACGTGGGGATGTCTCGGCTGTTCCATATTGGGACGGGCGAGTATTTGCACTTGAAGAAGAAGGAATGGATATTGGTTTCTCATATCCGAAGGAAGGCGCTGTTGCAGCTGTTGCGAGCTGGGCTTTAACGAAGGGAAATCAGCACGAAGAAGCGGCATACAAACTATTAAACTACTTGAGCGGAAAAGAAGCTCAGGAAGCTTTTTCGGAAAAATCTTATTATGGCATGTCGAATTCTGATGTGAAATACAATGACAAGATTAAGGGGAAAGTGAAAGTTGGAGAAAATTATTACAGCAAGCTGACTTGGGTAGATTATGAAACAGCGACCTCTGAGCTTGGCAATTGGACAAATCGATGGAACGAAGTATTAGGCGGAGGAAAATAGGTGATCGCATGAGTGGAATTCATTTAGAACACATCAGTCAGCACTTCGGTGAGCAAATTGCTCTCAACGATGTCAGTCTTACGGTGAATGAGGGAGAGTTTTTCTCCCTTCTTGGTCCTAGCGGCTGCGGAAAATCAACGTTATTAAACATCATTGGCGGTTTTTTAGAACCAACAAAAGGTGTCGTCTATATTGGTGATCAGGATGTGACAGCTTTGCCGCCTTACCAAAGAAAAACAGGTATGGTCTTTCAAAGCTATGCACTTTTTCCGCATCTGACTGTATTTGATAATGTGGCGTACGGGCTAAAGGTTCAAAAGAAAAAGAAGGCGGAAATCAAAGAGAAGGTGATGGAAAGCTTGTCTCTTGTTCAATTAGAGGCATTTGCGAAACGGATGCCCCACCAATTAAGCGGTGGTCAACAGCAGCGGGTAGCGATTGCAAGAGCGCTGGCGATTCAGCCATCTGTTCTCCTTCTTGATGAACCGCTCAGCAACCTAGATGCCAAACTAAGAAAAAACATGCAGACAGAGCTGCGAAATATTCAAAGGAATGTCGGGATTACAACCATTCTTGTGACACATGATCAAGAGGAAGCCTTAAGTCTTTCTGATCGGGTTGGAATTTTAGGAGAGGGAAGAATTCAGCAGATTGGGACGCCTTTAGAGGTGTACCGCCAGCCAAACAATCGATTTGTAGCTGAATTCATCGGACAGGTGAACATCTTTGAGGCTGTGTACAATGAAGCTGATGCGGCATTTACAGTTCCGCATGTAACCCATTCAAACGGTCAGCATCTTCAGCTGCAGGCTGCGGAACATCAAGAGAAGAGGGAGAAGCAACTGCTTATGCTGCGTCCTGAAAGAATCAGCATCTCTTCTGAGCGGGAGGAAGTAAAGCCGAACCATGTATCAGGCGTGCTGTCAGATGTGAGTTATATTGGGCATTCATTACGTTTGGTTGTGGGACTTGATCATGGTGAAATCATTGTCCATGCTTCTGATGCGGCATTTCCCGAGCTGCCTAAAGTTGGAGAAACCGTCCATATCTATTGGCAGCCTGAAGATATCGTTTTCTTAGATTCGAAGGTGCATACGTGATGCGAATCAAGAAAAAGAATCAACGATTTCATTGGTTTATGCTGCTGCCAGCCTGTTTGTTTCTTGTTGTATTTTTACTTGCTCCTCTGGTGATGATGCTCGTTCTCAGTTTTCGCGATGTCGATTCGATGATGAATACATTACAAACGTATAGCTTTTCTCAATATATTCATGTGTTCACGACAGATGCATATGTAAAGGCGATTGGAAGTACTGTGTGGGTGGCTTTGCAGACAACGGTGATTTGTTTATTGATGGCATACCCCGCAGCATACGTGCTCGTCAAAGCACCTAATCCGCGTCTGCGGGCATTTTTCTATATCCTACTTGTGTCGCCGCTTTTGACAAGTGTTGTGATTCGGACATTTGCATGGATTGTTCTTCTTTCGCAAAATGGTCTGATCAATGGCATGTTACTAGATTTACATGTAATTGAGAAGCCGCTCTCGATGCTGTGGAATATGAATGCGGTCATTATTGCCTATGTCCAAGTTATGCTGCCATTTGCAGTACTGCCGATCGCAACAAGCTTAACCGATATGGATCGTCACTTAAGACCGGCTTCTATGAGTCTTGGAGCTGGCCGGATTCGAACCTTTTTTCATGTCACCTTACCACTGACCATCCCAGGCATGGTGACTGGCGCGATCATCGTCTTCTCACTGGCAGCAGGAAGTTATATCACCCCGCTGTTAGTCGGCGGACGGATGCAGCCGCTGCTGCCGCTGTCAATTTATCAGCAGGTCATGCAGGTGTATAATCTGCCTCTTGCTGCAGCTATGTCCTTTACATTATTGGTTTGTGTGCTTGTGGTAGTCAGTCTATTAAGCTATTTATTGAAGCGTTGGGAGGCGAGGATGCATGCGTAAAAAGTCAATAGGTGACCGCTTGCTTTCCATCCTGATTTGGACTGCTGGGTCATTGGTTTATCTTTTTTTAACCATACCTGTTCTTGTGATCGTCCTATCTGCTTTTAGTCCAAATGCCTTTCCTGAATTTCCACCGACTTCGTTCTCTGTTCGCTGGTTTCATGAGGTCGTGTCAAATCCAGAATGGATGGAATCTCTTCGGATCAGTGTGATTCTGCTGTTCATCGTGACGCCTCTCACGGTTCTTTTAGGGACAATGGCTTCGTATGCTTTAGCAAGGCTTTCCTTTAAGGGAAAGGAGGCTGTCCAAGCTTTCATTCTGTCACCTCTCATGATTCCTCAGGTGGTGTTAGGGATTGCGATGCTTTACTTGTTTACGGCTATGGGCTTTACAGGGTCTTTGTGGGCGCTCGTCATTGGTCACGTCATCATTGGTTTTCCCTATGTGGTTCGAACGGTAGGCGTGAGTGTTTCGAATTTAGATCCGCGGCTTGAGCTGGCTTCAATGAATCTTGGCGCAGGACCCATTCGCACGTTTTTTCGAGTCACATTGCCTTTGATTAAGCCGGGAATCATTGCAGGCGGGGTGTTTTCAGCTGTGACGTCATTTGGGGAAATATCGATCAGTTTGTTCGTTTCCTCTCCTCAAACCATTACAATCCCCGTCAGGACCTTTAATTACATTGAGCAGACCTTTGATCCGAGTGTCAATGCGATATCTGTCATATTTATTATCATTTCTATCATTGCGCTGCTCATTATTGAGAAAACGATTGGTCTGTCTAAGGTGATGTAAATATAATGAAGAAACAAGGAGTTGTCATTTGAAATGACAGCTCTTTTTTTGTTGTTTTTACAGTAAAAAAAATTCATTTTTTTAGGGAATATAGTTCTTAAGATTTAAGAATTTGCGGGGAACGCAAGGAGACCTCTATCCTACATTTTCGGTCATATTTTCAAAATTTAAGGGAAAATATGAAATTTTTGCGGTATTTAGTCGATTATTTTCGGTTGAACGCAACTATTATTAGTTATTTTCGGTAAATATCGTCAATTCTCACAGGATCCCTTCGGTATAACGCATGAATCTTTACACCCATTTTTCGGTGAAAAAAACAATATTTTCATATAAAGTGGACGTAAATAGAAAATATCTAAAAGAAAAGAAGAAAAAGGCAAATCTATGGAAACATAGAGACGCAAAGCCATGTCCTAAGGTAAATGATTCTTTTTTTGCTAAGGTCGGCAGGCTACCGAATGAAAATGGGAGTCCCTCCGTTTTATTCGGGGTGGGCTCCTTTTCTGTTAAACCGTCTATTTTAATGAAATAGACTTGGTTCTTTTGATATAGAGGGTGCAGGGTGAAATTGGTGGAGAAAACATAGAAGAGGCGGAGGATGAGAATGAATACAGTTTATTACCCCTTAACACATGCGCAAAAGCGAGTATTCTACACGGAAAGATTTTATCCAGGTACAAGTATTTCTAATTTGGGTGGATTCGCCAGGTTGAGATCAGCATCTGGTCTCGATCCTTCTTTGGTCGTCGATGTGCTTCAAGCGTACATTCGACAAACTGACTCTCTTCGTCTGAGGCTCGTGTATCGAGATGAAGAGGAGGAGCCTGTTCAATATATCAAACCTTATGAAAAACAGCCGATTCGCATGGAAAAGGGCTGGAGTGTAGAGGAGGTAAGGGCTTGGGCAAACGAGCAGATTCGTGAGCCAATGCCATTGATTGACAGCCCCTTGATTGAATTTACGGTGTTTCAAATCAGTGATCAAGAGTGCTGGCTGTTCTGTAAAGCACATCATATTGTCGCGGATGGTATTTCCATCATTTTAATGGGAAATCGCATTATTGACTTATATCATGACATGCTGCAAGGAGTAGACATCTCGCCAGTTGAGGAGATTTCCTTCGTTGATCACATCATGAGTGAGCAGACCTATGAATCTTCTAAACGTTTTCAAAAAGACCAAGCTTTTTGGAATGAGCAATTTGCTCATATTCCAGACTTCGCATCGTTAAAACCGCATAAGGGATACGAGATGAGTTTACATGCGGAGCGATTTTCAGGGGATGTTCCAGATTCTTTAAAAGAGAAGCTTCGTGTCTTTTGTGAAGAGCAGAAAGTCAGCATGCTTTCAATGTTTATGTCCACTGTCTATATTTACTTACATCGTTTTAGCGGTATGGAAGATGTCGTTCTTGGAACCTTTATGGGCAACCGGACGAATGCCAAAGAAAAAAAGATGATTGGGATGTTTGTATCCACGATTCCAATGCGTGCATCTGTTCAAGGGTCGCAATCGTTTCTTGATTTCGTAAAGCAGGTCATGGCGGATCAAATGAAGATCTTACGTCACCAAAAGTACCCTTACAATCTGCTCATGAATGATTTGCGGGAAAGAGAAGGGTTTACAGGACGCCTTTTTGATATTTCTTTAGAGTATCAGGTGATGCAGTGGCAGAAAAAAGAGAATCTGTCGTTCATTACTGAACCGATTTTTAGCGGGAGCGGAATGAATGATATTTCAATACATGTGAAAGACCGCTGGGATACTGATACATTGACCATTGATTTGGATTACCGTACAGATGTATTCACAGAAGAAGAAATGAGTAAGATGTTTGATCGATTCTTGATATTACTAGAAGCGGCCGTCTCTCAGCCTGATCAGCTGATCGGGACACTGCCTTTACTTTCAGCAGGTGAACAAAAGGAGCTGCTGCAATTATCTGAAGGAGAATCGTTTGAAAGGCCAGCAGCAAAACCGGTTCATCACATGTTTGATGAGACAGCCCACAAATATGCAGACCGGACAGCCGTTGTAGCAGAAAATGGAACAATTACTTATGGAGAGCTGCAACAACAGGCAGAAAAGCTGGCTCGTTTTTTACAAATGAAAGGTATCTCACGTGATGTGCCTGTTGCTGTTTTGATGGAGCGGAAGACAGATGCCATGGTAGCAGTCTTCGGCATACTAAAGGCTGGCGGGGCATATGTACCAATTGATCCGGCATTACCTGAGGAGCGCATTCAATTTATTGTGGAGGATTCAGGTGCTTCTATTGTGTTAACAGATGAATCTTTCATTCAAGAGTACCCAGCCCTCTCGGAAAAATTAATCGTGCAGCAGCAAATATTATTAGATGGTGGACAGCTGCCTGAGCTCGTAGAACAGACGGCGCCGGATGATTTAGCCTACATGATTTATACATCGGGTACGACTGGAAAGCCGAAGGGCGTCATGATTGAGCATCTTCAGCTTCATCATTTGGTCCATGCTTTGCATCATGAGATTTATCAAGGGGCGAATGAGCTACAAATGGCGCTTCTAGCCCCATTCCATTTCGATGCATCAGTCAAACAAATCTTTGCTGCCCTTTTATTTGGACATACGCTTCATATCATCCCGCGAGAAACGACGAGAAATGGCATGCAGCTAGCGGCTTATTACAGAAAAAATCAAATTGAAGCGGCAGATGGAACACCGGCGCATGTACAGCTTTTACTTGCTGCGGATTTGGACGGGATGTCATTGACGCACATGCTGATTGGGGGAGAAGCGCTGCCTGCGAAAGCAGCACGTTCACTCATCGAAGCAGTTCGTATGAGTCAGCCTGATTTTACTCTGTGGAATGTGTATGGTCCAACTGAGACGTGTGTGGATGCGGCGGTGCATCGTCTAGATCTCAGTGAGTTGAGTGAACCAACTGAACAGCGCTATGTGTCGATTGGAAAACCGCTTGGTCATCATCGTGTTTATATTTTAAATGAACATGATCAATTACAGCTGCATGGGGCTGCTGGAGAACTGTGCATTGCCGGTATAGGTGTTGGGCGAGGCTATGTGAATCAGCCTGAATTGACGGAGAAGGTATTCACGGCAGACCCGTTTTCTCCGCATGAGCGGATGTATCGAACAGGGGATCTAGTCAGATGGCTTCCAGATGGCACGGTTGATTATCTTGGCAGAATGGACGATCAAGTGAAAATAAGGGGTTACCGCATAGAAACAGGCGAGATTGAAGCGGTAATGGAGCAGGTAGATGGAGTTGATAAAGCTGTCGTGCTAGTGGTTGATGAAGCGGATGGGGAAAAGGCGTTAAGTGCTTACTATCAAGCTCGTCAAAAAGGTGTGTCTGTTGACATGCTGCAAGCGGCTATCAAACATCAGCTTCCAGCTTACATGATGCCGCTTTATTTCAAAGAACTCGATGCTTTTCCACTCACAGTCAGCGGCAAAGTCGACCGTCGTGCACTTGCTGCGTTAAAAGGTGATAGAGCGGTTCATGCTGTTTATACGGCACCTAGAAACGATATAGAAACGAAGCTTGTTCATTTGTGGGAAGACATTCTTGATCAAGAGAAGATCGGTGTATATGATTCTTTCTTCGATCGAGGCGGGCATTCGCTCAAAGCGATGACCGTACTTACACAGGTTCAGCGAGACTTGCAAGTGGAGGTGCCGCTGTCCGTTTTATTTGAACAGCAGACGATTGCTGCTTTGGCTGCTTATATTGAGCAGGCAGAAAAGTCTTCTGAAACGGTGATACCAAAAGCGCCGGCTGCTGATCATTATCCATTGTCGCCTCCACAGCAGCGCGTCTACATGGTGAGTCAATTGGAGCAAAGCACTGCATATCATATGCCTGCTGTTGTGAGGTTAAAAGGAACTCTGCAGCTTGAGAAGCTGACTGAAGCCTTTGACAGACTGATCACACGTCATGATATGCTGCGTACTTCTTTTCATACGATAAAAGGTGTTCCTCGTCAGCGGATAGCATCATCAGTGTCCTTTCAAATAGAACAGCTGACAGGCGGTACGATGGAAGAAAACATGCAGCAATTTGTCAGACCTTTTGATCTTGAGTGTGCGCCGCTTCTTCGAATTGGTTTGCAGTCATTGCATGATCAGGAGCATTTGCTCTTTTTCGATATGCATCATCTGATTTCAGATGGTCTTTCGATCGATTTAATGCTGCGTGAGCTGTCAGATGCTTACGAGGGCTTGGTTAAAGCACCATTGAAGCTTCAATATCAAGATTATGCTGTTTGGCAGCAGCACCAAGGCTTTCAAAAAGAAGAGGCATTTTGGCTGCAAGAATTTTCGGGCGATATTCCGGCTTTACAGCTGCTGACCGATTATCAGCGACCAGCTGTCCAGTCTTTCGCAGGGGATCGTGTCATCAAAGAAATAGATGAAGTGTTAAAGAATCAATTACAGGAGCTTGCAGCAAACCATCACACGACACTGTATACAGTCTTGCTTTCTGCTTACTATACATTGCTTGCCAAATATACAGGTCAAAAGGAATTCGTGGTCGGAACACCGGCTTCAGGGCGTGTGCATACAGATTTGAATGACATGATCGGTATGTTTGTCCAGACACTTGCTTTGCGGTCGGAGGTAGATCCGAATGGAACCATGTCTCAGCTGATTGAGCAAGTAAAGAAAAAGACAATGCAGGCATTTGAGCATCAGCAATATCCATTTGAACGGCTGCTTGAAAAGCTGAATGTGCCAAGAGATTTTAGCCGTCATCCATTGTTTGACACCGTCTTTACACTCGCGCCGGATCATGGAGCAGCCCAGCATATTGGAGACATGCTGGTCGAGGTTGAAGAAACCAATTTCCATATTGCGAAATTTGATTTAACACTGCAAGCGATGGAGTCAGATCAAGGTTTATCCTTTGTACTTGATTACAGTACGGCGCTATTTAAACGAAGTACGGCAGAGCAGATGATGAAACATTATGTTTATCTGCTGGAGCAGATGGTTCAAGCGCCGCAGGAAGCTATTCAATCCTATCGATTACTGTCTGAACAAGAAGCAGAAGCTCAGTTAAATAGGTGGAATCCGTTACCTTCGCCTTATCCAGCAGAAGAAACCATTGTGACGCAGTTTGAAAAACAGGTGCAGCAGCATGGTCATCAGCCTGCATTGCAATGTGAAGATGTGGTTCTTTCTTATCAAGAGCTGAATGACCGAGTGAATCAGCTGGCTCATTATTTGCGTGAAAATGGTTTTGAAAAAGGAATGAAAGCGGCCTTATTCTTTGAACGTTCCAATGAAATGGTGCTCTCTGTTTTGGCTGTGCTTAAGGCTGGCGGTGTCTATGTACCAATTGACCCCGATTTCCCTGATGAGCGCGTGAAGCACTTTTTAACAGACAGCGGTGCACAATTCTTACTGACACATCAAGTGCTGCGCCATTGCTCGGTGCTCACTGCATTTGAGGGAACCATTATAGAAACAGAAGATCAAGCGATTGCTCAGCAGTCAGACAGCCCTATAGATGCTCATATTTTACCTGAGGACTTGGCGAATTTGACCTATACATCAGGTACAACCGGTAAGCCTAAAGGAAATATGGTGACACACCGGAACATTTTGAGAACGGTGAAGCAATCGAATTATCTCACCATTCATCCTGAAGACACAGTGATGAGCCTCTCAAACTATGTATTTGATGCCTTTATGTTTGATGTGTTTGGTGCATTATTAAACGGAGCGAAACTCATTGTTCTGCCAAAGGATCATATTTTAAACATGAATGAGCTTTCTGGAGCGATTGAGAAGGAAAAAGTCAGTATTTTAATGATCACGACAGCTCTTTTTCACTTACTCATCGATATGAAAAAAGACAGCCTGAAAAACGTAAGAAAAGTGCTGTTTGGCGGAGAACGTGCTTCTGTGCCTCATGTAGTGACTGCACTTGAGACAGTTGGGAAAGACAAGCTTGTTCATATGTACGGACCTTCTGAGAGCACAATTTTCACCACATATTATCCTGTGAATCATATTGAGAAGCAGGCGTTATCCATCCCAATCGGAAAGCCAGTGAGTCAAACGGCTGTTTATATTGTAGATGAGTTTGGACATGTTCAGCCGCCGGGTGTGGCGGGAGAGCTATGTGTCGCTGGTGATGGACTGGTGAAAGGATATTATAAGCAGCCAGTATTAACAAACGAAAAGTTTGTCAACAATCCTTTCCGCCCTGAAGAAACCATGTATAAAACGGGCGATCTTGCGCGCTGGCTGCCGAATGGAGATATTGAATTCATTGGACGGATCGATCATCAAGTGAAGATTCGCGGACAGCGTATCGAGCTTGGGGAAATTGAACACCAGCTGCTGCGGCATCCTCAGGTGAAGGAAGCTGTCGTCATTGCTGCTCCGAATGACACGTTATGTGCGTATTTCACAGCAAAAGGATCTGTCTCATTAACTGATTTGCGCGAGCAAGCAGGACGTGAACTGCCTGTATATATGATGCCGGCATTTTTCATGCAATTAGACGAGCTTCCTTTGACGAATAATGGCAAGGTCGATAGGCGGGCGCTGCCGGCACCTGATCTCAGTGAGCAGGGGGCAAATGAATACACCTCTCCTCAAACAGAAACAGAGCGTCTGCTGGCGAACATTTGGGAGGAAGTTCTTGAAGTGCCGCGAATCGGCAGGCATGATCATTTCTTTGAATGCGGAGGCCATTCGCTGCGCGGCATGAAAATGCTAAACAGGCTGTATGAAGAGATGCAGGTGGAGCTCACTTTGAAGTCTTTATTTGAATCCCCAACATTAGAAGCGTTCGCCCTTGCAGTTGATCAAGCGGATCAAACGGAGATCAAGCGAGTAGAAGTTGCCAAAGAGGCGGCCTATTATCCAGTGACATCTGCTCAGAAAAGACTGTTTGTTTTGGAGAAAATGACTGATGCGGAGCAAAGCTATCATATGCCGGCTGCCTTAAAGCTAGAAGGCGTCTTTGATGAAAAACGATTTGAAAAGGCAATTGATCAGCTAGTCCAACGTCATGAAGCTTTCCGAACGAGCTTTGATTTTGTTGAGAATGAACCTGTTCAACGTATTGAAACAAATGTCTCTATAGACATTGAAAAAATTGAACAGAACGGCCGAGACATACAGGAATTAATGAATGACTTTATCAGGCCATTTGATGTAGAAAAAGCGCCTTTACTCAGAATAGGGCTAGTTTCCGTTTCCGTAAATGTCCATTATTTACTGATTGATATGCATCATATCATTTCAGATGGTGCGTCTGTTGGCATTTTAATTGAGGAGCTATCAGCCTTGTATCGGGGAGACAAACTAGAGGAATTACCTGTTCAATATAAGGATTATGCAGTTTGGTCAAAAAGTGAGGCATCTGCTGCGCAAAAAGCAGCTGAAGAGGCATTCTGGCTGGATCAATTAGAAGGGGAACTGCCTGTACTGGCACTGCCGGAAGACCTGCCAAGGCCAAAAGTGCAAACATTCGCAGGAGATCGTGTCTCATTTACAATCGAAGGTTCGCTTAAAGCGAAATTGGACGAACTCGTTAGAGCGCTCAACAGTACGACCTATACAGTCCTGCTTGCTGGCTACAGTATTCTTTTAAGCAAGCTTTCAAGACAAGAGGATATCATCGTTGGTTCTCCGGTTGTTGGCAGAACCCATCCTGATATTCAATCTGTGATCGGCATGTTTGTGAACACGCTGGCACTTAGAACAAGACCAGCAGGACATCAGACAGCTGCTGAATTTGCGTCAAATGTGCATCAGCTTGTGTTAGAGGCAAACGAGCATCAGCTGTACCCATTTGAAGAATTGGTAGATCAGGTGCAAACGGTTCGAGATACAAGCCGCCATCCAATTTTTGACGTGGTATTCTCAATGGAAAATGCGGATATTCGTGATTTATCAATGGATGGGCTTCACATTGTTCCACAGCCATTCGAAGAGAAGATCGCCAAATTTGATTTGACCTTAACTGGAAACGAAACCGCAGATCAAATTGAGCTCGTGTTTGATTTTAATTGTTCTATCTTTCAAAAGACGTCAATTGAAAAGTGGAAAGAATATTTCCTTCATTTGCTGGAACAAATGGTGTCAGCACCAGATCAATCGTTAGATCAAATGCGATTATTGTCACCACAGCAGCAGCAAAAACAGCTGAACGAATGGTCAGGACCTATCCTAGACGTCCCATCAAATCAAACCGTTCATGCCCTGATTAAGGCTAAGGCGCTTGAAGCACCGCACCAAAAAGCAGCGGTCTTCTGCGGAACGAGCTGGACGTATGATGAGCTGAACCATCGGGCGAATGTAGTCGCTTCAAGACTCATCGCAAACGGCACAAAATCAGGAGACCGCGTCGGCATTCTCACCCGCCCATCTCTTGATATGACAGCCGCTGTCCTTGGTGTCCTCAAGGCAGGTGCGGCATTTGTTCCAATTGATGCAGACTATCCAGCGCAGCGTATTGCCTACATGCTGGAAGACTGCGGGGCAGAGGTACTTCTAATGCAAAAAGGACTCACTGCACCATCTTCATTTACAGGTCATGTGTTGTTCATAGAAGATGCGGTAGAAGGAGAAGCTCACGAGATTCAGGTTCATATCAAACCAACGGATCTCGCTTATATGATTTACACCTCTGGGACGACGGGACAGCCGAAGGGTGTCATGGTTGAGCACCAGTCCCTTGTGAATCTTGCATTCTGGCACAATGATGCGTTCCAAGTGACGAAAGACGATCGAACTGCGAAATATGCCGGCTTTGGCTTTGACGCCTCCATTTGGGAGATGTTCCCGACGTGGATCGCCGGCGCAGAGCTGCACATTATCGACGAAGCGATTCGTCTCGATATGATCAAGCTCAATGCTTATTTCAATGAAAAAGGCATCACCATTGCCTTCCTGCCGACCCAGCTATGCGAGCAGTTTATGTCAATGGACAACCATTCTCTGCGTTATTTACTAACAGGCGGAGATAAGCTGAAACAGGTAAAGCCTGTTCCATACAAACTCGTGAATAACTACGGTCCGACTGAAAATACAGTCGTAGCGACAAGCGGAGTCATCGATCCAGAACAAGGCACGATTCCGATTGGAACAGCGATTGCCAATACACGTTTTTACATCATGGGTTCTTTATACGACCTGTCGCCGCCAGGCGTACCCGGTGAGCTCGTCATTGCAGGAAAAGGACTGGCAAGAGGCTACTGGAATCTTCCGGAAGAAACCGACAAACGATTTGTCCCAGATCCATTTTATCCAGGCGAGCGCATGTACCGCACAGGGGATTTAGTGAAATGGACAGAGGATGGCGAGCTGATCTATCTCGGCAGAATAGACCATCAGGTCAATATCCGCGGCTTCCGGATTGAACTGTCAGAAATTGAAGCGCAGCTCCTGACGCTGGATTCGGTCAAAGAAGCCGTCGTGACAACGGTCAAAGATGCGGGTGATCACGACGCCCTTGCCGCTTACGTAATCACGAAGAACGATACAGATACAGAGAACTTAAAAGAAAGTCTAAAACGCACGTTACCAGAATACATGGTGCCATCATGGATCATAAAACTAGACCAATTTCCAATGACGGCCAATGGAAAAGTCGATCTCAAAGCATTGCCAGCACCTGATATCGAAGCGAATCAAACGGTATACGAAACACCAAGAGACGAAGTGGAAACACTGCTTTGTTGCATTTGGGAAGATGTCCTTGGCGTCAGCCGAGTCGGCATTCACGATCACTTCTTCTTCCTTGGCGGAGATTCCATTAAAGGCATCCAAATGGCAAGCAGACTCACGCAAGCGGGCTGGAAGCTCGATATGAAACTTTTATTCCAGTACCCAACGATTGCGGAGCTGCGCCCATATATCGAGGAAGCTGATCAAATGACAGCTGACCAATCACCTGTCGAAGGAGAAGTCATTTTAACACCGATTCAACGCTGGTTCTTTGAACGAAACTTTACGAATCAGCACCATTGGAACCAATCGATGATGCTTCATGCGCCAAATGGTTTAAATGAGAAAAACGTTCAGCAAGTACTGGAACAGCTCATGATTCATCATGATGCCTTGCGAATGGTGTATCCGCTCGAAGAAGGGCGCGTCATCCAGCGTCATCGAGGAATCGAGGAAAATAATGTGGCAATTGATGTGGTGGAAGTAAAAGGAGAGCTGTCACAGCAAATCCAGCAGGTAGAAAAGCTGGCAAATGAAGTGCAGGCGAGTATATCGCTAGCAGACGGGCCTTTAGTGAGACCTGCCATTTTCCGAACGGATCAAGGGGATCATTTATTGCTGGCTGTACACCATCTTGTCATTGATGGTGTGTCATGGCGCATTTTCCTTGAAGATTTCATGGCTCTTTATGAACAGTCGAAGCGCGGGGAAACTCTTACCCTTCCTGAAAAAACACACTCCTTCCAAGAATATGCCCAGAAGCTGACTGAATACGCTGTGTCAGATGAGCTGCTATCGGAAAGAGATTATTGGAAAAAGGTGCTTGCGCATTCCGTTCCTCCACTTCAAAAGGATCATGTCACGGAGGATCAACGAATGCTTCATACACATACCATTCGTTTTACATTGTCTGAAGAGGAAACACGCAGTCTGTTGACGGATGTACATGAAGCCTATCAAACAGAAATCAATGATATTTTGCTGACGGCATTAGGGTTGTCCATGAAAGAGTGGACAGGTGAAGACAGGCACTTTATTCATCTTGAAGGACACGGGAGAGAGGACATCCTCCCTGCGGTCAATGTATCACGGACCATCGGATGGTTTACTAGTATGTATCCTGTGTTATTGGATATGTCGCATGCAGACGATCTTTCTTATCAGATCAAGTATTTAAAAGAGGAACTCAGACACATTCCGAACAAGGGCATCGGCTATGGCGTTTTAAAATACTTAACACCTGACAAGATGAAGGACGATATCGATTTTCAAGTCACACCAGATATCAGCTTTAACTATCTTGGTCAGTTTGATGAACAGATCGGCGGCGGTGAATTGAGGCGTTCTCCATGGCATGCAGGACAATCGCTGAGCCCTGAATCTGAGAAACCTCATGCGCTGGATATTGTTGGTTTCGTAGAACAAGCAATGCTCCATGTGACGATTTCCTATCATCACCTTGAATTCGAAGAACGTACGATCGAACAGTTCAAGGAACTCTTAGAAAAGAATGTGAAGGCACTGATCTCACATTGTCTATCACAGGATGAGAGTCAGATCACACCTAGTGATGTGGGGGATGAGGATCTCACCATGGACGAACTTGAAAAGCTAATGGATCTATTTTAAGCAAAAATGAAGAGGTGGACTTATGAGCAAGCAGAAAATTCAAAAGGTATATCCTTTAACACCAATGCAAGAGGGCATGCTGTATCATGCCATGCTAGACCCTAATTCCTCCTCTTATTTCACACAGCTTGAGCTTGGAATAAGCGGAGATTTTGATCTCGATCTTTTTGAAAAGAGTCTCAATGAACTCGTACGGACATATGACATTCTGCGTACAGCCTTTGTTTATCAGCAATTACAAAAGCCTCGTCAGGTTGTACTGGCTGAACGTCATTTAAATGTGTATAGAGAAGATCTATCTCATCTGAATCATCAAGAGCAGAAAAAGGTATTGGATCAATATAAAAAGCAAGTGAGAAAGCAAGGATTTCACTTAACGAATGATCTGTTGTTGAAAGTCGCTGTTTTTCAATTAAATGAAACAAACTGGCACCTGATTTGGAGCAACCATCACATTATTATGGATGGTTGGTCCATGGGTGTGTTGATGAAAAAACTGTTTCATTACTATGAATCTTATCGGAACGGCCGAACACCGGATCGCTCACAAGGTAAGCCTTATGCGGACTATATCCAGTGGCTTGGAAAGCAAAACAAACAAGAAGCGGAAGACTATTGGACGGAGCGGCTGGATGGTGCTGTTCAGCACCAAGGGCTGCTGCAGCAAAAAGAAGCGAACGGACAATATGACCATCAGGAATGGACGTTTACATGGGACGCTCAAACCGTACAAGCCATTCAAGATGCGGCAAGACAATGCCAAGTGACAGCACCGAACCTTTTTCAGGCTGTCTGGTCCGTTCTTTTAGGCACCTATCATGCAGCAGATGATGTCACATTCGGAACAGTCGTATCAGGCAGACCTCCAAGTGTGTCTGGGATTGAGCGCATGGCAGGGCTGTTTATCAATACGATACCTGTTCGGGTGACATTGGATCAGGAGCAGACTTTCAAACAGCTGTTTCAAACGGTTCAACAGCATGCACTGGAAGCGGAAAACTATGACTTTATGCCGCTTTATGACATTCAGCAGAAAACGGCTGCTGGAGGAAAACTCTTTGATCATTTGGTTGGGTTTGAAAACTATCCTTTAGATCAGGAGCTGTCCGGTGACACCATGTCTGCACGTCTCGGTTTTGCCATTGATGTAAAGGACGGATTTGAACAAACGAATTTCGATCTCAACGTCCTTGTCTATCCTGGTGAAACGTGGACATTGAAATTCAAATACAATGCGATGGCTTTTGAAGAAAAGATCATTGAAAACATATCCAAACATCTGACCAACCTCATGAAGCAAATCATTCACAATCCTGACGTACGTCTTCATGAAGTGACATGTATTACAGAAGAAGAAAAGCAGCAGATTGAAGCATGGAACCAGACGGAGCGAGATTATCCGAAGCATCTGTCCATTCCTGAGCTGCTCGATGAACGTATCAAGGCGCAGCCTGACCATCCGGCATTAGTCGAAGGCGAGCGAACATTCACATACGAAGAGCTTGGACAGGAAATCCGTCGTTTAGCGAGCAGCCTTGTAGAAAACGGCGTTCAGCGGGGGGATGCTGTCGCGGTATATATGAACCGATCAGCAGATGCGGTGATCTCTATTTTGGCCATTTTACATGCAGGGGCTGCTTATGTACCGATTGATCCAGCTCAGCCTGAGGAGAGAATCCGTTGGATGCTTGAAGACAGCGGCGTATCCGTTTTGCTCTATGCTGACAGCCAGCCGCCAGTTGATGAAAGCATCAAAGCTGTTTGTGTGACCGGCTTGTCTCATCACTCACAAGCGGAGTTATCAGTCGAGACGTCTCCATCTCAATTGGCATATATCATGTTCACATCGGGATCAACTGGACGGCCAAAAGGAGTTCAAATTGAGCATCAGCATATTGTGAGGTTAGCATGCTCTCAGGAAAAAATAGGCTTGAACACGTCGGATCGTATGGCGCATACAGGAGCTGTCAGCTTTGATGCGATTACCCTTGAAATCTTCACTACGCTTCTGAATGGGGCGACGCTTTATCCTGTTGACCGTGATACTTTATTGGATATTCACCGATTCGAACAATTTATCCAAACACATCAGATCACAGCGCTCTTTTTAACGACTGGTTTATTTAATCAGCTCGCTCAGCAGCGGCCGCAAATGTTCAAAGGGTTAAAAACATTATTCACCGGCGGTGATGTGATCAATGTAAAAAGTGCGGAGCTTGTGAAAAAGCATCATCCGTCAATTACCTTGCTGAATGTCTATGGCCCAACTGAAAATACAACCATCTCGACCATTTACGAAGTAAGAGGAGATGAAGCGGGCCCGATCCCAATTGGTCAGCCGATCAATCATACGTCAGCTTATATTTTAGATGACTATCAAAGACTTCAGCCAATTGGAGCCCCAGGAGAGCTGTATGTGGGCGGGGATGGTGTTTCAAGAGGGTACATCAAACGTCCAGATTTGACTGATCAAGTATTCATGGCAGATCCTTTTAAGCCGTCAGGACGGATGTATCGAACGGGGGACTTGGCTAGATATGGTGCAGATGGTCAGATTGAATTCCTCGGCCGTGCCGATGATCAGGTGAAAATTCGTGGCTTCCGTATTGAGCTTGGTGAAATTGAATCAGTGCTTCACCAAGAAGCGGGGATAGATGAAGCAGTTGTACTTGTTCAGCAGCTTTCTTCAGATGAAAAGGAAATCATCGCTTACTTCACAGGGTCACTGACAGAAGAAGAGGTACGAGATGTATTCAATCAAAAACTGCCAGCTTATATGGTGCCGCACCATGTGATGAAGCTGGATACCTTTGCGCTGACATCGAACGGGAAGGTAGATCGAAAAGCTTTACCTAAGCCTGACGAAGTGCATCGCGAGGAGATCAAAATCATTCTGCCTGAGACTGAGACAGAAAAGGCACTCGCTGACATTTGGGAGGAGCTTCTTGGGAAAACGGTTGGGGTAGACGAGCATTTCTTCATGGCTGGCGGGCACTCGCTCAAAGCGATGATGATGTCTGCAAAGGTTCAAGAAGTGCTTCAAAAGGAAGTGCCGATTCAAGTGATTTTCGAGAAGCCGACGATTCGCTCATTAGCGGCTTACATCGATCAGGATGGTCAAGAAGAAGCCGGACATCCTATTTTGCCAGCAGAGCAGGCGGACGAATATCCGGTATCACCAGCTCAGCGCCGTTTATATATTTTGCAGACACTTGAACCTGACAGCACGAATTATCATATTCCGATCGTCTTAACGCTTGAAGGAACACTCGAATATCAGCGGCTCAAATCAGCATTTAATCAGTTAATCCAAACACATGAAATCTTAAGAACGAGCTTTCATATGAACGGGGAAGACATTGTCCAAAGGGTGCATGAATGGACTGAATTTGACCTTCCTGTTCATCACATCAAGGAAGAAGAGGCGGAGGCATTTCTTACTGAACGTCAATTGCCATTTGATTTAACAGCAGCACCCCTTTTGCGAGCTCAGCTGCTGAAGGTCAGTGAGAACCGTCATCTTCTCGTCTTGGAAGCACATCATCTCATTACAGATGGCAGCTCCATGAAGACATTCATTCAAGATTTGGCGAAGGCCTACGATGGAGAAGCTCTTGCTGAACGAGCCCTTCATTATAAAGATTACGCTGTCTGGCAGCTAAGTGAAGAAGAAACGGAGAAACAGAAGGAGCATGAAGCGTATTGGCTGAAGCAATTTGAAGGAGATTTACCGGTTTTAGAGCTGCCAACTGATTATCCGCGTCCAGCGGAACGTGATTTTACTGGAGAACGATTCATGTTTGGCTGTGATCAAGCAACGACTCAGCGCATTCATGAACTGCTTCAGAAAACCGATACGACCATGTATATGTTCTTGTTATCTGCCTTTCAAGTGCTTCTTGCCTCCTATAGCGGGCAGGAAGATATCATTGTGGGTTCGCCTGTCGCTGGACGGACACACCCTGATATCCAGGACATGCCGGGGATGTTTATCAACACCATTGCGATGCGCGGAAAACCAGAACAAACCAAAACATTTTTACAGCTGCTTGAAGAAATAAAAGAAACAAGTGTTGACGCTTTTGCATATCAAAGCTATCCGCTCGAAGAGTTAATTGCACATCTTCCATTAGACCGTGATACAACTCGGAGCCCGCTTTTTAGCGTGTCATTTAACATGCAGAACATGGAGGTACCGGCGCTAAAGCTCGGCGATCTGCACATTTCGCCTTATGCCATTCAGCATCACTCGGTCAAATTTGATCTATCTTTAGAAGCATTTGAACGCGAGGGAGCATTAAAGCTGAGCTTTGACTATGCAGCGGCGTTATTTAAAGAAGAGACCGTCCGCAGGTTCGGAACTCACCTCCTGGCGATTATTCGTGAGGCGGTTCGTCATCCAGAGGAACAGATCGGCTTGCTCCATATACTAGATCAGCATGAACAAATAGAGCGTCTGGAGAAAAAAACCGAAGGGCAGACGAATCGTCATGAGCCATTCCATGTCCAATTTTCGCGTCAGGCGAAGGAAACACCGGATGCTATCGCCATCATGGATGATAAAAGAAAACTCACCTACCGCGAGCTTGAGGATATGTCATATGCACTTAGCTGTGAGCTTAAAAAACGAGGCGTAGAGAAAGAACAAACTGTGGCACTGATTCTTGACCGCTCTGTCTATGTCATCGTCTCTATGCTCGGTGTGATGAAAGCAGGAGGAGCGTTTGTTCCGATTGATCCAGCCTTTCCGGCTGAACGAATCCGCTACACATTAGAGGATTCAGGTGCACAAGTCATCGTGACAAATGAGTCTCTAGCAGATTCCTATCAAAATCATAAATCGATTCAAGTGGTGCAGGTTGAACAAGCAGTGCATCAAAGCCATCCACTAGAATTGCCGGAAGTATCGGTTGATCAGCTTGCTTATGTGATTTACACATCTGGGACAACGGGGAAGCCGAAGGGTGTACAGCTCACGCATCGTAATCTATCACACTATGTCAGCTGGCTGATAAATGAGGTGACATTGCAGGAATGTGATCGGACGGCACTGCTTTCTTCTTATGCATATGATCTTGGTTACACAAGCATTTTCCCTGTTTTAAAAGCAGGGGGGACACTCTATGTTCCTCGTGAAGACGTGTATACAGACCCTGTACGTCTGATGCGGTTGATTGATGAAAAAGAGCTGACTTATATCAAAATGACACCATCCTTATTTCATATGATGGCAGATTCTAAGGAACATTCATTTGACGCTTTACGTCTGGTGGTACTTGGAGGAGAACCGGTGATCCCTGAGGATGTTGAGACATTTATGATGCAGCATCCATGCGTGGCAGTCATGAACCATTACGGTCCGACTGAGACAACCATTGGTACAGTGACTAAGCTGATCACAACGCAAGAGCTGGACGCTTTGAAGGAACGATCTTTGATCGGGCAGCCAATTGCTCACACAAGAGCGCTCGTATGCAATCAGCAGCAGCGCCTTGTCCCTTATGGCGCGCCGGGAGAGCTTTATATATCTGGAGAAGGCGTGTCGAGAGGATATTTGAATCAGCCTGAATTAACAGCGGAACGTTTTCTTGAAAATCCATATGATCCTCAAGAGAGAATGTATCGCACAGGGGATTTGGTCAGACAGCATGCAAATGGAGATATTGAGTTTCTTGGACGAGTCGACGATCAAGTGAAAATCCGCGGCTATCGCATTGAGAAACAGGAAATTGAGCATGCCGCACGTGCACTGGCATCTATTCAAGAAGTCTATGTAAAAGTCCTGCACCTGTCCGGGTTGCCGGAGCTTGCACTCTATTACACAGCGCCTGAACACATTGGAACACTGACGTTTAGAGAAAATCTTGCGGAGACACTGCCGGATTATATGATTCCAACGTATTTTGTGAAAGTCGATCACATTCCACTCACCCAAAACGGAAAGGTGGATGCGAAGTCTCTGCCGCTTCCGCATGAGGTGCATATGAACCGTACGGCGCATGTGGCACCAGAAACGGAACTTGAGCGGGCGCTGTGTGACATTTGGTCAGAAGTTCTTGGAGTTGAACAAATGGGCGTTCTTGACCATTTCTTTGAATTGGGAGGTCATTCCCTCAAGGGCATGGTGCTCATTTCGAAGGTGCAAGCGAAGCTGAACAAGCATGTGCCGCTCAAAGTCCTTTTTGAAAAGCCAACCATACGGGCGATGGCAGCCTACTTGGAAGAAACGGATTCTTCAGTGGTGACATCCATTCAGCCGGCGGAAAAGCAAGATTTCTATCCTGTCTCTTCTGCTCAAAAGCGTATGTATGTCCTGCAGCAGCTGCATCCAGAAGCAGTCACTTATCATATGCCAGCCGTTTTAATGATGGAAGGCAGTCTTGATGTAAAGCAGCTGGAAGCAGCGCTTCAAGCCTTGATCGACAGACATGAATCACTTCGGACAGCCTTTGTAGAAATTGACGGCGTACCCGTTCAAAAGGTCTATCGCCAAGTACCGTTTACATTAGAGGTTGATGAAATAGAAGGCGATCAGGAGCAGTCTGTCGTCGAGTCATTCATTACACCATTCTCATTACATCAAGCACCATTAATGAGGGCAAAAGTGGCGAAGCTTTCTGATGAGAAATATGTATTCATGATGGATATGCACCATATCATTGCAGATGGTGTCACACGCAGTCTGCTCATTCAAGAACTCGCAGAGCTGTATGAGAAAAAGACGTTACCGCCAGTTCAGCTGCATTACAAGGATTTTGCAGTATGGCAGCAGGAAGAAAAGCAGCAGGCGCTGCTTGAGAAACAGCGGCAGTATTGGCTGGAGCAATATGCACAGCCGCCGGAAGACTTAGCACTGCCCCTTGATTTTCCGCGTCCTCAAGTTCAGTCATTTGAAGGAGGGCGAGTCGATAGATGGTTGCCTGCTGAAAAGGTGCAGTCCATCAAAACGCTCATGGCGGAAAAAGGTGTGAGCTTGAACATGGTGATGCAAACGGCATTTGCCATTTTCCTTTCCAAATTAACTGGGCAGACAGATATCGTCATAGGCGCTGTGACCGCAGGACGTACGCATGCTTCAATCGAGCGGGTTCCAGGCATGTTTGTCAATACACTGGCTCTTCGAAACGAAGTGCAGCCAGAAGAAACAACAGCGCAGCTGCTTGAAAAAATGAAAGATCGCAGCCTGTCAGCCTATGAACATCAAGAATTCCCGTTTGAGGAATTGGTGGCTCAGTTAGATCTTCCGAAAGACACGAGCCGCAATCCATTGTTTAGTGTCATGCTGACAACAGATGACCGTGACCTGACGTTACCGGATTTGAATGGACTCAAGCTGTCGCAAAAGCAGCAAGATACCGTTCATGCAAAATTTGATATAACGCTCGGTGTATTTGAAGAAAATGACCAAGTGGGCTTGCGCTTTGAGTATGCGGCGGCCCTGTTTAAAAAGAGCACCATTCAGCGCTGGAGCATGTATATTGAAAAAATCATAGACGATATGCTGGCTAAGCTGAATCAGCCAATTTCAGCGCTATCTCTCATAACTGAAGAGGAAAAACGAGAGCTGATCAATAAATGGTCAGGACCACACCTCAACGTTCCGTTAGATCAAACCGTTCATGCCTTGATTGAGGCTAAGGCACAAGAAGCACCGCACCAAAAAGCAGTGGTCTTCTGCGGAACGAGCTGGACGTATAAAGAGCTGAACAGCCGGGCGAATGTAGTCGCTTCAAGACTTATCGCAAACGGCACAAAACCAGGAGACCGCGTCGGTATTCTCACCCGCCCATCTCTTGATATGACAGCCGCTGTCCTTGGTGTCCTCAAGGCAGGTGCGGCATTTGTTCCGATTGATGCAGATTATCCAGCGCAGCGCATTGCGTACATGCTGGAAGACTGCGGGGCAGAGGTACTTCTAATGCAAAAAGGACTCACTGCACCACCTTCATTTACAGGTCATGTGTTGTTCATAGAAGATGCGGTAGAAGGAGAAGCTCACGAGATTCAGGTTCATGTGAGGCCAACAGATCTCGCTTATATGATTTACACGTCCGGGACGACAGGACAGCCGAAGGGTGTCATGGTCGAGCACCAGTCCCTTATGAATCTTGCATTTTGGCACAATGATGCGTTCCAAGTGACGAAAGACGATCGAACTGCGAAATATGCCGGCTTTGGCTTTGACGCTTCCATTTGGGAGATGTTCCCGACGTGGATCGCCGGCGCAGAGCTGCACATTATCGACGAAGCGATTCGCCTCGATATGATCAAGCTCAATGCTTATTTCAATGAAAAAGGCATCACCATTGCCTTCCTGCCGACCCAGCTATGCGAGCAGTTTATGTCAATGGACAACCATTCTCTGCGTTATTTACTAACAGGCGGAGATAAGCTGAAACAGGTAAAGCCTGTTCCATACAAACTCGTGAATAACTACGGTCCGACTGAAAATACAGTCGTAGCGACAAGCGGAGTCATCGATCCAGAACAAGGCACGATTCCGATTGGAACAGCGATTGCCAATACACGTTTTTACATCATGGGTTCTTTATACGACCTGTCGCCGCCAGGCGTACCCGGTGAGCTCGTCATTGCAGGAAAAGGACTGGCAAGAGGCTACTGGAATCTTCCGGAAGAAACCGACAAACGATTTGTCCCAGATCCATTTTATCCAGGCGAGCGCATGTACCGCACAGGCGATCTAGTGAAATGGACAGAGGATGGCGAGCTGATCTATCTCGGCAGAATAGACCATCAGGTCAATATCCGCGGTTTCCGTATTGAGCTGTCAGAAATTGAAGCGCAGCTTTTGACGCTGGATTCGGTGAAAGAAGCGGTCGTGACAACGGTCAAAGATGCGGGTGATCAGGACGCCCTTACCGCTTACGTGATCACGGAGAACGATACAGAGGACTTAAAAGAAAGCCTGAAACGCACACTGCCTGAATACATGGTGCCAGCATGGATCATAAAGCTAGACCGATTTCCAATGACGGCCAATGGAAAAGTCGATCTCAAAGCATTGCCAGCACCTGATATCGAAGCGAATCAAACGGTATACGAAGCACCAAGAGACGAAGTGGAAACACTGCTTTGCGGCATTTGGGAAGATGTCCTTGGCGTCAGCCAAGTCGGCATTCACGATCACTTCTTCTTCCTTGGCGGAGATTCCATTAAAGGCATCCAAATGGCAAGCAGACTCACGCAAGCGGGCTGGAAACTCGATATGAAACTTCTATTCCAGTACCCAACGATTGCGGAGCTGCGCCCATATATCGAGGAAGCTGATCAAATGACAGCTGACCAATCACCTGTCGAAGGAGAAGCCATTTTAACACCGATTCAACGCTGGTTCTTTCAACGAGCATTCAGCGATCAGCACCATTGGAATCTCTCGATGATGCTTCATGCACCAAATGGATTTGACCTTTCCATTACAGAACAAGTCATGAAAAAACTGCTTTCACATCATGATGCACTGCGTATGGTATACAAGCAGGAACATGGCGGCATCCTGCAATACAACCAGCGGGAGCTCATGGAACCGCTGGCGATTATTTCTCATGATGTCTCAAAAGAGCACGACGTGAAAAAGGCTATTTCCACATATTCCAATGAGTATCAGCGTCAGCTGAACCTCGAAACAGGTCCGTTAATGAAAGTGATTTGTTTCCATGCAGAAGATGGCGATCATTTACTCATCGTGACACACCATTTAGTCATTGACGGTGTCTCATGCCGGATTTTACTAGAGGACTTTATGTCTCTATATCAGCAGGCAGTTCAGGGACAAAAGCTTGTCCTGCCGCTGAAAACTCATTCCTTTAAAGAATGGGCAGAGGCCATTGAACGTTATGCACAGTCACAGCCTTTAAAAAGTCAGCAGGAGTATTGGGCAGAAATTGAAAGCAAACCATTAACCGCATTACCTGTTGATCATAAAGTGACGAAAAGAAAAGTTGCCGAAACCAAATCGGTTCAAATGCAGCTGACAGAAACAGAAACTGAGCGTCTTTTGACCGATATTCATCTGCCGTACACAACGGAAATGAACGATATTCTTTTATGTGCTCTCGGTCTTGCTGTTCAAGAGTGGACAGGTGAGTCCCATGTACATGTGCAGCTTGAAGGTCATGGTAGAGAGGATATTTTATCAGGGCTGGATGTCTCTCGCACAATTGGCTGGTTTACGAGTATGTATCCAGTTGTTCTTGAAGCGAAGCCGGATCAGACCATAGCTGATGCTATTAAAGGAACGAAAGAAATGCTGCGGCGTGTGCCAAATAAAGGAATCGGCTATGGGATCTTAAAATACATGACAGCCGCTGAACCGTCAGGGCAGCACGTACATCCTGAAATCAGCTTGAACTATCTTGGACAGATTGATCAGGAAGTGACGACAGAACTCTTTGGACCGTCGACTTATGATATGGGACGACAGGCAAGCCCTGATTCGGAAGCTGTTTATAAGCTGAACCTTAGTGGTCTTGTTCAACAAAATCGATTCATTTTATCTTGTTCCTATTGTGCACGTGAATATGAAGAACAGACGATACAGCAGTTCATGGCATTGTTGAAGGGGAAAATTCAATCCATCATCACCCATTGCTTAGCGCAGCAAGAACGGGAATTTACGCCAAGTGACTTCTCTGCGGCTGACCTTGAAATGGATGAAATGGACGACATTTTTGACATGCTTGAGGAGAAATTGACTTAACAACACGAGATGAATCATAAAAAAGGAAGGGAGGATGAAATAGATGAGTCAATTTAAAAGGGATCAAGTTCAAGACATGTATTATCTGTCACCGATGCAAGAAGGAATGCTGTTTCATACCCTCCATCATCAAGAAAAGGGCTTTTATGTAGAGCAAATGGATATGAACGTTAAGGGCACACTGCGTTATGACTTACTTGAGAAAAGCATGAATATCATCGTGGAGCGGTACGATATTTTTCGTACCGTGTTTCTCCACGAAAAAGTAAAGCGCCCTGTCCAAGTTGTACTAAAAGAACGTCCTTTTACACTTGATGTTGTGGACTTGCAAGATCTTTCTGAAGACGAACAGCTTGAACGTATAGATAAATTCAAACAACAGGATCAGCTGAGAGGATTTGACCTCTCGAAGGATTCTCTCATGCGGGCGTCTGTTTTCCAAACGGGCCCTGCCAGCTATCGCTGGATATGGAGCTATCATCATATCCTTCTGGATGGCTGGTGCTTTGGACTTGTGGTGCAGGAGTTATTTGCGATTTATCATGCACTTTTACATGACGTCCCTTACAAGTTAGCGCCGGTCAAACCATATAAAGAATATATAAAGTGGCTGGAAAAACAAGATAAGCAAGCATCACTTCAATATTGGCAGCAATCATTAGCGGGGTTTGATGGACAATCGACCTTTAAAGAGCAGCGGAAACAGACGAATGAACATGAATTAGGCGAAATTGAATGGTCCATGAGCAAAGAAGAAACGGCCGCTTTATCAGAGTTAGCGCTGCAGCAAAATGCGACGTTAAGCAGTGCGCTTCAATCAGTCTGGTCGGTTCTGCTGAGCAGGTATCAGCGGTCAAATGATGTGCTGTTTGGAACAGTTGTGTCAGGACGTCCGGCAGATTTGGCTGGCGTTGACAGGATGGTTGGCTTGTTCATCAATGTCATCCCAAGAAGAATTCAGCTGACAGATCACATGACATTTCGTGCGCTCCTGTCAGAAACACAGCAGCAGTCTCTTGCAGCCGAGCCGCACCAATATATTCCGATTTATGATATTCAAGCAAAGACAGGTCAGCAGCAGCTCATTGATCATATTGTCGTGTTTGAAAATGTCCCAGCTGCAAAGAAGGACGAGCAAGAGGCACGGTTAGGGTTCACGGTGGAGGACATGAATGTCTATGAAAAATCAAACTATGATCTCAATCTGCTCGCATCGCCTGGAGAAGAATTACTATTGAAGCTTGCCTTTAACCAAAGAGCGTTTGATCCTCAATTTGTTCACACGTTAAAGGAACAGCTCAGCCTATTGATCAATGAGGCGGTCAAGCATCCCGATCAATCGGTTCATACACTCCCATTCGTCACAAAACAGGAAAAACAGCTGATTCTTGAGGAATGGAATGCACCTGAGCTTGAGCATGACCAGCTGTATTTATCGAAATGGTTTGAGCATAATGTCCGCAAACAGCCAAATGCAGTGGCGCTATCAGCAGAAGAGCAGACGATGACATATGCCGAGCTGAATGAACAGGCCAATCGATTGGCAAGGCATTTGCAGAAAAATGGAGCCGAACATCAAACGGTCATCGCCATTTTAGCCGATCGAACGCCTGAACTCATTGTCAGTCTGCTTGCTGTTTTAAAAGCAGGCGCAGCCTATGTGCCAATTGATCCTGATTATCCAGAAAGCCGCATTCAATACATGCTTAAAGACAGCGGAGCAACGCATCTTCTGACTCACTCATCCTTTATTGGTCAGGCGAAGGGACTCGCGTTTGATGGCACGTATCTGTTTGCAGATGATCAGGAGATTTCACTAATGAGCTCAGAGAATCTGCCGCTGGAAGCAGGTTTACACGATACGGCATATATCATGTATACATCAGGCACAACAGGTCAGCCAAAAGGCATCATGACAACCCATTCCAATATTGCCCGGGTGGTCAAAAATACGAACTACTTAACCATTTCAGAAACAGATACACTGCTGTCGCTATCCAACAGCGTATTTGATGGCTTTACCTTTGATGTATATGGGGCACTTTTAAACGGAGCAAAACTTGTCCTGCCGAAAAAAGACACCATTTTAGATATGCACGAACTGACGGAGCTGATTAAAAGAGAAAGCATTTCTGTCATGTTTGTTCCAACTGCTTTATTTAATCTTCTCGTTGATGAAGAAACTGATTGGATGCGCAGTGTGCGCAAGGTGCTGTTCGGAGGGGAACGTGCATCTGTACAGCATGTGAGAAAAGCCTTTGATGTCATGGGGAAAGGCAGACTAATCAATGTCTACGGTCCAACTGAATCAACGGTTTTCGCCACCTATTATCCTGTAGATGAAGCTCCGCCGATCGAAGCTTATTCTATTCCAATCGGAAAGCCGATTAACCAAACGGGTGCTTATATATTGAGCCAGCAAGGACAGCTTCAGCCGATTGGAATGGTCGGAGAACTTTGTCTCAGCGGCAAAGGACTTGCGAAGGGATATTTGAACCGTCCTGATCTGACAAAAGAAGCCTTTATCACACATCCATTTGCTGCGGGAGAAAGGCTGTATCGTACGGGTGATTTGGCTTATTTTCGAGCAGACGGTCTGATTGAGTATGCAGGCAGAGTGGACGATCAGGTGAAAATTCGCGGACACCGAATTGAGCTGACAGAAATTGAAGCCCACCTTCTCATGCATCCAGGCGTAAAGCAAGCTGCCCTTATAACGGATCAGCATGGCTCGTCGCAGCATACAAGACTGCTCGCCTATATGACGTGTGAGGATGAGTGGAAGGACAAAGTGGATGTGATCAAGTCAGGGCTGAAGGAGAAACTTCCGGCATACATGCAGCCTCATGAGCTGATCAGACTTGAGAAAATGCCGCTGACACCAAATGGAAAAGTTGATAAACGTCAGCTGCCAAAGCCAGAGGCGCCTCAAGGAAACCGCCATGTGAAGCTTCCGGCCAATGAGGTAGAACAAAAGCTGCTTGTCATGTGGCGTGAAGTGCTTGAACGAGATGATATCAGTACAGATGACCATTTCTTTGAGATTGGCGGACATTCTTTAAAAGCGATGTCGCTTTTATCAAAGGTGTCGAAGGAATTCGATGTTCAGGTGCCTATTCACTTGCTGTTTGAGACGCCGACAATTGAAGCCATCAGCCGTTATATTCAACAGCAGGATCATGAAGCTGCCGGCTATCTTGTATTCAATGAATCTCAAACTTCAACAGTCTTTGCTCTTCCGCCATTACCTGGCTACGGCTTTATCTATCAGGAAGCCGCCAAAACGCTTGATAGCGTTCGTTTGATCGCCTTTGACTTTATTGAAGCTGATCACCGCATGACGCAATACGTTCAGCATATTCAGCACCTTCAGCCTGAAGGACCGCTGACTTTGATGGGCTACTCTGGCGGCTGCTATCTGGCCTTTGAGCTCGTTCAATCGCTTGAACAAGCAGGACGGACGGTGGAAAAGGTCATTATGATCGATTCCTATAAGAAAATTGGAGAAAGTGATTTAGAAGGACGATCCATCGATGACGATATCGCAGCGATTGTCCATCAATCAAAGCAAAGTGAACTTGCCCAAGAAGAGCTTGTTCAAGAAGCGCTTGCTCAAAAAACGAGGGCCTATTATGAAACATTTGTTAAGGGGGTGAATCAAGGAAAGATACAAGCAGATATTGATTTCATCCAATCAGAAGAGCAAATTGAGATTCCAGATTGGATGGATCATTGGGAAGAAGCGACGACCGGTGCTTATCGCTATTATCAAGGCTACGGTGAGCACGCTGACATGTTCAAAAACAAAGAATGTGCAGCTCAAAATGCCCAGCTGATCCAAAAGATAATTAATCAAAAAAATAGAGAAGCCGTTTTGTAAACTTTAGTTCAGGCAGGGGTGCATATTGGCAGCCCTGCCTGTCAAAAAAGGAAAGGAACTCATATGAAACCATCAATTATGAACGAACCAAATGTACATGAAACAATGGATACGATTTTACAAGATGTACAGAGAACCATTTTACAAACCAACGAAATCGAACGCTTCGCTGTTTTTTCTCGTGAAAAAACCATTCGACCGCGGCCATATCACCTCTCTCATTTATTTCTCGACAATCACATGGAGCAGGAGGCCGCAGCTGAATCGATACAGACGCAAACGGCTTCCCCTGCTTTAGCGGACATGCCGCCCGCCCTTTCCTATGGAGGGGATCTAGATGTTAACGCAGGAGCCCAAACCTTACAGGACGCCTTAACAGAGGCGGCAAAAACGACAAATGGTCTGACTTATATCGTCAATAGTAAGAATGAACTCACGCAATCCTACGCGCAGTTAAAGGAGGACGCTGAGCGGGTTCTGACAGGTTTGAGGGCATTAGGACTTGAACCGGGTGATCCTGTGTTCTTTCAGTTTTCATCCAATCATGCGATGGTAACAGCCTTTTGGGCGTGTGTGTTAGGCGGATTTGTTCCAACACTAGTGTCCGCTGCACCGACCTATCGGGAAATGAATGCCTCCGTGAAGAAACTTCATCATGCGTGGCACCTGCTGGAGCATCCGCTCATTTTAACAGATGACTCGCTGATTGATGAGGTGCAAGGCTTAGCTTTATTGTGGCATACAGACAAGTTACGTGTTGCAGCCGTTGAGCCGATGCTTTCTTTAGAAAGAGATATAGAAACTTATCCCGCGTCACCGGATGATTCAGTCTTTTTTATCTTAACGTCTGGAAGTACAGGGATGCCCAAATGCGTAGAACATTCTCATCGAAGCGTGCTGGCGAATGTCAAAGGAACAGTGGCAGCCAATGGGTTTACACAAGAGGATGTGTCGTTAGACTGGATGCCTTTAGATCATATTGGCGGTATTGTGATGTTTCACCTAGTCAATGTGTACACGGGCTGTGAGCAGGTTCGGGCAAGAACAGATGATTTTATCGCTCAGCCGCTGCGCTGGCTTGACTGGATGGACCGCTACCGTGCAACGAAAACATGGGCGCCTAACTTCGCATTTGCGATGATCAATGATTATGAGAAAGACATTTCGTCAGGATCTTGGGATCTTTCTGCTATGACTTGTATGATCAATGGGGCAGAAGCGGTCGTACCGAAGACGATTCACCGATTTTTACACTTGCTGGCTCCGCACGGCTTAAAGGGAGACGTCATTAGACCGGCATTCGGCATGTCTGAAATCTCTTCAGCCGTTGTCTTCTCTTTTGCGATAGAGCGGGGAGATGAAAGCAGCGGGGTTCTAACCTTTGAGGAAACATCACTCACAGAGCAGCTAAGACCAGCGGAGGCACGTGAGACAGGAACCGTCAGCTTTACAGAGCTGGGAAGACCGATTCCGGGTATCACGATTCGTATCGTGAATCATCAGCATGAGCTTCTTCCCGAAGATCATATTGGCAGTGTGCAAATTAAAGGGCCGACGACAATGAAGGGCTATTACAAGAATGACGAAGCGAATCAAGAAGTCTTTCAAACAGACGGCTGGTTTCACACGGGGGATTTAGGTTTTCTGCACGAAGGAAGGCTGACATTAACCGGAAGAGAAAAAGACATGATCATCATCAACGGGAAAAATTATCACAACTATGAAATAGAAGTCATTGCAGAGGAAGTACCCGGCGTCGAAACGAGCTTTGTAGCGGCCTGTTCCGCCCGGATGGAAGCATCTGCATCCGACGAGCTGATTCTCTTTTTTACACCGAAGCTGTATGAACCTTCTTATATCATGAGGGCAAGTCAGGATATTAAATCCCATATTGCGACAAAAATGGGGCTGTCTGCATCGCGTGTGATTCCTGTCCAGAAGCATGCCTTTCCGAAAACAAGCTCTGGAAAAATAGAAAGGGCACAGCTCAAGAAGCGATGGCAGGAAGGCGAATTTGATGAAATCATCAAGGAGCTGGACATTAGACTTGAAAATGAACACACCTTGCCTGATTGGAGTTTACAAAAGGAGTGGACACCTGCTCCGCTTCATGAAGCTGAAAAACAAACAGCAGGGAACATGGTGATCTTTGCAGACACATTAGGGCTGGCAGATCAATTAAAATCCCTTTCAAGCAATGAACAAACGTATATTACGGTTGAACCGGGTCAAGCATTCACACAACTCACACATACACACTTCATCATCCACCCGAATCGGCCGTCTGACTACGAACAACTCTTTGAGACACTCCGTTCGTATGGCGTTTCGGTGAAACAAATCATTCACCTTTGGAACTACACAACTCAAGAAGACACACTTCATGCAGCGTTGGCAAAAGAAGCACAGAAAACTGGCAGCATGAGTGCCTTATATGTAACAAAAGCGATCGCTGCCTATGAGGAGCCGGTAGAGATCACCTTTGTCTCTGCTCATGCGATGAACTTGCCGGAAGATCAAACACATGATGTGGAGAAAGCAACGACAGCAGGACTGATGACAGCTGTTCAGCATGAATGGCCATTTATCAAGGTGCGGTGTCTTGATTTTTCTCTGACAGAACCCGATGCTGGCCGTTCTCATGCATCATCGATCATGACAGAGCTCACACATGACACAAGCCATCATATCGCCGCTTATCGCGAAGGTGTTCGTTATACTCCTCTTTTAACACCGCTTCATCTAGAAAAAGAACAAAGGGTGAAGAAACCGCCATTTGAATCTTCCGGGCTTTATGTGATGACAGGCGGGCTTGGCGGCATTGGACGAATGCTGAGTGAGCACCTGCTGACATCCTATCAAGCGCATCTTGTGCTGGTTGGAAGAAAGGCGCGAGAGGCTTTATCTGCGGAGCAGCATGACGTATTGATTTCACTTGAGAATCTAGCGGAAAAGCGCGGCGGCACCGTTCTTTATGAAAAAGTAGACATTACTGACGCAAAAGCCATTGAAGCCCTGATTTCAAAACAGGAGACGGCTTTAGGCAAAAGGCTGCATGGCGTTATTCATTTCGCTGGCATTATTCAAGAAGAGCTGCTTCGTGACATGACGTCTGTTTCATTACATGCGATGTACGAAGCGAAGGTATATGGCACGATTTCGCTTCATGAAGCAGCCTCTAAACGGCACAATGTCTTATTCCTTTCCAGCTCGTCAGCTCGAACGTTAAAGGGCGGTATGACCGTTGGCGCTTATTGCGCGGCCAATGAGTTCGTTGAACAATTTGCTCATTATCAGAGGCTGACATCTATTGTAAAGCCGTATTGCTTTAGCTTTAGCATGTGGGATGAGACCGGAATGAGTGAAGGCTCAATGATCAAAGGCATGCTAAAAGAAAGAGGTTATTTCCCGATTCCAAAACGGGCGGGCATTCAAACAATGCTGGCATGCTTGATGACAGATGCTCCTCTCATTTATATCGGGCTGGATCGGTCGAAGCAGGAAATTCAAGAGATGATACAAGGGGAAATACAAACAGAGCAGGCCGTATATGTCTTTTTCAAAACCGATCAAACAAAGGCTTTTGAAGAAAGGCTGTATCAATCCATTTATACGTGTATACAGTCTCGTCTCTCTGGTGAATGTTCCGTCCATCTATATCCTGAAGAATACTGGAAAGAAACAGAGGATGGGATGCCGGACGAAGTGTATTTCAATGAATTAATAGAGGAAAGTGGACATGATTCAGAGGACAGAGCACCTCAAACTAAGACGGAGAAACTTTTGGCACATATTTGGTCCGAACTGCTTGATGTCTCAAACATCAGCTGTGGTGATCATTTCTTTTTACTCGGAGGTCATTCGCTCAAGGCAACGCAAATGCTGTCTGCTGTTAGACAGAAAACGGGATTTGACGTGCCGCTCGCTGTTCTTTTTGAGCATACGAGACTTGGAGAGTTAGCCGACTGGATTGATTCACATGCCAAAGCCGATGAAGCGATTCCGATACGGAAAATAGAAAAGGGTCAGGAGCTTCCGATGTCCTATGCTCAGCAAAGACAGTGGTTTCTCTATCAATTACAGCCTGATCTGCCATTATACAATAATACGATTTCCTTTCGGATGAATGGACCTTTAGATGTAAAGGTGCTTCAGCGCAGCCTGCAGCAAATGGTGCAAAGGCATGAATCACTCAGAACATCCTTTGCAATGAACGGCGATGAACCGGTACAGATCATACATGAGCATATGACTCTTCCAGCGCTTGAGGTTGTCGATGTATCAGATCTTTCATCACAGGAAGAAAAAGAACAAAAAGCGGCTGAGTGGGCGAAAAAAGAAGCGGGCACACCTTTCCGCTTAGAGCATGATGCACTTTTTCGCGCGAAACTAATTCGGCTGTCAGACACAGATCATTTGCTGCTGATGTCCATTCACCACATCGTGTCAGATGGCTGGTCGATTGGCATTGCCGCAAAGGAGCTGTCCGAGTGGTATACAGCGATGATCGAAGGGAGGGAGCCTGATCTCTCACCGCTGCCGATTCAATATGCAGATTACGCACTTTGGCAGAAGGAGTATTTGACGGGAGAAACGCTTCAGAAGCAGCTTTCCTATTGGAAGGAGCAATTTGCGGTACCTGTGGAAGAGTTGATGCTGCCGTATGACTACACGCGTCCGGCCGTTCAATCCTATAGGGGAAAAACGAAAAAATACCGCTTGTCGAAGCCGCTGTCTGACCAGCTGGTTGCTCTTTCTAAAAATACAGACAGCACCCTTTATATGACATTACTTTCGGCTTTCTCTACCTTGCTGCATCGATTGTCTTCACAGGATGAGTTTGTCATTGGATCCGTCATTGCCGGGAGAAATCGGACGGAGATGGAGCAGCTCATCGGATTTTTCGTGAATACACTGGCACTTCGGATTGATCATAGCGGCAATCCAGCTTTCACAGAGCTATTAGAGCGAGTGAAGGAAACAACAATGGGCGCCTATGCGCATCAGGATGTGCCGTTTGAGATGGTGGTAGATGAGCTGAATATTGTACGTGAGGCTGGCAAGCAGCCGCTGTTTCAGGTCATGTTTGTTCTGCAAAACCTGCCCCTTGAAGCTTCTCCGATGGGCGAGGCGACATCCGTTTTAGCCATTGAAGATAACGATACGGCTAAATTTGATCTATCCCTGTTTGTTTTTGAAGGGGCGGAGGGTCTTCAAGTAAAACTGGAGTATGATGCAGACTTATTTTCTGACGACACGATGGATCGGTTCCTTCGTTACTACGAGCAGCTGCTTGCGTGTATTTGTGAAAATCCAGCACAGCCAATCAGACAAATGAATTACCTGCCAGAGAAAGAGAGGGATCAGCTGCTTTATGAATGGAGCGGCAGCACAGAACAACCAGCAGGCCCGCTTCTCATCACAGAACGGTTTGAAGCGCAGGTGAAAAAAACACCTCATGCGATCGCCCTCGAATCTGGGGAAAAACAGTGGACGTATCAGGAGTTACAAGAGAAAGTCGACCGGCTTGCTGCTTATCTGCAGCAGCGAGGAGTGAAGCCGCATGAACCAGTAGGGCTTCTAATTGACAGGTCGCCTGAAATGATTTTTGGGGTGCTGGCGATTGTGAAAGCAGGCGGGGCCTACGTCCCAATTGATCCTGAATATCCAGATGCACGCATTGATTATATGCTGAGGGATACAGGTATTCAGCTGTTACTGACAAAAAATGAATGGCTGAAACAAGTCTCGATCAGTCAATCCGAGCTCATTTGTCTTGATCAGGGGTATGAAGAGTTTTTATCAGAGGCAGAACTCAAGTCTGCTGCTTTAAAACCTAATGGACTCGCTTATATCAATTACACATCAGGATCAACCGGTCAGCCAAAAGGAGTTTTAATTCCGCATCAAGCGGTCATCCGGCTTGTATGTGAAACAGATTATGTCACCCTTAATGAACAAACGCGTATTTTGCAAATCGCGAGCTTTTCCTTTGATGCCTTTACGTATGAAATATGGGGAGCCCTGCTCAACGGCGGAAGGCTGATACTGACCGATCGAAATACGATCTTATCAATGGATACACTGGCTGACACGCTGACATCTTACAAGATCACAACAGGATTTCTGACAGTACCGCTGTTTAACCGATTAACAGAGGAACATCCAGAAGCTTTATCTGGATTCGATGCATTATTGGTCGGTGGTGATGCTTTGTCAGCTGCTCATATCCGTAAAGCGCTGCCGTATCTGCCTGAAGGCCTATTAAACGGCTATGGACCAACTGAGAATACGACGTTCTCCTGTGTGCATCACATTCGGGCAGTGGATGAGGGGCAGACCTCGGTTCCTATCGGTCAGCCAATTGCGTATTCACAGGCCTATGTACTAGACGACCAGCTGCAGCCGGTTCCGCAAGGTGTCATTGGAGAGATCTACGTAGGCGGTACAGGGCTCGCACTCGGATACCTTGGAGATGAAGAAAAAACATCGCAATCATTTATCCCGCATCCTTTCCAAGAAGGAGCGCGTTTATATAAAACAGGCGATATGGGCCGCTGGCTGCCAAACGGCATCATCGACTGCCTTGGAAGAATCGACCATCAAGTAAAAATTCGCGGACACCGCGTCGAATGCGGAGAAATTGAAGCCGCCATGCTGCGCTTTGAAGACATCATAGAATGTGCGGTCATTCCGCATCAGCATGAGAGTGGTCACAAGCGATTGATCGGTTATTTTGTCCAAAAGGGCAGCATGACCACGCAAGACATTCGTTATCAATTAAAAGAAATACTGCCAGATTATATGGTGCCAAGCCTATTAATAGAGCTGGAGGAACTCCCGCTCACGGCAAATGGCAAGGTAGACCAAAAACGTCTCCCGCCGCCAGAGTGGAGACAGGAAGAAGTGGACATACCGGCTGACAGGGCACTCAGTGAGGAAGAACGCTTACTGGAAAAAGTGTGGACTCAGCTGCTCGGTACGCCTTCGATTGGCGTACATGATAACTACTTTGAGCTTGGCGGGGATTCGATTATTGTCATACAAATGGTGGCGCGCTTAGCACAGGAAGGCTACGTCATTCAGCCGAGAGATGTATTTGAAAAACAGACGATTTCACAGCTGGCACTCGCTATGAAAAGGTCAGATGCTGCTGCGTTCTATGATCAGTCGCCTGTCACAGGAGATGTTCGTCTGCTTCCAATCCAATCATGGTTCTTTGAGCAATCAATGACAAACCAAGATTATTGGAATTTATCAGCGCATATGGAATTCAAGCAATCTATACAGCTAAAGCAGCTGACACAGGTTCTCTCAAAAATTGTCGATCATCACGATATGCTGAGAGCGATGTATACAAAAACAGCAGATGGATCATGGATTCAAACCATTCGTGCGCCTGGCATCACCCCTTGTGTCACCTTTTTTGATTTGACGAGTGTTTCTCATGAGGAAGCGCTGGAACAAATCCGCATGGAGACCGCCGCTTGTCAAGAAACGTTGTCATTAGAGCGGGGAGAAGTCATCAAAGCCATTCTTTTTCACACAAGTGATGGTACGTCTGAACTCTTTATCGCTGCCCATCATCTTGTGATGGATGGAATCTCATGGCGCATCATACAGGAAGACCTATTAAATGGACTGAAGCAGCTTGCGGCAGGGCAGGAAATCGCGCTTGCAAAGAAAACTGCGTCCTATCAGCAGTGGGCAGATGCTCTTTATGAATACGCACAAACCGATCAATTACAAGAGCAGGTTCCTTTTTGGCAAAAGATCACGAGCCAAGAGGAAGAGGGTTCTCCTTTTCAAACACCTGCACTTTTCAATATAGAAGAACATGCAGAGATTTTGTCTATTCAATTGACGAAGGATCAAACAGATATTTTACTAAGGCAGGCATCACAAGCGTACCGAACAGAGGTAAACGATTTACTCTTATCCGGACTCACGCAAGCCGTTGGAAAGCCGCTGCTCATAACGTTAGAAGGGCACGGACGCGAGGATTTATTTGAACAGATGGATTTGTCACGAACAGTCGGATGGTTTACAAGCTCTTATCCTATTTTTATTCCTTTTATTCAAACCGATATTGAGAGACAAATCAAAGATGTTAAAGAAACCTTAAGAGCTGTGCCGCAAAAGGGAATCGGCTATGGCTTGCTTCAATACATGACAGCATCTCGTTTACTCAAAAAGGCAGCGCCGCAGATGAGCTTTAATTATCTTGGACAGTTAGATCAAATATACGGTGAAGCACATCTTTATTTAGCAGATGAACGAAATGGACTTGTACATGATCCAAAAGCAGAAAGACAGCATTTGATCGATGTGTACGGATATGTTGTGAACGGTCAGCTTCAGATGAATTTTATGATCCATCGTGAACTGCTTCAGTATGAAGAGGTGCGCCTGTTACCTGAACGGTTCAAAGAAAAAATGAAGGATATTCTGACGCATTGTGTAGAGACAAAAGGCGGCTTTACGCCATCTGATTTTCCAATGGTTCAGCTGACGCAAAAGCAAATCGATGAGCTTCCAGATGGTGTAGTGGATGTGTATCCACTATCTCCAATGCAGCAAGGGATGCTGTTTCATGCATTATTAGATCAAGCGTCACAGGCGTATTTTGGTCAAGTGCATATGACACTCGAAGGCTTAACGGACGGCGCAGCCTATGAAAAGGCATGGAATCTGCTAGTAGAGCGTCATTCGATTTTGCGGACAACATTTGCTTGGGAAGGGCTAAAGGAGCCTGTTCAGTTGATTCAATTAGAAGGAAGTATTCAGCTCACTCAGCACGATGTGCGCCACCTGAGTGAAACGGATCAGAAGGAAGCCATTCAGCAATATTTGCAAACAGATCGGTCAAAGGATTTCAAACTAGAAAATACGGATGAACCGCTGATTCGTATTGCTTTATTCCATCGTGATGAAAACACATGCACGTTTGTTTTTAGCTTTCATCATATTTTAATTGATGGCTGGAGCTTGTTCAGTTTTATTGAAGAATCCTTTTCTTTGTATCGCTCTCTTGTGGATGAACGGGAGGTGGATCTTCCTGCTGTACGTCCATATAAAGATTTTATCGAGTGGCTGCAAAAGCAGGATCAAGAGAAGGCGCTAGAGTTCTGGAAAGGTTATATGTCAGGAGTAGAGGAGGCTACACCGCTTCCAGGAGACGGCGGGCATGCTTCGGATCAAGAAGCAGGTGTTGATCAGCTAAGTATCAAACTAACGCCCGAGATGCAGCAGAAACTCGAAGAGATGACAGGCACGCAGAAGGTGACAATGAGCACCCTGATTCAAACAGCGTGGGGGCTGCTTTTGCATCTTCATTCAGGGTCAGAGGATGTTGTATTCGGAGTGACAGTATCAGGACGGCCGGCGGACTTACCACAGGTTGAAAGCATGACAGGGCTCTTTATTAACACATTGCCGCTCCGTTTGCCGATCACGCCAGAGTGGACCATTTCCAAGCTGCTGGCACATACGCAGGAAACAGTTTTTCAGATGCGGGAATTCGAATATACCGTACTGCCGGATATTCAGCAGCTGACCCACATCCCGAATGGAGATTCATTGTTTAACAGTATTGTCGTGTTTGAAAACTATCCGATTGAATCTATCGAGCCATACGGCGTACGCATTTTAGACATTGCGAGTCATGAAGAAACGAACTATGACCTGACCCTTGTGGCAGTTCCGGGGGAGACGCTGGAGCTGCGGGTCACATACCGCTTCAATCAATATACAGAAAAGCAAATACAATCGCTGATGCAGCAGCTGATCCACACACTTGAAGCCATGACAGAACAAATGGAGACACCCCTCTCTTCCTTCACGATCGTCACGAATGAAGAAAAAGAGCGGATGATCACCGATTGGGCGAAAAATGCACAAGTCAGCGTGCTGTACCCAGATCAAGAAGAGGTCTATTCAGGTGTGCATGATCCTTCCTGTGAAACGGAAATATATGTCCTGAGCGAAGCGCATCAGCTCATGCCGGTAGGATTTCCTGGAGATATTTTTATCGGCGCAAAGGACATCAAAGCATTTTGCGGGGAGCTTGCCGATTGGATGGAGACGCATAAAATTCCGCATCCATTCAAACATCAAACTGGTGAATACCTCTATCCGACAGGGGATGTCGGCGTTTGGACTGAAGAAAACAAGATTCAGATTTTGGATTGGATGTAGGAGGAGAAGAAACGATGTTAGTGAGTAGACGAAAAGGACATGCAGCAAATCATATCGTCAGAATCAACGGAAAACGAATGGATCTCAAAGCATTAGAGCAAGTCATGATGCTTCATTTTCCGCTTAAGGAATGTGCAATCATTCCGAAGAAAAATCAAGAAGGCAGTCTATCGCTTGTGCTATTTGCACAGGCGAAGGACCCTTCGCTGACAAGAGAGGATCTGATGAAAGGTCCGCTTCATCCTCATGAAGTGCCAGCCGCTCTCGTCTTATTACCTTCTTTGCCAAAGACAGAAAGTGGAGCAGTCGACAAAGAGGCACTGCTTTCAATTGAAATCATAGATCAAGAGGAATTAAGAAAGATAGAAGAGCGCACCAAAGCTATAGATGGTGTAGAGGAAGCGGCTGCTTTCATTGAAAGTCAGCCAGAAAAACGAACGCCCTATCACTTAGATGATCTGTTTCCTGATCGACAGCGTACCCAAGGGAATGTACCGCTTTCGAAAAGTGAAGCGAGCGAAACAAAACCATCATCTGTCCATGAGAAGCCGCCCGCACTTGTGTATGGCGGAGATGTGATCAAAAAACCAGGCACACCTGTCACACTGACAGAGGTGCTGATTCGATCAGCCTTTATGTCACCAGACCGCGGGGTGACCTATATGAAAGAAGACGGGCGTACGTTGACCCAAACCTATCCTGAATTACTAACAAGCGCTGAACGGGTTCTGTGCGGTTTAAGGGCAGCAGGACTGACAAACGGTGATCAAGTGTTACTTCAATTGAAAGATCATCAAGATTTTATCACGGTATTCTGGGGCTGTATTCTCGGAGGAATCATTCCGACCCCGGTCTCTGTGCCTCCTGTTTATGATGAAATGAATCAAGGTGTGAATAAGCTGAAGGGCGTGTTTCAGCTGCAAAATGAACCTTTCATTATTACGAATGAAGCAAGTGCTGAGGACATTGCTGGGCTGCGCGAGACATTTGAAGCAAAGGTCATGCCTATCTTAACAATTGAAGCATTGCTGGCGTATGAACCAGATGAACAGCATTATGAGCCGGAGCCGGATGAGCCTGTGCTGCAGCTCCTGTCTTCAGGAAGTACGGGTGTTCCAAAGTGTATCCGTCATCATCATCAAAGCATTTTATCTAGAATTATTGCTTTTGAGCAGGTAAACGGCTTTACACATGAGGATGTGTCGCTTAACTGGATGCCGCTTGATCATGTTGGTGGAATTGTCATGTTTCATGTACATGACGTCTACCTTGGCTGCCAGCAGATTAGTCCATCCATCGATCAATTTATCGAGCGGCCGATGGTGTGGCTGGATTGGGTAGAAACCTACGGTGTCACAAGAACATGGGCACCAAACTTTGCTTTTGCCATGATGAATGAATATGAGGACGACATTCGTAAGGGGTGCTGGGACCTGTCTACTCTGACTTATATCATGAATGCAGCCGAAGCGGTTGTTCCGAAAGTCACGCAGCGCTTCATGCATATCATGGGGCAGCATGGATTAAGCCGTCATGCGATGGTACCTGCTTACGGTATGTCAGAAACATCCTCAGCCATTGTTCAGTCAAAGAAATTTATGCGGAACAGTGAACAGGATGGACAGCTGACGATTGATCAGACCTCGTTAACAAGTGAGATCGAATATGTGACGCACGATCATCCGAACAAGATGACGTTTACAGAAGTCGGCACGCCGATTCCTTCTGTATGGATTCGAATTGTAGATGAGCATCACGAGGTGCTGCCAGAAGATCAGGTTGGGCGCTTGCAAGTGAAGAGTCCAACAATTATGATGGGCTACTATCAAAATGAAGAAGCCAATCAAGAAGTTTTTGCGGAAAACGGCTGGTTTCACACAGGGGATTTAGGTTTTATTCATGAAGGGCGTCTCGTTCTGACAGGTCGAGAAAAAGACATCATTGTTATCAACGGCGCTAACTATTTGAATTACGAAATTGAAGCGGTTGTAGAAGAGGTGGACGGGGTCGAAGTCACCTTTGCCGCTGCGTACGGCATTTATAATCCCGAATCAAGCAATGACACGCTTGCCGTCTTTTTTGTCTCACAAAGGGATTCAATAGAGGAACAAATCGCGATAATTCAACAGATAAGAGAGGCTATCATTCGAAAAATCGGCATAGAGCCCGATCACATCATTCCGGTGAAAAAAGACCAATTTCCAAAAACGGAGAGTGGGAAAATCCAGCGTGCCCAGTTAGGCGCAGCACTAAAAGATGGAGCATTCCGTGACATTGAACAGGCACTGGATCTTGCTTCTGAAAATGAACAAACACTCCCAGACTGGTTTTTCAAACGCATTTGGGCTAAGGAGCATATCGGTCCAACTCAGCCTTTTGCTGACCATGTTCTCGTTTTCGAGGATGAAAAAGGACTTTATCAATCGCTTTACGCACAATTTGAGCAAAAGAAACAGCCATATATTTCTGTGAGAAAAGGGCATGAATTTTTGCGTCTGTCCAAAGGGATGTACCAGATAAATCCGAGAATCAAGGGGGATTACGTCAGGCTCGTTGCCGCACTTGAAGCAGATGAACTAAAGACCGGGCGCATGCTCCATCTGTGGAATGTGTCAGGCAAAGAAGACATCGTGGATCCTGCGCAGTTCAAAGAGCTGCATGCCAGCACGGGTCAATCCATTTTGTACTTGTATCAAGCATTGCGACAAGCAAATAAAGAGCCCATCCGTCTTGTCGTTGTGACAAAAGGCGGTCAATTTGTGAAGCCTGGAGACGATCTTCATGTGGAGAAAACGACGCTTGTCGGTCTGCTAAAAACCATTCCGCAAGAATGGGAAGGAGCAGAGGTGTCTCATCTTGATATTGAAGCGGAGGATGTAGAACAGGATGCCAAGCATATTGCGGAAGAATTGTCTGCGATTCATATAAAAGCAGAGGTTTCTTACCGAAATGGGGACAGATTCGTACCAAAGCTGGAAAAAGTCAATATGATTGAAGCGCCTCAAACAGGAGGATTTTTAGAATATGAAGGTCTTTATTTATTGACTGGAGGACTTGGCGGAATTGGGTTTGAGCTGTCTAAGCAGATGCTCCAATTTGGCTTAAAGCTCGTATTGATTGGACGGACATCTCTGGAAGACAGCTTGGAAAAGAAAGAAGCCTTCTCACAGCTAAAAGATGTTGGTGACGTCATTTATATCCAAGCAGATGTGACCAACTTACGTGACGTCGAACAGGCGATTTATCAAGCAGAAAAGCATTTTGGACAATCGATCCGGGGTGTGCTGCATTTGGCCGGTGCTGGTAATGTGTCTGAGCATTTTCAGCAGGCGGACAAGTATACACTGGCTCATACGTCAGAAGAGGATTTCACAAAAGAAATGTCAGGGAAAGCAGACGGGGCATGGGTCCTGCAGGAAGCCTTTAAGTATGATCCGACAGTACCGTTTGTCTTTTTTGGATCGGTCAATGGCTTTTTTGGCGGCACAACATTTGGGGCATACTCTGCGGCCAACAGCTTTTTAGATGGACTCGCGCACGCTCTCACCTTTCAAGAAGGAAGACGAGCAATCTCTTTGAACTTCAGTATGTGGGATAATCTCGGTTTGTCTAAGGGGCATACCGGAGCAGCTCTCACCGTTCGCAAGGGATTTCAATTGATTGGAAAGAAACAAGGTCTCCATTCATTATGTTTAGGTGTCCGGCTCAATGAAGCGCATCTATTTATTGGTCTGGACGGAGCAAACCCAGACATCGCCGGGTATCTTCAGCCAGCTCCAATACCGGTCTTTGAGAAAAAGCTTTTTTACACCGTTCAGCCTGGCAAAGAAGTGCATGTTGAAGAGATCACGAGCGCCGCAGCAGGCAAATGGGACATTCAGCAAGTACAGGAAATACCGAAAAAACAAGATGGCTTTATTGATCATGAAGCCCTCAAACTGAATCATCACAAAAATGGACAAAGTCTTGAAAAGCAATTACCAGAAACGAAGACAGAGCAGGTTCTTGCCGCCATATGGCAGGACATTTTAGATGTAGATCGCGTGTACAAAGAGGATCAATTCTTCGACCTTGGCGGACATTCACTAAAAGCGACTCAAACCATTTCCCGGATCAATCATGAATTTTCAATGAAGGCGCCTTTAAAAATATTATTTGAAAGCAAACATCTGGCACATCTGGCGCAAATGGTTGATGACATCAAAGGGGCGCCAGCCGTTCAGGAGGCTGAAATTCCAAAGCTTGAAAAGCAAACAAGCTATGAATTGTCTCATGCCCAGAAGCGTATTTGGTTCTTATCCACATTAGAAAAGAGCCATCATTACAATATATTAGGTGCTTGGAAGCTGACAGGACCATTACACATTCAAGCATTAACAAAAGCGATTGGTCTTTTAACAAAACGGCATGAAGCACTTCGGGCAGTATTTAAATCACTTGGCGGCAAGCCGGTTCAACTCATTCGTGAAGACCTTCCGCCATCTGTGACAGTGGCCAATTTCTCGTTATTTAATGAAAAAACAAGAGCGAGAAGACTCAAGCAGCTCATTCAGCAAGAGGCAGAACGTGTCTATGATTTAGAAAGAGGGCCTCTTGCGCAGTGGACGATAGTAGATATGGGCAAGGAGGAGTATTATCTCCTTTGCGCGCAGCACCACATCATTTCAGATGCATGGTCACTCAGCCTGCTCATTCAGGAATTAGAAGTGGCATATGACGCACTGCTTGCAGATGAAACGCCGCAGCTCCCAGCCTTAGAAATCGAATGGACAGACTATGTACATTGGGAGAATGAACAATTAAAGCATCATCAAAAAGACCAAACCTATTGGCTCAATACGTTACAAGGTGAACTTCCAGTGCTGGAGCTGCCGTTTGACCGTCCTCGTCCGCCGGTTCAAACATTTAACGGTGCTACAGAGCAAATTGTACTGGATGAACCGCTTATCCGACGCTTGCAGGCTTTGTCCAAAAAGCAGGGCACGACCTTGTTCATGACGATGCTGTCCGCGTACTACGTCCTGCTTCACAAGCTGTCCGGACAGACGGATATCATCATTGGATCGCCTATCGCGGGCCGGGATGCCAAGCAATCAGAGAAGCTTGTTGGGATGTTTGTGAATACACTTGCGCTGAGACAGGACGTCTCAACAGCAGAGACGTTCGCTGATCTCTTGGAAAACGTGAAAGAGATGACGTTAAAAGCCTTTGAACATCAGCATTATCCATTTGATAAGCTTGTCGATGACCTTTCGTTAGATCGAGATTTAAGCCGGTCACCTATTTTTCAGGCGGCTATGGGGTATGTCACCGATTCGCTCGATGTAAACCTTAAAGGGCTGACAAGTGAACATGTGATGGTCCATCATACAGTATCTAAATTTGATCTCACCCTTCATATATTTGAACAGGAAGAGCAGCTGTCGATTCATGTGGAATACAATACGGATTTATTTGATCAAGAGACCATTCATCGTTATATGAACTATTATCTCCATGTGCTAGATGGCATGACGGCACAGCCTGAGCGTACATTTGCTGATTATTGCTTAATGGACAAAGTGGAACAGGCGGCCATGATTCTAGGAAAAAATCAAACAGATACGCCATATCCAAAGCGGACGCTTCAAGAATTGTTTGAAGAACAGGTGAAGCGTGATCCTTATCGTATTGCCTTGTCCTATATGGATGAACACATGACGTATGAAGCCTTGGATAAGAAGGCGACAAAGCTTGCTGCTTACTTGCAGTCAAAAGGAATTGGACCAGGCTCCCTTGTCCCGATGCTATTTGATCGCTCCTTTGACATGATTGTGTCGGTACTAGGAATCATCAAATCTGGTGCTGCATATGTTCCGATGTCACCTGAATATCCTGATGCACGCATCCGTCTCATCGTTCGTGATACGCAAAGCGATGTGATCATCACTCAGTCTCATCTTGCAGATCGTCTAGTAGGCTTTACAGGTACAAGGATTATCATGGACAAGCCAATACGAGAAACAAATGCAGTGTATCAAAGAGAATCATCGATTATAGGTGAAGACCAGATCGCCTATGTCAATTACACATCAGGATCAACAGGTACACCAAAAGGCGTGATGCTCCCTCATGCAGGAGTTATCCGCTTAGTGAGAGAAACAAACTATATCAAGCTCGGTCCAGATGACAAAATGCTACAGCTCTCAAACTATGCTTTTGATGCCTTTACATTTGAATTATGGGGAATGCTGCTGAATGGCGGTCAGCTGATTCTGCTCCCAAAATATGCAGCACTGAATATGGAAGAATTAACGCAATTCATCAAAACGTATCAAGTGACAGCCAACTGTCTGCCAACCGCATTATTTAATCGACTGGTGGAGCACGATCCAAAAAGTGTGGCAGGCTACCGCACATTACTCGTTGGCGGGGAAGCCATGTCTAGTGAGCATGCACGAAAGGCACTGCCGCATATGGAAGGTGTGCTTGTCAATGCTTACGGTCCAACAGAAAACACGACATTAGCCACAACACATCAAGTCACACACGTGCCAGCAGGCGCAAAATCAGTTCCAATTGGTGTGCCGGTGTCGAACTCAACTGTTGTCATACTGGACGATGCGCTCAATCCAGTACCAGCAGGCGTCAAAGGAGAAATTTATATCGGCGGAACCGGCCTTGCGAAAGGCTACCTTCATGATCCAGAGCAGACAAAGGAGCGGTTTATTGACAATCCTTTTCCTGAACTAAAGGGAGACAAGCTGTATCGTTCAGGCGACCTTGGTACATGGCGGTCAGATGGCACCATTGAATATCTTGGCCGAAAAGATCACCTGGTGAAAATTAGAGGCTACCGAATTGAATGCGGAGAAATTGAGACAGCCCTGCTCAAGCATCCACAAATCAAAGAATGTACAGTCATCGCCAAAACGTATGGCAGCTCAAAACGGCTGGCGGCCTACCTTGTGACAAACGGAGAAAACCCTGTTCCGGGCTGGAAAGCCTTTTTGCAGGAAAGCCTGCCAGGCTATATGATTCCAAGTTACTTTGTCGTACTGGATGAAATGCCGGTGACAACGAACGGGAAGGTTGATCAAAAAGCGCTGCCAGAGCCAACAGAAACAATGTCCCTTTCCCATGATGACGACAAACCTGTCACCGAAACGGAGGAGCGGATTGTCGCCGCTTTCAAGGAAGTGCTTGGTGTGAAGCAAGTGGGTATGCATGATTCCTTCTTTGATCTGGGCGGCGATTCCATTATGAGTATTCAGGCTGTGGCCAAATTAAAAGAAAAAGGTGTTCGTGTTGATCCAAAATGGATTTTCATGCACCCGTCGCCTGCGCAATTAGCCGCACATTTGGACGCAGTGCCAGAAGCCGCTGAGAACGTCGAAAGGTCTCCGAAGGACTACGTGATCGAACTGAAAAAAGGCGATCCAGCCGAACCGAGAATATTCTTTGCGCCGCCTGCTGGTGGAACGGTGATGGGCTATATTGATGTTGCTAAGCTCATGACACATCAAGGTGCTGTGTATGCCTTGCAGTCTCCTGGCCTATATGAGGATGAAGAGCCGCAATTCCTCCATTACACGGAGCTTGTAACCCTTTTTATTGAAGCTATTGAGACGTTCTACCGTCCGGGCATTGACTATCTCGCAGGCCATTCAATGGGCGGGCATCTTGCCTACGGAATGAATCAGCGGCTCTGCCATGCAGGGAAAGCACCGAAAGGGCTCATCATTTTAGATACGGTGCCAGTGCTAAGAGATGAGGCAGATCAGGCACTTCATGCCGATATGAACGAAGAAGAAGTGAAAATGCTCGCGCTTGTCCTTGGAATGGGGAATCTGGTCGGCATTCAGCCAGAAGCTTTACAAGGATTGACCTTCCAAGAAGTAAAGCAGAAAATTCTCAAAGAGGCAGAAAAGGATGAAGTTGTTCATCAATTCATGAATGATCAATATTTAGATAAATATTTGCAAATGCAAACGCATAATACGATCATGTCACAAGCCATTGAATTAGAAAAAGAACCATTCCCTGTGCCATTTTATATTGTCCAAAGCAGTGATCACGCAAGCGATTTCCAGAAGAAGTTCGCAGACTGGGAGGCTTATACGAAAGAGTCGTGCTCGTATTACCACATCAAAGGCGACCATGTCACCATGATGAAAAGACCGCAGGCAGATGAACTTGCACGGATTCTTCAAACGATTATAAAGGGGTAAAGACGTATGAATCAGTTATTGAAAACCTTTGAAAAAAAATCAGATCTCATTCAGCTTATTTGTTTTCCTTTTGCCGGCGGATATTCTGCCTCATACCGTCCGCTCTTTGAACAGCTAAAAGACGTGGCCGAAATCACAGCAGCAGAGCCCCCAGGGCACGGCACCAATCTCATGCCGCTTGAATCAAGCATTGACCGGCTGGCAGAGCTGTACAAAGAAGGACTCACGAACAAATTGAACCGCCCATTTATTCTGTTCGGACATTCAATGGGTGGGCTTGTGGTATACAGACTAACCCAGCTGCTAGAAAAGGAAGGAATTTATCCTGCAGCAGTGGTGATCTCAGCCATTCAGCCTCCGCAAACAAAACGGCAGATGCTGACGCATTTATCCAACGAAGCATTTGTACAGCATATTGCCGAAATGGGCGGGATTCCAAAGGAATTACTAGAGAACAAACCAATGATGGATTACTTTACACCGTCCTTGCGTGCAGACTACCGGGCACTGGAAACCTTCCAGCACACAGATCAATCGATCATCGACACACCTGTTTATTTATTCAATGGGAAGCAAGATGAGAAATGCATGCAGGATGCAAGCGGCTGGCTAAAATGGGCAAAAACCATCGAGCGCACTAATTTCGATGGAGGCCACATGTATATCAACACACACCTTGAGCAATTTGCAGAAGAGATGAGACATGTCATTGAGCTTACAGCCAAGCAGCAATTGATTAGACATTAAAAAGAAAGCGGCCCTCTTTAATGAGGCCGCTTTTACTTATGAATGCTGTTTCTTCACCACATTCCCGCCAATCACCCCGCCAATGACCAGCACCCCTCCGATGAGATGATACCAATCAATCGTTTCGTGTAAAATGAGAACCCCGGCGGCGACCGTGATAAACGCGGATAAATTGTTAAAGATGCTGACCTTTGCTGCTTCTAGCTGTGAGAGTGCATAGTTTGATAAATATGCGGTAAGAAGAGATGAAAGAATACCTAAAAAGAGCATCGACCATACAAAGGATGCTTCTGTAAATGGACTGAAAAACTCCGGCAATGACCCATTGATCGAATGCCGGGTAAGCGCGGCGGCATTGAAAAAGACAAAGCCAAAGAAGGTCATCACAAAGGTGAGTTCGATCACATGGAATCGTTTTGTAATCACTCTGGCAAAAACACTATATGCACTGGATGACAGGGCTGAAAGTAAAATCAGCACATAGCCGATGAAGTGAGAATGCTTGACATCAATTCCCTTCATGACAAAGAGAAGCATCACCCCGCACACAGAAAGAAAGGTAAACAGCACTTGTATCCAAGTCGCACGTTCCTTTAAAAACCAGGCTGCAAGCAGCATTGTCAGAATGGGAATCGTCGCTTGAATGATGCCAGCCTCTGAAGAAGATGTATACATCAATCCCCACACTTGAAAAGCAAAGAACAAAACAGGATAAAGCAAGGAAAACGGTACGATATAAATGAGATCACGCCATTGAATGGATATGCGATACTTTTTTCGTAGAAACGGATACAGCAATAGAGCGGCAGCAAAAGAAACGGTAAAGCGGTGTGCCAATAAATCGATTGGGTTTGCTGATTCTAATGCTATTTTGACAAACAAAAAGGAAAAACCAATGATAGACGCGTATGCGATCGCGGCAGCATACGCTTTTTGTTTTGACATATTCATAACGTGACTCCTTATATGAGCATGCATGCTTCAAATGAATTGACCGGTTCTGTTCTTCTATCGTAATCGGATCATCTAACGTGTACAATAAGAGAACATGATATCTGAACCGGTACAAGGAGGAAAAGGTTTGAGGAAATATGATCAGCTTGTCTTGAGCTTAAAAGAAAAAATGGATTCTGGTGAGTACAGTGCTGGGATGAAAATTCCATCCATTCGCCACTTAGCGGCTCAATATGCAGTGAGTAAAAGCACTGTCATCAAGGCGCTGGATACATTGGAGCGTGAACATCTGCTGTATTCTGTAGAAAGAAGCGGTTATTATGTCGTGAAAACGAAGCAGCGAGCAGACAAGCAGGACGGCACATGGATTGATTTTGCTTCATCTGCACCTGATCCCGTTGTGTTTCCATATGTCGATTTCCAGCACTGCATCAACCAAGCGATCGATTTATATCAAAATGACTTATTTATTTACGGCACAGCCAACGGCTTACCATCACTGCTGCCAGTCATTTCAAAGCGATTAATGGATTATCAAGTGTTTGCTCATCCAGAACAGATCGTCATGACCTCTGGTATTCAGCTCGCTTTATCCATTTTAAGCACCATTCCTTTTCCAAATGGAAAACAAACCATACTAGTCGAACAGCCGGGTTATCACTTATATCTCCAATATTTAGAGAAAAATCAATTGCCTGTGCGCGGAATTCAGCGGACGGAAAAAGGGATCGATCTTATCGAATTAGAGCATATCTTTCGAGAAGAGGAGATTCGTTTTTTCTATACGATGCCAAGATTTCAAAACCCGCTTGGAACGAGTTTATCAAAACGAGAAAAAAGAGCGATTGTAGCCCTTGCTGAGAAATATGATGTCTACATTGTTGAGGATGATTATATAGCAGATTTAGAATTCGACACAAAAAGAGACCCGATCTACTCGTACGATCAGGCTGGAAAGGTCATTTATTTGAAAAGCTTTTCTAAAATCATTTTTCCGGGGCTGCGAACAGGAGCGGTCGTCTTACCTGAAGAACTGATTCGGCCTTTTAGCGAACACAAACGGCTGATTGATATCGACAGCTCCATGCTGTCCCAGGCAGCCTTAGAAATATATTTAAAAAGCGGGATGTTTGAGCGGCATAGAGACAGGATGCGGGCGACCTATCGAAACCGCTCCAAGCAGCTTGTGGCAAGTTTAAAAAATGATCAGAGCGCTTATCAGCTGGGAGAACAGGAGCCGGCTACCCATACACATGTACGTGTCGACCGGTCGATTCCCATGAACCAGCTCATTCAGCAGCTGAAAAAGGCATCTGTTTCCATTCAGCCAATTGACCGCCATTACCTGCAGTCCTATCAAAAGGACCCCATTCTTCAGCTGAACATCTGGCAGGTGAAAGAAGAGCAGATCACACGTGGAGTCGATCTATTAAAGACGGTATTTCAGCAAAGCAAGCGTTATTAAAGGCGGGACAGGACATCACTGCAAGTGAGCCTCTCAACGCTTTCAGCCGCAGCAGACTTTCGTGTGCATACCGCCATTTGGTAGGCAGGGTCAAGTGAGTATGTTTGAACAAAGCAAGGCGCTTCATGATCAGGTAATGTTAACGCAGCCTGTCCATCCTCTGACAGACGGGCTGTAAAGGACGAAAGCCCATAGGATAATCCTTTTCCAGTCAGCTTGATAAAGGCCTCCTTCATTGACCAAAGATGAAAGAAATAGGCTTCCTGCCGTTCTGCCGGCTGTGAGAGTAAATCCTGATACTCATCCGCTGAAAAAAATCGTTTGGCAATCGCCAGATCAATAGGCTTGATTTCCTCAATATCAATGCCCACAGGTGCATCATCTACTGCGCAAACGACCCAATCGCCAGAGTGAGAAAGATTAAAATGAAAAGAAGAAAGCTGCCGGACGACAGGTTTGCCATTGCCCTCTGTTTCAAAAACGATCTGGTCCATAGGCAGCTCGTACATATCATGGATCGTTTGACGAACCAGCACTTCACCTAACAAGGTTCTTCTTGCATCGATCAAAAAACGAAAGCGTTCAGCGGCAGCACGCTTTTCAGCTGAAACAAAGGGTTTCAGACGATCTATTTGTTGTCGTGCATCAATTTCATCTAAGTGTTGTAATTGAATAGCAAATATCTTCATAACAAACCTCTAATTTTTTACATTGATTGTACCATTGGAGAGCGGCGTGCAAAAGGGTCCATTAACGATTTACGATGTGAACACCATTCGGATCAGTTGTATCAACTCCATCAACATCCGTCATGATCACGTCAAGCAGGGAAAGCCGTTCTCCTTTTTGCCAGTGAATGGGCTGATGCAAAGGTGATAGCAGCTGATCGACTTTAGGTGTCTGTGACAAATCAGGAACAGCAATTGTCATAGCATGCAGCGCATCGGTTCCAGTTTCAATGACATCTGTACGGCGCTGTAATTCAAGCCTTAAACGAAGAGGTGTCGAAAGAAACGTTCTCCGTTCCCCAGCTTGGATTGGCCAGTTTAGTTCTTTAGCTTGTGCAAGCAGTTGATCATATTCTTCGTCTGAGACAAGAAAGCCGATGTGATCAAAAAGGACTTTTTTGCTATAGCCAAATGTGATATTGATCTGTCCTTTTCTCATTTCGATGATTCGAAAAGTCGGCTGCTCTTCTCTAAAATCATCCCATGTCAGCGGGGGATGATAGGCGCCATCCTTTGTGAAACGGCCTTTAACCTCAAAGCCTAGCGAACGATATGTTTGTTCTGTCTCTTCAACAAATGGTGTCCAGTAATGATAGTGGAAAAGCTGCATAGGTCTCATCTCCAGTATGTGAATATTCTGTTTATTTATTTTAGCACAAGAAAAGCCATTCTAATTATAGAATGGCTTGCTTTCATCTTGTAAGGGTTTGAACAGGTTTTTCTGCTGTTTTTGTAATGAGCAGCTGCAGGAGCCGTGTTGATTGCGGCAAGGAGAAACGAAGGACAAGACCTGTGAAGATCGCAGTCAAAATCGTTCCAATGCCAATCGGTCCACCGAGCATCCATGCAAACAAAAGCACTGTTAACTCAATGCCATTTCGAACCCACTGTACGTTCAGCCCCGTTTTCGCTGAGATGAGCAGCATTAATGAGTCCCGTGGCCCAGCGCCAAGATTGGCTGAAACATAAATGCCAACGCCATATCCAGAAACAACAACACCTGTAATAAATATATATAAGGCCGGAAAATAACCGTGTGGCGCAGGTAATATCGCATTAAAGAAATCAATAAACACGCCAATCAGCACCATGTTCAGTAATGCGCCGACCTTTGGAAATGATTTCGTAAAAACAGAAGTCAGTGTCACAATGAGTGCACCAATAATGATGGACCACTGTCCAATCGTGAGTCCAAAATGCTGAAACAGTCCGTAGTGGAAAGCGTCCCAAGGACCAATCCCAAGGATCTTCCCTTTCACTGTCAGCGATAGTCCAAAAGCTAGTACGATCAATCCAACAAAATAAAAAAACCAACGTAAAAGATGTTCCCGCTTCAAAAGCTTTCCCTTCTTTCTTAAACACTCGATTTCCATCGTAACATACTCTCACCCCCCTTTAAATGGCTTTGCTCAATTGTAATCGCTTACTTCAAAAAAAGAATTTTGTCGAATTGTAAGGGTCAAAACATCAAAACAGGCAGCAAGACTTTCGGATTGTTTTTTTTAGCAAAAGAAGCCATTAATTTCCGCATTTTAAGAGAAAAAGAAAATAATTCAATATATTTTCCCAAAAAAATAATCTGCACCAATTAAAGAATAATTATCTTTAAATAGAAGAGATTGTATATAAATTATGTCATTAGACCTGTTTGGAGGAAAAGGAAAATGCGGAGGTATACGATAAAAAAGGGCATTTTATTGGAAAAAACATAGGTGAATCAAACATCGAGAAGTGTATGTTACTAAATGACTATTTTTGTCGAAAATAGTCATTTAGTCATGTTGAGGCATTTGAAATGTTACTGATATTCTTTACCAAAGTGTGGGAGGTGAACTGGTACATACCATTACGATATGAAGCGAGAAAAAGGGGAGGTCAAAGAATGAACTTATTAAAAAGAACGAGTCAATTATTTCTTATATTGGTGCTGATCGTTGGAAATCTATTAACGGTCTCACCAGCTGTTACGAAAGCCGCTGGGACGGTTGTTGTCAATAACACGGATTCTTATATTATTGGGAGTAGGCCACTGGTTCTTCAGCAGCTCGATGGAAATAATCCAACAAATGTAAAAGCTAGTGTAGAGGTGAAAGGAATCGATATGGGTGCAGTGAATGGTGTTGCTGTAAGTGATCGAGAAAATGTTGTGTATGCAACTGCAAATAGCACGACCCCTACTCTATATAAAATAAATGCGACATCAGGGCAAGCAGAGAGCGTAACCCAATTACCAGAAGGTGCTTCTAATGCCGTTGTGTATCAAGATAAATATATCTATTCTTATGCTTCTAATGGTGAGTATTTCCTTGGAACATACGATTTAGCTACGGGTCAAAAATCGTCTAAAAAAATTGTCGGATATGACATCGGGTCTGGCGTTGGCGGAGATCTTGTCGTTGATAAGGACGGCTATCTTTGGTTCGCATCAAATGGCAGTGGGGCCATTGCGCAAATGAACCCTGATACAGCAGAAGTCATTCGTGTCATTCCGATTAAAAATGCAGATGGTAAAACGATTGACGGAGGCGTTCGGGGGATTAGCTTTTTGCCCAATGGACAAATGCTATTACAGTCAGGATTAAATGACTCCATTGGCCATTCCACTCTTTTTACACTTGATGCGAAAACATTAAGTACAACATATATGGGCACTGTAGGTGATTCATTATCTTACGATTTAGCTTCGCGGGTTAAGCCAGAATTTGATCCATATCCTCCAGAGCTTGAATCGGAAAAATCAGTTGTTTTACAGAAAAAAGCAGAGGGCAACACAGATGAGAAGCATCCAGAAGTAGGCGACACGTTACTTTATACAATTAAAGCAAAAAATACCGTGCAATATGGTATTGTCAAAAATCTGATCGTATCAGATAAACTGCCAAGCAGCTTAACGTATGTTTCAGGGTCTCTTAAGGTGGATGGAACGAGCGTAACAGATGCAAAAGATCAAGACAAAGGTGATTATACAAACGGCACTGTTTCAGGTCAAATAGGTGACGTGAAAGATACCGATTGGCACACAGTGACATTTGAAGCGACGGTAGGCAAAGGTCAGGCAGGCAAAGATATTCAAAATACCGCGAATGTCAAAGGGGAAAACACACCTCCGGATGAACCAACAACAAACATAGAAATTTACCCGCGTGATCCAAAACTTGAATCAAAAAAATCAGCGGTCTTGCAGAAAAAAGCAGAAGGGAATACAGATGAGAAACATCCAGAAGTAGGCGACACATTACTGTATACCATTCAAGCCCGTAATGCGATTGAAGACAGCGTCATTGAAGATCTTGTGATTTCTGATAAGTTACCTCAAGGGTTATCATATGTACCAAATTCACTTCAGGTAGATGGAAATCCAGTCACAGATGTAAAAGATGATGACAACGGGGATATGACAGACGGAACTGTCACTGGGACGTTCGGTGAAGTGAAAGATGCGAAATGGCATACAGTGACGTTTGAAGTGTCGGTTGACAAAGGTCAGGCAGGCAAAGATATTCAAAATACAGCTAATGTCACAAGCGGCAACACACCGCCAGACGAGCCGACAACAAAAACAGAAATCTATCCGCGTAACCCAAAGCTGACTTCTGAAAAATCAGCAGTTTTACAGAAAAAAGCAGAAGGTAACAAAGATGAGAAACACCCAGAAGTAGGCGATACCCTGCTTTATACAATTAAAACAAAGAATACGATAGAAGACAGTCTCGTTGAAAACTTAGTGATCTCAGATGAACTGCCGGAAGGATTGGCATATGTACCGAATTCACTTCAGGTGAATGGAGATGCAGTCACAGACGCAAAGGATGACGATAACGGAGACTTTACAAACGGAACCATCTCAGGACAATTTGGAGACATTAAGGATACAGATTGGCATACCGTGACGTTTGAAGTGACGGTTGAAAAAGGACAATCAGGCAAAGACATTCAAAATACAGCCAATGTCACAGGCGGCAACACACCGCCAGATAAGCCGACAACAAAAACAGAAATCTATCCGCGTGATCCAAAGCTTGAATCAGAAAAATCAGCGGTTTTGCAGAAAAAAGCAGAAGGTAACAAAGATGAGAAACACCCAGAAGTAGGCGATACCCTGCTTTATACAATTAAAACAAAAAACACGGTAGAAGACAGTCTTGTTGAAAATCTAGTGATTTCAGATCAATTACCAAAAGGGTTGAAGTATGTCACCGGGTCCCTTCAAATTGATGGGGAATCTGTCACAGATGTGAAAGACGACGATAGCGGTGACTACACAGATGGAAAGGTTACAGGTTCTTTTGGTGATGTGAAGGACACGGACTGGCATACTGTGACGTTTGAAGTGACAGTTGAAAAGGGACAGGCTGGTCAAGACATTCAAAACACAGCTGAAGTAACTGGCGAAAACACGCCGCCAGATGATCCAACAACGAAAACAGAAATTTATCCTCGTGAACCAAAACTAGCATCTGAAAAGGCTGCAAGTATTCAGAAAAAGGCAGAAGGCAACAAAGATAAAAAGACACCACAGGTAGGCGATACCCTTCTTTATACAATCAAAACAAAGAATCTTGAAGAAGACAGCATCGTCAACAATCTTGTGATTTTCGATGAACTGCCAGAAGGTCTTGAATACGTCGAAGGATCATTAAAAGTAGATGGACAAGCCGTCACAGATGCAAAAGATGACGACAAGGGAGACTACACAAAAGGTACGGTGACCGGTCAATTTGGCGATATCAAAGATACGGACTGGCATACAGTGACCTTTGAAGCGAAGGTCGCTAAAGGCCAATCAGGTAAAAGCATTCAAAACACAGCCAAAGTAACAGGCGATAATACACCGCCAGACGAACCAACAACCGAAACACACATTGATCCAAGAGATCCAAAGCTTGAATCAGAAAAAACATCAGAAATCTCTCAAAAAGCAGAAGGCAATACCGATGAAAAAGAAGTACAAGTAGGCGACACCCTTCTTTACACGATCAAAACAAAAAATAATGTAGAAGACAGTGTCATCAAAGACTTAGTGATCGCAGATAAACTGCCAGAAGGTCTTGAATATGTTGAAGGGTCGTTAAAAGTAGATGGACAAGCTGCCACAGATGCAAAAGATGACGATAACGGAGATTACACAAAAGGCACAGTCACCGGTCAATTTGGCGATATCAAAGATACGGACTGGCATACAGTGACCTTTGAAGCGAAGGCTGCCAAAGGATCTGAAGGGAAAACCATTCAAAATATCGGAGTCGTGAAGGGTGAGAATGTAGATGAGCCAGACAAACCTGAAAACTCAACGACAGTAGAACCACCAAATGTGCCAGAAGTCCCAGCAAATCCAGATCAACCTTCTGAGCCACAACAGGATACACCTGGTCATCATCTTCCGAATACTGCAACAGCAATGTACAACCTTTTACTAGCAGGATTTGCCCTTGTATTAATAGGTGCATCCCTTATTGTATGGAAAAGAAGAAAAAGAAACGGATAATCGTCCATGGTTCAAAAAATCATCTCAACTCTATTGATTACAGCAGGTATTTGTCTTGTGATCATAGGATATATAAGGATCGTTGATGGACAAAGGCAAGTAGATCAATCTTTCCAGTCTGCACAAGCAGCCATTCAGCAAAAGGGGGAAACGGATTCCCCTTTTGTTCCAAAGGCTGGTGAAACCATTGGACTCTTACACATTCCAAAGTTAAACGCTGAGTTACCAATTGTAGAAGGAACAGAAGCAGAGGACTTGGCAAAGGGTGTTGGTCATTATCATGAGAGCAATTTACCAAATGGGCAGGGACAAATCGTTTTATCTGGGCATCGTGATACTGTGTTTAGACGAACAGGAGAACTTGTGAAAGGGGATCAACTCGTCATTGAGCTTTCATACGGTCGGTTTACCTATGAAATTGAGAAAACAAAGATTGTAAAAAAAGATGATCAAAGTATTATTACACTACAACAGGAAAAGGAAGAACTTGTCCTGACAACATGCTATCCTTTTTCTTTCATTGGTCCTGCACCAAACAGATATATCATATATGGAAAGCGTGTTTAAGCACTGGATCAGCCTGCAACTTATCCTTTCACTAACCGATTAAAGTACTTCATTCCTTGATAAAGAGGGAATTGCCTATATCTAGAGATGCAGGAGGGGGGTCAATTTGTTAAATCAAGACTATGTAAGATATATAGATAACTTTGGAAGAATTGTTCTTCCGACAGATATAAGAAAACGGCTAAAAATTCTTCCGCAAGATTTTATGGAGATTTATCGAGAAGAAGACCAAATTGTGATGAAGCCATATTGGCAGGATAAACCTTGTATCGTCACAGGGGAAGTGACAAACTCCAATAAGGTGCTATCCGGCGGGGTGGTCATCAGTCCAGAGGGAGCGAGACTGCTCCTGCAAGATTTACTGGCGCTACGCCTGCAAAAAGAGATATAAAAAAAGGCTGTTCTCACCACGTGAGAACAGCCTTTTTTCATCATACTGGATTCAAAATCCGGTTTAAGAATTGTTTTGTTCGTTCTTCCTTTGGTCGTTTGAAGATTTCCTCTGGAGGACCTTGTTCGACGATGACGCCGCCATCAATAAAAATCACTTCGTCTGCTACTTCTTGGGCAAACTTGATTTCATGTGTGACAACCGCCATGGTCCAGCCTTCCTTCGCTAGATCCTTCATGACCTTTAAGACTTCTCCGACAAGCTCAGGGTCAAGCGCAGAGGTAGGTTCATCAAAAAGCATGAGCTCTGGCTGAATGGCAAGTGCACGGGCAATCCCGACACGCTGCTTTTGACCGCCTGAGAGCTGGAATGGATACAGATCCTTTTTATCTTCCAGACCGACCTTTTGCAAGAGCTGAATGGCTTCTTTTCGAACCGTTTCCTTTGGACGGCGCTGCACTTGGACAGGGCCTTCCATCACATTTTCAAGCACTGTACGGTGAGGAAACAGGTGATAATCCTGAAACACCATTCCTGATTTCCGGCGTAGCTTCAGCAGATCAGCTGATTTATTTTTTTTCGAAAAATCAATCGAGAAATCATCGAAGGTAAAGGAGCCGCCATTTGGTATTTCAAGTGCATTTAAACAGCGAAGCATCGTTGTTTTTCCTGAACCAGATGGACCGAGGATGGCCACAACCTGCCCTTTGTTGATCGAAAAATCAATCGACTTTAAAATCTCATTTTCACCAAAGGATTTCTTTAAGCCTTTGACTGTTAGCATGTCGTTCCCTCCTTACCTTGCGACATATCGATCAAGTCGTTTTTCAATTTGATGCTGAACGAGCGATAGAATGAAGCAGAATACCCAATAGATGAGGGCTGCTTCCATATAAATAAACAAGATCTGATCCAAGTTCGCCGCAGCAATCTCCTGTGATTTACGGAACATCTCTGCCACGAGAATTTGGGAGGCAAGGGATGTATCCTTCACCAAACTAATGAATGAATTAGAAAGCGGTGGAATCGATACACGTACAGCCTGCGGTAAAATCACGCGGACGAGCGTTTTGCGATGTGTCATCCCAATGGAATAACCTGCTTCCCATTGTCCTTTTGGAACAGACAGGACGGATGCACGGATAATTTCCGACGCATACGCACCTACGTTTAAAGAAAAAGCAATAATGGCACTTGGATATGGATCCAGTGTGATATTAAATGTCGGAAAGAAATAGAAAATAATAAACAATTGCACAAAAAGCGGCGTTCCGCGAACGGCCGACACATAGATGGAGAAAATCCATCTGAGGGCTTTCATTTTAGACATTCTAGCAAGAGCTGTCACAAGCGCGATAAAAATACCAATAATAAAGGCAATGATGGCGAGGGGAATTGTATAATAAATTCCCTGCATCACCATTGGCCAAAAAGATTGCTGAAGAAGATCCCAAGGAATGACGACTCCTAGGATGTTATTTTGTAACATCTTCACCAAACCATTTCTTAGAAATCTTAGCGAGTGTACCGTCTTTTTTCATTTCTTTTAATGCGCCATTCACCTTGTCAACGACTTCGCCGCTGCCTTTTCTGAATGCGAAATACGTTTCTTGAGGATCTCCTGTTTCAAATGCAACTTTTAGGTTTTTGTTACCGCTTGTTTTCAAGTAATTCAATACAGCCAATTTGTCATTGAACGTCAGATCAGCACGTCCTTGCTGAATCAATTGAATGGATTGTGCAAGACCTTCAACGCCTTCAATCTTAGCGCCAGCATCTGTTGCTAGTTTATTGTAGTTACTTGTTAATGATTGTGCTGCTTTTTTGCCTTTCACATCAGATAGTTTCTTGATGTCGTTGTTATCTGATTTTGTCACAACAATAGCTTGAGATGTCGTATATTTATCAGAGAAATCGTATTGATTTTCACGTCCAGTTTTCCCAACTTGGTTCGCTACCACGTCAAAACGTTTTGCATTCAGTCCAGCAAACATACTGTCCCATTGTGTTTCTTTGAATTCAGGTTTTAAGTCAAGACGTTTTGCTACTTCTGTGATGACTTCTACATCATAGCCAGTTAATTTATCTGTCTTTTTGTCATGGAAGGTGAAAGGAGCATAAGTACCCTCTGTTCCGATGGTTAATACACCTTTATCCTGAATGGATTTCCAAAGGTCTCCTGATTCCTTAGACCCAGATTGTTTATTCGCGTTGTCGCTTGCACCAGATCCACATGCCGTGATCAATGCAACACAAGCGCCTAACATAATGGCAAAGAACATTTTTTTCATTTTATTCCCCACTTTTCTTGTTGGTATTTACAACATATGATCTTACAGAGAAGCAACCTAAAAGTAAAGCATTTGAAACTAGCTTGAGCGAATCTCACCAACTTTATGCCCTCAAACGGTCGAACGGACAAACGATAGAACTATACCCAAGTTAAAAGGTGAATAAAACCATACACAAGTTCAAGATGATTAAGATGATTTGATTGGTGGAACGTTAGATAAACGATTCGGGTAAAATATGCTATGATCATCCCAACGAAATTTTCCAATCGATTCAATTGACTTCTAAGAAACAAAAGGGAAGTGTGAACATTTGCATACATCGAAACAAAAACCTGTCATGATCTTAATACACGAAATATACGGAATAAATGATCATATGAAGAGTATGATCCATTATTTCGACAAAGCTGGATTTGAGGTTTATTGTCCTCATTTATTGGGACAGGCGAAGCACTTCCCTTATGTCAGTGAAAATGAGGCTTACGACTACTTTATGAATAAAGTTGGTTTTGATAAGCCGGTAAAGAGTGTACTGAATCTGGCAAAAGAGTTAAAGACGAAGAATGCCGCGATAGATATATTTCTGCTGGGTTTTAGTGTGGGGGCAACAATTGCCTGGCGATGCAGCCAAAATGATCAGCTGTTTAGAGGAGTTATTGGATTTTATGGTTCAAGGATCAGAGATGACGTCGATCTTGCGCCCGCCTGCAAAACGCTGTTATTTTTCCCGGAGATCGAAGCATCCTTTCATCCCAGGGAGATTGCGAGTGTTTTGGAGAAAAAGAAAAAGCTTTGCGTGACAATAGTAGAGGGAGAGCATGGATTCGCCAATCCTTATTCTGCGGCTTTTCACGCTGAATCTAAAAATCGCTGCTTTCAGGAAATAGATGAATTTATCAAAGTGTGTTTGCTAAAAGCAGAATGACTTGTGACAAAAGTGATCATAAGAACTGTCTAAAATGAGACTTGAAAAGAATGAAACGAAACCAGTGTGCAACGATAAAGTTTCATGCTGGTTTTTTTGTGCAATATTTTAGATATATGGCATCCTATCAAATGGTTTGATCCACCACATAGTTGTGCGAACATTACTAAAATAAAGACTTCGAGACAGTGACCATAGAAGGAAGCATATTTATTATAAAAGATGTATAATTAGTAGGTTGTTTTGAAAATGGAATGAATCACATGGAGACATGTTTTGATAACAGAGCATCTTAGAAGAAGGAGGGCATCATTGTGGATGTTGGACAAAATCAGCCTGAACAATTGAAAAGGGCGATGACCTCCCGCCATTTATTTATGATTTCACTTGGCGGTGTCATTGGGACAGGCTTTTTCTTAGGAACGGGCTATACGATTGGACAAGCAGGGCCGGTCGGAGCCGTTCTTTCATATATTGTGGGCGGATTGATCATGTATTTAACCATGCTGTGTCTTGGGGAGCTGTCTGTTGCACTTCCTGTGTCGGGGTCGTTTCATACGTATGCGACGAAATTTGTCAGCCCGGCAGCGGGTTTTGCTGTCGGCTGGATTTATTGGCTCGGCTGGGCAGCAACGGTTGCCCTTGAGTTCTTATCAGCAGGGCAGCTGATGAGGCGCTGGCTCCCGCAAGTGGATGTGTGGATTTGGTGTCTCGTATTCGGACTCTGTCTTTTCTTATTAAATGCCCGGTCAGCGAAAGCGTTCGGGGAGTCGGAATTTTTCTTTTCTACCATTAAGATTATTGCAATTTTACTCTTTATTGGTGTAGGCGGAGCGGCGATGTTTGGGTTTATTGATACAACGAGCGGTGAACCCGCCCCTTACTTCAGCCATTTTGTGAATGACGGGCTGTTTCCAAATGGCCTGCTTGCTGTTGTGGTTACGATGATCACAGTGAATTTTTCATTTCAAGGAACAGAGCTGATCGGGATTGCGGCAGGAGAAAGTGAAAACCCTGAGAAAACCGTTCCCCGTTCGATCCATCAGACCGTATGGCGTACACTTGTCTTTTTCGTCTTATCTATTTTTGTTTTAGCGGGTATGGTGCCTTGGAAGGAAGCTAGTGTGCTGCAAAGCCCATTTGTTACTGTGTTTGAGAGAACGGGCATTCCTTTTGCGGCAGACATCATGAACTTTGTCATTATCATTGCTTTATTATCTGTTGCGAACTCTGGCTTGTATGCATCAACAAGAATGCTGTATTCCTTATCGAAGGAAGGAATGGCAGGAAAAGCATTTAGACGCGTCAATCAGCGCGGTATTCCGATGAATGCCTTACTGCTCACCTTCCTATTTACAGGGATTTCGCTGTTATCCGGCTTCTTTGCAGAGAAAACGGTATTTGCCTGGATCGTGTCCATTGCCGGCATGAGTGCCCAGACAGGCTGGATCACGATTACATTATCGCAGCTGCTTTTCCGTAGAAAATACTTGAAAGCAGGCGGAAAGCTGGAAAACTTAAAATTTAAAACGCCTCTTTATCCGGTGCTGCCGATCATTGCAATTACACTGAATACCATCGTATTGGTCAGTCTTGCCTTTGATCAAGAGCAGCGCATCGGGCTATATGTCGGCGTACCGCTTATGATCATTGGATATGTTGTCTATCACCGCTATGTGAAAAAGCATCAGGCACAAAGTGAGCCGCTGAAGCTGCAAATCAATGGAGATGACGAGATCCGGTTTTAAACCATCAAAAAGAAGCCAACCCAATCGGGAGGCTTCTTTTTTTGATTCAATGAACGCCTTTCATCGCTTTCTTAATCACTGGTGTCAGTAATAGCATCACACCGCATAAAACGATGGCAAGGAATCCGATGATACCGAAATAGACGGTTTCCGGCACTTTATCAAACAGTTTGACTACTTGCGCATTGATCGCCTGTGCCATTGCATTTGAAAGGAACCAAAGGCTCATCGTTTGCGCTGAGAAGGCAGCAGGGGCCAGCTTTGTTGTCGCTGACAGTCCAACTGGTGATAAGCAGAGCTCTCCGATCACGACGAGGAAGAAGCTCAAAACGAGCCATAATGGGCTCACAAGTGTGTTCGGACCGGACATGTATGCAGGAATGATCATGATGATGAAGGATAACCCTGCAAACAAAAGACCGAGTGAGAACTTAATCGGGGTAGACGGCTGTTTCTTCCCAAGTCTGACCCATAACCAAGCAAACACTGGAGACAGCAGCACAATAAAGATTGGGTTCAATGATTGGAACCATGAAGACGCTAGTGTCATCCCAAGGAAATTCAAGTTTGTTCGTTGATCTGCATATGTCGCTAAAATGTTTGAGCCCTGCTCTTGAATCGCCCAGAACATCACGGCAGCAAGGAACAATGGAATATAAGCGAGAACCCTGGATTGCTCCACTGCGCTCGTCTTTTTACTGAAATACATGACAATGAAATAAACAATCGGAATGAGTACACCAAGGGCACTGACAAACCAAGTGAATAGATTAATTGTGAGTGCGCCTGTTTGAATGCCAATGACAGCAAAAATCGCAAGCAAAATCACAACCAATGAACCGTAAATTTTGAAGTTCTTACGTTCGGCAGCTGATAATGGATTGGTCACATAAGTGCCGGCAAGACCAAGGTTCGGTTTTTTTGTGACGACAAATGTAATGAGTCCAACAAGCATCCCAACGGCAGCGAGTGAGAACCCGAGGTGGAAATTCACTTTTTGACCGAGTGTTCCGACAATTAATGGGGAGATAAAGCCACCCATGTTGATCCCCATGTAGAAAATACTAAATCCAGAGTCCCTGCGCGGGTCTGTTTTTGTATACAGGTCGCCAACAATGTTTGAAACGTTTGGCTTGAGAAGACCTGTCCCGATAATAATCAGTCCCATACTAATAAAGAGCGCTGTTGCTCCGCTTGGCAAAGCCAAAATCACGTGGCCAAGCATAATGAAAACTCCGCCATAAAAGACCGTACTGGATGATCCAAATACCCGGTCGGCGAGCCATCCGCCAATCACTCCTGACATATAGACAAGCGCACCGTAGACAGACATGATCGAATTGGCTGTCGTCTGGTCAAAGCCTAGACCGCCTTTTGTCACCTCTGTGTACATATAATAAATAAGCAGTGCACGCATGCCATAATAGGAGAAACGCTCCCAAAATTCAGTGAAAAACAGGGTGTAAAGTCCTTTAGGATGTCCAAAAAACCCTTTTTGAGGAACACTTTTAACAATTTTATCGTGGTCAATTGTAGACATGGCATAGATCCTTTCTTAAAAAAAGAGATATGAGAAAAATGATATTCTTGTATAGTTCTTGTGTCAATATAAAACTATTCTAAAACAGGAAAATGTTAGTTCAATAGGCGTAAAGACTCAAAAAATTAAAAAATTCATTGAAGTAAAAATTATCGGAAAGTTATTCCTGAAGAATTTATTTAAAATTTGAAGCAATGTACAAGCAAACCTTTGACACATGCATAGGATGACGAGAGAACATGTGTGAAAAGGAGTGATTTAGGTTGGGGGAATTGAATGAAGCTGATCTAAAAAAACCTGTTGTCAATGTACTAGATTTTGGCGTAATTGCTGACGGGAAAACGGATTGCACAGCTAAGCTCAATGAATGTTTAGAGTGGACAAAAGCACAGGGGTATTCCCATGTCTGGCTGCCGAGCGGCACGTATTTAATCGATGCGGTGTACAGAGGTGATTCATTTTTTCCTTTTCGAGGTGCGGGTATACGGGTGCCAAGTCATATATGCATTGAGATGGCGTCAGACGCTGTAATAAAGGTAAAATCAAATGATTCATGGGGGTATGCAGCCTTTTATATAGGAAAGGTTCAGCATGTGACCATCCGAGGCGGGCGTATTGAAGGGGATCGTCATGAGCATGTATACAAGCCGCTCCCCGCTGAACGAAGAACCCATGAATGGGGCTTTGGGATATGTATTGAAGGTGCCTCACATGTGGAGGTGAATCATGTCCAAATAAAAAATTGTACGGGAGACGGCATCATTGTCAGTCCCCATGGTTTATTGACAGAGGGTGAACCTTACTCTCCTGCTTCATCTATTGATATTTCTGGCTGCACCATCACAGATTCGAGACGAAACAATATTTCGATTACAGGCTGTGATGGGGTTATTGTGGAGGACTGTCTCTTGGAAAGAGCAGGAGTAAATGGGGTCGAGCCAAGAATGGGTATTGATATTGAAGGCTATGGAGAAAATGCCGTTAATATGGAGGAGCCTTTGAATATTCAGATTCGCAACAACATCGTCAGAGGAGGTGCTGCAAGCTCCATCTATAACTTTAACGGCTATGGTGTGATCATTGAAGGCAATCATACAGATAGCAGTATCTCCTATGGCTTCTCCACCGAAACGATCATTGCCAACAATTTGATTCGTGCAGTAGGAGGAGGTGTGACAAAAGCAGGGATTACGAGCTTAGGCGTCTCACTTGGCCAAACGGAAAACAATGTGATGATTATTGGCAATATGATTGAGGGGTTTGAAAAAGGAATTGATGTGAGAGGAGACAGCGTTCACATTACAGGCAATAAGATTAGTCTTTTTGAAGATGCGGCTGTGTCCGTTTATATGGCGAATCGTATTCTAATAGAAGGAAACCATATTGAATCAGGAACGAATACCGGAAAAAGAAGCGCCTCGCTGCGTATCTATCAATCGGATAGTGTCGTCTTTTCAAACAATACGGTCTACTCTGTTATCGATGCGGCCGTGGTGAGAGGAACGAATATTCTCATCCAGCACAATCAATTCAAAGAATTCAGCAGAGGAATCTGGGTGCAGGAAGGGGAAGCTGGGCTCAACGGCAACCACTTTATTCAAGAAGGACACCCGGAGCTAGATTCTTCGTATACGATCAGTGTCACAGGAAATGCAAAGGCTTTCATCTGGCAAAATCGCTTTAAGCACTATCAAAACTACGCTGTATACAGCAGCACGACGGGGGCATTGGAAATTAAAGATAATTCCTTTGAAGAAACATCCTTATATGTGGTGATGTATATTAAAAATGGTTCGCCACAAATTGGAGATAACCGTTTCTATTTAAATCGATCGATCGGACAGCCGACGGCGATCTTTATTGACCAGGCCGCCTCAGCCCGTGTGCTGCGCAATAACATCATCAATATTTCTCCTCAAAAAGCAATTGCCGTCCGCACCGCCAATTCCACTCATTCTGTCATCGCTCACAACATGCTGGAGCGTAGTCAACTGGTGACACATACCACAGACAGGCTCATCGGAAATATTGAGATTGATACACCGTCATGAGTGTTTGAAATCCCTTATTTTGGAGGTTCAGAAGGCGGTTGACAATCCTGTAAAAAGGGCATATAGTAATAATTATTTTTCATTTTTCGCAACATTTGCCCTTTTTTTTATTAATAAAACCGATTAATTCAATCAGAAAAATGTATCTAAGGACTTCGGTTTGATACATTTAGGATATAGAAAGGATGAAGAACAAGTGTTACAGCCGAAAAGGAAGCTCAAGCTAGGCGTATTCATCGCAGGAACTGGACATCACGTTGCCTCTTGGAGACATCCGAATGCAGTACCAGACGCAGCCATGAATCTAGATTATTTTAAACAATTAGCGAAAAAGGCAGAGGAAGGAAAGCTGGATTTGCTCTTTTTAGCCGACAGTTTATCCATTAATCAAACCTCTCATCCGAACGTATTAACAAGATTTGAACCGCTCACGCTGCTTTCATCTATTGCTGAGTCTACTTCAACCATTGGTTTAGCAGCAACAGCTTCCACTACATACAGTGAGCCTTTCCATATTGCAAGGCAGTTTGCCTCCCTTGATCATTTATCAGGCGGAAGAGCGGCATGGAATGTGGTCACATCTTCTATTGAAGAAACAGCGAAAAATTTTAGCGGAGAAGAGCATTTAGCACACCATAAACGATATGAGCGGGCAGAAGAGTTCGTCGAGGTCGTCAAAGGTCTCTGGGATTCTTGGGAGGAAGACGCCCTTGTCAGAAACAAGGAAACGGGAGAATTCTTCGAATCTAGTAAGCTTCATGAGCTCCAGCACAAAGGTGAGTTCTTCTCAGTAAGAGGTCCTCTCAACGTATCACGCACGCCGCAAGGGCAGCCCGTGATCATTCAAGCAGGATCTTCTGAAGATGGCCAAAAGCTTGCAGCAAAAACAGCAGAGCTCATTTTCACTGCACAAAACGATCTCGACAAAGCGAAGGAATTTTATCAAAGCTTGAAGGGGAAAGTAGAGGCTGCTGGCCGTGCTAGAGAGGACGTCAGCATCATGCCGGGTATCTTTCCGATCATTGCTGATACAGAGGAAGAAGCCCAAGCGAAATATGAAGAATTACAGGAGCTGATTGTTCCTGAGATTGGACTGAGCATTCTGCAAAATTACTTAGGCGGAATTGATCTGTCTCAGTATCCTTTAGACGGACCGCTTCCAGAGATTGATCCAAGCACAACAAATGCGGTGAAAAGCCGTTTTGATCTCGTGATGAATATGGCGAGAAAGGATAACCTGACCATTCGCCAGCTTTATCAATCGGTTGCCGGCTCACGCGGTCATAATATTTTCATTGGAACGCCGCAGCAGCTGGCAGATGTGATGGAAACATGGCTTCGTGAAGAAGCAGCAGACGGCTTTAATGTCATGCCGCCGCTCTTGCCAGAAGGGCTGGATGTGTTCGTAGACCGCGTCGTCCCAATCCTTCAGGAACGAGGCTTATTCAAAACCGATTACACAGGACAAACCTTACGAGAAAATCTTGGATTAACAGAGCCAAAAAATCGCTACACGACATAAGGGTGAGGTGACTAACGTTGGGATACACGTTTCGTCTGGCAACAGAGGCAGATATAGAGGCGCTGCTTGAACTGACAACAAGAGCATACGAGCCAATTCGTGAGCTAGGCATCCAGTTCCAAGCAGCACATGCTGATTTCGCTCTCGTTCAGAAAAATGTACAAAAGAATCTTTGCTATGTGATGGAAGAAAACGGAGAGCTTCTATCCACCTTATCACTCCGTATGCCTTGGGGAGAGCAGCCAGGACCGTTCGGCGTCCCTCATATCTGGTGGTTTGCCTCAGAACCAGCCGCCAAAAAAGGCACAGGCTCAGCCTTGCTGGAATGGGTGGAAACCGAAGTGCTAAGGGATACACTGAAGGTGCCGTACGTGTCGCTCGGTACAGCTGATAAGCATCCATGGCTGATAGAGATGTATGAGCGTAAAGGCTATGTCAGAGCAGGAGAAAAAGATTTAGGCAAAGGTCATATCACGGTTTATTTCAAAAAACAATTAAGATCAGATATCACACAACCATAAGAGGAAGAAGGGTTTACAAACATGAAAAACAAAAAGTGGCTAGTCGTTCTATTTGCAGCAATGCTGGCAGTTTTAGCAGCTTGCGGCGGCAATCAGAGTGAAGGCAAAGACGAAAAAGTGTTAAAAGTAGGCGCTACAGGACAAAGCTATCCGTTTGCTTATAAAGACAATGGCAAGCTTGTCGGATTCGATGTTGAAGTAACAGAAGCCATTGCGAAAAAGCTTGGCTACAAACTAGACTGGCAGCTGAGTGAATTCAGCGGACTGATGGGACAGCTGACGTCTGGTAAGCTCGATACAGTGTCAAACCAAGTTGCCATCACAGACGAGCGTAAACAAACATTTAACTTTACAGATACGTACGCTTACGCAGGAACACAAATCATCGTGAAAAAAGACAACAACGACATCAAAGGTCTTGACGATTTAAAAGGAAAAACAGTGGCGGCGGTTCTTGGCTCTAACCATGCTAAAAACTTAGAGAGCAAAGACCCTGACAAGAAAATTAAGATTAAAACATATGAAACGCAAGACGGCGTATTAAATGAAGTGGCAAATGGCCGCGTAGATGCTTATGTCAACGGACGCAGTGTATTACTTGCTCAAATTGAAAAAACAGGTCTGCCGCTGAAAATCGTAGGCAACCCAATTGTGTATGAAGAAGTAGGCTATCCATTTGCGAAAGATAAAAAGCATGACAAACTAAGAGAAGAATTTAACAAAGCCATCAAAGAATTAAGAGAAGACGGGACACTTAAGAAATTGTCTGAGAAATATTTCAAAGACGATGTGACAGTGCCAATTAAAAAATAACGACAGCGGCGGTGAAGAGCAGACATGAACAAAATTGATTGGCAGTATATGGTGACGGTGTTTCCGACATTGCTTCAATACTTGCCGATAACGATCTTCATGGCGATTGTCTCCATGGTATTTGCCATTATCATTGGTGTGGTATTCGCTCTCATTACGAAAAACCGGATACCTGTTTTATACCAATTTGCCAAGCTGTATATTTCTTTCTTCAGAGCGGTTCCAACCTTGGTTCAGCTCTTTCTCATTTATTTTGGTCTCCCGCAGCTATTCCCTGCGATGACCTCAATGGATGCTTTAACAGCGGTCATTATCGGATTAAGTATTAAGAACTCAGCATACTTAGCAGAAATTTTCAGAGCGGCTCTGAACTCAGTGGATGAAGGGCAGCTTGAGGCATGCTTATCTGTCGGTATGACAAGATGGCAGTCTTACGTTAGAATTATTTTCCCGCAGGCCATTAGAAATGCAATTCCAGCGACGGGGAATACCTTTATCGGTCTTTTAAAAGAAACATCTCTTGCCTTTACGATTGGTGTGGCAGAAATGTTTGCACAAGGGAAGATGATTGCATCGGCGAACTATAAATACTTTGAAACCTATTTAGCCGTAGGGATCGTGTATTGGGTGATGACGATCATTTATAGCTTCCTGCAGGACCTGTTTGAACGAAAAATCAGCAAACCTTACCGGAATTAAGGAGGTGTGGACATGATCAAGCTCACCAATTTGAAGAAATCATTCGGCGACCTTGTCGTCTTAGACGGAATCAATCTCGACGTGAAAAAAGGGCAGGTTGTGGCCATTATCGGACCTTCTGGCTCCGGTAAATCCACCTTGCTGCGCTGTTTAAATTTATTAGAAACACCAGATGAAGGCACGATTGAAATTGGCGATGCAAGGCTCGATGCGTCCAAATTTTCACGTAAAGAAGCCCATCACCTGCGTCAACAAACGGCCATGGTGTTTCAAAACTATAATTTATTTAAAAACAAGACAGCACTGCAAAACATAACAGAATCATTGCTTGTGACGAAAAAAATGACGAAGCAGCAGGCGAATGAAATCGGTATGAAACTGCTGAAGCAGGTAGGGTTAGAGCAAAAGGCTGACAGCTATCCAGTCACGTTATCTGGCGGACAGCAGCAGCGGATTGGGATTGCCCGCGCGTTAGCGGTTGATCCACATGCGATTTTGCTGGATGAACCAACATCAGCGCTTGATCCAGAGCTTGTCTCAGGTGTGCTTCAAGTCATTAAATCCATTGCGATTCAAGAAACAACAATGATTATCGTCACACATGAAATGGCGTTTGCAAGAGAAGTGGCAGACCATGTGATTTTCATGGCGGATGGTCATATTATTGAGCAGGGGACGCCAACTGAGCTATTTGATGAAACAAAGAATGAACGAACGAAACGATTTATCCAAAAAGAAGCAGCGGCTGAAGAAGCATAAGCTGCTTTTTATTCTTTAGAGGGGTGAGTGTCTAGTGAAATCAATAGGAAATGAAGCTTTAAACAAACGTTTGATCAACATTCGCCGAGCGCTTCATGAGCATCCAGAGCTGGCGTTTGAAGAATATGAAACGACAAAGAAACTGCGCCACTGGTTAGAAGAGGAAGGAATCACTGTACTTGATATCCCAGCCCTTCGAACAGGCGTTGTCTGTGAAATCAAAGGAGAACAAGAGGGGCCGACAATTGCTTTGAGAGCCGATATTGATGCACTTCCGATTGAAGAGGCATCTGGTGAACCATTTTCTTCAAAGGTACCGGGTAAAATGCATGCATGCGGTCATGATTTCCATACAGCTTCTATTTTTGGTGCGGCTCTTTTATTAAAAGAGCGGAAACACGAGATCAAAGGAACGGTCCGTATTTTGTTCCAGCCGGCTGAGGAAGTTGCTCAAGGGGCGAAACACGTCATAGAGGCAGGCGTTTTAGATGGAGTCGATGCAATTTTCGGTATGCACAACAAACCTGACCTGCCAGTTGGCACGATTGGCATTAGAGAAAAAGCATTGATGGCGAGTGTGGACCGGTTTGAAATCGATATTAAAGGAACGGGTGGCCACGCCGGTATTCCAAATCACACGGTAGACCCCATTGCCATCAGCGGGCAGATCACAAGCGCCCTTCAGCAAATCGTCAGCCGCCGCATCAGCTCCTTGCATCATGCGGTTGTCAGTATCACACGCATCCAAGGCGGTACATCATGGAATGTCATACCCGACCGTGTTGAGATGGAAGGAACCGTTCGGACCTTTGAGCCTGAAGTAAGAGCGATGATTCCGGAGCTTATGAAACAAATCGTCAGCGGGATTGCAGAAGGTTTTGGAGCAGAGGCTGAAGTGAGATGGCATCCTTATTTGCCTTCTGTCATGAATGATGAGCGTCTGACAAAGGTGGTTGAAGAAACGGCTGGCTCGCTTGACTTACATGTTGTGCAGGCAGAGCAGTCACCGGGCGGAGAAGATTTTGCCCTTTATCAAGAACGCATTCCAGGATTTTTTGTATGGATGGGGACTAGTGGAACGAGGGAGTGGCATCACCCTGCGTTTACATTAAATGAAGACGCACTTCCAGTTTCCGCTGCCTTCTTTGCTGAGCTTGCCGTTCGGGCATTGGAGTCTCGATCATGGAATTAACAAAACAACTGGCAGAAGCAGTGCTTTCTGCTGATCCGCTTCAAGATGAACGGGCCATTCAAATGGCGAGAAATGCACTGTTAGACGCTGCGGCATCAGCGCTTGCTGCGAAAGAGGATGAAGGGATTCAGAAGCTGATGCAGCTTGTTGAACAGGAAGGCGGAACCGCTCAGATTCCTGTCATTGGACAAGGAAAGAAGGTGAGCCGCCAATCCGCAGCGATGCTGAACGGCTACCTCATCCATGCCCTTGATTATGATGATGTGCACTCAGATGTGAGAGGACATCCAAGTGCGGTCATCATTCCGGCGCTGCTATCACAGCTGACAGACGGCAAAGGGTATGGCGAGCGGTTTTTAGCTGCCTATATCACTGGTGTTGAAGTGATGGCAAGACTTGGCGAATCCATCGGCAAGGCGCATTATGAGCGGGGCTGGCATAATACAGGAACACTCGGAGCCATTGCGGCAGTATGCGCGATTGGTTATTTGAAACAAGTCACACGAGAAGAACTGATGAAAGCAATCGGCTTTGCCGGAGCGCAATCAGCCGGAATGCGGAAGCAATTTGGCTCTGATATGAAACCATTACAAGCCGGCTTAGCTGCTAAAACAGCCGTTTGGTCTATGGACTTAGCTTGTTCAGGTTTTGGCGGGAATGACTCGGTTCTTGATGGCGCACTTGGTTTCTTTTCACTCTATGGAGATCTGGAACTTGCGGAAAGCCGTTTACCAGAGGGCTATGGTTCTACATGGCGTATCGTTTCACCGGGGCTGTGGTTCAAAGTATATCCATTCTGCTCAGCAGCCCACCATGCAGCAGATGCGATCCAATCTTTAACGAAAGAGCGGGCTTTCTTGCCGGAGCAGGTGAAACAGATCGATGTCATATTCCCGCCAGGCGGAGATGCAGCGCTTATTGAGCAGACGCCTTTGACTGGAGAAGAAGGACGTTTCAGTGTCGAATACGTCATCGCACTGGCAGTGTTTGGACAGACGCTTACGCTGGATGCCTTTACGAAAAAAACCATTCCATCAGACATGCGGACATGGATGAAGCGGGTAAGCAGAGGATATGATCAAACGATTGTACCTCATTCCGATGCTGTTCCAAAAGGCCGCTTTACGATTGTGAAGCTCACCTTATCTGACGGCACCACCATCAGCAAACGTGTTGATGTTCCGCAGGGAGCACCCGGACACGCGCTATCGACAGATGATATCATGAAAAAATTAAACAGTGTGACAGACGATTCTCATGCCCAGCTTATGCGGCAGGCAGTAGAAGAGGGAAACGATTCTTCCTTTTTGCAGCTTTTGGTATGATCACGAATGAGGCTCATCCATTGAGATGAGCCTTTCTTTATGGAGTCACAAAATCACAACTTATTCATTCTTGGTAAACGTCAATCCAATATGAGCAAGTGCCTGTGGTAAGTCTTTCCGGATGGTGATGTCTTTAAACGATATATTGGATTGAATCGCACTTAAAGCAAGGTCTTGCTTAATGCCCGTTAAAACTGCCGAAATTCCTAAAAGTCTCAGTGTTTGTGCATAGCTGACCAAATATTGAATGCTTTGTTCATTCAGGCTTTTAGTTCCCGATACATCAATGACCAAATGAGAGAGCGACAGCCTGTAGCTTTCCTGTAAAATGGTTTCCAAAATATGCTGAGCACGTGTCTCTTCGATATCACCAAGCAGAGGAAGCACGGCGACAGCATCAACAACAGGTACGATCGGTACAGACAATTGCTTAATCTGCCGGTTAGCACGGTCTAGTTCGAGAACGTAGCTTAATAAAGAAGCCATCGTTTCAAACATATATACATGCTCTTCTGTGAACTGCTTCGGCCTCAAATCAAGTCCGCAAATCGTCCCGTAGTTCGTCCCATCTGTAAAATCAATGGGAACCCCAATAAACGAGCCGCTTTGAAGGTGTTTCGTGACCTCTAAGTATTTAGAACGGTCATCCCTCGAAATGTCAGGGATCACAAGTGTATCCTGATGATCGACCGCCAGCTTGCAAAATGTTTTTTCATAAGGAAGTTCTTCTCCTTCTTCAAGAAGCTGCTCGTCATGATTTAGCACCTTTACAATCTGATTGGTGTTTTGATCATTTTTAGCAATAAACAGTGTATTCACATCAATGAATTGACTCATCATGTTTAAAATACTAGTAGAAGCATCATGAAAATTGCGAAACTGTTTTAATAGTTGTTGACGAGGCATTGTTTTAGGACTCCTTGTAGCTCCGAACATAGGCCGGAACGTGTAGTTGATTTGTCTCTATCATACAAAATCAAATAAGAAATAGATACACTTTAATGCGCAAAAACACTCTGATCGTCGAGATGAAAAAGACTGCCGATCCAAAGATCTGGCAGTCTGCTGATTAAAGAGAGACAGGGACAGTAGACATGGAGAAAAATTCCTCATACAAGGCTTGGACAGCTTCTTTTTCTTGCGCCGCTTTGACGCCAAACATCATGCTGACCTCTGAAGAGCCTTGATTGATCATTTCAATATTGACCTTCGCTTTTGACAGCGCCTTTGCCGCTCTTGCTGTTGTGCCAACATTATGACGCATCGCTTCTCCTACAACCATAATCAGCGAGAGATTTCGCTCTAAAACGACCTCATCTGCATCAAGCACGAACTTCAAGCGGTCTAGCAGCTCCTCTTCAATATGCTGCTCCTCCAGCTGATCCTGTCGTAAAATAATGGTCATATCATCAATGCCAGAAGGTACGTGCTCATACGTAAGCCCGTATTCCTCTAATGTTTGCAGCACCTTACGTCCAAAACCGACTTCTCTGTTCATCAAATATTTACTAATGTAAATGCTGCAAAATCCATTGTCTGAGGCAATTCCAACAACAGGTCCATTTGTATGATCCCGCTGATTTACGATTTTTGTCCCTTTTGCCGACGGGTTGTTGGTGTTTTTAATCTGAACTGGAATACCTGCACGGAAGGCAGGAATAAGTGCTTCATCATGGAACACAGAAAAACCAGCATAGGACAGCTCGCGCATTTCCCGGTATGTCAGCTCTGTAATCTCTTTCGGTTCATGAACGATTGTTGGATTGACGGCATAGACAGCATCGACATCTGTAAAGTTTTCATATACATCTGCCTTCAGGCCATTCGCCAAAATGGAGCCGGTAATATCGGAGCCGCTTCGCGAAAAGGTGACGATGTCTCCCGCTAGACTAAAGCCAAAAAAGCCAGGGAATATAATAATGCCAGAGCGCTCTCTTAATTTGTACAAATGATCATAAGACTCCGGCAGGACTTGCGCTTGGCCAGGCTCATCGCTCACGAACAAACCAGCTTCCTTTGGATTCACATAATGAGCTTCCACACCCTGGTGGCAGAAATAGGCGGCAATGAGCTTAGCGTTATTGTCTTCACCGCTTGCTTTAATGGCATCAAGATAGCACTCAGGGCGGGATGAATCAGCCTGTAATAATGTGTCTAGATCTTGCCTGATCGTATCGATAATGTCTTGACCTAATCCGAGTTCATCCGCTATTGAGGCATACCTCTCGATGACTGCTTCCTTTAAATCATGTGCTTCGCCTAAACGTAAATATTGTTCACCGCAGCTAATTAATAGATCGGTGACCTTCGTATCCGTTGAATGCCGTTTTCCTGGTGCGGAAACAACGACTGCTTTTCGAGCTGGCTCTGCTGTTACAATGTCAAATACCTTTTGCAGCTGCTTGCCAGATGCAAGTGAACTGCCACCAAATTTAACGACCTTCAATGCATACATCTCCTATAGTAAAAATTTTCCCACAAATTGAATAGTTCCTATTATCAACTCTTTTCCTTAAATTATCAAGGTTTTTCTTTACTAGAAATACAAATGTGTTTTCAGAGAGGACGATATTGTATGAGTATATGAAAAAAGAGCCGGCCATATGCCGAGCTCTTTTTCTTATGAAGAAGACGAGGAGGAAGATAGCTCCTGCTTCATCACTTTATTCTCACGTTTTTTTTCCTTTAAGAAAAAAGAGAGGACGAGTCCAATGACCGCAATCAGACCAGAAATGAAGAATGACGTATTCATTCCATGAACGGCCGATTTTAATGGATTGGCCAATTCTGCATTTGCAGCAGAGGTGCTCATGATGGAAACAAGCACAGCCGTTCCAATGGAACCGCCTATTTGTCTCATCGTGTTATTCATCGCTGTCCCATGAGGGATCAAATGAGGCGGTAAAGAGTTAATACCTGCGGTTGTCAACGGCATCATGATCATCCCAACCCCAATTAAGCGAAGCGTGTAGGCGACCGTAATGAGGGCGATTGATGAATCAAGGGTGAGCAGCATAAACGGCAGGGTGGTAACGGTGAGTATCGTAAAACCGCCTAATGCCAGCCCTTTTCCGCCGACTTTATCAAAAATCCGTCCAATAATCGGTGACAGGAGTCCCATGAAGAGAGCACCTGGCAGTAAGATAAGCCCTGTATCAAGTGCAGACAGCCCTCTGACATTCTGCGTATAAAGCGGCAGAATCGTCTCTGTACCAATCAATAAAGCAAAGACAAGCATCCCAAGGAAGGTTGTTAAGCTAAAGATCGCAAATTTAAATACACCAAACTCAAGCATCGGTCTTGTTAAGTTCGACTGGCGCAGGATAAAGAAGAACAAGCTCACAGCGCCGACAATCAGCGAAATGAGAACAGTCGCACTCGTCCATCCATACGTGCCGACACTAGAAAATCCGTAAAGCAGCCCGCCGAAACCGAACGATGACAAGATGACAGATAAGACATCAATACGTGTCTCTCTTTGCTGCGTCACATTTTTCATTAAGAAGAAAGCAAGAATGAGATCAATGATACCGATTGGCAGAACAATATAGAACAAGAACTTCCAGCTGAAGGAGTCAACAATCCAGCCGCCAAGTGTTGGCCCAAGTGCAGGTGCGAACGAAATGACAAGTCCGACCATGCCCATTGCCTGCCCGCGTTTTTCTTTCGGGAAAATGGTTAAAAAGATCGTTTGCATCAGCGGCATTAAAATCCCTGCACCGGCTGCCTGCACGATACGCGCAGCAAGTAACACCGGGAAATTTGTTGCAAATGAAGCAAGAATTGTACCGGCTGTAAAGATGCTAAGTGCCGTTAAAACTAAAGAACGGCTTGAAAATTTCTCAATGAGGAAAGCCGTAATGGGGATGAGAATCCCGTTTGTCAGCATAAAGGCTGTTGTAAGCCACTGTCCTTTGCTGACCTCAATATTGAAATCTTCCATGATATGCGGGATCGCTGGAATGAGAAGCGTTTGGTTTAAAATCGCGACGAATGCCCCAACGAGGAAAATCCCAACAATCACAGATCGATTATACGATGTAGTTGATTGGTTCATGTTATCCCTTCTTTATCTATAAAATGATGTTTTTCAGCTGTGACACGTTTTGTGATAAAACGCTGTTTTTGCCTAAATAATCGAGCAGTGAGCTGACTAAAAAGGTTCTCGGTTCATCCTTTGATAATTCTTGATTGAGTAGCTCATACGCAGAGAGGAGATCGTCTTTTTCTTCTCCGTTTGACAGTGCGTGAAGCTCTTGTTTGATCTTCGTTAAGTACGAGATGACAAGTTTTTCTTCATCATATCCGTCCTGTGAGGAAAACAAATAAGATTCCATAAGCTGATCTGTTAACACAGGCTCAATTGAGCAAGGTTTTTTTGATACACGGTCCATCACACCGATAATCATCTCGGCAGCATTTTCTAATTTGATGTTCTTGTGCTCAATCGCCAGCATTAAGATGAATTCTCTCATTAATCCATTGAGAACAATCACGAGATCCCAGACATAAGGAGCGACGGATTCACCATATGTGCTCAAAATAATGTCTCTGTGCCGCTGCATGATAATGGAGCGTGTCTCGCGTAAGTGTTTAATGACAATAGGCGAATGCTGAGAAAAAGCTTCAAAGGACAGCATGTTCAAAAATTTATGATTCTCTTTAAACTCTTCAAGCTCAAGCTTGATCTTCTTTGTGAATTTTTCCTTTTTGGACAGCGTCGTTTCTGAATGAATGATGCGGGAAATCTCTCTCATTTTGCGCTGATTGTATTTAATCAGTTCTAGTAGAAGAGCTTCCTTTGAATCAAACAGTTTATAAATAGACGCTTTTGATATTTTACAGGCATCGGCAATTGACTGCATGGAGACACTCATATAGCCTTTTTGAGAAAATAATTTCTTTGAAACCCGCAAAATCTCTTCTTGCTTTTCGTTCATCTTCATAAGTCCTTTCCGAATCGGCAAAACCATAGGGTCACAATGGAAACCGAGTGGTCACTTTTGCTATGATAACAAAACCAATGCCCTAAGACAAGAAAATGAACTTAAAAAAATACCCGTCTGCATGACAGGTATTTTATCCTTCCGCATGTGCGGTATATATTTTTGTTTTGCCGTGAAGTTCGATGACCAAAATGTCTTTCTTCAAAGCAGTCTCATTACTCATAGACGTTTGTGAAGCCATATCGTTACTTGACTAGTCAGCTTCAGGTGAATGAATTGTATGTTGGCACAAAATACGATACATTTATTGTATGACGAATCCAAACCATCCAAACAAAGAAGATATGAGACTGATTTCTGTGCTGCACGCATTGGCTGATCCAATCCGGTTAGAAATTGTCCGCTGCTTAGCAGAGGCGGGGGAGAGGACATGCGGCACGTATGAGATGAATATTGCCAAATCCACGCTTTCCCATCACTTCAAAGTGCTGAGGGAGGCAGGCGTCGTGAAAGTGAGAATTGACGGGAAGCACCGTTACTATTCTTTAAGAAAAGAAGACATCGAGACCGCTTTTCCTGGACTCATGTCATCGATTCTAGCTATAGATAAAAAGCGGTGGTAAGCCAGCTGTCTGTGAAGGGCAGCTGGCTGTTTTATTTCCCGAAAATGGCGTCATACAGCCGTTTCACTGCCGGCTGAATATCCTCTTGCTTCATATGTGAGAAGCCGAGGACGAGCGGAACAAAGCCTGGCTGATGCCCCGGCAATTGCTCATCAAGGGTAAAGCGATCCATTCCGTACATTTTCAGCTTTCTTTCTTTCGCTCGCTGTAAAATCTCATGCTGCGTTCGATTTGAGCGAAACTCTGCAATAAAATGAAGCCCGGCATTTTCTCCAATAATCCGCACATTGTCAGCAAAAACCGTATTGAGCTCTTCAATGAGCTGCTTCCGTTTTTCCTCATATAAACCATTCATTCGTTTAATATGCCGTTGATACGCCCCATCTTTTATAAAATGAAGAAGGGTGTATTGTGTAAAAAGATTAGCTGTTTGAATGAAAAAATGCTGTTCCTCCTTATAGCGTCTCAATAAATGCTGAGGCAGCACCATATAGCTTAGCCGCAAGCCGGGCAGCAATGATTTTGAAAAGGTGCCCATATAAATGACTTTGTCATATCGGTCAAGACTTTGCAGCGCCGGAATGCTGTCTGTGCCATATTTAAATTCACTGTCATAATCATCCTCAATGATATAACGATCTGGCTGATCGGCTGCCCAGTTTAACAGCTGAATGCGCCGGGAAATCGGCATAATCACCCCTGTTGGAAATTGATGTGAAGGGGTAATGATCAACACATTCGGCTGTTTTTTTAGAATGTCGCTCATCCGCACACCTTTTTGGTCAATGCCAATCGTTTCAATTTGGTGATGATTGTTTTTCAGCATTTGATAGAGCCGGCGGTAGCCAGGGTTTTCTAGCCCGTATACTTGATCGGCCGGAAGAATGCTTGATAACGAATGGATCAGTGACTGTGTGCCTGCACTTAAAATGAGCTGTTCTGGATAGCATTTGACTCCTCGCGCAAGTCCGATCAGCCGGGCAATCGTTTCCCTCAGCTCATACACACCTTGTGGATGCGGAAGCTCACCGAAGGCATCTTGGTGGAGATGGATCGCCTTTTGTTCACTTTTCAGCCAGCTTTTAAATGGAAAGTTCGCTGTATCGACGGAGATATGTGAAAAGGAATACCAGTCGTCTCGTGCAATCGGTTCTTCCTTTAAATCTACAGGAAGAGAAGAGGGTTTTAGCTGACCAGATTTATGAAACGTTTCTAGTGATTCCACGAAAAACCCTTTGCGTTCAACCGAATATAAATATCCCTCGGCAAGCAGCTGCTGATAGGCGCCATTCACTGAATTAACGCTGACGTTTAATGTATCGGCTAACTCTCGTTTGGACGGTAATTGATCATGCGGCTGAAGGTTGCGGTTTAAGATTTCCCCTTTAATTTTCGTATAAATTTGATGATAAATATATCCGTTTTGCCCTGTTTGATCTAGTTGAATTGTCAGCATCTCATCATTCCATCCTCTCTGATACCATGAAAAAAATGATATTGGTACTTTCTATCATACCAAAAAATATTCAGAATAATAAAAAAGGATATAAAGGGGATGGATGACAATGAGTCAAACGACAACAAACCGTTTTTCAACTGAAGAATGGCAGGGGAAAAGAGATCAATACGTCGCAAGAGGCGTGAGTAATGGCAACCGTCATCTTGCAGCGAAAGGGAAAGGAGCCGAGCTGTTCGATATTGATGGGAACCGATTTATCGATTTTGCAGGCGCCATTGGCACATTAAACGTAGGACATTCACATCCAAAGGTCGTGGAAGCGGTCAAAGCACAGGCAGAGAGCCTGATTCACCCAGGATTCAACGTGATGATGTACGAATCGTATATCGAATTGGCAGAGAAGCTGTGCCATCTCACACCAGGGGATCATGATAAGAAAGCCATTTTTCTTAATTCAGGTGCAGAAGCTGTTGAAAATGCGGTGAAAATTGCACGTAAATATACGAAAAGACAGGCCGTTGTGTCGTTCACAAGAGGTTTTCACGGCAGAACGAATATGACAATGAGCATGACGAGCAAGGTTAAGCCGTATAAATTTGGGTTCGGGCCATTTGCATCTGAGGTGTACCAAGCACCGTATCCTTATTACTATCAAAAACCTGAAGGATTAAGCGATGCTGCTTACGACGAGTACATCATTGATCAATTCAATCAATTTTTCGTCGCAGCCGTTGCACCAGAAACCGTTGCTTGTGTGGTCATGGAACCAGTCCAAGGGGAGGGCGGATTCATTGTGCCATCGAAGCGCTTCGTTCAGCATGTCGCTTCCTTCTGTCAGCAGCACGGGATTGTCTTTGTTGCAGATGAAATCCAAACCGGTTTTGCAAGAACAGGGAAATACTTTGCGATTGAGCACTTTGATGTGGTGCCGGACTTAATCACTGTGTCAAAATCTCTTGCAGCTGGCTTACCGCTGAGCGGTGTCGTTGGCAGAAAAGAACTGCTTGATGCGGCAGATCCAGGGGAGCTTGGGGGAACATATGCAGGAAGTCCGTTAGGCTGTGTAGCTGCACTGGCTGTCCTTGATATCATTGAAACAGAACAACTGAATCAACGATCTGAACATATTGGACAAGTCATTGAGGACAAAGCCAATGAATGGAGAACAGCGTATCCATTCATTGGAGAAGTCCGCCGGTTAGGGGCAATGGCGGCAATTGAAATTGTGGAAGATCAAACAACGCGTACACCAGATAAGAAAAGAGCCGCAGCGATTGCAGCATATGCAAATGAGCACGGGCTGCTTCTTTTAACGGCAGGGATTAATGGGAATATCATTCGCTTCTTAACACCACTTGTCATCACAGATGAGCTGCTTCACGAAGGACTAGGGATCATCGAGGACGCCTTCAAAGCACGCTAAACAACAAAGGGGGATGGTTGTATGCAAAAACAACAAATGGCAAAAACCATGTCGCAGTCTGACGTACTGTTTTTGTCCATTGGTGCAATGCTTGGCTGGGGCTGGGTTGTACTTTCGGGAGATTGGATTTTAACAGCTGGATTTTTAGGCAGTGTGATTGCTTTCGTTATAGGCGGTATTCTCGTCATCTTTATCGGACTTACGTATGCTGAGCTTTCGTCTGCGATTCCAGAGACAGGCGGAGGGCTCGTTTTTGTCCAGCGGGCATTTGGGATGAAAGCAGCGTTCGTCTCAGCATGGGGCGTATTGTTTGGTTATGTGTCTGTGATTACGTTTGAAGCTGTCGCCTTGCCGACCGTCATTGATTATGTGATTCCAACACAGCATGCTGGCTTCTTATGGAATATAGGGGGATGGGACGTTTATTTCACGTGGGTATTGATTGGATCTGGCGGTGCATTGTTTTTAACAGCGCTGAATTACATTGGGGCGAAGCCTGCTGCCATTTTTCAGTCCGTGTTCACAGTGGCTATTATTCTGACAGGTTTTCTCCTTTTAGGCGGCGCAACATTTAATGGAGATTTTGCAAACCTTGAGCCGATGTTTCAAGGCGGGGTTGGCGGTCTTATGGCGGTGTTAGTCATGATTCCCTTTTTATTCGTTGGGTTTGATGTCATTCCGCAAGTAGCGGCGGAGATTAACGCACCAAAAAAAATCATTGGGAGAATCTTGATTATTTCCATCGTGAGTGCGGTCATTTTTTATCTGCTTATTGTTTTTGGGGTAGCTGCTGGAATGTCAAAGGGACAGCTTGAAGCCTCTTCATTAGCAACAGCAGATGCGATGGTTCAGCTTCTCGGTCATCAAGCGTTTGGAACAGTGCTGGTTATTGGCGGTGTAGCAGGGATTGTGACGAGCTGGAATGCTTTTATTATCGGTGCAAGCCGTATTTTATATGCTATGGCGGAAAGAGGTATGATTTCCAAATGGTTTGCGTATATTCATCCAAAGTATAAAACACCGACAAATGCCATTTTATTTCTTGGGGCTTTGGCTTTTTTCGCTCCATTACTAGGGCGCCCTGCCCTCGTATGGATTGTCAATGCGGGCGGTGTCGGAATCATCGTCGGGTACTTAATCGTGTCCATTGCCTTTATGAGACTTCGGAAAACAGAACCTGAGCTGGAGCGTCCATATCGCATAAAATATTGGCGGATGACAGGTGTTTTAGCTATCGGACTGAGTCTTCTTTTCCTTTCATTTTACTTTCCAGGAATGCCGGCCTCCTTATCTTGGCCAGCTGAATGGATATTGCTTTTAGGTTGGGTACTCATTGGGTATATACTATATGTAATGAATCCAAGAACGAAGGAGACGATAGAGCATGACAAACGAACTCAAAGTGTATAATCCTGCAACAGGAGAAGAAATTGCTTCAGTTGCTCAGCATACAAAAGAACAGATCCAAGACGCAATTTCCCGCTCACATAAAGCATTCAAATCATGGGCAAAAACGTCAGCACATGAACGTGCCAATATCATTCGCAAGTGGTTTGATCTGATGATTGAGCATAAAGAGAGGCTTGCGAAAATCATCACAGAAGAAAACGGAAAGCCATATCAAGAAGCATTAGGAGAAATCGTCTATGCGGCTGGTTATATTGAATGGTACGCAGAAGAAGCAAAGCGAATCTACGGCAGAACCATCCCGTCACATACGACGAACAAACGCCTTTTCGTCACAAAACAGCCAGTTGGTCCTGTTGCTGCCATTACTCCGTGGAATTTCCCTGCGGCGATGATTACGAGAAAGGCAGCTCCTGCGCTTGCAGCAGGCTGTACGTTTATTGTAAAACCTGCTGAAGACACACCGCTGACAGCTATAGAACTAGTAAAATTAGGTCATGAAGCCGGCATTCCAGAGGATGCACTGCAATGGGTTGTGGGAGATGGCAAAGAAGTGGGTGAAATCTTCACAGATAGTCCATTGATTCGAAAAATCACGTTTACAGGCTCAACGCCCGTCGGGAAGCACCTGATCAAAAACAGTGCCAGTACAGTCAAACACGTATCAATGGAGCTTGGCGGTCATGCTCCGCTCATCGTAGACAAGGATGCGAATCTTGAACTAGCTGTCAAACAAGCAGTGGCATCTAAGTTTCGGAACGCAGGGCAAACCTGTGTCTGTGCCAACCGCTTAATTGTGCATGAAGACATTCATGAAGCATTTGCGCAAAGATTCAGCAAAGAAGTAGAAAAGCTGAAAGTAGGAAATGGCTTTGAAGAAGGCACATCCATCGGTCCAATTATCAACAAGCGCGGTTTTGATAAAATTGTCGGCCAAATTCAAGATGCAGTGGATAAAGGGGCGAAAGTTCTTGTAGGCGGCGATACGCATTTCGACGATGACAAATCATATTATTTTGTCCAGCCAACGGTTCTTACACATGTGGACCCTTCGATGAACATTATGCATGAAGAGACCTTTGGTCCAGTGGCACCTATTACGACATTCAAAACGTTAGACGAGGCAATTGAATTAGCCAACGATACACCTTTTGGCCTTGCAGCTTATTTCTTTACAGAAAATTATCGGAACGGACTCTACATTTCAGAACATCTCGATTATGGGATCATTGGCTGGAATGATGGCGGTCCATCGGCTGTCCAAGCACCTTTTGGCGGTATGAAAGAGAGCGGAATTGGCCGAGAAGGCGGCATCGAAGGGATCGAGCCTTATTTAGAAACAAAATATGTATCCATTGGTTTAGAAGAATAAACGTGAAAAAGACTGTCAGAGGAATCTCGGCAGTCTTTTTTATGTTATACAGCAGGCGGGAAAAGCTGATCCACCGTTTCTTTCGTTTCTTTCAAAATTTCATGTATGTAATCTGCAGATGCCTGCTCCATGCTGCTGAACAAAAGCCGTTCGACAGGCTGAACGCCAATAAAATTGAAGACTTCAGTATCGGTTGTCATGTGATGGGAGGAGGTGGAAATCTTATTGGAATTAAGAAAAGTCCTCGGTGCATCGTGGGTGTTGATAATGACACCTTTTTTGTGCCGAAGCAGATTTTCAATCTCTCCATCCTCACTGATCTGATAAGCAAAACCTTCAGAAAAGACGCGTTCTACATATCCTTTTAGCATAGCCGGCAAGCCTGTCCACCATATTGGAAAAATAAACGTCAGCACATCCGCTTGCTGAATCAGCGTCTGCTCTCTTTGAATAGCGATTGGGACATCACCGCATTTGATGGCAGCCTTTTCTGCAATGGTAAGCTCTGGCGAAAAACCTAGGGCATAGACATCACGAACAGTCACTTTATGACCATTGTTCAATAGAGTGCTCACAACAAGATCTAATAAGGTTTGATTTAAGCTTTGCTGGGGATGAGCAAATATGATTACATGGTTCATCTCATAGCCTCCTATGTGGTCATCTGTCTCATTATGTCACGCAGCTTTATCCTATTCAATCCTATATTGGTAATAACAAGTTGGGAAAATGGAAAATAATTGATCTTCATAAAAGTAAACAGTGCGATTTGTACATGTGTAAAGGAAGAAAAAGCGATCGTTTCTAAGAAAACGATCGCTCATACACTTTTATTTCTTTCTAAAAGCAAGTCCAAGTGCAATCAGTGCCACGACTAGAGCAGCAATGGACAGACCAAGGACAAGTGGTGAGGAAGAAGCAGTGGCTGTTTCAGAGGCCTTTTCTTCTTTTGGTTTTTCCTGGCCATGTGAATCCGTTACAGTATTAGATGCCACAATGTTTGTAATGGAATGAGGTTTATCAGCATCTTTATCGCCAGTCCATTCAACGACTGTTCCATCCTTATAATATTGATACGCATCCCAAGCAGCTTCACCTGCTTTTTCAGGGTTTTTCGCTACAAAAACGAATTGCTGGAATTGTCCAGCAAGCACACCTTTACCTGTTGCTACCCAAGTCACTCTTGTTACCTTGCCATCTTTCTCTTCAGTTGATGTTTTCCAGCCAGGTACTGGCTCATATTGCTGGAATTCTACGCCTTTAGGAATTGTCACGACAACCTTAGTCGTCGGGCTGTCACTCTCAGAAGGAACCTTTAATGTATAGGTCTCCCAAGCATTTGTCGCAGATGTATCAGGCTTGACTGTTACGTGCGCACTCACAGGAATTGCCAATAAAAATGAAGCGAGAAGCATTGGTAATAAAGCTTTAACGTATTTTTTCATATGTGATAACTCCTTTTAGTTTCTTCTAATAAATGTGGTATCGATATTCTTAAAAGAACCAGTTAACGCATGGATTTCAATTTTCCATGTGCCTTTTTCATTTAATAAGAGATTTTCAGCAGAGAAATGCCCATTTTTTAATCGTTTCAGCTGAAATTCACTCGGTGTCTCATCACCGAATAAAGCCACCTTATGGATCTTGGCTGTTACAGATTGAATATCAGTGATCGTTTCGCCATTCTTCTTTGTAAATGCCACTTCGAATGAGTTTTTCCCCGGGGCATTCGGAGTAATGCTCAAGGACACAATATCACGATGCTCGACCTGATTTGCGCCAAAGAAGGGCTCTGGTGCAGGCGGAGGAGGGCTCGGAATATTGGTAAAGACAGCCGTTAATAACAAAATGGCGATCCCGATCATCCATTCAGCTCGTAAGGAAATGCTGCGTTTCTGCTTCTTTTCCCATCTCAGCATCAAGTAATGCATAAGCCCAAGAAGGCCCATGATGATAAATAAACCAAGCTTGATTAAAAAGGTGCGTCCGTATGCTGATTGGAAAAGAGCGTCAAACGATTGCAAAATAAAGATCGCATTCACAAATCCTGAAAACACAATAAGTCCAACAGAGAGCAGTGCCCAAGGATGAAATGCTGCTAGCGTACTCCGTATGAGCGGCTCATCTTCATTTGGCAGTTTCTTTATCAATAGAAGGACAATGGCTGTTAAACCACCGACCCAAATCGAAGCAGAGATGAGATGGATGAAATCAAGTGATGTTGTGAGTATTTTATTGTCTGTTGCGGCTGGATGTCCGATTTGTGCCTTCAGCCAAAGAAGCACTATGAAGAGAAGCAGTGGAAACAGCCAAACTCGAAAAGAAGAGAAATCCCCTTTTCTCACCGCCACAATCGTCCAGATGGTGAGAAGAACAAATGACGCCATAAGCATCATCCACAGACTACCGCCAGAAGTGGACGCAATCGTTTCTTGTAAAAGCGAAGGCTGAAATGCCCCCCAAAAGGACACGTCTGCCGCTGATTTTGTCTGAATCGGCAGCTGGAACACAAGTGCTCCGCCCATCATGATCAATGACACGGTCAAAAGCCGCTTCATTCGTTTCTCCAATACAGGTGAAATCGTATTCTTAAACCAAAGCAGTCCAAACAAAACTGTCCCAAGGAATAAGCTGAATGACGTATAAAGAGAGGCTTTATCAATAGTTGAAGCCATATCTATGGATTCATCCGTTTGGCCTTGCTCTAATTGGTCAAAACCGCCATCCGCTTTTCCAATACTAAACGGAATCATGCCAGAGACGGAGTGTCCGTCCGCTGATACCGCATTCCACTGAATGGTGTAAATCCCTTTTGGTAAATTCTTTTTTAAAGCTGCTTCCATGATCTTTTGATCTTTAATGACCGTATCTCCTTTATCCACACGATCACCTTTTGCATTTAGCACCTTAATGGCATGAAAGCCGCTTTCAATTCCTTCACTAAATGTGATCGAGACTGAAGGAGGCTGCTGATCCAGCTCTTCATTTGCCGCTGGGTTCGAGCTCACGACGTATGCGTGAGCAAATGCTTCCTTTGGAATGAAAAAAGCGAACATGACCATAAGAAGCAGAAGCCACTTACTATTTTTAAACAAGGTGAATAACCGCCTTTCTACCTATGAAAATGTCTCATGTATCAGAAAGAAAGCGGCAGTAAACTGTGAGTCACAGAAAAAACCGCTCTTCCTATTGTACCGCCCTCTTTAAAAGGTAAACGAAACAAACAGCAAGATGGTTCACTTTTTCTGTGTCATGTCTGCGCAGACATTTCTTAATTGAATAGGTTTGATCAATTATAAGCCTATTCGATTTAAGAAGAGGAAACAAGAAGAGACCATTTGAAAGTTGTGAAATTCCCATGAATTTTGTTTCAAAACAACGGCAGATCAACCTTTTCGCCCCTTTTGTATTGGGATCTGAAGGTATTTTCACATCATTTTTCAATTTTGTCACACACTATGTGACAAAGTGACATTTAGTTTCAATTGAAGAGAAAGTGAAAGCGTTTTACGATAGGCATAAGGGCTTCACTGAATCTTGTTCTTATATCTTTTGACCTATAAAGCCCTAAATAAAGGGAGAGAAGAAAGGAGTTTTCATAGATGCAGGAAAAAAGCGGATTTCGAGTAAAAGTACAGCGCTTTGGAAGCTATTTAAGCGGTATGATCATGCCGAATATTGGAGCGTTTATCGCTTGGGGACTCATCACCGCATTATTCATTCCAAGTGGTTATTTTCCAAATGAACAATTAAATACACTTGTTGGTCCAATGATCAACTACTTGCTGCCGCTCTTAATCGGTTACACAGGCGGGAAGCTCGTATATGACCATCGAGGCGGGGTAATCGGTGCAACCGCTACGATTGGGGTTATTGTCGGTTCGGACATCCCAATGTTTTTAGGCGCAATGATCATGGGACCGCTTGGCGGTTATCTCATTAAGAAAATCGACCAGCTGTTTAAAGACCGAATCAAATCAGGTTTTGAAATGCTGATTAATAACTTTAGTGCAGGTATTCTAGGTGCCATTTTAGTCGCCATTGCTTTCTACGCCATCGGTCCAGTGGTACTAGGCCTGAATAAAGCCCTTGCGGCAGGTGTAGATATCATTGTCAATGCACATTTACTTCCGCTGGCAAGTATTTTCATTGAACCAGCGAAAGTATTGTTCTTAAACAATGCAATTAACCAAGGAATTTTAGGTCCATTAGGGGTGGAGCAAGCGGCGAAGACAGGCCAGTCCGTTCTGTTCTTGCTTGAAACTAACCCAGGACCAGGTCTAGGTGTTCTTCTAGCCTACATGTTCTTTGGGAGAGGGACTGCAAAGCAGTCTGCACCGGGTGCGATTGTCATTCAATTTTTAGGGGGAATCCATGAGATTTACTTCCCATACATCTTAATGAAGCCAAAGCTCATTTTGGCGGTTATTGCTGGGGGAGCAAGCGGCGTTCTGACCTTTACACTGTTAAATGCAGGCTTAAAGGCTGTGCCGTCACCAGGAAGTATTATCGCTCTTATGCTCATGTCACCAAAAGGCGGCCACCTTGCCGTTCTAGCAGGTGTTGTCGTGGCAGCGGTCGTATCATTCCTTGTCGCTTCTGTCATTTTGAAAGCGTCTAAAGCAGTGGACGAAGACTTAACAGCAGCAACTGAAAAAATGCAAGACATGAAAGGCAAGAAAAGTGCAGCAGCAGCTGCTCTTACAGCACAAAAAGAAGGTGCTGAAGCAAGCGAGCAAGCAGCATCTCCAGATGAAATCAATCCAGATAACGTGAACAAAATCATCTTTGCCTGTGATGCAGGAATGGGCTCAAGTGCGATGGGTGCGTCCGTTTTAAAGAATAAAGTCAAAAAGGCAGAGCTAGATATTGATGTAACAAATACATCCATCAGCAACATCCCAGATGATGCCGATGTGGTCTTTACTCATAAAGATTTAACAGATAGAGCCAAGGCAAAACTGCCAGGAGCTGTGCATATCTCAGTTGATAATTTCTTAAACAGCCCGAAATACGATGAGCTGATTGAGAAATTGAAAAAATAACATGACGAAACGGGTTGAGTCCAATTTTTCCTAATTGAACTCCCCGTTTTGGTTGTTTTCTGATTTTCCATTCTAAAAAAGGTGTGTGATCTTTCATGAAACAAGTACTTTCAAAAGACAATATTTTTCTAAACGAACAAGCGGGCTCTAAAGAAGAAGCCATTAAAAAAGCAGGCGAAGTCTTAGTGGCAAACGGTTATGTCACAAGTGATTATGTGGACAAAATGTTTGAAAGAGAAAATATTTCTTCTACATTTATGGGCAACGGAATTGCCATTCCTCATGGAACAGAGGATGCGAAAGGGGCTGTCCTTCATTCAGGAATTTCCATTATCCAAATTCCTGATGGCGTTGAATATGGCGAGGGGAATATTGCCAAAGTTGTATTTGGTATAGCTGGTAAAAACAATGAGCATCTCGATATTCTTTCTCAAATTGCGATTGTCTGTTCAGAGGAAGAAAACGTAGAGCGTATCATTCATGCAAAGGATCAGGATGAACTGATCGCCATCTTTAACGAGGTGAACTAACATGAAGGCACTTCATTTTGGAGCAGGCAATATTGGCAGAGGATTTATCGGATCTTTGTTAAAAGCATCAGGCTTTGAGCTCGTTTTTACCGATGTAAATGAAGCGGTGATCAACGAGCTGAATGAAAAAGGAGAATACACGGTTGAGCTCGCAGCATCAGGGCAGCAGCAAGAAGTAGTCGGTCCAGTGTCCGCTATCAATTCCGCAAAAGATCCAGCTGCATTAACTGAGGCAGTTGCAACAGCTGACCTCATTACAACAGCTGTTGGACCAGCTGTTTTGAACATCATTGCTTCATCGATTGCTGAAGGTTTAAAACAGAAAAAGCCTGATCATATCATCAACATTGTGGCGTGTGAAAATATGATTGGCGGCAGCTCTCATTTAAAGGAAGCTGTTTTCTCTCATTTAACAGCTGATGAACAAGAAGCGCTGTCACACACAGTTGGTTTTCCAAACGCTGCGGTTGACCGCATTGTCCCCATTCAGCACCATGAGGACATTTTGAAAGTATCAGTCGAGCCATTTTTCGAGTGGGTCATTGATGAGACAGGCTTTATTGGAGACGTTCCACAGATCGATGGAGCGACCTTTGTACAAGATTTGACGCCTTATATTGAGCGTAAGCTCTTTACTGTCAACACAGGACATGCACTAGCTGCTTATGTCGGGTACGAGAAAGGCGTTCAAACGATTAAAGAAGCTGTCGATACACCAGAGATTCGTCAAGTGGTCGAAGGTGCACTACACGAAACGGGCAGTTATTTAATCGACACCTATGGCTTTCAAAAAGAAGAACATGATGCGTATATTCAAAAAATCATCAAACGATTTGAAAATGCCTTTATCTCTGATGAAGTCACGCGCGTCGCACGTTCTCCGCTTAGAAAGCTTGGAGCAAATGACCGTTTAATCGGTCCAGCGAAAAAAATCAGACAGCCACAGTATTTAATTAAAGGCATTGTGGCAGCTTTGGCTTACGACTTTACTGAAGACGAAGAAGCTGTTCGTCTGCAGGCATTAAGAAAAGAAAAAGGCATTGAAGGTGTGCTGGAAGAGGTATGTGGACTCTCACCATCAGACGATCTTTATCAAGCCATTCTGAAAGAAACAGCTCGATAATGAGAAAAAATCCCTTTCCAACGTGCGAAAGGGATTTTTTCTATGACTTTTTTAATACTTTTCCCTGCTTGACGATATATAAAGTAAGGGGGAATTTGTACATGAAAAAGAAAGCGTTTGCGTCAAGAAGTGTCTTTTTTCAATTAATGTCTGCCATTATCGTAATCACGATTTTAACGGGCGGACTAGTTGGAACAACGGGGTATTTGTTAGCGAAACATGTCTTAATTGATGCAGGGAAAGCAGATTTAAAGCACATCGTCAGCGGAGCGATGGCCACACTTGAACAGTTGAATGACCGTGTGGAGAAAAAAGAACTGACGCTTGAGCAGGCGCAAGAACAAGCCCGGCTTTACTTGAGCGGGCCCAAAAATGACAACGGGAAGGGATACCAATCTCAAAAATCAGATTTTATCTATAAAAATAAAGGCTATCTGATCGCTTATGGCACTGACTATTCTACCCAGGTTCATCCTGTCAACGACATCGGCGTCATTCCAGATAACACGACCAATCGTCAAAAAATGGTCGCTGGCGCCAATGCAAAAGGTGAGGATGCACACTATGTGACCTATATGGATAAGGACGATGCAACGGGCGAAGAAAAAGAAAAGCTCGCCTATATGAGCCAGTTTACACCGTGGAATTGGAGTGTAGGTATCGCTGTTTTCCAGGACGAATTTTATAAAGAATTAGAGCAGATGAAGCTCTATATTATTCTCATTACAGCGGGTGTCGCCCTTCTGAGTCTAGGCGTCTTTTATTTAGCTGCTCGAGGAAAAGTCAGACTGCTGAAGCAAGTCACTGCTGCTTCAAAGGAAATTGCGGCGGGGAATATTGAACGCACGAGTTTAAAGGAAACAACGGATGAAATCGGACAGCTGGCAAAAGGCTTTAACCATATGTCAGGAGAGCTCAGAACACTGGTGAGCGGTTTACAGGAAACGAGCAGTCAGCTTGTTGAATCAGCGACAGATTTATCGGCGATATCTGAAGAAACCTCAGCCAGCAGTGAAGAAATTGGACGAGCCATCGGAGACATTTCGACTGGAACACTTCATCAAGCATCTGATCTTGAAGAAGCCAATCAACAAATGACCCAGTTTAATCAATCGATTGAGAATGTCAAAGAACAGAGTGATCAAATTAAACGGATTTCCGACCAATCGAGTCAATCATCACAGCAGGGCCAGCAAATCGTACAGCAATTAAAACAATCGAATGAACAATCGATTCAGGCTTCTCAAGGCATTAGAGCAGGAATCGAGCAGTTAAGTACAAAAGTACAGGATATCTCTCAAATCACAGATACGATTGAGAGCATTTCAAATGAGACGAATTTACTGGCACTTAATGCAAGTATTGAGGCAGCACGTGCAGGAGAGCATGGCAAAGGCTTCTCAGTTGTGGCGAGTGAAGTGCGGAATTTAGCTGAACAGACAAAACAATCAGCCGTTCAAATTCAGCAAATGATTCAAGGCATTAAAGAAGAAACGACGGCAACAGCCGGCATCATGTCGAGCACAATGGATCGTTTTGCCGAGCTGGATGAAGCGGTGCATAAAACAGAACATGAATTCAATGCCATCTCTACATTGATTTCACAAACCATCGTTGAAACAAACGCGATGGCAAAAGAGCTGAATACACTGCTGGAGCAAAACGACCTCATCACAAAAGCCATGCACGGCGCAGCACATGTTTCTCAAGAAAATGCGGCGGCGATCGAGGAAATCACTGCATCCACAGACGAACAAGTGACAGCCATCTCTAATGTGGCAAAAGCAGCAGAAAGACTTAATGAGCTTAGCATGCGATTGAATCAGGACATTGCGCGTTATCGTCTGTAAATCAAAGAGGACCGGATGATTTCCGGTCCTGTTGATTAAGAAGATTTTTTAATAATGATAAATGTTATAACAGAAGAGATTATGGAAATAACAGTGTAACAAACTACCCAAAATAAAAAAGAGAAGTTTCCTTCTGCTAAAGTAAACCAAAACACCAAACTTAAGACAAGAGAAACAAGAGGAGAAATCCATATGTTTCTAAAGATACGTGTACCTAATATTCCAATTAGAATCGACAATATTGGCAAGACGAAAATAATTAATAGAACAATAGATCCCACTAGGTTATCCCCCTTATTACTGAATTAATTCAAGTCGTCCCGTTTCCCAATCTTTTTTTGAGTGAATATCGATGGAATTAGTTAATGTTCCCTTCTTTAAATTATATATATCTACATGTCCTATCACATTTTGTTTTTTTTGAGTAGGATACTTGAAAAACGCATACATATTATCTTTAGAGTATTGAATGTTTTGGAGATATTGTTCTTCTTTTGTATCTTTCATAACAAAAGATTTTATTAACTTAAAATTTTTATCATAGATTAATACTTTGCCCTCAGAGGATGGGATAGCAATATTACCATCATGGAGTAATTCAATTTGTGTTGGAGAAAAAGATTTTTGATTAATTGTAATTTCTTTTTTTATTTTTAAATTAGACTTATTAATTAATAAAATTTTAGATTCTTCATTTTGGTTAACCGTATCGGTTAGGGCTAAAGCTATTGTATCAGAGTCTAACTCTTTAAATGCATCTTTTTCGTTACCTTCAATAAAATAAATCTGTTTATTTGGAATACGTTTATCCAAAATAATTTTATTGTTATTTGGATCAAGAACTTTTATGGATAAGTATTCATCGTCATAGTTGGAAAGTATATAAAATTTCCCATCTATTAACCTTGCAGAGTTGAGCATCCCCTTTAACTTTATATGTTGTTTTTTATCATCGTTGTTGTCTGTCCAATAAATAAATTCGCTCTCATACCCTTTATCTGTATAACCGATATTTATATCTTTAAAAACGTATGAGTTGCTAGCATTAATAAAGAAAGATCCTTCATCTTCTGTTGTTTTTGACATACTTTTTAAATTACCTTCTTTTAGTGAACCTGATTTTTTGTTTATGGTAAAATAATCATTACTTCGACTGCTATTAAAATAAATATTATCCTTGCTTTGTGTGCTGGATATAATACTATAACCAGAATTCAATAAACTATCTTTTATACTATTTCCTTTACTATCAAAGTAAATTATTTCAGTACCGGATTTTAATGTATTGGACAGAGAAATAATAAATGATGTATCCTTCATTTTGGTGAATTTTTTCTCTTTTGGGTTATTTTCTGAATTATTGGCTGTACAAGCTGATAAAATTAAAATAACAAATATACTTAAAAAGATACGTTTACTAAACATTTATAGACATCTCCTTAAAGACTAAAACAACCGTATAAGAAATACGATTGTTTTGAGTTAATTATTTTATTTGTTATGTTTAAAAATCTTAGTATTATTTGACTTTACAAGTTCCATTGGAGTGACAATAGTATCCCATTTGATATTATCAATATCTATGCCTTGATTCTTCCATGCTCTCCATGCAAGCTGTGAACAATAGAAACTTTTAGTAGTGTTTTTGTTTAAAAAATTCCAGTTATAAGGTTTTTTATTTGATGCTTGTTTTTCTGCATATTTAGCTGCTCCAATATATTTAGCGTTAGAAGAACCTTTAACCCATAAACCATAAACTTTTTTCTTCGTATTCCATGTATTCGGGTATTTTCTCACACCATCTTGCTTCTTTGGGCTATAACTTTTAGCCCAAGATTCTACAGTATTTGAGCTGTTTTGGGCTACAATTGCTGCATGTCCAACTCCTATTGAGGCGCTTCCAGAGTTAATTTCATAACTAACTAATACATCTCCCTTTGTGCCCATAGATTTTTTAGTAGACAAAGCAGATATTTTATTTTTCTCTACTTTATATTTAGGATAAAGTTTGTCAATTTGTCCTGAAGTTTCAAGCTGTTTGAACTCTTTTTGATCTTTTTTGTATAATTCGTCCCCTTTAGTTTCAGCGAATTTTCGATCATCTTTAGCGGTCTTAATTAATTCAGTAATTTCTTTATCGCTCATTCCTGATATTTTGTGTTGTTTTATTGCCTCTTTTTCTAAAGAATTTGATTCTGCAGCAAAAGATTGCTGAGAAAACCCAATACCAGTAATTAAAAGTGTAGAACATAAAACAGTTTTAAACGTTTGTTTATTTATCATACTAAAATCTCCCTTCAAATTTATAAGTAAAATATACAATAAAAAAACTGCTCTTTAAACCCATATTTTCAATTTTAAGGTTATTTTAAGGTTTATTTTTACTTATATATTTTGAAAGACTTTAAGTATGATTTACACATATTTGTGTAGAGTGCAAAGAAAGTGAGAAGCTTAGACAATAACAAAATTTCTTTTCATTCCACATTGGTAGTTAGTGCTAGTCTCATTTAGGAAGGTATCTATCGTTACTCTTGAATACATCACTTATTGTTACTATGAAAAGCACTGCAAATCACAATCATTGAGCAAACACCGGCGAAAAAAGCATGTTTTTTTCTCATTCTGATTCACTCCCTTCAAAGCCCATTAGGAGACCGCATCACATATTTCAATGAAATGACCATCAGGATCAGACACATAAGCGACCGTTTGACCCCATGGTTTTTTTGCAGGTTCATTGATGATCGAAACCCCTTTTTCCTTCATTGATGCAATCGTTTGCTCCACATCATCCACAACAAAGCCAATTTCAAACGTGTGAGACGCTTGATTTGCTTCAGGGACAGGCAATCCGAGTGCTTCTTTGACATCTTGGCGTGAATTAATCGATAACGTCACGTCTCCAGTGTCAAACTCAACATAGGATTCAACCCTCAATTTTATTGGGAAACCAAGTACTTGCTGATAGAAATGAATACTCGACTCCACATCGTTTACATATAAAATGGTATATTTCATTTTCATGTGAAAAACTCCTCTCTTCATATACGTGTCAAAAACGGAAAGGTTTCCCACTCATTGTACCATATAGGATATAAGGTGTATTTCGTGCCAAAAAAATCAAAATATTTAGCTCGATAGTCTTGAAAAACAAAAAGTGGTGACATATGATAAAATTGTAAAATTAGAAAAAATAGGGGGATCTTACATGTTGAAAAAAATCATGGTGGCTGTCTTGTCTTTAGGTCTTTTACTAAGCTTTACACAAGTCGACACCCACACAGCAGATGCAAAGACAGTGAAGTACAAAAACTGTAAAGCGCTGAACAAGGTATATAAAGGCGGCGTAGCAAAAAGCAAAAACACGAAAAACAAAGGCGGAAAAACAAAGTACAAGCCATATGTATCAAAAGCACTTTATCAAAAAAACATGAAGCTTGACCGCGACAAAGACGGCATTGCGTGTGAACGCTAAGCACATGTGAAAAGACCTGTAATAAGGTCTTTTTTCTATGGGATCAAACTCGTCCCTTTGTGCCAGCTTCCTCTTTATATTAAAATAAAGATAGTTTCAAAAATCGATACAAAGTGAGGTACTCAATTTGTCAACACAAGCTCATAAGAAAGACATCCGATTGATTGCCATTGATATGGATGGCACGCTGTTAAACAGTGAGCACATCATTCCAGAGGAAAATAAACAAGCCATTAAAGAAGCTGAAGCAAAAGGGGTCCATGTGGTCATTAGCACAGGGCGGACACTGATGACATGCCGAGAGCTGGTTGAGCCGCTCAAGTTATCGTCTTACCTCGTGACAGCAAACGGAAGTGAAATCTGGGATTCAAATTTTCAGCTGATCGAACGAGATCTGCTGCATCCTGATCACGTCCAAATGATGTGGGATTTAAAAAATAGGTACGAAACCGATTACTGGGCTTCGACTGTGGATAAGGTGTGGAGAGGTGAATTCCCTGAACGGATTCATGACCATGAATGGCTGAAATTTGGCTTTGATATTCATGATGATGACGTTCGTGAGGAAGTACTCAATACATTGAAAACAAATAAGCACCTAGAGATCACAAACTCAAGTCCAACGAATATCGAAGTGAATGCAGCCGGCATTAACAAAGCGGCAGCTCTTGCAAAAGTAGCAGAACGCATTGGCTGTACGATGGACAACGTCATGTCACTTGGCGACAGCCTCAATGATATGGCCATGATTCAAGAAGCCGGATTAGGCATTGCGATGGGAAATGCCCAGGAAGTGGTGAAAGAGGCGGCTGATTGGATTACGGCTCCTAACACAGAACACGGTGTTGCAAAAGCCATCCAACATTGGGTGCTGTCTAAATAAGGTGCACTTCATTACAAGAAAAAGTGAGAGGACTTTGCCTCTCGCTTTTTTTGTTTTCTCCTAGTTCGAATGTTATGTTTTCTGCCAATTTCATGTGCAGTCTATCCAAAGTTGGTATAATCAATATAAATTCGAATATTCGGACTTTATATTCCGTATTTCGGAACAACAAGGAGGGATTCTATGTATCAAGTGGATATCAACTGTGATTTGGGAGAAAGCTTTGGTCAATACACAATCGGTGCAGACGAACAAATCTTAGAATATGTCACCTCAGCCAACATTGCTTGCGGTTTTCATGCAGGAGATCCAACGGTCATGAGAAAGACAGTTAGAATGGCACTGGATAAAGGGGTTAAAATTGGTGCGCATCCGGGTTTGCAAGATTTGGCCGGCTTTGGCAGACGTCCAATGGCTATCTCCGCAGAGGAAGCCTATGATCTTGTCATCTATCAAATTGGCGCTCTATCAGCCTTTCTCAAGGCCGAGGGCGGCACGATGCAGCATGTCAAACCACACGGCGCCCTCTACAACATGGCAGCTGAAAATACTGAATTATCTGAATCAATTGCGCAGGCTGTGTATGATGTGGATCCAAACCTTGTGTTATTTGGTCTGTCAGGCAGTGAACTTGCGTTAGCAGGTGAACGAATAGGTCTGCAAGTGGCACATGAAGTGTTTTCTGATCGGACGTATCAAACAGATGGGACGCTGACATCCCGCCGCGAACCACATGCACTCATTGAAGAGGATGAACGGGCCGTCCAGCAGGTTGTTCGTATGGTGCGAGAAAGCAGGGTTCGTACAGTTCAAGGAGAAGATATCGAGCTCAAAGCAGATACGGTCTGCATTCACGGAGACGGCAGCCATGCGCTTCAATTTGCAAAAACCATTACAGCGAAGCTAAAAGAAGCCGGGATTCATCTCAAGGCCTTTCAATAAAAATCGTCATCAAAGGGGGAAACAGCATGAAAACAGAGAAAGTCAAACAAATGAAGGCACCAAAGGGGAATCGGTCTATGCTGATGGGCGCTGCCTTTTTAATGGCGACGTCCGCGATCGGACCGGGATTTTTAACACAAACAACCGTCTTCACACAGCAGCTTGCGGCTAGCTTTGGGTTTGTCATTTTGATCTCAATTTTATTAGATATTTTTGCACAAACAAATGTATGGCGCATCATTGCCGTTTCAGAAAAACGAGGTCAGGATATAGCGAATATGGTGCTCCCGGGTCTCGGGTATGTGCTGGCCTTTTTGATTGTCATTGGAGGACTTGCCTTTAACATCGGAAATATCGCTGGAGCTGGTCTCGGTTTTCAGGTGATCTTCGGTGTCGATCCGCGAATCGGCGCAGGGATCAGTGCTGTGATTGCCATTCTCATCTTTGTGATCAAAGAGGCTGGGAAAGCGATGGACCGTTTTACGCAGGCAGCAGGCTTTGTCATGATTGGCCTGATGCTGTACGTGGCGATTTCAACAGCGCCGCCAGTTGGAGAAGCAGCCGTGAGAACATTTGTCCCAGAGACGATTGATATTTTATCCATTGTGACACTTGTGGGCGGAACGGTAGGCGGCTATATCGTCTTTGCTGGCGGGCATCGCTTGCTGGATGCAGGTATTAAGGGGAAGGAAGCACTGCCGCAAGTGACGAAAAGCTCTATTTTCGGTGTGTTAATTACATCTGTCATGCGTGTGGCACTCTTTCTTGCCACATTAGGAGTTGTCTCAAAAGGCTTGCAGATAGATCCATCCAACCCGCCTGCCTCTGTTTTTCAATTAGCTTCAGGAAATATCGGATATAAAATGTTCGGGATTATTATGTGGGCTGCGGCGATTACATCCGTCATTGGAGCAGCATACACATCTGTTTCTTTCTTCAAAACCTTCTCACCAAAAATTGAGCAAAACCAGCGTGGTATCATCATTGGCTTTATTGCCCTCTCGACCCTTTGTTTTATTACGATCGGAAGACCAGTGAACATCTTGATATTAGTTGGAGCGATCAATGCATTGATTTTGCCGCTCGCCCTTGGCACATTACTCGTTGCGGCGTATAAGAAAGACATTGTCGGAGATTATCGGCATCCATTCTTTTTGACAGTGACTGGTGCATTTGTTGTGGTCATTATGGCGATGATGGGCGGCTATACCATCATTAATGAAATCCCGAAACTATGGAGTTGATTCAGATGAATACTTATCAAACATATGAGCCATCACAGATGAGAGAATTGATTCGCGAAAAAAAGATCACAGGACCAACGGCTGGCTTTGCAGAGGGGTTTGCTCAAGCCAATTTAATGATTGTCAAAAAGGAACTTGCCTTTGATTTTCTATTATTTTGTCAGCGGAATCCGGCTGCGTGTCCCTTGCTTGATGTACTGGACCCAGGTGATCCAGTGCCAAGACGGTCGGCGCCTCAAGCGGATATTCGTTCGGACTTTCCTAAGTACCGTATTTACCGAAAAGGGATTCTTGAAGAAGAGGTGACAGATATCACTGCTTATTGGGAGGATGATATGGTTGCCTTTCTCATTGGATGCAGTTTTACGTTTGAGCACGCGCTTATGCTAAATGACATTCCTGTCCGCCATATCGAAGACGGTCATAACGTACCCATGTATCAAACAAATATAGCTTGTGAAAAAGCAGGAGTCTTTCATGGCCCGATGGTGGTCAGCATGAGACCCATTCCGGCGCATCAAGTCACAAGAAGTGTTCAAGTGACATCTCGATTTCCATCAGTGCATGGGGGCCCGATCCATATAGGGGACCCAGCGATGATTGGCATTTCCGATGTAGATCAGCCTGACTTTGGAGAACCATCTGTGATCAAAGAAGGAGAAGTCCCGGTGTTTTGGGCATGTGGTGTGACGCCGCAAGCCATTGTCATGCATACAAAACCCGATATTGGATTACTCATGCACCTGGGCATATGTTCATCACAGATCGAAGAGATCAAAAGCTCGGCGTACTGTAGAAAGAGAGGTGTTCTCAAGTGGCTTTTTCAACGATAAAAGATTCCATCACCTACCACCCGCTGGGAGATGCAGCGATCGTCATCCAAGCTGGAGCTGACATACGTGAGGAGATTCATGCACGTGTTGAGCAGCTGTTTGCATGTATTGAACAGCACCCATTTGAAGGATATGTAGAAGCGGTTCAAGCCTTTACTAATGTGACTGTTTTCTACGAGCCTTATACCGTTCATCAATCGGCCCAGCTTCAAACACATGACCTGTCTCCATATGAATGGGTCAAAGGCTACATTGAACAACTTCTTGAAGACAAATGGCAGGAGGGAGTTCAGGTAAAGCGCCGCATCGTTGACATTCCAGTCTGTTACGGAGGAGCGCTGGGTCCTGATTTAGAAGAGGTTGCCCGTATCAATGGTTTAACGCCAGAGGAAGTCGTGCGTATTCACACTGCGGGCACGTACCTTGTCTATATGATTGGATTTGCCCCAGGGTTTCCGTTTTTAGGCGGGCTGTCTGAAAAGATCGCAGCACCACGCAGAGAAACACCAAGAATGTCCATTCCAAAAGGCTCTGTTGGTATTGCAGGAAAGCAGACAGGCGTTTATCCAATTTCTACACCCGGGGGTTGGCAGCTCATTGGACAAACCCCGCTGCCGCTTTTTCGCCCAGACGATGAAATTCCGAGTCTATTGAAAGCAGGGGACGAGGTCAGATTTGTCCAAATGTCTGAAAAGGAATTTTTCAGCATGAAGGAGGCAGAATGTTGAGTATTCATGTCATCAAGCCAGGGATGTACACAACCATTCAAGATAAAGGGCGTCAAGGCTATCAAAAGTATGGCGTCTTAACGAGCGGCGGCATGGATCCGCTCTCACTTAGAATCGCCAACATTCTCACCGGCAACCAAGAAAACGAAGCCGTGCTGGAAGTCACGTTGATGGGGCCGGGGCCTGTGCTCACATGTGAGAAGGATCAGCTCATTGCAGTCACTGGTGCTGATGTTGAGATTGATATTGATGGAGAGCGGGCACCATTATGGAAGCCGCTCTTTGTTCGATCAGGAAGCACGATTACCTTTGGTCTTTGTAAGAGAGGCTGCCGCGTTTATCTTGCTGTGGCAGGTGGATTTGATGTGGCACCAGTCATGCAGAGCAAAAGCACTTATGTCAGAGCAGGAATCGGTGGACTGAAAGGACGACCGCTTGAAAAAGGCGACATTCTGCCTGTTGGAGAGCCGTCTATCGTAGCGGATCATTTGTTTGATAGGCTGAAAAATAAAGTGAAACAGGCGGGATACGGCGCACCCGATTGGACAGTGAGTCATGATCATTTTTTGCCGCTGCTGAAATCGCCAGTGATTCGCGTGCTGGCAGGCAGGCATCTTTCTTTTTTTCAAGAAACATCTCAAACCGCTTTTTTTGAGCAGCCTTATCAGGTCACACCCCAATCAGATCGTATGGGCTGCCGGCTGAAGGGGGAGCCGGTTCATTTAAAAGAAAAGCTGGAATTGATCTCAGAAGCTGTCGCCTTTGGATCTATTCAAATTCCACCCGATGGCCAGCCGATTATTCTGCTGGCAGATCGGCAGACGACAGGCGGATACCCGCGTATTGGAGAAGTAGCAACTGTTGATCTGCCGCTTATTGCACAGGCGATGCCTGGGGCAAAGCTGTATTTTGAACAAATAGATCACCGGGATGCAGAGCAGGCGTTATTTAAGCAAGAAGCCGAACTGAGGGAGCTGGCCGCAAGAATCAAGCTGGAAGCATTCTCGTTTAGAAAAGGTGAAGAAGATGCAAAACACAAATAAAACGGTTGTGAAATCAATGGAGATTTTGCGGCTGTTTATCGCTCACGATCAATTAACATTAAATGAAATGATCGAGCTTTCCGGTATGCCGAAAACATCTGTTCATCGTATGGCGAGCTCTTTAGCTGATATGGGGCTGTTAGAAAAGCAAGAAACGGGTGTTTATCGATTAGGCTTGATGTTCCTTGAATACGGTCAGCTTGTGGCGGACCGCCTTGATATTCGAAGGATTGCAAGACCATTTATGGAAAGCTTACGGGATGAAGTAGGAGAAGCTGTACAGCTCATTGTTCGTGAAGGCGACGAAGCCATTTACGTGGAAAAGATTGAAGGTACGCAGCCTGTTCGTCTCTACACCGCCGTCGGCAGACGGTCCCCCCTATATGCGGGTGCCTGTGCGAGAAGTATTCTCTCTTTTTTACCAGAGAGCGAGAGACTTGCCTATATTGACTCAATCGAGCTGGGGAAGATCGGAATTGGGACCATCACAGATAAAGAGGTCCTAAGAAACATGCTGGAAGAATCAAATGCACGGGGATATACGCTAAGCTATTCTGAGCTTGAAAACTATACAGCTGCGATTGGAGCCCCAATTTTCAATCATCTGGGGGAAGTGGCAGCAGGTATTAGCATTGCAGGATTTGAAGCAGGATATCAAAAAGAACGCTTACCTTACTTAATTAAACAGGTGAAAAAAGCCGCCAGTGATATTTCGAGGGAATTAGGATTTTCATCTGAACAAATAAAAAGCCAATGACCGTAAAGATCATTGGCTTTTTGCGTGCAGTTATTAGAAAGTTTTTCCTAAAGCTTTCGCACGTTCGATTGCATCTGCTTTAATTTGCTCTGCTTTCGCAGGCTCAGCATTGTGGCCTTCAACGATAAGACCTTCGAAAGAAGGAATTCCGAAGAAGCTAGCGATTGTACCAAGGTAACGGTGACCTGCTTCAAGTTCAGCAGCAGGACCTTCAGAGTAGTATCCGCCACGTGCTTGGATGTGAAGAGCTTTTTTGTCTGTTAATAATCCAACAGGACCTTGCTCAGTGTATTTGAATGTTTTACCAGCTACAGCAACAGAGTCGATGTATGCTTTAAGAACTGGTGGGAATGAGAAGTTCCAAAGTGGTGAAACAAATACATATTTGTCAGCAGAAACGAATTGATCACTTAATTCGTTTAGACGAGCAACTTTCGCTTGCTCTTCAGCTGAAAGTGTATCGAAACCAGCGCCAGATTGAAGTTTGCCCCAGCCAGCGAATACATCTGCATCAATGTGAGGGATGTTTTCTTTGTACAAATCGATATGTACAACCTCGTCACTTGGATTTGCTTCCTTATAAGATTCGATAAATGCCTTAGCAGTAGCCATACTGTAAGAAACTGTTTCATCATGCGGATGTGCAGTGATGTATAAAACTTTTGCCATGTTCATTCAATCCTTTCTGTTTCGGTTATTTTTTTAGCGTATCCCAATGATACACTGAATATGTGGCATCTTTAATCATATTGGAATGCTATGAAAAAGATGTAACAAGCACAGTTACATGAAAACTGATATTTTCATTGTAATCACAATGTAGTTTGAAGTCAAGGTATAAAGTCTCGAAATCAAGATAAAAAGTTTGTAAATTTTTCTGGAACGCGTAAACACGCAGTTTTCAGCGTAAAAAGCCTACTCTTATTGAACAAAAAATCGTTCGATATCGCAAGTAAAGAGTTTGTAAAGGCACTGCATCTCAAAAATAGATGGATGCCCCTAAGTCATCTGCTACAAGCAACTGTTCTCCGAATTCGTATATATAAGAGAAGGCAGGAGAGAGTGAGGGATAAGAGTGGGACGATCCTATGTTGCGATTGGAGATTCCTTAACAGTTGGGGTGGGGGCACGTTTATTTGGCGGAGGATTTGTTCAGCGATTTTGGTGGATGCTTGAAAAAAAGACACATGCACCGGTCGAGCTGTCCGTATTTGCAAAATCAGGGTTAACGACTGATCAGATTTTACAGCTCTTCAAACGGTCAGAGGTGAGACGTGCGATTGCAGCAGCAAACATCATCACCATCACAGGCTGTGGGAATGACCTTGTTCAAGCTGTTCAGCAGTATGAAGAAGGTGAAGATGAAAAGAAACTGCTGCAAGCAGTCATACATTGTCAGGCGAATTTTAGCAAGATGATTCAAGAAATTGCTCAGATCAAAAAAGGGCAGCATCAGCCTTACTACGTATATTTCATGAATTTATATAATCCATTTCCGCAAATACCAATAGCCGGGCGGTGGCTTCAGCAATATAATCAACAACTTCGTTTGCTTGCTGCGAATCCGCATGTAGAAGTTGTGGATGTGTACCGAGCGTTTGAAGGGCATGAAAGAGCCTACTTATCGATTGATCAATTTCATCCGAATCCTAAGGGGTATGAAGCAATGGCAGAAGCATTGTTTAAGGTATACTGTAAACAGCTGTAATCCGTGGGATTGCAGTTTTTTTCATCCTTTTCAATATATGACGGTTTCGATATGATAAAAGAAACGAAGGCGAAAGAGGTGTGGAGGCATGGAGGAGATTAGTGCATATTTTCAAGAGATGACTGGAACGGCTTATGAAGTGGGAAAACAGCAGGCTGTCTGGCTTAAGGAGAACCCGCTGCTAAAGACACAATATATTCGGACAGAACCGGTAACACAACAGGCTGTGAAAGAAACGAAGCAGCTGATCCGTCCCTTTCTTCCTCAATTAGATGAAGAGTTTGCTGGGTTTTGTGATGAAATGCAATTAGATGAGCGTTATTTGACCTTTTTCTATTCATCTCATCTTCAGCCAGGCTGTTCCCACTGTGTGAGGCAGGGGAATATGGCGGCAGGTCAACAAACGGTCATGCTTCGTAACTATGATTTCTCCCCGATTTTTGATGATATGCGTCTTGTGACGACACATGTAAAAGGCTCGGCATATCATACAGGCTCGTCGCTGCTCTTGTTTGGCAGATCTGATGGGATGAATGAGCATGGTCTTTCTGTAACTTTCTCTGCTTGCGGTCCGCCGGTTGGCAATGAACCCGGTTTAAAGCCCCCAGCAGTCGCCGGTTTGCAGGTGTATCATGTGATTCGCTCTGTTCTGGAAACCTATCAAACGGTCGAGGAAGCCATTCGCTCTATCGAGGAAATGCCCGTTGCCTCAAATGTTCACATCATGCTTGCGGATCGAAAAGGAGAGGCGGCTGTGATTGAAATCATTGATGGTCAAAAAAGAGTGAGAAGACCGGAGAGAGGTTATATTGCGGCAACAAATCATCCGGTAGCTGATCAAACAGCAAAAGGGATGACCAAACATCATTCTGTGGTCAGATACGATATGTTAATGGAAGCGTTAAAAGAACAACGATCAAGTGATTCTCTTGTGAAACTGTTCCAGACAGAATATCCTGATGGTCTGGCTGTGCACAATTATGAGGAGCTGTTTGGAACGATGCGAACCGTCATGTTCCGTCCAGAAGAAGGCACAATCGATTATTGCTTTGGCTCTCCAGTATACAATCCGACTTATTCTTTAAAAGCGGGGGGTTCACTGCCTTTTCAAGAACAAAAGGTTCAATTTCATCAAAAGGATTATGGACCGTCATTTTGGAGAAGTGTCTGATGATCCCTTGTTTATATTTTGTCATAGCCGCTGTGCCAAAGTCAGATCAACTAAAGATTGCAATGCTCGTTGAAAGCGTTTTATATTAAGGTGTGACAATAGACCTATTTATACAGAAGGAGGCATTTCATGTACATAACGGCACGAGAACAGAAAGTCATTAAATACATCATTCAGCAAAATCGTTATGTCACCATTCGTGAGATAGCCGATTCTGTTCAGGTAAGTACTAGAACGATCCATAGAGAACTAAAATCCATTAAACCAATATTGAAAGATTATCAACTTTCATTAGATAAACAGCCGGGGAAAGGCTTGAAGGCAGTCGGCGAACAGGAGGATAAACAGCGGCTTCTTGCTCATATGTCAAATGAGGATCAAATCGAATATAGCTCAGATGAACGAAAGCTCTTAATTCTATGTGCGCTGCTTGAAGCGAAGGAACCGGTGAAATTATACACACTCGCAGCTGACTTGCAGGTAACAAATGCGACGATCAGCTATGATTTAGATGAACTGACGGAGTGGATTGCTCCATACGGTTTGCAGCTTATCCGCAAGCGCGGGTACGGCATTGAATTAAAAGGGCCGGAGGAAGCAAAACGAAAAATTGTCGGCAATCTCATTGTTGACCGGCTCGACATTCAATTGTTTTTAGAAACGATTGAAATGAATATCAAACATCGAACGAAAGCAACGGAAAAGGTGTTTGGCGTTGTCAGCAGAGGACAGCTGCTTAAGGTAGAAAGGCTGCTCTTTCATTTGAAAGATCGACTGTCACTCTCCTTATCTGATAGTGCCTATATTGCACTTGTTGTTCACTTAACCTATGCTATCGAACGTATTCAGCTTGGGGAAACCATTCGAATGGAAGAGGAGGAGCTGCTGGAATTAAAGCGGACGAAGGAATTTGAATCATCACTTCGAATGGCAAGAGCGCTTGAACGCATGTTTAATGTGGAGATCCCTGAAGCGGAGGTCGGATATATGACCATCCACCTTCGCAGCGCAAATCGCAGCTTTCAGACTGAATACCGTATTGATGAAATTGAGCTGGATATAGCGCTGAGAACGAAAAAGCTCATTGATTTTATTTCAAATAAAACCGGCTATCATCTCAATGAAAATGATTCATTGTATGAGGGGCTCGTGTCTCATCTTGAGCCTGCCATGAACCGTCTAAAGGAAAAGATGAGAATCTATAATCCGCTCACACAACAAATTAAAAAAGACTACTTTTTGCTGTTTATGGCGATTGAAGAAGGAGTCGAGCGTTTCTTTCCAGAGATTGAATTTCCAGAGGATGAAATTGCCTTTCTTGTGCTTCACTTTGGCTCAGTGCTTGAAATCAAAAAAGAAGAAACAAAAATTCATGCGCTGGTTGTTTGCTCAAGCGGGATTGGTTCCTCGAAAATGCTCGCCTCCCGGTTGAAAAAAGAATTGCCGGAGATCGCCAAATTCGATCTATCCTCTTTGATGGAGCTAAAGGAAATCGATGCATCGAGCTATGACATGATTGTCTCGACCGTTCCGATCCCATATGAGCATATCGATTACATCATGGTCAGCCCGCTTTTAAACGAGGATGATGCTATGCGTGTGAAGGCTCATATTAAACGGAAGATTCCTTATATCATCGAGAAAAAAAGAATAAAAGAACCTCCCGAAGAATTGGCGCAAGAAACCGTTGATATGATGGCGGTGGCAGAGCAGGTGACGAATTATATGTTTGTGATTCGCAGCATCCTGTCCCATTTTACCATCGAAAAAAGAGAGACGATGCCGCAGCATGATGAAACCATTAGGCAGCTGCTTCGTCAGCTTGAAGAGGAAGGATTTATCATACATGCAGATGATGTGGCGGGCGGCCTTTTGGAACGTGAACAGCAAGGCGGCTTAGGCATACCTGGCACTGAATTTGCTCTTTACCATTTAAAGCATACATTCATCAAGGAACCAATCTTTCATATTTATGATCTTGATCAGGCATACGAGGTTAAAAGCATGGATGGCGGGCAGCAGCAGATGTCAAGAATGCTCATGATGCTGGCGCCGCAAGAGCTTGGCAAGGAAGGGTCAGAAATGTTTAGTCTGATCAGTTCATCCATCATTGAAAGTGAAGAAAGCATGGCGCTTTATGGACAAGGAACAAAGGAAAACATTGAACAGAAATTACATCAGCTTTTCTATCAATTTGTCAAAGAGGCAAAGTGGTAAGAAAAAGGCCGAGAGCTTATTCGCTTCTCGGCTTTTTTGCTGTGACACAGACAGCAAGGGTAGGGCGAATTTCTTCATACTCAATAGAAAATTCGTCAAACCCTGCAAACTGCAAGTCATTTAATATGTTTTCACCCATCTCTTTTGTCCGATTGGCGTCAGCTCCTTTTTCTCTTGGCTGCATCACAATAGCGAGTGTCCCGCCTGGTTTTAAGGTGTGATAAAGATTGAGTAAGCCCGTTTTTGGATCATCCCAAATCGTAAAATTGTTAACAGACAGTACTTTGTCATACTGCTCTCCGGGAAGACGTGTTTTCTCGATTTTGCCGACATACAGACGAACCTGTTTGTCTTTTGCCCGTTTGCTGACGCGGGACTGTGCTTGCTCCTGCATGGTGGAAGAAGCATCCAGCCCATCAATGTGAAGGTCTTGATAATGCTTGAGCATATGTTTGATACTGTAGCCGGGTCCATAGCCAATTTCCAGAATGTTTTCACCATCTGTCAAATCTAAGTGGCGGATGGCCCACTGATTCAATGCTTTATTTTCATTTGCCATAATGAGTCCAGCAATGCTTCCGAGCCAGCCTTTTGGTCTGCTAAAGGTTTTCGAAATAGTAGACAGCATGTGAGAACGCTCCTTTTTGATGATCATGTAACCGATTTTTCCCCTCTTCAAACATGCTGATTTTCGGGAACACATCAATACAGCTTCATGATGTTTGAGTGAAAAAATGAGGTGGTAATGAAAGGATACATCAACAAATCAAGGAGGAGCTTACACATGGATTTACGTGATTATTTAACAAATGGCATTCCGCGCCAAACGCAGGATCAGCAGCCAGGCAGTGAAAGAGAAATGAATCCAGCGCCGATCTTTGAGGATGAATCATATCAAGGTTCTGGCAAGCTAAAAGGAAAAGTGGCACTGATTACAGGTGGAGATAGTGGAATTGGACGGGCAGTATCTGTTGCCTATGCAAAGGAAGGTGCACATGTTGCCATTGTGTATTTAAATGAACATGAGGATGCAGAGGATACGCAAAAACGTGTAGAACAAGAAGGCGTCAAATGCTTAACGATTGCAGGAGATGTCGGTGACGAAGCCTTTTGTGAGAAAGCAGTAGAAAAAACAGTTGAAGCCTTTGGTCAATTAGACATTTTAGTAAATAATGCGGCTGAACAGCATCCGCAAGAACGTATTCAAGATATTTCGAGTGAACAGCTTCACCAAACCTTTAGAACCAACTTCTATTCCTATTTCTATTTTACGAAAAAGGCATTGGATTATTTAAAACCGGGAAGCTCCATTATTAACACAACATCCATTAACCCATATAGAGGTAACCCAGTGCTGATTGATTATACGGCAACAAAAGGAGCCATTAACGGCTTTACGCGTTCTATGGCACAATCGCTTGTGAAAGATGGGATTCGAGTGAACGGTGTAGCGCCAGGTCCAATTTGGACGCCGCTCATTCCATCTACATTTGATGAAGACAGTGTGGAAAGCTTCGGAGCAGAAACTCCGATGGGAAGACCAGGACAGCCTGTTGAGCATGTCGGCTGCTTTGTACTGCTGGCTTCTGACGAATCGTCTTATATGACAGGACAGACACTTCATGTCAATGGCGGTTCCTTTATGAATACATGATCTACCGCGGCACCGCCCAGCTTTGATTGGGCGGTGTTTTTAGTATTTCTTGCGATTTTTCTGCACAGATATGACAGACCATACGATTATGCCTACAACAACTGCCGCAATGACAAGTGAGCTCAAATGAAACATCGTTTCATGATGCATGTTCAATTTCTCCCTTCATTGAACCTGTTTTTTATAGCATCAGCCAGAAGGTCTCTTTTTATGAAAAACACATTTCTTTGTTTAATGAATGGGCTGTCGTGGAAACCTACGTATACGGATGAAATTTTGAAGGAGTGAAACGATATGTCTCAAGGAGAATTAAAACAAAAGGTATTAAACCTGTTAGATGAACAAAAGGTGGGAACACTAGCGACTGTTGAACAGGATAAGCCGCATACCCGCTATATGACTTTTTTCCATGAAGGGCTGACGTTATATACACCAACGAGTAAAGAAACACATAAAGCAGAAGAAATTGAAAAAAACCCGAATGTTCATATTCTCATTGGATATTCAGGCGAAGGATTCGGTGATACGTATGCAGAGATTGCAGGCACCGCAGCATTAACCGACGATCCGGAACTGATTGACCGTCTTTGGTCTGATGAGATGGAGAAATGGTTTAAAGGAAAAGATGACCCAAATCTAGTGATCCTGAAGATTGACCCAGCCTCCATTCGTTATATGAATGAAGGAAGCCGTACACCAGCAGAATTATCACTTTAACACTTGCGCAAGCAGGGGGAATGTGTTATAGTTTGATATTAAGTGTTGAAATAAGCAAATAAATAAAGAAAGTAAACTTTCTTTTTTCTATGACATAATGAGAAGCAATAGAGCTTCTACTTGATAAGAACGAGACGCTGTCAAAGCGAACAAACTTATTCTTTTCCTTCTGCCACCGCCCCCCTATAAGAGCGGAAGAATGGAAAAAAGACGTTTTGATTTACAATTCACACTGGCACGGCTTCGGAGCCGTAAGGACGAATGAGAGGTAGGGCTTTCGTTGTCTTGTTATCCAGAACTTCCATGGCGTTTACTTTCAAACGTAGGTTCACTCGGAACACATATGACACACTGATATGATCGAATCTTAATTCATACACTCCGTAACGGAGATTAAACATTGATTATTTATTTGCATGAAAAGAGTAAGGAAAAGGCTGCCATCTATTTGGCAGCCTTTTTCATTAGGTCAAACAATAGAACCCCGAAACCAATGAGCACAAGAAAAGGAAAAACAAAGGTCGCAACCATTCGCATAGCGTCCGCCCCAAAAGGGTTTGACACTAAAAGCAGGCCGATAAATGCACAAATAATCAGAGTGAATAAAGCGAGCTTCATGATCATTTACTTTGTCCTTTTTTCTGATACCGCCAAATCCGCTCAATAAAAAAGAACATGACCGCAAACAAAATAGAAAACATGAACATATCCAGCAGTGTCACGCCTCTATTTGGATGCACAAGACCAAACCAAATGAATTGAAGAACAAAAGAGATCGCAAAATATAGAATCAATTTTTTCATCATTTTCCTCTTTTCACTTATTTTTTTGCCTCTTAAGCCACATCAGCCAAATGATGAAGGAACCAATCACACATGAGAGCAATGTGACAGGCGGCAAGGTGTGCCAGCTAGTCAGCCCCTTTACAAAACACATATAAAAAAAGAAAATGGAAATGGATACGAGTACCCATTGCTTGAACCAGCGAGGGACACGCAGCCAAGCCGCTAGAATGATTGATGATAGCTTATCCAATGAGATAACTCCTTTTTTGAATCTGATTGGATTTTATCGTAAACAACAAAGTTTGTAAAATATGGATTTCAGAGGCTTTGATGGTATTCTTCTAGCATGAAACATTTTCGCTGTACTGACGTATAAGTTTAAGGAACCTCATGAAAGGAAGCGATCAAGTGAAAAGAATACCAATCATCTTCCTCAGATATATTGTCTTCTTTATTCCAGCGATCATTCTTAGTGTCTTGGTGTGGAACCATTACCAAGATGATTTGTCAGATGGGAAAGTAACAGAGTATGACGTCAAAGGAATGTTTACATTTGATGAAGGAAAACGAGTGGTGAGTGCTGTATCAAAAGACCAGCAGCTCCATTTTGCAATGTATGATCCTCAATCAGGAAAAAGAATTAGTGAATGGACCACAGAAAGTGATACGTTTCATGAAATGCTACCATCCATTCAAGGAAACAATCTCTTACTGACTTTAAAAAATAAAGACGGGCAGCTGTTGATCGAGAAACTAACACCAAGCGGAGAAAAGAAAAAGCTCGTTCAAAATACCCTGCAGATTCCCTCATTTCTAAAAACGAATACATACCAATGGAATGGACGGCTCGTATTTACAGGAGAAATGGATGGTGCCGCTGCAGTCATCGGTGAGCTGAAGGATGGTCAGTTTCATGTGCACAATCTAAACGATCTAAAGCTGCCAGCAAGACCCGTTTCTATCGATGTCGTCATGAATTCCTTTAGAGGGCAGACGCCAATTCCTATGTTTGAATTGGCTTTGAAAAATGACCAGAAGGCGTATGTCAGCGGAATCTCAAACGAGAAGCAACAGCTTGGGGTTTATGTCTCCAAAAACGCTGAACCGTTCAGTCTCATTGAAGATAAAGTGGAGCAGCAGCTGGAGAAAACAATCGGGACATCACAAAACTTTGCAGTCGCTGTCGAATCTAACTATCCAAAAAGGGCAAGGAAAGTGAATGCAGAGGGAAGGCTTGGGGAAGTCGTTCCAACACCAAAGCCGATTTATCAAACCTTTATTTACCAGCTTAATGAAGAAGAAGTTCTTCTTGCAGGCTCTACAGCAAAGGACGAAGCAAAAGGCAATCTGACAGGTTATATATATAACCATCGCACGAATAAGGCGACGTCTGCCAGCAAGCTTTTGCAGTCGTTTTCATATGAATCTTTACAAAGAGAAGGGCTCTCTTTCAATAAAAATGTGAAGAGCGACTGGCTCTATTATTCATTCGAAAATCAATTAACGGGTGCATTTGAGACGAAAAGCAAAGAGCTAAAGGAATTTCCTTTGCAAAAGGTCATCTCAATTGAAAACGCCAGTCCGGCCCACCAAACGTCTGTTGATACCTTTACGCAATATGTTATGAAGGGCGGACCGCTCATTCTTAACTGGGCGATATGGATCTTGATCCCGCTATTATTATTTGTGCTAGCGATCTTCCTGCCGCCGATTTTGAGACTGGTGAGGAGAAACAAGATAAAGGACAGTGTCACATTAGAAGCCAATATTGTGTCTGTTAAAGAAACGGGCACCTACATTAACGAACAGCCAGTTGTCAGCATGCGGCTTCAATTTGAATATGAAGGGCAGCGCATAGAAAAGACGGTTAAAACGGTTGTATCCTACACCCAGATACCACAGCCGGGACAGCGTATTGTCATTCACTATGATCCAAAGAAGAAAAAAGCGATGCTCTTAAAAGAGGGTGACTTCTCGCAGCCAAGCGAGCCAAAGTTTATCAAAGGCGCTGTTTTAAGAAACATAGAATCATATGGAACTGTAGGACGAGGCACCGTCTTATCACTCACATTTGAATTAGATCAGAAAACGTATATCATTCCGATGATTCAAGCCGCCGGTTTTGAATTTAGAACAGGAGAAAAAGCCGATCTTGTCGATATCAACGGCCAGCTCAAAATGGCATCCTATGGCCATGAAGTGCGGAATCGATCGGGGAAAGATGTGACGTTAACAGGAACGATTCAGCGTGTGAAGCAATATCCAGTGGCCATCCATGAACAAAAGCCTATTCAGCTTGATGTGTCGGTTTCAAACGGCGATGAGTCCATCACAAAAACGGTCAGCCAATTCATCCCTGATCATATGCAGGTCACAGCCGGCACTCAAATCACGATCCAGACAAAAAAAGAAGAGCTGGATAGAGAAATGGGTCTCATGCAAGAGAAACAAGGAAGTGCAAAAGTGACCAATGTTGAATTTGCTAGCGTCATCGGCAATCTGCCGTTAGCAATCATTCAGGTTGAGAGAAATGGCATGATGTATGAAGTGAAACAGCCAATCGATCCAATCACTAGCGTCTTGCCTGGTGATGAATTATGGGTGGCGTATCACGACATGACGCGTCAAGCAGCCATTGTGAAATATGCATCGATATAAAAAAGCGTTCCCCAGCGTGAAAAAAAGGGCTAAAACGAATGTCGTTTTAGCCCTTTTTGATTAAGCTTTTGTATCATATTGGCGGAGCACCTTATCGTAGGCGAAGTTACCGAAAGGAATGAAAGCCGCAAAAAAACCAGCGATGGACCATTTCAAATGCCAGCGAACTTTAAAAGTCACATATGCCAAAACGAGCATATAGATGACAAACAATGCGCCATGAAGAGAGCCTACAATAGTGACTGCCATCGGAATATCCGCAAAATATTTTAGAGGCATGGCAATTAAAAGAAGGGTTAAAAGAGACATACCCTCAATAAAACCCGCCTGTCGAAGACGGCTAATACTTGTATGCATATACAAATCCTCCTGTATAAAAGCTAGTTTCTCATCTTCTAATATAAACGAAAGATCGTCTGGACATGCTAAAATCTACGAAAAATTCAAAATATGTTCATGGAATGCTTAAAAAATGGGAAAAGCCCTTTATTCTTTGTTTGTTTTAGAGAGTACTTGCTTTAAGTGCATAACATCATGTAATAAGTGCTCTGTCATTGCTTGAACCGCTTCTATGGAGCGGCGCTCTTTTATTTCAGAATAGATGGCTGTATGCTCTCTTTGAATGGTTTCAGCACGAGCCCCGCCGCTAAAATGGAAGATGCGGCAATAGTGAATGAGTGCATTCACGTGATTCAATTGTTTGGATAAGCGGTCATTGTGACTCGCCAAAATGATTTTTTGGTGAAAGGCTTCATGTAACTGGACGATCTCTTTAGATGGCAGCTGCTGCTTGATCGCTTCGTCCGCCTGCGTGAGAACCTGCTCAATTTCATCCATTTCTCTTTGCGAGGCTTCCTTACAGGCAAGCTCAACAGCAAGTGTTTCTAAAGCCACCCGAATTTGATAAAGCTCCTCGACATCTTTTTCTGTTAACGTATAGACGGAATAGCCTGATCGATGATCTGCGATTAAGAGCTCGTCTTTTTCTAACAGCCTCATCGCCTCTCTTACCGGTGATCGGCTTACGCCAAATTGTTTGGCAAGCTGTGTTTCATTGATGCGCTCTCCTGGCTGAAACTGGCCATCAAATATCATTTGCTTCAGCTGTTCATAAAATTGCATGTGATACGGTGCTGGTCTTTCCATCCCGAATGAATTCATCCCATCATTCCCTCTTTTATTCATCATCTTTTGTCTCATGTTATCCAAGTTTTTCCCTCTAGGCAAGCCTGCATCGAAAAGTCAATATCGTACAATCCAAGAGAAAAAGGGTGTGCTACACTAATGATCAGTTCAGTGAAAAGAGGGATCAACATGAACACACAAGAGGAACGAACTGTACATTTTGATCAAGACTTGCAAATAGAGGCGTATCGCTTTCATGGCATCATGCAAAAGTTCCCGAATCATTTTCATACATATTATGTGATTGGATTTATTGAAGACGGTCAAAGACGTTTGATCTGCCAAAATCAAGAATACATCATTGAAAAGGGTGATATTCTTCTTTTCAATCCGTATGATAATCACGCATGTGAACAAATTGATCACAGGACACTCGATTATCGCTGCTTAAATATTGAAGCTGAGGTGCTGGAAAAAATCTTTCAGCACAAGCCGCATTTTAAAGCCCCTGTGTTTTCAAAAAGTGAACGAACAAAGCCGTTATATGATCTACATCAAATGATCACAGAAGAAGCGCCTGCTTTGAATAAACAGGAAACCTTCTATTTCTTGATGAAACAATTGATTGAAGCCTATGCTGATACATCAGGGGAAAAAGTATCAGCCGCACATGCCAACGAACAAAAAGTCCAAGACGTACAGCAATATATCGAAACACACCTCACGGAAAATATCTCGTTAGATGACTTAGGTGAGCTTGTGTCCATGAACAAATATTCATTGCTGCGTGCTTTTACAAAGTTCAGAGGGATTACACCGTACCGTTATTTACAGACAGTCAGAGTGAACTATGCGAAGGAACTTCTCGCCCAAGGAGTGAAGCCTGTAGATGCGGCTGCTGCCGCTGGATTTTCTGATCAAAGTCATTTCAGTCATTTCTTTTCAGAATTTATTGGGCTCACGCCAGGGCAGTATCAGCAAATTTTTGTAAAGCAGGTAACAGCTGATGAAAAATAAACAGCTGCTTGGTCATTTAGCGGCCATGTTCACCATTTTTTTATGGGGATCCACCTTTATCTCTACCAAAATATTATTAACGGCTTTTTCTCCAACAGAGATTTTATTTTTCCGTTTTTTTATAGGGTACTTGGCTCTGGTGATCATCTATCCAGTCACCATGAAGGTGCGAAATAAAAAGCATGAAGGGATGTTTGCGCTGGCAGGTTTATGCGGTGTGGTCTTATATTACTTTTTAGAAAATGTCGCACTTACTTATACGTTCGCTTCGAATGCAGGTGTCATCAGCTCCGTTGTCCCATTCTTCTCTTTTCTATTGGCTTATTTTTTATTAAAAGATGAGCCGCTGCACAGCCGGTTTTTCATAGGCTTTTTCATCGCAATGACGGGAATCGTGCTGATCAGCATGAATGGAATGGCGACGTTTCAATTGAATCCACTCGGTGATGCGTTAGCATTAACGGCCACTATCGTCTGGGCATTCTATTCCATTTTATCGAAGATGATCAACCAATATGGCTACCATATCATTCAGGTAACAAGGCGTGTCTTCTTTTACGGACTGCTATGGATGATTCCACTGATCTGGCATTTTAAAATTCGTTTAGACTGGGAACGGTTGACGAATCCATCGTTTGCCTTCCACTTGCTGTTTTTAGGCCTTTTCGCATCTGCGATTTGTTTTCTGACATGGAGCTTTTCTGTGAAAACGCTCGGTGTGGTGAAATCGAGTGTGTATATTTATGGAGTGCCCATTATTACGATGGTCATTTCAATGATCGTTCTTCACGAGAGATTGACCTTCATGTCTGCGCTTGGAACGGTACTGACCTTAGGAGGTTTGCTGCTTTCAGATAAAAAAAGTGCGGGAAGAAAGAAACAGAAGCCCCGTGTGCTGATGCAGGATAAAAAGGCGCTTTGATCAAAAAAGCGTCTTTTGTCCATTGTAAGAACAGACACTCTCTAGTAAACTCGAATTAAATGGTCGACGGTCGACCGATGACGAAGGGGGAAAAATCAATGAAGCATGTTTCAATTGCAGCAATTCCAGGAGACGGGGTTGGAAAGGAAGTTGTGCCTGAAGCCATCCGAGTTTTGAAAGCGATATCAGATGTGCATGGCGGGCTGTCTTTCACCTTTCAGGATTTTCCGTGGAGCTGTGAATATTATTTAGAGCATGGCGAAATGATGCCAAAGGATGGATTGGAACAACTGAAAGCCTTTGACAGCATTTTCTTAGGGGCAGTCGGAGATGCCAATTTAGTGCCGGATCATGTATCGCTTTGGGGATTGCTGATTAAAATTAGACGTGAATTTGAGCAGGTGATTAACGTTAGACCTGCAAAACAGCTGAGCGGTATTCGCTCCCCGCTTGCTCAGCCAAAGGATTTCGATCTTCTTGTTGTAAGAGAAAACGGTGAAGGCGAATATAGTGAAATCGGAGGCCGCATCTATCAAGGGGAAGATCAGCTTGCCATTCAAAATGCTGTTTTCTCCAGAAAAGGGACAGATAGAGCCATGCGCTTTGCTTTTCAATTAGCAGAAAAAAGACGAAAGCATGTGACAAGTGCAACCAAATCGAATGGAATTGTTCATACAATGCCATTTTGGGATGAAGTGTTTCAAGACGTAGCAAAGGATTATCCAGAGGTGACAGCAGACTCGCAGCACATTGATGCGCTCTCAGCCTTCTTTGTGACAAGACCAGAGAAATTCGATGTGATTGTTGCCAGCAATTTATTTGGCGATATTTTAACTGATCTTGGGGCTGCGATTATGGGAAGTATTGGCGTGGCGCCTGCCGCCAACATCAATGTAAATGGCAAATATCCATCCATGTTTGAGCCTGTACACGGATCAGCCCCAGACATTGCAGGGAAAGGAATTGCCAACCCAATCGGTCAAATTTGGACCGCTAAACTCATGCTTGATCATTTCGGAGAGGAAGAACTAGGTACACACCTGCTCGAAATCATCGAGTCAGTCACAGCAGACGGCTTTTTAACGGCAGACATCGGCGGGGCTTATCAAACACAAGAAATCACAAACGAAATTATCACGCGTTTGAAGAAATAATCCGTTATTAGAACCGCATCTCCACGTCTGCTATAATAAAAGGATGGATAGAAGAAAGAGATGTGAAATCTAGTGTCAAAAACAGTTGTATTAGCAGAGAAACCTTCAGTAGGACGTGACTTAGCGCGTGTACTGAAGTGTCATAAAAAAGGAAATGGTTTTTTAGAAGGAGATCAATACATTGTCACGTGGGCCCTTGGCCATTTGGTCACACTGGCTGATCCAGAAGGCTACGGAAAAGAATTTCAATCCTGGCGTTTAGAGGATTTGCCGATCATTCCAGAGCCGCTCAAGCTTGTCGTCATGAAAAAGACAGGAAAACAATTCCAAGCAGTAAAAGCACAGCTTGCAAGAAAAGATGTAAAAGACATTGTCATCGCAACAGATGCTGGACGTGAAGGGGAGCTTGTCGCAAGATGGATTCTTGAAAAAGCGCATGTGAAAAAGCCGCTAAAACGACTATGGATCTCATCTGTTACGGACAAAGCCATTCAAGAAGGCTTCAAACGACTAAAAGACGGCAGAGAATATGATAATCTGTACCGCTCAGCGGTTGCACGTGCTGAGGCAGACTGGATTGTAGGGATCAACGCAACAAGAGCGCTGACGACCAAGTTCAATGCGCAGCTTTCCTGCGGACGGGTACAAACACCAACGATTGCCATGATCGCCAAACGAGAAGAAGACATTCAGCAATTCCAGCCGAAGCCGTTTTATGGAATGACTGCACAAGTAGATGGACTTACCTTGACGTGGCAGGATGCCAAAACAAAGCAAAACCGCACATTCCAAGAGAATGTCATAAAAGAGCGCTTGGCAGGCTGCAAAGGAAAACCAGCAGTGATCGATGCATTGAAAAAAACAGCGAAAAAAGCTTTTGCTCCAGGGCTGTACGACCTCACTGAATTGCAGCGTGATGCGCATAAACGCTACGGCTTCTCAGCGAAAGAAACATTATCTACGCTTCAACGGTTGTATGAGCAGCATAAGCTTGTAACATATCCGCGTACAGATTCACGATTTATTTCAGCGGATATCGTTCCTACATTAAAAGATCGATTAAAAGGAATGAATGTCAGACCGTACGCTCAGCATGTGAACCGCATTTTACAATCAGGCGTGAAAGCACACAAAGGCTTTGTCAACGATGCAAAAGTGTCAGATCACCATGCGATCATTCCAACCGAGGAAGAACTGTATCCTGGTGCATTAAGTGATAAAGAGCGTAAATTATATGATCTGATTGCCAAACGATTCCTTGCTGTACTCATGAATCCTTTTGAATACGAGGAAACAACGGTGATCGCCAAAATAGGCAGTGAAACATTCACAGCAAAAGGAAAAACTGTGCAATCAGCCGGCTGGAAAGCTGTGTACGATGAATCCTATGAAGACGAGGAATCAGCCGAAGCAGATCAGCATCTGCCGGTACTTTCCGAAGGGCAATCACTTGAAGTACGCCAGCTGAAAGAAACAAAAGGAGAAACGAAACCTCCTGCTCGTTTTAATGAAGCAACCCTGCTATCTGCTATGGAGAACCCAGCTGCATTTATGCAGAATCAGGAAAAGGATTTAGTGAAAACCCTTGGTGAAACAGGCGGACTAGGGACAGTGGCCACAAGAGCCGATATCATTGAAAAACTGTTTAACAGTTTCTTAATTGAGAAAAAGGGCAAAGACATTTTCATCACATCGAAAGGGAAGCAGCTGCTCTCCTTAGTGCCTGAAGACTTAAAGTCTCCTGCGTTAACAGCGGAATGGGAACAAAAGCTTTCTAAAATCGCAAAAGGACAGCTGAAGGCTTCTCAATTCATGAGTGAAATGAAGTCCTATGCAAAACAAGCCGTATCTGAAATCAAACAAACGAACCAAACCTTTAAGCATGACAATGTCACTGGCACCCATTGTCCGGACTGCGGAAAACTGATGCTGAAAGTAAATGGAAAACATGGCACAATGCTCGTGTGCCAAGACCGAGAATGCGGCCACCGTAAAAATGTGGCGAAGAAAACAAACGCACGCTGCCCGAACTGTCATAAAAAGCTCGAGCTGCGCGGAGAAGGCGATGGCAAAATCTTTGCTTGTGTGTGCGGCCATAGAGAAAAACTGTCTGTTTTCGAAAAACGCAAATCACAATCCAATCAAAAGAAAGCCAGTAAGCACGATGTGTCTAAATATATGAAGAAACAAAAGAAAGTGGAAGAACCAATCAATAACGCACTGGCTGAGCAATTAAAGAAATTAAAATTAGATCAATAGTATTATAAAAACCCATGCGGAAACGCATGGGTTTTCCAATGTAATCAAGCATATCGACATATTGTTTTTCTGAAAATGGGAATGTCTATGCGAAAAGACTCGTAATTTGGTATAAAATATTTATTTAAATTTAAACAGAAACAATCTATAATAAATCGTTAGAATGCTAAGAGAACGGGAGTTGAAAGGGGACACGAATGGATACACCCATACATCGCATAGGTATTGTTTTACTCATTGTCATTCTACTAGGTGGATGTACCTGGAAGCAGCAGACGGAATCAGCTTATCCAGTATCACCACAGCCAGTATTGCCCGGAGAATATTTTATTACTCATCACCTCATGACAGATCAAGGCTTGATCCGCACTTCATTTGCAGAGCAGCACATCTACTTATCCGAATCGCTGGGGCTTTGGATGGATTATCTTGTTCGAAAAAAAGACCAAAATTCGTTTGACCAACAATTTGGTGTCCTGCAAGATGAATTTTTACTAGACCATCATCTTCTCAGCTGGCAAATCGAATCTGATCAAAAAAGTAAGGCTAATGCTCTAGTTGATGATTTACGGGTAGTGGCGGCACTTCAAAAGGCAGATCGTTTATGGAAGAATGCAGCGTATCAAACAACAGCAAAAGAAATCGCACAAGCGTTAAAAGACAAAAATATGTATAGAGGCATCTTGTCCGATTATTATGATGCATCAACAAATCGAACTTCACACACAATCACACTCTCATATTTAGACCCAAAAGCAATCAAAGAATTGGAATCCCTCAAAATATTCACGAAACAAATGACGAGTAACCAATTGGCCATTCTAAAACAAGCACCGAGAAAAAAAGGATTCTTTCCTAAATCCTATGACATAAAGAAAAAAGCCTATTCATTTGATCGAGAAATCAATATGATTGATCAACTCTATACGGCTCTACATGCCGATCGTGCAAAGGTGAATACGTCCGCGATCATGAAATGGCTTAAAACGACTTTTACAAAAGAAGGAAAATTGTACGGTAGATATAAACTGAGCACATTGCAGCCAGCAGTGACGTATGAATCGCCTTCTGTATATGCGCTGGTCATCTTGTATGCTCTTAAACAAAACGAACCGGAATTCGCAAAAGAGGTGTATGACCGCATGAAAGAATTACAAATTCAAGATCCTCTCAAGGATTATTATGGAGGGTACATGAACGAAAAAGACACACACTCATTTGACAATTTATTGCCTCTCATTGCAGAAAGGGAGCTTTTTAATGAATCGGTTATTCAGTAATACGTATCGTTTATATTATTCTCTGCTCCTCACGTTTGCAGGTCTTATTTTGTTTATGGGCTACCTTGGCGTACATGATGCAGAGAGCTTTTTGATGATCACACTGACTTTTGTCGTGTTAGGATGCGGGATTTTATTTGGCATCTTACCAGCATTAATTTTTACCTTGCTGATGTTGTTCTTTATAGGAAGTGCTATGTTCTTTACAGAGCTTGGCCACACAACCCCCTTCTTTACCAATCAAACATTGCAAGATGTGGTGATTTGGGGCGCAGCCCTCCTCTTTTTCGCGATTTCAGCAGGAAGCTTGCATGAGCGGATTAAGACGATGCGGCAAACCATTGAACAACAAAAGCAGGCTATGAAACAATTTGTGGCGATTGACTCCACCACTGGATTTGACAATGCAGAACGGATGAGGCTGGAATTGTCTGAGGAAATGAAACGGGCAGAACGCTACAAACAGCCATTCGTATTTATCCTTCTTCACATTCATTATGCAGCAGAATTCAAATCGTTATATGGAGAAAAAGAAATGCAGCACCTATTTCAGCAATTAAGTAACAAGATTCGCGAAAGTGTCAGAGAAACCGATAAGAAATTTCGATTATCTGAAGAACGAATAGGCCTGCTGCTTACTCACACACCAGAAGAAAATGTCTCTGTCGTCCTTGAGAAGCTAAAGGATAAATTGAAAAAGCATGTGCTGTTAAACGGCCGTGAAGTCACCTTGACATTTCATGTCTGTCATTTAACAAGCAGTTCGGATTATCGCACGCCAGAACAATTTTTAGAAGAACTAGAAAAAGAGATGATGATGAATGAACTTTAATTCTTTGATGAAATGCTGCTTGATGATTGCTCTCTTTTTGATTCTTTCGTTTCAATACATGGCTTCAGCCGACGCTCTTGCCAAGCCAGATACCCTGATCGTTTATTCAACAGATTCAGGAGAAGCGACTCCAGCAGTGCATATGCTGGATCTACTCGCTGGACATTTTTCAAAACAGACGACGATTGTATCTGATGAACATTTGGCTGAAAAGAAGATCAGCGAATTTCAGCAAGTCATCTATCTAGGGGAAATAAAGAGAACCTTACCAAAACAGACCATTCGTGTAATGAACGAAGCACAGAAGATCATAGCCATTGGATACAATGCGGAACAGCTGCGCCCATTTTCCGCGCTTACTTTTCACAAACAAGATCACACGAGTCAAATCAAATATACAGATGATAAAGCATACCGTCAGCTAGAGAAAAGGATCAGTGCGTTAACGGTTCAAGGGGCAGACTTGCAAAGGGAATTTCTATTGAAAAAACATAAAGCTGATCTTCCATTTGTGATTCAAACAAAGGAAGGTGCCGCCTATATTGGAATCCTAAATGTCGTGCAGCACAGCGAGCTTCTTGCAGAAGTGCTAGAAAAACGCCTTCCTTCTTCTAATCAACTGACCACAAAATACTTAAGGCTTGGGAACATCAGTCCTGTCACTGACGAAAAGAAGCTGCTTGAGCTTGGACAATACGTATCCACTCAGCATATTCCGTTTCTAATAGCGGTAACCCCTGTTTGGGTGGATCGAACAACAGGCGATGAAGTGACACTGAGTGACCGCCCGAAGCTTGTAAAAGTGTTAAAACAATTGCAAAGCGATGGAGCCAGCATCATTCTCCATGGATTTAGCCGTACGTATCGCACGGAGGATTCTGGTCAGGACTTTGAGTTCTGGGATGCAAAGAATGATCAGTCCATTACGTCAAATGACCCTAAAAAAGCTGAGAAGAAGCAAAGTGAAAGCCATTTTTCGAATGAAAAAGACTTCCATGCTTATACGAGATCGAATCAGCAGCAAGAAACCATCTATACAGAAGAAAAACTGACAAAAGGCATTGAGTTTCTTGCGCAGCAAGGTCTCTATCCACTGGCATTCGAGGTGCCGCATGATGCCATATCTCAACAAGGCTACGAAGTGATATCAAGGCATGTGTCCAGTCTGTTTGGACAGGTACAGCTGTCGGATCATACTTGGAAAACAGCCGGTGCTCCGCCGCTCGTGACGAAACCCGACATGCTTCATGGCATGACTTTATATCCTCAGCAATCAGTAGAGCCAGCGTCTGACGAAGAAGGTTCAAATATTTTAACAGAACAAAAGATTCAATCCATCCAGCATCTTCAATCAGCCGCAATCGGGCTGTCCTATGATGTGGAATCCGGAATAGCTGGATTGCAGAATCTGATGACGCAGATGGATGCAATTCCTTCTAGTGAATGGCTGGATTTAAAGAAAACAAAACAGACAGTCCAAACACCACATGTACAGATCAAAACATCAGGGGATGGACATATTCATGTAGAACAATCCAATAGAGCGGAAACCACAACAGTTAAACGAAGCGGCATGGAAAATATGCTGCGAATTCTCACCGTCGTGGTGATGCTGTTTATTGCGGCATTTGCTTTTTACACATTGTATTTAAGACTGACAATGAAAAAACGTATTTTTAAGGAGAGAAAATTAGGTGGCTGATGTCTTATTTTATCTTTCATTAATACTGATTTGGATCATGCTCCTATACCACATGTTTCTCATGCAGGGCGGCTTTCAGCACTACCTGACCTACGAAAAAGTGCTGCCTGAATGGACGAAACAAGGGAAAGAACTGCCGACCGTCAGCATTCTGATTCCTGCTCATAATGAAGAAGTTGTCATTCGGCAAACGCTAAAAGCAATGGTCCAGCTATCCTATCCTAAACATCTCCTTGAAATCATTGTGATTAATGACAATTCCTCCGATGGCACAGGGGACATCGTGCAGTCATTCAGTGAGCAATATGATCATGTCCATATGATTGAAACGAAACCGCCATTTGCAGGAAAGGGAAAATCAACTGCACTGAATGAAGGCTTAAAGGCTTCAACAGGAGAAGTCATCTGCGTATACGATGCAGATAACATGCCTGAACAAAAGGCCGTCTATCATTTGGTTCTTGGTTTATTGAATGACCCAAAGGCAGGCGCTGTTGTCGGGAAATTCAGGGTCATCAATGCAGCCAAAAATCTGCTGACCAAATTTATTAATATTGAGACCATCTGCTTTCAATGGATGGCGCAAGGCGGAAGATGGAAGTGGTTTGGCATTGCGACAATACCGGGCACCAACTTCGCCATCCGCCGGCACATTTTAGAAGAGCTTGGCGGCTGGGATGTTCATGCGTTGGCTGAAGACACCGAATTAACGATCCGTGTCTATAACCTTGGCTATGTCATTCGATTTTTCCCAGCTGCGATTACATGGGAACAAGAGCCTGAGACATGGAAGGTCTGGTGGCGGCAAAGAACGCGCTGGGCTCGAGGCAATCAATATGTTGTCCTCAAATTTTTAAAGCAGTTTATGAAGCTGAAACGAAAACGAATGATTTTTGATTTGTTTTATTTCTTCTTTACGTATTTCTTATTTTTCTTCGGTGTCCTGCTCTCAAATGGCATCTTTATCGTGAACCTATTTGTTGACCTTCACTTATCTGTAGGGGCTGTTGCACTGATCCTGTGGGGATTGGCCTTCTTCCTCTTTCTAACAGAAGTGATGATTACACTAAGTATTGAGAAAACAGAGCTCACCAAACAAAATATACTCATTGTGGCGCTCATGTACTTCACTTATTCTCAAGTATGGATTGCGCTAGTCGTGTACTCCTTATGTGTAGAGGCAAAGAGCCGTTTATTCAAACAAGAAGTGAAATGGTACAAAACTGAGCGTTACGATCAACAACAAAAGAAAAGCGGGTGACAAATTGAAATCGGTAAAATGGATGATTTTTATATTGATGATATCCCTTGCCATTCAGCCTTTTTTCATGGCGGGTCAAGCAATGGCGCAATCAAATCGAGTACAAGTGAAAGATGACTGGATTCGCTCATCTAAAGGAAGTCAAACGGAAACGCAAGCATTATCAGAAGATGTAGTAACCTTGTATGGACAAGAAGACCGCACTGAATTTTCCTATCAAATAGAGAGAGGAAAAGTTGAGTCTAGCAACCTTACATTAAATATAGAGGCTTCACCATTACTTATTTCGCCATCTTCGTTCACAGTCATGATTGATGGAGAGATTGAAAAGACCATTCCCGTATCAGGGAAAAATCAAAAGAAATCAATTCAAATCAAATTGAACAAAGCGCAATTGAAAAAAGGTTCTCATCAAATTCAGCTCACATTTTATGGCGTGTTAAAAGAAGGTGTGTGTATCAACCAAGAGACACCTGCCAATTGGCTGAAAGTATATCCTGAAAGTGAGCTGGATTTCAAAGGAACTCAAACGAAAGACGTGACGTTAGACAGCTTCCCTTCATTTTTCATTCAAACAGGTGATCAGAAAGAACAAACAGATATTGTGATACCAAATTCACCGGAAGCAGCTGAATTAGAAGCGGCTATGAAAGTATACCGGACGTTGAAAAACAAAGACCGCCAAGCAGACCTCAAACTCGTCCAAGAAAAGGACCTCAAGCAAATTGCTCATCCAACCATTGCTGTGGGAGCAAAAGGAAACTGGGATGGACGAGTGAAATCGATCGAGCAAGCTGCGAAAATGAAAACAGCAAGCAATCAGCTCACATTAGCGGTGAGAACCTTGACAGGAAAGAAAAAAGAACAGCCCATTTTATTTGTCACTGCTAAGCAGCCAAAAACAATTGCTGAAAAAATCAATGTCCTGACTCAACCAGAACTGACAGGTCAGCTCACTGGGACAGATTTACTCCTTCAAAAGGTTACTGTTAAAACATCAAAACCATCTCATCAAATTCGTTTAAAAGATTTTGGTGGTGATGATGTCACGGTTGGAACCAAAAAGACGGCATCTGATCATTACTATTATCCAAAGGCATTGATCGCTCATCAAAAATCAGGAGCTAAACTAAATCTATCATTTAAAAAATCTGATACAGCGAACAAAGCGGAACGCTTAACAGTCATGATCAATAACGAACCGCACGACGTACCGTTAACAAAACTAGGAAACAAAGATGAGAATGGATTCTATCATGTGTCAATTCCAGTAGATTCACAAGTACTCCAAAAGAACGAATATATTGATTTGCAATTTGTTACTACAGGCTTTAAAAACATGGAAGCCTGCAGACATACGGATGAAGAAGGCTGGATTTACATTGATAAGAACAGCTCTCTTCAAATACCAGAAGGGACGACTAGTGATACACCGGATTTAGCTGCATGGCCGCTTCCTTTCACATCAAAAACGCAGCAAGGAAAAACATTGATCATCATGCCAGATCAAATCAAGCAAGAAACGATCAATCAAATGGCGATGCTGACAGAATCATTTAGTCAGCCGGAAGCTGCCCAATATCATTTGATCGAAGCTTCAAATGTGACAAATGATCAATTGAAAGATCACTCTCTCATTTTCATCGGGGGCATTCAAACGTTCTCTCTTTTAAAAGAAAAGGCAGACGATCTCATCGTTCCAGTGAAAAAGGATCAGTATGATGTATCCTCCTTTGGCATGATCAATGAAACGACTGCTCGTATTGTATGGACGCAGCCATCTGTATGGAATAAAGAACAAACAATGACCGTCTTTTCCGGAATGAATGCAGCTGACGCTGATCTTTCACATGAAGTGATTCATTTCCTGCAAACAAATACGGAAACGGCAACAGTTGCAATCGAGAGCAAAAACAAAGACATGTTCTCTAATCATCAAACGGTCAGCAGCACAACAAATGATCTCCCAAAAGATGAAAAGCAAGGCATCAATGATTCTTGGATTTACTTTGCATGTATCGCTGCACTGATTATTTTTGTGGTCGTGATGATTATTTATTTCGTGCGAAAAAACCGCAAAAAGACTGATTGATAAACGATCAAAAGACCTTGAAAAAATGTCTTTACTTTGGTGTTAAACGGGAGTATGATCTCTTTTATAAAAGACCAATCGCTGAATCATTTCGATGAGCGGGGGAACCATTGGTGGTGCAGGACACCACGTGGGGTGAATCCTTTTTAGGTAGGGCAAAGTCTCATGCGCCCGAATCCGTCAGCTAACCTCGTAAGCGTTAAAGAGAGCAAAGACCAACCTGTGATCTAAACAATAGACGCAGGGGCATTCTATTGCCTCTGTGTCTTTTTGGCGATCCATCTTTTGTAACTTAAATCGTTTGACACTAAAGGAGCGGGCATCACATGTACAGTTTGATGAAGCGTATTTTAATTGGGAAACCATTAAAATCACAGGCAGCAGGAGAACAAAAACTATCAAAAATCAAAGCGTTGGCATTATTGTCATCAGACGCATTGTCATCCGTTGCATACGGTACAGAACAAATCTTGATAGTTCTTTCAGTCGTTAGTGCAGCAGCATTTTGGTACTCACTCCCGATTGCAGGTTGTGTATTAATTCTTTTAATGGCGTTAATTCTATCTTACCGCCAGATTATTTATGCTTATCCAGAAGGCGGCGGAGCCTATGTCGTCTCTAGCAGAAACTTAGGTGAAAAACCAGGACTGGTCGCAGGCGGATCATTGCTTGTAGATTATATTTTGACTGTAGCAGTGAGCATATCAGCGGGTACCGATGCCGTCACATCGGCTTTTCCGGCACTATATCCATATCATGTGCTGATTTCAATTGTATTGGTCATCTTGATCATGGTGCTTAACCTTCGTGGATTGACAGAATCGGCATCTATTTTGGCTTATCCCGTGTACTTGTTTGTCATATCACTCCTAATATTAATTGGAGTCGGCGGTTTTAAATTATTAACAGGAGGCGTTCCTCCAGCGCCTGAGCATACAGCGATAGGCACGCATGTACCTGGCATTACATTGTTTCTTTTATTAAAAGCATTTTCGTCTGGCTGTTCTGCACTGACTGGGGTAGAAGCCATTTCAAATACCATTCCATCCTTTAAAAAACCAGCTGCACAAAATGCAGCGAGAACATTATTGATGATGGGTGGATTACTAGCTGTATTATTTGTTGGCGTGACATTGCTTGCGTTTGGTTTTGGCATCTCACCAAAGCCAGAAGAAACGGTTGTATCACAAATTGCATCAGATACATTTGGACGTACATTTTTCTATTATGTCATTCAAGCTGTCACAGCTTTAATCTTGATATTAGCGGCAAACACAGGCTTTTCCGCCTTTCCTTTATTGGCGGTCAACTTAGCAAAGGATAAATATATGCCGCGCATGTTTACTGTAAGAGGGGATCGACTCGGTTATTCTAATGGCATTATCTTTTTAGGTGTAGCTTCTATGCTGCTCATTTGGTTGTTTGATGGGAAAACGGAACACCTCATTCCGCTATATGCTGTAGGTGTATTTATTCCATTTACGTTGTCACAGACCGGTATGTGTGTGAAGTGGATTCGTGAAAAACCGCAGGGCTGGAAAACGAAAATGCCGATCAATATAGTCGGAGCACTGATTTCTTTCACCGTTCTCATGATTCTCATTTTGACCAAGTTCCATCTTGTATGGCCAGTATTTGTTTTCATGCCAATTGTGCTATTGATCTTTCATTCCATTAAAAAGCATTATCTGTCTGTTGGAGAACAACTGCGTTTAATGAATGAAACAGAGCCTGTTGAGATTAAAGGAAATGTGGTCATCGTGCCAATTGCCGGTGTAACACGTGTCGTCGAGCAATCTGTTCAATATGCAAAATCCTTATCAGATCAAGTCATAGCAGTTCATGTATCCTTTGATAAAGAAAAAGATAAGAAAATTGAAGCGGATTGGGAAAAACTGAACAGCGGTGTGCGGCTTGTGATATTGCATTCGTCTTATCGAAGTCTTATTCATCCGCTTGATAAATTTCTTGAAACGGTTGAGGCAAAAGCAAATGCGCATCAATATAAAGTGATGGTGCTCGTGCCTCAATTTATCCCGAAAAAAAGATGGCATACGATCTTGCATAACCAATCTGCCTTTTTATTAAGGTTCCGTCTATTATGGAAACGGGATATTGTGGTCGCCACCCTTCCATATCATTTTAAAAAGTAGCAGCAAGTTGAAACGTTTGATCAAAAGGGTGCGGTGGTATGGAGTAAGAAAAAAGGAGTTTTCTCACATGCCGCAAAGAACCGCAGGAAAAGAAGTAACAGCGCTACTGGAAGAGTGGGGCGTAAAACATATTTATGGAATGCCCGGCGACAGCATAAACGAATTGATTGAAGAGCTTAGGCATGAATCAAGCCAAATACAATTTATACAAACGAGACATGAAGAAGTGGCGGCACTCTCAGCGGCGGCTGATGCCAAACTAACAGGTAAGCTCGGTGTCTGCTTATCCATCGCTGGACCGGGTGCTGTCCACTTATTAAATGGACTATACGATGCAAAAGCAGATGGCGCACCCGTTTTAGCAATTGCAGGGCAGGTTGCGTCGAATGAAGTAGGAAGAGACACATTCCAAGAAATCAAATTAGAGCGGATGTTTGACGACGTCGCTGTCTTTAATCAGCAGGTACAAACAGCAGAAGCTTTGCCTGATTTATTGAATCAAGCCATTAAAGCAGCTTATACCCATAAAGGGGTGGCTGTTCTCACCGTATCAGATGACTTATTTTCTCAAAAAATTAAGCGTAAGCCAGTTTATACATCTCCTCTTTATGTTGAGGGAGAGGTACGGCCAAAGAAAGATCAACTGCTAAAGGCAACACAGCTAATTAACAATGCGAAGAAGCCGATCATCTTAGCAGGTAAAGGATTACGAAATGCAAAAGAAGAGCTTCTTTCATTTGCAGAAAAGGCTGCTGCACCTATCGTCATCACACTTCCTGCAAAAGGGGTTGTGCCAGACAGGCATCCATACTTTTTAGGAAACCTAGGTCAAATTGGAACGAAGCCAGCTTATGAAGCAATGGAAGAGTGTGACCTCTTAATTATGCTTGGAACTTCCTTTCCATATAGAGACTACTTACCAGAGGACACACCTGCCATTCAACTGGATATTAAACCAGATCAAATCGGTAAAAGATATCCAGTAGACGTAGGAATCGTGAGTGACAGCAAGAGTGGTTTGCAGGAACTGACCTCCTACATTGAATATAAAGAGCAGCGTGGTTTCCTTGAAGCTTGTACAGAGCATATGATGAAATGGCGGGAAGAAATGGATAAGGAAAAATCCGTTGCCACATCACCGCTTAAACCGCAGCAAGTCATTGCTAGACTAGAAGAAGCAGTTGAAGACGACGCCATTCTTTCTGTTGATGTAGGGAATGTGACCGTATGGATGGCACGCCATTTTGAAATGAAACAGCAGGATTTCATCATATCCAGCTGGCTTGCCACAATGGGCTGTGGTTTGCCTGGAGCGATCTCTGCTAAGTTAAATGAACCGAATCGTCAAGCGGTTGCTGTCTGTGGCGATGGTGGCTTCACAATGGTCATGCAAGACTTTGTGACAGCGGTAAAATATAAACTGCCGATCGTTGTTGTGATCTTAAACAACAACAACCTTGGAATGATCGAATATGAACAACAGGTAAAAGGAAACATCAATTATGGTATAGAGCTGGAAGATATTGATTTTGCTAAGTTCGCAGAAGCATGCGGCGGCAAAGGAATTTCCGTGTCATCACATGAAGAACTAGCTCCAGCCTTTAGTGCAGCCCTTCAATCAGATAAACCCGTCATTATTGATGTTGCTGTCACCAATGAACCGCCGTTACCTGGGAAAATTACGTACACACAAGCAGCTGGTTTTAGTAAATACTTACTGAAAAAATTCTTCGAAAAAGGCGAGCTGGATATCCCTCCACTCAAGAAAAGTTTAAAACGCTTTTTCTAAACAAAATGTAGTCGGTCCTCTCAAAAGAGGACTGACTTTTTTTAATGAAAGGAAAAAACATTTCAATTATCACTTGTTTTATTTCCTCTAAAAATATATGGAAATTATTTTTGTAACTTAAAGCCTATTTTTCCAATTCGCTGAGAAAGGTAAAATAGACTTTATGATCAATAATGGAGGGAGTGACTTCTTCTGGGCAAGATACTTGATGCAAAAGCACTAACCAGTGCCATGGACACAAGGGCAAAACACTACCAGGAACTCCGCGAACAAATGGTAGATTTAAAAAAGGCATTACAAGGTGTTGCCAACCTCGGTGATGATTTCACTGGGAAAGGAGCCGATAATATTAAAAGTTTCTATAAAGAGCTCGCTGGAAATGTAGACATGTTTATCAGCTTCATTGATAAGCAAAAAGCCTTTCATGAAGGTGTTTCTGGGACACTGGATGATACGAGCTTTGGCGGCGATACCTTTGTAGAAGAACACTTTTTAGACAACGCAGTACATATGGGCATCAAGAATGCTAAAAGCATTGTGAAGGATCAAAAAAAGGCACTCAAAACGATTTTTCAAGACATTGATGACCTCATTTCTCTAGAGGTATTTGATAGCCAAACCTTTGATGAAAAAATAGAAGATGCGGAAGATGAACGAAAAAAGACGGTCAAAGAACTAAGAGAGCTTGATCAAAATTTAAAAGATGAATATGCTTTGTCAGAGACGGAACAGCAAGCTACAATGGCATTGTATGCTGAAATGATCAATGCGACAAATGACGGAAAAGCGATTTCGCCTATGAATTTTGATAAGAAAGCGTATCAAAATAGCGAAATCTACAAGGCAAAGAGCGATATTGAGAAGCAAACTTCTGAATATCTGAAAATCAAAAAAGAACAAGAAGAAGCCCGCAAGATCGCAAAGGAACAAGAAGCCCTCGCCAACCGTCCTTGGTATGAAAAAGCCCTCGATTATGGTGGAAACATCGTGAATGAACTGACTGGCGTGAACGATGCAAAACGTGCCGCAACAGGCGTTGATCCAATCACAGGCGAGGAACTCACCGCAGGACAGCGAGTCGCGGCAGGCGGCATGGCAGCGGCAGGTTACATCCCAATCGTCGGCTGGGCAGGCCGCATTTTCAAAGGCGGAAAAGCCGTCTATAAAACGACCCAAGCCACATCAGTTGCAGTCAGGGCAGTCGACATTTACAAGACATCACAAAAATCCTTTGACGCCCTAAAGACATCCCAAAAAGGTTTATACGGCCTCACCGCCACAAACGGCTTCAGCGAAGCGATCACAGGCCGAGACATGTTTGGAAATAAGATCTCCAAAGAACAGCAGGAAGCGAGTATGAACGCGGCGCTTGGAATGCTTTTGCCGTTTGGGGCTAAAGGGTTTCATGGGAAGATGGGCATTAAGAGTACGAGAGAACTTAAGCATCCAGTTTTAGATAATCCACGAGTAGGTAGTGCATTAAAAGATGATTTTTATCATAGCTTTAATGATATAATTGACAACTACGCAGTTCATTCTAAGAGATTTGATTTACCAAATAGAAAAGGCCATATGGATTCGTTGTATCAAATAGAGGGCTCGGTGGTTAAGTACGAAACCAAATATGTAAAAGTAAAGAACAACGCCCCTGAAATGTTACAGTCGAAAGAAATAAGGAATGGCGTGTTTGAATGGGTGGTAGATCCAACAACGAATACAGTAACCCATAGAACTTTTATACCTGGTGGCAAAGTGACAGGAAAAATAAATCAATGGGGGAAATAGAAAATTGTATAAAACGGATATAATCACGAAAAATGGTTTTGATTGTAACTGGTCTACACTGTTTGTTGGTAGACAGTTTAATTTAATTTCGGCAATAGAAGTAACAAACTATGCTGTTAAATATCTAGAAAACAACCCTAATGTTAACAATGAATTAATCCTTGAATTAGCTTGGGAACAAGAAGAAGTTAAAGTAGATCATATACTTGAGAGCATAGTCTCTGACAAATCATCGGAAGACATGAAGAGAGAGTATCATAAGTGGCTATATAGCACTATGAAAGAGGTTTATACTAATTCAACTGATGAAAACATATTTGAAGAAATTGAAAATATTTTTTCAATCTTTCATACGCCCGAAAATATGTATGATTTTTTTAGAAAAGTTTCAGACGCATTTTATTACCCTCACGATTCACAAAATACAATTAAAGAACTTGTAGAAGAGTTTTTAGAAGATGAAAAGGAATTGATTTTATAACTAGAGAGTTTAATAGAACGATGGACTAATGGTCCATCGTTTTCTTTCATTCATTGCTGGTAAAGAGATTGGTATGATAAAAAATAAAGTAGATTTGTTAGAAAGCAATTGAGGAGAAAACAATGAGTGACCATAAAATAAGCATCCTGCCTGAGAAGTTTGAAAATGAAAATACTGGTGAACTCGTAGAAGGAATTACGATTATGATAGACGGTAAATTAAAAAGATGCTAAAAAATACAACAAACCTGAATGAAACAGTCACCTTGATTTTTACCTGCACAAGCCATTTCATTCCAGTCAGAAATTAATATGTTAAAATAAACCAATAAAAAGGAGCTAAAACCATGCTATGGATTTTCACACAAAACCAGCAAAGTTTCGTTCATGTCCACGAAGTCACTGTAGCCGGCAAAAAGATTGAAGGGATGATCGCAGGAAGCGATACTTGGGTGAAGACGCTCGGTAAGTATGACTCAAACGATCGTGCAGCAGAGGTCCTTCAAGACATTGTGAAAACGATTGAAGCCAATCAAGATGCGACTGTGACTTACAGAATGCCAAATCAATAAAAAAGAAACCACCTTTCCATTGCGAAAAGGTGGTTTTTGTTTATGATGGTGTTTTTGTAAAGGCTAAAAATAAAGGAATGCCTGTGCCGACAAGGGTTGTGGCAAATAGGAACATACCGCAAATGAATAGAAAATGGCTGGCTGAAAAGACAAGTGCCAGAATGAGAAAAACGATGCTGAGTCCTGCCATGCTATATGATGGGACAAAGCGGCGTTTGTAGGTGGCTTTCTTTGTTAAGAATGAGAAGAAAATGCCAAATAATAAAGGGACAATCCATAAGTAAAATAAAATAATAAGAGACATACTTCATACCTCGATTTTTCCTTCTATTTTATCAGATGCTGATCGCAACCGATACTACAAAGCTTCACTTTGTAAAATAATTCATGCAATCGACACAATTACGTGGGCTGATTCATAGAATGCGTTTTTTCTTTCATATATTCAGGCTGCAAAAGGGCGTATACACAATGATCCGTAAAGCGGTCGCCCAGCCATTCACATTGTCTCAAAATGCCTTCAAGCGAAAAGGATAAACGCTCTGCGATGCGTCTGCTCTTCAGGTTATCGACAGCAGCCCTGATTTCAATGCGGTGCAGTCCACAATCTTCAAATAAATAATGAATAACTGCTTTGCACGCTCTTGTCATGATGCCTTTTCCTTGATAGCCTTCTCCGAGCCAATAGCCAATTGAAACAGTCCTGTCGATCCAATGAATTTGGTGGGTGCCGATGATCCCGACAAGCTCTCCATGTGACCAGATGCCCGCTTGAAAACCGTTGTTCTGCAAGGCTTGCTGCATTGCGCCTTGAATGAACGCCATGCTGTCTTCCTCTGTTTTCGTTGAATCCACCCAAAGCATCCATTCACGTAAATGCTCTCTTGACCGCTGGATGAGTAAATATAGACTTCTTGCGTCTCTTGGCTCAAGCAGCCGCATAGCTATCTCTTGATCCTGATAAAAAAACATGTGCCCACATCCTCTCAGGGGAATTTTACCATAACCATATGAAAAGAAAAAGACAGCATCACTACTGTCTTTTACATAAACGTATCCACAATTAAAAAGAGATTGAGTGCGACAACAAGAGCTGCTATCACCCAAGATATTCCTGTTACCCAGCGGGCATTCGTTAATTCGCCCATAATTCGTTTTTTACTTGTAAATAAGATGAGCGGAATTAAAGCAAAGGCAATACCAAAGGATAAGACCACCTGGCTCATCACAAGTGCAGATGTCGGATTCACCCCAGATGCAATGATCACAATAGGGGGAATCATAGTAATCAGCCGGCGGACATACAGCGGAATCCGGTATTGAATAAAACCCTGCATAATGATATCGCCTGACAATGTACCGACAGAAGAGCTTGATAGTCCGGCTACAAGCAGTCCTACACCAAATAAGATAGCTGATGGACCTGCGAGTGTGCTAAAATGCTGGAACGCAACATCCAGATCTTCAACAAAGAGACCATTTTTATAAAATAAAGCGGCTGCCACAATCAACATACTGGCATTGATGGCTCCAGCGACTAGCATCGCAATAAGGATATCTAAAAACTCAAAGCGGAAAATCTGTTTTTTCTCCTTTTCCGTTCTGCCGACGACTCTCCTTTGGGTTAATGCTGAATGTAAATAGATCGCGTGCGGCATCACAGTGGCACCTAAAATTCCGGCTGCAAGCAGTACACTATCTGCGCCATCAAATTTTGGAATGAAAAGCCCGCCTGCGACACTTGCCATATCAGGCTTGGCGACAAAGGTTTGCACAGCGAAAGCGATCACGACAACGAACAGCATGCCAGTGATGCCGGCTTCTAATGCGCGATATCCCCGTCTTTGCAATTCTAAAATCGCAAATGATCCGATAGCTGCAATAATGGATGCTTCAAGCAGCGGGATCCGAAAAAGCAAGTATAAACCAAGTGCAGCCCCGATAAACTCGGCTAAATCTGTGGCAATAATGACGAGTTCGCCCTGAATCCATAAACCGATGGAGACGGGTTTTGGAAACTCTTCACGTGCGATTTCAGGTAAGTTTTTACCTGTCGCTATTCCAAGCTTTGCGGACAAGGATTGGATGAGCAAAGCCATGAGATTTGATATGAGAATGACCCACAAAAGGAGATATCCATATTTAGAGCCAGCCGCAATGTTGGTGGCAAAATTTCCTGGGTCAATATATGCAATGGCAGCGATAAAAGCAGGGCCTAGAAAAGGAAGAAGCCTTCTAAATCCTTTGACCTTACCTTCAAGTGCACGCTCAGCTGCCGCTGACATGTGTGCCTGTGCCTCGATGTATTTGTTTGTCATATGTCATCACCTAGATTCTACAAAGTTTTGCTTGGGCACAAAAAGTTTCCTTGATGCAATTTTTAATCATCATATGCCCATATTCATGAAAAGTCAACTATCTGAACTAATAGGTTTGTTTATCATATGTAAGTGAAAAAAATAGATACCTTGTCAACGAGCAACATAAAAAACACCGCCTCTTAGACGGTGTCCCTACTGCTTCCTCTGTTATTTGTTTTTTAAGATACCCTTGATCCCACACTGCGGAAGATCAGGCTTAAAATAATGACAAAGATCGCTGCTCCTAAGATTGCTGGAATGATCGCAAAGCCTGCCAGACTAGGACCCCACGTTCCAAGTAATCCATGACCAATCCAAGCGCCTACAAACCCGGCAATCATTGAACCGATCCATCCTCCTGGTACACTGCCCCCAGCGAGTGCACTCCCAATGAGACCGATGACAATCGCCACAACTAATGAAATTAGAAATCCTAACATGTTGACCACTCCTCTTTTGTTTGTTTATTAAGCAATAACCGTTTTGAAAAAGATTAAAACCTTTCGGAACCGCTTCAATGTTCTATACGTATGATGGACAAGGATTGTGTATAATAACAGACAAATACTTCAGCGACATCTAAGGAGGCATATGCATGGAGGAAAGAGAGTGGCTAAAAGCACAATTAAAGGAGATTGAAAAATGGGAGAAAGACCAGCAAAAGGTATGGTTTTGGGAGAAACTCAGCCGCCTTCCATTTCAAATGCTGGACAAGCTGACGCCTGCTTTTATTCAGAAAAAAATCGGTGTGCTGCTAGATGAAATGGGTCATTACATTCAGTCTGGCGGTGCCTATTTGACGTCGGAAAAAGGCATCATTCATCAATTTCAAAAGAAGTGTGAGGGCGAATCCATCCAGCGTATAGAGGATATTGGAAAGGCCCCAATCGAATTGATGGATGCCATTAGTGAACATATGGGGAAAAACAGAACGAATCTCGCGACGGTACAAGGTGCGACAACTGGTGTCGGCGGAATGTTTACGCTAGCTGCTGATATTCCTGCGGTCCTGGGCCTCTCTCTGAAAACATTGCAGGATATTGCCGTCACCTATGGCTATGATCCTAAAAACAAAGAGGAGCGGGTCTTCATCATTAAATGCTTGCAGCTGAACTCTGCTGATGTCGTTGGAAAGAAATCGATTCTAAAAGAGCTGAAAAGCTATCATGCATCCGAAGGGAAGCATGAAAACATGATTTCTCAAATCCAAGGGTGGCGTGAGGTCGTCTATAATTACCGGGATTCGTTTGGCTGGAAGAAACTGTTTCAGCTTGTGCCCATTGCTGGGATTTTGTTTGGTGCCGTTTCGAACCGCTCACAATTAAAAGGAATTGCCGAAACAGGCATGATGCAATACCGAAAACGAAGAATTTTAACAAGATTAGAAGAGCTCACGCAGCAAGAACAGAGTGAGTCCGGCGCATAAAAAAATCCCTTATCAAAGGGATTTTTTATTTGCTCTCATCCTCTTCCTGAAAAGCATGAATAGGTGAGTGTTCATAACGTGCACGCAGTTCGCGGATCTGTTTGATGAGGGTAGAGCCGATCGTTTTTTCGGCTTCATCATACAAAGGATCAAGGGCTTTCATCCATTTTTGTCTTTCTGCTGGCGTCAATTCATGAATGGCAATCGGCGATTCACGTTTAATGTCCTCCAGCTGATCTTTGTTCATCTGTTCTGCATGCTTTTCATTCCAAGCCGTTGTTTCTTCCATGGCTTCAAGTAAAATTCGTTTCGTTTCGGGTGTCTGGCGGTCAAAGAAGGATTGATCTGTTAAGACCACATAGCCTAAATACCCGTGATTGCTGATCGTCATATAGTCTTGTATATGATAGAATTTTTTTGAATAAATATTTGAAATGGTATTTTCTTCACCGTCTACTTTTTTGGTTTCTAATAGCTGAAACGTTGAATTAAATGATTCCTGATAGGGCTTTGCGCCAAGGAGTTTGAATTGTTTTTCAATCATGTCGCTTTGCATAATGCGGAGAGACTGGTTTTTTAAATCAGCCGGCTGTTTGATGGGTCCTTTATTAGAGGTAATTTGCTTAAAGCCATTTGTCCAATAAGCCATTCCCTTTAATCCATCTTTTTGCAGCGTGCCAAACAACCTTTGTCCAATTGCACCGTGCAGGCCTTCTTGAACCGCGCTGTAATTTGAAAAAGCAAAGGGAAGATCAAGTGCCAGCCACTCAGGAGACAGCATGCCGAGCTTCGAGGTAGACGGAGCGATAAATTGAACTTGATTCTCTTTGAGTGCATTAATTTCTTCAATATCAGAATAAAGGCTTCCGTTGGAGAAAATTTGAATGCTGATCTTTCCATCGGATTTTTCGTGCACGAGCTCAGCAAATTTCTTTGCGGCAAGTCCTTTGGGTGTATTGTCTGCCACGACATGGCTGAATTTGAACACAAGCTGGTCCTTCAGTCCTGTCTGTTCATCATCAAAGGTTGTCGCTGATTTTGGCATCATATGATAAAAACCAAAGTATAAAGCGGTTACAAAACCGATCATGAGCAAAAGTGTATAAGCGAGTAAATTCTTCATGCGTCAGATCCCCCTTATGTCAAGCATACTTGACAGAGGAAGAATTCGTAAAGATACAGGTGAAAAAATGATGAGAAATCGATTGAAATTACAACAATTATCTATTAGATGGAAGCTTACCATCCTCACATATTTCGTTGTCATTTTCGCCCTTTTAATCGGAGGAATTGTCCTTGTTGGGGGAATTCAGCAAACAGAGGAACGGGAGCTTCGAAAAAGACTCATGAACACGGCGAGAACTGTGGCTGAAATGAATGAGGTGAAGCAGACGTTAGCTGATCAGACAAAGGAACGTGATCGATTACAGCATGCGATCGAAGAGATTCGGATTATTCAAGACGCTGACTACATTGTCGTGATGGATATGGATCATGTGAGATTAACGCATCCAGTGAAAACGAGGATTGGCCAGCGCTCAGAAGGAACTGATGAAGAGCCGGCTTTTGCAGAGCATATTTATTTCTCAGAAGCAGAGGGAGAGCTTGGAACAGCCATCAGAGCTTTTTATCCAGTCAAGGATGATCAATTTAATCAAACAGGGGTTGTGCTTGTAGGAAGAACTCTGCCAAGTATGGCAGATATATTAGGAGAAATGAAGCGCGATATCCTCATGATCCTCCTCTTGACGCTCAGCTTTGGGCTTGTGGGTTCATTTTTACTCGCCCGTCATATTAAACAGCAAATGTTTAAGCTGGAGCCGCATGAGATTGTCAGAATGCTAGAGGAACGCACTGCAACCTTTCACTCTATTAATGAAGGGGTTATCGCCATTGATAATCAGCACATGATTACCATTTTTAATGAGAAGGCGAAGCAGATTTTTGGCGTGACGGGTGATGTCGTGGGCCGGAATATTTGGGATGTGCTGTCTGATACAAGACTTCCTGAAATTATCGATCGCGCAGAACCCGTCTACAATGAAGAAATTCATATGAGCGGAAAGCGGATCATGAGCAGCCGGATTCCGATTGTGATGAAAAAGAAAATCATCGGAGCAGTTGCCATTTTTCAGGACCGGACGGAAGCGGCAAAATTGGCGGAGGAGCTCACAGGGGTTAAGAACTTTGTGGACGGTTTGCGGGTGCAAAACCATGAGCATATGAATAAGCTTCATACGATTGCCGGTCTGATTCAGCTGGGTAAAGCCGATCAGGCGCTCGATCTGGCCTTTCAAACGACAGAGGAGCAGGAACATGTGACGGACTTTCTTCACCGCGTCATAGAGCATGATGCTGTCTCAGGGTTATTGATGAGCAAAATCAGAAGGGGCAAGGAGCTTGGCATCATGGTCGAAGTAGATGAACATAGCTGTCTGCGTGATTTCCCTGAACGGCTTGATCAGCATGATATGACGAAGCTGCTCGGAAATCTCATTGAGAACGCCTTTGCTTCGTATGATACTGTAGAAAGAGACACAAAAGTCATTTCCATTAGTATCGATCAAACGGAGGATGTCCTCGCGATTTTAATTGAAGACAATGGCTCCGGGATCGAAGAAGAAATGATTCCTTCTATTTTCGATAAAGGCTTCACACATGGCAAAGAGGGCGGAACAGGCTATGGCCTGTATATTGTAAAAACGATTATCGACAAAGGGATGGGAAGTGTAGAGGTCACATCAAGCATCGGCATTGGTACCACCTTCTCAATCGAATTCCCAATGACCATAGAGGAGAGAGACAGATGACTCAGATTAAGGTGCTGTTAATTGAAGATGACCCGATGGTGCAAGAAGTGAATAAAGAGTTCATTATGAGTGTTCCTGGCTTTCAAGTAGCAGCCGTCGCTGGAAATGGGGAGCAGGGCATCCAGCTGATCAAAGAGATTCGTCCAGACCTCGTGGTACTTGATGTATATATGCCAAAAAAGGATGGCGTCAAAACGCTGCAAGACATCAGAAAACAGAAGATGAAAGTGGATGTGATTGTCATTTCAGCAGCGAAGGACAAAGAGACCATCGGCATCATGCTTCAAAATGGTGCGCGGGATTATATTATTAAACCATTCAAATTTGAACGAATGAAAGAATCACTTGAAAGCTATAAGGCGTTTAAATCAAAAATCCAAACCGCAGCAGAATTTTCTCAGGAGATGCTCGATGATATCATACGAAAGCCTGCTGTTAAGCAGGAAGATACTTGGCTTCCTAAAGGGCTGAATGTGCATACGATGAACGAAATTAAAGCTTATATGGGCTTGCAGGAAGGCGCCCAGTCTGCAGAGGAAGTTGCTAATGCACTTGGCATAGCCCGTGTCACGGCACGCCGGTATTTAGACTTCCTCGTCAAAGAAGGCGAGCTGAAATTAGATATGCAATATGGGGGGATTGGACGGCCTGTGAATAAATATATCGTACATTCTGACTAAGAGACCAAAAAGACCAAAATGTACGATATGTCCATAAGCTTCACAGCCTTTGATGAAATCGCTATCATTTATCTACAGATAACAGTTAAGCGTTTACATCAAAGGGTGAGGGAGTTGATTTTTTATGAAGAGGCTTTTGAAGAACCTGACATTTCAGGTGATTGCAGCTGTCATCATCGGGATCATTGTCGGGATGGTTTGGCCAAACGTCGGAAAAGAAATGAAGCCGCTTGGTGACACCTTTATCAATGCCGTTAAAATGGTCATTGCACCAATTATTTTCTTAACCATTGTTCTTGGTATTGCCAAGATGGGTGATATGAAAAAGGTTGGAAAAGTTGGGGGAAAAGCATTTATTTATTTTGAAGTCGTCACGACACTTGCTCTGGTCATCGGTCTTTTTGTTGTGAATATCATGAAGCCAGGTGCAGGTCTTGACTATAGCAAGCTTGAAAAAGGGGATGTCTCACAATATACCCAAAATGGCGGACAGGGTATCGACTGGATGGAATTTGTCACACATATCGTGCCATCTAACATGGTTGATGCTTTTGCAAAAGGTGATATTTTACAGGTCTTATTCTTCTCTATTTTATTCGGTGTTGCGCTTGCTGCACTTGGCGAGAAGGGCAAAGGAATCATTGAATGGCTCGATAAGCTGTCACTCGTTTTCTTTAAAATCATTGGATATATCATGCGTGCTGCGCCGCTCGGTGCGTTTGGGGCAATGGCTTATACGATCGGACACTTTGGTTTGGCATCGATTAAACCGCTGGCGAGTCTGATGCTCTCCGTTTATATGACCATGTTCTTGTTCATTTTCGTTGTACTGAACATCATTTGTAAAATGTATGGCTTCAGCCTGCTCGGTTATCTGCGGTTTATCAAGGATGAAATTTTAATTGTACTTGGCACAAGTTCTTCAGAATCCGTGCTGCCAAGAATGATGGATAAAATGGAACGCTACGGGTGCTCTAAGTCTGTTGTCGGTCTTGTCATTCCAACAGGTTATTCCTTTAACCTAGACGGAACTTCAATCTATTTATCAATGGCAGTCGTCTTCTTGGCACAAGTGTTTGGTGTAGACCTGTCGATCGGTCAGCAGATCACTATTATCCTTGTTCTGATGCTTACATCAAAGGGAGCTGCTGGGGTGACAGGAAGCGGATTTATCGTGCTTGCATCTACTCTTGCGGCACTACAGGTCATTCCGTTAGAGGGTCTAGCACTGCTGCTTGGGGTTGACCGCTTCATGAGTGAAGGAAGAGCGATTACAAACCTCATTGGAAATGGAATCGCAACAATTGTTGTCGCGAAGAGTGAAGGTGAATTTGACGAAGCGAAGAGCAAAACAGCACTTCAGGAAATGCGGAATATGAAGCAGGCTGTTTAGTATAAAAACAACCAAAAACCGAAACCTTATGTTCTACATGGGTTCGGTTTTTTTGTGTAAAAAAGAAAAAACAATAAAATTAATACAAATCGTAAGACCTCTTTGACCTTTTATTATATAATTTACAGAAAGATCCGATATAATGTATATCAGATACGATGAAAAATAGACTTTAGTCCTGGCAGGTGTGTAACGTAATGACGGCATTTTTAAAATTGTTCGAAAAACCCGGTGTTAAGCGGTTTTCAGTATTTGTAGTATTAGCCACAGCATTATATCTATTAAGAGGAATGATGAATTTAATTCTTTTGACCTTCATTTTCACCTTTTTGATGAATCGGTTGGAAGAGGTCATTAGAGGCTTTTTAAATCGCTTCCTGAAAATAGGACAGAAATCGGTCATTACCATTTTGTATATTCTTCTGGCTGGCGGATTGACATTTGGCGGATTTGTTTTTGTGCCAATCATCGCCAAACAGGTAGAGCAGCTATTTCATTTAGGAAAGAAAATTGCAGATCATCCACAAGATTTACCCTTCTTTGACGTCATCACGAACGTATTCGGAGATTTCAAAATATCAGCTTTCTTTGAGAAAGGGTTTAATTTCCTCTATACATACATAACCGATTTCAGTACATTCAGTATCCAGGTCATTATGTCCTTAATATTAAGCATGTTCTTCCTGTTCGAAAAAGAACGCCTCATTCAATTCATGAACAAGTTCAAAACGAGTAAAATCTCCGTGTTCTATCATGAAATTGCCTTCTTTGGACGTAAATTTTCCCGAACGTTTGGAAAAGTACTTGAAGCTCAGTTTATTATTGCAACCGTTAATTGTGTGCTAACGACCATCGCGTTAGGCATTATGGGTTTCCCGCAGTTATTTGGATTAGCGGTCATGGTCTTTTTGCTAGGCTTAATCCCAGTAGCGGGTGTAGTGATCTCTCTTATTCCACTCAGCATCATTGCGTATACACTCGGAGGCGGAATGTATGTCCTGTATATTGTGCTGGTGATTGTCATTATCCATGCCATTGAAGCATACTTCTTGAATCCGAAGCTCATGTCAGCTAAAACAGAGCTCCCTATTTTCTTCACGTTTATTGTGCTGATCTTCTCTGAACACTATATTGGCATTTGGGGACTTATTATCGGTATCCCAATCTTTGTGTTTATTTTAGATATCCTTGAAGTGACAAATAGGGAAGAAAGTAATTAAAAAGTTCATATGAACCTGTTTACAATTTTCTAAAAATAAGGTATAAATGGTATGAAAATATCATATTACCACACGCTTAATCCTTCTAAAGGAATGGGGGACCCATGTTTTTGGGGTGAATTTTTCTTATCTGAGAAAAAAGGACATCTCTTCGTCCTAACCCGTCAGCTAACCTCATCAGCGTGAAGAGAGTAGACAGTGGTACATGTATGGACACGCAGGCCCACGAGAAGACTCTCTCGTGGGCTTTTTGACGAGGAAGGGGAGATTTTATTGAAGCTGGCGACGAAAATTATTATTGCCTTGTTTGTAGGTGCAATCACAGGATTGCTGCTCAACCTTTTTGCTCCAGATGTATTCAAAGTGTTAGACCCTTATTTATTTACACCACTAGGTCAAATCTTCTTAAACCTGATTAAAATGCTGGTTGTGCCCATTGTATTCTTTTCGATCACGCTCGGTGTAGCAGGCCTTGGTGATCCGAAGAAGCTAGGCAGAATCGGCGCAAAAACCATTACTTATTTCCTGCTCACTACGACTTTTGCCATCATCATTGGCATCTCATTAGCCTTATTGATCAAGCCGGGAGCCTTCGGCAATTTTGATACAAAAGCGGCTGATTATTCCGCAGAGGAAGCCCCATCAATGGCAGACACACTACTCAACATCATTCCAACCAATCCAGTCCAATCGTTAGTTGAAGGAGACATGCTTCAAATTATCGTCTTCTGTGTATTTTTAGGTCTTGGCATAGCCATGCTTGGTAAAAAAACGGAAGGCTTGCTGAAGCTGTTTGAACAAGGAAATGAATTAATGATGTATCTTGTCGGTGTTGTGATGAAATTTGCACCGTACGGGACATTCGGTTTGATTGCAACGGCAATCGGCAGTCAGGGGCTGGATGCCATGAAAGCGATGGGACTTTACTTCTCGGTCGTGTTAATTGCGCTTATCCTGCATTTCTTCCTGACATATGGATCAACCATTGCTATCTTAGCTAAACGAAATCCAATGGCATTCTTTAAGGGATTTTCACCAGCGATGGTTGTTGCATTTAGTACATCAAGCAGTAACGCAGTGCTGCCGGTATCAATGGAAACAGCGCAAAAGCGTTTAAAGGTGCCAGAGCCGATTTCAAGCTTTGTGCAGCCGCTGGGTGCAACCATTAATATGGATGGCACAGCCATTATGCAAGGTGTTGCGACCATTTTTATCGCTCAAGTGTATGGGGTTGAACTGACGCTTGTTCAAATGCTGACGGTTGTCTTAACAGCTGTTTTAGCAAGTATCGGTACAGCAGGTGTCCCAGGGGTAGGGCTCATCATGCTGGCCATGGTGTTAAATTCCGTGAATCTTCCTGTTGAGGGAATAGCGCTGATCCTTGGTATAGACCGCTTATTAGATATGGCAAGAACCGTAGTTAATATTACAGGTGACGCAGCATGTGCGGTGATTGTTTCTGAAACCGAAAAGAAGCACGAAAAAGAAGCGCCGACACCTAACTTATCACTGTAATAAGCAAGAAGGGCTGACTGGATCAGTCCTTTTTTTCATGGATTGATTTGTCTCGCGTGATATACTTTTTACAGGATGAGCGGTCATAACTGCCGCCACAGGCTTTACATCAGAAGGAGGAACCACTTTGCAGTCTGCTGTTTTAAAAGTAGAGAAAGTCGATAAACTAATTGGCCGGAAAATGATCTTGCAGGATATTTCTATAGACATTGGGCAAGGAGAAATTGTCGGATTACTTGGTCCCAATGGGTCTGGAAAAACAACTTTGATTCGATTGATCGTTGGCTTGATGAAAAAAAACAATGGCAACATCATGATCAATGGATATTCACAAGATGAGGATTTTCTTAAAGCGATGTCATCTGTTGGTGCGATCATAGAAAACCCAGAATTTTATTCGTATTTAACAGGCTTTGAAAACCTTGAAATGTATGCAGCGATGCACGATGGCGTGACGGAGGAACGCATTCAGGAAGTGGTGGAAAGAGTTCGTCTGGAGGATGCCATTCATCAGAAGGTCAAGACGTATTCACTAGGGATGAAACAAAGGCTTGGGATTGCACAAGCTATTTTGCATCGGCCGAACCTGCTCATTTTAGACGAACCGACAAATGGACTGGACCCTGCAGGAATGAAGGAATTCCGGGAGCACTTACAAATGCTTGTAAAGGAAGAAGGAACCTCGGTGTTATTTGCGACGCATTTATTGCATGAGGTAGAGGAGCTATGTGACCGAATGATTATCATTCAAAAGGGACAGATCAAAGCTAGTACTCATCTCCGGGATATGGAGGGGAAAGAGCAGGTGCTGATGAATATTCAGCCAGTAGAAAAGGCGGTCTCATGGCTTGACGCACACGACTATACATATGAACGAAATGGAGCGCGTGTACTGCTTCAACTGAACAAAGAACGTGTGCCAGAGCTGAACAAACAGCTTGTGCTGGCGGGGTTTGATGTACTTGAATTGATGCCTCAAAAGCAGTCAATTGAAGAGGCATTTATGAAATGGACGGAAGGCGGGACGACAGATGCTTAACCTCATCAAGAATGAGCATAAGAAAATCATGAAGAAAAAGATCACACTCATTGCTCTTTTATTGATCGTTGTATTTCAACTGGCCATGGCTCTAACCTTAAAACGAGTCATATCAAGCTTTGGCGGACAAGACACAGTCGCGAACTATTTTGCTTATTCCACGAACGTCGTGTTTATTTTGCAGGTGCTTGCTGTTGTTATTGGCGCGACCTTGATCTCAACAGAGTTTCAGAAAAGGACGATCAAGTTTCTATTGATCCGGCCAAAAACAAGACTGCACATTTTTCTGTCAAAATACATCACACTTGTGCTGACAGTCATTTATTTGTTTGTTTTTTATTATGTTTTGGCTTTTCTATTTGGTCTTATTTTCTTCGGTACTGATTTTGATGAAAGAACAGGGCAATTATTTCAGCATACGTTTGCCGTCATTGGATCTCAGTGGGTGGAAGTGATCATGATGGCAAGCTTTGCTTTTATGTGTTCCAGTTTGTTTAGAAACAGTCTTGTTGCCCTTGTGACCTCGTTTTTTGTTTTATATGCGGCGAAATCACTTGTGCCGATCATGTCTCTCTTAGAAAATCAGTGGGGGAAAATACTCCTTTTCGCCAATACGGACTTTACTCAGTACAGCTTTCAAGGACCGCCGCCTTTTCATGGGATGAGCATTTTGTTTTCTCTATTTATAGTAGGGGCGCATTTTGTTTTCTTTATTGGATCGGCTTGGATTCTTTTTTGGAAACGTGATGTAAATGTGTAAAAATTGTGTCAAATAACAAGAAAAATTCGTGACATCTTTGTGAAAACGAGTCTGTATTTCACGATAACCGGCTGATTTTGTCTTATAATAAGAGGGAGTCATGGAGGTGGCACTATCGTGAAAAATTTCATTACGGCTTTACCAATTTTGCTGCTGCTGTCGTTTTCGTTTGTGTCTTTTGCCTTCCAATTTGATCATCTTGTTTATTTCAGACTAGCGCTGGGGATTTTTTCGTTAGCGGGTCTTTTCTTTCTGTATACACTTAAAAGAAATATGAAATGGTTCATGGTCTATTTATATGCGAGCTGGATCGTTCTTGCTGCCGTCACGACATTTGAGGAACCTGTCTTTTCTCAATTTTTCTTCGGTGGTTTAACGATGACAATGGGTTATCTCACATATATGCTCATTTATTTAGGTATGAAGCAGGACCGTGTAGCGAAATCACATTAAAACAAAAGCCGATAAAATCGAATAACAGATTTTATCGGCTTTTTTATTTTGTTGAAGCAGACAAAAGAGCAGTCAGTGATGACTGCTCCTCTCATAGTTATGATTCACGCCCAGCAGCTGCAAGCTGCTTCTGGTGTTTTTTGTCGATGGTTTCGTAAATACTTTCCATCATTTGAGGATCGCGCATGATGGCCTTTTTGTTCTCTTCAATCAATTGCTGGTAGGTTTTAATTTTCTTCTTAGACATGTGACTCATCGCTCCTTAATAAGAATGGACGTCTATAGGATTTCATATAGATGAAATTGATAATCATTTTCAATTAGTAATTCCATTATACAAAGACAAATGTCAGAAGTAAAGATTCAATTCAGAAAATTCACGTAACCGACATATTCCAAGCTGGTTCGACGCTGCATTCTTTCCCAGGAAATAATGTTGTCGTGACTTGTCGTAAGTGAAACATCAATTTGAAACGTTTTGGCTGTGCAGCTCGTCTTATGAAGAGATTTAAAAAGAAAAAAGACATCAGCAAGAGTTTGCTGATGTCCTTCGTTTCATCAATTAAGAAACGTGCTCTTGAAGAAATTCTGTCACTTCTTCAGGCGATTTTGCATTTGCACTGTGTAAATGACCTGTTTTTTCACCATTTTTGAAAATTAACAGGCTTGGAATGCCCATTACCTGATAAGTTTCAGCTAATTCAGGGAAATCATCTTTATTTATTTCAAACCATTCATGGTGAGCATAAGCTTCTAGGATGTCTGGAATGAACATGTCCATTCTTGTACAGTCAGGACACCATGTTGCAAAGAATTTAACGATGACTTCTTTGTCTGATTGAATCATTTCATTGAATTGTTCAGTACTTGTGATTTTTTTCAATTTGTCACAACTCCTTTTCATTGTCATTTTAATATAAAATAAAGGCGAATGACATACAAATGCTCGGGAGGCGCTTACAACCTTTACAAATCATTTCAATTACGTAACAACAAAAATTAATTAGAGCATTTTTGCTTGAAAGTGATAAGATAGTAAAGATGAATTTTAGTGGGGGGAGTATCCATTGAAAATAAGTTTAGGATTGATTTACGGCGGAAAGTCAGCCGAACATAATGTATCACTGCAAACAGCCCTTGCAGTTACAAAAGCACTTAACACTGAGAAGTTCGATATACATCCAATTTATATTACAGAAGAGGGTGAATGGTTAAGAGGAGAAAAACTCACTGAACCAGTATCAAACGTCAAAATGCTTCAATTTGAACAGAACGCAAAGACGTTTTTACCAACTTCTTTAAATGAAAGCATGTTTCCACAGCCTGCATCGGCTGATGAGAAAATTGATGTTGTCTTCCCGTTGCTGCACGGACCAAATGGAGAAGATGGCACAATGCAAGGATTACTTGAACTGTTAAATATCCCGTATGTCGGCAACGGCGTTCTCGCGTCTGCCGCGGGTATGGATAAAGTCATGATGAAAGATGTTTTTGCACAAGCAGGACTTGCACAAGCAAAGCACCTTTCTTTCAATAAAAAAGACTACGAGAAAGCGACACCAGACAGCTTAGAACAGGTTGAAAAAGTACTGGGCTATCCATGCTTTGTGAAACCTGCCAACATGGGATCAAGTGTTGGAATTAGCAAATGCCGCAGCAAAGAAGAACTGCAGACTGCATTTGACCTCGCTTTCCAATATGATCGTCGTGTGGTCGTAGAAGAAGGCGTCGTTGGAAGAGAAATCGAGATTGGTGTATTAGGCAATGATGAGCCGAAATGCTCTGTCGTTGGTGAGATTGCGCCTAAAACAGATTTTTATGATTACAAAGCAAAATATGAAGACGGCGATACAGATTTGATCATTCCGGCGAGTGTGTCAGAGGATGAATATAAGACGATTCATGACATGGCAATTAAGGCATTTAAAGCCCTCGATGGATCTGGTCTCGTACGTGCAGACTTCTTCCTTACAGAAAAAGGTGAAGTGTTGATCAATGAAGTGAATACAATGCCTGGATTCACACCATTTAGTATGTTCCCATTACTTTGGAAGCACACTGGTGTAGAGTATCCAGAGTTAATTGAAAAGCTGGTGTCACTTGCAATTGAACGCCATCAAGAAAAACAAACCATTAAAACAACTTTTTAATGTGAGCAGCAAGCAGACACTATCCTTAGGTAGTGTCTCTTTTCCTTCAAACGTGAAATGAGAAAGAGAGGCGAAAAATCATGATCAAACGTACAGTGAAACAAATCGCCCAAATGGCTGGTGGAACCCTATCTAATCAAGCTTTTGGCGAAGAACAGATTCACGGAGTGACAACAGATACACGAAAAGTATCAAACGGCGCCCTGTTTATCCCGCTTATCGGAGAACATTTTAATGGTCACACATTTGCTTCGAAAGCAGTGGAGCTTGGAGCATCAGCTGTTCTTTGGAATCAAAAAGAAGCCAATCCGCCAGAAGGCGTTCCGGTAATTCTTGTAGAGGATACACTAGCTGCCCTTCAACAGCTGGCGAAATCATACTTAAAAGAAGAAAACCCTCGTGTTGTCGGTATTACAGGAAGTAATGGGAAAACCACAACGAAAGATATGATTCATTCCGTCTTGCAAACAGCGTATCGAGTTCATAAAACAAACGGTAACTTTAATAATCATATCGGTCTTCCGCTCACCATTCTTGCAATGCCAGAAGGAACCGATATTGCGGTTTTGGAGATGGGCATGAGTGCAAAAGGCGAAATCGAATTTTTATCAGATCTGGCTGAGCCTGATGCGGCAGTCATCACAAATATCGGGGAATCACATATGCAAGATTTAGGATCAAGAGAAGCCATTGCTGATGCAAAATGTGAGATCGTAAAAGGATTAAAAGAAGACGGCATCTTTTATTACTTAGGTGATGAGCCTTTGCTTCGCGAAAGAGCAAGTTCACTTTCTCAGCGTGTGAAAACCTTTGGAGAAGCAGAGGACTGTGATATCAAGGTAACGCACATCAACCAGCTTGCAGAGGGAACAGAATTTCAGGTCGAAGGGTATGCCCAAGGTTTTCTCATTCCTGTATTAGGGAAACATAATGTGAAGAATGCACTTGCTGCTATTGCTATAGGCCAGCATTTTGGGCTGAATGAAAGACAAATTGCCCAAGGACTGATGCAAACGAAGTTGACGGGGATGCGTCTTGAGCTGTTTAAAACAGACAAAGGAATCACTGTCATTAATGATGCGTATAATGCAAGTCCTACTTCTATGAAAGCAGCCATTGATCTTGTGGGAGATATGGACGGTTTCGCCAATCGTATTCTTGTACTTGGAGATATGCTCGAAATGGGCAGTGAAGAAGAAACGTATCATTATGAACTTGGCCGTTACATCAAGCCGGAATTTATTGATCATGTCATGACGTATGGCCGTCTAGGTGCATTCATTGCTGAAGGAGCGAAAAAATCATTCGGGGCTGAGCACGTCTTCTCCTTTATGGACAAAGAGGACCTGAAGAAAAAACTAGCTGAAGTGGCAGGGCCTGACGATGTTGTGCTTGTCAAAGCCTCACGCGGTATGAAATTGGAAGAAGTCATTACTGCACTATAAAAGTGAGAAGGTGACAGAATGATTGGCTGTTTATGTATCCACGGTTTTACGGGTGCCCCTTATGAAGTAGAACCGCTGGCGCAGTATTTAAAACAGACGGCAGATTGGGAAGTGCAGTCTGTCACGCTTCCGGGGCATGGGGATGAGCTTCAGTTAAAAGGCATTCTTTATCAAGAATGGATAGCGACAGCTGAACTCGAACTTTTATCCCTTTATCGAACTTGTGACACCGTGTATTTGATCGGCTTTTCTATGGGCGGAATGATTGCTTCTTACTTAGCAGCGAAGTACCCAGTTGCCCGTCTCGTCCTATTAAGTGCTGCGGCTAAATATGTGAACCCAAAACAAATGATGCAAGACACAAGGCAGATGGTAAAGGAGTCCCTGTCAGGGATCATTGATACAAACCCTTTATATGATCGATATCGCCATAAGCTCACAAGCACGCCGCTGTCAGCTGCGATAGAATTTATGAAGCTGGTAAAGCAAACGAAGAATTCGCTTGAGAAGCTTCATCTGCCTGTGTTAATTGTTCAAGGGGAAAGCGACGGGATTGTGCCTGCTTCAAGTGCAGAATTTATTTATCATAAGGTCCCGTCTCGCCAGAAAGAAATGTTTTATTTGCCCGATTGTAAACATCATGTTTGTCATGAGCCATGTGCCCAGCAATTGTTTGAGAAAGTAGAACATTTTCTAAAAAAAGCAATTTAATATATAGAAAAGCTAAATTGTGGCTAAACTAATATAAATTGAATCCCACTTGTTAAAATTTGCATCATTTTTGTCGAATGAGTGACAGGCATATGGTACAATAGGAAAGAAAAGGTGGTCGATTCGGTTGTTTCAATATGACGGAAAAACCTTTATCCCGCAGTCTAATTCGAGTAACGGAGAAGTATCAGCAGGAACCATATTTCAATATCGTCAGGACGGGAATATATTAACGGGCACATATCAAGGCGGCAGTATTATATCTGGCGTACTTGTAGGAACTGTGAATGAGGATGGAACACTTCATTTTAGATATCACCATGTAAGCAAGGACGGCAGCATGAGAAGCGGGACTTGCAATTCCACTCCAAAGCAGCTGGATAACGGAAAAATTCAACTGTTTGAAAAGTGGAAATGGATGGACGGAGATCAAAGTGAAGGTGAATCTGTCATTGTAGAACAGTAGATATATCCATTTCTGTCTTGTTGAAAAACAAATAGTGTAATGGTAAGATATAAGGTAGGGTAATTCGGGCTTTGTATATAATGGACCTGTCCTTTCAGAAAAGGGCAGTTTTTAATGATCATTCACGAGATTACTGAAACAGCAATTAGAAGGAGTTTGAATAAATTGACTATAACGTTTCAAGATTTTCAATTAAGCGAAAGTCTCATGAAGGCTATTAACCGCATGGGATTCGAAGAAGCAACACCGATTCAAGCAGAAACGATTCCTCTCGGTCTTCAAAATAAAGATGTCATCGGACAAGCACAAACAGGAACAGGAAAAACTGCAGCATTTGGTATTCCTCTTGTAGAAAAAATTGACCCAGCGTCTCCAAATATCCAAGCGATTATCATTGCGCCAACAAGAGAATTAGCGATTCAAGTATCTGAAGAGCTATATAAAATCGGCCAAGACAAGCGTGCACGCGTACTTCCTATTTACGGTGGACAAGATATCGGCCGTCAAATCCGTTCGCTCAAGAAAAATCCTCATATCATCGTAGGGACTCCAGGACGTTTACTCGATCACATTAACCGTCGTACAATGCGTCTTCAAAACGTTGAAACAGTTGTGCTAGATGAAGCAGACGAAATGCTAAACATGGGTTTCATCGAAGACATTGAAGCGATCCTTTCAAATGTACCAAGTGAACACCAAACACTTTTATTCTCTGCGACAATGCCTGCACCAATTAAGCGCATTGCAGAGCGTTTCATGACAAACCCAGAACACGTAAAAGTAAAAGCGAAAGAAATGACTGTATCTAACATCCAACAGTTCTATTTGGATATTCACGAACGTAAAAAGTTTGATACATTGACTCGTCTTCTTGACATTCAATCACCTGAGCTTTCAATTGTCTTCGGCCGTACGAAACGCCGTGTTGACGAATTGACTGAAGCACTTAACCTTAGAGGTTATACAGCTGAAGGAATTCATGGTGACCTGACTCAAGCAAAACGTATGGTTGCGCTTCGTAAATTCAAAGAGGGTTCAATCGATGTGCTTGTCGCAACAGACGTTGCAGCACGTGGACTTGATATCTCAGGCGTCACACACGTGTATAACTTTGACGTACCGCAAGATCCAGAAAGCTACGTGCACCGTATTGGACGTACAGGACGTGCTGGACGTACAGGTATGGCGATGACATTCATCACACCACGTGAAAAAGATATGCTTCGTGCGATTGAGCAAACGACTAAACGTAAAATGGATCGTATGAAAGAACCTACACTAGATGAGGCGATTGAAGGACAACAGCAAGTAACAGTTGACCGTCTACGCACAATCATCAGTGAAAACAACTTGAACTTCTACATGACAGCTGCTGCTGAATTGCTGGAAGATCATGATTCTGTGACAGTGGTTGCAGCTGCGATCAAAATGATGACAAAAGAGCCGGATGCAACGCCTGTTCGTTTAACAGATGAAGCACCGATGATTTCTAAACGTCATCGTAACAACCGCAGTTCTTCTAAACGCAGAGACGGCGGCGGTGGCGGAGGCTACCGTGGAAAAGGCAAGAACACCCGTTCATCTTATGGTGATAAAAAGCGTTCTTCAAATGACCGCAATCGTTCTTCTAACGATCGTCGTCAAAAGAAATCTTATAACAACTAACATACAAGAGCGAATCCTTTGCAGGGTTCGCTTTTTTTAACAGGCTGAAATTGAAACTTTTTAGGCTTTGTTACGTAATATATTGATAGAAAAGTATGAGAATGGGGGAAGAATGTGAGAAAACAGCCGCAACGTCAAATTAGTTTAAATGGTTTAAAGGTATGGCGTCTTCAAAATGGAATTATCTCATTGATTTTCTTACTCATCATCATTGGGGTATTTGTTGCCAGCTACTATTTTCAATGGCCATATTGGATTGGAGCGATCCTTTCTGGTTTATGGGTCTTACAGGTCATTTTTGGCATTTGGCTCATACCAAAAATCCGCCACCACATCTGGCGCTACGAAGTATTCGAAAATGAAATCGAAATACAGCATGGACTCATTCGCGTCACACGTGTAATTGTGCCAATGGTTCGTGTTCAGCATGTTGATACATCTCAAGGACCGCTTTTAAGGCGCTACCGTTTGGCCTCTGTTCAAATTTCGACTGCTGCCACAGTTCATGATATACCGGCGCTAGAATTAGAAGAGGCAGATGAGCTTCGTGATTACATATCTCGTTTAGCAAGGGTGACGGAAGATGATGTCTGAACCAAAACGTGTACACCCCATTTCGATGTTCATTGATTTTATATCAGATGCTGTATCCATGATCAAAAACTTCATTATCCCTTTTTTCGTGTTGATTTTTGTGAACTCGAATTCGAGCATTCGCTTTTATGCATTTATCATTCTTGGTGTGCTTCTTTTATGGAAAGCCGTTTTTACCATTTTAGAATGGAGACGATTCACTTACCGGATGGAAGACGATGAATTTCGTGTGGAATCGGGTGTGATTACGAAAAAGAAAAAATATATCTCGTTAGAACGAATTCAAACGGTCAATACAAGTGAAGGTATTTTCCAGCGGATTTTCGGTTTAGTGCGGGTTCAAATCGAAACGGCAGGCGGAACGGATGGTCCAGAAGTGAGCCTGACCGCGATTACAAAAGCAGAAGCGGAACAATTAAAGCAGTCGATTTTCAACCGGAAGAAAAGCTTGCAGGAAGAAGAAATGACGGATGAAGCAGGTGATCTGAATGGCCATTTGACTGCGCAAAAACCTATGCAGGAAGAAATCAATGTCTCCTATCGTATGGGTGTGCCAGAATTGCTTTTGGCTGCGACCACTTCAAGCGGTATCGGTGTCATTATCTCAGGGTGTCTCGCCATCTACACACAAATAGATGAAATTCTCCCTTTGGACGGGTTCTTCAAGCAGTTCTCTTTTTTAAGCCATGCGAGCATTGAAATCTATGCGATTTTGATATTTCTTGCCGTATTGATCGCTTGGATCTTGAGTGTTGGGGTAACAGCACTTCAGTATGCGAATTTTGCTGCAAAACGAAAAGGGAATGACATCATCATTACAAGAGGGCTCATCGAGAGACATCAAATGACCATTCCACTTGCGAGAATTCAAGCAGTGAAAATCAAAGAGAATATGATCCGTGAGCCTTTTGGTTTTGCGACGGTGATGCTTGTTAGTGCAGGAGGTTCGATTACAGAGAAAGAAACCTCTTCCGTCTTATTTCCGCTCATTCGGAAGAAAAAAATAAATGAATTGCTGTCACAATTCACCGATCATTATCATGTAGCACCAGAAACAGAGCTGAAAAAAGTGCCAAAACGTTCGCTCAAGCGCTACCTGATCTCTTATGGCTTTGTGCCGTTACTTGTAGGTATCATCCTGTCGGTACGCTTTCCGCCATGGGGATATTTGGGACTCATTCCGTTACCGCTTGCTCTATTCTTTGGCTATTTAGCTTATAAACAATCAGGATATACAATCAAAGATTCATTGATTCAAATGACATCAAGAGGCATTGGCAAGACCACTGGCATTGTCTTGAGAAAACGAATGCAAAACTATACGATGACGCAATCTTTTTTCCAAAAGAAAGGCCGGGTCGCCAGTATTCACACCTTTGTGAAATCCTCTGCGCTGCTTGATTCCTTTGGTGTGCATCACCTTGAGGAAGAAGATGCGGCACGTGTATTTGATTGGTATTCGTATGAAAAAAATCAATCGTCTTAAACGAAAAATGTCGATCAGCTCCTGCTTGAGGAGTGATCGACATTTTTTATGAGATTAATAGCGTCTTTTTTTCGAATGGAAAAGCAGCGTAATCGGTGCTAGAATCATACCGCCGATCAATCCAAATAAGTGAGCCATGATATTGATGTTCGAATTGACGAACGTCATGATGACAGAAACAGCAAGAATCGTTAAAATCACTTGTGAATTCCCGCGGTCCATCATGTGCGGTTTAAACAGGACAAGGTATAGATAAACCCCAAACAAACCGAAGATCGCACCAGAAGCGCCAACATGTACATACTCTAAAGGCTCCACCCAATAGGTTCCGAGATTGCCAATGAATCCTGCACCGAGATAAATGATTAGAAATCGAACCTTCCCAAGCAAATGTTCAAGCGCTGGGGCGAACAAGAAAAGGGACATGGAATTGAATAAAATATGCGTGAGACTCCCGTGCAGAAAAATAGGTGTGACGAGACGCCACCATTCCCCAGCTGCTACACCATAATTGAAACCGACGAGATGATCCTGTCCAAGCTGTATAATAGGGATAGGAACCGCAAAAATAAGCCACAGGCCGATTTGTAAAGCAAGGATCGCTGTTACGATTGGATACGATCTAATAAATTGTTGAAAGCTCTCCGTTCGAATAAACATAACAAACCCCTTTTGACTAGATAATGGTAAGTTTATAGTAACACGTTTATGAAGCGAACACTCAAATTAGTACGAGTATCATAGGAGGTACCTCATGATCAAAGGAATAGGCATTGATATTGTAGAGATCGACCGTCTTTCGCGGGTGCTCAGCAGACAGCCCCGTTTACCGGAACGAATTTTGACTTTAAGTGAACAGAACGTCTTTCTTACACTCAGTGAAAAAAGACAGCTGGAATTTTTGGCAGGACGCTTTGCGGCAAAGGAAGCCTTCGCTAAAGCATACGGAACGGGAATCGGTGAGCATTTAAGCTTTCATGACATAGACATTCAAAAAGACGATAAGGGGAAACCCTTCATCAAAAGCGAGAAAGCAGAGGGAGATCAGGTCCATGTGTCGATAACCCATACAAAGGAATATGCTGCTGCACAAGTTTTAATTGAAAGGTTGTCAAGCTAGTCTGCATATTGTTTGTCCCCCCTTCATATATTGGGTAGTGCGATAAGGAAGGGCGAGTTGCTAACAGGCTTTGATGGTTCGCGGTACGCAGTTAACTCTTGAGGCGTACTGTTAAAGTCAAACAAGCGGTTTCTTCCTTTTAACACAATTAACGAAGGGGTTGAAAAGGGTGAGAAAAAGCTTTGTTTTGCTTGTAACGGGAATCCTTTTTGTACTGATTCTCTCCGCATGCGGTCAAAAATCTCAGAAGGATATCGTTGGAGATTTAAACAAAAAGGCAGAGGAAATGACATCATACAAAGCCAAAGCAAAAATGACCATTGAGACAGGAAATGACCCGCAGGAGTACCAGGTAGAAATTTGGTACAAAAAGCCGGAGCTTTACCGTGTCTATTTAGAAAATCCGAAAAAGGATCAGAGTCAAGTCATTTTAAGAAATGGCAATGGTGTGTTTGTGCTGACACCTTCATTGAACAAGAGCTTCCGTTTCCATAGTGATTGGCCGAATAATAGCAGTCAGGTCTATTTATTCGAATCACTTGTGAAGGACATTAAAAATGACAGTGCAGCTCAGTTCAAAGCGAAAGAGTCAAAGTATGTGTTCGAAACGAAGACCAATTATCAGCACAACCAAATGCTGCCTACCCAAGAGATTACCTTTCATAAGAAAACAATGGCGCCTGCCAGTGTGAAAGTGCTGGATAGCGACAAAAAGCCAATGGTGAAAGTGGAATTCTCTCACTTTGAATTCAATAAATCCTTTGACAAAGATGCATTTGATGAGAAGAAAAACATGACACTCTCTCAAATGGATGTTGCCACAAGTGCAGACCCATCTGACAGCTTTGCGGTGAAAACACCAGTTGATATGCCAGAAGGCGTGAAGAAGATGGAAGAGAAAGAAATGACGACAGATGCTGGGAAGCGTTATGTAATTACGTACGGCGGCAAGAAATCCTTCACACTCATTCAGGAAAAAGCGCGAGTAGCTGAAGCATCTACGCCTGTCACGATGAACGGCGAGCCGGTCGATCTTGGTATGACAGTAGGGGTTCTGACAGATCAATCCCTCTCATGGACATCTGACGGGGTTGACTACTTAATTTCCTCAAGTGATCTATCGAAAGAAGAGCTTTTGATGGTCGCAAAGAGTGTAGAAGGCCAGTCAGCTAAATAGGCGAGAGCCTTAAAAAACAACATATCAGCCCTGTGCAAGGGCTGATTTTCTTTGATTTGTTTCACATTATTCTTGATTTTTAGTATCATATGAGGGGATTGAATCATTCAATAGGGAAGTGTGACTGATGGACACAAATGCCTTTTATAGAGACACATGGGCAGAAATTAATTTAACAGCAATCAAGCATAATGTTTCACATATGAAAGATCATATCGGTCAAAATGTTCAATTGATGGCTGTTGTGAAAGCCAACGCATATGGACATGGAGATATAGAAGTGGCAAGAGCTGCCCTCAAAGCAGGTGCAGACTTGTTAGCTGTAGCCTTTTTAGATGAGGCCATTTCTTTAAGAAATCAAGGCATTAAAGCACCGATTCTTGTACTCGGCGCAGTACCGCCGGAGTATGTCAAAACCGCTGTTCGATACAATGTGATCATGACCGCTTACTCCACCAGGTGGCTGAGGGAAATCGTCGATATGATGAAAGGGCAGATGGGACAACCCATTCGTTTTCATTTGAAAATAGACAGCGGAATGAACCGTTTAGGTGTGAAAACGTTGGAGCAAGTCAGCGAAGTAAAGAAGCTTGTCAGCGAGCATTCTTATTTACAGCTGGAAGGAGTATTTACTCACTTTGCGACCGCGGATGAAAAGGATGAGAACTATTTTGATCGTCAGGTCGACACCTTTCAAACCCTGCTTCAGCCGCTTCATACGGAAAAGCTGCTCGTTCATTGTGCCAATAGTGCAGCAGGTTTGAGGTTTAAAGAAGTGTTGTTTAATATGGTTCGCTTCGGCATCAGTATGTACGGGCTGTCACCATCAGAGGAAATCAAAGATGAACTTCCTTTCAAGCTGGAAGAAGCCATGTCTCTTCATACAAAACTCGCCCATGTGAAGCTCATTCAAAAGGGTGAGAGTGTCAGCTATGGGGCGACGTATACAGCTAATCAAGATACATGGATCGGTACGGTACCAGTCGGCTATGCAGACGGGTGGATCCGGAAGCTGGCAGGAACGGAAGTACTTGTTGGCGGTAAGCGCCGGAAGATTGCCGGAAGGATATGTATGGATCAATTCATGGTTGAACTGAAAGAGAACCTTCCGGCAGGGGAGCCAGTCGTTTTGATTGGTGGACAAGGTGAAGAAATGGTATCAGTCGATGAAATTGCCAAAAGGCTTGAAACCATTAACTATGAAGTCACTTGCTCCATTGGCCACCGCGTCCCAAGAGTTTATATAGAGGACGGCAAAAGGGTGCATGTGCGGAATCCGCTTCTTCAAGGCGGGGCAAGCTTTTTCTAAACAGCTTTCACAGGAACGATCGTCAAACTGACATCGTTCCTTTTTATTCTACAAAGAAGGGGTAAACATTCTCCCTTTTTTAGAGATTTTGGAAATACCGTATGATTTTCGGAAAAAAGCGTATAATGTGAAAGAGGAACTCCATTATCATCTTTGATTTACGGGTGAACAGCCGCTTCATGTTCTAATAAGAAATCATGAAAAAACAGCTTTGCTTGCGCATTGAATAATGGTATGATTAGTCTTGGAATGGATCGAAACGGTATCCGTAAGTTTTGTGGAGGTGTATGTTTTTTGTCTGAATCCAGCGCAACAAACGAAATGAAGATTCGACTACCGGAGGCTTTGATGTCTGAAATCGAACGAGTAGCAGAGCAGGATAAGGTAACAAGAAATGAATTGATCTACCGAGCGACAAAAACGTATATTCGTGAACGCAATATTCGACAAAATCGTGAATCGATGAGACGCGGCTACATGGAGATGGCGAAAATTAATCTGAATATCTCTTCAGAGGCACAATACGCAGAATTTGAGGCTGAGAATACAGTTGAGCGATTAGTCAGCGGGGGTTAAACATTTGATTGTTAAACGCGGTGATGTTTACTTTGCTGATTTATCTCCTGTTGTTGGCTCCGAGCAGGGCGGGGTTCGCCCAGTATTGGTGATTCAAAATGACATTGGAAATCGCTTCAGCCCGACTGCTATCGTTGCAGCCATAACAGCCCAAATACAAAAAGCGAAATTACCGACTCACGTCGAAATTGATGCAAAGCGCTACGGCTTTGAACGAGATTCTGTCATTCTCTTGGAGCAGATTCGTACAATCGATAAACAAAGATTGACAGATAAAATCACACATCTTGATGATGAGATGATGGAGAAGGTTGATGAAGCCTTACAAGTTAGTTTGGCTCTTATTGATTTTTAATATGGTGATACTTGGTTGCTCTCTTGGGAGCAACTTTTTTTGTGTTCAATTTTTATTAACGTTATAATGAAGAAAGACTAAAAGAAGTGCTGTTTATGTACGTAGGGGGTAAAACATGTCGAATCATATCGTGTTAGCTTTTGCAAGAGAGCATCGAGAGGAATTACAAAAAGAGTGGACGGACATTTTTAGACGACTCGGAGAAAAAGAAACGGACATGATGCTGAACGACAATATGTATGAAACCATCTGTTCGGAATATGTTCAATTAATCATTACATCTCTTTCAGAAGGGTATGCTGAAGATTTTGAAGAAAAAGTGCAAACTTTTGCTTTAAAAATTGTTCAAATGGGTATATCACTTAAGTTACTGGCAAATGGTCTAACAGAAATCCGTTCACATTTATATCACAAAATGAACGATGACAAAGATACAACAGAAGAAAGTCATGACCTCATCTGGCAAATTGATCGATTCATCTCACCTATTCATAACGAGATCTTAAACCAGTATTCCATCTCATGGGAGAAAACAGTCAACCTTCAAAAAATCGCGCTGCAGGAACTTTCTGCCCCGCTGATCCCAGTATTTGAGCACATTACCGTCATGCCGCTTGTTGGAACAATTGACACAGAACGTGCCAAAAAAATTATGGAGAATCTGCTCAACGGTGTCGTCAAACATCGCTCACAAGTCGTCTTAATTGATATTACGGGTGTACCTGTCGTTGACACAATGGTAGCGCATCATATCATTCAAGCATCAGAGGCTGTGAGATTAGTAGGTGCGAAGTGCTTGCTTGTCGGTATTCGTCCAGAAATAGCCCAAACCATTGTGAACCTTGGAATTGATTTATCTCAAGTTACAACAAAGAATACCCTTCAAAAAGGAATTCAAACTGCTTTGGAAATGACAAATCGAAAAATTGTTTCATTGGAGGGATAACCCAGTGAGAAATCACCCGAAGATTCCAATCTTAAAACTATATAACTGTCTTCTGATTTCGATACAGTGGGAGCTTGATGATCAAACAGCTCTCCACTTTCAAGAAGACTTGCTGAATAAAATTCATGAAACAGGAGCAAACGGTGTTGTCATTGACCTCACATCCGTTGACATGATTGATTCCTTTATTGCAAAGGTATTAGGTGATGTGATCACGATGTCCAAGCTCATGGGGGCGAAAGTTGTATTAACAGGAATACAGCCGGCAGTCGCTGTGACGTTGATTGAACTTGGAATATCGCTTGAAGAAATTCAGACAGCACTAGATCTTGAACAAGGGCTTGAGACACTGAAGCGGGAATTGGGGGAATAGATATGAAAGACCAATCCTGTGTAAGAATATTGACGGAATGGGACATAGTCGCAGCAAGACAATTGGGGCGCAATGTTGCAAAAGAACTTGGATTTGGAACAGTTGACCAAGCAAGAATTACGACGGCCATTTCAGAATTAGCTCGAAACATCTATTTATACGCTGGTAAAGGTCAGATTTGTATAGAAGAAGTGATGGAGCGCGGAAAGCGTGGACTCAAAGTCATCGCAGCAGATGAGGGGCCGGGTATCATGGATATACGTAAAGTAATGGAAGACGGATTTTCAACATCAGGCGGACTCGGAGCAGGTCTTCCGGGCGTCAGACGGCTGATGGATGAATTTAAATTAGATTCTGCACCAGAACAAGGAACGGAGATACAAGCTGTTAAGTGGCTTCGCTAGGAGGGAAACCATGGATTTTAAGGAGGTAATGGAGCAGCGGTACCATCAGCTGCTCAGTCGTTATATCAGTGATTTAACTGAAACATCGCTTTATCAAGCTCAAAAATTTAGCCGTAAAACCATTGAGCATCAAATACCTCCTGAAGAAATAGTGAGTGTTCACCGAAAAGTGATTCAGGAGCTTTACCCTGATTTGCCGGAAGATGTTTTTCATTCACTAGACTTCTTAATTGAAGTCATGATTGGGTACGGACTTGCCTACCAAGAACATTTAACACTCAGAGGCATCCAGCAAGAAATAAAATCTGAAATTGAAATTGCTGCAAATGTTCAGCAAACCCTTCTGGAAACGAAAATTCCAGAAGGAGATACCTTTGATATTGGTGCAATTAGTGTACCGGCAAAACAGATGAGTGGAGATTATTACCACTTTGTGACGGATCACGATACAATCAATATCGCGATCGCAGATGTCATTGGAAAGGGAATCCCGGCTGCGCTCTGTATGTCGATGATTAAATATGCGATGGATTCCTTGCCAGAGTCAGGGAGCGGCCCAACAAAGGTGCTGAAAACCCTGAATCGTGTAGTCGAGCAAAACGTAGACCCAAGTATGTTTATCACGATGTTCTATGGCAGCTATAATAAAGAAACGCATGAGTTTAAATACGCATCGGCTGGTCATGAGCCGGGCTTTTTCTATTGCAAAAAAGAGAACACATTTTACGATTTAGATGCAAAAGGGCTTGTCCTTGGGATCGCACCAGACTTTGACTACAGACAGTACGAGAAGCATTTGGACGCAGGAGACATGGTGATCTTATTCTCTGATGGGGTCACAGAATCCAAGTCAGAGGATGGTTTCTTAGAGCGGGAGGACATCAAAACACTCATATCAGAGCACCTATCCTACTCAGCTCAAGAAATGGTGGATGCCATCTACGCCAGCTTACTCAAACTGCAGGATTTTCAGCTGCACGATGACTTTACTTTACTTGTTCTCAAAAGAAAGGTTTAGAAAGTGAACATGCGGGTATATAAAACTTTAGGAAACAAGAATTTCGAGGTGAATGCATAATGAATATGTCTGTAAAAGAGCATCAAATAGATCAAAAAACGAAAATCAGTGTCAGCGGAGAAATTGATGTGTACTCCGCTCCTGAGCTAAGAGAAACGCTCATGCCTAAAGCTGAGGCGGGAGAGCATCTTGAAATCTGCCTAAAGGATGTTACGTATATGGATAGTACAGGTTTAGGTGTATTCGTTGGGCTGTTTAAAGCGGCTCAAAAAGCAGGTGGCACATTAAAGCTTGAGAACTTGTCAGAACGGCTTGTAAGGTTGTTTGAAATCACTGGATTAAAGGACATCATTGACATTTCTGCAAAGTCAGAGGGTGGGGTACAATGAACGAATCAGTAGATCGAATCGAGATGAAAATACCGGCAAAACCAGAATATGTAGGCATCATTCGTTTGACTCTGTCAGGCGTAGCGAGCCGGATGGGCTATGTCTATGAAGAGATTGAGGACTTAAAAATTGCCGTCAGTGAGGCCTGTACAAATGCAGTTCAGCATGCCTATAAAGGTGAAGACGGCGAAGATGGAGAGGTGGCTGTTCGCTTTCTTGTCTACGAGGATCGTCTAGAAATCATTGTCGCTGACAAAGGCGGTAGCTTTGACTTTAAGCAAAAACAGGAAGACCTGGGACCGTACACATCTGCTCATACGGTGGATCAATTGGCAGAAGGAGGTCTTGGTTTATACTTAATGCAAACATTGATGGATGAAGTCGAGGTGCAAGCAAACTCCGGAGTTACCGTGGCGATGACAAAGTTTTTAAACAGGGAGCGAGTTGACCATGACACAACCATCCAAAACTATGAAACTAACTAAAGATGAAGTAGACCGCCTCATCCAAAGCTATCAAACCAATCAAGACGAGCAGGCGCAGCTCACGCTGGTCGAATGCTATACAAACTTGGTTGATATGCTGGCGAAAAAATATTCTAAAGGAAAAAGCTTTCATGAGGACCTCAGACAAGTTGGCATGATTGGTTTACTTGGCGCCATTAAACGATACGACCCGCTCGTCGGTAAATCATTTGAAGCCTTTGCCATTCCAACCATCATCGGGGAAATCAAACGCTTTTTACGAGATAAGACATGGAGTGTCCATGTACCAAGGCGGATCAAAGAGCTTGGACCAAGAATCAAAATGGCAGTTGATCATTTGACAACAGAGACACAGAAATCACCTAAAGTCCAAGAAATTGCAGAATACTTAGATGTAACAGAAGAAGAAGTACTTGAAACCATGGAGATGGGCAAAAGCTATCAAGCGCTGTCTGTTGACCAAGGCGTAGAGGCTGATTCTGAAGGAAGTACTGTGACGATTTTAGACGTTGTCGGCTCACAGGAAGAGGGCTACGAACGTGTGAATCAAAAAATGATGCTTGAGAGTGTGCTTCATGTGCTGTCGGATAGAGAAAAAGAGATTATCAATCTGACTTACTTGCAAAATAAGAGTCAGAAAGAGACAGGCGATTTACTTGGCATATCTCAAATGCATGTATCGAGACTTCAGCGGAAGGCAGTGAAAAAACTGCGAGATGCATTATCAGAAGATGCGTCTATGGAGCTAGGGTAATGAAACAGATTGAACAGCATGAGCATGTAAACGCCATTATCTATCAATCGAATAAAGAAGGAAAACCATGCTGCGGGGACAGTTTTTTTATTAAAGCAGATGATGAAGAACTAATTTGTGCTGTAGCAGACGGATTAGGCAGCGGCCAGTACGCCAATGAATCATCTTCTTTAGTCAGCGAAATTGTCGAAGAATATGGACATGAGGATGTGGCGGCCCTCATCGACAGATGCAATCAGGCTATGAAAAATAAACGCGGGGCCACTGTGGCCATATTAAAGGTGAATTTTTCCCAGCAGCAATTTACCTATTGTTCGGTTGGCAATATTCGGTTTATCTTGAATGCACCTTCTGGCGACTATATTTATCCACTTCCGACATCAGGATACTTATCAGGGAAACCTAGAAAATATAAAACATACACCTATTCCTACGAAAAAGGATCGATATTCATTATGTATTCAGACGGACTGAATGTGCCAAACATGCGCATGTGTTTAAAGCATGGACATTCAGTTGAAGACATCGCCAAACAGCTTGAAACATACACACAAGACAAAAAGGACGATCTCACCTATGTACTTGGTCAGCTCACGTAAAATAGCTGACCTTTTTTCTGTTTTGCCGGTTTTTTTGATACACTAAAAGAGAAGACACAGTGAGAGGATGCAAAGTATGAAGACATCTGACTTTTTATTGAAACAAATTGCGACAGAATTAAAGCTTTCAACAAAACAAATTGAAAGTGTGATCAAGCTCTTAGAGGATGGCAACACCGTCCCGTTTATTGCCCGTTATCGGAAAGAGCAGACAGGCTCACTGGATGAGGTGCAAATTCAAACCATTTCAGAGCGCTATACATATATTCAAAATGTCACGAACCGAAAAGAAGAAGTCATTCGCTTAATTGCTGAACAAGACAAACTAACCGATGAATTAAAACTGAAAATTGAGCAGGCTCATAAACTGCAAGAGGTCGAAGATTTATACAGGCCATTCAAACAAAAGCGCAAAACAAAGGCGAATGTAGCCAAAGCAAAAGGGCTGGAGCCGCTGGCGGAATATTTACTCACGCTGCCAAGCGATCAGGTCGAGAAGAAGGCAGCTGCTTTTATTAACGAAGAAAAAGAAGTAACAAATGTAGAAGAGGCACTTGAGGGTGCGCAGCACATCGTTGCTGAACAGCTCGCAGATGATCCAGATATGCGAAAATGGATTCGCAGTGAAACGTACCAAAAGGGCAGTCTGGTCACATCAGGAAAAGACGTCGAAAGCGATGAGAAAAACGTCTATGAAATGTATTACGATTATCAAGAGCCAATCAAAAAGATTGTTCCGCACCGTGTACTAGCAGTCAACCGCGGGGAGAAAGAGGGCATTTTAAAGGCAGCCATCGAACCACCTGCTGAAAATATTCGCTTCTATCTCGACAAACAAGTTCTAAAAGGCAGACAGACGACGGCGAGACCGTTTATTGAAGCGGCAATCGATGATGCGTATAAACGCCTCATTCAGCCTTCCATCGAACGAGAAATACGAAAAGAGCTGACAGAAAAAGCAGAGGAACAAGCGATTCATATTTTTGCTGAAAACTTAAGAAAACTGCTGCTTCAGCCGCCGATGAAAGGGAAGCGTGTACTTGGAGTCGACCCCGCATTTCGGACAGGCTGTAAATTAGCTGTCGTGGATGATACAGGCAAAGTCCATCATATTGGCGTCATTTACCCGCATCCGCCCGTGCAGAAAAAAGCGGAAGCGAAACAAAAAGTCAAAGAGATCATTCAATCATCAAACATTGAAGTCATTGCGATTGGAAACGGAACAGCCTCAAGAGAGACAGAACAATTCATTGCAGACTTGATTCAAGAGCTGGATCAGCCGGTGTCTTATTTGATCGTGAATGAAGCTGGAGCAAGTGTATACTCCGCATCAGCGCTGGCACGAGAAGAGTTTCCAGATCTGCAAGTCGAAGAACGAAGCGCCATCTCAATCGCTAGAAGATTACAAGATCCTTTAGCAGAGCTCGTGAAAATTGATCCGAAGTCTGTCGGTGTGGGCCAATACCAGCATGACGTGAGTCAAAAGCAATTAAACAGCTCGTTAACCTTCGTTGTTGAGACAGTCGTCAACCAAGTCGGTGTGAACGTCAATACAGCCTCACAGGCGCTGCTGCAATACGTATCAGGCCTTTCAAAAGCCGTCGCAGGGAATATCATCAAGCGCCGCGAAGAGATTGGGAGATTCACAAGCAGAAAAGAATTGAAGGATATTCCAAGGCTCGGTGCTAAGACATATGAGCAGTGTATCGGTTTCCTTCGCATTACAGATGGACAAGACCCGCTTGATCGTACAGGTATTCACCCTGAGAGCTATAAAGAAACAAAACAGTTTTTACGCATGATCAACATGACACCAGACGATCTTGGCACAGAGCAGTTAAAAGAGAAAATTGCTGAAGTTAAACTGGACGAAGCAGCCCAGCAGCTGGACATTGGGACCATTACACTTCAAGATATCATTGATCAGCTGACAAGGCCTGAGCGCGATCCGCGGGATGAAGTACCAAAACCGCTGCTCAAAACAGATGTGTTGAAATTGGAAGACTTGAAGCAAGGAATGGAGCTGCAAGGAACGGTGAGAAACGTTGTAGACTTCGGCGCATTCGTTGATATAGGCGTAAAGCAGGATGGGCTTGTGCATATTTCTAAGCTAAGCAACCGTTTTGTGAAGCATCCGCTTGATGTTGTATCAGTTGGTGACATTGTGACCGTATGGGTGGACTCTGTTGACCAGGCAAAAGGCCGCGTTGCCCTCTCCATGCTGAAACCAGAGTAAACAAAAAAATGAGGCGCACCTTAGGATGGGGTGTGCCTTGATGTGACTGAATGTTTTTTTCTATAAAAGTACCAGCATTGATTCAGCAATTTGATTTGATAATGATTTTTCTCATAAAATGCCTTCTGCATCTGATTTTTCAGCCAGTTGGGCATCGCCCATTCCTCCTTTGGTCGAAACAGTGGATGTACCTTCAATGTATGCATAGGGGAAATTGTCCCGTTCGAGGTTTTTATAGAAAGGAACGATCTGATTGAACGAGAAAGAGCTACAGCAGTTAACAGAGCACATTTCCCAGCAGTTCTTTGGCAAGACATTCCGCCATCAGGCTGTTTTTAATGACCGGTTAAAAACGACAGGCGGGCGATATTTACTTGGTACACACAACATTGAACTAAACCGCCGATACCTAGAGGAGCATGGACGAGAAGAATTAATCGGAATCATCAAGCATGAGCTGTGTCATTATCATCTGCATCTTGAAGGAAAGGGCTATCAGCATCGCGACCGTGATTTTAAAGCGTTATTAAAGCAAGTAGGAGCCCCGCGTTTTTGTACACCGCTAAAGACCGTACAAAATAAGCGCCGTGCGGGGAAACGCCATGAATATATTTGCACAGGATGCGGCCGGTCTTTTATAAGGAAAAGACGGTTTGATACCTCTCGTTATGTATGCGGCGTCTGCAAAGGAAAATTAAAGTGGCTGCGCACAATCGATTCATTGTGATAAGCATTCCTCTACGGGGATGCTTTTTTTTGTTCCAATTGATGTGTGGACATATTGAGACAAAAAGAGACGCATGTCTCATTTTGTCTCTTTTTTCATCGGTGTGATTCAGACAAAGCCTAAGTGTTTATGCGTCGTCATGTTGGCACGATTTTTGCTTGTATAGAAGTGCAAGCAAAAAAGATAGGAGGTTTTACTAAATGGAAATGGCATTGAGTAAAGAAAAAGCCGTATGGATGTATCAAAAGATGCAGGAAATCCGCCAATTTGAAGACCGGGTGCACACGCTTTTTACAAAAGGAATTTTGCCGGGGTTTGTCCATCTTTATGCTGGCGAAGAAGCTGTTGCCGTAGGAGTCTGTGCTCATCTGAATGAAAAAGACAGTATTACAAGTACACACCGGGGCCACGGCCACTGTATAGCGAAAGGCTGTGATCTAAAAGGAATGATGGCAGAAATCTATGGGAAAGCCACAGGTCTCTGTAAAGGCAAAGGCGGATCCATGCACATTGCAGATTTTGATAAAGGAATGCTCGGTGCCAACGGAATTGTTGGAGGCGGCTTTCCTCTTGCGTGCGGGGCAGCCCTCACAGCCAAATATAAAAAGACAGAAAATGTAAGCGTTTGCTTTTTTGGAGATGGTGCAAACAATCAAGGGACTTTCCACGAAGGAATCAATCTCGCGGCCATCTGGAAACTGCCCGTCATTTTCATTGCAGAAAACAATGGATACGGGGAAGCGACACCATTTTCTTATGCTTCAAGCTGCAAATCAATCGTGGATCGAGCGGCCGGTTATGACATTCCTGGGATTCAAGTAGATGGAAAAGATGTGATGGCCGTTTATCAAGCCGCAGAACAAGCAATTGAACGAGCAAAAAATGGAGAAGGTCCAACATTGATTGAATGCATGACATATCGGAATTATGGCCATTTCGAAGGAGACGCCCAGCGTTACAAAACCAATCAAGAAAAAACAGAACACCAAGAAGAGAGAGATGCGATCGCTCTTTTTAAAAATGAATTAATCAAGCAGCAGCTGCTGACGAATGGGGAGCTATCAAAGATTGAAGCGGCTGTAGCAGAAGCGATAGATGAAGCCGTTACATTCAGTGAAGAAAGTGAATATCCAGATCAGACCGAATTATTGACCGACGTGTATGTTTCGTATCAATAAATCAAAGGGGGAGAGGAAAATGACAAGAGAAATCAGCATGTCTAGTGCATTAAATGAAGCGATTAAACTTGCCATGAGAAGAGACGAGGATGTCATTTTAATGGGAGAAGATGTTGCTGGAGGTGCTCATGTCGATCACTTACAGGATGATGAAGCATGGGGCGGTGTGCTTGGTGTAACGAAAGGAATCGTTCAGGAGTTTGGACGTGAGCGAGTTCTTGACACACCGATTAGTGAAGCTGGCTATGTAGGTGCGGCCATGGCAGCAGCTTCCACAGGGCTAAGACCAATTGCAGAACTCATGTTTAATGATTTTATCGGCACCTGTCTGGACCAAGTGCTGAATCAAGGAGCAAAATTCCGATACATGTTTGGCGGAAAAGCAGAGGTACCGATCACGATCAGAACGACACATGGGGCGGGTTTTAGAGCAGCTGCTCAGCATTCGCAAAGCTTGTATGCGCTATTTACAAGCATCCCTGGATTGAAAGTAGTGGTGCCTTCTTCACCATACGATGCCAAAGGATTGCTGCTGGCAGCCATCGAGGATCAGGACCCTGTCATCTTTTTTGAAGATAAAACGCTTTACAATATCACAGGAGATGTTCCAGAGCGATACTACACGCTGCCGCTTGGTAAAGCAGAGGTGAAAAGAGAAGGCTCAGATGTGACCATTTTTGCGGTAGGCAAACAAGTTCATACAGCACTCGAAGCGGCAGAGCAATTAGCTACACGTGGAATTGAAGCAGAGGTCATTGATCCAAGAAGCTTGTCGCCGCTCGATGAAGAAGCCATTCTAACTTCAGTAGAAAAAACAAATCGGCTTGTCATTGTAGATGAAGCAAATCCAAGGTGCGGAATTGCCGCAGATATTTCTTCTCTGGTTGCGGATAAAGGATTCGATTTACTTGACGCTCCAATCAAAAAAGTGACGGCTCCTCATACACCGGTTCCGTTTTCACCACCGCTTGAAGATATCTATTTGCCGACACCTGATAAGGTTGTGAACACCGTATTAGAGATGGTTGGAAAGAGTCATGACAAGATCTTGAACTAAAGAAAGGAGAGAGGGAGATGGCTGTCGAGGTTGTGATGCCGAAATTGGGCATGTCAATGAAAGAAGGAACGGTATCTGTCTGGAATAAAGAGGTCGGAGAAACCGTAAATAAAGGGGAAAGCATTGCAAGCATCAACTCTGAAAAAATTGAAATGGAGATCGAATCACCTGCAGAAGGAACCATATTGGATATAAAAGTGCCTGAGGGAGAAGGTGTACCGCCTGGCACGGTCATCTGCTATATCGGTGAAGGAAATGAACAGGTCGAGGAAAAGAAAGAAAAAGACCTGCTGCCAAAACAAAAGAAAGTGAGAAAGAAAATCTCCCCTGTGGCACGTAAGATTGCTCAAAGCGCTAATCTGGATATTCATACTTTAGTGGGAACAGGGCCAGATGGGAGAATCACGAAAGCGGATGTGCTTCGGGCACTTCCTGATGAAAAAGAAAACCAACAAAATGAACCAAAGCATCAGCCAGTCAGCATGATGCGGAAAACCATTGCCTCGCGAATGATGGAAAGCCTGCAAACAAGTGCACAATTAACAATAACGATGAAAGCGGATGTGACAAAGCTGACAGCATTACAGTCTGAGTTGAACGAAACAGCCGCAGCACGACACGATATGAAATTAACCATGACCGATTTTGTAGCCAAAGCAGTGATTCTTTCCCTGCTAGAGCATCCTGCAATGAACAGTCAATATCAGAATGATAGAGTCGAAACTTTTGAGTATGTACATCTTGGAATCGCTGCTGCTTTAGATCACGGTCTGGCAGTGCCTGTTATTCGGCATGCGGAAAAACTTTCACTTATTGAGCTGGCGAAGAGTATCAAATCGTATGGCAAAAAAGCACGTGAAGGCAGACTTCTTCACGATGAAATTGAAGGCTCTACCTTTACAATCACTAACCTAGGTGCCTATGGTGTGGAACATTTTACACCGATTTTGAATCCGCCGGAAGCAGGTATTCTTGGCGTTGGCAAAGCGGATCACATGCCTGTTTATCATGGGAATGAATTATGTAAAGGGACGATCCTGCCACTCAGTCTGACATTTGATCACCGCGTGCTGGACGGAGCGCCGGCATCACAATTTTTATCAACTGTTAAAACGTATTTAGAAAATCCAGTATCCATTCTTTTATAGGAAGAAGGTGAATTGAATGACGCTTGTCATTATAGGAGGCGGGCCAGCAGGATATGTGGCGGCAATTACAGCCGCCCGATTTGACAGAGAGGTTGTACTAATCGACCAAGGCCTGTTAGGAGGGACCTGCCTGAATGAAGGCTGTATTCCAACGAAAGCACTTTTGCAAAGCGCCGATATGTACGAGCATGTGAAATCAGCTGGACATTTTGGAATTGAGCTTCCAGGGAAGGAGCCTGTCATTCATTGGGATGCCGTTCAAAAGCGGAAGCGGTCAGTCGTCAAGCAGTTGACTGATGGCGTTCGTTATTTGATGAATAAAAACAAAATCAGCGTGTTAAATGGGAAAGCATCATTTCTTTCAGCTCATGAGCTATTGATAGAAAGTGAAGGGAAATCTGAAATCATTCAAGCCAAACAATTCATTATTGCTACGGGATCAGAACCTGCTGCTTTACCTTTCGCCCCATTTGATAGAGAGTGGATCATTGATAGTAAGGATGCCATGACGCTCCCTTCAATACCAGATTCGCTTTGTATCATTGGTGGAGGGGTGATCGGCTGTGAGTTTGCAAGCATCTTTAGCAGAATGGGATCAAAGGTTGTCATGGTGGAGCAGGCAGCACACATTTTACCTGAAGAAGATCACGATACAGCTAACTGTCTTTACGATCAGCTTCAAAAAGCAGGTGTAGAGATTTTGACATCAGCAGCAGTCAAACAGCTTGATGCAAGCTCAAAAAAAGTGGTCGTTGAGAAGGTTCATGGGGAGCGCTGTGACATCCAGTCTGATCATTGTTTAGTCGCCATTGGCAGAAAGCCGAGGCTGGAAGAGCTGAATCTTGAGCAGATCGGCATTGAATTTGATAGGAACGGCATCTGCGTGAATGAGCATATGCAAACCAATCTCCCGCATATCTATGCGTGCGGTGATGTGACAGGCGGCGTTCAGCTTGCTCATGCTGCTTTTCATGAAGGAACGATTGCGGCATCACATGCATCAGGGGAAGATGTAAAGGTCAATGAACACGTGATTCCAAGGTGCATCTACACGTCTCCAGAAATCGCTAGTGTCGGTTTAAATGAAGAGAATGCTAGAAAACAATATGGGGAGATTCGGATAGGGACATTCGCATTCTCTGCAAATGGAAAAGCACTAATTTTAAATCAGCCAGCTGGTCAAGTAAAGGTCATTGTCGAACCGCAATATCAAGAAATTTTAGGTGTATCCATCATCGGACCGAATGCCACAGAACTGATTGGACAAGCGGCGGTGATGATGCATACAGAGTTGACAGCTGATACATTAGAGCAGTTTATTGCGGCACATCCGACACTCTCTGAGGCGATACACGAAGCCTTGCTGCAAACAAATGGACGAGCGGTGCACTGCTGATAGAGAAACCTTCTATCCGAATGACTTCCTGGGTCAGCCAATAATTGAAAGCGCTTTTATAATTATCTATAATGGATAAAAAGCCCCCAGAGGAGAGGATGGAATGAATCCGACGCCTTGTTATTTAAATACTTGGAAACGTTTTGTTCATGAAGGTTTGCTTGATAGGTCTCGTCTGGATAAGAGAGTGATGGAGTCATGGCACAGATGTAAACAGGCAAATGTGAACCCGTATTTAGATAAAGGACAGTCGTTGTTAGAAAAGGAATTATTCAGTGTTCAAAAAAAGAAGTACTCACTCTTTCTAAATGCCGCTCTTCCTTACTTAAATAAAATCAGTCAGCAATTAAAAGAATCTGACATGATGGCTTTACTCATCGATGCAGATGGTTATGTGCTAAGTCTGACTGGAAGCCAAAGGACGCTGGTCGAAGCGAAAAAAATAAATTTTATGGAGGGCGCGCGCTGGACCGAAGCCGATGTGGGGACGAACGCTATTGGAACGGCACTGGTCATTGGGGAAGCTGTAGCGATCAACGGAACTGAGCATTTTTCAGTCGCTTCCCACCATTGGAGTTGTTCAGCGGCCCCTATTCGTGATGCAGACGGCACGATCATAGGAGTCATTGATATCTCCTGTATGGCGGATCAAAGGCATCCTTTTATGCTTGGGATGGCTTCAACAGTTGCATATGCCATAGAGAGAGAAATTCAGGTCCAGCAAAAAAGGAAAGAGATGGAGCTGATCAGTCATTGTCTCCAGCAGGTGGAAGATGACGAGCCGTATGTTGTCTGTAATGAGAAAAAGCAGATTGTTTTGGCAAGTAAGCCAATTAGAGACCGATTTTCAGACTGGTATGGAATGGATGTTGAGCTGCTCACGGGTGATACATTTGTTACACGGGACAAGCAGATCATTCAGTCAGAACAGGACGGGAAGCTGCTTGGGATGTCTTTTTCGCTTGAAGAAGCAGCAAAGAGCAATATAACCGTTTCTTTTGCTCAATTTCCCGGGGAATCTGGAACAAGTACGGTATTTCAACAGACGCTCAGCAAAATAAAACGAGCGGCACAAACAGATGCAAATGTATATATTTGGGGAGAAACAGGTACAGGGAAAGAACTGGCCGCTCGAGCGATTCACTTAGCTAGTGAAAGACATGAAGGACCGTTTATTGCCGTTAATTGTGGAGCCATACCTGAAAGCCTGTTAGAAAGCGAACTATTTGGTTATGCTGAAGGGGCTTTTACAGGGGCAAAACGTCATGGAGCAAAGGGGAAGTTTGAACAGGCGCAAAAAGGAACGCTCTTTTTAGACGAAATTGGAGAAATCCCTTATGCGATGCAAGTGGCGCTTCTTAGGGTCATTGAAGAAAGGAAAGTCGTACCGCTCGGCGGGACACACGAAATCCCTTTGGATATTAGAATCATTACAGCGACACACCGAAATATGAACGAACTGTTGAAGGAAGGTAAAATACGAGAAGATTTGTATTACCGACTTCATGTCTACCCAATCAACATCCCGCCGCTTAGGGAAAGAAAAGAAGACATTGTTGATTTATATCGTTACTACCAAAAGAAACACCAATGGAATGCAGCATTTCCTGAATCATTTTTTCGTAAGCTTGAAGCGTACCATTGGCCAGGAAATATACGAGAGCTTTTTAATCTGTTTGAACATATAAGGGTACTGTTTCCTAAAGGAGGATGGATTAGTGAATCGCAATATGCGGCGGTATTAGAGGCGATGGATCAGGAAAAGCAGAAGCTGCATCTACCAGAGTATACCGAGAATCCAAAAGAACTCACGTTTAGGGAACGCATTCAAAAGCAAACAGTGATAGACGCACTTCACAAAACGAAGGGCCATGTGTCAGAAGCAGCGAGGTCAGCAGGCGTGCCAAGAAGCACCTTTTACAAGTGGATGCGGAAGTATAAGCTGTCATGAACCCATAAAGAGCGCAGCAGCAAGGAGGCCTTGGTCTTTCAATTAGAGGTCGGGGTCTTTCTGTCATGTCTAAACAGAAAACAAAAAGGAAGGAAGAAAGGCTTGACTGTTATATTAGTATATGTTAAATTATAAAAGTCGTCGCTAATGAGACAGGAATGAAACACTTAAAAATTCTTGACACATTTTTCTGGCATAGATATAATGAAACATGTCTTATTATTCCGCAGTAGCTCAGTGGTAGAGCTATCGGCTGTTAACCGATCGGTCGTAGGTTCGAGTCCTACCTGCGGAGCCATAATGGAGAAGTACTCAAGTGGCTGAAGAGGCGCCCCTGCTAAGGGTGTAGGTCGTGTAAGCGGCGCGAGGGTTCAAATCCCTCCTTCTCCGCCATTATTGTATGGCCCGTTGGTCAAGCGGTTAAGACACCGCCCTTTCACGGCGGTAACACGGGTTCGAATCCCGTACGGGTCATGTTTTGTTTTTTGATTCGTTGGGCTATAGCCAAGCGGTAAGGCAACGGACTTTGACTCCGTCATGCGTTGGTTCGAATCCAGCTAGCCCAGCCATTTTTTATATATGTTTTTCTGCATAGCAGATGAGCCATTAGCTCAGTTGGTAGAGCATCTGACTTTTAATCAGAGGGTCGAAGGTTCGAGTCCTTCATGGCTCACCATTGTCACGCGGGTGTGGCGGAATTGGCAGACGCGCTAGACTTAGGATCTAGTGTCTTTATGACGTGGGGGTTCAAGTCCCTTCACCCGCATTGTTTTTTCAAACAGTGCACTTATGAATATATGAGCACATCATACACGCGGTCGTGGCGGAATGGCAGACGCGCTAGGTTGAGGGCCTAGTGGGTGAATAACCCGTGGAGGTTCAAGTCCTCTCGGCCGCATCTAAGAAACCAAAGTTTGTAGACCTTTGGTTTTTTTTGTATCCTCTAAAGTATAGTTACCAGTCATGATGCGGTTGTTGTCCATAAGAACATCATGAATAAATTCTTTTATTCAGCTTCTAGCTTCCTTTCATTTTTTATATTGTTAAATAAAGGTTTCGATGAGATAATTTGATAAAATGGAATTAAGTTGCATAAGGTCAACTTCAAAAAATTTATAAGCTCATGACCAATTCATGATTATCCAGAAAATACAGCAATTTGTGTCAACATAAAAATTGGTTGACTAAATTAGCCTGTCCCTATAAAACTATTCAATATGAAAAAGGAGTTATAGCATGATAAAAAGGTTTTCTCTAGTTTTACTTACTCTAATGATGTCTATAGTTGTTATGCTAGTGGCTGCTCAAAATTCCCCTGGAGATAATGTCATTTCATTTGATCAGCCTCGCATCTTAATAATATCAATTGGAATAGTGGTTTTTTTATTCATTCCTCCGTTGGTGATGTCTTTTTTCAGTAACTTGATTGTGAGAACTATATCTGGTGTATACCAATGTTTTATTGTTCTCTCTTTTCTGGTACTAATTCCAATAGGATTTTTTATTCCAGATGGCTTTTTGACAATTGTTGTTTCTATCGCAGGAACTTTAGTCAGCGTAGCTAGTCTTATAGTAACTTTAATAATAGATAGGAATAAAAATGTTGAATATTAGCTGAAATAGAAATGACATCAATTTTCTAAGAGTACAGTAATGTTTTCGTTATTACCACTTTTAAATAATACTGACAGATGTCTGAAAAATGGAATGACGTTATGAACTTGTTTATTCCTTTCGAGATTGAACGTCCATTTTGTAGAAAAAATTATCTTAAAGTCAGAGAAGAACAAAATTATGTGGGATCGTTGATTTTGTTCTTTTAAATCCTAAATTGCAATTATTTCCGATTCATGTTACAATAAGAATAATTATTTTTGTTCGGCGTAAAGGATAGCATGAAGAAAGACTTTTCGTCTTGAGGATACTTTGGGCAAGGATAGTATAATACATTGTGTGGTATACGCACGAGGAGGCAACAAACATGGAACAAGGTACAGTAAAATGGTTTAACGCAGAAAAAGGTTTTGGATTTATCGAACGTGAAGAAGGCGACGATGTATTCGTACATTTCTCAGCTATCCAAGGTGACGGATTCAAATCTTTAGACGAAGGTCAAAAAGTAACATTTGACGTAGAGCAAGGTTCTCGTGGAGCTCAAGCTGCTAACGTTCAAAAAACTGCTTAATCTTCATCCTTTTAAAACAGGTTCTCTGTAGAGAGCCTGTTTTTTTATGCTTTCACGCATTTTTTCAATAAAAAACCCTACTCAGCGTACAAGTAGGGAGGTGTTACAAGGTAATCGTAAAAAAATTCATGCTTCAAAGGTTTATCAACAGTATAGCATATTGGATTTACAATATGCGGAATTTGCCTAAATAAATTCTTTTTTTCTTTAATAAATTGAAGGATGGACATGTTCGTAGAGAACTTGTATTCAAAAATGGTGAGTGTGGAAGAGGTTCTTAACAGAAACTTTTGATTTGTTTTTCTGTAATTCCTTTGATGACTTCTAATTCACTTAGCAAAAATTCATGGGCATCATCCAGCATTTTCTTTTCACTTGCATTGAGTGCTTTCTCTTTCCTCATACGCATCAGATCACGCACAACTTCAGCACCTTCTTGGATGTTACCCGTTTTTATTTTGTTTGTGTTAATTGTATGCCGTTCTTTCCATGTCAGTAATTGATCTGATTTGCCATGCTGGAAAATGTGCATTACATTCTTTAAAGCCAGTATATCTGTAACAGGTCTAATACGTGAACCTGACATTTTCCGTGTTGGAATCATTACTTTCATATGACTGATTGACATTTTAATCACATAATACTGTTGTTTTTCATCAGAGAATTCTTTTTCTTCTATGGCTTCAATTATACCTGCTCCGTGCATTGGATAAACAATGTTATCACCAATTTGAAACATATCATCCACCTCCATATAATGTATCTACTTTAAGGGTACCACACTTAGAGGTTAAATAATCAAATTTTTAATAATAACATGTTTATTTATTTGTTGTCAATAAATTTTGTTCTAAAAAAGGGAGGTTATTTTGTGGGAATTTTGGATGTGATTTTTTTCATTTGAACATATCCTCCTCGCTATAAGAAAAACAGGATATCCACAATAACAGCTCGGGTGCCAGCCTTTATATCCGTATCAAGTCATTGAAACGTAAACAGCTGTTTATGAGGAAATCATGTTAAAAAAAGACCAGCCATTGAGCTAGTCTTTCAAAAAAGAATCCGATCATAATGTCGAAATATCAATCACAAACCGGTAACGAACATCACTTTTCAGCACCCGTTCATACGCTTCATCAACTTGATTAGCGTTGATCACTTCAATTTGTGGCGCAATGTTATGAGCAGCTGCGAAATCGAGCATTTCTTGTGTTTCTTGGATGCCGCCAACGAGTGAACCAGCTATGCTGCGGCGGCCGGAAATTAATGAAAAGACGTGGAATTGATCCGGCTTAGGCGGTGCACCGACGTTCACCAAGGTTCCATCTACACGGAGTAAGGACAAATAGGCATCCACGTTAATGTTGGCAGAGACCGTATTGAGAATAAGGTCGTACTGACCGGCTAGTGTCTGAAACGTATCAGGATCACTTGTAGCAAAATAGTCTTTTGCACCAAATGATAGGGCCTCTTCTTTTTTATTCAAAGAGCGGCTCAATACCGTCACTTCAGCGCCTAGAGCACTCGCGAATTGAATAGCAACATGGCCGAGCCCGCCCATTCCGACGATCGCAACCTTTTTGCCAGGGCCTGCCTTCCAGTGCTTTAATGGAGAATAAGTTGTAATGCCAGCACAGAGAAGAGGGCTTGCGGCATCAAGGGACAGTTGATCAGGAATGCTGACGACAAATCGTTCAGTCACGACAATTTTTTGACTGTAGCCGCCATAAGTCGGCTCCCCGTCATAGTCACGGCTGTTATACGTTTGGACGACCCCTTTTGTGCAATACTGCTCGTCTCCATTTTGACAATATTCACAGGTGCCGCAGGAATCCACAAAGCAGCCAACGCCTACACGGTCTCCGATCTGAAACTTCGTCACATCATCCCCTACAGCTGTAACGACCCCAGTGATCTCATGACCTGGAACCATCGGGAAAATGCCGCCGCCCCATTCATCAAAAGCGCTGTGGATATCTGAATGACAGATCCCGCTAAATTGAATATCAATTAAAATATCATGTGGACGAAGCGCTCTTCTTTCAATGGTCGTCCGTTCAAAATTCGCTTTTGCATGTGATACACTTAAAACGTTTGATTGGTGCGTCTGACACATTCTTGATCATCCTTTCAAAAATAAGATTCGATTCTTTCCTCTATACTGTACGTCTTAAAGTGAACTATAAGTCAACAGAAAACCTTCTGTAATAATAAATCCAGGCTGTTACAACATTCTTGATATCAAGAATTGAGCCAAAAGCATCTTGCTTTCTTTTTCAAAATGGAGATGATGAGGAAAGGGAGATCGGAAGGTAAGAGAAAGAAGGAGGGCACAATGAAAATAGCACAAGCAGCAAAACAGCTCGATTTATCCACTGCGACACTTAGATATTACGAGAATATTGGTTTGATTAGGGAAATCAAACGTGACGATCATGGGATTCGTGATTATACGGAGGATGATCTTCAATGGATCGAATTTATCAAGTGTATGAGAAATGCAGGGCTCTCGATTGATGCGCTTAGAGAATATACAGCCTTATTTTTTGAGGATGATGATCATACGTTATCTTCGCGAAAAAACATTTTGGTCAATGAACGAGAAAGACTCGTTCAAAAACAAAAGGAAATCGAAGAGACCATTAAACGATTGGATTTCAAAATAGAAAGTTATGAAGATATTATCCACAATCATGAGAAAAAACTCGCTCATCAGCTGAAAACTCATTCTAATTAAACGAAGAAAAACCTGTGAAAAATCACAGGTTTTTTGATAGAGTTATCTTTTTGTGTAACGCACCCAGTTATAATGTGCGTGGAGCGGGGTAACACCGTTGTAGGAGCCGAGCCATTCATCGACACCTGCACCATTCCACAGGTTCATCATAATTTTCCCTGGTGTTTGAGGAATTTGAGTGGTGGCGGTATGCTTTAATTGTCCATCGACATACCATTTGATAGAGTTTGGCTGCCAGTCAAATGCATACGTGTGATAAGAGTTCGCTGCATCGAAACCAAGGTTGACGATCTTTTCATGATTTCCTACACCATTGGTATAGTAGTTAAACTGTACCTTTGTCGTATCTTTTCCTAGAAATTCAATGTCAATCTCATCCCAAGGCGTGCCATCAGTCGGTCCCGTATAAGTGAAGAAAGAAGAGACGATCCCCACATTTTTGGCTGGCTTCATGTTGACTTCATATAGCCCATAGCCGTAAGTTTGTGTGGAGCGGTTTTCTCCGCAGTCAAATTTATTATAGGCGGGACTTGTGAGCGATAAACGCATTTCACCTGATGAGGTCATCGACACGTTATTTGCACGCCACGTACAGTTAAACATGTTTCCATTCGAGTATCCATCGGCTTTTTGCCATAACCCCGTATTATAGTTGTTAAAAGGTTCATAAAACGATCCACCCGTTTGTGCCGAGGCACCCGCTGTAAATGTGGACAAACTCAAGACTAATCCAGTGACAAGCAGCATCAACATTCGTTTCATACGGTACATATTCGCATTCTCCTCTCCTTTTATGGAAGCGCTTTCTTTATTGATCATACATGATTCTTTCAAAAGGGAAAATCGGTCTAAATAATGATAAACAGTGTGCATTATTTAATAGAATTGAAAGAAGGATCATAAGTAAAAAATAATGATTGACATTGCGGACAGTTGTCCGTAAGATAATATCGGGACAATTGTCCTAAGAAAAACCTAAAGTGTTTTGATTTAACACATAGAGATAAGTGTCATGTGGATGAAGGTAAAGAAGGTGAGCATGGTGGAAAAGGATATTGGGGAGGAAATTGAAGAGATTGCATTCTCCTTGTTTCAAGAATTTGGTGTAGAAAATGTCAGCATGCATAAAATTGCGAAAACAGCTGGTGTTGGGCAGGGTACTCTTTACCGCCGCTACGCCAATAAAAGTGATTTGTGCCTTTCTATCCTTGGGGAGAGATTTGAACAGCTGATACCAGCTTTGCATCTTTACTTGAGCAAAATAAGTGATCAGCCGGTCCGTGAACGTTTGCGCTACGTTCTTGAAGAAATTCATCTCATCGTCGGTCACCATTTAGACTGGATTCGGATGCTCACAATCTCTGGGAGTTTAGAGCAGACAAGTAAAGTGTATGAGAGTCATTACAGTCAATCACTTAGACAAATCATTCGTGATTTGCTTGAAGAAGCGAGAGAAAAGGGAGAAGCGAACATACAGGACATAGAACTGACAACGTTATGTATGTCCTCTCCAATGACGCCTGAGCTCATGTTTTATATACATGAATCCGGCTATTCAATCGAAAGAATCGCTCAATTTGCTGCAGAAAAACAGATTTTATCCGTCTTTCAATAGACATGAAAGTGGCTCATTTCTGACCACCCTGACTTCCTAAGGTTCATCTAAATTGAAAAAGAAAAGGAGCCAACTTAATATGAACAAACAGAAAGCAGCAGCTTCTGACATTCGAACGCTGCCCATAATTATTTCTTTTATCACGGCTGGATTTATTGGCCTGTTCAGTGAAACGGCATTAAACATGGCGCTGAGAAGTTTAACGTTAGACTTTGGAATTGAAGCGACGACTGCTCAGTGGCTGACAACAGGATATTTATTAACACTTGGTATTCTCGTACCGATTTCAGGACTCATTCTTCAATGGTTTACGACAAGACAGCTTTTCATTACATCGCTTGTCTTTTCGATCATCGGAACATTTATTGCGGCGGTTGCGCCGGTCTTTAGTATTTTAATGGTAGCACGTGTCGTGCAGGCAGTCGGTACAGCATTGCTTCTGCCATTGATGTTTAATACGATTTTGGTCATCATCCCGCCTCATAAACGAGGCAGATCGATGGGGATTATTGGTCTTGTGATCATGTTTGCACCAGCAGTCGGTCCAACCGTCTCCGGTCTTATTCTGAAATCGCTGACGTGGCATTGGATTTTCTGGATTTCACTTCCTTTATTAATGGCTGCACTCGTATTTGGTTATATCTTTATGCAAAATATTACAGAACCAACAAGACCGAAAATCGATATCTTATCAATTGTGCTTTCAACCATTGGTTTCGGCGGAATTGTGTATGGCTTTAGCAGTGCCGGTGAAGGCGGCGGCTGGAGCAGTATGCATGTGATCGTGGCAATTGTAGTAGGTGTCATAGGGATTCTTGTGTTCTCCTTAAGACAGTTGAACATGAAAGAACCAATGCTGAACTTAAGCCCGTTTAAATATCCAATGTTTGTCATTGGGTTACTTCTGATTTTAGTGTGTATGATGGTGATGCTGTCTGCTATGATGATTTTACCATTGTATCTGCAAACATCCTTGGCGCTTTCTACATTTACAGCAGGTTTAATGCTATTGCCAGGTGGAATTATCAACGGACTCCTATCTCCAATCATGGGTGGTCTATTTGATAAGTTTGGTCCAAAATGGCTTGTCATTCCAGGTCTTGTCATTGTCGCAGCGACGATGTTTGGCTTTACGAATCTAAGTGTGAATACGTCGATTGGATTCATTGTCACCCTTCATATTACCTTAATGATCGGAATCGCGATGATCATGATGCCTGCTCAAACAAATGGATTGAATCAGCTGCCGCCAGAGCTATATCCGCATGGTACAGCGATTATGAATACATTGCAGCAGGTGTCAGGAGCCATTGGTACTGCGGTCGGTATCTCGATCCTTTCTTCAGGCGCCCGCAGCTTTATGGAAAATGTGTCTGATCCCGCAAATCCGGTGAATCAGCTGCTCGCCTTTACAAATGGCGTCCAGCATGCATTTATCTTTGCAGTGATCATGACGATCATCGGTTTGATTATTGCTTTCTTCATTAAACGAGTGAAGGTAGAACAACAAGTATCATAAGAGAAATGAAAAGCACTGAGGGCATAGCGCCGCAGTGCTTTTTTATTTGCTCAATGCTTGTTTCAAAGAGAGTAAAAACGGGGAGATAGGTAAAAAGTGAACATTGAAAATTTGCTGTTGGTTCAGTAGGAGGAAAAGAGGAAAAGGAAAAGAATGAGTAACTAAGAAATGAATAAGATAGGAGTCTGAGATCATGAACTTAGAAGAACAAATCAAAATCGCTGCGTCATTACGCCAGCCATCTGAAGGTTCATTAGCGAGTCAATCGGAACTAAAGCCAGTAAATCCTCCTGAAGTGAACAAAATGGAATATGACATTCCAACAAGTGCTGGCGAAACAAAGGTGTGGGTATTTAAGCCAGTGAACACACAAAAACAGCTGCTTCCTGTTTTTGTGAATTTACATGGCGGCGGATTTATCATGGGCAGTGCTAAAATGGATAATCCCTGGTGTCCAGTCATTGCAGACCGGGCGCAATGTATCGTCGTCAATGTCGAGTATCAGCTTGCACCCGAGCACCCTTTCCCAGCCGCTCTTCATGAATGCTACGATGTAATGAAGTGGCTGTATGAACATCCTGAGGAGCTTCAAATCGATCGGAATGCATTAGCCATTGGCGGACATAGCGCAGGAGGAAATTTGGCAACGGCTGCTTGTCTATTGAATATTCAAAGAGGAAATACACTCCCAATTGCCTATCAAGTGCTTGATTATCCGCCGCTTGATCTAGCCACTGATCCAGCACAAAAGCCAGCGTTTGAAGAAGCGATCCCAGTTGAATTGGCGAGACTCTTTAATTCCTTCTATCTGCAAGGCCAAGATCCGCACAATCCGCTCGTTTCTCCGGTTTTTGCAGATCGTTCATCCTTAGCACAAATGCCTCCAGCTCTCGTCATCACAGCAGAGAGGGATTCGCTGGCTGAAGAAGCCGAGCAATATGCTGCCAAGTTAAAAGAAGCTGGGGTAGACGTCACGTACAAACAATTTAAAGGCGTTCCACACGGCTTCACGCACGCCGGAGATTTAGCCATAGCTGAAGAAGCTTGGCATCTGATGGGGGATCAATTAAAGAAGGCGTTTGAATAAGAAAAGTAGAGTGATTCAAAAGCACAGGAGACAATGGGCCTGTGCTTTTATTACTGTTTCTGAAAAAGAAAAGTGAATGTAAAAAGGGTCAGATATCTTTCCTCAAGGAATTATCCCTGGCTACTATATGAATAAGACTCATTGGAATTCCATTTACCTTGATGCAGACATTCCATCCTCATTTGTAGAGGAGTTAATCGAACATTCCTACCAATTGGTTTTTCAAAAATGAACAAAAAAATCTCAACATGATATCCTCCAAAATGATTCAAAAGGAAATGACTGAGGAGCTGTCCTAAGTTAGACATGCTGCCCTTTGACTCTCTTCAAAATTGACTTGAGCGAAACGCTGTCGTTATAATTTAACCAGTTAGAAGACGCGAATAGGGGGATTTAAAATGAGTTATACAGTCATTACAGGAGCAAGCTCAGGTATTGGATATGAGGCGGCTCTCGCCTTTGCAGCACGAGGGAAAAATCTTATATTAGCTGCACGGCGGCTTGATAAACTCCAAGAATTGAAGAAGAAGATTCATGATCAATATCCCGATATCAAAGTAGTCATACAGTCAGTCGATTTAACAAACATAGAGCAAGTGTATTCATTTTATGAATCATTGTCAGATTATGAGCTGGATACGTTCATTAATAATGCAGGGTTTGGTCACTTTGGCTCTATAGGAGAACAAGATTTAAGTAAAATAAGGGATATGCTTCATCTGAATATCGAAGCATTAACGATTCTATCCACCTTATTTGTTCGTGATTATGAGCAAGTAGAGGGAGCGCAGCTCATTAACATTTCTTCACGAGCCGGTTATACAGTCGTCGGCAATGCCGTCACCTATTCAGCCACGAAGTTTTACGTGAGTGCCTTTACAGAAGGACTGGCACTAGAGTTGAAAGGAAAAGGAGCCAAATTACAGGCGAAAATATTAGCACCTTCCGCGACAGAATCAGAATTTGCAAAGCGTTCATTGGATGTAGACGAATTTGAATATGAAGGCAATTTCAAGAAATATCATACATCAAAAGAAATGGCAGCTTGTCTGCTTGAGCTTTATGATAGTGAAAAAACAGTCGGTATTGTGGATGGAAAGACATTCGAATTTGAATTAAAAGATCCGATCTTTTCACATGCTGGTACAAGTATGAAATAACGATTCCCATCACTGAGGTAGATTTCCTCAGTGATTTTTTTATGGCATGATTGGCTGTGTGGTCAAGCATAGGAGAAATGTAACAAGTGAAGGCGATTAAGCATTAAAAAATTGCCCTTTGTCACTTTACAGAAAAGGATTTTGTACGTCCTAGGAAGATCGTTCAAAATGGATACCGATTATTTGATGAGAAAAATGCTTTAAAGAAACTAATGAAAAAAACACCTTCGCGTTAGGTGTTTTTTTCATGCATTCTTTGATAAAACAAAGAATCACAAGTCCAGTAGATAAGACTGCTCATGATGATGATGGGTAAAGACGCTTGACTCCCAATTCCATCAATGAAAAAGAGCATGACAACCATTGCAATCAGTAAATACGCAGCTAAATAAAGAGGATGGAAAGCCTTTGGCTGCAAAGAAAACAATAACTGCAAAGGAACCGCAAAGACGAAATAAAAAACAAAAAAGATAGGAATATAAAATATCAGAAACGTAGGCTCAGCTTGAATAGGTGGAAATAAGCAGACAAACAAGCCGAGTAAAATAGAGCTGATGAATAGAGTGATTAGGATTTTGTAAAAGGGTTGAAGCGAATGCAAAATGTATACTCCTTTTTTGTAAAATTTACTATATTTTATCATAAATTCATTAACAAGCATCAGTTATTTTTAAAATACGCCACCTTCAATACTCAACTTAATTACAGCAAATTTAGGTAATAAGAATTGAATAAATCATTAATATAATGCCCTTTTTACCTTTATTTGGTTCTATATCTTTAGCCTCATGCCGATGAATGAAGGTATGGTATAAAGTAAAGCCTATAGAAAGAGATTTAGCCATGAAATCCATCAAATGAGGAAAAGAGATGATCCAATGAACATGACAAAATGGTTAGGTGCTGTCCTTCTTTCTGTTTTATTACTAGTGACAGCAGCCTGTGCGAACACAGGCACTCAAGAGAATACTCAAAGCGAAAAAGAAAACGTATCCAGTGAAACAAAAGAGAAAAACAAAGCGGTTGAAACAGGGAATAAGTCCTTATCAAATATTAAGGTATTAGCCACAGGCGGTACAATTGCTGGCAGTTCGGACAGTGATACAGATACGACGGGCTATAAATCCGGTTCACTTGGCATTGATAAAGTCATTGCTTCAGTTCCACAGCTGAAGGATATTGCAAATGTTACCGGTGAGCAGGTCGCGAATGTCGGCAGTGAAAATGTTGATAACGCTCTTCTTTTAAAATTAGCCAAACGAGTGAATGAACTATTAAAAGATGATCAAGTGGATGGCATTGTCATCACGCATGGAACAGATACACTTGAAGAAACAGCTTACTTTTTACATCTGGTTGTTAAAAGTGATAAGCCTGTGGTGGTCGTTGGCTCAATGAGACCAGCATCGGCAATCAGTGCGGATGGTCCGCTTAACTTGTATCATGCGGTGAAAATTGCATCAGCCAAAGAAGCAAAGGGCAAAGGGGTCATGGTCACATTAAATGACCGAATTGCATCAGCTCGATTTGTTACAAAAACAAACACGACCACAACCGATGCCTTCAAGTCACTTGAGCAAGGATACATCGGAGAAGTTACTGGTGAAGTGGTGTCCTTTTATAACGAACCGACAAGAAAACATACGACTGAAAGTGAATTTGATGTATCAAAGATAAAAGAATTGCCGCAAGTTGATATTTTATACGGCTATCAAAATGATCAAAAATATATGTATGATGCCGCAGTCAAAGCAGGTGCGAAAGGGATTGTCGTGGCTGCAGCAGGAAATGGAACGATGTCTACAGAAGCCATCAAAGGGGCAACAGATGCAGTGAAAAAAGATGTGGTTGTTGTGAGATCAAGCCGTACGGGGAATGGAATTGTCACCCGCGAAAAAACGGATGATGAACATCACTTTGTGTCCTCTGATTCATTAAACCCGCAAAAAGCACGTATTCTGCTCATGCTGGCACTGACGAAGACAAAAGATCCAGTTAAAGTGCAAAGGTATTATGAACAGTATTAATGAAGAAAAAGACCCAAGTCATATTGGGTCTTTTTTTATGCATGTTTCTGATGTTCAGCACGTTCCTTTAAAGAGAGTAAAATATCTCGCCAAATATCGTCTACATCAGTAAGAAAGTGCCCTGCTTGATCTATATAATGGGTTTTGACGTTTGGAATCGCCTGAGCTATTTTTTCTATTTCTACAAATGGAGCCATTGTATCTTCTTTTCCATGCCATACATCAACAGGGATTTGAATATCTTTCATATCGAATGCCCATGGTTTTGAGAGTAAAATGGGTTCACGAATACATTCATCCACCGATTGACGAGTCGCTTCGTATAAATGTGTCATCATCATCTCTAACTGCTCATCGGTTTGAAGGAATTGCCGATCCCATGGATGTAAATGCTTGTTCCCGTTTTTGGCCAGTTTCTTAAATTTCTCTGGTTTGTTCTCAATCATTTTTTTCTGGGAACGATAGCTTGCTTTCAATAGCCAAGGAAACTTCTTACTAAGGAAAAAGGCTAATTTATTTTCTTTTAGCATACTTTTCGGCGGTTTTCCGCATTGAAAAGGGGTTGTGCTTGAGATCAGAGCGGCTGAAAGGACGCGATCCGGCAATTGATAGGCACAACCAGCAGCGAATGCGCCGCCTCCAGATACACCCATCACTGAAAAATGTTGAATGCCAAGATCATCTGCCACTTCCACCACGTCTTTTGCCCAGTCTAAAATTGTGCGGTCAGGTAGAGGGGTGGATAAACCGAATCCAGGTCGATCCAAACAGATGAGACGAATGCCGAGCTTTTGAGAGGTTGGATCATCATCTAAAAACATCACTCTTGATCCAGGTGTTCCATGAAAAAAGAAAATTGGAAACCCCTCAAGATCACCGTATTGAGTCAAACCAATGTACCGGCCATCTTGTAAATGAATGCTTTGCATATTTTCATCCCCTTAATAGTTTAGATAACTTAAATATCAGTGAGAGAAACACCGTATTAAGGTGCTTCTTTCGCAATCTGATAGATTTTTTCGTATAGAGATAGTAATGTTTTTAAATCTTCTTTTGGAAGCTTTGCATAATATTTTTGAATAAGGTGCAATTGAATGTCTTCCGTATTCTTGTGGTAGTCATGGCCCTTTTGAGCAAAATCAACAATGATTTCTCTTCGGTTATGTGGATTAATTTCTCGTTTGACATAGCCGAGCTGCTCAAGCTTTGATACAAGCTGGCTAGCTGCGCTGGCAGAAATCGAAAAGTAATCAGCTAATTCATTGATTGTTCTCGTTTTCGTGCGCAGCAGCTCAAGCGTCAGCTCTTGTTTGGCTGATAAATCTGCATACTCATGTTTTAAAAATCGTTGATACTCTTCTACATAAATTGAGCCTAGAGCATTCGAGTATTCAATGATCTTTTTACCGTAATGAATGATTTCCTCATCCAATGACATCACCTCTCTTCTATTATAGGCAATCTTTATATTTAAGTGAAGTTAAATATAAAGAAGAATTAAATGAATGACGGATATATTTGAAAGGAAATCACCGGTATATCCACTTTTTCATCAAAAAGGGACATAGTATACTTCCCATGACCCCTGCACATTCATAAAATGTGGTTGGTTTGAATTTGAACACGTAGTACACCAAAGTAGCCATGAAAAGGTCGCAGAAGAAAAATACATATAAGTCCTTTTTGGTGATAGCGCAAATGACTGTTTTGTTTGTTTTCACATGGATCACTCCTTATGAAGTCGATGACTTTTTCATTGTATTATAAGGAAAATCCATTTATAATTAAAAAATAAACCAACTGGTCGGTTTTATTTAGTCTGCATGAAGAAATGCAGGGTAGAAAGGGATTGTGACACATGACAAGTACACAAAGCGGGGCTGGAAAGAGTGAGAAGACGAAGCAAAAAATCGTCACCGCTTCACGTGATTTATTTGCAAAAAAAGGTTATTCAGAAACATCCGTGCGCGATATTTTAGAGGCTGCTGAGGTGAGTAAAGGCAATCTCTATCATCATTTCAAAGGAAAAGAGTTTTTGTTTCTTCATATTATGGAAGAGGATCATCGTTTGATGATGGAAACGTGGCAAGAGGAGAAGAAAACACTGAACCGAGCTATCGACAAGCTTGCCGGGTTTGCAGAACTGCTCAGTCAAATGGGCATTAACTACCCATTAATGAGAGCGAGTGAGGAATTTTGTGCCAGTGCCTTTACATCAGACGAAGTCATGGAACGGCTGAACAAGATTGATGTCGATTTTGATGATGTGATGAGAGATATCTTACTTGAAGGAAACAAAGATGGCAGCTGGTCAATCCAGCATGTGGAGTCAAAAGTGAAAATATTACTTTCCGTTTTTTATGGATTAGACGTGTTATATAAAAATGACACCATCGAGCAGAAGAAAGAGTTACAAAAAGAGGCGATCTCATTGTTTATTCACGGAATCAACCATCATGAGTAACAAGTGAGTCAGTAAAGGGGAAACAAACATCATGCAAAAACCGATTCGTGAGCAAAAAGCAGTACTCGTTATTTTATTAAGTAATATATTTATTGCGTTCTTAGGCATCGGTCTCATTATTCCTGTCATGCCGCTATTCATGAATGTCATGCATCTAACAGGAAGTACAATGGGATACCTTGTGGCGGCGTTTGCCGTTGCTCAGCTCATCGCATCACCTATTGCAGGTAGATGGGTAGACCGCTACGGAAGAAAGATTATGATTGTGTCTGGGCTGTTTCTATTCGCATTATCAGAACTCGTTTTTGGTCTTGGTACACACGTGTATGTTCTGTATGTTGCAAGGCTTCTAGGCGGTATTAGTGCGGCATTTATTATGCCGGCTGTCACTGCGTATGTCGCAGATATTACGACCGTTCAAGAAAGATCAAAGGCGATGGGTTATGTCTCTGCGGCCATTAGTACCGGTTTTATCATTGGCCCGGGAATTGGCGGGTTTATTGCAGAATACGGCGTACGCCTGCCATTCTTCTTTGCGGCAGGGATTGCGTTTATTGCCGTTATTTCGTCTATGTTTATGCTGAAGGAGCCTTTAACAAAAGAAGAGCGAGCGAAGCAAATGAATGAAGTGAAAGAATCGACTTTCTTTAAAGATTTGAAAAAATCAATTCATCCAAGCTACCTCATCGCCTTTATCATTGTGTTTGTCCTCGCATTTGGACTATCTGCATATGAAACAGTCTTTAGCTTGTTCACAAATCATAAGTTTGGATTTGGTCCAAAAGATATTGCCGTGATCATTACCGTCAGCTCGATTGTGGCTGTCATCATACAAGTACTTGTGTTTGGTAAACTGGTAAATGCCCTAGGAGAAAAAAGAGTCATTCAGCTATGTCTGATTATCGGGGCTGTCCTTGCTTTCGTTTCAACTGTTGTTTCAGGCTTTTTGGTTGTTCTGATTGTCACATGTGTCATTTTCCTTGCGTTTGATTTATTACGTCCAGCATTAACGACCTTCTTATCTAAAATCGCTGGCAACCAGCAAGGATTTGTCGCAGGAATGAACTCCACCTACACAAGCCTAGGTACGATTTTCGGGCCGGCACTTGGCGGCATCTTATTTGACCAAAATATTCACTTCCCATTTCTATTCGCAGGTGTTGTCTTATTTCTTGGATTAGGCTTAACCCTGATTTGGAAGGGAAAAGTGACAGAAGAGGCAGCGGCAGAATAATGTCATGCAGAAGTAAGAGACCTTTTAACTAAGGTCTCTTTTTTTAATTGCGTTATTGATGCAGAAGAATTCATTTTGCTGAAAAGAGATCTGAATGTCAGCAGCTTTTTCTTTATAATGGAAGGAAAGGAGGAGAAATCGTGCATCTCTTAGAACGGCAAAAGACACCATCAATGAAAAAAGGAATTCGGCAGATTGATCCGGCATATCCAGTGTTTGTAGATGCGGTCATGGATGGTTTTATTCAAGGAAATCTTTATGTAGATAATGAAGCGCATCCGCTTGTTTATTTTCTCGAAGCTTCATGCGGCATTTATTATGTAGCAGGAAGGAGTGAAGCGGAGCTGTTACGCTGCTCAGCCTTTATCGTGGATGTGTACGAAAGGCAGAAAAGACAAAACGGCCGATTTACCATATTTTCAGCAAATCCATTAACAGATGCGATGATGAAAAAATGTCTTGGGTCACATCTGAATGAAATGGAAAGACATGCGTACGTTTATTCACAGGCATATTCTCATGCCACTCAGCCTCATCAAGGCTATAGAGTAGAGCGGACAAATGAGCAGGTGATGACTGCAAGCAGGACTTTTCCTCCCAGCTATTACGAAGCCTATTGGGGAGAAACAGCTCGTTTTCTATCAAAGGGAATCGGGATTGCCATTTTAGATGGAGAGAACGTGGTAAGTGAATGTGTCTCTATTTTTTCAAGTAAGGATCGTGCGGAGATAGATATTTGGACAGATGAAACATATCGAGGAAAAGGTTTGGCACTGCTGGCAGCTCAGCATATGATCAGCATCTGTCTTGAAAAAAAGAGGACACTGCATTGGGATTGCGATGTCCATCACCTAGCTTCAATCAAACTAGCAGAGAAGTTAGGCTTTCAGAGGCTCAAAACCTATCGATTGTTTTATGGTTCAAGATGAGAAGGTTTTGAGATACCAAGCATCCATTGCAGAATGCTCAGAGCCTTCAAGCGGTTCTGAAAGAAGAGAAAAGCCATACCGCTGATAAAGACCTATAGCCGCTGTTAATTCCCGGCGCGTCTCTAAATAACACGTTTCATAGTATGTAGAGGCATATTCCAGCGCCGTATCCATCAGTTTTTTGCCCGCACCTTTTCCTTGTGCTTTTGGACTTAAATAAAGCTTTTGTAATTCACATACTCCATTTGTAAATGGAGCAATCCCTATACCGCCCACAATCTCACCCTGCTCTTCAGCAATCCAATAGGCTGCATGAGTCAATGATTGATAGTATTCGAAAAGCTGGTCAAGTTGGGGGTCAGTGTAGGCTGTTCCTTCAATCGCTAGATTCGCTGATTCTAGTGAGCTGCGGATGATCGCTGCGATATACGGGTTGTCTTTTTGCTCAATGGGTCTAATGTTCATTTGAAGTACCTCCATTGTTATGGGTTAGGAGTTGATATCACATGTTCTGGCTGCAAACCGCCTTTTTTACAATCGTTGTCTTGTGTCTCTCATGGTGGGCAGGGAAAAGACGCCGGCAGCGCCATGCGGGGTTCATTGTCCCTATATGCTTGATTTTATTTGGTTTGGTTTTATTGATTGTCAGTTTCTTTATTGGCAGATGGGAAGGCATGGCGCTTAGTCTAGCGAGTGTCTCTATCGTTCTATCTTCCATTATTTGTTTAATCATCGTCACTGGGATTCAATTTTTTAAAAAAGACGACTTTTCTTAAACAGGAGCATCTGTATTCATCATGTGGTTATATTCTTCACGAAGGATGCCCATGATGATGACATCTGAGTATGTACCGTTGAAATAGAGCGCTTGGCGTCTTTTTCCTTCATATTGAAATCCGGCTTTCTCATAGCTTCGAAAGGCCCTTGGATTGTGGGAAAAGACTTCAAGCTCAAGACGGTTGAGTTCTAATGTGTCAAAGGCAAATGCTTGAACCATACGAACCGCTTCAGTGCCATAGCCCTTTTGAAAATGCTCCGGCCCGTGAAGCGCAATGCGGAAGCTTGCCGTATGATTGATTGGATCAATGTCCACAATCGCCGCATCCCCAATCATCTCTTTCGTGTCTAGCAGACAAATAGCGAAATCTCGTCTGCTGTCATCTTGCAAAAAGCGGGTATAGGCGGAGCGGATTTCTTCTAGTGTGAACGTTTTGCGTGTGCCAGTCATATAAAGTGTCTCTGCATGCTGGCATCCTCTTTGAATACCAGGATAATCTTGCTCTTCAATCGGTCTCAAAAATATACGAGTCATGACGGATCACCCTCCTCTATATATCGAGAGATTTCAATTAAATTCAGATCAGGATCACGGATATAAACAGATTCAATAGGACCTAATGTACCGGTGCGTCTGACCGGCCCCTCTTCAATGGGGACCACTTGCTTCCGGAGGTGCAGCAGCAAACTGTCCATGTCTAAATCGGTGATAAAGCACAAATCATGGGATCCAGGAAGAGGATGAGCCGCTTTTGGCTCAAATTCATGACCAGCTTCATGAAGGTTGATTTTCTGTAAACCAAAACGAAGCGCTTTACGGCCTTCACCAAAAGTTTCTTCCTTCATCCCTAATACGTTTGTATAAAAGCGAATGGTGTCCTCCATATGTTGTACAGTCAACACGATATGATCAAGTCGTCGTATCATCAGTTTCTCCTCCAAGTATGATCATTGATTGAACTGACTCTATTATATCATCACCTGACGAGGATACCTTATTTAATCACGGTTTTATAGCTCCAGCTTTCCAAGGACATTTCCTTTCCGCGCAGTACCCTTTCATCAAACTCCATCCAGCCATTTTTCCGGTAGAAATGACGATTGGCCTCGTTGTGTGTCATCAGTGTGAACAGTCCGCCGCCTTGCCGGGCGATAAAGGGAAAAAGGCATTGCCTTAACATGCGGCTTCCGAGTTTTTTCCCTTGCTCGTCTTTTGCCACGACAAGTGCTTCTAAATACCAGTAAGGCTGCTTTAAGGAAGAACATGCTTTTTTCGCCTCCTTTAACACACGGAACACATGCTGAACCGCCGATATACCGCCAGTGAAGAGCAGCTTTAACCCACCTGACAGCACATAATCCATGACGCCTGGTTCAGGAAGACGCGGATGCTTTAAAAGAGCAGCAGTCACAATTTTTTCGTTCTCAACCCCGACCAAACAGATTTGATGCTGAAAATACACCTTTGTATTGACCAAATGCAGTTGACGAGCGAAAGCAGACCGGTTTTTGACCTTTTCACATAATAGGTCAAAAAATGAATAGTCCTGAAACGAATCATCTAACAACTCTGCCACTTGAGGCAGTTCATCCTCTCTAGCAAGTCTGAAATGAAACATATGATGGTCCTCCTTTACTGAACACATATAGATTATTGAACATGTGTTGATTATAATAAGAAGTAAACCAATCGAACATCGGCAATGGATGAAATCCTGTTCATAAATAGACATTTGGCGCCTGATTGTTCAGCAATGGAGGGGATGTCATGAAGGATAGACGAACAATCAAAACAAAAAGAGCCATTCGGGAAAGCTTTCTTGAGCTGTTAAAGGAAAAGGAAGTGCAGCAGATTACGGTATCAGAGCTATCAAGGAAAGCGGATTTAGGCAGGGGAACCTTTTATTTGCACTATCAAGATGTGTTTGATTTATATGAACAGCTTGAGAAAGAACTATTCGATCAGCTCGGGGGATTATATGATGAAACCTTTCCAAGTCAGGACCCTCTTGATATGCTTTCCTTTTTAAACAAAACGACGGAGTACTTAAAAGAGAATCAATCTATGTTGACGTTATTTGTAAAACCAAATGGCCCAACCACCAATCAATTCAAAGCATTTTTCAAAGAAAAAATCATGAAAGAGTGGCAGCATGATCAGCGGCCGATTACAGAAAATGAACAAATCGAGGCCTCTTTTGTCGTGTCTGGTGTCGTGGGTGTACTCGAGGAATGGATTCATGAAGAAATGACCATTGATGCCGGCAAGCTCGCGCATAAATTATATGAGCTACTCGTCAAGGTGGAACAGGAATCGTAAACATGTATCCTTTGTCTTTCCTTTCTGATACAATTGATTAGAATGTATGTTCTTATTCAGAGAAAGGGAGTGGTGGGTTTGAGTGAGAAAAGGAAGCTGCTTTTTTATGGGGCGATGAGTATCGATGGATATTTAGCGAGAGAGGATCACCGCCTCGATTGGCTGATAGGGACAGAGGGCGAAGAAGAAACGAGCTATGACACCTTTTATGCGTCAGTCGATACGCTGATCATGGGGCGCAATACATATGAACAAGTGCTTCAGCTGTCACCAGATGGGTTTCCTTATGAAGGAAAGACTTGTTATATCATGTCACGTACGTTACAAGACAGTTTGGAAGGAACGCATATCATTCGCGAAGATATCTTATCATTTGTCAAAAAATTAAAGAATGAAACAGGCCGGCATATTTGGATTGTCGGCGGCGGGGGACTGCTTCAATCTTTCATACAAGCAAGATTGGTTGATGAGCTTTTTCTTCAAATCGTACCTGTCATGATTGGAAGAGGAATTCCTCTATTTTCACCGGCGGATCTGGAATCTAGGTTTTCATTACAGGGAGTACATCAATACAAGCAAATTGCTGAAATGCATTTTATCTTAAAAGAAGAGGATCACTGAACCAAGGTGGTCTTTTTTTTATGAAATAAACTCGTTGACAAGAAAATATCCTAGTGTTAGGATAAATTTATCCTAGTTTTAGGATTTCTTGAAAAAGGAGTAGTTGCCATGGTGCAGCATGATCATGAATTAGATTTAAGGCTATTCCGCGTGTGGATGAAAGCCTATCAAGCCCTTTTTACAAATATCCAAAAAGACATTGAACGTTATGATATCGGATTTGAAAACTTTCAAATCCTAGAATTGCTCTACAGTAAAGGGCCTCAGCCTGTTCAAAAAATCAGCGACATCCTGTCAATCCCAAGTGGAAGCATGACATATGTCGTGAACAAACTAGAAAAACAAGAACTGGTGAAAAGGCAATGTGCGCCTTCAGATAAGCGGGTCTTTCATGTACGGCTGACGGAAAAAGGGAAGCAATTGTTTGACGACATTTTCCCTAAACACACAGAGGTCATTTCACAAAATCTAGCCTTTATTGAAATAGAAGAAAAAGAGCAGCTCATTGAATTACTGAAAAAAATCGGTTTAGGTGCAAAACAACTTCGCGAAAAGGGGAAACAAGATGACACTCAGCTTTGATACGTTGGTACGTGAAAGACGATCCGCATCAAATTTTTTGCCAAATATCTCGATTTCGAGAGAAGAGCTTAACAGCATATTTGAAGAGGTCAAGCTGGCACCATCCGCTTTTAACTTACAGCACACACAATATGTTGTCGTCCAAACAGAAGAGCTGAAAGAACAAGTAAGAGAAGCGGCATTTGGACAATATAAAGTGCACTCTGCTTCAGCAGCGATCATCGTACTCGGAGATCCAAATGCTTATGAGCACGCAGGGAACATATATGAAGGCCTAAAAATGCTAGGCATTATCAATGCGCAGCAATATGAAGAAATGGTCAGAGAGACCGTGAGCTTTTATGAGCAGAGAGGAGCAGATTTCCAGAAGGAAGAGGCAATCCGCAATGCTTCATTATCTGCCATGCTGTTTATGCTTGCCGCTAAAAATAAAGGCTGGGATACTTGCCCGATGATCGGTTTTGATCCCGAAACAATGAAAAAGGTATTAAACATTCAATCAGATTTGGTTCCTGTGTTAATGATTACACTCGGAAAAGAAAAAGTAGAGAGCAGACAAGCGAGAGGCTATAGAAAGCCAGTTTCTGAATTTGTGACATATTTATAAGATAGGGGGTTCCCATCATGGAACTAGGAATTAGTACATTTGTTGAAACAACACCCGATTTTCAAACAGGAAAAACAGTCAGTCACGCACAGCGTATTCGAGAAGTAGTAGAAGAAATTATTTTAGCAGATCAAGTCGGTCTCGATGTATTTGGCGTAGGTGAGCATCACCGTGAGGATTTCGCCGCATCGAATCCAGCTGTCGTCTTAGCGGCTGCAGCCACACAAACAAAAAATATTCGTCTGACAAGTGCAGTGACAGTCCTTTCATCAGCAGATCCTGTTCGTGTCTTTCAGGATTTTGCAACGCTGGATGGACTATCAAACGGACGTGCAGAAATTATGGCAGGCCGTGGTTCATTTATTGAATCATTTCCGCTCTTTGGCTATGACCTGGATGACTATGAAGAATTATTTGAAGAAAAGCTTGATTTGCTGCTCAAATTACAGCAGTCAGAGCGTGTCACATGGAGCGGAAAGCACCGCCCGTCCATTCAGGATGTTGGCGTGTATCCAAGACCTGTTCAAGATCCGCTTCCAATCTGGATCGGCAGTGGAGGAAACCGTGAATCCGTCGTACGTGCTGGATTACTAGGGTTACCACTTGTACTTGCAATCATTGGCGGTAGTCCTAGACAGTTCGCACCGCTCGTTCAGCTGTACAAGCAAGCGGCAGTGCACGCTGGACATGACCCTGAGAAATTAACTGTAGCATCACATTCTCATGGATTTGTTGCGGCAGAAACAGACCTGGCAGCAGATCAATTCTTCCCATCTACACAGCATGTGATGAACACATTAGCGAGAGAGCGAGGCTGGGGACCTTATACTCGTTCTACGTTTGATGCAGCCAGAACTTTAGAAGGCGCGCTGTATGTAGGAGATCCAGATACCGTGGCAGAGAAAGTCATTCACCTTAGAAAAAATGTAGGCATCACACGTTTTATGCTTCATGTACCGGTTGGTTCAATGCCGCATGATCAAGTGCTAAAAGCCATTGAGCTATTTGGAAAAGAAGTGGCTCCTAAAGTAAGAGAAGAGGTTGCCCGCTGGGAAGCAGAGCAAAAATAAATAAAAAGGCCGATCAAGAGAATAGGCTTGATCGGCTTTTTCTTATGCTTAAGGATCAATGACACATGGTTTCACTGTAGGACATGAGGCGGCAGAAGCAAATGGTGTGGTCGTCAAAGTGAAGAGGAAAACAAGTTGAAAACAGATGAGCCATTTTTTCATGAAATCACCTCCGTTCACAATTGTTTCACTAGATTGAGATGAGGATAAAAGCATAGAAGTATGTAACACGCTCTATCCAGCATAAGACAATGATATCATAATTTTCAAAATAATTAAAAAATAAACTTACAAAAGTTCTAAATTATGGTATAGTTTATACGTTCAACAAAAAAGGGAGGGATTTTTTTATGAAAAAGGTCATGTCTTCTGTTTTGGTTGGAGCAATTGTCTTAACGGGTGCTGGAGTCACAATTGCTCCAGTGGAAGCAAAGGAGCAAACAAACAGTGAAATAACGGCTCAGGCCAGTCGAACTGTTTCAGTAACAAGAACATATACGACATCAAACATCCCAGAAAGTATTGTATATGCAGAGGATGGCTGGGTCGGGATTTTAAAACAAACCTTTATTAAAGAATTAGGATTAGGAAAATATAGTGTCACATTTACTGGAACAGTGGTACGCGATCCAGGATTTAATTAAATAAAACGCAAAGCTGACAGGTGGACAAGCCTGTCAGCTTTTTTCATGAGGATAATAAAGAATCATTTGCATTCGGACCATTTGTTCCCCGGTTTGTTGATACGTGTGCGTCCGGTCCGCTTTAAAACGAATAGAGTCTCCGGCTTTTAAGGTGTATTGTTCATCACCAATGGATAAATCAAGGACTCCCTCAAAAACAGTGATCAATTCCTCTGTTCCCCCAATGTGTTCACTCGCACGAAGCGACCCGCCTCGATCAATTTCCACTCGGTACATTTCAAATTTCCCCCGGTTATCAAAAGGAAAAGTCGTGTACACACGATATCGTCCGTCGTCCTCAGTTAAAACCTGTGCATCTTCCTTGCGTACTACCTTGATTTCAGGCTGCGGTGAGTGAATGAGCTCACTAAAAGATACTTTTAATCCGTTGGCGATTTTCCACAAAGTCGTGATGGTAGGGGTCGATTCTCCTCTTTCAATTTGTCCAATCATCGTCTTGCTGACACCAGTTAATTCTGCCATCTTTTCGAGGCTCAATTTTTTTTGATCTCTAAGTAGCCTCACATTTTTAGAAATAATCGATTGTACGTCTTCCATGAAAAAAACTCCTTTCTCTATTTACTTTATAAAGACCGAACGTTACAATAAAACACAACATACGCAATAAAGTAATTAAAGTCTATATAACGTATAAGGGAGGCGGCATTTTGATTGTATCCATGTTGATCTATGCTTTTGTTAGCAGCTTTACCCCAGGGCCCAACAACATCATGGCCATGGTCTTTACGAATAAATACGGGGTCAAGCAAACATTTCGCTTTTGTTTAGGTGTGGGTATCGGATTTCTCGTTATTTTGTGTTTGAGCTGCTTCTTTAATCTCATTCTTTATCAAGTGATGCCGAAAATAGGCTGGGTTATGGCGTTCATCGGAGCTGCATACATGATTTATTTAGCGGTCAAAATCATGAAAAGTAAAGGCGGGGATGACGAAACACTTGATCGCTACAATCATTTTATCCCTGGTATGATGCTGCAATTTATCAACCCAAAAGCGATTTTGTATGGATTGACTGTGATTTCAACATTTGTTTTGCCATATGGACAATCTAATATGCAGTATGTCATATGGACGCTGATTCTCGCACTCATTGGCTTTCTCGGTACATTCAGCTGGAGCTTATTTGGCTCTTTGTATAAGCGTTTTTTGACTGCTTACGAAAAACCGTTCCAGTATGTGATGGGGCTGCTTCTGATATACAGTGCGATTTCAATGATATGGGGCTATGTGATGTAAGTAGTCAGGAGCTTGGCCGCTGTCTGCCCATCACAACAGTATCATAATATAATCCGTCACTCAGCCGTTTATCGTTTTTTAATACGCCTTCAATCAAAAAGCCGTGGTTCTCATATAACCGAATGGCTTTTTTGTTCGTTTCCAGCACTTGAAGTGACATCTTCTGAATACCCTGCTGATCTGCCCAGTCGATCGAAGCGGCTAAAAGCTCTTTCCCGATGTGATAGCCCCAAGCATCTTTCTGGATGGCGACGCCAAATGTCACTTTGTGAGCAGATCGCTTGAGTAAATGGCCCTCGCATCTTGAAAAACCGACAATTTTTCCTTCAATAGCAGCGACCAAAAATAAATGCCGGCTTTGTTTAGTATCCTCTTGAATCAAAGCCTCAAATGCTTTTTCATCAAGAAAGGCTTCGCCTGGTTCACGGTCTAAATATTCTGTTTCACCATCGATTTTCAGTCTGAGAGCTGATAACTGCTTGGCATCAGCCGCTGAAGCGGACCGAATATGATAGGTCAACCCACGAACTGTGAATATCTTTTTAGAGATGATCATTAATGAGAACACCCACCCTTCTTTCCAGTATGTCTATCATACCTGAAACGTGTACATCGCACACTCAGATGTTTTGTATCTTTCAAAAAGGCTAAATGAATAGTATCAAACGTGGAGGTGGAACAAATGAGTAAAGAAAAAGGACATATGGATAAAGCGAAAGGAAAAACAAATCAAGTCAAAGGTCAAGTCAAAGAAAAGCTTGGTGAAGCAGCCGATCATCAAAACTTGAAAGCAGAAGGGAAAAAGGATCAAGCAAAAGGAAAGCTTCAAGATAAAAAAGGGGATGTCAAAAATAAGCTGAACGAGTAGAACCGAAACTAGTAGGTTGCTTCATGTATTCCTCATCACATGTCTTTCATCAAAAAAATGAATAGATATGTGAAAAGAATTGATTATACGCTCTCACGATCATCATGTAGACTTGAGAGAGAAGACATAATCAAGGGAGATGGATGAAATGGAGCACGTGTGGGAGAAAGTCGACGAGTATATCACAGACAAGCTGATCCCTAAAGATGATGTATTGGAGCAAACCCTTACTCATAATAAGCAAGCGGGTCTGCCAGAAATTGATGTGTCACCAGCCCAAGGGAAAATGCTTTATTTATTAGCAAAAACGAAGAATGCAAAGCGCATTTTAGAAATCGGGACACTCGGTGGATACAGTACTATTTGGCTGGCCCGTGCTCTTGAAGAGGATGGGGAACTCATCACGTTAGAGGTTGTCAGCCATCATGTACAGATCGCACAGCAAAACATCAGCAGAGCGGGCTTATCAGAACGGGTGAGCATTTTGGAAGGAAAGGCATTAGATACGTTATCTCAGTTAAAAGAGAAGGCTGCACTTCCATTCGATTTGATTTTCATTGATGCAGATAAACCGAACAATCCGAAATATCTGAAGTGGGCGTTAGATTTCTCGAAAAAGGGAACAGTCATTATTGCAGACAATGTTGTCAGAAATGGAGCCGTCCTTCATGACTCTGATGAGGATGAACGAGTACAAGGAACTCGTGAATTTTTCGATTTACTCAAACAAGAGCCGAGAATAGAGGCAACAGCGATTCAAACTGTTGGGGAAAAAGGTTATGATGGATTTGTATACGGAATCGTCAAATGAAACAAAGCTTAACCACATGTGGTTAAGCTTTTTCTTTTAGAAAAACCATCTAGCAGTGCCCATCAGCATGACGCCGACAAGAACAGTAAGTGACAAGCTTTTTGTCCAAACAGCAATGAGTACAGTAGGAGTCAAGACAGCCAGATACATCCAGTGGATAGTGACGCCTGTGCCTGTTGTTGTATGGATGAAGAGATGCTCTGCAATCAAAGCTGCAAAGATACAAATAGGAATAAACGATAACCATTTCAGCACCACTTCAGGCAGCTGAATACTCCGTACAAATATAAAGGGTACGACTCTCGGAATGACGGTGACGATCATACAACCAACAATGAGCCATAACATAAAGCTGCTGATCATTTATCTGTCACCACCCCAATGGTTGCGACAAGTACAGTAGCTATGAGAACAGCCACATGTGATGGAACAAAATGAAGCAGAACAAACATGGCAACGACCATATACAACACAAGCGACAGGCGATGAGTTAACTTATTTTTGGGTACTGTCTGTAACGAAAGGACTAGCAGTGCGGCAAACATCGCTGATAAAGCAAAATCAAGACCAAGCGCTTCAGGATTTGAAATCCAGTGTCCAAAAATGCCGCCAATTATGCAGGCTGCAATCCAGCATAAATACGCCGTTATGTTCAGTCCGTGCATCCACCTGTTATTCAGCTTTCCTTGCTGCGCTAATTTATTCATCGCTACACCGAAGGATTCATCAGTCAGCAAAAGACCGAACCCAATATTTTGTTTCACAGAGTAGCGTGTAAAATGAGGAGCAAGCGTCAGGCTGAGCAATAAATGACGCAGATTCACAATAAATGTGGTGAAAATAATGGCAGAAAGGGGACTCCCTGTCACAAGCAGTGCACAGATAATAAACTGTGAAGCACCTGCGTAAATAAAAATCGATAAAAGCGCAATGTCCCATATACTTAACTGTGCGCTAATTCCAACAATTCCGAAGGCAAACCCAATACTCATATAACCGAGCAGGGTTGGCACACAATCTTTTATTCCCTCAAGAAACGGTTCATGTTCCGTGCTGGGAATGTGTTTCCTCGCTTCAATATCCAACGTCCTCTACTCCTTTTCTCCGTGGCCACCAATAGTTTTACTTACTATATGAAAACGAATTCAGCATGTCAATACCCGTTTATCTTCTATTATATGAAGAAAAATGGTGACAAAAAAGGATTGAAGTCAACGAGAATTTGTTATAAAGTAGTCTGAAAATAAAAACAAATGAGGTGACGACAATGCTATGGAAGCCTTTATTTGAACATGATGTACCAAACACCCTCCGTCCATAACGGAGAGTGATCTCCGTTTGTGGATATGGCGGTCAATATATCCAGTAACGGAGGGGAAAAGATGAAGGAAAAATATATAGGCGCCCTTTACCTAGCAATCGCTGCAAGTATTTGGGGCGGCATGTACGTTGTTGTCAAAGTAACAGTAGCGGTGGTTCCGCCGCTTGAGCTTGTATGGATGAGATATGCTGTAGCAGGAATCGTGCTGGTGTGCACCATCTGGCGCTTGGGCTATTCCTTTCGATTAGATAAAAAAGATATCCCGCTTGTTGTCATGATCGGATTGATCGGAAATTTCCTATCAATTGTGACCCAAGAAATTGGCACCATGTATACGTCGGCACAAATGGGGGCTGTGATTACATCTGCGACCCCTGCTTTTATGGTGCTGTTTGCGTTCTTTCTATTAAAAGAAGCCATGACTGTTCGAAAGTGCGCATCCATCCTGCTTGCGACAGCAGGTGTATGGCTCATGATTGGACCAGTCGCAGTGCAAACAGATGAATTTGTTGGCGGTCTTTCATTAGTTTTCGCTGCTTTAACTTGGGCGCTGATGTCTGTTTTGCTGAAACGAGTTCCAGGAAAATACCCTCAAGTCGTGACGACCACATATGCGATCATCATTGCATTCATTGTCTTAACACCACCTGCTTTATTTCGTTTACCTCATCTAGATGTGGAGCAGATGGCCAGGCCAGAGATTTGGGGCGGTATTCTCTATCTAGGCATCATCTCAACAGCTCTAGCATTCTTTTTGTGGAATAGAGGGCTTCAATTGATGGATGCCTCGAGCGGCGGTCTGTTCTTCTTCTTTCAACCGATCGTAGGGACAGCTCTTGGCTGGCTGCTTTTAGGTGAAGAGATGGGGATACGCTCATTCATTGGGATTCTGTGTATCTTTGCAGGAGTCTATACTGTATTGCGTCAAAAGGAATAAAAGAAGATGTCCCTTTTAACAGGGGCATCTTCTTTATAAATGAGAGAGGGAAAGGGAAACAGGATGATACAATTTCCGCATTTGCAAAAAGGACAAACAATTGGCGTCACAGCACCTTCCTCAGGTGTACAGCCATCTTTGCATGACATGTTTCAGCTTTCATTTGAACGAATGAAACATAGAGGTTATGATGTCATATGTGGAGAGACGGTCTGGCAGCAGGAAAAGGCAAAATCTGCGCCTGCGATAGAACGAGCAAACGAACTTCAGTACATGATGACATGTGAGGAGATTGATCACATCATCCCGCCATGGGGAGGACAGCTGCTTATGGAAGTGTTAGAGCACCTTGATTTCTCATCCATGCAAAAAAAGTGGATTCTAGGATACTCAGATACGAGTGCACTCCTGCTGGCGTTGACATTAAAAACAGGCATTGCTACAGCGCATGGGCCGAACTTAGTAGATCTTCAGGGAGAAGAACTTGATCAAACGACTGTCATGTGGGAAGAAGTACTTTCAACAAAAGGCGAAATGGACATAAGTCAGTTTTCTTCATCTATGTATCAAAAGGAATAGAAGCGTGACGATCCGATTAAACATGTCTTTCATTTAACAGAATCGACCTCATGGCATACGATTGATCAACAAGAAAAGACAGTAAAGGGAAGACTGCTGGGTGGCTGCATTGATGTCATACGTCATTTAGCAGGGACACCTTATGGGGACGTCAAAACTTTTCAGAAAATATTCATAAAAGATGAACCAATTCTCTGGTATTTCGAAAACTGTGAATTAAATGCTGCAAGCGTGAAGAGATCACTTGTTCAATTAAAACTAGCAGGGTGGTTTGATCACTGTTCAGGTATGATGTTTGGGAGAAGTGCAGTAGATGTGCCTGTTGAAGGGTATCAGTATCAGGATGTATATGAAGAATTACAAAAGGAACTACAAATCCCCATTTTTTACGATATAGATTGTGGGCATGTCCCGCCGCAAATGACGCTGATTAATGGGGCTTATGCAGAAGTGCAGCTGCAACCTCAAGGAAAAGCCGTACTAAAGCAAACATTTTTAGCATAAAAAAGGAAAGGGTGAACCCTTTCCTTCATATAACATTACATCCCTTTTGTTTCTTCACCCGCTTTAGGAACTTCCCACGCTGACTCACGGAATACTTTTTCCCATTTAGATACGACAATACATGCTACGGCATGCCCTGGAACATTCACGCCTGTTCGTGCCATATCCATAATTCGGTCAACACCGGCTATGATGGCGACGCCTTCTGCTGGAAGACCGACTGCATGAGCGGTTGCCAAAAGAACAACGAGTGAACCGGATGGCACAGCTGCAATACCTTTACTCGTTAATACAAGAACCAGCATCATCAAAAGCTGCTGTGACAGACTCATGTCTACACCAAACGCTTGTGCAAGGAATACACAGGCAACCGATAAATATAAACTTGATCCATCGCAATTGAGAGAAAGACCAGATGGAATCACGAAGGAAACGATTCTTTTTGGACACCCGTATTTCTCCATTCGTTCCATCAATTGAGGAAGGACAGTTTCAGTGCTCGTAGTAGAGAAGGCAACAAGGAACAAATCCCAAATCATTTTTAATACTTCGAAGTAGTTAAAACGGAAGATCAGTGCGACCAGAGGGAATAAAGCAAAGAGAATAATGAATAATCCTAAAAATACAGTCCCGACAAGCTTCATCATTGGGATTAATAAAACAATGCCATATTGGCCGACAGAAGCAGCCATTAATGCAAGAACCCCAATAGGTGCTGTCACCATCACCATCTGTGTGAGCTTAAACATGATTTGTGCCACTGATTCAAAGAAGGTGAGAACAGGAGCAGAAGCTTTACCGATGCCGCTTGCCGCTACACCAAATAAGATGGCGAAGAAAATGACAGCAAGTAAATCATTCTGAGCCATAACATCGACGATATTGGTTGGAATGATATCTAATACCATTTGTTTAAAGTCAACGACCTTCTCAGTATAACCATCTAATTCCCCAATATCTTTCTTAGCTAATTTAGAGAAATCGAGGCCAACCCCAGGCTTTAGCCCGTTTGCCAATAATAATCCGATCCCAAGAACGATGGTTGTGATGACCTCAAACCAAATGATCGTCTTTAATCCAAGACTGCCCATTTTCTTCATGCCGCCGCTGCCGGCTGCACCAATAACAATGGTAGAGAAAACGATTGGAACAACGATCATTTTAATCAGCCTGATGAATCCATCTCCAATTGGCCTGAGTGCCATTCCGAAGTCAGGGAAGAAATGGCCGATAAGAGCTCCTATCACCAAAGCGATCATGATTTGAAAAGCGATAAACTTTTTCATCATCTCCTACCTCCTTTAAATGTCTGGAAAAGTATTAAGAATTTTCCAATAAATAAAAATTCTATGTGGCCATGTTTTGTCCTCCTTTGTATTTAGAAAGATTTTATTTAAGAATCATTGGAATTATGAAGAAAGAGAAGAAAATAGGGCTATTACATGTCTATTGATCTAAGAAAAAATCAATTTTAAAAAACATGAAACTTTTTTAGAAAAATGTATTGACCCTTTTATGTGATTCATGGTATATTTTTATTCGTCGCTGATGACGTATTTGAAACGCAGACGTTCACACACATGCGGCAAACAAATTTTAAAAAGATGTTGACTTAAGAAAAACGATATGTTAAGATAATTAAGTCGCCTGATTAAGCGCCCGTAGCTCAATTGGATAGAGCGTTTGACTACGGATCAAAAGGTTAGGGGTTCGACTCCTCTCGGGCGCGCCAATACAAACCACGCGGGTGTAGTTTAGTGGTAAAACCTCAGCCTTCCAAGCTGATGTCGTGAGTTCGATTCTCATCACCCGCTCCATTTTGAACATGATCTTTGAAAACTAAACAAGACAAAACGTACCTGTTAATTCGAGTTTTTATTAAAAAAATCCTATGATACTTCATAGGTAGTCAGTCAAACTGGCGAGGCAGGAAATGATCACATGCTAAGTTCGCTACATCGTGTAGCAACGCATGTGTGATATGCATCCTGCATACCTCGGAGAGTTTGATCCTGGCTCAGGACGAACGCTGGCGGCGTGCCTAATACATGCAAGTCGAGCGGACAGAAGGGAGCTTGCTCCCGGATGTTAGCGGCGGACGGGTGAGTAACACGTGGGTAACCTGCCTGTAAGACTGGGATAACTCCGGGAAACCGGAGCTAATACCGGATAGTTCCTTGAACCGCATGGTTCAAGGATGAAAGACGGTTTCGGCTGTCACTTACAGATGGACCCGCGGCGCATTAGCTAGTTGGTGGGGTAATGGCTCACCAAGGCGACGATGCGTAGCCGACCTGAGAGGGTGATCGGCCACACTGGGACTGAGACACGGCCCAGACTCCTACGGGAGGCAGCAGTAGGGAATCTTCCGCAATGGACGAAAGTCTGACGGAGCAACGCCGCGTGAGTGATGAAGGTTTTCGGATCGTAAAGCTCTGTTGTTAGGGAAGAACAAGTGCGAGAGTAACTGCTCGCACCTTGACGGTACCTAACCAGAAAGCCACGGCTAACTACGTGCCAGCAGCCGCGGTAATACGTAGGTGGCAAGCGTTGTCCGGAATTATTGGGCGTAAAGGGCTCGCAGGCGGTTTCTTAAGTCTGATGTGAAAGCCCCCGGCTCAACCGGGGAGGGTCATTGGAAACTGGGAAACTTGAGTGCAGAAGAGGAGAGTGGAATTCCACGTGTAGCGGTGAAATGCGTAGAGATGTGGAGGAACACCAGTGGCGAAGGCGACTCTCTGGTCTGTAACTGACGCTGAGGAGCGAAAGCGTGGGGAGCGAACAGGATTAGATACCCTGGTAGTCCACGCCGTAAACGATGAGTGCTAAGTGTTAGGGGGTTTCCGCCCCTTAGTGCTGCAGCTAACGCATTAAGCACTCCGCCTGGGGAGTACGGTCGCAAGACTGAAACTCAAAGGAATTGACGGGGGCCCGCACAAGCGGTGGAGCATGTGGTTTAATTCGAAGCAACGCGAAGAACCTTACCAGGTCTTGACATCCTCTGACAACCCTAGAGATAGGGCTTTCCCTTCGGGGACAGAGTGACAGGTGGTGCATGGTTGTCGTCAGCTCGTGTCGTGAGATGTTGGGTTAAGTCCCGCAACGAGCGCAACCCTTGATCTTAGTTGCCAGCATTCAGTTGGGCACTCTAAGGTGACTGCCGGTGACAAACCGGAGGAAGGTGGGGATGACGTCAAATCATCATGCCCCTTATGACCTGGGCTACACACGTGCTACAATGGACAGAACAAAGGGCTGCAAGACCGCAAGGTTTAGCCAATCCCATAAATCTGTTCTCAGTTCGGATCGCAGTCTGCAACTCGACTGCGTGAAGCTGGAATCGCTAGTAATCGCGGATCAGCATGCCGCGGTGAATACGTTCCCGGGCCTTGTACACACCGCCCGTCACACCACGAGAGTTTGCAACACCCGAAGTCGGTGAGGTAACCTTTATGGAGCCAGCCGCCGAAGGTGGGGCAGATGATTGGGGTGAAGTCGTAACAAGGTAGCCGTATCGGAAGGTGCGGCTGGATCACCTCCTTTCTAAGGATATATGGAGCAGCGTACGTTTTCGTCTTGTTTAGTTTTGAAGGATCATTCCTTCAAAACATGTCTCTAGCGAGACAGGATTGTTCTTTGAAAACTAGATAACAATAAGTAATACATTCACATTGAATGCAATGCAAAGTTCATCACACATAGTGATTCTTTCTAAAGTAAGAAATGGTTAAGTTAGAAAGGGCGCACGGTGGATGCCTTGGCACTAGGAGCCGATGAAGGACGGGACGAACACCGATATGCTTCGGGGAGCTGTAAGCAAGCTTTGATCCGGAGATTTCCGAATGGGGAAACCCACTGCTCGTAATGGAGTAGTATCCATACTTGAATACATAGAGTATGAGAAGGCATACCCGGGGAACTGAAACATCTAAGTACCCGGAGGAAGAGAAAGCAAATGCGATTCCCTGAGTAGCGGCGAGCGAAACGGGAACAGCCCAAACCAAGAGGCTTGCCTCTTGGGGTTGTAGGACACTCTATACGGAGTTACAAAGGAATGATATAAGCGAAGAGGTCTGGAAAGGCCCGCCAAAGAAGGTAACAGCCCTGTAACTGAAATGTCGTTCTCTCCAGAGTGGATCCTGAGTACGGCGGAACACGTGAAATTCCGTCGGAATCCGGGAGGACCATCTCCCAAGGCTAAATACTCCCTAGTGACCGATAGTGAACCAGTACCGTGAGGGAAAGGTGAAAAGCACCCCGGAAGGGGAGTGAAATAGATCCTGAAACCGTGTGCCTACAAGTAGTCAGAGCCCGTTAACGGGTGATGGCGTGCCTTTTGTAGAATGAACCGGCGAGTTACGATCCCGTGCAAGGTTAAGCAGAAGATGCGGAGCCGCAGCGAAAGCGAGTCTGAATAGGGCGCATGAGTACGTGGTCGTAGACCCGAAACCAGGTGATCTACCCATGTCCAGGGTGAAGTTCAGGTAACACTGAATGGAGGCCCGAACCCACGCACGTTGAAAAGTGCGGGGATGAGGTGTGGGTAGGGGTGAAATGCCAATCGAACCTGGAGATAGCTGGTTCTCTCCGAAATAGCTTTAGGGCTAGCCTCAAGGTAAGAGTCTCGGAGGTAGAGCACTGATTGGACTAGGGGCCCCTACCGGGTTACCGAATTCAGTCAAACTCCGAATGCCGATGACTTATCCTTGGGAGTCAGACTGCGAGTGATAAGATCCGTAGTCGAAAGGGAAACAGCCCAGACCGCCAGCTAAGGTCCCAAAGTATACGTTAAGTGGAAAAGGATGTGGAGTTGCTTAGACAACCAGGATGTTGGCTTAGAAGCAGCCACCATTTAAAGAGTGCGTAATAGCTCACTGGTCGAGTGACTCTGCGCCGAAAATGTACCGGGGCTAAACGTATCACCGAAGCTGCGGACTGTTCTTACGAACAGTGGTAGGAGAGCGTTCTAAGGGCTGTGAAGCCAGACCGGAAGGACTGGTGGAGCGCTTAGAAGTGAGAATGCCGGTATGAGTAGCGAAAGACGGGTGAGAATCCCGTCCACCGAATGCCTAAGGTTTCCTGAGGAAGGCTCGTCCGCTCAGGGTTAGTCGGGACCTAAGCCGAGGCCGAAAGGCGTAGGCGATGGACAACAGGTTGATATTCCTGTACCACCTCCTCACCATTTGAGCAATGGGGGGACGCAGGAGGATAGGGTAAGCGCGGTATTGGATATCCGCGTCCAAGCAGTTAGGCTGGGAAATAGGCAAATCCGTTTCCCGTAAAGGCTGAGCTGTGATGGCGAGCGAAATTTAGTAGCGAAGTTCCTGATTCCACACTGCCAAGAAAAGCCTCTAGCGAGGTGAGAGGTGCCCGTACCGCAAACCGACACAGGTAGGCGAGGAGAGAATCCTAAGGTGATCGAGAGAACTCTCGTTAAGGAACTCGGCAAAATGACCCCGTAACTTCGGGAGAAGGGGTGCTTCTTAGGGTGTTAAAGCCCCGAGAAGCCGCAGTGAATAGGCCCAGGCGACTGTTTAGCAAAAACACAGGTCTCTGCGAAGCCGTAAGGCGAAGTATAGGGGCTGACGCCTGCCCGGTGCTGGAAGGTTAAGAGGAGCGCTTAGCGTAAGCGAAGGTGCGAATTGAAGCCCCAGTAAACGGCGGCCGTAACTATAACGGTCCTAAGGTAGCGAAATTCCTTGTCGGGTAAGTTCCGACCCGCACGAAAGGCGCAACGATCTGGGCACTGTCTCAACGAGAGACTCGGTGAAATTATAGTACCTGTGAAGATGCAGGTTACCCGCGACAGGACGGAAAGACCCCGTGGAGCTTTACTGCAGCCTGATATTGAATGTTGGTACAGCTTGTACAGGATAGGTAGGAGCCTTGGAAACCGGAGCGCTAGCTTCGGTGGAGGCATCGGTGGGATACTACCCTGGCTGTATTGACCTTCTAACCCGCTGCCCTTATCGGGCAGGGAGACAGTGTCAGGTGGGCAGTTTGACTGGGGCGGTCGCCTCCTAAAATGTAACGGAGGCGCCCAAAGGTTCCCTCAGAATGGTTGGAAATCATTCGCAGAGTGTAAAGGCACAAGGGAGCTTGACTGCGAGACCTACAAGTCGAGCAGGGACGAAAGTCGGGCTTAGTGATCCGGTGGTTCCGCATGGAAGGGCCATCGCTCAACGGATAAAAGCTACCCCGGGGATAACAGGCTTATCTCCCCCAAGAGTCCACATCGACGGGGAGGTTTGGCACCTCGATGTCGGCTCATCGCATCCTGGGGCTGTAGTCGGTCCCAAGGGTTGGGCTGTTCGCCCATTAAAGCGGTACGCGAGCTGGGTTCAGAACGTCGTGAGACAGTTCGGTCCCTATCCGTCGCGGGCGCAGGAAATTTGAGAGGAGCTGTCCTTAGTACGAGAGGACCGGGATGGACGCACCGCTGGTGTACCAGTTGTTCTGCCAAGGGCATCGCTGGGTAGCTATGTGCGGACGGGATAAGTGCTGAAAGCATCTAAGCATGAAGCCCCCCTCAAGATGAGATTTCCCATTCCGCAAGGAAGTAAGATCCCTGAAAGATGATCAGGTTGATAGGTCTGAGGTGGAAGCGTGGTGACACGTGGAGCTGACAGATACTAATAGATCGAGGACTTAACCTATATTCTAATGTGAAGCATGAACATTGTTATCTAGTTTTGAGAGAACATTCTCTCCATCAGGTTTGGTGGCGATAGCGAAGAGGTCACACCCGTTCCCATACCGAACACGGAAGTTAAGCTCTTCAGCGCCGATGGTAGTTGGGGGTTTCCCCCTGTGAGAGTAGGACGCCGCCAAGCTTGTTATCTTTATATCATCGCGGGGTGGAGCAGTTCGGTAGCTCGTCGGGCTCATAACCCGAAGGTCGCAGGTTCAAATCCTGCCCCCGCAACCAAAATGGTCCGGTAGTTCAGTTGGTTAGAATGCCTGCCTGTCACGCAGGAGGTCGCGGGTTCGAGTCCCGTCCGGACCGCCATTTTTATGACTTGTAAACGAAAACGTATAGTTTCGTTTTTTTTTATGTCTTTTTCTTTCTACAAGTGCCCAAGTTGCAATGAAATGATTTGTGTTTGGCTACACTATAAGAAAGAATAGATAGATTACCTCAACTCAGCCTGGTTTTTTCACACCAGGCTTTCTTTATATCATTTTTAGTTGGAACTGAGACTTATATTCGCTACACTAATACTAACTGTGTTTGACCTCATGTCTACTTAACCAATTGATTGCAAGAAGGGGCTGTCTTTTTATGGATGAATTTGATCTTATTCGCCGAATCACACCAAAAGATACATATCAGCGCTCTTTGATCATGGGCATCGGTGATGATGCAAGTGTTTATCAACCTCATTCACATTGTGAAGAGGTCGTTTGTGTTGATACAATGGTGGAGCATGTTCATTTTCGTTTTGACTTTTCCACACCATTTGAAGTTGGCTTTAAGGCAGTGGCAGTCAATGTCAGTGATATCGCTGCAATGGGAGGGACCCCAAAGTATTATCTTGTTTCAATTGCGATCCCGCCTCATGGTGATGAGACAATCGTCACGGAACTTTACGAGGGAATGAAAGCGTTGGCTGACTCTTATCATATGGATTTAATTGGTGGAGATACAGTGGCCACCCGCAGTGACTTTGTTATTACCGTGACGGTGATTGGTGAGGTTTCAAAGGGAAAAGCTTGTTATCGTCACAGTGCTCAGACTGGAGACGTTGTCTTTGTCACAGGTGAACTCGGTTCATCAGCTGCTGGGTTATCAATCTTAATGAACAAAGCAGCCCCTTCTAAGGCGGTCGATGCTGATTTTTTTCTTAAGCGTCATAAAATGCCTCAGCCTCATATTGCTGCTGGACACATTTGTTCAAGTTTCCCGCGGGTCACCTTGAATGATGTAAGTGATGGATTAGCGAGTGAGTTGAATGAGATAGCCGAAGCGAGCTGTGTGATGATCGAGATAGAAGCTGATAAGCTTCCAATTCATCCAGATTTACAGGTGCTGCGCAAAGACTGGCTTGAATGGGTGTTATTTGGGGGAGAAGACTTTGTTTTAACTGGTACGATACCAGAATCTAATTGGGAAAGCTTTGAATCGCAATGTCAAAAAGAAGGCATTCAGGTCACACGTATTGGACAAGTCAAAGATGATCAAGCAGCCAGTGTTATGTTAAAAGACAATGATCAACAAACAATGTTAATGAAAAAAGGATATAATCATTTTAAGAAATGAGGTGACATCAACGGTGAAATTAACATGGACGACAAAAGGTGCGGATGAGACGAAACGAATTGCCGCTGCTTTGGCCAAACTTGTGATGCCAGGCGATGTATTGACATTAGAAGGAGATTTAGGTGCAGGCAAAACCACTTTTTCAAAAGGTTTTGCGGAAGGCTTAGGAATTACCCGTATCGTCAACAGCCCCACCTTTACAATTATTAAAGAATATACTGATGGCAGACTGCCACTTTATCATATGGACGTGTATCGCATGGAAGATGCAGATGAAGAGATCGGACTCGAAGAATATTTTGAGGGTGAAGGTATATGCTTGGTTGAATGGGCACATCTTATTGAGCCTCAATTGCCTTCTTCCTATTTAAAAATAGAAATGCTGAGAACAGAACGTGAAGAAGAACGGCATCTCACGTTTGATGCAAAAGGGGAGCGTTATGAGACCCTTTGTAAGGAGATGAAAGAATTTGACCATACTGGCCATTGATACATCAAACCATACACTAGGAATTGCTCTTGTAAGAGATTTCACTGTGATTGGCGAGAGCATTACGTATTTAAAAAAGAACCATTCCGTCCGAGCGATGCCTACTGTTGAAGCATTGATGAAAGAATGTGGTGTATCACCAAGCGAACTAAGCAAAATCGTTGTAGCAAAAGGACCTGGTTCTTACACTGGCGTCAGAATCGGTGTTACCATCGCAAAAACACTTGCGTGGACCCTGTCTATCCCGATATCAGCTGTTTCGAGTTTAGAAACACTTGCGGCAAATGGCCAATATTTTGATGGATATATCTCACCTCTATTTGATGCGAGAAGAGGCCAAGTTTATACCGGACTATATATGTTTGAAAAGGGTAAGATCAAAGAGGTAGAACCAGATCAAAATATCCTGCTCACGGATTGGCTTCATGAACTGAAGCAGACAGGAAAGCCTGTTCTATTTCTTGGGCAAGATGTGCATCTTCATGAAGAGAGCATTCGCTCCATTTTAGGAGAAACGGCTGTACTGGCAGAGGGGACATTTCATAACCCAAGACCTGCAGTGCTTGCATTTTTAGGCGCAGATCGTCCTGCTGAAGATGTCCATCAGCTTGTTCCTAACTATATTCGTTTGGCAGAAGCGGAAGTGAAATGGCTTGAAGGACAAAAATAATCTTAACCTAGCAGAGATTCGACAAATGACAGTAGCAGACATTCCAGAGGTGTATACGATTGAAGTGCATTCGTTTACAGCACCCTGGAAAAAGGAATCGTTTGTGTATGAGATTCTCCATAACCAATACAGCCATTATTTCCTCATCGAAGAAGATAAGAAGCCTGTTGGGTATTGCGGGGTCTGGATTGTCATGGACGATGCACAAATTACGAACATTGCCATTCTCCCTGAGCATAGAGGAAAAGGCTACGGGGAAGCATTGCTTCGACATGTCATGGAATTTTGCAAAGAAAAAAAGACAGATCATCTTTCTTTAGAGGTGCGGGTTTCGAATACACCAGCACAATCCCTCTATGAAAAGCTCGGTTTCAGACCAGCTTCAATTCGAAAGAATTATTATACGGATAATGGAGAAGATGCATTAGTCATGTGGGTGAATATAAATGAGTGAACAAACAGATCGATTCATATTAGGTTTAGAAACAAGCTGCGATGAAACAGCTGCGTCCATTGTCAAAAATGGAAAGGAAATCGTGGCAAATGTGGTGGCCTCGCAAATAGACAGTCATAAACGATTTGGCGGTGTTGTACCCGAAATTGCTTCAAGGCATCACGTGGAGCAAATCACCATCGTCTTAGAAGAAGTGATGGCACAGGCGGGTATGAGCTTTAAGGATTTAGATGCGATTGCTGTCACAGAAGGACCTGGCCTCGTCGGTGCTCTGCTGATTGGTGTCAATGCAGCAAAGGCACTGAGCTTTGCCCATCAAATTCCTCTTGTAGGTGTTCATCATATTGCAGGGCATATTTATGCAAACCAGCTTGTTGATGAATTGGAGTTTCCGTGTTTAGCTCTTGTTGTCTCTGGCGGACATACTGAGCTTGTTTTAATGAAGGAGCACGGATCTTTTGAGGTCATCGGAGAAACATTAGATGATGCAGCTGGAGAAGCGTACGATAAAGTGGCCCGGACGATGGGTCTCCCGTATCCAGGCGGACCTCACATTGATCGGTTAGCGCATGAAGGGGAGCCGACAATTAAGCTTCCTCGTGCATGGCTTGAAGAAGGATCCTATCACTTTAGCTTCAGTGGTTTAAAATCAGCTGTGATCAACACCTTACACAATGCGTCACAAAAGGGTGAAACGATTGCCCCAGAGAATTTGGCCGCAAGTTTTCAAGCAAGCGTCATTGAGGTGCTTGTTGGGAAAACATTGAAAGCAGCAGAAGCCTATGGTGTGAAGCAAGTTGTTCTAGCTGGAGGAGTCGCTGCCAATAAAGGACTAAGAGAAGCTTTAACCTCAGCATTTACGAAGCTGCCAGACGTGAAGGTCATTATTCCGCCATTATCTCTTTGTACAGACAATGCAGCCATGATCGCTGCTGCTGGAACCGTTGCATTTGAAAAAGGAATCAGAGGCGATATGACGATGAATGGCCAGCCAGGGTTATCACTAGTCTCATATGAATGAAAACTCCTGTGGATTACAGGGGTTTTTTATTTTTCGATGAAAGCGATTTATTCACATGTAAACGTTATATATCCACAATTGTTAGAAAATTTTGTTTTAAAATGAAGAGGGTGTGTATAAATATGATCTTTTTTGTGGATATGTGATTAAAACTCTGTGGATAAAGTGGATAAGTCCAAAGTATTTAAGAATAATCAAGAAGTTATTGTGGGTATCGTTGTGGATAATAAATTTTCATTGAAAGAAAAAAGAGTACCCTTAGGGCACTCTTTAAGCTTCTGACAGCTCTTCCCACTCCGCAAAAAGTGATTCCAGCTCTTGATTGAGCGTATCATTTTCTGTCTGAATGTCTTGGACCTTTTCGTGATCTTGAAAAATTTCAGGATCACATAGAAGCTTTTCATTTTCACTGAGCTTTTCTTCAATGACAGCAATACGTTCTTCAATTTCTTCGATTCTGCGCTGCTTTTGTCTTTCTTTCTTTTTCAGCTCTTTTTCTTCCGCATAAGAAAGCTTTGCCTTTTCTGCTTGCTGTGCAGCTTGTATTTTAAGCGGTTCATTTTCTTGAAGTGCCTCCAGCTCTAGTTGTTCATTTTTCTTTTCAAGATAGTAATCATAATCACCGAGATATTCTCTTGTTTCTGTAGGCGAAAGCTCAAATACTTTCGTGGCGAGACGATTGATAAAATAACGATCATGCGAGACAAATAAGATGGTTCCTGGATAATCAATTAGTGCATTCTCTAAAATTTCCTTACTATCTAAGTCCAGATGGTTTGTAGGCTCATCGAGAATAAGAAAGTTGGCTTTTTGGAGCATCAGCTTTGCTAGTGCAAGGCGTGCTTTTTCTCCACCGCTTAATGCATGGACAGGCTTTAAAACGTCATCACCGGAAAATAGGAAGTTTCCTAAACATGTCCGAATTTCTTTTTCATTCATATGAGGATAATCATCCCAAAGCTCATTGAGCACTTTTTTCGAGGATGTCAGTTTGGCTTGCTCTTGGTCATAGTAGCCGATCGTGACATGAGATCCAAAAGTGATCTCGCCTTTTACTGGTGTTAATGTGTTTGTTAACGTTTTTAAAAGGGTTGATTTCCCGATCCCGTTAGGACCAATGAGTGCCACACTATCCTCTCGTTTAATCTGAAAAGAAAGAGAGGATAGGAGCGGTGTTTTTTCATCATAACGAATATCGAGATCATGCACCTTCAGCACATCATTGCCGCTTTGTCTCGTAATATCAAAATGAAAGTTTGCGGATTTTTCGTCTCCTAAAGGCTTATCTAAACGATCCATCCGTTCGAGCTGCTTGCGTCTGCTTTGAGCGCGCTTTGTGGTCGAGGCTCTTGCCAGGTTGCGATCCACGAAATCCTGAAGCTTTGAGATCTCTTCTTGCTGCTTTTCGTAGAGTTTCATATCACGCTCTAGCTGCTCTGCTTTCAGCTCAAGATACTTACTATAGTTTCCTGCAAACTTTTTCATCGAAGTTCTTGAGACTTCATAGACGTGGTTTACGACTTTGTCTAAGAAATAGCGGTCATGGGACACGATGAGAATGGCACCTGTATAATTTTGCAAATACTGCTCCAGCCATGATAAGGTATCAATATCTAAATGGTTGGTCGGCTCATCCAGAATTAAGAGTTCTGGTTTCATTAATAAGAGCTTTCCAAGCGCTAGACGGGTTTTCTGGCCGCCGCTTAAGGATTGGACGGTTGTCTCATCTTCGAAATGACTAAAGCCGAGTCCATGAAGAATGGAGCGGACATCTGCTTCATATTGATAGCCGCCTTGATCTTTAAATTCCTGCTGCAGCCTGTCATAGGTTTTCATAAGGGCATCCAGCTCAGAACCTGTGGAAGAAGCCATTTTCTCCTCAATGGTTCTCATTTCTTGTTCCATCTCTTTTAAATGATCAAAAACCGATAATAATTCGTCTTTTAACGTACGTGTAGACGTTACATCGGTATGCTGTGCTAAATAGCCGATCGATAGGTCTTTTGGTTTGATGATCTCACCTTGCTCGTAAGACATTTGACCGGCAATGATTTTTAAAAGCGTGGATTTGCCTGCGCCGTTACGACCTACAATGGCAATGCGATCCCTTGCTTTGACTTCCAATTTTATATTCGTTAAAACGGTATCAGCGCCAAACGATTTGGACAGCTGATTCACTTGTAGAATCATCATGTAACTTCACCTCTGCTATAATATGTTAAGTGTAGCTTATCAGCAGTAAACCGGCAAATGTTACATACAATCGCCATATTCAAATGAAAGACAGATAGGAAAAAATAGTGTATCATTTGAGTGAGGGAGCGTTGAAAGATGAGTCAATTTAGCCACTTTAACGAACAGGGAAGAGCAAAGATGGTCGACATTAGTGACAAATCGTCTACAGTGAGAACCGCCGTTGCTGTTTCAAGTGTTCGTATGATAAAAGAAGTGTTTCATAAAATAGAGCAACGTGAAATTGGAAAAGGAGATGTGCTGTCTGTTGCACAGGTTGCTGGCATCATGGCAGCAAAGCAAACATCTACCATCATTCCAATGTGTCATCCGCTTGCACTAAAAGGCGTGGATATCTCCTTTCATTGGGAGGAAGACGGAAATGCGCACATCCTGAACATACAAGTACAGGTAAAAACAAAAGGAAGTACGGGTGTGGAGATGGAAGCGCTCACTTCTGCTTCAGTATGTGCACTGACCGTTTACGACATGTGCAAAGCGATTGATAAAGGCATGATCATCGGTCCTACCTATCTAATTGAAAAGACAGGCGGGAAAAACGGTGATTTTCACAGAGCATCTGATATTTAAGTTGGAGGACCTTATATGAATATAGATCAGTCAAAAATTCCACAAGCGACAGCCAAACGTTTGCCGCTATACTACCGTTTTTTAAAAAATCTGCATGCATCAGGAAAACAAAGGGTGTCATCGGCAGAGCTTAGTGATGCAGTCAAAGTGGATTCTGCCACCATTCGCCGAGATTTTTCGTACTTTGGTGCACTTGGGAAGAAAGGGTATGGCTATAATGTCGATTATCTCTTGACCTTCTTCAGAAAGACCCTTGACCAAGATGAAATGACCAATGTCATGCTCATCGGTGTCGGGAATTTAGGGACTGCTTTTTTACACTATAATTTCATAAAAAATAATAATACAAAAATTTCAATGGCTTTTGACGTCAATGAGAGTAAAATAGGAAGTGAGATAGGCGGCGTGCCTGTCTATGATTTGGATAAGCTTGAAGAGCATGTTCAAGAGGTAGGAGATATCCCTGTTGCGATTTTGACAGTACCTGCCGTAGCAGCTCAATCCATTACAGATCGTTTGATTGCCCTTGGCATCAAAGGAATCCTTAACTTTACGCCGGCTCGATTGAATGTGCCGGAACACATTCGAATTCATCATATAGATTTGGCGGTTGAACTTCAGTCTCTTGTGTATTTCTTAAAGCATTACTCTGTTACGCAGGAGGACTGACGAAAAGGGGTAAAGGGGGTGGAGCAAATGGGTCCGATCGGTCCTGGGAGTTTGATTCTGATTGCGATTGTAGCGCTCATTATTTTTGGGCCGAAAAAGCTTCCTGAATTAGGAAGAGCAGCAGGAGATACACTACGTGAATTCAAAAATGCCACAAAAGGCTTAGCTGATGATCAGGAAGAAAAAAAGAAAAAAGAAGATCAGTAGAATAGGATGAGCTTCATGAATGTCAAAGATATGCCGCTTATGGAGCATATTGTGGAACTGCGAAAACGTTTAGTGATCATTGCGATGTTTTTTGTCGCCTTTATGGTGGCTGGTTTTTTTCTCGCGAAGCCGGTCATTGTGTATTTACAAAATACCGATGAAGCGGCAACACTCACGCTGAACGCATTTAAGCTTACAGATCCACTGTACGTGTTTATGCAGTTCGCATTTGTCATTGCTTTGGTTTTGACGTGTCCCGTTATTTTATATCAGCTGTGGGCGTTTGTGAGTCCTGGCTTATATGAAAAAGAAAGAAAGGTGACACTTGCTTACATTCCGATTGCACTGCTTTTATTTTTGAGCGGTGTGGCTTTCTCTTATTTTATTTTGTTTCCGTTTGTCGTCGACTTTATGATGCGAATGTCGAATGATTTAAATGTAGAGCAAGTCATTGGGATTCATGAGTATTTTACATTTCTGATGCAGTTAACACTTCCATTTGGCTTTTTGTTTCAGATGCCCGTCGTGTTGATGTTTCTCACAAGACTTGGTATCATCACACCGATGTTTTTATCAAAAATACGGAAGTATGCCTATTTTGTCCTCCTTGTCATTGCCGCACTTATTACACCGCCAGAGCTTGTTTCTCACCTCATGGTCACCTTGCCAATGCTCGTTTTATATGAAGTGAGCATTATCATTTCGAGAGTGACCTACCGCAAAATGCAGCAAACAGAGGAGAAAGAAAAACATTATGTTTCATAAAAAAGCATCATGATCCAATGAGGATCACGATGCTTTTTCTATTGTATAAGAAATTGATTGATCGCGTGAAAGAGGTGCTCATAATAGGCGGGCACATGCGGGACAAAATCATGAACACCCACTTCGATGCTTTTCTCACGTCGTTCTTCATTTGCATCAACTTGAAAGCCCTCGATTCGAATTCTTTCAAATGTCCCTGTTAACAGCTGCTGCGCATCAAGCAGCTTTGCTCTGTAGAGACCAGCGACTTCTTCTTTCTGTAGATGAACTTCCATGTGCTCAACTTGATTCATATAAAGGTACACATGGCAGAACTCACGATCGATGAACGAAGGCATATGGATTTCATCCTGTATGACACCTGCAAAGGTGAGGTTCTCAAAAGGGATGGAAAGACCAAGTTCTTCTTCTACCTCTCTTAAGCCATCAGAAGGCTGTTCATCTGCGAGAAGATGGCCCGCTGCGGTGATATCAAACAGAGAAGGAAAATCCTTTTTTGCGGGACTTCTTAGCTGAAAATAGAGATATACGGTGTTATGCTCTTTTTTAAGAAGCCAGAAATGAAATGTTTCATGCCAATGGCCTTGGGCGTGGACAACTGAACGAGCGGCAGCTCCAATTGTTTCATGCTGATCATTGAATATACGAAGTTTTTCATGTTCCATGAAGATACATCCTCCATAAAAAAACCATTTTCCAACAGTGGAAAATGGTTTTTAATTTATTTTTGCTGCTGTTTTTTGAGTTTGACAGAGAAGGCAAACATTTTAAGCGCGATATTGATATTATAGGCCGCAAACACCATCAGCAAAATACTGTAAAATGACCACATGTCACCTGGGTTTTGAATGGCCATATAGGTGAAAGCCACACCTACGGCAAAATAAATGATGCCCCATACGACTGGGTTTCTCATGAGAAAAAGCCTCCAATAATCATTTGCATGGTTTGAGATTGTTCTTCAATCATTTTTTTCACTGGCTCAATCTGCACAAGAACGACAAGTGAATTCATCAGCATGTGAGCGCCGATTGGAACAATGATTCGTTTTGTTTTCGCATATAAAAAGGCAAAGGTAAAGCCCATTGCGGTATAGAGCAAGATATGGGGAAAATCATAGTGTACAGCAGCGAAAACCACTGAACTGGCAAGTGCTCCAATGAAGAAATTCGTTTTTTCATAAATCACACCAAAGATGATTTTACGGAAAATGATTTCCTCTAAGATTGGACCAATCAGGGCGATGACAATGACAAGCCAAGGAACGGCATCCATAATGGATAAAATGGTTTGCGTATTTTCTGACTCACGGCCAATGCCGAATGCATATTGTTCAATCGCCCCCGCAATTGATTGTGCAAAGAGGGAAAGAAAGAAACCGCCAATGATCCATGCGATAGCAGAACCGATTGAAACTGGCGCTTCATTTCGCAGTGAAGCTTTTGGGACGGTTCGAAGGATGAGCAGAATAATGATTAATCCGATACAAAAACTGATGATTGTCCACGTTCCTGATAATTTTGAAAGCTCTGTTTGAGTCATCGGTGATTGAATGAATCCCAGCCACTTCATAATGAGCACATAAGGAAACGCAGAAACCTGCACCAATATATACGTTAAGATGATGTACCAATATTGTTTTTTCAAGTAACGAAAACCCCTTTACTAAAAGAACTAGATTTATTGTAACACAAGTCTCCTTTTTCGATGAAAAGGAAAGAATCTGAGATCAAAAAAGATCGTGAAAGCGTAAAAATTTTTAAAGGTTTTTACTTGAAATTGCAGAAGACATTCTTTATTATAATAAATGTGTTAGCACTCTCTGGTGATGAGTGCTAAAAAAGACTACATATAAAAATTGAGGAGGTTGTTTCTTATGTTAAAGCCATTAGGCGATCGCGTAATCATTGAACTCGTTGAATCTGAGGAAAAAACCGCTAGCGGTATTGTTTTACCGGATTCTGCAAAAGAAAAACCGCAAGAAGGTAAAATTGTTGCAGCAGGTTCAGGGCGTGTACTTGAAAGTGGTGAGCGCGTTGCGTTAGAAGTAAGCACAGGCGACCGCATTATCTTCTCAAAATATGCAGGCACTGAAGTGAAATATGAAGGCAAAGAATATTTAATCCTTCGTGAGAGCGACATTTTAGCTGTTATTGGCTAATCACATAAAAAATTGAGATAAATTTTTAAAAAGACTGAGGAGGTTTCGTTATTATGGCAAAAGATATTAAGTTCAGTGAAGAAGCACGTCGCGCGATGTTACGCGGTGTAGATGCACTTGCAGATGCTGTAAAAGTAACTTTAGGACCTAAAGGACGTAACGTGGTTCTTGAGAAAAAATTCGGTTCTCCACTTATCACAAATGATGGTGTAACGATTGCAAAAGAAATCGAATTAGAAGATGCATTTGAAAACATGGGTGCAAAACTTGTGGCTGAAGTTGCAAGCAAAACAAACGACGTAGCTGGTGACGGTACTACGACTGCAACAGTTCTAGCTCAAGCGATGATCCGTGAAGGTCTGAAAAACGTAACAGCTGGTGCAAACCCTGTTGGCGTGCGTAAAGGGATCGAAGAAGCAGTGAAAGTAGCACTTGAAGGCTTGCACGAGATTTCTAAACCAATCGAAGGCAAAGAATCAATTGCTCAAGTTGCGGCTATTTCTGCAGCAGATGAAGAAGTCGGCAGCCTAATCGCAGAAGCTATGGAACGTGTAGGTAACGACGGAGTTATCACAATTGAAGAATCTAAAGGATTCACAACTGAGCTTGAAGTGGTTGAAGGTATGCAATTTGACCGCGGATATGCTTCACCATACATGGTGACGGATTCTGATAAGATGGAAGCGGTTCTTGAAAATCCTTACATCTTAATTACGGATAAAAAGATCACAAACATTCAAGAAATCCTTCCTGTACTTGAGCAAGTTGTACAACAAGGAAAACCATTATTGCTCATTGCTGAAGATGTAGAAGGCGAAGCACTTGCAACTCTTGTTGTGAACAAACTTCGTGGTACATTCAACGCAGTGGCAGTAAAAGCACCTGGATTCGGTGATCGTCGTAAAGCAATGCTTGAAGACATCTCTGTTCTAACTGGCGGAGAATTAATCACAGAAGACCTAGGACTTGACCTGAAATCAACTGAAATCGGTCAGCTTGGCCGCGCGTCTAAAGTTGTTGTGACAAAAGAAAACACAACAATCGTAGAGGGCTCAGGAGATTCTGCTCAAATTGCAGCACGTGTGAACCAAATCCGTGCTCAAGTAGAAGAAACAACTTCTGAATTCGATAAAGAAAAATTACAAGAACGTCTTGCAAAACTAGCTGGCGGCGTCGCTGTCATCAAAGTTGGTGCTGCAACTGAAACAGAACTAAAAGAGCGTAAACTACGCATCGAGGATGCACTGAACTCAACTCGCGCAGCAGTTGAAGAAGGTATCGTATCCGGTGGTGGTACAGCACTTGTGAATGTATACAACAAAGTCGCTTCAATCGAAGCTGATGGTGACGTTCAAACAGGTGTGAACATCGTTCTACGTTCTCTTGAAGAGCCAATTCGTCAAATCGCTCACAACGCAGGTCTTGAAGGGTCCGTTATCGTTGAGCGCTTGAAAAACGAAGAAATTGGCGTAGGCTTCAACGCAGCAACAAACGAATGGGTAAACATGATCGAAAAAGGAATCGTTGACCCAACAAAAGTAACTCGCTCTGCACTTCAAAACGCAGCTTCTGTAGCAGCAATGCTTCTAACAACTGAAGCAGTCGTTGCTGACAAACCAGAAGAAGGCGGCTCAGGCGGCGGAATGCCGGATATGGGCGGCATGGGTGGAATGGGCGGAATGATGTAACACCCTCGAAAACCCCTTGAAATATAGGGGTTTTTGTTATGTCTTCATGAATTTGATCACATGCAATAAAAAGTATCAGGGCTGCTGAATTGAAACCTTTACTGCTTTTCAACCGTTAAAATAAGAGCAAGTGATTTCATGGGTTTTTACCCGATACGGTATTTTAAAAAGAAAAGCGGTGATCATATGGGCTTCACTACATGGGTAGCGATTATTGTTGCACTGGCCGTTGTGTTTGGAGTGTTTGGATCAAAGAAGCGTGATAAATAAAAAACCCACTTCCAATTGGAGGGTGGGTTTTTTATTGCAAATACAACATTAATTGGTTATACTAATTTTAGTTGTTTGTTGTAAATGCAACAAAAGGAGTCGAGGTACATGAAAGAGATTTTGCGGGAGATCGGCGTGATTGCTCGTGCGCTTGATTCCATAAGTAATATTGAATTTAAAGAATACGATTTAACGAAGGGGCAGTATTTGTATCTTGTGCGTATTTGTGAGGAGCCTGGTATCATTCAGGAAAAGCTGGCGGAAATGATTAAGGTGGATCGAACTACGGCGGCTCGGGCTATCAAAAAGCTAGAACTGCATGGGTTTATTGAGAAAAAAGAGGATCGTGTGAATAAAAAAATCAAAAAGCTGTTTCCAACTGAAAAAGGGGAAACGGTCTACCCAATGATCAAACGAGAACATGATTATTCGAATCAAGTGGCGCTCAGTGGGTTTTCTGAGGAAGAAGCGGAACAGATTTATGAGTATCTTCTAAGGGTGCGAAAGAATATAGAAAAAGACTGGGAAGATGTGAAAAAAGGGATAAAGAGAAGCTACTAATTAATAAGGAGGGCGACTTTATGACCGTCAATTTCATTCGGTGCAATGTACAACATGTAAAGGAGCTACAGAAAATAGGGATCAATACGTTTAAAGAAACCTTTCTGGATCAAAACAAAGTGGAACATATCGAAGCTTACGTGAAGACAGCTTTTCACCTAAACCAGCTGTTAAAGGAATTACAGCACCCTTCTTCACAGTTTTATTTTGTTCAAGTGAATGGGGAAGTAGCTGGTTATTTGAAGATCAATATGAATGATGCCCAATCAGAAGAGATGGGGAGTGACGCGTTAGAGATTGAAAGAATTTATATCAAGCAGTCCTTTCAAAAGCAAGGATTAGGCAAATATTTAATCGATCAAGCCATTGAAATTGCGAAAAATCATCATAAACGGGATGTTTGGCTTGGGGTGTGGGAGCACAATAGAGCGGCCATCGCTTTCTATCAAAAGCATGGGTTTGTTCAAACAGGGGTGCACGCCTTTCTCATGGGGGACGAAGAGCAAATGGATTTCATTATGACCAAAACATTGAGGTGATCAAAAAGGGGGAAGGGTACATGCATGTTCCATCATTTTTTCAAGTGAAAGATATGGAGAAAATCAAATCATTTATTCAATCTCATTCATTTGCAACAGTTGTGACGACATCGAATGGAAAGCCCATTGCGACACATATTCCGTTGAGTTTTCATCAAGTTGACGATTCGTATGTGATCTCAGGGCATATGGCGATTGGGAATCCTCAGTGGAAAACGTTTGAAGAGAGCGAGAAGACGCTCGTCATCTTTCAAGGGCCGCATGCCTACATATCCTCTTCATGGTATGAAAAAGAAGCAGTACCAACATGGAATTACCAGGCTGTTCATGTTTATGGAAAGGCGGAACTGCTTGAAAAATCGGAACTGGTTAAGGAATTAACCACAATGCTGGAGACATACGAAACTCACAGAGAACATCCAGTGTTATGGGATACGTTGTCTGAGGAACTGTTAGAGAAGCAAATGAAAGGCATTGTAGGTTTTAAAATCATCATTGATGAAGTTCAGGCAGCTTTCAAATTAAGCCAAAATCGCCACGAAAGGGATTATATCCGCATCATTGAAAAGCTGGAGGCAGAGGGTGAAGTGGAAATGGCTGAGGCGATGAAAAGAGAGTTCCGTGTAAGAGGCTTCTCGAAAGATCAGTTATTCTTATGAAGCGCTAAAAATGAATGAGAACGTTACTTAAACACTTTCTTCTAGGAAAGTGTTTTTTTGTGATGATAAATAAAAAAGCCCTCATCATTCAAGGGCTTTAATGAAACAAATTATTTTACTTTAACTGTGAAGATTACATCTTTACTATTCATGTAATCGTCAGTTGTGACATTTCCAAATTTCAGCTTTAATTCTTTGATATTTTTAATGTTGATCTCTTTGCCCTCAGGAGCTAAGAATTGAATAACACCATCTTGTTTAACGCCACCTTCAACTTCGCCACCAATATCACCATCAGTCATAAACATATTGGCATCTAATTGCATGCTTCCAGCTACAACTTTACCTTGATCTGGATAGAAGTTTAGAACTTTATCTGTCGTATTTTCGATATTCATCCCAACATTGATTCTATCCTTCATAATTTTAATCTCGCCAAGGTTTACTTTCATTCCTTGAGCAGTTGTTTTGTGTTTGCTCGCATTTATTTTCTTTGAACCATCGTCTTTTTTGTTTTTTGATTGTGTTTTTGTGCTTGTAGACTCTTTTTCTTTAGATGCACCTGTAGACACATCTTCTGTTGAGCCGCAAGCAGCCAGTGTAAATGTTAGCCCTAAAGCTAAAAATAAAGCATAGAATTTCTTCAAAATGAAAATCCCCTTTTGTTTAATTTATATAAGCGTCTTGTGCTTATGCTTATATATTGATCATGACTATTATAATAGGATAAAAGTACTTGTAAATCAACAAAAAATGATAAAAATAGAAAATAATTGTTTTGGAGAGTTTTTTATAAACCAGTTAGCTTAAAATTACATAAAATCCACTTCTTGTGACTTAAAACGAACTTGAATTTCCTTATAATAGAATTATTATAAGGGATTGGGAGTGATTGAGATGGAAGGTTCGTCAATCAAGACGGTTAATAGAGAGGATCAACATGAATTCTTGTTTCTGAATATATCTTCAAATACAGTTGGGGCTCTTTCAAAGGAATCTGCTGAGAGGATTCTAAGTGAGAGGGATACCGATGAAATACACCAATTGATGTATGTTCCTATTGAAATTCATGAAGACCTCAAATGGCTGATTCATTCTTTGCATAAAGCCATCATGGATGAAAAAGATGTACGTGTCGTTCTTGAATTGGCTGATCTACTCTATTTCTTTGTTGTCCCTGCTTACAAAGAAGAATTGATGAGCCAAGAAGATTTGTCACACATGGTGAATGATATATTATTTATGTTGGATCTTTGGACAGATGAAAACATAATAGAGTTAGTTGATGCCATTCAATATGAATTACAAAGAGTAGAGAGAAAAGGCTTGTAGAGCAATCTCTACAAGCTTTATTCTCTATTTTTATGCAGTTGTGTTATTGACGACAGGCTCTTTTCTAAACACGCCCATGCAGCCTGCAATGATGATTAATACAGCTGGAAGGATGAAGAACATAGAAATAGAAATAATGCCGCCTACAGCAGATACTAATAATAAAATTCCACCAAGCTTTGCTTTTTTCTTTACAATGACAGATGAGACAATGGCAAGAATAGAGAAAAGCATTGCTGCCCAGCCTAATCCTGTAATTTCACTCGTGCCTGAATCGCTAAATGCTGCATCGATTCCTCCGAAAGCAAGAGCGAACATTGCGCCGAAAAATCCAAAAATACCTCCAATTAAACCTAAAACAAATTCAGTTGTTCTTTTCATGATACTTTCCTCCGATATGTAAATAAGAATTATTGGTACTTAAGAACCAACACAATCTTACTAATCGGCATTCTTTTCATAAAGTTAATAGTTTTGTTAAAAAAAACAAGAAAATCCATAAAGGATTTTCTTGTCCAATTATTGGGCTCTCTCCCAAGTGATTTTTGTTTCATTTGTTTTTTTCGTTCCCTTTGCCAGCACCTTGCCGTTTTCTTGTTTCACGGTGATGTTTAGGTCATAAAAGGAATAGAGGGCGCCGAGGCTGTCATTTTCAGGTTTATGCAGATTGTTTTCTTTTTCAGTTGATGCTCCAATGGCCAGCGTTTTTGCAAAGTTTAAACCGATGACTTCAGCGTAATCACTATTGGTATCAGAGGAAGCCATTACGTTTAAAGAAATGATTTTTTTCTTTTGATCAACGGTGATGTCAGTGTCTTTGATGAGCTTAGACTGCTCCATCACTTCTTTCGTTTCCTTTTGAATGCGTTCATTAATCGTTGGAAGTGCCTTAGATTCTGGTTTTTGTTCTTTTGTCGTATTTGAGCATGCTGCTAGAATGGAGAGACTTGCAACCAGACTCATGAAAACAAGTAGACTTTTTTTCACGTTCGTTCTCCTTTTTTCGTCGAATGTTGTATGTTTATGTTACCACGAATCTTTGTTTTGATTAAAAGAGAAGTGTTGATAAGCTGTGAACAATAAAAAGCACCCAATGGGGGGTGCTTTTTTCTTATTGTGCTGAAAGGCTTGTACTTAATGGGATAGAAGAAATGACGGTGAATTTAGGAGCTGCGGCACCGGATTCTAAATTTTTACGTAAAAGTGACGATTTGATTGACCCGTCCCAATTTTTATAGACACTTCCTGATGTATTTGCACGAAGCTGTACATTCGAAAAGCTTGCTTGTGAATAGCTATTTGTTCCATTATCCTGTACGCCATGTACCATTTTGACAACATCAAGGTTTTTCAGACGGCTAGGGTTGTAAACAGGCTGCTTATAGCGCAATTTCCCATTGACATATAGTGACACCGTGCCATCACCATTGTTGATGAGCTTTAAGTTGACCCGTGCGCCATCTTTAATACTTGTATCGTATTCGCTGTTCCAGTATTTACTGCCGCCTTGTGAGCCGCTGCCTAGAAAAACCTTATAGCCAGAAGACGTTTTTGAAATACCGCTCTCTACAACAGCAGAGCCGAGACCGAGATACCAGTCCGCATAGCCATTTTTAATGGTGGCTGTTTTCGGCAGGACAATATCAGCAGAGATACCTGACCATTTGGCTTCATCTGTTTGCGTCACAATGGCGCCGTGACGAGGACTAGCCGCTGAGGCAGGAAGACTTGAAAACATCAAAACGAAGGCCAAACTTACAATCAAAACGGTGAAACACTTTTTCATGAAAATTCCTCCTTAAATTTGATTCACTTTCATTATATAAAATGAAGGAGGGGGGCTGCTTACAATGTTCTGGCTGTTTATGGTAGTATTTATGAACTTTATCGGTCATAAAGTGGTCAACTTGTATTTGAATTGTAATGTGTCTGTAAAATAACTGGGTTCATCTTCATGTATAATGAGTGCAGAAACCAAAAACGGAGGATTTCTTAATGAATAAAAAGCTTATCACGACAATCGTAACAGTAGCTAGTTTATTTTTAGCATTCAGTTTCTCACATGGAGCAAGTGCAAAAAAAGTAAGCGGCAATATTACTTGGTACAATGGTGTCGGCAAAAAAGGCGCAGATGGAAAAAAACTCGGTCATTGGGATGCAGCAACTAAAATGGGCTTTGACGTACCGAAAAAAGGTACAAAACTAAGAGTGACAACAAAAGCGAAACCACATAAAGTGATTACAGTATATAAATATGATGTAGGCAGAATGCCAAATGCTGTATTAGACGTAAGTCCAAAAGCATTCAAAGCACTTGGGTATAAAACAAGTAAAGGTGTCGTAAAAGGGCATTACACTTATTAATACATAGGCATGCAAAGAAGCGGGAAAAGTTCATTTTCTGGCTTCTTTTCTTGTAGAGAGGGTCTGAAAGGCAATGAAAAAATCAACATGGTGGATCATCACAGTTATTGGCGTCGCAGTGATTGCGGCAGTTCTTTTCTTCATGATGAAGCCGGGGCAAGAGGCGAAACATGCAGGGAAAGTCAAAACAAATCAAGATGCAAAAGACGAATTGCTCGTTTCATTTACAGATCAAAAGTTAAACAATACTTATTACTTGCATGATCGGGCGCTTCATACGGAGAAACTGACAGCATATCCTTCGATTGCTTATGATTCTACGAAACAAGTTTTATATTACACGTATACGGATGAAGACACGCAAAAGGTGAGTATTCGGGAATTAAATGTGAAATCTGAAGAAGAAAAAACACTGTTTACGAGTGATGATTCCATCGACAGTATGAGGCTGTCTGGTGACGGAAAGAAGTTATTTCTAAGGTATAACAAGGATTCTGGAGAGCAATTTTTTGTCGCGTCTTTTGATTTGAACACACACAAAATGAGGGAGCTGTATCCAGAAAAAAGCAAGGATGATACGGTGAGTTCTTTTGCATATGATCCGACTTCAAATGATTTGGCGATCCAGCATTATTCTTTAAAAGAAGATTATCAAAAAACCGATGAAGCGAATGAAAAGGGAAGAGATCCTGAACCAACGACCATGAAGATCACCCTTCAAACAGGTGAGAAGGAGAAACGCATTGCACGTATCTCACAAACGATCAATGATATTTCATTTTCTCCAGATCATAAGAAATTGATTTATACAGAAGTAAAGGTTCGTAAAGAAAAAGAAATATCCTCGATTAAGATGCTTGATGTAGAAACAGGAAAAACGACGACACTCGTTAAAAACAGCCAGGATGTTCATATTTTAAGTGCTGCACAGCCGCAATTTTCTACGGACGGGTCGTCTGTTTATTTCTTAGGTGTTGCAAAAAACGCAAAAGAATTAAAGGATGACACCGGACGAAAGGCGAAGGTAAGAACGATTTTTGAATACAATATGAAGAAGAAAACAGTGGAAGCCGCTTGGGAGAAGGATGGCGGAATCGTTAACAATTTCACTGTCAATCGATAAATGAAACGTTCAGTTATTTATATAACTGGACGTTTTTTTATTTTGTCACTTGAAATGCTGGAGAAATGGTGGATTTATAGAAGGAAAATCAGTTTTTAAGCAGGGATACGAGGGCTATTTTCATATTTTACTTATGTGACAGAAGAAAAGAAAAAGAGTAGTATGAGTGAACATAAAAAAACGAGAGGACTGATGACATCTCGTTTTCTCTGTTTTATTTGTTTTCATCTAATAAGTTCTGAAAGATAAACAGGGCATTAATGGAGTGAGGGAATCCAGCAACCTTTGTACAGTGTTTAATAATCTCCATAATCTCTATGACAGAAAGTCCAATATGTAATGCTTGTTCAAAATGAGTCTTTAAGTCTTCTTCACAATCGCCTTTTGTGATGAGGGAAGATAATGTGCTGATGGCCTTTTGTTTTTCATCTAATATGAAGTGATTGAATTCTTTTTGTTCACTGAGTTCAATGGTTAGTTGTTCAATGTTTGAGCGAATGCTCTCGTTCTCATGGATTGAAAGCTTCTCTCTGTTACCTGCCGCTGTTTCTTGTTTGACCTGGCAAGTCTCTTTTTCTTCATTCAAATTGAACTCCTCCGTTTTTTATCGCAATTTTCCATTTGTTCGTTCATTATGGCTTATGTGCCTTTTGATAGATGTAATGGGTATATAGTAGTATTATCGGTTTGCTGCGTCAACTTTTTAAGTATGGAACGCTCTTCAAAGGAATGATTCATGCGATTTATTTTTCCATTTTGAAAGGGATCATAAAAGGGCTAATGAATGGATGTCCGTTAGCCCCTTTGTAATCAGCAGTTTCATAAGTTCTACGCATTTAGTGGAAGAGTGGTTTCATTTTTACTGAATGATATCCATCGGTCTCATCATGTCATAATCTTCATGTTCTAAAATATGACAATGCCACACATATCGGCCGCTGTATGGAACAAATCGAGCAACGATCCGAATGACTTCACCTGCATGCGCCTGAATGGTGTCCTTGTAGCCTTGTTCATGTAAAGGAGGCGCTTCGTTTGGTCCTGTATACACGATTTCTCCTGTCGATTGATAGACTTCTGTATCAAATGGCCTTCTGTCTAAAACCCTAAATTGAACAAGATGCAAATGAATAGGGTGTGTCCCTCTGGTTGGATTGACGATAGACCAAACCTCTAGACTGCCAAGACGAGGATTTTCTGTGACAGGGTCATTCCAAAATTGGTTATCGAGCAATAGGATAGGGCGGCCGTATTTATCCTGTGTGCCGGTAAGTGTGAGTGTACGCTCTCTATCAGCTCGACTTGGCCGAAGCGCTGGCAGCGGTTTGAAAATTGGACGTAAGGTTTTAGGTACTCTCCCTTTTAGCGGGCGTGTGACTTTGAATTGCATAATGTTCGCATCTGTTTCAGGATTCACATCCTGTCCGCAGCCGGCTGTATTTTTGAGAGTGATCGTTTTGTTTTCGTAAGCTGAAAAGTCGATGATGACATCGAAACGTTCAGCAGGTGCGATGCTAAAGGATTGATGGCGAACGGGTCTTGGCAAAAAGCCCCCATCGGAACCAATTTGCAGGATTGTGGCGTCGTTATCTAGATGCAGCTCGTAAGTTCTAGTATTGGACGCATTTAAAATACGAAAACGGTATTTTCGCGGCTCTACTTCTAAATATGGCCATACTTTTCCATTGACTAAGATCGTTTCTCCACAAAAAAAGGGCACGATGGATGGGTCTGGAATGTCACTGTCCTCTGGCGTGTCGTTTGGTCTGCTAGGATAAAACAGTGAGCCATCTTCCTGAAACGTACGGTCCATAATCATCAAAGGAATGTCATAGTCATCTTTCGGAAGCTCTAAAGACTTTTCAAATGCATCTGAGATCAAATAAAACCCAGCTAAACCGGCGTACACATTTAGTCGTGTCAGTGCCATTGCATGATCGTGATACCACAATGTGCAGGCTTGCTGATGATTGGGATAGACGTAAGTCTCTCTTTCAAAAAAAGGACCGGTTGCTTCAAAGTCCCGTGAAAACCAGGCCTCTGGGTAGCCGTCACTGCTTGCTGGTGTGACGCCGCCATGCAGATGAACGACTGTTTTCACCTCTGGTTCATCGTGATGACCGGAGTGGATGGTGTGATCGACAGGCAGAAAATGTTTCAATGGCAATTTGTTCATCCATTTCACTTTGATCTTTTCATTTCTATTGGCTTTAATGGTTGGACCAGGCAAACTGCCATTATAGGTCCATAGCTTGGTGGGCGGCAGGTCTCTATGAACTTTTAAGAATACCTCCTCCATAGCAATTTCATAATACGTTTGTCTTGGGTTCTTTTTGACGGGCTTCGCGACTTCTGGAATTGGAAGCTCGTCAACAAATTTTTCTAGGTTCATGTTGACTAATCCTCACTTAAATTCAATTTGATACAGTATAAGAGCGGACATCCAAATAGGTGAATAAAATAATAAAACCCGCTTTTCAGCGGGAGAAATTACGGGTGTTTATTTTCAAGCGCCGCATTTGCAGGCACTTTTTTATTCGGTTTAAAGATGAAATAAGCAGCTAGTACACCAAAGGTAATGATACTCGTCAAAATGAGCTGCGGCCGCATGGATTCGATAAACAGCATCGATGCCAAGATGGCGCAAATGACCAAAATGGTAAAGTACGTGAGGTATGGGAACAGCCACATTTTGATTTTGAGCTGTTCTGGATTTTCTTTTTCGATTTTGCGTCGCATTCTTAATTGTGAAACGGCAATGACCAAGTAAACAAGAAGGGCAATGGCACCAGATGCGTTGACTAAGAACAAAAAGATGGTTTCAGGATAAAAGTAGTTCATCATGACAGCAATGTAGGAAAAGAAGGTACCTGCGACTGTAGCCGCTACAGGAACACCACGTTTGCTGATTCTCATAAAGCGTTTCGGCGCTTCGCCTCTTTCTGCTAATGAATAAAGCATTCTGGACGTTGTGTACAAACCGGAGTTTAAACAAGATAAAACAGCTGTTAAGACAATGACGTTCATGACTTGAGCGGCTGATGGAACACCAATGTATTCTAATACCGCAACGAACGGGCTTGTTAAAATACTTGCGGAATTCCAAGGAAGCAAGGTGACAACGACAGCAATTGATCCGACATAGAATACGATAATACGCCATACAACAGAGCGGGTGGCTGTCGTCACAGATTTGACTGGGTCTGCTGATTCACCGGCCGCTATGGCCACAATTTCCGTTCCCATGAAGGAAAAGATGACGACGACAATTCCGAGTAACACAGAGCTGAATCCATTTGGAAGAAAACCGCCGTTCCCTGTTAGATTGGCAAGACCTGAAGTATGATGACCGCCAAAACCAAAGATAAATGCAAAACCAATGAGTAGAAAGAGAATGATGCTGACGACTTTAATTAATGAAAACCAATACTCAAATTCGCCAAAAGATTTAACAGAAAAGATATTTGTTAATGTTAAGAGGATTGTGAGGATAAGACTTGTGAGCCAAACAGGTGCATCTCCATACCAATATTGAATAATGGCAGCACCGGCAATGGCTTCGATGGCGATGACGATCACCCAGAAGAACCAGTATAGCCAGCCGATTGTAAACCCGGCCCATGGACCGATGGCATCGCTCGCATATTGTGAGAAAGAACCGCTTGTCGGATAGGCACATGCCATTTCTCCAAGCATTCTCATAATAAAGATCACCAGAAGTCCGGCAAAAGAATAGGAAAGAATGGATCCAGGCCCTGCAGAATGAATGACAGCGCCGCTACCAACAAATAGCCCTGCCCCAATGACCCCAGCAATGGAGATCATCGAAATATGTCTTGTTTTAAGGTTTTTTTGAAGACCGTTTGTCATGTTGGACATTTCTTTACCTCCAAACATTTCTCATGAATAGAGAATTTGTTTTTAGAATATTTTAAATTTTATCATACTGAATTGTCATTCAGCATTGGACAGGTTATCAAACTGACATTTCAAACCTCTTAACATGATGTTAAAAAGTAGAAAGGATTTGAGAGATTATGTTCCCTCTTTTCCCTCTGTTTATTTTTAAAATAGCATAAAAAAGGAAGGAGGAAAGTTGTGTCCTAAAATAAAATTATTCTGATAATTTATCCAAGAAGAGTGATTTGACGATATGTCCATTTCGAAGAGAAATGGAAAAAGGTTGATAAGAGTAGGTCTTGAGGTCATTTGATCTTGTAAAAATAAGTTTACTTAGGTCAACACATTTCTATGTATCCTATTTTGCTGACATAAGCGAATCATGTTGCTGTAGACCCACACGGGCTTTGCTTTGTAAGATAAATAATAGAAAAGTGATGTGTGAGGAGGCGCGGTTCAGCATGGAGCGCTATAACGAATTAAGACAAGGTGAAACAGGTGCTTGGGTCAGCATCATTGCCTATGTGATCTTATCTGCGGTCAAACTCATTATTGGGTATGTGTTTCATTCAGAGGCTCTTTCAGCAGATGGATTGAATAACACGACGGATATTATTGCATCCCTTGCTGTGTTGATCGGGCTGCGTATTTCTCAAAAGCCGCCTGATGAAGATCATCCGTATGGTCATTTTAGAGCGGAAAATATTGCGTCTCTTGTGGCTTCCTTTATCATGATGCTTGTTGGGCTTCAGGTTTTGCTGAGTGCAGGCAAGTCGCTCTTCTCATCTGAGCATCAAACGCCGGATATGATCGCGGCTTGGACAGCAGCAGGAAGTGCTGTTGTGATGTACGGTGTGTATATCTATAATCGCAATCTGTCCAAACGGATCAATAGCCAGGCTCTTCATGCGGCAGCTGCTGATAATAAATCAGATGCGTATGTAAGTATTGGCACATTTGTAGGAATTATGGCTTCTCAATTTCAGCTGGCATGGATTGATACGCTTGCAGCGTTTGTCATTGGCTTAATTATTTGTAAAACTGCGTGGGAGATTTTCAGAGATGCCTCTCATTCGTTAACAGACGGTTTTCATATAAAAGATATGTCTAAATATAAAGAGACCATTGAAGCAACACCAGGAGTGGGCGATTTAAAGGATATAAAAGCGCGTTATCTTGGAAGTACAGTCCATGTGGATGTAGTGGTTGAGGTCGAGCCTAACTTGAACATAGCAGAAAGCCATGATATTGCAGATGAAATTGAACGCAGAATGAAGCAGGAGCATGATATTTTACACTCTCATGTTCATATGGAGCCAGCAAGTGAGCCGAAAAAAGAGAAGAAGTCTTTTCCATCGTGAGAAGGCTTCTTTTTTATATGTGCTGATGTTATATGCAAATGCGCGTTGTATGGTAAAGTTAGACTATATGAAATTTGACAGAAACGTGATAGGAGGATCAGGATGGCATTTGATGAACCGATGCATTCAGATTTACAAAAAATCGTAGATAACATCAATAAAGTCATGGTTGGGAAAAAAGATATTGCGATATTAAGCCTTGTTGCGATTTTGGCGAAGGGGCATGTGCTGCTAGAGGATGTGCCAGGTGTAGGGAAGACGATGATGGTTCGTGCTTTGGCAAAATCCATTGGCTGTGAGTTTAAGAGAATCCAATTCACTCCTGACCTTTTGCCTTCAGATGTAACAGGCGTGTCGATTTACAATAAAAAGACAAATGAATTTGAATTTAGGCAAGGGCCGATCATGGGGCAGATTATTTTGGCTGATGAGATCAACCGGACCTCTCCTAAAACACAATCAGCATTGCTTGAAGCGATGGAGGAAGGCAGTGTCACAGTGGACGGAGAAACGATGCTACTTGCGGATCCTTTTTTCGTCATGGCGACGCAAAACCCAGTGGAATATGAAGGGACGTATCCGCTGCCAGAAGCGCAAATGGACCGGTTTTTATTCAAGCTGCAGATGGGATATCCGACCATGCTCGAGGAGCTGGAGGTGCTCAACTTGCAGGAGAAAGAATCCCCGATTGATACGCTCCAAGCTGTCATGACAAAGGATCATATCCATGCGTTGCAGCAGGCTGTTCAGACCATTCATGTGGATGCATCCATTAAAGAATATATTGTTGAAATTGCTCAAGCGACGCGTAAACACCCATCTGTTTATCTAGGTGTGAGTCCAAGGGGATCGATCGCCTTGATGAAAGCGGCACAGGCGTATGCACTTTTGAATCAGCGCGATTATGTGATTCCTGATGATGTACAGTATTTGGCGCCTTATACATTACCGCATCGTATGATTTTGACATCAGAAGCGACATATGAAGGGAAGAAGGCGGAGACACTGCTGCGGCAAATGCTTGAGCAAATTGGCGTGCCAGTTCAAAAGTCGATGACTCAATGAAGTCACGTCATCGTTTAGCAGTTTCATTATGGTTACGGGTAATGATGCTCATCATTCTCACTGCGGCAGCCTTTTGTTATGCCATGTTTCAGGGAGGGTTTGTGAGCTGGTTCCTTTTTTATGCATTTTTACCATATGCTTTGTATGCATTGCTGTTTGCACTTGTTCCGCTTCGCGCGACAGCCAAGAGGACAATACAGCAAACCCGCTTGAAGGCGGGAGATGTGCTGTCCGTTGACCTTGAAATCAAGCGGACACATCCATTTCCGTACGTTTACGTCATGATAGAGGATGCTCCGCCAGACACCTTTCACTTAAAGGAACAGATTGAAATGAAGCAAATGCTTTTCCCTTGGTTTCGGAAAACTTGGCGATTTTCCTATCAATTGAATGATGTCATACGGGGAGAGCATCATTTGACAGCAGTTCGAATTAAAACGGGTGATATGTTTGGGTTTGTTGAGAAAGAAATCATCATTCCGTTAGAGAAAAAGCTGCTTGTCTACCCCAAAGTGCTGGATATCCCGGTGGAGCCTGCTGAATCAGTGAGTGAAAATGGAGGCAAAGCGGTTCACTCGTGGTTAAATGAACCGGCCCATGTAACAACAGGCGTACGGGAATATCAGCAAGGAGACCGTTTTGCTTGGGTGGACTGGAAGACAACGGCCAGAAGAGGCCAGCTGATGACGAAGGAATTTGAACAGAATCAAGCAAAGGACCTTGTCGTGTTTGCTGATTTTACTGATCAAGCTGTTTTTGAAACAGTCGTCTCTATTACAGCATCTGTTCTTCAAATGGCTGTGAAAAAAGGCGTGCCGTCAGGTCTTGTCCCTCTAGGAGATCAGGCTGCCTTTCGAGTCGATCAAGGAGAACTTCATTTACAGGACATGATTTATTATTTAACAAGGGTGCAGCAGCAGTCTTCCCGCGCACTAGAATATAAACCGTTAGCAGCGAGTGAGTACCAGCACTCAGGAAAATATGTCGTCACGGGTCAGCTGCAGGAGGAGCTTGCGGCAAGTCTTTTTGGAAATCGAAACAGAAAGAACATCACCGTGCTTTTAGTGAAGAAAGCCGTTGACCATTTGACGACAAAAGAAAAACAGCTTGTAGACCGGCTCAAGGCCTCTGGAATACGCATCACCCTTTTATTTGAAGACCGGCTGCACGAAAGAACTGTGAGGTGACAAACATTTATGCTGCATACGCATCTGCGGCAAAGCCGTTTTGAATTGTTCATCTATTATGCTGTAGCTTTTCTGCTGCTATGGGAGTGGCTTCGTCCACTTCAAGATTTTACAGAGACGAGCCATACGTCTTATTTCATCATTTTTATCGGGCTTACGTGTTTGTTTACGTTCTTTCGTCTGAAGTGGTATGTGACGTTTCCTATTTGTGCTGGACTGATTTTGCTCGCCTTATATTTGATCTTTTATCAATCAGCGCCAGGTTATCCGGCTGCTTTGTTTGCTGATATCAAGGATAATATCACGTTAATGAGCATGGGCATGTGGAGTGACATGTATCCGTCTTTCCGCACATTGTTGTTTTATATTTTGCTGTGGCTGCTTGTCTATTTGCTTCATTATTGGGTGGTCTATCAGCAGCGTATCTTTTTCTTTTTACTGATGACGATTGTGTATGTCACGATTCTTGATACGTTTACGCCATATGATGCGACCTTTGCGATCGTTCGTATTATGGTATTTGGATTTTGTTTGCTTGGATTGCTGTATTTTGATCGACTGCGTTCGGCTGAGGGCGTTCAGGTGTCACAGAAAGCACGTCTAAAGTGGTTTTTGCCCATGCTGGCGCTTGTCCTTCTATCAGCGTCACTCGGCGCTTCTTTGCCTAAATCTGATCCGAAATGGCCCGATCCTGTCCCGTTTTTTAAGGCGGTCACGAATCAAGATGGGACAGCCGGGCAGAATAAAGTGGGATATAGTGCAGATGATTCGGCGCTTGGCGGACCATTTAGTGAGGACCGCACACCTGTCTTTAAATGGAGCGGAAAGGAGCCGTCTTACTTTCGTGTAGAAACAAAAAGTATTTACACAGGAAAGGGCTGGGAGGATGCTTCAAATGATACGAAGTCTACTCGGTTAAAGGACGACACTGTGCCGAATCGGTGGTTTACTGAGCGAGTGAAAACAGAGGTACATGAAACGAGAGTCGATATGGAATCGAACTATCGATTTAATCATGCCGTCTATCCGATTGGTACGATTACGCTGACGCCAATGGAAAATATTCCGCTGCAAATCATGGGCAAAACGGAGAAAATTGTCCCGTCTATGCAAAACCCACCTAAAAATCTGGGGAACTATCAAGTCAGTTTCTTATCTCCTACATTTATCCTGGAAGATTTGCAAAGGATTAAAGTACCGACAAAGAAGCAGGTGAATCAGCAGGTTGGCCGTGAATACTTGCAGCTTCCATCCTCACTTCCAGAACGTGTGAAAACTTTGGCAAACAGCTTAACGGAAACGAAGGACAATATGTATGATAAAGCCAAAGCAATCGAGGATTATTTAGGATCTGCGAAGTTTTCATATGAAACGCAAAATGTCGCTGTGCCTGGTCGTAATGAAGATTATGTGGATCAATTTTTATTTGATACGATGATCGGCTATTGTGATAATTTTTCAACCTCTATGATTGTAATGCTTCGTTCGATCGGAATTCCGGCGAGATGGGTAAAAGGGTATACGTCTGGCCAGTTATATGAAACACAAATGGATGGAAACAATGTGTATGAAGTGACCAATAACAATGCGCATTCATGGGTAGAGGTTTATTTTCCAAACAGAGGCTGGGTCACCTTTGAACCGACAAAAGGATTTACAAACCCAGAGACATTTACGAATGAAGCTGTTTCAAGCGATCAAACGGATGATCAAAAAGAAGAAGAAGATCAGTCTAGTTCTGATGCAAGTGAAGATCAGCAGCAAGACCAGCCGAAGCAGCAGGAGACAGAGCAGCCTGCACAACCAAAGGAACAAACAGCGCAGGCAAAGCCAAATATGGTGCATGTTGGTTGGGTTATAGGTTATGCGGCAGGAGCTATTTTCCTGCTTGGTTTCATCAGCTGGATGCTTTATCGATTCAGAACAAGATGGCTGCCATTCTTTATTGTAAGAAAGGTGAAACGTCTGCCAGAGGATGAAGCATTCTTCTATGCGTATGCAGCTCTATTAAAGCAGCTAGGGCGCAGAGGAATCGAGAAAAAGCCAGGTATGACGCTAAGAGAATTCGCTTCGCTAATTGATGAGAAGAATGGAGATCATCATATGTCAGAGCTGACGCAGTTTTATGAACGTGCGCTCTACCGGCGAGAGGATGCGTCGGCGCTTTGGCAGCAATCGGCAAAGTTATGGGAAAATTTAATAAACAGGAGATAGTCTTGACCGCGTACCTTCCTGTTGTTAGAATAGGTGAATATTAAAACCTTCTAAAATACATGAAATTGAAGCGTTCGGATGTGAGTCTGGGCGCTTCAAAAGCGTGATTCACACTGAGAGCAGGTTTTCTCCTCTCATTTTTTCTGTGCGTTTATAAAAAACTATATTGGACATAGAGGTGACACCATGACAAATTTAGTAAATGAAATGATTTTGGTTCTCGATTTCGGCAGTCAGTACAATCAGCTGATCACACGCCGTATTCGTGAATTTGGTGTGTACAGTGAGCTTCATCCGCACACTTTAACTGCTGAAGAAATTAAAGAAATGGCACCTAAAGGAATCATCCTTTCTGGTGGACCAAACAGTGTTTATGATGAAGGATCTTTCCGCTGTGATGAAAATATCTTTGATCTAGACATTCCGGTTCTAGGCATTTGCTACGGCATGCAGCTCATGACTCACTATTTAGGCGGGAAAGTAGAAGCGGCCAGCCAGCGTGAATATGGAAAAGCAGATATCCATATTAACGGAACACCTGCTTTATTCAAAGACCTTCCAACTGATCAAGTCGTTTGGATGAGCCATGGTGACCTCGTTGTTGAAGTACCAGAAGGCTTTACAGTCGATGCAACAAGTGCACATTGTCCAAACTCAGCCATGAGCTTAGCTGAGAAGAATTTCTATGGCGTTCAATTCCACCCAGAGGTTCGTCACTCTGAGTACGGAAATGACCTATTGAAAAACTTTGTCTTCGGCGTGTGTGATTGCGATGGCAAATGGTCAATGGAGAACTTTATTGAAATCGAAATGCAGAAAATCCGTGAAACAGTAGGCGACAAGCAAGTATTGTGCGCACTAAGCGGCGGGGTGGATTCATCTGTTGTGGCAGTATTGATCCACAAAGCCATCGGCGATCAGCTGACATGTATTTTCGTTGACCACGGTCTTCTTCGCAAAGGCGAAGCAGAAGGGGTTATGAAAACATTTAGCGAAGGTTTCAACATGAACGTGATTAAAGTAGATGCAAAAGATCGTTTCTTAAACAAGCTAAAAGGTGTGTCTGATCCTGAGCAAAAACGTAAAATCATCGGTAACGAATTCATTTATGTATTCGATGACGAAGCGGACAAGCTAAAAGGAATCGACTACTTAGCACAAGGAACACTTTACACAGACATCATTGAGAGCGGAACAGCAACGGCACAAACAATCAAATCTCACCACAACGTAGGCGGTCTTCCAGAAGACATGCAGTTCGAATTGATTGAGCCACTCAATACGCTATTCAAGGATGAAGTCCGTGCCCTAGGTTCAGAGCTTGGGATTCCTGATGACATTGTCTGGAGACAGCCATTCCCAGGTCCAGGACTAGGTATCCGTGTACTAGGTGAAATTTCTGAAGAAAAACTAGAAATCGTCCGTGAATCGGATGCGATTCTACGCGAAGAAATTGCCAACTTCGGCCTTGAGCGCGACATCTGGCAATACTTCACCGTTCTCCCAGACATCCGCAGCGTAGGTGTTATGGGTGACGCAAGAACATACGACTACACAATCGGCATCCGTGCTGTGACATCTATTGACGGTATGACGAGTGACTGGGCAAGAATCCCTTGGGACGTGCTTGAAAAGATCTCAACTCGTATCGTGAATGAAGTGAAGCATATTAACCGCGTAGTGTATGATATTACGAGTAAGCCGCCTGCTACGATAGAGTGGGAATAATCAAGTGACACTCTATACACATGGAAATGTTAATTTTACGCCGTTTAGGTAAAATTCATAAGACTCTCTGGAACCAAAATTCTTCTTTTGAATTGTCTCCAAGATTGTCTCCAAAAACTCTCATCGAATGATTGTCGGTGGGAGTTTTTATTATATGGTTTTCCTATATGAGAGATTTAGTTCAATGTTATAATTAGAAAAAAGTCGTAAAAGGGATGAATAATATGGCAAAGATTGAACCGAAGATTTTTGATGAGTTAAAAATAGCATTATCTTCTTTTGGCGGTAAGTATTTTGTCGGAGAGGAATTAAACCGATCAAAACTTACGGATGATTTACGGAATTATGATGAAGCACTTCTTAGCAAGTTATTTGAAGTGGAATTCATCAAACAGCATTTTATCAAAGAATTTGCAGGGAACAAGCTTTTTCAAATAGACCAGCTTGAGGAAGCAGTACTTTACAACGATTACTGGGACACAAGCTTTACCAAATATGAAAACCGTGTCGGGTTAGCCTCTAAAGGGAAGTTCTTAGAGGACAGCCAAGATGTGGTGTTAGATTTTCCGTTCAAAGATGGTGTGCTTACTGCTTCTATGACAAAGGAAGATAACGAAGACCGATATGACGACGCCTTTCTGAATGAGACAATTGAAAAAGATGAAATCGACAGATTATTTGATAAGAAAATTTTGTCTAACGTAAAACGATTTAACAATGAGGAACACACACATCTAGATACTAAGCCAATTTCTTTTAATATGGAGCAAGACAATCTAATAATCAAAGGAAATAATCTTCTTGCGTTACATACTTTGAAAGATAAATACGTAGGACAAATAAAAATGATCTATATTGATGTACCATACTTTTTCAAGAAAAAGATTGCAGAAGATTCATTCAAGTATAATTCAAATTTTAGAATGAGCACATGGCTCACGTTCTTAAAGAATAGGCTAGAGATTGCTAAACAGATGTTAGCGGACAATGGGTCTGTATGGATAAATATCTCTGAAGATGGGATGCACTATCTCAAAGTATTATCTGATAGCATATTTGGCTCAGATAAATTTGTTGGTACGATTCCTCGAAAGACGCGTAACGGAAAATCTGACGTACCATTTAATCTATCTCAAGACTTTGATTGGCTTCTTGTATACACAAATGGTTTTGAGGGTGATGAAATTGTGGGTCGAAAAGTAGAAAGGAAATACCTAACCACTCCCGATTTTCCTAATCGCCCATGGCGCAAAGCAGATATGACTAGCCAAAGAACGATATATGAGCGTCCAAATTCAAATTTTACAATGGTTAATCCCAAGACTGGTAAAGAATATCCAGTCAACCCTAAGCGTTCATGGGCTGTTACTAAAGATACTTTCCAAGAGTGGTATGAGAATGGAAGTATTGGGTTTCCTGATGATTATGAGTTTATGAGTGGAGATAAGCCATTTAGACGAGTTTTCAAAGATGAGGATGATGCTAAAGAAAAAGCATCTGCAGTATACTCAGACTTCTTATTGAAGTTGTATGATGGTACAACTGTAAATAAATTAGGTAACGATCAGATTGATCTGCTTTTTGGACGTAATGCTTTTGATTATGCAAAACCCGAGGAGTTGTTATATGAAATTATAAAAATTACCACCAAAGAGAATGACATCGTCATGGATTTCTTCATGGGGTCAGCAACTACGCCAGCGGTCGCAATGAAAATGAATCGACGCTTCATTGGTATTGAGCAGATGGACTACATCAATACTGTATCTGTTCCAAGGCTACAAAAGGTTATTGAGGGCGAACAAGGCGGGATCTCAAAAGACGTTGATTGGCAGGGCGGAGGTTCATTCGTCTATGCTGAACTATTTCCTAAGAACATGGGCTACCTTCAAGATGTCATCCACTCAAAGACTATTGATGAGCTTAAATCAGTTTATGAACGCATGCTACTAGGAACTGATACAGAAGAACCTGCTGATATTTCCTTCCGTGCTGATTTATCAAAGATTGATTGGACTGAAGGATTTGATAACAATAAACGGCTGTTAGTTAAATTACTTGATAAGAATGGGCTTTATTTTAACTATTCGGAGATTGATGATAAGAATGTCCGTGACTTAATTTCTGACGAGGACTACGCTTTTAACAAAGCGTTCTATGAAGGTGGTGAGTAATATGGCAAGAGCCAAGAAAACTACTACTAATGCTCTTAGATTTCCCTTAGTTGAACAAGCTAATCAAGCTGAACAAAATTTATTTAGTCAACATCAAGGGTATGTTATTCCAGAGTATATCAATCAAAATCTACTCCATACGTTACGTGATTATCAAGATGAAGCAATGCGCAACTATCACTTTACGCAAACTCAGATTAGCCCTAGTCCTCAACACGTTTTGTTTAACATGGCAACTGGTTCAGGTAAAACGGATTTGATGGCGGGTCTAATTCTCTATCTTTATCAAGAACACAAGTATCAAAATTTCTTATTTACTGTTAATACCAATTCTGTCCTTATGAAAACGAAGGATAATTTGGTAAATGAAAATACTGATAAGTATCTTTTTCAAGAGAAGATCGAGATTGAAGGACAACGAATTTATATTCGACAAGTTGAGCGTTTCCCTCGTGTTCGGCAAAATAATACCATCTATATCAAGCTTTCATCCGTGCAAAAGGTATCAGATGATTTGTTTGTGTTAAAAGAGAACACAATGGGTTTATCTGATTATGAAAATCATCCTGTGGTTGTTTTGGCTGATGAAGCTCATCATTATTCCGCAAGCACAAAATCAGAAAAAGAAGCTGAGAACACTTGGGAATATGCTATCAATAAGATTCTAAGGGCTAGGGATGACAAGGAGCAAAAGAATCTATTGCTAGAGTTCACGGCAACAGTGGATTTTGACAAGGAAGCAATTTACAACAAATATCGTGATAAAGTTGTTTACCGTTATCCGTTAAACAAACTTATGTTTGATGGGTACTCTAAGCAGGTTAAGCGTATTGAAACATCTGCAAGTGATGAAGATAAAATGCTGAACGTGGTTTTACTCTCACAATTCCGAAAATACCGTGCCTATGCTGAGGGAGTCACGGGATCATTCAAGCCCGTGATTTTGTTCAAATCACCAAAAGTTGCAATCTCACTTGAAGCAACAAAAGTTTTTAATGAACTCATTGCCAATCTAAACGTAAGTGATATAGTGTCATTCATCCAACGTCAGCAAGCATTGGATAGTAACGAAAGCTCTGCACTAAAGTTGGCTTATAATTTCTACCTGCAAAATGAAGATGATTTAGCAAAGATTGTTCGTGAGATTAAACAGGACTTTGACCCACGAAATATTTTGAATGCCAACGATGCCAGTGGCAATATGCTTGAAAAAGGTCAGTATGAAGCCTTGAACACGCTCGAAAGCCCTAATAATCTCTATCGTGTAGTTTTTGCTGTGGCAAAACTTACAGAGGGGTGGGATGTGCTCAATCTATATGATATTGTTCGTATCGAAAAAGAAGCAGGCACGAATAAGAACGCTACAATGGTTGAAGCTCAATTAATTGGACGAGGTGCAAGGTATTATCCATTTGAAATTGAAGGTGAGAAAAGCTATCAGCGGAGATATGATAATGATTCTTCAAATAAGCAATTATTTTTAGAAACCCTCCACTACCATACAATGAATGAACCTCAATATTTGAAACAGCTAGTGGGCTCTTTGGAACAAATGGATTTACCAACGGGACAAGATAAGAAAAATCCGCCTATTGAAATTAAAGTTAAACCTTCCTTCAAGAAAACAGATACCTATAAAACAGGGAAAATCTATTATAACGAAGCGGAGGATGTATCGGATGAATGGTTCGATTCTATTGAAAAATATGGCATTAACCATAAGGCGGATATTTCTCGAAGCTTGAACTATGGTAGTCGGGAAGTCTCTTATAAGGCTACTGTTGAAGGTATCGAAACAAAGACAATCGGAGTGGAAAAATTTGATGTTCGTTACATTAAGAAAGCCATTCAACGCCTTGAGTTCTATCAGTTTGATAAATTGAAAAAGTATCTACCACTCCTAACTTCTATGAAAGAATTTATTTATGGAGAGAAATGGTTAAATGCAGGGAATCTGAAGCTTTTCTTGACTGTCCCGAAAGAATACAAAGCGTCAGATATTTCCCCAAATGAGATTTTGAAAGTGACTATCGACCTATTGAAAGAGTATGAAGTGAAATTCAAATCTGGGTATATCAAACAACGTGGAACAAACAAATTTATCGGCTATCCGATTAGAGAATATCTGACAGATTACAAGAAGCGTGTTACAGAGTACGACACCGCAAATCTCTTGATTCAAGCGACTCAAAAGGTTGACGCTTACGAAATGGACGATGAGTTTTACGTTTATGAAAAAGCAATCGTCAACAAGCTAGAATATGAGTTGATTGAACGAATAAAAGCCCATGTGGACGAGTTGAAACAAAAATACAACAAGGGTGTCTATCTATTCCGAATGGATGAGAATATGCACCGTGAGTCAGCCAAAAGTGAAAAAGTTAAACTGCACCAATATGGTTCACGGATCAATCGTGCAGGTGAAACCGTAGACATGCACTTACAAGGATTTCAACCTGACTTTATCTTATTCCTTGAGAATAGCGAGTTTTATTTCCAAATATTCATTGAACCAAAAGGAATGAGTGGTGACAGGTTTGTCAGTGAGCTATGGAAACAAGACTTATTATTGTATATGACTGACCATCAAGCAGAAATGGAATTTGAAGATGATACAAAGAATGTCCGAATTAGTGGGCTGAAATTCTACACTAAGGGTGACGGTCAAAAAACTATGGCTCAACTTGCGGAAATTACTCAGGTGCAGGAAGTACCTGTTTCATCCCCGGCTCAAGAAATATTAGAGTTAACTAGTGGAATGGAGCTGGGTGGTGAGTAAGATGGCAAGAGCAAAGCAAACTTTAGAACTATCCTTTGATAAAACATGTGAGTTAATTTATAAACTTGCTTCAGCTCGGATAAGTCAAAAGTATGATGAATGGAAAAAAGGTCAATCTTATAGCAATGCTATGATTGAATTTTACCCCACTGATAGAAAACTGCTTGGCTATGTTCTGAAAGGCGAAAGTAAAAAAGATAATCCGTATCTATTGACTCCTAAGCTGGTGGAGGTATGTTTAGAAAAACTAGATTTTAACGATAAAAACGAAGTCTACTGGGGGCAGGAGGATGAAATTAGTTTTTATCTTGGAGGCTTGTTCACCACAATACTCTTAGAAATGCAAAAGTATAAAGATTACACGAATAATTGGATGGGAGTCCCTTTGAAAACGGAAAGAGAAATCAGAGATTTCTATTGTAAATTCATACATGACAAAGAAGATGTTTGTGAGTCGCTGAAAGATGATTTTGTTAATTTCACATATAACTCGTACGAATATTTCGAATTAGTTGACGAGGTCGGAGATATTGTAGAAAAATCGGTTGTTCAAAAAGACAGTAATGAAGTCTTAACTTTTCACGAATTACCGAAAAAAATAACATTATATGCGGACAAGATTCTTCTCCCATTCATGAGTGGGATTTGCCTTAATATCTTAATTGATTCCTTTGAAGAAGCTCTAACTGACTAAAAGACAGTATTATATACCATATAGGCCCTCGCTTTGTGCGGGGGTCTTTTTGATTTGCACAGTTCTGCTCCCCCACACATCAGAATTTAAATAATGTCAGTCGCAAGAATTACAACCGGAAGAATCACACGAAAACAGTTGATGGAAAACGGGTGCTTGCTTTAGATGATGATACGCTTGAAGTGTTGCGTATATGGAAAGAACGACAAGCACAACACGGAAATATGGATTTCATCTTCTCCTATGATGGCTTACCCAGGATAAAATCAACGATTGATCGAATTATTGCTCGCTATGCGAAACTTGCAGGTGCTCCAGTAATCAGGCAAAAGGACTACGTCATTCTCACGTAAGCTTTCCTCGGTTTTGGTTGTCTCAAAACGTCTCGGGCACAGTTCGCCAGAAATTACGCTAAAACACTATGCGCATTTGTGGCGCGGGATTGATGATGCTGTCGCCGAATCAATGGCAGGCATTATCAAGATTAAAACTGCAATGAGTAAGCAATTTGTATTTGTCGGTAATCAAACGGTGAAACAATTGTCGTCAAAAGTGTCTCCAAAGTAGTGGAGGCACTCTAGAAATGTAATAACAACAGGCTTTATAAGCCCTACGTGCTCATTGAGTGGGAGTAGTTATAGTAGAGCTAGAAACCTTTGTGTATCAAGGGTTTTTAGCTCTTTTTCATTTATTTCTGCTTTCCTAAATAGTCCACAGTAAATTGATTTTTAGGGGAGGCATCATAGTTTTGCTTTGTCTCTTTAAAGGAGATGATCCCATTTAATTTATTTGTAAGCTACTTCAAAATAAAGAGCTACTGCTTATGGAAGCTTTAGCTAATGGTATCAAAGAAGCGAAAACTATAAAAAATGAATAAACTTTATTTAAAAAAAGAGCTGATAAGATGAGTGATATATCAAACTCAAATGATTGGCTCTGTGTTATTTGCGTCTAGCTCTTGGATTATCGTTATGCTTATTATTAAATCTTTGAATCCCACTTTATTTTTCCTTCCGTTTTAATGCGTTAATGAATCATTCCATCCCTTACACACGTCAATCCATTGTGAATAACCGGAGTGTTTTTCTAATTGTTTTATTGTGAGTTCAATAGCACTGTTACTGCTCCCGCAGGCTGGATAGACTGTCTCAAAACGTTTGAGTGAAATATCTAAATAAACAGAAACGCCATTCTTTATAGCAAAAGGGCATACTCCGCCAATTTCATGACCGACCAAGTCAACGACCTCATGAGGAGAAAGCATTTTAGCTTTTGTTTTAAAATATTCCTTGAATTTTTTGTTATCAACTTTTGCATCGCCAGAGGTCACAATTAAAATAGCTTGTCCATTTACTAGAAAGGAGAGTTTTTTTGCGATTCTTTCAGGTTCGCAGCCCAATGCAGAAGCAGCCAAGTCTACAGTTGCACTAGATACTGAAAATTCTTGAATTCGAGTATCCATATCATATTGTTTAAAATAATCTTTTACTTGTTTGATTGACATGATGATTTCTCCTTTTTATTTGTATTGATTGATGTTTGCTAGACTTTATTATTTAAACGATATTGATGTGGTGTTACGTGATACTTTTTCTTAAATAAACGAATGAAATGCTCTACATTTTGATAACCAACGGCTGCCGCAATATGATCTACTTGTGAATTGCTGCCAGTGAGCATTTCGCAGGCTTTTTCCAATCTTATTTCTTGTCGAATCTCACGAAATGATTTGCCAAGCTTACGAGATATATATTTTGACAGGTAAGACTGTGAAAGGTTAAATTCCTCTGCCATCTCCTGGATTGTTATATGCTCACAACATTGCTGAATATATTGGAGCATTTGAATAATACGTATTTCACGATATTGTTTGACCTGATTTACGTTCATATGACTTGGTTTGAACCTTAATAAAAGACATAATAATATCTCAAACAAATTATTCATAATCAACTGGTAACTAGGAAACCGATTATAATTTTCTGTAAATAGTTGAAGAGAGCAGTCTAGCAAATGTTTATCCAAGTGACTATGGAAAATAAGAATATTTTTATTTTCTTTTATATACAATGCATTCAAAAAGAATTCTGAAATGACATTATTTCCTTTTAACATTTTAAAAAACACTTTTTGAAAAGTACTCTTACGGATCATGATTTGCATGGCGATTGTATTCTCCATTACAATTGGCTTGTGTAGGGTGTCAGGTGGAATAAAGGCAATATCTCCTGATTTTAAAGTCATTTTTTTATCTTCCACTTCTAAACACATCTCATTTTCCAGAACATAGATCATCTCAAAGAAATCATGGATAGCCGACAATTGAGGCATAAAACGGCTATACTTTCTCACTTCGATATCTTTCTCCTGACCTAACCACATGGTATCTTCCTTTTCAAATTCGTTCTGCCCTTTTTGCAAAAATTCTTCAATATATATTTGTTTATGCATTAAATTGTGTTTATCATAATTCTTCAAAAATAATTGCAATGATTGATTGTCATGCTTTTTCTGTTGGTATTGTTGATAAAAAATTTCTTGCTCGTTATATTCTCTTAAATATTGCATCACTTCATGTTTTTCAAGTTTATCTTTTTCCATCTACATCCAAACCTCTAGTTTATTTACTGCAACCACCAGGGCCTTCACTGTTGCTTCTATAATATCTTTATCAATTCCAGCACCCCAATGCATTTTTCCTTGATATGAAATTCCAATCTGTGCACAGGCTTTTGCTTGGGAATCTTTGCCCAAAGAATTCTGTTCATAGACTTCCAAAACATATTCGAGATGAAAATATGCTTTTAACGCATTACTGATTGCATCTAAACTTCCAGTGCCAGTTCCTTGTATTTCAATTTGTTGATCATCTCTCAGCAAAGTTAAGGTAACTTCCTGCTTCTCTCCTTTATGAAATTGATAATCAAGCAGCTGGAAATGAGGGTGATAATCAACATACTGTTCTTTAAAAACATGATATATTTCTTCGACAGACAATTCCTTACTTGCCTGATCAGATACTTTCTTCGCTTCATATCCCATGGCTTCATTCATTTGATAAGGAAGTTGAATGCCATAATTTGTTTCTAGTATATAGCTTATGCCGCCTTTTCCAGACTGGCTGTTGATTCGAATCACATCCGCTTGATAATTCCTCCCCAAGTCAACGGGATCTACTGGGATATACGGAACGTCCCATTTATCAACTTTATTTTCTTTTCTATATTTCATACCTTTAGATATCGCATCTTGATGTGACCCAGAGAATGCGGTGAAAACCATTTCCCCAGAATAGGGCTGCCTCTCAGGAACGGTGATTTTTGTTAGTTTTTCATATTTTTTACGAATCGCTTCTAGGTTATTGAAATTCAATTTTGGATCATAACCTTGTGAATACATATTCATCGCCAAGGTAATCAAGTCTACGTTCCCTGTACGTTCACCGATACCAAATAATGTACCTTCGACTCTTTCTGCGCCAGCTAGAACACCAAATTCTGCATCACTCACCCCAGAGCCGCGGTCATTATGAGGATGAACAGATAATGTCACACTGTCTCGGTAAGACAGATTTTTGTGTATATACTCAATCTGACTTGCAAAGATATGAGGCATTGAATATTCAACTGTTGTCGGAATATTGATGATCGCTTTATGAGCTCGTGTCGGTTTCCAAATATCTAAAACACTATTACAAATATCTAACGCATAATCAACTTCTGTTCCTGGAAAGCTTTCTGGACTATATTGAAAATAAATATCACTATTTGTTTTTTCGGCAAGTTCTTTTACTAAAATAGCTCCATCAATGGCAATTTGTTTAATTTCATCTTTTGTTTTCTTAAATACCTGTCTGCGCTGCGCTTCTGAAGTCGAATTATATAAATGAACAATTGCTTTCGGTACTCCCTTAATGGCTTCGAAGGTTCGGCGGATAATATGCTCTCTCGCTTGTGTGATCACCATAATCGTGACATCGTCTGGAATCATATGATGATCAATCAGTGTCCGTAACAGCCTAAACTCCGTATCAGAAGCAGCTGGAAATGCGATTTCAATTTCTTTAAAACCTATCTCTACTAGTAACTGAAACATTTCTAATTTTTCTTCTAAGTTCATAGGAATAGATAATGCTTGATTACCATCCCGTAAGTCCACACTGCACCATATCGGAGCACTTTCTAATGTTTCTTTCTTCACCCAATCATAAGTAAGCTTCGGTGGCAAAAAGTATTTCTTTTCGTATTTTTTGTGGTTAAACATCATCGATTCCTCCTAGAAAATAGAATATAAAAAAAGCCTTTCATCCCCAATATTTACCTTGGAGACGAAAGACTTCTTCTTACGCGGTACCACCCCTGTTTCATGATAACCATACATTATCATGCCCTTATTCGGATACAGATTGTTTGATCTGATATCCTTCCCATATAACGGTGGGGGGCCGACCTTAACTACATCAATACTTTTAATTTCACTAAGGCAACTCTAAGGTGAGTTCCCTGCCATTTTGTTGTTGCTTCTCATCAACCAGCAACTTTCTGAAAACATTTCGGCAAGTACTATTCCTTATCATCGCATTCTCATTTTTCTGATTTTTTCTATTATACCAAGTCTATAAAAAAGAGATAGTGATAGGGGTATCTTTTTTAATTGATTTTTTTTGTTCTATGGGTGCTTATCTTTAATCCTCTTCACCAAATAAAATTCCGAGGCCACAAATAAAGGTGAGTGAATTCATAGCGAACAATAAAATCGCACCAATTTTTTTCATGACAATGAACCTCCTCTTAAATTCGATCTGCTAGCCTTCAAAATTTAAATTCACTGGTTCATCCTCTAAATGATCCACAGTATTTTGTTCTGTCACGGGGACACTTTCATCTACAATTTTAAAACTAAGTTCGTCCATCCAAATGTGACCTTGACCATGTAGTAATATGCCAAACGCAATGACTTCACTTTTGACTGGAACATCCAATACTACACTAAAATGATTCCAGCCGTTTGTTCCTGTAATGGGGCGGTTCATCATGTTGTCAAACGCAAGAACTTCACCTGAAGAATGGTCAATCCTCATCCATAAACCAGCTGAACCTTTCACATCTTCGCTTTTGACAAAAGCAGAAAATTGAAGGCGTTCTCCACGGTAACGATCAGACTTAATTTGCTGCATCAAGGTCGCGAATCCTCGTGCTTTTTCATCTTTTGATTTCAGGTAAGCTGAGGTAGTACCACTGTGTACAATTCTGTTATCCAGACCTGTTTCATAATCAGATGGTGTTTCTCCCGTCATAATCCAGCCGGTAGGTGTGTTCTTATTTGCAGCCATATTCATTTCCTCCTTGTCAATGACATTCCTTAGTAATCTCCGATAACGTGCGGGTGACATATCATATATCTTCTTAAAGGCTCTAGTGAAGGACTCCTGTGAACTAAATCGATACTGCAATGCAATGTCAATCGCCCGTTGATCCGTATGAATTAAATCCTTCGCCGCTTGGGTCATTCGACGTTCCCTTATATAATCGACAACTGACTTCTTAATCACTTTCTTGAATATACGGTGAAAGTGAAACCTAGAATAACCAGCGTGTTTCGCTAGAGTTTGAAGCGGTAAATCATCTTTCAGATGCTGTTCAATATAATTTAATGTTTCTTGAATCGTTTTCTCATGTTCTTGATAGGACAACCGAGCACCTCCTTGCCTTACGAGTTTAGTATAGCGGAAATGCTCTTTAGGAAACTTGACTTTTTGTGCTGTGTTGTAATATCAGAGGGAGAATTTCCTAACCTAGGTTTAGAGATTGGTATTCATGACGACATCGTCTAGAGACATCCAAACTCAGATCCAGGACTAGGTATCCGTGTACTAGGTGAAATTTCAGAAGAAAATCTAGAAATCATCCGAGAATAAGATTTAATTCTAATGAATGAATTTCCAAATTCGGTCTTGAACGCAACAGCTGGTAATAATTCACGATTGCCTCAGATATCCGTAGCGTAGATTTCGTGGGTAAATCAGGGACATATGACTACAAGATCGATATCTTCCTGTTACATTTATTGATGGTTTGAAAAAAATTCATTGGGGCGTGTTTGTGAAAGTTTTACCTCGTATCGTGAATGAAGTGGAAGCATATTAACCATGGGAGGGGAATAAGAAATAGAAAGCCTATAATTCTTATTTAAATAGATTATAGGCTCTTTTTCTTTTAAAAAAGGCAGTTAGTAAAAATTTAAAAAACTGCCTATACAACCAACTCAGGCATATATGAATTAACTCTATGTACTTTATTATTTTTTGTTGATGTGTAAAATGAATATCTCTGTGTATAATGTTTTCCTTGAATATCGTAAAAAGTAATATCAAATTCCCATTTCAATGATTCTGAAGGTATTATTTCCATTTTATTTCTATCTATAGCAGTCAAATATAAACAAAATTCACTGTGATTATCAACACGTAAAACATCTGTATCAATAGGTTCACTGACTCCTAAAATGTCATAATCATCTTTATGCTTTCGTTGAAAGGCTGTAACTGTACCAATGTGTATATTATTAGGTTTACTATCTTCCTCTAAAATTTTCACATGACAAGAAAAAGCAATACCAGCACCTTGATTTATTATTTTGAAAGGAATAAAGATGTTATCATTGTTTTCTCTTTTCATTTCACCTTCAAATCTATGTATCTGATATTTTGGGATGAGAGATAGGTATGGTAAATGCTTCAAACGCTCAGCTTCTTTATTATTCGCCAATTGTTCCTGGTATTTTTCCTCGTCTTTTTTCAAACTTTCTATATGAAGTTTATGCTGATGTTCCAGTGACCTTATATTTATTTTATTTGTAAAATAAAGAGTTATCCAACATATACCAATAGATACTAGAGGTGGTACTACGATTTTAAAAATTTCTAACATGAAGATACCTTTTTCATTTTGATATTGATGGTTTTCAGGATATTAATGAATGTTTGTGCTTCAAACTTTTTAAACCAGTCTTCTACCCACATGTCGCTTGTTTCTCCTTTTTCTCATAGAATTTTATTCATAATCCCTCTTCAAAATCGCATACATAAACACATCATCAAATCCATTCTGACCAAGCTCATACTCCCGCAATAAACCCTCTCTTACAAAATCAAAGTTCTCCAACAATTGAACAGAAGACTTATTTGCTGGATCAATAATCGCTTCAATCCGGTTCAGGTTCATCACCTGAAATCCATATCGTAACACCGCAGCAATCGCTTCGCTCATGATGCCTTTTCTCCAATGATCGTGGTGTAATTCATAGCCAATTTCGGTGCGGCAGTGCTGTTTTTCTAGATTGAGAAAGCCGCAGCTGCCGATGATGGCTGGGTTGTCTTTTAGAGAAATGCCCCAGCGGATGCCTGTTTGTTCTTTGAAGATGTCGTGATACCACTTGATTTCTCCTTGTGTGTCTTCAATCGTTTCATGAGCATCGATTCCCATGTAGCGGCACACGGTTTCATTGGATAAATAGATGTGCATATCCTCAGCGTCTTCGATCGTCGCTTGTTTTAAGATCAGTCTTTCGGTATGTATTGTTGGAAATGTTTGTGGAAAGTTGATTTTGTTCATTTGGTTATCCTCCATGAGATGTCTTTTGTTCTGTACATGCCTTACAATAAAAAACCCCTTCATTCCTCAGCCAAGCCTTCACCTCTGTCATTCCTTTTCTCTTTGGATAGATCAGCTTGACGTACACTTCTTCGTTTCCTTCTATCTTTTTCTGACAGCTAGCACACGCGGGTTCTTCAAATAGAAACAATAGACTTACTCCTTTTTGTACATATTTCTTCCATTATATCAAATGTTCGACAAAATCTTTGCGGCTCGTTCTTCACTTTCTCTATTTTTATCCGACATATGCTAAGTAAAAGAAATTTCCATTTGTTGAAACCGTTTGAGAGAAAGCTTGCTCTAACAGGTGTAGGAGGTGTGGATGAGATGAAGCAAGTGCGTCTAATTAAAAAAGCACAAAAAGGGAATGTCCCGGCATTTGAGAAATTAATGCTGATGTATCAGGAGCGTTTATATAAAACGGCTTTTCTCTACACAAGAAATAAAGAGGATTCGTTAGATGCTGTTCAAGAGACGGTATTTAAAGCGTTTAAGCATCTATCTGGTTTGAAAGAACCGGCTTATTTTTCTAGCTGGCTGACGAGAATTTTGATTCATACAATTTTTGCGATGAAGAAAAAACAGCAAGATGTTGTTCCGTTTGAACAGCATCATGAGAGCGTTGAGCGACATGATTTTTTAGAAGACAAGCTCGATTTAAAAAATGCACTTGAAGTGTTAGATGAGCAATATCAGCTCGTGATTCAGCTATTTTATTTTCAAGATTATTCGATTTCGATGATGTCTGAACAGATGGGTGTGCCTGAAGGAACGGTCAAAACTCATTTGTATCGCGCAAGAAAGTTATTAAAGCAAACGTTGGAAGAGGAGGAGAGTGTCGATGGAACGAAAAGAAATGAAAAAGCTTTATGATGAGATTGATGTACCAACGGTGGAAGTGACCTCTGCGATTCGCCAAGCCATTGGGGATGTGAAAGCGGAACAGAAAAGACATTGGTTCACATGGAATTGGAGAACGCCAGTATACTCTGCCATTGTTCTCATCGTTCTTTACTTTTCATCAGGTTTTCTTTTTCCTTCTCTTAATACAGCAATGGCACGTGTACCGATTATTGGGCAGTTTTATATGATGTTTCACGATAAAGTTGGAATGGCCCTTTTTCAGAGTGATTTGGTGAAGCATGTCAATGAGGGGGCTGAATCAAGAGGAATTACTGTGAAAGTAAACAGTGTATACTATGATGCCGGGCGTCTTGTTTATACGTTTACTGTCGATCATTTGAATACAAAGGAAGATTCTGTACAATTCATCGTCAGCAACTTAGATCATATAAATGAAAATTTCCAACCGAGTTACGACAATCAGGAATTGAAAAAATTAAAGGATGGCCGATATGTTGGACAAATGGAAGTCTATACAAATGGACAGACAATTAAGCAAGGTCAAAAAGCCCCACTCATCATTTCAAAAATTGGAGATATTGTAGGGAATTGGCGTTTTGAATTACCTGTAGTGAAGCAAAAAACCACTTTATTAGCAGGTCAAAAAGACGTTTCTATTTTAAATGGACGTTATCAAATAAGAAATGTAAAGGTAGAAAACGGAGTGAATGGCTCTGCTATTCAATATGCCATTGATTACAACGGTTTTGCCAAAGATGATAAAGTTAGTATTGATGGAATGAAGGATAATTTAGGGAATGAGTATGAGCTTGAGATTGGAACCGTTTTAAGAAAAAAACAACTGACTCCTGACAAAACTAGAAAAGAACATTTAACCATTTTGAATCAGCCGATCAATTCAAAGGCGACTGAATTGACATTTTACACGAATGTGAGAAACGAACGAGAATACAGCCACATTATTCCTCTTCAGACAAAGCTGCCTGTTCAGTTCAAAACAAAGCATCATGGCATCGGAATCAAAATCAATAAGATAGAGCAAAAAGACCGTTCTGTGATTGTTGATTATCAATTTACTGGAGTAGACCAGAAAGAATTAGATGAGGATGTGATGAAGAATATCGGTGAATTCATTGGATTAGGCGATGTTGAAAAGATGAAATCATGGCCCAATCCACAAGCAGACTATGAAAGCGGATATTACTTGAAGGGGAACCATGCGAAGATGACGAATTTAAAGACAGCTTCCATGCAATCAACCTTTGAATTTGATGATAAGAATTTAGAAACTTTATCATTAAAACATTTTTCTTTTAAAGAATATGGGCTTTACCTTGATTTGTCAGAACTGAATATGTTGGCACCACAGAAAGCGATAAAGGTAACCATTCCAGTCAAAAAAGAAACTTCAAAAGCTAGTCAATAAATAAGAAAGCGAACATGGTTATACATGTTCGCTTTTTGTCTGTTGTTCCACCAGTCGATGACGATTGAACGAATACCTGATCAATATCAACGCCACAAAACTAGCTAATCCACCAATCCAACTTAAATTCGTTACATTTGTATACTGAATAATCACGCCGCCCATTGACGATCCGAGCATCATGCCGATGTTCATAATCGCTGTATTAAAGCTCAGCACGGTTTCTGATGCTTGGGGTTTAAGGGAGATTAGATAGTATTGCTTCGCTGGTGTTGTTGTCCATGTAGCAATGCCCCATATGGCCAGCGTGATCAAGACGCTAATTGTAGAGAATTGCGTAAAAAATAAGGCAAAGAGAGCGAACATCTGGATCATAATGCTGATCGAGATGGTTCGGTTTGGTCCCCATTGATCAACGGCGAAGCCGCCAAAGCGTGAGCCAATAAAAGCAGAAATTCCTAAGACGAGCAAGGCCATGCTTGTCATTTCAAGTGAAAAGCCGGCGGTCTGTCGCAATAAAGGAGAGATATAAGCAAAGACCATCGTGTAGCCTAAAATCCAAAAGGCCGTCGTGGCTAAGCCGCTGATCACTCTGCGGTCTTGAAGAATGTGTAATTGCTGCTTCAATGGCAGATGTGAATGTCCCTCTATGCGTGGCAGCAATTGATAAAGAAGCAAGAAGAGACAAGCAGTACCTAGTGCAATGATGAGAAAAATATAGTGCCAATCCACATGACCTGATAGAAATGTTCCAATCGGTACACCAAGTACGAGTGAAACGGTGAAGCCAGTGATGACGGTCGCCATTGCACTTCCCTTTTTTTCTGGCGGGGCGATCTGCGCTGCATAATTCGTGGCAACGACAATATATAAGCCGCCGCTCATGGCCATGATGACGCGAGAGAGCAGGAGCAGCACAAAATGATGGCTGAAAAAGGCGAGCATATTGCCTAAAATAAACACAAAAATAGCTGATAACAAAACCTTTTTTCGGTTCAGCTTCGACGTTGCCATGACTAAAAAGAGAGCGCCTACTGCATAAAAAAGAGAATAGACAGTGATGAGCTGTCCGGCAGCAGGAATGGAGATGTGTAAATCAACAGCAATGATATCTAGAATGCCGGACACGACGAATTCTGACGTGCCTGTGACAAATGAACCGACAGCTAAAAGAATAATCAATAGCTGATGAGATGTGTTTTTCATTTTGAACCCTTCCTTCATGTTGATGCGTTGTCTTTAGTTTAAATTCCGTGCTAACATAAGTAAAATTGATGTTTTTCATGAAGGAGATGAGTAAATACTCATGAGCTTTGTTCGTTTTGATATTATTGCAAAAGTTGTGGAGCTTGGCAGTTTTACAGCAGCAGCTGAAGCATTAAATATGACACAGTCAGCTGTCAGTCATGCAGTGGCGAATGTAGAGTCAGAGTGGGGTGTGTCTTTATTCATTCGCGACCGAAAAAAGGGCATTATGCTGACGGAGATTGGTCAAACGCTTCTCCCGCATATTAGAGAAGTGTTAAATAGAGTGGAGAAAATCCAGCAAGAAATTGCGTTAACGAAAAATATTGAAACGGGCCTGATTCGTATCGGCACATTTGCCAGTGCCTCTGCTTGTTTATTGCCTAAACTGCTTGTGAGCTATCAGAAAAAACATCCGAAAATCGAATTTAAATTCTATGAGGGAACGTATGAAGAAATATTGGAGTGGCTGGATTCTGGCATCATTGATGTTGGATTCGTTGTAAAGGGTCATGCGGATGAAGCCTTTGATTTAATGCCGCTTATGAAAGATGAGATGGTCGTCGCCTATCACCCAAATCATCGATATGAACAGCAGCCCATTGTGGATATAACAGATTTGGCGGGTGAACCATTTATTATGCCGACTGGCATGTATCAATCACATGTAGAGGATATTTTTTCAGAGGCGCAAATGAAGCCGGCTGTTTTATTTGAAGTTCATGATTGTACGACCATTGCCCGTATGGTCGGGGAAGGACTTGGCGTCACGATAGGTCCGGAGTTATTTTTAAAAACGCAGCAGCTTGTGCATATTCGCCAGCTGAATGTCTCTCATCATCGTGAGGTTGCGCTCGCCTGTCCGTCGCTCTCTCAAGCTTCGCCGGCAGTGAAAGAGTTTTTCCATGTAGCCGAAGCGGTTTTTGCAAAAGAGAAGGATTTGGGGAAGGGTGTATAAAGAACTACATGTGAATTTCCAAATTCGTGTAATAAGACGAATGAAGCGGACATTTCTTTGAAAAATGTTCGCTTTTCGTATTGTGTTTTAAAAATGAAGTTGGTACAATAGACACAGAAATCAAATAGATAGAAGTCGTATAATCGCGGGGATATGGCCCGCAAGTTTCTACCAAGCTACCGTAAATGGCTTGACTACGTCAATTCACACTCGTTTGATATAAATCATGCATTGTTCTTGTTTTATGTCACAGTCTGAATTCACATATGGTAGTCAAGCGTCCCAAAATTGTTGGGGCGTTTTTTATTTGACTAGTGAATGGGGCAGGCTAAAGCAAAAGGACATGAAGGGAGTCAGTTGGCTTGAAACAGTTTTTTCAGTTTGATGAATTAGGTACGAATTACCGCAGAGAGATCATCGGTGGTTTAACCACATTTTTGTCGATGGCTTACATTCTGTTTGTTAATCCGATCACACTTGCATTAGTGTCTGTGCCGGATTTTCCAGATAAATTACGAATTGATCAGGGGGCAGTCTTTACAGCGACGGCGTTAGCTTCTGCTGCAGGGTGTATTCTGATGGGATTGATCGCCAGGTATCCGATTGCGATTGCACCCGGTATGGGTCTGAATGCGTTCTTCGCCTTTTCGGTTGTACTTGGCATGGGCATCAAATGGGAAGCTGCACTTTCAGGTGTGTTTGTTTCAGGATTGATTTTCGTTGCTCTTTCTTTAACAGGTTTCCGTGAAAAAATCATCAATGCCATTCCGGCTGAGCTGAAGCTGGCAGTTGGTGCGGGTATTGGTTTGTTCATTACGTTTGTCGGTCTTCAAGGCTCTGGCATTATCGCCAATAATGATAATACGCTCGTTTCGCTTGGAAATATTCATAGTGGTCCGGTTCTGTTAACGGTGTTTGGTATCGTTGTGACGGTCATTTTAATGGTACTTCGAGTGAATGCAGGTGTCTTCATTGGGATGCTTGTGACAGCTATTGCAGGGATGATTTTTGGTCTTGTGCCAGTACCATCTCAAATTGTGGGAAGTATTCCAAGCTTGTCTCCAACCTTTGGTCAAGCCTTGATTCACTTACCAGAAATTTTCTCTATTCAAATGCTTGTCGTGATTTTAACGTTCTTATTCGTTGGGTTCTTTGATACAGCTGGTACACTTGTGGCTGTGGCAACACAGGCTGGTTTAATGAAGAATAATGAGCTGCCTCGTGCAGGAAGAGCACTTCTGGCGGATTCTTCTTCTATTGTTGTAGGTTCTATTCTTGGTACATCTACAACAACATCTTATGTTGAATCTAGCTCAGGTGTAGCTGCTGGTGCGCGTTCTGGTTTTGCAGCGGTCGTCACAGGCATTTTCTTCTTGCTTGCAATGTTCTTCTCACCACTTTTATCCATCGTTACATCGAATGTGACAGCACCTGCTTTGATCATTGTCGGTGCACTGATGGTCGCTCCGCTGGCGAAGATTGCATGGGATCGTTTTGAAATTGCGGTACCAGCGTTCTTAACGATGATTATGATGCCACTGACATACAGTATTGCAACAGGGATTGCGGTTGGCTTTATTTTCTACCCAATCACCATGATCTTTAAAGGGAAAGCGAAAGAAGTGCATCCAATTATGTATGGATTGTTTGTCATCTTTATTCTATATTTTGCTTTCTTAAATCATTAATCGAACATTTGAAACAGCAGCTCATAGAAGCTGCTGTTTTTTTGTTAAAAAAATCAAAACATAGTTGACTTATAGGAATTATGTGTTTATGATAAAAAGACATAATTCGCTGATTGGATCACCAAAGGCGCTTTGATTTCCTTTTTAATAGAAGGTTTCAGGGTGCCTTTTTTTCTTGCAGACATTTAAAAGGGGAGGAGATGTCTTTTGTCACGCTGGCTTAGACAGGTGATTGAACGAAAAAAGCAGGTGCTGATTCAAAAGCTCCTTTTATGGGGGCATGAAGAAAAACAGGAAGCGCTCATGCATTATACGATTCATGAGCTGGAAAATGAGGTTCTCTATTTAAAAGAGCGAAAACAAAAATAGGGGGATGAGCGATGGATGAACAAAAGCTGAATTATATTTTATCTGCCTTAAAAGGGATCGACTATGGATCAGTGGTCATCACCATTCATAATGGACATATTACACAGGTTGATACGACCAAGAAGACTCGGTTCCCCGCTCATCAGGAGAATCTCCGGGTCCAGCAAGGAAAGCGGAGTCAATATCGTTGACCATGAATTTCAACATTGATAAAAAGCTGATGGAGGCCGTCAGCTTTTTTGTTTTGTCTTATTTTCTCTCCATTTTAAAACCTCTGCTGCCTTTTATCCGTCTATTCGTATGAACGTCAAGGAATCTTGACTGAATAGAGAGACTCCGCTACTTTAAGAGGAGTCATCCGAACAGTTCATGCACTTTTAGCACTGTAAGGATTGGATAGGAGTTGATATGAGATGTTAGAGAAAGATCAAGATCAGGGGACATCTGAAAAGAAAAACGAAGAGTCATCAATAGATCAAGAAACAAGGCAATCCCGCCTCAGCCGCAGCGCTGCAAAACGAGGAAGAACCTCAAAAACAGCGGATGATGAGCGCTCAGCTATACAGCGTATACTGCAAGGTGTAGGAGGCGCGTTTAAGCGGTATGGTTCATATGGACTGGCGATGTTAAAATCACCGAGCCGGGCCATTAATCAAGCGGAAACATTGCGTATGAAGTACGCCTGGATCTCGATTGTGTTATTCAGCGTGTTTTTTGCTTTAGGCAACTATGTTCAATTAAAGGCGTCAAAGACCCGTTTATTAGGCTTTGGCATTCATTATTCTTTTGGTGACGCCTTTTTGAGGATTGCGGTCTTTACACTCATTTTGTTGACATTGATGATGCTTACCGTCTGGATGCTCGGAAAGTACATGCTAAAAGGAAACATATCACTGAAAGAAGTGATCATGAAGTTTGGTGCTGCGCTTGTGCCGGTGTTGGTTTTATCCATCCTTTGGCTTGTATTTGCCATGCTGAATATTCCATATGTGACCGTCATAATATCTGTGATGATGTTTGTCGGCCTCCAGTTGATTGCGGTCGTGCTCTTTCGCTCGATTCAATCGGAGCATGATGCCGTACGTGGAGATTTGATGTATGTGGGCTGGGTCTTTTTATTGGTTGAGCTTGTCATCATTGCGCTGCTCTGGGGCATAGTCGGGGAGTATTTGATTCCATCACTTGTTCCTGTTCGATTTGGATAAAACACACTGAAAACCTCCTTTTTTGAAAAAGGAGGTTTTCATGTTGAGAAGAGAAAAAAACGGGTAAACTCTTGGTAACAAACACCATCCTTGTTGTCGAAAGATATATGTGTTTTGATCGCGTAAATTTGATTGTATCAAGGTATGTTCTCTAGTAGAATATGGGGTGCTTTATTTGATTTTTTAGTGCAGGGGGTTCGAATCGTGCTTCAACAACTTTTATCCAATGCGTTCACCATGGTTTTAATCATTTTAGTGATTAATATTGTTTATGTTTCTTTTTCCACCATGCGTTTGATTTTAACGATGAAAGGCAGACGGTACGCAGCTGCTTTTGCGGGTACGATCGAAATGCTCATTTATGTCATTGGGTTAAGTATCGTTCTAGATAACTTAGATCAAATACAAAATGTCATTGCGTATGCGCTAGGCTATGGGATGGGGATCATTGTCGGGATGAAAATTGAAGAGAAGCTGGCACTTGGCTACACAACTGTTAACGTGATCACAAAAGAATTGGATGTCGATCTCCCAAGACAATTGAGAGAAAAAGGATATGGTGTCACCAGCTGGGTAGCAGGCGGTCTTGAAGGAGACCGGACAGCATTGCAAATTTTAACACCGAGAAAATATGAACTGCAATTATATGAAACGATTAAGACGCTGGATTCAAAGGCATTTATCATTTCATATGAGCCCAAATCGATTCACGGTGGCTTCTGGGTGAAGGCTGTGAAGAAAAGGAGAATTAAAGAATGACCGCAAAACCAAAGAAGAAAAAATTCTATGTGGAAGACAACATGACGATTGATCAAGTGTTGTCCCAGATGGCAGCGGAAGGCTACTCGCCTGTCCGTCGAATGGAGGAACCGATTTTTCAAGAAAAGAAGGAAAATGGGTCGATTCAGATCATTCCGATTGGGAAAAAAATCGTATTTGAAGGAAAAATAGTCTAAATCCGAACATTAAAACGACGACTTCGTAGATTGTTCGATAAATCCGTTGACATCATGAACATCCGTTGTTAAGATAAACATGAAATCAAAACACGAGCCTCATATAATCTTGGGAATATGGCCCATAAGTTTCTACCCAGTTACCGTAAATGACTGGACTATGCAGGATAGTGAACAAAACTGACATGGCGTTTCAAAAGCGAACAGCGCTTACCATGGCCCGGTTTGTGTTGCTTCCTAACATTGCAATACAGACCGGGCCTTTTTGTTCGGCGTTTGACAAGCTGCTTAGGTTTGGGAAGCGTGTCAAACGATACAAAATCGAATAACAGCTTAAAGGTGGGGACAAAATGAAGCCGCTTGTAGGTGTCATCATGGGAAGTACATCTGATTGGGAAACAATGAAAAATGCGTGCGACATCTTAGAGGAATTAAACATTCCGTATGAAAAACAGGTAGTATCCGCACACCGGACACCTGACTTGATGTTTGAATATGCGACTGAAGCAAGAGGTAAAGGACTAAAGGTCATCATTGCCGGTGCTGGAGGCGCAGCACATTTACCGGGGATGGTCGCAGCAAAAACGACACTGCCGGTCATTGGTGTGCCTGTACAATCAAAGGCACTAAACGGGCTTGATTCCTTATTATCCATCGTTCAAATGCCAGGCGGTGTACCAGTTGCTACAGTAGCCATTGGCAAAGCCGGTGCAACAAATGCAGGCCTTCTTGCCGCACAAATGATTTCAGCATTTGATGAAAAGGTCGCAGCTCGCCTTGAAGAAAGAAGAGAGCAGACAAAACAGACTGTACTAGAAAGCAGTGATCAGCTTGGCTAAGCAGACCATTTTTCCAAACGCAACCATCGGGATCATTGGCGGCGGACAGCTTGGCAGATACATGGCTGTCAGCGCAAAGCAAATGGGGTACCGGGCAGCAGTTCTAGACCCAGTCGCACAATCTCCTTGCGGACAGGTTGCCGATAAAGAAATCACAGCCGCATATAGTGACCTTGAAGCGATTCGAAAGCTGGCAGACATCAGCGATGTGGTGACTTATGAGTTTGAAAATATTGATTATGATGCACTCAATCAGCTGAAGGAAGAAGCCTATTTACCACAAGGAAGCGACCTTCTCCTTTTAACTCAAAATCGTGAGACCGAGAAAAAAGGAATTGTAGACGCAGGCTGTGAAGTAGCGCCTTACCGCATCGTTCATGATGAAAAAGAGCTGGAAGACGCAGTGGACGTGCTCGGTTTGCCAGCCGTGCTGAAAACATGCAGAGGCGGCTACGACGGAAAAGGACAGTACGTCATGAAAGAAAAAGGACAGCTTCAGGAAGCAGCTGCACTGCTCACACATGGAACTTGTATTTTAGAAAGCTGGGTTCCATTCCAAATGGAGCTATCAGTGATCGTCACTCGTTCTGTTCATGGAGAGATTGCAGTATTCCCAGTCGCTGAAAACATTCATAAGCATAATATTTTGTTCCAAAGCATTGTACCTGCAAGGGTAGAGAACCGCATTCAGGAGAAGGCGAAAGAACTGGCAACAACACTGGCTGAAAAGCTGGGGCTGGTTGGTACTCTTGCTGTAGAACTGTTCCTGACAAATGACGGAAAGCTGCTCGTCAATGAACTGGCACCACGCCCGCATAATTCTGGTCATTATACACTCGATTTATGTGAGACAAGTCAGTTTGAACAGCACGTCCGCGCTATATGTGGTTTGCCGCTTGGCGGTACAGCCCTTTTATCAGAGGGAATGATGGTGAATTTATTAGGCGATGAAGTGGACATTCCAAAAGAGCATCCTGAGCTTCTCAAAGAAGCGAAGCTTTATCTATATGGAAAGCATGAAGTAAAAGCCGGCCGCAAGATGGGGCATATGACGTTTATGAAACAGCTCGATGATGAGTGGATGACAAACATCACAAAGATATGGACTGAAAGAGATGGAGGAAACGGGAAATGATCGAACGTTACGCACGACCAGAAATGTCAGCAATCTGGACAGAGGAAAACAAATTTAATGCATGGCTTGAAGTAGAAATTCTCGCTTGTGAAGCTTGGGCAGAGCTTGGCGTCATTCCGAAAGAAGACGTTGTGACAATGCGCAAGAATGCAAGCTTTGATATTGGACGTATTTTAGAGATTGAACAAGACACGCGCCACGACGTGGTTGCCTTTACGCGTGCTGTCTCTGAATCTCTAGGAGAAGAAAGAAAGTGGGTTCATTACGGGTTAACATCGACAGACGTAGTGGATACGGCGCTTTCATATCTATTAAAACAGGCGAACGATATCCTGCTCAAGGACATTGAGAGATTTGTTGACATACTAAAAGAAAAAGCAAAAGAGCACAAATATACTGTCATGATGGGCCGTACACACGGTGTACACGCTGAACCGACAACATTTGGCCTGAAGCTTGCTCTTTGGTACGAGGAAATGAAGCGTAACCTAGAACGTTTTAAACAAGCAAAAGCAGGTATTGAATACGGCAAAATCTCTGGAGCTGTTGGCACATATGCGAACATCGACCCGTTTGTTGAGCAATATGTATGTGAGAAACTTGGCATCAAAGCTGCACCAATTTCAACCCAAACCTTGCAGCGTGACCGCCATGCAGATTACATGGCTACTCTTGCTTTAGTCGCAACGAGCATTGAGAAATTTGCTGTTGAAATTCGTGGCCTTCAAAAGAGTGAAACACGTGAAGTAGAAGAGTTCTTTGCCAAAGGACAAAAAGGATCATCAGCGATGCCGCATAAGCGTAACCCAATCGGCTCTGAAAATATGACGGGAATTGCCCGCGTGATCCGTGGATATATGCTGACAGCTTATGAAAATGTACCGCTTTGGCATGAGCGTGATATTTCTCATTCATCTGCTGAGCGCATCATTTTACCAGATGCAACGATTGCACTGAACTATATGCTCAACCGTTTCTCAAACATCGTGAAAAACTTAACGGTTTTCCCTGAGAACATGAAACGCAACATGGACCGCACACTTGGCTTAATTTACTCACAGCGCGTTCTTCTTGCATTAATCGATACAGGCATGGCACGTGAAGAGGCATATGACACGGTTCAGCCAAAGGCAATGGAAGCGTGGGAGAAGCAAGTACCGTTCCGTTCATTAGTAGAAGCAGAAGAAAAAATCACGTCACGCTTAACACCGGAACAAATCGCTGACTGCTTCGATTACAACTATCATTTGAAAAATGTCGATATGATTTTCGAACGTCTAGGTCTTGCGTAAGAAATGGGCCGCCTGCTTGCCAGGCGCCCAATCCTGAAAATTGCCAACATTCAAATTAGGAGGCCAACCTGAATGACTGTGAAACAAGAACTTCTCTACGAAGGCAAAGCGAAAAGAATCTATCAGACCGATGACGAGCATATTTTATATGTCGAATATAAAGACTCAGCTACAGCATTTAACGGCGAAAAGAAAGCCGAAATCGAAGGCAAAGGCAGACTGAACAACGAAATTTCGAGCTTAATCTTTCAAATGCTGCATGAGAAAGGAATCAACAATCACTTTGTGAAACGCCTTACTGAAACAGAGCAGCTCATTCAAAAGGTACAGATTGTTCCGCTTGAAGTGGTTGTACGAAATGTAGTGGCAGGCAGTATGTCAAAACGCCTCGGCATTCCAGAGGGAACGAAACTGGACACACCTTTGATTGAGTTTTACTACAAAGATGATGCGCTCGGCGATCCGCTCATTACAGAAGATCATATCCGCATTTTACATGCAGCGACACCAGAGCAGGTCGAGGAAATGAAACAAATCACAAGACAAGTGAATGAAGAGTTAAAACAAATCTTCTCAGACTGCCATGTGAATTTAATTGATTTCAAGCTTGAATTCGGAATAGATCACGAGAATCGTATTTTGCTAGCTGATGAGATTTCACCTGATACGTGCAGGCTTTGGGACAAAGATACAAACGAAAAGCTTGATAAAGACGTGTTCAGACGAAACCTGGGCGGCTTAACGAATGCATACGAAGAAATTTTCAAAAGACTTGGAGGCCATAAACATGTATAAAGTGAAAATTTTTGTCAGCTTAAAAGAGAGCGTTCTTGATCCACAAGGAAGTGCCGTGCAGCACGCTTTGCACAGCATGTCTTATCAGGAAGTAAAGGATGTCCGTATCGGGAAATACATGGAGCTTGTCATTGAAAAATCAGATCGTGATTTAGACACAGTCGTCAAAGAAATGTGCGAAAAATTACTTGCCAACACGGTGATTGAAGATTACCGCTATGAGGTGGAGGAGGTTGTCGCACAGTGAAGTTTGCAGTGATCGTCTTGCCTGGCTCTAACTGTGATATCGATATGTACCATGCGATTCAAGATGAGCTAGGTGAACAAGTTGAATATGTATGGCACGACGAAACGAGTCTTGACGGATTTGACGGTGTACTCGTACCAGGCGGTTTCTCTTATGGGGATTACTTAAGATGTGGTGCGATCGCCCGCTTCTCAAACATCATGCCGGCGGTGAAAAAAGCAGCTGAGGAAGGGAAACCTGTTCTTGGTGTTTGTAACGGGTTCCAAATTCTTCAGGAGCTTGGCATTCTACCGGGTGCGATGAGACGAAATAAAGACTTGAAATTTATCTGTCGTCCAGTTGAACTCATTGTAGAAAACAACGAAACGCCATTTACAAGCGGTTATCAAAAAGGCGAATCCATTACGATTCCTGTAGCGCACGGTGAAGGCAACTTCTACTGTGATGAAGACACTTTAGCGAAGCTCATTGAACGCGGCCAAATCGCTTTCACTTACGGAGACGATATTAACGGCAGTGTGAATCGTATTGCAGGTGTAACGAATGAAGAGGGCAATGTACTCGGCATGATGCCGCACCCTGAGCGCGCGGTTGATTCATTACTAGGCAGCGCAGACGGACTTAAATTGTTTCAATCTATCGTGAAAAATTGGAGGGACACTCATGTCACTACTGCTTGAACCAAGTCACAAGCAAATTAAAGAAGAGAAATTGTATCAGCAAATGGGATTGAGTGATGAAGAATTCGCTTTAATCGAATCCATTATTGGCAGGCTGCCAAACTACACAGAAACGGGCATTTTTTCTGTCATGTGGTCAGAGCATTGCAGTTATAAAAACTCAAAGCCTGTTTTAAGCAAATTCCCGACAAAAGGAGAGCACGTCCTTCAAGGTCCTGGGGAAGGCGCTGGAATCGTTGATATTGGAGACAACCAAGCGGTTGTATTTAAAATCGAATCACATAACCATCCATCTGCAATTGAACCGTATCAAGGAGCGGCGACAGGTGTCGGCGGAATTATCCGTGATGTATTCTCCATGGGTGCGCGTCCAATTGCTGTATTAAACTCTCTTCGTTTTGGTGAACTGACTTCACCGCGCGTGAAGTACTTGTTTGAAGAAGTAGTGGCAGGGATCGCAGGCTATGGAAACTGTATCGGAATTCCAACAGTCGGCGGAGAGGTTCATTTCGATCAAAGCTATGAAGGCAACCCGCTCGTAAATGCGATGTGTGTTGGATTAATCAACCATGAGGACATCAAAAAAGGGCAGGCAAAAGGTGTCGGCAACACGGTCATGTACGTTGGTGCCAAAACGGGACGTGACGGGATTCACGGTGCAACATTTGCATCTGAGGAATTTTCTGATGAATCAGAAGAAAAACGCTCAGCTGTTCAAGTCGGTGATCCGTTCATGGAAAAACTGCTGCTTGAAGCGTGCCTTGAAGTCATCAAAAACGATGCACTCGTTGGAATTCAGGATATGGGAGCGGCTGGCTTAACAAGCTCAAGTGCGGAAATGGCGAGTAAAGCAGGTTCTGGTATCGAGATGAATCTAGATCTCATACCGCAGCGTGAAACAGGCATGTCCGCATACGAAATGATGCTGTCTGAATCTCAAGAAAGAATGCTTTTGGTCATTGAAAAAGGCCGTGAACAAGAAATCATTGATATTTTTGAAAAATACGATCTTGAAGCGGTATCAGTCGGTCATGTGACAGACGATAAAATGCTTCGTTTACTTCATCAAGGTGAAGTGGTATGTGAGCTTCCTGTTGATGCACTTGCAGAAGAAGCGCCGGTTTATCACAAGCCGTCAAGTGAGCCTGCATACTATCGTGAGTTTTTAGAAACAAAAGTTGAAGCACCTGCTATCACAGATGCAGCCGAAACGTTAAAGCAGCTCCTTCAGCAGCCAACAATTGCAAGTAAAGAATGGGTTTATGATCAATATGACTACATGGTTCGGACAAATACAGTCGTTGCACCAGGCTCCGATGCGGGCGTTTTAAGAATCCGCGGAACGAAAAAAGCCCTTGCGATGACAACCGATTGTAACGCACGTTATCTTTACCTTGATCCAGAAGTCGGCGGGAAAATCGCAGTCGCAGAAGCAGCACGCAACATTGTGTGCTCAGGCGCTCGTCCGCTTGCAGTAACAGATAACCTGAACTTCGGTAACCCAGAGAAACCAGAAATTTTCTGGCAAATAGAAAAATCTGCTGACGGTATTAGCGAAGCATGCCGCAAGCTAAGCACACCAGTTATTGGTGGTAACGTCTCTTTATATAACGAATCAAATGGAACAGCCATTTACCCAACACCAGTCATTGGAATGGTTGGTTTGGTTGAAGACACAGCTCATATTACGACGCAGTCGTTCCAGCAGGCTGGCGATGTGATTTTCGTCATTGGTGAGACGAAGGAAGAATTTGCAGGCAGTGAGCTTCAAAAGATGACAGAAGGCCGTATTTACGGAAAAGCACCGGAAATTGATTTGGATGTAGAGCTCACGCGTCAGGAAGCCCTTCTTGCTGCGATTCAAAACGGACTTGTTCAATCAGCACACGATGTGTCTGAAGGCGGTCTTGGTGTCGCACTTGCTGAAAGTACATTTGGAACAGATGGTCTTGGCGCTCATATCCAAATTGATTTAAACAGCGAAGCTTCATTATTCAGTGAAACACAGTCACGTTTTGTCGTCACAGTGAAACCAGAGCACCGCGAAGCGTTTGCTGCGGCTGTCAAAGATGCGAAAGAAGTTGGAACGGTCACAAATGATGGTGTATTCACTGTCAAAAATCAAGAAGGACAACAATGGATTCATGCAGCGGTCAACGAGCTTGAACGCGCATGGAAAGGAGCGATCCCATGCTTGCTGAAATCAGAGGCTTAAACGAAGAGTGTGGCGTCTTTGGGGTTTGGGGACACGAAGAAGCCCCGCAAATCACATATTACGGATTGCATAGCCTTCAGCACCGAGGACAAGAGGGTGCGGGAATCATTGCAACAGATGGTGAAAACCTGACGGCACATAAAGGCCTTGGACTGATTACGGAAGTCTTTCAAAACGGTGAGCTAAAGGATCTGAAAGGCAAAGGAGCGATCGGACACGTTCGGTATGCGACAGCAGGCGGAGGCGGCTTTGAAAATGTGCAGCCCCTCTTCTTCCGCTCGCAAAACAACGGCAGTCTAGCCCTTGCTCATAATGGGAACTTAGTGAATGCAACGCAATTAAAGCAGCAGTTAGAGAACCAGGGGAGTATATTCCAAACATCTTCTGACACTGAAGTGCTCGCTCATTTAATTAAGCGCAGCGGCTATGTTGAATTGAAAGAGCAGATCAAAAATGCCTTGTCCATGCTTAAAGGCGCATATGCTTTCTTAATTATGACGGAAACAGAAATGATTGTGGCACTTGATCCGAACGGCTTACGTCCGCTTTCACTTGGTATGCTTGGGGACGCGTATGTTGTTGCTTCTGAAACATGTGCATTTGATGTTGTCGGTGCCACGTATTTACGAGATGTGGAGCCTGGCGAAATGCTGATCATTAATGATGAAGGCCTGAAATCTGAACGCTTCTCCATGAACATTAACCGCAGCATGTGCAGCATGGAATACATTTATTTCTCAAGACCTGACAGCAATATCAACGGCATCAACGTGCATAGTGCGAGAAAGAACCTTGGCAAAAAGCTTGCCGAGGAAGCGCATGTCGAAGCAGATGTCGTGACAGGTGTACCAGATTCGAGTATTTCTGCAGCAATTGGATATGCCGAAGCAACAGGTATTCCATATGAGCTCGGTTTAATTAAAAATCGTTATGTCGGACGGACCTTTATCCAGCCGTCTCAAGCATTGCGTGAGCAGGGCGTGCGCATGAAGCTGTCAGCTGTGCGCGGGGTCGTCGAAGGAAAACGTGTCGTGATGGTGGATGATTCCATCGTACGCGGAACTACGAGCCGCCGCATTGTGACGATGCTAAGAGAAGCGGGTGCGACGGAAGTCCATGTCCGCATTAGTTCACCGCCAATCGCACATCCATGTTTTTATGGAATTGATACGTCCACACATGAAGAGCTGATTGCTTCTTCTCATTCAGTGGAAGAAATTAGACAGGAAATCGGTGCAGACTCCATTGCATTTTTATCTGTAGACGGTTTAATGGACGGGATTGGCAGGAAGTATGATGATCCGCAGCGCGGTCAATGTTTAGCATGCTTTACTGGGAAATACCCGACTGAAATTTATGAAGATACTGTTCTTCCGCATGTGAAGGAAACAGCACTGACGAAATAATCGAATAAAGGAGCAGCAGTCAAGATGATTTGATATGCTGCTCTTTCATTCTGCTGAAAATAAATGGAAGAGAAGCAGCTAAAAGGAGTGAATGGGATGTCAGAAGCATATAAAAACGCCGGTGTCGACATCGAAGCAGGATACGAAGCCGTCAAACGAATGAAAACACACGTAGAACGTACAAAAAGAGCAGGCGTCATGGGTGCTCTAGGCGGATTTGGCGGTATGTTTGATTTATCTGAGCTGCCATACAAAAAGCCCGTTCTTGTCTCAGGAACAGATGGTGTCGGAACAAAATTAAAGCTTGCCTTTTTAATGGATCAACACGATACGATCGGTGTTGATGCCGTGGCAATGTGTGTGAACGATGTGCTGGCACAAGGGGCAGAGCCGCTCTTTTTCTTAGATTACTTAGCAGTTGGTAAAGCAGATCCGATAAAAATTGAATCAATCGTCAAAGGTGTGGCTGACGGCTGTGAGCAGTCTGGTTCAGCGCTTGTCGGCGGAGAAACAGCAGAAATGCCGGGTCTTTACACAGAAGATGAATATGATATTGCTGGTTTTTCAGTAGGCGTCGTTGAAAAGGATGAAATCGTGACAGGAGAGAGCATTAAAGAGGGGCACTTGCTTATTGGACTCAGCTCAAGCGGAATTCATAGCAATGGATACTCCCTCGTTCGTAAAGTATTGCTGGAAGACGCTGGTCTGGATCTGCATCAAACGTATGAACCTTTTACAAGACCGCTTGGAGAAGAGCTGCTTGAACCGACCAAAATTTATGTGAAGCCTGTTCTCAAACAAGTGAAAGCTGGCAAGATTGACGGCATGGCACATGTGACAGGCGGCGGCTTTATTGAAAATTTACCGCGTATGCTGCCTGAAGGGCTTGGCGTTGAGATTGATAACGGCTCATGGCCAGTACCGCCAATTTTCTCCTTTATTCAAGAAAAAGGACAGTTAAAGGCAGAAGAAATGTTCAACGTGTTTAATATGGGCATTGGTTTTGTCTTAGCGGTAAAAGAAGATGACCTTGTCGAAGTGATCAGAGGACTTGAAGAAGACGGAGAGAAAGCATTTCTCATCGGCCGTGTTCAAAAAGGAGAAGGTGTCACATTCGGCGGTGGAAGCCTCTCATGAAGAAGTTTGCGATCTTCGCCTCTGGAAGCGGGACGAATTTTCAAGCCATTATGGATTCATTAAAAAAAGAACAGTGGCAGGCAGAGGCCGCCATTGTGATTTGTGATAAACCGGGTGCAAAGGTGCTGGAGCGTGCTGAGAAAGAGGGCATTCCTTCCTTTGCCTTTACCCCGAAGGCTTTTCCGAATAAAGCCGCTTTTGAACAAACAATCATTGAACAGCTTAGGCTGCATGAAGTGGAATGGATTTTCCTTGCTGGGTATATGAGACTGATTGGTCCGACATTACTTGAAGCATTCAGAGGGAAAATTGTCAATATTCATCCGTCCTTGCTGCCTGCCTTCCCAGGGCTGGATGCCATTGGCCAAGCCTATCAAGCAGGCGTCAAAGTGGCAGGCATCACTGTCCATTTTGTCGATGAAGGTATGGATACCGGCCCGATTATTGACCAAGCCGCGATTTATATCGAACAAGGGGAAGAGCTTGAATCGATTGAAAAAAGAATGCATGAACTAGAACACACACTATATCCAAAAGTGATCAAATCACTTTTAGAATTATCTTAATGAGGTGACGAAGGCATGACGATCAAACGCGCATTAATCAGTGTTTCCGATAAAACGAATCTTGTACCTTTTGTGAAAGAATTAACAGAACTTGGCGTTGAAGTGATTTCAACTGGAGGTACACACAAGCTTCTTCAAGAGAACGGCATTGATGTCATTGGAATTTCAGAAGTCACTGGATTCCCTGAAATCATGGATGGACGACTCAAAACACTTCACCCGAACATTCATGGCGGGCTTTTAGCAGTGAGAGAAAACGATGAGCATATGGCACAGATTGAAAAGCATGGCATTCAGCCGATTGATCTTGTTGTCGTGAATCTCTATCCATTCAAAGAGACGATCTCAAAAGACGATGTGACGTATGAAGAAGCGATTGAAAACATTGATATTGGCGGACCGGGAATGCTTCGTGCAGCATCAAAAAACCACCAAGACGTCACAGTGATTGTCGATCCTCGTGACTATGATACAGTCATCCAGCAAATCAAAGAAGGCGGCGTGTCACTCGAGAAAAAACGTGAGCTCGCTGCCAAGGTATTCCGTCATACGGCTGCATACGATGCTCTGATTGCGGATTACTTAACAAACTTTGTGGGCGAAACAGAGCCAGAACAGTTCACTGTCACGTTTGAGAAAAAACAATCCCTTCGTTATGGAGAAAACCCGCACCAAGCGGCGACTTTCTATGAAAATGCTCTTCCAGCCAAAGGTTCTTTGGCTACTGCAAAGCAATTACATGGAAAAGAACTTTCCTACAACAATATCAAAGATGCAGATGCAGCTCTCCAAATTGTACGTGAATTCACAGAGCCGGCAGCTGTCGCTGTGAAGCATATGAACCCGTGCGGCGTTGGTACAGGAGAAACAATTGCAGAAGCATTTGACCGAGCATTCAAGGCAGATGAAACTTCTATTTTTGGCGGCATTGTGGCACTTAACCGTGAAGTAGACAAACAAACGGCTGACGTGCTGCATACGATTTTCTTAGAAATTGTCATCGCCCCATCGTTCAGCCAAGAAGCACTTGACGTGTTAACGGCGAAAAAGAACCTTCGTCTATTAACATTAGATGTAGAAGCAGATCTCGGAAAAAAAGAAAAACAGCTGACAAGTGTCCATGGCGGACTGCTTGTTCAGGATATTGACACGTACGGATTAGAGGAAGCAACCATCTCTATTCCAACGAAAAGAGAACCAACAGAAGACGAATGGAAAGACTTAAAGCTAGCTTGGAAAGTCGTCAAGCATGTGAAATCAAATGCTATTGTCCTTGCGAAAGATCAAATGACAGCAGGGATCGGTGCTGGTCAAATGAACCGTGTGGGCTCAGCTAACATTGCCATTGAGCAAGCAGGTGAAAAGGCAAAAGGAAGCGCACTAGGCTCTGATGCATTCTTCCCAATGGGCGATACAGTGGAAGCTGCTGCAAAGGCAGGCGTCACAGCGATCATTCAGCCAGGCGGATCTATTCGTGATGAAGAATCGATTCAAAAAGCAGATGAATACGGCATCGCCATGGTCTTCACTGGCGTTAGACATTTCAAACATTAAGGGGATGACAGTGTGAACGTACTAATTATCGGCAGAGGCGGAAGAGAGCATACCATCGCATGGAAAGTGAATCAAAGTGAACTTGTCAGCCAAGTATTTGTCGCACCCGGCAATGATGGAATGACAGATGCTGCGAAGCTTGTACCAATCGACGAAGGCGATCATGAGTCATTAATTCGTTTTGCAAAAGAAAACGAAATCGGCTTAACCATTGTCGGTCCAGAGGTTCCTTTAATCGCAGGTGTCGTTGATGCATTTGAAGAAGCAGGTCTAAAGGTATTTGGACCGAATGCAAAAGCTGCGGTCATTGAAGGCTCAAAGGAATTTGCAAAAGATTTAATGAAGAATTACGATATCCCGACGGCTGCTTACGCTGCCTTTACATCGTTTGAAGAAGCAAAAGCATATGTGGAAGAAAAGGGTGCGCCGATTGTTATTAAAGCAGACGGGCTTGCCGCAGGAAAAGGCGTCACAGTGGCCATGACGCTGGAAGAGGCGGTCGATTGTCTGCATGATTTCTTAGAGGATGAAAAGTTTGGCGATGCAAGTGCATCTGTCGTCATCGAAGAATTTTTAACAGGCGAAGAATTTTCACTCATGGCTTTTGTCAACGGAGAAAAGGTGTACCCGATGGTGATTGCGCAGGATCACAAACGGGCCTTTGAAGATGACAAAGGGCCGAATACCGGCGGGATGGGCGCTTATTCACCAGTTCCGCAAATTTCAGATGAAGTCGTCCAAAAAGCGGTGGAAGATGTCGTCAAACCGGCAGCTCGCGCGATGGTGCAGGAAGGGCGTCCATTTACAGGCATTTTATATGCGGGCTTAATGCTGACACCAGAAGGCTCAAAGGTGATTGAATTCAATGCACGCTTTGGCGACCCTGAAACGCAGGTGGTTCTCCCTCGTCTTGAATCAGATCTAGTCCAAGTATTCCTCGATATTCTTGATGGAAAAGATGTGGACTTGCAGTGGAAAGACACTGCGGCTGTCAGTGTGGTTCTTGCATCAGAAGGATACCCAGAAGACTATGCAAAAGGGACGCCGATCGGTGCCTTGCAAACGACTGTCTCTGATGTTGTGACCTTCCACGCAGGAACAAAAAAAGAAAACGATCAATTCGTCACAAATGGCGGCCGTGTAGCGAATGTAACCGCATTTGACGACACATTTGAAGCGGCAAGATCAAGAGTGTATGAAGCGGTTGAAGAAATCATACAGCCAGGTCTATTTTATCGCCGTGACATCGGTGCCCGTGCGCTGAAGGCTGCAGGGAAGAACGTTTAATCAAAACACCTTTCTATCTGACGAGATGGAAAGGTGTTTTTTGTTCATGAGAAGGGATGATGATTGAATATGAAGAAGTAGTATGGGATGACGAGTTTATGAGGAGGCAGCATGGTCATTCAAGGAATCATTCTATTTGCAATTGTGTTACTTATTTTATTTATACTGTTTTCCAATCTCCTCATGTATGAAGCGAGAAAGCAAAACAAAGCCAAAAAAGGCTCAGCCATTAGGTATATGATCATGTCGATTTTTCCTGGTATCGTCATTGTTTCATTTTCCATTTGGATTTTTTTTATTAGCTGATTTATAAGAGAGGATGAGTATATGGTGCAATTGAAGGAACTTGCAAACGAGCGTTTTTCTGCCTCGATCTGTATTGATTCATTTAATGAGCGCATCCGTTTGGATGACTACAGCGGCAGGGTGCGGGATGTGATTCAGTCGGTTCTTCAGGAAGCTGCAGACTGCAAGGCTTCTAAGGTCATTGTGAAAGTCAGGCGTGAGCATATGCCTCTTTTTTTAGAAAAAGGCTTTCGGCTTGAAGGCGTGTTTTCTCATTATTTTCTTGGAAGTGATGCGTACGGCATGTCGCTCTTTCTGACGGAGGATCGGATGAACAGCCCGTATTGGCTGAAGGAAGATGAAATTGTTGCGTCTATTCAGGAAAAGCCTCTCAAAAAAGACCAAGGCACGTGGCAGGATGAGTATGTGATGAGGAAAGCGGATACGCAGGATATTCACAAGCTGGCAAAGCTCTATGATACCGTTTTTGAAACGTATCCTACGCCAATGAATGAGCCAGATTACATCCAAAAGGTGATGGAGGAAGGGACCGTCTTTTATGCCGTTGAACATGACGGGCACATTGTGAGTGCGGCATCCGCTGAAATCAATGCGCCGTATGGTCATGCGGAATTAACAGATTGTGCGACCCTTCCATCATACAGAAAACTAGGATTCATGCATCATTTGATTCTAGCACTCGAAAAAGAACTTCAATCCATGCACATCTATGTCTTTTATTCTCTCGCACGTGCACTGTCCTATGGAATGAACCAAGTGTTTTATCAGCTCGGCTATACGTATACCGGGCGTTTCCAAAACAACTGCTATATTTTTGACAAAATTGAAGATATGAATCTATGGGTGAAAACGCCGAATGAATCATGAAATGGTTCTCATCTGATCAAGCAGACCAGATAAGCGGTACGCCATGATACTGAGCTGCAGCTTCATCCGGTCATCCGTGGATTTGAGGCTGCAGCCTGTTCTCGTTTCAATTTGTTTTAAGCGATAGCTTAATGTATGCCTGTGAATAAACAATTCCCCCGCAGATTTTTGAATATTTTCATTGTGTGCCAAATACACTTCGAGTGTATGGATCAGGTCAGCCCCCTGTTTTTTCGTATAAAGCAAGGGACTTAACAGCTCCACGTAAAAGTCATGCAAATTCATACCCGCTTCATTCATTTCAAGCAGCATCCCGTATAAGCCGAGCTTCTGATAATGAATGATGCATTCGTCTGTCTTTAAAAGTGGAAGAAGCCTTGCTGCATACTGTGCTTCCTTCGCGCTTTTTGAAAAGAGACCGATCTGGTCATAGGCTCTCCCGATGCCAATCACAATCGGATGGACGGGAAAAAAATAAGACCAAGTGCTCCGGCACTCCTCTGCTGCACGATACCACTCCGCTTCTTGAAATGCTTTTTTTCCTGCTGGCGTAAGAACAAAAATGGAATCGAGCCTTGTTTTAAGTAAAAAAGGAATATGTCGGCGTTCAAATATCGACGTGAGCAATTGAGACAGGCGCTGCATCATTTGGTGATCGAGCTGTGTGTGCTGATGCTGAAATTGAAAGTAGATGACCACCTGCTCATCGCTCATATCATATTGCAGCTTTGTTGCCTGTTCGACCACATAGCTTTCTTCTGTGTATTGCTGCTGCAAAATATCATCTAACAAATGACCTTGCATTTGGTTTTCTGTATCTTGAATGGCTTTTTGCTTCAGCCATTCAATCGCATACACCGCCCCGGCATGCTCGATGGCAATCGCGTCGAGATGATGCCACGCATCCTTTTTCTTTAAAGATACAATAAATCCGAAAATATCGCCCATCGCAATCACTGGACATGCAGCGAGGACAAACGCACCGCACGTGTCATAAACGAGCCTTCCTTTCTCCTCAGCCTGCTTGAGAAGAGGCGTCGTTTCGATTGGTTCATGATCTGTCAGAAAGCCAAAAGCAGGAGCGTACGTCACTTCATCTTTTATGAGATGAGCTGCTGTTTGATGTAAAAAAACATCAAGCACAACGATGTTCGCCGAAGTGAGATGTGCCAGCTCATCTGTAATTTGTGTGACATTTTTATTGCTGACATTTAAATGAGTCAGTCTTTGGTGAATGGCTGAAGAATATTTAAGCTGATGGAGCTGGCTGCTGACGATTTGCTCTAGGACGGCTTTTGTAATGTCTGAGAAGTTGACATGTGAAGGAATCTCGATGAGTGGAATGCCGCTGTTTTTGGCAGCTTCGATCAGTGATGCCGGAATTTCTGTTAAGTATACGCCTTTATAAATCGCAATGGCTGATAGACGATGAGATTGAATCAGCTCCTCAAGCCGGGTGCGCCTTTCCCTATTGTCTGCAAGCCCAAAGCCGGTTGTGACGAGCAGCTCCCCTTCTGAAAGCCTTGAAGTATCTTCGATAATTTCCACAATGGTCACCCACTGAATGAGGCGGTCCAGTCCATTTTCCCCAGCAAGCAGCTTTGTTTCCTTCATGATATCGAGCGAGAGTGCATCTTTGACGAGAATCGCCATAGACTCATGACCTCCTTTTGAACACTCTTATACACGATGTATAAAAAATACGTGTGAAATTCGGGCATGTGGCGAATGGAGGATGACTGCCCTCTTGATTAAGCTAATCTTATAACAAGTATACAAAATTTTCTTGCGATTCATGAAAAAAGAAAGATGCAGCTGCTGACGAGAGAGGGAGGAATGACAAAGTGGAGACCCGGGATTACTTAATCAAACCGATGTTGAATCAGCATTATCCTGTGGCTGTGAAAGGAGAGGGGATTTATTTATATGATCGGGACGGGAAAAAATATTTAGACGGCTCATCGGGTGCTGTCACGGCAAGTATTGGACATGGCATACGAGACATCATTGATGCCATGACAGAGCAAGCGGAAAAGGTGAGCTTTACGTACAGATCACAATTCACAAATGAACCAGCAGAAGAACTTGCCTATGAATTGAGTACGCTCTGCCCAGGGAACCTGAACTGGTCTTTTTTTGTCGGAAGCGGATCAGAGGCAACAGAAACCGCCATGAAAATTGCCATTCAGCATTGGCAGGAGCAGGGGAAGGCTGAGAAGAATCACATCATTTCAAGATGGATGAGTTATCATGGCATCACACTCGGTGCGCTGTCGATGTCAGGGCATATTGCAAGGAGAGAGCGCTTTGAACCACTGCTCGAAAAACACCCGGTGCTGTCTCCGCCATACAGCTACCGTTCGTGGCTGCCAAAGGAAGAAAGCAAGCAGGTCGAATGGTATGTACAGGAATTTAAAACTGTCATCCAGCGTATAGGAAAAGAGAGGATTGCGGCTTTTATTGCAGAGCCGATTGTTGGAGCAGCGGGCGCGGCGCTTGTTCCGCCAGATGGATATTTTGCGGCGATGAAGCGAGTTTGTGAGGAAAACGATATTTTAATGATTGCAGATGAAGTCATGACAGGCTTTGGACGAACTGGGAAAATGTTTGCCATGGAACATTGGGGCGTCGTACCAGATATTATGGTACTCGGAAAAGGCATGAGCGCCGGCTATTCACCAATTGCAGCAGCTGTCTCAGCGGATCATGTGATTGCACCGATTCTCAGCGGTTCGGGCTCTGTGATGGCAGGCCACACTTATAGCGGCAACCCGCTTTCAGCAGCCGTCTCACTGGCTGTCATTCGATACATGAAAAAACACCAGCTTTCAGAACGGGCTGATCTGTCTGGCCGATATTTAATGAATGCTTTAAAGGATTTGCAAACAAAACATTCCATCATAGGGGATGTGAGAGGAAAGGGACTGCTCATTGGCATTGAGTTTGTCGCAGACCGATTATCGAAAACACCATTTCCTGTCCATGCTCAAATGACGCATTTAGTTGTGGAGACGGCCAAGCAAAATGGTTTGCTTGTTTACCCAGCAAGCGCTGGAGAGGATGGTGTGGGAGGTGCAGCGGTCATGATCGCACCGCCGCTTTCCATTACGCAGCAGGAGATGGATGAACTGATTCATTTATTCGGGCAGACAATGACGCAGGTCGAGCAAGAAGTCATCAATCGAGGGTTTTTCCCATCTGCCATGTAGGGAGGAAAGATGATGAACAAAACAGCGAACTTTGATCAAGTCATCACGCATTTTAGAGACGGAATGACCATCATGTTTGGCGGCTTTGGCGGTGTGGGGTCCCCGCCATCATTGATCGATGCCATTTTAGAAGCCAATATCAAAGACCTGACATTGATCGGAAACGATGCAGGCTTCCCGCAAATCGGTGTTGGCAGGCTGATCACAGAAGGAAGAGTGAAGAACATCATTGCCTCTCATATTGGCTCAAATCCAATTGCCGGGCAGAAAATGCAGGCAGGTACACTAGACGTTCTTTTTTACCCGCAGGGCATCCTGGCAGAAAAGATCAGGGCAGGCGGGATGGGTTTAGCGGGCATTGTGACAGATGTCGGCATGGATAGCCTCAATCTTGATGAGAAACAATTGGTTCAGCTGGATGGAAAGAAGTATATTCTTGAGCCTGCACTGACTGCAGATATCGCGATTGTGAATGCCCTCAAAGCAGATGAAGCAGGCAATCTGATTTTTGATAAAAGTGCACGGAATACAAACCCGATTGTGGCGATGGCAGGAGACTGGACCATTGCGGAGGTAGAAGAGATTGTGCCTGTGGGCGGGCTTCATCCAGAGGAAATCGTCACACCAGGCGTATTTGTGAACCAGATCGTGCAATCAAAAGGAGTGAACTGGACATGGGCATGGGAGACATCGATTTAAGACACCGCATAGCCAAACGCGCGGCACAGGAAATTGAAGATGGGATGATCGTCAATCTTGGGATCGGCATCCCGACCCTTGCAGCTGAATATATCCCAGCACATTACGAGGTGTGGCTGCATGCAGAAAACGGCATTATGGGAGCAGGCGGTTCACCAGCACAAGGGGAAGAAGATCCGAATTTGTGCAATGCCGGCGGTTTTCCCATTACGTTAACAAAAGGCGGCTCATATATGGACAGCACAACCGCTTTTGGCATCATTCGCAAAGGGATGCTGGATATGACCATTTTAGGTGCACTTGAAGTCAGCAGTCATGGGGATCTTGCCAATTGGATTGTGCCAGGGAAACGAGTGCCGGGTATGGGTGGAGCCATTGAACTTGCGCAAAAAGCGAAAAAGGTGGTGGTCGTGATGAGCCACCTTGATAAACATGGACAATCTAAGATAAAAGCAGCCTGCACGCTGCCTTTAACAGCTAAGTCTTGTGTGGACCTGATTATTACGGATATGGCAGTCATTGAGGTCAAATCACAGCTGCTCATTTTGCGTGAAGTCATGCCGCCGTTTCAGCCGGAAGATGTCATGAGGGCGACAGAGGCGCCGCTCATTTTAGAGCCTGATGTCAAATCTGTTGTGTAGAAAGGATGACCGACTTGCAGCCAACCACACGTATCAGAAACTGGATGAAAGAGCATAAGGAGGAAGCCGTAACGCTTCTTCAGCAAATGGTGCAATGTGACAGCACACAAGGAAATGAGCAAGAAGTACAGCAAATCGTAGCAAATAAACTTTCTGCCATTGGCTTTGATGTTGACATGTGGGACATTGGCGGAGATGCCTTGCTGAACCACCCGTATTTTTATTCCCCGAGGCGTTCCTTTAAAGGAAGTCCCAATGTCGCCGGACGATTGAAAGGTAAAGGAGGCGGCAAATCTATTTTATTAAATGGGCATGTGGATGTTGTCCCGGCAGGAGATCACAAACAATGGACATATCCGCCCTACAGCGGGCATATCATAAACGGGAGACTTTATGGACGCGGGGCAACAGATATGAAAGGTGGAAACGTTTCTTTACTCTTTGCACTTGAGGCACTGCATGCGCTTCAGATTCCGCTGAAGGGAGATGTTGTGTTTCATAGTGTTGTCGAAGAAGAGAGCGGCGGTGCAGGCACCCTTGCAGCCATACTAAGAGGATATACCGCAGATGCAGCCATCATTCCAGAGCCAAGTCATATGAAAATCTTTCCGATTCAGCAGGGATCTAAATGGTTCAGGCTGCATATTAAAGGAAGGGCTGCTCATGGCGGAACAAGATATCACGGCGTTTCTGCTATTGAAAAGAGCACGATTGTCCTTTCACATATAGCGGCACTTGAAGAAGAAAGAAATCAGCGAATCACCGAGCCGCTGTTTCAGCATATCCCAATCCCGATCCCAATCAATATCGGGAAAATTCAAGGCGGTGATTGGCCATCCTCTGTAGCAGACCTTGTCACAATGGAAGGCAGGCTCGGGGTGATGCCCGGTGAAACGGTAGAACAGGCAGAGAAGGAATTAGAAAATTGGATGGCAGGACTCGGAGAAAAAGATGAATGGTTCCAAGAGCATCCTGTTGAGGTCGAATGGTTTGGTGCAAGATGGCTTCCGGGTTCAATCGATACAGATCATCCGCTTTTAGGTTTATTGAAGGAACAATATGAAGCGGTCATGAAGCAGCCGCCGAAAATCGAAGCAGCCCCTTGGGGAACGGACGGCGGATTACTGTCACAGGCAGCAGGTATTCCGATCATCGTGTTTGGACCGGGAACAACGGAGCTTGCCCATTTTCCGAATGAATCCATTGACATTGAGCATGTGATTGAAGCAGCTGAAATTATTGCAGGGACAATGGTCGAATGGTGTGAAGCAGCGGAATGAGATGAAAATGATCACAAAAAAGAAGGCTGCCTTACTCAGCCTTCTCTTTATGTGTGTCCTGCTGCTCACACATATATGTCACTGGACAAAAACGAAGAATGCCAGATCCCAGTTTCATACCGCCAAACATGATGCCCAAAAGCAGCATTTTACTCCATGGTTTTCTAGCATATAAGGATCCAGCCACAGTACATATTGTCATTCCGCAGGCAATTCTAATGAGCGCTTCCATTAAGCCGAGATTAGGTTTCATTGAAGGTGAATCTCCTTTTTTAAATTATTTTAAGTGTGATTTCAAGAAATTGTAACGTTTCATTAATGCGTAACGTAGTTCGTTATGTTACGATAGGGCTAATACAAATGAAGGAGAGTATGTGAATGTCCGAACGTACTTTTAATTGGAGAAACAATGACATCCGCACACAAATCGATGTAGTCGACTCAAAAATAGTTCCAACACTCCTTTTAACGAATGGACTCGTGCTTAACCCGTTTTTGAAGCAATGGGTGAAGGCAAATATTTGGATACATGATGATCGAATTGTTTATGTCGGAGCAGAGCTTCCTCAAAATAAATCAGCTAAACGTGTGATTGATTGTGAAGGGAAATACATTGTGCCTGGGTATATAGAGCCTCACGCGCATCCGTTCCATATTTATAATCCCCAATCACTTGCAGAATATGTGTCTCAATTTGGCACAACAACGATGGTCAGCGATAACTTATTTCTTCTTTTGCAAAGCAATGAAAAGAAAGCGCTTTCCACCCTATGTGAATTAAAAAAGCAGCCATTTCAGTATTTCTGGTGGTCCAGATACGATCTTCAAACGGAAGTCAGATATGAAGATGAGATGCTGCCAGTCAACTACCGGAAGGAATGGATTGATCATCCTGACGTCCTCCAAGGCGGCGAATTAACAAGCTGGCCAAGATTGATGGACGGTGATGATCTCATTTTATATTGCATGCAAGAAACAAAGAAGCAGAGAAAACGAATTGAAGGGCATTTCCCTGGAGCTTCTGAGAAAACGCTAACAAAAATGAAGCTGTTTGGCGCGGACAGTGATCATGAAGCGATGAATGCCGACGATGTGTTAAAACGCTTGTCCCTTGGCTATCATGTTTCATTGCGGCATTCTTCCATCCGCCCAGATTTAGTGAACATTTTAAGAGAACTGCATGAGCGTGACTTTAGACACTATGATCACTTTTTCTATACAACAGATGGTGCTGCCCCTCACTTTTATGAGGAAGGCATGATTAACCGTTTGATTTCGATTGCCCTTGAAGAAGGCGTGCCGATCATTGATGCGTATAATATGGCGACATTTAACATTGCAAAATACTATCAAATTGATGATTTATTAGGCGTTGTTGGCCCAGGCCGGCTGGCATCTTTGAATATTTTAGATGATCCAATGAACCCAAATCCCGAAACGGTCATATCTAAAGGGGTTATCCTCAAATTAGATGGCGAGAACCAGCATCAATTCCAAGAAACAAAATGGGAAAATGGCGGGCTTGCTCCATTAGATTTAAGCTACGACCTCACGATGAGTGATTTGCAATTCTCTATGCCGCTAGGTGTGAAGATGAGAAATGCTGTCATCATGGAGCCTTATACAGTGGAAATTGATAACTCAATCAACCAGCTGTCATGTGACCATGATCAAAGCTTCTTTAGCCTGATTGACCGAAAAGGTGAGTGGCGTGTGAATACGATGCTAAAAGGGTTCGCAAATAAAGTGCAGGGCTTTGTCAGCTCATTTTCGCTCACGGGTGATATTTTAGTGATCGGGAAAAATAAAGAAGATATGATGCTGGCACATAAGCGGATGAAAGAAATTGGCGGGGGAATCGTACTCACAGAGAACGGGAAAATTTTGCACGAAATCCCGCTGCAATTATCAGGCTGTGCATCGGCTGAACCGTTTGAGACTGTTCTTCAGCAGGAACAAACATTACGCGAGCTGCTCATTGAGCGCGGCTATCCATTTGACTGCCCAATTGATACACTTGTCTTTTTCCAAAGTACACATTTGCCGTATATTCGAGTGACACCAAGAGGAATATTTGATGTCATGAAAAAAACTGTACTCTTTCCGTCTATAATGCGTTAAAATATAACAGAGTGGAGCTGTATCATCTTTGCCGCATTTCTGACTGCTGTTATAGGGCAGAAGTGAGCCATGGTTCTCTTCACTGCCATGTAAGTGATCATGATCTTATGTGGAGCTGTTGACAAAGCAGAGGGCTTTGACATGACGAATGAAGTACTCTAATTGTAAAATGAATTTGCCGGTTACGCTGACCGGCCAACATATTTTGAATAACCCGAGCAAGGCGGGGCGCATATTTGTGGTCTCGCCGAGCTTTCCGTAAAGCCTGTATATGAGGGCAGAAGACCTAACCAAGCAGAATTCATCTTTATACCGGAAGCAAACAAGTTTGTCAGATTGTCATACAAGGAAAATGACAGAACTTGTCGAATTTGTTTACGATAAAGAAGCTTCGGCTTACGAAAGAACCTGACGGCATTTTCAGCGTAGAACCAAACCTGTCATGATCTGTTCAAAGCTCATTGCTGAGGTTTTAAAAAAATTAGTCAGGAAAGATACCGCTTTCTTAGAAGAAGATCGTGCGAAGCGGTGTGGCAATAGTAAAGGAGAAGATGTATTAAGATGCAAATTGATAAATTAAGGGGCAAAAGCTTAGATCAGTTATTCAACTCCATCTTATCCCTTAAAGACCTGGAAGAATGTTATCGATTCTTTGATGATTTATGTACCATCAATGAAATCCAATCTTTATCACAGCGTCTTGAAGTAGCGCGTATGCTTCGTGAGGGAAACACGTATCATAAAATTGAGACGGAAACAGGTGCAAGCACTGCAACCATCTCACGTGTCAAACGCTGCTTGAACTATGGCAACGATGCCTATACGATGGCACTTGACCGCGTAGCAGAACAGCAGGAAAATAACGAAACAAAATAAAGCAGCTTTCACTGTAAACAATCCTTTTCACGAAAAATGGACTTGTTTGCAGTTTTTTTATGAAAAGGCGGGCAGGGGCTGATAAAGTGTCCCTGTTTTTTTACTTTAGCTCGCCCATCAACCATCTTTCTCCTTCATAGGAGATGCCGTCTTCGCTTGAGATGATTTCCTTAAACTCTACTGTTTGCAAACTTAGTACGCGATTGATCAAAAATATTAACAAAAAAGGCGCGTTTCCGCACCTTTTCGAGCTAGACAGATGGCTGTGTGCCTGAGAACATCGGCACTTCGCTTGTCTCGCCATTCTCTTGTCTAAAAATAATATGTTTTTCATTAAAATGAATAGGCGATTCTAGACCCGCAGCTGCGGATAAATTAAACAAACCTTCTCTAAGAGACAGGATATAATTGCACACTCGGTATTTTTTTTCTTCAATCGATAAACCCTTTTGCAGCTTTGGATCAGTCGTGGCGACCCCGACCGGGCATTTATTCGTGTGGCAGACTTGGGCGCGAATGCATCCGACTGAAAACATGAGACCTCTGGCAATATTCACAAAGTCAGCTCCCATTGAAAGGGCAATCGCAATTTTATCAGGCGAGAGAAGCTTGCCAGAAGCAAAGAGCTTCACCTGATGTCTGACACCGTATTCTTTCAATATTTGATGAACCATTGGGAGCGCCGTGAAAATCGGCAGCCCTGCGGAATCCGCCAATTCATGAAAGGACGCCCCTGTACCGCCTTCTCCGCCATCCACTGTAATGAAATCAGGGTGTTTCCCGCTTTTTTTCATATAGCTGGCGAGCTCTTCAATATTTTCTTTATGTCCGACAACAAGTTTGATTCCAACTGGCTTTCCGCCTATACTCCGCAGCTGTTCAATGAAATCAAACATGTCAGGAATGGAGTGGAACATCTCAAAGCGGTTTGGGCTGTCAATGGATTGGTGAGGCGGCAATTTACGGATATTCGCTATTTCTTCCGTCACCTTTTCGCCGTCAATATGACCGCCGCGTGTTTTTGCTCCTTGTGCCAGCTTGAGTTCAAATGCTTTGACTTCCTCGTGTTCGCTTTTTTTCTTGAATTCTTCAAAGGAAAATGCGCCATCCTCTGTTCTAACGCCAAATAAACCAGGCCCAATCTGGCAAATGATATCTGCGCCGCCTTTGAGGTGATAAGGAGAAAGCCCGCCTTCACCTGTGTTCATCCACGTCCCGCCGGCCATTTTTAATCCTGAAGATAGAGCTGTAATCGCCCTGTCGCCTAAGGAGCCGTAGCTCATGGCAGATTGACCGATCAGTCCTTTCACATGGAAAGGCTTTTGACATGTATGTTCGCCAATGACTTGTACATCCTCTTGATGAAGAAAGTAAGGATTTGCTTCGACTTCTTTGACATGTTCACTTCTTCTCAGTAAATTGTCTTGATCAATCTGATACACTTTCGTTTTGATTTTTTCAGATTGATCGATGCGAAGTTCATTTCGCTGCTTTGGAAACAAAACGTTTCGAATGTAATAGCCTGGCTTGTCAAAATCACGTTTTGATCCAAAGCCCATCGTCCGGCTTTTGTACTTCCCTGACATGACCGCCTGCTCGTATTCTCTTCTTGAGAAGGGCAGTTCCTCTCGGTCATTCAGAAACAGATATTGGCGAAGCTCAGGTCCTATTTTTTCAAAGATAAACCGCAGCTTTCCAATGACCGGATAATTTCGCAGAACTGAATGTTCTTCTTGTTTTTCATCCCTCATCCAAATCCAGATCAATAGAATGATTGGGATGATCAAACAAATGACTAGCAATGCGCCGATGACAATTAAAGTTGTTGTCACGAAGATCCCCTCTTTTCTCTTTCATTGCTGTTGTTATTCCACTTTTTAATGAAAGAGAAACCACATCAGCATATTGTGACGTTTAGAAATGAAAAGGCGGGGTAACTTACAAATAAGATCATAAGGGGAGGGAACATACATGAATAAGCGTCCAAATGCGTATGTACTTGCAGGATTAGGGGTTGGAGGAGCTGTGTTATTAGCGGTAAAAAATAAACAGCATCTGAAAAAATGGGCAGGCATGTTCCGGTCAGATGAAAAGGTTCCTGAAAAAGCCGGCCACCCAGATCCATTAGATATCCAAGACAACAAGATGGTCGACGAAGGGGCCATGACATCCGTCCATTATTTTAATGAAGTGAGACAATAATTTGAAAAAACCGTTTTGAAAGATCAAAACGGTTTTTTCTTGTTTATCATTTGACGTTATATCGAATTGGATCGACAATAGTAAAACCGATCAGCCCATTGTGATCAGGTGTTGAGAATTGGAATTCAACGCCTGACAGTTGATAGGTTGAGAGAATTTCCTGATCCGTCAAACGTAAAGAAAGCTCATCCTCATAAACCGGTGTGTTCCGCAGGACTTCGGATTCTTCTGAAAATAACTCCAAGCCAGCCACTCGGCCCTCTTGGTCGATATCTACATTGACACATTCATTGACATCTAATTCAATGGTTTCTTTGATTTTCATATGCTCCGCTTGCGGGGTGATATAGATGTATCCGATGTCTATATTTTGTTCATATGTAATCGTTCTTTTCAACTGAGTCACCTCTGCTTAATAGATGGTTTTTAAATCTATAGTAAAATATTCCTTTATTGTATAATAGCATGTGACAAAGTGCCAAAATAACAACCTCTTTCAGCTCCTCTTCTAGTGGATTTTTTATCTATTCTCCAGCAATTTTATGTAAAGTCACGATCACCCATTTTCAAAAGAATGAAACTTTTAGCTAAAGGAGGTTACCCATTTTTTGCGGCCTTTGATTTTGTTATAATATTTAAATGGAATGAAACGAATGGAGGAACGTTTTTCATGTATGATGTTACCGAGTGGAAGCATGTCTTTAAACTCGATCCAAATAAAGAAATTTCCGATGAACAGCTAGAAGCGATTTGCGAATCTGGGACGGATGCCATATTGATTGGCGGAAGTGATCATGTGACAGAGGACAACGTGCTTCAATTGATGTCAAAGGTCCGCCGGTTTCTAGTGCCATGTGTGCTCGAAATCTCCACACATGAGATGATTGTGCCTGGCTTTGATCTGTATTTCATCCCGACCGTTTTAAACAGCTCTCACCCTGACTGGATTGTTGGGCTGCACAAGGACGCAATGAAGGAATTCGGTGATTTGATGTCAATGGAAGAGATTGTGCCTGAAGGTTATGTCATCTTAAATGAAGATTGTAAAGCGGCCAAGCTCACAGAGGCAAATACAGCGCTGGATATCGATGACGTCAGGGCATATGCAAGAGTGGCAGAGTATTTGATGAAGCTGCCCATTTTTTATCTGGAATACAGCGGAACGCTTGGAGACATAGAGCTTGTCAAAGAAACAAAAGCAGTGCTTGATGAAACAGTTCTTTTTTATGGCGGCGGCATTAAGAACGCTAAGCAGGCAAAAGACTTCTCCCAGCATGCAGACGTCGTGGTTGTAGGAAACGTCATTTATGACAATTTCAAAGAAGCTCTAAAGACAGTCGAAGCAGTCAAAAAGTCATCATAGTCAAATAAGACGAAACGGGTTAAAATAGAACATAAGTTCGAATTGGCGGTGAATGGAATGAATGAAATATCGAATCATCTATTAGAAGGGCTGAATGACGCGCAGAAAGAAGCAGTCAAAGCAACAGACGGTCCTCTATTGTTGATGGCAGGAGCAGGAAGCGGGAAGACACGGGTGCTCACACATCGAATTGCCTACTTAATGGCAGAAAAGCATGTGGCGCCGTGGAACATTTTAGCGATTACATTTACAAATAAAGCAGCACGTGAAATGCGTGAACGTGTCCAGGCAATTTTAGGGCCTGGCGCAGATGACATCTGGATCTCTACGTTTCACAGCATGTGTGTCCGTATTTTAAGACGCGATATTGACCGTATTGGTGTGAATCGCAACTTCTCTATTTTAGACACATCTGACCAGCTTTCAGTTATTAAAAACATTTTAAAAGAACGGAATATCGATCCTAAAAAGTTTGACCCGCGCAGCATTTTAGGTTCCATCAGCAGTGCAAAAAACGAACTCATTGACGCAGAGGAATACGCCAAAACAGCGGGTGATTTCTATGATCAAGTGGTCAGCGATGTCTATACAGATTATCAAAAGCGTTTACTCAAAAACCAATCACTCGACTTTGATGATTTAATTATGATGACAATTCGTCTGTTTGAGCGCATTCCTGAAGTATTAGAGCACTATCAGCGGAAATTCCAATACATTCATGTGGATGAGTATCAGGATACGAACAGAGCACAGTACATGCTTGTGAAACTGCTCGCGCAGCGCTTTCAAAATATATGTGTTGTCGGTGACTCGGATCAGTCTATTTATCGCTGGCGCGGAGCGGATATTACAAACATTCTCTCCTTTGAAAAAGATTATCCATCCAGTGAAGTGATTCTGCTTGAGCAAAATTACAGATCGACGAAACGCATTTTGCAAGCCGCAAATACGGTCATTCAAAACAATGCAAACCGGAAGCCGAAAAATCTTTGGACAGAAAATGATGAAGGAGCGAAGATTGCCTATTATCGTGCAGATAATGAATTTGGTGAAGGACAATTTGTCGCAGGAAAGATTCGTCAGCTTCATCAGAGCGGAAAGCGCAAATTATCCGATTTTGCGATCCTTTACCGGACAAATGCTCAGTCTCGTGTCATAGAGGAAACGTTAATGAAAGCCAACATTCAGTACAATATTGTCGGCGGCACGAAGTTCTATGACAGAAAAGAGATCAAAGACATTTTGGCATACTTACGCCTAGTGGCAAACCCAGATGACGATATTAGTTTTGCGCGAATTGTCAACGTACCAAAGCGCGGAATCGGGGCGACATCTGTTGATAAAATTGCAGCATATGCGGAGATGAATGACCTGTCTATGTTTGAAGCACTTGGTCAGGTGGATTTCATTGGACTGAGTGCACGGGCAGCCAATGCGCTTGATGAGTTCAAACAGCTCATTGATCAAATGACGAACATGCAGGACTATTTATCTGTCACTGAATTAACAGAAGAAATTCTAGAGAAAACAGGCTATCGTGAAGCGCTGAAGCTCGAAAAAACGATTGAAGCACAAAGCCGCTTAGAAAATATTGACGAGTTTCTATCCGTCACTAAGAATTTTGAAGAACAAAATGAGGACAAGTCACTTGTGACCTTCCTGACAGATCTCGCCCTCGTCGCAGACATTGATAAGCTGGATGAGAATGAAGAAGAAGATCAGGATGCCGTCATCTTAATGACACTTCACGCCGCAAAAGGTCTAGAATTCCCTGTTGTTTTCTTAATGGGAATGGAGGAGGGTGTCTTCCCGCACAGCCGTTCATTAATGGAAGATGCAGAGATGGAAGAAGAGCGCCGCCTCGCTTATGTAGGCATCACACGGGCTGAAGAAGAGCTTTATTTATCAAGTGCAAAAATGAGAACACTTTTCGGCCGGACAAACATGAACCTTGAATCAAGATTCATTCGAGAAATACCAGCCGATTTATTGGACAACCTAAATGAGAAAAAAGAAACAAAAACACCGTTTGGCCAAACAAGAGAAAGACCGCAAAGACGGGGACCTGTCTCACGTCCGCAAACTCAAACGATTCAAAACACAGGCGGCGGCAGTATTGGCTGGGCTGTGGGCGATAAAGCGGCCCATAAAAAATGGGGCGTTGGTACGGTTGTGAGTGTGAAAGGCAGCGGAGACAGCACAGAGCTTGATATTGCGTTCCCAAGCCCGACAGGCATTAAACGTCTTCTCGCAGCATTTGCACCAATCGAGAAGCAATAAACTGATAGGACAAAACGGATGAATTGAAAGGAAGAAGCAGATGGATAAAGAAGCAGCGAAACGCCGGATCGAGGAACTGCACCAGATTTTGAATCAATACAACTACGAATATCATACACTTGATCGTCCAAGTGTTCCTGACGCTGAATATGATGCGCGGATGCGTGAGCTGATTTCTCTGGAGGAAGAGCACCCTGATTTAAAAGCAGCGGATTCTCCTTCACAAAGAGTAGGCGGCGCTGTTTTAGACGCCTTCCAAAAAGTGCGTCACGGCACACCGATGCTCAGCCTTGGGAATGCGTTTAATGAACAGGACCTTCTTGATTTTGACCGCCGGGTTCGTCAAGCAGTCGGTGACGATATCGCATACAATGTCGAGCTGAAAATTGATGGACTCGCTGTTTCTCTCCGTTATGAAAATGGCGTGTTTGTCCGAGGAGCGACACGCGGAGATGGAACAACGGGGGAGGATATTACTGAAAACCTCAAAACGATTCGTTCCATCCCGCTTAAAATCAAACGCCCTCTGTCGATTGAAGTGAGAGGCGAGGCATTTATGCCAAAACCTTCTTTTGAAGCATTAAATGAAAAAAGAATACAAAACGAAGAAGAGCCGTTTGCAAACCCGCGTAATGCGGCTGCAGGTTCACTTCGTCAGCTTGATACGAAAATTGCAGCGAAACGAAACCTTGATATATTCGTCTACAGTATAGCGGAGCTTGATGAAATTGGTGTTGAAACGCAAAGCGCAGGACTTGATCTTCTCGACGAACTTGGCTTTAAAACAAACAAAGAAAGACGGATGTGCCAAACGATCGAAGAAGTCATCGACCTCATTGAAACATTAAAAGTAAAGCGTGCCGATTTTTCATATGAAATCGATGGAATTGTCATTAAAGTCGATTCACTGGCTCAGCAGGAAGAACTCGGCTTTACAGCAAAAAGCCCGCGCTGGGCGGTTGCGTACAAGTTTCCGGCTGAAGAGGTCGTAACGAAGCTGCTTGATATTGAACTAAGCGTCGGGCGTACAGGCGTAATTACACCAACAGCGATTCTTGAGCCTGTCAAAGTAGCAGGGACGACAGTGCAGCGTGCATCTCTTCATAATGAAGATTTGATCAAAGAAAAGGATATTCGCTATTTTGATCAGGTGATTGTGAAAAAAGCCGGCGATATTATTCCTGAAGTCGCAGGTGTCCTTGTCGATCAGCGTACAGGCGAAGAAAAGCCGTTTCACATGCCAACTGAATGTCCAGAGTGTCATAGTGAGCTGGTGCGAATCGAAGGCGAAGTGGCCTTGCGATGCATCAATCCAGAATGTCCTGCCCAAATACGTGAGGGTCTCATTCACTTCGTTTCCCGTAATGCAATGAATATTGATGGGCTTGGCGAGCGGGTCATTACACAGCTCTTCAAGGAACAGCTCGTTTCTCGTGTGTCAGACCTTTACCGTTTAACGAAAGAAGAGCTCATTCAGCTTGAACGAATGGGCGAAAAATCTGTCGACAATTTACTGCGTTCGATTGAGCAGTCGAAAGAAAACTCTCTTGAGCGTTTACTATTTGGACTCGGCATTCGATTTATTGGTTCAAAGGCGGCAAAGACCTTGGCGATGCATTTCGAAAACATCGATCAATTAAAGCAAGCAACGAAAGAACAATTACTTGAAGTCGACGAAATTGGTGAAAAAATGGCTGATGCCGTCGTCACGTACTTTGAGAAAGAAGAAATACTCGATCTGCTGAACGAACTAAAAGAGCTTGGAGTCAATATGACCTATACAGGGCCAAAGCCGGTAAAAGCAGAAGAAAGTGATTCCTATTTTGCAGGAAAAACCATTGTGCTGACAGGAAAGTTAGAAGAAATGGCTCGAAACGATGCAAAAGCAGCGATCGAAGCATTAGGCGGCAAGCTGGCAGGCAGTGTGAGTAAAAAAACAGATCTAGTCATTGCCGGAGAAGCAGCGGGGAGTAAGCTGACAAAGGCAGAAGAACTCAATATTGAAATTTGGGACGAAGCTAAAATGCTCGAGGAGCTAAAGAAATAAGAGGAGTGTTTTCTATTGAAAAAGTTGTTATTGCTGCTGACAATGCTCACACTGGTATTGTCAGCGTGTGCACCTTTTGGGGGAAAGGAAGAGGAAGAGGTCACACAAAAAACGGATGAAACGAAGGAAACAAAGGAAACAGCCATCATCCCGATGTACAATATCTCAGACTCCTATTACAAAATGGTGCTGCCGTTTAAACAAGGAGCTGCGAGAGGTTTAACAGCGGAGCGTCTCAACACACGCTTGGACATTGATGAATTTGAAACAGGACTCATGCGCCTCGCAACAGAGTCATTTAATACAAACGACTATCTTTTCCAAGAAGGACAGCATTTAGATGAGGACACCGTTCTCAGCTGGCTGGCACGCAAAAAAACAGGCAGTGATCTGAAAAAGGCAGAAAAAGAAGATAAAGACTTTAAGAATCTAGGCTTAAATCCTGCTCTTCCAAACTCAGGTTCAACAAAGTCTAAAAATGAAAATAGTCCTATCTACTTAGCTTCGATGCTAGAGCATAATTACTTAATTCGAAAAGACAAAAACAGCTTACAGCTTGGCGGAGTTGTCATTGGTCTTGCACTGAACTCTGTTTATTATTACCGTGAAAAGATCGGTGACCCGCAGCAAGAGGTGACCATCGATTCATCGAAAAATTCAAAGAAACTTTTGGCAGAGGGTGAAAAAATCGCTGAACAAGTGGTTAAGCGCATTCGTCAAATGGACGGACTGCAAAAAGTGCCTGTCATGATTGCCCTTTATAAGCAAGCACCAAAATCATCTATCGTTCCAGGTAACTTTATCGCCAAAACGGATGTGAAAGCAGGCTCTGCTGATATCGGAAATTGGGATACGCTCAATGAGGAGAATGTATTCTTCCCTTCAGATAATGCGAAAAGCAGCTACAAAGATGATTCAGAGCGATTTGACCGCTTCAAGACAAAGGTCGAAGACTACTTCCCGAATTACACTGGTGTTGTAGGAAAAGGCTTTTACAAAAACGGCAACCTGCAAAAAATGAAAATCGAAATTCCAATGCAGTTCTATGGAAAAACGGAAGTCGTAGCCTTCACACAATATTTAACCGGTGAAGTCATGGATTATTACAAGAGTACCAATATTGAAATCAACATCACATCTTCTGATCAACAAGAAGCCCTGATCACGAAAAATGCTGAAGACAAAGAACCGACTGTTCATATATATGACTAAATAAGAGGGATTTCCAAACTCTTGTCAAAATATTAGTAGAAACCAAGAAGAAAGGCAGGTATGTTGATGCTCGTATAATGCTGATTACCGTCAAGAACATTTAAAAAGACGATAAAGGAGAATCAGCATGCATAAAGAAGTAAAAGCACGATACGATGAACAGAAAGTCTTAAAGAAAGCGGCTCACTTGTATAAATTTCAGCTTGACCAAGTCACATTTCTAGCCGATGCAGAAAATTATGTGTATGAATATAAGGCAATGAATGGGGAGAATTATATATTAAAAATCACCCATACCATTCGTCGTTCACCCACATATATTTTAGGAGAAATGGACTGGATTCGATTCCTGTCTCATCATGGTATTTCCGTAGCAAAGCCGATTTCATCAGCAAGAGGAAAAGACGTTGAAACCATTCCTGATCAAGCCGGAGGCGCATTTTTACTCCGTGTGTATGAAAAAGCACCGGGGAGAAAAGTGAATGAAGGAGATTGGAATGGGGAGCTGTTTGAAGCGTTAGGGTCCTATACAGGACGAATGCATCAAATAACAAAACGATATCAAGTAAAAGATCCTCTTTATAAGCGTCAAGAGTGGTATGAAGAGGAGCAATTAAAGCTTGATCAATATATTCCGTCTGATCAAACGGTTGTTTTGCGAAGAAAAGATGAACTGATGCAAAAGCTTCACCAGCTCCGAATTTCGAAGGATGTGTATGGGCTGGTGCATGCCGATTTGCATCACGGGAACTTCCATTATCATCAAGGAGAGATTATCGCATTCGATTTTGATGATATTGGATATCACTGGTTTATCAATGATATTAGTATTTTGCTATACAATGTTCTTTGGTATCCAGTGATTCCATATGATGATAAAGCTGAATTTACGGCAGAATTTATGAGTCATTTTTTAAAAGGCTATCGACAGGAGAATGAGCTTGATGACGCGTGGCTGGCAACAATCCCTGATTTTCTCATGCTGCGTCATATGCTTATTTATGGGCTTTTACATCAAGCATTTGATCTCCAAACAATGACTTCTGACCAAAAAGCCATGCTGTCATGTTTTCGAAAGGAAATTGAGCAAAAAACACCAATTACTCCTTTTGACTTTCAACAGCTGGCCCGATAAAAGAAACCCCTTGCTGTGTCAAACAGCAAGGGGTTTTTTATGACTACACCGTATCACACTTCACGCCAACGACGCCTTCTAGATCTTTAATATCAAAGTACACATCGGTTGTATAGCGGTCTTTATGCACTCGTACACGTACTTCCATGATCGGATAGTCCTTTTCTTTTAAATCATCAATTCGTACAGAATGAATGCGGATATTGAGGGCTTTCATTTCTTTTAAAATATCGGTCATGCGGTTTCGGTCAGAAAGAGACATTCTGATGCGGATTTCTTTTTCCTGCAGACGAATCGGTCCGATCCGCTGGAAGAGCCATGGCAGGAATTCGACACTAATGAGAATAAAGAAAAGACTGAGGAAGGCTTCTTTATAAAATCCTGCACCTGTTGCAACCCCCAGTCCTGCTGCTCCCCATATCATCGCAGAAGTCGTGAGTCCTGAGATGACATCATTGCTTTTTCGAAGAATCACACCTGCTCCAATAAAACCAACACCAGATATAATTTGCGCCGGTAACCTGAGTGGGTCCATTTGAAGCTTAGAGACTCGAGGGAAATTGTAGGCTGCATCAATGCTGATGATGGTTAAGACGCAGGAGCTGACAGCAATGACAATACACGTTTTTAAGCCGAGGGGCTTTTTCTTCAGCTCTCGTTCAAGCCCGATAATCAGACCGATTAAGGTGGCCACGGCTAATTTTAAGACTGTATCCCATTCAATTGTCCAAAACATGCGTATCGCTCCTTTCACTTCATGTACGTTTCACAACATGTATATGATCTTCTCACAGCCCATATGGCTGCACAACTCTTATTTTATTCAGTTTCTGAAGAAAGAAAAGCTTTTTATTTTATTTAAAAAGAGAGTCATCCGCATAGGGCAGATGACTCTTCAATTCTTTATTTTGTTTCTTCTTCAAGATGATCTTCCATTTTGTGAAATAGCTGTTTTGATGCTTTTGACGGCTTACTTGTCAATAAGCTCACAATAATGGCAGCTAATCCACTAAGGGTAAAGCCTGGAATCATTTCATAAATACCTGTGGCATGGTTGAGGCCTGTTGTAATCCATGTCAGAACCACAACTGCACCAACGATCATTCCAACTAGGGCACCGTGATGATTCATTCGTTTCCAGTATAGGCAAAGCAAGATGACTGGACCAAATGAAGAACCAAATCCTGCCCAAGCATAACCGACAAGGTCAAGAATGGTGTCACTTGGGTTAAGTGAAAGGCAGAGAGCAATCACAGCGACAACGAGTACAGACATCCGGCCAATCATGACGAGCTCTTTGTCTGATGCTGTTTTTCTAAAGAACGTTCTGTATAGATCTTCTGTCATGGCACTTGCTGTGACAAGCAGCTGAGACGAAATTGAACTCATAATCGCAGCTAAAATGGCAGAAAGTAAAAATCCAGTGATATATGGATGGAACAATACTTTAGAAAAAACGATAAAGATGGTTTCAGGATCAGCAAGATTCATACCCGTTTCATGAACATAGGCAACACCCACTAAACCGACAGACAGTGATCCAATCACTGAAATAATCATCCAGCTCATTCCAATTCGGCGTGCTGGTTTTAAATCTTTAACAGACGTAATGGCCATAAAGCGCACGATAATATGCGGCTGTCCAAAGTAACCTAGTCCCCAGGCAAGGAAGGAAATAATGCCAATGACGCTCGTTCCTCTAAAAATATCAAGCAATTTAGGGTCAATCTGTTGAATATCTTGGAATGTAGCAACAGGTCCGCCTAATTGTGTAAAGGCAACGATCGGCACGAGCACTAATGCTAAAAACATGATAGCTCCTTGGACAAAGTCCGTTAAGCTCACTGCCAAAAATCCGCCGAACAATGTATACAAAATGACAATACTTGACGTCAAAATCAGTCCAAACATGTAGTGAGCACCGAATGCTGACTCAAATAAACGTCCGCCTGATACCATCCCAGACGATGTATACAGCGTAAAGAAAATTAAAATGATGACGGCTGAAACAGCTTTTAATAAAGCAGATGATCCTTTGAATCGTTTATCAAAGAAATCAGGAATCGTAATCGCATCATCCGCAATCTCTGTATAAGAACGTAAACGAGGTGCAAGAATGAGGTAGTTCAAGTAAGCACCAACGATTAAACCAATCGCAAGCCAGGCTGTCGATAAACCTGTTTTATACATCTCACCTGGCACACCCATCAGCATCCATCCGCTCATGTCCGCAGCACCTGCTGAAAGGGCCGTAACGAATGGGCCAAGCCCGCGTCCGCCAAGCATATAATCATTTAAATCATGTGTTTTCCTGAATGCATACCAGCCAATGGCAAGCATCCCGATAAAATAAATAGATAAGGAAATTGTAACTTCAATACTCATTTTGTGTTCTCACCTTTTTCGTATTAATTTGACATCACCTCAATCAAAATATACAGAAGAGCGATGGCAGCTTTTTTGCTTGACTGTCCCGCTCACTGCTATGGTTACTTAACCTAACAGAGTATTCCCAAGTGATCAACCTGCCTAAACCTCTTCATTTTGAAGAAAAAATGGACAGATCGGTGATAAGAACCAGTATGTAAGCGATTACAAAAATAAACAAAAGTAAAAATTTTCTGAAAAATAAAAAGTCACCTGATGAATATTTCATTTATTGGTTTGATAAGAAGACGTTTTCAAGAAAACGAACCTTTCACCGCACCTTCGTAAAGTTGCTTTAGAACAGTAAAATTTGATATGATAAAGTGTATATGACTTATGATCATGACCACGAGTACGCATCATTTTTGGAGGTGAACCTGCATGTCAAGAATTTCAATAGAAGAAGTCAAGCACGTTGCCCATTTAGCAAGGCTTGCGATTACAGAAGAAGAAGCTGAGATGTTTACAGAACAGCTTGATAGCATCATTTCATTTGCAGAGCAGTTAAACGAGGTAGATACGGAAAACGTTGAACCTACTACACACGTATTAAAAATGAAAAACGTCATGAGAGAAGATGTTCCGAATAAAGGTCTTTCCATTGAGGCAGTCGTCAAAAACGCGCCTGATCATAAAGACGGTTATATTCGTGTGCCATCAATTTTGGACTAAAGGAGGCCCGAGACATGTCACTGTTTGATCACAAAATTTCTGAATTAAAAGAGCTTTTACATAAAAAGGAACTGTCTGTTTCTGATTTAGTGGACGAGTCTTATAAACGAATCAATGAAGTAGACGGGAAAGTACAAGCATTCCTTGCACTGGACGAAGAAAAAGCACGTGCGTATGCAAAGGAATTGGACGAGGCAGTTGGTGAAAAGGACGAGCTTGGCCTATTGTTCGGTATGCCGATCGGTGTGAAAGATAACATTGTTACAAAGGATTTGCGTACAACAGCTTCAAGTAAAATCCTGCAAAACTTTGATCCGATTTATGATGCAACCGTTGTGAACCGCTTAAGAGACGCAGAAGCAGTCACAATCGGTAAATTAAATATGGACGAATTCGCAATGGGATCTTCTACGGAGAACTCAGGCTACAAAGCGACGAAAAACCCATGGAATTTAAACACCGTTCCAGGCGGATCAAGCGGTGGATCAGCAGCTTCTGTTGCAGCAGGTGAAGTACCGTTCTCACTTGGTTCAGATACTGGCGGTTCTATTCGTCAGCCGGCATCTTTCTGCGGGGTTGTCGGTCTTAAGCCGACATATGGCCGTGTATCCAGATACGGATTAATCGCATTTGCTTCATCATTAGACCAAATTGGTCCGATTACACGTAATGTAGAGGACAACGCATATGTTCTTCAAGCAATTGCTGGTGTCGATCAAATGGACGCAACAAGCGCAAATGTCGATGTCCCAGATTTTCTTTCTTCATTAACTGGCGACATCAAAGGCTTGAAAATTGCTGTGCCGAAAGAATACCTTGGCGAAGGTGTTGGCGAGGAAGCAAAAGAATCTGTTCTTCAAGCGTTAAAAGTATTAGAAGGACTTGGTGCTTCGTGGGAAGAAGTGTCTCTTCCGCATTCTAAATACGCGCTTGCGACTTACTACTTACTGTCTTCTTCAGAAGCATCTGCAAACCTTGCTCGTTTTGACGGCATCCGCTATGGCTACCGTACAGATAATGCAGACAACTTGATTGATTTATACAAAAATACTCGTTCTGAAGGCTTCGGAGACGAAGTGAAGCGCCGCATCATGCTTGGTACATTCGCGCTAAGCTCAGGATATTACGATGCGTACTATAAAAAAGCGCAAAAAGTCCGTACATTGATCAAAAAAGACTTTGAAGATGTTTTCGAAAAGTATGATGTCATTGTAGGACCAACAACGCCGACTCCTGCATTTAACATTGGTGAAAAGACAAGCGACCCGCTAACCATGTATGCAAACGATATTTTAACGATCCCTGTTAACCTTGCAGGCGTTCCAGGAATCAGTGTGCCTTGTGGGTTTGCAAATGGCCTTCCGTTAGGACTGCAAATCATCGGCAAGCACTTTGACGAAGGAACAGTGTACCGCGTGGCTCACGCTTTTGAGCAAGCAACAGATCATCATAAAGCAAAACCTGAACTGTAAGGGGTGAATCAGAATGAACTTTGAAACGGTAATTGGACTTGAAGTCCACGTAGAGCTAAAAACACAATCGAAAATTTTCTCAAGCTCGCCGACACCTTTTGGTGCAGCTGCCAACACGCAAACAAGTGTCATCGACCTTGGTTATCCTGGCGTACTGCCTGTACTGAACAAAGAAGCGGTGAACTTTGCGATGAAAGCGGCCATGGCGCTGAACTGTGAAATCGCAACAGATACAAAATTTGACCGTAAAAACTACTTCTATCCTGATAACCCAAAGGCGTATCAAATTTCTCAATTTGATAAACCGATCGGTGAAAACGGCTGGATTGAAATTGAAGTAGAAGGCAAAACAAAACGAATCGGTATTACGCGTCTCCATTTGGAAGAGGATGCAGGGAAACTGACGCACACAGGCGACGGTTACTCACTCGTCGATTTCAACCGTCAAGGCACACCGCTTGTTGAAATCGTATCTGAGCCAGACATTCGCACGCCAGAAGAAGCGTATGCTTACTTAGAAAAATTAAAATCCATTATTCAATATACAGGCGTTTCTGACTGTAAGATGGAAGAAGGCTCACTTCGCTGTGATGCCAATATTTCTCTTCGCCCAATCGGCCGTGAAGAGTTTGGTACAAAGACAGAGCTCAAAAACTTGAACTCATTCGCTTTCGTACAAAAAGGCCTTGAATTCGAAGAGAAGCGTCAAGAGCAAGTATTGCTTTCTGGCGGATTGATCGAACAGGAAACCCGCCGTTATGACGAAGCGTCTAAAAAGACGATCCTGATGCGTGTCAAAGAGGGATCTGATGATTACCGCTACTTCCCAGAACCGGATTTGGTGGAACTGTACATTGATGACGAGTGGAAAGAACGTGTAAGAGCATCGATCCCAGAGCTTCCAGACGAGCGCCGCAAACGCTATATCGATGAGCTTGGACTCCCTGCATACGATGCAATGGTACTCACGCTGACGAAAGAAATGTCTGATTTCTTTGAAGCGACCATTTCAGAAGGTGCAGAAGCGAAGCAAGCATCGAACTGGCTCATGGGTGAAGTATCTGCTTACTTAAACTCTGCTCAAAAAGAGCTGGACGATACAAAGCTAACGCCGCAAGGACTTGCTGGCATGATCAAGCTTATTGAAAAAGGAACAATTTCCTCTAAGATTGCGAAAAAGGTATTCAAAGAGCTCATTGAAAATGGAGGAGATGCAGAAACAATCGTCAAAGAAAAAGGACTTGTCCAAATTTCTGACGAAGGTGCACTGCTCAAACTTGTCACAGAAGCACTTGATAACAACCCGCAATCCATTGAAGACTTTAAAAATGGTAAAGACCGCGCGATTGGTTTCTTAGTCGGACAAATCATGAAAGCATCGAAGGGCCAAGCTAACCCGCCGATGGTGAACAAGATTCTCCTTGAAGAAATCAAAAAACGCTAAATCGCAAAAAACCGCCTGATGAAACAGGCGGTTTTTTTGCTTGAAATGACAGGGTCTTAACATAGATTCAGACCACCGCCGTATATCAATTTAGAGAATCTTTTCTTATAATGAAGCATAAGCGAAAGTGCACATTCGAAGGGGGAAAGGTGAGCTAAATCGAAAAACAGCACGACATGTTACTGAAGAAACAGCTTCAATTGCTCCACTGCTCTTAGAACAGCAGGCTCCTCACACTTTTCTAAATTTGTCAGCATTCCTTGGATGACTGGCTTTCGAGGCTCAGCTTTTGCCAGCTCTTCTTCAATCACTTCAATGGATACAACGGTATCATCTGAAAGCAGATGCTCAATCTTTAACAAGCGAAGCTCCTCTTGAAGGGAAACAGCACTCGGCGCTTCATCATCCCAAATGCTTTGCTTCAAAATCGGCTTCGTCTGAGAACGAAGCAAGCCGTGAACCAGATCATCAAACCGTTCGAGTATAAAGGATGAGAGCTCATCAAATGATAATTTCATTTGATCCTGTAAAAGCAGAACCTGCACATATGATTGGATAATTCCTTGAATCATGACTGACAGGTCAGTTATATATGGTTCGATTTCCTGTCCATAAGTGGTCAAGATGGAAATTTGAATTTCATCGTTCATTTGCTTTTTCACAGTTTTTGAATACTTTTTAATCTGCTGGTTTTCCGGAATAATGTTCTCGCTGAGGATCAGAATGATAAAATCCTTGTTCTCAGCAAAATGCTGAAACTGTTCAGCGATTTGTTTCTGAAAGATCTCTCTCGGCGCGAGATGCTGATTCTCTTTTCGAATCATTTCGATAGTTTGCATCGAAGTGTCGATATAATATTCAAACGCTCGGTTGAAAAGCTGTTCTTTTGATTTGAAATGTAAATAAAATGCGCCTTTTGATATTCCGCATTCATCTGCAATTTCCTGAATGGTCGTAGAAGAAAAACCCTTTTTCGCAAACAATTGGATGCTTGCTTTAATGATTTTTTCTTTTTTTTCGTTCATGAAATAAGGCCCCTTCAGCTTTAGAATGTTACGTCAAACGCAAGTGAAATGGTTGACGGCATTGTATATCACCGTTTATTATGATATAGAATGACCAGTCAGTCAATACATAAAGGAAAATGGAGGATATAATGAATTCGATCATCAATTTTGTATTAAAGAATAAGTTCGCTGTATGGCTCATGACGATTATCGTAACAGTTGCTGGTCTATATGCCGGATTGAATATGAAACAAGAATCAATCCCTAATATCAACACGCCAGTCATTACGGTTTCTACAACGTACCCTGGCGCAACGCCGGACGAAGTATCAGATAAGGTGACAGATCCAATTGAAAAATCGATTCAAAACCTCAATGGGGTCAGCGTGGTCACTTCTAATTCATTTGAAAATGCATCATCCATTCAAATCGAGTACGATTACAACAAAGACATGGATGAAGCAAAAAAGGAAATTGAAGATGCGATTAGCAATATCGATTTCCCTGAAAATGCAGAAAAACCTAAAATCGCACGCTTTAGTATTAATGCGATTCCAATCCTAGCTCTTAGTGTCTCTGGTGATAAAGAATCATTACAAGACCTTACACAAAAAGTAGAAAATGATCTCGTTCCTTCACTTCAAGGATTAGACGGTGTCTCTTCTGTCGAAACTTCAGGACAGCAAATCAAAGAAGTAGAATTTTCGTTTAAACAAAAGAAATTGAAAGAATACGGTCTAGATGAAGATACCGTCCAAAACATGATCAAAGGCTCTGATGTGAATGTACCATTAGGTCTATACACATTTGGCAACAAACAAAAATCAGTTGTCGTGGACGGCAATATTTTAAGCGTCAAAGATTTGAAAAACATGCGTATTCCAGTCACACCAAGTGCAGGCGGCGGTGCGGGAAGCGCTGGAGCTGGAGCACCTTCTAACGGCTCAGAAAACCCAGGTGCGCAAGGTGCGGAGCAGCAGGCTGGAAGTGCAAGTCAGCAGCAAGCAGCAGCTCAGCAGCAAGCAGGTGCAGCAAGCAGTCAATCTGTAGAGCTGCCGACGATCAAGCTATCTGAGATAGCAGATATTAAAGTCGTAAAAGATGCAGAATCGATCTCTAGAACGAACGGAAAAGACAGTATCGGTCTGCAAATTGTTAAAGGCTCTGATGCCAACACAGTGAGTGTAGCAGAAGAAGTGACAAAAGAGCTTGAGAAATTTAAAAAAGACAACAAAGGCATCAAAGTAAGTACCACATATGATCAAGCAGGACCGATTAAAGAGTCTGTCAGCACAATGCTGAACAAGGCGATCATCGGAGCAATCTTTGCGATCATTATCATTATGTTGTTCCTTCGAGATATCAAATCAACATTAATTTCGGTCATTTCCATTCCGTTATCTCTGTTGATTGCTGTTTTATTATTAAATCAGCTGGATATTACATTAAATATCATGACACTTGGTGCCATGACCGTCGCCATTGGGCGTGTTGTCGATGACTCGATAGTGGTCATAGAAAACATCTATCGACGAATGGCATTAAAGGATGAACCATTAAAAGGCAAGGCACTCGTCAGAGAAGCCACAAAAGAAATGTTTATCCCGATTATGTCTTCGACCATTGTGACAATTGCAGTATTCTTACCGTTAGCATTAGTAGGTGGAATGATTGGTGAACTATTCATCCCATTTGCCCTAACGATTGTGTTTGCGTTACTTGCTTCACTGCTTGTCGCCATTACAATTGTTCCAATGATGGCACACAGTCTATTTAAAAAGAATCTCTACGGCACAGCGAAAAAAGTAAAAGAACATAAACCAAGCAAACTTGCTGGCGGTTATAGACGTGTACTTAATTGGACACTCAACCATAAATGGATCACATCAGGAATTGCCATTCTTATGCTTGTCGGAAGCTTATTCTTAGCACCACTTGTCGGTGTCAGCTTCTTACCACAGGAAGCAGAGAAAACGGCCATGGTGACATACACGCCAGAGCCTGGACAAACGAGAGAGCAAGCAATTGATGAAACGAAAAAAGCTGAAGATTATTTGATGAAACGTGACCATGTCAATACAGTTCAGTATTCACTAGGCTCTTCAAATGCCATGACAGCAAGTGTTGGCGGTAACTCTAACGGTGCGTTATTCTTCGTACAATATGATGATGACACGCCAAACTTTGATAAAGAAAAAGACCGCGTGGTCAAAGCCCTGCAAGATAAAGCATCTAAAGGGGAATGGAAATCACAAGACTTCTCATCTGCTGGTGCAAGCAATACGGTGACGTACTATGTGTACGGGGATAAAGCAAGTGATATTGAAGGCACAGTAAAAGATGTTGAGAACATCTTAAAAGATGAGAAAAACCTGAAAAATGTCAGCACAAGCTTATCTGAGAAATACGATGAATATACATTTAATGCAGATCAAGAAAAACTAGCGAAACTAGGTCTAACTGCTTCACAAATCGCTCAAGCGATTGCACCTCAAAATAGCGAAACAACACTGACGAAAGTCACAGAGGACGGCAAAGAACTTGACGTGAAGCTTCAAACGGAAAAAGATGAATATAAGAGCAAAAAAGATTTAGAAAATAAAAAGATCACCACACCAACAGGGCAAGAAGTCCGAATTGGTGATGTCGTAAAAGTAAAAGATGGTTCGACAGCAAATACGGTGACAAAACGTGATGGGAAAATCTACGCAGAAGTGTCTGGTGACATGACAACAGACGACGTCTCAAGTGTAACGCAGGATGTTCAGAAGAAAGTCGACAAGCTTGATCTAAAATCTGGCGTAACGATTGACACAGGCGGCGTAAGTGCGGATATTGAGGAATCCTTTACACAGCTTGGCCTTGCAATGCTTGCAGCGATTGCCATTGTGTATCTCGTTCTCGTCATCACATTTGGCGGAGGACTTGCACCATTTGCGATTCTCTTCTCACTGCCATTTACGATTATTGGCGCACTGCTTGGATTGTTTATAGCAAAAGAAACCATCAGCTTAAATGCCATGATTGGATTGCTCATGCTGATCGGTATCGTTGTAACAAATGCCATTGTCTTGATTGACCGCGTGATTCATAAAGAAAAAGAAGGTCTCTCAACAAGAGAAGCATTACTTGAAGCTGGAACAACAAGATTACGCCCGATCTTAATGACGGCACTTGCGACGATCGGTGCACTGCTGCCACTCGCATTAGGATTTGAAGGCGGAAGCCAGATCGTATCAAAAGGACTTGGCGTAACCGTAATTGGCGGGTTAACAAGTTCTACACTTCTCACATTGGTCATCGTGCCAATCGTGTATGAAATGTTAAGCAAGTTTAGACGTAAGAAAAAGTACGCAGAAGAAGAATAAGAGGAAGCCCCGCTCATTGGCGGGGCTTTCAGCGTGTAGACAAACCCTCGCATTCTTTGTCAGGACTGCGTGCCGGTGCTCACGAATATTAAATTCGCTCCGCTTCGGTACTCGTCCTTCCTAGACTGCAAAGGTTTTCTATCACGCTGAAAAGAAGACAAAGGGCTAAAATAAAGATCATTTCAGCCCTTTGTAAATTATTTGAAAGCCCCGTGTATTGGTGGGGCTTTTTTTTATTTTGAAATCTGACAAACAGCTTTTCTCATAAGCTCTTCAAATGCGTGGAAAAAGGCATCACGATCGACATGGTCAATCACTTGAATTGATTTTCCATCTGGATGCTCTTCGGTGCGTCCTTGTCTAGGCGTCTCGGTATAAACGATTGCGTTCACTTTTTTTGAGCGAGTAAATGATGAGGAAGCAAGAGTGATCGTTGTCAGCACGTCCCATAAGTAGTAAGTCGAGTTCGTTTCATGATGAATGAGCGGCGGACAAAAGGCGTAGCATTGTCCGATAAAATCTATTCCAATATGAGAACGAAGAGAAGCCCAGCGCTGACGTACATCAAGTGTAAGCGGGACTTGATTTGTACTTTCAAGTGCGACCATTTCAATAGGGAACGGTTCCTGAAAGACAGTGCTCACAGCATAAGGGTCCCAAAATGCATTCCATTCTGCTGTCCCGTCATGCTCGGGTTCTTCAACATTGCCTTTTTCAAGGAACGTGCCGCCCATCCACACCAATTTCTCAATTTTATTAGAGATTGAAGGATCTTCTTCTAAAGCACGTGCCAGATCAGTGAGCGGACCAGTAAAGAGCAGGGTGACAGGTTCTTTTGCCTTCTTAACCGTTTCAATCAGGTGAAGGTGTGCTGGCAGCTTGGACACCTTTGTATCAACAGTGCCTTTTTCATTTAAAATTGGCAGAGCATCTACATAAAAAGCATGCATACGCCACTCCTTCGGAAATGGATTGACGCCTCTAGAAGTTGAAGCAGCAACTTCAATTTCATAAGGACTGAAGCGATCAATGATTTTTTGAGATGCACTGAGAGCAGGCTCTAAATAACAATCAGCAGGAATCACAGACATTCCGATGACTTTCAGATGTTCCATTTGAAGGAGAAGAAATAAAGAGACGAGGTCATCAACACCGCCGTCATGATTAAAATAGACAGGCTTTTTCATCGCATATCATCCTTTACAGCGTTTTCTTTTATCTTATCAGAATGCTTTCTTGCTGCGGGAAATGTGGTAGGAGATTTCACATATTAGGTGGTTGTTTTGTTGCCATTTTCAAATCTCATAGTATAATTAAAGGTTGTTAGTGGTGAAAATAGATTGCATAATGAATATAGGATGATGATGAATGAAACGTGCTCGAATTATATACAATCCGACATCTGGGCGTGAACTCTTCAAGAAGAATTTACCGCAGGTTTTGCAAAAATTTGAACAAGCTGGCTATGAAACTTCTTGTCATGCGACGACATGTGCAGGAGATGCTACGCAAGCAGCAGAAAAAGCCGCACAGAGAGATTTTGATTTAATTGTAGCAGCAGGTGGAGACGGCACGATCAATGAAGTCGTCAACGGACTAGCACCGCTTGAAAAAAGACCGAAACTAGGAATTATTCCAGTTGGAACGACAAATGACTTCGCAAGAGCACTTGGCATTCCACGAGAAGGTGTTTTAAAAGCGACAGATGCCATTATTGAGGGTGTAGCGAAGCCGCTTGATATCGGTAAAGTCAATGGCCATTATTTTATTAATATTGCTGGCGGCGGCCGGTTAACAGAGCTCACCTATGAGGTGCCTAGTAAGCTGAAGACCATGCTTGGACAGCTTGCTTATTATTTAAAAGGCATGGAGATGCTTCCTTCTATCCGCCCGACAGAAGTCGAAATTGAATATGACGGCAAATTGTTTCATGGAGAAATCATGCTGTTTCTTGTTTCACTCACAAACTCAGTAGGCGGGTTTGAAAAACTAGCGCCAGATTCCATTTTAGATGATGGGATGTTTGACCTGATTATTCTAAAGAAGGTCAATTTAGCAGAAGCCATTCGAGTGGTCAGCCTTGCTCTTAGAGGCGAGCATATTCATGATAACAATGTCATCTACGCAAAAGCGAATCGCGTGAAGGTAGATGTAAAAGATAAAATGCAATTGAATTTAGATGGTGAATACGGCGGCATGCTGCCAGGTGAATTTGAAAACCTGTATCGCCATATTGAATTTATTGTGCCAAAAGCAACAGCTGAAAAAATAGGGTGAAGACTGAACTTGGTTCCTTATGGCGGCCAAGTTTTTCTTTGCAAATGAGGTGATAAAATTGGTGAAAATGAAACCGCCTGTTGAAAAGAATGAATACTACAATGTAACCTTCGAAGACTTAACGCATGAAGGTGCAGGTGTAGCGAAAATTGAAGGATTCCCTGTCTTTGTACCGAATGCCCTTCCTGACGAACAAGGGAAAATCAAAGTCACACGAGTCAAAAAAGGATTTGCTTTTGGACGACTTATGGAGCTGACAAAGGAAAGTCAGCACAGGCAAGATGCGCCATGTCCCATTTACAAACAGTGCGGCGGCTGCCAAATTCAGCATATGAGCTATGAAGGCCAGCTGCTATTTAAACAGAAACAAGTAAAGGACGTTTTAGAGCGGATCGGCAAGCTTGATATGAGCCGTGTAAAAGTTCATCCTGTACTCGGCATGGAAGACCCTTGGAATTACCGAAACAAAGCACAAGTTCCAGTTGGCGAACGAGAAGGCGGACTTGTTGCAGGTTTTTATCAGCAGCGTACCCATGAAATCATTGATATGGAAAAATGTTTGATTCAGCAGTCAGAAAACGACGAAGTGGTACAGGCAGTAAAAGACATATGCAATGCGTTTGGCATCAAAGCATATAACGAAGAGCGGCACAAAGGCTGGCTGCGTCATGTGATGGTTCGCTACGGTATGGCAACAGGTGAAATGATGGTTGTGTTTGTGACTAGAACAGCTGACTTTCCGCAAAAGCAGCAGGTGATTGAGCAGATTATAGCACGCTTCCCACACGTTCGGTCAATTGTACAAAACGTGAATTCAAAGAAAACAAATGTCATTTTCGGAGACGAAACAACCGTTTTATGGGGCGAAGAATACATTTATGACACGATTGGCGACATCAAATTTGCCATTTCAGCCCGCTCATTTTATCAAGTGAACCCAGCCCAAACAAAGGTACTTTACGACAAAGCGCTTGAATATGCAGAGCTACAAGGCGAAGAAACCGTCATCGATGCTTACTGTGGAATCGGTACGATTTCCTTATTTCTCGCACAAAAAGCAGGCAGAGTATATGGGGTTGAAATTGTTCCAGAAGCAATTGAAGATGCAAAACGCAATGCTGCCTTAAACGGAATCAACAATGTTGAATTCGCAGTCGGTGAAGCAGAAGCGGTTATTCCGAATTGGTACAAAGAAGGCATTAAAGCAGATACATTAGTCGTTGATCCGCCAAGAAAAGGCTGTGACGAAGCACTGCTTGACACCATTTTAAAGATGAAACCAAAACGAGTTGTTTATGTTTCCTGTAATCCTGGGACGCTTGCTCGTGATTTGCGCATTCTTGAAGATGGCGGGTATGTGACAGAGGAAGTGCAGCCTGTGGATATGTTTCCGCATACCAACCATGTAGAATGTGTAGCAAGTCTTGTGATTAATCAGTAATATATTGTGACATCCCGATTCTGTGAAAAACATTGATATCGGGATGTTTTTATTTTTGTATGTTCAATCGGCCTAAAAAATGATATTTGGAAGTGGAATTAATATTTTTATCCCGCAATTCATCACCAAATGTCCTTTTTTGCAATTTTGCACGGTTCATATTAAAGTATATAATGATAAAAATTGCTGAAAGAATTTACAGAAGGACATGCCCTTTAGGCGCTATGTCATGAGAGGAATTGGATGAAAGATGAGTAAAAATTTCTGGCGTGATTTACCGCGGCCATTTTTTATATTAGCACCAATGGAAGAAGTGACAGATGTTGTGTTTCGTCATGTTGTGAGTGAGGCGGCGAGACCGGATGTGTTTTTTACAGAGTTTACGAACAGTGAGAGCTATTGCCATCCTGATGGCATTCAAAGTGTGAAGGGGCGTTTAACGTTTACAGAGGATGAGCAGCCGATTGTTGCTCATATTTGGGGAGACAAGCCTGAGAACTTTAGACAGATGAGCATTGGAATGGCGGAGTTAGGATTTCAGGGGCTTGATATTAATATGGGCTGTCCTGTCCCGAATGTCACGCAAAACGGAAAGGGCAGCGGATTGATTCTTCGTCCAGACGTTGCGGCAGAGCTGATTCAAGCGGCAAAAGCAGGGGGATTACCTGTCAGCGTCAAAACAAGACTTGGTTTTACCGAAGTCGATGAATGGCGCGGATGGCTTAGACACATTTTGGAGCAAAACATTGTGAATTTATCGATCCACCTTCGCACAAGAAAGGAAATGAGCCAGGTGGATGCGCATTGGGAGCTCATTCCTGAGATCAAAAAACTTCGTGATGAAGTAGCACCTGATACTCTTTTGACAATCAATGGTGATATTCCTGATCGTGAAACAGGCTTAAAGCTCGCTGAACAGTATGGAGTGGACGGTGTGATGATTGGGCGCGGGATTTTCCATAACCCATTTGCTTTTGAAAAAGAGCCGAAGGAGCATACAAGTGATGAACTGCTCGGTCTTTTAAGATTACATCTTGATCTCCATGATCAATACTCATCACTAGGTTTGCGTCCATTCAAGGCACTGCACCGCTTCTTTAAGATTTATGTGAAAGGATTCAGAGGAGCGAGTTTCTTAAGAAATCAATTAATGAACACATCATCAACAGATGAAGTGCGTGCAATGCTGGATGAATTTGAAGCGAGAAATCAAGAACAATCATGACCAACAAGAGGAGGGGGAACCCTTCTCTTTTTTTGTAAATAGGACTATTAAACTAGTTATTATAAATGGTGAAATGAGATAGAAATAACAATTGGAGGTATTTTATTTGAACCCATTTTGGGATAAAGATAGAGAAAGCGAAGAAACATTTAAGAAAATCAATGAGAAAGGCATTGCAAAAGCGGAAAAGAAGCTAGGCGTCATCCTGCCAGATACATATAAGCAACTGATTCTCGAACAAAATGGCGGTTATACCCTGCATAACGCTTTTCCAACGGATCAGCCGAATGGATGGCAGAGGATCATGTGTCATTTGATCATTTAAGAGGAATTGCCAAAAATGAAGGCATTATGGATAGTGATTATTTAATAGAAGAATGGGAATTGCCTGAGGGCCTTGTGCTCATTTGTGGTGATGGTCATACGTGGATTGCATTGGATTATAGAGAAACGAAGGAAGATCCACCGATTCACTACTTTGATCTAGAAGATGAGACGGATTTTAAATTAGCGGATTCGTTTGATGAACTGCTTGCTGGGCATTATACTGCTGAATAGGAAAAGGCAGCCGCAAGTAGATATATTTCATTAAAACCGTTGTTATACAGTATTTTTTGAGAGAGACAAAAGAGTCTCTCTTTTTTTGCGAAGCAATATGGATTCTCTCTCCAAAACTGTACCTGTTATGTTTAAGTCCTATTATTCAATTGGTTCACTTTCCACTCACTAAATTTTCTGACGATAATATCTGCCACAATGTAAAATGGCAGAAAGCTGGAGTTGTCCACTTTGTTATATAAGGGAAACGGGGTGCTGCTTACATAGATGTTAAACATGGCATTTTGTGCAAGGAGGTTATTCCTTAAAGTGGTCATGCTGATAAATTTGATATGTCTTGTTTTCACCAATTGAATGATTTCATCTAAATTCTTCGATTCACCTGATAAGGAAATGATAAATAAAAGGTCATCCTCACCAAATTCAATGATTCCATCTGTTAAGTCCCGCTTGCTTCGTAATACTTGAGATTTCTTATGCAGTGACCATAGCTGCCGCTGTACATCATTGGCCAAATCGAGCTGTGCTGTTCCTGTCCCATAAATATAAATATACGGTGCACGATCAATCAGTTGATTTAATTGATGAAAGTCCAGCTGCTCCATATATTTTCTAGTCTGCTGGATATCTTGATCGAGCAGCTTCATTAAATCTTGTGTTGTCTCTTCAGTGAAAGCATTTAATTTCACATAAGACTTTAAGTCGCTGTAGCCGTCGAACCCTATTTTCTTGGCAAGCCGATGGATGGATGAGATGGAAGTATGAGCATAACGAGCAAGGTCCTGAATTTTCATTGTCTTCATTTCTTCAAGATGATCATGGATCGTTTTAATAATGTGCAGGTCATTCTTATTTAAATCTTCGAAGTATTCATTTACCAGCTTGTCCAGTATCATGCGATGTGCCCTCCAACATGAAAATATTTTCTTCCTGTGAAAATATAATCTAATGTTACAACTTGATTTCTAAATACGTCAAACCTATTGGTTTTTGTAAGCGCTACCTTTACAGTGGTGTTATGGATCAAGCAAAGGGGTTATGCTTATGAATGCAATCAAGCGGTTTGGCAGTGCTATGGTAGTTCCTGTACTTTTATTCGCGTTTTTTGGTATTGTTGTCGGTCTCGCGACTTTATGTAAGAATCCAGCGATTATGGGGGAAATGGCTGCAGAAGGTACGATGTGGTACAAGGTTTGGTCACTGATTGAAAGCGGAGGATGGACGATTTTCAATCATATGGAGCTGGCCTTTGTGATTGGATTGCCCATCTCACTTGCAAAAAAAGCGCAAGCACGTGCGACGCTCGCAGCTTTGATGATTTATCTTGTATTTAACAATTATATTCATGCTATTTTGACACTTTGGCCGTCTGCTTTTGGCGTTGATTTATCGCAAGGTGCCGAGAACGTAGCGGGTGTAAAAGAAATTGCGGGTATACCTACGCTGGATACAAGTATCATTGGTGCGGTGATGATATCTGGAATCGTCATTTGGATCCATAATCGTTTTTATGATCAAAAGCTGCCTGAAATGCTTGGTATTTTCCAGGGGCTTGTATTTGTTGTCATCATCGGATTCTTTGTGATGATTCCTATTGCTTTTATCGTTGCTTTTGTATGGCCCTATGTTCAGCAGGGGATTCAATCTCTTCAAGGGTTTATGGCACAGTCTGGTTATATTGGTGTCTGGCTGTTTCATTTCTTGGAAAGGGTGTTAATTCCAACAGGACTTCACCATTTTATTTATACACCTTTTGAGTTTGGTCCAGCGGCTGTAAATGGGGGGTTAAAACCATATTGGATTGCTCACTTAAATGAATTTGCGTCCTCCACTTCCGATTTGAAGGATCTTTATCCATACGGATTTTTATTGCATGGGAATATTAAGATGTTCGGCTGTTTAGGGATAGCTTTAGCCATGTATTTTTCTACACCGAAAGAAAACAGAAAAAAGGTTTTGGCATTGGTATTACCGGCCACATTAACAGCCATATTTGCCGGAATTACAGAACCGCTTGAATTTACATTCCTATTTCTCGCGCCTTATTTATTTGTGATACATGCACTTCTTGGTGCGACCATGGTGACAATTATGAATATGTTTGGTGTTGTTGGAATGATGGGTTCCGGGCTTATTGAAATAGCTGCATTGAACTGGATTCCGCTCTCTTCAAATCATGGAGGGACTTATCTGATCCAAGCGATGATTGGACTTCTCTTTACAGCAGTGTATTTTGTCATCTTTAGATGGATGATTGTGAAATTTGATATTCCATTACCAGGACGAAAACACGAGGAGGAGACGAGGCTATATACAAAACAAGATTATGAGAATGCTCATAAAAAAGGTCATGACCGAAAGGAAGCGCCCGTTTATGCGTCTGAGTATGAAGAGAAAGCCGTTTATTTCTTAGAAGGCCTTGGCGGTAAAGAAAACATTAAAGATGTGACAAACTGTGCCACACGTCTGCGTATTACAGTGATTGACCCTAGCTTGGTGAAAGATAGGGACTACTTTACAAAAAATAAATGGGCACACGGCATGGCGAAAAGTGGTCAAAGCATTCAAATCATTGTTGGCTTAAGTGTACCGCAAGTAAGAGAGTCCTTTGAGACAAAACTTTCATTAGATTGAAAAAGGAGCTGGATATCATGAAAAAATTTAATATTACCATCGCTGGAGGCGGAAGTACATTTACACCGGGGATCATTTTGATGCTGTTAGACTATCTAGAGGAGTTCCCAATTCATACAATTAAACTCTATGATAATGATGAAGCTAGACAAAAGACGATTGCAGATGCATGTGAGATTATGTTAAAAGAACGAGCACCAGAAGTGCGATTACTGGCAAGCACGGACCCAGAAGAAGCCTTTACTCAAGTCGATTTTGTGATGGCACATATTCGTGTCGGCAAATATGCAATGCGTGAATTAGATGAGAAAATTCCATTGAAGCATGGAGTCGTCGGACAGGAAACATGCGGTCCAGGCGGAATAGCTTACGGGATGCGGTCCATTCCAGGTGTATTAGAACTTGTCGATTATATGGAAAAATACTCACCTGAAGCTTGGATGTTAAACTATTCGAACCCTGCAGCGATAGTAGCAGAGGCAACACGTAAGCTAAGGCCGAATGCCAAGATTTTAAACATATGTGATATGCCAATTGGCATCGAAGAATTAATTGCAAAAAATTTAGGCTTATCTTCGCGGAAAGAACTAGAAGTCGATTACTATGGTTTAAATCATTTTGGCTGGTGGACAGATATTCGAGATAAAGCTGGAAATAGCTTAATGCCTGAGGTGATTAAACATGTAAGCCAGCATGGTTATGCAACAGATGGAACATCTGAGCTAGAACAGCAGAAGAGCTGGAACAGCACATTAAAAAAGGCCAAAGATATTCAAGCGCTTGATCCAAAAACGGTACCGAATACGTATTTGAAATACTATCTATTTCCAGATGAAGAAGTGGCACATTCAAATATCGAGTTCACGCGTGCCAATGAAGTGATGGAGGGGCGGGAAGCTTTTGTTTTTAGTGAATGTCAGGCCATCATTGATAAAGGAACTGCAAAGGAAACAAAGCTGACCATTGATGAGCATGCTTCCTATATCGTTGATTTGGCACGAGCCATTGCTTTTAATAAAAAGGAACGGATGCTGATGATCGTAGAGAACAATGGCGCTATTAGGAACTTTGATCCAACAGCCATGGTTGAAATTCCTTGTATCGTTGGCAGCAGCGGTCCAGAAAAATTAGTAGTTGGAGAGATTCCTAGATTTCAAAAAAGTCTCATGGAGCAGCAAGTGGGCGTAGAAAAATTAGTAGTAGAAGCATTTGAAGAAGGATCCTATCAAAAACTATGGCAGGCCATCACATTATCGAAAACGGTGCCAAGTGCTAAAGTAGCAAAAGATATTTTAGACGACTTAATTGTGGCAAATCAAGCATTTTGGCCAGAGTTAACATAACACGAGAATAAGCAATATGGGCGTGACAGCGCTCATATTGCTTATTTGTTTTTTCAACCGATGTATTGTAATGGAGACAAAAAGCTCCCTTACCAAAAGGGGGCCGCCATTCCTTACTCTGCGCTCTCCTCAACCTCACGGCTATCCTCTGTTTCACCAATATAAATAGGGCCGTTTGCGTGGTCGATTCGGATTGGCCATTCGTATGGGATTTGAAGTCGTCTAGCAATGGCTCTCCAGAATTTTGTGGAATCCAATTCGAATTCTTGGAAGTCTTTTAATAAGTCTTTGTAAGACGAGCCATCAAATTGAATGAACATATCTTGAAGGCGCATGAACGCGACGTGTCTCACTTCAAGTGCTGCTGCGGCTTCCATTTCTTCTTCTGTTGCTTCTCCGATGATTGTACCTGCCGGCGGAAGCATATCGTATACGTTAAATTCCTCTTCTTCTTCGTGTGCTGCATTGTGCTGCTGATCTGACATTTTTCTTCACTCCTTCTCGTTCTCAATCAAAACTTTATTTCGTGCTTACTTCTATTATCGGAAGGAAATGTGAAATGTGGAATGAAAAGTGGAGCAGATTCACAACTCTTGCTTTTTTCTCTTGAATCATCTATGATCAATTACAGATATAAAAGGTCTATAATAGATGGAAAGGAGTTTCCTCATGAAATATTCTAAAGCAACCAACTATGCGCTGCATACGATGGTGTTTTTAACTCTTGCGCCAAAGGGTAAAGCGATTGGCGTTGAGCCTCTTGCTAAGATGCAAGACCTTTCACCAACCTATCTATCCAAAATTTTAACAAAGCTTGTGAAGGCGGGACTGATTGAATCAACACCTGGTGCAAAGGGAGGGTACACCCTTATTAAACGAAAGGAAGACATTTCTTTTTTAGATGTCATTCAGGCTGTAGAAGGGCAAACGAATTTATTTCGCTGCTCTTTAGAGCATGACTCCTTCATGCCTCATGATGGCTGTTTGATTGAACAAGTTATGCAGGATGTTGAAACGAAAATGCAGGAGACATTAAGTCAAAAACGGTTAATTGATATTGCGAACCAACTTGAGCAAACAGAAAAAAATCCATTTTTCAACGTGTGATTTTTTTGAACTGATTATAGATATTATTAGTCTTTAAAATCTTTAATAAAAAAGGAGAGATTGATATGTTATTAGATTGTGCCATTATCGGAGGCGGGCCAGCCGGATTAAGTGCAGCACTTGTTGTAGGAAGAGGCAGAAAGCAGGTCATTGTATTTGATGATGAGCTGCCAAGAAATCGAGTGACGCAGGAATCACATGGATTTATTACAAATGATGGAATGACACCGTTTGAAATCAGACAAGCGGGAGAGGCAGATCTTCAAAAATATCCTCATATCCAAATCAAACGAAGTCAAATTGTTGATATACAAAAGAAAGAGGAAAGCTTTACGTTACTAACACACGAGGGGGATGCATTCGAAGCGAAAAAAATCATTTTGGCAACTGGATTGCAGGATATACTGCCAGAGATCGAAGGAATTCATGATGTGTACGGAAAAACATTGTTTAGTTGTCCTTTCTGTGATGGATGGGAATTAAAGGAGAAAGCACTTGCCCTCATTGCAGAGAATCAGCGAGCCTTGCACATGGCTAAACTTCTTTCCAATTGGACAAAGGATTTGATCGTGTTTACGAATGGGCACATGTTAGCTGAAGAAGACAAGACGCTTCTGACGGCACATTCTATTCAAGTCATTGATGTGCCAATTGTGTCGATTGATCATGACAATGGGCAGCTGCGCACTCTCCAGCTTGCGAATGGGGAGATAGTGAATAGGGAAGGCGGTTTTGTCGCAAGTGAATTCAAGCAGTCAGCCCCATTTGCCGAAAAGCTTGGCTGTCAAATGACGAAGAATGCGGGTATTGAAACAGATATTCTTGGACGTACAACCGTCAGTGGTGTCTTTGCATGTGGTGATAATTTAGGCGGTCCTGCTCAGTTAGTTCTCGCAGCAGCAGCTGGAAGCCAGGCAGGAATGGGCGTCATTCATGAACTTGTGCAAGAAGAATTTCAAGAAAAAACATCTCTATGAAAAGAGATGTTCAGTGGTGAGCGATTTTCCGTTTTGCTAAGACGTGAGCTGTCCATTCAAAAAGTGCGTAGATGACAAAGAAGATCAGGATCCAGCTGCTGACATCGACCCATACATTGGTGATCTGAATGATGTTCGCTTGATCAAGTCCAGCCTGTATCCACATGGTGATCAGTGCTGTAAGGAACACTTGTAAAAACCATTTTTTCAATTGGCCACACCTCCATCTCTTTCTATCATATAAGAAATGACAGTTCATTTCCAATTGTTTCCCTATATGTTTCAACGGTAAAATGAAAAATAAAACGAGTGAAAGGAAAGCAAATGAGTGGTCAAACAAATATGTTTCTAAAAAGTCATTTTCCTCATCTTATCCTCACGCCGCCGCTTTTTTATGAGTGGCCTATCGGGCTTCGGTTTGAATTGGCAGATTGGTCATTAGGAAAAGAATCGATTGTATTAGAAAAAGCGGGGGATCGTGCTTTAGAGATTGTGAAATATGCTTTTGATCCAGAAGACGAGATGCTGCTTGTAACGGATGTGTATACAGAACATGAACATGAATTAACGAAGCGTCAGCTCTTGGTTTATCAAAAATATGTCAATCGGAAAATGCGTTACCGATTGCGTCATGAGCTTTTGACCTATGTACGTCCAGAAATAGAAGATTCACTGACAATAGAGAGATTTACACTCAAATGCCAGCTGCAAGACATTCGATTGCGTCCGCTTCTCCATGCGATCTGCCAGGAAGACTTCTATGCACCGAATCAAATCTTGAAGGGGAAGCATGGTTATGAAATTTTCCTAATGAATCTCTCGAAAAAAATGATTTTTCACTTATATGATGATCGAGGCTGTGATCTCATTGCGGCAGATCCAGAGCGTTTAAGACCAGTCTATGAAGGCTTACAGCACTGGCTATTAGACTATGATCGCCCTCAGATGGACCGCGTGTTTGCAGCGAAATAAGAAAAACCGCACTTTCGACAAGTGCGGCTTCTTTTTATGCTTCTACTTTATTGAAGAACTGCGGCAAATATTCTTTGTGTGCTTCTAGCATTTCATCTAGGATGCTTTTTGCAATGGCATCTGATGGGACAAGCGGGTTGATGGTCATTGCGACAAGAGCTGTGTTGTAATCGCCTGTCACGGCTGCTTCAGCAGCTACACGTTCAAAGGATTTAATTTGAGAAATGAGTCCTTTGACAGCGACTGGCATTTCACCAACAGCAATTGGTTTAGGACCGTCTTTTGTGATAACACAGTTGAGTTCAACCGCAGAATCATTTGGAATGTCACTAATAGCCCCATTATTAATGGTGTTTACAGGCTGAATGTCATGCTTGTCGTTATAAATGGATGCAATTAAGTTACAAGCCGCATCACTGTAGTAGGCACCGCCTCGTTTTTCAAGCTGTGGCGGTTTGATGTCGAGATCAGGGTCTTTGTAAAGCTCGAACAAATCATTTTCTAATGCGCGAACGACCTCAGCACGAGTTCCTTCATTTGCTGCTGCTTTCTTTTCCTCAGCCAGCATATCACTTGTTTTGTAGTAGTAGCGGTGATACGGACAAGGAATGACGCCAAGCCCTTTTAAGAAATCAGCATCCCACGGAATCGCTTGAATGTTGTTCATTGACATGCTGGAGTTTGGATCAGCCATGTCTTCAATGACTTGATCCATGATGCTTTTGCCGTCTAAGAATACATTGAGTCCAAAGACCATATGGTTTAATCCAGCAAAGCTGACTTCGACTCTGCTTGCGTCGACACCAAGCCCTTTGGCGATTCCCATGCGAATGCCGATCGGCACGTTACATAAACCAACGACTTTGCGATGGTTTGAATAACGAAGAACGGCTTCAGTAACCATACCAGCTGGATTTGTGAAATTCACAAGCCATGCATTCGGGCAAAGCTCTTCAATATCTTTGACAATATCAAGAATGACAGGAATGGTGCGAAGTCCTTTGAATAGACCTCCTGGACCATTTGTTTCTTGACCAATGACATCATATTTTAAAGGAATGCGTTCATCCTTCATACGTGCTTCAAGAAGTCCGACACGGAATTGTGTTGTGACAAAATCAGCATCTACAAGTGCTTTCCTGCGATCTAATGTTAAATGAACCTCGATTGGGAGCCCTGCTTTTTTGACCATGCGTTTTGCAAGATTTCCGACGATCTCAAGCTTTTCTTTTCCCGCTTCAATATCAACGAGCCAAAGTTCGCTAATCGGAAATTCATCGTATCGTTTAATAAATCCTTCTACAAGCTCTGGTGTATAGCTTGATCCTCCGCCAATTGTGACAACCTTTAATCCTTTTGCCATGCTCTGCACCTCCGAATAATGTAACGCGCAATGTTATAATAGAGAAAAGTCTTTTTTATTGTGTACATCAATAGCTTATCGTGAGAGCATCGCGTGCGTAAATGACTTCAGCGTCTTTAGGCAAGGGTGCCCTATTTAGAGATTTGTTACATAAAAGAAACACATTGTGACATGTTGTTGGAGAAAGGGGAAGTCAGATGTTTTCAAGTGAGGTCATTTCCAGCTTTAATGAACTAGAAAGCGCTTTATACCGATATATCATGGAAAACAGTGAAAAGGTCGTGTACATGAGAATTCGAGACCTTGCAAATGCTGCACATATATCCACCTCGTCTGTCCTTCGCTTTTGCCGAAAAGTAAATTGTGATGGCTTTTCAGAGTTTAAAGTGAAGCTCAAAATGTATTTAGAATCAGAGCAGACACCTTCTTTAAAAAGCACACAGCACTTTCTATATGAATTTATTGAACGAACATTAAAGGGAGACTTTGAGGGGAAAATTAAGGAGGCAGCGAAGCTCATTGCTGAGGCAAAAAATGTGCTGTTTATTGGGACTGGCAGTTCTGGCATTTTGGCGCAGTATGGGGCGAGGTACTTTTCAAGTCTTGAGAAATTTTCATTTTACATCAACGATCCGTTTTTCCCGATGAATATGCAGTATTTAGACAATAGTGTCACCATTGTGCTGTCTGTATCAGGGGAGAACAGTATTACGATTGATCATATTTCGAAGTTAAAAAGAGAAGGCAGCACAATCATTAGTATTACGAATAACCAGCACTGCACGATTTCGCGCATTTCAGATTTAAATATTGCCTACTACGTCACAGATGAACGGGTCCACAGAGCCAATATCACCACACAGACGCCAGTTGTGTATATTTTAGAAGCCATGGCCCGTGACATGTTTGCGATGTTAAAAGAAAAGTAAAAGAGCCGCTGCATACATCAGCTGCTCTCTTTTTTCTGCTTCATAAAAGCAAGGATGGCAATGCCGGAACAGACGAGCACAAACAGACCGCCTAGCAAATACACAGACCTCGCCCCGTATACATCTGCAATCAATCCAACAAAGAAAATAGACAAACCGACCGATACTGAAGAAAGGACGTAGTGAGCCGAATACACCTTTGATAAATCACGTACTGGCGTTTCCGTTTGAAGAATGGTTTGCTGCGAAACATCTCGGATTTGATAAGCAGGCCCCATCAAAATACAAAGCAGCAAAGCAAGCCACGGGAGGCTGTTCAGTGAATAGACAATGGTCAGCACTGCATAAATGAATGAACCAGCTGCCATAAAGAGGAGAAGCTGTTTTTGGATAAACTGACTCATCCATGCAGCTAAGAGCCCGCCTATGATGGCACCTGTATAATAAGCGGCATTGATAAATCCCCACCATTCCTCACCTTGCTTTAAATCATGGGTGACAAAAGCAAGCGTAATTGCTCCGATCCACACAGCACCCGCAATATTTTCACAAACATCCATAAATGTCAGGGTGCGCACCGTTTTATTTCTCCAAATGATCGTCCATCCATCTTTGAAGCTGTTCATCTTATTTGCCTTTCGAACCGTCTCTTCTTGCTTGAGAAGAGGAAAGACAGGGATGAATAATAGATAAGACAACACAATCATGACACAAGTGATCCACATTAAATAAAATGGCCCGATCCATAGGACGAGCATTCCAGTGAACGAATAGCCGGCGATTTGAATCATTTGATGTAAAATGGAGGCTGTACTGTTTGCTTTCACAAGCTGATTTGCTTTCACAAGCATCGGCATGATGGCCTGCATTAAAGGACTGATGAACCCGCCTGTGAGGGAAATCAAAATAAGCGCACTAAACAACCAGACCATGTGCTGCTGAAACAAATGAAATTGGGCTGTAAACACGATGAGCATCCCAAGACGTAAAAGCGGGACCCATTTTAATAGGCGGCCAGCTTGAAAGTAATCGGTTAAAACAGGAGAGAAGAGCCCAGCCAATAGCTGGCATATTGTTCTAATCAGCGGAAATACAGCCGCATAGGCAACAGATTGTGTATCTTGATAAATGACAAACGTGATCGTCATCACAAATAAAATATCACTCAGCATGAGAAGGCTTTTACTGCTTGTATAACACCAAAACTTGTTTCCCATATCAAACCGGCTCCTTTTCAAAAACAAGTTTAGTATAGCATGGTGATGAAGGGTCCATAGGCTTTCCATTGAAAAATACATCTTAAGGATGAGAAGATTGTGATAAGCTAAATGAAGGACATTGTAAGGAAAGGGGTTCAATCGATTGAAAAAATTACCGGCTCATGACTTTTTGGACAAACACGAGATCCCATATGAGATCAAAACATTTTCTGCCGAAACAGAGAAGGGAGCAGCAAATGTAGCGGCAGCTCTTGGTTTTCGTGAAAGACAAATGATTAAAACATTGATTTTTGAAACAGGAGAAGGAGAGCAGCTGCTTGTGATGGTTGGTGCTGACCAGCATATTAAGTCAGGGAAACTAAAGAAAGCCGCCGGCTCCCGTAATATTAAAATGGCTTCACCGGAGAAGGTTCTTGAAGTGACGGGCTATCGAATTGGCTCGATTCCGCCGTTTTGCTGGCAGCCAGAAGGATTCCGCACCATTATTGAGGCTTCGTTATTAGAAGAGGAGATATTAGGTGTTGGGGCAGGCGAATGGGGAAATGAAATCCTCATCACCCCAGAACAATTAGTGAAAGCCTCAAAAGCTGTACCGTTTGACATCGTGCAGCCAGCCGAATAGAAAAAAAGTGCCTGTTTCAGAAGCAGGCGCTTTTTTAATTGGCAGCAGGCGTAGTAAATGGACCGATACCTTTCATTTGCAGGAAGGCATCCACGGTTCTATTTTCTTCAAGATCATTCGCCCGTTTGCACACAACAACCGGTCTGACGATCTCAATGCCTTCAATGTACACGCGCCCAATTTCTTGCCGCTTGAGACTGCCATGAACCGCATCACGGGGAACAAGTGTGATGCCATATCCAGCTTTGATCATTTGAATCGCTTCATGAACACCGCTGAATTGTAAATCAACGGTTGGTTTTTTGATCCCTTTCGAGGTAAATAATGAAAAGAGCTTATCTCTTGTGGAACTGCCTTCTTCACGCATCAAAAAAGGCTCCTGACTCAGGCGCTCTAGCGGGACAGTTTTTCCGTTCAACGGATGGTCTGCCGGCACAATAAAATCATAGCTTAAATTCGTTAAATGAGAGGTGAGAATCTCCTCATGGTGCAGATCCTCGATCACAGCGATGGCCACATCTGATTCATATTGAAGCAGGCTCTCTAAAACTTGAGCGGAGTTTCCGCTTTTTAATTCAATTTCTGTCTGTGGTGAAGATGTTTTAAAGGCAGCAAGCCAATCTGGCAGTAAAAAGTTAAGTGGTACATAGGTAGAAGCGATGCGGAGCCGCCCCTTTTTTCCGTTTTGTAAAAGTGTGATCTGATATTCTACTTCTTTTTCAGCCTCGAACACTTGCCGGGCATAAGGGTATAGAATTTTCCCCATTTCCGTAAGTGTAATGCCTCTGCCATTTCGTTTAAAAAGACGGAAACCGATCTCATTTTCAATGCTTCTAAGCTGAGCCGTCACAGCAGGCTGTGTCAATGACAGTACGTCTGCTGTTTGTGTAACGCTTTTTGTCTCTGCGACCTTTGCAAAAATCCGAAGGGCATGTAAATTCAACTTTGCACCACCTATCAATTATTTTGATGGTTTAATCAAAAACATTCATTAGATTTATTATAAGGCATCGCTTATTGTAAAGATAGCGAAGGGGGAAGGGAAATGGATCATCGTCGAAAGCAAGTGGTGTCAATATCGCTTATCACAGCATTTGCACTGATTGGGGATTCAATGCTTTATATTGTTCTTCCGATTTATTGGAAAGAGATTGGTTTATCGTCTATTTGGGAGGTCGGGCTGCTGCTGTCCATTAACCGATTCATCCGCATCCCGCTAACGCCTGTCGTTTGGTGGCTCTATCGGTTTGTCCCAATGAAGACTGGTGTATTGATCGCTATTTTGATTGCTTCAGTGACCACGATGCTATATGGTGTGAGTGGTTTTTGGCTGCTGCTGATCTGCCGCTGCGCTTGGGGGCTGGCATGGACGTTATTGCGTATGAGTGGAATGAGATTAATTGCTGAGATGGAGGAAAGCTCTCAAGGGCATTATACGGGCATTTATAATGGACTTTACCGGCTTGGCAGTTTATTCGGCATGTTATTTGGCGGAATATTCGCCAGCCTGATGGGCTTCCAGTCCATGACGTTAGTTTTTGGTTTACTCACATTACTAGGGGTCATTTTTTATGTCTCTTTGGATGAGATTGAAAAGGGAGAAGAGGGGCAGGTGTATCAAGTCATCAAACAGAGGTGGCTTGCACGGGATGTTGTAAAAGTATTAATGACAGGTATGCTGATCGCACTTGTGATACAAGGGTTATTCGCATCAACACTCAGTCATGTCATTGAAGCAAGGATCGGTCATGGTGAATTTGCTCTGTTCGGCTTTGTTATCGGAGCTTCGGCTTTAAGCGGAATCATTCAAGCGCTCAGATGGGGATGGGAACCATTTGTCGCACCGAAAACAGGCAGATGGTTTGATCGTCTTGTGATGAAGGAACGAACGCTTTGCTGGATGTTTCTTTCATTTGGAGGTCTCAGTTTTCTAGCGGTCATGCTGAAGGTAAGCGGCTGGTTTCTTGTGATGCTGCTTTTGATCCAGCTCCTCTCAACAATCTTAACGACATTAACGGACACGCTTGCTTTTCAAAAAGCGTCTGCTCAAACAGATAAAAACCGCTTCCTCGCAAGCTATTCCTTTGTTCAAGATATGGGAGCGGCTTTAGGACCCTTGTGCGGGTATACGATGATTCAGTTTTTTGGATCAAGCAGCGTCTTTTGGCTGATGCTCATCATAAGCTTATTGCTTGTCAGCATGTGGGCAAGAGGCAGGGAGCTGCATGTTTCTTCTGATCCAGCGTAATAAATCAAGCGTTATACAAAAAACTGCCTCATGCGCTGAATGCAAGAGGCAGTCATGTTTTTTTATTCTAGATCTGAATCATAGGCTTTTTGCGTCAGCTGGCTGACCACCTCTTTTAACCCATTTGGTTTATGAAACTCAACAGGTGTGCTTCCCTTTTCGAAGACGATTTGATCTGCTTCAACGAGCACGACATATCGATTGTTGAGCTTTGCAATATGGATTGATTGGCCAAAGTCTGCTAGAAGACCTTTGATTTCCGTTTCGCCTAGACGCATTTTCATTGTGATATCAGGGGTTTGTTCAACAATATGGGAGGCCGCTTGTGTGATCTGTTCTGTATCGAGTGTTTCTCTAATTTCTCGCTTTTCACTCGCTTCCCATATTTCAAGATCCTCTTCAAACTGCTTTAATTCTTCACTTTCATCCTGTAATGTTTCAAAAACCTGTTCCTGTACCATATTCATGACCTGTGATTTCATGATTTCAGGCATGGATTCACCGTATTCGACGAATTTCAAAAAGTCCTCAAAATAACGAGCGTGTGAAGATTGATGAATTTTCACTTCAGCTTCCTCAGTCATGCCCTCTTCTGGCATAAACGGGTATTGAATTGATTTCATGTTTTTTGTCGTAATGGCCATTTCGACTTTTCTAATCAAGGTAGATGTATCAGCGATAGAAGCCACTTTCTGTTCGAAATCGCATTTCATAATAAAGACAAAGGAATCATCGAAATACTTTTTTGGAACAGCAGAAGCAACTAAAAAAACGCCGCCTCTGACAGCACTTGTATCTAAATATGTGCGAACAAACTGTTCACTGCATTCATTAAACAATTCTTTTGTATCTGCAAATCTCGTTTGATGAAATAGGTTGTAGTTGGGATTTGAATCGAGCTCATGACCGGGTTCTACAATAAATCGGCCAATTTTGGTCGGTACTTGTTCAGATTTAGGGTGTCTGTCCACTTTTCGTTTGACGATTTTTTTCAGCTCACCGTCTAAAAAGTCCTTCAGCTCACTTTGTTCAAATTCTTCTTGATCTAGTGTTTGATAATGTTTAAACCGTTTATTTGCTTGTTCATCTTTGCCTTCGATTTCCACGACAAAGAATGAGAGAAAACGTATCGTAAAATCCATTGATAGGTCACCACTTTTTCTTCTTCGGATATGTTGAGTATAGAAAAAGGAGTGAAAATCGTCAACGAATGGAGAAATATCGTGTCATTATTTCCCGAGAAATGTTTATTGAAAAACACTTGATAATAATTATCATTCTTGATAGAATGATAAAAGAAAAGAAGGAACCTGCCAGTTCCTTCATCTCAGAGAAAAATAGATTATTTTGTTTCAAATGTTTCGCAATCAGTTTCAGTATTACGAGTCACTTCAGTCATCGTGTTTTTACCAATTTTAATGGTAGAAGCGGTACAGCTGTTTTCAGCCCAAAAACGGCAAGAGTTCACTTCACAAAGAACGTTTTGTGCCATGGGAATTCACCTCCGTGATTCATATTGAGAATGAAGCAAGCTGCCACTTGAATTCATTCAATCTAGTAGTCTCTTTGTAGAAAGAGGCTGTTTGTGCTGATTATGCACATGTTTATCATACCATCTACCCTGAAAATATACAATTTAAACTTTGGAAGAGCGAGAATATGAATCTCGCTCTTTTTTTATTTGTAAAAATAGTTAAATGCTAGGTGGCACACTCTCTCATTTCGACATATGAATAGAGTAGATTCAAAACCTGATGTCGGACAAAGTATGAGGGTACATGTACTGATTTTCCGCATAAAGATAGGGTTTTAATCAAAAATCTTCATAGAGAGATGAGGGGAGAAGATGAAAGCAGTCATTCTCTGCGGAGGAAAGGGAACGAGAATGAGTGAGGTCACACAAGCGCTTCCTAAACCACTTGCTATGATCGGAGACCGGCCTATACTATGGCATATTATGAAAATCTATCAGTATTACGGTGTAGACGAATTTATCCTATTGCTTGGATATAAAGGAGAGAAGATCAAAGAGTACTTTCTGAACTACGACTGGCAGCATCACAGCATGCAGCTCGATATGGCGACAGGAGAAATGAAGCTTTTAGGTAAATCGGAAAACTGGAAAATCACCTTTTTAGATACAGGTGAAAATACGATGACAGGCGGACGTTTAAAGCAGGCACAGGATTACATTGGTGATGAGACCTTTATGATGACGTATGGTGATGGCCTGGCTAATATCAATATGTTTCATTTGCTGAAACGTCATCAGGATCTTGGAGCAGCTGCGACTGTCACAGGCATTGAAAAGAAGTCCCAGTACGGGACACTGAAGGTGTATAACGGGATGGCACAATCCTTCTCTGAGAAGACAGACAGTATCGGGATGATCAATGGAGGATTTTTTGTGTTGTCTTCAAAGGTATTTGATTATTTGACAGACGATGATCAATGCGTGTTTGAAGCAGAGCCTCTTCAAAACCTGGCGGATGATGGAGAGCTTGCCGTTTATGAGCATCACGGATTTTGGACAGCAATTGATACGTATAAAAACCTGAAGGAAATCAACGACATGTGGACAGATGGAAAACAACCATGGAAGGTTTGGTGACAGCATGAGCGGATTTTGGAATGGAAAGAACGTATTTGTAACTGGATGTACAGGGCTGTTAGGGAGCTATCTCGTTAAGGAATTGATTGATCAAGGGGCAAACGTGACTGGACTTGTGCGTGATCAGGTGCCTAGGTCGAATTTATATCAAGGCAGTCAATTTGAAAAAATGAATGTGGTGCAAGGCGCATTAGAGGATATGCAGACGATTGAACGTGCGTTAGGAGAATATGAAATTGACACCGTCTTCCATTTGGCTGCCCAAGCCATTGTTGGGGTCGCGAACAGACATCCTGTTTCTACATTTGAAGCGAATATCTTAGGGACATGGAATGTGCTGGAGGCTTGCAGAAGACAGCCGCTCATCAAACGAGTGATCGTGGCATCAAGTGACAAAGCATACGGTGATCAAGAGCAGCTTCCATATGATGAAGACATGCCGTTAAACGGGAAACATCCGTATGATGTCTCAAAGAGCTGTGCAGATCTCATTTCTCATACGTACTACAACACATACGGTCTTCCAGTTTGTATTACACGCTGCGGTAATTTATATGGAGGCGGGGATTTGAATTTCAACAGAATCATTCCGCAAACCATTCAGCTTGTGTTAGAAGGAAAGGCGCCGGAAATTAGAAGTGACGGGACATTTATTCGTGATTACTTCTACATTGAAGATGCAGTGAAGGCTTATTTGCTGCTAGCTGAGAAGATGGAGGAAAAAGGGCTGGCGGGAGAAGCCTTTAACTTTAGTAACGAGATTCAACTGACAGTGCTAGAGCTTGTGGATAAGATTTTAAAGGCAATGGGAAGTGAACTGAAGCCTCGTATTTTGAATCAAGGAACACATGAAATTAAGCATCAATATTTGTCAGCAGAGAAAGCGAGAAAGCTGCTTGATTGGAAGCCTGATTACTCCATTGATGAAGGCTTAGAGAAGACGATTGAATGGTACCGCGAATTCTTTCAAAAATAGAGGTGTAAATAGATGAACAGCATATATTGTACGGTTCTTTCAAGTGGAAGACTTTATCAAGCCATTGCGTTTTTCTTATCGTTGAAGCAAGTAGAAGATGATGCTGTCATCAAGACGTTATGTATGGATGATGCTGCATTTGATTTGCTTCATCAAATGAATTTTCCGCATGTGGATCTTGTTCATGTACGGGAGCTCGAAACACCAGAGCTGCTGGAGAAAAAAGAGGAACGGGATGCATCCGAATATTGCTGGACCTTAAAGCCGATTTGGATTGAGTGGTTATTTGAACAGGAGCAGGCAGAGAGCGTGACCTATCTTGATGCGGATTTGTTCTTTTATGAGAGCCCTCAGGTGATTTTTCAACATCAGCCGAATGCTTCTGTTTTAATTTCGAGAGGGGATATTGTCATTCCAAGCTTTGATGCAGAGGAAGTGAAGATGCTTCAGAAGCTTTTAGGACGCTATAACTCAGGCTTTCTGCATTTTAAAGGAGATGAAGCCGGACGAAAATGCCTCAGCTGGTGGAAAGAAGAATGCTTAAAAGAATGTAGAAATGCACCGGGAGAAGGCAAGTTTGGCGATCAAGGATATCTAGATCATATGCCGAGGCTGTTTGACAAAGTAGAAGATATTGAGACAAAAGGCGTGAATATTGGTCATTGGAACTATGGGCAGCATTCTTATCGGGAGGAGAATGGACGTATTCTTCTGGAGGATGGGCACCCGCTCATTTGCTATCATTTCAGCGGCTTTCGGATTGTGAGTAAGGATGAGATGCAGCAAATTCATGAAAAAGGACGAAATGACCTGCCGTTTTTCCAAGAAGCCTATCGGGAAGTGCTTCGCCATGTGATTGAATCTGTGGAGCAGGTCGATCCGCTGTTTAACGGCTATGCCAAACGGGAGGAGGATGACGCATGAACGAAAAGCCAAAGGTAAGCGTCATTATTCCAAGCTATAATGCCAAAGAGCGTTTAGAAGGAAGCCTTTTTTCCTTAACGCTTCAGGAAACAGATATTCCATTTGAGGTCATTGTTGCCGATAATGGCTCAACGGATGGCACGATGGAAATGCTTGAGAATATTGAGGTGAACTTCCCGTTTAAAAAAGTGCGCATTCCTGTCAATCAAGGGATTGCAAAGGGACGTAATCATGCCATTCGCGAGGCGGAGGGGGATCTGCTCATTTTTCATGACAGTGATATGCTGGCAGAACCGAGATTTATTCAAAAGCATGCAGAGGCTCATGCTGACAGGGAGAATCTTGTCATTTGCGGTGTGTGCTGGAAGCGGATTTATCGCTATTTTTACACAGCTTTTGATAAGGATCATATGAAGCGGTTGAAAAAGCAAGGACTGTATAAACGGAAAATGGAGGACAAAACGCCTCTTTTATCATTGGAAGAAGTCGAAAATGGTGCATTTCTAGAGAAAAGCTTCGATTTGCAGTCTGAGTTTATTGATATCCTGAAAGACATTTTGGAAACGTACCACTATGATTTAGGTTCTTATGAGCTGCCATGGCGCTTTTTTATTACAAATAACTCCTCTGTTAAACGTAAGCATGTCATGGCACTAGGGATGTTTGATGAAGATATCGTTCGGTATGGATTTGAGGATTATGATTTAGGAATTCGACTGAATCAGCTTGGTCTCTCCTTTGAATTGCGAGAGGATATTATGAGTGTGCATCAAGAGCATCCAAGTAATTTAACGTCATTTGATGACATCAAATACAACATTTTGTATATGTGTGAGAAGTATAACAATATTGATTCCATTGATGTCCATTTGGCTTTCTCTGGTCCGTTTTCTCACACTGTGACAAATGATATTGTGAAAGAAGTTCGGCAGCTGCGTGAGAATCCAGCATTTGATGACCTGTTATCCTATTTTTTAGAGCTGCTTCATTTGATCACAGAGCGGAATGTAGGCATCAAGCGGGATAAAAAAGATATGCTGACAGCCAAGCATGTTCCTTTGAAAAAGCTGGCAGAAGCGGCGCAGCTTGCACGTGAGGAGTATGGCTGCATGGTGCTTGTAGAAGCCATTCAAGGGCTGACGAAAGAGCTGTTGCGCGTTGATTTGTTCCAAGTGGATGTGTTGTAAATGGCGTCTTATCACTTTACAACCATTGTGTCGAATACCCATGTTTTTAAGCTTTTGGCGCTGATTCATTCGCTTGAACAAAACGCTCATGCCTTTAAGCTGTCCGTTTTATGTGCAGACCCTTTGGCTTATAAGGTATTAAAGGAGTTCCCTCACCCGCATGTTCAATATGAACAGCTTGAGGACATTGAAGATGATACGCTGCGAAAGGCAAAAGAAGATCGAACGTTTCATGAGTATTGCTGGACGTTAAAGCCTGCTTTTCTGCTCAACATTCTTGAGTCCTCAGATGCGGATTATCTTGCCCATCTGGATACGGATTTGTATTTTTATCATGATCCGGAGGCGATTTTTGCAGAGAATCCAAGCGCTCATTTATTTTTGACGGATCATATGAATTCCAAGCGGTTCTATCATTTTTATGAGTTGTCTGGCCGCTTTAATACAGGGTTTGTAGGCTGTCGTAACACAGATGTTGCCATACAGGCAGTCACGCAATGGAAAGAAAATTGTCTTGCCCATTGTACAGTAGAAATGGATACAGAAAAAAAGACGTACGGAGATCAGCGGTATGTGGAAAGATGGGTTGATGATTTTGAAGGGGTTCATATCGTTGCATCTAAAGGAGCCAATGCGGCGATTTGGAACATTGAAAACTACAAGCTTTCAGTTGTAAAAGGAGATATGTATCTCGACGAATGTCCACTCTTGTTCTATCATTTTTCTGCCTTTACGATCATTGACGAGAATACCTTTAACCTTAATTGGTATTACTATATGAAAGAACAGAAGCTTGTGGATCATTTGTATATTCCGTATGCCGACTTGGTTCATCAAAAGATTAAGCAGGTGCAAAAGGTATTTCCAGAATTTAAGCAAGGATTTATTGCGAAGAAGCATGTGCCTGACACGCATTTTTATGAGAGATGAAAAACCGCTCATTGATTGAGCGGTTTTCTTTTTATGATTCATTCCATTTAGAAATGGTTTGGTCGCTAGGAAGTAGGAAGGCTAGGATGCCTAATATCGGTAAAAAGGCAACACCGATCATGGTAGGCGTTAAGCCGAAGGCATCAATGAATGAGCCGAGGGCAACCGATCCGATTGCACCCATACCAAACGCAAGCCCAACAGTTAAACCAGACATTGTGCCAATTTTCCCGGGAAATAGTTCTTGGGCATAAACCACGGTAACAGAGAAGCTTGATGTCAAAATGAGCCCAATCAGCCCGAGTAAAACATAAGCAAAAACCGGTCCGGCAAATGGCAGCAGCAGGGCAAGCGGGAAGGATGCCAATAAGGAAACTAAAATCACGTTTTTCTTGCCAAAGCGGTCTGCAAGCGGCCCGCCTAAAAATGTCCCAATTGCACCTAGAATAAGAAATAAGAAGATATAAGTCTGTGATTCTTTAATCGTCAAACCGTATTGTTCAATCGCATAAAATGCATAGAAATTCGAAATGGCATTTCCATACCAAGAGCGGGCAAAGATGAGAAAGACGATAATGCCAAGTGCAATGAGTGCTGATTTACGATGAATATCAGATCTGACAGCTTTTGCAGGAGCTTTTTTCGCTTCGGCCCGAATGGTTTGAAGCCTTCCTGCGTACCATCTTGAAATATAAAGAAGGAAACCAACCGCCAACATTCCAACAATCGTAAACCAAGCCACGCCTGTCTGACCGAGCGGGACGAGCATTAATGCAGCGATAAGCGGAGCAAAGGCTTGACCTGTATTCCCGCCTACTTGATAGATGGACTGGGCAAGACCTCGTCTTGGACCAGCTGCCATGTTGGCAACACGGGAGCCCTCTGGATGGAAGATCGCAGAGCCGAGTCCGATAAAGACAACGCAAAGCAGAATGGTGGCAAACGACGGGGCAAACGCGAGTCCGAATATACCAACAGCACTTGAAAATAAAGCAATCGGAAGTGCATAAGGCATCGGCCGTTTATCTGTGTACCAACCAATAGCTGGCTGCATCACGGAGGAGACCATATTTAATGTAAAGGCAATCAGCCCTAATTGTGTAAAGGTCAGCCCCATTGAGCGTTCCAAAATAGGGAACATCGCAGGAATAACAGCTTGTAATGTGTCGTTCAGCATATGACAAATACCAATAATCAATAAGATGGGATAAACCGTTGAGCCGGTAACAGAATGTTGGGGTTTATCCTTTGTACGAGCAGCAATGGCCAATGAGACTTCCTCCCTTCATTTATCTGTTTTCTGTTTTTTGCATTCTTCTCATTTTATTCATAAGGTGAACTATAAAACAATAGCAAATTGTCATGATTTAGAAAAAAAGAGACACAAGCATTTGATTGAGCTTGTGTCTCTAAAGAGTTATTTGTAAAAAGAAGCAATCACAGGCTTCATTTTTTGAACGACGAGTCCACTGCCGCCGCGGTTTTTCACCCCTTCGATCATGCCGACGAGGACATAATCTTCTTTTTTAGGATTAAACGCAAGTAAAAATCCATTTTCGGTGCCGTCTGTTGCACCTTGTTTGCTTTTTAACTCTGCCGTTCCCGTTTTAGCGGCAATATCCGCTCCTTCGATTTGTAAGGAGTGGGCTGTTCCGTTTGGACTGGTCACGACCTTAGTCAATGCATCTTTCACTGTGTTTGCCGAGCCTTCTTTGATGATTTGTTTTGGTGAAGCTGTTTTTTCATCTTGAATCACTCGAGGATAGACAAGCTTGCCTCCTGTAGCAAATGGAGAATAGGCATGTACTTGTTCAATCGGTGACATGAGTAATTCGCCTTGCCCATACGCCGAGTCAGCCAGTAAGATATCCGATTGAATGCCATCGTTCGATACTTGTGCAGGTTTCATTGTAAATGGCATGTGTAAATCTTCGCCAAATCCAAATGTTTTCACTTTTTTCTCGTAGGTGTCTTTGCCTATTTCGAGTGCTTCCTGTCCAAAATAAATATTGTCTGAGTACACAAGGGCATCGACCATATTTACTTTTTCTTTATCGTGAACCCGGGTGATGCGATAATTTCCCCAAGATTGATCCTTTTGCCATTTCAGTCCGTGAATGGTGCGCACTTTGTCAGGCTTTGTGACACCTGTTTCCAGCCCAATGGCGGCTGTAATGGTTTTGAATGTGGACCCTGGTGCATACCGGCTCGCATATCGAGCTTGGAATGGAAGGTCTGGATTTTCACTGTATGCCTGATATTGCTTAGGTGTAATCCCGTTTGTCATGAGATTGACATCGTAGGAAGGGGTGCTGACAAGTGCTAATAGATCACCTGATGATGGATTCATGATCGTGACGGCCCCTTTTTCACCTTTCAGCTGATCATAGGCTTTTTTCTGTAAAGAAGCATCAATCGTCAGCTTCACTGTTTTTCCATCTTTTCGAGCTGATTTTTGCAATGTTTCTTCAATGCCTGTTTCATCATGGACGATGAGAATGCTTCCGCCATCTTGTCCGCGTAAGTTTTTGTCAAATGTGAATTCAAGGCCGGTTTTGCCGATGATTTGATCCGCCTTTAATGCTGGATTTCTTTTGATATCATCCGCATTTGCTTTTCCTACATATCCGGTGAGATGAGCGGCGGCTTTGTTATATGGGTAGTAGCGCATTTCCTTTGATTGATAGGTAACGCCATTGACGTCCTTTGGAATTGGCTTTTGTTTTAACATCGATTTGAGCGGGACAAACGTGTCGTCTGTGACCCATGCTTGTTTCAGCTGATTGTTGATTAGTTCTTCCTCTATATCAAAAGCTTGGCTGATTTTTTTGATATTGCGTTCTTTTTCTTCTCCTGTTCCGAGCTTGCCCGGGATGATGCCAAGTGCGTTTCCACCAGTTGTTTCAGCCAGCGTACGTCCTTTGCGGTCGACAATGTTTCCGCGGACAGCAGGGTCTGATTTGACCTTGATGGTATCTCCTTTTTCCATTTGCGGGAAGATGAGATTTGGTTTCCAGTCCACTTTCCACTTGTCATCTTCTTCGGAGAGAATGCCCTTGTAAGACAGCTTATGCAGCTTGCCAAGAAACGTTTTCATCGTTACATCATAGGAAAATTGATACCCATTTCCTTTGTCCTGTTTTTCAACGTTGAGCTTTGATATGTTCAGATCATAAGCTCCAATGCCGTTGAAAATATTGTCGTATTTTTCGGCTAGTTGTTTTTTTGAAAAGTCATTGGCTTTCAAAGATGCACTTGTCACCTCATCTGCCAGCTTCGTAAAGTCTTTCTTCTCCATATGTTTCGTAAAGCTTTGAGCGGCTTTTAAAGCCTCTTTTTCTTTTGAGAAAAGAGTATCTTTTAAGAAAAAGAAAGCAGCAGCAACTACGATGATGCTAAGAAGAGGGATGATGACTTTTTTCTGTTTCCAAAATGATTTCTTTTGACCCGTATACAATGAAAACACCTCAATTTTTGATTAGATCCTCTATATTTTACAGTGATTGGTCGTGATTTGTATAGTTTCTCATAGAAACCTAGCTAAATAGATAAGAAAAACGACCTGTGATTTATCGTTTAGGATACCCAATTTTATTAATAATATCTAAGTCCTCTATTGAAGAAAAAGGTGAAATCATTTATGGTACAGACCTAGCCCTGTATTACTCACAGTAAAAGACAAATTTAAAATTCTTAAAAGATACGTAGCTAGATATCAGAAGATAATCCTTACAGCCAATTCTTAATTTACATTTATGGCGGGTGTAAGCCAATTAGAACGTGATATTATCCAATGCTTAAGGTCTGCTTGAGATACCATGATGCAGTAAAGCTTTATAAAGAGGAAAATAAAATTGTAAATCAAATGTGTGAAATGACAAATCTGTGTAAAGCTTCAATTAGAAAGATATCGGAAAGAAATTGATGAGTTATACCAAAAATCACAAGTATATCATCGGAAATAAAACTCATATAAAGGTGGAATTATATGCCTAAAGTAGACAATTTGTTATCCATTTTATGGATGCTTCGTTCGGATAAAAAAATAACTGCAAAACAAATTTCAGAAAAGTTAGAGATGAATATAAGAACTGTGTATCGTTATATTGATACACTTTCAACGAGTGGTGTACCTATTATTTCAGAACCAGGACATAACGGTGGATATAGTTTATTGAACAATTTTATAGAGGCCCCTCTATTTTTTGATTTTGAGGAGATGACTTCACTATTTCACGCTGCTGTTTTTGCAGAAGAAGCCGGATATTATGGAGATGAAGCGCTAAAAAGGGCCATTTCAAAACTTAGTAAACACTCAAATCAAGAGCAAGAAACAAAGGTAAACCAACATATAACTAGTCTTGAAGTAATAAGTCGAACCCCTTCAATCTCTTTGGAACCTTCTTTAAAGAAGTTGGAAAAGGCCATAGCAGACGCATACACGGTGAAAATTCTTTACAATAAAAGTGGAGAAAAGCAATTACATCATAGGTGTGTCGATCCATACAGAATAATCTATTGGAATAATAAGTGGTATGTGATTGGATTTTGTCATCTTAGGAATGATATGCGTAGTTTTAGAGTAGATCGAATTGAAAGTCTAATGCTGACAGTAAATCATTTTGACCAGAAAGAAAATTTTTCAGCACGTGACTTTTTTATAAACAGTCTCCTACCAACTTTAGAAGATAAGGAAGAGATTATTTCTTTGGTGATTCATGGGGATAAAAATGTATTGGCTGATATTTGCCAACATTGGTTTTTAGGACATTATTTACAAGAACGGACTTCAGATCAAGCAGTTTTTCTTCTTCCAAAAGATATGATACATACATATGTACCTTATTTACTTTTACCTTATAATAAATCTATTAAAGTTGTTGAGCCAATTAGTCTTAAGAAAAGAGTTATTGAAGTTTTGTCGGATTTAATAAAATTTTACCAAGTATGATAACTTCCCTGACGTTAACTGTCAGGGAAGTTATTTTATAATAGCTATATCAATTGTGAATGGAAGGTGATTGGATGCAAACAAAAAAAGTTTATCTATATGTATTTGATACGATGTCTGACTGGGAATATGGATATTTAATCGCTGAACTAAACTCAGGTAGATATTTCAAAAAAGATTTAGCACCTTTAAGAGTAATTACAGTAGGAGTTAATAAAGAAATAAAGACTACTATGGGAGGTTTGAGCATAAAACCAGATATTTCCCTTGAAGAATGTAATCTTGAGAGCAAAGATCTTTTGATTTTACCAGGAGGGACGACTTGGGGTGAAAAAATTCACCAACCTATCTTGGGAAGAATTGGTCAAGCTTTAGAGCTTGGCACAATTGTTGCTGCAATTTGTGGTGCAACTGACGGGCTCGCGAATATGGGATACTTAAATACTAGAAGGCATACAAGTAATAACTTAGAATATACTAAAATGGTTTGTCCTAACTATAAAGGAGAGAAGTTCTATGAGTTGGCACCTGCGGTATCTGATGCGAATTTAGTTACTGCATCAGGAATAGCTCCTTTAGAATTTGCAATGGAAGTGCTGAAAAAAATAGAAGTATTTGCACCAGATGCTTTACATTCTTGGTATAACCTAAATAAGACACATCAATCTGAATATTTCTTCCGATTGATGAATTCAATAAATAAATGAGGTAACGGAAAAAGCTCAATTTCACTACTTTGATTTTTAGAGAAGTGGAGCTTTTTATTTTGGACTTGTCTTATCGTTTGTGATACTGCCCCGATTGTACTAAAAAGCCGAGCACATTAAGAAGATGAAGGCTTTGATCGAATCGAGACAACCGGTGTTTTTGTTTCTTTTGGCTTCGGTGTTTGTGTTGATTTTTTGATGCATGTGTCCTTTGGCGTGTAATAGGTTGCCCCAATATTGAGCCTGCCTTGAAGCTGGTCAATAGAAAGCTCCCCAAATTCTAAATGGTAGTCAATTTTGTCCACTCGCAGGGATTCGATATGGATGTGTGTATCCTCTGAGACAGGAGCAGCTGGTGCAGACATTTTTTGCTCAAGAGCGGCGAGTCTTTTTTCTAGCTCAATGACAGATGGGGATGGATTGGATTCAATTTTTTTAAAGAGTGATTGAATGAAATGTTTCAAGTAGACCACAACCTTTTCTTCCGCCTTACTCTAGTCTATGGAAAAGCTGCCCCGTATATACTTATAGAGATGACAAGAAAGGGGAGAAGCATATGCTGCCTACTCAGATTCACATTGCCCATATGAAAACGAATTCCATTGGCACAGGATCATCTATGACGTTTGGCTCGACGTTTGTTCGCAATCATTGCAGTACGATCAAACGAAACAATGGCTTTGGGGAACAGAATGCTGATGGCGTGATCACGATCCTGCCAATTGAAACAATTGATGATCGTGATCAAATAGACGCAGTGAGTATCAATATTCGTCATCTATGATGATAGCCGTCGCTTTTCCTTCATCCTTTTGCAGGCGGATGTAAAGTACACCGTCTTTAAAGGCAGCATTCATTTGACCAAGAATCATTTCTGGAAGGCGGATTTTCTTTTCAAACGGACCATACTTCCCTTGCTTTTGGCGAAAGTCCTGTTCGTTAAAAAAGGAAAAACGCTGTCCTTTCACAACCAAATATTCACCATATGATAACACCTGAACATCTTCCTTTCGGTAGCCAGGCAAATAAATTAAATATTGAATTTCTGCATGGGTTTCCACCATGTCGATTGGAGGAAACGACGCATCTGATCCCCGCTGATCCTGCTGTGTGAATGTAAATGGAGATGGACCGTTTGCCATAAAGGGGGATCTTTGCTCATCATCGAAGATCATTTTCCAAAAATCATCTCCATGCATTTGCTGGGCAATATCCATCCACTGCTTCATTTTTTCGAAGTCCATGTGAAGACCTCCCGTTAACATACTTGATGGGTGCTTGCATATACCTATAAAAAGGAGGTTTATCTGTGGTTCAACCAACTCCATATATCAATATTAATATTTTCATGTTAAAAATTAATTCCTTTGAAAATGCGTCGGCGGTGAATGTCGGACAAAATTTGTTAGCAGAGTGGCAAAACTCAGATAAAAAAAATCAGGGTTACGGACAGAATTTTGGAGATGCCAGCGGTTTTGTCGGTACAAAAAGCCATGTAGATGATCGAGATCAAGTGGACTCACCTGCCTCTTTTTCACCAGCAGCTAAACCCATTCAAAGGAAGTGACGTGTGATGTTATTCTCACCCTCAGTCGTCAATGTCGGTGCTTTTAAAATCAATGCAATGGATCGGGGTGCATCACTGACGCTAGGACCTTATCAGCAGATTGATTATTTTCTCTCAATGAAAATGAACCAAGGTTTTGGTGAGGACAATGGAGATTGTTCACCGCTTGTCATTCCGATTTCAAGCGTGCTAGATCCAGATATGGTGGACTCAAATTCAGTCAAAAACAGCGTGATTTAAGCAAAAAAAGAGACCGGGAATCCCCGTGTCTCTTTTCTAATGTGTTTCATTGAGATGGCTTTTTCTTCTTGCATAGGTGAAATAGACAACAACACCGATGGCGATCCAGATGAGGAAGGCTCTCCATGTGACCCAAGAAAGTGTTGTCGCAAGTGTGATACAAATGATCGCGCTGATAATTGGAAGCACAGGCACGAATGGCACTTTAAACGCAGCTTTAACATTCGGGTGTTTTTTTCGCAATATGATGACCGCAATGGAAATCACCGTAAAGGCTGCAAGTGTTCCGATACTGACTAAATTCGCAAGCGTCGATAAATTCACAAAACCTACGATACATGCTGCGACTGCCCCTGTCAGCCAAGTGTTGGCAACAGGAGTTTGTGATTTTGGATGAACCTTTGAGAAAACCTTTGGCATAAGTCCATCGCGGCTCATCGCAAAGGTTAAGCGAACCTGTGCATAGACCAAGGCAATGAGTACCGTTGTAATCCCAATAATGGCACCGGCTGATATGATACCCGCCACACTATTCAGACCGACCACTTGAAGAGCAAATGCGACAGGATCACTGACATTCAGTTTCGTATAGTGAACCATGCCTGTTAAGACAAAGGAAACCCCGATGTATAAAATGGTACAAACACCGAGCGCTCCCATAATCCCAATCGGCATTGCCTTTTGCGGATTTTTGACCTCTTCCGATGCATTGGCGATTGCATCAAATCCGAGGTAAGCAAAAAAGACTGTTGCTGCGCCTGCGATCACGCCCTCAAATCCCATTGGCATAAACGGTGTCCAGTTTTCAGGTTTGACGTAAGCAAAGCCTGAAATGATAAAGAGAAGGACGATGGCAATTTTGATCAGCACAATAATGTTATTCAGCTTTGTGCTTTCTTTGACGCCTCTTGAGACGATAAAGGTGATGAGCAAAATAATGAGTGCGCCTGGAAGGTTAAAGACGGCCCCGTCAGCGGCTCCAGGTGCAGCTGATAAAGCCTTCGGTATGTGCAGGCCAAATCCGCTGAGCAGTGATTGAAAATAGGACGACCATCCACTTGCTACAGCAGAGAGCGCAATGACATATTCAAGCATGAGATCCCAGCCCATTAAAAAGGCGAGAAATTCTCCAAGTGTTGCGTAGGAATACGTATAAACGCTTCCTGACACAGGAATGGATGAGGAGAATTCAGCGTAGCAAAAAGCAGCAAGGGCGCATGCAATTGCAGCCAAAATAAAAGATATAATAATCGCAGGTCCCGCATCATTTGCCGCAGCAACCCCCGTAATGACAAAGATTCCAGTCCCGACCACACAGCCAATGCCAAGCAAGATTAAATCAAACGTATTTAACGAACGGCTGAGCCGCTTTGTTTGACTTTCAAGCATGAGCTGGTCGAGAGATTTTTTTCTAAATAAAGAACTCATGTTGACCTCCTAATGGATAAATCTTTTCGTAAGACGAATGTTAGTATATGCGCAAATGACAATTTAGTCAATTGGTTGAAAAACGCTTTAAATCACTAAAGTGTTAAACGTCACAACCGAATAAGTGTATAAAAAGAGACATCCGCCGTGAGATCGAAGGCGGATGTGGTAACAGACGATCTATGTCTGATCAGCAAATATTTTTTCATTGTACATGACACTTGGATGAGTCGGATGATGGGCGGAGGAGGCATGGTGATGTATTTTGGCTTGCTCCAGGTCGCCGAGCTGATAATAACAGTAGCAAAGCTGAAGGTGAGGATACCATGTTTTATATTGTGTAAGTGTGAAGGCTGTTTCGTTTTCAGGAGCCTTCAGCGCCTGCTCATACCAAAAGATGGCTGCCTGATGTTTATTTTGTATTTTTAGATGATCCCCGATCCGGCAGCAAAATTCTGGCCGGGGCTGATCATATAAGAAGGAACGTAATAAGGAGGATAAGGCCGCTTCCTCAAAGCCTGCCGCATAATAGCAGTCCGCTAAATATTGGCATGTGCGAATTTCATCCTCAATCCAGCACTGTTTTGTGTTTAAAAATTCATGATAAAAACGAATCGCTCTGACATGCTGCCCATTGTCTCTTAATTCATTGGCAAAATAAAAGAGATCACGGGGCGTCATGTCCTCTCCTTTTGCCAGCATGTCTTCATAAATTCGCAAGTTGCGCCCAGGCTCACCAGCAGTTGTTTTCTTGCGTTTTTGATGTGTGACGGCGATATCTGCTGGAAAGATGTTTCCATACACTTGAAGAAACTCATGAACGGCCCCGTACCACTGAAAGTTTAAGGAACGCTTCACAAGGCGATTTCTTCTATATTTGAAATTGACTTGACCGCTTTCATCGAAGCCCACATGATAAAACATCGAAACGGCATCCACTGAGGGATCAAGTGTCTGCTTGAGTTGAAGCAGTTTTTGGCGGTCTTCTTCAAGCAGAACATCGTCAGCATCGAGCCATAAAATATACTCTTTCGCTGCATGTGAGAAAGCAAAGTTACGTGCTTTTGCAAAATGCTGCACCCATTCAAAATCCAGCACCTTTGCTGAAAAGGAATGAGCGATCTCTTTTGTTTGATCTGTTGATCCCGTATCAACGATGATTATCTCATCGACAATGTCTTGAACAGAAGAAAGGCATTCCGCCAGCACTTCCTCTTCATTTTTCACAATCATACATAAGCTAATGGTTATCATCTTTAGATCACCTCTTCATAGTGTATCGAGCATCAAAAGGAAACATTCTTTTCAGCAGCGGGTTTTTTAAAACTAGTTTTCTGCTACTGGCTGATTTAAAATAAAGGAAGAATCTATGTAAGGGCTGATAAAATGAGTTTATTGAATGTTGAAGGATTATATAAAACCTATGGCGAGAAAACGCTGTTTGATCATATTTCGTTTCATATAGAACCGAAGGAACGCATCGGATTGATTGGACCAAATGGTACAGGGAAGTCAACACTTCTAAAGGTCATCGCGGGACTTGAATCGTTTGAGGAAGGTGACATCACGAAAGCAGGGACACTTGATATCGAATTTCTTGAGCAAGATCCTGAAATGACCGGAAATGAAACGATTCTTGACTACATTTTTTCTGGAACGGCACCAATGATTCAAACGATGAAGGCGTATGAACAGGCACTCGCCGATTTAGAGCATGACCCGCAAAATGAGGCAAAACAAGAGGCGCTGATGCGCATGCAAAATCGAATGGATCAGGAAGATGCTTGGGATGCAAACCTTTCAGCTAAAACGGTTTTGACAAAGCTTGGCGTGAAAGATGTGAGCCGCTCTGTACATGCATTGTCAGGCGGACAGAAAAAACGTGTCGCCATTGCTAAAAATTTAATTCAGCCTGCAGGTTTGCTGATTTTAGATGAGCCAACCAACCACCTTGATAATGCCACCATTGAATGGCTTGAAGGATATTTGAGTCAATACAGCGGTGCTGTCATCCTCGTGACGCACGATCGTTATTTCTTAAACCGGGTGGCCAATCGGATTTATGAGTTAAATCAAGGGCAGCTTTATACGTATAAAGGAAATTATGAAGTCTTTTTAGAAAAAAGAGCGGAGCGGGAAGCAGAGGCTCAGGTGAAAGAAACGAAGCGTCAAAACTTGCTTAGACGAGAGCTTGCATGGCTGAGACGAGGAGCAAAAGCAAGAACGACAAAGCAGAAAGCACGTATCGGCAGAGTCGAAGAGCTGAAAGATCAAAAAGGACCTGATGCGAAGGGAGAGCTTGATTTTGCCATCGGCTCGCACCGCTTGGGGAAACAAGTGATAGAGGCAGAAGACTTATCAATTTCATTTGCTGGCCAGACCCTTGTGGAGCGGTTTACAGATTTAGTCGTGCCGGGTGATCGTATCGGATTCATCGGACCGAATGGAGTCGGCAAAACCACTCTGCTGAACTGTCTAGCGGGTAAGATTGAACCGACCTCAGGACAATTGACCATTGGACAAACCGTTCGTATTGGCTATTACACGCAGGATCACAAGGAAATGAATGATGAGCTGACCATCATTGAGTATATCAAGGAAACAGCTGAAATCGTCAAGACGTCTGATGGCGTTATTGTCACAGCAGAGCAGATGCTGGAGAGGTTCCTTTTTCCAAGATCGATGCAGCGGACGTATATTCGTAAGCTGTCAGGGGGAGAACGCCGCAGATTGTATTTATTGAAGGTCTTAATGGAAGAGCCGAATGTTCTCTTTTTAGATGAGCCGACGAACGACCTTGATACAGAGACCCTCAGTATTTTAGAGGATTATTTAGAGCAGTTCCCTGGCGTCGTCATCACCGTGTCCCATGATCGTTATTTCTTAGACCGAGTGGTTCACCGTCTGCTTGTCTTTGAAGGAAATGGGCGCATTTCACACTTCCAAGGTGCTTACAGCGATTATATGGAACAGGAAAAAGAGCAGAAGCGGACAGAGACAAAGCCTGCTGAGAAACAAGTAGAAGCCGCACCTAAAAAGAGAAAAAAACTTTCTTATAAAGATCAGCTTGAATGGGACGGGATTGAAGACCGGATACAGGCATTAGAGGAAAAACATCAGCAGCTCGAAACCAGCATTGTAGAAGCAGGAAGTGATTTTGGAAAAATTCAAGAGCTGATGGACGAACAAAAAGCCGTTGCGGAAGAACTAGAACAAGCAATGGACCGCTGGACAGAATTGTCGCTTATGATTGAGGAATTGAATGAATAAAGATGTGGAAATAAAAAACCTGTAGAATCGCTCTACAGGTTTTTTTGATAGGAGCATTTGGCATACGCATCATGCTGGTGAATGGATTCCTCATTACGGCACTCGATTTGAAAGCTTTTAATCCATGGCTGCTCATATAATTCGATGGCAATTAATCTTGTGATATCTTCTACAAAGCGCGGATTTTCATAAGCCTCTTCCGTCACTTTCTTTTCATCAGGTCTTTTGAGCACGGGATAAAGCGGTGCGCTCGCATTGGACTCGATGATATGTAAAAGAGCGGCCTTGATATCGTCAGGATGCGATGCTTGTTCAAATAACCCTACTTGAATGGAAACAGATCCGCGCTGATTATGTGCACCATATTCACTGATTTCTTTGGAACAAGGACATAATGTCGTGACCTGTGCATCGCAGCCAACGTGACAGGTCCATCCGTCCTTTTCATGAAAATGGACGTCATATTGGACAGTCGCATGCATCAAGCCTGACTGACCGGTGACTGGGCTCTGTTTTTCCATGTACCATGGAAAGGCAACTTGAATGGAAGCAGAGGGCTGATCCATTTTCCGGGCGAGCGCTGCCGTCCATTCTTTTAGGGCATTCACATTAAGCGGCTTGCTGCTCTCATAAAACGAGTGCAGCTGTTCAGTGAGACGGCTCATATGAATGCCTTTTTGATGAGCTGGCAGGGATGTACTCAGTGTAAACTCAGCTGTAGTTGTCTGGCGTTGTGGTGCTGTTTTAGATACGATATGCACCGGATAGGACATGCGGCAGATCCCGACTTGTTCAAGATGAAAATAAAAGTTTTGCTCTGTTTTTTGAATGTCCGTCATGTCCTCTTTTTGCCAAGGCTTTGTGCCAAGACTTGGCGGTACAGATCCGAATAGCTGATGCCGTTCTTCTTTAGATGGAAAAGAGCGCATATAGTACCTCCTTTAAATCGTAATTATTCCTATTTATTTTGCGATAAAACAGGAAGGAAATCAAGGGTTAAAACTTTGACGTTTACGTTAAGGTTATAAAGGTGTATAATAAAACATGAATTGATGAGCAGGAGGCACTGGTGATGGAATGGATGAAAATTGATCAAGTGGCGAAAAGAAGCGGACTGACAAAACGGACGATTCGTTTCTATGAAGAGATTGGTTTATTATCAGCACCAAAGCGGACAGAGGGCGGAGTCAGACTTTACTCAGAGGACGACATGGAAGAGCTAGAGAAAGTGATGCAGGCAAAAGAGGTACTCGGCTTTTCTTTACAGGAGCTTCAATCGTTTATGGAAATCGGAAAGCAGCTAGAGCTGAATAAAGAAGGCTACTTGCTGTCGCTTGATCCGAAGGAACGATTAGAGAAGCTGTTAGATATTGAGGCGCAGCTGACTGTGCAGCATCAATTGATTTCAAAAAAGCTTGAAACCATTCAATCCTTTAAAAAGGATCTTGAAGCGATGAAAGAAAGAGCGGCTCATGCAATTGAGCAATTACAAAAATAAACACCTCTGCGTGTTTATTTTATTTTGTCAACATTTGAAGGAAAGGTTCTGATGGAATGAAGGAAGAAGAAGTGTTGAAACAGCGTACAAGTCTGCTTAGGCAGCCAAAAGCCGTTTGGGCTGTTGCCTTTGCATGTGTGATTTCGTTTATGGGAATAGGACTCGTTGACCCGATCCTGCCAGCCATTGCATCACAATTACATGCATCTCCAAGCCAGGTCTCTCTTTTATTTACTAGCTACTTACTTGTGACCGGCTTTGTGATGTTTTTTACCGGTTTTATTTCTAGCCGGATTGGTGCGAAATGGACGTTATTAGTAGGACTCATTTTTATTATTGTTTTTTCTGCTTTAGGAGGTACTTCTTCAACGATTAATGAATTAATTGGCTTTAGAGGCGGATGGGGCATCGGGAATGCTTTATTTATTTCAACTGCACTCTCTGTCATTGTCGGTGTGTCTGTTGGAGGAAGTGCGAAGGCCATTATTTTATACGAGGCAGCACTAGGTCTTGGGATTTCGGTTGGACCGCTGCTTGGCGGTGAGCTTGGAACAATTTCTTGGCGCGGGCCTTTCTTTGGCGTTGCCGTGTTAATGCTTATCGCTCTTTTAGCGATTACCTTTATGCTTCCACCTATGCAAAAGCCGCAGAAAAAAGTGAAATTATTTGAGGCTGTCGGGGCGTTAAAATATAAAGGACTTTTAACGATGGCATCTGCCGCTTTCTTATATAATTTTGGTTTCTTTGTGCTTTTAGCGTATTCACCATTTGTGCTCCATCTTGATGAGCATGGACTTGGTTATGTCTTTTTTGGTTGGGGGCTATTTTTGGCTGTGACCTCCGTCTTCTCCGCACCGGTCATTCATCGCAAACTTGGGACATTGACCTCGCTGGTGGTTTTGTTTGCTTCGTTTGCTGTGATTTTATTCGGCATTGGAATATGGACGTCTCATATTGTGGTCGTGATCTGCGGAATTGTCATTGCTGGGGGAATTCTCGGTATGATCAATACGGTGCTCACGACAGCTGTGATGGGGTCAGCACCGGTTGAACGTTCAATTGCTTCATCCTCTTACAGCGCTGTACGGTTTATTGGGGGCGCGATCGCTCCTTGGATTGCCGGAGTTCTCGCTGAATCCTATACAGCAAGTACACCTTACTATGTCGGGGCTGGTGTTGTTCTTCTAGGCATGATTATTCTGCTCCTTGGACGTAAGCATTTGGTGAATATCCAAGCAGGTCATTAATTAGAAAAAAGTTCAGCGTGTAGACAAACCCTCGCATTCGGTGTCAGTTCCTGTGCGCCGATGCTCACGAATGTCAAATTCGCTCCGCAAAGGTAGCCGTCCTTCCTAGACTGCAAAGGTTTTCTATCACGCTGAAAGAAGACAAAGGGCTAAAATAAAGATCATTTTAGCCCTTTGTCACAATCATCTAAGCCTTATATCTTTTGAAGATATAAGGCTTTTTTGTCGTTATAATACTTTTGTCGTCCAAGATTCGCAATTCCATGTTTCAGTTGCCACATCTTGATAAAATTCAGGCTCGTGAGAAATCAATAAGACGCTGCCTTTATATTCTTTTAAGGCGCGTTTTAGTTCTTCTTTTGCATCGACATCTAAATGGTTTGTCGGCTCATCGAGAACAAGTAAGTTGGTTTCTTCGTTGATCAGCTTACAAAGACGGACCTTTGCTTTTTCTCCTCCGCTTAATACAGACACACGGCTTTCAATATGTTTTGTCGTTAATCCGCATTTTGCAAGAGCGGCTCTGACTTCATATTGCGTGTAAGAAGGGAAGGTGCTCCATACTTCTTCAATACAAGTATTGCTGTTTTGCTCTTTTACTTCTTGCTCAAAGTAGCCAATATGCAAGAATTCTCCACGTTCCACCTCACCAGAAATAGGTGTGATTTCCCCAAGAAGACTTCGGAGCAGCGTCGTTTTTCCGATACCGTTAGCACCGTACAGCGCAATTTTTTGCCCGCGTTCCATTTTCAAATTCAATGGGCGGGAGAGCGGTTCATCATAACCAATGACCAAATCTTTCGTTTCAAAAATCAGTTTCCCAGACGTACGTGCCGGTTTAAAGTGGAATTCTGGTTTTGGCTTTTCTGCTGCCAGTTCAATCATATCCATCTTATCCAATTTCTTTTGACGGGACATCGCCATATTTCTTGTGCTGACACGTGCTTTGTTTCTTGCGACAAAATCCTTTAGTTCAGCCACTTCCTGCTGCTGTCTTTTATAGGCTGCTTCGAGCTGCTGCTTTTTGACTTCGTACACTTGTTTAAATTGGTCGTAATCACCAACATAGCGCGTGAGCTCTTGATTTTCAACATGATAAATCAAGTTAATAACACTGTTTAAAAACGGAATATCATGTGAAATGAGGATAAACGCATTTTCATATTCCTGTAAATAACGCTTCAGCCATTCAATATGCTGCTCATCCAAATAGTTGGTCGGCTCATCGAGAAGGAGAATTTCTGGCTTCTCTAACAGCAATTTTGCTAGCAGGACCTTCGTACGCTGACCGCCGCTGAGCTCCGTCACATCACGGTCCAGTCCAAGATCCGTTAACCCAAGACCTCTTGCAATCTCCTCGACCTTAGAATCAATGATATAGAAATCATTGTTTGTCAGTGCGTCCTGAATGACGCCAACTTCCTCTAACAGCTTTTCCAGCTCATCAGGATCGGCTTCACCCATTTTGCCATAAATGTCATTCATTGCGGCTTCCATGGAGAATAAATAATGGAATGCATCCTGAAGGACTTCACGGATCGTTCTGCCCTTTTCTAGCACGGTATGCTGATCAAGGTAGCCGACACGGACATTTTTCGCCCATTCGACTTTTCCTGCATCTGGCTCCAGCTTGCCAGTAATAATATTCATAAACGTTGACTTTCCTTCACCGTTGGCGCCGATTAAGCCGACATGCTCGCCTTTTAATAAACGGAAGGACACTTCGTGGAAAATGGCTCTGTCGCCAAAGCCATGACTTAAATCTTTAACAGATAATATCATTTTTTACACCTCAAATAGATTCAAAACGGCTAGTGCCTCTCATGATTATATCGAACTGTCCGGCTCGATAAAAGCATCAAAAGAAAAATTGCGTTTCAAAGCTGATTTTGAGATACTAAAGGATAGATTGAATGAGGATAAAGGAGATCGACATGACGGAAAATTGGGCATTTTTGAAAGAAGCAAAGCCATTTATTCAGGAAAATTTTCAAGCGGCTGGCTTCGAAAAACCAACAGCTATACAAGAAAAAACAGCAGAGTGGATTACGGAGAAGCGTGATGTGATCGCAGAATCGCCAACTGGGACGGGGAAGACACTTGCGTATGTACTGCCGCTTTTAAATAAAATTGATGTCAATATCAAGCATCCGCAAGTCTTAATCTTGGCACCTTCAAGAGAGCTTGTGATGCAAATCTTTGATGTCGTGCAAGAGTTCAAACAAGGATCAGACATCAAAGCGGTTTCCTTGATTGGTGGAGCGAACATCAAGAAGCAGCAAGAAAAACTAAAGAAACATCCGAACATCGTTGTGGCGACACCGGGCCGAGTACAAGAATTAATCAAAATCAAGAAACTGAAAATGCATGAAGTCAAAACGATTGTATTAGACGAAGCAGATCAGCTTCTTGTGCCAGAGCATATGAAAACGATCCAAGGGATCATTAAGTCCACATTAAAAGAAAGACAAATCCTTTGTTTTTCTGCAACGTTGAAAGAAGAAACCGTTCAGCTGATCAAAGAAATGACATCTGAACCAGAAGTATTGAAAATTGCTAGAAGCGAGGAAGAAGCGCAGAAAGTGGGTCACTATTATCTGTTATGTGATCAGCGTGACAAAGTGAAACTGCTGCAAAAGCTATCACGGCTTGAGGACATGCAGGCGCTCGTTTTTGTGCGTGACATTACGAACTTAAGCATTTATGCAGAGAAATTAGCGTACCATCATGTCGACCTTGGTGTCCTTCATAGTGAAGCAAAAAAAGCTGAACGTGCTGTGATCTTGAAATCATTTGAACAGCGTGAATTCCCGCTCCTCCTTGCAACAGATATTGCAGCAAGAGGAATCGATATTGATGATCTGCCATATGTGATTCATGCAGATATGCCAAATGAAGAGGGCTACATCCACCGTTCAGGCAGAACCGGACGCGCAGGAAAAGAAGGCGCAGTCATCAGCCTTGTCACACCTCAAGAGCAATCAATGCTGAAAAAAATGGCGAAAAAGCTGAATCTTTCGCTTGAAGAAATTGTGTATAAGCAAGGCCAGCTGCACCTTGCGCCCAAGCAGGCATAAGAAAAGGACCCTCCATTATTGGCAGGGTCCTTTTTTATTATGAAATTTTGACAAGCTGTTTTCCCACATTTTCTCCTTTGAATAGTCCAAGGAATGCGTCAGGAATGTTGTCAAAGCCTTCAATGATTGTTTCTTTATATGTGAGTTTGTCTTCTTTTACCCATTGTGCGAGATCCTTCGCTGCCTCTCCAAAACGATCTGAATAGTTGCCAACGATGAAGCCTTGCATCAATGCGCTTGTTTTGATGAGTTTTGTTTGCACACGCGGCCCGATGTCCTCGCTTGCGCTAATGTTATAAGAAGAAATTGCGCCGCATACTGGAATGCGTGCAAAACGGTTCAAATGATTCATCACCGCATCTGAAATCTCGCCGCCTACATTGTCAAAGTACACATCAACGCCGTTAGGACAGGCTTTTGCAATGGCATCATCTAAATCATTTGTTGTTTTATAATTAATCGTTTCATCAAAGCCCAATTCTTTTAAATAAGCGAGTTTATCATCAGATCCGGCAATTCCAACGACGTGTGCGCCTTTGATCTTAGCGATTTGTCCTACAACAGAACCAACAGCTCCTGCGGCTCCAGAGATGACAACCGTCTCGCCTTCTTTTGGCTGGCCAATCGCAAGCAGGCCGAAGTAAGCGGTTTGCCCTGGCATGCCCAAAATGCCTAAATAATAGGACAATGGCGCAATGGACGGATCAATTTTAGTCAGAGATTCAGCTTTGGCAGTGGAATATTCTTGCCATCCAAGGAATCCAAGGACAAAATCACCCTTTTCAAATTGAGGCGATTTCGACTCAACGACTTCTCCGACGACACCGCCCTGAATCACTTCATTTAGCTTGAACGGAGGTGTATAGGATTTTGTATCCTGCATTCGTCCTCTCATATAAGGATCTACAGAAACATATTTCGTTTGAATCAAGACCTCTCCATCTTGCGGCACAGGTATATCTACTGTTTCAAAATGAAAAACATCTTTTGTAGGTAATCCTTTTGGACGTTTAGCTAATTGAATTTGCTTTTGTTGACTCATGTCAAATCCTCCCTTTCACTTACAGCCTAGATTTACATTAACATGATGCTTCTTTTCGTTCAAAACATACGGTCTTTTCAAAACACACACAAAAAAGCAGCCGCCATCTCATCGAAGGGACTACTTTTTCTGAAAAGATACAGAGAGGAGCGGCGGGAGACAGCCAAACAGCTGATACACATCCGCATCACGTTCTTTTAACAAATATTCGTTTGCATTTTGCATGGAGGCTTTCATCATATCGCGCGTCACAAAAGGAAAAAGGATATTCAAATATGAGGACAACATGTCTTGTGGATCTTGTTCAATTGACTCGATATCTCCAATGTTAATAATGATGGAAAAGAGATAATCAATGGAGATGTGAAAGTGCTGTTCGGCAAACAATGTAAGCGGCTTTGTATTTGCTTCTTCAGGATTCCACTTTTGAAAAAGCTGTTTCACCAAATCACTGACAACCCAAGCATTAAACTGCTGCTCCGCTGAAAAGTAATACATCAGCTCTCCCTCATTTCTAGCCTCCAGTATAAGAATTGTACAACAAATCAACAGGATTGAACATAATAATTCAGAAAATTTAGTCATTTTTACAGGATTTTTGTCAAAAATAAGTCGATAGACATAGTATGTCTTTCAAGAAAATTGGATGTGCTCGTGGAAGGTTTAATGTCAAAAGTGACGGGTAAAAGATTCGTAAGACGTTAAAGGAGGAATATAAAATGAAACCTGTTGTAAGAGAGTATTCAAATGATGAAACACTTCAAAAAGATGTAGAGCAATTAAAGGCACTCGGTGTTGCAAGAGAGGACATTTATGTTCTGTCCCATGACGATGATCGAACAGAGCGTATTGCAAATAATGCAGATGCCAATACGATTGGCTCAAGAGAAGTTGGAATCAAACATGCGGTTGGGAACATCTTTAGTAAAAAGGGTGATGAGCTCCGCAATAAAATTCATGAAATTGGTTTCTCAAAAGAAGAAGCTGAGACATTTGAAGAACATTTAGACGAAGGGAAAGTCCTTCTCTTTGTCACAGATCATGAAAAAGTGAAAAACTGGGCGTAAACGCCAACCGAAAAAGCCTCTTACTTTTGTAAGGGGCTTTTTTTCATGCTTCCATGTCTGAAAGAGAGACATATATCTTTTTTACGATAATAAGTAAATACAGAAGTATGGAATAAATAGTAAACTCTCTAATTGAAAATGCCGTTATACCAATGAAAATCATGGAGAATCAAAAAAAATAGTCGAAATATCACAAAAAACCATTCGGGAAATAATCATTGTATCTTTCTATTTTGATTTAAAATTAAATAAAAAACTTGTGTAATTTAGTAGATAAATTTCTTAGTTCTATTGGTTTAAGTTGTATTTTTGTGTAGAAATAAGTGTTTTAAGGTCAAAAAACCACGAAAAATACCTGTATTTTCAATTAGAAATTCATTTTAATGTTTAGGAAATAATTTGTTGACAAAATAAACTAAAAACAATATATTTGGCTTAATCCAGTCATTATGGAATTAGTTGTTAAATTTCTGGCGGGTTTATTCCAAGCATAATCTAGTGAAAGGAGGTGGCAAGAACAAAGGCGTAAGCGCCTCTTAGATACAAAAATGTCTACTAGAACAGAACAAATCGTCGTTTACTTGAAGAAAAAATGATCGCCATTCTAAACAGTAGATTGATCTTTCTACTAAAAGCATAGTGTAAGAGATTGAAAAAGACGTTAAGTCCTTATAAAAAAGAGAAAGCGGTTTCACTAAGAAATGTGAGTTGATCGAACGGTAAAGGAGGTGAACTCATATGAAAAAAAGAGAGAACAAGCTGAGGCGATGCGGCCCTCGAACGGCTGCATATGAGGATGAATGCTGAAAAAGAAGAGTGAACATGTGGGGTGCTTCTCTCCTTTTTCAGAAAAACAGACTTTCCTAAAAAATCCATCTTTCATTTTAACATAAGGTTTTTGGCTTGAAAACCACCTTTGCCCGAAAAGAAGATTGTGAATTGAAGGAGGTTTCATGATGAAAAAGGCTTTGTACCATGAAGACAGTGGATTGTATTTAGAAAATATGCGCATGGCATTCCAAGAGCATTATGAGCAAAGAACAGATATGTGGTCTACTGATCCATCCTTAACAGACGCAGCAGTGATGTCATTAAAGGCATGGCGTTCAAGGGAAAAGAATGCACTTGCTTCTGTGCTGGATATCGGGTGCGGCAACGGCCGTGCACTAGAACATTTAAGCGGGCTTTCCGGATATGTCGGTATCGACCTGTATGAGCATGAGGAGTGGGAAGGGTTACAGAAAAGAGAAACAGTTCCTGTCCATTTTGTTCATCAAGATTTTATGTCATGGTCCATGGATCAGGGACGCGGGATGCAGTTTGATTTAATTTTAGATCATGGCTGCTTTCATCATCAACATCCTGATGATCATGAACGTTATTTAAAACAGGTCTCTTCTTTACTTCATGAAGGCGGTGTCTTTTCACTTGTTGTCTGGGGAGAACAGTGGAAAACAGGATTAATCGGAGAAGATGGCCGTTTCCATTTTTCATTTTCAGATTCTCAGCTTGGCGAAAAAATTTGTACATCAGGTCTTGAGCTTGTATCCATATCACCGTTACAAGCGAAGGCCGGAATAAGCCAGCATCATGTCATTGCCGTCAAAATCTAGTACAAAGGTGAGTGATTCAAAGCTAGCAGAGGTGTTCATGGGAAGAAAGAGCGTCTATCAATCAAGGGCGTTTGCTGCTCTGACAGAAAATAAAGCATATGAACCAAGATTTCTGCTCCTTTGTACTGGAAAAGGACAAGGTCTAAAGCGATGAGAGACACTGCACATCCATTTCTTTCTGCGGGAGCACACAAGCTGAGGGAGTGCGTACACATATTCATCACTCCATCACTGCGCTATGGGAGTCGATTTGGGTGCAGTGATGAATAGGGGGGAGACAAATGAACAAGTTTGTAGATGAATTACAATCAATGATTCATCATTTTACCTTTCAAGAAAAACACTATTTGCTCGTGGGGCCTGTGAATCTGCCAATTTCCATTCAACATGAAGAAGTGCCATTTAAGTGGTATGCCTTCGCGCCTGTTGAACGGGATACAAAACCAACGATCGAATCTATTGTCCAAATGAGTACCGCGCAGCAAACCTTTTCCTCTTGTCTCTTATTTGGCGACTTTGAAAATGAACGGCCGCCGCTTGTGCGAATCCATAGTGTCTGCCAAACAGGGGATGTGTTTGGGTCACTGAAATGTGATTGTGGTCCACAGCTTGCATTATCGCTGAAGAAAATCACCGATTACGGAAAAGGCATGCTTGTGTATATGGCCAATCAAGAAGGTCGGTCTATTGGGCTGATGGCAAAAGCGTTGACGTATAAATTACAGGAGATGCAGCTGGATACTTTTGAAGCCAACCGCCTGATCGGCTGCGGGGATGATGATCGGCATTACGAGGAAGCAGCAGCTGTTTTGCACTATTTAAACAAAGGGAAACCATTGCATTTACTAACGAACAATCCAGATAAAGTCGATTCTATTGCAGCTTACGGTCTTCCTGTTTTGCGGTTTGATCATACGGTCGAAGCCTCTCTCTACAATGAAGCCTATTTAAAGGCAAAAGCAGCCTCAGGGCATATGGTCGATGAGAAGAAATTAATTAATCAATAGACGAGTTTATTGAAAGAAGGCGGGAGAAAAGCGTGAAACCTGATATCAATTGGATTCAAATCCCAAGCGGTTATGCAACGATTGGAAGTAATGAAGAAGATATGAAAAAGGCAGCAGAATTCTGGAAGGACAAGCTGCTCAATCCAACCTACGGCCGTGAGAAAAAATTTCAAAAGTGGCTGTACAAAGAATTTCCATCCTATCATCCGTATATCAACGAATTTTTTATCTCAGATACGGTCGTCAGCAATGAATTGTATCAAAGCTATTGTGATGAAACAGGCCAGACATACCCAGAGAGTTTAACGAACGAAGAGCTTGGCGGGGGAAAAGATCATCCAGCTTGGGGCATGGACATTGAGGAAGCCTTCTCGTTCTGTCAGTGGCTGAGCGGGAAACTTGGGATTGATGTTTCGATTCCTACTGAAGAAGAATGGGAGTATGCTGCCCGGGGAAACACGAGAAATCAATACCCGTGGGGAGATGAGTTTGATCCTTCTTACTGCAATACGCACGAATCAAATATTGAAAAAACGACCCCTGTCCGTCATTACGAAAAGGGCCGATCCTTATTTGGTCTTTATGATATGGGAGGCAACGTCGAGGAATGGGTCAACACCAAATATCACGTATATGAAGGCGGCATCGAGGTCGTCGATGATTTAACGGAAACACTCGGAAATGATTACTACATTTTAAAGGGCGGCTCCTTCGCAAGAGGCGGAGATTTATGCAGAGTCGCAAGAAGACACGGGAAGCACCCAGATCCCGTTTTTCGATTTACTGGTTTTCGTTTAGTGACTCGTCAAAAACAACATATAAAGGTGGGAGTGTAAAACCATGCATAGAGGACCAATTACATCTGTTTTATCAACTCAGCACGACCAAATTGTTTACACTGGCGGCTATGACCGCTGTATTTATCAGTGGAACCGGGCGACGGGAGAAGGAACGTTTATTGGCAGTCACGAGCATATCATTAATTCTATATCTCTTTCAGAAAACGGAAAGTATTTAGCGAGTGCATCGTCAGACTATACGATTCAATTGTATGATACAGGCACAAATACCCGAATCCGCACGTTGTTTGGTCATGCAGATGATGTAGAAGCCGTCGCTTTTGCGAAGCAGGATACTTTGCTTGTATCCGTGTCCAGAGATAGAAGATGCTTAGTCTGGGATATCGAAACGGGCGCTATTTTAAGAGAATTCCATGGCCATAGCAAAGATGTATTAGCTGTATGGATACATGGTGATAAAGCTTATACAACAGGTGATGATGGATATGTCCTTGTATGGCTGTATGAAACCGGAGAAATTGTAGGGGAAATCGGCCCGTTTGATTATGAGCTCGATACGATCAGTGGCAGCAATCAAAAAGAAGTATTCGCACTTGGCAGAGATGATGGCACTGTTATTATTTACGATGCAGCTACTTTACAGGAGAAGAAAATCATCAAAGCCCATTTACAGGGCGTCAAGCGCGTGAATTTTTCTCCAAGCGGCAATTACTTGCTGACAGCAGGCTACGACCATTTAATTAAGCTGTGGAATTATGAAACAGGTGATTTAGTCGATACACTGCTGCCTCATAAATATCAGTGGGAGCGCTCACTTGTCTGGACAGAGGATGAGAAGTCAATACTAGGAGCCAGCTTTGGAAAGACATATTGTGAATGGTCGATCGAAAAGGGCAAAGTCGTATCAGATGAGATCGAAATGGCGACACCATCTATCAATGATATTGCGCTGACTGATGCGGGTGATATCATTACCGCATCCGATGATGGAAAATTCAGAAAAAATGGGATTGAAATTGCCAAATCGACGGGCGTTTTAACAAATGGAGTAGCTGTTGCACGGGATGGAAGCTATTATGCGTGGGGAGACCATGCAAGTCAGGTGCATATTGTTCATGAGTCATTACAGCAAATGGTTTCGTTTGATCTTAACACAGGTCCGGTCAACAGCGTGTATTTCCACGAGGAGGATCGTCAATTTTATATTGGGACTTACGGCGGTTATGTACATGTCATTTCGACAGAACACTTAAAGGAAATCGGCCGTTCCAAAGCACACGATTGTGCAGTTAAAGCATTAAAGGTAGAAGGAGATCTTATCATCACAGCAGCAGTTGAAGGAACCATTTGTCTTTTAGATAAAAAGAGTTTGTCCTTAAAAGCGGAGTACATTGGTGCGACAGAGCTGTTAAATGATGTCTTTATTGATAGTAAACGAGACCGTATCGCCATTGTCAGCCGCGACAAGAATGTGAGATTGTTTGATTTGCATACAGGAAGAATTTTAGACCAGCATAACGAACACCAGTATTCGATTAAATCGGTCACAGTCACAGACTCAGGCTATATTGTAAGCGGTGATTATTGGGGCTATATCGTTGTGTGGAATCCAGAGCTGGATGTCAACACCGGCCCAATTAGAATTGCCCAAAATGGGATTAGTGCCATCAGACAATTAGGCAATGATGTATATGCAAGCTCATATGACGGCGGGATTTATCACGTTCGAGAAGATGGGACGCATACCGAAGTACTACGCTTATTTGAACAATTTCCGAAAGAAGTAATCTCTCATTAAGAAAAAGAATGTAAGCGGGGGATTCTCATGATAAGTGTTTGCAAGGAACATATGAAAAAAGGTCTGTCTGTACTCAATTGTCCGCATGTGCTCCTCATTAATAAATATGAATGTCGCAAATGCTGTTTTTGTAAACAACGAGCATCTTATAAACTTTTTTATTCCTTGCCTTACTATGATCGATCTGAAAAGAAACGGATGGAAAAAATATAGCACATGAGAATAGAACTCCTTCATTCCCTGAAGGAGTTCTTTCCCTTGAAAGAGAGGAAAGGAGACTTACATGAAAGACGATGTTTTTTATATGAAGCTAGCGATTGCCAACGCAAAGGCCATGAAAGGACAAACCTCGCCAAATCCGCTTGTCGGGGCAGTGGTAGTCAAAAAAGGTGAGATCGTTGGAATTGGTGCTCACATGAAGGCGGGCGAGCCGCATGCTGAAATTCATGCGCTGCAAATGGCAGGAGAAAAGGCGAAGGGGGCTCATCTATATGTGACGCTCGAACCTTGTTCGCATCATGGAAAAACAGGTCCTTGCTCAGAAGCCATTATAAAGAGCGGGGTGAAACGTGTGGTCATTGCCACTGGGGACCCAAATCCACTTGTAGCAGGTAAAGGGGTCACGATGTTGAAACAAGCAGGGATAGAAGTAGAAGAAGGGATATGTAAGCGGGAAGCGGACAGCTTAAATCTTCCTTTTTTTCATTCGATACAATCAGACCTTCCGTATGTCATATTAAAAACAGCCATTTCATTAGATGGGAAAATTGCAACAGCTCATCAAGAAAGCAAATGGATTACAGGGACAGAAGCGAGGAATGAAGTGCAGCAATTACGTCAAGAAGCAGATGCTGTGATAACAGGCGTCGAAACCATTATTCAAGATGATGCAGGTCTTATTGTAAAAGATTCATTCGTGACACAGCCCATTCGTGTCATTTTAGATTCCACCTTAAGGATTCCGCTTCATGCGAAATGTTTAAATGATCATATGGCAGAAACCATCATTTGTACCTCAAACAAGTATGATCAAAAAAAATACCATCAACTGGTGCAAAAAGGACATCAAGTATTTGTCACAAGCGGAGAAAATCGGACAGATCTTCATGCGGTGTTACGTATGCTGAAAAGGCGCTCTGTGATGTCGGTGCTTGTAGAGGCGGGAGGGAGTGTGAGCGCATCCTTTTTAGAAGCGTCACTTGTGAACGAAGTCATTATTTATATGGCACCATTATTAATTGGAGGGAAAGATGCACCTACTTTCTTTGAAGGAGAAGGTACGAAATCATTAAAAGAAGCCATCCGGCCGGTAGATATGGATTATAGTATGGTAGGAAAAGATTTAAAAATGACGATGAGACTTTAATGAAAGAAGGACCTTGTGCATAAAGTGCAAGGTCTTTTGATTATTTTAAAAAAATAAAAGTGTACATACACCTTTCCCAGTCATGATGAATACGATGGATGGGGGTGATTCCATGAAAAGATGTAGGCAATGTGGTAAGACATATCCAACTCATTCGACAGACCACTACCAAAAAGGAAGCTGGTATGATGCGTATAAGGATGATGGCTGGGAATGTGATAGTTGTAAAAAAGGGATATCAGAAAAGCCTAGGAAACCAGTAAAAAATCCTTGCTGCGGAAAAGATCCTTGTGTTTGTGTGATTCAAGGTCCGCCAGGCGGGAGAGGAAAAAGAGGCCCAGCAGGTCCAGCGGGTGCAGTGGGTCCAGCGGGTCCGGCAGGCCCAGCAGGTCCAGCAGGTCCAATCGGTCCAACAGGCGTAGGTTTAACAGGCATCTTGGCATTTGATCCAGCAGTAGCACCAACCTACCCAGTAGGGCAAGTGGTGACATACGATGGCAGTACGTACGTCGTCAATTCAGTACCTCCATTAGGTACACCGGATACGTCGGCAGATTATACATTATTAGCTGCAGCGGGGGAAACAGGTACAGGGCCAACAGGTGTCACAGGAGATCCAGGTCCAACTGGAGCCACAGGCGCCACCGGCGTGGGTTTAACGGGAGTCGTACCGTATGATGCTGCAGCAGCGCCAGGATACCCATTGGGGCAAGTGGTGACATATGAAGGTGGAACATATCTTGTGAACACAGCATCACCAACAGGTACACCAGATACATCACCAGATTATACGTTATTAGCAGCCGCAGGCGCGACTGGCGTTACAGGCGCTACCGGTACGGGTGCAACTGGAGCAACGGGGGAAATTGGTCCAACCGGAGTTACTGGCGTCACGGGAGCAACGGGGGAAATTGGTCCAACCGGAGCCACCGGCGTCACGGGAGCAACAGGAGAAATTGGCCCAACTGGAGCCACCGGTGTCACGGGAGCAACAGGAGAAATTGGTCCAACCGGAGCCACCGGCGTCACGGGAGCGACGGGAGAAATTGGCCCAACCGGAGTCACTGGCGTTACGGGAGCAACTGGGGTAACTGGTGATACGGGCGCAACAGGTGCAACAGGGATCACAGGAGCGACGGGAATCGGCTTAGCCGGCGTCACAGCGTTTGATCCAGCGGCAGCCCCAACGTATCCAGTAGGTCAAGTGGTCACGTATGAAGGTGGAACCTATGTCGTGAACACAGCACCACCAACAGGAACACCAGATACATCACCAGATTATACGTTATTAGCAGCCGCAGGCGCGACTGGCGTTACAGGTGCAACCGGTACAGGAGCGACGGGAGCAACAGGCGTTACAGGAGCAACGGGGGAAATTGGTCCAACCGGAGTTACTGGCGTCACGGGAGCAACGGGGGAAATTGGTCCAACCGGAGCCACCGGCGTCACGGGAGCGACGGGAGAAATTGGCCCAACCGGAGCCACCGGTGTCACAGGTGCAACTGGGGTAACTGGTGATACGGGCGCAACAGGTGCAACCGGGATCACAGGAGCGACGGGAGTAGGCTTAGCCGGCGTCACAGCGTTTGATCCAGCGGCAGCACCGACATATCCAGTAGGTCAAGTGGTCACGTATGAAGGTGGAACCTATATCGTGAATACGGCACCGCCAACAGGCACACCAGATACGTCACCAGATTATACGTTATTAGCAGCCGCAGGCGCGACTGGCGTTACAGGTGCAACCGGTACAGGAGCGACGGGAGCAACAGGAGAAATTGGCCCAACCGGAGTCACTGGCGTCACGGGAGCAACGGGGGAAATTGGTCCAACCGGAGTTACTGGCGTTACAGGAGCAACGGGGGAAATTGGTCCAACCGGAGCCACCGGTGTCACAGGTGCAACTGGGGTAACTGGTGATACGGGCGCAACAGGTGCAACCGGGATCACAGGAGCAACGGGAGTCGGCTTAGCCGGCGTCACGGCGTTTGATCCAGCGGCAGCCCCAACGTATCCAGTAGGTCAAGTGGTCACGTATGAAGGTGGAACCTATATCGTGAACACAGCACCGCCAACAGGCACACCAGATACGTCACCAGATTATACGTTATTAGCTGCCGCAGGCGCGACTGGCGTTACAGGTGCAACCGGTACAGGAGCGACGGGAGCTACAGGAGTGACTGGAGCGACCGGTGCAACTGGAATAACCGGAGCTACGGGAGAAACAGGGGTTACCGGAGCAACCGGTGCAACTGGATTAACCGGAGCGACGGGAGAAACAGGGGTTACCGGAGTAACCGGTGCAACTGGAATAACCGGAGCGACGGGAGAAACAGGGGTTACCGGGGTTACCGGAGCAACCGGTGCAACTGGAATAACCGGAGCCACGGGAGAAACAGGGGTTACCGGAGCTACGGGAGCAACAGGAGTTACCGGAGCCACCGGAGTCACAGGAGCCACAGGTCTAACCGGCGCAACCGGAGCAACAGGAGTGACCGGTGTAACGGGTATTACAGGTTTAACTGGAGCAACGGGTGTAACCGGTGCAACAGGAGCCACCGGAGTCACAGGTACAGGAGCCACAGGAGCCACCGGTCCAACAGGAGTGACAGGATCGAGTGCGATCATTCCGTTTGCATCAGGTACACCTGCTGTCCTGACAACAATTGCAGGCGGTCTTGTTGGAACATCCAGCTTGATCGGATTTGGTAACTCAGCGACAGGTGTCAGTATTTTTGGCGGAGTAATTGATTTAACAGGCGCTGCAGGCACTTTACTCAACATGGCGTTCTCAGTTCCGAGAGCTGGGACGATCACGTCATTTGCAGGCTATTTCAGCACAACAGCAGCTCTTTCTTTAGTCGGCACGAGTATTACCGTAACGGCTAGTCTATTCGCTTCACCGACACCAAATAACAGTTTCACTCAAGTAGCGAGTGTCACATTAGCACCAGCTTTAACCGGTGTTTTAACGCTGGGTGTGATTGCAAACGGTATTGCGACTGGTCTAAATGTACCAGTCACACCGGAAACACGATTGCTTGTTGTATTCTCCGCATCAGCTACAGGTCTATCCTTAGTGAATACCGTAGCAGGCTATGCGAGTGCTGGTTTATCGATCACGTAATAGGCATACAGGGACGACTCGATTTTGAGTCGTCTTTTTTGTTTGAAAGAATTTTCTCTTAACTTAGTAAGAAAAAATGATATCATTTTCTTAGAGTCTATTCGGGTGAATCTACTGAATTAGGGGTTGTAGCGGTGAGGATGGGCAAAAGGAAAGTCACTTTACAAACGAAAATTTTGGGGTTAATTATCGGGCTTTTGCTTGTTGTCATTGCATTATTAACCATTTGTTTTGGTTTTCTGCAGACATCAGAAAGGCAGGGACAAGCTGAACAGCTGGCGGTGCAGACCGCTAGAACAATATCATATATGCCGCCCATTAAAGCATCGGTGGCTCTATCAGCGTCCCAAAATGAAGAACAGGCAGTGCTTGAGCAAATGAAGGAGCAAGTAAGAGCACATGCCATCTTCATTACCAATCGAAAAGCAAAGGTCCTTGTTCATACGAATCATGAGGACGTAGGAAAGACCATCAGTGTATCGGAAGGAAGAAGTACTCTCTTATTTGGAGGAACTTCCATATCAACTGATGATTCTAATGGTGAAACCGTTGTCAGAGGCAGTGCACCCATTATGAAAGAAACAGAAGGGCATGAAGAAATTATCGGCACAGTCACCGTCGAATTTTTAAAAAAGGAAATCGATCAAGCGACAGCTCATCAGCTATTGAAGCTTAGCTATATTGCCCTTCTTGTGCTCTTGCCAGGCATATTCGGTGCGATTTTTTTAACGAAGAGTATTCGCAAAGATACATTAGGGCTTGAGCCGCATGAAATAGCTTCGTTGTATCGAGAAAGAGAAGCGATGCTGCTCGCTATAAAAGAAGGGATCATTGCGTTTGACCAGAAAGGCGCGATTACGATGATGAATACATCAGCTGAGCACATGCTGCGCGTCTCATCAGAGCTGCCCCTTCATATTGATCAAGTCTTGCCAAATGCCAAACTTCTTCTCTATTTAAAGTCAGAGACGATTGAACCTAACATCGAAACCGTCGTCAATGATAAAACCTATGTCTTAAATGTGAAAAAAGTAATGCAGGAGAATCGAGTATTCGGAGGGATTGTGAGCTTCAGGGAGAAAACAGAGCTGACGAAGCTGCTGGATACATTAACAGAGGTCAGCCAATATTCGGAAGACCTGAGGGCACAAACGCACGAATTCTCAAATAAGCTGTACGCCATCTTAGGCCTGCTTGAGCTGAAGCAAGTCGATGAAGCCATCGACTTAATTAAAGAAGAATATCATCTGCAAAACCGTCAGCACGATTTACTCATGAAGCAGATTCGTTCTCCTAAAATACAAGCCATCTTACTTGGCAAGTTAGGGAAAGCATCTGAGAAAAAAGTCCATTTCCACATTGATGAAAATAGCTCACTAGAGCCGCTCCCAGCTCATTTAAGCCTATCTCACTTTATCACCATCATTGGCAATCTCGTAGATAATGCTTTTGAAGCTGTATTAAATAAGGAGAAGCGCAAGGTAGACCTGTTCATCACAGATATTGGGTTTGATATTATCATAGAAGTGTCAGATTCAGGTGATGGAGTGAATGAAGAGGAGCTCTCACAGATTTTCACAAGAGGCCATTCGTCAAAGGGAGAAGGACGAGGCTATGGGCTTGCAAATGTGAAAGAAGTGTTGGACGAGCTTGGGGGCTGGATTGAAGTTGCGAACCAAAAAGAAGGCGGTGCCATCTTCACTGTATACATACCGAAAGGCACAAAGGGGGAATAGATGGTGATTAAGGTACTCATTGCGGAGGATGATTTTCGAATCGCTGCCATTCATGAATCTTATATACAAAAGATAGAAGGATTTAAGGTCGCTGGAAAGGCAAAGAGTGCAAAGGATATGTGGGAGGCGCTCCAGAGGGAACAAGTGGATCTCATCTTGCTTGATGTCTATATGCCTGATGAGCTCGGCACAAACCTGCTGCCGCTTTTAAGAGAACGCTATCCTGAAGTAGATGTGATCATTATCACGGCTGCAACGGAAACGACGCTTTTAAGAGATGCGCTTCATTACGGAGTGGTTCATTATTTAATCAAACCGGTGACCGCACAAAAGTTTGCACAAGTTTTAACCGAATATAAAGAGAAGAAAGACATCATCAATTCAAAAGATGAAGTCAATCAAACGATGATCGATCTGTTTTTTGGGCAGATGCAGGAAGAGCCAAAACAAAGGGATGACAGAGATCTTCCTACAGGCATCAATTCACTGACCTTGGACAAAGTGAAAACATTGATGGCATCCGAGATTAGCGGAATTACAGCAGAAGAACTCGGGGAAAAGATGGGCGCATCACGTACAACGGCGAGACGGTACGTAGAGTATCTCGTGACAACAGGGGAATGCCGGGCAGAGCTTGCATACGGAATCATTGGCAGACCTGAACGTAAATATTATCCTGCCAAACAAGCGGAGTCATAAAAGATGAAAAAAGGAATACTTTTTGTGATCGTGCTCTGCCTTTGTATGACGCTCACCTTTAATGAAAAAAAGGCCGGTGATTCTTTCCTGCAGCAAAGCTCCTTATATATTGTGGTGTCGGGTGTACCAGAGGGGGGATTTGACCAAACGGCTCAGGTGATGAAATCAGTGCTTGAACAAGAGAAGCTGGTGAACCGGCCTGTGAACATTCTTTATCAAAGAGGCGGAACGGTGGATAAAGGATGGACATACATGATGGAGCGAGAAGCCAACTATATCAGTTTAAATTCAAGCTTATTGTTAAGCCGTAATTTGCTTGGCAGCAGTAACGTGACGATGAATGATGTGACACCGCTGGCAATCCTTGCAGAAGAGTGGCAGGTCGTCGCAGTCCCAGTGGATTCTCCTTTTTCAAATGGGAAGGAGCTGTTACACGCACTTAAGAAAAAACCAGATTCCTTAAAAATTGGGTTTGCCCCTGATTTTGGAAATGATGATCAAATCTCATTCGCCCGGGCAGCAGAAATGGCAGGAATTGATCCATATCGCATTCAATTTTTGAAATTTGACAGTGCAGATGATTTATTTCAGGCGCTCATCGACCATGAGGTGGATGCAGCAACGACTACCATTACAGAGGTTCGTCATGATTATGAAAAAAAGAGGCTGAAGCTCGTAGCGACGACAACCAGCCAGCGCTTAGATGGATTTGAAGATGTGCCGACATGGAAAGAGCAGGGCATTCCGCTCATCTTTTCCCATTGGCGCGGTGTGATGGGCCCAAAACAAATGAGTCAGCATGAGGTTCGTGAATGGGATCAGCTTCTTCAAAAAATGACGAAAACGAAGTCCTGGAAAAAGCGATTAAAGCAAAAGGGCTGGACAAGTCGTTATATGAACAGCAAAGAGGCAAAGGTCTTTATGGAAGATCAATTAAGGCAATATGAGCAATTGATACAAGGAGAACAAGCGGTCGAGTGAGACCGCTTCCAGATGTAGACAAACCCTTGCATTTGGTGTCAGTTCTGTGTGCTGGTGCTCACGAATCTCATATTCGCTCCGCTCCAGTACTCATCCTTCCTAGACTGCAAAGGTTTTCTATCACACTGAAAAGAAGACAAAGGGCTTAAATAAACCCTTTGTTTTTTTCATGGAATTAAAAAGCCCAATGTTTGAACAAAATGAACAAAAAGCATTTATCGACCGAAAAAGAATTAAAATTCATAATATTTACTTCAATTCTCACCTCAGATATGATGACAAAAAGGGTTGGAAATGGGATACCAACACATTAATGAAAGCGTATACAACATAAGGGGTGAACAATATGTTAGCAATCTTAGGATTTCTTATGATGATTGTATTTATGGTTTTGATTATGACGAAACGTATGTCTGTTTTAACGGCATTGGTGTTAACACCAATTGCATTTGCTCTTATTGCAGGTTTTCATTTTACTGAAATTTCAGACATGATTGTCAAAGGCGTGCAGCAAGTCGCACCAACAGCGGTCATGATCATGTTTGCGATTTTGTACTTTGGCATTATGATTGATGCGGGTTTATTTGACCCAATGGTGGCGAAAATTTTAAAAATCGTTAAAGGCGATCCATTAAAAATCGTTGTCGGAACAGCTGTCTTGACGATGCTTGTTGCACTTGATGGTGATGGAACGACAACGTATATGATTACAACAACAGCGATGCTTCCACTATTTACGCTGCTTGGCATCCGTCCAATTATTTTAGCGGGTATTGCCGGGGTTGGCATGGGAATTATGAATACAATTCCATGGGGAGGAGCTACACCTAGAGCGGCGAGTGCACTTGGCGTTGATCCTTCACTTTTATTTGGACCAATGATTCCAGTCATTGGTGCAGGGGTTCTCAGTATGATTATTGTTGCTTATTTTCTTGGAAAAGCCGAAAGAAAACGCCTTGGTGTGATTGAACTTGACCAGCCGATTCATGCAAATGAAATGGCAGCGGCACTGCAAGATGACATCAAACGGCCGAAGCTTTGGTGGTTTAACCTGGCGCTGACTTTGTTATTGGTGCTGCTGCTTGTATCAGGTAAAGTCAGCTTAACTGTTCTATTTGTTCTTGCTTTCTGTGTGGCGATTATCGTGAACTATCCGAACTTGGACCAGCAGCGTGAGCGAATTGCGGCTCACTCAACAAACGTTTTAGCCATTGCTTCGATGATTTTTGCGGCAGGTGTTTTTACAGGTATTCTAACTGGAACGAAAATGGTCGATGAAATGGCGATTTCGATTGTATCTGCAATTCCAGAGCAGCTGGGCGGCTTTATTCCAGTCATTGTCGCATTAACAAGCGGGCTCTTTACTTTCTTTATGCCGAATGATGCATACTTTTACGGCGTACTGCCGATCCTATCAGAAACAGCGGCAGCATATGGTGTCGATAAAATTGAGATTGCCAGAGCTTCTATTATTGGTCAGCCGATTCATATGTTAAGTCCACTTGTTCCATCGACTCATTTACTTGTTGGACTTGTTGGGGTATCACTGGATCAGCATCAGAAATTTGGGATGAAATGGGCTGTGCTGGCAGTCGTCGCTATGACCGTCATGGCGGTTCTCATTGGGGCCATTTCCATCTGGTAAATAAAAAAGTGTCTGCTGCGGGCAGGCACTTTTTTTAGGTCATATTGCCGACCAGGCTCCATTCATTTGCCCTAGACAAAGACAAGCCTGTTCCTCCAAAAGATTTATTTTTGAAAAATACTGACACTTTTGCTGTTTTTTTCTTTATAATGCAAATCAACGAAGGGAGAGGATAGCATGTCCAAACGAAAAGGCACGATTCTTTTTGCTGCTGCATGCCTCTTAGCAGGCAGTTTGTCGATGGTGAGCCCAGCTTCAGCTCATGCCGAAACCCCTTATTATGGAAAGAGTTATGAACAGCCGGCTTCAGTGAAAAAGCTATACCCTGAGCCTGACGAGACGTTTGATACCCCTGCCTTTCAGAAAAAAGGAGAAGCATTTACGACCCAAGAAGAGCTACAAGCTTTCTTACGAGACATTGTCCGCAAAAGTCCTTACGCCACGCAGAGACAGATTGGAACATCCATTGAAGGCAGATCCATTCCGGCTCTGTACTTTACAAAGGATCGCTCCATCACGCCACTTTCAAAAAAGCCAACCATCTGGCTCCAAGCACAAATACACGGAAATGAACCAGCCTCCGGTGAATCTGCTCTCGTCATTGCAAAACGATTAGCAGGTGAAGAAGGAGAGCGTATACTCAATCATGTCAATATCATCATTTTCCCAAGAATCAATCCTGATGGTTCTTATGCGTTTGACCGCAGACTGGCAAACGGATTAGACGGAAACCGTGATCATATGACATTAGAATCTCCAGAACTGACAGCCCTGCATCAAGAATTTAATCGGTATGCGCCAGAAGTGGTCATTGATGCCCATGAATACGATGTGGGTCAAAAGCAGTTTGAAAATATCGGTTCATCAGGCGCTCTCAAATATCATGATTTGCTTATTCTTTCAGGGAAGAATCTAAATATTCCAGAAAGCATCCGGCTGACATCAAATGAGTTGTATGTAAACGGAGTTCGTGAAACGCTGACAAATAAAGGGTTTTCTAACGATTTGTATTATACAAACACAAGAGGAAAGGATGGAAAGATCGACATCTATGAAGGTGGAACGGATGCGCGAATTGGCCGTAATGCCCTTGCACTTTCGCCAGCCCTGTCATTTCTTGTAGAAAGCAGAGGGATTGGGATTGGAAGAGAGGATTTTGCCCGCCGCGTCGCTGCCCAAGTAGCCACCCATGAAAAAATCATTGAAACTACAGTGAAACATGCCAAACAGGTGAAGCAGCAAATGGTGACGGAGCGGCTGAAGCTGGTCAAAAAAGGACTGCTGCCAAATGATGATGATCAGGTAGTCATTCAAGACGATTTCAAAGCATCTGTCAATGACTCGCTGGAAATGGTTGATATTGAGAAGGGACAAACGACTCAAGTTCCTGTACGCTTTCACAGTGCGAGCGATGCTGTTCCCGTCTTAACAAGAGAACGGCCGACAGCTTATCTCATTCTTCCGGGGCATGAAGGAGTAGAAAGGAAACTCAGAACATTAGGATTAAAAAGTGTCACATTGCCGGCTGGCATGAAAGTGCCGGTACAAGCCTATCAAGTGACAAAGCGAGAGGAAAAGAGCAAAACAGATATTCAGCTTGAAACAAAACTCGTTGACAAGAAACGCCAGCTGCCAAAAGGAACAAAGGTATATGTCACGGCACAGCCGCAAACCAATTTGCTCTCACTTGCCCTTGAACCAGAATCAAAGGACAGCTATATGTCATCAGGGTTTATTGCTTCAAAAGCAGGTGATGAACTGCCAGTCTACCGTTTCATGCTTCCAAAAAAGACGTTAGGCATTCAATAAAAAGGACTAAAATGATAGCCTTTTATCAAATGTAAAAGCGGCACTAGGCGTGCCGCTTTTTTTATTTTCGTCCAGCTCTTATTTCATCTGTCATGCCTTCATATGGTGCTTCTGCGATAATGGTTTCGTCATTCACACCTGCATGATGGATATACGTAATGTCCGCAAATTCTGGGACAACATATTTCGGATAGGTTTCGTATTTTTCACGAGATTCTTTCATGAGATCGATGTAGTCATTTTGATAGCAGACGGTGATGTCTGGACGTTCATGCACCCATTTTGGGAAGAAGATGACGCCATGCATGCGTTTTTCTTCAGGCATAAAGTTCAGAGAGACGTCTGTACCAGTTGGTTCTGTCCAAGAGACTTTGTATACGCCTTTTGTCAGCTTCACAATATTTACTTCTTGATCACGGACCCAGCGACCTCCAACCATTCCGCTATGAATGCGGTAATCAATGGTGTGATCGTTTTTAATGTAAATCTCATATTCCCAGCCATTTTCATACGTATAAATCATATGAAGTCCAACGAATTGATCCATGTTTATTCCTTCTTTCATTAGAATGATGTTTTTTCAAACATGTTGTGATTTACATATTTATTTTAAAGTCTATGGTATACTATTGTCAAAGAATAAGCGTTGGAGGCACATCATGAGAGTACTAAAATATGCCATTCTTGGCTTGCTGGATCAGCATGAGCTGACGGGATACGATATCACGAAACATTTTAAGGATTCCCTTGGACAGTTTTGGAGTGCGAAACACAGTCAGATTTACCCTGAGCTGAAGCGTCTTACAGAGGAAGGATTTATTGAATTTGATATTCACATACAAGGAAAAAAGCTGGAGAAGAAGGTCTATCAAATCACAGCGGCAGGAAAAGAGGAATTGCGTCAGTGGTTAAAAACAAAAGATCCGATTCCGGAAACAACAAAGGATGAATTCATGCTCAAAACCTTTTTCATCTCCTCCATGGACAAAAAAGAAGCGGCTGACCTGTTTGCCTATCAACTGTTAGAGCGCACCAAGAAAGTAGATGTGCTGGAACAGAAGCTGCACGCTTTGACAGAGGAAGACCCTTCTGCTGAATCGCTGCATTCAGCTCAATTTGGGCATTACTTAGTGCTGACAAGGGCAATTGAAAGAGAAAAAGGCTATGTCTGCTGGCTCCAAAAGACCCTTAAACGTATTGATTCATCTATGGTCTAAGGACAATGGTCGGATGATATGATAAAAAATGGTTTGAAACGAGTGAATTTATCAATAGAAACCGCTACAATGGATATATTCGTATTAAAGTGAGGCGAGTATGTTTGAGTAATCAAGAAGCGTTGTGGAATGAAGCAGAAGCTTTTATTTCTGTATGCTATGAAGAATTAAACAAGTCAAATGAAGAGAAAGCAGCACGTCTGCATGAAATAAAAAAAGAAATTGAAACTGAAGGAATTTATACGCATACACTAGAGGAATTAGCTCACGGGGCGAAAATGGCATGGCGCAACAGTAACCGCTGCATTGGCCGTTTGTTTTGGTCGACCCTGCAAGTGCATGACTGCCGGCATGTAAAGACAGAGGATGAGGTGAAGGAGGCGCTCTTTCATCATATTGAGTATGCGACAAATGGCGGGAAAATCAAACCGTCCATTACGGTCTTTCCCCCAGAGAAGAACAGGCAGAAGGAAGTCGTCATTTATAATCATCAGCTCGTTCGTTATGCAGGCTATGAAACTGAATATGGCATCATCGGCGACGAGGCATCTCTTGAATTAACAAAATTATGTGAAGAACATGGCTGGAAAGGGGAGGGCACACATTTTGATATTCTGCCTCTCATGTTTCAGCTAAAAGATCAGCCGCCTGTTCTGTATGAGCTTCCGAAAGAAATCGTCCAAGAGGTAGAGATCACCCATCCTGAATACGATGAATTCCGTGATTTAGGACTGAAATGGTATGCGGTTCCAATTATTGCTGATATGAAATTAGAAATTGGCGGTATTCATTACAATGCTGCACCGTTTAATGGCTGGTATATGGGCACAGAAATTGGTGCACGCAACCTAGCGGATGAAAACCGCTACAATATGCTGAAAAAAGTCGCTTCTCTTTTAGGACTGGACACAACCAAGAATTCGTCCCTTTGGAAGGATAAAGCCATTGTCGAATTGAACGAGGCGGTTCTCCATTCTTATCGCGAAGCAGGGGTGACCATTGTTGATCATCACACAGCAGCACATCAATTCAAGCAGTTTGAAAAGCAGGAAGAAAAGGCTGACCGCAAGCTGACTGGGGACTGGACATGGCTGATTCCCCCAGTATCACCAGCTGCTACCCACATATTCCACAAGAATTACGACAATACCATTGTGAAACCAAAATATTTTTATCAGGACAAGCCCTATCACAGGACAGAAAAAGCCTAGCGAGAGCTAGGTTTTTTTATTATCTTATTCGAAAATCCTGATAATGAGCAAGCTCAGTGAGCGGCTCCATTTGCATGTCGGTGACTTTTGAAAAAGGACTTCCTTTCCGGACAGTCTCTAAGAAATCAATCACTTTCTGCTGCTCACCCTCTACCTTTAACTCGACATGACCTTCATCTGTGTTGCGTACCCAGCCTTTCATTCCACGATTGACAGCTTCTCCCTGAACAAAATAACGAAAGCCGACTCCTTGCACACGTCCTTTTACAATGGCGTGATAATGAATCATGATCATCACTCCTTTTTTCACATCGTACCATAGCCTGCATCTGATCTTCACGCCTCGACTATGATTTGATTGTCAAACGATGTAAAATAAAAGCCAGTAGACAACCAAAGGAGATGGCCATCGTGGGACAAAAGAGATACGACATAGAAGGAATCCAAGTAGGACAGCCTATCATTACCTATGCGAATGGAAAAGAAATCAAAACAGCCATCAACAAAAGGCGCATTCATGAGCCTGTGTATTTAAGTCAGGTCAATTTTGAAGGAGATGGTCAGGGGGATTTGGTTCATCATGGGGGTTATGATAAAGCCGTCTGCGTCTTTCCGTATGATCATTATGCTCACTTTGAACAATTTTTAGGGGGTCCATTACAGGAAGCTGCCTTTGGCGAGAATGTAACAGTACGCCAGCTAGTCGAAACGAATGTGCATATTGGCGATGTGTTTCAGCTTGGAGATGCATTTGTTGAGGTGAGCCAGCCAAGACAGCCTTGTGTGAAATTGTCTCTTAAGCATGGCAACATGAAGCTTGTAAAGGAAGTGCAAAAAACAGGATATACAGGCTTTTATTTACGTGTATTGAAAGAAGGCATGGTGCCGCCTGATGCATCGCCAGTACTAGTAGAAAAAGCGTCCCATCACATTACGGTCCATGAGGTCAATGAAGTCAAATATCGTCAAACAAGTCCAGAGAGACTGAAAGCCGTTCTTGAAGTAGATGCCTTAGCAGATGTGGTCAGGAAGTCTTTAGAAAAACGAATTCAGCACATTTAAAAAAAGCCGTACATCAGCTTAAGATGTGCGGCTTTTCTAAGCTTATGAGCTGCGTTTCTTTTGCTCAAGAAGATTTGCAAGGAAATATGTTTTTAAGCTTTGAAGCTTTCTTCCTTCATGCTTGGTCACACCAAGCTTCTTTAATTCTTCGACATACCAGCCTTTGCTACCATAATGCATGATAGAAAACTCCTTTCAATTGAAACTGCCTGCATTGTAACATCTCAAAAAAGAGGTGAAAAGCGTGCAGGTGTCAAGAAATGAAAACTGATTCTATCTGCCTATGATCCATGTATATGCTGGAAATATTGATTTATGAATTTGGCGGGTTGAGGGTAACGAGGATCATGCCGACCGTCATAATCATGATGATAACACCAAGATAGGTCATCATGGATTGTTTTTTCTTAATCCCTACAACCGTTAAGATAATACTTTCGATGAAAAAGATAACACCTATGATGATGAACCACATATCAAATAAGACCCCTTTCGCATATCTTTGCCTATTTTACCACAGGCTTTTTTGTTTAGTCGTGACAGATTCGTGAAACGGGCATGAAAAAATCCCCTCCAGTTAAGGAGGGGACCCGCTTGGCTTACAGCTTTGTTAAAATAATCGGTTCGTCTTTAGTAATCACAATCGTATGTTCAATCTGTGCCACTAGACTTTTATCTGGTGTTTTAAATGTCCAGCCATCATCAGCCTGATAAATCGATTCAGCATTTGTTGAAATGAAAGGTTCAAAGGCAATGACTGTGCCATTTTTAAACAAAGCATTATCGAATGGATCATAGTAGTTCAAAATATGGTTGGGAGCTTCATGCAGATTCTTCCCAATGCCGTGTCCTGTCAGGTTTTTAATGACAGTAAATCCTTGTTCTTTCGCTGTATTGTAGACCGCACGGCCAATTTGGTTTTGTCTTTTACCGGCTTTTGCATGCTTTAATCCTTCAAGGAACGCATCCTCCGCACACTTACATAATGCTTCAAGACGAGCATCACCTGTTCCTAAAACGAATGAAATACCTGTATCGGAATAATATCCGTCAAGCTCTGCTGAGATATCAATGTTCACGAGGTCGCCCTCTTGTAAAATGGTTTTTTCACTAGGGATACCGTGTGCAACTTCATCGTTTACGCTGATACAAGTGGTACCAGGAAAGTCATATTCCTTTTCAGGTGCTGAATTGGCACCGTGCTCTTCTAATATTTTTTTCCCAATCAAATCTAATTCTTTTGTAGACATGCCTGGTTTCGCTTGGCTTTTCATTTCTTCTCTTGCCAAAGCGACAATTCGGCCGACTTTTTTTAAGGCTTCTAACTCATGATCATGTTTGACAATCACTGTTCATTCCCGCTTTCTATATCTTCATTCTATTCAATAGCTTACCACATTTTACGCAAAAAGAGTAAAGAGCGGAATTCAAATGGATGTGGACAAATTGGTATAGATAACTAGACGTGCATATGATATATTTTTTATGAACATCATGAATGATTTTGGTCATGATGATGACAAAGGGGGGAAATCAGATGGTGTTTCAGTTTTTTCAAAAGCTAGGAAAATCATTTATGCTTCCAATCGCTGTACTTCCAGCAGCAGGGATTATTTTGGCCATTGGGCGGGAGGATGTATTCAATATCCCGTTTATTCATGCGGCAGGGAATGCAATTTTTGCGAACTTGGCTTTAATTTTTGCAATGGGTGTAGCGATTGGTATTTCAAAGGATGGGAACGGGGCAGCGGCATTATCAGGAGCGATCTCTTATTTTATTTTGTCAGCCGGTACAACGTCGATCAACTCAACCAACAATATGGGGGTATTGGGCGGTATTTTATGCGGGCTTTTGGCAGGTTATGTTTACAATAAATTTAAGGATACGAAACTGCCGGAATACTTAGGTTTCTTTAGCGGAAGGCGGCTTGTGCCTATTATGACGGCACTTTTCACCATTCTATTAGCAGCCGTTTTCGGATATGTATGGCCTCCGATTCAAAGTGTGATCAATGATTTAGGAGAATGGATTTTAAGTCTTGGTGCAACAGGTGCAGGGCTGTTTGGTTTCTTTAACCGATTGCTCATTCCATTAGGACTTCACCATGTCTTGAATAACTTATTTTGGTTTCAATTCGGGGAATTCAGCGGGGCAACAGGGGATTTAGCGCGATTCTTTAAAGGAGATCCAAGCGCGGGTGTCTTTATGACCGGATTCTTCCCAGTGATGATGTTTGGTCTGCCAGCGGCATGTCTAGCCATGGTTGTAACTGCAAAGCCTGAGAAGCGAAAAGCAACAGCTGGTCTGATGATTGGGATGGCACTTACATCATTTATAACAGGGATCACTGAACCAATTGAATTTTCTTTTATGTTTTTATCTCCACTTTTATATGGTGTCCATGCTATTTTGACGGGGCTTTCGCTTTTTATTGTAAACACTCTTGGGATTCATAGCGGATTTGCCTTTTCAGCAGGTGCGATTGATTACGTCTTAAGCTTCGGTATTGCGCAAAAGCCGATCTTGCTTCTTGTAGTAGGAATCATTTATGGCGTCGTGTACTTTGTCGTTTTCTATTTCCTCATTAAACTATTAAAGCTGAAAACACCAGGCAGGGAAGATGATGACATGGAAGATATCGCAGCGGATGATACGGTGACGGCAGGAGGAGCGAGTATGCTCGTAGAGGGACTTGGCGGCAAAGACAATATCACCACGATTGATCATTGTGCCACACGTCTTCGCTTAACAGTAGAGGATACAAATTTATTAAATGAAGGTACATTGAAAAAAGCAGGTGCCAAAGGGGTCCTGACTTCTGGAAAAACAACCGTACAAATCATCATTGGAACGAATGTAGAATTTGTCGCAGATGATCTCCGTAAGGAAGTCGATCGAGATTAAAAAAAACGTTCAGCCAGGTCAAATGGGCTGAACGTTTTTTTGTTTACGCTGTTCGATCACCAGTACAATGCTGATGACAACAAGTAAAAACCACGAACTGATTTTACCAAGATGGACGAGAGACCAAGCATGCTGCTGATTTGGATATTGCCATGCGCCTAAAAAGGTCGTGACATTTTCGGCCACCCAAATAAAAAAGCCAATCAGGAGAAATGAAACAACAAGCGGCATTCGAAAGGAAGATGGACCAACCTGAAACGAAACCGACGTTTTCCGAAACACAACAACAAGCAGACATGTCAGCCACCACCTGACATCATAGAGCCAGTGATGCGTAAAGAAATTGAGATAAATGCACAAACTGATGCCAATTGAAAGAAATGGATGAGGCCAGTCGGCCACTTTTACATGAAGTCGTGAAAGTGCCTGATAAATATAACTTGCCACACTCGCATACATAAAGCCGCTATAAAGTGGAACCCCAAATATTTTTGTATAAGCTTCTTCAGGGTAGGACCAAGAGCCCATATGTACTTTATACACTTCTAAACAGATTCCTATGAGATGAAATAGACAAATGACCTTTAGCTCCGCCCAAGTCTCCAGCCGCAGCGTCAGCATCAGGATCTGAGCTGCGATGCAAAGCAGTAGAATGAAATCATACCGGTGAAGAAAAGGAATAGTCACCGTCTTTGATAGGGCAAGCGCCGCAAAGATCATGACGGGGAATAGACATGAGATGGCTTGTAAATAAGCAAAATGAAATAGTGTTTTCATACAAAATTAAACCCCTTTTTACTGTCTGAAATGACTTAGACGGTTTTAGCAAGGGAAAAGTTTACCTCAACTAGATATTCATGAACAATTTGTGAATATGTATGTGAAAAAGATCACAAATTGGATATAGCATAGTATAATAAGATCATAAAGAAAATGTGAAATATTTCACATAATTTAAAAGGAGGCATCATCATGTTTACAAAATTCTTACAAACGAATGTATGGGCAGCCGTTATCCTTTTGGCAGCAAGACTTTATATCGGATGGACTTGGCTGACATCTGGTATTGGAAAACTAACAGGTGGATTTGATGCATCAGGCTATTTGCAATTTGCAATATCTGAACCTGTCGTCAAAGATGGTCATCTAGTGTATCCGTTCTATGTATGGTTTTTAGAAAATGTCGCTTTGCCAAATGCCGGACTATTCAGTGCCATGGTCATGTGGGGAGAAATCTTAGTAGGCCTAGGATTAATTGTTGGATTGTTTACAACAACGGCAGCCTTTTTTGGAAGCGTGATGAATGTCTCTTTCTTACTAGCTGGAACTGTCTCTGTGAACCCGCTGCTTCTGCTCATAGCCATCATTATCATGGCAGCGAAAGGGAATGCAGGCAAATTTGGACTTGATTATGTCGCAGGTCCAGTCCTCAAAAGAACAATGAAAAGAAAGCCGCAGTTAGAAGTGGCATCATAATAAAGAAAAGCATCCTGAGCACAAGCTCAGGATGCTTTTTTATTTAAGAATCGGCTTTAATGAGGTTGATATGCAGGACGGTGAGCTCATGCTGACTCATATCTGGATCATGGCCTACGATAAATTCGAGTTCATAATCACCGGTTCGATACACATATTTTTTCTCTTTTGTCTGAGGAATGGTACTCACTGAATCCGCTGGTCCAAGCTGTTTCTTTAGTAACGAAGGGGTCATACCGCCGATATTTGTTTCTTTTTCTACATTTGTACCGAAATAACGGATTTCATCAATTTTGCCTTTTGCATCATAGTGAAAAGCAAATCCGGGATTTCCCATTTCCGCATGATACAAATCAAAGCTGCTTTGACCTGTTTCTGGATATGGATGTCCGAGCTGATGATGAACGTCTTTTTTTGTTTGAACGCCTATTTTCAGTCCCTTCGCATAGTAGGGCATTTGTCCTTTATGTGCCAGCTTATAAATGCTGTTAAGCGCGGCTTTTGGACCTTGAGGAACGGATTGCTCTGCTGCTGGTTTAATCATGGCGTGTGCTGAGACCGCAGGGCTGAAACCGAATAGGGCCGATGAAGCAAGTGAGGCAGTTACGACAAAAGTTGCTGTTTTCTTCATGATAAATCCCTCCTTCTTCTCCTATACCCGGGGCCATCATGATCAAACGTGAAAAGAACCAGCTGATCAAGGATCGGCTGGTTCTTAGCATGAGAACGTTATTTTGAAGAAGAGCTGGATTCATCTTTGGCGGAAGAGGAATCCTTTTCATCCTGTACTTTCTTTGTATAGTCATAATCGTTGCGGTCAATCGGTGTAAAGCCTTTAGGCTTGTAGAAACGGAGTAAATCTTCGGTGACAATCTTATCAGATGTCTCCAGCATCTTTTTCACCGTTTCATTTTCTTGCGATGCCTTGTCAGTTGGCTCGATTTTCTCGCCTGTTTTGTTGCTGTAATAGTTATTGCCTACTTTCGTGTAGTCCTTAGACACGAAGTCACCGTTTCTAAATGGCACAAGCTCTTTAAAGTTCTTCGATAAGATATCAGAACCAGACATTAAATAGTTCTTCGTATCATCGCCAAGCAGGTGCAGAAGAGTTGGTGCGACATCGACTTCACCAGAGTATTTATGAATCTGTCCGCCTTTTACGCCAGGAACATGGATAAAGAGCGGCACACGCATGAGCTGCGCATTTTCATAATCTCCAATTTTTTGCCCTGTCACTTTTTCCATCGCTTCATTATGATTTTCAGAAATACCGTAATGATCTCCGTACATAATAACGACGGTATTGTCATAGAGACCTGACTTTTTCAAATCGTTGAAGAACTGTTCAATCGCTTCATCTAAATAATGAGCCGATTGGAAGTAGTTATCGACGACAGAGTCACCGAAATCACCAGGCTCGAAATCAGTATCACCTTCATCCATTCCAAATGGGAAATGGTTCGATAAGGTAATGAATTTCGAATAAAACGGCTGCTTCATGTTTTTAAGAATTGGCATCGATTCTTTGAAGAACGGTTTGTCTTTCAGTCCATAGTTCTTCGTATCCTGCTCGTTCATATCGTAGTACTCAGAATCGTAAAATCTGTCATATCCAAAGGATTTAAACATTTCATTACGGTTCCAGAAGGTTTTCGTATTTCCATGGAATTCTGCTGACGTATATTGATCCTTCTTCAAAATACCAGGAAGTGCTTGATATGTGTTTTGCGCCTTGTTAATAAAAACAGAGCCCTGTGATAATGGGAATAACCCAGTATCCATCATAAATTCAGCATCAGACGTTTTTCCCTGTCCTGTTTGATGGAAGAAGTTATCAAAGTAAAACGTTTTGTTGTCGTGTGCCAATGAATTAAGGAATGGCGTTACTTCTTTTCCATTGACCTTATAATCAATGACAAAGTTTTGCAGAGATTCAAGAGAAATTGTAATGACGTTCATGCCTTTCGCTTTCCCGTAATAAGCAGGGTTAGGATCAGCGCTGTTCGCTTTTAAATAGTTCTCTACATCTGTCACGTCATTTGAATTTGCCAGAGCACGCTGGCTGTTTGATTTCACATTTTGAATGGCATCAAACACAGTAAAGTTATAAGCGCCTAAATATTTAACTAAATAATTGCGGTCGAACGATCTTGATAAAAGCTCTGGACGATCGATCTCTGCAGCCACTAAGTTTAAAACAAAGATCACAACAGAGGACACAAGGACGAGTCTAAACGATTTTGACTTTTGAACAGGTACAGTGGCTGTACTTGTTTGCTGCTGCCTTTTCATGCGGACTGCAAGTACGATCAAAATGATTGTATCAATAAAGTAAAACACATCAGTCCAACGCATGAGTGAAAATGCACTATCACCTAATTGTCCGCCATTCGTTCCTGCCTGCATCACTGTAGGCAGCGTGATAAAGTCATTGAAGAATCGATAGTACACGATGTTTGCGTATAGTAAAAAAGACATGAAAAAGTGAATCACAATGATAGCGGCAGGCTGCCATTTTTTCTTGAACAATAAAGCAAAGCCAAGAAAGAACAAGCTGGAGCTAATAGGATTCACGAAAAGCAAAATATGCTGAAGCACATTTGATATACCAAGTTTAAATTCGATTAAATACGCTGAATACGTTTTGAGCCATAGTAAGACGGCTGCAATCAGAAAGAAGCCGAGACCTCTTTTTTGAATAAATGTTTTCATATAAACACTCCTTTTCTCCGTTAAACGGAAGAGGCGGAACGAAAGAAAACGAACCATTAGAATATACCACGAAATGCACAAATAGAAAAGTCATAACCAGTGAAGAGCCTTTGGAAGCCTGTCCGAGCAATAAAAGGGGAGAAAATGAAAATATTCGCCCATCGAAAAACTTTTTATGAAAATCGACCTATTAATGACAGAAAATTCAGTAATTTTCCAGTTGCTATATCAATAAAACAGGTAAAAAGACACAAGTCTAAAGAATTAATTTGATTTCTACAATGGTCATTTAGAGAGTATTTCCATTGTTTCTTAATGTTTATGCAGGTTAAGCAAAAAAAATGAGCCATGGAATGGAATAAGACGGTGGATAAAAATTCCTCTCATAAAATATATCAATATATTTTTGTGTTTCACGAAAATAATGGTTTTCATGTGTTTTTTAAGGGTTTTATTTATTTTAATAAGTGAACAAATTATCTAAATATACTTAAGTGAACATATTGAGACTATAAACTTCTGAATTGGGGTCGATATAGACAGTGACAGGAAATCTTCCATTGAAAGGATTGATAGTATATGACTGTACGAGCAGAGAACCTCGTTCAGAACTGGTTTCCGAGTGAGGACGGAAATGCAGGAGAGCGTAAAGAACTCATCAAATTGATGGAGCAGATCATTTCAGGGGTCGATGACCTGAAAGATCCCAACCGTGCACACCTTAAAGGTGAAAAGAATCGTGGGGAGGACTTTTACAAAAAGCTTACTGAAACAAGTCAAATTCCGATGAACGGCCAGCAAGCGGAACTTGTGAATGAAGAATTACTGAAGCTTTTACATAACCATCCATACCACACCAAGTATTTCTTCACGAACATTTTGCCAATGGCAAGTACACCAGGAATTTTAGGCATGCTGACAGCTATGCTGGTAAACGGAAACAACCTATGGGATGTTTATGGACCAGCAGGTGCGGAAGCTGAGGTCAGAGTGGTCTCAATGATGTCTAAGCTCATCGGATATGATCCAAATGTGAGCGGGGGATACACAACATGGGGAGGTCAAGGAGCGATTTTTTCAGGACTTCGTTTAGCGATCGCAAAGGCTGCGCCGGAGTCACTGCGAAAAGGAGTTCCGCAAAATCTTTATGCGTTTTGTTCTGATGCTGCACATTACAGCCTATTTAAGTCAATGGAAGCAACAGGACTTGGCACAAACAACTTAATCAGAATTAAGACGAATAAAGATCATTCAATGGATATGGAAGATTTGCGTTGTCAAATGGAACGTGTTGCACAGGGTGGCGGGATTCCCGTTTATATTGTTGCAACAACCGGAACAACAGATGCCATTGCAATTGATGATGTAAAAGGGGTACGTGAAACAGCAGAAACGATTGCTGAAAAGTATGATCTGAAGGTGCCGCATATTCATGCAGATTCGGCGCTGGGTGGATTCTTTGCTTTCTTTAATGAGTATGATGTATCGGAAAACCCGCTGCAATTCTCAGACGGTGTTCTTCGTATGCTAAAAGAAATCAAAGCGAAATTCCAGCATCTGTCTCTTGCAGACTCGATGTGCTTTGATTTTCAAAAGCTTGGCCAAACACCTTACACATCCAGTTTATTCCTAGTGAAAAACGCTGCTGACTTAAAGCGTTTGGACCTGGAAGAACAGGAGACACCATATGTTGGCCATAGAGGCTACGGGGAATACCATACGGGTTATACACTGGAATGCTCAAGAATGGGAAGCTCGATCAGTATGCTGAGTGTGCTCTTAACGTTTGGGATTGAAGGCTATCAGCGCTTGCTCGGTCAATTCTTAGAAGTGAACCTTGCCTTCAGAGAAGCACTTAGTCGGGAAATTCCGCAAGCAGAAGTCGTGAATGATGACAACGTCGGAATGGCTACATTATTTAGAATTTACCTAGACGGCTCACCGCGTTTTCAAGAAGAGATTTCTGGCGAAGCGACTTCAATCGAAATTGAGCGGAACAATGAATTGAACAAAATGCTGTTTGAAAAGCTTGGAGAGAAAAGAGATGAGATGTTCTTTGGCGATACAACGAAGTTTTTACTTGTCAACTCGAAAGAAGGCCAAGAATTCTATCTAAGTGTTAGTAAGTTTTTTGTCATCTCACCTTATACGTTACCAGAGCATATCCCTCATATCGTATCTTATTTAAAAGATGTGATTGCATCTGTTTGTGGACAATTTGAAAATGTACATGCTTAAATCAAATCTGAGAGTGGAGATGTAGGAAAAAATGGCGAAACAAAGGAAATTTGGAGGATACACGATATCCTCTAAAATCATGTCAGTCGTTACCGTAACATTACTCGCAACCGTTGCATTATTCGTTCTAACCTTTTATCTAGTCAGCCAGGATTTATCATCCCAGTTATTAAAGCAATTTGATTATCGATTAACAACAGATATTGATACTGCCAAAAAAGAAATCGATAACATCGATGGAAACGTGCTCAGCATTAGCGGGAAGGATGACCCCATTTATGCCGAGATTAAAACGAAATTCACAGAGCTTCAAAAAGATCATACGCTTGAGAACTTATACGTGTTATCTAATAAAGGCGGTAAAGAAAGAATTATCGTATTAACTGGAGAAGACAATGATTTTGACCAGGATTATGCATTTTCAGATGAGATGAAACAAGCTCTTTCTGAAGATAAAATGGTCAAAAGTGATATTTACAAAGATTCATTTGGTACACATAAATCAGTCTTTTTGCCAATCAAGGATTCAGGCGGTGAGCTGACAGGGATTTTAGGCATTGATTTAGATGCGTCTGTCGTGCCTCAAACAACGCAGAAGCTGACGATCTATATCACAGTGGCATCTGCCATTGTGCTCATCGGTGGATTACTCTTCTCATACTTTATGGGAAGAAGAATTGCGAAACCAGCACGTTCATTGATGGAATCAGCGAACCGAATTGCTGACGGTGATTTAACTGGTGTGGTAGAGGTTGAAAGTAAAGACGAGATCGGCCAGCTTGCCGCATCCTTCCAAAAGATGCAGGGGCGGATCAAAGAGCTCATTTCGAAAATCTCACACTCATCTAGTGAAGTGTCGAAAATGTCTTCACAGCTTCGTACGGTGACGAACGAATCGAGTCAAAGTGCGCAGCAAGTATCAGAAGCCATGACGAATATGAGTGAAGGAATCAATGATTCTGTCGCAAATATTACGGATTGTACGACATCCGTTGCTGAGATCGATACGCAAATCGAAGGTGTCACAAAAGAAGTTGATGAAATGAAATCTGTTTCATCTAACGTACAAGAGCAGTCAGAATCTGGTCAAAAATTAGTGAACCATGTGCTTGATCATCTGAATATGCTACATGACAAGATGACCAACTCAAAGCAGGCAGCAGAAGAATTACAATCTCATTCAACGGAGATTGAAAGTGTCATCTCGATTATTACAGACATTTCAGCACAAACGAATCTGCTTGCACTGAATGCTTCCATTGAAGCGGCACGTGTTGGAGAAGAAGGAAAAGGCTTTGCTGTTGTGGCAGATGAGGTGCGCAAGTTAGCTGAGCAATCAGCGGATGCGGCTAAAACCGTTTCAGACCTTGTCATCGGTACACAGGAAAACAGTCAGCGCGTTCTTGAAAGCGTAGAGGAAAGCAGTAAAGCAGTGGAAGAAGGACGTGAGCAAATGGAAGGCACGTCACAAAACTTCGCTTTGATTTACGACGGTGTGTCCCAGTTTTCAAGAAGAACGAACAATTTGCTTGCTTCTATTAAGCAAGTTGAGAAAGCATATCAAACGATTTCTACATCGATTGAGCAAATTTCTGTTGTATCGGAAGAACATGCAGCCAGCTCTCAAGAAGTGGCGGCAGCAACAGAACAGCAAAGTGCTGGTATGCAGCAAATTTCAAGTGCGATTGAACAGCTCTCTGATATGTCGGATGACTTAGCACAAATGGTCTCAACCTTCAAAGTCGACAATAAATAACGAGAAAGGGCTAAAATATTTTAGCCCTTTTTCTCTTTTCAGCGAAGAAGGGACGAGCACCTGAGCGCAGGATAGACACCGAATGCGAGGGGGTGTCTAGATGCTGAACCTGGCTCTTGTGAGAGAGCCAGCTTTTTTGCTATGCTTAATCAAATACTTGCGGCGAAAGGAGAAACGCTATGGATTTTGCGCAGAGATTATCAGAAGAACGGATCAAAAAAGCGATGGATAACGGGGCTTTTGAAGGATTATCTGGCTTTGGGAAGCCTCTGCCAAAAGATGATGCTGCTCATGTACCAGAAGAACTTAGAATGGGCTACCGCATCATGAAAAATGCCGGATTTGCTGGGGAAGAAACAGCGCTGAAAAAAGAACTCATGACTGTCAAAGAGCTGCTTCGCTCCAGTATAGACGGAGAGGAGAGAAAAAAGCTGTCTCTCATATGTGAAGAAAAACAAAAACGTCTGGATGAACTTACATCTAAGCGCCAAACTTTTGCCCGTCCAGCTTCCTCCTTTTATAAAAATAAGGTCTACGAGAAATTAACGGAGCATAAAAAAAGATGATGACACGCTGCCTCTCCCTGAGCACATTGAGGGGGCTTTTTTTATGTAAGCGCTACATTTTGTTGTTGACTACATGTATATACAAATATAAAATAAGAATCAAACATGTATATACAAGTTTTTTGGTTCTTTTTTCTTATATAAAAAAACGATCTCGGAGGGGATAGTATGGCTGATTATCAGGCAGCAGCAGATCAGATTGTGAAAGCCATCGGCGGCAAAGAAAATATTGATCAAGCGACACATTGTGTGACAAGGCTGCGCTTTGTGCTGAAAGATGAAGGTAAGGTGGATGAGAAAGCACTTGAACAAATTGAAGAAGTGAAGGGATCTTTCTCAGCGAACGGTCAATACCAAGTGGTGATCGGCCAAGGGGTCGTCAATCGAGTATATGCCGAAATGGTGAAACAGACGGGGATTGGGGAAGCCACAAAAGAGGACGTGAAGCGTGCCTCTGATCAGAAATTGAATCCATTGCAGCGTGCTGTGAAAACGCTTGCGGATATCTTTATACCGATTCTTCCTGCCATCGTCACAGCCGGTTTATTAATGGGAATTAATAATATTTTAACAGCTCCTGATATTTTCTTCGATCAAAAATCGATTGTGGATGTGTATCCGGCATGGGCTGATTTAGCGAATATGATCAACTTAATTGCAGGCACTGCCTTCACCTTCCTGCCAGCATTAATTGGCTGGTCAGCTGTGAAGCGGTTTGGGGGGAATCCGCTTTTAGGAATGGTCCTTGGGCTAATGCTTGTACATCCAGACTTGTTAAACGCATGGGGCTATGGAGCGGCTGAGAAGACCGGTGACATTCCTGTTTGGAACTTGTTTGGACTTGAAGTGCAGAAGGTAGGCTATCAAGGACAGGTTCTTCCGATACTCGTTGCCTCTTATTTACTTGCAAAGCTCGAATTATTTATTACAAAACGGACACCTGAAAGTATTCAGCTTTTAGTTGTTGCACCGATTACGTTATTAGTCATTGGATTTTTGTCATTTATCGTCATTGGACCTGTTACCTTTGCAATCGGTAATGTTTTAACATCTGGACTTGTAGCCGTCTTCCAGCAATTCGCAGCACTTGGCGGTCTATTATACGGCGGACTGTATGCAGCATTAGTCATTACAGGAATGCACCATACGTTCCTCGCTGTGGATATTCAATTGATTAACTCAAAGCTGCACGGCACGTTCCTATGGCCAATGCTTGCACTGTCCAATATCGCTCAAGGATCAGCTGCACTGGCAATGATGTTTGTCTTAAAAGATGAAAAGCAAAAAGGACTTTCGCTGACATCAAGTATTTCTGCTTATTTAGGAATTACCGAACCGGCGATGTTTGGGGTCAATCTGCGTTATCGATTCCCATTTATTTTTGCACTGATCAGCTCAGGATTAGCCGGTATGTTTATCGCCTCTCAAGGGGTGCTGGCAAGCTCAGTTGGTGTTGGAGGCATTCCAGGAATCTTCTCCATTATCCCGAAATATTGGGGGGCATTTGCAATTGGAATGGTGATTGTACTCATCCTCCCATTCATCGGTACTCTTTTATATGCAAAACTAAAAAAGAAGAAGGATTTTTCAGAAGAACTTAACTAGTGGTGGTGAAGGAAATTGAATCAGCAATCAAATGAACCATGGTGGAAAAAAGCGGTTGTCTATCAAATTTATCCGAAGAGCTTTTTAGATACAACGGGCTCTGGTACAGGGGATATCAATGGCGTGACGAAAAAGCTTGATTACATCAAAGAGCTTGGGGCGGATTGTATTTGGCTCACGCCAATGTATGAGTCCCCGCAGCATGACAACGGCTATGATATTAGTGATTATACAAAAATCCATGACATGTATGGCACAATGACAGATTTTGAACGCATGCTGAAGGAAGCGCATGAGAGAGGAATACGGGTCATCATGGATCTAGCCGTTAACCATACATCTATTTTCCATGAGTGGTTTCAAGCCTCGCGTGAGTCAAAGGATAACCCTTACCGAGATTATTATATTTGGAAGGAGCCAAAAGCGGACGGATCTCCTCCGAACGATTGGCAGTCGAAATTTGGCGGCCCAGCCTGGGAACTAGACGAAATAACAGGAGATTATTATCTCCATTTATATGATGTCACTCAGGCGGATCTCAATTGGGAGAAGGAAGAGGTGCGCAGGAAAGTATATGACATCATGCACTTTTGGTTTGAAAAAGGAATTGATGGGTTCAGGCTGGATGTCATCAACAACATCTCAAAGGATCAGCGCTTCTTAGATGATGCTGGACAATCTGTGCAAGGCGACGGCCGCATGTACTATACGGATGGGCCGAGAATTCATGAATTTCTGCATGAAATGAACCAGGAGGTTTTTTCGAAATACGATAGCATGACAGTTGGAGAAATGTCTTCAACGAATATCGCAGACTGCATTCGGTATACAAGACCTGATCGGCAGGAGCTGGATATGACGTTTAACTTCCATCATTTAAAGGTGGATTATCCAAACGGCGAAAAATGGGCGATCGCACCATTTGATTTTCAAGAGTTGAAGTCGATTCTGTCTGAATGGCAGACGAAAATGCATGAGGGCGGCGGCTGGAATGCGCTGTTCTGGTGCAATCATGATCAGCCGCGTATCGTCTCAAGGTATGGTGATGATGACACGTATCATCAGCAATCAGCGAAGATGCTGGCGACCACGATTCATCTGATGCAGGGGACTCCTTATATTTATCAAGGTGAGGAAATTGGCATGAAGAATCCTCGCTTTGAGGACATTTCGTCTTACCGTGATATCGAATCACTCAATATGTACGAAGTCATGCTTGAAAAGGGAAAATCAAAGGAAGAAGCACTCGCCATTTTACAGGTCAAGTCAAGAGATAATGCGAGAACTCCAATGCAGTGGACCTCAGAGAAGAATGCAGGCTTCTCAACAGGAACGCCTTGGATTGAGCCAGCCGATAACGACATTTCGGTCGAAGCTGCGTTAAAAGACCGGACGTCCATTTTCTATCATTACCAAGCCCTTTGCAGACTGCGTAAAGAACTTGATGTGATCACATATGGCAGCTTCTCCTTACTTTTAGCAGAAGATCCAAAGATTTTTGCTTATGTTAGAGAAAGCAAGAATGAGAAGCTCCTCGTGATCAACCACTTTTATGCAGGGGAGGCGGACTTTACGCTACCTGATGAGCTTGTGCAGGCTGTAGATGAGATGGAGGGGCAAGTCCTGTTATCCAATTATGAGGATGTGCCGGCACATATCAAGGGATTTACGTTGCGCCCATATGAGTCAATCGTTTATCATTTAACCAAACGCTAGAAAATGGGGCGGAGGGAAAATGAAAGAGAATAAGTTTCGAGTGATTTATGATCAGCTCGCAAGACGAATTGAGCAAGGTGAATGGCAGGATAAAGGCATCCTCCCATCAGAGCATGAACTTTCTATCATGTACGACACGTCCCGGGAGACGGTGAGAAAGGCATTAAATATTCTTGTGCAAAATGGCTATATTCAAAAAATCCGCGGGAAAGGTTCTGTATTGCTGAATCGGGAGAAAATGCAGTTTCCTGTATCAGGTCTTGTCAGCTTTAAAGAGCTTTCCCAAACGCTTGGCCGAAAGACGGTCACAACAGTTCATGAATTTGGTTTAATCAAACCGGATCAGTATATTCAGTCTCAGCTGAAAATTGATGAACAGACAGACGTCTGGAAAGTCATTCGATCTCGCAATATTAGCGGGGAAGAGGTGATTTTAGACAAGGACTACTTTTTGCAAAAGCATGTCGAAGTATTGTCTAAAGACATATGCGAAGGATCAATCTACGAGTATATTGAGGGAGAACTCGGTGTATCGATCAGCTATGCTCAAAAAGAATTTGTGGTAGAGCCATGTACAGAAGAGGACGCCAAGTACCTTGATTTGAAGGGATTTGACCATGTCGTTGTGGTAAAAAATTATGTGTTCTTAGAGGATACGAGTCTATTTCAATACACAGAAAGCCGTCACCGATTAGACCGCTTCAGATTCGTCGATTTTGCTAGAAGAGAAAAAACGGACAGAGCCTAGGCTCTGTCCATTTCAGGTTTTGGAGAAGCGGGGATATACACAACGAAAAAATCTTGATTTACAGGAGGAAAAATGATTAGACTGAATCGACCACTAAAATTACGGGATTTAGAAATTTTTAGCGTGATGAAAGATCATCGAATATTATGTTACGTCATCATTGAAGATACGCGAAAACCGTTTACGGAAGAAGATCGAAAACTAGTTCCATTATGTTATATGGATGAAGAAGATATACAAGCGTATTTGAATGTTTTTCATATTTCCATTATCAATGATGAAAAATTAAGTGAAGAAGATTTAACTCTTGTTCAATCGTATTTTGCTGAATTTGTAAATAATACGAATGTAACGAATTTTATTACGAGAGATTATGTTCAAGAGGATTTATATGCCGTCGATGATGAAGATGACATCACATTCTTCAATAGAATGCTGCGTCATATAGGATCAGATGAGGTGAAACAATTTGATAAACGCAATTGGATTTATTTATCCCAAGATTGAGATGAGAAAAGACAGAGCATAGGCTCTGTCCTTTTCTTTTAGGATGATACATTTTTTCTTGTACGCTTGCGCTGGTAGTAATATAGGATACCGCCTGAGGCAAGCATGAGTACGCCAATCAATACAGCTGTATACATCATTGTTGCTGTATTCGGGAGTGTGCCGCCTGGGAGTCCGGTTCCATCTTGGTTTGGATCTGTACCTGTACCTCCGCCTGGCGCTGATGTACCGCCGTCTCCGCCAGTTTGATCTGGCGTTGTTCCAGCTGCCCCGCTTTGGTTGAGTACGGTATATTCGCTGAAGTGTTCAGTTTGACCTGATACGACACCATTTTCGAACGATCCGTTACTTGTTTTTGCATAACGGTTTTTCTTGCGGTCTACATAATATACACCAGGTTTCTTCGCCTTTTGAGGCTCATCTAATGTAAAGGATAGTGTGACAGGATCTTTAAAGGTAGAAACCTTTTTCTGATCTTGTTTGATTTGGAAATCATACGTATCCGTTAATGCATTTTTCACCTTATCCGTCTTTGTCATCCATATATCTGCGCTTTTCTCGGACAAGTTAGAGAGCGGTAATGCGAGTCCCACTTTGTCATGATAGATGGTGACGTTTGGATCTTGCTCTCTTTTCTTCAGCTCGGCTACCTGCGCTTTTGATAGAGACAATTGAACGTTTTTTGCTTCGCTCGCTTTGTCTAAATAGAGCAATGCTTTGTTTGTATGCTGCACATACGTTTGGAATTTCTCATCATCTTGAATGTCATAGGTGCCTTTTCCTTTCGCACGCGGAAGGAACACTTCTTTCACCCTGTGATCGATGACAGGAGAAATATGCCCGCCGTCTGCCTGTTCAATTTGCTCTTTGAAGATTTCATAGTCAACATAGCCTAAGTCTTCGCCGTGAGAGGCTTCTGTAAAGACACTGTAGCCATCTCCGCCTGTGCCAACAAATGCGTTTGTTGCCACGCGGTATGTTTTCTTATCATCAATGTCTGTTAGTTTGCCGTTTTCGTCTTTCAGTTTGACATCAATGAGTCTGCTGCCAGCTGGTTTACTCAGTGTAAACGTATATTCAATGCCGGCTACATGAGGGAATGCGCCGCCGCCTTCCTCAATGCCTGAAAGCCCTTGTTCGAGTGCTTTCTTAATTTGGCTGCCTTTTAGATCTGCGACATAGAGTGTGTTTCCAAATGGCATGACCGTTAAAATATCACCTAAAGTGATATCTCCTTTTTCAATGCTGCCTCGAATTCCGCCGCCGTTTGTGATGGCAAGATCAGCACCAGCAGATTCTTGCGCTTTCTTCAGCATGCCGTCAGCAATAAAGTTCCCAAGGTTCGTTTCCTTTGCACGGACATGCTCGCGTTGTCCATCTAAGAGGACATCAGCAGACCCGACTTTTTCCGTTTTTAAATCTTGAATATCTGCCTTGTACTGATCGAGGATCGCTTTTGCATCAGCATCTTCTTTGACAGAGTCATCGGTGGTGATGAGATCAAAAGAAGATTCCTTTGGCTGTACGACTCCTTTTTGATTAAAGGCCACGTCTACTTTTCCTAAAAATTGTCCGTAGTCTTTTACCTGTGCGACAATCGTTGGTTCTTTCTTATTGACGACCTTTAATTTTTCAACAAGGGTGTGCGTGTGACCGCCAATGATTAAATCAATACCATCTACTTTTTGAGCAAGCTCAAGGTCACGGTTATAGCCAATGTGTGTTAAAGCAATGATTTTGTTGATTTTTTCTTCTGTTTGAATCGTGTTGACTGTTTCTTTTGCTTTCTTGTATGCATCCTTGAATTGAATGTTAGGACCGCTGCTGGATGTAATGGCCGTGTCTTCAGTGGTTAAGCCGAATACAGCCACCTTTTCACCGTTTACATCAAGCAGGATGTATGGGTATATCCCAGCTTCTTTTTTCTCACCAGCTTTAAATGTCGCTGGCTTTTTCACTAAGCCGCTCAATTGTTTTTCCTTAGAGACATCAACGTTTGATGACACAATCGGGAATGCAGGCTTTTCAAATTGGTGACGATTTTTCGCATCTACATCTGAAGCATCACCCGTCAGGAATTGACGAAGAACAGAAGGACCTTTGTCAAATTCATGATTACCAAATGTCATGGCATCATATTTCATTAAGTTCATTAGTTTTAGGTCGGCAAGTCCTTGCCATTTTGTGAAATATAGGTCACCAGAGAAGACGTCTCCAGCATCTAATAAAATGTTGTTTTTGCTTTCGGCTCGAACTTCTTTAATCTTTGTTGCACGTCTTGCTGCATCATCAAGGTGGGCATGTGTATCGTTTGTATGCATCACTGTTAAATTCCAGTTGTCTGATGCAGGCGGTTCTGTTGTGCCATCCTCTTTAAAGGCTAGCTTGTACACGCCAAGACCATCTGTGCTGGCTTTACGAACAAAGTCTACGCTGCTTGATTTTTCAGCAAACGGCTTAGCTAAAAGAGAAGATTCGAATGTGACTGTTGCGCCTTTGATTGGTGCAATGGACCAGTTTTGATCCGCACTTGGGTTGATGGTTTTTTGTTCGATAATATAATCCATCAGTACTTGGCGGTTCTCATCAGCTGAGGCAAGCACCACTTTATCTTGCGTCAGATGCGGGAAGCCTCCGCCGCCAGAAGCTCGATAGTTGTTCGTCACGACTAAAAATTCTTGATTGTCAGAGACTGGTTTCCCGTTGTAGGACAGGTTTTTGATGCGGTTTGCATTTGCATTGACAAGGGTGCCTGTTGTGCTGTACTTAGCAGGCTGCGTCACATCGACTTGATAGGTGACACCATCGATCACATCAAAGTTATACGAGCGGTATTCTTCGTTTAAAATAGGCTGTTCATTTGAATCGTTTGGTTTGATTTGATTAAACTGTCCGGCAGACATCTCGAGCCAGTCTTTGACTTCACTGCCTCTCAGTTTGACAATCTGCACGGTGTTATCGTAAAGGTAGAGATCGCCGATATTTTTAATCGCTAAATCACCTTTTGCGATATTCGTATAATAATTCACACCGTTTCGACCGCCGGCTTTAAACGGGGCGCCTGCAGATAAAATCGGTAAGTTTTTGTACGCGGTATCCTTCATTTTTTCTTGTGCATACCATTTTTGTGCATCTGTCACAATTTGAATAGAAGGGTCATCCATCACTTGAGCAAAAAAGCTGTTAATGTCTGCTTCTGTTTTACCGACAGGTTTTCTCACATAATCAAGTGTGTTTTGATGAGTTGTTTGAATGGCATCTTTCACAGTGCTGTTTTGAGAAGTGACTCCTGCAACAGATTCAATCTTTCCTGTTCCGTCTGTGACCTTCCATTTGCTGCCGTCAGGCTCTAATGTTAAATCAATGACTCCGAGGTAGCTTCCCCAGTTTTTTGACATGACGACTGGAATGCCGTTGATGGTTCCTTTTGAGACATCGAATTTGTCGACGCCGCTATATTCAGCGCTTGGGAATGTGCCGTGCTGGTGGCCGGACACGATCGCATCGATGCCTTTTGTTTTCGTGGCAAGATCAAAGATCATATTTTCTGACCCTTTAGGCGAAGCGGTTTTTTCAATTCCTGTATGGGCAAGAGCGACGATGATATCTGCCCCTTTTTCCTTCATTTCAGGAATGGTTTCATTGGCAGATTCGACGATATCCTGCACTTGAACTTGTCCATCTAAATGTTTCTTATCCCACGTCATAATTTGCGGTGGAACGAATCCTATGTAACCGACTTTTACAGTTTGTGAAGCTCCGTTTGCATCTTTAAAGGTTTTATCTTGGATCACATAAGGCGTAAAACGGTGTTCTCCATTTAATTTTTTGACGTTCGCATTGACAATCGGGAAGTTAGCGCCGGCAATGGTACCATCAAGAAATGATAATCCGTAGTTAAATTCATGATTGCCAAGTGTTCCTGCATCGTATTTTAGTTTGTTGAGTGTATGAATAATGGGGTGAACCTTTGTTTGATTGATGATACTGTCTTTCTCATTTTTGTAAACGTATTCTCCAAGAGGGGTTCCTTGAATCAGGTCTCCGTTATCAACAAGGAGTGTATTTGGATTTTGTGACCGGTGCTTTTCAATCAGCTCGGCTGTTTTTGCTAAGCCAAACTCATTTGTTTCTTTGTCACTGTAATAATCATAATTCATCATGTTCGCATGAACATCCGTTGTGGCTAAGATGCTGACTTTTACGGCATCGCCGTTTTCTATTGCTGCATGAGTAGGTACTGCTGGGAGAATGAGACTAATCATCATAATGGAAGTGAGCAGAATAGACAGGTTTTTCCTTCGTTTAGACCTATGTGCTTGCTTCTTCACCTGATCTCCGCCTTTCAAATTTTTTTGACCACAATACCTATTGTAGAAATGTTTCGTTAACTTTTGTAGTTATTTTTTGCAGATTATTGTAAAGATAACATAAATCATACGAATTACCTTGTTGAGGGAATATAAATAAGTCTAAATGCTTATTTTCATCATAAGGGGTTTTCTGATCGGGATAGGATGTTTGATTTCAATGTACCCGGGTATAGTGTGTAGTGTAACGATAATCAAGCAGGAGGGTTTCTACATGGGTAAGAAAATTGCAGTTGTATTAACAGATTACTTTGAGGATGTTGAATTCACCGAGCCTGCAAAAGCCTTTAAAGATGCAGGCCATGAGGTCACAGTGATTGAAAACGAAAAAGGAAAAACAGTGAAAGGGAAGCAAGGAGAAGCAGAAGTGAGAGTGGATGCGTCCATTGATAACGTGAAGCCTGAAGACTTCGATGCACTTCTGATTCCTGGCGGGTTCTCCCCAGACATTCTGCGTGCAGATGATCGCTATGTCCAATTCACAAGAGCATTTATGGACGAGAAAAAACCAGTATTTGCGATCTGTCACGGACCGCAATTGCTCATTACAGCGAAGACGCTGGAAGGCAGAGGCGCGACTGGCTATACATCCATTCAAGTAGATATGGAAAACGCAGGCGCAAAATTCCAAGATGAAGAAGTTGTCGTTTGTCAGGATCAGCTTGTGACAAGCCGTACACCTGATGACATTCCAGCATTTAACCGTGAATCATTAAAACTGCTCGCAAAATAAGCAGTTTTGACAGGATAAACAAAGCCAGCACCTTGCGGGGTGCTGGCTTTTTCTGCGCATGGATGGAAGAAAGCGGCGTAAACCGCAATCCAGTTTCCTTTGCACGATTATTTTCTTAAGTTTTTTAGCTCGCTTGCGATGGCTTGCATTTCACTTGGGCTGAATGAAGATTTTTTCATCACCATTTGGTGTAGAAATTCAATATCTTCGTACTTGTCTGGACTGAAGTCCTCGGCTTTGATGACTCCAATGTTCAGCATATTTAACTTTTGCGAAATGTCTTCAATCAGCTGATTGACTTCAGCCGCTTTTTGCTCTGACAAGGGCGGCACGTCCTTTCCTGCATATGTGTTGAATAATATGTCTATTTTAACAGAAATGCAAAAGAATAAAAGGGCTATTAAGACGACACCGAGATGTTTTTCTCCTTTTTCTCCTGCTTGATCTTATCAATGATTCGTTTAGATTCAAACACGACAACCCCAGATAAACCGATGAGGCCGATCAAGTTAGGAACAGCCATCAGTCCGTTTAGCATATCCGCCACGCCCCAGACGAAATCATTCTTAAACACGGCACCGAAAAAGACAGCAATAACAAACACAACACGATAATACATCACATATGAATCTTTCACCAAATATGTAAAGCATTTTTCGCCATAATAGGACCAGCCAATAATGGTGGAATAGGCGAATAAAAGTAAGCCGATTGCAACAATGATTGAGCCGATTGGACCAAGGAAATGAGCAAAGGATAACGAGGTGAGTGCATCACTTTTTTCTGTGACGTACATATCGGCCATGACAATTGTGATCCCTGTAATGGAACAAACAATCATCGTATCAATAAAGACTTGCGTCATTGACACAAGCGCTTGACGAGCAGGCATATCTGTTTTGGCAGCAGCTGCAGCGATTGGTGCAGAACCAAGACCCGCTTCATTGGAAAATACCCCTCTCGCCACACCCCAGCGGATTACGGTACCGATTGCACCGCCTGCAACGGCTTGACCTGTAAATGCATCCGTAAAAATGAGCCCGACGGCACTTGGGACAAGATCCGCATTCATGACAAGAATGATCAGTCCGCAAATGACGTAGAATAAAGCCATGACCGGTACAAAAATAGCCGTCACACGGCCAATGCTTTTAATCCCGCCTAAAATCACGAGGGCAGTAAAGGCCGTAATAATAATGCCGGTGATCCATGTTGGAATTTGAAAGGTTGAATTCATGACACCAGAAATCGAATTTGACTGCACGAGATTCCCAATCCCAAAGGCAGCCGTAGCGCCAAAAATAGCAAACAGCACCCCTAGCCATTTTTGCTTCAAGCCATGCTCCAAATAGTACATCGGCCCGCCGGACATTTCCCCTTTTTCATTTTTGACACGGTATTTCACTGCGAGAACAGCTTCAGCATATTTTGTCGCCATTCCAAAGAACGCTGCAAACCACATCCAAAACACAGCGCCTGGTCCGCCGGCAATGACAGCAGAGGCGACCCCTACAATATTTCCCGTTCCAACCGTTGCAGCAAGGGCTGTCATTAATGCTTGGAAGTGAGAAATATCACCTTCTGATGTCTTATCTTGCTTTGAAAATGCCAGCTTAAGCGAATAGGGGAGCAGCCTAATTTGAATGAAGAGCACGCGAAAGGTAAGGTAAATCCCTGTCCCCACGATCAAAAACAAAAGCGGCGGTCCCCATAATACATCATTGATACTGCTGACAATCTGTTCTACCCATCCCATATGTATCCCCCTTTATTTGTTTATTTCTCCTAAAGTGTCACCTTTTTTTGTATAATGTGTCAATGCCGATGGGAGTTTTTCTTGCAAAGTTTTCAAAAGAAAAAGGGCTTGATATGATAGAGAAAAGGTTTCCGAAAGCAGTTCTTAGGGAAAAGATAGGAGGAGAATGAAGGATGATTCATGTATTATTCGTATGTCTTGGCAATATTTGCAGATCACCGATGGCAGAGGCCATGTTTAGAAAACGAGTAGAAGATGAGGGGCTAAGCGAGCACTTTGTCATTGATTCAGCAGGCATTGGCGGCTGGCATCAAGGCAGCCCTCCGCATGAAGGAACACGAAAGCTGCTTGATGAAAAAGGGATCAGCTATGAAGGGATGTCCGCAAGACAAATCATAGATGAGGACATCACAGCATACGACTATATCATTGCGATGGATGCTGAAAATGTAGGAGCACTTCGCAGTATAGCCGGCTATGGGAAACATCACTTTATTGGCCGTCTTCTTGACTTTGTTGAAGACGACGATCGAGATGATGTGCCAGACCCTTATTACACTGGAAACTTTGAGGAAGTACATGATTTAATTGAAAAAGGAATTGATCGTTTTTTGACGTATGTAAAAAAAGAGAAACACCTTTAACTGAAAGGAGATCAGACGAGATGGAAGAAAAAAATCAAATCATGCTTCGAGGAGCTGTGATAGGAGCAGCTTGCGGCGCACTGCTGACATTATTTCATCGGCCAACGAGAATCGCGCTCAAAGACAAATGGGATGACTGTCAGGAAAAGCTGGCGGAATACCGTCAGGAGCCAGCCAGAATTTCTGCTTGTATGAAAGAAAAAATGGAAGAAACGAAGCAGCTGATGCGAACAGTCTCAGATGATTTGTCATTTTTAAATGAACAAGTCAATCAGTTAAAGGAAACAACCCCAAAAGTATTAGAGATTATTGAAGAAACAAAGGATCACGAAATAGAAAGATTGATCATTGGAGATGAGGCGTATGGGTTTTATTAAAGCGTTAATTGAACGCTTTTTGCTGCATGAAGGACCGGCAAAATCTGCTGAGCTTGCTTACTTCTTTTTGCTTTCATTATTTCCGTTTCTCATCTTCGTGCTGACGCTCGTTGGATATTTGCCGCTGACGTCGAAGGATGTCCTAAGCGTCATCTCTGGTTATGCGCCAGAAGGAGCGCTTTCGATGATTGAATCCATTGCCGAAGAGACACTGAACAGCCGTAACGGCGGATTGCTGTCATTCGGGATTATTGCCGCCCTTTGGTCTGCATCTAACGGGATTAATGCCGTCGTCAGAGCATTTAACCATGCTTACGAAGTTGAGGAAAATCGTTCCTTCATTCTCGTACGTTTAACATCCATCATCTTAACGATAGCAATGGTTCTCACGATTATTTTTGCCTTAATGCTGCCTGTCTTTGGAAAAGAACTTGGCTTATTTCTCGCTGAATTAGTCGGGCAGTCAGATGCCTTTCTCACCATTTGGACGGCCATGAGGTGGATCATTAGCCCGCTGATTTTATTGATTGTGTTTACAGCCTTGTACTATTTCGCCCCGAACATTAGACTGAAATTGAAATTTGTTCTGCCAGGCGCCATTTTTGCCTCAATTGGATGGATTTTGGTGAGCATGCTGTTCTCATTTTACGTAGGCGAGTTTGCGAATTACAGTGCGATGTACGGAAGTATTGGGGGAATCATTATTTTAATGATCTGGTTCTATTTAACCGGCATCATGATTATCCTTGGCGGCGAGCTCAATGCGCTTTTACATAAGCGTAAAATCGTACCAGGCAAGGTGTGAAGAAATCTGGGCATCCTAAAGAAGAACGAACATGTTCAATCTTGATGGATGGGGGAATCACATATGTCCAAACAATCGAAAAAAGGCGGAAGCAACACGAAACAAAACAAAGGCCATCAGCCAAAGCACAAAACAAGCGGCAGTGCAAACGGGCAAAATGGTTATCATTAAATGAAAAAACTCCTCTGCATAGGTGCAGGGGAGTTTTTATTTCGATAATCGTATATATCGCTTAAGGATAAAAGCTGTATCAGGTTTTGACTGGTAATGAGGATCATGCTGAAATCCTGCGTTTATTGCTACACGTTCACTTCTGACATGGCCAGCAGGGCAAAAAATTTCAAATCCATCCACTTTAGGAGCAAAGGTTTCTGTCATAGATTTGACGATGGTTGTCACAATGCCCTGTCCTTGCGCGTCTTCATCAATCCAATAACCGATATTGCCTAATTGTTGATTAAATGTCAGACGGAACACACCGATTAATTGCTCGTTCAGCTGAATGCCAGCTTCCAACCCTTTTTGTTCATTGTAGGTGGTTTGAGTTGATTGAATAAACGTTTTTACAGCTTCTACGCTTTGGCATCGATGAACCCAAGGCAGCCACTCCCCTAAATGGGCCTTATTCTTTTGAATAAGGCTAAATAGTGAGTCGGCATCATCTAATTGTAGAGATGCCAAAGTTAATTCATTTGTGATGTGATATGTAAACAACGATTGATCCCCCATTTTAGTGACTTTCCAGCACTGCCTGCGTTCTCCCAAATCGAACGCAGCAAAACACAAATAATATGACGATGCTGACAAGGTAGAGTAAATTCATTCCTTCAAACGTTTGCACAAAGAATCCTCCGAGTACCGGCCCGAGAATACTGCCTGCACTAAACGCCATCCCGCACATTAAATTCCCGGCGGGAAGAAGATGCTTTGGCAATAAGTCGGTCATAAAACTGATACCAAGCGAGAAGGTAGAGCCTACAGCCATTCCAGCGATAAAGAAACAGATGGCCACAGCCAAAACGGATTGAATGAAAATTCCTGCCAAAAGGAAAAAGAATGATCCAGCGAGTGTCACACATAAAATGATGCGGCGCCTGCCAAACCGGTCACTAAGCATCCCAAGAGGAAGCTGAAAGACAATGCTCCCAATGGCAAACGCAGGTAAAATAAACGCAACTGCATCTACTGTCACACCGCTCCTGAGTGCATACACAGGGAAGTTACTATTAAGCGTCGTTTCTAAAAAGCCGTAGCAAAATGGCATCATAAAGGCGACCCAGCCAAATTGAAAGGCCTTTTTAAAGCGCTTCAAACTGTTTGTCTGCTCTGACGTTTGCACTTCGCCTGTATCTGGATATGTATTTTTTAAAACAAACACAAGCAGCCAAATACATAAACTAACGGCACCAGAAACAATAAAAGGCAAGGCTGGATTGATCTCAATGAGCGGCGTTAAAAAAGGGCCTGCGGCAAAACCGAGTCCAAATGATAATCCATACAATGAAATATTTCGTCCGCGATTTCTTGATGATGAAGCATAGGTCACCCACGTCTGTGTAGAGAAATGCAGCATATGGTCACCAATCCCGATCATGAGCCGGAGGAAGAACCAGACGACATAAGATTCAAAAAACACAAAGCTGAACAAGCTTAAAAAGACAGCAGCGCCTCCAATGACGATTAACGGCTTAAATCCAAACCGGCGAAGCGGTGCTTCCATAAAAGGAGACGCAAGCAGCACACCGAGATATAAGCCTGTGGCATGCAGGCCGTTTAACGTAGGAGAAGTACCGGCATGTTCAAAGATAATGGAAATGACAGGAAGTAATGCACCCTGTGAAAAACCAGATACGGATACCAGTAAAATTAAAATCATAAAGTGAATTCTCGACATAAGATGCTCCTTACAAGTTCATGCTTTCATCGTACAATGGAACCAGAGGGGTTTCAATAGAAAGGTGGAAAAGGAATGAAGCTGACATACGAAAAGGATCATTGGAACGCACTTATTGAGGACAGGCAGCTGCCTATTTCAGGAACAGAAGAACTGGGGTACCGCCCATCTCAATTGCTCACCTCAGCCATTGCAGGCTGCTTTGGAGAAATGCTCATTCATGTATGCCGTAAAAAGCGAATATCCTATGAAGGGATGACGATCACACCTGAAACGACAAGGGCAGGAGCTGTAAACAACATTTCCTGCATTCATTTACATATCTTATTTGAAGACATCAATACATCTGATGAACAAATCGATAAAATGATCACCCTTGCATTGAAGCACTGCTCTATGGTGCAGTCCGTGAAAGAGAGTATTGATATCACCTTCTCACACGCGCGAATCTAAAATGTATACGATGACGGCACTCACGAAAGAATAACAGTCAGACATATGTAAAGGAGAATGGCTGTATGAATCGTTTATTTCTTGTGATTGTCGCAATCGGTGTTCCGCTATCGGTGATTGGCAGTTTTCTTCATTTCCCGCAGGTCATCATGTTTACCGTTTATTGTATCGCCATTATTGGTCTTGCTAGTTTTATGGGAAGAGCCACAGAAAGTCTTGCCATCATTGCGGGACCTAGAATTGGCGGACTTTTAAACGCCACATTCGGAAATGCAGTGGAATTAATCATATCGTTTTTTGCCTTGAAGCAAGGACTGACGGCCATCGTACTTGCTTCATTAACTGGATCAGTCATCGGAAATTTACTGCTTGTGGCGGGGCTGTCTTTTTTTGTTGGCGGATTAAAATATAAGCGCCAAGTGTTCAATGTCCATGATGCAAGGCACAATTCAGGCTTGCTCATGTTTGCCATCATTGTAGCGTTTGTCATTCCAGAAGTGTTTTCGATGGAGATGGCAGAGAATAAGCAGTTTGTTTTAAGCATTGGGATCAGCATTGTGATGATTTTGCTTTATGTCGCGGCGCTCTATTTCAAACTGGTCAGCCACCGCGGAGTCTATGTTGCTAAGCAGGAGAGTATGCAAGGTGAAGCGGAGACGGAAGAAGAAACACCTGAATGGTCTGGAAAGTTTGCCACTGTCATTTTGCTGCTTTCGACGATCGCAGTTGCGTACATTTCAGAGCGCCTTGTTCATACTTTTGATACGGTAGGAGAACAGTTTGGCTGGAGTGAGCTGTTTATCGGTGTCATTATTGTGGCCATCGTCGGCAACGCAGCAGAACATGCCTCAGCTGTCATCATGGCGTATAAAAACAAAATGGATGTAGCAGTGGAAATTGCCTTTGGCTCCACACTTCAGGTTGCTATGATGGTCGCGCCAATCCTAGTCATCAGCTCGCTATTTTTTAATAAGCAGATGCCGCTCATTTTCTCCTTGCCAGAGCTCATTGCGATGGCATCCTCTGTGCTGCTCACGGTCATTTTATCTAATGACGGGGATACAAACTGGTTTGAAGGCGCCACATTACTCGCTGCCTATTTTATTATGGCGATTGGATTTTTCCTTTTATAATCTTTTGTGGATAAGGGACGTCTTTGCGGAAAATACTATGGAAAAATGAATGAGAAAGAGTGATGATATGAAAAAGATGCTCCGCATCATGTTTGTTGTTCTCTTATCCTTAAGTTTTCTATACAGCTTTTCAGCGGAGGCGGCAAAGCCATTTAAAGTGCCATCCTCTGTCGCCAGTATCTCCAAGGAGAATACGTATCCCAACGCGTCACAGGATCAGCCGCTGCTCCAGCCGAGCGAGCTGACGGCTGAATTGTTCAAAACAACAAGTGTATCGATTGAGAATACGCATTTGATTAAAATGCTGAATGAATCCAGCATTTCAGGGACGCCATTAGCTGTTGGATACCGTGCGACCATTTTCCTCGGGAGATGGGCGCTGAGCTACGATTCAAACGAAACGGTCGCCAACTGGGAATACAAAAAAGTGAATACGAACCACATTGATAACAGAGGCGGCAACAAAACAGCCATTGGAAAATACGTTCAAAAGCAGCAAGTGAAAGTAAGCGGCGGCCTCACAGCAAAAGTGCCGAACCCAGAAGATGTAAAAACATTGATGATGCAAAAAGCGATTCAAAAAACAAAGCTGCCCCTCGCTTTTGACACCGTGATTGGTGCAGGAACAAAACGAGATCAGTCATACCACGTCTCTCCGAAAAAAGCAGCATCGCTTCATGCCTATGCACCAGCGATTAACGAAAAAGGTAAGGTCACATACGGAGAAGTGTACCTTGTACTAAAAGGAAATAAACGAAAACTTGTCGTGAAAAACGTGACCTCACAAGGAATCGGCGCTTGGATACCTGTTCAGGATCACTTGACGTTTGGGTTTCAAGGGATGAATTAAACAAACAAAACCTCTTTCATGATGAAAGAGGTTTTGTTTATAAATTGTTAATATTTATTTTACTCCTCATTGAAATAGCTAAAGTCAATTTTTTTTAAAATAAATTTCTCCCTTAAATTAACACCTATATCGTAATCAATCATTAATTTTGCTAATCGTTCACCATCAATTAGGATAATTTTTTTACTTTGTAGTCTATCTGCATAATCAATTGCATTTTTAGTAAAATGAGAAGTAGTTATAAAAACACCTTTTTTTGCGCCCATGTCATCCAGGGCACCTGAAAAGCTTTGAACAAGTTCTCTACCTATAGAATTATCCCATCGTTTTGCTTGTAAATAAATATTATCTAAGCCAAGTTTGTCTTCTTTTATAACACCATCAATACCACCATCGTTAGTTTTACCAGTAATTTTCCCGTCGCCATAACCCATAGCCATAAGTAGTTCAACTATTATATATTCGAGCTTTCTCCAATGTGCTTTTTTAATCTGTTGCAAGAGTGATTGTGCCAGTTCTTTCCTTAACTCACCTGACTTTTCTGACATAATTTCAAATGGATCAATTACTTCTTCAATGTCTTCTAATTCTTCTTCCATTTCTTTTTGATTATCATCTAACAAATCTAAACCCATTGATGTTATTTGGTATGTAGCTTGACTAATTTCTTCTATATAGTTTGAATTTTTAAGACTGTATCTAGCACTACGTATTCTTGTAATAAAAATTGAATCTTTACTGTTTTCGTAGGATCGAGATCTTTGTTCTTCAGTTAAATTAAACAACTTAGTCAATTCATCTGTTATATAACTAGAGGTATAGGGTTTACGATCTTTTATTACGTTAAGAAATGTTATGATAATTTTTTTAGTTGATGGAATATCATTTGTACTAGAACTAAAACTATTAATTAAATCTTTAATATCTGTATCCTTCTTAGGAAAGCCTTTATCAATAAATAATTCTTGCATTTCTTTCATTGAAAATATTTCACTGAGTTGCTTAATTCTTTTTAAAGCGTCCACTGATTGTTGAGTGAAAGAAATTGAATTACCTCGTTTGACACTTGGAATATATTCTTGGAAAAAATTAATCCAACGTCTTCCGCCACTTTCTGACCAGCCTACAGCTTCGGATAACTTCGTTTTCGTTAAATATTCCATTAAGCACCTCGTTGTTTATTTTTATTAAAATTATACATTATTTCCTTTAATTTCTGTTATTTATTTTAAAAAAACAGACCTTTAAAAGGTCTGTCTCAATTTCCTTATTCCCCTAAATCCACATTATGATAAACCTGCTGCACGTCTTCAAGCTCTTCTAATACATCGATCAGCTTTTCAAATTGTGCTTTCGATTCATCGTCTAATGTCACTTCGTTTTGCGGAAGCATTGTGATTTCAGCGACAGTGAATTCTTCTACGCCGGCTTGTTTGAATGCTTCTTGTACTTGATGGAATTGATCTGGTTCAGCGTACACAATCACCGTTTCATCTTCTTCCATGATGTCACGTACATCAACGTCTGCTTCCATTAATAGCTCAAGCGTTTCTTCTTCGCTTTTCCCTTCGACACCGATGACAGCTGTTTCGTCAAACATGTAGGCAACAGAGCCGCTTACGCCCATGTTTCCACCGTTTTTCCCAAATGCTGCTCGAACATCTGAAGCTGTCCGGTTTACGTTATTGGTGAGGGCGTCAACGATCACCATTGATCCGTTTGGACCAAATCCTTCGTAGCGCAGCTCATCGAAGTTCTCTTCCGCACCGCCTTTGGCTTTTTCAATGGCACGGTCCACAATATGTTTTGGGACACTATATGTTTTTGCACGTTCTAGGACAAAACGAAGTGCTTGGTTTGATTCTGGGTTTGGCTCACCTTGTTTGGCAGCCACATAGATTTCACGCCCGAATTTTGCGTAAATACGACTTGTACTGGCATCCTTTGATGCTTTCTTTTCTTTAATGTTGTTCCACTTACGACCCATCTTATTCACTCTCTTTCACTTAGAAAATACACAGTATGAGGGTCCCCATGCTGCATGAAATCATTCTGCTATCTATTATACATGAATCAGTCAAGAGGATAGAAGTCAGAGGGCTGAAGTGAAGAAAATTGTTAGCAAATGTGCCCAAGCGTTTCAAGCATTTCATGTTTTTCGTGAGCCCGAGTCAGCTCGTCACATCGAATGATCCTGCCATCTAATAAGGTGAAAAGAGCTGTGACATCTATTAAACCCCCGTCTCCGCTTGCGAGTTCAACATGTACCGTGTAACGAAAACACGCCTGCTGCGTTTCTTCATCAAATAACACATCATGAAAGGTGGGGATCACAAGCTGTGTTGTCATTTCTTTTAATGTGGATAGATGCTTTTTAAATTCATCAAGCGTGGAAATCTTCCCATCGGTCACTTGCTGATAGTCAGGTGAAAAATAAGTCTCCACCTTTTTTACATCGAACTTGGTTAACACCTCTTGATACATCTCCTTGATGAAAGAAATTGCTTCTGTTTTTGTCATTCCATACATCCTCTCTTTTGTTAACTGATTAACTAAATAACATTATAATTAACTGGTTAACAAAAAACAAATAAAAAAATAACCCCATCATATATGAGGTTATTTTGCAGGCTGGGGATAAGCGAGATCCTCAAGCAATTTGACATCATGCTGATGAAGTTGTTTGATCATTTCTTTTCGCACAGCGAGGGCGGCGTCGAAGTATTTTTCGTCTTCGACCATTCCCTTTACTGTGATTTCAATTCCGCGATTCAGCTTATTCAGACCCATAATTCCATGAACTTGAAAGGGTTCAATGGCGTTTTGAAATTCGTCTTTTTTAAGAAAATCATGATGCATTTGATTTAAATTGTCACATGCTGTTTCAAGTGCTTGAAAGGCGATATCTGGGTTTTGATTCGCGCTAATTAACACAGATTCCGTAATCCGCATGTAGTGCATGTTATAGTTTTGGATTTGACGGATATCCCCGTTAGAAATGGTTAACAGCTTGCCGCTCCATTCTCTAATTTGCAATGAGCGGAGACCAATCTCTTCAATGGTTCCATTAAAGAGGTTATTCACGGTCACATAATCCCCTTTATGAATCTGACGTTCATAGATAAGAAAAACGCCTGCTAGAATATCACGAATCAGCGTCTGGGCGCCAAAACCGATGACGATCCCAGCAACACCAGCACCCGCAAGAATTTTCCCAAAGTCATGAAAGAACAGAGAAATGACATAGAGCACAAAGCAAATCGAAGCGGTGTATTGCGTGACCGATTTGACCAAGCTCTCGATCGTTTTCTTCTTCTTGTCCTCTATAAACTCAGTTCGTTTAAAGAAAATTTGAAGGGCTTTGTTAATCATAAAGACAGCAAGCCAAAGAATGAGTCCAACAAGGAGAATTTCAATGTATTTGTTTTTGACCACTGTCAGAAATGTATCGTCCATCTATCGGTTACCCCCTGGCTGTACGAGAAGTAAAATCAACATCTTGATAATAGCTGTTTTTCACTAAAACATTCGGACCGAGGCACTGCACGCTTGGGCAATGACAATTCAGTTCTTTTGCTAATTTTGTGTCCATCCAGCGTGTATAGGCTGATTGCAATGTATCAGTTGCAATGTTTCCAAGCGGCGGAGTATCGCCAAAGTCTGTCACAATAATATTCCCATCAAAAATATTCACATTCAACCGTGAACGTCCATCAGGGTCATTTCGTACCGTGACATTTTTCTCCTGGCGCAATCGGTTGAGGAGTCGCTGGTCTTCTTCATCTGTGCTGCATGAATAAAATGGCAGGGTGCCAAACAGCATCCATGTGTTTTGATCACGAATATCAAGCAGCTGATGAATCGCATCCCGCATTTGCGGAAGCGTCAATGATTCAAGGGCGCTGGCGAAATCACTTGGGTACATCGGGTGAACTTCGTGGCGCTGGCATTTCATTTCCTCGACGATTTGCCGGTGGATGTGTTCGATATATGGAAGCGTGCGCTTATTCAGCATGGTTTCAGCGGATACGGTCACACCCGCTTTGACAAGTGCCCGGCTATTTTCAATCATGCGGTTAAATAATTTCTCGCGCTGCTCAAAGGTTGGTTTTCGATCCATCATGGCAAAACCGACCGTTGCAAACTCTTCGACAGTGCCCCAGTTATGTGAAATGTGAAGGACATCTAAGTATGGAATAATTTCTTCATATCGCGCCAAATCAAGGGTTAAATTTGAATTGATTTGTGTACGGACACCGCGTTCATGGGCATACTTTAATAAAGGAACGACATATTCCCGTACAGATTTAAGAGAAAGCATCGGCTCTCCGCCTGTAATACTAAGTGAGCGCAGGAGCGGAACTTCATCTAAACGGCGAAGCAGTAAATCTATCGGCAGCGCATTCGGGTCTTTAGGCTGTAAGGTATAGCCGACCGCACAATGCTCACATCTCATGTTACACAGCGTTGTTGTCGTAAATTCAATATTAGTCAGCTTCATTTCTCCGTAATCCTGCACATCGAGATAGGCTTCCCAAGGGTCGTATGCAGGTGTGATCGGACGAAGTGCTGTTTTTTGATTCATGGTATCTATCTCCTTTTCATTCGGGCAAACGTAGACCCGCCAACAATTAATTTTAAGCCTCATCACGGTTATACGCAAGAGGGACACAATTGATTTACAAAGGAAAAAAAGATAAGCTATAAACAAATGCTAAAGGGAGTGTATCGATGGGGAAGGCAGCAGACAGCAAAGAGCAGCAGGTTGATTATTTAAAGAACCGATTAGATATGTTTATGAATGTGATTGATTCATTAGATCCTGAATCAACAGACGTTGAGGATATAGACAGACTGATCCAGATGATTGACGACCTGGAAGCGAAATATGAACGGTTTAAAAATGATTGGAAGGAAGAATAGCTCGCGCGGTGCGGGCTTTTTTCTTTAAATTGGCAGGTGAATCGGTGTATGAGTCTCGGTCTTATTCTGCACAATAGAAGAAAAACCGGGAAGTGACGTAAATGAAAAAATTCATGCTGATCTGTTTATGTGCGCTTTTTGTTTCCATGCCTCTCTCAGAAGCGGAAGCCGTGTCTAATAAGCCCATTAACTGGGGATTTGCGAAAAGTAAAGAGCACAGGCCGCCGGATGCGGGCAAAGAATTGACGGCACTCTTAAAAAAGTATGATGCGTTCTATTTAGGCAACACGAAAAAGAAAGAGATTTATTTTACCTTCGACAATGGCTATGAAAATGGGTACACACCCAAGATCTTAGACGTGCTGAAAAAACATCAAGTACCAGGCACCTTTTTTGTGACAGGTCATTTTGTAAAGGACCAGCCGGGGCTTGTCAAACGTATGGCAGAGGAAGGTCATATCATTGGCAACCATTCTTATCACCATCCTGATTTAACAACAAAGAGTACAAAAGAAATCAAAGAAGAACTGGACCGTGTCAATGAAGATGTGTACAAAATCACAGGAAAACAGGATAACCTCTATCTTCGTCCGCCGCGCGGTGTGTTCAGTGAAAGGGTATTAAAAGAAACAAAACAGCTCGGCTACCAAACCGTTTTCTGGTCAGTGGCGTTTGTGGACTGGCATATCCATCATCAAAAAGGAAAACAGTATGCTTACGATCAAATGATGAAGCAGGCGCACCCAGGTGCCATTTACTTACTTCATACCGTCTCAAGAGACAATGCCGAAGCGCTGGATGATGCCATCACCGCTCTGAAAAAACAAGGATATTCCTTTAAAAGTCTAGACGATCTCATGCTTGAAAAAGTATGGCATCTGCCACAGCTATAGAAAGAAGCCTGCAGAAGACCTGCAGGCTTTTTGATTTTCCCTCTCTGATTTTACGCTGAAACTAAAGAGAGTGATGAGGTGAAAAAAGAGTCAAACACTATTTAAAAATCCTAAACCACCCTTTATGTTTAAACCACAAAAGCATCCCCGAGACGAGGAGACCCATAAAAATCAGCACGCCAAAATAGCCGTATTTCCAATGTAATTCTGGCATGTTGTCAAAGTTCATTCCGTACACCCCTACAATAAAGGTTAGTGGAATAAAAATGGTCGATACAATGGTCAATGTCATCATGATCGCATTCATCCGGTTAGAATTCAGCGTCTGATAGCTGTCTCGCAAATCGGCTGTCATATCACGGTTTGACTCAACGATCTCGGTTAACTTCAAAAGATGATCATAAATATCATTAAAATAAGCATGGCGGTTTGGATCGCTTTTCATCATATTTGTGTTCACAATACGATATAAAAGGTCCCTCATCGGGATAATCGTTCTTCGCAGTTTGAGCAAATCGGATCGAATACCAAATACTTCGTTCATCAGCGTGCCATACGTTTTATGCCCTTCTTCATCCTCAATTTCATTCAGCCTGTCTTCAATTTGATAAATAATAGGGAAATAATCATCAACAAGCTCATCAATCAGCATGTAGGCAATATGCTCAGGTCCGCTGTTTCTCGCTTTATCAGAGCCTTTGAGCTTTCGAATCACACGTTCAACGTACGGCGCTTCTTTCAAATGAAAGGTCACGATATAGTTTTCACCAACAAACAGATCGACTTCCTCAGAACGAAGCGTTTTTTGATTAAGGGCATGCAGCACGAAAAACAAATATCCTTCATAAAAATCAAGCTTGGGCCGCTGTAAATAATGAAAACAATCTTCAATCGCGAGTGGATGGAAATGAAAATATTCCTTTAAAAGCGCTGCTTCCTTTTCCGTTGGCGCATGAAAATCAATCCAATACCAGGCGATATCGGGGCTTGAAAGCTGCTGCAATGTTGCATGTTCAATCAAGTCGCCGTTTTTTGTCACTGCAAGTTTTCTCAGCATGTGCACCCCTCCAGACTTGCATTATATCATGAAGCAGCGCCGGTGAACTTATACGTTTTCTTCATAAAAAAAGCCGATCTCATTTTTGAGATCGGTTCAATGTGCGTGTATGATTGATGGATAAAACCGAGAATTAAGGGCGACGGAAGTTGACGAAACCACCATTACGGTCGAACCAGCCTCTAAATGCCCAGTTGATGTAGCCGCCGTCACCTTTGTTTGTGAAAGATCCATTTTCAAATACCCAGACTCCGTACGTAATACTTCCGTATTTCACAGTAGCAAACGTTTTGACGCCGTTGAAACGAGTCTCATAACCTTGGCTTAAGTTAAATACCATGACATTGTATTTTGCGCCGGCAGCATAGAAAGCAGACTCCATTAATCCTTTGACAAAGCCTTCACGGTTTGTGTTAGCATTTGCAGCATTGATTAATGCATTTGCAATACCAAGTACATCAAAGTTAATATTAACGTTTCCTGCAGTTGTAGATGCCTTACCTTCAGCAGCTTTGTTTAAGACAGTTTGCTGAAGTGTAGTAGAAACAGGTGCTGAAGTTTTTGGCTCAGCAGCGTCAGCGAATACTGGCAGTGTCGAAGAAACAGCAGTGGCAAGGGCAACAGAAAGAATTGTTTTTTTCATTGGTCGGATCTCCTTTGTTTTTAAATTTTGGGTCTTCTTTTTTGTAAAATGTGAAACTAAGTGAAGCCGGTCATCAATGAGGTAAATATGTTCCTGCAAGATAAAACAAATGATTGCCTAATCCGCTAATTTCTTTGTTCACCTCCTTGATATGTCATAATTATACAAATATTTTTTGAATGGAGGATATCACCCAGAGGTTCTATTTCTAATTTAAGGAAAATGAGCCTAAAATGTTGAAGGATGCTGTCGAATTTTAGCTGAATTCGACTAAAAACTTTCATCTATCCAAAAGGAGAATGACCACAAATAAGGAAGATATAACTGATAAATTCTTGTACTCTTTATGTTTAAAAGTATTCAATCTAGAGAATCATTCATGCAAAATGAAACAATCACATCTGCGTATGTTTGCAGAAAGGAAGAGGACATGTATGTGGGAAAAACAGCTTGCGGTAGAGCCGCCGTATCATTTCGATCAAGTGCTTAGACGCTTATCAAGTGATCCATTAAAAGCAGTCGATTTGAGTCAAAGAGAAATCAAAGTGCCGATCAGATTAGAGCAAAAACCGTACGTGGTCATCGTTCAAGCTACTGGAACAAAGGATGCGCCTATGTTCCGGGTGCGATCAAACGGCCCAGAGGAACCCCTTCTTTCTGAGGTGAAACGGATATTTGGCATGGAGCATCAATTACACATGATTCAAGACCATTTTTCTCAAACCAATCTAGCGCCCATTTTTGAGCAGCATATTGGAACGCCGCTCATGCTGGATTTTCATTTATATCATTGTTTAATGAAATGCATCATTCATCAGCAGCTTAATCTTTCGTTTGCTTACGAGCTCACGAAACGATTTGTCCATACGTACGGCGAGCAAATAGAAGGTGTATGGTTTGATCCTTTACCAGAAACCATTGCCTCTCTTGAAACAGATGATTTGAGAAAGCTTCAATTTAGTCAGCGAAAAGCAGAATATGTCATCGATGTATCGAAACGAATTGTGAGCGGCTCACTTTGTTTAGAGGAATTACACGATTTATCTGATCTGGAGGTGGAAGAGCGATTGCTTCCGATTAGAGGGATCGGCCCTTGGACGGTTCAAAATGTGCTCATGAATGGGCTTGGAAGACCAAATCTTTTTCCGGTGGCAGATATCGGCATTCAAAACGCAATGAAACGTCATTTTAACCTGCCTGAAAAACCGACAAAAGATGAAATGGCAGCGCTAAGCAAGGAATGGACCCCATATTTAAGCTACGCTTCTTTATATTTATGGAGAAGCATTGAGACAGATAAATAACGGAAAGGAATTTTCTCTCTTTGTCTAAGACGTGATATACTAATGAGATGGAATAAAATGAAGACAACCTATTAAGGGTTCAAATAGAACGGAGAGAATAAAGTGAAAGAAAAACAGCAAGGTGCCCTTTTGCAAAAGGGACAGCAGTTCCCGCTTACCATTAAACGCCTTGGCATTAATGGTGAAGGGGTCGGTTATTTTAAAAAGCAAGTGGTCTTTGTCCCAGGCGCGCTTCCGGGTGAGGAAGTGGTGGTTGAAGCAACGAATGTCCAAGCAAAATATGCAGAAGGCACAGTCAGAAAAGTGCGAAAGCGCTCCGAGCATCGAGTCAAACCGCCATGCCCAGTATACGAACAGTGCGGCGGCTGTCAGCTGCAGCATCTGGCGTATGAGCAGCAGCTAAATGAAAAGCGTGATATTGTCATTCAATCAATGGAGCGCCATACAAAGCTAGCGGTTGAAAAGCTTGATATTCGGCCAACGATCGGCATGGAAGATCCGTGGCATTACCGAAACAAAAGTCAGTTCCAAGTAGGACGTTCTCACAGCGGAGACATCATTGCAGGACTTTACGGACTGAATTCTCATAAGCTTGTACCGATCAAGGAATGTATCGTGCAGCATCCAAAAACGAACAAAACAACAGGCGTTGTCCGCAAAATTTTAGAGAAGTTCGGCGTATCTGTCTACAATGAACGGACAAGAAAAGGCGACGTACGCTCGATTGTCGTGCGTGTCGGTTTTGAAACAGGGGAAGTACAAGTCGTTCTTGTCACATCAAAACCTGAATTTCCAAAGAAAAAAGAAATCGCAGAAGCCATTCAAAAACGTCTGCCTGAAGTGACGTCCATTATGCACAATATCAATGGAGAAAAAACATCAGTCATCTTCGGCCATAAAACATCTCACCTAGCTGGCAATATGGTCATTCAAGAATTTTTAGGAGACGTCTCCTTTGAATTGAGTGCTCGTGCTTTCTTCCAATTGAATCCAAAGCAGACGCTAAAGCTTTACGATGAAGCGAAAAAAGCGGCCAAACTGACTGGAAAAGAAAAGGTTGTCGATGCGTATTGCGGTGTTGGGACCATTGGGATGTGGCTCTCAGATGGCGCCAAAGAAGTACGAGGAATGGATGTCATCAAAGAATCGATTGATGATGCCAAGAAAAATGCCAAAAAACACGGCATGAAAAACGCGACCTATGTAACAGGAACAGCTGAACATTGGCTGCCAAAATGGGTCAAAGAAGGCTTCCGTCCTGACGTCATCGTCGTCGACCCGCCAAGAACAGGCTGTGAGCGCACCTTCTTAGACACCGTCAAACAAGTCAAACCAAAACGCTTTGTCTACGTCTCTTGCAACCCATCCACACTAGCAAAAGACCTTGAATACATGTCAAAAGACTATAAGATCGAATACATGCAGCCAGTTGATATGTTTCCGCATACGGCTCATGTGGAGACCGTTGTATCAATGGCTAGAGTGTAAAAAAGTGAAGTAAATAAAACTGTCCGTGATTTGAATACTGGTGTCTAGCTGGTAGGATGATCACGGATTTTTTTTTATACTGTTCCATAGGTGTCGATCAGAGTAAACCATATGAATGAATAGAGGAGGATAACGATGAGTCAATTCGAGAGTCTAACAAAATACATACCGATGCTTCAGGAGGATCGTATAGGAGAATGGGTGATCGACCAAGAAAATGATGGAACAGCTGAACGCCCAATCCAGATGCCTTTTGTCCATTATTCCGAAACGATCCGTCACTTTATCGAAGATGTCTATATCTTTGCGGAACAACATCAAGAGCTGGAGCTTATCCGCTACAGAGAAATCCTCAAAGAAAATGGCATTGAAGGTGGACCGAATGATTTGGAGAATGTGGACATTTCAAATTTAAATGTGCAGTGTGTACTTGCACTCATCATGGGAGTGGTGAGAGCTGAGCGGTTTTGCGATGGTGCCGTATTCAATTCTTTTAAAAGTGGAACCATCTTAAAATGGCTTGAAAGATTGAAAAACCTAGATGTATGAAATCTAGGTTTTTTATTTCTGAAACGAGATTACTAGAATGTGAATTGCTCTGCTTCTTGACGAAATAAATCAAGCAGCAGCTGCTTGGTCTTTTCCAGAGATAGATGGGGTTCCTTATGAGTTAAGATTCCTATCGGGATAAAAGGGTCCTCCATTTCAATTGGAACTTTCACAAATTCGTCTGACAATAGAGTAGAAGAAAGGACAACTCCGACAGAGGGGAATTTCTTTAGAAATGATGGAATCGCTGAAATCTGGCTGATGGTGTAAGTGAACGGCTCGACATTTATTCTTGAGAGTTCCTTTTGTAATTTTATGTGATAAAAACAACTTTCCCCGCCAATAATCAAAGGCTGTTCATAAAGATCCTTGATCAATGAAATCGGTCCAACTTGATCTGCCTGCTGTTTTGCGATAATAAAAGACATTTCCTCCTTGTACAACTCCTCAAACGGAAGTGTATTCATCACTGGTTCCCCTGAAATGGCAAAATCGAGCTCTCCCTTGAGCAGAAGCTTGTGAAGAAAGTCTGTATTACCAATGATAAAGTGGCATGTGATATTCGGTTTTTGCCTCCTGAATGTTTGAAGGACGGAAGGAAGAATAGTGGCAGCAATTGGTTCTATGACGCCTATATTCAAGGTTCCGATTTCTTCTTTTTGGAGTTTTTGTGATTGCTCTAATACAAAATGCCAATGGAGTATCAGCTGATCAATCTCTTTGGCAAACAATTGTCCTGAAGGGGTTAATTCAGCCTCCCATCCTCTTACAAACAATTGAAATCCTAACTCCTGTTCTAATCGTTTGATCTGATTCGTTATGGTCGACTGTGCATAATTCAATTTTTGAGCGGCTTTTGAGAATGTCCCTTCCTGAATGATGGCTTGAAATGCTTTTAACTCTTTTAAGTCCATTTCTAATAATCTCCATTCGATATATGAATACAATTTTATATATTATTCAATTATATAAAACGAGTATTGGGATGTAAAATGAATGTAGACAGAAAAAAGGAGATGACATTCATGCCATTTGTAAAAGTCAGCTATATGGAAAATGCGTACGATACTGAAAGCTTAGCTTCTGTTAGCCAAACGATCATGAAGGCTCTGGTGAAAGAATTTCAAGTTCCTAAAAAAGACTACTTTCAGGTATTCAGTTCACATAAGAAAGAAGAATTTTTTTATGATCCCCATTATCTTCTTCGTCATGAAAGAGATCATCGTCTTTTATATATCCAAATTACATGTGGTGCGGGTAGAACCGAGGAACAGAAGCAGTCTTTATATATGGAAGTAGCTGACCAGTTATATTGCCAGCTTCATATCCCGAAAGAAAATGTATTCATAATGCTGAATGAGACAAGCTTGGAGAATTGGTCCTTTGGAGAAGGACTTGCTCAGATGATCAAGTAACAGAACGAATGAAAGGGGAAATAGTTATGCATCAACCAATCAAGTCAACTGTGAATTTAACCCTCGGAGATTTTGCTCCAGCATTTGTTGAGTACTCCGAAAAAGTTCTCTTTGGGGATTTGTGGCGAAGAGAGGAACTTTCGCTAAGAGATCGAAGTATGATTACAGTCTCAGCCTTAGTAAGTGCGGGCAGCCTGAATCAGCTGGAATATCATTTACATCTCGCCAAAGAAAATGGTGTCACGAAGAACGAATTGATTGAAGCAATCACCCATCTTAGTTTTTATATCGGATGGCCTAAAGCAGCTTCAGCACTAGAAGCGGCTAAACATATTTTGGAGGACGAATAAAATTCATCAAACAACGAGCCCTATTTGAAATAGGGCTTTTTATATGCGATAAATTGTATTTTAAAATCTCCTGTTGACTTTCCCCTTTACTGAAAGGTTTATACTTTGATCAGATCAACAAAACGGAGGAGATGCAGGATGTTCAAAATCGGTGATTTTTCTATGTTAAGTAAAGTCCCTGTCAAAACCTTAAGGTATTATGACCAAATAGATTTATTAAAGCCTAAGCAGATCGATCAAGATTCTGGATACCGGTATTATTCAGCTGAGCAGCTGCTTGAGGTCAATCGAATTTTTCTGTACAAGGAATTAGGTTTTACGTTAAAGCAAATGGGACAGCTTCTTCGTGAAGATATTTCTGTCGAGCAGATTCAGGGCATGTTTCTCTTGAAAGAGAGTGAGATTCAGCAATTGATCGAGAGAGAACAACAGAAATTAGCGCGTATTAAGGAGCGGATGCACCTCATCAAACGAGAGGGGTGTGTTGAAAAAGCGCAGGAGGTTATCATCAAATCGGTTGAAAGCAAACGCATCATGTCTTTTCAATCCAACGGAACTGTTGACGAAATTCCAACATTCTTTCAAACGTTTCATCATTTGTTACATAAACATCCGCAAGAATTGAACTCTGAGCCGCAAATCGTGCTGTGGAGGGAATCAATTGCTCAAGAAAGTGAGTTCGAATTTGAGGTGGGGTATTCCGCGAAAGCGATAAGAGGCTCTCTGCCTAAATGCATCACGATGCGTACGTTACCGGCTGAAGAAACCATGGCGACGCTCTTATTTCATTCAGATTCTCCATTTGCACAAACTGCTTGTGTTGACCTGGCGACATGGATCGAACATAACGGATACCGCGTGAAAGAAGATCAGCCGGGCCGAGAGATTTATTACCCGTTGGCTGAAAATGAAGAAGGAAGACTCATTGAAATTCAAATTCCCATTCAAGTATAAATCGTCTACATTGCCCAAAGGAGAAAAGCGACTATGAAAAATAAAGCCGTTGTGTATTTACTTGCTTTAGCAGCCTTTTTAATTGGAACGATCGAATATATCATTACAGGAATTATTCAAATGGTCGCAGATGATTTACAGGTCACGACATCTGCTGCTGGTTTATTGGTCACATCATTAGCGCTCTCAGCAGCAATCGGCGCGCCGATTGTCATTGCACTGACCATCAATATCGACCGCAGAAAAATATTATCATGGATGCTGATCATTTTTACTTTAAGTAATATCATCACAAGTGTCAGCCATTCGTTTGAAATGGTGCTGATGACTAGGGTTTTACAAGGAATTAGTGGGGGGACGGCCATTGTGGTGGCAATGGCTGTGGCTACTCGCCTTGTCGAACGAGAAAAAAGAGGAACAGTGATTGGCATCATTTTAATGGGATTAAGCAGCTCCTTAGTTTTAGGTGTTCCAATCGGGACATTTCTAAGCAGCTTGATTGGATGGAAAGCATTATTCGCAGCTATTGGATTGATCACGCTCATTCCGCTGATTGTTGTGTATAGGCGCATCCCTTCTATGAAAGAACAAGAACCGGTGACGCTAGGTATGCAATTATCGATATTAAAAGATAAGAGAATTTTGCTGGCAGTGGCAGTTACACTCTTTTATGTAGGCGGATATTCCACTTTATTTACCTATTTAACGCCCTTCCTGCAAGAATCAGCAAACCTTAGCATAACAGAAATCAGCGGCATTTTATTACTAGCGGGAATATGCAGCTTTTTGGGCTCCAGTCTTGGAGGGGTTGCAGCAGATAAAAAAGGCCCAACATTCACGATTTTCTCCGGAATTATTCTACAAATCATCATGCTTATGCTGCTGGCATTTGTGTCAGGGAATCTCGTGGTCATGGTGGCGGTGATCATGATATGGATGATTGCTACATGGAGCACATCTCCAGCTCAGCAGCTGTATCTCGTCACACTTGTACCCAAATCTCCTGATATCGCATTAAGTGTCAATACATCGTTTATTCAATTCGGATTTGCTTTAGGCTCGGGGTTAGGAGGGCTTGTATTGAGCAGGACATCTATATTGCACCTAAGCTGGATCAGCGCTGGAACGGTTCTTCTCGCTTTACTCATGACCATCTTGATGGTGGCGTTTGACAGAATCTCTCAGCAGAAGAGTTTGAAGGTGATGGAGCAAGGTAGATAACATGATCGATTCACTAGTGAACATACAAATTTAGTATTGTATTGTGGGAATTACTTATTTCGGGTAGTTCCTTGGCCCATTTCGTGGGCTTTTTTTATAAAAATTCTTATCTCTGCAGTTCTGCTTTATTACTTCTGTAAATACCTGATCTCCTTGTCATACTTTTGAATGAAATTGACTCAATAGAATTGACGTAAGAACCATGAATAGGTGAAGATGAAATAAACTGTAAGATAAAGGGAGACGGATGATGATACATATCATATTTGGGGCGGCAGCTGCCGGTAGTTTAAAACAAGCAGTACGTGAAATGAAGCAAGATCAAATAGATGATATCATCGCTTTTGATGATATTTATTCGATTGGACCACTTCTACATTTACACGAACATAAAGGACAAGCGAACCGTATAGAATGGCTGCGTAATGTGATGTCAAATGAATTTGGCTATTTTGATGACTTGGTCAACGATCAGCATAAAATGCTTCAACAAATAAAGGAGATAAAAGCAGGCAGTCGTATTCTCATCTGGACAGGCAGTAATGCCCATGAGCAAATTGGCTTGCGATATGCCGTCTATTTATTAAAAGAAAAAAGGGTTGAATTGTCTGTAATCAATATAACGATAGCATTTGATCAGCTGTTCAATACAAATACAAGAAGAATGGATATTCGACATTCCGGAGAAATTGCATCTGAAAAATTTAAAATTTTGTACGAGAGTAAAGAGCATATTCACACAGTGACAAAAGAAGAAAGAGAAAGATTACAAAACGAATGGCTTTCATTTGCTAAAGAAAATCATACGCTGCGGATATGGCAAAAAGGACAAACGATCAGCGTACCAGAAGATGAATTTGATGCTTATTTAGTGAAAATGGCTAAGCGGCTTCATCAGTCCGCGCCAGAAGAGGAGTACATCGTAACTCCACGCCTGATAGGGGAAGTCATTGGTCATTTAGATCAGTATATCGGGGATGATTTTATTGAGTATCGACTTAAGATATTAATTGATCAGGGGATTTTTGACATGAAAGGAAAACGAACTTCCATGCGTTATTACTCGATTAAACTGACAGAGTTCGGTCAGAATTTCAAAAAATGGGTATGCTGTCGAGAGTTTGTAGATCATCCTTTTGTGAAAATTGAAGGAGATTACGGTAGTGAACCCTTTCATTGCGGGCATTGTCAATGTCATTTAGAAAGAGATGATGTACCAGTAAGCGATACCCTTTTCTCAAAGATTTGGAATTGGAATGTACAGTATGGTCGCTGGTTTGACGAAGAAACCGATGATTTGCTGCCAAATGGCGTAGACATGGAAAGGAAGTTCAATCAAGAAGGAGAGCGTATCACGAAAGAAGTGAAACGTGAATTATCTCCTGCGTATCAAATTGAATACAGCCCAAGTGAAATGACGAGATATTTTATTTAAAACAATAGAATTAATTAAGTAAATGTAGGTTTTCTAAGAATTAGACATTCGTTGAACTGATGGAAATGAATGTTTAATTCTTATTTTTTATTTATGAAAGAATTTAAGATCCGCAGAAAAACGGAATCTGCAATGGAAAGGGAAAATATTGAAACATTTTTTCGGTAAAATCGTAATAAAGATAGAGCGTTCAACAGAAACATTTAAAACGGAGAGGAGTATTACATGGAACAAGCTGCACTGAAAAAAATGAGGACGAAACAAGTAGTTACCTCTAATTTGCTATTTGGCATGATGATCTTGATTTTTTTTGTTTTGATTCAAAAAGTTGAGATTCAATTTACATATTTCTTTCTTTGTTTAGGAATCTTCATGCTCCTTCAAGGCATTTACGGCTTGATCAAAAAAGGATCAACAAAGTCTATCATTCCCATATTTGAGCAGGTAGCCATTTATGAAAAAGAGAAATTGGGAAAAGAGTGGGAGAAAGAACAAAGAGTGGAAAATATTTGGAAATTGATATTGAGCGGACTAATGTTCTTCCAGTCATTTAGTTTTCAAACGATGCAAGATCCATTTTTTCATATAGAACCTAAGTTTCTCATTTTCTTATTTGTTATGGCTCTAGCCATTATCAATATAAGCATGCTCTTTCGCTTTAGAAAAATCGACCGATCGACGGAAGCGCATGGATTAAAAGGCTTTACAAAGGAATCAAACATGATGGCAATGGCTTTAGGATTATTATCAGTGATTGTCATATTCGGATTTATCGTCATCTTTTTTCTTCCATAAAACAGAATGTTGAGGTGAAACAAATGAATGCAAACATTCAACAACTGATCGATCAGACAAAGGCGAAATTTGGTTTAGATCTTTACTATTTAAAAAGACACAGTTTTCATCGCTACGTCAATATGTTCAATGAAACGGTTTATACATTGAATATGGAATGGTTTCCCTCTCATGAAGCTGAACCCGAGGACGATGATCTAAACCCGGACGGCACAGCTGTGATTGACGTGAACTTAAATACAGGCCAAGCTGAATCGGTTATTTTTGTCATGGACAAAACCTTCGCGAAGAATGGTGTCACGTTTAAGAGACCTTATCCAGCTTATGTCATTCAATGGATCGAACAAGAAACAGGATTGGTCTATGGTGAGCATTTTCACATGCATCAAAAGGAGAAAGGGGAACTTTTTTTCGAAGAAGCAATAGATGGTGTGAAAGTGACGCCTTCAGGCAGAATCGAAGTGAAATGGGATGAACATGGGCAGCTCATTCACTATATACATCGAGGGCCATTTATGGCAAAAAAACGACTAAAAACTGAAGAATATGTGCTTTCCATTGATAGGATCGAGGATTTAGCCCAGCAGCAAGTGCAGCGGTTTGATTGGCCATTCTTCGAGCAGAATCGAATCCGCCCTATATATGCGTTAGAAGAAATTTATGTCAAGAACGATGGAACAGGAACGATACCGTTTGAAATTGGACGTGAAGAAACACATTGTATACACATGAATCAGGTGATGGAGTGGAATGAACCGTTAAACAAAGGCTTTGAAAAAAAGGAAATCGATATAAACGAGGACATTACTGCTGAACAAGCCTTGTCACTGGAGCCTTCACCAGATACCTTCCCAATCTCAAAAGAAGAGCAAGCTGCGTGTATCAAAGCGGTTCGAACCTTTTTGGCACAAAAATATTCAAAGGATACAGGGAAGTGGGTGCTAAAAACACTCCACCGTGATCATGGCTACATCCAAGCGATATTAAAAACGAATGAGCAAGAAGGCTGTGGTTTTATGGATAAGATCAAGGTCTTCATTGATGCCAGCACTTTTGAAGTCATTAATTACATAGATAAAAAAGAGATGTTTCAAGTATGCGGGATACTCAATCCATCTCAAACAGTTAGTGAAATCACCATATCTCCGAAAGAAGCCTTTGAAACATTGAGAGAGCGCCTCGAACTTACACCCATCTACGTCTATGACGATGTGCAAAAACAATATGTTTTATGCGGAAAGCTCGACTGTCATGAAGGCGTTGATGCAGTGAGCGGTGAAGTGTTCTCTTTGACAGACCTTTCATAACTTCTAAAAGAACAGTGAGCAGCTGTTCTTTTTTGCCCATCTCCCTCTTTTTTGAAGAAAAATGGAATTTTGTAGAAGGAAGTTGTCGTTTCATCACGAAAGAAACAGATAAGAATATGATCATAGGTCCATCGGTTGGAATTCGTATTTCATATAGTAAACGTCATACATATTGAAAACCCATTGCAGTAAAGTTGATCTACAATCTTTTAGAGGAATTCGTGTCTCTAGTAGTAAGCGAAACTAGGCGGACTAAGATCATAGGATGAGTTGAACATGTTTGTTTTTAGGTAAGCTTAAAGCCATAAATAGAAGAAAGTGAGGATATCTACCTTGAGTACATTGGAAGTGTTTCGTCAGTTTTTGGTTGACCATTATCCTGCGTTACAAGATGAGCTTTGGCTGAAAGATGTTGATACCCTTCGAATCTCTCCTATTCTTCATCCCTTTCTGAAAAGCAAGCTGCCAGAAGGAATCGAAAAATTCACTTGTGTCCTATTCACGCAGCAGACAGATCAAACCGCTGCACCGCTCAAAGTCTACCTTTTATTAGATGAATATGAGCAATCGCTTTACGCCATTGATTTGATGAATGAACAAATAGCGCTTCATTAATACAGAAGCAAAAAAGCTGCTTGAGAGCTCCTCAGCAGCTTTTCTTGTGAATATTAGTTTGTCATATCAACCAATCTTGAGTGCAAGTTGTCCAATTCTTTCTTTGTTGGAAAAGAGCTGATCAGCAGCGTAGGCCGTCCTAGTTGATTAGGAAGCTCAGTATCGGTCACAATCATATCAATCCCAAGTCGATCCATTGTCAGTTCATTTAATGTATTTTCTGGACTTGTGAAAATATGAATGAGAGGAGGCAATCTTAATTTAATTAAATCTGCAATCAACAAACTATGATTATAACCTAATGTTGAAATGACAAAAATGTTCAACACGTTTCTCCGATCCATTTCCAAATGAACAAGCCCCCTCCAGTTAGAAGTAATGATTCGAATCAACTCTCGTTCATTTTTCACAAAAGAAGCAAGTATATCGTCTGTTTTTAACTCTTGGATGATATGAGTAATCCTCGAATAGAAGTAAGGAAGCTGTTTTTTTACCTCTGATAAATACCTCGATTTCTTTTTGAAAAGGAATCCATCTCTTACGGTAATTTCCCTAGAATACACATAATATTGGAGAAGAATCAGTGTCATCACCTTGCGATTAGCTATCTCTTGATGAAAAATCAACTCCAATTGATTGATAAAGGAATGAATAGCTTCGAAGAGGTGTGGTGTATGCGATTGAAAGAACGTCAATTTTTCTTCGACAGTTTCAATTGATTTATAATGGCCAATAGCTGGTTCAATCAACAGTAAAAAGACAAATTCGTGACGATCCAACGTAACACCAAAAGTGTCCTTTGTCATTTGGCAAACGTGTTCTTCCAAGTTTTTGATTTGATTATAGATACCTTTAGCTGTAGCTGTTTGTTTTTCCTTATCCATTGAGTACCTATAATTGCGTCGTATTGAAAAATTTTTCCTCACTCGGTGTATGGAAACGGCGAGCCATAGGCAAAATTTATCTATAGCCACATCAGGTAGATTGACTTCGAGCACCTGAAATAGCTTTTGTAAAAAATCAACTGCATCTTGCTTTTGAATATCATCGAATGGCCAAAGCCTGCTTCCATAGACTTCAAACAAAAATTCCACAAACAATTGACGAATCTCCTTTTCATTTCCATGGAACTGCATACTATCTGGTCGTAACTCAATGTCATACGAGATAAGAAGCGAATTGATTTTATGAATGGTGTTATACAATGTGGATCTACTGATATTCAGTGTGTCCATCCATTCATAGAAAGACCTGTTTTGTTCAAAGAAAACGCCGTCAATCAATCGAATTTCAATCGTATCTTTTAGAATTTCTTTGATATAGTAGTCGACTCGTATCGTCTGTGTATAACAAATGGATATGCCTTGTCTTGGCTTTATGTGGATTAACGGCTCTCCGTTCTCTGTTTGGAACGACTTCATTTGTTCTAAATCGCTTTGAATGGCACGAACCGAACCGATTTGTTCATTCGATATCTCTTGTAGGCTCCACCACTTGTCTTTTGATACAAGCAGTTTTAAAATTTTTATCCATCTCTTTGATTTATTATCAATGAGCTCCATTAAACAACTAACTCCTTCCCTTGGCTTGCCTCTATATTATGAAGTTCACTTAAAGAATATTTGATTTTCTAAATAGGCATAAAATGATTTTAATGTTTAGGCTATAAATCGTTTTGTCTTCACTTTTGATGATAAAAGAGAAAAAAATTAGACGAAAACAAATGTTAAGCGTTGATTCTCCATATTTTTCTTTTAAAAGGTGATAAATGAGCCATGAATCCTATAAAAATGGATCATTTTAGATATTTTGTTTATTTTTTTGCTGATGAAACGGTAAATGTAAGAATAAAACGCAGCAGCTTTTTGATTACCATATGAAAGGGAGTAGAAAGGAATGCGATTTATATAATGCTGAACTGACTCACCTTACATACGATATGATACATGCTTGTTTCATATGAACGAACCATATGTGAATACATGCTTATATATGCATGTACACATCGTTTATTGTTCATTCCAGTATAAATATAAAAATTCACATTTAATCTTTTCACGATCCTCTCACTATTCCCCATTTCTATAGACCCCAATCCATTTACTCAATCCACTACTCATGATGACCTTTCAAGCTCATGATTGATCAACTCATTTTATTCATAGGGTCTTAAGGTGCAATTTTTAGAAAATATTGATCAGAAGCGGGGTGATTGATCTGACAGTATACGAATGATTTTTTTATCGTTGTTGAAAATTAATTTTAGAAAAGGGTGGATGTATTGAAAAGAATATTGTCGCTGGCACTCATTACAGTGCTAGTCATACAGTCTAGTATATTAGGAATCTTGCCTTTAGCAGGGGCACAAGCAAAAGAAATTCAAGAAAACATTTATGGGGATATTGAGTTTGCTGATAGCGAAGGCAATAAGTTATCAAGCATGGAAGATCAGCAAGTAAGAAAGGCCACTGTACATTGGTCTATAAAAGGAATTGATCTAAAAAAACAATATCCGTATGGTCTCACTCTTCCTTCAGCCATCCAGGTAGAGAAGGAGCAGAAGGAACCCATTACTGTGGGTGACATACCTGTTGGCGAGTATACCGTTTCAAAACAAAATGAAGTGACGGTGAAATTTAAAGAAGATGTTGAGATCGATCCAAATTTAGAAGGATCAATTGACATCGATGTCACAAGTATAAATCAGCAAGAAGAGAAAACAAAGCAAAATAAGGGTGAAGAAAGCCTTCCAAAAGATGACTCAATCTCATCTGAGAAAGATAAAGCTTCTAACAATCAAGAAGCCGTTCAAACGAAACAAAACGATGAAGATGAATTACTAAAAAACAAAGTGAGCGTATCTAAGCGTGCAGGGCTGCAAAGTGTTTCAAAACAAATGCTGATACAAGAAAATCTCCTCACTGATGCGAAATTAATCTTTGAAGATCAGGAAGGAAATTCAGTTGAAAAGCCTGACATCAACTCGCTTATTTCCATTAACTATGAGTGGGCCATCCCGAATGGGCATAGCTATAATGGCGGGGATGAATTCCATTTCAAGGTTCCAGAGGAATTAGTGATTTACGAAAAAATCGATCGTCTTGAGATGAAATTTAATCAGGCAACCATTGGTTATTTTTCTGTAGATGAAAGCGGAAATGCCTCCATCGAGTTCACTGATTTTATTAAACAATATTCAAATATTCATGGAACACTTCAAGTGTGGACGCAATTAGATAAAAAAACTGTCATTACTGAAGAAAAAGAAGTGGTCATTACCCCGATTGAAGGAAAGGATAAAATATCAATCCCGATTCAATACATTCCAAATGGCCCAAATGTCTCTAAAAAGGGAGAACCAAATCGAACTTACAATGCTGAAACCATTCAATGGACAGTAGATTTTAATATGGATTTAGAAGATGTGAAACAAGCGAAACTGTTAGATCCGATTCAAGAAGGTCAGGCGTTGAAAAAAGATTCAATTAAGCTTTATCGTATTGATACAAAGCTAAATGGCGAAACATCGATTGGTCAGCTGCTTGACGAAAACCACTACACAATCGGCCAAACAGCAGATGGTCAAAATTTCACGATTGAATTTAAAGATGACGTTCATCTAGCTTACCGTTTAATGTATGAAACGGATATTACGAATCAGGATCAATCTGCATTTCGTAATAAAGCGTCCCTTGTTTCTGGTGATAAAGTGATCAGTTCAGCAGAAGGAACAGTGAATGTGACAAGAGGCAGTCCTTTAAATAAAAAAGCCGCTCACTACGATCCAGTCACACAAACAATTACATGGGAAATTCGATATAACTATAACGAAAAAAAGCTGGCTCAAAAGGACGCTTTGTTAGAAGACTACTTTAACGGCACACAGGCGCTGATTTCTGATTCATTTCAAGTCAAAGAAGTCACAATTGATCAAAATGGCAACGAAGCAGGGACTAAAGCGTTTGAAAATTATGTAGTTCAACCTCAAAAAAAGGATGAACAAAACGGGTTTACCTTGCAATTCAATCAAGATATTCAATCAGCTTATCTCATCACCTATCAAACGAAAGCAGCCGAGCGGATTTTTGAAGCTGAAGAGATTATCAATACTGTAACAGCTGGCAAAGAGAGCAAACAAGGGAAGCAAAGAATTGACCAGCAAATCCTAACGAAAAGTCATGGAACACCGAATTACAAGAACAAGACCATTCCATGGCGTATCACCTTCAACAAAGATCAACAAATGATGAACAATCTAATATTAAAAGATACGTTTACAAACGAAGGATTGACGCTGCAAAAAGATAGTTTAAAAGTAACGACAGGCAATTCAGTGCTTGAAGAAGGCACAGACTATCTAATAGTTGAACATGCAAATGGATTTGATATTCAATTTATGAAAGAAATAAACACAGAACATACCGTCACATATACAACGGCTTTTGATTATGAAAAAAGAGCAGATAAGGATCAAAAGAACCTGCGTAATCATGTAAAGCTTGAATGGGTAAATGAAGATGGCAAGGATTTGACGAAGGAAAATCAATCTATCTTCACGCCTGACACATACACGCAGTCAAATGGATTCAAGAACGGAACTTATGATGCAAAGAAAAAAGAGATCACATGGAATATCGGTGTGAACTATAACTTGAAACATTTAGAAGAGGCGAAAATCGAGGATTTCATTCAAGGAAATCAGCGTTTGCTTAAAGATTCAATCACCGTTTACTCGCTTGATTTACAAGGCGGGGAAAATGGAGCAGAAGAAAAAGAGGTATTAGCGAAAGAACATTATGACATCAAATTCCTTGAAAATGAAAAGGGAGAAACAGGCTTCGAAGTCATTTTCAAAAAAGCCATTGATTCCCCATACAAAATCACGTATCAAACAAGTGTTGAAGGAATGGATTTAGTACAGAAAACCTACGATAATAAGGCGACCCTTTATGATGGACAGACAAAAGAATCAGACGTGAATGCTGTAGTGTCCATTCCAAATGGAGGGAAATACACGAGCAAATCAGGAAATCAACAAGGGAAAGTCATTGATTGGAAACTGAATATCAACTTTGGTCAATCAACTGTCCAAGATGCGACGATTATAGATCATCCAAGCAGTAACCAAGCCATAATAGAAAACTCATTTCATCTCTATTCGACGACAATAGATGAAAAGGGGCAAGTGGCAAAAGGAGAAGAGCTGGAAAAAGGGAAGGATTATGAGCTAGACCTTGAATTCGATCCAGATTCTTTTCAAATTAAATTTAAAGAAGAAATCACGAGACCATATATTTTAGAATACCAATCTCTCATTTTAGATAAAGTGGGAAGTACACTTCAAAACGAAGTAACGTTTAGAGGTGAAAATGTAAAAGAAATCAAAAAGGAATCCGAAGCTTCAATTGTGGTGAAACGCACCGCTGGCATGGGAGATGGCACAGGATCGATTGGTGCTTTAACCGTTAAAAAGGTAGATGCGAGTAGTGGAAAAGCGCTAAAAGGAGCAAGCTTCTCTCTGACAGATGCTGCGAGTGGCATCGTCATTGGTACAAAGACAACAGATGAAGAAGGAGCTCTTCGATTTGATCGTCTTCTGTATGGTGATTATATCGTGACAGAAGAGAAAGCACCTGATGGTTATATTAAAACCAAGGAACCGATCCATGTCACGATTGATCAGCCTTACGAATCAGGAGATCAAGCGAAAACAGGAAATAGCATGACGGTGCAGAACCAAGAAATCCGCCAGCATGTCAAGTTAACGAAAAAAGACAAAGAGACGGGTGCAGCATTAGAGAATGCAGAATTTGAACTGAAAAATGAATCTGGAGAGACCGTCCAAACCGATTTGAAAACGGACGAAAAAGGAGAAATCCTTTTCAAACATCTTGAGCCAGGTTCCTATTATTTTGTTGAGACAAACGCACCGAAAGGCTATCAATTAAATCAGCAAAAATGGCCGTTCACCATTAAAGAAAATCAAACAGAAATAACGACTGTCACCGCAGTAAATGACATCATCAAAGGCTCAGCAGAATTGAGCAAAATAGGTGAAGGCGGAGAGCGACTAGAAGGTGCACAATTCAAGCTTTTAGATAAAGATGGGCAAGAGCTGCAAAAGTCGCTTGTCACAGGAGAAAATGGCAAAATCACGATAAACGAACTAAGGCCGGGTACGTATCAGCTCGTTGAAACAAAAGCACCAGATGGTTATGTATTAGATGAAACGCCAATCAAATTTGAAGTACCACTTGATCCAAAGGAACCAGTCGTCATTTCGCAAAAGAACCTATATGAGACAAGTGCATTAGAAGTGTTAAAAGAAGGGGAAGATGGCAAGAAGCTTCAAGGTGTTCGATTTGAAGTCTTGGATCAAAATGACAAAGTTGTGCGTAAAGATTTGACAACAGATGAAGATGGGAAGATTTTGGTCGACAACCTCAAACCGGGCAAATATCAGCTCGTGGAGACAGAGAGTGTTGATGGTTACCAAAAGAATAATAAACCTTATTCTTTTACCATCGAAATCGCACAAAAAACACCAGCAGAGATCAAAGTGATCAATGATCTCAAAACTGGATCTGTTCAGCTCACGAAGCTCGGTGAAAAGGATGATGATGTGCTTGAAGGAGCAGAATTTAAGCTTATAGATGCAAATGGAAAAGAGATAAAAACAGGTCTCGTCACTGATCAGAACGGGAAGATCATCGTCAACGATCTGAAACCTGGAACCTATCAGTTTGTTGAAACGAAGGCTCCATTCGGTCATGAGCTCGACGAAACACCTGTCACTTTTGCTATTCCATTTAATCCTGAGAAGCTGGTTAGTGTGACAAAAGAAAATAGCCGCACTACAGGCGGAGTGCTGCTGCACAAAAAAGGCGAAGATGGGAAATCATTAGAAGGAGTTGTCTTTGACCTATCTGATGCTAAAGGAAAGATAGTGGCAGGAGGAGAAGGGATTACAACCAATCAGGATGGAAAGATTACCTTCACAGGTTTAAAACCTGGAACCTATCAATTTGTTGAAAGAAAGAGTCTTGAAGGCTATGAATTGAGTACGAAACCACTTGCCTTTCAAGTTGAATTAGGTCAAAAAGAATTGATTCAAGTGGAGGCCATCAATCAGCTCAAGAAAGGTTCTGTAGAACTCACCAAAATAGGGGAAGAAAAAGAGAGATTGAAAGGCGCAGAATTTACCCTTTTCAATGACGATGGTAAAGAATTGATGTCAGGTTTAACAACCAATGAGAAAGGCATTATCAGTGTCAACGATTTGAAACCAGGCGCTTACCAATTGGTTGAAACGAAGGCTCCTTTTGGACATAAACTTGATGCAGAACCAGTAGACTTTAAGATTGATTTCAATCCTAAACAACTGGTGAAAGTGACAAAAGAAAATATTCGGACGACAAGTGCTGTGCAGCTTCAGAAAAAAGGAGAAGATGGTCAGTTGCTCAATGGAGTGACCTTCGATCTGCTTGATGAGCACGATCAACGTATAAAGAAAGACTTGAAGACAGATAAAAACGGTCAACTAACAGTCGATCAACTGAAGCCAGGCACCTATCGATTTGTCGAAACAGCAAGCATTGCCGGCTATGAATTGGATCAGACACCTGTCACCTTTACAATTCGATTAGGTCAAGACAAACCATCAAAAGTAGAAATGATTAACAAGCTGACGCCGGGAGCAGTGGAACTGACCAAAGTGGATGATGAGGGACATACGCTGGAAGATGCAGAGTTTGCTCTTCTGAGTAAAGAAGGAAAAACGTTGAAGAAATCACTTGTAACGGACCAAAAAGGCAAGCTTCACATCAACGATTTAAAACCGGGACAATATCAATTCGTTGAAACGAAAGCACCTCATGGCTATCAATTGGATCATCAGCCGATCCTATTCACAATTGAGAAAAATCAGCAGAAGCCGCTTCAATTAACAGCGAAGAATCACTTGATCTTAGGAAGTCTGCGTATCATAAAGGTAGACCAGCAGACAGATAGAACCTTAAAAGGGGCAGCCTTTGACATTCGTACAAAAGCCGGGAAAACCATAAAATCTGTGACAACAGGAAAAGACGGAGAAGCCATTGTCAAAGGGCTTAAACCTGGAGAGTATCTACTCACAGAGACGAAAGCACCGGATGGTTATGTAGCTTTAAAGAAACCGCTCGCTTTTACAATTCAAATGGGCGAAGTGGAGATCAAGACAATGATTGTGAAAAATGCACCAGTGAAGAATGAAGAGGACCACACGAATCCTCCAGCCTCAGATAAAGGGGATCAGCATCCGCCTCATGACTCAAACGGTGAGCTGCCAAAGACTGGTGAAGAATGGCTGCGTTATTTGATGTATGCAGGGATTTTACTAGTAGCTTCTGGAACTGTTCTTCTTGTTGTCAGAAGAAGAACCATTCAGTAAAAGGAAGGAACGAGTGTATTGATGAAAAAAAGAACCTTATTAGGCAGCTTTTTGGTGGTCACGGGGCTGATGCTCATCTCCGTTCCTTTTCTATATGAGTGGCGAACTTCTCAAGAGACAGCAGCAATGGAACAGGCATTAAAGATGATTAAAGAAAATGACAGTGATGCCCTTTCTTCTATTCCACATTTAACTGTGTCAGAAGAAGACCTGCGAGATGTGATGGAGCTAGAGATCCCGTCAATTGATTTAAACGAAAAAGTGCTTCCTGTTACATCAAAAGAAAATTTAGGTATAGCACTGACTCAAATTAAATCTCATCAAATGCCAGGTGAAGGGAATTTCACGATTGCAGGGCATAGAGGGTATAGAGGCGATCGTCTTTTCCGTCAGCTGCCAGAGGTGCCTAAAGGAGAAAAAGTTGTCTTACATCATCAAGCTGAAACATACGAATATAAAATTGTCAGCTCAGCTACGATTGAACCGACAGATGTGGATGTACTAAAGGATCGCGGGAAAAATGAACTGACATTGATCACTTGTACAATTGATGGTCAGAAACGATTTGTCTTAAAAGGAATACGAATCAACGCTTCAAAGGGTGAGCAGCCATCGGATGTATAACACCAACATAATAAATGATGGATGCGATGGAAAAGCAGCGCTCACGACCGATATGTTACACCAATTGTTATCAGAGCATTATCCAGCTTTAAAAAACGAACGTTGGGATGTTGATGTAGATACAATTCGGGCTTCGCCTATTCTCCACCCTTTATTAAAAAGAAAGCTGCCAGTTGGTATTGAAAAATTCACCTGTGTTTTGTTCGCGCAGCAGACAGCAGCTTTTGGAGAGCCTTTGATTGTGTACTTTTTATTGGATGAGAAAGGCGAATCGATTTACGCAATGGATTTCTTGCTTGAGCAGCAAGATACCCATTAAACGAGAAATAAAAAAGAGGCTTTGATGAACGGGTTCGATTTTAAGGTAGAAAAATAAAATCAGTCATATCATGAGGACTCTAATTCGGATAAGAATTAGAGTTCTTTTATTTATATATAGGCATTTTACTAACTTTATTATCTACTAAAATTAGCATATCAATTGGTAGAAGTCCGCTGCCTAGCAGATAGTCTCCAATGACTGCTCCATATTTTAGATGATAAAGATTTTATAAAATGGATTGAAAACAGAGGTCATAATCACGATTGACGACCAAAGAAGATCATCTAGTTTTTATCCCTTCCCCTGTTTCTTCAGAAGAAATATCAGAAAGTGCTAAAGATAATAATGTGTTGACTCCAAAATACTGATAAAATTTATTTAGATATTCCCTAATTATAGGTGTGGAGGTAGAAGAATGCTAACAGAAGACCCCCAATATATTTTTCATCATGATAAACGACCAGAAGTTGCTCATGATTTAGCAAATGTAGATGGAAATTCCACTGAGTTGTTAATCACAGGAAAAACAAAAAATATTGAAAGATTGAAATCTTTTTCTAATCTGACGAAATTGTGGATTTACAAAGTGAATCAAAAGGAATTCAATACGATCTTGAGCTTAGTTAATCCCAAAATGCTCTATATGCGTGAACTGAGAGTAGAAGATTTATCAATCATCAGTTCTCTTAAAGATGTTGAGGTATTGGCACTTGAATGGAATACAAAGGCACAAAGTTTATGGGATTTATCAAAAAACACTTTTTTAAAAACTTTATCCATAACAGATTTTTCAAAGTTGAATGACATAGCCCCTTTGCAGAAAAAAACTGATTTAGAATGGTTAGAATTGTCAGGCGGTCTTTTTAATTCATTAAACTTAAATACTCTTCAACCTTTAAGATACCTCAAGAATTTAACATATCTGTGTTTATCAAATATAAAAGTGAAGGACGAGTCTTTAGAGCCGATATCGGAATTAGTGGGACTCAAGGAACTTGAAATTTCGAACCAATTCCCGACAGAAGAATATGCCAGGTTATCCGTAACCCTCCCAAATACGAAGTGTGATCGTTTTGCGCCATACATCTTTTTATCAAGTCCTATTGTAGATAAAGATGTGATGGTGATTGGAAAGCGAAAACCGAAATTAAATTCAAAAGTTGATGGGGCAAAGCTGCAAAAATTCGAAGAACAATTTAAAGCGTACCAAGAAAAGTATATAAATTAACTTAAAAAGCAATGGAACATCAATTCCATTGCTTTTTCTATTGCTAATGTAATGGCTAATACCATCATAAATTTTTACTTTCTTGTGATTCAATTACGCAAACAACTTCAGCCCAACCACACCAATCACAATCAGCAGCAAGCTGAGTATACGAATCAAGTTTTTCGGCTCTTTAAATAGAATCATATTAAACAAGACAGAGCCCGCTGTTCCAAGTCCAATCCAAACCGTATAGGCAACGGAGACTTGAACGGAAGAAAACGAGGCGTATAAAAACAAAAAGGATAAGGCAAACCCGCCGACAAATAAAATGCCTGTCGTGAATTGCTTTTTCTTACTAAACATATTGAGGCCAATGGTGCCGCCGATTTCGCAGGCAGAGGCCAACAGTAGAAAAAACCAGCCCATTTATACCGCTTCTCCTTTCTGCTCATGTGCATCTCCATCAGACACTTTCAGTCCGATAATTCCGAGAATTAAAATGCCCATAAATAAGAGCTTTTCTAATGAAAACGAACCGCCAAACAGCGCATAATCCATCAAAGATGTACCAATCGTTCCAACTCCGGCAAACACGGCGTACACGGTCCCTGTCGGCAGCTTCTCGCAGGCCTTCATTAAAAAATAAAAATCAACTGGGATCAGGCAGATAATGACCGCCCATTCCCACACAGCATCAGCTCTATTTAAACCAAACACCCAAAGTAATTCGAATAAACAAGTGAGTGCAACATACATCCAGCTTTTTTTCATCGTATTTCCTCCTAAAACTTAAAAAATGACGATTCGTCATTTCGAAACCAAAAAAGAGCGTACAGCAAGTGCTGTACTAAGTTAAGGTGTCTCTAAGCCAAGTGCGTAAAGAAGAAATTGCTTCACCTCTCGCTTTTGAATCAGAACCTCTTCTGTATCTGTTTCCGTAAATAAGTACATTTGCTCAGCAGAAGATTCAAGTAAACCGATAATGAATTTGGCTGCATATTGACAGTTCAAATTCGCACGGACCCTTTTGTCCTGCTTTGCTTTTTCTAAAAAAGCAGCGACCCATTTGTAAATTGGCTCATAAATATCTTCCCATTCCTTTAAATGCTCGGTGGCGGCTAAGCCTGAGTAGGTCAGGGCAAGGACATCACGGTATTGCCTTGTAAAAGCGAAAATGAATTCAACAAGCGCATCTGCTTGATCGAGGACATCTGCATGCTGAGTTAATTCCTTTTCGATCGCAGGCACCATCTGTGCGATCAAATGTTCAGCGATAGCAGGCATGACGGAAAGCTTTGAAGGAAAATATAAATAAAACGTTCCTTGCGCTACTCCTGCTGCTTTCACAATATCCGAAATGGTCGTCTTTTCGATTCCTTTTTCTTTAAACGCATCAATCGCAGCAAGCATAATCTTTTCTCGTTTCGACATATCATCACCGGCCTTAACTGACTGAATGTCATTCAGTTTAGCGGGAAAATGACGATTTGTCAATATGGTTTTCTCTTCATTGAATGTGAGAATAAGTGATGAATAGATGCGGGCAAGCCTGAATAAGCTGTAAATATGGTCAAGCATCATCATGTGAGAAAGGGGCAGCTTTCTGTATGACATCCAGTGCTATGTTTTCCATTGCTTATTTTCTCCTGCTCGTCCCGCTCTATTTACATATGAGATACAGACAGGCAAAAAAGCACAATCGTTTTATTTATTTGCGGACAGAATTGGTTCTTGCCAGTCTGTTTATTTATACGAATGTTTTATTATATTTGACGGTCTTTCCAAATCGTTTTTCCGCCCCAAGAGATCAGGTGAGTGTTAATCTCTTGCCTTTGCAGTCCATTTATCAAAATCTTCACGCCTACCATCACGGCTATCCAAATCTTGTCTTTTTAAATTTAGCAGGCAACATATTGTTATTTGTACCACTCGGTTTTTTTCTATATCAAGCCTTCCGAACCATGCGCTGGCAAAAGGCGGTTCTTGGTGGCTTTCTCCTGTCAACCATGATCGAATTGCTCCAATGGATGTTCTCACAATCTGGTATCATTACAAGAAGCAGCGATATTGATGATATTCTTTTAAATACACTTGGCACAGCGCTAGGCTGTATCGTGTATCAGATCTATCGAAAAAGGAAGGAGAAAACCTGAGTGAAGCGAGTTTGTATCATTCCATGTGGCGCGAAGAAAATTTGGGACGTCGATCCAGAAGCAGGGAGCCAGCCGGCGAACCTCGTTTATTTAAGTCCGCTGCATCAGCGTACGAAAAGCTATGCCCAAACGTTTTTTTCAGACTGGATGATCTTATCAGCGAAGCACGGGTTCTTAAAGGCAGATGATATCATACATGAAAATTATGATGTTGCTTTTGGTACACCGCATGCTAAGCAGATCACACGAGAAGAACTGAGCCAGCAATTTCATCAAAAAAATCTTTTCGCATATGATGAATTGGTGGTACTAGGTGGAAAGAAATATCGAAAAGTGATCGACCCTTTATTACAGCCTCATCAAAAAGCAAATTATCCGCTGGCTCCATATAAAGGAATTGGCTACATGCTTCAGGCGTTACATCAAGCAGTGGAATCAAAAATAGAACTTCCGCCGCATATTTAACACATTCACATCTACCGGTAAGCAGGGTTTTGATCTTTAAAAAGAGAATAATTGAAATAGCGATGCTGATTGTTTCATATCTTTTCAGCAGCCACTAGGATGCCCGTATCGCTCGGGTGAAGTGGCTCAATGAAAAAGGGAGGCGTATGAACATGACAACCATCTATTTAGCTGGTGATTCGACCGTTTCATCATATCCAGATCGTCCTGTTCAAGGAGGATGGGGAGAGTTTTTACACCGCTATACAGCGCAAGGGGTGAACGTCGAGAACCGTGCCATTGGTGGAAGAAGCTCAAAAACATTCATTGAAGAAGGACGCCTTGATGACATATTGGCTGACATTCAGCCAGGAGACTGGCTTTTCACACAAATGGGGCACAATGATGCTTCCAAGGAAAAGCCTGAGCGGCATACAGATCCTTTCACGACGTATAAAAGCTACCTGTCTCAATATATTCATGGAGCAAGAGCAAAAGGGGCAACACCACTTTTACTCACGCCAGTCGGCCGTTTTCATGAAAAAGACGGAGAATTTATCAATGATTTTCCTGATTATTGTGCCGCTATGAAAGAATTAGCTGATGAAGAAGAAGTCCTTCTCGTTGATTTAAATACGGCAAGCCTTCAGTTTTATCAAATTTCTGGTATAGAGAAAACGACCTCTTACTTTATGCTGTCAACAGGAATTGAGGACCGCACGCACTTTACAAAAGAAGGCGCAGATGCGATTGCAAGACTTGTTTCTCTTGAATTAAAAGACCTTGGTTTAACCATTGTGTGATGGATGACAGGACGAGTGAGCGCTCGTCCTGTTCTTTTTTTGTAGAAAGCTATTGATTCCCTTCACTAGAGTAGACTACAATAGGTACATATGATAATGAGAATCAATATCGCTGAAAAATAGATCATTCGATGGAAAACTGGAGGGATCTCAAATGACAGATCAGCTTGAATTGTTTGACGTCACCATTATTGGCGGCGGTCCAGCAGGCATGTACACCGCCTTTTATAGTGGGATGCGGGACTTAAAGACGAAGGTACTTGAGTACAACGAAAGCCTTGGCGGGAAAATCCTTCTTTATCCTGAAAAGGTCATTTGGGATGTCGGCGGTTTGCCGCCAACAAGAGGAGAACAGCTGATACAGCAGCTGGAAACACAGGCGAAAACATTTGAACCAGAGATTGCACTGAATCAAAAAATCACGTCATTTGAGCGAGATGAACATAATCATATTTTGCTGACGGCTGAAAATGGTGATCGTCATTTGACAAAGACCCTCATATTAGCGATGGGTCACGGCATTCCAGTTCAGCGGAAACTTGAAATCGAGGATGCAGACCGCTATGAAGTGACAAACCTTTATTACACTGTCCAGGAGCTTAAGACATTTGCAGGGAAGCGGGTTGTGATTTCTGGAGGCGGCGACTCAGCGGTTGACTGGGCCAATGCTCTTGCACCGATTGCTGAAAGTGTCACCGTCGTGCATCGCCGTGACATGTTTGGCGGACATGAGAAAAACGTCGCCAACATGAAGGCAACTTGCAAACGAATTTTAACCCCGCATGAACTAACAGAGCTGCATGGTCAAGGCGACAAAATTGCTGCGGTCACCATTCAAAACATAGAGACAGGTGAAAAAGAACGAATCGAAACAGATGCTGTGATCGTCAATCACGGGATGAAAGGCGATTTAAGCGTGCTATCAGAATGGGGCCTCAAGCAAGGTGAATGGGGACTGATCGAGGTTAATGAAAAAATGGAAACCAATTTACCGGGCGTCTATGCGGTAGGCGACTTGTGTACACATAAAAGCAAGGTCCGCTTAATTGCCGGCACGTTTGTTGATGGAGTCAATGCACTGAATAGCGCGAAGCTTTACATCGAACCAGAAGCTGAAAAAGTGGCGTACGTTTCCTCTCATAACGAACGCTTTAAAGAGAAAAACAAAGAATTACAAACGGCTGGAGCTCGTTAAATCATTCAAATAACATAGCAAAAGTGCTGCCCGCATCGCATGTGGCAGCACTTTTTATAATGGGTCCATTAACTGCGAGGCGCAAATAACATCACACTGACTCCAGCCAAACAAATCAAAGCACCCATCCAGTCATATAGATCAGGTGTTTTTCGATCGACCCACCAGCCCCAGAATACAGCAAGAATGACAAAAACACCGCCATAGGCAGCATAAACCCGTCCGAAAGTCGGGAACTGCTGGAAGGTTGGAATGATGCCATATGCAACCAAGATGAGGCTGCCGGCGATTCCGAAGCTGACAGGCTTTGCTTCACGCAGCCAAAGCCATACCAAATAGCCGCCGCCAATTTCTGCTAAACCTGCTAATAAAAAAAGAACAATCGTCACCATCATATACGGACACTCCAATTTCTCCAATTTACACCCTATTATGACATGAGGAAAGAATGCGTTCTACCTCAATTGAATTGAGAGGGAGACGAGAGTTTGCTAAAATCAGCTGATCAGAGAGTGGTCACACATGGATTCTTGACTTTTGTACCACGAGTGATCCAAATGGTCTGTTATGTCGTAAAGTAAGTACATTCTCATGAGGAGCACACTTCCCTTTTTCAGCGCTCTTTTTTTCTCCTTGAAAAAAGAGTAAAGTACAAGGTAGGCTTATTTCAGTAAATCGAGTGATAAGCAATACGTGAAGGATTTCATGATGAATACGCATGCTCTTTCTCATGAAAAAGGAAGGAGATGACCATGGACACATTGCAAGATTTTGAGCTGTATCAAAAGATCAAATATGATCGTCACAAGCCCTCGCTTGAAGTGCTGTACGATCGCTATGAACGTGTGTTATATTCGTTTATTTATAAAATGACTGGCAACCGTGAGCTCGCGGAGGAAGTGCTTCAAGAGGTCTTCATCAAGCTCTGGCGCGGCATAGGAGAATATCATACGGATAAAGGGAAATTCTCCTCGTGGTTATTTATGATGTCACGCAACACGGCCATTGATCTCATAAGAAAGAACCGGAATGAAACGGCTTTGGAAGATGAGCAGATTGAATATTTAGCTGATCATCAAGAAGATATATCAAAAGAAGTAGAATGGAACGAGGAAAAACAAATCATACGTGAAGCAGTATCTACATTGTCAAAAGAACAGCAAACCATCATAGAAGATGTCTATTTTAAAGGGATGACACAAAAGAGCATCGCGGACAAGCTGGGCATCCCTATTGGTACGGTAAAAGGAAGGGTTCGATTGTCATTGAAGCATTTGCGATCGAAACTGTCTCGCGGAGGAAAGGAGGAAGAGGCATGACTCAGTGTAAACATCAAGTGATTGATTATTTCAACGGGCATTTACAAGGAGAAGAAAAAACGCAATTTGAAGAGCACATCAAGCACTGCTCAGCTTGCAAAGAAGAGCTTGAAGAATTAACATTGCTCATGTCTGACATTCCATTTCTAGCAGGTGACCAAACACCTCCGGCAGGGATGAAAGACCGTATTTTACCCCAGGTGTTTGAAGAAGAGACAGTCGAAGAAAAGAACAGCCATAAAAAAGAGCTCAAGGCTGCACCTGAGCCAAACGAAATCAAACCGCTGCAAAAGAAACGAAACCAGTGGCTCTTACCGCTCGTTGCGGCACTGCTTCTCATATCAGCAACTGGAAATGTGTATTTCTTATCGAATGGAAAAGAACAGGCGGAAGAACCTGTCAGGGTTGTTGCCACAAAATCATTGGCATCGGCCGCATCACCAAAAACGACAGGTGCTTTTTCAGTAATAGAGCATAACGGTAAAAAAGAACTTGTGGTGAGTGCAGACGGCTTAAAGGGTCAGCTTGAATCATCTGCTGTTTATCAAGTGTGGCTTATTAAAGGAGATCAGCCGGTTCCAGCCGGTGCCTTTAAAACAGATAACAAGGGGGAAGGAACCGTCACCTATGCGTTATCTGAAAAAGAAGCAGGCGAATCATGGGATACCGTGGCTGTTACACTTGAACCGAAAAAGGATAACAAGCTCCCGCAAGGCCCTGTCGTACTAAGCGCTGCTTTTTAAGTTTGATTCATGAAAAGGATGCCTTCTTGGGGCATCCTTTTTTGATAGCGAAGGGGAACATTTTGGCAATTGAAACGTAGTACATACGGAGGTGAAACACATGAAAACATCTATAGAAAAAGACCTATTTCTCTTATCAGTCAGACACGCATTGATTGCCATTTATTTTCTTGTGATCCCATTTGCAGTCCCCATTTTTTATCACCCATCTCCTTTATCGATAGCGCTTATTGCACTATTTATAACTCATAACTTAGCAGAAAGTATCATTTGGTTCTACAAATCGAGAAAAATTAGAAAGCACCAGTCTGGTGATTTATTAAAACGCGGGCAGCTCCTTAGCCAGCTCGTGCAAAGAGTTGAACAGCTCATCATCCTCGGTTTTGTGATTCTTTTGATCACTGAATGGATACAAGGAAGGGCGGATCTATCTACACTCTCATTCACTCTTTTTCTATTGACCGTTGTTTTTCTCCAGCACGTCCAGTTTTATTACGTTCAGCTATTTTTTAAAACGAGCAGCTGGTTCACTTATGTTCCTTCTTTGCAAAAGGCACGTCCTTCATACATGGCGAGGGAGCGAAACGCCCTGAAAAGGTCATAAATGTGCTGTCATTCGTTTGATCCAGCCATAAACATCAGAAAATTATGATAAAATGTGGAAAGAATGGAGAAGGGGAGTGCGAACGAGTGAAAGCAGTTGGACTATTGGAGTATTTGCCGATTGAGCATGAGCAAAGCCTGATGGATCAGGAGGTCGAAAAGCCTAAAGCGTCTGGCAGAGATGTACTGGTGAAGGTAGAAGCTGTGTCCGTGAATCCAGTTGATACAAAGGTGAGATCACCGAAGGATCAGAAGGAAGAAAAACTGAAAATACTAGGCTATGATGCAAGCGGTACGGTTGTTGAAGTGGGTGAATCGTGTACATTGTTTCAGCCAGGTGATCACGTATACTATGCGGGAGATATTACGCGTCAAGGCTCGAATAGTGAATACCAGCTTGTGGATGAACGTATTGTGGCGAAAAAGCCTGCCAATCTATCCTTTGCAGAAGCAGCCGCAATGCCCCTTACAACAATTACGGCTTATGAGGCTTTATTTGACCGGATGCATATGAAGCGGAATGCTGAAGGCTCAACCTTGCTGATCATTGGTGGTGCAGGCGGTGTTGGTTCTATCGCCATTCAACTAGCTAAATTAACGAAGGCAACTGTGATCGCTACCGCATCAAGACCAGAAACAAAAGAGTGGTGTCTGTCCTTAGGTGCCGATCATATCATTGATCATCATCAGCCGCTTTTAGCGCAGCTAGAGGAAAAAGGAATCGGCGAAGTGGATTTTATTTTATGCTTAAATGATACAGATGGACATTTCAAAGGCATGGCAGAAGCCATCAAACCGCAAGGAACGATCTGTACCATTGTCGAAAACCAGCACAACCTAGACATTCAATTACTCAAAAATAAAAGTGCGGCATTTGTTTGGGAATTCATGTTCACACGCCCTATGTTTGAAACAGCGGACATGATCAAACAGCATGAGCTTTTGACAGAGGCGGGTGAGTTATTTGAGCAGGGAAAAATAACGCATACTTTAACAAAGGTTCTCAGTCCGATCAATGCTGCTAACTTGAAGCAGGCACATCAAACACTTGAGCATGGAAAGATGATTGGCAAATTTGTACTTGAAGGATTTGAGAAAGGGGAGAACGTATGACGTCATTACAATATCCGATTGGCTTATATGAACCGGTTGAAACAAAAACGAAAGCACAGCTTGAAGCATGGATTGATCAGCTGGCTGCAATCCCCAAAGAGTATGAAGCGGTGACCGCACCGCTTACAGATGCTCAGCTTGATACACCTTATCGGCCGGGAGGATGGACTGTTCGTCAGCTCATTCACCACGTAGCAGACAGCCATCTGAATGCATACTTACGATTCAAACTTGCTTTGACAGAAGATACACCGGACATACGTCCATATGATCAGGAGGGATTTGCCTCACTTCCTGACAGCAAGGCGCCCATTAGTTTATCCCTGCCTTTGATCAGCAGTCTGCATCGCAGGTGGGTCACTTTACTGCGGGGAATGTCAGAGGATGACTTCAACGCTTCTTATTATCACCCTGCCGATCAACAAACGGTGTCCTTATATAATGCAGCAGGAATGTACGTTTGGCATTCAAAACATCACCTTGCCCATATCACGGAATTAATCAAAAGAAATCAGTGGAATTAAAGGAGTAAACGCATGTCTGGTAGAAGAATTGTCGGCGCCATGTTTATCTGTATGGCGGGATTGTTTTATATAGCGAAATATGTTCTTTTTGAGATACGTTATAGTAACAGCTTAGGCTCAGAAAGAACGATTGAGGAACTTGAACAGCTGCTTCCTGGCGGTACGTGGATTAGCATCTTTTTTCTCATCATTGGCTTAGCCTATCTTTTATGGGATGACAGGGAAGTTCTTCAAAAAAATTTCGTCCTCTCAGATAAACAAGTAGAAGAAATAAAAAAGACGGACCTCAAGTGACCGTCTTTTTTCCTTTTCATATTTAGCCGCGTTCAGGACGCAGTGCTTTTTCTAAGATAGCAAGGCCTTCATTGACTTTTTCTTTTTCCTCGTCATTGAGCCGCTGCAGGGAATTTTTGATTTTTTCGTGTCCTTTTTGATAAATACTTCTGAAAATATTTTTCGCTTCCTCTGTCAGCTCTACGACAATGATTCTCCGGTCACGCTCAGAGTGCTTTCGCACGACAAAGTTAGATTGTTCTAACCTGTCAAGCAGGCCTGTCATATTGGACAAAGAAGCGCCCATTTTTTCAGCGATTTCGGATACTTTGAGAGAGCCATGGTTATTGAGCAGCATGAGCACCTTCATTTGAGGCATACTCATATCAAGCTTCATCCATTCAGAAACATCTCCAAGACCTGCAGCTGTGAGCACTTTCATATAAAGAACCCATGTCTTTTTTTCTTCTGGAGATAGAATCTCTTCTTTTAATACGGTGGTGTCATGAATATTATATTCCACGCTTGTTCACTTCCTTTAAGCGGCTCTTTTTCTTTATATTACTGATTTTTACTTCTAATTGAAAGGTTCGTCAAGCTTTTAAATGTTAAACTGCATGAATCAAGTGGTATTTGTTGTATAATAATGTTCAGTTGAAATAATGAAGCAACCTAGAAAGTTGGGAAAAACATGTGGAACAAAAAAACGGGTATGACGATCTTAAAAATGCTTTTTCCGATCGTCATTATCCTTGTCTTAATCTTCGTTGCGAAGCAGGAGCTGAGCGGACTTTCCATTAAAAAGACGTTTTATATTATTGACAGCTTGAACCGAATGGACTTGTTTATTCTTGTCTTTCTTGGACTTGTCGCGGTTTTATCGATGTCCTTATATGATTTTATTTTACGAAAAAGCCTGAATATGCCGATCAGCGGCTGGAAAACGATACGCATTTCATGGATTGCGAACTCCTTTAACAGTGTTCTTGGATTTGGCGGTCTATCAGGAGCAGGGCTTAGAACGCTTCTCTATAAGGAGTACATAACAGATACGAAAAAATTGCTGAAAGGCATTGCCCTTTTGACTTCCTCTGTCCTTTTGGGCTTATCTATTTTCAGTGATTTGATCTTGGTCAGGGTGCTTCCAGTTGAAAGTATTATCAGCCAGGAGCCGTGGCTATGGGCATTTGTCATTATCTTTGCCTGTATTGTACCGATATATATCGTCATGGCATCCATTCGAAAAAGCTCGATTGAGAGCGGTGAAAATGGACTGAAGCATCCAATTTACGCTTATATCGGGGCATCGTTTTTAGAATGGCTGGCAGCTGGACTTGTCATGTACATGGCTGTCGTCTCTATGGGGATGAATGTCGATGTCCGAATAGTCTTAGGTGTATTTGCGATTGCGTCAATCGGCGGTTTAATCAGTATGGTTCCGGGCGGCTTTGGTTCGTTTGACCTTATCTTTTTACTGAGCATGCAATACATTGGTTTTGATAAAGAGATGGTGCTGACGGCGCTCGTCTTGTACCGTTTCGTGTACTCGATTTTCCCGTTTATTTTAGGGCTTTGTCTAGCTGCTTACGATTTAACGGGAACGACGCTTAGACGTCTTGAAGGCAATCCGAAAATGGCACCTGCCATTGAAACAACGAACGTTTTAATTGTTTTGCACCGTGCTTTATTAATCCGTTTATTGTACGGATCTTTATCGATTTTAACCTTTGGAAGCGGCTTGCTTATCATGGCATCTGTTGTGCTTCCAGTCGATCGATTAGGTGTGATTACCAGCATTCCGCGCTTTCTGTTATCAGGATTTAATGGTCTTTCTTTAATGTTCGGAATCATTCTGATGATTTTGTCCATTGAAGTGTATAAAAGAACGAAAAGATCGTACGTGCTGACAATGATCTCCTTAGCAGGCGGTTTTGTGTTTACTTTGTTAAAGGGGTTTAACCTCAGTCTGATCTTTATTTTGCCAGTCATCATGGCTGTGTTTTTCTCTCTTCGAAATCAATTTGTGAAGCAGCAGGCACCTTACTCCTTAAATCAGTTTGTGACGGCTGCCGCTGGTTATTTATTCGTGCTCTTTAACTATAATGTGATTGGCAACTTTATTTGGACAAAAATCGGGCATTTCTTGAGTAAGGATTACTTGGTGCATAATGAACGGCATATCACGATGACAAGCATGATCGCTCTCATCGGTGTACCGCTTTTCTTCTTCATTAGTAAATTGATTTTTAATAAGAAAGCCTTTCCGATTGGAGAAAAAGCAGATGATGAAAAATTAAAAACGTTTTTAGAAGAAAAGGGCGGAAATGCCCTCAGTCATCTTGGCTTTTTAGGCGACAAAAAACTATTTTTCTCAAGTGATGGAGAAGCGATGCTTCAGTTTGGGCGAATTGGCCGCTGCGTCATTGTGCTCGGAGATCCATCTGGACGTGAGGCGTCTTATCCGCTTGTACTTGAAGAGTTTTTACAGGAGACAGAAAAAGCCGGCTACCGCGTCGCTTTTTATCAAGTAGAACGAGAAGGGATGGCTCTTTATCATGACTTAGGCTTTCACTTCTTTAAGCTTGGGGAAGAAGCCATGGTCGATTTAGAAACGTTTACTCTGTCAGGTAAGAAAAAATCAAATTTACGAGCTGTGGCGAATAAATTTGAACGAGAAGGCTACACCTTTGAAATGCTGGAACCTCCCTTTTCAAATGAGTTGATCTCAACCTTAAAACAGATCTCTGACAGCTGGCTCGGAAAGAAAAAAGAAAAAGGATTTTCGCTCGGTTATTTTCAAGAAGACTATCTTCAAAAAGCACCGATTGCGATTCTAAAGGATGAGCAAGGGCAGATCATTTCCTTTGTATCATTGATGCCGATGTATCAAGAAGGGGAGATTTCCATCGATTTAATGCGTCATATGCATGATGCACCGAACGGGATGATGGATGCGCTGTTTATCCACCTGTTTCAATGGGCGAAAGAAAGAGGCTACAAATCGTTTAACATGGGAATGGCACCTTTATCGAATGTGGGGACGTTCCATCAGTCCTTTCTCACAGAGCGTTTGGCGAGTGTTATTTTCAACAATGTCAGATACATGTACAGCTTCAGCGGTTTACGGTCATTTAAACAGAAATATAAGCCCGAATGGCGCGGGAAATATTTAGCGTATAAAAAGAATACGTCACTGCCTGTCACAATGGTGCTTGTCACCAAGCTGATCGGGATGGACCCAAATCGAAAGCGGCGTCCATAAACCAAAAGACCTTTACCTTTCACTAGGTGAAGGTTTTTTTAGACAAAAGAATAGCAAAAGTGGTAAAGTTGAAGGGTAAGGGGGATGTTCATATGACATTAAATGAATGGTTTACAAAGGGATTAGCTGAACGTACATATGTACACAACATGGAGAAAAACCGGGAAAATCTGCTCACGGTGTACAACCAGTATGCAATTCATCAAAAAGAAAAAGAGCTGCTTCAAAAGCTGCAAAAGAAAAAGCTCCGAGCGCTTGTCATCACAGCGGATTGGTGCGGAGATGCGATGGTCAATGTCCCGATTTTCATGCGTATTGCAAATGAAGCACTCATTGATGTGCGCTATTTCATTCGGGATGAGAATCTAGACCTGATGGATCAGTATTTAACGAACGGGACCGCAAGATCGATTCCGATTATCGTCATCATTGATCAGGACGGGAATGAAGTGGGCAAATGGGGACCTCGCTCAGCAGAAGCACAGCGCTTTGTCGATGAGAAAAAACCGGACAAAGATGCACCTGATTTTGAAGAAGCTTTTCAAGTATTTGCGAAAGAAGCCGCACATCACTATACGACCGACCGTTACTTATGGAAAGATATTGAGAAAGAAATAGTAGAAGTTTTGGCAAAAATATAAACCAAAAGACTACTTCGCCGCAATGGGAAGTAGTCTTTTTTTATCTTGTTTTTGCGTTTTACCTACAAAACCACCGCATAAAGATGTAGAAAACCGCAGAATTCTATCAAATACCGCAGAAAACCGCAAAGCACCACGATTTTCCCAACCACTTTTAGTTGAAAAACCTCATATATGCCATAAAATCAATGATTTTGCCCTTATCCAAAGGCTCATATAACGCACAATGGTTGGCTTTTTCCCAATACAAGAGGCCCAGCAACTATAGTAATCTAGTTGTAATCTCCTTTGAACGAACTAAAAAAATGACGGAAAAGGACAGGCGATCAATTTATGAAAAAAATCATTTATCTCGATCAAGAAAAAAAGAAGCTCGCTGAATCGAAAAAAAGAGAACAGCGTTCCATTAAATCACTGAGGCTGCTTGTGTTTTATGACGGACAAAGTCCTGCATGTGCAAAAATGATTGATTTATTAAGATCACTCGATTGGAAAAATCGGATTCACTTTGAATCCTTTAGACACTCGCAGCTGCTCAGGCTGAATAAAATCAGTGAAGAGAAGGCGGAAAAACGAATCGTGTCTATTTCTTTAGCCAAAAATCAGAAGAATTCAGGGATTTATACTTGGCTGCGTATGGCCTGCCATATCCCTGCTTTATGGGGAACGGTCCCATTCATCTTGCTCAGTATTTGGCTTGGCTTTGGACAGCATGCGTACGATTTCTTTGCAAAAAGACGGTATATTCATTCTGTCAAACGGGTGAACCATCATGACACAGATCAACAAGAGACCATTTAATAAATAGAAAAAGCATGACCTTCGATCGGCAGAAGGTCATGCTTTTTTGTAATAGGGAAGATATCCCGCTAAATGATCAAGAAGCTTCTTTGTATAGGACTGATACGTCTGCTCATCAAGCTCAGCACCTGCATAGGTAAGTAAGGTTCTAAGAGCAAACAAATATTCACTGTGCAGCTCATTGTGTTCAAAGTAAGGAAGGGCTGCTTCGACCAAATAGGTTTTCAAATCAAGAGGGTTTTCCTCAATCATCAATTTATAGATTTTGATCATATATAAACAGTTTGGCTGAATACGAGGCTGTTTTAACAGCTCGTGTATGTAGGGAAGTGCTTTTTTGCGGTCATATTCAGCATATAGTGTCGCAATCTCATATAGCGTTTCACAGTAACGATCTTCTATCTGTTCTTGATTAAAGTAATTGAGTGAATCTAGTAAATAAGGCACAGCTGAAGAGAAATCACCTTCACGTTTTAAGAGCACCCCGTAATAAAAATAAGCGGACATTTTAATAAAGGCATCAGGGTGAAGGGACGTGTGCAAAATCACTTCCTTTATATATTTCTTCGCAGTTTGATAGGCTTTTAGTTCAAGTGAGATCACGCCGTGAATAAGTGTACAGTGAATAATCCGCTTGAAATTGTTCTTTTGTCTATATAAATCCATCGCTTGATGTGTCGCTTCAAGCGCATCACCCAGCTGTCCCAAGTTTCCAAGTGCTTTTGCATAGTGATAATACAAATCACTTTGTTCAACTGAAGCGTAGGAAAAGCAGCTTTCAAGCTTTTTCAGCCCATCTTCAAGCTGACCAATTTTAATTTGATGAATGCCGTCAAGATATTCAAAAATTTCTTTTTCCGTTTCAATAAAGGTTTTTTCGAATTTTTTGAGCACGCGGTGTGTTTTTAAGGCAAGCGGCTGTTTATCCGTTAGTAAATAAAATTGAAATAAAGACAAATGATACTGAATGCCTAAATCGAGCGAAAAGAACTGCTCCTCGTGCTGAATGATCATTTCTGCATTTTGTTCAGCTTGATCGAGAGCATAGAAATACATATTCATTTGAAACTCATCCAAAAGTGACAGCAGATGACGCGCCTTTTGTGACAGCTTTTCTTGGCTGATGCCAAGCCGTTCAAGCAGCAGATTGATCGTATCTTGATTGGCCTCCTTTGAGCCATTTTCAATTTTACTTAAATGAGAGACAGAACAAATTCCTTCTGCCAATTCAGATTGGGTCATATTTTGTTTATAACGGTAGAGTTTAATGATTTGTCCAATATTGATTTTCATTCCATCCAGAAGCCTCCCTTCCAATCATGGTTGAAAGCCTTTTGACAAAAAAACAAGATCAGACAAAATGGGAATACTTGAAAATCATTTCATCATCTTGGCTTTTTTCTCAAAATTTGTTTAAAACGTAATATGATTGTAACATTACTTGAAAAAGTCAAACAACTATTTAGCAGACGGGGAGAAGAGATACTTGATTTGCAACTGCACGCGATGACGTTTATAATGTGAATGAGAATCAATTTCAATTAAGTTGATTGAAAGGATGACATTTATGCCAGAAATGAAACAACAAACAGAAGCGTTAACGGTTCGAGACGCTGTCAGATATAGACGATCGATTCGAAAATTCAAAGACACACCGGTGACGATTGAGCAGCTTCAGCCGCTATTAGAGGATGCAGTCTATGCACCTAATCATAAAATCACGGAGCCGTGGCGCTTTTTATATGCGGTGACGGATGAAGCCAAAGCGACTTTTGTAGAGCGCTTCATTGCTTTCTTTCAGCGCAACAACCCAGATGCAAAAGAAGAAAAAATCAATCAATACAGAGAATACTTTTCTAAGGTTCCGGCGCTTTTACTTGTCGTGCTAAAAGAAGACGAGAACCCTGTAGTGAGAAATGATGATTTTGCCGCTGTCAGCGCGCTCATTCAAAATCTTCAGCTACTTGCGTGGGATCAAGGGATCGGTATGGTATGGAAGAGCGGACGTATTTTATACGACAAAGGCTTTCAACAAGACATGGGATTAAAGGAAAACGAACGGTTTGCTGCGATCCTTCATATAGGTTATCCAGAAGAGGTGCCTGAGGAAAAATCACGCCAGAAAGCATCAAGTCTTCTTACTGAAATCAAATAAAAGAAAAGCAGACCGCTGAATAAGGTCTGCTTTTTTACTTATTGTTTTTTGGCGCGCTGATCGGCTGCTTTCATACGTGCCATTGCTTTTACGTCATTCGGATCTGCAAGTTCTTTGGAAAATTCAACATATTCGCCATCCGTCTCTTGTGCCGCGAGCTCGTGGTTGGATTTTTTGTGTTGGTCTTTTTTCAAAGCCTTTCCCTCCTTTACAAGATCACTTTAGTTATGTGCTTGTTGGAGGGGAATATCCGCCTTATTTGTTTCTTTTTTCTGCTGCTCTTTCCGCTTTTTTGAATTCCTGCTGATACAGGACTTCCTGGGTTTTCTTCAGCTTCGAAGTTGGCTGGTGTTCTTTTTTCTTCATCAAAATCGCTCCCTCATCTCATTTCTAATAGGATGGGTGTTTTTGACAACATTTATTCCCCAGATTGCAAAATCGCTTCTTTTAGTTCAGGGTGCAAAAAGTCATAAGAAGAGAGCAGTGCTTTTTTTGGCAGAGCACGCTGGCCTTCTAAAACAAGTAATGACATTTCACCAAGTGCCGTTTTGATCACAAAAGATGGCACCTTCAGCCAATGGGGGCGGCGAAGGGCAGAAGCAATGGTTTGTCCAAGCTGTTTCATTTGAACAGGATTCGGTGATGTCGCATTGAGCGGACCTGACAGGTCGTCATGATGAATCGCATAAGCAATGAGATGTGCCACATCCTCAACATGAACCCATGAAACCCATTGCGAGCCAGAGCCAATTGTCCCGCCGGCAAACAGCTTGTAAGGAAGTGTCATCAGCGGCAATGTGCCTTTTTCGCCCAACACGACGCCAAAGCGTGTGTAGACCGTACGAATGCCGAGGGCTTCAATCTTTTGTCCCTCAGCCTCCCAAAGCCTTGATGTATGACTTAAGAAATCAGAATCCGCAGGAGGTGATTCCTCCGTAAAATCTCCTGTTTGAGATGTGCCATAAATCCCAACAGCACTTGCTTGAATCAGTACAGATGGTTTTGATTCCTGCGCTTCTATAATGCGTTTTACCTCTTGTGTTGATTTGAGACGGCTGGAGAGGATGTCTTCTTTTGCCTTGTCTGTCCAGCGTGTAAAAATGGATTTTCCAGCAAGGTTAATCCATACATCGATGGCAGGCAATTCATGCTCAGGCGCAGCACCTTCGGTCAGCCACTGCACATAATGTAAATGATTTTGTTCGGATTCCTTTGGATTTCTTGTTAAAATATATAGATGATGTCCCTCAGCAGCGAGCACTTTTGTGACATGCTGGCCGATAAAACCGGTTCCTCCGGTAATGGCGATATTCAATTGACATCTCTCCTCTCATATACATACCTATATCTTTCACGATTTTGAATCAGAAGAAACATCCTGACTGTTTTGGAAAAGGAGTGATTACAGGATGCCTTATATTACAAAAATTTCTGCTCAGAAAAACAATACCGAGCGGGTCAACATCTTTCTTGATGAAAAGTACGCCTTTAGCGTTGATTTAGATGTGCTCGTCCAGCACGATTTGAAAAAAGGAAAAGAGCTGGACGAAGCAGATATCATTGAGATTCAATTCGGTGATTCAGTGAAAAAAGGATTTCAGCAGGCAGTTGATTATTTATCCTACCGCATGAGATCAGTGAAAGAAGTCACCGATTATTTAACGAAAAAAGAAATCCCTGCACCTGCTATTAGTGAAATTATACACAAATTAAAGCATTATAAGTATGTAAATGATCTTGAATTTGCAGAAGCCTATGTCAGCACCCACCGGAAAACGAACAGCAAAGGACCGTCCGTCCTAAAAAAAGAATTGAAGCTCAAGGGGATAGACGATGACACGATTGAACAGGCGCTGTCTCAATACCCTGATGACCTACAGCTGGAGGAAGCGGTAAAGCAGGTTCTCAAACTTGTCAAAAAAGAAAAAAATCGTTCTGCAAAAGAGATCGAGCAGCGCATCAAGCTGCAGCTGCAGCGAAAGGGATTTTCGTTTGAGATCATTGATAAAGCCCTTCAAGAAGCCTATGATGGACAAGAAGAGGAAAAGGAAGAAGAAGCCCTCCTTTATATGCTGGAGAAGGCAAAACGCAAGGTAGGATATGACGGATCATTTGAAAAGAAGATGAAAGTGAAGCAATTTTTATTCAGAAAAGGCTTTGATCTCGATACAATTGATCACGTTTTAGACAAAGGGGAATGACAGATGGAAAAACGCTATAGTGAGATGACAGAATATGAATTGAAGCAGGAGATTGCCGCCCTTTCTGAAAAAGCACGAAAGGCTGAGCAGCTTGGCATTGTGAATGAATACGCAGTTTTAGAACGGAAAATTGATATGGCGAAAGCCTATTTATTAGATCCAGCCTTGATTCAAACGAAAACAACTTATCAAATCAAAGACACAGACGAAGAGTTTTATGTAGAATATCTAAATGGCGTTTTTGCGTGGGGATACAGAATATCGGCTCCAAATCAGGAAGATGCCCTGCCGATTTCAATGCTGACGCAAAAGGACTGATCCAAGTGATCAGTCCTTCATCGTGTAGACAAACCCTCGCATTCGGTGTCAGGTCTGCGCTCCGGTGCTCACGAATGTCAAATTCGCTCCGTTCCGGTGCTCATCCTTCCTAGGGCTGCAAAGGTTTTCTATCACGCTGAAAAGAAGACAAAGGGCTAAAATAAAAATCATTTTAGCCCTTTGTCAACAATCTGAAGGACTGATCCAAGTGATCAGTCCTTTTCTTTACTTCGAACGCTGCTTACGGACGTTGTTCTGAAGTACGATGTCGTGCTGCGTTTGCTGCGTTTCTCCATTGACCTGAGAGGCAGAATGCTTTGCATTTGCCCATGGTTGAGGGTAAGCGGTTGTCCTTAATTGAACAAAGTCTGCCATATACGATTTCCCATTTGAACTCATATCTCAAGCACTCCCTTTGGAAAAATTAGCGTTTCCCTGATGCCCTCATACGTTCCTGTGGACGTGTATTCGTTTCACCATTCGGCCGTTTAGACGCATAAGCATCTGTAGCGCCTGGTTCGCCTTCAAACTTGTGATTTACCTGATTTGGAAAGCCTTTTGCTTTATTACGCATATCGATTCCCTCCAAACAATACAAATCATTTGCGTCTTTTGAAGACGTAAGGGTAGTATATGAAAAAAGAAGTTTTTTTAAAAAGGCACTTTCTGCTAGATGAAGGAGGAACAGGCATGGAACAATACTTTGAGCGACTAACAGAACAACTTATGGAAAAAAACAATATGCTGACATATGACGAAGCACGTACATGGGTAGAGCTGCTTTGGAGTGATTTTGAAACGACCTATGCAAAGGCTGGCCGTAAGTATAAAGGACAGGAAACAACAGAACGAATTGTCCAAGAGTGGATCGAGAGCTACGGAGCGCAGCTGCATTTATTTCAAAATAAACAATCAAAGGCAAACGAGCATCTGCAACAAAACAATCGAGGGCTGCTTCACTAAAAAGGCTGCCCTTTCACTTCCATTCATCTTTTTCAATAAATAGGAAAATATATAAATGAACAAACAATTTTATGAAACAATACCCAGTCTGTGATCAAAATTACAGGCTTTTTACAATGATTAAACTTAAAATTACATTAAATTCATCCTGCTGAAAATCAATGGAAATAAAACTCTGATATAATGAAACGATTAAAGAGACATGTAATTTATGGATAATAAAAAAGGGTTTCGTTTTCTGACAAAAAAGGAATAATGAACATATCAGACTATGTGAAAAAAGTGAAGAGAAGGTGCGATATGGAACGGGAACTGCTCTCTGTTATAATTCCTTCTTACAATGAAGGTGAAAACATCAGACGAATCTTTGAGGCACTCGAGGAAGAGTTTCGCGATTTTCATTATGACTTTGAAATCATCTTTGTGAATGATGGAAGCAAAGACAACACGCTTCAATACATGAGAGAGCTCTCTCGAAAAAGTGCAAAAGTTAAATATATTTCCTTTTCGCGTAACTTTGGAAAGGAAGCCGCTATTTTGGCAGGTCTTGAACATGCAAAAGGAGCAGCTGCGATTATTATGGACGCCGATCTGCAGCACCCGACGTATTTAATTCAGGACTTTGTCAGGGGATATGAAGAAGGCTATCATCAAGTCATTGCCAAACGGAATCGTAAAGGTGACAGCAAGCTGCGCTCTTACCTGTCATCCATGTACTATAAGGTGATGAACAAGGTAGTAGAAGTGGACTTGCGTGATGGTGTCGGAGATTTCCGTTTAATTTCACGCCAAGCCATCGATGCATTGCTTCAGCTGAAAGAGGGGAATCGTTTTTCGAAAGGGCTTTTTTGCTGGATTGGGTTTGAAGAAAAGGTCATCTATTATGAAAATGTAGAAAGACAGCATGGTGATACAAAATGGTCACTGAAGAAATTATTTAACTATGGCATAGATGGCGTCATTTCCTTTAACAACCGCCCGCTGCGAATTTGTTTTTATACTGGCATACTGATCTTATTTCTCTCATTGATTTACATCGTGGCCACCTTTATTCAAATCGTCAGAACGGGCATTATGGTGCCGGGTTATTTTACTTTAATATCGGCTGTGCTGTTCCTCGGAGGTGTCCAGCTTTTGAGTCTAGGTGTGATTGGAGAATATATTGGCCGTATCTATTATGAAACGAAAAAGAGGCCGCATTATTTAATCCAGGAATCAAATGTGATGGAACAAGAGACAAGCTCAAAGGAACAAGACCGAGTGTTAACACAGTTATTTAAATAACGTGGAGTCAAATAACCGGCAAGCACGAATCGCTTGCTGGGTTGTTTTGTTTCAAAGAAAAGTGGATCTTTTGTGGAAAGGATTTAGATGATGAAACGTAGATGGATAATGATAGGAATGTGCCTCATTCTCGCTTTATTAGGACACTCCTTTTTCTTATATGAATATAAGCAAGGCCGGTATATGACAGGAGATGGAGACGGAATCTCACAAATGCTCCCATTTAAAAAGCTGCTTTACGATGAATACGTCAAAGGGAACTTCTTTTATTCCTATCAATTCGGTCTAGGCGGCGGTACATATACGCAATTAGGTTATTATTTCACAACGTCGACTGTCTTTATGGTCACAGTCGCTGTCGTCTGGCTGATGAATGCGCTTCATCTCATCCAGTCAACGGACATTCATTTCTGGGCAAATGCCGTCATTTGGCTGAGTGTGATCAAGCTGACGCTTATTCTTTTCATCGCTTACCGTGTGCTTCTTTCAATGGTTCAGCATAGGCTGAGCGCATTAACAGGAGCCGCAATTTACGGATTGTCTATTGTGTATTTTCGGCATCAAACATTTTGGGAGTTTTTCACCGACAGTATGATGTGGCTCCCGCTGCTTGTACTTGGGGTTGAACGGATTTTCAAAACAGGTAAGCCGGCTTGGTTTATTGCGGCGTGCAGCCTGATGCTTATCAACAATTTTTACTTTGCTTATATTCATTTTATCTTTTTAGCGATCTATCTTGTCTTCAGATATATCATCAAGCTTCGAAGTGAGGAGAACGGGTGGAAGGTGTTCTGGACGCTGGCGGTCTCTACGCTGTTATCCTTTGGAATCAGTGCCGCCTTTTTTGTCCCGTCTGTCTATGGCTTTCTTAATAATATAAGGCCGCCATATGATCAATCCATACCTTGGTTTGATCTGCATGATCATCTGCTGTTTACAAGCAGGGTGTATTTATTACCTGTGATCTTTCTCATTTGTATGTTCCTCGTTCCGCTTTACCGGAACAGGTGGTTTTTCATGTTTACATCGATCAGCGTTCTGCTCATTGTTTTTCACTACAGTCCAAAGATGGCGAGCGTGTTTAATGGTTTTTCAGCACCGCAATACAGATTTGAGTACATTCTTGCCTTTACAGTTGGAGCGGTCGCAGCTATCACCATCAAGCATTTCTCGCAAATCGAGTGGAAGTGGAAAAAGCGTGCGGTCTTAGGCGCTTGGATCGTGTTTCTTCTCGCAGTCATCTTAACAGAACGAGCAAAGGGAAATATGGATGTTGTTGTATTTACAGGCATAGGACTGCTTGTGATCAGCTTGTTTTTCCTTTTGATTCATGCGGAAAAACGCCAGCACCTTCGTCTCTTTTCAGCTGTGCTCATCGTTGTCAGCTTACTGACAGCAGGCGTGTATCAGCAGGGCTACTTATCTGAAAGAAGCAATATTAAGAGCGTATCAGATACGTATCTGAATAGTGAGGCTTATGCTGGACATGAGCAAATGAAGCTCATTCAGCAGATTCAAAGCCGCTCTTCAAAAGATCCGCTTGCCCGGATTGACTGGATGAACGGCGTGCGCAACAACACCCCGTTATTTGAAGGCTTTCAAGGCATGAGTGCGTATTCAAGTATATTGAATCAGCATTTACTCAATTTCTACTGGAATGACCTGCAAATCGATATGGGACGGGAAAGTGTCAGCCGTTATGCAACAATGGGGGACAGGGCGAATTTATACAGCCTGACCTATGGAAAGTATTATATGAGAACGAGCGCGATGCCTTACTCACCGCCAGCTTATTTTAAGCCTATATTGGAAAGCGAGCATTATAAAGTGTATGAAAATACACGGCCGCTGCCATTTGCAAGAACAACAAGCACCGTTTATTCAGAAGAATCCTTAAAGGATGCCTCAGCACTTGATAGGGAGCATGCGATGCTGCAAGGTGTGGTTTTAGACAAAAAAGGAAACGCTGAAATTGAGCACGCGCCAGATCGAGTCAAGGATACAAATATTCATACGATACAAGCCATATACGAACATGGCGTGCTTGATGTATACGGAGAAACAGGCGGCCTGAATATCACGCTGCCAGATGATATGGCCCGCGCTGGTGATGTGTATGTGAGCTTTTATGTGAAGCGGACAGACCGAAACGAAGGATTTCAGTTATCTGTTGATCACTACGTCACCTCACGAAAAAGCAATACATCCATCTACAAAACAGGCGTCAATGAAGTGACGATTCGAGTCCCTGCGGAAAAAATCCTTTCCATTCGAGTACCAAAAGGGACGTATGAGCTGAGTCAATTAAAGCTATATCAAGAGCCTTACCGCGTCCTAGAGAAGGCATATGAAAAAGAAAAACAGGATCATGGCAGCCAGCAAGTAAAGCTCGAAAACAACCGCTTTACGATTTCATATGATAACAAACGCGGCGATGATTATATGGTTCTGCCAGTACCATATGAAAAAGGCTGGGAGCTCACGGTGAACGGACAGCAGACCGATATTGAACAATCCAATTACGCCTTTATCGGTTTTCCAATAGAAAAAGGCAAAAACGAGATTGTGTTAACCTACTATCCGCCTTATATCAGAATTCTCGCGTTGATTTCACTCGTCAGTTTGATTGGTGCGATCTTATATGCACGGAGAAAACACAAGAAACACCACTTTTCATCATAAGTGGTGTTTTTTTATCTTTCATCTCATACATATGTTTCTTCTTCCCATTTAATATGGTATTCGTTCATCTTTCGATCAATATCGTGTTGAATATTCATATGCTGAAATAACGCATTTAACTCTTCTGTCCTCGTTCTTCGATCCTGTTCATAATAATAGAACGCATCTCGATAATCATGATCCCTCAGCATCTTTGCTATGACCATCGCATCTTCTAGACTATATGATGCTCCTTGACCAACAAAAGGATTAGCCGTATGTACAGCATCACCTACAAGAACAACACGTCCTTTTGACCACACAGAGAGGTCCTTGATTTCATAAATACTTCTTGGGAAAAACATCTCTGTATGATCGATCATGTCAAAAAGGTGCTTCGGAATATTCCAGCCTTCCATTTGTTGATATAATAACTGTCGAATGGTTTCTTTGCTGGCTTTCTCAAAATGTATTGCAGGTAATTTTTCAGGACGTTGCGAGAAAGCCTGCCATAAAATATTCAATTGATTTGTCGGATGCGCTTTTCCAAAAATGAATTGAAAGTGTTCATCATTGTAAAAATAACTCGTTGCCTCCTCTAAGACAAAATCCTTCACATAGGATACCCCTTGAAGTCCCCAAAAACCGCTATAGTCTAATTTAGCATTAAATGCAACCGCTTCTCTTGTTTTCGAAAAAGTCCCATCTGCTCCTATTACAATATCACCTGTTATCACAGTTTCATCTTCAAAAAGAACCTGAACGGAATGAGGCTGCTGTTTGATTGAGGTTAACTTTTTGTTGTATTTCACTTCGATTCCTTGTCGTTCAACTTCCTTTAAAAGGACGGTTATGATTTGTGCTCTCATGACGTTGATCAAAGGGGCATGATGATATTTTTCGCTATGATTGTTAAAGATTGCTTCCACTTCATTTTCACTGTTTATTTGCTGGATCCTCTTTATCACTGCTGCATTTGCTATCACTTCATTTTTACACCCGATTTCATCCAAAATCTTTACCCCATTTGGAGACAGTAAAAAACCTGCGCCTGTTTCTAATTCTTCATCTGACCTGCTTTCATAAATCGTACTTTCCATTCCAGCCTTTTTTAAAAATAAAGAAGTAGCCAATCCTGCTACACCACTGCCAATAATGATCACTTTTTGAGATTTCATCATTTTTCCTCCCTCCATACAAACAGACCGGTCGGTTTATTTTAGTGCAAAAAAATAGGCTTTTTCATGTAGGACAGCGTATGACAATTCCCCCTTTTCATTTGGTAATTAAAGTATATCATAATATGTTTTAAATAATATCGCAAGGATGAACCCTTCCAATTTCTGATCAGCTTCTTTTAAATAAAGTTAAAATAAACCTCAGGAGGATAACAAAACATGAACAAAGACACCGTGATACAACACTATGAACACTCCATTGAATGGGCAAAATCGCTTATGGAAGTAACAGACGAAGAGTGGTGCAGAGCGATCGCTGATGGAAAATGGAGTACGGCTGAAATTATCGCCCATTTCGTTCCATGGGATGAATTTATTTTAAAGGCTCGACTAAAGGAATTTTGGAACGATCGGCCGTTACCGCAGGCACCTGATGTGCACAAAATGAATCAACAGTCAGCTGAAAGAGCGAGAAAGGAAAAGAAAAGCGAGACGATCGGTCGATTTATTGCTGTCAGAACAGAATTACTTCAAGAAATGAAGAAAATCGAACCATCTCGCTGGAATGAACCCTTTTTTATTGGTCGAACCAAGCTGACGTTATTCAGTTACTTTCAAGGGCTGATGGAGCATGATATCCATCATATGAAGCAAATCAAAGAAGCACTCTCGTCAGAAAGAGAGTAGAGTCATGAAGCTTCTTTCTCAAACGAAAACGTCGCATAATCAAACAAAAAATGAAACAACCAAAGGCTTAGGGCAAAGAGGATTTCCTCAGAAGTAGACAGTAAAATGCCGCCTACCAATTCATCTGATAAATAGACAGCACCCCAAATAAACAAAAGATGAATTGAAATGGCATAGAAAACGATAGAGCATTTTTTGGAACGGCATTTTCTCACAACTCTCATGAGCACATGCTCCACATGCTCAAAGGATATCCCAAGTACCACATAGATGCCCATAAATAAAAGCATCGATAAAATCGATTGATAAAAAGCACCAGTCAAATGAAAGAACAGCACACAAAACAACAAAAATATGTAACAGACAGCCGACGCCGCCATGAGCCATTTCAGCCCTTGCCATAAAGCGTGAACAGATTGCTGCATAGGTGAACAAACACTCCTTTACATGAAGATACCTGCAAAAAGGACAGCCTTTTTGCAGGAAGTCATACGTTAATCCTCTTTTTTAGGCGCAGCGATCACAGGATGTTTTTCAGTATCAAGCAGTTTTAAGAAATCTTCACCTTGATCTAAATGATCAAGAACAAGCTGTTTCGGTGTGACCGCAAGCCACTGATTCAGTGAAATGTCTGCATAATGATCGCTCTTAAAGATTTCTAAGAAATAAAGCGGTTCGTCGCCTGTATTTTCTACATAATGCCCCATCGCAAATGGCACATAGCCAACGTCTCCCGCCTGATAGTTGAAGGTTCTCGCATGTCCATCAGAAGCAAATACCGTCATTCGTGCCTTTCCAGAAATAAAATATTGCCATTCATCCGTATTTGGATGCCAGTGCAGCTCTCGGATAGCACCTGGATCAACTTTCACAAGAGCGGATGCAATCGTTTTAGACGCTTTGAAATTGGTAGAGTCTGCAATCCACACTTGTCCGCCGCTTGACGTAATCGGCTCCTGTTTTAACAGCTCATATTTAAAGGAATTCGGGACTTCTCCTTGCTCTGTTTTCACCTTGTCACATTCAAGGGAACCAGGAATTCCTTTTTGGAAAATATACTTTTCTTTCTCTGGCAGCTTGTCAAACTGCTCTTTTGTCATACCGAAGTTCTTAAGCACGACTTCCTCTGGCGTGTGGGCAAGCCAATCGGTTACTTGGAACGTACTATTTTCTGAGAAAGACCCATCATCAAACACAAGCAAGAATTCAGCTCCCGGTTCAAGTGCTTGGATAGAGTGCGGCAGGCCAGAAGGGAAGTACCACAAATCACCCTCTGTCACATCCTCTGTAAAATTGCGCCCCTCTGCATCAACCGATGTAATCCGGGCTTCCCCATAAATCATGTACGCCCATTCCGCTTCCTTATGCCAGTGTAGTTCACGAATCGCACCAGGCTTTAGCCGCATATTGACAGATGCAAGACTTTTAGAGATCGGCAGTTCGCGGACTGTTACCTCTCGGGCATAGCCGCCTTTTTCTAAACGATTGTGTGTATCAGAAAAAGAATATTTCAGGTTGGAGACCGTTCCATGATCGGTTTCTGGCGGCGTGAGCATATCTGGATTTTGTCTGTCCCGCTCGAGATTACGTGGAATTTTGACCGTTGCTCCTTTTTCTCCTCGAATCGGCTGTGGTATTCCATTTTGCTTTTCACTCATGATAAAATCCCCTTTCAACATCGTATTGTGTGAGGTGACAAAAGGCCTTTCATTTCGCCCTCGTTTACATAAGGTGAAACGAATCAAGCGGATGTCAATCTGATTCATCATTTTTTTGAGCAGCGACTAATCGTTGGATGAGCTTGCTTAACTCATCAAACTTTCGTTCAAAGCGTGTCAGCAAGTATACTGTCAAAATGGCAGGGAAGCCAGCCTGACCGAGCTGCTTCAGCCATTCCTCTGAAAAAAAGGTCTCCATTTGTCTCACCTCCCAGCGGATGCTCGTCTTCTATATAAGTGGTATGAAAGAAGAAAAAGGAAAGCAGAGGAGGAGAAAATGAATCATTAGACCCGTTTCACGAAGTTTACTTTTTTTAACTTTTGTCCACTTAATGCTAGTAGAGGGAACAAAGGGGAGGATGCACATGGATTATCGGCTGTTATTGAAAGCAAAATGGAAGGAAATCATTGATCACCCGCTCATTCAGCAGTTTTTAAGCAACCCGAAAAACGAGCAGCTGCTCCAGCAAGTTATGGAAGAGCCAAACGAGGAAAATGCCAAAAAACTAGATTCCGAGTTCAAACAGTTCTATCAGAAAATCCGCATCATCAAGTATATCTCCACAATGATACGCATCTTTTCAGTCGACTTTGACAAACGAGTAAAAAAGAAGCAGCAGCGTTTTCCGCTCATACTCGATCATCCTGATACGCAAGAAGTGAAAGACCCTGTTCAAACAGATACGTATGAAGCCGTGCTCTTCAACCAGCAAGACCTAGGGGAGCATCTGCAAGATCAAACATTGTACAAGGCCTACCAGCAGCTCACAGACAAACAAAAAATGGTCTTAACCCAAATCTATGTCGAAGGTCAAACGATGAAGGAAATAGCCGATCAGTTAGGCGAAACAAGACAAAACATCTCAAACATTCACAAAAAAGCACTCAACAAACTAAAAGAAGAAACAGGGGGAGATGTCCGTGCACGAAGACAAAATGACCAATGGAGAAATGGAAGAACTCATTGAAACCTTCACACCCATAATCAAAAAGAAACTACAAAACACGGCATATCAAGAAAGAGAAGACCTCGAACAAGAACTCTATATCAAACTCATCGAAAAAGTAGACTGGCTGATTTACCAAGAAGGACCTGGATTTTGGGAGTTTATTGTGGAATATATGACGAAGATGTAAGAGTGAAGCACAAAAAAAGACTCGCTCACACAGAGCCGAGTCTTAATTTTTTTTGTAGTTTTTCTTCACTGAAAATCCAGCCGGTATAGGAATTTTTGATTTGGTGGTCCATGTCGATATGGCAGATCGCGACGAAAGGATAGTGACCTTTGCTGCGGTAGCGCAAATCAATGAACCGCACTTCATAATGATCCTTGTATTTATCTACTTCCCACCGGTAGACAGGGGAGAAGGAGAGAAAGGCTGAAATGTTTTCATCTTGTTTGGCAATTTTCATAATTTCAGTATCAGGGACCGGCACACGGTTAAAGGTGTCTAAAATGACGACTTCTCCATTCATGCTGCGCCCAACATGGAAAGAGGATTTACATTTCACGGCAATGCGCCATTGTCTGAACTTCATTGTAGGCGAAATAATAATCTCTTCAATTTCATCGAATCGTGCACGCAGCTGACGTTTAATCTGAAGCTGCATGATGACCCTGACGATATAGTAACAGAAAATCACGGCGTACAGCGTTATGAACGTATAGCCGGGATGACCGCCAATCGCCCAAACGACAATGGCGACAATGTGTGTAAAAAAGATGAATGGATCAAACGTATTAATGATCCCAAGTGCTACCCATTTCTTTGAAAATGGACGAATGGCCTGTGTGCCGTATGCATTGAAAATATCGACAAACACGTGAAGCACAACGGCTAATAGTGTCCATAACCAGAGGTGAAGTAAATTCGCCCCAGGCACAAATGGGAAAATCACAGCCGGAATCAGCAATGACCAAAACAGTACAGCTGGAATGGAATGTGTAAATCCTCGGTGATTTCTTATATAAACCGCATTATTTTTTAGTTTTAGCACAGTATCAATGTCTGGTGCTTGGGAGCCGGCGATGGTCGCGATCATCACGGCGTGTGCCATGTGTGGATCTGCGCTGACGGCTGGATCTAAAAGTGCAAGTCCCCCAAGAGAAATGCCCATTACTACATGAGTACCAGTGTCCAATTGATTACCTCCTAGTTGTCATGCTTAGGAACAATCATACAAAGTATACGTCTCCAATCAAGACTATGTGCAAAATCACTTTTGCTTTATCCCGATTTAATGTAACATGTTAACGTATCTACAAACAGTATACAACAAATAAGGTTCTATTCAGAACGTTAGCCCTCGGTCCAATGAGAAGGAGTATAGATATGAAAGACATTCAAGAAAAGCTGGACCGCAAAGATATTGCGGGCTTTCAGCATGATTTAATTGATTGGTATGAAAAAGAACAACGAACATTGCCATGGCGTGAAAATCAAGATCCATACCGCGTCTGGGTATCAGAAGTGATGCTTCAGCAAACGAGAGTGGATACGGTCATTCCGTACTTCAACCGGTTTATGGAGCAGTTTCCGACGGTGAAGGATCTCGCTTTAGCTGATGAAGAAAAGGTCATGAAAGCATGGGAAGGTCTTGGCTACTACTCAAGAGTTCGTAATTTACAGGCAGCTGTGAAAGAAGTATATGAATCCTACGGCGGCATTGTCCCTAATACGAAAGAGCAATTTTCAAAGCTCAAAGGTGTAGGCCCGTATACGAGCGGCGCAGTACTGAGTATCGCCTATAACAAGCCGTATCCTGCGGTAGACGGCAACGTGATGAGGGTCATTTCTCGTATTTTGTCCATATGGGATGATATTGCAAAGCCCAAAACGAGAAACATTTTCGAATTCTCGGTCGATCAGCTCATTTCCCGGGAAAAGCCGTCAGAATTTAATCAAGGGTTGATGGAGCTTGGTGCGCTCATTTGTACCCCAACATCCCCTGCCTGCCTCATTTGCCCTGTGAACATGCATTGCTCGGCATTCGAGGAAGGCGTTCAGCATGAGCTCCCAGTGAAAAGCAAAAAGAAAAAGCCGACTGCAAAATCAATGGCAGCAGCGGTGTTATTTGATGACGCAGGCAACCTATATATTCATAAGCGGCCAAGTACAGGCCTCCTTGCGAATTTATGGGAATTCCCTAACATGGAAACCATGAAGGGAAGAAAAACGGAAAAAGAGCAGCTCATTGATTTCTTAAAAGAGGAGGCAGGTGTACAAGCTGAGCTTGGTGATTTAGAAGGCACCATTCAGCATGTATTTACCCACCTCATCTGGAATATTTCTGTTTTCTTTGGACGAGTTACCTCTGTATCCGATGACACGAAGCTGAAAAAAGTCACAACAGAAGAATTTGAGGCATATGCTTTGCCAGTCTCACACCAAAAAATTTGGAAGCTGGCACTTGAGCAGCCTAGTCGTATTTAACCGTTGTACCGTGGGTATAATCAGCTTCATTTCGGTGCAGACCCCCGCGGTCTTCGATTTCAGAAATGATTTCTCGATACTTAGATTGCCCTTCTTCATTCAAATAAGGTAAAATTTGTTGGAAAGCATGATGAAAGTAAGCAAGCTCAGTATCTTTCCATTGATCCTTGGACATCATGCCAAGCTGGCTTAAATCGCGTCCGACATACATGAATGTAACCTCCTAATAGGAACTTTCCTATTAGTGTGAAGCGAATGAACGAAAACTATTCAAATCAGGAGATGAACCATAATGAGTCAACGTAAATGTGCATTAATTACAGGAAGCAGCAGAGGAGTAGGGAAAGAAGTAGCTCTCCGCCTCGCTGAAAAAGGATATGACATTGTCATTAACTATGCGAGAAGCAAAAAAGCCGCACTTGAAACAGCGGAAGAAATTGAAGCGATGGGTGTTAAAACATTGGTTGTCAAAGCCAATGTAGGCCAGCCTGAGAAAATCAAAGACATGTTTCAGCAAATCGACGAAACCTTTGGCCGTTTAGATGTATTTGTGAACAATGCGGCATCAGGTGTTCAGCGTCCTATTATGGACCTTGAAGAAAATCATTGGGACTGGACAATGAATATCAATGCGAAAGCCTTGTTATTCTGCGGACAAGAAGCCGCGAAACTAATGGAGAAAAACGGCGGCGGACATATCGTCAGCATTAGCTCTCTTGGCTCTATTCGCTATCTTGAAAATTACACAGTAGTCGGCGTGTCAAAAGCAGCACTAGAAGCTTTGACACGTTACCTTTCTGTTGAGCTGTCACAAAAAAATATCGTCGTCAACGCCGTATCAGGCGGCGCGATCGATACCGATGCACTCAAGCACTTCCCGAACCGTGAAGAGCTTTTAGAAGATGCGAAGAAAAACACACCTGCCGGCCGAATGGTGGAAATTAAAGACATGGTCGACAGCGTGGAATTCCTTGTATCAGGCAAAGCAGACATGATTAGAGGCCAGACGATTATTGTGGATGGCGGACGTTCTTTGCTTGTTTAAAAAAATCATGAATAGGATCTGCACCTTCTGCACAAATTAATGTGCGTGGAGGTGATAATGATGGATCAACAACAAAACAAAACAAACGCGCAACAAGTGAAGAAACAAAACCAAGCTTCTGCACAAGGCGGTCAATTTGGTACTGAATTTGCTAGTGAGACTGACGTACAGCAAGTAAAAAAATACAACCAAAAAGCTGAGCAAAACAAACAACAAAACAGCTAATCACTGAAACAAAGGAAAGCACTTCATATACGAATGAAGTGCTTTTCTTTTTTGCCTCTCATCACCATCCGACAAAACCTGTAAAACCTCTACATAAACAGTCAAAGGATTTCTTCTTTCTTTCAAGAAATGGTATACAGACAAAAAGTGGATTCGATGAAAAGGGAGGAGTTAGATGTCTGATTTCGATCAGCTTGTAAAAGAACAAATGCAGCTCATGGATCAGCTGCTCGATGTGCAGGGAGAACTCGATCTATGCTTAGAAACAGAAAAACAATTGCAGCAGGATGAAAAAAAAGAAGAGTGGCATAGGCTTTGTGATCAGATCAAACAGAAACGTGAGGAACTGCAAAAAGTGCAAACCTTATTTACAAAACAGACAGAAGAGGTCATCAACTCATATAAACAGATGGAAAAGAGTTCTAGCGTGATGTAAGTCAGTGTGCCGTTCAATTGGGTTGAATGGCTTTTTCATTTCATTTTTTAATGATGTAACGGTATAATATAATAGAGACATGTTTAGTTGGGAAATTAGGTCTTTGGACTGTTAGGTTTGTTTGTTATAGAAAGTAGGGGAGAAAATATGGGCTATCCCAAGGAAGGAGAAACCATCCAAATTCAAAGCTATAAACATAATGGCTTGATCCACAGGATTTGGAATGAAACCACCATTCTGAAAGCAACGGAATTGTGTATCATTGGTGCAAACGACCGTACAATGGTGACTGAATCCGACGGCCGTACTTGGATGACGAGAGAACCGGCTATTTGCTATTTCCATGCAAAACAATGGTTTAATGTAATTGGGATGCTTAGAGATGATGGGGTATATTATTACTGCAACATCAGCTCTCCTTTTGCGACAGATGATGAGGCAATTAAGTATATTGATTACGATTTAGACGTCAAAGTCTTTCCAGACATGACGTACAATATTTTGGATGAGGACGAATATGCAGATCATAAGAGGCAGATGAATTATCCAAAAGAAATCGATAGTATCTTAAGAGAGCATCTGAATACATTACTGCATTGGATTCACCAGCGGAAAGGTCCGTTTGCGCCTGAATTTGTGGATATGTGGTATGAACGTTTTTTACATTATACAAAATAAGCAAGAGCATCAAAAAACCTGTTTGGCTTTTTAGGCTAACAGGTTTTTGACTGCGTACGGATAAGAGGCACTGATAGATTGGGAAGGAGATTTACATGGGGGTCATTAAACGCTACATGGCTTTTGTAACACCGTATAAAAAACAGATTGCATTGACAATGGTCATCGGAATGATTAAGTTCTCGATTCCCTTAACCTTGCCTCTGCTTTTAAAGTATGTCATTGATGATGTCATTCAAGGCTCGGGGTCAGCTGAAGAAAAGACATCAACTCTACTGATCATAATGGGAATCATGCTCGTATTATTTTTAGTGTTGAGGCCGCCTGTTGAATACTATAGACAATACTACGCTCAGTGGACAGGCAGTAAGGTATTATTTGATATTCGGGAAAAACTGTTCTCGCATATTCAAAAGCTAAGTCTTCGTTATTATGCCAACACGAGAACAGGAGAAATTATTTCAAGAGTGATCAACGATGTGGAGCAGACAAAGGAATTTGTCATCACAGGGCTCATGAACATTTGGCTGGATATGATGACTGTACTGATCGTGATCGCTATTATGTGTACACTGGATCTGAAGCTCACCATCGTGTCTGTCATTATTTTTCCGCTCTACGCGTTTGCAGTAAAGTATTTTTACGGACGGCTTCGCAAGCTGACAAAAGAGCGGTCACAGGCGCTGGCTGAAGTGCAAGGGCACCTGCATGAGCGGGTACAAGGAATGCCGGTCATTCGCAGCTTTGCGATTGAAGAATATGAACAAGAGAATTTTCATGATGAAAACAAAAATTTCTTAAACAAAGCAATCAACCATACGAATTGGAACGCCAAAACATTTGCCGTCGTCAATACCATCACTGACATTGCACCGCTGTTAATCATTGCATTTGCTGGCTACACGGTGATTAATGGATCGCTTTCGATTGGGACCATGATCGCCTTTGTCGGCTATATTGACCGGATGTACAATCCGATTCGCCGTCTCATTAACTCATCCACGACTTTAACCCAGTCGGTGGCATCAATGGATCGGATCTTTGAGTTTATTGATGAGCCATATGAGGTCACAGACCGGCCGAATGCAAAAGAAGCCAATCATTTAAAAGGAGAGGTAGAGTTTAAAAATGTGTCGTTTCGTTATGAACACACGCAGGAAGAGATTCTGCACAATATCTCCTTGAAAGTAGAAAAAGGACAAACGGTTGCGCTTGTAGGAATGAGCGGTGGAGGGAAGTCGACACTCGTCAGCTTAATTCCAAGGTTTTATGATGTCACAAACGGGTCACTTGAAATTGACGGCATTGATATCAAAGAGTACAAAGCAAGAAGTCTTCGAAATCAAGTCGGAATGGTGCTGCAGGATACATTCCTATTCAGTGACACGATTAAAGAAAATATTGCGGTTGGTGACCCTGAAGCACCTTTTGAAAATATCGTGTCGGCTGCAAAAGCGGCAAATGCGCATGATTTTATTATGTCTCTTCCTGAAGGATATGACACGAAAGTAGGAGAACGGGGCGTGAAGCTGTCAGGCGGACAAAAACAGCGGATTTCCATTGCAAGGGTATTTCTTAAAAATCCACCGCTTTTGATTTTAGACGAAGCGACGTCCGCACTTGATTTAGAAAGTGAGCATTACATTCAAGAAGCGATGCAAAAGCTGGCGAAGGATCGCACAACCTTTATTGTCGCACACAGATTATCAACCATTACACATGCTGACCAAATTGTGGTCATGGAACAAGGCGAAATTGTGGAAAAAGGAACACACGAAGAATTAATGAACCAAGCCAGCCACTATCGTCATTTATTTACCATTCAAACTTTAAATTAGTAGAAGCCTATCCGATTCTAGCGGATAGGCTTTTTTATGCTTGTCAAAAACATGACATATTTCCCAGCTTGTCTCAATACAATTTTAAAAAGTATGACGGGGTGGTGAATATGTGAAAGAACAAGACGTGCTGCTAGATGTCAAACAGCTGTCCATTGCGTTTCAGCAGAAAAAGCAAAAAGTGCCCATCGTCCATCACATATCGTTCTCGATTCAAAAAGGGGAAACGTTAGGAATTGTGGGCGAATCTGGCTGCGGGAAAAGTATCACAAGCATGTCATTAATGGGTCTGAATCAGCAAACCGATACAACGGGCGAGGTTCATTTCGAAGGGCAAAATCTGCTGTCACTTTCAGAGAAACAGTGGCGAGAGATAAGAGGAAATGACATTTCGATGATTTTCCAAGAGCCAATGACCTCTCTGAACCCATTAATGACCATCGGCAAACAAATGACGGAAGCCCTTTTCACACATCAAGCAATCGGTCAGAAAGAAGCAAAAGCGAAGGCGATTGATCTGCTTCAAACAGTTGGATTGAAGCAAGCAGAATCACTGCTTAGAAAATATCCACATGAATTATCAGGCGGTATGCGCCAGCGTGTGATGATTGCAATGGCAATGCTTTGTCACCCAAAGCTTATGATCGCTGATGAACCGACAACTGCACTTGATGTGACCATTCAAGCGCAAATCCTTCGTCTGCTCAAAAAGCTGAACGAAGAGATGGACACTGCTATTTTATTTATTACCCATGATCTAGGCGTCGTGCGGCAAATATGCCAGCGAGTCATGATTATGTATGCCGGTCGAATTGTAGAAGAAGGAACCGTTGACCATATTTTTCAAAAACCTCTGCATCCCTACACGAAAGGTCTTTTCGCCTCAGTTCCATCGTTTAAAGAGAAAAAAGAAAAGCTCATCTCTATTGCAGGTCATGTGCCTAAGCCAGGGGCCATCCGGTCCGGCTGTCAATTTGCACCACGCTGCCCATATCAAATGGCGCAATGTCTTGAAAAAGATCCAGCCTTACAATCCATTGAACAGAATCACCGCGTGGCATGTTTTCTAATGGAAGGAGGAGAAGACACTGAGTCACCCACTTTTGCAAGTGAATCAGCTGACAAAACGGTATGACACAGCCGCTTTTTTTTCTAAACATAAACAATCGACTTTGGCTTTAAATCAAGTGTCCTTTCACGTGAAGGAAGGAGAAACGCTTGGCATTGTTGGTGAATCAGGCTGCGGGAAATCAACACTTGGCAAAAGCCTAATGAGATTGACTGAACCGACGTCAGGCTCTATTCAATTAAAAGGGCAGGAGATCACCCTTCTAAAAGAACGAGATATGCGTTCCTTAAGAAAAGACATTCAAATGATCTTTCAAGATCCATATGCTTCTTTAAATCCAAGAATGAAAATCAAAGATATTTTAGAGGAACCACTGATTGTCCATCAGCATGGGACGAAAGCAGAAAGACGGAAACGGGTAAAAGAGATGCTGCACATTGTTGGATTTGATCCTTCCTACGGAGAACGTTATGCGCATCAATTCAGCGGCGGGCAAAGGCAGCGTATCGGTATTGCTAGAGCACTTATTACGCACCCAAGTCTTGTCATTGCCGATGAACCAGTTTCGGCTTTGGATGTATCCGTTCAAGCGCAAATTTTGAATTTGATGCTTGAATTGCAAAAGACGCTTTCTCTGACGTATCTGTTTATTTCTCACGACCTTGGGGTTGTCAGATATATGAGTGACCGGATCGCCGTCATGTATGCTGGGCGCATTGTCGAGATGGGGCCTGCCGAAGATGTGTTTCACAGTCCGCTTCATCCCTATACGTCGCTGCTTCTGAAATCCATTCCACATATGGATCACGTACTAGAGGCGCAAGATGTGGCAGCAGAAGAGACCACAATGACGGAACGCGGCGGCTGTCCTTTCTACAAAAGGTGTCCAAAAAGATGGGAGAAATGCCTGAAAGCAGTTCCTGCTTTGTATGAGGAGGCACCGGGGCACGCAGCCGCGTGTTATTTATATCAAAAGGAGGAACACAATGAAGAAGACATGGTTATTCAGTAGTTTCATTTTTGTGCTGGCACTGGCGCTCTTTTTAGGGGGATGCTCGTCTTCACCGACATCAGAAGAAAAGGCAACAAAAGATACCCTCGTATTTGGCAGAGGGGGAGATTCCACTTCACTAGATCCAATCACAACAACAGAAGGCGAAACCTTTAAGGTCACAGAGAATATATTTGAAAAGCTCTTGAATTACGGTGAGAAAGACACGACCATCCATCCTGGCCTCGCAACAGAATGGGATGTTGCAAAGGACGGAAAATCATACACGTTCTACTTAAGAGAAGGTGTGAAATTTCACGATGGCACAGACTTTAACGCAGAAGCAGTGAAATTCAATTTTGAACGCTGGATGAATGGAGACGCAGAAAAGTTTCCTTACTATGGGATGTTTGGCGGCTATAAAAAAGATAAAGGGCATGTCATTAAAGACATCATCGTCAAAGGCGAGCATGAAATTGAATTTCAGCTGAAGCGCCCGCAGGCGACATTTCTCAAAAACATTGCTATGTCACCATTTGGCATCGCAAGTCCAGCGGCTGTTGAAAAAAGCGGCGATTCATTTAGAGAAAATCCAGTGGGGACAGGACCATTCAAGTTTAAAGAGTGGAAGCAAAACGACCGTATCGTGTTAGAAAAAAACGAGGATTATTGGCAGAAGGATAAACCAAAGCTGAATCAAATCATCTTCCGCTCCATTCCAGAAAACTCTGCTCGTTTAAATGCCCTTAAAACAGGCGAGATCGACTTAATGGATGGCGTGAATCCGTCAGATTTAGATGGCATTAAAACCGACAAAGCACTCCAGCTCTTTGAAAGACCATCGATGAACGTAGGCTATATCGGACTGACTGTCACAAGAAAGCCGCTTGATAACAAGCTCGTTCGTCAGGCACTCAATTATGCGGTCGATAAAGAATCGATTATTGAGTCATTTTATGGCGGACTTGCTGAGCCAGCAAAAAATCCATTGCCGCCTGCTTTAGAAGGCTACAATGACGACATTGAGCCATATCCGTATGATCCAGAAAAAGCGAAAGAACTATTAAAAGAAGCGGGCTTCCCTGACGGCTTTCGCATCAAGCTTTGGGCAATGCCTGTACCGCGTCCATACATGCCAGATGGAATGAAGGTAGCAGAAGTCATTCAGTCAAATTTTGAAAAGGTCGGCGTCAAAGCAGAAATTGTGACATATGATTGGGCGACCTATTTAGATAAAGCAAGTAAAGGGGAAGCAGATGTGTTCTTATTAGGCTGGACAGGGGACAATGGCGATCCTGATAATTTCATCTACACTCTGCTGGACAAAGACAGCATTGGCGGTAACAACTATACATTCTTCGAAAATGATAAAATGCATGACATTTTAATTGAAGCGCAAACAGACACAGATCAAAAGAAACGAAATGAGCTGTATAAAAAAGCGCAGGAAATCATTCATGACGAAGCGCCTTGGATTCCATTGGTGCATTCAATTCCAATGCTTGCCGCATCTAATGATTTAAAAGGCTACCAGCCGCATCCAACTGGTTCAGAAGCTTTAACTGACGTGTATTTCGAATAAGCAAATAAGGGAGATCTTGTATCTCCCTTATTCAAACAAAGAAAAAGGCGGTGAAAGCTGTTTGTTTGCTTATTGTATGAAGCGGGCAGGAATGCTCATCCCAGTACTGATCGGAATGACATTGGTCGTGTTTTCAATTATTCGTTTTATACCTGGAAATCCAGCGCAGGTCATCTTAGGACAGCGGGCAACGAAAGAGGCAGTAGAACAATTAACGATCCAGCTCGGTTTAGATCAGCCATGGTACGTTCAATACGGTCATTATATGCTAGGCCTTTTAAAAGGGGATTTAGGAACTTCCATTCGAACAGGAGCGGCTATTGCCCAGGAAATGAAGCCCTACTTATTTGCGACGTTAGAATTGACCTTTTTTGCCATGGTGCTGGCGATTGTGGTGGGAGTGAATGCCGGAATCATTAGTGCTTGGTTTAAGCATTCTTTCTTTGATTATGCCGCGATGTTTATTGCACTCATCGGAGTGTCCATGCCGATTTTCTGGTTAGGTTTAATGGGGCAGTGGCTGTTCTCGATCGAATTAGGTATTTTGCCGACAACAGGCCGAGAAGATGTAAGGAATCCAGTCGAGTCGATCACGTATATTCATACACTGGACACGCTTTTGCAAGGCCGGTTTGATCAATTCGCTGACAGCATCAAGCATTTGATCTTACCAAGTACAGCACTCGCAACAATTCCTGCTGCGATTATTGCGAGAATTACAAGGGCAAGTATGCTGGAAGTGCTTCATTCAGACTTTATTCGAACAGCAAAAGCAAAAGGAGTACGTTCATTTTTTATCATTTATCAGCATGGCCTGAAAAATGCGCTCATTCCGGTCTTGACGATTATTGGTCTTCAGACGGGCCTCTTGCTTGGTGGAGCGATTTTAACAGAAACCATTTTTGCTTGGCCGGGAATCGGACGGTATATATATGACGCCATCAGTTATCGTGATTACCCAGTCATTCAAACAGGTATTCTTGTCGTTGCGCTTATATTTGTCCTGATCAATTTCATTGTGGACATCTTGTATGCGGTTATTGATCCAAGGATTAAATATTAGGGAGGGAGAGTGACAATATGGAAGCACAAAAAGAGCTTGAACCACCTCAGACAAAAGATGAACGCTCTCAATCATTGATTCTTGAATCAATGAAGCAGTTCTTTCAGCACAAGCTGGCGGTCATTGGCAGTGTGATTGTCTTTTTATTTCTGATCCTAGCGATCTTTGCACCGCTCATTGCTCCTTATGGAATCAATGAGCAATCACTTGGTGAGCGATTTAGTGCCCCTTCAGCTGCGCACTGGTTTGGTACGGATGATTTCGGCAGAGATATATTTTCAAGAGTTATGCATGGAGCACGGATTTCCTTATGGGTCGGTTTCTTCTCGGTTCTCGGGTCTGTCATTTTAGGCACACTGCTTGGATTGATAGCGGGCTATGGCGGAAGAGTGCTAGATGCTGTGATCTCCAGACTGTTTGATATTTTACTCGCTTTTCCTAGCATTCTATTAGCGATTGCTATTGTCTCCATCCTAGGCCCCTCCTTACAAAATGCCCTTATTGCCATTGCGATTATTAATGTCCCAACTTTTGGACGGCTCGTTCGTTCAAAAGTGCTTAGTATAAAACAAGAAGAATACGTTCTGGCAGCAAAGGCGGTTGGGATGTCACACCGCCGCATCGTACTGCGTCACATTCTGCCAAATAGTATGGTGCCAGTCATCGTACAGGCAACGCTAGCGATCGGAACCGCAATCATTGAGGCAGCGGCTTTAGGCTTTTTAGGATTGGGTGCACAGGCGCCAAGTCCAGAATGGGGGAAAATGCTCGCCGATGCGAGACCTTATCTCGTTCAAGCCCCTTGGACATTATTCTTCCCAGGAATAGCGATCATGCTGACGGTTCTAGGCTTTAACCTGATGGGGGATGGATTAAGAGACACACTGGATCCTAAAATGAAGAAAATAAAATAAGACCGATTCTAGGAATCGGTCTTTTCTGTTTATGCTTCTTTTTCTTCTGTCTCAATTTCACTATCTTTTGGGTGATACGTCTGGAAGCTTGTAATCAATGTATCTAAATGCTCTAATTCATCACGGTATTCGATGATGCTGGACATGACATTCAGCATGTTGTAATCGAGTAAGTCGTTTTCTTGGTTTTGCTGATGCTGAATAAATGATTTCGTTAACGTCTCAAGGCGAAGAGAGCATTCATTTTGAAATTCATCATCCTGCGGCTTCATTTTTCCGACGAATTTCATCAATGTGCGCTCATGCCAATACAGTAAATAATCAATTTCATCCGTTAAGCTTTCCCTGAAATGCTCTGGCATTAAATGAATTTCATTTTCTAATTTATGAAGCTTTTTCAGCAAATACAGAGCGCGATTCGATGTCATAATGGCCTGCCTGAACAAAACAAGCTTTCTTGATTTGACATACGTGGTTTTCTTTAAATAGCTTCGTTCTTCTTTGTATAGCAAGTAAATATGATCTAATTTGATCATGCGTTCTTTTATTTGATCGATGTCATCCTTTAATGTGGAATGATCAGTAGACTGTCTGGAGCTCAGACGGATCCATTTTAAAATCTCCTCCGTATTTTCCATAATGTGATGAACAAGTTTTGTTTCATATTTTGGCGGCAGGAAGATTAAATTCACTAAAAATGAAGAAAGAACTCCTAACACCACAGTAGCTGTTCGGATTAGGGCAAAGGAAAGGAAATGATCCCCTGCACTTTCTAAAATCGCGATGACGGTTACAAGTGCAATCGGAATCGTGTGTTCAATCTTCAGCTTTAAATTAATGGCGATGACCATGACGGCGGTTAAACCGATAATGACTGGTCCTGTGCCAAAAAGCAGACCGAACGTAATGGCAAGCGCTGCTCCAATAATATTGGCTTGCACTTGATCAACAATGGTTAAAAAAGATCGATAAATAGATGGCTGGATAGCAAATACAGCTGCAATTCCCGCGAAGACGGGCGTTGGCAACCCAAGCCATGTTGCCAGGTAAAGCGCGAGTACAATGGCAATACCAGTTTTTAAAATACGGGCTCCAAGTTTCATTGGTTTTGTCCCTGCATTCCTTTCTTTTCGATAATAGATGATCACTCGTCATTTATCATTCATATTTTGATGAAACAACTAAGTAATATACAGCGGTCTTCCGAAATATTCAAGTGATTTTTGAAAGTTCATGAAAACATCAAAAGAAGGTATTGAGAAGAAATGTAACAGATTCGCACGCTTTTGACAAACAAGAGCTGGTAAATAAAAAAACAGGCGCATGTTTTTACGCCTGTTTGGGACTTCATTATGATTGTTTCAGCTGTGCAAATGCATGATCTACTGCTTGCAGCGTCTCAGAAATATCTTTTTCAGTATGTGCGATCGTTAAGAACCAAGCTTCATATTTAGAAGGAGCGAGGTTAATGCCTTGCGCGAGCATTAATTTGAAGAAACGGGCAAACATTTCGCCATCCGTATTTTCAGCCTGCTCGTAGTTCACAATCGTTTCTGTTGTGAAATAAATTGTGAGCGCTCCTTTTAAGCGATTCACTGTAATATCTACTTGATGCTTTTTGGCATGGGCTAAAATGCCTTCTTCTAACATAGCGCCAAGCTGATCAAGACGCTCGTAAACGCCGTCTTCTTTTAACAATTCCAAGCAGGCAATACCTGAAAGAATGGATGCAGGGTTTCCTGCCATTGTGCCAGCTTGATAGGCTGGTCCAAGCGGGGCAACTTGTTCCATAATTTCTTTTTTACCGCCGTAAGCGCCGATAGGAAGTCCGCCGCCAATAATTTTTCCTAATGCAGTGAGGTCAGGTTTTACTTGAAGCAAATCCTGTGCACCGCCATACATAAAGCGGAAAGCGGTAATGACTTCATCATAAATCACCAGTGCGCCTTTTTCATGTGTGAGGTCATTGACCTGCTGCAGGAAACCGTCCTTAGGTTCTACGATGCCAAAGTTCCCGACAATTGGTTCGACAAGGACAGCTGCTATTTCATCTCCCCAGCGATCTAATGCTTCTTTATAGCTGTCAATATCATTAAATGGAACGGTAATGACTTCATTGGCGATACTCTTTGGTACGCCTGCGGAATCGGGTGTTCCTAAAGTGGAAGGACCAGAGCCTGCAGCCACTAGCACAAGATCAGAGTGGCCGTGATAGCATCCGGCAAACTTAATGATTTTTGTTCTGCCTGTATATGCGCGAGCCACTCGAATTGTTGTCATCACCGCTTCTGTACCTGAATTGACAAAACGAACTTTGTCTAAAGCAGGCATGGCTTCCTTCAGCATTTTAGCAAAAGTGACTTCATGCTTCGTTGGTGTTCCGTAAAGGACACCTGTTTCAGCCGCTTTCGTGATGGCTTTTGTAATATGCGGGTGGGCGTGTCCTGTAATAATTGGACCGTATGCTGCCAGATAATCGATATAGCGGTTTCCGTCAACATCCCAAAAATAAGCGCCTTCTCCTCTTTCCATCGCAACGGGTGAACCGCCGCCTACTGCCTTATATGAACGAGACGGGCTGTTGACACCCCCAACAATGTGCTCCAGCGCCTCTTGATGTAATTTTTCTGATTCTGTGAATTTCATAAATAGCCTCCTATCTCAACGTATCACGTCGTCTATCATTATTTTAACATGCCGATGCAAGCGTCCTTAGTTGAATATCCTCTCAAAATTGGATAGGCTAATTAAAAAATAGGTTGGAGGGATTGTGTCATGACAATCGAAGTAGGGCAGCAAGTACCTGACATTGAATTAACCGGTGACAATGGGGAGAAAGTAAAGCTTTCTGATTTTAAAGGAAAACATATTGTTCTTTATTTCTATCCAAAAGATATGACACCAGGCTGTACAACAGAAGCATGTGATTTCCGCGACCGCCATCAAAGCTTTGCAGAATTAGATGCTGTCATTATCGGCGTAAGCCCAGACAGTCAGGACAAGCACCAAAAGTTTAAAGAAAAACATGATTTGCCGTTTCTTCTTCTTGTAGACGATGAACAGAAATTGTCTGAAGCCTTTGGGGTATGGAAGCTGAAAAAGAATTTTGGCAAAGAATATATGGGAATCGAGCGTTCAACGTTTCTTATTAATAAAGAAGGCACGCTTGTGAAAGAATGGCGAAAAGTAAAGGTAAAAGACCACGTAGAGGAAGCGCTTGAGGAATTGAAAGCTCACGCTTAATATCCTCACAGGATGAGATCGGCAGTCATGCCGGTCTTTTTTGTAAAGAAGAATAGGTAAAAAAGAGGATTGTAATTGACAAAGTTTCGGCTCTGGGGGTACACTATTTATAAAGATTATAATATAAGAATATTTTTGAAGAGAGGTGCATGATGAAATGGCTGCTCACGAACTAAAAGACGCTTTAGATGCTCTAAAAGAAACCGGTGTTCGAATTACTCCGCAGCGCCATGCCATCTTGGAGTTTCTCGTAAATTCTATGACACACCCAACCGCGGACGATATATATAAAGCACTTGAAGGAAAATTTCCAAACATGAGTGTCGCAACGGTTTACAACAATTTACGAGTCTTCCGGGAATCTGGATTAGTAAAGGAATTAACGTATGGTGATTCCTCAAGCCGATTTGATTTTGCGACATCTGACCACTACCATGCGATTTGTGAAAACTGCGGAAAAATCGTAGATTTTCACTATCCTGGCCTTGATGAAGTTGAACAGCTTGCATCCCATGTGACAGGCTTTAAAGTCAGTCATCATCGCTTGGAGATCTATGGAACTTGTCAAGAATGTGCGAAAAAAGAAAATCATTAATGAAAAAGCTGACCGTTTAAAAGGTCAGCTTATTTTTATGACTTTTTTCGATTGTAGGATTCATCAAACTCTTTACCTTCTAATGCTGGATCAAGTGTAAGCGGCTCCCTGCAATGCATGCACATGTCAACCCGCCCAAGCACTTTTGTTTCCTTCTCACAGCCTGGACAAACGACACGTACTGCCTTCGTAGAAAGCATACCAATCCAAAAGTAAACGGCTGTACTTAATCCAATCGATAAGACGCCAAGCAGCATAAAGAAAGTCGACAGCCAAATCGATTCCTTGAAGAACACACCGATATACATGATCAGAAAGCCAACAAAAACCAAACTAAGTGCAAATGTTCTGATTTTATTAATCTTACTGGAGTATTTCGCCATCCCTAGTCCCCCTTATCTCCAATATAGCACATTTTACCTTTCCGTTTGAATTAGTTATAGAGTTTTGTGAATAAATTGCTTATAATGATTCAATGATCTTTTTTCATGTATTGAAGGAATTTTGATTCTATGAGGAGAAATACATAGCATTAGAGAAGAACCTTACACCCGAGTATTGGAGGAATCACTATGGAAAATCTTCTCCGTCCTATTTATCAAGAGAGAGCAAGCCATCCAGACACATTAGCTGTGATTATAGTAGAAAGAAGACATAAAGTATCTTCTGAGACGGATAACTTTGATGCAGCACTTTTGGTCATCGTAAAAGAAGCGGAAGAGCCGTTATTTATCAAGCACTATGAATCCGATCACCAAACAGCTTCTTTAAATGTTGTCACAGATGATCAACTGAAGGAATGGATTACCCTCGGCACTAACCGCCGAATCATCGATTGGATTTTGAATGGAAAAGTCCTGTTTGATCGAAATGAATATATCTTCAACTTAATTGATGAACTAAGTACATTCCCGTTTTCAAACCGCAAGCTCAAAATCGGTTTAGAATATGGCAAGCTCATTCGCAGATATATAGAAGGAAAAGCATTTTTTGAGTCAAATCAATTCCTCGATGCATATAATTCCATTGTGCATGCCCTGCATCACCTAGCACGTATTGAAGTAATTGATAAAGGCTTCCACCCAGAAGTGACCGTTTGGAACCAAGTGCGTCATATGGAACCTGAAGTATACAAACTTTACTCAGAACTGATTGAAAGCCATGAAAGTCTGCATAAACGTTTGGAACTTTTATTTTTAGCAAATGATTTTTTGATCCATTCAAAAGCGGAAATTGGTGCCGCTCATTTGCGTCATGTCATGGAACAGAAGGATATATGGCTTTTTGGTGAGCTTCTTGCACACCCAGATCTAAAGTATTTCACGCCTGACCTTAGCGTCATGATTGATTTCTTTGTGGAAAAAGGAATTGTTCAAGTGGAGCCGATTGAGACAAAGGGACAAAAAATCTATCATCGAGGATATTTTGTGAAAAAAGATATTGACGCATGAATATTATGATGGTATATTATTAAACGTCGCTAATGAGCAACTGAGTTGCTTTGAAAGAAAAGCTGACAAAAAGAAATTCTAAAAAACGCTTGACGCACACGGCGCTCAAATGTTATATTAAGAAAGTCGCCTCTGAGAGACGACGAAGATGATCTTTGAAAACTAAACAAGACAAAACGTACCTGTTAATTCGAGTTTTTATAAAAAAATCCTATGAAACTTCATAGGTAGTCAGTCAAACTGGCGAGGCAGGAAATGATCACATGCTAAGTTCGCTACATCATGTAGCAACGCATGTGTGATATGCATCCTGCATACCTCGGAGAGTTTGATCCTGGCTCAGGACGAACGCTGGCGGCGTGCCTAATACATGCAAGTCGAGCGGACAGAAGGGAGCTTGCTCCCGGATGTTAGCGGCGGACGGGTGAGTAACACGTGGGTAACCTGCCTGTAAGACTGGGATAACTCCGGGAAACCGGAGCTAATACCGGATAGTTCCTTGAACCGCATGGTTCAAGGATGAAAGACGGTTTCGGCTGTCACTTACAGATGGACCCGCGGCGCATTAGCTAGTTGGTGGGGTAATGGCTCACCAAGGCGACGATGCGTAGCCGACCTGAGAGGGTGATCGGCCACACTGGGACTGAGACACGGCCCAGACTCCTACGGGAGGCAGCAGTAGGGAATCTTCCGCAATGGACGAAAGTCTGACGGAGCAACGCCGCGTGAGTGATGAAGGTTTTCGGATCGTAAAGCTCTGTTGTTAGGGAAGAACAAGTGCGAGAGTAACTGCTCGCACCTTGACGGTACCTAACCAGAAAGCCACGGCTAACTACGTGCCAGCAGCCGCGGTAATACGTAGGTGGCAAGCGTTGTCCGGAATTATTGGGCGTAAAGGGCTCGCAGGCGGTTTCTTAAGTCTGATGTGAAAGCCCCCGGCTCAACCGGGGAGGGTCATTGGAAACTGGGAAACTTGAGTGCAGAAGAGGAGAGTGGAATTCCACGTGTAGCGGTGAAATGCGTAGAGATGTGGAGGAACACCAGTGGCGAAGGCGACTCTCTGGTCTGTAACTGACGCTGAGGAGCGAAAGCGTGGGGAGCGAACAGGATTAGATACCCTGGTAGTCCACGCCGTAAACGATGAGTGCTAAGTGTTAGGGGGTTTCCGCCCCTTAGTGCTGCAGCTAACGCATTAAGCACTCCGCCTGGGGAGTACGGTCGCAAGACTGAAACTCAAAGGAATTGACGGGGGCCCGCACAAGCGGTGGAGCATGTGGTTTAATTCGAAGCAACGCGAAGAACCTTACCAGGTCTTGACATCCTCTGACAACCCTAGAGATAGGGCTTTCCCTTCGGGGACAGAGTGACAGGTGGTGCATGGTTGTCGTCAGCTCGTGTCGTGAGATGTTGGGTTAAGTCCCGCAACGAGCGCAACCCTTGATCTTAGTTGCCAGCATTCAGTTGGGCACTCTAAGGTGACTGCCGGTGACAAACCGGAGGAAGGTGGGGATGACGTCAAATCATCATGCCCCTTATGACCTGGGCTACACACGTGCTACAATGGACAGAACAAAGGGCTGCAAGACCGCAAGGTTTAGCCAATCCCATAAATCTGTTCTCAGTTCGGATCGCAGTCTGCAACTCGACTGCGTGAAGCTGGAATCGCTAGTAATCGCGGATCAGCATGCCGCGGTGAATACGTTCCCGGGCCTTGTACACACCGCCCGTCACACCACGAGAGTTTGCAACACCCGAAGTCGGTGAGGTAACCTTTATGGAGCCAGCCGCCGAAGGTGGGGCAGATGATTGGGGTGAAGTCGTAACAAGGTAGCCGTATCGGAAGGTGCGGCTGGATCACCTCCTTTCTAAGGATATATGGAGCAGCGTACGTTTTCGTCTTGTTTAGTTTTGAAGGATCATTCCTTCAAAACATGTCTCTAGCGAGACAGGATTGTTCTTTGAAAACTAGATAACAATAAGTAATACATTCACATTGAATGCAATGCAAAGTTCATCACACATAGTGATTCTTTCTAAAGTAAGAAATGGTTAAGTTAGAAAGGGCGCACGGTGGATGCCTTGGCACTAGGAGCCGATGAAGGACGGGACGAACACCGATATGCTTCGGGGAGCTGTAAGCAAGCTTTGATCCGGAGATTTCCGAATGGGGAAACCCACTGCTCGTAATGGAGTAGTATCCATACTTGAATACATAGAGTATGAGAAGGCATACCCGGGGAACTGAAACATCTAAGTACCCGGAGGAAGAGAAAGCAAATGCGATTCCCTGAGTAGCGGCGAGCGAAACGGGAACAGCCCAAACCAAGAGGCTTGCCTCTTGGGGTTGTAGGACACTCTATACGGAGTTACAAAGGAATGATATAAGCGAAGAGGTCTGGAAAGGCCCGCCAAAGAAGGTAACAGCCCTGTAACTGAAATGTCGTTCTCTCCAGAGTGGATCCTGAGTACGGCGGAACACGTGAAATTCCGTCGGAATCCGGGAGGACCATCTCCCAAGGCTAAATACTCCCTAGTGACCGATAGTGAACCAGTACCGTGAGGGAAAGGTGAAAAGCACCCCGGAAGGGGAGTGAAATAGATCCTGAAACCGTGTGCCTACAAGTAGTCAGAGCCCGTTAACGGGTGATGGCGTGCCTTTTGTAGAATGAACCGGCGAGTTACGATCCCGTGCAAGGTTAAGCAGAAGATGCGGAGCCGCAGCGAAAGCGAGTCTGAATAGGGCGCATGAGTACGTGGTCGTAGACCCGAAACCAGGTGATCTACCCATGTCCAGGGTGAAGTTCAGGTAACACTGAATGGAGGCCCGAACCCACGCACGTTGAAAAGTGCGGGGATGAGGTGTGGGTAGGGGTGAAATGCCAATCGAACCTGGAGATAGCTGGTTCTCTCCGAAATAGCTTTAGGGCTAGCCTCAAGGTAAGAGTCTCGGAGGTAGAGCACTGATTGGACTAGGGGCCCCTACCGGGTTACCGAATTCAGTCAAACTCCGAATGCCGATGACTTATCCTTGGGAGTCAGACTGCGAGTGATAAGATCCGTAGTCGAAAGGGAAACAGCCCAGACCGCCAGCTAAGGTCCCAAAGTATACGTTAAGTGGAAAAGGATGTGGAGTTGCTTAGACAACCAGGATGTTGGCTTAGAAGCAGCCACCATTTAAAGAGTGCGTAATAGCTCACTGGTCGAGTGACTCTGCGCCGAAAATGTACCGGGGCTAAACGTATCACCGAAGCTGCGGACTGTTCTTACGAACAGTGGTAGGAGAGCGTTCTAAGGGCTGTGAAGCCAGACCGGAAGGACTGGTGGAGCGCTTAGAAGTGAGAATGCCGGTATGAGTAGCGAAAGACGGGTGAGAATCCCGTCCACCGAATGCCTAAGGTTTCCTGAGGAAGGCTCGTCCGCTCAGGGTTAGTCGGGACCTAAGCCGAGGCCGAAAGGCGTAGGCGATGGACAACAGGTTGATATTCCTGTACCACCTCCTCACCATTTGAGCAATGGGGGGACGCAGGAGGATAGGGTAAGCGCGGTATTGGATATCCGCGTCCAAGCAGTTAGGCTGGGAAATAGGCAAATCCGTTTCCCGTAAAGGCTGAGCTGTGATGGCGAGCGAAATTTAGTAGCGAAGTTCCTGATTCCACACTGCCAAGAAAAGCCTCTAGCGAGGTGAGAGGTGCCCGTACCGCAAACCGACACAGGTAGGCGAGGAGAGAATCCTAAGGTGATCGAGAGAACTCTCGTTAAGGAACTCGGCAAAATGACCCCGTAACTTCGGGAGAAGGGGTGCTTCTTAGGGTGTTAAAGCCCCGAGAAGCCGCAGTGAATAGGCCCAGGCGACTGTTTAGCAAAAACACAGGTCTCTGCGAAGCCGTAAGGCGAAGTATAGGGGCTGACGCCTGCCCGGTGCTGGAAGGTTAAGAGGAGCGCTTAGCGTAAGCGAAGGTGCGAATTGAAGCCCCAGTAAACGGCGGCCGTAACTATAACGGTCCTAAGGTAGCGAAATTCCTTGTCGGGTAAGTTCCGACCCGCACGAAAGGCGCAACGATCTGGGCACTGTCTCAACGAGAGACTCGGTGAAATTATAGTACCTGTGAAGATGCAGGTTACCCGCGACAGGACGGAAAGACCCCGTGGAGCTTTACTGCAGCCTGATATTGAATGTTGGTACAGCTTGTACAGGATAGGTAGGAGCCTTGGAAACCGGAGCGCTAGCTTCGGTGGAGGCATCGGTGGGATACTACCCTGGCTGTATTGACCTTCTAACCCGCTGCCCTTATCGGGCAGGGAGACAGTGTCAGGTGGGCAGTTTGACTGGGGCGGTCGCCTCCTAAAATGTAACGGAGGCGCCCAAAGGTTCCCTCAGAATGGTTGGAAATCATTCGCAGAGTGTAAAGGCACAAGGGAGCTTGACTGCGAGACCTACAAGTCGAGCAGGGACGAAAGTCGGGCTTAGTGATCCGGTGGTTCCGCATGGAAGGGCCATCGCTCAACGGATAAAAGCTACCCCGGGGATAACAGGCTTATCTCCCCCAAGAGTCCACATCGACGGGGAGGTTTGGCACCTCGATGTCGGCTCATCGCATCCTGGGGCTGTAGTCGGTCCCAAGGGTTGGGCTGTTCGCCCATTAAAGCGGTACGCGAGCTGGGTTCAGAACGTCGTGAGACAGTTCGGTCCCTATCCGTCGCGGGCGCAGGAAATTTGAGAGGAGCTGTCCTTAGTACGAGAGGACCGGGATGGACGCACCGCTGGTGTACCAGTTGTTCTGCCAAGGGCATCGCTGGGTAGCTATGTGCGGACGGGATAAGTGCTGAAAGCATCTAAGCATGAAGCCCCCCTCAAGATGAGATTTCCCATTCCGCAAGGAAGTAAGATCCCTGAAAGATGATCAGGTTGATAGGTCTGAGGTGGAAGCGTGGTGACACGTGGAGCTGACAGATACTAATAGATCGAGGACTTAACCTATATTCTGATGTGAAGCATGAACATTGTTATCTAGTTTTGAGAGAACATTTTTAAAATATCTCTTGATTTATTTTCAATACATAGTATAATATCTTTTGTCACTAAATTGTCTGGTGATGATGGCGAAGAGGTCACACCCGTTCCCATGCCGAACACGGAAGTTAAGCTCTTCAGCGCCGATGGTAGTTGGGGGTTTCCCCCTGTGAGAGTAGGACATCGCCAGGCTTTCTTCATTCCGCAGTAGCTCAGTGGTAGAGCTATCGGCTGTTAACCGATCGGTCGTAGGTTCGAATCCTACCTGCGGAGCCAATTTGGAGAGCTGTCCGAGTGGCCGAAGGAGCACGATTGGAAATCGTGTAGGCGGTAACCCCGTCTCAAGGGTTCGAATCCCTTGCTCTCCGCCACAATTTACATAATAAAGGGCCCGTTGGTCAAGCGGTTAAGACACCGCCCTTTCACGGCGGTAACACGGGTTCGAATCCCGTACGGGTCACCATTTTTATAGAATATACACCAGCATTTTTTATTCGGAGGATTAGCTCAGCTGGGAGAGCATCTGCCTTACAAGCAGAGGGTCGGCGGTTCGAGCCCGTCATCCTCCACCATATCTTTTATATCGTCGCGGGGTGGAGCAGTTCGGTAGCTCGTCGGGCTCATAACCCGAAGGTCGCAGGTTCAAATCCTGCCCCCGCAACCAAAATGGTCCGGTAGTTCAGTTGGTTAGAATGCCTGCCTGTCACGCAGGAGGTCGCGGGTTCGAGTCCCGTCCGGACCGCCATTTTTCAAAAGAATACTTGGCTCGGTAGCTCAGTTGGTAGAGCAACGGACTGAAAATCCGTGTGTCGGCGGTTCGATTCCGTCCCGAGCCACCACTATTTGCCGGTGTAGCTCAACTGGTAGAGCAACTGACTTGTAATCAGTAGGTTGGGGGTTCAAGTCCTCTTGCCGGCACTGTTTTTCAAAAGTGGAGGGGTAGCGAAGTGGCTAAACGCGGCGGACTGTAAATCCGCTCCCTCCGGGTTCGGCGGTTCGAATCCGCCCCCCTCCACCATTTTTTATTTTCATAGGGGCATAGTTTAAAGGTAGAACAGAGGTCTCCAAAACCTCCGGTGTGGGTTCGATTCCTACTGCCCCTGCCAATTTTCTTAATATGATTCATAACATCTATGGCGGTTGTGGCGAAGTGGTTAACGCACCAGATTGTGGCTCTGGCACTCGTGGGTTCGATTCCCATCAATCGCCCCATTTTATTATTGGGCTATAGCCAAGCGGTAAGGCAACGGACTTTGACTCCGTCATGCGTTGGTTCGAATCCAGCTAGCCCAGTTGATGTGCGGAAGTAGTTCAGTGGTAGAACACCACCTTGCCAAGGTGGGGGTCGCGGGTTCGAATCCCGTCTTCCGCTCCAATAATGGCGGCATAGCCAAGTGGTAAGGCAGAGGTCTGCAAAACCTTTATCCCCGGTTCAAATCCGGGTGTCGCCTTTTTTGAAAAGACTGCCGGGGTGGTGGAATTGGCAGACACACAGGACTTAAAATCCTGCGGTAGGTGACTACCGTGCCGGTTCAAGTCCGGCCCTCGGCACCATGTTTTTTAATATAAGATGCGCTCTTTAATGATCATGCCGGTGTGGCGGAATTGGCAGACGCGCACGACTCAAAATCGTGTTCCTCACGGAGTGCCGGTTCGACCCCGGCCACCGGTATCTAGTTTTAGATATTCTTTATTGTCGTCAATTACAGAAGAATTAAGGAATATCAACGTTTAAAACGTCTTTCTACAAATTGTAGGAGGACGTTTTTTATTTGTTTTTTAGCTGCTTCTTCATACGACAAAATTACTTCAAATCGCGTTCACTGCTGAAAGGGTGAATTAGCTAAGAGGAACATATTAAGGAGATTAACTTTTACTTTATTGATGGTTGCCTTATTATTAAACTAAAGGGGCAGGATAATTGAAGAAGGATTGGATAAATTGTACACAAGAGGTGTTGTAATGATTACGGTTAAAAATGCTGAAAGTTATCTTAAAGATAGCATTGGTGAAGATAACGATGATATAAAAAAGGTTTGGGAAACATTTAAGGCTTTTTCAAAGGTGACAGTTGAGGGCGAAGAAGATAAAGAAATTTTATTTCAGTGTGGTGTCTATGATTTTACAGGAGAGGAACTATTTCATTTTGACTTTGTACGTCAGTTTACAGTTTATGAAGAAGATGAATATTCTCACATGGAACAACTACACTGTGAATTTTTATTTAAACCAACAAGCGAGTTAAAAAAGTTAAAGGTGGTAGAAGAATGGTCAATGGATTATGACGATATCGATCATTTTTTTAATCATATTGAAAGTATTCATGAGTTTAAAATACCTTTGAGTTTAAAGCCGATAAAATTAGAAATATATCAGGAAGAACTTTAATTCTTTTCATTAACAGGGGCTTTACTTTAAGAGGGTATACCTTGCCTTTTTAGAATAATTTATCACGGAGTGCTGGTTCGACCCCGGCCACCGGTATCTTTTAAAATTTTCATGATTGGTTTTTCCATGAACCTAACGTTTCACCCTCGTGGTAAAACGTTTTTTTGTGGTTTAAATGAGTAATTTAGATAAAAAATAGGAACCTATTAGAAAATAATGAGTATGTACTTCTTTTGGCAGAATAATCTTTAGATGATTTGCAACATTTGATAAGATACATTTAACCATGTAAGGAAACAAAATGGAGCAGCACATTCACATAAAACAGTTGTACTACCTTTGAGTAACTAAATGAATATTTGTGGTTACATACACATCTTTAGCTGACATCAACATGGTGACCCAGTTTGAGGGGAGAATTTATGAAAAAACAAAATGATCATGAGGAGTTATTGACAGGTGGCAATGTCTCGAACGTATATCGTTCTGGAGATACGGTTCGTCGAGAAGTAAAGTCAGACAATATCAATATACGAAAGCTGCTAAAGCATTTAGAAAAAAAGAATTTCTCCTATGCTCCAAAGTTTTTAGGGGTTGATGAACAAGGTAGAGAGATATTGTCCTTTATTGATGGCGTGGCCGGTCATGATCCTTTAAAAGAATACATGTGTACTCACGATGTTTTAAAAGAAATAGCGAGCATGTTAAGGCTTTATCATGATGCTGTTCAGGACTTCTCCATTTCAGATGATTGGGAACGAATGGACAATACGCCTAACAACATAGAGATTGTTTGCCATAATGATTTTGCGATGTACAACATCATTTTCAAGGATAAAAAACCAGTAGGGATTATTGATTTTGATGTAGCTGCTCCTGGTCCAAGGCTTTGGGATATCGCATATACCCTTTATACATGTGTGCCTCTCAGTAGATTTTTTCGCACTGAAACAGGGGAGGTCGTGAATTATCTTTCATTAGACCATGCAGACCAGATAAAGCATAGAGTCAAACTGTTTTTTGAATCTTATGGCGAGGAAATAGCAGAAGATTATTTGGATATGGTGCTGCTTCGTTTAGAAGGGTTATGTCAGTATATGAAACGACAAGCGTGTGAGGGTGATATCGCTTTTCAAAACATGATTCAAGAAGGATATCTTGAACATTATCAAAAAGACATTCAATTTATTCATGAACATAGAAAAGAATGGATGTAAAGAGGCGGCGTTGTGATCATGCAAACGAAGACGATATTACAGGCTATCATTCAAGACGAGGGAGTAAATGATTATCCTCTTTTTAGACAGTACTGTGTGAGAAAAGAACAGGGTCTGCGTAAAGATGCGCTAAACTTTCTTCAGTCCTTTATTGAAGAGATGAAGGAGAACGATTTTGAAGAACAGCGTGAATTTGCTGCTTGGCTGTTTCAGTGGATTGAACGGTTTGAGGATGATCATCATCTGCTTGTGTATCCGCTGGTAAATGAGGTGATCCAGCCTGTTTTTCAAACGTGGGAGAAAGTTGACCCATTGGATGTAAGACCGTATCGCTGGCAAGGTTTGTTTGTACATCAGGGAGAAGGGCTGCCTCATTTATTGAAGGCACTAGAGCTTGGGGGCAGCAAGGAACAGCGTGTGATTGTTCAAATTTGTGAAATCTATTTATCGGCCTTGTGGTATTCGTTTCACCATATACATGAAGATCTTTATTTAAGCACCTATGAGAAGGATCAAGAGAGAATTCAAGGGATTGAAAATGTTATGATGCTGATTCAAAATAAAAGAATTCGTACCAATGTTCAAAAACAAGCCGTCTATTATGGCCAGCTTTTAAAGGACTGGATGGCGTTTCAGCAGACGGAGACAAGAGGCTTTATGACATGGTGTGCGGAGCGTAAGAAACCGTATGAGTGGGTAGAGGCATTTTATTATCAGCAATAGATGAGAAAACGGCAGAGTTCATTCTGCCGTTTTTTAATGCCATATTCGCTTTGTTTCTATATGATCTGGACTAAAATATTTCAGAATATAGACATCTGGATTGCTTAGTTTCTTCCACTCCTCGAATCCAATCGTTGGATCAGCGTGTTTAAGAAGCAGGCTCATGATATTGCCATGTGTGACGAATAGGGTATGATCTTTTTCTAATTTTATTTGTTCGTGTAGTGCTTCTACAATACGATTCATGGCTTCTTGGCTCGATTCTCCGCCTTCACAGGTCATATGTAAGTCTGTAAAACTGAGCTTTAGCTTCTCAAACCAATCGTCTATTGGTTTGCTGCTTAATACACGTTCAGAGAGGCGCTGATCGATTTTTATCTCGAGCTGTTTTGCATGAGCAAGGGGCTCAGTAGTTTGGATCGCTCGTTTATAAGGACTTGAGATAATTTGATTGAGATGAATGCTGGAAAAAAACTGTGCCAGTTCATGAGATTGAGTGATGCCTTGTGGGGTTAAAGCTGCAGCTTTAGATTGTCCATCTGCTTGGCAGTGTCTGACGATATAATATGTTTTCATTGGATACACCTTTCATTGAGTATAAAAAAATCATCCAGTATTGGATGAGAATTTACGAAGATCTAGGTAAGCTTGTTCGTATCTGTTTCTTTATAGGGATCTGTGAGCTTGGAGGTCAGGTCTAGGTTGAACAAAAAATCATCGACGGTGTCTGTGCCAAAGGGAAGTGTGGAGAAGTTGACTGGGATGCTGTCTTCTTGCTTTTCTGAAGTGATTTGCTGTGCAGGCTGCTTTTTTCTCCAGTTCTTAAATAAGCGCATGTGAGGCCCCCTTTTCTTTGAAAAAGATGGATTTATACATAATATACGGGGAGAGTTGTCCAGGCGTCAAATGTTTTCTTCAAAAGGAACGATTCAATTGATAAACAAGAGCCACAGGAAAGTGCGGCTCTTGTTGTCAGTTTAGAATGCGCGTTGTAATGCTTGCAGTAATTTACGTTCGCATCTTAAGTTGTATCGCTTCTTATGGAGTTTCTCCGTTTTAAACCTGCCTATGACACGTCGAACATCGGGATCATAAATGATGAGCTCCCTGCAAGTTTGTTCATGTAATAGTGTTTGAAACCAGCTATATTTTTTGAGATGTGCTGCGTTCCTCGAGATCTCCTCTTCATCCACTTGTAGAAAAGGGATATACACAGCAAGTGAAAAGATGTCTAGAATGAATCCCATTTTGCTGCCTCCTTTCATTGTTACTCATTACGTTTAGGAGAAGGCGAGGTTTCATTCAATAAACATTAAAAACAATCCCAGTGCATAAACCATTCTTTTGATTCTTGGTCATAATAGAAATACATCGTGCCGTTATCACCAATCATGAAACGAGGTTTTTCTTCTGAGGCGATTTGGAGCATGAATTCGCCTTGTTGTTGATGGGGCGGGGATTGAATATACGCCCCATATCCACCGATTTTTGTGAACGAATAATTTGTGTATTGATTAAAGAAGTGGTCTGTCGCTTCTTCACTTTCGTTTACTTCTGTTAGGTCCACATATGACCATGCCTCTTCCCAGCAAGGGAAGTCCCTTTGCTCACTTTCGTTCCATTGGATTTGAAAAGCTTTGAGCCCTCTCACTTCTTCAGGAGTTTCAGCTACTTCTAAACCTTCGATTGATGAATATTCAATGAGCTTCCAGCCTTCACCGTTTTTGGTGAGATCAATCGGAAGTGTATTCTGATTAAGAAAAATTTGAATCAGCTTACATTCATTGAAGCCGTTCATTCCTCCTGGCACTTCTGGTAAATAAATTTGTAAAATCGGAATCATGGCTCCATCTTGATCTATCGGCCAGCCTTGATTAGGATCGATGAAAAAATGACCTGCAAACCAGCTGTGTACAGCTGGATCAGGACGGAAGCCGCCAATTTTGGCGATGGCTGGCGTTTTCCCGATTAGATTTAATTCTTGAAAAGCTTTGATTTCCATGGGTTATTCCTCCAGCCTTTAGCCTGCAATGTGTGCATCATGAAATGTGCCATTTATATTTCCTGTGACAATAATGACATGACCCCAAAATAAATCACCGTCATGATAGTAGACTTCAAACTCTCCCTCAGGGTAAACATGCAGGCTTTCAATTGAAATGCGGTTTATAAATTGATTCAGTGTGAGTTCTTCTTGCTTTTCAGCTGATTCGTCCTGTTCCTGCCAATCCTTTGCTAGATCTATCAGCTGATTTGCGGCAAATGATTTAATAGAAGAATCCCATTTGGCCTGTTCTTGCATGAGGTGGTTTGCTGTTCGAAGAGAGTCATTTATTTTTTCATCTTCTTCGAGGTTAAAGTAGAGAAGGCACTCTTCATTGCTCCATTGGATGGTTTTTTCAAATAAGTCTAGTCCTTTTACTAACTCAAAGGTGCCAAGTGTATCATCATGATAATACACAGGCTTTTGGGCTTCTTCTAAAATTTCTTGAAGCGCTTGATCCTGTGTATCTGTATTGATTAAAGATACAAGCATGAATTCACCTTCGCCTTTTCGAACCTGAAGTGTAACGATTGATTCTTTATGTAATTGTGCCTGTTTTTCCCTTAATCCCTCGTCATCTGTTAGCCAGCAAAGTCTTACATTTTCGGTTATGATATGACCGTTTTCTTTCCAAGCAATCAGTGGAATAGAAGCGGTCCAAAGAGGTGCCTGGCCTGCTTTTCCTGCCCCTACGCCAGAAGGTCCTGTAACAGCAATGATAGTGACTACATCTTCTGAAAATCTCTCTTCAAAAGTGTTGATTTGTTTGTTAATCTTCATGTGATGTCCTCCAGCCTGATTTTTTTGTCATGAACATATAAGTGTTGTGATCAAGTTCTACCTCTTTATCACACCGCACATCAGTAGGGGAAATCAAGCTTTTTTTGTTTAAAACTGTTTTTTTAGGGAGGTACATGGATTAATGGAGGTTGAGTCACAATAAAAGAAGCAAGGATCGAATTTTGTATAAATTTAGGTAAATGAGTCGAAAAGCCTAGGTGATTCTTCCTTTTCTTTATAATTACTTTGACACGAATAGATGAAAAAAGTAAAGTAATACTGAGTGATTTACAAAACCTTCTTCATCCACTAAAACATGAAGTGTGCGTAAATTTAATGTAAATGGATATTTTTCCTTTTATTTACTCGTATTTTTTTTGAAACTTATGATGCTTCTCATTCGTTATATTAAAGGAGCGCATGTATCCGGCGGAGACAGAGCATCGGCATGCTTGGCGAAGAAGATTTACATTTGCAAAATGAATGTAAATTTTTTATGATTTCATTTATATCAGAACGATGATAAGAAAGAAGAGGTTTTATGAAAAAAATATTTGCAAACAAATATAGCTTTTTTGTTTTGGCTGTCCTTTTATTCTGGGCTAAATCGTACACAGCCTACAAAATGGACTTTAATTTAGGAGTAAAAGGTTCTTTTCAAGAGGGGCTTCTCTTATTGAATCCATTTAGTTCAGCCATCGTGTTTTTTGGACTTGCTCTCTTTTTGAAGGGGCGTAAATCTGCCATTGTTTTAATTGTTATTGATTTTATTATGACCGCACTTTTATATGCAAATGTAGCGTATTACCGTTTCTTTGATGACTTTTTGACTTTCTCAACAATGAAGCAGGCAGGAAATCTTGGGGGAGGCATGACTGGCGGTGTGCTAGCAAGCATTAAGCCGCATGACCTTTTATACTTCCTTGATATTATCATTTTGATTGCGATTGTCATTTGGAGACCAGAAGTGAAGAAGTTCCAAATGAAAAAGACGTTTGCACTGCTAATTGTAGCTGCAGGTATTGGACTGTTCTTTGTAAACCTTCATTTGGCTGAAAAGGATCGTCCAGAATTATTAACGAGAACCTTTGATCATAAGTATGTTGTCAAATACTTAGGTGTTTATAACTATACGATTTATGATGGGGTACAAGCAGCACAAAACGCAACACAGGTAGCAAATGCAAGCAGTGAAGATTTAACGGATGTTGTGAACTATACGTCATCTCACTATGCGAAGCCAAATGCAGAGTATTTTGGTAAAGCAAAAGGCAAAAACATTATTAAAATTCATTTAGAAAGCTTCCAGTCTTTCTTAATTGACTACAAATTAAATGGAGAAGAAGTGACTCCATTCTTAAACAAACTGGCTCATGGGAAAGACGACTTTACGTATTTCGATAACTTCTTCCATCAGACAGGTCAAGGGAAGACATCAGATGCTGAGCTGATGATGGATAATAGTATGTTTGGCCTGCCAGAGGGAGCAGCATTTGTTACAAAGGGTGAAAATACCTTTCAATCACTACCTGCCATCCTAGATCAAAAAGCAGGCTATACGAGTGCAGTACTTCATGGGGACTATAAATCTTTCTGGAACCGTGACACGATTTATAAACATATGGGAATTGATCAATTCTTTGATGCTTCCTATTACAACATGGATGAAGAAAACCTTGTGAATATGGGTCTGAAGGATAAACCGTTCTTCAAAGAATCAATTCCAATGCTAGAATCAATGAAAAAGCCATTTTATGCACATTTAATGACACTGACAAATCACTATCCATTTAATTTAGATGAAAAAGATGCGACAATCGCTAAGGCAACAACTGGCGATAAAACAGTCGATAACTATTTCCAAACAGCAAGATATTTAGATGAGTCATTAGAGCAATTCTTCAAAGACTTGAAAAAATCAGGTATGTATAAAGACTCAGTCATTTTATTATATGGTGACCATAACGGTATTTCTGAGAACCATAACCGTGCAATGAGTGAAATTCAAGGGAAAGAAATCACTCCTTATCAAAATGCACAAAACCAGCGTGTTCCGCTCATGATTCGTATTCCTGGTAAGAAGGGCGGCGTGAACCATACGTATGGTGGTGAAGTCGACGTTATGCCAACACTTCTTCACTTACAAGGTATCGATTCAAATGAATTCGTGAATTTTGGAACAGACTTATTCTCTAAAAAGCATGATGAGACTGTTGCCTTCCGTAATGGAAACTATGTGACACCGAAATACACACTTGTCGATAATACCGTTTATGATACGAAAACAGGTAAAGTGGTGAAACAAAATAAAAAGACAGAGGCGATTAAAGCCCGTGTTGATAATCAGTTAAGTCTTTCAGATAAAGTGCTCTATAGGGATCTACTTCGATTCCATAAGTTATCTGATTTCAAACCAGTGAATCCATCGGATTATTTCTATGGTAAAGCAAACAAAGAAAAAGAAGCGGATTCTTCTGCTAACTAACTGAGTTTTGGGCAAGCACAGAAAGGTGCTTGCCTTTTTCTCTCTCTTCGCTTGATTTGTTGGCAAAATATGTTTATATTTAGGGAGAAACAAGCGTGACGCCGGCTGGCAGCTGGTGACACACATTTCGTCCTTGGGGAATTCAGGAGGAGCTTATGACAACAAATACAAAAACACAAAAAAAGAAATCAGAATTATGGGGCTGGATCAAAGCCATCTTAATCGCATTTATTGCTGTTTTTATCATTCGGAACTTTTTATTCGCACCGTATATTGTGAAGGGGACTTCTATGGACCCAACACTGCATAACACAGAGCGGGTGTTTGTGAATAAAACGGTTGATTATTTCGGTGATTATAAACGGGGACAGATCATTGTTCTTGATGGGGAAGACCGCAGCACTCATTATGTCAAACGATTGATTGGTTTACCTGGTGATAAAATTGAAATGAAAAATGATCAGCTATATGTTAATGGAAAAAAAGTGGCGGAGCCTTACTTAGCGTCAAACAAAAAGAAAGCAGCTGCAGATGGCACCTTGCTGACACCTGATTTTGGCCCTTTGACTGTTCCAAAAGGAAAGTACTTTGTCATGGGGGACAACCGCCAAAATTCAATGGACAGCCGCAACGGCTTAGGTCTTTTTACAAAGCGTGATATTCAAGGAACTACCTCATTTGTATTTTATCCTTTCCAAGACATTCGATTACTCAATCATTAATAAACAATAAAAAAGCACACAGCCGTGTGCTTTTTTCTATGTCATTGTCATTCAGACTGACTTTTTGTCATCGCCTGTTCAAGATCTGCAAGAATATCTTCAATCGCTTCTGTTCCAACAGATAAACGAATGAGCTCTGGTGTGACACCTGTCGCTTTTTGTTCTGCCTCGCTTAATTGCTGATGCGTTGTGCTGGCAGGGTGAATGATGAGGGATTTAGAATCACCCACGTTTGCGAGATGGGAGAAAAGCTGGACAGAATCAATGAGCTTTTTACCTGCTTCGCGTCCACCTTTAATACCGAATGTGAGGATCGCGCCTTGTCCTTTTGGTAAATAGGTTTGAGCAAGCTCATATGATTCGTGACTTTCAAGACCTGGATAGCTTACCCAATTGACAAGAGGGTGATCCTGTAAGAATTGTGCTGTTTTCAAGGCATTTTCACTATGCCGCTCAAGACGAAGGTGTAATGTTTCTAAGCCCTGCAGAAGTAAAAATGAGTTGAATGGCGACAGAGCTGCCCCTAAATCACGTAATAGCTGTACTCGTGCTTTTGTGATATAAGCCGCTTCTCCAATTGCTTCTGTATAGGTCAGCCCGTGATAGCTTGGATCTGGTTCAGTCAGCCCTTTAAACTTATCGCTGTCAGCCCAAGGGAATCGGCCGCTATCAACGATGACGCCGCCAATTGATGTACCATGGCCGCCAATAAATTTCGTCGCTGAGTGGACGACAATGTCTGCACCAAACTCGATAGGTCTTAATAAATAAGGGCTGGCGAGTGTATTGTCAACAATAAGCGGGATATGATGCTTGTGTGCAATGGCTGAGATGGCTTCAATATGTAAAATGTCGCCTTTTGGATTCCCAATGCTCTCTGCATAAACTGCCTTTGTTTTGTCAGTGATCGCTGCTTCGAGTTCTTCAAGGTTGGATGAATCGACAAATTTTACAGTAATTCCGAGTTTTTTGAGTGTATGGGCAAATAAATTGTAGGTGCCGCCATAAAGACTGCTTGAGGAAACGATTTCATCTCCGGCTCCTGCGATGTTTAAAATAGAATAAGTCGTCGCTGCTTGTCCAGAAGAAACAGCAAGTGCACCAATTCCACCTTCAAGCTCAGCGATACGCTTTTCAAATACGTCATTTGTAGGGTTCATAATACGTGAATAAATATTTCCCGGTTCCTGAAGACCAAATAAATTCGCTGCATGCTCACTGTCTCTAAAACCAAATGAGCTCGTTTGGTAAATAGGCACGGCTCTTGAATAGGTCGCTGAATCAAGCTCCTGACCTGCGTGAATGGCTTTTGTTTCTAAACGAAATGGACGTTCTTCTGACATGTGTGTATCCTCCTTTTGTTAGATAAAACCAACTGTTTTGATAAGAAATATTTAATAAGACTATAAATCTTGTTCCCTGCTCGGTCAATCATTTTTTAGATAAATCTGAAAAAACAATAAATATAGTTGACAGGTAGGAATAGTGTGTATTAACATGAGCATACTGAAAACACGAACAAGAATGGCTGATCGGTCAACCGAAGGCTCTATCACTCAAATATGAGTGAAGAGCCTTTTTTTATTTGAATGAGAAAGGATGAAGAAGATGGAAAAAAAGAAAAAACGAAAAAAATACAGAAAACATATGGATCTGACACTCGATATCTTGATTGAGCGGAACAAATATGAGATTTACAGTAACAAGGAACGAATAGAAGCGATTTACGATCGGATTGATGAAAAGCATACAAGGACAAAATAATCATTTTATAAATTTGAGTTGATTTATGGGATTAATATGATTTAGGATGGTGCTAACAAATCAATATGATTAGCTGATCGGACAACGCGAAGGCTCTTATCTCTTTTTTGGGATAAGGGCCTTTCTGTGTATTTATCTGATTGTAAGAGGAGTGGAGGTTTCAATGACGATTTCAATTGATATTGTGGATAAATCCTTTTGGAAAGACAAACAGACCATTCGGGTACTTGAAGACTTAAGATTGAGCATTATTCCCGGTGAATTTGTAACAGTGATAGGTCCGAGCGGATGTGGGAAAAGTACATTGCTAAAGATCATAAGCGGCCTCGACACAGCGTATGATGGGCGAATTTTGATAGGAGGCAGACGGATCACAGAACCAGGAATGAAACAGGGCTTTATCTTTCAGGAACACCGCCTGTTTCCATGGCTGACGGTTGAAGAAAACATAGCGGCCAATTTCAATTTAAAACAACAGGATGTACGCCGCAAAGTGGATGAATTGATTGAAATTGTTCGATTAAAAGGATTTGAACATGCTTATCCACATGAGCTTTCAGGAGGAATGTCACAACGGGTTGCCATTGCGAGAGCACTCCTTCGTGATCCGGAGATCTTATTGCTGGATGAACCATTTGGTGCACTGGATGCATTCACACGAAAACACTTGCAGGATGTGCTGCTGGACATTTGGCAGGAGAAAAAAACAACGATGATGCTCGTAACTCATGATATTGATGAATCGATTTATTTAGGAAATGAAATTGTGCTAATGCAAGCGAGACCTGGCCGAATCCATAAGATTCTTCCTGTGAACCTGCCTTTTCCGCGTGATAGAACGTCAACCGCTTTTCAAAGCTTAAGACAAAAGGTGCTTTCAGAATTTGAGAAAACAGATGAATTGTTACTAACCGATGGCTTAGGGATTTAGGGAGGGGAAATCGCATGAAAAAGAAACAAATGATCGTTATCTTTTTGAGTCTGCTGCTTGTTTTAGCAGGGTGTGATCAAGCAGCAGACGGCTCGGAAAACAAGGTGAAAGAAATTAGGATTGGGATTCAGCAAAGTTTGAGCCCGCTGCTTTTAGCAAAGGAAAAGGGGTGGTTTGAACAATCATTTGAAAAAGAAGGAGTGAAGGTAAAGTGGGTGGAGTTTCAAAGTGGACCTCCCCAATTTGAAGGACTTGCTGCAAATCAATTAGATTTCACGCAAGTTGGAAACTCACCTGTTATAGCAGGTCAGGCAGCTGGTATTGATTTTAAGGAAATTGGTTTATCTCAGGATGGGCTGAAAGCGAACGGTATTTTAGTGAATAAGAACAGTGAGATTCAAAAAGTAGAAGACTTAAAAGGGAAAAAAATTGCTGTCGCTAAAGGGAGCAGCGGCTTTGACTTTTTATACAAAGTATTAGATCAGGCAGGTTTATCTGCGAAGGATGTTCAGATCATTCAGCTTCAGCCAGATGAAGCGATATCAGCATTTGAAAATGGGTCCGTTGATGCTTGGTCGATCTGGGAGCCGTTCTTATCACTTGAAACGATAAAGAAAGGAGCAAAGCTGCTGGTGAATGGGGAAGCGACCGATTTATATTCTCCAGGTTTCACACTTGTTCGAACTCAGTTTGCTGATCAGCATCCTGAACTAGTGGTGAAATTCTTAAAGGTATATGACCATGCGGTGAAGTGGCAGAAATCACATCCAGAAGAGGCTGTTACTCTATATGCGCGTTTAAAAAATTTAGATAAGAAGGTTGTCACACAAGTATTAAACAATACGGAGCCACTCAATAAGCCCATTTCTAAGAAGATCATCAATGCCCAGCAGCATACCGCTGATTTTCAATACAAAAAAAAGGCGATCCAGCGGAAAATTGATGTTAATCAGGTTGTAGATAATTCGTTTATTGAAAAAATGCTGAAAGAGGAGATGGATGAATGAAAGCTGTATCGAATCCGGCTTTAGCATCTAAAATCGAGCGGTCAAAGAAAAAAAGGAGAAAAGCTTCTTCTTTATATAAGTTAAAGGGACTGGTATTACCTGTTCTACTTATTGCGGTTTGGCAGATCATAGCTGGTTCTCAAATCGTTTCTTCCACTGTCTTGCCTTCGCCTGTCTTGATTGCAGAATCCTTTCGAGAGTTGATTCGTTCTGGTGAACTGTTTGGCCATCTATACATCAGCCTTTATCGAGCGATATGTGGATTTTTGCTAGGGGGAGGCTTAGGTCTTTTGCTGGGCGTATGCGTAGGGTTTTCTAAAAAAACAGAGCATTATGTAGATCCGACCTTGCAAATGCTGAGAACCGTTCCACATTTAGCGGTCACTCCTTTATTCATCCTCTGGTTTGGTTTTGATGAAACAGCGAAAATTTTATTGATTGCACTTGGGGCTTTTTTTCCGATTTATATTAATACGTTTCTAGGTATTCGCAGTGTAGATAATAAGCTGTTTGATGTGGCTCGCGCCTTAGAGTTTAATGTGTATCAAAGCATCACAAAGCTGATTTTACCGGCTGCTCTTCCTCATATTCTTCTGGGCGTGAGACTGTCATTAGGAATTGCTTGGCTTGGTTTAGTGGTAGCTGAGTTGATGGGTTCAAGCAGCGGGGTCGGCTATATGATTATGGATGCAAGGCAATTCTCTCAAACGGATAAAGTGTTTGTAGGAATTATCATCTTTGCAGTAGTAGGTAAGCTGACAGATTCATTTGTACGTCTGTTAGAAAAGCGTCTGCTCAAGTGGCGCACTAGTTATCAAGGTGAATAATAAAAGGGGGCGATGTTATGAATATTTTATGGTTTATTCCAACGCATGGAGACGGCCGTTATTTAGGATCAGCAAAAGGGGCAAGACAGGCAGACTATCCATATTTTAAACAGATTGCTCAAGCAGCTGATCAGCTTGGTTATACAGGGGTCTTGCTGCCTACTGGGAGATCCTGTGAAGATCCATGGCTGACGGCAGCTGCTTTAGCTGCGGAAACCACTCATTTAAAGTTTCTCGTGGCTCTTAGACCAGGGCTGATGCAGCCGTCTGTTGCTGCTAGAATGACGTCTACATTAGATCGTCTTTCAGGCGGGAGACTGCTGATTAATGTGGTAGCAGGGGGAAGTAAAGAGGAGCTTGAAGGAGATGGGCTGTTCATTTCTCATGATGAACGCTATGAGGCAACAGAAGAGTTTTTGACGATTTGGAAGCGGTTATTGAAAGGAGAAAATGTACAATTTCATGGCAAACATCTACAAGCAGAAAATGGCCGCCTGTTATTCCCACCAGCTCAAACCCCCCATCCACCAGTCTTTTTTGGCGGATCATCAGCAGCAGGAATTCAAGCAGCCGCCAAGCATACAGATGTTTATTTAACTTGGGGCGAACCGCCTGCACAAGTGAAAGAGAAAATTACACAAGTGAAGAAGCAGGCTGAAAAGGAAGGAAGAACGGTGAAGTTTGGCATTCGTCTTCATGTGATTGTGAGAGATACCGAAGAGGAGGCATGGCAGGCAGCGGAACATCTGATTCGTCATTTAGATCAAAAAACCATTGATGAGGCGCAAAAAGTGTTACAGGGGATGGACTCAGTGGGTCAAAGACGAATGGTGGAATTGCACCAAGGGAGGAAAGACAAACTTGAAATCAGCCCAAATCTTTGGGCAGGCATTGGTTTAGTACGCGGCGGTGCAGGAACAGCACTCGTCGGAGATCCGCAAACAGTAGCAGATCGTATCATAGAATACCAGTCTCTAGGCATTGATACATTTATATTTTCTGGATACCCGCACCTAGAAGAAGCTTATTATTTAGCAGAGCTTGTTTTCCCGCTCCTTCCATTTAAGAGATCCGGGGATACAGGACTCTCTGTGCCAGCCGGTGAAATCATTGGGAACAATCATTTTCCAGATGCAGCCTCTGCTGCTAGTTCCTCATAAATTTGAAAAAGCAAAGCAGTCTGACATGGCTGCTTTGCTTTTTTTCATAGAATAGGCGAGTCATTTGTTGTGTAGTGCTGAACAAGGTAAGGGCTTTTTTCCCAATCGATTTTCTTGTATATACATATTTTTAGAGTCAAGAGAAGAAGGAAAATGTGCTCACTCTTTTATCGGAATGATCAGTAAATATTTCATAATTGGCATTATTGCGACATATAATCAGGACTTTTATATCTGATATATCGGGGGAATTCTTTCTATCTCACAAAAAAGAAAGAATAAATATGATAGATGATAAATATGGACTATTTGAAAAAAAGAAGAAAAAAGATGGCGCAAATGACATTAAATGGGTTTTGTGGTTCTTATGGGGTGTCAAAATCTAGTAAATAAGAGAGGGTTTAAACAGATGAAAGTGAATAATTGAATAAAAAGTCACATTTTAATCAAATGTATGTTCGGTCAAAAATGGGATGTTCTGTAGATGTTTGGCGTGTGACGCCTATGATACGATCATCATAAGCTGGGAGGTGAAAAGTATGACTTATGCAGCGCCGCAAGTTGACTATTCCACTATGGAACCTGCTATTATGGACCAAGCTTGGTTCTTAGTATTTGTTGCTGTCCTTCTTGGATTGGGAGCAACAGTCGTTCTAGGAGCAGCAGTTTGGTGTATCGCAAACGGCAAGGGTAGCTTTACAGGAGCCGTTCAGTGGGAAAGTGGCTTAAAAGTCAAAATTGAATGTAAGTAGCTATACTTAGGATTCATCTTTTTGCTTCTTAGATAAGACACCAGGGCTAAACCGTCTGTGGCGGGCGGTTTAGCCTGATCTGTTTTAAAGAATATGCAGACACTTGGAGGTTATATGTTTACGATCGAGAATTTAACCAAGACGTATAAAAATAACGTGACTGCTGTCAATGATTTTCATTTAAAGATCGACCCTCATCAAATCGTTGCTGTTGCTGGACCGAATGGTTCGGGTAAAACAACGATGATTAACTGTATACTCGGCATTATTAAGCATACAGAAGGAAGGATTCACTTGCAGGACGTCCCAAATGATGAACCATCCTTTAAAAAACAAGTAGCCTATGTTCCAGATGACCTGCTGCTCCCTGAAGCATTGACTGGTGCTGAATATTTAGATTTTGTTTCTTCTATGTATGAATGTAAAACAATTCACAGAAGAAATCAACTAATTGAACTGTTTGATATGGACTCGGCTTTATCAAGACCGATCGAAACCTATTCACATGGGATGAAAAAAAAGACACAGCTAATTGCTGCATTTATGCTTGATAGTCAATTGGTGATCATGGATGAGCCCTTTAGAGGACTTGATATTGAAGCGGTTATAAACACAAAGAAACTGATGAAGCGGTATGCCGAGCACCATGGTGCGATCTTGCTTTCAACGCATGATATGCTTTCAGCGGAAGAGCTGTGCCACAAAATCGCCATTATTTCTAAAGGAAATAAAATGGATGAAGGGACGGTCTCAGCCTTAAAGGAGAAGTATCAATCAAGCACACTGGAACAGGTGTTTCTGAAAGCTTCAATGTTAAGTGATAGGGGTGCACATTTTGATGAAATCATTAATCATTTCTAAAATGATGCTTAAAATGTGGCAGCAGGAGATGTATAAGCTCTTTGATACTCAAACGAAGCGAATCATTGTGGTCTTATTCTTTTTGTTTGCCGTTACAATGGGAGCCATTATCGGATACAGCTTTACAGGTGTCTTTATGAAGGCTTTCTTAAATGGAGATGAACGTTCACTTGGATTACTTGTCGTGTCAATGGCGATCAATGCCTCTATTTTTACAAGCTTGTTATTCGTTTTGATCAAGGTCAGAACACCTGAACAAGACCGGTTTTCTATGCAGCTCAGCTGGTTCCCGCTCTCTACCTTTCAGAAAAGTTTTGGATACTTCATTCCGATGGTGACAGTGGTGGCAGGGCTTGTTTTATTTTTTATCGGCATTCTGCTTTTACCTAATTTTATTGCCCAGGGAATTGGTATTTTTTTTATCTTCACTTTCTTTTTGATGGTGCTTTTGCAGTCGCTTTTTGTCTTAATGCTGCTCCAGTTTATTTACAATATCACTTATTTACTCGTTTTGAAATTAAAATTACCGTTGCAAAAATTTGCAGCGATATTTGTTTTATTGGCACTGGTCGTGGCGTATGGATTGACGCATTTTGATATTAGTCAAATTCAGCAATCATATATTCAGTTTGATTATCATTTGATGTATTTGACAGCTCCGTTTTTCCTAGCGGCACAAGGAATGCCTCCTGAAGGGGTAAATTATGCCATTTTGATTCTGTTCATCCTCTTATCGGCAGGCGGGGCATTTCTTTCTCTTGCGATGATGCCGATTATGGCAGAGAAAAAAGCGCTAACCTTTTTACACAAGCTGCCGTTCTCTTCTTCAAAGAAGTGGTCGCTTATTGTGAAGGAAATGAAGTCACAGGTGCGAAATGAAGAAAACATTTTAAACTTTCTTATTCTCCTCATTGTGATCTTATTCGTCCGTTATCAGTTTGGATTCCGCTTTGAAGATGAAGCATTTTTTGTTCTATGCGCTCTTGCTGGTTTAACAGCCTTCAATTCGTTTGGCAACGATAAACGAATGCTGGGCATGTATAAAACATTTGGTCTGAGATCTTGGGAAGTGGCTTTATATAAATTTATCGGCCTTCTGCTCGTAGGTGTACTGCAAATTGTTTTATTCATGCTGACAACGCTGACGCTTCCTGATCAGATTTGGCACGCACTGATTGGTGCCGCTGTGTTATGCAATGCGACTGCGCTCTTTTATGTGGTAGGTATTTTACTTCCTCTTGATCGAAACAATCCCTATACAGGTATTTTTTCATTTGGAGCGCTTATTTTACTCATGATTCCGATTGTTTTTATTGGAAACTATGTCATAGGGGCGTCTAGTCAAGCGCTTCAGTGGCTGCTTATGGCTGCATTTGAGGGGCTGCTCATCTTTGCCATATACAAAGGTTTTTCATGGAGGTATTCACATGATTCAACTTCTTAACAATAAGCTAAAGGTTGAGCGGGTACCGGCACTAGCGCCGTATGTGACCTTACAAAAGAGGCATCTCACGGATACGCAGTATGGAAGCACACTCCCGATCAATGAAAGTGCCTATCATATGTTAACGAAAGTGGACGGTAGAAGAACTGAAGCGAGTATTACCGCAGAGCTCGCCGATTTGTTTCAGGTCGATGAGTCGGTGATTGCTCGTGACTTTTATCAGCTGATGATGGGATTGAATCAGCATCACTTGCTGTCTATTCATTATCATTCACCATATCGGATTGTGACAGCCTGCTGTCAATTTTTCAAGCAGTATCAAGTCAAAATGAAGGAACGATTTGATTGTACTGGTCACTCGTTCCTTCACATTTTTGGGACGGCTTTGCTCATGGTGACACGTAAAATCATCTTTTTCTGGATGCTTTTCATGGTCATGGCAGGGATCGCTTTTTTATTCATTCCTGATCCGTCGATTGCAGCCATTGCGATTTATTTTACGATTATTTATTTCGGGTTAATTACCGGAACCGCCTTACATGAGGCGGCACATGGCTATGCGCATCGAAAATTTGCAGGGCGGGATGGGCCTCAAGGCTTTTTTGCGAGTGACATGATGTCAGTGAAGTTTGTAAGGCCCGTATTAGATCCATTTCAGAAAAAGCAGGTATGGATTACGCTGCTTGGTCCGCTTGTTCCCGGTGTGATTGGCGCAGCAGGCATCATTGTGACCATTTTATTTCTAAAAGAAAACCCGGTTTCGACAGGATTTTTCATTTTTTCAATCACGTATTTTATTCAATTACTCTATCTTCTTCCGTTTATGGGGGATGGTAAGTCCATTATGAAGCAGCTATTGCTTGGGGGAATGGGAGGACAACGATCATGAACGTACAGGCGATGAAACAAGGCGCGATAGTTGGTAGTTTTCTAGGATTTTTAGGCTTTCCGATGCTGACAATCGGCGTACTGTTCTATCATTTATTTCAATCAAAAACGAACGATGCTTTATTATTTAACAGTCTCGCTTTTGAAATGGAAGGCTCTTCCGCATTTACTTTTCAGATCAAGCCAAACTTTTTTATTTATATGATGGTGATTTTTGCTGTGAGTTTTCTCATTGTGGCATTCCTATCAGCCATGAAACAGAAAAAAGCAAAAGGTTAGGAGAATTCTCTTAACCTTTTTTTAGTATAATAGGAAATAAAAAGCACCAAAGGAGATCACAATGTTTAAAAAATGGAGCATTCTTTTCTTCACAGTTTTTCTATTAGCTGGATGCGGCGAGAAGGCCGAAGAAACCACGACAACCGAGAAGACGGTTTCGACCATAAAAACAGAGTCTGCCACTAAAAGCCAAGTAACCATCGAACAAATGAAACTCTCAAAAAAAGAAAAAAACTTACTAGAAGCAGCAACGGCTAATGAAAAGGTGGCTCTGACACTGAAAGGATTAACGAAGAAGAATAAGAGTATTACGTTTATCGGGAGTCATTACAAAAATGGACGATTAGTGAATAAGGAAGCATCATCTGCTACCTTTTCTTTACACCAGGATGGAACCGACCAAACGGTGAATGTACTTCTTCAATTACATCATGAGAAAGATACATATGAATCACAATTTAGTATTTGGTCAAATAAAAAGAATGATGGGATGACGAAAGCGACATCAAGCTTCCCGTTCAAAGTAAGTGACTATGTATTTTCTGCACAATCTGAAACTGTCAAAGTTGCTTCTGGAGGAAAGGCACTGATTGCGTATACAGCGGCGATGGGGAAAGACGGGGGTTCAACAATATTTGAAGAGATTGAGGAGAATCCAAAGCAAGCACTGAAGAATAAGTCACATGCATACTTATTTTATATCCAGCTAGATAAATAACTATCGTAATATATACGGAGAATATGAAGTTTTTTGACGAAAAATTTTCATATTCTCTTGACGAATTGTTAAGAAAGTTGTAACATAATAAAAGTCAACGCGATGACGTTGCTTTTAAAAGATTGATGCGGGTGTAGTTTAGTGGTAAAACCTCAGCCTTCCAAGCTGATGTCGTGAGTTCGATTCTCATCACCCGCTCCAATACATAATTTTGTTTATAACGCAGTATTTCGTTTCTTAGATAAACGAAGTGTTGCGTTTTTTATTATGTCAGTATAATGTGAAAAAGCACTGTCAGGCTACAGTGCTTTTTCAATGAGTTCATATTTGCTTTCTCCGCCATGTATTTGTACAAACATCTTCGTCAAGGATTGAATAAGAGCTTCACTCTTTTCCCGGGAAATAGATGGCGGGAAAAGGATGATTTGAAGAATGTTCTTTGTGTCTTGAGAAATTTGTGCTTTACTTGCTTGAGAAAATAATCCATTCAATCCTGCGCTGTCCTGCCATTCGATGTCACCAGCCTCATGTTTTGCCAGTAAAAGCGGTCCTTTGATGCGATCGGCATCTAATGTCAGGATAGGTAAGAAATATTTTAGTGAGAAAAATATCGACAAATCCTGTACGGAATTGGTCGAGTCAATAAATTGTTCCTTTTGGATGTTAGAAAGAAGTGGAAGGAAAGGAACGTCTTTTAAAAGATCCGTCCATTCTTTGATGGCTGGTACTTCTTCTAAGACTTTATCTTCGTATTCAAAAAATAAAGATTCTTGAAATAAGCGTAAGCGGCCTTTTAACATTTGAGGTGATGTACCCACTTCAATATGTGAATATTCAATCTGCCCAACATGGATAGACGGGTTTTGAGGTTGAGAAATTTCCATATGTATCTTCACAGTGACTCACTCCAATCGGTCATGATACACTCGTATTATACTGAAAACAACAGAAGAAACAAAGAAAGGAGGTTTGCAAGGTGATTCATGTTGGAGAATTAAAAGAAGAATTGATTCAATATGCGAAAGAAATTGGTGTCGATAAAATTCGATTTGCAAGTGCCGATACATTTGATTCATTAAAGGACCGCCTCATCTTACATGAATCGTTAGGGTATTTGTCAGGTTTTGAAGAGCCTGATATTGAAAAAAGGACAAACCCTTCTTTGCTGCTTCCGAAGGCCAAATCAATTGTTGCGATAGCGCTCGCGTATCCTTCCAAAATGAAAGATGCTCCTCGAAGTACAAAGGATGCGAGACGGGGAATTTTTTGCCGGGCTTCATGGGGAACAGATTATCATGTTGTGCTGAAAAAAAAGCTTGATATGCTCGAAGAATTTTTGCGAAGCAAACATGTTGATATACGGACAAAATCAATGGTGGATACAGGAGAATTGTCTGATCGTGCTGTAGCGGAACGTGCTGGCATTGGTTTTAGTGCAAAAAACTGTATGATTATCACGCCAGAGTTTGGATCTTATGTGTATTTGGCTGAAATGATCACAAATGTCCCATTTGAACCGGATGAGAAAATTGAAGACCAGTGCGGAACTTGTAATAAATGTGTGGATTCGTGTCCAACGGGTGCGCTGGTGAATCCAGGACAGCTGAATTCTCAGCGGTGTATTTCATTTTTAACGCAGACAAAAGGGTTTTTACCTGACGAATTTCGTTCGAAAATAGGGAATCGATTGTACGGGTGTGATACATGTCAAACTGTCTGCCCGATCAATAAAGGAAAAGACTTTCATCTGCATCCTGAAATGGAGCCGGACCCTGAAATTGCGAAGCCGCTGTTAAAGCCGCTTCTGACGATCAGCAATCGTGAGTTTAAGGAAAAATACGGTCATGTTTCAGGTTCATGGCGGGGGAAAAAGCCCATTCAGCGGAATGCAATTTTGGCACTCGCTCATTTTAAAGATACATCTGCCTTACCAGTGTTAATTGAGTTGATGCACAAGGATCCAAGACCGGTCATTCGGGGAACGGCTGCTTGGGCAATTGGTAAAATTGGCGATGATCAGCAGCTCCCAGAGCTGGAAAAGGCCCTTGAGCGGGAAAGTGATGAAGAAGCGAAAGAGGAGATTGTGAAAGGGATTGAGCTTTTACAGACACCTTTAAATACTAAATAACATCCCTGTGAACATAGAATGAACCAAACAAAGATTTTAAAAAATGTTTGGTGGTGTCTGTGTGAAACAATTATTAGAGAAAACTTTAGAAGACAGGCTGGCGTATTTAATCAATGACCGTGCAATCAAACAGCCGCAGCTTATGTCTGATGTGGAAGCAGTAGAGCGGAAAAAAGAGCTTTTTGCTAGAAGACAGGTTGAGATTGTGAAGGCGAAAGCAAAAACAAAACTTCTCGATTCAGCCATTCAAGATGATGGGGCTCAGCATGTGCAGTACCTTGCTCATCTCACATATGTATGCAAGGATGTAGACGATTCTTTTTATTTAGAGGAACAGGTGGAAAAAAGAGAAGCGTTTCTTTATAACAACATGCTTGTTAAAGATCGGATGATGTTAGAAGAGCGGCAAAGCGAAGAGCATATGGATGAGCGCTTTCAGACCGAAGAACAATTCGGGAGAGCCTTTCATTATGACCGGCGGGCAGCCGTGAAGTATGCGGAGACATATTGGAATAAACGGAATCCAGCCTATAAAAACTTTGAAGATAACTGTACAAATTTTATTTCACAATGTTTGAAAGCAGGGAACGCGCCAACGAGAGGGTATCCAAACCGCGGGTCTGGCTGGTGGGTGCGTCCGCATACGTGGAGCTATAGCTGGACGGTGGCTCATTCGATGAAAAATTATTTAGCGAATTCGAAAGCGGGTTTGAGAGCAAAGAAACTCAAAGAAGCCCACGAGCTTCAAATTGGTGATGTCATTTGCTACGATTTTGAAGGTGATGGAAGGTATAATCATACAACCATTGTCGTTGATCATGACAAAGGCGGAATGCCTCTTGTGAATGCACAGACGTATGACTCCCGCATGCGTTATTGGTCATACGAGGATTCGACAGCCTATACACCTGCTATTCGATATATGTTTTTTCACATTTTGGACGATGCCGCGAAGGATAGTTAGTGGTATAATGTTGAGCGGAAATGAAAATTAGAGGTGAACTTTTTTGGGACTTCATGTCGTTTTATATCAACCAGAGATTCCAGCTAATACTGGAAATATTGCGCGTACATGTGCAGCAACAAATACAACCCTTCATCTGATTCGTCCGCTTGGTTTTTCGACAGATGACAAAATGCTGAAGCGTGCAGGACTCGATTATTGGAAATATGCCAATGTGGTCTATCATGATTCACTTGATGAATTATTTGAGGCACATCCGAAGGGGCAATTTTTCTATATCACAAAATTTGGCCAAAAGCCGCATACAACATTTGATTACTCTCAGCTGGATGAAGACTATTTCTTTGTGTTTGGAAGAGAGACAAGTGGATTGCCAAAAGATTTGATTGAACAAAATATGGACCGTTGTCTTCGTTTACCGATGACAGAGCATGTTCGTTCTTTGAATCTGTCGAATACGGCAGCCATTCTTGTATATGAGGCACTTCGCCAGCAGCAATACCGCGATCTCATATAAGATCATGATTAAAAGCCGAGATACTGATCTCGGCTTTTTTATGTGAGTTAAGAAACAGAAAGATGAAAAATATGACTTAATTATACTTTTTTTGACATGTTAAAAAATAGGTAGTATGATAGATTGTGATCACGTTTTCAAAAAATGATGAATCCATTAGGAGGAATAATGAGATGAAAAAGCTACTGATCACTAGTGCCATTAGCTCAGCAATTTTAATGGGGACGCTTCCAGTCAGTATTCCAGGACTCTCTCAGACGCAGGAGATAGAAGCAGCGCAGTTATCAAAAGGGATTGGCGGGCGTACTTATATCAATAGTAACGGATCCATATTGGTCACAAAAATTCAACTCCCTTCCACAATGAGTGTGTCAAATGGTACAGCTTATATTTATTCTGGATTCACAGGTTCAAAAGAAGCGGATATTGGTCTTCAATACAGTTCAACCTATAATGTGTGGAAACCTACGATGAAAGTAGGAGCAAATAATCAAGAGACATATATCGAAGGAAAAGATGACTTCACGTATACAAAGGGATTTAAACCTGGAAGTACTGTTCAAATGACGATTTATAAAAATTTGAATGGGCATACAAGAGCGACGTTCTGGGGCACAAATAATGTTGGTTATACCGGCCGCATTATTACAGAAATTCAAAACTCAAACATTGGCTCTGTGACCAAGTGGAAACTACTGTCGACGGTAGCAGTAACTGACGATATTTATCGAAAAGACATTCGGGCGAATTTCTCTACTCGTTTTACTGACATCACATTGGATAATCGTGCCGTTACACCTGTGGTCGATACGCAAGACTTTACGAAGGTTCAGGTGTCAGGGAATACAGTGAATATGCAAGTGCTGAAAACAACGAACTAAATGAAAAAGGATGTTCCGCAAATGGAACATCCTTTTTTTCATTTACCAGGCTTGCCTTCGTAGCCAGCAGTGAAAATGGATACTAAAAACGTAATGATGACGCCCATCATAATGACCGTTCTCATATAAGCTCCCCCTTATCCCTTTGTTCCGTTCGCTGCCTGTTTCATATGATGTGAAGTTCACCTTGAAAAGCAGGAGAAGAAAATCATTTTTCTCCTATTTTTCCTTTATTATGAAGGGTCTTGCGGATGGTTGTCAATTCAGTTTGCCAATTCGTCATTTTGAAGAACGAAAGCATGTAATAGGACGCCTCCGCATAGATTGTAAAACAGTATCTGATTTCTAGCTTCAATCTTGAAAGAGGAGGTTCATATGGATATTTTAAAGAAAATCGAACAGCACAGAGAAGAAGAGCAGCGTCTCAAATGGGAAGGCACATTCAGCGATTATTTAGACATTATTAAGGAAAATCCACTTGTCGCTCAATCTGCTCATTCTCGCGTTTATCATATGATTAAAGACAGCGGGATTGAAGAAGAGAATGGGGTCAGAACCTACAAATTTTTTGATCAGGAGCTGTTTGGGTTAGAGGAATCACTCGAAAGATTAGTGGAGGAATATTTTCACCCTGCTGCAAAGCGGCTGGATGTCAGGAAGCGTATTTTATTACTGATGGGACCAGTAAGCGGGGGCAAATCGACGCTTGTCACTAGATTGAAAAGAGGACTTGAAGAATATTCACTCACAGATCATGGCGCAGTTTATGCGATCAAAGGCTGCCCGATGCATGAAGATCCGCTTCATCTCATTCCGCAAAATCTGCGGGAGGATTTCTATAGAGAATATGGGATTCGTGTGCAGGGGAATTTGTCGCCTCTGAACATGATGAGACTAGAAGAGGAATATGGCGGCAGAATTGAGGATGTAAGGGTCGAGCGGATCTTTTTCTCTGAAGATAAACGGACCGGCATTGGTACCTTTAGTCCGTCTGATCCGAAATCTCAGGACATTGCCGATTTAACAGGAAGCATCGATTTTTCAACCATTGCTGAATTTGGATCAGAGTCAGATCCCCGCGCCTACCGCTTTGATGGAGAACTCAATAAAGCAAACCGAGGGATGATGGAGTTTCAGGAGATGTTAAAGTGTGATGAGAAATTTCTCTGGCACCTTCTGTCATTAACGCAGGAAGGAAATTTTAAGGCAGGAAGATTCGCCTTAATTAGTGCAGATGAATTGATCGTCGCCCATACGAATGAAACCGAGTACCGGTCGTTTATTTCAAATAAAAAGAACGAGGCGCTCCATTCAAGAATTATTGTGATGCCAATTCCTTATAACTTAAAGGTCACAGAAGAAGAACGCATTTATCATAAAATGATTTCAGAAAGTGATGTCTCAGATGTGCATATTGCCCCGCATACGCTGAAGGTAGCAGCAATGTTCTCCATTTTGACGAGACTGAAAGAGCCGAAGCGTTCTGATATTGATTTGGTGAAAAAAATGCGTCTGTATGACGGAGAAAGTGTCGAAGGCTTCCAGTCAGTCGACATTGATGAGATGAAAAAGGAATTTCATGACGAAGGGATGAGCGGAATTGATCCGCGGTATGTGATTAACCGAATTTCATCTACCATCATTCGAAAGAATATGGAATCGATCAATGCACTGGATGTCCTTCGCTCCTTAAAAGAAGGGCTCGATCAGCATCCGTCTATCTCCAGCGAGGATCGGGAGCGTTATTTGAATTTCATTTCAGTCGCGCGAAAAGAGTATGATGATATTGCGAAGAAGGAAGTGCAAAAGGCCTTTGTGTATTCCTATGAGGAGTCTGCGAAAACGCTGATGGATAATTACTTAGATAATGTCGAGGCATACTGCAATAAAAACAAGCTGCGTGATCCGTTAACGGGTGAAGAAATGAATCCTGATGAAAAGCTCATGCGTTCAATTGAGGAGCAGATCGGCATTTCTGAAAACGCCAAAAAGGCATTTAGAGAAGAAATTCTGATTCGTATCTCGGCTTATGCGAGAAAGGGAAAACGCTTTGATTATAATTCACATGAGAGATTGCGGGAGGCCATTCAGAAGAAGCTGTTTGCTGATCTAAAAGATGTGGTGAAAATCACGACATCGACGAAGACACCGGATGAACAGCAGCTGAAGAAGGTCAATGAAGTAGTGGCTAGATTAATTGATGAGCATGGCTATAATTCAACAAGTGCAAATGAACTTTTAAAATATGTAGGCAGTCTTCTGAATCGATAATAAATGAAGGAGGCATTATTGGCGCATCAGCACCGGTAATGTCTTTTTTAGAAATGATCGTCAACTTGGATGACGAGCAGCATAGGATAAAGGAATCGATGGCTAGAAGAATTGTGCAAATAGGTGAGGAGGGGGATGGATGTCCCGGCAAGAAAAAAGTCAGTTTATTGTGTCTCAGGAAGACTGGTCCCTCCATCGAAAAGGCTATGACGACCAGCAGCGTCATCAGAAAAAAGTCAAAGAGGCGATTAAAAATAATTTGCCGGATCTTGTTACAGAAGAAAGCATCATCATGTCGAATGGAAAAGATGTTGTGAAAATTCCGATCCGTTCATTAGATGAATATAAAATTCGGTATAACTACGACAAAAATAAACATGTGGGTCAAGGCGATGGAGACAGCGAGGTTGGCGATGTTGTTGCGCGTGACGGCTCAGACAGCAAGCAGGGTCAAGGAAAGGGGCAGGGTGCTGGAGATCAAGCTGGTGAGGATTATTACGAAGCAGAAGTCTCATTAATGGATCTCGAGGAAGCACTGTTTCGTGAACTGGAGCTGCCAAACCTCAAGCAAAAGGAGCTTGACGACATCATTGTTGAACAAATTGAGTTTAACGATATTCGCAAAACCGGGTTAACAGGAAATATCCACAAAAAACGAACGATGCTGTCGGCATTTAAACGAAATGCGATGACAGGCAGTCCTTCCTTTTATCCGATTTACCCAGAGGATATCAAGTATAAAACGTGGAATGAAGTGACCAAACCAGAGTCGAAAGCTGTCGTTTTGGCGATGATGGATACGAGCGGAAGTATGGGGCTTTGGGAAAAATATATGGCGAGAAGTTTTTTCTTTTGGATGACACGTTTCTTACGGACAAAGTATGAGACGGTCGATATTGAATTTATTGCCCACCATACAGAGGCGAAGGTGGTAGACGAAGAACATTTCTTCTCACGGGGTGAGAGCGGGGGGACCATTTGCTCGTCTGTCTATCGAAAGGCACTAGAGCTCATAGACGAACGATACCCGCCGTCGCGATATAATATTTATCCTTTTCATTTTTCTGATGGTGACAATTTGACCTCAGACAACGCCCGGTGTGTGAAACTTGTTTCTGAGATCATGAAAAAAGCCAATTTATTCTGCTATGGTGAAGTCAATCAATACAACCGGCATTCTACGTTAATGTCAGCATATAAACACATTCAGGATGAGAAATTTAAGCATTATATTTTGAAGCAAAAATCAGACGTTTTTCTCGCACTAAAAAAATTTTTTCAGCAGGAAGAAGTTCATTCATAACGAGCACATTTGAAAAAACCTTTCAGCATAAGGGCTGAAAGGTTTTTTGTGTGGAGAAGGAAAGGATCGCCAAAAAAAAAGTAAAACTTTCTCTTTGACATTTCAATTTTCATTTATTAATATTTAATCTTGTTAAATATAAGTTTTTCAAAAAAGATGCCGATCGTCTTTTCTTCTTTTTCTGCTCTTTGCTCATAAGTGAACAATAAGTATAAATGGGCTGCACACCATGATAGGGGCGGGAGTAGAAGAAGGGAAAAGGACAGAGTGTTGAGCTTGTTTCATATTCTGTCAGATGATGGGCATTCTAAGTTTGCTAAAGCAGATGACACTATATTTTTATACATGAAAGGAGAAACAAAACATGAACAGAGGGCGTTTATTGCTAACGAACATTATTGGCCTTATTGTGATTCTTGCCATTATTGCCGGAGGTGCTTATTACTACTATGAAAGCACAAACTTTGTCAAAACAGATGAGGCAAAAGTGACAGGTGACATGTATCAAATTACAGCACCAGCAGCTGGACAAATCAAAGGCTGGGATATCAACGAAGGTGACGAAGTGGAAAAAGACAGCACAGTTGCAAAAGTTGAAGGACAAACAAAAACAAACATTAAAGCAGTGGCTGATGGCACATTAGTTAAAAAAGAAGTACAAAACAATCAACAAGTGCAGCCTGGTACAGTTCTTGGTGAAACAATTGATTTAAGCAAGCTTTACATCACAGCAAATATTAAGGAAACAGATATTAAAAACATTGAAAAAGGCGACAAAGTCGACATCGTTGTAGATGGAGATCCTGATACAACATTTGAAGGAACTGTTGAACAAATTGGTTATGCGACAAACTCAACATTCAATATGCTGCCAGCAACTAATTCAAGTGGCAACTATACAAAAGTAACGCAAAAAGTAGCAGTGAAAATTTCAATTAAAAATCCATCAGACAAAGTGCTTCCAGGTATGAATGCTTCTGTCAAAATTTCATCTTAATGATGATTGATATCAAAATATGAAAGGAGGTTGTCTGAGATGGCAAATCAACCTGCAGCGACAAAACAGGGAACAGGCTCCTTGTCTTTACTGATCATTTTAATGGCCGGTTTGTTCGTAGCGATTTTAAACCAAACTCTTTTGAACGTAGCTATGCCCCATTTAATGACAGAATTTAATGTGAGTGCAACGACGATTCAGTGGCTGACAACAGGCTACATGCTTGTCAACGGTGTGCTGATTCCGTTGTCTGCGTTTTTAATCACACGTTTTGGACAGCGCAGCTTATTCCTAGTGGCTATGATCTCGTTTACACTAGGTACATTTATTTGCGGCATTGCGCCAAACTTTTCAACGATGCTTATCGGCCGTTTGATTCAGGCTGTCGGCGGCGGTATCTTACAGCCGCTCGTTATGACAACAATCCTTTTTATTTTCCCTCCGGAAAACAGAGGGAAAGGAATGGGGATTTTTGGTCTTGCGATGATGTTTGCTCCTGCAGTAGGACCAACATTATCTGGTTACATTATTGAACATTATTCTTGGCGTATTATGTTTTATGGACTTGTGCCAATCGGTGCGATTGTCATTATCGCGGCTTTCTTTATGTTTAAAAATATTGTAGAGCCTAAAAAAATCAAGCTGGACAGTCTTGGTGCGATTCTTTCAATCGTCGGTTTTGCTTCCCTTTTATACGGAGTGAGTGAAGCAGGAAGTGATGGTTGGACAGATCCGATCGTCTTATCTACGATTATTATTGGTGCGATTGCGATCATTCTCTTTATTTTCCAACAGTTGAAAGTTGATAATCCGATGCTTGATTTCCGCGTATTTAAATACAGCATTTTCTCATTATCAAGTGTCATTAACATCATTATTACGGTTGCTTTATATACGGGGATGTTCTTACTTCCGATTTATCTGCAAAACCTCGTTGGGTTTACGGCATTGCAATCTGGGCTATTAATGCTTCCAGGGGCACTTGCGATGCTCATTATGTCCCCGATTTCAGGGATCTTGTTTGATAAATTTGGACCTCGTCCGCTTGCCATTGTGGGGATGCTCATTACCGTTGTCACGACGTATGAGTTTACGAGGCTGACCATTGATACTTCCTATAGTCACATTGTGCTCATGTATGCAGTACGCGCATTTGGTATGTCACTCTTGATGATGCCGGTTATGACAGCAGGGATGAACCAATTACCTCAGCACTTAAACAGCCATGGTACAGCGATGTCTAATACATTAAGACAAATTAGTGGTTCCATCGGTACGAGTTTGATCACAACGATTTATACGAATCGGACGACATTCCATTATTCCAATATGGCGGATCAAACAAATACTGCGGACCCGTTCTTTATGAATTCATTCCAGGCGGCTGTATCGAATGTGATGCATCATATGGGCATGACAGCAGAAGCTGCTCAAAAATATGTATCTACCCAGCTCTTTACAAAAGCACAGGTTGATTCAAACGTGATGGGCATCAACGATGCTTACATGTGGGTGACATTATTCTGTGCGGCTGGTGTCATTCTCAGCTTGTTCCTGCGAGATGTTCGTAAGGATAAAAAGCGAAAAGAACAGCAGCATAAGAAACAAGAAATATCACTGCTTCCGGCACCTAAGGAAGCTAACCAGGATGCAAGATAAGTGTGGAGGGACCGTACATGAAAATTTATGTTGTATACGATAGTGAAGGTGACCATACAAAAGCACTTGCAGAAGCGATTGCAGCAGGCGCAGGTGAAACAGAGCAAGCTGAAGTATTCATTGATCACGTGAAAGATGCAGACATTCGCAAGCTCGATCAAATGGATGCGATCATTTGGGGCTGCCCTGGTCACTTTGGTACCATTAGTTCTGGGTTAAAGACATGGATTGACCGTCTCGGCTACTTATGGGCAGAAGGAAAACTAATCGATAAAGTCGGTGCTGTTTTCTGTACAACTGCTACAACACACGGCGGTTTAGAAATGACAATGCATAATTTGATTACACCAATGTTCCACCAAGGAATGCTTGTTGTCGGCCTTCCTGGAAATGTTCCAGAGAATGCTTTATACGGCTCTTACTATGGAGCTGGTGTGACATGTCCGATCGATTCAGATGAATTGATTTCGACTGAAGGCATTGAACTTGGAAAAGCACTAGGAAGACGTGTAGCATCAGTCACTGCATCATTTAAGCGATAAGGAGAGGGTTCTTTTGGCGACGATTATTGTAGCGTTAGTAGCTGCTGTTCTAGTCATTATTGGATTAGTAGCGTTCAATGTCAGACACGCATCAGCCGATAAGGAAGAGATCAAAGAAGATGTCTCCAATCAGCCTGACGTGCCGCATAGCGAGCCAGAAGCTGTGGCGAGACCTGTAGAGCCTGAAGTTGAAAAAAAAGCGTCAGAGCCTTCTCGAACGGATGATGCTGCGTCTGGCGACGATTTCTATAGACAGGCGCTTCAAAAGTTTAAACAGCCAGAACCACCTGTCAAAGAAGAAGAACCAGAGACAAAAATGAATGATGATATGTATCGTTCTGCTTTGCAGAAGCTAAAGCAGAAGGACAAATAAAAAAGAGAACCTCTCATCAGGTTCTCTTTTTTTATGGCACAAAAAAACCGCCGGCAGAAGCCGGGCGGTTTTCCTTCACTCTATAAAGTGCTAAAAGAGCAGATGCTCTTAAATTACGCTTTGTTAACGTTAGCAGCTTGTGGTCCACGGTTACCTTCAACGATTTCGAAAGAAACTGATTGACCTTCTTCTAAAGTTTTGAAGCCTTCGCCTTGGATAGCAGAGAAGTGAACGAATACATCGTCTTGACCTTCTACTTCGATGAATCCGAAACCTTTTTCAGAGTTGAACCATTTTACTTTACCTTCTAACATGAAATTTCCTCCTAAAGCGATCTTAACGCTTAAATTCACTATTCTTGCTCTTACACAAACTTCAAAGACGAAAACTCTTTCAAAACTTTCTTCTTAAAGATGATACGAACAAAAATAATTACCTTTACTTTACCAGTGTTTGCGGGAAAAAACAACTGTTATACGAAAACTTTTTTAAAAATAATTAGTGCTAACAAATTGAGGAAAATGCCTATGTCAAATGGTCTTTTTTTCTCTCTGAAAAGCTCACTTGATTTCGGCCAGACTCCTTCGCTTTATAGAGCTCCTGGTCAGCTATAATTGGTAATTGCTTGATGTCTGCACTCGTTCCATGAGAATAAGCACATCCAATTGATACCGTAGTGTGAATGGACATACCATTTTTTAAATAAATCGGCTGATCGGCTATTTTTTTTCGTAAGCGTTCTGCAATCTGCCATGTTTTTTCAATTGTACAATTTGGTAGAAGGACAGCGAATTCTTCACCGCCAATCCGACCAATATAATCAGAGCTTCTTGTGTTTTTAATCAGCCTTGTACCGATTTCTTTTAAAACAATATCTCCCTCATGATGCCCATATTGATCATTGATGGTTTTGAAGTAATCGATGTCTAGGTAAATAAGGGACATTTGATGGATAGGCTGCTTCAACTTCTTAGTAAAAGCTTCTCTTAATACCTCATCGAACTTCCGTTTATTTAAAACACCTGTTAAAAAGTCATAATGAGCTTGGAATTTATATAAATTTAACAGCTGATATGCTTTTGTTTGATGTTCAATGACATAAAAGTTAAACAATCCAGCAATATATGAGAAAATCCAATATGTAGAATGCAGCTGAAATGATGTCTCATGCACGATCAAGATGAACAGGCTTGTGGCAACCACATTACCAATCGTAATGGATAACAGCATTTTCACAACATGATTCATATGACTCTCTGCAATCAAAAAAGAAGAGGCTGCGATAAACATCATGGAAAAAATATTGATGGAAGAAGCGATGTTGGCTTCAATTAATAATCGGCCAATGATCACAATAAAAGCTGCAATCATTGTTTGGGCGATGCCTCCATAAAAGGCTGTTAAAATAAGGGGAATATGTCTTAAATCGATGATCGCTGGTCCTGTTTTAATAGAGAAGAACATTAAAAGGACACCGAGTAACCCAGAAAGCATGCCTTTGCATATTTGTCTGAGCAAGGTATCTTCTTTCTTCAGAAAATTCTCTTTAAACACAAGCATAAATAAATAATGGAAAGTGACAAGAATTGTTAAATTAATAAAGAGGTCTCTTAGCAAAATAGAATCACCTTTTTAAAATTACTAAAATTTGTTGCAAAAGAAAAGGGGAAAAAGGATAATTAATAAAAATTTTAATGATGAGGAATTGAAGAAAATGCGGGGAAAACGCTTTCCAGATCAAACGGACTGGCTTTCTTTTTTTGAAAAAATGCCAGATGCCGGATTTGAAAAAGAAATGCCGGTTGAATATCAAGATTTGACGTTTCGGTTCGAGAATCAGGAGGAGCGATTTGTTGTGAACATGTCGCTTGCTATGCAGGAGTTTACCTTAAAGGTCGTTCGAAAAAAGACCGAATCCGTTTTTGGAATATATGATTTTAAAACAGTCCAGCATGTAGAGATTAAAAAAGATCGGAAGGAAGAAAAGGAGCTGTTGCTGATATTAGAGCATCATGACGACTTCATCACAACAATCGAAATCACATTTCTACCTTCCTTTTGTCTTATGGTCAAAGAACATTTTTCAGGAGAATAAACAGGAGCCTCTTTTTATGAAGGCTCCTGTTTTATTATTTGTGCTCGATGTCATTGATGACTTGCTGGATCGATTCATCATCCATCACATTCATCACACTTTCATCAATGTGAAGAGATTGCGCATAAGATTCTCTTGGCTGATGAGTTCTTGATGGTGATTGGTGCTGGTTCGTTTGATTTGGCTGGACAGCTGTGAATGCCTGCTTGATCATTTGGCCAACTTCACCTGTTCCTTTTGATTCCTTATGTGAGCGGGACTCATGACGAGATGAATCTTGGTGCTGATGGTTTGCGCCTTTCATCATTGAAGACATATTCATTTGTGTCATGCTTTTCAGTCTTCTTCGTAAAACCGGGGAGAATAATGCAATGATAGCTGTTGATACTGCGATCATTGCGCCAGTGCTCATACCTTTTCTTTTTTTAAACAAACGAATCCCTCCATTTGATCGTGATGATCTTTCATCAAGTTTAGGATGACCAATCACAGCTGAATTATGAATTCATTTTGCGGAAAGAGAGGATATGTGCATAAAAAGCCGGCTGGATGAAAAACCTATGAGCAAAAGGAGGGAATAATTGATGAATAAGAAATGGATGCTATCTTTACTGCTCGTGCCAACATTAATCACCGCTGGGTGTGGAATGAACAACCAAGGCGATGAGCGTAGAGGAACAATGAAAAGGCAGTATGAAAATGTCACATATAAAAATGACAACATGAGACAGGATCAGCCAGATGTTCAAACACCTCAGAAGGTCAAAGTGGCAGATAAGGCGTCAGAGCTTGTAGCCAATATGTCTGAAGTGAAGACAGCAAACGTGCTTGTCACAGGAAAAAATGCATTTGTTGCCGTTGTACTTGAAGGCAATAAAAGCGGTGATGTGACGGACGATCTGAAAAAGAAAATTTCAGACAAAGTCAAATCAACGGATCAACAAATCGACAACGTGTATGTATCTGCTAATCCAGACTTTGTCGATCGTATGCAAGGTTATGGAAAACGTATTAAAAGCGGAGAGCCGATTTCAGGATTTTTCGATGAATTTACTGAAACGGTTAGACGTGTCTTCCCTGAATCAAAATAGCTACGACAAAAGCCGTATGTCATATGCGGCTTTTTTGTTTGGAACCGCACCTCGCGCACCTGACTGCATAAAGTAAAAAATATATCACCTCTTGTTGATCTTTGTTTCTTCATAGAGAGAGAAAGAGAGTGCAGGATGAATTCAGGTGGGGAGCAAATGAAAGCAGGGCCGTCATTGATTCATAAAAAACTTGTAAGCGGGATGATTGCAGCAGGTCTGATTTTTTATGCTTTCACCGCGTACTTGATTTATGTTGCGTTTCAGCTGACAGGACAATATTTGGAGCAGTCTTCTCCTAAAACGGTTATCACGGAGGGACTCAATAAGCAAGTCTATGAACATATTCGAATCTACTATGCAGAGGAAGAGGATGCTTTTGTTGATCTGACAATAGAGGCCATGAAGCAGGCAGAGAAGAGGACAGCGTCAGTGTTTCAATTTGAAGCTGACAGACCTTTAGACGTTATTTATTTTGATGATAAAGAGACGATCGAACAAATTGCTGGTATTAAGCATATTACGGGATTTTACTCCGATCATGATCAAATGATTGGGTTATATCCAGATAAACGGGAAGCATTATTGAAGAAAGAGACACTGCCTTTATACTTTTTCAATACGCTTTTTATTCATGAGTATGCTCATTTTGTTTTCTATGAAAAGGTCCATTCATATGAAGTATCTCCAGGCATTTTTCCGCTTTGGTTCCACGAAGGAACAGCAGAGTGGACGGCCTATGACGTGTTAAATGCTACGTCTGAACGTTTCGATGTGATTCCCTTCCAATCTCTTTATTCTGATCAAGACTGGCAGAACTCCCGGGTAACGTATGAGACAGATGTCTATTTACAAAGCTATTATATGATCTATGAGCTGGTGCAGCTTTACGGACGAGACGTCATACATGAGATCATGGAGGAGACTGCGAAAACGGGCCAATTTGCTAGCGGTTTTGAACAGGCGACGGGGGAGAGGCTCACAGATTTTGAAGAACAGTTTAAAGTGATGTATCAAAGAAAAAATGGCTGACCAGAGAAGGGGTCAGCCGTTTTTTTAATGAAGCGGTTTTTGTTGATCTGCCTTGCTAGGAGGCATTTGAACCTGCCCCTGAAGCGGTGCAAAAGCTGACGTCATGGCTGTCATATCTTGTTTGGAAAGCTGAGGAACTTGATAGTAGCCATGCTTGTTTTGATACAAGAAAATTTCATATGCCATTTCGATAAAGTTCGGAATCTGCGCAGCAAGCACACGTCTGACAACAGGATTTGTTACTTCTAATGCGGACATGGAAAGTAGCCCAGCGTGTGATTTGACTAGGCTGAGCATATGTCCTGTGATGCCTAAGTCTTTTACATCCTGTAATGACTGATTCGGCTTCTTCGGCTGAGAAGGTTTGATTCCGTATGTCACTTGTGTGTGTTCTTTCATCATATAAGTAGCGGTTTCTTCACTAGGCTTTTGGCCTGTAGAAAAACAATCTACAGTGACATTGTACTGTGATAAAACGAACTGATATTGTCGATCCAGGATGTCGCATAATGCAGGATCTTGAATAAATTGCCGCAGGATCATATATTGATCCAAAATATTAATCGTGCCGGCTAAAATTTCATGTAAATCGAATAACTCATGCCCGCCATGGTTGAGCTCAGGCTGCTGAGCGCTTCCTTGAAACATTGGCTGCTGATCGTTTTGCATTGATATTCCTCCTTCTGTTTATACAATCTGTTTTAATGTGAGGATATTTTCTCGTTTTCATGCAAAAAACATTATTTACAATTAGAGGGTTTTCTTTCTTTTTGTCGAAAAAAAGTATCAGACGAATGAACATGGGGGTACCAGATGCAGGACAAAATCATTAATCGTTTGATAGAAGACGAACATGTGCAGGCACCAGTGATCGGCATCGGTGTTTCGCCGTTTGAACAGCATCATCTTGAGGCTTTTTTTCAATCGTTGCCACATGAATTAAATGCCTCTTTTATTGTTGTGCAAAATCACGTGACAGGCGATTGTATAACAGATTTGGAAGCACTTGTTTTACCGATTGGCTACCGGGCAAAAACGATTAAACATGGTGAGAAAGTCATGAAGAAGACCATCTATTTTTGTCCGCAGCATGCGGCTGTGACGTTAACAGAAGATCATCGGCTTCATGTATCTGAGCAGCTGCCAACAAACAAGGGATGCTCTGTCGACTCGCTTTTTAAGTCACTTGCCAGTGTTCAAAAGGAAGAGGCGTTTGCGATCTTTTTTCAAAAAGGTCATTGTGTGGGGAGTGGATTGCTTCGGTTGGTTGAGCAAGGCGGTACAGCGTTATCGTGCAGTGAGGTAGAGAGTGGTTTTGACAGCATGTATCATCACACATTCAAAAATCCATCCACCCTTGCAGCTTATATGGCCAATATCATCAATGTCCCGCATGCGGATGAGACGGATCCAGCTTTACTAAGAATCATTGAACGTCTCGAAATGTATAAAGGGATTGCCTTTTCAACCTATGAAAAGAAAAGGCTGCTTTCTGTTATTCAAAAACGCATGCGCACTGCAAACGAACCGATGTCATTATTAACAGAGTACGATCGTTTATTAGAAAGAGAACCAGATGAGCTTGACCGCCTGCATGCCCAGCTCCTAAGCGGCACGACTGCTTTCTTTAGAGATATGGAGGCTTTTCGAGTATGTGAACAGAAGGTGATCCCGTCAATCATTGACCATTCGATGAACAACGGGAAATCTCGGTGCCGAATTTGGATTGCGGGATGTTCGACAGGGGAAGAAGCTTATTCTTTTACGATTTTATTTTTAGAAGAAATGAAGCGAAGAGATGTGTCCATTGAACTTCAAGTCTTTGCGACAGATATCAACCGAAAAGCCATTCAAATAGCTAGTAAAGGTCTTTACTCGATAGAGTCTATGGCAAGCATACCGGAAAAATGGCGGGCGCGATATTTCGAAAAAAAAGGTGACGCTTTTATTGTGAAGCAGTCGCTTAGAAAACATATTGTTTTTGCTCCTCACAATTTATTGATTGATTCACCTTTTATCCACCTCGATTTTATCAGTTGCCGAAATGTTCTGATGTACTTTGAGCCAGAAGTACAAAAACGAGTATTATCCCGATTCCAATATGCTTTAAAAGATCAAGGGGTGTTAATCTTAGGGCCAAATGAAACTGTTCCCAATATTCCTCGATTGTTTCAATTGTTCAATGAGAAGTGGAACATTTACACCTATTCAAATGTTCCTGCATCTAGTGTCCCTTGGGTATATGACGCTCGTGATGCCGAGTTAAAAAAGCGAGCTGCACAATATATGGAAGAAGTGGGCGGAGAATATGACGCATGCATGGTGATCAATGATTGTGACAAAATTCTGGCGATGTCAAATGGGGCCTATTCCTTTTTAGACCGTACAGAAGTGTCAGATCAATCATGTGAATATGTCACACCTGATTATTTGAAAGAGATGTTGAGTCAAACCTTTCAAAAGGTATGGACGGACGAGACAGAGGTTGTGTTTCAGCATGTCCTCATTTCGGAAAAAGGAAAAAAACAGTATGCGGATTTTATTGTAAAGAGTTTTGATCACCGTTTTAAAGGGGTATACGTCATTCTCATTCGAATGAATGAGAGAGGGAAAATTCAAAAGAACAGCAGGGAAAAAGGGATGCCAGATCAGAATTCAGTTTATCAGCAGCGTATTGTCGATTTAGAAATTGAACTCAATGAAATTAAACAAAAAGAGCAGGAGGCAAGGGCTCAATTAAAAGTGAAAAACACGCAAATAGCGGAGCTTGAGAAAAAACATGAACATTTTATTAATATCATAAACAACTTAAGGGTAACAAGGGAAGAACTGTATAGACCTTCTGTTAAGCCTCAGCTTGCGACGTTGTTTGTGGACCGGGACATGAATATTCGCTATTACACTCCTACAGCCGCCTCTTTATTTACTTCAGCACAAATAAGGCAACAGCAATCCTTTCAGGCGATGGCTAAAAAGCTTACACAGGAAACACTCTATCATGACATACAATCGGTTATCTCGGACAGGCGCGTCATCGAACGAGAAATTGAAACGAATGAAGGAGAACAATTTACTGTTCACATCACACCTATCTTTGATCAAGATCATGAGGGAGCGGTGATGACGTGGATTAAAATGACGGAAATGACAAAAATCAAACAGTCACTCCATCTAGCGGTAACAGCACTGGATAACAGCCATATCCATATTGTTGTTGCAACTGAGGAAGGGGTCATTCAATGCGTGAATCAGCGCTTTTGCCAGTTTGTACAGCAGCATGAATATAACCTGATCGGCAAAGATATTTTTTCTGTCTATCATTCGCTGTGTCAATGTGATGATTTAGAAAAGCAATGGGACGTTTGTTTAAAAGAAGGCAGCTGGACTGGTGAGCTGTACTTTCAGGATTTATCAGGCCGTGAACGATGGGAGAGAGTCTCTTTACACCGAATTGATGATCCTGACAAAATGCAGTCAACCGTGATGCGGATTTCAGAGGACATTACCAATCAAAAGCAGTCAGAGAAGATGCTGATGAAGTCCGAGATGCTGTCCGCAGTTGGTCAGCTTGCAGCCGGCATCGCCCATGAGATACGAAACCCGCTGACGTCGTTAAAGGGATTTTTACAGCTGATGATTCAAAGTAAGAAATATCAGAAGGATTATGCAGATGTGATGATGTCTGAATTTAATCGGCTTGAAGCCATTATTAATGAATTCCTTGTGCTCTCTAGAAGCAAATCGGTGAAATTTGAGCCGGTACATGTCAATCTTCTGCTCGAAGAAGTGATCATGGTCGTTGAATCACAGGCGGTTTTAAAAGGCGTGTCTATTCAGAAGAATTTGTCTCCGTCGCTGCCAAACATTCAAGGTATACCAAATGAGCTGAAACAAGTTTTCTTAAACATTCTTAAAAACGGTATTGAAGCGATGGATGGTGTGACAGGTGTCATTCAAGTCACATCCGTATTGGAACATAATCAGATGATGCTGATTTTTGAAGACCAAGGTAAGGGCATACCAGAAGAAGAACTAGGGAAACTGGGTGAACCTTTTTATACAACGAAAGAAAAAGGGACTGGTCTTGGTTTAATGATGACGATTAAAATCATTGAAAGCCATGGCGGCAGCATTCGTTTTGAAAGCAAAAGCTTTGAGGGGACACGAGTGATTATTACGTTTCCAATGAGCTGACAGACATAAGATTTACAAGAAATCCATCTACCATCAATATTTACTTAGTACACTATGATAGATAAAGCTCGGAAGGGGAGGGTCTAATGAAACGTGTTCGATCCATTCGAATGATCTGCTGTCTGGTTTTAGTGATCTTTAGTCTGCAATCCTTACTGCCTGGCATGATTACAGCAGAACAAGCCATTGCGTCTGAAAAGAAGGAAACGGTTTGGAACCAAAAGAAGCCAATGAAAATCAAGAAAGCCCGTCTGCTGATCGGAGAAACGGTGACGGTGAGTGGAATTGTGACAGCAGACCAATCGGCTATAGGCAATGGGAAACTGTCAACGTACATTCAAGACAAATCAGCAGGAATCAATATTTATTCAGCACAGCCCAACAACTTCCCAGAACTGAAAACAGGCATGAAGGTGACAGTAACGGGGAAGATCACGTCTTATAAAGGACTGATTGAAATTGTGCCGGATCGAGGTGCCCTGAAGGTAGATGCTGTCAATCAAACCTTGCCAAAGCCAAAGCGAGTCTCACTGAAACAACTAGAAACGGATCAGGCACATAAACATGAAGGAAAACTTGTGAAGGTCAAAGGCTATGTTGAATCAAAGCCAGAGCAGCCGGCTGGCGGTGGATATAATGTCGTGATCATTGATAAAAAATATCACAGCACCATCCTTAGAGTGATGGTGGATACAAGTGCCATTGATGAAGTAAAGACAGGGAAATGGTATGAGTTTACAGGAGTTTTAAGCAGATATGATACGCTGCAGGTGCTTCCAAGACACAAGGGTGATGTCAGTCTGCTGAAACGCCAGCCAAAGCCGCCAAAAATCAAGAAAGAATACGAGGCAACGGTTGACCGGGTAGTGGATGGTGATACGATTCATTTAAAGAAGCCTGTGCTTGGTACAACAAAGGTGCGCTTTGTGAATATGGACACGCCGGAAACGTATCATAAGCCAAAAAATGAATTAGATCAAAACCAGCTGCGTTTTGGACAGAAGGCGGCGGACTATTTAAATACGCTGCTTTCAAGCGGAGATAAAGTCACATTAAAGATTGGTCCTGAAGCGAAGGACGACTATGGACGTCTTTTAGCTCAAGTGAAAACCAAAAAAGGGGTCAATACGAATTTAGAGCTTGTGAAAAAAGGATATGCTCCTACGTATTTCATCTGGCCGGTTGGAGATGAAAAGGACTATCAGATGTTCCAAAAAGCGGTCAAAGAGGCGAAAGAAAAAGGGCTGGGCATTTGGAATGAAGCGGATCCGCTGCTGGAACAGCCGTTTGAATTTAGAGCACGTGAACAGAAAAAAGGACTGACACGCTACGTCGGTGATTCATCAGCGAAAACCTACGTATCGCCTGACAGCTGGAAAGAAATCGCTGTAGATAAACGCATCTTTTTTGCTTCAAAAGAAGAAGCAGAACAGGCTGGCTATCAGACGGCAGAGGAAGCTGAGGAAGTCCCATTAACCATTTTAAGCATGAATGATTTACACGGGAAAATTGATCAACAATACGAGCTGGATCTAAAAGGTGATGGCAATAAAGGAACGTATGGACGGATGGATTATGTGGCGGCTTATATGAAACAAAAACAAGCAGCAAACAAAAATACGATCACAGTTCACGCCGGAGATATGATTGGGGGCAGCTCTCCAATATCGTCTCTTCTGCAGGATGAACCAACTGTTGAACTCATGGAGAACATTGGCTTTGATGTTGGCACGGTCGGCAACCATGAATTTGATGAAGGGGTGGACGAGCTATTACGGATCATAAATGGCGGAGATCATCCTAAAGGCACAAAGGGATATGACGGACAGAATTTTCCGCTCGTTTGTGCAAACTGTGAATACAAGGATACAGGTAAACCACTTTTACCTGCTTATGAAATCATGGATGTCGAGGGAATTCCTGTAGCATTTATCGGTGTTGTGACAAAGTCAGCCGCAGGAATGGTGATGCCAGAAGGGATTAAAGACATTCAGTTTACAGATGAAGTCAAAGCCGTTAATGAAGCCGCGAAGGAATTAAAACAAAAAGGGATCAAAGCCATTGCGGTCTTAGCTCATATGACAGCCTCTCAAAATGGAGATACCATCACTGGAGAAAGTGCGAAGCTTGCCAAAGAAGGCGATGATGAAATTGATGTCATCTTTGCGGGGCATAATCACGAAGTGGTAAACGGAGAGGTCAATGGGAAATTAATTGTCCAAGCCTTTGAATATGGGAAGGCCGTTGGCGAAGTCAATGTAACACTTGACCGCAAAACGAAGGATATTGTCAAAAAGAGTGCAAATATCCAGTATGTAGACCAGTCTGGTATTGAAAAGGACAAGGAAGCAGCCGGCATCTTGGCTCATTACGGAAAAGAAGTTGAGCCGATTATTAGTGAGGTAGTTGGAGAAGCTGGTGTCAAAATGGAAGGCGGCTATTCAAATGATGGAGATACGCCGCTCGGTAATTTGATTGCTGATGGTATGAGGTATTCTATGAATAGTGATTTTGCCATGATGAATGGCGGCGGCATCAGGCAAAACCTTGAAAAAGGGCCGATTACGTGGGGAGATCTGTTTAATATTCAGCCTTTTGGCAACGTCTTAGTTAAACTTGAGATTAAGGGGAAAGACTTGGCTGAGATCATTGAAGCGCAAATTTCTCCTCAATTTGGACCAGATTATAGCATTTCGGGTTTTTCATATTCCTATGATCCGGTAACATATAAAGTAGTCGACTTAAAGCTGCCAGATGGATCAGACGTTGCGCTCGATCAAACGTATACACTCACGGTGAATAACTTTATGGCAACTGCAACTGGCAGTAAGTATGCACCGATAGGAAGGCTGGGGAAAAATCCTGAAACAGGTCCAGAGGATTTAGAAGCCACTGTCGCTTTTGTGAAGAGCTTTGAAGGAGCTTCCATTGTGTATCAAAAAGAGGGACGCATTCAAAAAGCAAAACAAGAAGAAAATGCAGCAAGCTAAAGAGCGTTTCATCTAAGAGAAATGTAACAGGTAAAGGAGTTTAAGCATGAAAAAGTGGCTTGCACTTACTGTGATGACAGCAGGAATTGTCTTGCTCGGCTGGGGAATTTGGCAAATCGCCTCTACACACCTTCAAACAGCACAATCATTAGAAGCCGCGAAGAAATCGGTAGCGGACGATCAAAGGATGTCAAAGAAGCAGTTTTCTCCTGAAGTGGGGAAAGCCTCTGGCATCCTGACGATTCCGAAATTAAAAGCAGAGCTTCCCATTGTCGAAGGGACAGATGCGGATGATCTTGCCAAAGGAGTCGGGCATTACAAAGGCAGTTATTACCCTGATCAAAAGGGACAAATCGTCCTATCTGGCCATCGTGACACGGTATTTCGCCGAACAGGTGAGCTGGATATTGGGGATCAGCTGAAAATCACTGTGCCGTATGGTGAGTTTCTTTATGAAATCACACATACGAAAATCGTGGATCAGCATGATACATCCATTATTACTTTGCAGAATGAAAAAGAAGAGCTCGTGTTAACGACATGCTATCCATTTCATTTCGTCGGCAATGCACCAGAGCGATATATTATTTATGCAAAAAGAGCATCTGTCTAATGAAGAAAGAGCCTGCATTTAATCAGCAGGCTCTTTTTTTAATGAATGATCTCGTCCATGAGCTGAGCCATATCTGGTGGAAGCGGTGCTTCTATGCTCAGATGCTCACCTGTAAAAGGATGTGTCATGTCTACTTGTTTGGCATGGAGAGCGCATCTGTTGATATGATGGCGAGCACCGCCATAAAGTGAATCCCCGGCTAAAGGATGCCCAAGACTGCTAAGATGGACACGAATTTGATGTGTTCTTCCGGTCTCAAGTTGCAGCTTAACCGCTGTCATTTGCAGACGTTTATTAGTGTCCATAACCTGAAAATGAGTCACAGCACTTTGACCAGTAGGAGAGATTCTCCGTCTGACGGCATGATGCTTGTCACGGCCGATCGCTGCATCGATCGTGCCTTTCTTTTTCTTGAAAAGTCCTTCTGCGATAGCGATGTAAGTTCGGTTGATCGTTTTTTTAGAAAGCATTTGATCAAGTACTGCATGAGCTAATCTGTGTTTAGCAAAAATGACCGTGCCGCTTGTGTCTTGATCGAGTCTGTGAATATGTCTCACTCGCTTTTCCTCGCCATTTGCTTGAAAATGAAAGGCCACAAGGTTTGCCAGTGTGCCCGTTTGTCCCTTTTCATTCGGGTGCGTTGGTCGTCCAGCGGGCTTTTGCACAATCAATAAATGCTCGTCCTCAAAGAGCACCTCTAATTCACCATATTCTGGCGTCACATCACTTTCTTCCGTTTCAAATAAATCGATCAGGATGTGATCGCCTGTACTGACTTTTGCCGCGTGATGGGCAGGCTTTTGATTTAAACGTATTTTTTGATGCTCCATCCAAAAATGGATAATCGGTTTTGAGGCCGATACTGCTGTTTTTAAAAACTGACTAAGTGAAGTGTCATGATGCTGCTTACCTGCTTTTAGTGAGAGCGTGTGCCCGTTAATATTCATAATATCCGTTCCTCTCTTTGGGTATATATAGGAAACACTTACCTTGGCGAACGCCTTTTTTTCTGTGCTATTCTGAATGGAGAACTAACGACAGAGAGGTAGATGCCACGTGAGAATAATGAAAGCTGCTACAGACCTGCAAGAGCAGGCAATTGAAGAAATATCAAAGGATGTTGAAGATCTTCTATCCCATGCTGTCGGTGAAAACCCAGCTGCGCGTCAACAAGAACGCCCGCTGACCTTTGTTGAAGGGGTTTATAACGGAACGATGGACGATGCTTTTCGTATTTTATCGGGACTTCAGCTATTACATACCATTATTGTAAAACCTAAACGCCATATGACAAAGCGTGATCGTGAGCTATTCGAGCGAAACCGTGAGCAGGTCAATGCATGCGGCTTTTCTTTTCCGTTTGATTTAGACGATTTTGCCAGCCGCCGCCTTCAAAATGCGTAAAAGTTGGTGTGAACTTCCTTGTTAACTTACAAGGCTGCCGCACATACTATTTTTAAGGGAACGGAGAAACCTTTAGATCTGTAATACCAAACCCGCTCTTTTTCAACATTGCCTATTTCTCCACGAATCGGAGCGCTTGGACCTCTTGCAGAATAAACCGAACACGGGTAGGAGCCTGACAAAATGGTACAGGCTCCTTTTATACATAATTATTTTAGCAGACATTCATCTTTGAAAGTCAATTTTATTCACGATATGATAGCATTGAGTATCATATTAAAGACTTTCGTAAAAAAAGGAGTGGCCTCGTTGGTAAAGGCGATTATATTTGATTTTGACGGATTAATTTTAGATACAGAAACACATGAATATGAAGTTTTACAAGAAATGTTTGCAGAGCATGAGTCGGAGCTGCCTCTTTCTGTATGGGGTAACGTCATCGGGACTCAGGCGGGCTTTAAGCCTTTTGAATACTTAGAAAAGCAGCTAGGAAAGACGCTCGATCATGAGGCACTCACAGCGGACCGGCGTTCTCGTTTTCAAAAGAGAATGAAGGATGAATCAGCACGACCTGGCGTAGAAGCTTATTTACAGGCAGCGAAGGAGCTTGGAATCAAGATTGGACTTGCTTCCAGCTCAGACTATAAATGGGTGTCTGATCACCTGAAGCAAATTGGTCTTTTCGATTACTTTGAATGTATCCGTACGTCAGATGATGTGGAAGAAGTCAAACCTCATCCAGAGCTTTATTTGCAAACCGCAAGCTGCTTAGGTGTAGAGCCAAAGGATTGTGTGGCATTTGAGGATTCAGTGAATGGATCAATTGCTGCCAAACGGGCAGGCATGAAATGCGTCATCGTCCCAAACAAAGTGACGAGCACGCTGCAGTTTGAAGAATATGATGTCAGATTAGAATCCATGGCTGAAATCGAATTGCTCCAGCTATTCCATCAGCTTGAAAAAGAGGATCAGTAAGGGGGCAAAAACATCATGGCAGAAAAACTCGATTTAACGCGGTTTGAAAAAAGAATGGTGATCCGTAATATCCGGGAAGAAGATATTGACCGAATCATCGCCTTGCAGGAGGTATGCTTTCCGGGCATGGACCCTTGGAAACGAGAGCACCTTGAAAGCCATCTTGAGCATTTCCCAGAAGGTCAGTTTTGTGCTGAATTTGAGGGAGAAATCATTGGCTCTTGTTCAAGTTTATTAATTAACTTTGATGAATACGATGACCGTCATACTTGGCAGGACATCACAGATGATGGGTACATCACTAACCATAATCCAGATGGGATGAATATGTATGGAATTGAAGTGATGGTTAGTCCTGAATACCGCCGCATGAAAATTGGCCATCGTTTATATGAAGCAAGAAAAGACTTAGCGAGAAGATTAAATTTAAAAAGCATCATCATTGGCGGACGCATCCCGAATTATCATAAATACCAAGAGGAAATGACGCCTCGTCAATATGTGGAGCAGGTCATGCTTCACCAAATTTATGATCCTGTTTTATCTTTTCAGCTGTTAAATGAATTCAGCCTCATGCGGATCAATCCGAATTACTTGCCGGATGATAAGGCATCGAGCACATATGCGACGTTAATGGAATGGAATAATGTTGATTATCGTCCGCAATCGAAAAGATTTTATAAATCGGCGTTCCCAGTTCGCATTTGCGTCATTCAATATGCGATGAAACAAATTCATTCCTTCGAGGAATTTATGAATCAGGTGGAGTATTATGTTGATGTCGCATCAGATGCGTCAGCTGACTTTGCCGTATTCCCAGAAATTTTTACAACGCAGCTCATGTCTTACTTAGAGGAGCGCTCCCCAAGTCTTGCAGTTCAGCGGATCACGGAATATACCGAGGATTACATTAATTTGTTTACAGACCTTTCTGTGAAGTACAACATTAACATCATCGGCGGATCACATTTCGTTGAAGAGGAAGGGAAAATCTACAATATCGCTTATTTATTTAGACGTGATGGAACAATTGAAAAGCAATATAAGCTCCATATCACACCGAATGAAAGAAAATGGTGGGGGATTTCAGCAGGTGATCAGGTTCGGGTATTTGATACAGACTGCGGTAAAATTGCGATCCAAATTTGCTATGATATTGAATTTCCAGAGCTTGCTCGGATTGCAGCTGATAAAGGAGCGAAAATTATTTTTACGCCGTTCTGTACAGAAGACCGTCAAGGCTATTTAAGAGTGCGTTACTGTGCACAGGCTAGAGCGGTTGAAAATCAGATTTATACCGTGATTTCAGGAACTGTCGGAAACCTTCCGCAAACCGAAAATATGGATGTCCAATATGCACAATCAGCGATTTTTGCCCCATCTGACTTTGAATTTGCAAGAGATGGAATTGTAGGAGAGTGTAATCCGAATATAGAAATGGTTGTCGTTGGCGATGTCGATTTAGAAATTTTAAGAAGACAGCGGCAAGATGGAACGGTACGTCAGCTCAAAGACCGAAGAAGAGACGTGTACCATATTGAATATAAGAAATAATGAAGGAAGCGCCTATTGTTGAGGCGCTTCTTTTGATGACATCAGATTTTTTCAATTGACAAAGGGATGCTGGAGAAAAAGCCGAATATACTGAAAGGAGATTATGTGTTCAAAAAGGAGAGGAACATGGGGCGACAATCTAAACATTTGTATATCAATTTGCCGGTAAATCATGTGAAGGAATCTATCGCTTTTTTTGAGCGGCTGGGTTTTGACTTTGAGCAGCAGTTCACGAATGATCAGGCGGCCTGTTTGGTCATTGATGACACGATCACCGTCATGCTGTTATCTCTTAGGCATTTTCAATCCATTTCAGAGAAACAATTAGTGGATGCAAAAAAAGCATCAGAGGTGATAATCTCTATGCGCGTTCATTCACGGGAAGAGGTCGATGAGCTGGTGGAGCAGGCGATGGCAGCAGGCGGGTCACCGTTTAAGGAAAAGCAGGATCATGGGTACATGTATGGCTGGAGCTTTCAGGATCTTGATGGTCATTTGTGGGAAGTATTCTATATGGATGAAGAGAGAAGCGGCCTTTCATAAGGGTGCTTCTTTTTTATTGTTTAACAGTGGTATGATAATGAGGAAGAATAGGAATTCATCTAGAGAAAAGTAGGTGCAGCATGGAGTTTTTACTTGTCTTACTGCCAGTGTTCGGTATCTTTCTTATCGGATATATTGGGCAGAAGGCCATTGGTTTTGACATACATACGCTCTCATCAATGTCTTTATATTTAATGTCACCATTTCTTGCGTTTGAAACCTTTTATCAAAACAAAGTATCGATGGACTATGTGTACCTATCTATTTTTGTCGTCGGACTTTGTCTTTCACTTGTTTTATGCGTTTTTATTTTATCTCGTATTTATGGTTATTCGAATGAAATGTATTGTGCCATGATTCTGTCGTCAGCCTTTATGAACAATGGGAATTACGGCACACCCGTTGTCCTGCTTGTCTTCGGAGCTGCTGGTTTAGATATTGCCATCGTTTTAATGGTACTGCAGCAGCTTGTCATGAGTACAATCGGTATGTATTATGCAGCAAAGGGCGGAGAGGATGCAGGAGATGGAAAGGTTGTGCTGAAAAAAGTGCTGCGTATGCCGGTTGCATATGGGGCACTCCTCGGTCTATTATTTCAGCTGCTTGATCTTTCATTACCTAGAGAGGTGATGACGGGTGTCCAGCTTGTGGGGGATGCCGCCATACCGACGATTATGCTTATTTTAGGCATGCAGCTCGCCGTCATTTCTTTTAAGCAAGTGGATTATCGAAATATTTCTTATGCTGTATTGCTGAAGCTGTTTATCTCACCTCTCATCGCATTTGGTTTTACGCTCATTTTACCGGTAGATGATTTGGTGAAACAAATTATGATCTTAGTTGCAGCCATGCCGACAGCAGCAAATACCACGCTGATGGCTGTACAATTTCGAACGAAGCCTGAGTTTGTCTCAAGCACGACATTTCTCAGTACCGTTTTAAGCATCGTGACATTACCAGTTTTATTATGGATTTTATCTATGCACCCTCTGGGATAGGGGATAGGCGGCAAAACAAAGGGGGACATATCAATGAATGCAGATGTTCATTTTCAAGTGAGTGATGTGTTGAAAACAAAGTATTTTGCCCATGCAAAAGTGTTAGCAGGAGAAAAGGGATTGTTTCGGCAGGTCAAATGGGTCCATGTGCTAGAAGTGCCTGCTGTAGAAGATTTGTTAAATGGGGGAGAGCTCATACTAACAACAGCCGCAGGCTTTCATGATCAATTGGATGTGTTTCAAGCATTTTTAAAACAGCTGATCGATTCTGGTGCGGCAGGCTTGTGTATTGAATTTGTTCCGCTCAGATTCGATGTGCCGGAAGAACTGATTGCGTATGCAGAAGAAAGAGATTTTCCGCTGATTCTGTTTACAAAAGAAGTGAAATTCGTCAACATTACACAGCATCTCCATACGAGGATGATTGAACGCCAGTATCAAATGATGGCTGATTTAGAAGCACTGTCATCAAAGCTGAATGAGCTTTTGCTGACTCCGCATCCGCAGATGGATATTTTGGATCAAGTGTATCAGCACGTAAGGGGCATTCTTTTACTTATTCCTGTTCAGGGGGAGCCGATTATTTTATGTGATTCCTCTAAACAAACCGAAGAGCTGGTCATGAATTATTTACAGTTTGCTTCCTTGCCAAAAGGATATGAAGTGACCAAAAAAGAAGTGCTTGCACTCAAGCAGACATTTGCAGACCTTGTGCTCATTCATCAAACAAACACACTCTCAGAATTCGAACTGCTCGTTATGGATAAAGGAGCAAATGCTCTTGCCCAGCAAACGCTAAGAGAGCTTTATACAGAAGAATTGAAGAAGACAAAAGAGAACGAATGGCTGCAAAAATGGTTCCAAGAAGAGCATTCAGAAAGAGATATTTTAGAGCATCTTGAAGAAACAGAAGGATTGAAAAAACCAACCGGCTGTGTGGTCATGCTCTTTCAAAAGCATCATCAAATCGAAGAAATTGCAGGAAATCTTTATTTTCTCGTATCGTGCCGCTCCATCTTTCAGCGAGCAGGTTTCCACTTGATTCCGTATGAGCATCAAGGACAAACCTTGTTTATTTTATTGAACACGAGAAAGAAGGAGGACTGGAAAGAGCGTGCAGAGAAGGCGGCAGCTGACATCAAACAATTGTATGATCGGGAGCAGCCCCGCGGAACTGTGATCAATTTTGGCATCGGTCCATATTGTGAACAGTTTCAGCATATGAGAAAAAGCTATCAAGCAGCCAAAGAAGTGCTGCATATAAAGAAAGTGATGCCCCAGCGGGTGGAAAGCCCATTTTATCAAGATTTGCATATGCTCCGTCTTATGCCTGTCATGCAGGAAAGCGGACTGCTTGAATGTATGGTGAAAGAGTATTTGGAGCCTGTGATTTTATATGATAAGCAAAATAGCGGAAGACTCTATCAAACGCTGAATATCTTTTTACAGACAAACGGTTCTAAAAAGGAAACTGCAAGCCGGCTCTATATTGTCAGGCAGACCCTTTATCATAGACTCGATAAACTGCATGCATTGCTTGGCGAGGATATGATGCAGGCACCAAAACGACAGGCGCTTGAATTTGCGATTCTTGCATATGAATTCCTGCAAGGAAATCGCCGTTAACAAGGTATGTTAGATTTGCTAAGGCAACCGAGTAGAGTGTCTTATGGTTCTTTTCAATCAGTTGACGATCTGTCTAATGTAATCAGCCCGTCCCCTTTTTTATAATGAAAGTAACGATTGGTTCTCTCTTACGGGCGGCCTAGTTTCAGTTTCATATGCCTCCCTTTTCATCCATATAATGAATGGAGAGGCAGTGTGCTGCTGAACCGGTCTAAGCTTCTTTAATGATGAAAACGGATACATGGGGGCGGGAAGATGAAAATACATGAGCAGGCTCAAAATCTTCAGGCGAAAGATGATCAGTTGATCTGGCATCATATGAAAGGGACAAACAAGGAAAATGAAAGCATGGTCATTCACGAGGCAGAAGGCGCATGGGTGACTGATATTCATGGGAATCGCTATTTAGACGGGATGTCAGGTCTTTGGTGTGTAAATGCCGGTTATGGCAGAAAAGAGCTGGCAGAAGCGGCATATAAGCAGCTAAATACAATGCCTTACTATCCGCTGACGCAAAGCCATGTGCCTGCGATTCAGCTGGCTGAAAAGCTAAATGAATGGCTTGGCGGGGACTATGTCATCTTCTTTTCTAACAGCGGTTCTGAAGCCAATGAAGCCGCATTTAAGATCGCCAAACAATATCATGCGCAAAAAGGAGAGAGCACAAGAACAAAGTTCATCTCCAGGTATCGGTCGTATCACGGCAATACAGCAGCAGCCCTTGCCGCAACCGGGCAGGCGCAGCGTAAATATAAATATGAACCATTAGGTCAAGGCTTTATCCATGTCGCACCGCCTGATATGTATCGTCATCCTGAGGATCAAGATACATTGGCAAGTGCGGCGGCAATCGATCAAGCCATGACGTGGGAACTAAGTGAGACCATTGCTGGGGTCATTATGGAGCCGATTATTACGGGCGGCGGTATCTTAATGCCTCCGAAAGGGTATTTGAAGAAGGTCAAAGACATCTGTGAGGCTCATGGAGCGCTTCTCATTGTGGATGAAGTCATCTGCGGATTTGGCCGGACAGGGAAGCGGTTTGGTTTTATGCATGAAGATGTAAAGCCGGACATCATCACAATGGCAAAAGGGATCACAAGCGGCTATTTACCTCTTTCTGCAACGTGCGTGAAACGAGAAATTTATGAAGCGTACGCAGGGGAAGATACGTATGACAGGCTGCGCCATGTAAATACATTTGGCGGTCACCCTGCTTCTTGTGCGGTTGCACTTGCCAACCTAGAGATCATGGAAAACGAGAAATTAGTAGAACGGTCTGACACGCTTGGGCAAGACATGCTCGAACGTTTGCAAGAGTTAAAAGAGCATCCATTTGTCGGTGATGTCAGAGGGAAAGGCCTGCTGTTTGGAATTGAGCTTGTCCAGGATCAACAGTCCAAAAAACCAGCTGATCCACAGGTTGTCGGTCAATTGATTGCTGAATGTAAAAAACGCGGACTGATCATCGGGAAAAATGGTGATACGGTTGCCGGCTATAATAACGTTGCCCAGCTTGCACCTCCGCTAAATATAACAGCCGAAGACGCTTCATTTATTATCAACACGCTAAAAGAAAGCATGGCACAGTTATAGCAGAGAGATTTCTCTGCTTTTTTCTATGGGAAGAGCACATACATTAAGATCTGCTAGGTGAAATCGGCATTGGATACACTAGGTGTATTGAAAAATAGAAGAGATTCTATTACTGTTAGGAGAAGACTGAACCAAAACACTTAGAAGGAGACGGCATATGAGTTTTCATGATCAACCCATTCTACCTGCTGTTCGCAATATGAAGCAATTTGAGGAATTTTTAAAAAGTCCATTTACATATGGGGTCTTACTTGATGTCCATTTAGGCCGGCTAAAGGGCATCATGAATGAGGCAAATGCTCATCATAAAAAAATGTTTGTTCATGTCGATCTCATTCACGGGATCAAACATGATGAGTATGGAACGGAATTTATTTGTCAGGAAATGAAGCCGGCAGGAATTATTTCTACTAGGTCTTCTGTCATAGTAAAAGCCAAGCAAAAGAAGGTATATGCCATTCAGCGAATGTTTTTACTTGATACAAGTGCCATGGAAAAAAGCATGGAGTTCGTAGGGAAACATCGCCCAGATTTTATTGAAGTATTGCCAGGGGTTGTGCCGGATTTAATTACAGAAGTGCGCGAGCGAGCTGGTATTCCAATATTTGCAGGCGGGTTTATCCGCACAAAAGAAGATGTAGAAAGAGCACTTGAAGCAGGAGCTACAGCTGTGACAACATCGAATACAGCCCTTTGGAAAGCGTTCCAAAAGTGAAAAAGATAAAATGTGAAAATTGATTGACAACGTTTTCATCCTCTGATACTATAGCACTAAGTTAATATCATGTGATGGAGAAACGGAGATCCACAACAGCGCTTTACTAGGTGACAAATGACCCTGATGTAAAGTATGTTTGTTGTGGATCTTTTTTCTTTATCTTTTTTACACATTCATAGGGGATGGCAACTGAACCAGAGGAGGAATTTTCATGACACCATTTTGGGGTGAAGTCGTAGGTACAATGCTTCTCATTATTTTTGGAGGCGGTGTATGTGCGGCAGTCAATTTAAAGAAATCGCTCGCATATCAGTCCGGCTGGATTGTAATCGCTTTCGGATGGGGATTTGCAGTAGCCATAGCAGCTTATGCAACAGGTGGAATCAGCGGAGCGCATTTGAATCCAGCACTAACAATTGGGCTTGCGCTTGAAGGAAGTTTTCCTTGGGCTGATGTACCAATGTATATTGCCGGTCAAATGTTTGGCGCATTAATAGGAGCTATTATTGTCTTTTTACATTACTTACCGCACTGGAAAGCAACAGACGATCCAGGTGCAAAGCTGGGTGTATTCTCAACTGGTCCTGCGATTCCGCATACTTTTGCAAACGTACTTAGTGAAGTCATCGGTACATTTGTATTGGTTCTAGGAATCTTAGCGATTGGTGCAAATAAATTCGCAGACGGAATCAATCCGCTGATTGTTGGATTCTTAATTGTGGCAATTGGTCTTTCATTAGGTGGAACAACTGGTTATGCAATCAATCCTGCACGTGATTTAGGTCCGAGAATTGCACATGCGATTCTGCCGATTCCAGGTAAAGGTCCATCGAATTGGAAGTATGCTTGGGTGCCAGTCGTTGGTCCAATTTTAGGCGGCGCATTTGGCGGTGTTTTCTACAATGCAGCCTTTAAAGCGAACATCACTCCAGCCTTTTGGATTGTAAGCGTTATTTTAGTTGTGGTATTGTTAGGACTCTATGTCTCTACGAAAAATCAAACAAATGCTGTAAATGAAAGTATGTAAGGGGAGGAAAACATCATGGCAAAAGAAAAATATATTCTCGCTTTAGATCAAGGGACAACAAGCTCAAGAGCGATCTTATTTGATCAAGAAGGCAAAATTGCCCATACAGCTCAGAAGGAATTTAATCAATATTTTCCGAACCCAGGCTGGGTAGAACATAATGCAAATGAAATTTGGAGCTCTGTTCTATCCGTCATTTCAACTGCTTTAATTGAATCAGGCATTGAAGCAGATCAAATCGCCGGTATCGGAATTACGAACCAGCGTGAGACAGCAGTTGTTTGGGATAAACATACAGGCGCACCCGTTTATAATGCAATTGTTTGGCAGTCTAGACAAACGTCTGGCATTTGTGAAGAGTTAAAAGCGCAAGGACACAATGAAACGTTTAGAAATAAAACGGGTCTTCTCATTGATGCTTATTTCTCAGGGACAAAAGTAAAATGGATTTTAGATAATGTAGAAGGTGCTCGTGAGAAAGCAGAAAATGGTGACTTGCTGTTTGGCACAATTGATACATGGCTCATTTGGAAGATGACAGGCGGTCAATCACACGTTACAGATTACTCCAACGCGTCAAGAACATTAATGTTCAACATTTACGATCTGAAATGGGATGAAGAATTACTTGATATTCTTGGCGTACCTGCTTCTATGCTTCCAGAGGTGAAACCATCCTCACACATCTATGGTGAAACAACAGACTATCACTTCTTCGGCAGAAATATCCCGATTGCAGGAGCGGCGGGAGACCAGCAGTCTGCACTATTCGGTCAGGCTTGCTTTGAAGAAGGAATGGCGAAGAACACGTATGGTACAGGATGTTTCATGTTGATGAATACAGGGGAAAAAGCAATTAAGTCGGATCATGGTTTACTAACGACAATTGCATGGGGCATTGACGGTAAAGTTGAATATGCTTTAGAGGGAAGTATTTTCGTAGCTGGTTCAGCGATTCAGTGGCTGCGCGACGGACTGAGAATGTTTAAAGACTCAAAAGACAGCGAAGCCTATGCAAAGCGCGTTGAGTCAACAGAGGGCGTATATGTCGTTCCAGCATTCGTTGGTCTAGGCACACCATACTGGGACAGTGATGTCAGAGGCGCTGTATTCGGATTAACACGCGGTACTTCTAAAGAGCACTTTGTCCGTGCAACATTAGAATCACTTGCTTATCAAACGAAGGATGTTTTAGATGCGATGGAAAAGGATTCAAACATCTCATTAAAAACGTTGCGTGTGGATGGCGGAGCTGTAAAGAATGATTTCTTAATGGGCTTCCAAAGTGATTTGCTGGATGTACCAGTAGAGCGTCCAGAAATTAATGAAACGACGGCACTCGGTGCGGCCTATCTTGCGGGAATAGCAGTTGGCTTCTGGAACGACCGTTCAGACATTGCAAAACAATGGAACCTTGACAAGCGCTTTGACCCTAAAATGGAAGAGGACAGCCGCGACTCGTTATACAGCGGGTGGAAAAAGGCTGTAAAAGCAGCTCAAGCTTTCAAATAAACCAAAAGTATGGTATACTTCAAGTAAGTTAATAGAACGGTTGGAGAACTGGAGAGACCGCAGGCACCGAAGTGTAGAAATACGCTTTGGGTGTTTGCGGTCTCTTTTTCTTTACCGTACAACATGGGAGGAACAAGAGATGACTTTTTCTAGCTTAGAAAGAGAACAAATGCTGCAGGAAATGACAAAAAAACCATATGATGTGTTTATCATTGGTGGGGGTATAACAGGCGCTGGTACAGCACTTGACGCGGCTTCACGCGGAATGCGTGTCGGCCTTGCAGAAATGCAGGATTTCGCAGCAGGTACGTCTAGCCGCTCAACGAAACTAGTGCACGGCGGACTTCGTTATTTAAAACAATTTGAAGTGAAAATGGTCGCAGAGGTCGGTAAAGAGCGTGCCATTGTATACGAAAATGGTCCTCATGTCACAACGCCAGAATGGATGCTTCTTCCGATGCATAAAGGCGGGACATTTGGTAAGTTTTCAACCTCTATTGGACTTAGAGTGTATGACTTTTTAGCTGGCGTAAAGCATAGCGAACGCAGAAGCATGCTAAGTGCAAAAGAAACACTTGAAAAAGAACCGCTTGTCAAAAAGGACGGCTTAAAAGGCGGCGGCTACTATGTTGAATACCGTACAGATGATGCACGCCTCACAATCGAAGTCATGAAAGAGGCTGTGAAATTTGGAGCGGAGGCGGTCAACTATGCGAAAGTAAAAGAATTTATTTATGATAAAGGCAAAGTGGTTGGTGTTGTCATTGAAGATGTCATGACACAGAAAACCTACGATGTGTATGCGAAGAAGATCGTCAATGCGACAGGTCCATGGGTAGATCAGCTGAGAGACAAGGACCACTCAAAAGAAGGAAAACACTTACAGCATACAAAAGGAATTCACTTAGTATTTGACCAATCGGTCTTTCCATTAAAACAAGCGATTTACTTTGACACACCTGATAAACGTATGGTCTTTGCCATTCCAAGAGAAGGCAAAACGTACGTTGGAACAACAGATACAGTGTACAAAAAACAGCTGGAACACCCGCGTATGACAAAGGCCGATCGTGACTATGTCATCCAAGCGATTCAGTACATGTTCCCTGATCTCAATATTACAGAAAAAGATGTAGAATCCAATTGGGCCGGTCTTCGTCCGCTCATTCATGAAGAGGGCAAGGATCCTTCAGAAATTTCTCGTAAAGATGAAGTGTGGACATCATCTTCAGGCTTAATCACCATTGCTGGCGGTAAATTAACAGGCTACCGTAAAATGGCTGAGCATATTGTCGATCTAGTACGTGATGGACTGAAACAGGAAACGGGCAAAGATTATGGACCATGTAAAACAAAACATATGCCAATCTCAGGCGGCCATGTAGGCGGATCTAAAAACATGGCAGCCTTTGTTCAAGCGAAAACAGCAGAAGGAGCATCTGTTGGTTTAACAGAACCGATTGCACAAAAACTAGCTGAAAAATATGGCTCAAATGTCAGCAGTCTCTTCAAACGTGTCGAGCAGCTTCAAGGGGAAGCAGACAAACGAAATATTCCAGCGTATGTACTGGCAGAGCTTGTCTATGCGATTGAAGAAGAATTAGCCGTTACTCCTGTTGACTTCTTCTTAAGAAGAACAGGAAGCCTATTATTTAATATCAATTGGGCAAAAATATATGCACAGCCAGTCATCGATTATATGGCAGAACGTTTTGGCTGGGATGAAGCAGCAAAACAGAAATATCAAACAGAATTAGATCAACTATTCCATGAAGCAGTCGTACCGCTTGATGCTGAATAAAAAGAAGACAAAGGGCTAAAGCAAGATCATTTTAGCCCTTTGTCAAACAATCTGAAAGCCGATCATGTATCGGCTTTTTTTATTTGTGCAGCATTTTTTTCAACTGCTAATGATAAAGCATGACATAAAGGATGATTCCATATAAAATAACAGTAGATGTTATTTTATTGATGATAAGAGCTGGGGAGGACGACCATGAGTTGGAAGACGAATTATGAGCGATGGATCAATGAGAAGCACCTGGATACTGAACTAAAGGAATGGCTGGAGACGCATCAAGATGACCACCAGGCCCTTGAAGACTGTTTCTACAAAAACCTTGAGTTCGGCACTGGAGGAATGCGCGGTGAGATTGGTGCAGGCACGAACCGAATGAATGTGTACACTGTTCGTAAAGCATCAGCAGGTCTTGCTGCGTATATTGCGAAACATGGAGAGGATGCAAAAAATAGAGGCGTCGCCATTGCATATGATTCACGCCATAAATCGCCTGAATTTGCGATGGAAGCAGCCAAAACACTTGCTTCACAGGGCATTCAAACGTACGTATTTGATGAATTGCGTCCGACACCAGAGCTCTCCTTTGCGGTTCGTGAGCTGCATGCATTTGCTGGAATCGTCGTGACAGCAAGTCATAATCCACCAGAATATAATGGCTATAAAGTGTATGGTGAAGATGGCGGGCAGCTGCCTCCATTTGAAGCAGATCAAGTCATTCAAGAAGTAGATGCAATTGAAAATGAACTGTCGATTTCAGTTGATTCTGAAGAAACGTTGAAACAGCAAGGGCTGATCAAAATAATCGGAGAAGAAATCGACCATGCCTATATTGAAAAATTAAAAACCATTAGTGTGCACCCTGAGCTGGCACATGAGGTCGATGTCAAAGTCGTGTTTACTCCGCTTCATGGGACAGCCAATCACCCTGTCAGAAACGGGCTGCAGGCTCTTGGATATCAGCATGTCACTGTTGTGCCTGAGCAGGAAAAACCAGATCCACAATTCTCAACAGTGACCTCGCCGAATCCAGAGGAGCATGCAGCATTTGAGTACGCCATCAAGCTTGGTGAAAAACAAAATGCAGATATCCTCATTGCCACAGACCCAGACGCTGACAGGTTAGGCATTGCGGTCAGAGATCACGAAGGAGAATTTACCGTCTTAACAGGCAACCAGACAGGCGCCCTGCTGCTTCATTATTTATTGTCTGAAAAACAAAAGCTGGGTCAATTGCCGCCTCGTCCCGTTGTGATGAAAACCATTGTCACAAGTGAGCTTGGGCGCGCTGTAGCATCAGCTTTTGGTGCCGACACGATAGACACACTCACAGGCTTTAAATTTATTGGAGAAAAAATTAAGCAGTTTGAAAAGAGCGGAGAATACACGTTTCAATTCGGTTATGAAGAGAGCTATGGCTATTTAATCGGTGACTTTGCCCGAGATAAAGATGCGGTGCAAGCGGCACTTTTAGCCGTTGAAGTTGCTGCTTTCTATAAAAAGCAGGGCAAGTCCTTGTACGATGCGCTTGTCGATATTTTCAAGCAGTTTGGATTTTACCGGGAAGGATTAAAGTCGTTAACCTTAAAAGGAAAAGAAGGAGCAGAGCAGATTTCAGCGATCCTTCATACCTTTAGAACAAATCCGCCAGCTGCCATCGCAGGGCAGCGCATCACAGTGATTGAGGATTATCAATCAAGTCAAAGACAACTTGTGGCTGAAAAGAAAGAGGAAACCATTCACCTGCCAGCATCAAATGTGCTGAAATATTTCCTTGAGGATGGTTCTTGGTTCTGCTTAAGACCTTCCGGCACTGAGCCTAAAGTGAAATTTTATATTGCAGTCAAAGGCACGTCTTTAACAGATAGTGAAGAAAAGCTAAAGCATTTGTCAGAAGAAGTGATGAAAGTCGTTTATGATATTGTGGAAGAAACAGCGAAATAACGAAAGACAAGGCCATCGTGTATGAATGCATGATGGCCTTTTCTCAGCCAAAAGGATGAGAAGAAATCATTCTTTTGGAGAAAGAGCGACGAGGGGGCTCATGGTATAATGAGCGTAATGATAAGTGAAGGCTGCAAATGCCGGGGGTAAACAGTATGGGAGAATACCAAGAGAAGGTTGAAACATTAAAAACGTTAAAAGAAATTGCTGAAAAGCTAAATGAAGGCATGGAAATGAAAGAAACGCTTCATGAAGTGCTCCAAATGCTGATGGATGTCACAGGCTTTCATTCAGCATGGATTTATTTTATAGAAAAAGACGGGTCATATGAACTGATGGCAGAGGTTTCCTTACCTGAAGCACTTGCAAAGCATCAAAAGCAGCTCATGTGTCAAAATGATTGTTATTGCATCAACCGATACACAAAAGGCTCGCTGCAATCAGCCACCAATATTATTAACTGCAAACGGATTGAAACGGCAATTGAAGAAAAGCTTGGGGATACAGAAGGAATTACTCATCATGCGACCGTACCGCTAAAAGCGTGTAAGCGTACGTTCGGCTTATTAAATGTGGCGGCAAAAGGAAAAGTCACATTTACGCAAGAAGAGCTGAATTTGCTTGAAAGCATTGCACTTCAAATTGGCACCGCCATTCAGCGGATGAAGCTTGTGCAAAATGAACAGCAGCACGCACTTCTGGAAGAAAGAAACCGGCTGGCACAGGACTTGCATGATTCTGTCAACCAAATGCTGTTCTCTGTGAGTCTGACTGCTAAGGCTGCACGGCAAATGACAAGCGATCAACACCTAGGGGAAATGATTGATTTTATTCAGCATTTGTCACAAGATGCTCTGATTGAAATGCGGTCACTCATTTGGCAGCTGAGACCCAGAGGCCTTGAAAAAGGGTTTACGACAGCAATTGAAGAGTATGCACAGCTTTTAGGATTACGCTGCACTTTATCTTTATCAGGCTGTATAGAAATGGACCATTCTCACAATGAAACTTTGTTTCGGGTATGTCAAGAAGCGCTCAATAACTGTCAAAAACATGCGGAAGTAGAAGAAGTCGAGGTCAAGCTTGAGCAATCAAAAGACACGTTGGAGATGAAAATCATTGACCACGGAAAAGGTTTTCAATATGACGAGCAGATGAGCCTTCCTTCACTTGGGCTGAAAGGGATGTCTGACCGCATCCGAAGAGCAGGTGGTACATTTTGTATCCATTCAGAGTTAGGTAAAGGAACTACGATTCATGTAAAAGTGCCATTTTCACAAGAAAGGAAGGGATCGTCATGAGAGTTGTCATTGCAGATGATCATCATATTGTGAGAAAAGGGCTTGTGTTTTTCTTGCAGACACAGTCTGATGTGGACATCGTTGGTGAGGCGTCCAATGGGCAAGAGGCATTAGAGGTTGTCAGAGAAACCCGGCCTGACATTGTCTTAATGGATTTGTCTATGCCTGTAATGAATGGCATTGAGGCAACGAAACAAATGACGCTGGAAATGCCGGACTCCCGCATTGTGATCCTGACAAGCTATGCGGATAAAGATTATGTCATTCCCGCCATTCAAGCAGGGGCGAAAGCCTATCAATTAAAGGATGTAGCACCAGAAAAGCTGCTTTCGACCATGATTGAAGTTCAAAATGGCACCTACCAGTTAGATGGTCATATCACGACCTTTCTCGTGCAGCATCTGACAGAGCCAAAAGAGCAGAAATGGGCATTGATGAAAGAGCTCACCAATAGAGAGCGAGATGTCTTATTTGAGATTGCAAAAGGCAAAAGCAACAAAGAAATTGCCTCATCGCTGTTTATTTCTGAAAAAACTGTCAAAACGCACGTATCTCATGTATTATCAAAATTAGAGCTGGCAGATCGAACCCAAGCGGCTCTGTATGCAGTGGATTATCAAAAAAATCAGCCGAAAGAGCTGCTATGACAAAAGGAGATCTAGGCGTCATGCTAAAACTTTTAAGCGCACATTCAATTCAATGAATTGAATAAAAAAGAGAAGCATGAACAGTCTAATTTCTAATAGATAAAAGACTTGATGAGTGTATGCTCATCCAGTCTTTTTTATTTTAAAGGAGGTGATGAACCGGTCAATCACAGGTGAATGTAAAATAGGAGGGGATCTAGTGGAGGCATATGAATTAGTAAGTGATTTTCGTCATGATGACAAATTAAAAGAGAACTTGAATAAGCTTGCGATCCATACATTATCTCTAACGCTTCCCATTACAGCGCACTGCTAATTGTATATAAAAGGGAAGGGCTAAAAAAAATTCATTTTAGCCCTTTTTCTTTATGTGTACATCGGTTGTGAATAAACTTCAGAAGCAGCAGCCTCTGAAGCATGATCAATGTACTGCAGGAGCCCATATAAACATTTTTCAACATCTGCATTGTTCCGGTTAAATTGATACGCATGTAAGAAATGCTCAATACGTTTCGAGAGCAAATCATCTTGCGTACGTACCATAAGAATAAGTAAATTATCCCATTGCGAGCGATGCGTATAATAAAGTGCTTTATCATAATCCGCCACATTCATTAAACCTTCTCCTTTCCCTTGAGAAGTCTTCATTAGTTTGCGCGGATCATATCGACTTTTTCAGGGGAAAAGTTGGTGTCCGCATCAATCGTGTACCGGGAATTATAGGCTGAATAATTGCTTCATGTATGAAAAAGGACCGGCCAGCTAAACCTAAACAAAACATATATGAAAGTGAGTTCAATGATATCATGCAGCCGAAATGGTGGATGCTTATTGCAGCAGGAATCGTTTTGCTTGGCAGTTTGATGATTCATCCTGCATCAAAAGCAGCAGTGCAGCCGTTTGAAAATTGGGAAAGACTTGCGTACACAGCGTTTAAAGATGAATATAAAGGTGCCGCTTTAAATGATTATCATTACATTGGCCGGACAGAAGTGAATGATGAGCAGACAAAAGATGTGTTTCGCGTCACTGTAAAGGAAGGATCAACTCGCTTTGCCGCACATGCAGAAATTTATTTTCATCCGGTGACTGGTCATTTGATTAGTATTAACGTGTTTCGACTATAAAGAAGTACCTTTTTTTGTAAAGGGTGCTCGAGGCGTTCAGTCAAAAAAGACAAGGGGCTAAAATAAAGATCATTTTAGCCCTTTGTCCAACAATTTTTTTCGAAATGGAATTATTTCATGCTACCTTGAAGATAAGCGCGAATATCCACACCAAGTGAATCTGCTAATCGCTGGCCGTAATCTTCATCGGCACGATAGAAGTTGCAGATTGCAAGTAATTTTGTTTGGTCATTCACATCTTTCAAATCAGCTGTTAGGTTTTTAATCAATGCTTGTTTCTCTTCTTCAGAGTAGCTTCGATATTTTTCTCCAGCTTGTTTGAAATCGTTCGGTTTTTCAATTTTTTGTCTCACCATACGGTCACCGTGAAGAACTGGCTCACTTTCTTTGTAGTGAGGGTTTTCTTTTGGCTGATCGGCATAACGGTTTGGTTCATAGTTAATATGACCGCTTGGACGAGTCGTTGTCATAAAGCCATCCTGCTGGTTATTGTGTACAGGTGCATAAGGGCAGTTAACCGGAATGCGCATGTAGTTCGCACCAAGTCGGTGGCGCTGCGTATCAGGATATGAGAACAGACGGCCTTGAAGCAGTTTATCTTCAGATGCCTCAATTCCTGGAACAAATGCACTTGGCGTGAAAGCAGACTGTTCTGTTTCAGCAAAGAAGTTTTCAGGATTGCGGTTGAGTGTCATGCGTCCTACTTTTTGAAGCGGGTAATCTTCCTCGCTCCACGTTTTTGTTGGGTCACATGGATCATAATCAAGTTCATCATAATCGCTAAGCGGCATAAGCTGAACATATAAGTCCCATGCTGGGAAGTTGCCTTTTTCAATGCGGTCATATAAATCTCTTGTCGCATGCTGGAAATCGTTTGCTTGAATTTCCGCTGCTTCTTCCATAGATAAGTTGCGAATACCTTCAGAAGGTCTCCAGTGATATTTTACATATTTTGCTTCGCCGTATTTATTCACCCATCTAAATGTATGCACACCAGAACCGCGCATTTCAGCATAGCTTGCAGGGATTCCTTCATCAGAGAAAAGCCATGTGAGCATATGAGTGGATTCAGGCGTTAAGGTCATAAAATCCCAATAACGGTCAGGATCTTGAATATTGGTTACAGGATCTGGCTTGAGAGAGTGAACCATATCAGGGAATTTCAATGCATCACGAATAAAGAAGATCGGCAAGTTGTTACCAACGAGATCATAGTTGCCTTCTTCTGTATAAAATTTGACAGCAAAGCCGCGCGGGTCACGCAATGTTTCAGGTGAACCTTTCGGATGAATAACGGTGGAGAAGCGAACAAAAACGTCTGTTTGTTTTCCTTCTTCACTTAAGAAGGCTGCTTTTGTATGTTTCTCCATGCTGTTTTCTACTTCAAACACACCGTAAGCGCCGGCGCCTCTTGCATGAACGACGCGCTCTGGAATACGTTCACGATCAAAGTGTGCGAGTTTTTCAATCAAATGGTAATCATCAAGAAAGGTAGGTCCGCGGTGACCAGCTGTTCTTGAGTTTTGGTTATCGCCAACAGGCACGCCTTGGTTCGTTGTCAAATTTTTATGATTTGAATTTGTCATTCTTTTCTCCTCCTGTAAACAAAAAAGTGTTTTCTAGCAATCTATATACCCTAATTATATTGAATCAAACATGATAGTCAATATTTATTTATAATAATTTTAAATAAATTATTATTACAAGAAGGTAAAGAAAAAGACGAAAGAATAAATTCTTTCGCCTTAAAGCAGGAGCTCTCTAAGAGCATCTTTGTTTTGTGTTAAATCGTTTAGTGTGTATCGGTCTAGAACGCTTAAATAAGCAGTGAGTGCTTCATGAAGTACATGCTTTAATGAACAAATTGGGGAGATGATGCAGCTGTTTTTCTTTGGATCAAAGCATTCAACCATGACTAAATCATCCTCTGTATAACGGACAACCTCTCCAATATTAATGCTTTCTGGGCTTTTTCCAAGCCTGATCCCGCCATTTCTTCCGCGAATCGTTTCCACATACCCGCGTTTTCCAAGATGATAAATCACCTTTGTCAGATGATTTTTAGAAATGCCATAAACATCGGCGATCTGCTGAATATTTGACAGTTCATTATTTTCTCTCGAAGCTAAATAAATGAGTACCCTTAATGAGAAATCTGTGTAATTCGTAAGTTTCATTTTGACGACCTCTAAACCTAATAGAGTTTTGTATCATCGTAACACATTTTAGACAAAAACTGTTCGAGAAAGTGTAAAATGTGACAACATTTAAAACATGTATTATAAATATTGCTTTTAGAGACTGTCATCCATTACGATAAAGATGTATTTAAAATACTTCTTTTGAAAGAAGGAATGACGATGTTATCTAAAGATCAAATGAATGCAATAAAGCAATCAGCTCCTCTACTAAAAGCCGAGGGAACCAAACTTGTCACTGTTTTTTATCAAAATATGATTCGCCAGCACCCAGAGCTGCTCAATCAATTTAATAAAACAAATCTGATGAACGGAAGTCAGCCAGAGGCACTTGCTGCGACACTATATCAAGCTGCACTGCACATTGATCGATTAGAAGAATTACTTCCTGCGGTCAAACAAATTGCCCATAAGCATGTCAGTGTCATGGTCAAAAAAGAACAATACCCAATTGTCGGATATCACCTGATTGAAGCGATGAAAGATGTGTTTGGCTTAAGAGAAGAAGATGCCACTTTATTAGCTTGGAAAGCTGCATATGACATCATTGCGAATATTTTCATTACCATAGAAGCAGAAATGATGGATGAAAATGTGAAACAGACAGGCGGATGGGCAGATGTGAAGCCGTTTGTGATTAAGAAAAAGAAGCAAGAATCTCCATCGCTTATCTCTTTTTATTTAGTACCAGAAGATGAATCAGAGCTGCCATTGTATCAAGCAGGCCAATACATTACGGTTCAGGCAGATATGCCAGGAGAAGCCTATATGTGCAGCAGACAATATAGCTTATCAGACGAGCATCATCCATCTTATTACCGTATTACAGTGAAGCGTGACGGTCATGTGTCTACATTTTTGCATGATGAAATGGAAGAAGGGGACGTTCTTCAAGTGAGTATGCCGCAGGGAATGTTCTGCTTGCAAGGAGACACAAAAGAGCCTGTTTATTTCATCAGTGCTGGGTCTGGTGTCACACCAATGATTGGTTTAGTGAAAACTGCCGCACAAAACAGTCAGACATTCACGATGATTCATGCAGATCGATTAGAGGATGTAAATGCTTTTGAAAATGAGTTTGAACGCGTTCTAGCTTCAGCTTCCCATGGGCGCATCATCCTATGTAACGAACAATTTGCGCAGTCTGGAAAGGGTGAGCTTGTTGAGAAAGCGTCTTCCCGCATTGACCGTCCATTTCTTCAATCGGTGATCGGAGAAGGGAAAGGCCAATTTTATCTATGCGGTTCCCCGGTGTTTACACAGGAGATCATTCATATTTTAAAAGAGCTTGGAATTCCATCGCGCAATATTCATTTCGAAGCATTTGGCGGGCAATCCACAAAAGAAATGGAAGTCGTCTAAACGGTTGGCGGAACATCATGTTTTTTTACATACGCTCATATAGTAGGGATAAGTCCGATGAGGAGGGATGGTTTCCTTGAGCGTATCTGAAAAACGTCTTTTACAAAGAGCGATTGATGAAATTACAGAAATTGCAGAAGGATTTGGTCTAGATTTTTATCCGATGAGGTATGAAATCTGTCCCGCGGAAATTATTTATACGTTCGGTGCATATGGAATGCCAACACGATTCAGCCACTGGAGCTTTGGGAAGCAATTTCATAAAATGAAGCTTCATTATGATTTAGGATTAAGCAAAATTTATGAACTGGTGATCAATTCAAATCCTTGCTACGCCTTTCTACTAGATAACAATACGCTCGTTCAAAATAAATTAATTGTGGCTCATGTATTGGCACACTGTGATTTCTTCAAAAATAATTGCCGTTTCCAAAACACAAAACGAGATATGGTCGAAAGCATGTCAGCAGCGGCAGAGCGGATCAAAGAATATGAGCATATCTACGGAACAAAAGAAGTCGAAGCCTTTTTAGATGCCGTATTGGCTATCCAGGAGCATATTGATCCGTCTCTTGTTCGATCAAAATTAAGCTGGAATATGGACGATGAAGAAAGTGAAGATGATAAACCAAAACGTCAAACGCCTTATGATGATTTGTGGGGAATGGATGAGCCGAAAATGCGTGAGAAAAAGAAAACCGTTAAGCAGTTTCCGCCAAAGCCTGAAAAGGATCTTTTACTCTTTATTGAAGCGCATTCCCGGGAGCTGGAGCCATGGCAGCGGGATGTTCTTACCATGCTGAGAGAAGAAATGCTCTATTTTTGGCCGCAGCTGGAAACAAAGATTATGAATGAAGGCTGGGCATCGTATTGGCACCAGCGGATTATGCGGGAGCTTGATTTGGATTCAAGTGAATCGATAGAATTTGCGAAATTAAATGCAGGTGTGGTGCAGCCATCTAAAACAGGCATCAATCCTTACTATTTAGGGCTGAAAATTTTTGAAGATATTGAAGAACGCTATAACAACCCATGTGAAGAATTAAAAAAAGCAGGGGTCACAGAAGGATCTGGCCGCAGTAAAATGTTTGAAGTCAGGGAAATTGAATCGGATATTTCTTTTATTCGAAACTACTTAACGAAAGACCTTGTGATGAGAGAAGACTTGTACTTGTTTCAAAAGCAGGGGAGAGATTATAAAGTCATTGATAAAGAATGGAAGGCGGTTCGTGATCAGTTAGTCAGTATGAGAGTGAATGGCGGCTTTCCGTATTTGACCGTGATCGATGGCGACTATTTAAAAAATAACGAACTTTATATCAAGCATTGGTATGAAGGCATTGAACTTGATCTGAAATACTTAGAAAAAGTCCTTCCGTATTTATATCAGCTGTGGGGAAGAAGTGTGCATATCGAGTCAGTTCTTGAAGGAAAAGAAGTGATGTTTTCTTATGATGGAAAAGGGGTTCATAGGAAATATCTCGCTTAATGATCATAAAAAAAGATGTCCTCAAACGGACATCTCTTTTATGTGACTGGGGCTGGATTAAATAGACACAAATCGTTATGAATCCCCCAATGATCGGCCCATGTTTCTTTCCGGCCGCTGGCGATATCTAGTATATAATGAAACAGGTCTGTACCGACTTCCTCGATTGTTGCTTCTCCGGTTGCAATACGGCCGGCATCAAAATCAATAAGATCCGGCCATTGTGTCTGTAAGCTGGTTTTCGTAGAAACTTTTATTACAGGTGCTGCTGCTAGGCTGTATGGAGTTCCTCGTCCTGTTGTGAAAATTTGTACATTCATACCAGAGGCGAGCTGCAGTGTTCCGCAAACAAAATCGCTTGCCGGCGTTGCAGCAAATATCAGCCCTTTGGTGGCCGCTTTCTCACCAGGCCCAATCACACTAGATATTGGACTTGTGCCAGATTTGGCGATAGAACCAAGCGCCTTTTCTACGACATTGGATAAACCGCCTTTTTTATTTCCTGGGGAAGGATTTGCACTTCTATCTGCTTGACCTCTGCTTAAATAGTCATCGTACCATTTCATTTCCCGTATAAGTGCCTGCCTCGTTTCTTCATTCAAAGTTCTTGGAGTTAATAGGTGAATGGCATCACGCACTTCTGTCACTTCTGAAAAAAGAACCGTTGCTCCTGCTTTGACAAGGAGGTCTGCTGCATATCCAACGGCGGGGTTTGCTGTTACACCTGAGAATGCATCGCTTCCACCGCATTGTAAGCCTACCACTAAATCCGATACAGGACATGGGACGCGTGTCCGCCTATTGAGTTTCTTTAGTTTGTGCTCTGCAGCCTTCAGAATGGAGGTAATCATTGAAGAAAAGCCTGATTCCTCCTGTAATGTTAAAATATCGTCTTGCCGCTCTTCTGACACAATGCGTGATGGTATGAGTTTTTCACAGCCTAATCCAATGACGAGCACTTCTCCGCCAAAGTTCGGATGTGTGGCTAAGTTTTGGATGGTTCTGATCGGAATGACCGCATCTGGTGCATGAATGGCCACACCGCAGCCGTATTGGTGGTGGAGGGGAATTACGTCATCCACATTTGGATATTTCGGCAGCAGATCTTCCTTGATTTTTTTGACCGCATAGTCAAGAACCCCAACGACACATTGCACGCTTGTTGTAATCCCGAGAATATTTTTAGTACCAACAGAATGATCTGGATTTCGGTATCCCTGAAATTCATAACCATCAAGCTTTTTAAGCGGAGGACCGCTGTATGTTAGGCATGATAATTTGTCTAAAGGAGGAGGAGCTGGCATTTGAACGAGCTCTTCTTTCACCCAGCTTCCCTGTATGATGGTTTCGTTAGCGTATCCAATGATTTCACCATATCGCACAATTGGTGCATGCTGTTCAATTGTCTTAAGTGCAACTTTATGCCCTTGAGGGATGCGTTCAGTTAACGTCAATCCACTTGAAAAGCTGGTGCCAGCTGGTAGTCCGCCATCATTTACGATGATTGCTACATTATCCTTTGAACTTACCTGAATATATAGGGGTGCTTCCTTTGCTTTTTGATTCAAGAGATCACTCCTTTGAAAGCGTTGTCTTTTTAAGGGGAGAGGAAGCATATCCGCTTCCGTATCATGGCGTTTGATTTAATCCTTTTAAAATCTTATCACGTACAAACTTCAAATGTTCATGCATATGGAAGTGTGCTTGATATGGGTCTCTAAGCTGAAGAGCTTCATAAATTTTCTGATGATAATTAACGGTCACGTTTTTTTCTCGATAAGGAATTTGGCTGTCAATCTTGGCGTGTGATACTAAAAGCGCCTGAATCATGCCTTCAACAACTGGATTGTTTGCACTTAAGGCAATAATCCGGTGGAATTCTTTATCGGCTTCACCATAGTTGTTATCTGTACTTTCCTCAATCATTTCAATGGTTCTTTCTAATTTTTTTAATTCTTCATCACTAATTTTCTCAGCAGCAACGGTGACAAGGCCTAGTTCTAGTACCATACGAGCTTCTAGAATGGCTGGTAAATTATCTTGAGCCAGTGCGAGCATAACTGAAAATGGCTGATTGCTAATTTTATCATTAAAATATGTACCGCCTCGTGTTTTTCTAGTGATAACGCCTAATGTTTCAAGAGAACTTAAAGCTTCGCGCAACACAGGGCGGCTTACCGATAAAATATCCATGAGTTCCATTTCTGTTGGCAGTTTGTCACCAGCTTTTAATTGTCCGCTAGACAATAAATGAACGATACGTTCTATGACTTGTTTTGCTAATGTTTTTCGATTCACTGTTTCAAATTTAAGTTCATCCATACTTTCATTCACGAGTCATTCTCTCCCTTCAGTTGTTCAATTGTAAGACAAAATGAAGGGGAATACAATCATTTACAGTCAAACTACCGAATCAAACACGGTTTTTTCGGGTCGAATGTCCAGCCATTCATGAGATATTGCATCTGAATGGCATCATTTCTTGCACCAAGCTTCATTTGTTTATATAAACGGTTGGCTTCCTCTATCTTTTCTAGATCAATTTGAATACCCAGCCCGGGTTCTTGTGGCACTTTGACACGACCTTCTTTGATTGAAAGTGGGTTCCTTGTTAAATGCTGGCCATCTTGCCATATCCAGTGGGTATCAATCGCTGTTATATGACCTGGTGCAGCAGCGGCAACGTGTGTAAACATGGCCAGGGAAATATCAAAATGGTTGTTTGAGTGTGATCCCCAAGTCAAGCCGTTATCATGACACGTTTGAGCGACTCTAACTGAACCTTCCATTGTCCAAAAGTGCGGGTCCGCCAGTGGAATATCAACTGCATGTAATTGGATGGCGTGTGACAATTGACGGAAATCAGTTGCGATCATATTTGTAGCCACTTGAATGCCGGTAGCTCGTTTGAATTCGGCCATAATTTCTCTTGATGAGAATCCGTCTTCTGCTCCACATGGATCCTCTGCATATGCAAGCACATGTTGTTTTCCTTTGCAAAGCTGAATGGCTTCATCAAGAGACCACGCTCCATTAGGATCAAGTGTGATGCGAGCATTTGGAAAACGTTTTGAAAGAGATTCTACAGCTTCCATCTCTGCTTCCCCGGAAAAGACACCGCCTTTTAACTTGAAATCCTGAAATCCATAGCGTTCATAAGCCGCTTCAGCCAAACGGACAATGTCCATCGGTGTTAGTGCTTTTTGACGCCTTAGCCGGAACCAGCTGCAAGATGAATGATCTTCTTTCAAATAGGGGAGAGGGGTTTTCATTTGATCCCCTATGTAAAATAAATACCCAAGCATGTCAACGACCTGTCTTTGTTGACCTGTTCCTAATAAAGAGGCAACCGGTTCTTCTAAAAATTGACCTAATAAATCCAAGAGAGCCGCTTCTATCGCTGTAACAGCATGTATTGTTGTCCGTAAGTCAAAGGTTTGATTGCCTCTCCCGCTTCTATCGAGGTCTTGATATGTTTGCTGCACCGATTGCAGGATGGCATGATATTGCCCAATTGGTTTTTGGAGGACAAGTCTGGCGGCTTTTTCAAGTGTTTGTCGAATGTTTTCACCGCCGGGAACTTCTCCGACTCCTTGACGGCCACTGCTGTCTGTTAGTATGACAACATTTCTTGTGAAAAAAGGTCCATGCGCTCCGCTTAGATTCAAAAGCATACTGTCATAGCCGGCAACAGGAATCACCTTCATGTCAGTAATGTAAGGGAGATTGTTTGCTCGTTCCTTTTTGACTTCTTTTAAGTATTGATTCATATATATCCTCCTTTATATAAAGCGCTTTCAAATGGAGCTGGATGGGACTTGGGCCGGAGGTGTTGAAGGGGGTTCTTTTAACTTCACACGTTTAATGGGACCCACAAGGAATAAATAACTTAAGATTGCAATAACGGCATTACTGCCGACAAAGACGAGCGCACCACTGAAAGAGCCTGTCGCATTGACAATATATCCAATGATAATGGGTGTTGTAATGGATGCAATGTTGCCAAAGGTATTAAATAAACCGCCGCTTAACCCGGCACATTCCTTTGGGGAGGTATCTGATACAACGGCCCAGCCAAGTGCACCGAATCCTTTTCCAAAGAAAGCAAGCGACATAATCGCAACAACAATCCATGAAGACTCTGTATAGTTGCAGATGATCATACTGCATGAAAGAAGCATGCCGATAATAATGGGTGTCTTTCGTGCGAAAGTAAGCGATTTCCCGCTTTTTAATAAAAAATCGGATAACAAGCCGCCAAGGATTCCGCCTAAAAAACCGCAGAGAGCTGGCAGGGAAGCAACAAAACCTGCTTCGAGAATGGACATTCCTTTTGCTTGAACCAGATACACAGGAAACCACGTCAAGAAAAAATAAGTGAGGGTGGTAATGCAATATTGAGCAATATAAACCCCAATTAACATCCGATTTGAAAGTAATTGTTTCACGTATGGCCATTTGGATTCTTTGTTTTGCTGGCTCTTTTCATCGTCCATTGAGGTCAAAGCCCCGCCTTTTGATATGTAATCGAGCTCTGCTGCGTTAATTTTCGGGTGTTGTTTTGGATTATAGACGGTTTTTATCCAAAGAAAAGACAGCAAAATACCGAGGATTCCCATAACAACAAAAACAGAATGCCATCCTAAAGAATGTGTAAGCCAGCCCATAATTGGAGAGAAAATGACAAGCGCAAAATACTGAGCTGAATTAAAGAAAGCAGAAGCTGTTCCACGTTCAGAACTAGGAAACCATGCAGCCACTACACGGCTATTGCCTGGAAAGGAAGGAGCTTCCGCCAGCCCTACTAAAAATCGCAGGGTAAAAAGGAGAATAATCGCAGTACCCGCTGTAAAAAAACCTATGGCACCTTGAAACAATGTAAACAAAGACCAAAAGAAAATACTGCAGGCAATCACCATTTTAGAACCGAATTTATCCAATAAATAACCGCCAGGCAATTGGCCAATGACATATGCCCAGCCAAAAGCAGAAAAGACATAACCCATTGATACAGAGCTAAGACCAAGGTCATGTTGAACAGAATCTCCAGCAATAGAGAGGGTAGCACGATCTGCATAATTGACAGAAGTGACAAGAAACAGCATGAAGACGATAAACCAGCGGACAGACGTTTTTTTATCAGTTTGTGAAGCATGGAAGAGGTTATTTATCATCATTTCTTCTCCTTTTCTAAAATAGAGAATTGAGGAGGGCAGATGCCCTCTCAAATGCTTCAATTTTACGATTTAATGAAAACGGTTTGAATGGCTGTAAAGAATTCCTTTGCCGCTTCTCCTTGTTCACGAGAATGAGAGCTTGATTGTTTCATTCCACCAAATGGTGCCTGTAACTCTACACCAGCACTTTCTGCATTAATTCTAATGAGCCCAGCTTGGATATTCTGAATAAAGGACAGCATACGACCGATATTTTGTGTGAAAATAGAAGCGCTTAAGCCAAAAACCACATCATTGGCAATGTGAAATGCTTCATTGATATCTTGCACTTTGATTAAAGCAATGACAGGACCAAATATTTCTTCTTGAGCGATGGTCATGTCTGAGGTGACATGTTCGAAAATAGCAGGCTCAATAAAATAACCATTCTGATAATCACCATCTGTTAATGGTTCCCCGCCAAAAAGGAGGGTGGCACCTTCTTTTTTTCCAGTTTCAATATAGGAAAGGCATTGATCAAGCTGCTGTTTGCTTGCGATCGGACCCATCCATACGTCTTTTTTTAAACTGTCCCCAATAGTGATCTCTTGCGTTTTTTGAACGAGTTTTTCTTTAAAGGCATCATAGATGTCTTCTTGGACAATGACTCGGCTCGTTGCTGTACATTTTTGTCCAGTTGACCGGAAGGCTCCTGTAATGGCTGCTTCTACCGCAAGATCAAGATCCGCATCATTGGCTACGATAACGGGGTTTTTTCCTCCCATTTCAAGCTGATACTTAATCCCGCGATCAAAGGCTTTTTGACCGATGGCTTTACCCGTTGCATTTGATCCAGTAAATGTAATTCCTTGGATATTTGGATGTTCAATCATTCCTTGACCTACGACAGCTCCCGATCCTGTGACCATATTGACTACTCCTTTTGGAAGGTGGGCATCTGCAAAGCAGGCCATGATTTTTGCGCAAGTAACGGCAGTTTCTGTCGCAGGTTTAATGACGACCGTGTTCCCATAAATGAGTGCAGGAGCCATTTTCCAAATAGGGATGGCAATAGGGAAATTCCAAGGAGAGATGATGCCTACAACACCTAATGGAACTCTTTTAGTGAACATGAGTGCCTCTCGGTCAGTAGAAGGGATGACATCGCCTTCTTTGCGCATTCCTTCGCCGGCATAGTAGCGGAGAATGGCTACACCGCGTGCCGCTTCTCCTTTTGCCTCAGGCAGAGTTTTACCCATTTCTTTTACAGCAGTAATGGCAATGTCATCGAGACGTTCTTCCAGCAAATCAGCTGCTTTATAAAGATATTGTCCTCGTTCTGCACCTGATAAATCTCGCCACATCGTCTTTGCTTCATGAGCTGCAGTGATGGCTGCGTTTACATCTTCGAGACTTGAGCGCTGCACATATCCAGCAGCCTCCTCTTTGTCGGCAGGATTTTGAATGGGGATCACTTCTCCTGTGGAAGCCTTTACCCATTCACCATTGATATAATTGAAGTACGTTTTTTGTTTCACTGAAGTGGACATAATATGAGCTCCTTTCTTTCGTTAATTCACAGCCGCTTTTTTCGGGAAGCGTTCCATTGCGTGCTGTAAAATGTTCTCTAGTTCTTGATAGTGTTCTTTTTCTACAGGAACAACAGGCGGTCTTGCTGAATTGCGGACAGAATGTCCCATGATGTTCATGCCGGCTTTAATGAGTGAGACGGCATAGCCCTTTCTCTGTTGGCGAATCCGGTTAATCGGTAGAATAACAGTTGTGTAAATGTCCTTGACCGTTTCTTGATCACCCGTTTTTAGTGCGTGATAAAACATTCTTGAGATGTGCGGGATATAATTAGAAATTGCGGAGGAATAAGAATGAAAACCAATCGGTAAGTAAGCCGGCATTGTGACCTCTGCCATAGGCAATCCATTTATATAGCTGAGCCTGCTGCCTATTGTATAGGAAAGATTCACGTTTAAATCCATATCACCGACCCCATCTTTTACACCAACAAGCTGTTCAAAAGAAGTGAGCCGTTTGATTTGCTGCACAGAAAGAACAGCATTATCTCGTTGATATAAGATGGCATTTAGGTTTGTACTTTCTATAATGGTTTTGGCGTATTCATATAGTCCTTCTTGTTCACCATGAATTAAATAAGGAGGGAGTAATAAGTAACCGTCAACGCCTTTTTCCTCGGAAATTTTCGCCCACTCCAGTGCAGTATTTAAATTTCCGCCAACTCCTGAATAAACAGGAACTTGACCACCGGCAGCTGCAAGTGCCACATCAATCATTTGCTCGTACTCTTTTTGACTTATAGACTGAAATTCTCCCGACCCACATGCAATAAAAATGGCATCGAGCCCTTCGTCTAGTAAGAATTGAATGTTTTGAAATAGTGCTTCCTCAGAAAGCTGACCATTTGCTTGAAAAGGAGCGATAGGAAAACCTAATATGCCTTCTGGTGCTCTTCTACCTTGAATCATAGCTAAAAACCTCCTGTAATTTGTTAAAAAGAAAGGTAAGCGCTACCAAAAACTCTTTTGTTTAATTGTAAGACAAATAAACAATTTGTCAATATCTTTATTTTCAGAAATTTCAACTGGAAGATTGAACAATAAAAAGAGCAGGCATTTTCTACACCTGCTCTTACAATGTTCTTCGTTTTATTGATGAAGTAATTTAAAGATATGTTTCGCTTGATCTGTATTTTCCATCAGACCTTTTAGCTGCTGGCTTGTTGGGCCATACGCAAAGAATGGCACTTCGTCACCGGTATGACCAGATGTTGTCCAGCCTGTATGTGATCTCGTGTTGATCACTTCTTCAATCGCATCATCAATTTTAACAGTATCCTTTGTTTCAGCGGCCTTTTGAATAGATGCTGTTTCTTCTTTTGTGAAATCAAGATTGATATATTTTTTCAGCGCTGACTCAACAGTCATGCCGCTGACAATTTTGTTTGCGATAAAGTCAGGCGTTTTTTTCGCTGCTTTTACCGGTTTGTAATCCCAGCTGCCTGAACCGTCTGCTCCGAAGGAAAGTCCGCCAGTTGAATGATCTGCGGTCGTGATGACTAACGTGTTTTTATCCTTTTTCGCAAAACGAATCGCTTCTTCAAATGCTTTTTCAAAATCCTTCATTTCGCTCATTGCACTGACAATATCATGATCATGACCAGCCCAGTCAATTTGACTGCCTTCGACCATAAGGAAAAATCCTTTTTTGTTTTTAGACAGCTGTTTGATAGCTGAGGATGTCATATCTTGCAGGGAAGGGGTCGTTTGATCACGATCAATGGCTTTATCGAGACCTCCATCAGCAAAAATGCCTAACACTTTTTCATTTTTGTTTTTTTGTAAGGCGGCTTTATTGGTGACATAATCATAACCGGCTTGTCTGAATTCCTTCGTCAGATCACGATCCTTTCGGACAAAATCGACAAGTCCTCCGCCAAGCATGACATCGACTGTATGCTGTTTTCCGATTTTCTCATCGAAGAAGTCATCAGCGATGGCTGCAGTGTTTTTCCTAGACACATCGTGAGCGGCATACGCAGCAGGCGTAGCATTTGTTAATTCAGATGTCACGACAAGACCCGTCGATTTTCCCTTTCGTTTGGCTTCTTCTAAAACGGTTTTTAGTTTTTTGCCGTTTTTGTTTACACCAATGGCATTGTTGTATGTCTTTTTACCAGTGGCCATGGCTGTACCAGCTGCTGCTGAATCGGTAATGTTACTTTTAGAGTCGTCAGGGTATGTTTTATGCATGCCAGTGAGGTAAGGGTCAAACGCTGTTTGCTTTGAAAGGTCACCGTTGTGTTTAAATGAGCGGTAAGTTGAAAGATAAGGTGTTCCCATGCCATCTCCAATCAGCACGATCACATTTTGCACGTCATTTTTCGGCTTCTTTTTAGCCTCAGCTTTGTCAGCTTGTCCAAATTCAATCCCTGAAAAAATGCCAATCGATAGCACAGATGCTGCTGCCACTGCAGCAATTTTCGTTTTCGAGCTTTTCAACACACTCATTCATTTTGCCTCCTCATTGTTTATGTATCGCTCTTACGTTTACAATGGTAGAGCAGAAGTGTGGATTCCTCTTTACAGCACCGTAAAGTTCACTTTAAAATTGTAAAGGTCCACTTTACATAGAATGAACCAAAAAGAGAAATGAATGTATCATTTATCCATGACAAGATGCGATTATTTTGTCATGATTGTGTAATAAAAATGAAATAAAAAGAACCCTAAAAAAAAATAAATTTTGCCGAATTAATAAGCATAATGTCGTAGGAAGTCAAGACTATTTCTTCTGGTATTTGATCCTTATAATAGGGAGTAGATAAAAATTCGGATCAGATAGATACATACAGGAGGAACAAATGAAAAAACAATTGATCACAGCTGCAAGTGCAGTTCTACTTGGGACGACATTATTTGCCGGCGCTGCCTCAGCACAATCAGTAAAAGTTCAAAAAGGTGACTCTCTTTCTGTTCTAGCGAAAAGATACAAAACAAGCGTGAGCAAAATTAAATCAGACAATAAGCTGAAATCTAACGTGATTTATGTTGGACAAACCTTAAAAGTGAATGGCACTTCTTCGAAAAAAGCAGTGAAGACATCAAAAACAACAACAAAAGTAAAAACGGCTTCAGCAACTGCCACTCATAAAGTTGTCAAAGGTGATACATTATCTAAGATCGGCAAAAAATACGGGATGACTGTGAAAGAGTTGAAATCGTTAAATAAACTTAAAACAGACCTCATTAAAATCGGGCAAAAGCTAAAGGTGAAAAAGACGTCTAAAGTAAAGGCGAAACCTGTGAAAGAAAAAACAGTCTCTACTTCTTCCTTAAACACGTCTAAGCTCATAGCAGATGCTAAAGCGCAAAACGGTACTCCATATAGATGGGGTGGAACGACACCGAAGGGCTTTGATTGCAGCGGATTTATGTGGTATATCATTAACAAACAAAAAAAGATTTCAAGACAAACAACTGAAGGTTTCTGGGGATCGATGAAAAGTGTATCCAAACCAAAGGCTGGAGATTTTGTCTTCTTTACAACGTATAAATCGGGTCCATCTCACATGGGTGTCTACCTTGGGAACAATAAGTTTATCCATGCTGCTTCTGACGGTGTAACGATCAGTGATATGACATCAAGCTATTGGAAGCCTATTTATCTTGGAGCGAAAACATTTGTAAACTAATTCATTTTAAGAGACTGCTATGAAGCAGTCTCTTTTTTCATATATCATTTGTGCCGCAGAACTGGTCTTTTTCTCATAGATCACTATCGGTCTAAAGGCTTTAAAATAACATAATTGTGACCCCGCTTTTAAAAAAAGGGTCTTATTTTTGTTGAATAATAAGTATATGAAAAAAATATAATCTTCCATGTTGTATCATAAATAGAGGGAGACAAACTATCAATTGAATAAGGATTGAAGAAAATCTAACCGTTTTATTGACAATATTTTCGTTGATATATAAGAATTTCCACTCTATTTTTTAAAAAAGTGTTTTCATTTTTTAATTTTCATATATAATAATTTTACGCCACCAATTTATTGCGCTAAATTTAATCTAAATATTCAGAAAATATTGTGAATTATATGAATGTGGCGTCTTTAGACTGATACTAAGTTTTGGGAGTGATGGTATGAGCAATTCGTTGTTTAGAAAAAAGAGCATTTCAGAGCTCATTGCGGCAACACAAGGGGAAAAAGCATTAAAAAAGGAATTGGGTTCATTTGATTTAACCATGCTGGGCATTGGAGCCATTATCGGGACAGGGATATTTGTTCTAACAGGTACAGGAGCCGTCACTGCGGGGCCAGGACTTGTGCTATCATTTGTCATCGCAGGTCTTGCTTGTTTGTTTGCAGCACTGTCATATGCGGAATTTGCTTCCACAGTGCCTGTATCAGGGTCTGTGTATACATTTACGTACGCATCAATGGGGGAATTTCTAGCATTCATCATTGGCTGGGATTTAATATTAGAATATATGCTGGCCGCTAGTGCCGTTTCAGCGGGCTGGTCAGGCTATTTTGTGTCTTTTTTAAATGGGATAGGGATTCATATACCAGTTGAGTTAACAGCAGCTCCAGGTGGTTTAAAGGGGCACGTGACATATTTTAATCTTCCAGCATTTATTATTTTAATGGTCATCACCTTCCTGCTGTACTTTGGTATTAAAGAATCAAAACGAGTAAATAACATCATGGTTATTATGAAAATTGCTGTGATTCTGCTCTTTATTTTAGTCGCTGTGAAATATGTAAAACCTGAAAACTGGACACCATTCGTTCCATTTGGGACATCAGGGGTCTTAAGTGCAGCAGCCCTAGTATTCTTTGCATTTATCGGGTTTGATGCAGTTGCTTCTGCGGCAGAGGAGACAAAAAATCCATCACGTAACCTGCCTAGAGGAATTATTACTTCTTTATTGATTTGTACGCTGCTTTATGTCGTTGTCAGTGCGATTATGACGGGCATCGTTCCTTTTATGAATTTTGAAGGAGTATCACATCCAGTGTCTCTCGTTTTACAAGTAGCCGGACAAAACTGGGTGGCTGGTATTGTGGATGTCGGAGCGATTCTAGGGATGACAACCGTGATGCTTGTCATGCTGTACGGCCAGACACGCGTGATGTTTGCTATGTCTCGTGATGGCTTGGTGCCAAAGGTATTATCAAAAGTTCACCCAAAGCATAAAACTCCTTACATCAATACATTGTTCTTCGGTACATTGTCAGCATTAATGGGTGGATTTATTCCACTTGATGAGCTGGCAAGTTTAGTGAACATCGGGACACTTTCAGCATTCATTTTGATATCAGTGGCGGTCATTGTGATGAGAAAAACGCAGCCGGACTTACCGAGAGCCTTCAGATGCCCGGCAGTTCCGCTTATTCCGATCTTAGCTATTCTATCTTGCGGATTGCTCATTTATAAGCTTGGTGCAATCACCTTTGTACGTTTCTTAATCTGGCTTGCCATTGGGCTGGTTGTGTATTTCTTATATTCAAGAAAGCATTCAGAATTGAATAAAAAATAAATGAAAAAAGCCCGTGATGCTTGGCATTAGTCAAGTAACACGGGCTTTTGCTTTTGAGTGCTGATTAAAAACCTAATTGAAGATCGACATCGATTGATACGATGGCATAGACACAAACAATGACAAAGATATTCAGTACGACACCGAGGAAACCTGGACCCGTACGGCCTTTTTTAATGAACAGTTCAATAATGCCAAATGGAACTGCGGCCATTGCAAAAGGAAGCATTTGAAAAGAATAAAATGTCACGTTGCTGATAATGGCGAGGTTTAGCATGAGCAGGGATAATATCGCTGTGCCGACAGAAATCCAGCCAAATACATTATGCTCTTTAAAAATTCTTACCAATTCCATAATTCCACCTCGCTCACTTTTGCCGTTTTAATGCGTTTTGTCTTTACAAATTTCTCAATCTCTTTTGAAGGCCCAGTGACCACAGAGCCATAAACCGTGACGCCATTTTGATCGATATAGCGTATACGATTAGACAGGTCAAGATCAGGTCTGCCAGAGATCGTTGTTGCCCATGTCGGGTGCTGATTAACATAAGCAAGGGCATCTTTGAATTGATCTACCTCAGTTTTTGATGTGTGCTGAAGCTCTTTTAAAAATTCAGAGTCCTTCCCAGGAAAGCCGATTGGCCGCTGATTTCCACTTAATGAATCCTCTGTTTTAATCGCATTCCACAGCACTTTCATATCGTATTTTTTAGCAAAGGAATAAACATCCTTTGGTGTGTAAGCTCTGTCATAGGATACATACACTTCACTTACTGTTCCTTCAGGAAGCTTGTCTAACGTAGTGAGTGTTTGTTTTTTTGAGGCATCTGCCTGCGCCGAAGGATGGGTAAAGAAACCCTCCGTTTCGCGTGCGCTGTCACCATAATAAGAGATGGTAGGCTGCTTTAATTTATCGAAAAACATCTCGATTTGTTCGCTGCCAATAGCTTCTGTTTTATTGCCAATTTGCTTTTGCAGCTTCAATTCGGTGTTCATCCCAAAAAGTTTGACCTGACCTTTTAAATCCTTCATATCAATGGCCACGTTTGGTTTGGTTAAAGCGACGGTGACAGCTGCTGTTTCCATGAAGTGATTGCCTTTGCTCTCGGCGCCGCCAACGCCGTAGTATAAATAACTTCCTAATGTACAAAGCGGTAAAATAATGAGTGTCGATATGACAGCAAGTACGGAAATACGTAAATATGACTTTCTTTTTCCGTATTGTAAAATGGCTTTTTGCTTCTCAGGACTGATGGAAAAATCTGTCCAATCTGAGTCGTTCAGTTCCTGGCTTAAGCGTTTTTCGTTTTCTTCAAGTTCTTCTTCAAACGCTATCATTTCTTCCTCATTCATCTCACCATTATTATATTGTTCCCATCGCTTGTTAAACTCTTCATTCATCATTAACACCTCTGTTGTAAAGTGCTTTTAGGCGCTGCCTTGCACGAAATAAAACACTTTTAAAATTTGCTTCAGTAATATTCATGACCTTGGATGCTTCCTTGTAATTTAGCTCTTTTAAATAATACAATGTCAACGCTTCCTTGTAGTTATCTGGAAGCTGCTCCAAATACATGGTGAGAACTTCCTTTATTTCAACCTGTTCAGCAGGGCTTTGTACAGACGTTTGTAAAAGACCGCCAATGAGGTCATCCGATATGGTCACTTCTTTTTTATGTTTCCTGACATAATCAATAAAAGCATTTCGTGCCACCTGAAATAACCAAGGTTTCACTTTGCTATGGTCGTAGGAATGAATATGTATATACGCACGCATAAAGGTTTCCTGCAATAAGTCTTCTGCCAAATGTTTGTCTTTTGTCATGGAGAGCAGAAACCTGTAAACATCGTTCATATACATTTGATAAATTTCATCGATCGTCACTGATTTTTCTCCCCTCTATGTTATACACGCATAAGAAAGGCATAAAGTTGCACGAAACTTCTCATTACCGTACATTACTCATTTCTTTCGCCGAATCAAAATCATTTCTCCTTATCATAGCGAAATTTGCATCATTTATAAAGTATTTTCAATAGAACAAATCAGGAAAAAACATCGAAAAACGACAAAATTGGACACAATTCCTATTCTATTCTCCCCTAAAACCTTGTGCTTGAATACAGTCAGAACGTTCATTTTAAACGAAAAAAATAGGGAGGATTGGACTGCGTACAAATTTTTAGTACCAGGTAATAAAAAATTTGTTATAATAGAGACAAATCCTTCATTCTTCAAACAAAGGAAGTGCACTATGTATAAATTTTCAGGCTATACCGTCAAATTATTATTTGGTCTCCGAGGTGGAATCAAAGTATATCAAAAAGAGAATCTGCCAACTGATCGGGGTTTTGTCATTGCTTGTACACATGAGGGTTTTGTGGATGTTCTTGCATTAGGCGCAGGAATTCTTCCGTTTGAGATCCACTACATGGCGAAAAAAGAATTGTTTGCAAATAAATGGATCGGTGGATTTTTAAAAAAGATTCATGCCTTTCCAGTTGATCGAGAGAATCCTGGGCCAAGCAGTATTAAAACGCCCATTAAATTATTAAAAGAGGGAAAGATCGTTGGGATTTTTCCAAGCGGCACACGTACTACAGAGGATGTTCCTTTAAAAAGAGGAGCGGTTACCATTGCGCAGCTCGGTAAAGCGCCAATTGTTCCAGCCGCATACAAAGGACCTTCAAATGCGAAAAGCCTTTTCAAAAAAGGGAAAATGCGCTTAATCATCGGTGAACCGATTGAGCTGTCTGAATTTGACCATCTGCCGCCAAAAGAAAGATTAGGTGCCATGACAGAAGTATTAAACACAAGAATCAAAGAGCTAGAAGCTCAATTAATGGAAAAGGCATAAGAAAAACGACCGCTTGCTTAGGCAAGGGTCGTTTTTGTCTTAAGAAGCGCCTTCTTCAGCTGCTTCTAATAACTGTTCATTTAACTTTTTTACTTCGATGTATGCCACATGGTGTCCATCGACTTCATTAATAATAAATTCATAGCCTTGTTCACGAATGGCGTCATTTTTCTCTACTTCATATTTCTGAGTAAGGAACCAGCCGCCGATTGTGTCGACCTCTTCATTATCAAGCTGTATACCTAATAGCAGGTTGACTTGATCAACAAGAACCTTGCCATCAAAGATGTAATGGTCTTCTCCAAGTTTACGCACTTCGTTGATTTCATCAATGTCGAACTCATCACGAATTTCACCAACGATTTCTTCAAGGATGTCTTCAACAGTGACAAGACCTGCTGTACCGCCATATTCATCTGATAAAATGGCCATGTGTACACGTTCACGCTGCATTTTGAGCAGTAAATCATGAACAGGAACCGTTTCAATCACATGAATAATCGGATTTACAAACTTTTCGATCGTATCGCTTGTAGAGCACTCACCGCTAATGCAGGCAGTGAGAACCTCTTTAATGTTAAGAACACCGATAATGTTGTCTTTGTCGCCATCTTCAATTGGATAACGTGTATATTTCTCTACCTTTGTTACCTTCAGCATTTCCTCAATGGTAATATCATATGGGAAGCTGACAACTTCGGTACGAGGAATCATAATTTCTTTCGCCAGACGGTCATCAAATTCGAAAATTTTATTTACATATTTGAATTCAGACTGGTTAATCTCGCCGCTCTTATAGCTCTCTGATAAAATAATCCGCAATTCTTCCTCAGAGTGCGCCATGTCATGCTCAGATACTTGCTGAAGACCGAACGCTTTCGTTAACAAACGAGCAGATCCATTTAATACCCAAATAAACGGGAACATCACTTTGTAAAAGATCATCAGTGGTCTAGCAAAAAGAAGGGATACTTGCTCAGCCTTTTGAATGGCGAGTGTTTTCGGTGCAAGTTCTCCAACGACAACGTGTAAAAACGTCATGATACTAAACGCAATAATAAAAGTGACAATAGAACTAGCTGATTGAGGAATGGACAGCTCTGCAAAGAGCGGCGCAAGCATATGCGCAATTGTTTCTTCCCCTAACCAACCAATACCAAGGGCGGTAATGGTAATACCAAGCTGACAGGCTGATAGGTACTCATCAAGATGAGTCGTTACATGCTTGACAGCAACTGCTGTTTTATTACCTTCTGCGATTAACTGATCAATTCTTGAGCTTCTTAAGCGAATGATCGCAAACTCTGATGCAACGAAAAACGCGGTTAAAGCTATAAGTAAAGCGACTATGAGTAAATTAACTATGTCCAATTAAGGCCTTCGTTCTGACTTTGAGAACGAAGGTAACACCTCCTGTTTAGTAAAAATTTTAACTTAACAGCAGTAAAAATGATTGGACAGCCGTCATTTTTTCAGGAGTAAGCTGCTCTTTTAGTTTTTCACGTTGTTCTGGCTGAAGCTGCTTACAACGTGCCAAAATGCGGTCCATATGCTCATTCATCCGATCGATATCAGAGGTTAAATGGACAAGTTCATCATGATCTTCCTTTTGAGAAGGGAATTGTTCATCTAATCTGGATTTGATGTCAGAAAGAGCCAATCTCTGCTGTTTGCAAAGAACGATTAATTGTAATCGTTTTAAAGCATATTCATCGTAATAACGATAATTTGAGCAAGATCTAACAGGCGCAAGCAAACCTAGATTTGTATAATAATCTACAGTTCGTTTCGTCACCTGTGCAATCTGTGCTAGTTCACCAATACGATACTTTTTCTCAGCCCCATCTGAACATCTCCTCCTAACCGTCACGTTATAGTTTATGAAAATAGTTTAATATAATTCTAGTCTGAAACACAAGTTAATTGTTCATATTTCCTGCCAATAAGAAGAAACAGAGGAGGATTTCCCTCAATTTAGTCAGTCATGTCAAAAACAGCATGATGATACAGGAATTTTCAGATTATTTATGGTAAGATAAAATGAATACCGTTTCATATATATGTAGAGAGGCGGAATTTTACGTGAACCGGAGGTGGTTAAGTGGGGCCCTCAATGTAGTCTTATTTAATCAGTTAACCGTTTTGCAAAACATAACATCATCAATCAGGAGGTGACTCCTTGTTCTTCTAAGAAAGAGCAAGGTTAAATGGACGATATTGTTAATCTGAGTATAGTCGGTGTTTTGATTGCTTTAACAGCTTTCTTTGTTGCATCTGAATTTGCCATAGTAAAGGTGAGAAGTTCAAGAATTAATCAGCTTGTTGCCGAAGGGTCCAAAAAGGCCATCATGGCGAAAAAGGTGACATCAAGGCTAGATGAATATTTGTCAGCCTGTCAGCTCGGTATTACAGTGACATCCCTTGGTTTAGGGTGGATTGGTAAGCCGGCTGTGAAAGAACTTTTGGTTCGAGGTTTTGGTTTGACAAACATTCCTGATTCAGCAATCAGCCTGATCTCAGCAACACTTGCGTTCTCTATTATTACCTTTTTGCATGTAGTTGTAGGTGAGCTTGCACCAAAAACGCTTGCCATTCAAAAGGCGGAAAAAATGACGCTATGGCTGTCTGGCCCGCTGCATGCATTTTATATCCTTATGTTCCCTTTCATTTATGTGTTAAACGGATCAGCCCGTTTGCTAACTAAAATGATGGGCATCGATATGGGGTCTGAAAAAGAACATTCCCATTCTGAAGAGGAATTGAAGATTTTATTATCTGAGAGCTTAAAAAATGGGGAAATCAACCCATCAGAATATAATTATATGAACAAGATTTTCGATTTCGATAATCGAATTGCCAGAGAGATCATGATACCGCGGAGAGAAATTTGTGCGATTCCAGAAGATATGCCGTTAGATGATATCCTCGCCATCATGACGCAGGAAAAGTATACACGTTTCCCTGTTTTTTCAGGAGATAAAGACCATGTCATCGGCATGCTGAACAAAAAGCAGCTCTTTGCAGATCTTGTGTATCAAGGAGAAAAAGATCAACTGAAAATTCAAGATTATATATATCCAGTGATTGAGGTCATCGACACGATTCCTATTCAAGAGCTTCTCGTTAAGATGCAGCGTGATAGAATGCATATGGCGATCTTAACTGACGAATATGGCGGAACGTCTGGACTTGTCACAACGGAAGATATTTTAGAAGAGATTGTCGGAGATATTCGAGATGAATTCGATGAAGATGAGCAGCCAGTTATTCAAAAAAGAGCCGATCATCATTATGTTTTAGATGGCAAAGTGAGATTAGATGAAGTTCAAGATTTGATCGAGATCTCTTATCATGATGAGGAAATTGATACAATCGGCGGACTCATCTTAAAAGAGAATATTGATATCAGAGAAGGACAATCCGTCTATCTTGATGATATTCGAATGAAAGTGCTGGAAATGGATGGACGCTACGTTAAAAAGATCGATTTGAAAAAAGGCGTCACATCGTCAGAAAAAGGCAGCGCACGCACTGGGCTTGATATAAAGGAGCCGCTTTTAGTAAACGAAATGACCTTGAGCGAAAAATAAGCTCAAGGTTTTTTTAGGTATTTAGTCTCTTTTATACGAATATATGTTCGGTATATAATAAGAACAAACGTTCGATAGAGGGGGATGGACATGCTTTGGTATGAAACAGCAAGTATCACGGAGAAAAAAACCTCAATGAAACGAATTGAGTTTCATTTAAAGAATTTCAAAAATTATCAAGCAGCAATCTTAAATATCGAAAGGCAGCTTGAAAAAAGAAGCCCGCATCATCTCGACCACATAACACGGAAAAAGTTAGAAGAACAAAAAAGTCAGTATGAACTCATCGTTGCTTGTATTGAAACGGCATTAAAAGAGTTGGACGAAATAGAGCAGCAGCTCATCGATTACAAATATTTTCGAGATTGGCGGATGGCAAAGTGTGCAATGGAAATTGGCTATAGTGAAAAAACACTCTTTTTGATGAAGCGCCAGCTCATGGATCAGCTGCTCATCAGCTTAGCCGCCATTACCAATATTTAAAAAAGATGCTGTCCTATTTGATAAAACGCAGCAAAGAGACATAAAGACCCGATGATTGTGACCAGCAAGTAGACAGCAAGAAGTCCAATTTGCCGCTCATGCAGCATGGACGCAGCTTCTACACTAAATGTAGAGAATGTTGTAAAACCACCGAAAAACCCAGTACCAATGATCATAAGCAGCGGATCATTGTCAGACACTGCACCTGTCAGTAAACCTAAACCGGCAGCGCCGAGTAAGTTGATGAGAATAATACTATACGGAAAACGAGTATGAAACTTGGTTTTCTGAATCGATTGACTGAGGAAAAAACGAAGGGCACTGCCCATCCCGCCGGCAACAGCTGTATAAAATACAATCATTTATCTGCTTCCTTTCGGCTGCTCATTTTGTTGAAAGAGGCGCTGAGCGGTGATCAGTCCACATAAGGCAGCGCCCACTCCAGCAATCACTGAGAGTAGAATGTACATGATACTTGATGTGAACAGTCCATCCTGTAATAAGAGAACCGTTTCTTTAGAAAAAGTGGACATTGTCGTAAAACCACCGCAAAATCCTGTTCCGATCAATGCAGCAAGATATTTTTTTCCTTTCCGAAACATAAAATATCCTGTTGAAAAGCCAAGGAACAGACTGCCTGTCATGTTTTCAATCAGTGTTGCATAGGGGAATGTCTGGCTGACAACGGATTGGCTAAGTTCATATCTGCAAAGGGTACCAACCAATCCACCGATAAATACGGCGAGATATGCTTTCATTTAATCATTTCTCCTTTAGAAAAAATGGCGGGTGATCCGTCACCACTCCATTAATGAGGTATGTTTTCATCCTGTCGGCTGTTTTTTGATCTTTCACTGTCCATATAAAGACATCCATTCCAAATGAGTGGATGCGGTCAATCCACCATCTGTTGATCATCGTTTTCTTCATATTAAGGCAATTCGCAAAGGAGCTGTACTCCGCTAATTTCCTTTTCGTCAGTTTAAAGGCAGAGGGTTTTATAATAAAAGCTGTTCGAAGAGAAGGGGCGTAAGCTTTGACTCTTTGAAGTGCATTGGCATCAAAAGATTGAACCATGATGTGACGGGAATAGGCAAACCGGTTGATGATGTCGACAACTGCCTTTTCAATCCCAATCTGCCGTTTTGGATGCTTGATCTCAATCAGTATCCCGACACGATGAGTGTACCTTTTAAGAATTTCCTGTAAGGTGGGAATTCGTTCGTTGGCGTACTGTGAATCAAACCAGCTTCCTGCATCCAGTTTCTTCAGCCGATCAAGTGTATAACTTTTCACTAAGCCGCTTCCGTTAGTTGTTCGATTAACGGTATCATCATGGATGACGGCTACGTGCTGATCCATTGTCAGCTGGACGTCTAACTCAATATAATCCGCACCTTGCTGAACAGCTAAATCAAATGCGGCGATTGTATTTTCTGGGGCAGCGCTTGAAGACCCTCTATGCGCGATAATATACACATGCTCCAGCTCCTGACATAAGTTCTGGTCTTATCATATCAAATTTTTGCTGTTTTTCCTTCTTTACTATATGGAACGAGGGAGAGCTGTATGTAATGGAACATGGCGTGTGGTGAGAAAGCATCGTGTATAAAAGGTGAAAAGTTGCAGGAATATCCCAAGCTCTTATTGAGTAAATCTGAACTACATCATTTTTTCTTCGATCAATTTTGTCCAAATCGTCAGCGTTCGTCAAAATATTAGTGCTTTCGTCATGTTGACTGAAAATTCTGATGTTTTATAATGATGAAAAGGAGGCGAGATGATTGGGTAAAGGGAGAATTAGAGTGGAAGAACGTATTAAGGCTGAAACGGATGCTGAAATGTTTAAAGCGACTCTCCTTGATCAGGCTCAGAAGAAAAAGTAGTTTGCTGCCCGTCGATATGTCTCTAGCCAAAATTTCATATTTGAACTTCATGCCTCGGGATCAGTCCCGAGGCTTTTTATGTAGAGGTCAGACATTTAAGAGAGGACATGAACGAAGGTTATATTATAAACTAGAGAGGATTGTTTTAAAGGAGAGAGACAGACATGTTTACACAAAAATGGATGGATACATATTTTACAGTAGATATTGCGATCCAAATTGGTATTAGCCTTTGTATTTTATTGCTTTTTTTATTGCTTCGGAAAGTATTTACGAAGTATTTATTTCAGCTTCTGTTTAGGCTGACGAATCGGTCTAAAACGGAGGTCATTAACCAAATTGTTGTGGCATTTGAAAAACCAGCCAGGCTGTTTTTCGTGGCACTTGGTTTATATTTTGCGTTAAGACAGGCACCATACTTTGAGCATCATATGGATATCATCGTTAAATTGTATAGATCTTCTATTATATTAATGCTGACGTGGGGGCTTTGTAATTTAACCGCTGCATCTTCTTTCTTGTTTCAAAAGGTCAATTCGAAATTTGAATTAGATATGGATGATATTTTAGCACCATTTTTATCAAAGGTACTTCGTTTCATTATTATTGCACTGAGTATTAGCGTCATTGCACAAGAATTTAATTATGACGTAAATGGACTTGTGGCAGGGCTTGGTCTAGGTGGTCTAGCATTTGCGCTCGCTGCTCAGGATACAGTGGCTAACTTTTTTGGAGGGATAGTCATCATTACGGAGAAGCCTTTTACGATGGGCGACTTTGTGGAGACACCAAGTGTACTTGGGACTGTGGAGGACATTACATTTCGAAGCACAAGGTTTCGAACACCTGCTGAAGCCGTCGTGACCGTTCCGAATTCTACGCTTTCTAAGGAGCCAATCACAAACTGGACAAGAATGAATAAACGTCAGATTACGTTTTCTGTTCGCGTTTCCTACAATACACCAAAGGAAAATATTGATCAGTGTATTAAGCGTCTCAAACAGATGCTTCACGAGCATGATGGGGTGCATAAAGAGACGATTATGGTAAATCTCGATGTACTGGCAGACAGCTATTTGAACTTGTTTTTCAATTTTTACACAAACACGACAGCTTGGTCTGAAAACCTTGATATTAAGCAGGATATTAACTATCGCATCATAGATATTTTCCACGAGGAAGGCGTAGAATTTGCTTTCCCTGGTCAGGCCATTTATATGAAACAAAAAGGTGAGAAGCAGCTGGGTGAATGAAGGAGGAATGGTGCGTGGATCAAACAAAAGTGAAAGCACTAAGAGAGAAATTATCACAGGCTTCACATATCACAGTACTCTCAGGTGCAGGTATGAGTACAGAATCGGGTATTCCTGATTTTAGATCAACGGGTGGTCTGTGGACAGAAGATACTTCCCGCATGGAGGCGATGAGCCGGTCCTACTTTTTATCAAACCCTCATCAATTCTGGCCGAAATTTAAGGATTTGTTTCAAATGAAAATGAGTGGAGAATACGAACCAAATAGCGGGCATACCTTTTTAGCCAGCCTTGAGCAACAAGGGAAGCATGTGGATATTTTTACCCAAAATATTGACGGTCTTCATAAAAAGGCGGGAAGCCAGCATGTATATGAACTCCATGGCTCCATTCAAACGGCTACTTGTCCATCGTGCCAGGCGGTATATGATCTGCCTTATTTATTGAAAGAAGAGGTGCCGGTCTGTCAAAGGGTTTCCTCAGACGGCAGTACGTGTGGACGTGTGCTAAAAACAGATGTTGTCCTATTTGGCGATATGGTCAAACATTTAGACCAAGTGGAGACATCACTTCAGAAAACGGACATGCTCCTCGTCATGGGGACTTCCCTGGAGGTAGCGCCAGCAAGGTATATTCCAGAAGATGCAGCTCATGATCCTTCCATCTTCATGGTGATGATGAATTTGAGTGAAACAGAATTCGATCCGCTCTTTGATCTTGTCTTTCATGAGCGAATTGGCGATCTCGTGAAAGCTTTATAAATCATTAAAAAACCCGCAACCTAAAGGTGCGGGTTTTACTTTATTGCTGCAGCGGCTTCATTGTTTCATCAAGGACTTCAAATGTATAGCCCTTTGCCTTTAGCTGCGTGATTAAGCTGCTTAAGTATTTTGCCGTCGCCGGCTGATCATGCATTAAGATGATTTTTGGTTCTTTTGGATATTTTGTCTCCAGCACTTGCAGCTGATTTAATACCTCTGGTACATATTTTGAGCTTTTATATTTCCAGTCAAGACTGTCAATGGTCCAGTCCCAGTAGACAAAGCCTTTTTGTTTTAAACGTGCTTTTTGCTGATCGGTTAAATTTGGGGTGCTGCCATAAGGTGTTCTTACAAGATGGGTATACTCACCTGTGACAGAAGCCAAAATGCGCTGATCTTCCTTCATCTCGTTAACAGGAGAATCACTTTTTTGATAAAAGCGTTTCACATCATGGGTAATACCATGAAGCCCTAATTGATGACCTTCTTGATGGAGTCTTTTCACAGCTGCCGGGTGTTCTTTAATCTGCGGTCCGAGCATAAAGAATGTGGCTTTCACTTGATGCGCTTTTAGCACATCTAACAGCTGATTTGAAGTCGCTGATGGACCATCATCAAAGGTTAAAAAGATCGTTTGATCCGTTATATGTTTATTTGAATGGATCTTAAAATGTGCATCTAATGTTTTCCGAGAAGCATCTTTTGCTTTCATACTAGTACTTGTGTCCCTAAATTGACTGCTCGCAGACAATTTCGCCGGCTGATCTGCTGCCTGCATATTGGTTTTGGACATATCCCAAATAAAAAAGAGGATTAGTGTCAGGATGACAAAACCAATCGCCTTTGAGAGCAGCATTGTGTTTGAAGGTGTCTGTTTTTTTTTAACCCGTTGCATTACAATCGCTCCAATAAATCAAAAATTTGTGTCGAATCATGTAGTGGATTCTGTCTTATTTCGCTGTTTTTTGTCGTGTTTATATGGAGTAAGTATACAGGAAAAAAGAGCCTATGAATATAGAAGATGCTAAAAAATTGGAATCTTTTTGGTTATCAAACTATATTTGTTACAATAGAAGGTTATCCATTTCATACGATGTGAAATAATTCTGAATAATCATTGAAACGAACCCATTTATCCGCTAAGATAGCATCAGATTCAACCATTATTGCAAAGCGAAGGGGAGATTCCATATGAAAATATTGTACAATGGAGATTTCATTGAAAAAAAGGATGCACATGTTGATATTGAGGACAGAGGCTATCAATTTGGTGACGGAGTCTATGAGGTCATCCGTGTATACAATGGTACTTTGTTTACGTTAAAGGAACATACAGAGCGTCTGTTCAAGAGTGCAAAGGAAATTGGCATTCATCTGCAAGGTACAGTATCAAATATGGAAGAAAAGTTACAACAGCTCGTCGCTCACAATCAATTAACAGATGGCGGTGTGTATATTCAAGTCACGCGGGGTGTCGCCCCTCGTAAACATCAATATAGTGATTCTCTTACTCCTCAAATCACGGCATATACGTTCCAGGTGAAAAAGCCTGTTCAAGAGCAGAAAGCTGGGGCAAAGGCCATTTTATCTGAGGATCTTCGCTGGTTAAGGTGTGATATCAAAAGCTTAAATCTTTTATATAACATCATGGAAAAGCAGAAAGCATCTGAAGCTGGTGCGTTTGAAGCAATCCTTGTGAGAAACGGTTTTGTGACCGAGGGAACCTCCTCGAATGTATATGCCGTGATTGATGGCGTGATTCGTACTCATCCTGCAAACAATCTCATTTTAAACGGCATTACTCGTAGAAAGCTGCTGGAGGTATGTGAGGAAGAAGGATGTACGGTTGAAGAAACTCGTATAAGCAAAGAAGAACTGCTGCGCGCTCAGGAAATCTTCATCAGCTCGACGACAGCTGAAGTTATTCCGATTGTTGAAATAGATGGCGAGCCCGTAGGGGAAGGCGTTCCAGGAGAGCTGACAAAGCGCGTACAGGAAGGCTTCCAGCAAAAAATTAAACATGAAAGTGAAGCATCCATCTCTTCATAAATAAAAAAGGCTGTAAACCAATGTTTACAGCCTTTTGTGATGCATTTATTTCACAATAAGCACAGGTATATCTGATTTTGCTGATAACTTTTCACTCACACTGCCAAACAGCATTTTTTTCAATCTGCTTTGGTCACGTGCTCCCATGACGATGAGGTCTGCTGATATTTCCTCCGCATATTCGATAATCGCTTCTGCTGGTTCTCCTTCTACAATTTCAATGGCAGCCTCAAACTGCTCCTCATTTAAAAGCATTCGTGCTTCCGCAACGACCTCTTCTGTATGGTCTTCAAAAATCAAGGGACTTTGCTGTTCATCGTGAGGTACATATACAGGGGGAGTTTGAAGATCTGCCGTACCGCCGCCGATATAAGCTCCGCCAGTCATTGGGCGCGGTGCATCAAACACCTGTCTGTCTGTTTTGCCATCATGTGCATAGGTAACGGTCAGCTTGGCATGCAAGGTTTTAGCTAAAGCGATTGCCTTTTTTAATGCTTTCTTACTGTCTTCATGTCCATCAAACGCTACGACCATCCGATCAGCTTGAAACAATGTCCTCATTCCTTTCAAAAGGAGTCTTTACACTCATGGTATACCCGTTAATAGAAAAAGATACACATGAAGGAGAATGATTTTTGTTAGAAAATTTCATTTATTGAAAAATATTTATTGACAAAATAGTGACAGCCGCTATAAGATAAAAAAAGATTCAAGAGCCAAAAGGAGGAAATGTCATGTGCAACATTGGAAGAATGAAACCAAACTGCATGAATGGGTTGATTCACGTGACAATTACACCTTCATTGGTCATTGAAAAGGAACTCGTCTGTTCCAATTGATCGGATGAATCAAGGCGTATGTTGCGTATTTGTCAACATGCGCCTTTTTACATGACGAAAAGAGGCGTACCAGCAAGCTGGTGGCCTCTTTTTTTGTTGAATTCATTTCGCATTTCGAAATAATGGGATGGAGATCAACGAATAAATGAAGAGGAGTGAAAGCATGTGAACATGCCAAAATCAAGACAAATGACAAAAGCTCAAAAAACGAAACAAGGTGACTTGCAGGAAAATTTAGAAAGCGGCTAGCTTGAAAAGGAGAGACAAACATGTTTTCAGTATTTGCGAAATTAGGCTGGTTCTTTAAACAAGAGTGGAGGCGTTATACGATTGCTATTACGCTCCTGCTCATTGTGAATGTGCTTGAAATGCTGCCGCCAAGATACCTTGGCCAGGCAGTTGATGACATTCGTTCTGGTCAATTTACAACATCCAGTATTGTGTTTTATGTGACCATTTTTTGCTTACTAGGTGTCGTCGTCTATACACTTACATATTTTTGGATGTATCAGTTATTTGGCGGCGCAAATGTCATGGAGCGTGTGATGCGCGGGAAACTGATGCGCCACTTGCTTAAGATGACGCCTACCTTTTATGAAAAGAAAAAAACAGGCAACTTAATGGCATTAGGTACAAACGACTTGAATGCTGTGGCCTTAACAACAGGCTTTGGCGTTCTGACCTTGGTTGATTCCACTGCTTATATGCTGATGATCTTCTTTACGATGGGGCTGACGATTAGCTGGAAATTAACCTTAATGGCGATTATTCCTATGCCGCTGATGGCGCTCTTGATTGCGTTTTATGGAAGCAAAATCCATGAGCGCTTTACAGTCGCTCAAGATGCATTTGGTGATATGAACGATCGCGTTCTTGAATCAGTGGCAGGTGTCCGGGTCATTCGCTCTTTTGTGCAGGAGAAACAAGATGTCGAACGCTTTCGAGAAATGACAGATGATGTATTTCAAAAAAACATGCGAGTGGCGATCATTGATTCTTTGTTTGAGCCGACAGTGAAATTACTTGTGGGGATCAGCTACTTAATCGGAATCGGCTACGGAGCATACCTCGTGTTCCAAAGTGATTTAACCATTGGGGAGCTTGTTGCATTTAACGTCTATCTTGGCATGATGATCTGGCCAATGTTTGCGATCGGCGAATTGATTAATATTATGCAAAGAGGAAATGCGTCGTTAGACCGGTTAAATCATACACTCAGCTACAAGCCGGACGTAACAGATGCTGCTCAGCCGAAAACGTTACAAGAGCCTGGAGATATTGAGTTCGATCATGTGACATTCAGGTATCCAACTTCATCTAAAGATAATCTCATTGATGTGTCCTTTACTGTACGAAAAGGGCAGACGATTGGGATTACAGGCAAAACGGGAAGCGGCAAAACGACCATTGTCAAACAGCTTTTGCGCCAGTACCCGGCAGGTGATGGGCAAATCTTGCTATCAGGTGTTCCAATCCAAGACATTGAATTAGATCAGTTATTTCAATGGATTGGATACGTACCGCAGGATCATATACTTTTCTCAAAAAGCGTGGAACAGAATATGCGCTTTGGTCATCGTGACGCGAAACAAGATGAGTTAGCACAAGCAATCAAAGATGCTTATTTTGAAAAGGATTTACGCCTTTTGCCAGAGGGTCTGGAAACCATGGTTGGGGAAAAAGGTGTGGCGCTGTCAGGCGGACAAAAACAGCGAATATCCATTGCACGTGCTTTATTAATTGATCCAGACATTTTAATTCTGGATGACTCATTATCTGCGGTAGATGCAAAAACAGAAACCGCTATTTTAGAAAATCTAAGACAAAACCGTCATGGCAAAACGACGTTTATTACAACTCATCGCCTATCAGCTGTTGAACATGCGGATCTCATTCTTGTCATGGAAGAGGGACGCATTGTCCAAAAGGGCACACACAACGAGCTCATCCAGCAGGATGGGTGGTACAAGGAACAATTTTTGCGTCAGCAGCTGACAAATCAGCTGGAAGGAGGGGATGAGGCATGACAACAGGAAGAAGACTCCTTGCCTACGCACTCCTATATAAGAAAGTATTGTCTGTTGCCTTAATCTTTCTAATGATTGCAGTTGGTGCTGAGCTGACAGGGCCGTTTATTGGGAAGAAAATGATTGATGATCATATTTTAGGTGTAGAAAAACCGTATGTCGAGGTCAATGAAAAGACAGACAAAACCGTTTATTACCAGGGAAATAACTATATACGAAGCGATCGATTAAATAATGGAATGGATTCTGGAAAGCAAATCAATGTAGTGCAAGTCGGGTTCGGTTACTATTTTGTGAATGAGCCGATTCGTTTTGATGGAAACAGAAAAATAGCGGGAGATCAGCTCACCATTGATAATGGGAACGAGCGTGAAACCTATGAGGTAAAGCGTTTATCAAAAGAGGAGATTTTCGCTTTTTATCAGCCAGAAATCAGTGGTTTGGTGCAGCTTGTTCTATTTTATCTAGGACTGCTCATCGTTGCGATTTTCTTTCAGTATGGGCAGCATTATTTGCTCCAGAGGATTGCAAATCGAATTATTCAAAAAATGAGGGTAGACGTATTTGAGCACATCCAAACACTGCCGATCCGATATTTTGATAATTTACCGGCTGGAAAGGTTGTCGCGAGAATCACAAATGACACGGAAACCATTCGTGATTTATATGTAACAGTCCTTGCTAATTTCGTGACGAGTGCCATTTACATGATTGGGATTTACATTGCCATGTTTTTGTTAAATGTAAAGCTGGCACTCATTTGTTTGGTCGCAGTACCGATTATTTTCCTATGGTCGATGACTTACAGAAAGTTTGCATCAGTGTACAATCACCGCATTCGTTCGATCATCAGTGAAATCAATGCCAAGCTAAATGAAGCCATTCAAGGGATGACAATCATTCAAGCGTTTCGTCATGAAAAAGCGACGCAAGAGGAATTTGATGAGCTGAACAACAATCACTTTCGATATCAGCGAAAGATGTTGCATTTAAATTCACTTCTTTCACATAATTTGGTTAACCTGCTGCGAAATTTAGCATATGTGGCACTCATTTGGTATTTTGGCGGTGCTTCGTTAAGTGCGACAGGCATTGTGTCCATTGGTGTGCTCTATGCGTTTGTTGATTATTTAAATCGATTGTTTCAGCCGATTACAGGCATTGTGAATCAATTCTCTAGGTTAGAATTAGCAAGGGTTTCATCGGAGAGGGTTTTCCGATTACTAGATGAACCAGGAACAGAAGTGGAAGAGCCTGTTCAGAAGAAGCTGGAGGGACACGTTCAGTTCAAAGATGTCACCTTTGCTTATAATGAAGGGAAAAATGTCTTAAAGAACATTACGTTTGAAGCAAAGAAAGGTCAAACGGTTGCACTTGTGGGGCATACTGGTTCTGGGAAAAGCTCGATCATGAACTTGCTGCTGCGTTTTTATGACATTCAGCAAGGAGACATTCTCATAGATGGCGAAAGCATTTATGATCAGTCGCGCCAAACGCTGCGTAAACAAATGGGCATTGTGCTGCAAGACCCGTATTTATTTTCTGGAACAATTGCTTCCAATGTAAGCTTAGGAAATGAAGACATCAAAAGAGAAACCATTGAATCTTCATTAAAGCAAGTAGGCGCAGCAGAGTTATTGAAGCACCTGCCAGAAGGTTTTGATGAACCAGTCGTTGAAAAGGGAAGCACCCTTTCCTCAGGGGAACGTCAGTTGATTTCATTTGCGCGCGCATTGGCGTACGATCCAGCGATATTAATTTTAGATGAAGCCACAGCCAACATTGATACAGAAACAGAAGCGATCATTCAACGGGCACTTGATGTAGTCAAAGAAGGACGGACGACTTTTGTGATTGCTCACCGATTATCCACTATTAAGAAAGCCGATATGATCTTGGTGTTAGAAAAAGGTGAAATCGTCGAGCGTGGCAGTCATGAACAACTCATGCAGCAAGAAGGGCTGTATGCACAAATGTATGAACTGCAAAAAGGTGCTGTTGCCAACAGCTGATGAATAGTAGAAAAAAGAGCCTCTTCCAATTGAATGAGGCTCTTTTCCTTTGCATAAAAAAGTCGGAGATTCTGTTCTCGACTTTTATTGATTATATTGTTTGGACAGGCTGCATCATCAATAAGCGATGCCGACGCGTTGATGTACAAACTCCTTCGAATTTAACTGCTGATATAAAAAGTGTGCGGTATCTTCAACTGAAATTTTCTTTCCATCTATAGGGAGAAAATCTTTCTCATAGCGATATGACCGTGTCACTTCTCCATCTGGTAAATAGGTTGGACAAATAATGGTCCAATCTAGATCAGTCGATTGAAGGATTTCAAACGCTTTCGCATGCTCTTTAGCTGCTCGGGAAGTGGTCCGTCTTGATTCATTTGTTTCAAAACGATAGAGCTCCGGCTGCTTTCTTGCTTTTAAAATACCTGCTGTACCAATTGTAATAATTCTAGATGTATTTGTTTGCTTCATGGCTTGTACGATATGCTCCATTGAAACAGATAATGTATCGTCACCATCTGTTGATAGACAGCTCACAACAATATCTGCTCCTTTGATTGTCTCAAGCACATCTTCCCGATTTCTTGAATTGCCGGTGACTTGAAACATACCCGCAAGCATTTCTTCTCGGTTTGTTCGAATCAATGAACGAACCATGTAACGATCATCTACTTGAACGAAACGAAGAAATGCTTGTCCTACACGTCCATGAGCACCGAAAAGAGCTATTTTCATCTGTTCGATCCCTCCACTACATACTATAAGTGAAAAGGGCACAAAATGGTACAACTTTTATGTGATGCTTTTTTTATATAAATGAAAGGACCGAATACTATGAGCATATTCACATAATAGAGAGATACCTACAAATTGTAAAAGTTCAAAGTTCATACCAGAAATAATGTCCATGAAGATCCGCTCCTTTCTACTACATGATATGAGCTGAAAGGAGTTTGGTGAGGGATAAAAACAAAAAAAGAAGACACCATAAGAGGTGCCTTCTATGATCCAAATATGAAATTAAGCTTTTGTTCCGCCAAGATTTTGTTGAGCGAAAGACACAAGACGTTTTGTAATTTCTCCACCAACTGAACCGTTAGCACGAGATGTTGTTTCTGCTCCAAGGTTTACACCAAATTCAGAAGCGATTTCGTATTTCATTTGATCGATCGCTTGCTCTGCTCCAGGAACTAGTAATTGGTTTGAACTATTAGAATTTGCCATGATGTGATTCTCCTTTTTGTATATGTTTTGTTTTTTTGGTTGGGTTTGCTGGAATCGCACCAGCGAAATGATCAAGTCATTTGCCACTTGGCGAAACCCAATGCCGTAACTGCTTTGTACTAAGTATTATGGTTATTTCCGAAAAAAACATACGAGAAAAGAACATGGTAAATGTTGTGTTAACATACAAAAAACCATCACCCAATGATGAGTGATGGCGCTGCTTATATATCTTCTTATTCTGCTGAGCGGATGCGCAGCTCCGTATCCGCATCAAAGAAATGGGCTTTGTTCATATTAATCGCAAGAGGGATAGACTGTCCGGCCTGTACATCGGTACGAGAATCAACACGTGCAATAAACGATTGATCATCGATAGAAGAATAAAGCATCGTTTCTGCTCCCATTAATTCAGCTACTTCTACATCAGCATTAATTTTTGTGCCTTCAGACGCCTCTATAAATACTGGTTCATCGTGAAAATCTTCTGGTCTGATGCCTAAAATGACATCCTTTCCAATATAGCCTTGGCTGCGTAATACTTTCATTTTTCCTTCTGGTACACGAATATGTGTTTTTCCAACCGCAATGGCACCGTCAGAGAGCTTTCCTGTGAAAAAGTTCATCGCAGGTGAGCCGATAAATCCACCTACAAACACATTCTCTGGGTTTTCATATACATCTTTCGGCGCTCCAACCTGTTGAATAAATCCATCTTTCATGACAACAAGGCGGGTTGCCATTGTCATGGCTTCAGTCTGATCATGTGTCACATAGATAAATGTCGTTTGCAGACGCTGATGAAGCTTAGAAATTTCAGCACGCATCTGAACACGGAGTTTTGCATCTAAATTAGAAAGCGGCTCATCCAAAAGAAAAACCTTTGCATCACGTACAATTGCTCTGCCAAGTGCAACACGCTGCCTTTGACCGCCAGACAGTGCTTTTGGTTTCCTGTCTAAATATTGCTCAAGCCCTAATATTTTAGCGGCATTTCGAACCCGCTCATCAATTTCTGCTTTCGGAAACTTCCGAAGCTTTAATCCAAAAGCCATATTATCGTACACATTCATATGAGGATATAATGCATAGTTTTGGAAAACCATTGCGATATCCCGGTCTTTCGGTGCTACATCATTCATCCGTTTTCCATCTAACAAAAAGTCTCCTTGTGATATTTCTTCTAGACCTGCAATCATGCGAAGGGTTGTTGATTTTCCGCAGCCTGATGGACCAACAAACACAATAAATTCTTTATCTTCTATATGTAGATTAAAGTTGTCTACTGCTGTTACCTTGTTATCGTACACTTTGTAAATTTGATTCAGCATCATTTCAGCCATTAGCTGTCAGCCTCCCCAGTCCCTCTTTTTTGAAAGCGCTTTACTAGTAAATAAAGTGTATAAAATGAGGAAGAGTCTGTAAATGGACAACGTGCACAACATCCTATTTTCATTTTTGGGCAGGGTGCTCATGTCTTCGTTCTTTATGAAAGATCGAGTAGAATCATCATCAAATAAGCAGCTGATGCTTCTGGAAAATGTCGTATATCTAGACCAGTGCGCTCAATAAATTTATCAATTCGATATTGAAGACTGTTTCTGTGAACATATAACGCTTTTGCTGCCTTGGATGCGTTTAAATTACATTGCATATAGGTCATGAGAGTGCGATAAACATCCCGGTCAAAGACCGCTTCTTTAAAAGCATCTGAAATAGCGTGAGAGAGTGCAGGTGCATCATAACAAATGAACGATGGCAGCCATTGATAAAATGTGGCAGCTCCTGATCTAAGCTTTTCTCGCTGCATATGGCATAAAAAGAGCTGTTGTTCATTTAATAACCTCATCTGTAAATGGTCATTAGGCAAATGCAGCTGTCCTTGCATAAAGACTGAGTCTGTTAAAAAATCACTTGTAATAGCCAGAGACAAATCATTTAACTGATCTAATTGACTGTTTTCTGATGTGGCGTTTGGTTGAATCAGCATAGCTGTTTCAGGGCCTGTCCATATGAAATGAGTATGTTCGAGGCTGTTATTCACAGCCTCTTTTATTTGCTGTCTTTGTTCTTCTTGATGGATCATTTGAAAATAATAAACACGGACGGGATGTTGGACAGTTAGTGGTTTGTTTTCAAAAAGATAGCTGAACCATTTTTGTTCATCCTCGGTCTGCGCTTTTTGAAATAGATCAATTGGTGTAAGAAAAGAGTTGAGAAGAAGTGTTTCTCTTTCTGAAAGCTCCGATTTGTTTACTCCAAATATTTCACCTTCGTCTGTTTGATACCAAAGAATATGTTTGTCATGAGTAGGTGTGCTGATGATATGGTTTCCGTAAACAAGTTTTAATTTTTCTAACATGGCGGGGCTCCTTAAACAGTTTAATCATAGACATGGAACAGCATTAATTCGTGGATTTCTTCTTTTAAAGTTGGTTCTACTTCATGGGGCGGAAGCTGAGAGCCCCATTCAATGTCACCTGTTTTGTGGTAGATGCCTTCATAGTGCGCACCATTGTGGAAAAAGGATATTTTCCAGCCTGGCAATTGTGCTTTTTTAAAAAGGGGTTTCCATTGAAAATGAGAAATCATATCATCATTGCCTCCTTGCTTTTATTGATGAAACAATAAATAAACACGACAACACGGAAACAACCTTGAACTTGATTTTATTGTATCTCATCTCATGAAAAGAGCATAGAAAAAGCATAAATTTAAGTGTACGACAAATGACAAAAATACAGTCAGTAGACGTTTGCGTGATCTGAAGTTGTGAGTGCCGTTTTTGAAAGGTAAGATGCGTAATCCATGATACTTTTCCCAATCATCCATTCTGATTTTTTCAAAGAGACATGCTGGAAAATCTCTCGGCCAGGGCGAGAATTAGCTTCGAACATCCAAATTGCACCTGTTTGATCAATGCCTAAGTCAAAACCGATTTCACCGATATGCCCGGACATTTTTTTATCTATCACCTGGCTGAGCATGATGGCAGTATGAGAAAGCTGCTGTAAAATCTGCAAACGTTTCTTTTCTTCTGGAAAGACAGCATAAAGTGTTTTCACCGTTCCCCCGTGTAACTGGTGAGTCGTGATGTTATGATCTCCAGAAACCTTTGCTGCTGCTGCTGTGACTATCCAATCACCTTCTTTATTTTTATTCGTATGAACTCTGAAATCCATCGGTTGATTGTCTATTTGAAGAAGCTCAATGCCTTGTTGTGCAATAAATTCATGAATTGCATGATCTTTTCGCAGCTTTTGAACAAACTGATCTATTGAATCATATGGAATAGACCTTCCCGAATTTGAGTATACAGTGATTCCGTGATTTTCCTTCTTTAACTGATAAATACCGTCTCCATGACTTCCGTTTGTCGGTTTTAAGTATATAATTTGATGCAGGTGGAGAAGTGTTTCAATTTTAATTAGAGCGTCCACGGGATCTAATTGTACAGAATGTGGGAGTAAGGACCATGTTTTTTCATCTGTTAATAGCTGTTCATGAATCTCCCATTTATTAAAAAAGTAAGGATTGAACCAAGGGATATCATAGTCTTGAGTGAGTTTTCGCTTCGTTTCTTGTATGAGTGCCGACTGAGCAGCTTTTCTATTTGGAAGCCGGTCATAAATGACTGACGGAAGGGGAAGCTGTTTTTTAACCCATGAATCTTGCTGGTACAACAGTCCTTCTACAATTCCTTTTTCCCAATCAATCGAATGTGACCCAAAAAGATAGGCAAAACCAGGATGCTGCCTGAAAGAGTGCAGCAGTTTGATAAAAAATTCTGATCTCGTTCCCAATGGCTGTGTACTTTGCTCAAAACCCGCAGTGAAAATGCCCATCAACGGCCCTATAAAAAGTGTATGGTCAATGATGATCACATCAGCTTTTGATTGGTAAGGAATCAGTAATCCTCTGTATAGATCTTCAGATAATAAAATTTTATTTGGATGCAGATGATAGGAAATGTTGAAGCCATCTACTAAACGGGACCCTAGAGCAAGAGAATAGATGGCATCTTTCTGTTTATAATGGACGGGAAGATGAATTGTTTTTTCACTTGTGAGGTGTGGGGCGATGATGCAGCGATTTCTGTTCATAAGAAACCTCCTTCGGTTGAGACTTTATCGTTTGCGCATGTTCAAGAATGGTACGAATCAATTGGTGTTCCTTCTCAGGGTAAGCTTTTAAAAAAGCGGACCGCCCTGGCTTTGATCTGATATTTGATATGAAAAGTCTGCCTTCATTTGAATGAAGTAAGTCTACTGCGAATTCAAAGCAAGGAGAGTAAGTTTTATCTATATAAGCTGGGATTGATGCCTGAATGGATGCAATATCATCTAAAAGGAGTTCCTTGATGTGTGGCTGCAATGTATTTAGATAGTGTTCAAAGCCTATCACAGGAGCTGATTTTTGTGTATGACTTAAAAGACTATTTTCTGCAGGTGATTTTGTGTGAATTCCCATGCGTTTCCATTGATTTTGTGAATCTTTCATAAGGAAAATCTTGATTTCATTGAATAAAATTTCTTTTTGATCATTCGTGTTGAAAAATTGAAGGAAATACCGGCCTGCATATTTTTTGCACCAGCGCTCCAGCTCTGACGTACGAGAAAATGTAATGGTTTGATTGGAACTTAGCTGAACGGTAAATGTTGATTTGCCATCAAAGGAAATGAAGTAAGTAGATGCTGCATGCTGATGGGAGAGAGGCTGCATTCTACAATAACCGCCAGCCCCGCATTCCCTTACCATATTGATCAGGTCTGAGGGCTCTTTTAATATAAAGCAGCCAGGTAAATATGGCTGTAAAGCAGAGCGGAGACGGAGCTGCTCAAATAGCACCATTTTATTTGAAATGCCGGTATTCAAAAAATCCGTTTTTGGATATTTTTTTAGCCATTCCATGATGGGTTTTGCTTTTTTAGATTGTGCGTCATGCCGGTAAAGACATCGGTCATAAATCAAGTCGGGAATCGGAAATTGTGCGCCTACAAACCCTTGGCCATTCGTATATGTTTGGCCTTGTATCAAATTTGAAGCCGGCTTTAAATCAAATGGTGTAAAACGAACAACCACTAAACGATAAGAAGAGGCAGCTTTGGCGAGCTGCCGTGTGAATGCCTCTTCATACTGCGGAGAAAGGCTCGCAATACCTAATGTTGTCATTAAAAAACACCTTCTTTTCAACTTCTTTTTTTTACCATCACAAAAACATTTTTTTATGATTTTACATAAAGCTTACGCTCCTTTATCATTACGACAGATCGCTTGATCATATGTCTCGCTGCATGCTTCATTTGCTTGGGAACTTGACAACAACTATAATACGTATAGATCAAAACAATAAACCTCGGGTGTTGTTTGAAAGGTAGATGACGACTTTGAATATATTCACAACGTTTATCTTTATGATTGTTATCGGCGCAGTCATAGGAGCAGCGACAAACCATCTTGCAATTAAAATGCTTTTTCGGCCTTATAAGCCATATTACTTATTCGGAAAACAGCTTCCATTTACACCAGGGCTTATCCCTAAAAGAAGAGACGAAGTAGCCAAGCAGGTTGGTGTCATGGTTATGGAGCATTTGCTCACGCCAGAAGGTATTCAAAAGCGATTTGAATCATCGGAGGCAAAGCAGGAGATCCTGCGTACAGTCCATCAATATATTGACAAAGGCGCAAATATGGAGATCACCGTATTCTCCCTGCTAGAAAAATTCGGCGTTTCACAGGCTGATGTCAAAGCAGATAGATGGCTCCATCAGTGGTCTGACCAGAAGCTCGCTTCATTGCTTGAAACATATAACGAGCAAACTTTATCTGAATTGCTCCCGGTAGAAGTGGAAACCAAAATATCATCAAAAATTCCAGATGCAGCAGATTATATTTTAAAGAGAGGCATTCATTATTTTGAAAGTGATGAAGGCAAAGCCAGGCTTGGCAATATGATTGATGATTTCTTAAAAGAACGGGGAATGCTTGGCAGTATGGTCCAAATGTTTCTAGGGAATTCAAGCTTAATTGACCGTGTGCATCCAGAAATTATCAAGTTCTTAAGAAATGCAGAAACAAAAAGATTTTTATCAGATTTGCTTGTTCAAGAATGGGACAAGGTGAAGCTATTTTCTCTTCATGAGCTTGATGAAAAATGGAATGTGAAGGAACTTATTTTTAGTGTGAAAAATCAATTGCTTTCTCATTTCTCTACAAAGCTGATATTAGACAAACCAGTTGGAACATATGTCAGTGCTGTAGCGGATGACCTTAAAACACATTTTGCGCCAGTGTTGATTGATAAGGGGATCGAAGCGGCTTCAAATGCTTTAGAGAGTCTGCTTGCAAAGCTGCAATTTGAAGATATCATTCGTGAACAAATTGAACTTTTCCCGCTTGAAAAAATGGAAGAGCTTGTAGTCAGCATCTCTAATAAGGAGCTGAAGATGATAACATTTCTAGGCGGTCTTTTAGGCGGGATGATTGGTGCTATCCAGGCTGTTTTTGTGGCGCTATTCTAAGAGAAGCTATAGAAATTTTAATGAATTCATTGTATATATGTGAAACGAAAGCCATAGTTTGTTATAGTGGAGTGGTGTCCGCCGATCATATCGGTGATAACGGATAGAAAGGAGACATAACATGTCTGTAAATCTTTATGATGTTGCATATGACCTTGAAAAAGCATTGCGTCATAGCGAAGAATATTCAACTTTAAGAAATCTTTATGATGAGGTAAACGCCGATGAGTCCTCTAAAAGAATGTTTGAGAACTTCCGTGACATTCAAGTAAACCTTCAACAAAAACAAATGACTGGTCAAGAGATCACACAAGAAGAAGTGGAGCAAGCTCAAAAAACAGTTGCTCTTGTTCAGCAGCACGATAAAATCTCTCAGTTGATGGAAGCAGAACAACGTGTGAGTGTTCTTATCGGTGAATTAAATAAAATTATCATGAAGCCACTTGAAGAGCTTTATGGGAATCCAGAAGAAAACTAATGGAAAGGGCGATGTCATTCGCCCTTTTTTGTTTTATCTTTTCTCCTCAATATCTTTTAAAAAAAGGTTGTCGAAGCACATAAATTCTGCGATAATACTTATATTGAAAGTGCTTTCAAAAGGCGCTCTCAAGGGACAATTGGGTGCGTTTCACTTGGGATTTATGGCGGTGAGCCAAACGAGAGAGAAGCGCTTCTGGGAGAAACGCAAAGCATCATAAGGGGATCTGATATAAGCAATGCTTTGGTGTGTAAATGATAAGGGGATCATGGGGAGCTTCATCACTCCATTGTAACGCATCCAAACCATACATAAAAAAAAGCCTAGGGGTAGGCTTTTTTTATTTATCCATCTATTCATAACCTGGGGCTCTTTCAACTGCATGTTCTAAAGCACCAAGCTAGGGCATATCCTCATCGTAAGTACAGTCATCAAGAAGGGGGATGCCTCAGTGTCAAAAAAACTACTTGCACTCAATATAGATGGGACGTTACTTCGTTCCAATGGTAAAATCCATTCTGCTACAAAAGAAGCTGTGGAATATGTAAAGAAAAAAGGGGTTTACGTGACGATTGTCACCAACCGGCATTTTCGTTCCGCTCAAAAAATTGCCAAGGCGTTGAAGATTCCAACATCAACCCTTGTGACGCATAGTGGTGCATTTATCGCCGATAAACTCGATGAACCGCTTCATGTGAAAAAATTAACGGAAGAAAAGACATTTAATCTTGTGCAAATCCTTGAAAGCTTCGATTGTAATGTCCGCTTGCTGCATGAAAAATTCTCGATCGGCAACCGGAAAAAAACGCAGTCTCAGCTGATGGGAAAGACGCTTATTCATCCGTCTGATCCAATTTTCTATCCCGTTCAATTTGTTGAATCGTTAAGTGATATGCTGATGGATGAACCAGTCAGTACTCCAGTGATTGAAGTATATTCGACTGCGGAGCTTCAGCCTGAGATTCACAGGACCATTCAACAAGCATTCCCATCTGTTGATCTTATTAGGATCAGTGATGAGAAAATGAATATTGTATGCAAAGGGGTTTCGAAGGAAGCGGGACTTTCTCTTTTAACCTCTGCACTCGGTTTTACTTTAGAAGATACAGTCGTCATTGGTCATGGAACAGATGACATTCCAATGCTTGAATTGGCTGGTTTAGGTGTTGCTATGGGAAATGCCCCCAATGATGTCAAACGTAAAGCCGATTGGGTGACGCGCTCGCATGATGAACAGGGTGTGGCTTATATGATCAAGGAATACTTTAGAATGCAGCAAAGAGAAGGATTTTTACATCAATTCGATATTAAGAGATAATACAGTGAAGGCCCTGTCAATCAAGAAATGACAGGGCCTTTGTCTGTTCCCTTCATTGCTTTTCCTACATGAATTTTGTAAAATGAAACAAGTTTGAAGATAAAGGTGATATGATGCGAATTTTAATTAAAGGGCTGTCAGATGAACGATTTCATCGCCCGCTTGTCAATATAGCCAATTTATTTGAAGAAGATAGTGAAGTGATGTTTGATCCAAGTGAATTGGATGATGGTTTGGTCATGGTATTTAACTGGAAGGAAGAAAATGGCATGGTGGAAGCATCTGGTCATATCGATGGATCAGACATCACCAGTCGTTTTTCGCGGGATGTCCCAGAGAGCTTGAACGATAAGGAGCGCTGGAAACAAATCAAAAACACAGTGCTGTCTGTTTATTTACACTTGCTTCAGGAGCACACAGGAATGACACAAAAGTGGGGCATTCTCACAGGAATACGTCCTACGAAATTGCTTCATAAGATGCTGAGAGAAGGCATGTCAAAGGAAGATGCACATGCGGCATTAAAGCGTGATTACTTGATTCATGATGAAAAAATCAATTTGATGCAGGAGATTGTCGATCGTCAGCTTCAAGCCATTCCAGATCTGTATGACCTTCAGCAGGAAGTGAGTATTTATATTGGTATTCCTTTCTGCCCCACAAAATGTGCTTATTGCACGTTCCCTGCTTACGCCATTAAAGGACAAGCTGGCAGAGTGGGAACGTTTTTGTTTGGTCTGCATTATGAAATGCAAAAAATGGGCGCATGGCTAAAAGAACACGGGATCAAAGTGACGACCGTTTACTTTGGCGGAGGCACGCCAACGAGCATTACAGCGGAAGAAATGGATTTGCTGTATGAAGAAATGTACCGCTCGTTCCCAGATGTGAAGCATATACGGGAAGTGACTGTCGAAGCAGGGCGTCCTGATACGATTTCGCCTGATAAGCTAGAGGTGCTAAACCGCTACAATATTGACCGGATTAGCATTAACCCGCAATCGTATGAGAATGAAACACTAAAGGCTATTGGCCGGCATCATAGTGTCGAAGAAACGATTGAAAAGTATCACTTATCAAGACAGTACGGCATGAATAATATCAATATGGACTTAATCATTGGATTGCCGGGAGAAGGGCTCAAAGAATTTCAGCACTCCTTGCAGCAGACTGAAGAGCTCAAGCCTGAATCTTTAACCGTGCATACACTCTCCTTTAAAAGAGCATCTGAAATGACGCGCAATAAGGAGAAATATCAAGTAGCCGACCGAGAAGAAATCACACGTATGATGGATGAAGCGATCACTTGGACGAAAGCACATCATTATCACCCATATTATTTATATAGACAAAAAAATATTTTGGGGAATCTTGAAAATGTCGGGTATTCATTAGATGGACAGGAAAGTTTGTATAATATTATTATCATGGAAGAAGTACAGACAATCATTGGCATTGGATGCGGTGCAGCAAGTAAATTCATTGATCCACGATCAGGAAAAATTACGCAGTATGCCAATCCAAAAGATCCAAAATCGTATAATGACCGCTATGAACACTATACAGAAGAGAAAATTCAATTCCTTGAATCATTATTTGTTTCTCACGTTTAAACACTGCGATGACGCAGTGTTTTTTTCATTTGTAAAAGGGTATATAAGTGATAAAAAGTTAAAGCAGGTGTACATATGATAGATGTGATCGGAATTGGGATTGGGCCCGCAAATTTAGGGTTGGCCGCTTTGTTAGAGGAGTATGAGGATGTCTCATGCTGTTTTTTTGAACAAGAGTCTGAGTTTGCCTGGCATCCTGGTATGCTGATCAAAGGAACGGATTTGCAAGTTTCCTTTTTAGCAGACCTTGTCACAATGGCGAATCCAAGGAGCAGGTATACATTTTTAAATTATTTACATGAAGCAAATAGACTTCACCGGTTCTATACATTTGAACAGTTTGATATCCCGCGGAGAGAATTCAATGAGTATTTATCATGGGTGGCAGGAGAATTAGACAGCTGTCAGTTCGGGATGAAGGTAGAAGAAGTGACGGACTGCCAAGAAGGCTACCTTGTGAAAGTCAGACGGCTGAACGATGGATCGCTTTCTGAATATCGTGCAAAGCATGTCGTGTTAGGCACAGGAAGCAAACCAATGATTCCAGTCGATGTGCCTGAAGCAGCATACCCATATGTGACCCATAGCAGCCGTTATTTAGATCAGCAGAAAGCACTTCATGAAGCTGAGTCGGTGGCGGTAATCGGCTCAGGGCAGAGTGCAGCTGAAATTTTCTTAGACCTGCTTCAGCATCAAAAGAAAGGACAGCAGCTTTCATGGTTTACGCGTTCTAGTGAATTTAGAGAGCTGGAGACGGCAGAACTTGGCCAAGAGCTTTTTACACCAAAGTATGTCGAGTATTTTCATTCGCTTCCTTATGAAGAACGTATGAACACATTGCCCAGGCTGACAGGATTAAGAAATGGCATCGATGCATCAACGCTTTCGCGCATTTATCAGGAGTTGTATCATCGCTCCGTTTCAGGTGAAGAGCCATCTGTGCTCATTCAGCCAATGACCGAGCTTGAAGCGATTCAAAGAGGAGAGCATCAGCCTTTGGAGCTGCATCTCAAGCAGTGGCAGCTGAAGAAAGAAAAAAGCATAACTGTAGATCACGCTGTATTGGCTACAGGATACACACCGAATATTCCTGAATGGTTTAGCGCATTTGAACCTTTGATTGAATGGGAAAGTGATGAGCATTTTAAAGTGACAGACGACTTCAGGCTTGTGTTCAAAGACAAGCGTTCAAATCATTTCTTTACATTCACGAATCTTGATCATTCTCATGGAACAGCGGCGACCAATTTGAAACTATCGATTTACCGCAACCAGAAAGTCATTCGAACCATTCGCGGTGTCGAGGAAGCGCCAGTCAAACAAGAAACTGCATTTCAGCAATTTGAATAAGACATAAAAAAGGGCCCAAGCATAGGGCCCTTTTTCATTAGATCGTCGTTTCTTTTTTTACTTTTGGTTTTTCAGGTTTCCATTTGAAGATTTTGTTTAGGATTTGATAGATTTTTTTAGATTCTTTCGTTACGAGCGGTCCTAAGATCGCAAGGATTAAGACATACAATGCAGCAAAGGGCTTCAAAGTAGCGGCAAGTCCGCCGGCGATGCCAAGCTCGGCAACAATGATTGAAAACTCTCCTCTCGATACGATGGTTAATCCAATATTAGAAGAGGCTTTATGAGAAAATCCAGCTCTCCGTCCAGCGAACATTCCGGCAGTGAAGTTCCCAATTAAGGTAAGAATCACAGCGCCGATCGCAAGCCAGAAGGCATCACCCAATGTAAACGGATCGATACTGAGACCAAAGCTGAAAAAGAACATCGCTCCAAAGAAATCTCTAAACGGAACCACGAGATGCTCGATGCGGTCTGAGTGCTCTGTTTCTGAGAAAACAAGACCAAGTAAGAGAGCTCCAATAGCCTCTGCTACATGAATTGTTTCTGAAAAGCCAGCGACAAAGAACAAAGCGGCAAAAATCACAATGATGAACACTTCGTTCGAACGGATATCAAACAACTTATTTAATAGTTTTGGCAGCTTCCGCGCAATGATAAAGAAAAGCATCATATAACCAAAAGCGATTAAAATCGATAATAAGGCACCGCCAACAGTAGTGGCATCTCCAAGGACAAGACCTGATACGACGGATAAATAAACGGCAAGGAAAATATCCTCAAACATAATAATCCCTAGAATTAACTCTGTTTCAGGATTCGCCGTTCGTTTCAAATCGACAAGGACCTTGGCCACAATGGCACTTGATGAAATGGTGATCACCCCTGCCATAATGAGAACCTCAAGGAATCCAAACCCTGTGATAAAACCGTAGAGCAGTCCTAAGCTGAAGTTGATCAAAATATAAATAGATCCGCCGACTGCAATAGATTTACCCGATTTAATGAGTTTTCCGACAGAGAACTCAAGCCCAAGATAGAAAAGAAGGAACAGGACGCCCATTCTGCCAAAAAACGAAATAATCTCCGTGCTTTCGATAAATTTCAAATCAATGATCCCGATAGTTGGAGCATGCGGCCCAACAATCATTCCGAGGACAATGAGAAAAGGGATGATAGAAAATTTAATTTTATTGGCGATTAAGCTGGCGATGGCGATAAGAATTAGCGCCGTCCCAACTTCAAAGACTAAATGATCCATTCATCACTCTCCCCCTCTAGAAAGAAAATCACGTACCAATCGCTTCAAGTGTTTTCTTTCGCCCGAAATGACCATCGTATCATTTGCTTGAATAATCGAATCGGCACCAGGGTTGAGTAATTTTTCATTTGTATGTTTAATGATCGCAATCACGGTGACTTCATAATTTTGTCTCACATCTAAATCACCGAGTGTATGTCCAACCGCTTTTGCACCTTTTTCCACTTTAAACCATTCAATGATCAAGTCGTTGAAGGCCATTTCAATGGTTTCTAGTGCCTGCGGTTTATACACCATACCGCCGATAATAGCAGCGATTTGCCGGGATTCAGCATCATCGAGTGAAATGGTAGACAGCACTTCATCTGGATCATCATCGTCAAAACGATAAATTTCCCGTCTGCCATCATCATGAATCACAATCGTCATCTTTTCTCTATTTCTCGTTTCAATTTCAAATTTCTTTCCGATCCCAGGAAGATCATTTTCTTTAATGTTCATTTTATCCCTCCGAATTTGATAGGCTGTGTTTTTCAAATAGTAAATGCGGATGAAATAAAATGAATCAGTAGAGGTAATTAGATTGATACATAACGGGGATCGCACACTTCATTTCCAAAAAACATAGATCAATGGACAATGCAGCTGATGGGGCAGGCTTTGGCAGAAAAGTCTTGGCATCCGCCCTTGATAATCTGTCCTTCAACAGAATGGATGAAGCATGTTTTTTTGAAAACGAAGGTGTCTTCACAGCATTGATTTCTTCATCATAAATGGATGGAGAAATCAGGCTAGGTATACTCGCTTCTGCCTGTGAAGCAAAAACGACATTTGAAAAAGGAGAAAACATGACGATGAAGCTAACCAATATCATGATGGAACATCTGATCAATCATCCTCCTCCTTTCAAATTTATTTTCTTTCTTTTTTTACTATATAAAAATATATTTCTTGTTTCAATCATTATGCTTATTTTAGTATCAATTGATCTTGAAATTTTTTATTTAGAGAAAAAGGTTTTACATGATGGAAATGGAAGTAAGTGATGAGCTTTTAAAAGAAGAGGGGGATGGATGATGACATATATCAATTGTCAGTTAGACGGGGATGTTTTTGAAATCGTTTTCAATAGGCCTGAAGCTTATAATTCTTTTCATGTGGACATGTTTGCTGAATTCAAAGAAGCATGTGATGCAGCGGAGGAAAGCAGTGCAAAAGTCGTTGTCATCAAGGGAGCAGGAAAAGGATTCTCAGCAGGCGGAGATATTGGGATGATGCTCAAGCAGGAAAGCGAAGAAGATTTCCATCGTGTGATGGATTTGATCGAGGGAATTACACTTTCTCTAGCTAGTATGAAAAAAGTGACGATTGCGCTTGTTCACGGGTCAGCAGCAGGCCTCGCTTTTAGCTTTGCCCTAAGCTGTGACTACTTGTTTATGCATCAGGATGCAAAACTCGCCATGAATTTTAATGGAGTAGGATTAATTCCAGATGGCGGGGGGCATTTTTTCCTCACAAAAAGAGTGAGTGAGCAAACCGCTAAACAATTGATTTGGAGCGGACAAAAGCTGCCGGCTGAAGAAGCGTTAAAGCTGCGCCTTGCAGACGGGGTGTTTCAGGATGAGGTCGATACGTACCAAAAAGTGTGTGTGAAGCCATTTATGAACATGCCGCTTCAAGCCTTTATCGAAACAAAGATGATCTATTTCCAGCAGTCAGAATCAAAGCTCTTAGCAGTTCTTCAAAAAGAGAGAGCAGCACAGGCAAGACTGAGAAAAAGTCATGATCACAAGGAAGGTATACAGGCCTTTTTAGAAAAAAGACGTCCTGTCTTTCAAAAAGCATAAATGAACATGAGGCCGGCGGAAGCCGGCTTTTTTAACGTTCAAATAAAAGCAGCTTCCCTGCTTGATCAACGAGTCGATGAGAATGCTTTGTGTATTGCTGTTCCATTAAGCGATGACGTCCTAATTCCTTTGCCTTCTCGTCACTATCCGCTGTGATTTTTTCATTTAATAAAGTCTCACCCGACCGGTCAAATACGGTTAAAAAGTATGTCTTCTCCATTCCTCATCTTCCTTTCCTCTGTTTTTAATGTAATTAAACATGGAATAAGACAAAACCTCTTTTTTAGCCCTTAAAAATGTGTTTTTTAGATTGAGAGTGATAGAACGTGCATTCGTAAAAATGGCATGATAAAATATGGACAATGACAGTATCGGACAAGGAGATAGACGTTTGACTAAGCTCACCTTTATTCATGCCGCAGATTTACATTTAGACAGTCCATTTGCAGGAATGTCGACTATACCTAGTTCTATATTTAAGCGGCTCAAAGAAAGTACATTTCAAAGTGCTAAGAACATCTTTGATCTCGCCGTTGCGCGGGAGGTAGACTTTGTGCTGCTGAGCGGTGATTTATTTGATGAATCCAATCGCAGCTTAAAAGCACAGCTGTTTTTAAGAAATCAGTTTGTAAGACTGCAAACGCACGGGATTGAAGTCTTTATTATTTATGGGAATCATGATCATTTAGGCGGTGAATGGACACCGATTGAGTGGCCCGAGAATGTACATGTCTTTTCGAGCAGTACACCAAGTGAGCACTCCTATTATCGAGGGGATCAGCTTGTCGCGAGTATTTATGGGTTTAGCTACAAAGAGCGGGCTGTCTATGAAAATATGACATCTCATTATGTCAAAACAACAGATGCTGCCTATCACATTGCGATGCTTCACGGCACATTAGCCGGACAAGAAGGACATGATGCATATGCCCCATTTCAGCTGCAGCAGCTCATAGCGCGGGATTTCGATTATTGGGCGCTTGGACATATACATAAAAGAGCCCTTTTGCATGAAGACCCATATATAATTTACCCTGGTAACGTGCAGGGCAGACATATAAAAGAAACGGGAGAAAAAGGCTGTTACTTGATTCACCTCTCCGAAGATTCACGGGCAGCGGATTTTATCAGCTGTGCAGATATCATCTTTGAGAAACTGGCAATAGACATCACAGAAACAACTCATATGACGGATCTTGTCACACTTGTGGAAGGCAAAATCAATGAGCTGAAAGAGGAAGGCGTTCCTCATTTTGTGAGAATTGAATTGACAGGTGATGCGCCTTCTTACTTTGAGCACACGCAGCTTGAGGTCCTCGAAGAGCTGATGACTGTTTTTCATGAGCAGGAGGAAGATGAAGATGTGTTTGTTTGGGTGATGTCAATTGATTGCCGAACAAACGAGGATGTGATTGATCCAGAAGATTCCTTTTTGAAGGAACTAACGGCAGAAATTGCACAGTTTGAGTCATATGAAGAGCTGCTTTCACCGATCAAGCGTCACCCAACCTACAGGAAGTCAGGAAAAGTGCTCACAAAAGAGGATGAAGTGGATATAAAAGAAGAGGCACAAAGGCTGCTGACGGAACAGCTGAAGCAATTATGAGAAAAGGAGAGGTATGATGAAAATACGTTCACTCCATATAGCGAATTTCGGGAAATTTTCAAATCGAACCTTTCACTTTTCTGATGACGGTTTTCAGCTAGTTTACGGCCTGAATGAATCGGGGAAAACGACATTGAAGGCGTTTATTGAGTCGATGTTATTTGGTTTTTCAAAAAACAAGATATACAAGCCGAAACAAGGATCTTTCTATGGCGGCTCCCTCACTTGCTTAGATGAGGAGTTAGGTGTCATTCACATTGAGAGATCGTCCGATCGAGGCGGTCAAACGCAGGTGTTTTTACCGAATGGTGAAGTGAAAGATGAAGCATTTCTACGAACTCTTTTAAAGGGAACAGATCGCAGATTATTCCAATCAATCTATTCATTTGATGTGTTTGGACTGCAAAATGTCCAAGCCTTAAACGAAGATCAAATCGGTGAATTTCTCCTTTTCTCAAGTTTATTTGGCTCAGATGCTGCCTCCAAGATGGATAGCAGGCTGCTTAAGCAGCAGGAGCAGCTGTTTAAACCAAATGGACGCAAGCCGGAATTAAACCAGCAGCTTGATCGTTTAAAAGAGCTGGCTGCCCAGCTGAAACAAGCTAGATTGGCAGAAGGCCGTTATACAGAAAAAAAACGGGAGCATTCTGAATTAATAGAGACGATCGCAGCGCTTCAAAAGGAAATGAAGCAGACAGAAGAACAGATTCAGCAGTTAAACGAACACATTCGACTTTATCCCATGATAGAGAAGAAGATGGAGTTAAAAAAAGAATTAGCCCGTTATCCAGAACGAGTCAAACGCTTTAGAGCAGAAACAGAGCATGAATTAGATAAATTAGAATCACACCTTCACCCGAAAAAGGCTCAAATGACTGCACTAAAGCAAAAATTAGATCATTTGCAAACCTCGCTGGCACAAGTTCAGCTGCTTCATGACAAGGATACATTACTGGAGATGAAGCGTGTCGTTGATGAATCTTCTCATGCTGAACGTGTCAAAAACCGCTTAGCAGAATGTAAAGCAGAACGTGATTCATTGAAACAAAAAATGGACGAAGCCGCAGCGAAGCTAAAGTGGCAGCGTTCAGTCAAGCTTGAGCAGATTGACGACTCCCTTGAATTTGAGTGGGAATTAAAGGAGGCTGTCAGCCACTACGTTCGTTTAATGGACAGAAAGGCACAGCTGGATGACCGGTTTGATCATGCAAGACATGAGCTGGAAGAAGCGGAAACCGCTTTAAAAGGATTAAAGGAACAGCAGGCCAAATCGCATAGTACAGTGGAAACTGGGGAAACAAGAGCAAAAGAGAAACAGGTTCATTCCCGGGCGTGGTTATTTCCTGTGATGGTGATATTTGATGCTGCATTTCTGCTTGTCCTTTTCTTTTTAACAGAGTGGTGGGTTACTTTCTTATTTGCAGGGTTTTCTATTTTTGTCTTCTTTGCTATTTACCCATTTTTGAAATCGACACAGGTGAAACAGGGAAGCGGCGGGGGAACATTCGATTCCTTCCAAGTACAGGAAGCTTCAGCTGAAACGCTTGTGAGGCAGAAGGAGCTTTTGTACGAAAGGATCATCCGGCAATATGAAGACTGGGAGCAGGAGCTGGAACCTGTCCAGCAGCAAGTAGAGGAAAAGAAAAGACAGCTGGGCTTGTCCTCAGAGCTTTCTTTCCTAGTAGAAGCCTTCCTTATCCTGAAGCAGTTAAAAACGAATACAGCGGGATATGAGGAGCTTAGCCGGGAAATAGACGAGCTTGCCGGCCAGCAGTCCAATTATGAGCAAAGGGTGGAAGCGTTAAGCAGTCTTCTGCAGCGAAAGGAAGGCACCATTCAAGAGAGCATCTCGGCCTTTCAAGAGATATTGAAAGATGAGGCGAAAAGAGAAAAAGAACGTCAGACATTGGATGTATCGATTCAACATGTGAAACAGCAGATCACGACACTGGAAGGGGAAATTGACTATTACGAAAAACAAATGGACGCGCTTTTTCGTCAAGTAGAGGCAGAGTCCAAAAAAGATTACCAAATTCTTTCCCATCTGTCGAAAGAATATCGGGAACGGCTTTCCCATTTGCAGCAGCTGAATCAAGAGCTGCATAGAAGCGGCTGCTTTGATGAGGAAGAATCGATTGTTCGTAAAGGATTGCGCCTTCTTGAAGAAGAGTGTGCGGAAGCAAAGCAGCACCTGAATAACATACAATCGAATGCGGCGAATATGGAAAAACGTCTGGCAGAACGAGCAGTGGAAATCCGGCAAATAGAAGCTTCAGGTACGGTGTCTGAGTTGACTCATCAGCTTTCAGCTGAGCAGGAGCATGCAAAACACCTTGCGAAAAAATGGGCGGCGATTCAGCTTGTCCGCTCCGTCATTCGAGAAAAATTGAATGAACATAAAGAAAAAAGGCTGCCAGCACTGCTGCAAACAGCTTCCCGCTTTATTCAGCCGTTAACGAATGATCGATATGAAGCCATTTTATTTTCACCCGAGGATGACCGGCTGATCGTGAAAAGGATGGATGGACGAATATTCCGACCAGAAGAGCTCTCGCAAGCAACATGTGAACAAGTCTATCTGGCCATTCGTTTTGCACTCGCCTTGTCTCATCAGCAGGAATGTCAGCTTCCGTTTATGATGGATGACAGCTTCGTTCATTTTGATCATGTTCGTCTAGGAAGAGTACTGGAGTTGATGAATGAACTCACGCGTTATGAAACACAGCTGTTTTATTTTACCTGTCATCAGCATATGATGCAGGCAGCTGAAGATGGACAGATTACGAGTTTAGCAGTTGAATGATTGACAAATAATGACTTATGTTATACTTATATGAGCAGAAACATGGAAGGAGCTTTTATTGAATGGCTAAAGGGATCATGACCTATGATGTCGGCGAACAAGTTGACCTGCATTTATTAATTAAATCATCTACTAAAGGAATTGCAAGTAATGGCAAACCATTTTTAACGCTCATTCTTCAAGATCAAAGTGGAGATATTGAGGCGAAACTATGGGATGCAAAGCAGAATGATGAAATCACCTATGGACCGCAAACCATCGTGAAGGTAGTAGGCGACATTCATCATTATCGCGGGAGGAATCAGCTGAAGCTTAGGAATATACGCCCTGTTGCTGAAAACGAGCAAATTCGAATTGATGACTTTCTCGAAACAGCTCCTATTCCAAAACACGATATGATGGATACGATTATGCAATATATCTTTGATATGAAAAACCCTAATATTCAGCGTGTTACAAGGCATTTGCTGAAGAAATATGGACAGGAATTTGCTGATTATCCAGCAGCGACAAAAAATCATCACGAATTTGTCTCTGGACTCGCCTACCACGTCGTGTCTATGCTGCATTTAGCAAAATCCATTGTTGACCTATATCCATCACTAGATCGAGATCTTTTATATTCAGGTATCATTCTTCATGATTTAGGGAAAGTCAAAGAGCTTTCGGGCCCAGTCTCCACGACATATACTGTGGAAGGGAATTTAATTGGCCACATTTCCATTATGGTGACAGAAATTGCGAAAGCTGCGGAAGAGCTTAGCATTGATTCAGAGGAAATTCTTATTTTACAGCACTTAGTCCTGAGTCATCATGGAAAAGGAGAATGGGGCAGCCCGAAACCACCAATGGTAAAAGAAGCTGAAATTCTCCACTATATTGATAATTTAGATGCGAAAATGAACATGATGGATCGTGCGCTTGAGCATGTGAAACCAGGAGAATATACAGAACGTATTTTTGCACTTGAGAATCGTTCGTTTTATAAACCAACCTTCCATCACGAATAATCATGTCAAAACGTCCGTTTATGCGGGCGTTTTTTTTCATAACTTGTCTTCTTTTCGCATAAGCATGTAACACAAAGGAAGAGAGGAATGTCCTTAAGAAAAGGAGGCGATGAAAAAATGTTGTTTTTTCCGTGGTGGGTGTATGCATGTATCATCGGCATTATTTTCTGTGCGTATAAATTAATGACAACAGCCAAAGAGGAGCAAGAGATGGATCAATCCTTTATTGAAAAGGAAGGAGAAATTTTTATCGAGCGAATGGAACAGGAAAGAGAGCGCAGACGTCAGGATCAGCAGGTGAAAAGATCGCAGGATACTGCGGCACATGAAGATCATTCGATTGCTTAATCTCGTCATACAAAAACCCCTCTGCACGATGACGGCAGAGGGGTTTTTTGTGATTACTGGCCTTGTTGAGGCTGCTGATTTTGTGCAGGCTGTTCAGATTTTTCTTTGAACGTTTTTTGAAGCTCTTTATCTTTTACTTTCACATCAGCATCTTTTACTAATTTGTTTAAGATGTTTTGGATTTCATTTGTGTCTGCTTGTTTTTGGTCAAGCAGTTCTTTTTTCAAGTCCGCTTTCATGTCATCATATTTACCGCGTTCTTCAGTCTTTTTAATGATATGGTAGCCGAATTGGGATTTTACTGGCTTGCTGATTTCATTTACTTTTAGTTTGAAAGCAGCTTTGCTGAAGTTCTCGTCCATTTGGCCTTCTTTTGCGAACCAGCCTACATCGCCGCCTTGTGCTGCTGAAGCAGTATCAGTTGTATATTCAGAGACAAGGGCATCCCATTTTTCACCTTTATCTAATTTCTTTTCCACTTCGTCAGCTGTTTTCTTATCAGCTACTAAAATGTGGCTTGCCCGGATTTTTCCTTTAAGGTCATCGTAATACGATTTTACTTCTTTATCAGTGATTTTGATGTTAGCTTTGGCAGCCTTTTGAGTCAGCAGCTCATATTTCACTTGATCTTTGATGTAATCTTTACCGAATTCATCTTGAAGCTGTTTTAAACGATCTTCACCAAGTGTCTTTTTATATTCTTCCAATTTCTTATCAATTTCTTTATCAGATACTTTGTATTTGTCAGCAAGAACCTTTTGTTGAACAAGTAGGTTTAAAGCATCTCCACCTGCTTGTTTCTTAAGAGTAGTATAAAGTTCTCCTTTTGTGACATCTCCTGATTTTGTTGTGGCGATCACATCTTTATCACCGCTACTGCATGCGCCAAGAGTTAAAACACTTACTGCTGTTACAGCTGCTAAAGCCATTTTTTTCATTCAAAAAACACTCCTAATCTTTCCAATTTATTTATCATTGCTTGTATCATAACATATTGTGACACGCTGTAAAAAGAAATGCAAATGGAAGGGCATTCGTCTAGTCAAAAAATTGCGCGCGACATACACATATAGTGATCACAAAAAGGAGGCTGAATTATATGGGAGCAGGATATTCTAATGGGTTTGCTTTATTGGTCGTGCTATTCATTTTGCTGATCATCGTTGGTGCAGCATATCTTTACTAATTAAATCGCTGTGACAGAAGGGAGCCGTCCTGCCGTGCGTGAGGGCGGTTCTTTTTTCAAACGATGACAGGTGCCTAAACGTTTTTTATTTTTCTGCATACACTGAGCTTAGAACAGAGGAAGAACTGGCAGGAGGTGTTTTCACATGGGAGGAGAAGTCTTTGCTGGCGGTTTTGCACTAGTCGTCGTATTATTTATTTTATTGATCATCATCGGTGCATCTTGGATTTGCTAATGAAAATATACACAAAAAGCTGCCCTCAAACTGGCAGCTTTTGCTTTGATCTTAAATGGAAATGGTAATTTCAACAAATGATGAGATAAGTAAGATCAGTATCGATACATTGATAAAGCGAAACACCTTATCTTGCCGTTCTTCAGGAATCTCTCTGACAAGGCATAATGTATTAGTAAGCCTGTTTATTGAATACACAATAAACGCGGCAAAGACGATGAAGTAAAATAAAACTATCGGAGATCCCCCCTCTCTATGCTATTCCCATACTACATTACCAAATTTTTTATGAAAAAGATAGAAGTTGGCTTTAAAAACCTCATGATGAGGAAGTTTGGTCAACTAAAATATCAAACTCGTCTTGAGCTTGATCGATGATGCAGGATTTAGGTGCTTTGAGCAGCTTCCATGCAAATAAAAAGTCAGGCAAACAATAGCCTGCATGTATACTTGCGATGATGATAAAATAGTGTGCGTACATAGGAAACGCCACGCCTAACAAAAAGTAAACCGGTGAGATGACACAAAACGGGCTGAGAAGTGAAAAAAGCATCACTTTCTTAGGCACGCGCTGCCAGCAATTTCGTTTCATCAATAGCGTCATTTTTTTCTTATTTTTCATCACTGGGATCAAGTGAACCACACGGTGGACAAGCAATGTCACAAGTAAGAGCACGGCAAAAAGCGGTGCGTTATGGCTGCTTAGCCGCGTTTCAGGATGAGTCAGTTGAAAACATAAAAATGCCATAATGAAAAAAAGGATAGCAAGACTTATGGCTGAAATCATCATTCTCGTATAACCATAATCCTTTTCAAGATTAATGGTCTTCCAACAATTCATTTTTCATCCTTCCAATCTAAAAATCGAATTGAATATCTCAAGATAATTTACTCTTCCTGAGGATAAAAATCAATGGTTTTGATGAAAAAAAATAAAATGGTGCCTTCATATGGAATAAAGAGAGGAAACTTTGGATTTTTCAAGAAAAAAGAACAGAAGGGGGAGGTTCGTCTCTTTCGTCAATGAGTAATTTCGGCTAAAATAGAAGGACTAAGAGAAAGAGGGAACGTACATGAGTATTGAGGAACGAATGAGCCAGCTTGAATATTACATGGAACTTTTATTGACGGCAGCCGATATGAGCCGTTATCCATATTATGCGTTATTGATCAGGCAGCGTGTATCGAAAGAAGAGGCAGAGGAAATTGAGCGTATTTGTGCTGAGCTTTCAGAGGAAATGGATAAGCAAAAAGCACAAGGCTACGTCATGTTTGACGATCTCCTTGCGCTCTTTGCGGGACAGTTAATTGAAAAGCTGGATGTTCATGAGACGATATTTGCTTTGCATGATCAGGGGCTGTTTCAGCCGCTAATGAATGAATTTATAAAGATCATTAAACAATTTGATTTGTTTTAGCCGCTTTTTCTGCTGCCTCAGCTGAGTTTTCAAGTTCCTCAGTCTTTTTTGTGACTTTTCCTCGCTCATTCAAAAAGTCCTTCTCAATGTTTGAAAACGATTTCTCAAAAATCTCCATGAAATCCTCACCATAAATGTTTCGGATAATACACATCATTTCTAAAATCTCAGGGAACTTTCCGTAAATGTCATGGAGCGGCTGTGCGCCTTTGACAATACCAGTTCGTGCCGGGTCATAATCTTCGAGTAGTTTATGGAATGTCTCTTCGCCTTTTGGCGTTAGCTCAATATACGTATTGCGCTTATCGTTTAACTTTTTAGAAAATTTTAAAAATCCTCGTTCCTCCAGTTTCTTGGAGAAGTTAAACGCCGTTGATACATGCATGACGCCAAACTTTGCAATTTCTGATATTGAAGCTCCTTTTAATTGATACGCAATCCACAAAATATGATGTTCATTGATATTTAGGTTATACGGTTTGATCCACTGCTGCCAGTCCTTTTCAATGGATTTCCAAAGAGCTTTGCTCAATTGGGCCATTCTTTGACTGAATAAAAGTGCTTCTTTTACATCGAAAGGCTGTTCCGAATGATTCATCCATTTCACCTACTTCTCTTTTTCTTGTAATTCTATTATGCCAATAAAATAAAGATTAATAAAGCTGAAAATTCAAGAATTTTTAAAAGTCATGAAAAACATTGTCAAAATAACCTTTTTTCAACAAAAAAAGTGCGGGATACGCACCCCGCACACTTTTGTAAACGAATATTTTTTTGTGAGTATATTAGTTTTGTAAGGTTTTCTCCAGTTGTTTGAGCTTTTCTTCAATTTCCTGAATTTCCTTTTGTAAGTCCTGCTGATGAGGTTTGATTTCTTCGCGCCATTGCTGAATCGATGTTTGCAATTCAGACCCGACTTCTTTAATCACCTCTGCGCTTTCTTTTGCTGTTTCCACAATTTGCTCTTTTAAAGCTTGTCCATCTCTTTTTAATTTTGTCAGCGTATCTTCGAATTTGTCATAGCCGTCTTTCACTTTTCCGCGCACATCTCTGCCAGAAGAGGGAGTCGTCAGGAGCACTGCCGCACCTCCGAGGAGACCGCCTACAAATAATCCTGTTAATAAAGAACGTCCACTAGCCATTCAAATCACCTCTAGTCAAATTTTACACATTCGCATGTTCTCTCTGAGCTGACGATCAGCTTCATTGAACTTCCATACATAGCTTGCTTTATTTTAGCATACTTTTGAAGAAAAGGGAGGGGAGAAGGTTGTCTGTCTTTCTGTTCGTTTTTATGTGTATCGGCATCGTTTTTACAGTTGGTTCTATTCATTATGCAAGACAGCTTGGGTATGCAGGGTCTTATCCGCCAAAACATGTCTTAAAGCAAAAAGCACTTGTGTGTGCGGCTGGTGCAGGGATTTCACTCCTCATTTTGCTGCTGACCCTTTTTCTTTTATAAAAGCATGAAAAAAACCTCTTCATCTATCATGAAGAGGTTCCAGCGTGTAGACAAACCCTCGCATTCTTTGTCAGTCCTGCGTGCTGGTGCTCACGAATATCAAATTCGCTCCGCGCCAGTACTCGTCCTTCCTAGACTTCAAAGGTTTTCTATCACGCTGAAAAGAAGACAAAGGGCTAAAATCAAGATCATTTTAGCCTTTATCAACAATCTGAAACCTCTTCATCTATCATGAAGAGGTTCAGTTATTCGTTAAGCAACTTCTATCATTCTTGCACGTCTCAAAATGGACTGAGCAATTGGGAAGACAAATACCATAGCAATGGTATTAATCACGGCTGCTGGCAGGACCACGCCCACAAGAAGTGCCGGTAATGCAGCTGGCAGTCCAGTGATCAGTAAAGCGGCAGATAGGAAAATCACGCCGGATACGATGGTTCCAATCGCAGTTAACACAGCGGTCAGCACCACTTTGTTCTTTATCTTTAAGCAAGATAAGAAAAGGGCTAGGAAGATAAAGGCTGTCACTGGTTTATCAATCATATTCGGAATTTGTCCGCCTGGGAATCCCGTTGTTAATGCAGAAATCACGCCAGTCACTAGCGCAATCACGACAACATGCTGAACCTTTGGGAAAAGGATGATGCTTAAAAACATCATGACCAGCATCATATCAGGTTTCATTCCGAAAAAGATGGGCGGGAAAATCGTATGCAAAACAGCTCCCATTGCTGCAAGCAATGACATAATCACTAATTCTTTTGTTTTCATTTCTATGCTCTCCTCTGCTAAGCTCTTATAGGACTCTCCAATAATATGGCTCATCATTCATTGCAAGAGTCATGACTTTATATTTCTCGTTATTATAACAAATTTATTTCCCTATAGAAAAGCCTTTTTACTCATTTTCTTGCTGGAACTTTTTCATAAAGTCCGCAAGCTTTTGGCAGTCTTCTATTGAGACCGCATTGTAAATAGATGCTCTGCATCCGCCGACAGAACGGTGGCCGGCAAGTCCAACCATTTGCTCTTGCTTTGCTTTTTCCACAAAGGAAGAAGTAAGTGCATCATCACGAAGAGTAAAGGTGACGTTCATATGAGAACGGCTGTCAGCACGCGCATGTCCTTGATAAAAACCGCCGCTTTGATCAATGGTATCATAGAGAATGCCTGCTTTTTGTTCATTGCGTTTTTCCGCTGCTTCTACACCGCCAGCATGTTTGACATGCTCAAGGACAAGTGACAGCATATAAATCGCAAAAGTCGGTGGTGTATGATAAAGAGAATTGGCTTTTGCGTGTGTTGAATATTTTAATATTTTTGGCGTGCTGCTTTTCTCTTTCTCTAATAAACGTTTGCGCGCAATCACAATCGTGATACCTGAAGGCCCTAGGTTTTTTTGTGCCCCGGCATAGATGAGATCAAATGAAGAAACGTCTATTTTTTTGCTGAGAATATCACTGGACATATCCGCAATGAGCGGGAGTGACGTGTTTGGGAACGTTTTCCACTGAGTGCCGAAGATCGTATTGTTCGATGTGATATGTAAGTAAGCGCCATCTGTTAAACCGGATGCATCTACTTCTGGAATATACGAGTAGTTGTCATCTTCACTTGAAGCAAGCACAGATGTCTGCCCAAACCCTTTTGCTTCTGACAATGCTTTTTCTGACCAAGCGCCTGTTTGAATGAAATGAGCTGTTTCGCCTTCATGTAAGAAGTTCATTGGAATCATCGCAAATTGAAGACTAGCTCCGCCTTGTAAAAAGAGGACTTCATAATCTTCTGGAATGTCCATCAGTTCCACTAAAAGCGCTTTTGCTTTATTGTGGACTGCTTCATATTCACCGCTGCGATGAGAAAGCTCCATCACAGACATCCCAGTTTGTTTAAAATCAACAAGTTCTTCCTGTGCTTTTTGAAGCACTTCTAGCGGCAATGCCGCCGGACCAGCATTAAAATTCGTCGTTCGCTTCATCACAATCTCTCCCTATTTCTCGCGTTAATGGATCAAAAGATAAAACCATCCTATCACAAATTTGAAGCATTTGGACAAAAAAATTGAATCGTTCAAAATATCTTACTATTAAAAGGCGGAAGCGGTGAAAAGGGGTGAAAATAAGAAAAACCTCATCTGTTAAGATGAGGTAAGCCGCGTGTGGATGGCAGAAGAAATGTCTTTTAAATCCTCTGACGTGTATTGATCTTGATGTGATTTCCATACGGCACCAAAGCCATCACCTTTTCCGTAGCGCGGAATGATGTGCATATGGTAATGGAATACCGATTGTCCGGCTTTTTCACCGTTGTTGTTCAGGAGGTTTAACCCGATTGGTTCAAATTCCTGTTTGATCGCCCTTGCAATTTTCGGAATCGCTTGGAAGTAGTGGTTAGACACTTCTGGTGTCATCTCATAGATGTTTTCTTTATGTATTTTCGGGATTACAAGGGTATGTCCTTTTGTTACTTGGCTGATATCAAGAAAAGCCAATACATGCTCGTCTTCATATACTTTTGCACATGGAATGTCTCCATCAATGATCTTGCAAAAAATGCAGTCGCTCACGCCATGTCACTCCTCATTATTTTTCCTTTATCGTATCACAAAAAGAAGCAAAAAAGAAAACAGGACAAGCGAACTCCTTTGGTCGCTCATCCTGCTCCTGCAGAAGAAATGCTGATGCTTTCATTCGAATGCCTTTTGAATTCTCTATTTACTGAAATAAAGAATTCATATGCCTGCTATTTCTGCCGTAAACACCTCATTTGACGTTTTGGTTTGTCGTATACATATTGTATAGGACACAAAAATCAAGAATCAGTGAAGCAAAACAGAAGCTAAGGTTTTTAGATGAAAAACCAACTTGTCATGCGGTTCTTTGCCTTTAACAAACACCTCATTTACTTATTGGTCATCAAGTTCATTTCTTCTACATACATTATGATGACCAAAGCGCCTATTTTTTATTCATGACTCGTCTATAGGTAAACATTTCAAATTATCATTCGTTTTTGTTACTATAAAGGAAAAAAGAAAGAAAGGAACGAATTCATGTCCCTTCTCACTGTAAAAGATGTAACGGGTGGATATACGAAGAATCCCGTTCTAAAAAATATTTCATTTGAATTAGAAAGAAATCAAATCGTCGGTCTCATTGGCTTAAACGGGGCGGGGAAAAGTACAACCATCCGCCATATTATCGGGCTCATGAAACCGCATAAAGGTGTCATTGAATTGAATGGACGAACTCTTCAAGACGACCAAGAGGCGTATCGTTCACAATTTACATTTATTCCTGAAACACCTGTTTTATATGAAGAATTAACGCTAAAAGAGCATTTAGAGCTGACAGCGATGGCTTACGGTCTATCAAAGGAACAATTAGACGAACGCCTGCCATCATTGCTGAAAGAATTTCGAATGGAGAAACGGCTGAAATGGTTCCCTGCTCATTTTTCAAAAGGAATGAAGCAGAAGGTCATGATTATGTGTGCATTCCTTGTGGAACCAGAGCTGTATATCATCGATGAACCGTTTTTAGGGCTTGATCCTCTTGCGATCAATGCACTGCTTGAACGGATGAATGCTGCGAAGAAAAATGGCGCTAGTGTCCTGATGTCAACGCATATTTTGGCGACAGCTGAACGCTATTGTGATTCCTTTATTATTTTGCACGAAGGGGAAATCAGAGCGAAAGGAACGCTGGCAGAGCTGAGAGAACAGTTCAATATGAGAGATGCGACACTCGATGATCTTTATTTGGAATTAACAAAGGAAGAAAGCTATGAGTAAAACAACACAAACCATTTGGAAATCAAGACTAGAGGAACACGTACAAGAAACAAGAAAATACTTAAAATACATGTTCAACGATCATCTTGTCATTGTGCTCATTTTTTTCCTTGCAGGCGGAGCAAGCTGGTACAGCAGCTGGCTTAAACATATTCCGGCTCACTTCCCATCCTACTGGGTGATGGCAGTTGTTTTCTCATTGGTACTCACAAGCTCATACGTACGTACGTTGATTAAAGAAGCCGATCTCGTGTTTTTGCTTCCTTTGGAAGGGAAGATGGAGCCTTACCTAAAACAAGCGTTTAACTTTAGCTTCATTTCTCAGCTGTTTCCTCTCATTGCTGTATCCATTGTCGCACTTCCGCTTTATTCGGCGGTGTCTTCAGGAGGCATCACGGGATATATGCTGATACTGGCGCAAATGATCTTAATAAAGGGCCTGAATACAGCCATTCAATGGAGAATCACATATTTTCAAGGAAAACACGTGAGATGGCTCGATGCAGCTCTTCGTTTTCTGTTAAATGTGATGTTGATCTACACCGTCTTACAGGCAGCCTATGCGATTGCAATCGTTTTTTATCTTATCTATGGTGTATATCTCGTCTACTTAACAAATGCAGTGAAAAAACAGCCCTTTCAATGGGAAATGCATATTTCTGATGAATTAAAACGTAAGCAGCGCTTTTATCGTTTGGCAAACTTATTTACAGATGTGCCTCACTTAAAGAAACAGGTGAAAAGAAGAGCATATATGGACTGGATTTTGAAGTTTGTTCCTTACGATCAGCGTAAAACTTTTTCTTATATGTATGTGAGGGCGTTTGTACGCTCAAATGATTATTTTGGTCTGGTGTTTAGATTAACGGCCGTGTTTGTCCTGATTATTTTGTATACAGGTGCAGCAGGCTGGGTGGGTGCGTTACTTGTCTTGTTCACAGTATTTATCACAGGTGTACAGCTTGTGCCGTTAACGAAGCACTTTGCTCATCTTTCATTACAGGCACTTTATCCAGTTTCTCAAAAAGAAAAGGATCGAAGCTTTTTTGTTCTCGTCCGTAATGTGCTGATCATCCAATCAATCTTGCTGAGCTGTGCGGTACTTCCAGCGGGAGGCTGGCAGGGAAGCGGACTTGCCTTTCTTATTTCTTTAGCATTTGTGCTTGTCCTCTTTAAGCCTTACGTACAAAGCAGGTTAAAAAAGATGAGATAAGTGGAGATTACAGCGAGCGTATGATGACATCAAGGAGGGAACCGGATGAATGCAGCTGAACGAGAGTTGTATGAAGAAGCCATTCTTTTTCAAACACGTTTTTTAAGAAAACCTTCAAAGATCGAACGGTTTTCAAAAGGAGTTCAGCAGCATGTGAACCGCCGAATTCCTGCCAGGTTTCATCAAGTCATCACAAGTGCAGTCAAAACAATGGTTGAATCCACCGTATCAGGATCACACTTCACTTCATTTTCAGTGATTGATGAACAATTATCTATTGTAGAACGAAATGAACTGGCTAAGGATAAAGTGAAGTATTACCAAAAGGCGGCTGCCATCGAAGGGGTTGGAACAGGTGCAGGCGGTTTATTCCTCGGAATGGCAGACTTTCCGCTGCTGTTAAGCATAAAGATGAAATGCCTTTATGAGCTGGCGTGTATTTATGGCTTTGATTTATCTCAAAAGGAGGAAAGACTCTTTTTGCTCTGTATATTTCAGCTCGCCTTTTCCAGCAGTGCCCATCGTCAAAAAATGATGAAGATCATAGATGATTGGGAAACGAGCCGCGAGGAAATGGATTGGTACAGCTTTCAGCAAGAGTATCGAGATTACATTGATCTTGTAAAGCTGTTTCAATTAATGCCGGTCGTCGGAGCCGCTGTTGGCGGGGTGGCGAATCATCAGCTGACAGGACAGCTCGGAGAGGTCGCACGCCATGTGTTTCACTTGCGAATATTGAAAGAAATGAAATAGAAAAGCCGCTGAGGACAGCGGCTTTTTTTATTCATTGTAGGAAAGAACGGCGTTCGCGAGTACCTTTGCTGCAATAGGCATTGCTTTTTCGTTGATATCAAACTTTGGATGATGATGTGGATACACGTCCTGGCTGTTTTCCGGCATGGCGCCTGTGTAGAAGAAGGTACCAGGGACATGCTGAAGGTAGTAAGCAAAGTCTTCTCCGCCCATTTGGGTTTCCGCTTCTTTTACTTCTGTGACACCTTCTGTCTGGTTTGCGATGCCAGCAATATATTCCGTCGGCTTTGGATGGTTTTTGACAGCAGGGTATCCTCTGACGTACTCATATGTGTAGGAAGCATCATGCATCTGGCATACCCCTTTTACCACCTGTTCAATTTCTCGTTCGATAATATGCCGTGCACTTTCTTCAAAGGATCGTGCAGTACCAGTTAAAACAGCTGAATCTGCAATAACGTTAAAGGCATTCTCTGCTACAAAACCTCCAACAGAAACAACAGCAGAATCAATCGGATTGACTTTACGTGCAACGACTTGCTGCAGGTTTGCGACGATTTGTGAACCGATGAGTACGGCATCTTTTGTTAAATGAGGCTGAGCGCCGTGTCCGCCTTTCCCTTGGACTTGAATGGAGAAACGATCGGCCGCTGCCATAAAGTTCCCGCTTTTATAAAGAATCGTGCCACAAGGCTCTGAAGACCAAAGGTGCGTACCGAATATCACATCGACACCGTCTAAACAGCCGTCTTCAATCATTGGTTTTGCACCGCCGGGAGCATATTCTTCTGCATGCTGATGAATGAGGACGATCTTTCCTTTTAATTGATCACGATGCGTATGCAAGACTTTTGCTAATACAAGAAGTGTCGCAGTATGCCCATCGTGACCGCACGCATGCATCACACCAGGCTTTGTTGATTTGTAAGGTACATCTTTTTCATCGTGGATGGGAAGTGCATCAAAATCAGCTCTGAGGGCAATGGTTGGTCCCGGAGAAGCTCCTTCAATAAAAGCGAGTACGCCATGACCGCCCACCTTGGTGCGCGTAGGTATTTGTAATGTATCATAGTAGCTGGCGATGAAAGCGGCTGTTTCTTCTTCCTGAAAAGAAAGTTCAGGATTCATATGGAGATGGCGTCTAATTTCAACCATTTCCTCATAATGTTCATCAAGACGTTCATTGATGCTTTTTTGTAAAGTGGATATTGTCATTGAATCGAAAACCTCCTTCATGCTCTTTTACTGATTGTATGGTAATTGTTAGAATCTTTCAACAGAAGAGGATTTCGTGGTCAGTAGCAAAAGGTCATTTTACATAAAAGTCGAAGTTGATATGAAGCAGGGAAAGGGAGGAGTAGCGTTGGGAAGCTGTCCAAATTGTTCAAAAACATTTTCTTTCGTCGAAAAATTTCATTTATCACATACGAAAATGATGATGTGTCCAAGCTGCCGGCATCAAATTAAAGAAACATTTCTCTCAAAAATGAGTTTTTTCATGATCTGCTTGATTCCACTATTGGTGCTGCTGATTCAATTGAAAGGTGCTTCACCTATGTTGAAGTGGCCGGTCTTATTAGGTTGGATATTGCTGAATTTCTATGTGCTTCAGCCGATCATTCATCGGTACGAGCTGAAATCAAGCTCATAAAATGAAGAGCCCATCGACTGGGCTTTTTTTGATGAAAAAAAGAAGTGCTGAGAGCAGCACTTCCTTAATTGTCTGTGACGGCATGATAGGATGTGAGGTAAGCTGGACGAGAGAAAATGGAGCCTGTATCCTCGTGTGGCTGAAAGAATGCTTCTGATTCTTGAAAGTCTTGAAATAAGTCCTCTGATTCCCAAAGTGTCAAAATCAAATAAACTTCTTCATCTTTTTGCGGTCTTAAAACGCGAATAGCCTGGAAGCCGCGCTGATGTTCTGAGATGTTCGTCTTTTTCTGAAAGGTGGATTCAAACAGTGCTCTGCTTTCAAGCTTAACAGGGATATGATTCAAGGTGACGAAACCAGATTGGACAAGCGCGCCTTTCGCATAAATCACATCATAGGCATGAGGGGCTTTAAATACAGTCTCACCCTCCGTTTCATGAAAAAGAGCTGCTTGTTCTTTTCCGACCATATAAAGCAGATTTTCCAGATGGTGTTTCTTTGCGATTTTATGCAAAAAATCTGCTGTTCCATATGTAATATAGAAATTCATCTAAACCGCCTCCTGCTTGATAGTATAACAAAAGAATGATATATAATTCTTTGGCAGTCAATCCATAAAACATATTATGAAGCAATACATCCCATACTATCCGTATAAAGGAATGAGGTGACCTAATTTGAAGAAAAAGAAGATAATCATTCCATTAGTCATTGCAGGAAGTACAATCGTACTCTCATTTATTGGCTATCTGACGATTTTATTTTTAGGACATTATGTCATAGATGAAAAGAAGCTTGTTTTTCACGCTTCCTCCAAAATCATTGATCAGAATGGAAAAGAACTCACAAGCATGTATTCAGAAAATCGGGATCCTGTGTCATTAAAAGAGGTGCCTGATAAAGTAGCAAAAGCTTTTGTGGCTGTTGAGGACAAGCGTTTTTATGAGCATCACGGCATTGATGCACAGTCTATTTCAAGGGCGGTTTATCGAGATATATTAGCAGGAGGGAAGGTAGAGGGCGGCAGTACAATCACCCAGCAGCTCGCAAAAAATATTTTTCTCACAAATGACAAAACCTTTCTTCGAAAAACAAAAGAAGTCATTATTGCCATTAACTTAGAAAGAGATTATTCAAAGGATAAGCTGCTTGAGATGTATTTGAATCAGCTATACTTTGGCCATGGTGTTTATGGTATTCAGGCAGCAGCCAATTATTACTTTAGTAAGGATGTCAAAGATTTAACGGTCAGCGAAGGTGCCACACTCGCTGCGATGCCAAAGGCACCATCTTCTTATTCGCCTGTTTTACACCCTGATAAAAATAAACAAAGGCGGGACACCATCCTGAATTTAATGAACGAACAAGGATATTTGTCTTCAACAGAAACAGTAGAAGCAAAAGGGAGAACACTAGGCATTCATTTGAAAAAGAAATCAGAAACGCCTTGGGTGGACAGCTATGTTGATCTCATCATTAAAGAAGCAGAGTCAGAGTATGCCATTTCACATGAACAATTGCTTCAAGGCGGCTATACCATTACAGTTCCGATTGATATGAATCTGCAAAAAACCGCATATGATGCGATGAAGAACAACCGTTATTTCCCGGGAAAAAGCGGTTCTCCGGAAGGCAGCGCCGTATTCATTGATAACGAGTCTGGCGGAGTGAAAGCAGCCATCGGTGGACGAGAATATCAGGCGAGAGGCTACAACAGGGTGACAGCTGTTAGGCAGCCTGGATCTGTTTTTAAGCCGATCGCGGTCTACGGTCCGGCAATGCAGGAGAAAAAATTCAGACCTTATTCATTGCTTGAAGACAAAGAAAAAAGCTATGACGGCTATTCACCAAAGAATTACGATGGGCAGTATGAAGGAAGGGTCACAATGGTGGATGCCCTCATGAAAAGTAAAAATACCGCTGCTGTGTGGACGTTAAGCCAGCTGGGCATTGACACGTCGAAATCATATCTTGAGAAAATGGGGATAGATATCTCGGATAAAGGACTAGCCATGGCGCTTGGCGGTTTAGAAAAAGGAGTTTCTCCATTACAGATCGCTGGAGCCTTCCATACATTTGCAAATGAAGGCGTATATAAAAAGCCTTTCTTCATTCAGAAAATCACCAATGATGAAGGAGAAACTGTAGAAAAGAATCGTGGTAAGCAAGAACGAGTGTTTAGCGTGCAGAATGCTTGGAATATGACAAGAATGCTTCAGCAAGTCGTCAAAGGCGGGACAGCCCAGAGCGGTTCATACGCTGGAGATTTAGCAGGTAAGACAGGTACGACCACATATTCAGGTGTGAAAGGTGCAACAAAGGATGCTTGGTTTGCCGGCTATACGCCTAGTACAACGGGTGCGATTTGGATGGGGTATGACAAAACCGATAACAGTCACTATTTAACCGGCGGCAGTCAATTCCCGGTGCAGCTGTTTAAAGATATTTTAACAGCAGCTCAAATCACCAATGAAACGTTTGAAAAACCAGAGGGGATAAAAGAGCTCGAGTCGCCTATCCATTTAGAGGGACTATCAGGATTTGAAGCCCGCTATGCGTTTAAAATCAAAGGATTGTTTACATTAGAGCTGTCTTGGGACAATCAAGAGGATAAACGCGTTGAATACCGCATTTATGAAAAGAGAAATGGAAGCGAGACGCTGATCGACACAGTGACAGGCGTGGGCAGCTATACAATGCCGTATGCCAATGTATTTTCAAATGCAGAGTATAAGGTTGTTCCATATAATACCCAAACGCAAGAAGAAGGCGAAGGCAGTCCATATGTCAAGCCAGAGGCTTTTGGACGTTAATATTCGGCGATTTTTTGAACATTGAGCCGCTTTAGTATACCGTGCCTTGAAAAAACGGTATAGTAAAAGCAGGTTTGAGCCTTGTACAAAAAGAGAGTATAAGGCGAAAGGTGGAATGAAAGGTAATGGGAAAAACGAAGGTTTTTAATGACACGTTCTTAAAGGCGTGTAAAGGGGAAAAAACAGACCATGTACCAGTTTGGTATATGAGACAGGCAGGACGCTCACAGCCTGAATATCGTGCCCTTAAAGAAAAATACGGGCTATTTGAAATTACGCATCAGCCAGAGCTATGTGCTTATGTAACGAGACTTCCTGTAGAACAATATGGTGTAGATGCCGCTATTTTATATAAAGATATTATGACCCCGCTTCCGGCTATTGGAGTGGACGTAGAAATTAAAAATGGAATTGGACCTGTGATTGATGCACCGATTCGATCTAAAGCAGATATCGAACGTCTTGGGGAACTTCATCCTGAAGAAGACCTGCCATATGTGCTTGATACCATTCAGCTTTTAACGAAGGAGCAGCTGAATGTTCCGCTTATCGGTTTTGCTGGCGCACCATTTACGATGGCAAGCTATATGATTGAAGGCGGCCCATCTAAAAATTATCATAAAACAAAGGCACTGATGTACAGTGATCCTGAGGCGTGGATGCTGCTTATGAACAAGTTAGCTGATATGACGATTACGTACATACGCGCGCAGGTAAAAGCCGGGGTCAGTGCATTTCAAATTTTCGACTCATGGGTTGGTGCTTTAAATGCAGCAGATTACCGGACATTCATTAAGCCTGTCATGCAGCGAATTTTCACAGAGCTGAAGTCTGAAAACGTCCCAATGATCATGTATGGAGTTGGAGCAAGCCATTTAGCGAAAGACTGGCATGACCTGCCGCTTGATGTGGTTGGACTGGATTGGCGTATGAGTGTAGACGAAGCAAGAAAAGAAGGGCTCACAAAAACGTTACAGGGGAACCTTGATCCAACCATTTTACTTGCTCCTTGGGAAGTCATTGAAGAGAGAGCAAAAGCTATTTTAGATCAAGGAATGAAATCAGATCACTTTATCTTTAACTTAGGTCATGGGGTATTTCCAGATGTTTCACCAGATACGTTAAAGAAGCTGACAGATTTTATTCACGATTATTCAGCGAAACATAAAAAATCATCCATCTAAACTATTTCAAATGATCTGAAGGAGTGTTGGTTGTGGAGAAAAAGAAAATGGGACTTCTTGTCATGGCATATGGCACCCCATATAAAGAAGAAGATATTGAGCGTTATTATACACATATCCGCAGAGGCAGAAAGCCGGAGCCAGAGATGCTGCAAGATTTGATGGATCGCTACAAGGCAATCGGCGGTATTTCTCCTTTATCAAAAATTACCGAACAGCAGGCAAATGGTTTGTGTGATCATTTGAACGACATCCAAGACGACATTGAATTTCATGTCTACATTGGCTTAAAGCATATTGAGCCGTTCATTGAGGATGCAGTTGCAGAGATGCACAAGGACGGCATCACAGAAGCAGTGAGTATTGTTCTTGCGCCGCATTTTTCAACCTTTAGTGTGAAATCGTATAACAAGCGTGCACAAGATGAGGCAGACAAGCTTGGCAATCTGAAGATTACGTCTGTGGAAAGCTGGTACGATGAGCCGAAGTTTGTGGACTATTGGGTGAAACAAGTGAAGGATACGTATGCATCGATGAGTGAAGAGGAAAGAGAATCAGCCGTACTCATTGTGTCTGCACACAGCCTTCCTGAAAAGATTATTGCAGCAGGAGATCCATATCCTGATCAGCTCGCACAATCTGCCAAAATGATTGCAGAAGGTGCAGGAATTGAACATTATGAAATTGGCTGGCAAAGTGAAGGCAACACGCCTGATCCATGGCTTGGACCAGACGTTCAAGACTTAACACGGGACCTATTCGAACAAAAAGGCTATAAAACGTTCGTATATGTGCCTGTTGGATTTGTCGCTGACCATCTTGAAGTGTTATACGACAACGATTATGAATGTAAAGTCGTGACAGATGAAATCGGTGCAGCCTACTATCGTCCAGAAATGCCAAATGCGAAACCAGCATTTATTGATGCCCTCGCAACTGTCGTATTAAAGAAGCTTGACGAAAGCAAGTAATTATATAAAAGAAGGCGATCCTATGCATGACAATCAAAAACACCTTGTCATCATTGGCGGTGGCATCACTGGTTTAGCCGCCGCCTTCTATTTGGAAAAGGAAGTCGAAGAAAAAGGTCTTCCCATTCAAATATCTCTTATTGAAGCGAGCCCTAGGCTAGGTGGAAAAATACAAACATTATATAAAGACGGCTACATCATTGAACGTGGACCTGATTCATTTTTAGAAAGAAAGGTCAGTGGACCGCAGCTGGCGAAGGATGTGGGTCTCGCAGATCAGCTCGTCAATAATGAAACAGGGCAGGCATATGTACTAGTCAATGAAACTCTTCACCCGATGCCAAAAGGCGCTGTCATGGGTATTCCAACTCAAATCAGCCCATTCATCACAACCGGTCTTTTTTCAGTTGCAGGAAAAGCGAGAGCCGCAATGGATTTCGTCTTGCCAAAAAGCAAGCAAACAGAAGATCAGTCGCTCGGTGAATTTTTTAGAAGACGTGTCGGTGATGAAGTAGTTGAGAATTTAATCGAACCTCTTCTATCAGGCATTTATGCAGGTGACATTGACCGTCTCAGCTTAATGTCCACCTTCCCGCAGTTTTATCAAACAGAACAAAAGCATCGCAGTTTGATTCTTGGGATGAAAAAATCACAGCAGCATGCGAAAGCGCAGCAAGTGACAGCGAAAAGACAAGGGCAGTTCCAAACGATCAATCAAGGACTGCAAGCGCTTGTTGAAGCAGTAGAAAGCAAGCTCAAGCTGACAACGATTTATAAAGGGACAAAAGTGCAGCAGATTGAAAAAACAGATGGGGGCTACGGTGTGCAGTTAGACAGCGGTCAAACGCTTTTTGCTGATTCAGCCATTGTGACAACTCCGCATCAATCGATCTATTCCATGTTTCCAAAAGAAGCAGGGCTTGAGTACTTGCATGATATGACATCTACTTCTGTTGCAACGGTGGCACTCGGTTTTAAAGAAGAGGATGTTCATAATGAATATGACGGTACTGGTTTTGTCATCTCAAGAAACAGTGATTTCTCTATTACAGCCTGTACGTGGACGAACAAAAAATGGCCGCATACAGCTCCTAAAGGAAAAACGCTATTGCGTGCCTATGTAGGGAAAGCTGGCGACGAATCAATTGTCGAGCAATCAGACCATCAAATTGTCAGCATCGTGCTGGAGGATTTGAAAAAAATCATGGATATTAAAGCAGATCCAGAACTGACGACAGTGACTCGCTGGAAGACGAGCATGCCGCAGTATCACGTCGGTCATCAAAAAGCTATTTCGAACATGCGAGAAACGTTTAAGCAATCATATCCTGGTGTTTATATCACAGGTGCTGCTTTTGAAGGTGTCGGAATCCCTGATTGTATTGATCAAGGAAAAGCTGCTATTTCAGAAGCTTTATCTTACCTATTTTCATAAAAAAACAACTCCCTTTTCTGTCATGGAAAGGGAGTTTTTCATGTTCGAATCAATCGAAAAGAGTTGGGAATCATAAATGTGAACAAAGTTGTTGCATCCGGGGAAAAGGGTGTGGTATATTACTTTCTGTACTTAATGACCAAAACGTTCAAATAGTCATTTTGGGAGTGAGATCATGAGTGTTGATAGGAGACAAATGATTTTAGACGGGGCTACGAAGGCATTTACTCAATTCGGGTATAAAGCCACCACAATGGACCTTGTGGCGAAGCTTGCCAACGTCGGAAAAGGAACCATTTATACCTTTTTCAAAAACAAAGAAGAGCTGTTCGATGAAATTTTCACATCCCTTTTAATGGAGATGAGGAAAATTGCGGATGAAGCAATGGATGAGGAAAAAAGTTTCTCTGAAAACCTTCACTTAGCACTCTTTGCAATATTGGAATTTCGAAAAAACCACCAGCTCACAATCAAAATCTTTCAGGAAAGTGCGGAGCTTGGCACGTCAGCGGTCAAGGAAATGATTGAGAAGATGGAGCAAATGATCATTCGCTATATCAAAACGAAAGTAAAAGAAGCGATTGATAAAGGCGACATTAAGCCATGTGATCCTGAATTGACTGCATTTGTGATGGTGAAACTATATATTGCACTTATTTTTGATTGGGAAAAGCGATACGAGCCTTTAACAAAAGAAGAGGTGGCCGAGTCGCTGGAACTTTATGTACTCAAAGGACTTTTAGCAGCACCATAATTTTTTTTTAGTTCAAATGACCAAATTCTAAATTTAGTCATTCATCTATGGGAGGAAAACAGCAATGAATTTAATTCGGAATCAATGGAAAGACATTGTGACGAGCAAAAAACTACTGATCCCGATTTTAGCTGTCTTATTTATTCCGCTGATTTACAGCGGTGTATTTTTAAAAGCGTACTGGGATCCATATGGTACAGTCGATCAGTTGCCTGTAGCGGTTGTCAACTTGGATGAAGGCAGTCATTATGACGGGAAGACACTGCATGTCGGCGATGATTTAGTGAAGGAATTAAAGAAAAACGATAATTTCAAATGGAACTTTGTCGATAGTGAAGAAAAGGCAGTGAAGGGATTAAATAATGAGGATTATTATCTCGTCGTGGAAATACCAAAGGATTTCTCGAAAAATGCAAGTACAGTCCTTGATAAGCATCCAAAAAAATCGAATCTGAAATATTATACGAATCCAGGCGCCAACTATGCGGCGTCACAAATTGCGAATAATGCCATTATCAAATTAAAAGATTCGGTTTCAAAGGAAGTCACAAAAAATTATGCAGAGGTCATTTTTGATAACTTCAAAACGATTGCAAAAGGCTTAGATCAAGCAAGCGATGGTGCGAAGAAAATTGATGACGGAACAAAAAATGCAAAAGATGGCAGTAACAAGTTAAAGGACAATTTAGCAAAATTGGCTGAAGGAACGTTAACCTATAGCGAAGGTGTTCATCAGTTTGCTGGTAAAATGGGTGAACTGAACACAGGGATACAATCTCTTGACAGCGGACTTGGCCAGCTCTTAACAGGCTATCAAACCATCGATCAGAAATTTGGAGAGCTTGGTACAGGAATTGATACATTGACTGAAGGGTTAAACACAAGCCGTGAAGGTCATCAGCAGCTCGCTTCTAAAATGCCGCAATTCACAGCGGGTATTGAGCAGCTAAACAACAAAGCACAATCTTTTTCAGAAAAAATTGAAGCAGTAGAAAAAGTCTTGTCGTCACCAGAATTAGCGAACCTTGAAAAGATGGCGCCTAAACTCGATCAGGTGAAAAAAGACGCAAAAACGTTTAGTACAAAACTTGCTTCATTAAAAGAAGCGCTATCGAATCGAGATGCTAAAGTAAAAAGCATCATCCAAAACAGCTCAATGACAGATGAAGAGAAAAAGGCGGCAATGGATCAGCTTGACAGTCTGCCTAAAATCGAACTGCCAGATCTGTCTGGACTTGAACAAAGCTTAGCGGCCTTGCAGGAACTGCCTGATGCAAGTGAGGTTCAATCTGCGGTTGCTTCTGCAAAAGCTCAGCTGCAGCAAGTCAAACAGCTGCCAAAGAAAACGGAACAGCTGTACACATCTACAGTCGCGATACAAAATGCGATTGATCAAATGACATCTGGTACGAATAAATTGTATCAAGGTGCACTTAAGCTCCAAACAGGTCAAGGCCAATTACAAGATGGTCTGCAAACAGCAAATGGAAAGCTGGATACAGCGAAAAGCGGTGCAGATAAGCTTGCGAATGGTTCAAGCCAGCTGAGTGCAGCGTTAAATAAGCTGGAAAGTGGTTCAACGAATATCCAAAGCAACACATCTAAGCTTGCTGAAGGCTCAAAATCACTCGATAAAGGATTGGGAGATTTAAAGAGCGGTACAGGTAAGCTGTCCGATAAATTAAAAAGTGCCGCTGATGAAACAGGAGAAATTGATGCGGGTCAAGACAATTACAATATGATTGCGAGTCCCGTGAAAACAGAAAATGATACAGCGAAAAAGATCGATAATTATGGTACAGGGCTCACACCTTATATTTTATCGATGGGACTCTTTGTAGGGGCTCTCATGCTCACCGTTGTATTCCCAATGAAAGACCCTGCTGGACGCCCTAGAAACGCGTTTGAATGGTTTTTCAGCAAATATAGCGTACTCCTCTTTGTCGGTATCCTGCAAGCAGTCATTGCAAGCTCCATGCTCATCTTTGGGCTTGGTCTTGAGGTGGAAAGCCTCTGGCGCTTCTATCTCTTTGCGATTATCGTCAGTCTGACATTCTTAGCGATCATTCAGCTGCTGGCGACAACTATGGGGAACCCAGGACGCTTCATTGCCGTTATTATCTTGGTTCTTCAGCTCGCAGCAAGTGCTGGTACATTCCCGCTTGAACTTGTGCCGAAATTCTTCCAAGTCATTCATAGTCTGCTTCCAATGACGTATACAATCAACGGATTTAGAACGATCATTGCAAGCGGTGATGACAGCTATTTATGGCACCAAGCAGCGATCCTTGGAACAGTTGCGATCATCATGATGGCGGCAACTACAGCATACTTTGCTTGGAACGTAAGAAAAATGAAACAGGACGAAGCTTAATTCATGAATCCTTTCTCTTTATAGAGGAAGGATTTTTCATTTGAAATTAGACATCTCGAACCTGAAGCGATATATTTTAAGAAGAGATGCTGAAAAAGGCATACATGGAAGGAATTGCTTTCAGATAAAGGAGGAAATGCCGAATGACAACTGAAGTAAACGAAACCGTTCAGCTGATTCAAAAGCTCGTATCAATCCCAAGTCCATCAGGAAATACGGAAAAAGTGATCGGCTTTGTTGAACGTTTTTTACAAGATTTAAATATTGAGACAAAAAGAAATCGAAAAGGCGGATTAATTGCCACAATCAAAGGGACAGATGACAAAGAACACCGCATGCTGACAGCGCATGTCGATACGCTCGGTGCGATGGTTAAGGAAATTAAATCAAATGGACGGCTTCGTCTTGCACTCATTGGAGGCTTTCAATATAACTCAATTGAAGGCGAATATTGTGAAATTGAAACAGCATCAGGCCATACATACACAGGGACCATTCTTATGCATCAAACATCCGTTCATGTTTATGCGGATGCTGGAAAAGCGAAACGAAACCAAGAAAATATGGAGATTCGTCTCGATGAAAAAGTGAAAAATGCAGACGATGTCAAAGCACTTGGCATTCAAGTAGGGGACTTTATTTCATTTGATCCGAGAGTGGAAGTGACGTCTTCAGGGTTTATTAAATCAAGACATCTTGATGATAAGGCAAGTGTTGCGCTGCTTTTGCGGCTCATCCACCGGATTCAAAAGGAAAACATCACATTGCCGCATACGACGCATTTTTTAATTTCCAATAATGAAGAGATTGGCTACGGCGGCAACTCGAATATTCCAGAAGAAACAGTGGAATATCTCGCTGTAGATATGGGTGCGATCGGTGACGGTCAATCGACAGATGAATACAGTGTATCGATTTGTGTAAAGGATTCGAGCGGCCCTTATCACTATGGATTACGCAAGCATTTAGCTGCATTAGCAGAAGAGAACAACATTGATTACCGCCTTGATATTTACCCTTATTATGGCTCTGATGCATCAGCAGCCATTAGAGCAGGGCATGATATCATTCATGGACTGATTGGTCCTGGTATAGATTCCTCGCATGCTTTTGAAAGAACACATGAAGATTCACTTGTCCATACAGCGGATCTCCTTTACTACTATGTTCAATCACCATTAATCACAGCATAAAAAAAGAACCCCTGATAGATGGGGTTCTTTTTGGTTAGCTTGAAAGCTGTGTTGGCTCAGGTGCCTCTTGTCCAGTCATCACACGATGTCCTTTTTCAGGGTCATACTGCCCTTCCCATTTAGACATGACAACAGCTGCAAGTGCATTTCCTGTTAAGTTGACAACAGTCCGCGCCATATCCATGATACGGTCCACACCTGCAATAAATGCAAGACCTTCAGCAGGTACACCGATCGTTCCTAATGTCGCGAGTAATACAACAAATGAAGTACCAGGAACGGCAGCCATTCCTTTAGATGTTACCATCAGCACAAGAACTAGTGTAAGCTGCTGGACGATCGTGAGGTCAATGCCATATACCTGTGCAAGGAAAAGCGCAGCAATGGCTTGATACAAGACGGAGCCGTCCAGATTAAACGTATAGCCGATTGGGATAACGAACGAAACAATTCCTTTTGGACATCCGATGCGCTCCATTTTATCCATAACTCTTGGTAAAACTGTTTCAGAGCTGGATGTACTAAAGGCAAGAAGCATTTCGTCTTTCATGTAAGCAAGAAATCTGAAAATATTGACGCCAATCATCTTTCCGATAATTCCGAATACAACGATAAGGAAGAGAGCGAGCGCAAAATAAACAAGACCTACAAGCTTACCTAATGAAATGAGAGATTCAAGACCAAATTTTGATACGGTCACACCAATGAGTGCAAATACACCAAATGGTGCAGCTTTCATCACAACATTGACGACATGGAACATGGCATGTGATACACCCTCGAAGAAGGCGAGCACTGGTTTACCGCGTTCGCCAATCGCTGAAACGCCAAGTGCAAATAGCACAGTGAAGAAAATAATCGCAAGCAAATCACCTTCCGCCAATGATTGGAAGAAGTTCGTTGGAACGATATGAAGGAACGTATCAGCAACTGATTTGCTGCTTTGCTCTTTTTCCGTTTCAACATACTGGCTAATATCTTGCTTTTCCGTATTTCCAAAGTCAACGCCTGCACCAGGCTGTACAAAGTTTGCAAGCACAAGACCAAGGACAATCGCAAATGTTGTGATAATTTCAAAATAAAGAATGGTTCTAAAACCTAGTTTCCCTACTTTTTTACCATCACCCGCACCTGCAACACCTAAAATTAAGCTGGATACGACAATTGGTATGACAATCATCTTGATGAGCCTTAAGAAGAAGTCTCCAATTGGTTTTAAGTATGTCTCGACACCTGGGTTACCGAAAAAGATTGCCCCAACAACAACACCGAGAATAAGACCGATTAGGATTTGAGTAGCCAATCCAAATTTTAATTTTTTCATAGATTTCCTCCCTAACATATTCATTAAAGGAATATTCCCACCATATTAAGTTTTAATATATGAATTAAAGTATAACTAAATTTAAAGAGGTTCGTCCACGATTAAATTATATTAAGAAAATACAAAATTATTAGAAAAAATAGACATTTAGAACCCCCTCCATTGTTTCGAGTCAATAAAAAGTGTCTTCAGAACTAAAAGTCATCATATGAAAATACTAAAAAACCCTTTTGTGACGAGGGTTTTACCTTTTTACCTATTTTTCAGAAAAAATAAAAAGCACCTTTGACTCCAACTGATGACGGAGGAAAAAAGTGCTTTTTCATTCAATTTATTTCCTTATTTAAGATAACTTACTTGTGAGCATTCCTCACATTCATTACCGTAACACTCGTGCTGTTCCATTAAATCATTTCCACATTTTGTGCATTTCTTTGAGGGCAAATTTCTAAAAAACTCTGTGATTTTTCCCAGCATTTGTCATCCTCCAATACGATTTGTTGCTATTATTGTATTATAACAGATTAATAATTGTCAATCTGTTTTGTAACAATAGGCAGGAAGAATGCTTTTTCCTTGAAAAATGGGTATATTGTAAGAAGGGGATTTTTAGAAAAGGAGGGAAAAATGACGTTGAACTTAACCGTGATTGGATGCTATGGAGGGTTTCCGGCAGCTGGTGAAGCGACATCAGGCTACCTTTTTGAATCAAATGGCTTTCGTCTTCTTGTAGACTGCGGAAGCGGTGTTCTTTCAAAGCTGCAGCAATACATTGATATAGAAGAACTAGATGCTGTTCTCCTTTCTCATTATCACCACGATCATATTGCTGATATCGGACCACTCCAATATGCAAAGCTAGTGGGATATCATTTAGGAAAAAGCAGCGGCCCGCTTCCGATCTATGGACATACTGGTGATCAAGAAGCATTTGGACGGCTTTCTGATGATGTACATACAAAGGCAAAGCCTTACCAGCCAGAAGAAAGGATTGAACTCGGACCCTTTCAAATTGATTTTTTGAAAACGGTTCATCCGGCAGAATGCTATGCGATGAGAATTCAGGCAGAAGATGCTGTGGTCGTGTATACAGCAGACTCAAGCTATCAGGAGGCATTTATTCCATTTAGCAAGGGGGCAGATCTGCTCATTGCCGAAAGCAATTTTTACGCTGGACAAGATGGATCAGGTGCCGGACATATGAACAGTACGGAAGTAGGGAAGATTGCAAAGGAAGCAAATGTTGGGGAACTCATCATCACCCATCTGCCCCATTTTGGACGTCATAAAGACCTAGTCAATGAAGCACAGGCGTTATATACTGGCAGTATAGAGCTTGCCCATTCAGGGCTTAGATGGAACAAGGAAGGAAGATAGAGATGCTGTTTATCGATAACGAACAACATTATGATCCAATGATTAATTTGGCAATTGAAGAATATTGCTTAAAATATTTAGATCCAGAAGAAACATATTTGCTGTTTTACATCAATCAGCCGTCGATCATTATTGGAAAGAACCAAAATACAATAGAAGAAATCAACACAAAGTATGTGGAAGACAATGGAATCAAAGTCGTGCGCCGCTTATCCGGCGGTGGTGCAGTTTACCATGACAAAGGGAACTTAAACTTCAGCTTTATCACAAAAGATGATGGAGACAGCTTTCATAACTTTAAAAAGTTCACAGAGCCAGTTATCAAAGCGCTTGAAAAGCTAGGCGTTAAAGCTGAATTGAGCGGCAGAAATGACATCATGGCAGATGGACGTAAAATTTCTGGAAATGCCCAGTTCGCAACAAGAGGACGTATTTTCAGCCACGGCACACTGCTATTTGATTCAGAAATTGAACATGTCGTTTCGGCTTTAAATGTGAAAAAAGAAAAGATTGAATCAAAAGGCATCAAATCAATTAGAAGCAGGGTTGCCAATATTAGTGAACTGATGGATCAAAAAATGACAACAGAAGAGTTTAGAAAAATTCTTTTAAGCTACATTTTTGATACAAATGGGGACGTGCCTCAATATCGTCTGACTGAAAAGGATTGGGAAAAGATTCACGAGATTTCCCGAGATCGCTATCAAAAATGGGAATGGAACTATGGCCGTTCACCGAAATTTAATTTGCAGCATTCTAAGAGATTCCCTGCAGGCTCCATTGATTTGCGATTAGAAGTGAAAAAAGGGATGATCCAGGATTGCAAAATCTTTGGTGATTTCTTTGGCGTAGGAGATATTGCCGATATTGAGAAGCGGCTCATTGGCCAGCAATATGATCGTAAAACGATCAGTGACGTCTTAGAAGATATGGACATGCGTCACTATTTCGGCAACGTATCAAAAGAGGATTTTCTTGATTTGATTTATTAATCGCGGGAAAGCACTGCTAGGCATAGCAGTGCTTTTTTGATTGAAGGAAATGAAAGCGATTTACATTTGATCTTGTGGATTTTTTCGATTGTCGATTATAATAGAAAGGAGGAATGTTCGGCCATAAAATGAATGGCCATTCATTCATTGATGACATGTAAGGGGTGGGAGAATGGATTTGATCAAAAATCTTCAGCAGACGGCGATGACGAAGGGAGAAAATATCGCATTGATCTTTGAAGGAAAGAAGTGGACCTATCGAGAGCTGATGACAAGTATCGAGCGTTTTGCAGATGGATTAGTGAGCGAAGGGGGGTTTCAAGCCGGGGATCATATCGCGCTTATTTTAGGAAATTCACCGCATTTTGTCATTTCTTTTTTTGGCGCATTAAAGGCAGGGCTTGTCGTTGTGCCTATTAACCCAACATACACACCTAGTGAAATTGGATATATGCTCATCACAGGTGATGTTAAAGGTATTGTTGCGCCTGAACAGCTTCTGCCAGTGTACGAGCAGGTGTATGAGCAGCTTCCTTCCATTGAAAGAGTCATTATTTGTGCAGAAAATGAAGCGGCGTGCAGATCAAGCTTCAAGGAAGTATCTGATCGGCTTGTTTTCTTTGGAAAGCTTGTGACAGGTGCTGCGAATGAAAACGTACACCCTTCCATTCAGCCAGATGATACCGCTGTTATTTTATTTACATCTGGCACGACAGGAAAACCAAAAGGTGCCATGCTGACTCATTTCAACCTTTATTCAAATGCCAGAGATGTCGCTGAGTATTTATCGATTGATAAAAAGGACAAGGTCATTGCCGCTTTGCCAATGTTCCATGTATTTTGTTTAACAGTCTGTATGAATGCGCCGTTGATTCATGGTGCGACGATTTATGTCTTGCCGCATTTCAGCCCGTCAGAGCTTTTGCGCATGATGGAAAAAGAGAAGCCAACGCTATTTGTTGGTGTGCCCACCATGTATAACTATTTGTACCGACAGGAGGGGCATAATGAAGCGATGTCATCTGTGAGGATCTGTATATCAGGCGGTGCCTCAATGCCTGTTGCCTTACTGCATGGCTTTGAGAAAAAGTTCGGAGTTACGGTCCTTGAGGGCTATGGGTTATCAGAGGCATCTCCAGTGACTGCATTCAATCCTCTTGACGGAAAAAGAAAACCGGGTTCTGTCGGAACTGACATTATGAATGTGAAGAATAAAATTGTGACTGAACTTGGAGAAGAAGTCGGTCCTAATGAAGTCGGAGAGCTGATAGCAAAAGGGCCAAACATCATGAAAGGCTATTATCAAATGCCAGAAGATACGGAAGCTGCACTAAGAGACGGCTGGCTGTATACTGGCGATTTGGCGAGAAGAGATGAAGACGGATATATTTACATTGTCGATCGGAAAAAGGATATGATTCTTGTTGGCGGTTATAATGTTTATCCAAGAGAAGTAGAAGAAGTACTATATCAACATGAAGGTGTAGCAGAAGCCGTTGTCATCGGTGTGCCAGACCCAAACACAGGAGAGGCAGTCGTCTGTTACATTTCCCCTAAGAAACATGCTCACATCAATCAAGAAGACATCATCACACATTGTTCACGCTATTTAGCAAAATATAAGCAGCCCCAAACGATCCATTTCATAGATGATATTCCTAAAAACACAACTGGTAAAATTTTAAGAAGAGCGCTAAGAGAAAAGTATCAAGCAGAAGAAAGTAAATAAAAAAAGGGAGTCTCTGATGAGGAGGCTCCCTTACAAATCCCCGCAATTCAAGGTTTTCTCTCAAAGACATTTTATTTTAGCTCTTTTGAATGGCTTCTTTTAACTGTCTCTGAAAAGAATTCGACTGTTTTTGATTCAGTTCATAAAACGTTCCATCAACTAAAAAAACGACCTGTGATCGGTTGGTCCAAAGCTGGAAGGTGGTGCCGTTTGTTCGTCCGAACATCACCTTGGCGATATAATCAGGCTTTTTTAAATTTTTCTTGAGATGATTGCTTGTTTGTTTGCCTTTATTTAATTCTTCAATTAAATCTTCTGCTGTGTCCTTATCATCTATTTCATAAGAGATTGATTCATTCGCAGGTGAGAGCAGCAATTTTTCTGCTCGATTCTCATCAAAGATTTCGCTCGTCCGGCTGAACACATAAAAGAAAGTGATTAATAAAAGTCCAAAAATCACAACTCCTGCAAGGATTTTCTTCATTTTGATCCTCCAACTTACTGTTTTACATGTAGCTTCTCCGATTTTTGAGCCGCATAATCATTTTTTTCGCGAAAGCTTTTTCAGATGGGGCATGCTATGATGGAGCCACATGAGACAGGTTCTAAACGAAAAAATGCGCGACTAGAATAGAGAGAGGGATGGAAGGGAGGCTGACCTGTGCGAGTACGTAAATGGATAGCTCTTGTAACGGTAGCATACATATTGTACGGTCTTTTTATTTATTCGTATTTGTTTCTAATGGGGGATTCATCGGTACCTGAAAGTATAAAAGAGACAAGTGCAGATCCGCATACTTTTATGACAAGCCATGAGCTTGTGATCAGTGAGAATTTCTCGAACATACGGAACCTGCTGTATTTCATAACCATCCCATTAGATTGGTATGTCTTTTTTCTTTTGCTCATTTCAGGGTTTTCACGGAAAATAGCAGACTGGAGCTTGGCAGCAGCCCGTTTCAAGTTTTTAAGCAAACTTGTGTATGTGTTTGTGCTGTCACTTTTAACAATGATCATTTCATTCCCAATTAAATGGATTGGCTATCAGCTGTCTTTACACTACGGAGTATCTTCACAAAGTACGGCAAGCTGGTTGAAAGATCAAACACTGGATTTTTGGATTCAATATCCGCTCCTTGCCCTTTGTGCTATTGTGTTCTTTTGGCTGATTCAAAAGAGAAGAAAGCGCTGGTGGCTGTATGCGTGGTGTTTGACAGTCCCAGTTACGCTGTTTCTCTTCTTTATACAGCCGGTCGTCATTGATCCGTTATATAACAATTTTTATCCACTAAAGGATCAAGCCCTAGAGAAGAAGATATTAACGCTGGCAGACAAAGCGCATATTCCGGCAGATCATGTATACGAGGTCAATATGTCTGAAAAAACGAATACGATGAACGCTTATGTCACAGGAATAGGTGAAAATAAGCGTATTGTCTTATGGGACACAACACTGCAAAAGCTGAAAGACCGAGAAATTTTATTTATCATGGCGCATGAAATGGGACATTACGTCATGAAACATGTCTATATTGGGTTAGCAGGATACTTAGTGCTGTCACTGGCCGGATTTTTTGTAATCGACCGTCTTTATTTTTATCTTTATCAAAAAGGAGCAGCCTCATTTCGACTCAAGGTGTCTAACGACATCGCTGCTCTTCCGCTTCTTTTAATCATCGTATCCATGCTGTCATTTGCAGCTTCACCTTTTACAAATGCAGTGTCAAGGCATCAAGAACGGGCAGCCGACGAATATGCGGTGAACATGACAAAAGACGGGAATGCAGGCGTAACGTCTTTTCAAAAGCTTGCAAAATCAGGGCTCTCCCAGGTGAATCCACCATTTCTAGTGAAGATTTTCCGCTATGGACACCCGACCATGATGGAAAGAATTATGGATATGGAAAAAGCAGCGGAAAAAGAGAAAACGCCGAAAAAGCAGGAATAAATAAAATCCGGCTGGATCAGCCGGATTTTTATTATCACATTTGGATTAGTTAGAAGCCGCTTGAACGTTGATTAACCCTTTTCCGTAATAGAATGAGTCACCAAGCGGTGTTGCCGTGTTTTCTAAGCGCTGGCGAACCTGAGAAGTTGATAGATTCGGATACTTAGAAAGGATAAGCGCTGCTGCTCCTGCTACATGAGGAGACGCCATAGATGTTCCAGTATAAGAAGTGTATCCACTGCTTGGCACTGTACTTAAAATAGAAGTACCAGGTGCAGAAACATCTAATTCAGGACCTGCGCTAGAAGATGAGTTTCTGACATTGTTACTGTTTACATTGGCAACAGCAATTGTAGAATCGTATTTTGCTGGATAGCCAACGGTGCTAGTAGAGCCAAATGAACCTGAATTTCCTGCTGCGGCAACGACAACTACTCCGCGGTTATTCGCTGTGTCAACAGCATTTTTAAGCGCTGTGGAGCCGTTTGGTCCGCCTAAGCTCATATTGATGACATCCATGTTATTCGCTACAGCCCATTCAATACCGCTAATAATCCAGCTGTATTGTCCGTCGCCATTACGGTCTAATACTTTCACAGCATATAGGGAAGCGCTTGGAGCGACCCCAAGAACACCAATTGTGTTATCAAGGGCAGCAATGGTTCCTGCTACGTGAGTTCCATGTGATTGAAAGTCTTGGGTGGCATTTGGCTCTGAAGGGACGAAGCTCGCACCGCCTGCAACATTTAAGTCAGGGTGTGCAGCGTGGATTCCAGTATCAAGGACAGCTACTTTGACATTAGCACCTTTATAACCTTGAGCGTGTACAGCTGGAGCTTTGATTTGAGGGATTCCATAAGGGACGGTTTGTGCATATGCTTCTGCTTTATGGTCTTCTTCTACGTAAGCAATGCTAGGGTCATGTTCAAGTTTCTTGGCGGCTTGTTCGGACATTTTCACTTGCGCAGCATTAATGAGGCGGTATTGTTTTTCTAGTTTTCCACCATTTTGAACGACAGCTTGTTTCTTAGAGCTGTTTGTGGTGGCAGAGGCTTTAAAACCAACAATATAGCTTTTTTCACTATCTGTTTTGGAGACCGTTTCGGCATTTGCCATGGATCCTCCAAACCCTGCTGAAAACAGAAGAGGGACAGCCAATAAAACACTTGTCATCACATTTTTCTTTTTCACGCACATTCCACATCCCTTTTTTCTTATTTCAGAATAATCATCCGTAGTCTATAAGAATGAACCGTTTGATTATTCTGTATATTCAGTTTAAGGGAAGTAGGCAAATAAGAGTAGACCCGAATTTTTGTGAAAGTCCTAGCGAAAATTGGGGAATTAAGTCACTTGGAACTGGTGGTAAAATATGTTTATTCTATCATTTCAGCGATGTTCTATTAAAAAGGGAGTGTGCTTTTTTTCTCATGATCCATTTCCGGTTAAATATTCGATACCCGAAAAGCCATAAAATAGGTAGAATCGTCTAGCATCTATTTCGAATTTCGATATAAAAAAATATTATTTTATCATTGTTTTTGCCATAAAAAAGAACCTGCTCAGATAACAGGCTCTTTAAGAAGGGGCGGATTGAGTTAAATGGCTGACCACGTTGTAATCACGGACCTTCCATTTACCATCTGACCATTCCACATAATTTAAGCAAGCATTAACAAGTCTCGTGTTCTGTAGCCCCATATGTTCATCTGCCAAAGTGGTGAGTAAAGCATGGATAGCAGCTCCGTGAGCCACGATCAGGACATGTTGATCTGGATAGGCGGCTCTGACTTTCTCAATACCTTCTAGCATTCGGTTTTGAATCGTCTCAATTGGTTCCATATTTGGATACTGTTTATCTGGAAACAGCTTCTGACGCTCCTCAAACGACATGCCTTCAGCGTCACCATAATCTCGTTCTATAAAATCATCCATGATGACAAGTGGAGCATGGACATGATTTAAAATCAAGTGTGCCGTTTCTTTTGCCCTTGTTAGTGGACTGGAAATGACAACATCCCAATGGACATCCTTTAAGTAAAGTCCAGTTTGTTCAGCCTGCCATTTACCTGTGTCGTTTAAAGGGATATCTGTTCGTCCTTGAATTCGTTTCGCTGCATTCCAATCTGTTTCCCCGTGTCTGACTAGGCAAATTGTTGTCAATCAAATCCCGCCTTTTCTATCTTTTCTTCTATTATACTAAAGCAGAAGAAAAAAGACTGTATTAGCGATTTGTCAGGCTTGTTAAGGATTCGACGGAGCTTGCAACTTGAGACACCGTTTGTTTGACTTCCTTCAATTCGTTAAGGAAAGTCTGAAGGTCAATTTCAATTTTTCCGTTTTGGTTTTTGCTTAAGTTCATGCTGCTGACGATATCATCGAAGAGTGAATTGATTTGTGTCATTTTTTCTTTACTGTCTGTCACAAGTAAATTCACGTCCGCAATGTGCTGAGAGACAATGGCGATTTGTGAATTGGTATTGTTGACAAGTTCAGATACAGTTGAAACCGTTTTCTTTGTGTCCTCTGATAATTTGCGCACCTCGTTTGCAACGACAGCAAAGCCTTTTCCATGTTCTCCTGCTCGTGCAGATTCGATTGAAGCATTTAAAGATAACAAGTTCGTCTGCTCTGCAATGCCTGTGACAATCCCAAAGATTTGTTCAATTTGTTTGGCGATTTCCTCAAGACGCTTAATTTCTGTTTCAATCTTCGTCATGCTGCCATCAATCTGATTCATTTGTGTTTGCTGAATTTCTAATTCTTTTTTACCGCCGATTGATTTTTCTTCGACCTGTGCTGAAATTTGTGTTCCAGCTTGTGACATGTCCGCCATCTCATCCGATTTTGAGACAAGCTTGTCGACCGCACTTGTTGTGTTTGAGAAGAGCGAAGCAAGCGAATTTGAAGTCTCTGTGATTTTTGTATGAAGCTCCTGCTGCTGCTCTTCTGCTTCATCACGAATTTTAGAATATTCATTTTGGAATGTATCTAGAACAAGCTGCTGCTCTAAATTTAAAATTTTCGTCGTCGCTTTGACCGCTGTCTGATATTCTTTGAAATCTTGGATATGGTTAGCGAATAAATCCATAATTGATAGCAGAAGGTCTTGGAATGCTGCCATGTACCATTTAGGCTGGAGTCCAATCCGTAAATGAACTTGCGCAATTTTAATGCGTTTTGCCACATAGGCTTCGTCAATCACGCCTGCAAACATTTCGCTAATATGAATGCGGAGTGTTTTTTTCAAACGATCGACAGAACTATTGTCTTGAATGATATGCATCAAGGAAGACTCGACTTCTAAATTTTTATAAAACTTATCAACAATATGTGCAATATCATCCTGAACAATTGGATTGAGCTGCTTTAATATCAATAGGTCATGCTGCGTCAGGTCAATCATTTTGATTTGTTTGGCGATGTCCGTATTGTTCGAGAAGTTGATTCGTTTTATCCCATCATCCTGCTGTGTGAAAAAAGCAGTGTTTTTTCTTTTCGGTTCTTTTTTAAATAACAATGTGTTTGTCCCCCCATAATCATCAAAAATATCAGACTTTATGTTTTTTATCGGATAATATTGGATTTTTTAAAGGGGGGGACGAGTGAAATTTTACTGTTCTTTATATGACCTTTTTAGTGGTTTTTTAGCAGGGCCTTCTACTACTTCTCCAGTAATGGAAAAACGTGAACCGTGACACGGACAGTCCCAAGTGCGGTCACTATTATTCCAAGCCACTTCACAGCCTAGGTGAGTACATGTTGTATCGACTAGAAAGACATTCCCATCCTCTGATTTATAGGCGCCGCACTTTTTATGTTCATACGAGATAATGCCGCCCTCACCTGGTTTTAAATCATCGATTGTTTGATCAGTTCGTTTGAATTTACCACTGATCAGCTTGGCAGCGACATTGGCATTTTCTTTAACGAAATCTTTGACGAAAGAGTCAGTAACAGGTCTTGATGGCGTAAAGATTGATTCGTATGGATTCGATTTACCTTCAATTAAATCACCGATAAGAGTGGCAGCGACGTGGCTTGTAGTCATGCCCCATTTTCTAAAGCCGGTTGCTACAAAGATATTCTGGTGGTGTTTGGTCAGGCGGCCAATGTAAGGGATTTGATCCATTGTGACCATATCGTGGGTTGACCAGCGATACAGCACTTCTTCTATTCCGAGGGTGGCATCTCCAAACGTTTCTAGTCCTTCATAGTGAGCGGATTCATCTCCGCCTTGTCCTGTTTTATGGCCTTCTCCTCCGATGAGGACTACTTCTTCTCCGTCCCATTCTGCCGTTCTTAAAGAGTGAGCAGGCTGGTCAATTCCTAGGTACATTCCGTCTGTGAGTGGTTTGGTTGTTTTAGCTGCTACGACATAGGATTGCTCTGGATGAATACGGGTGAAATAAAGTCCTTTTCCATCATAAAAAGGAAAGTGTGAGCATGAAATGACATAGCGCCCTGTCAGATGATATCCGCTTTTTGTGACGACAGCAGGGCGGTTCCCTTCTTTTACATCAACAGCGGTTGTTTGTTCAAAGATACGTACACCTCGCTCTAGGAGCTTGTCGATTAGCGCATTGAGATAATGAAGGGGATGAAACTGTGCCTGATTGGTCATCGCAAGGGCTGCTTTAATGTCAGCGTCAAAAGGAAGCTTTGTTTTCCATTCCCGGTCAATACCAAGCTGTTTGTAGGCATCTAATTCCTTCTTTAACTTTTTTACACCGCTTTCTTCCTTTGTATAAAGGTAAGCATCTTTTATCTCTAGCTGACAATCGATGTCGTGCTCTTTGATACGAGCTTGAATGAGGTCTTTTGCTTTCTCATTTGCTTCTACATACAAACGTGCTTTTGGCATCCCAATTTGTTGAATCAGCTCATAATAGTACACATCATGCTGTGAGGTGATTTTAGCCGTTGTGTGTCCGGTCGTGCCTTGCAGCAATTGTTCGGCATCAATGATGATCACATCTAGTCCTCGCTCTGTCATTTCAAACGCCGCAGCGATACCGGTAATACCGCCGCCGACAATGATCACATCTGCTGTGAGATCTTCACTGACAGCAGGAAAAGAATGCTTCTGACTATCCGCCAGCCATAACGATTTTGCCTGTTCCATTCCTTTATGTTCTTGTTCCATGTTGTCGCCTCCAATGATTTGTTGTGTATAATTTTTCCACAATGCTGAAAATCATACATCTGAAAGGAAACAGGGGCGTCATACATAAAAAAGCAGCCAGCACATAAAAATAAACAAGATAAAAGGAAGGAGTGGACTAACGTGTCAACAAAGCAGCCGAAGAAAACATTACCGCCTCAGCACCAAAATGAACGTCCGGGTCTTGAATATAAAATGAACCCTAGACCTGTCTTTGATCGTGAGGTGCAGAATAAAAAGTTAGCAGGAAAAACAGCCATTGTGACAGGTGGAGACAGCGGGATTGGAAGAGCAGTCTCTGTTTTATTTGCGAAGGAAGGTGCCAATGTCGCCATTGTTTACTTAAGTGAACATCGTGATGCCGAGGAGACGAAGGACTATATTGAGAAAGCGGGAGGCCGTGTCATCTTAATTGCAGGTGATTTAGGGGATGAGGCTTTTTCTAATGAGGTCGTCAAAAAAACAAAAGATGCCTTCGGTTCCATTGATATTTTGGTGAATAACGCCGGGGAACAGCATCCACAAAAAAGCATTGAGCAAATTACCTCGCATCAGCTTCTTCGGACGTTTCAAACGAATATTTTTGCCATGTTTTATTTAACAAAGGCTGTTCTTCCTCATTTAAAAAAAGGAAGCAGTATCATTAATACAGCCTCTGTCACCGCCTATAAAGGGCATGAAACATTGATCGATTATTCATCCACAAAAGGGGCGGTCGTCACCTTTACGAGATCATTATCTTTATCGCTCATTAAACAAGGGATTAGAGTGAATGGAGTAGCTCCCGGTCCTATTTGGACACCGCTGATTCCCTCAACCTTTACGGAAAAAGAAGTCTCTGAATTTGGCGGAGATGTCCCAATGGAACGTCCTGGTGAGCCAGTAGAGCTTGCGCCAAGTTATTTATTTTTAGCGAGCGAAGACTCATCTTATATGAATGGACAAATGCTGCATGTGAATGGCGGGACCATTTTAAATGGATAAACAAAAAACTTGCGGTAAAGAGACGAGTTACTGTCTCTCTGCCGCAAGTAAAATCATCATGATTGATGTAAGCAGTGTTCTGCATATTGAGCTGACAAGTCATTGAATCGCTTTTCATCACGCTGATCCAGTGCCTTATCAATCTCTTCTCTTAGGAAGGTTAAGCGCTGTTTATAAAGCGCCTCATCTAAAACCATTTGAATATAGATGTCTAAAATGGTGACGCCGTTTTCTTCGGTTTTTTGGGTGTTGCGGGACTTCATGAGCTCAGCATACGTTTTTTTCTCTTTCATAAAGAATCCCCCCGATGCCTTTTTTATAGTATATGGATTGGCGGAGAAAAAATCAACAAAAATTTATAATTTTTAGACAATTTATTTTTGAGCAGAATCGACACCTCTTGTCCAATCGACAGGATGTGATATATCTTTAAAAATGGCTTTTCGATAGATCGAATGGACTAAAAAATATGATAAAAAGATGATTTTTAATAAATTTTGAAAAAATCCTGTCGTTTCTTATATGTTGGTGATAGATTAATAGTATCTCAAATAACCAAATATTAACACAGGAGGAAATGAAGTGTCAGGAATTAGTGAAACACCTTTAGATTCATACGTCATTAATCAAACAACAATGGCGGTCCTTCCAGTTGAAGAAGGAAAAAGAGTATATTCAAAAGTTATAGAAAGAGAGACAAGCTTTTACGTTGAATTAAAGCCCCTGCAAATTATTGAACGCAGCTGCAGATTCTTCGGCTCAAGCTATGCAGGCAGAAAGGCGGGAACATACGAAGTAACAGGAATTTCTCACAAACCCCCAATTGTGATTGACTCATCCAATCATCTGTATTTTTTCCCAACCTATTCATCCAACCGTCCTCAGTGCGGCTGGATCTCCCACAAATACATTCATACCTTCCAAGAATCATCCCTCGGAGACACGGTGGTCACCTTTACAAACGAGCAAGCCGTCAAACTTGATGTCTCATATAAATCATTTGAGAGTCAGGTGCACCGGACAGCATATCTCCGAACGAAATTTCAAGATCGTCTCGATGGAGGTCTTCCGAAGAAACAAGAATTTATGCTGTATCCAAAAGAACAGCAGCTCAATCTCGTATACGATTTTATATTAAGGGAGCTTCGAAACAAATATTAGTCAAAAGCCAGCGGCAGAGCAGCCGCTGGACCTCTTATCCAGCATGAATGAAATGCAAAAAGGCGCCGCTACATCATAAAGAAGAATTCATTGAAACCAAATACGTATGTCTCGTCGTCTATTGGTTGTTTGGGAAATGACAGGGAAATGTGAATCCTTAGACATATTTTCATTCATTTATCCATAAATCACAGAAGAGACACGAGCTTGTCTGTTACAATAAAAGAAATCTTATGTGGTAAAGGATGCTTATATTTGACCGATATGAACGAATGGGATGAAGAAATGGAGGCTCTGTATGAAAAAACAATCACATTTGGTGCTGCTATTTATCCTAACTTTGACATTACTAGCAGCCTGTCAGCAAGCAGGTCAGCCGCCTTCAAAGCAAGACACAAAAGAAGCTGCTTATGAACAATGGGTGCAGTCTTATATGGATGAGTTAAATAAAGCATATGAAAATATGACCGATCAGTTTATCTCAGATGGACATGGAAAGATCCAAACAAATAAAAAATTGACAGAAGCGACGAAAGCATTTGATCGTGTGATTCAAAAAGGGCTTGATCATCAAGAAGTTCCAGCTGCTTATCAAAAGGCCGATCAACAATTAAAGACAGGCCTTGCTTCATTTGAAAAAGGGATCAGTAAGGTGGAAAAGCTCTTGAAGCATCCTGATCAAGAAAAGCTGTTTATTTCCGCTACCCTTCATTTTCAGGATGGCTTGCAGCAGACAGCCGCATTTATGGAAGAAGTAGGTCAGATTCAGCAATCATCCTAAAAAAGCTTGGAAGTAAACCTTCCAGGCTTTTTTAGATGTGAAGGATTTTCTTTAAACGGCGTACGCCCTCTTGAATCATGCTTTCGTCCGTACAGGCGAATTCTAGCAGTAATCCCTTTCGAAACAATAAGGACTTAATGGATAAATGCCAACGCCAGCTTCTTTTGCTGCCTTCCTCATTTTGTTGATCTCAGGGGTCAGGCAGAAACAAAAGTAAGATGTCCATCTTTCTCTTTCTCTTCCAATTCGTTTAAAATATAGAGAAGAGAGGGGAAGATGAACATGAAAAAAGTGCAGCTTGATGGCGCAGCGTGCAGGTCGCAAGAAGAGCTTCATGACCAGCTAAAAACAGTTTTACACCTTCCTGACTATTATGGGAAAAACCTTGATGCCCTTTGGGACTGTTTGACAGGAGAGGTGACTCTTCCAGTTGAACTGACATGGGTGAATTTTCAAACGAGCAAAGACGCTCTTGGTGATTATGCTGAGAACTTGCGTCAGTTATTTCAAGAAGCAGAAGAAGAACTGAATGGACGATTTCAATTGAATATTCAATAAGAGAAAAAGCAGCCGCTGCCGCAGGCTGTTTTTTTGAGTTTTCGTCTTTTTTATACTGCTATTGAATATTTCACTAGATGTGATAATATATGAACTGTCGCTTAATTGATAATGATAATCATTTATGGCGGATAGAGCTTGATAGAAAGTGAGAAACCTGTATGAAGTTGTATCAATTAAGTTTGTTATTTGTATGTTTGGCATGTATATCTCTGTTTGTCGGTGTACAGGATCTGTCCATTTTAGAACTGTTTCATTTAACAGATGAACAAGTGCACACGTTAGTTTCAAGCCGCCTCCCGCGTCTCGTGAGTATTGTGCTTGCTGGTATGAGCCTTAGTTTATGCGGCTTTATTATGCAAAGCATGACGAGGAATAAATTTGTTTCACCAACCACTGCAGGAACGATGGATTGGGCGAAGCTTGGTATTTTAGCAGCAATGCTTGTTTTTACACATGCGAATCCGCTTATGAAAATGGGGATTGCGTTTCTATTTACTTTAGCTGGAAATCTTCTTTTCTTAAAAATCCTGCGGCATATCAAGGTGAACGATACGATTTATGTACCATTAGTCGGCTTAATGTTTGGGGGGATTGTCAGTTCAATATCTACGTTTATAGCCTATAAATATGATTTGATCCAAAACGTATCCGCATGGCTTCAAGGGGATTTTTCTCTTATTGTCCAAGGGCGTTATGAACTGCTCTATGTGAGCGTTCCACTATTGATCATTGCGTATTTATATGCTGACCGCTTTACAGTGGCAGGCATGGGCGAGAGCTTTGCTGTCAACTTAGGTTTAACGTATAAACGTGTGATGGCAGTTGGTTTGGTGATCGTTTCAATGATTACGTCTGTCACCATTTTAACTGTCGGGATGCTGCCATTCCTTGGATTAATCATTCCGAATATTGTTTCGATCTATCGCGGCGATCACTTGAAAAAAAGCCTCCCTCATACAGCTTTACTAGGAGCTATTTTTGTTCTGATTTGTGATGTGCTCGGAAGGGTGATCATTTATCCATATGAAATATCAGTTGGGCTCATGGTAGGCATCATCGGGAGTGCGATCTTCCTGTACATGTTATTAAGGAGGAAACGCTATGCATAAGAAACGTATATTATGTCTAATTGCAGCCATTGCAGCCGTGTTGATCGTAATTTTTATTACCTTTCAAATGGGGTACTGGCCGTACACAGTCCCAAGCCGTTTAAAGAAAGTGCTTGCGATGACATTAACGGGAGGCGCGATTGCCTTTTCATCTGTTGTCTTTCAAACTTTGACCAACAATCGAATCTTAACGCCGAGCATATTGGGTTTAGACGCACTGTACTTGTTTTTGCAAACAGCGATTATTTATGTGTTTGGGTCGACTCATTTAATGATCGTCAATAAGAATCTTAATTTTTTCCTTTGCGTTGGGCTGATGATTCTATTTTCTGTACTGCTGTATACAGTCATGTTCAAACGCAAAAATAAACACATTTTCTTACTTCTGCTTGTTGGAATTGTGTTTGGGACATTGTTCAAAAGTCTTTCTTCGTTTATGGAAATGCTGATCGATCCGAATGAATATCAGGTCGTACAGGATAAATCGTTTGCAAGCTTTAATCACATGAACACGGACATCTTACTGATTGCTTCTGTTTTATTTGCGGCGCTGTGTGTTTACATTTTGACATTCCGCTCCAAATTAGATGTCATGTCTCTTGGTAAGGAGCATGCGGTAAATCTAGGCATTGACTATGACAGCATCACAAAAAAGATGCTGATCGTGATAGCTGTCCTTGTGTCTATCGCAACGGCACTTGTCGGACCAATTACGTTCCTCGGCTTACTTGCCGTAAACGTCGCACGAGAGCTTTTTCGGACATACCGGCATACATACTTGCTATTAGGCTCTTTTTTTATCAGCGTGATTGCCCTTGTAGGCGGGGAATTTCTTGTAGAAAAGGTATTTACTTTTCAAACGCCGCTTAGTGTGTTGATTGATTTAGTCGGCGGACTGTATTTTATTTATTTACTGTTAAAGGAGAGTCGTTCATGGTCTTGATGAAGGGCGTCAGTAAGGCGTATAACGGAAAAACAGTGCTTCACGACACAACGATCAGTGTGAAAAAGGGACAGCTGACGTCTCTCATTGGTCCGAATGGTGCGGGAAAAAGCACGCTTTTATCCATCATGAGCCGGCTGATTCAGCCAGACTCAGGTGCAGCTTATTTAGAAGACAAGCCATATAGTGCATACCCTCCGCAGGAACTTGCAAAGAAGATGAGTATTTTAAAGCAGGCCAATCATATGAATGTGCGGCTGACCGTTCGGGAGCTTGTCAGCTTTGGCCGTTTCCCTTACTCGCAGGGTCATCTGACAAAAGAGGATGAGAAGATGATTGATGTGTCCCTCCAATACATGAAGCTTGCCGATATCCAGCATCAATATGTAGATGAACTGAGCGGTGGACAAAGACAAAGAGCTTTTATTGCAATGGTGCTGGCGCAGGATACAGATTATATTTTCTTAGATGAGCCTTTAAACAATTTGGATATGAATCATTCTGTCGAGATGATGAAGCTCTTTCAGCAGCTCGTCAAAGATCTTGGGAAAACAATTGTTGTGGTTCTTCATGATATTAACTTTGCCTCTGTGTATTCCGATCATATCGTCGCCTTAAAAGATGGACAGGTCATTAAAGAAGGTGGAGTGGACGAAGTGATTCAAACAGATGCACTTGAACAAATTTATGACATGCGCATACCGATTGAAGTTATTCGTGGTGAGCGCATTTGCTTATATTTTTCTTAAAAAAATGAAGAGGTGATCACATATGAAAAAATGGATATGGATAATGACTGTATTAACAGCGATCGTGGTACTCGCTGGCTGCGGAAATCAAGGACAAACAGAAGGAATTAAAGAAGAAACTGTGACGGTAAAAGACATGCTGAATAAAGATGGTGTAAAGATCAAGAAAAACCCGAAAAAAGTGGTCGTGTTTGATATGGGAAGTCTTGATACTTTAGACAAAATAGGTGTGAATGTAACAGCTTTACCGAAACAAGCGGTGCCTAAATATTTATCAAAATATGAAGGAGACAAATATGAAAATGTCGGCGGATTAAAAGAGCCGAACTTTGAAAAAATTGCAGAAATTAAGCCGGATTTAATCATTATCCAGCACCGTCAAGCAGATGCATTCGATGAATTTTCTAATATTGCCCCTACGATTTATATGGATGTAGACAATGCCAATTATATGGAATCATTTAAAAAGAATGCCAAAACTTTAGGCAAGGTTTTTGATAAAGAAGACAAAGTTAAAGAAGAACTTGCAGCCATTGATCAAAAAGTGGATGCTTTAAAGAAAGAAGCAAAAGAGTTAAAGAAAAATGGGCTGGTGATCATGGCGAACGACAGCAAAATGACAGCGTTCGGACCTAAGTCAAGATACGGTCTCATCCACGATGTGTTTGGTATCACACCGGCAGATCAAAAGCTTGAGCCATCTGATAAACACGGTCAAAGCATTTCGTATGAATACATGGTCAAAACGAACCCAGACTATCTATTTGTCGTTGATCGAGGCGCAGCGATCGGAGAAGAAACGTCTGCGAAACAGCTTGTTGAGAATGATTACGTGAAATCAGTCAAAGCGATCAAAAACAACCATGTGGTGTATTTGAACTCTGACATGTGGTATCTATCCGGCGGCGGGCTTGAATCATTATCTGCCATGATTGGTGAAGTAAAACAAGGTATTAGCCAAAAATAATGAACGAAAGCTGCTCATCTTGAGCGGCTTTTTTATTGTGGATTCATAAAAATATGTTGCGTGCAGGAAACTTTCATCAAAATATGTTATAGTGGAACCTACATTGATAGACTAAGATAGAGTGAGGGTTCGGAAAGGATGAAGGAAAAAAGATCAAAAAGAAGACTAAGGCCTTGGGTAAAAGCCGTGCTGTTTATCATGGCATTTGTCATGGTGATGGCAGTGTCCGTGACTGGATACGCATACTATAAAATTTCAAAAGCGTCGAATAAGGCGCAAGTATCATTAGAAAGAGGAGACACCTCGCAAAAGCGTGTGAAAGCTTTTGATCCAGGAAAGGACAGCTTTTCGGTGCTGCTGCTTGGAATTGACAGCCGTCCAGGTGAAACGGTAGATGAAGCAAGAAGTGATGCGGTCTTACTGGCGGCGGTGAACCGAACAGACAAAACCATTAAGCTTCTCAGTATTCCTCGTGATTCTTATGTAGATATACCGGGAAGAGGATATGATAAAATTGCTCACGCCCATGCGTTTGGGAGTGCAGATTTGTCAGTCAAAACGGTCGAAAATTTGTTGAACATTCCTGTAGACTATGTGATTTCAGGGAACTTTAAGGCGTTTCAAGACATTGTGGATGAGCTAAATGGAATTGACGTAACGATTGAAGATGAAAGCATCGCAAAACAGATGGAAAAGGATTCAAAGGGAAAAGTTCAAGTGCAAACAGGCACTCATAGATTGAATGGCGAAGAAGCTTTGGCCTTTGTGAGAACGAGAAAGGCTGATAGTGATCTCATGCGCGGAAAGCGCCAAATGGAAGCACTTCAAGCCATATTTGAAAAATCTAAATCGATTTCTTCGATCCCGTCATACGACAACATCATTGATACGCTTGGTGATAATGTCTCAACCAACCTTTCCATGAAACAGTTCATCGGTCTTTTTCCATTACTGAGCTCATTGAAATCAGTGGATACGATTCAGCTAAAGGGCCATGATTATCAGCCTGGGAATGTGTATTACTTTGAGTTAGATGGACCAGGATTAGAAGAAGTTAGAACAGAGCTGAGAAAACAGCTTGAATTATCATAAATAAGAAGGAGCCTGCCGCCGCGGCAGGCTTTTTTTGCATGGGTACCGCGCCGCATTTCAGCAAGAAGTTAATTTGCTTGATGCAGAAAATATGCAGTCAGCAGTTCCTCTACCCGGTGACGTATACGCGGATTAAAGTATTTATGCTTTTCTTCATAGCCATTTATGATAAATAGATACGTTGTAAATCCTTCATCGTGTTCAATTTGCTGTACTTTCATATTTTCTTTACGTAAATGCTGCTTCAGTTCGTAAAGTGCTTTCTGTGCTTCCTTTAACACAGAGGTCACAAGCTGAATGTATGGTTCATTTAGTTTAAATGTTTGATGTTGTTTTAAGTGTGTCAGGTCACGATTGAGGATGGAGATGACCATTGGAAGAAAGATGGCCTGTTCCATCATCTGAAGCTGTATTCTTGATAGTCTTGTCATGTCCAAGCCTGCTTTCTTTATGAATAGAACAAATGTTCTTGTTTATTATATCGAATGAGTCAAACAATCTCAAGGGGGCGAGTGGGATTCATTTGTATATTTTTATGTTTTCCATGTAAAATGAAATGTAGACAAACCTTGAAGGAGTCAAACAAGTTGACATCATTTCTTTCTCTATTTACTCATGAAAATATCACATCATTTTTTGAAAGCTACAAGGCTTTTGGACCAATTGTCGCTATATTGCTTCCTCTGATTGAAGCATTTCTTCCGTTTTTACCACTTGTGGCGTTTGCGGTGGCCAATGCAAATGCATTCGGCCTTTGGGAAGGCTTTTTATTAACCTGGATCGGTGCAAGTGCAGGGTCTATTCTTGTCTTTTTACTGATCAGAAAATTTGGACAGATGAGAATGCTGAACTTTATCAGCAGACACCCTTCCATTAAGAAATTGATGCTTTGGGTAGAGAAGCGGGGATTTGGTCCGTTATTTATTTTACTCTGCTTTCCTTTTACACCTTCTGCGGCTGTCAATGTTGTCGCAGGCTTATCAAGAATTAGCATGTGGCAATTTTCATTAGCTGCTTTAGCTGGTAAGTGTGTCATGCTCTTTATCATTAGTTTTATCGGTTATGATCTTTCTGCTTTAGTAAAGAATCCGTTAAGAAGTGTTTTTGCGGTTCTAGTTATCGTTTTATTATGGTATGTTGGAAAGAGAGTAGAAAATAGGTTGAATATTCGAATGAGCAAGCGTGAGGACAAAGGAGGCTCTTAATGAAAAAGAAGCCATTGCTGTGGTTGATGATTATTACATGCATCGTCTTATTGTTCCAGGTAAAGAATTTCATGTTTGTGAAGTATAAAGTAGAAGGGGTTAGTATGGACCCTACATTTACAGATGGAACAGAATTATTAATCAACAAGTTCTCGCCAAAACTCACGAAAATTAGCCGGTTTGATTATGTGTTATTTCACGGACCCAAAAATCAAATTTTGATCAAACGGGTCATTGGGCTCCCAGGAGAATCGATCAAGTATGTAGATGATCAGTTATTTGTCGATGGGGAAAAATGGAAAGAACCCTATTTAAAAGAGCAGAAAAAACATAAAATGGGGAATGTCCTGACTGGAGATTTTCAGCTGAAAGCTATCACAGGACAAGATAAAATCAAAAAAAACCATTACTTCGTGATCGGAGATAACCGAATACATAGCTTCGACAGCCGGCATTTTGGAACGATTTCAAAGGATCAAGTAGTTGGTGTCAAAAGAAATCAGGATGAATAAAAGAAGAGGCGCTCTGCACATGCAAAGCGTCTCTTTTTTTATTTTGCGGCTTTATATTCAGGATGTCTTTTTGCCCAGACATGATGTAAGAATCGAAAAAACGGTGGCAGCATCGCAATGACAAGAATGATTCTAACGACTTGTACAGCTACTACAAAGGTTGAATCCTCATGGAGTGTGACTGCTGTTGTTGCCATTTCTGCAATACCGCCAGGCGAAAAGGCAAGAATGGCTGTAATGACAGAAATGCCTGTGACCTCTGCAATGGCAATTGAACTGAGAACCGTTGCAGCAATCAGTCCAGCTGAGCTGACGACGGCCACAATTAACGTGTTTTTTAGCCCGACAAACATCTGTTTATTCATTTTTGAACCGATGGTTGCACCTAGAAATACCTGTGACGCGATATTCGCTTGTGCTGGCCAGTAAGGAATCAAATCATGACCTATGAGCGCACCTGCACCTACTTGAAGAGCTGCAACTCCTAACATACTGCCAATCAGCCAAGGGGCAGGGAAATGAAGACGAACCGCGAGGCGTGACATAAGCCAGGCACCTAAAATAAGTGCGATACTCCACGAGATATTTGACAGGGTGAAAACGCCGGATGAAAAGGCGCTCCCTTGCACGGTTGCAGCTGCATCCGCTGGATTTTTTGTATTTAAATAGAACACCGTAAATGGGATGGTGAGTACCACCATTAATACACGTGTTGTTTGTACGAGACTGACAACGGCTGTATTTGCTCCAACCTCTTGGGCAATCCCTGGCATAGCAGATAAACCGCCTGGTGCTGTTCCGACAAAACTGGTCAGCATATCTGTTTTACTCAGCTTCCATAAGGCAAAGCCAGAGAGCATCGCCAGTAGAATAGAAAAAACGAGCATGAAACTCACAGGGAGCCAATGTTCAGTGAAAATATGAAGAACTTTCATGTTCATTTTCTGTCCGAGTTCGATTCCGAGAATAAATTGACCAAGGAGTAGCCATCTGCTGTGGATACGCAAGGTGTTGTTTCCTTTACGCTGAAACAGGGCGGGACGTCGCATGGCAATAAATGCAGCCGTGATTAATGTTCCGATCATCCAGCCAATAGACATTCCTGTTAAAGACAAAAGAAATCCACCTAAACCGCTTATCGCGATCAAAATGAGATCGGTTCGAAGGCTGTTTCCTTGTTTCATCACATGTAAACCTTCTTCCTATAAATTTGTTCAGTAAGTGAAATGTTGTTATCTTCACTATAATACAAAAGTCTCTATAAATAAAATACGAATTTTTTTACCAATTTCATAAGATTATCTTATCGAGAATCAGATTGCCTATTGATATAAATAGGTTCGTAATTTTTACTAAGAAGCAAGGTAATATGCAACGATTTTCCCCTATTTTGGTTATCTGTTGACTATCATTTTCAATTACACTACAATCCTTAGTGTGAGGTGATGACATGAAAATTCCTTCTTTTAAATATAATGAAAAGGGATTGAATCGCTTTTTCGGTCCTTTAGAGGGAAGGATTATGGAGATCCTTTATCAAGGTGAGGGTATGCCGATTAAAGAAGTGCAGCAGAAGCTGTCAGATGAGAAGCCGATTAATTTCAACACGGTGATGACTGTGCTGAACCGCTTAACCGAAAAGGGAATTGTCGAGAAGAAAACAAAAGGGCGTTCATCTATTTATAATCCCATTTTAACAAAAGAAGAATTTCTAAATGAGCAGACAAAATGGATTACCCAAGGGCTGATGGACGATTTTGGTCCACTGGCAGTGAATCATATGGTGGATGCAATTGAAAGTGCTGACCCTGAATTACTCAAAGTGCTTGAAGCAAGGCTGGCATCCAAAAAAGAGGAGCAGCAAAATGAATAAAATGAAATCGAGCCTGCTGTTTTTAGGCGGTATATTGATTGGTTTAACGATTTTTTATCAGATGGGTTATTACGTGCTTTCAAGCTTTTTTGGCTGGAATCAAGCATATAATCTTATTCATGTATGCCAATCTGTTCTCGAATTCTATGGATTCACTCCTTTGAAATATTTTCTAGATGCTTTAGTCCTCTACACACTGGGATTTGCGATTTTCTATATGACGAAGCAAATCAAAACGTACATTCAATTCAAGCAAAATCTGATGCTTGCAGTCGATTACCACTGGACCGAATCTTTATCTGAGAAATATGCAAATGACATCATTGTGTTTCATTGTCATGAACCGCTTGCTTTTGCCATGGGGATGCTTCACCCAAAGGTTTACTTATCAACGTCTCTCATGGACATGCTGGATGAAGAGGAGATTGACGCTGTTGTTTATCATGAATTACACCACAAATACAGCTATGATCCTTTAAAGGCTTTCACATTCTCAATGCTCACAAAAGTCATTTGGTACATTCCAGTGTTAAAGCATATGAGACAAAGCTATTCCGTTTTTCGTGAAGTGATCGCAGATGACTATGCGATTCGGCAGACAGGCACTGAGCTTGGAGTAGGGCAAGCCCTTTTGAAGCTGATTAAAAAGAGAACGCAGTTTCAAAAACAAACGAAGTTTGCGGTATCCTTTGGAGATCGGGCATTGAATTTAAGAATACAGAAGATCTTAAATCCAACATACAATATTCCTTTCAATGTACCCATCATTCCCATTGTCACATCAACCATTCTCATGGTGGCCTTAATGATTATGCTTAACCTAAATTACTAATTTTTTTTACTTATTAACATTACATTATGTAGTGTAAAAACAGGAGGAAATCACTATATGAAAACGAATCAAGAAATAGGAACACTTTTTGTACGTGTTATTTTAGGTATTATCTTCTTTCTACACGGACTTCAGGCATATCAAGGAGGTCTGGGGGGAACAGCGGCATTCTTTGGACAAATCGGTGTACCGGAATTTATGGCCTATATTGTAAAGACAATTGAGCTGGTCGGTGGTATCGCCTTGATTTTAGGTCTAGGAACACGTATTTTCGCAGCATTATTTGTACCAATTATGGCTGTGGCGATTATTACGGTTGGTTTTTCTAAAGGATTTGTTGGCGGTTATGAATTTGAACTATCGCTGCTTGTCATGGCCCTTTATTTAACACTCAGCGGCAGTAAGATGCTGTCCATTGATGGGTTGCTAAAACATCAGCAGCAAAGCAATGAAGCAAAATTTCATTAAACGATCATGAAAAAAACTCCTTCTGCTATTTGTGGCAGAGGAGTTTTTTTATTTATCAAATTGTCGTTTTCACGTTTGAAAAAGTGAAAGAGATAAGGGATTTATTGAGAATAGTATTTTATTTGATAGATTGAATGAACAAAAAGCCGATTTCATTTTTTGACGGAACATACGATCTCCTATTAAAATAGGACTATCTAAGACACATGGTGCGTTAAAAGATATAAAAACCATACAGCATGCTGCTGTTCATCTTGAGCGATACGTTTCATCAGCTCTTTTGTTCCTTGATCCCGGACATAATCTGATATCTTTAAGTAAAAATCAACCGTTCTTTGTTCATCTTTAAATGCGAAAAGAAGCCCTTCTCTAAATTGATCTGGACAAGGTTCTGTTACGCTTGGTTTGTGATTTTTACCTGTTAAAGAATAATACAGCTTTGAAAATAGTTGATAGTGTCTGACTTCATCCTGGCGTATTTCTTGAATGATTTTTTTTGCCTCAGGAGTTTTTGCTCTTTGAGCAAGTTTTTCGTAGCATTGGATCGCAGAATATTCACCATTGATTGCTTTTTCAAGGTCTGAAATGATTCTTGTGTTTTGGCGCATGTCATATGGCGGGTAGTCGTAATAACCGTAATACATGATATTGCCAGCCTCCTTTGAGTTCATGATGGTTTATGATATGAGAAGAGTAAGGAAAGGTGCCTATATCTTTTTAGGAAGGAGAAGGGGAAAATAGCTATTTACTTTTATTTTCGCTAGAATATGAGTACATAAGAAAGGTGTTGTGGAGCGTGGAGATTCAGTTTTTAGCAGGCAGATCGGGGAGTGGAAAAACGACTGCAATCTTAGAGGAAATCAAAGAACAGCTTCGGCTTGATCCGTTGGGTCCGCCAATCATTTTTTTAGTCCCGGATCAAATGACATTCTTAATGGAATACGAGCTTGCAAAAACGTCTGAAGCTGGCGGGATGATCAGGGCCAAAGTATTTAGTTTCACGCGTCTTGCTTGGTCTATTTTACAGCAGACTGGCGGAGCGAACCGGCAATTTGTGACAAGCACAGGAATTCAAATGCTTTTAAGAAAAGTGATTGAAGAGGAGAAAGAAAAGTTTAAGGTATTCAAAAAAGCGAGTGATAAGCCGGGGTTTGTCGAGCAAATCGAAAAGACGATGGCTGAGTTCAAGAGATATTGCATGCTGCCTGAGGATATTGAAAAAATTTCATTATCGAGCATGCATTCAGAGTATACAGAAGAAAGACGGGCAGCCGAGAAATTGCATGATCTGCATGTTCTTTATCAGCAGATGGAGCAGCATTTACAAGATGAATATGTGCACTCAGAAGACTATTTGACGCTTCTCACGGAGCAAATTCCTTTATCTGATGAAATAAAAGGAGCACACATTTATATAGATGGTTTTTATCAATTTACACCGCAGCAGCTTCTCGTCATTGAACAGCTTCTGCTGCATGCTGAGAAAATAACGGCTGCTTTCACAGTGGATCGTTCCTATCATGATAAACAGCCAAATGAACTTGATTTATTTCGTATGACAGGTAAAACGTATTTCCAGCTCTATCAGCTTGCTAAAGAGTGCGGCGCGTCCATTTCTGAGCACATTTTGGAGAAAAATAACCGTCATCTTCATACGCCGGATCTTGCTTATTTAGAACGGCAATATGAGCAGAGACCGGTGAAGCCATATCAGGAAATAACCCCTCATCTCACAGTGTCTAAAAGTGCGAGTAAACGAGCTGAAATTGAGGGAGTAGCGAGAGAAATTCTTCATTTAGTGAGAGAAGAAGGACTTAGACTGCGAGATATTTCGATTGTAGCGCGGCATGTAGACGACTATAAAGATACGTTAAAAGAGGTTTTTCGAGATTACGATATTCCATTTTTTATTGATGGAAATGAATCGATGCAGTATCATCCGCTCATTGAATTAATTCGTTCAAGCTTGGATGTCATAAAAGGAAACTGGCGTTATGAGGCCGTGTTTCGCTGCGTGAAGACAGAGTTCTTATTTCCGCTCGAACTTGCCAAAAACAAAGCGAGAGAACAGGCAGACCAGCTTGAAAACTACTGTATTGCTTATGGTGTAAAAGGAGAACGCTGGACAAACGGTTCCCGTTTCCATTACAGGCGATTCCAATCCTTAGATGAGGATTTTGGACAAACAGATCAAGAAATTGAAATGGAACAGATGCTGAATGATGTAAAGGAATGGATCGCACTGCCGGTTTTCCAATTGCAAAAAAGGCTGAAAAAAGCGCAAAAGGTAAAAGACATGGTAGAGGCAGTTTATGTCTTCTTAGAGGAAATACAAGTGCCGGATAAACTTGAAAAGGCTAGGCTGGAAGCTGAAGAAGCAGGTAGATTAGCTGAAGCCATGCAGCATGGACAAGTATGGGATGCTGTTATTCAATTAATGGATGAATTTGTTGAAATGCTCGGTGAGGAGGAGCTCTCATTTCCTTTATTCCAACAGATGATGGATACAGGATTGGCCTCTTTAAAATTCGCTTTAATTCCGCCTTCACTCGACCAAGTATTTATCGGAAGTATGGATTTATCGAGAATGTATCAAGTGAAGTGTATGTTTATCATTGGGGTAAATGATGGCGTTATTCCCGCACGTCCTTCTGACGAAAGTGTTTTGTCTGAGGATGACCGGGAGTGGTTAAAACGAGCAGGAGCAGAACTCGCAGAGACAGGAAAAGAACGGCTGCTAGATGAGCAATTTTTAATTTACCAGGCGCTGTCGAGTCCATCTCATCATTTGTATCTGTCTTATTCAGTGTCAGATGAAGAGGGGCGCTCTCTATTGCCTTCGCCTCTTATCAAGTATTGTCAGGAGCTTATGCCAAATCATGAGCATGCTTTGTATGTGTTAGACCCGGAACAGCTGGATGACAAGGAGCAATTAAAATTTGTAGCGAATGAGCATGTCTCGTTATCGTATACTGTCTCGCAGCTGCAGCAATGGCTCAGCCAATACCCCATCAGTGGTGTATGGTGGAGTGTCTATAATTATTTGATGACGTCATCTCATCGGGATGTATCAAAAAACATCTTGTCGAGTTTGTTTTTTACAAATCGAGCGAAGCGCTTAAAACCTAACGTCACAAAAGAACTTTATGGTGATCACATTCAAGGCAGTGTTTCAAGAATGGAGAAATTCAATGCGTGTGCATTTTCTCACTTTGCTTCCCACGGGTTAAAACTAAAGGACCGGCAATTTTATAAATTGGAAGCACCCGATATCGGCCAGCTGTTTCACTCGGCCTTAAAGCATATTTCAGATACGCTTGTTGAACAAAAAAAGGATTGGAAAAACCTAACGAAGGATGACTGTGTCAACTATTCAAGACATGCAATCGAACAGCTTGCACCGCGTCTTCAAAAGGAAATCCTATTAAGCTCTAACCGGCATGCTTATATTAAAGAAAAGCTCCAGAAAATCTTGATTCGAGTCTCTTCTATATTAAGTGAGCATGCAAGAGTGAGTGGATTTTCTCCCGTTGGGCTTGAGTTAGGCTTTGGCGGCCAAGGGCCACTTCCGCCGTTTACTTTTCAATTGAAAAATGGCTGCACGATGGAGCTTGTCGGAAGAATTGACCGGGTGGATAAAGCAGAAGGTTCAAAAGGGCTGCTGTTGAGAATCGTCGACTACAAATCGAGTGAGAAAGGCCTTGATCTAGCAGAAGTATACTATGGGCTGGCCTTGCAAATGCTCACATACTTAGACCTGACGATTACGTATTCAAAGGAGTGGCTCGGTGTAGAAGCAACGCCAGCTGGCATTTTATATTTCCATATTCATGATCCGCTCATTCAAGCACCGATTCCGCTTGCAGAGGATGAAATCGAGCAGGAAATATTCAAGAAATTTAAAATGAAAGGTCTTTTGCTTGAAGATGTAGAAGCGGTAAAGCTAATGGATCAAACGCTTGAATCAGGAAGATCACAAGTCATTCAAGCTGGCTTGAAAAAGGATGGGTCTTTCCGTTCTGACTCTGCTGTTTTAAGTGAAGATCATTTCCATATACTCACACAGCATGTTCGGCGCACGTTTGAAGAGGCAGGCGAAAGAATTACAAATGGCGAGGTAGCCATTAATCCATATAAATTGAAGGATCAAACACCATGCCGCTTTTGTTCATTTAAGTCTATTTGCCAATTTGATGAATCGATAGAGGATAATGAATTTAGAGTGCTTTCATCTGAAAAGGATGATGTTGTGATAGACCGGATCAAAAAAGAAGGGGATCAGTATGCAAATACCAAAACCGAATAACAGTACTTGGACGGATGACCAGTGGGAAGCCATCGTTTCAGAAGGACAAGATATCCTTGTTGCGGCGGCGGCAGGGTCAGGTAAAACAGCTGTTTTGGTTGAACGGCTGATTCGAAAAATGACTCGTCCTGAGGATCCAGTTGATGTGGATCGTCTGCTCGTTGTGACTTTCACAAATGCATCTGCGGCAGAGATGAAGCATCGGATCACAGAAGCACTTGAAAAGGAATTAGCTAAGAACCCCGGGTCCCTTCATATGAGAAGACAGCTGTCGCTCATGAATCGTGCCAATATTTCCACCCTGCACTCCTTTTGTTTGCAGGTTTTGCGCACCTTTTACTATGAGATTGACCTTGATCCAGGCTTTCGTTTGGCTGATCAAACAGAAGGAGAATTATTAGGAGATGAAGTGTTAGATGAACTGTTTGAGGATGAATATAAGGCTGGAAAGCCAGCGTTCTTTGAACTGGTTGATCGTTACACTTCTGACCGTCATGATTTAGATTTGCAATGGCTTGTGAAGAGAATTTATGAGTTTTCCAGATCTCATCCTTCACCTGAACAATGGATGAGGGCATTCCTTTCTCTTTATGATGTAGATGCTCAAACAAAAGTAGAACAATTACCGTTTTACCCATATATCAAAGAGGACCTTTCTCTCGTTTTTCGAAGCTGTCTTGAACTGCTCGAACGAGCTCTCGCCCTATCAAAAGAACCGGGTGGCCCCGCGCCGAGAGCAGAAAATTTTATAGATGATTTAGAGCAGATCAATGAATTAATCAGGCACCAAGATGATTTTGAGAAGCTTTACGAGCTTTTGCCAAACATCAATTTTAAAAGGCTCAAAACATGTAAAGGGGACGAATATGATCCTGTGCTGTTAGAAAAAGCCACAGATGCACGCAATCAAGCAAAAAAACAATTAGAAAAGCTCAAAGATGAATACTTTATGCGCAGTCCCGCCCAGCATTTGAACAGTTTAGCTGAAATGAAGCCGGTGGTCGAAACACTTGTGGAGCTTGTCATCCAATTTGGACAGCGTTTCGAAAGAGCGAAGCAAGAAAAATCAATCGTGGATTTTTCGGATTTAGAGCATTATTGCTTACGCATTTTAGCAGAGCAGGACGCGGAAGGAAATTTGATTGAAACAGAAGCGGCCAAGTACTATCAACAGCAGTTTGAAGAAGTGCTCGTTGATGAATACCAGGATACAAACCTTGTACAGGAAACGATTTTAAGGCTTGTATCTAAAGGGGAACATGCTGCAGAGGGCAACCTGTTTATGGTTGGTGATGTAAAGCAGTCCATTTATCGTTTTAGACTGGCTGAGCCTATGCTCTTTTTAAACAAATATAAACAATTTACACCAGACGGCAAAGAAACAGGGAAGAGAATTGATTTAAATAAAAACTTCCGCAGCCGTTCAGATGTGTTAGACAGTACGAACTTTTTGTTCAAACAGCTGATGGGGGAAACAGTTGGAGAAATTGATTACGATGAACAAGCTGAATTAAAGCTTGGAGCTAGTTATCCAGAAAGCGAAGATACAACGACAGAAATGCTTCTTGTACATTTAGATCAACAGGAAGCAGAAACTGACGAAGAGCGAGAAGAACTAGAGACCGTACAACTAGAAGCGAGAGTCATTGCTAAAAAAATAAGAGAATTGGTGGAGCAGCCATTTCAAGTGTACGATGCAAAACAGCAAATGACCCGTAACTTGCAGTATCGGGACATTGTGATTTTACTTCGCTCCATGCCTTGGGCTCCGCAAATGATGGAGGAATTGAAGAAGCAGGGAATCCCTGTGTATGCGAATCTTTCCTCCGGTTATTTTGAAGCAACAGAGGTGTCTGTGATTCTTTCTCTGTTAAAAGTCATCGATAATCCATATCAGGATATCCCGCTTGCAGCTGTATTAAGATCACCAATTGTTCATTTAGACGAAAATGAAATGGCACTGATTCGCACGAGTGATAAAAAAGGCACTTATTATGATGCTGTGAAGGCATTTATGAGTGTGACTCATTCAGATCACCCTACATGCAAAAAACTAGAACGGTTTTTCAGGTTGCTGCGTAAGTGGCGTGATTTCTCCATGAATCATTCAGTAGCGGAATTGATTTGGGAAGTATACCGCGATACGCAGTATCTAGATTACGTTGGCGGGATGCCTGGAGGCAAGCAGAGACAGGCGAACCTCCGTGCTCTTTATGATCGAGCGAAGCAGTATGAAAAAGCTGCCTTTAGAGGGCTGTTCCGTTTTCTTCGTTTTATCGAAAGAATGCAGGAGCGTGGAGATGATCTTGGTGCGGCAAAAACGTTCAGTGAAACAGAGGACGTTGTTCGCATGATGACGATCCACAGCAGTAAAGGATTAGAATTTCCAGTCGTCTTTACCGCAGGACTCGGCAGAAACTTTAATATGATGGACTTAAACCAGTCCTACTTGCTTGATAAAGAATTAGGCTTTGGAAGCAAATATATTCATCCAGAGCTGAGAATTAGCTATGCAACATTACCGCTTGTGGCGATGAAAAAAAAGATGAGGAAAGAGCTATTATCTGAAGAGCTGAGAGTTCTATATGTAGCGCTCACAAGGGCTAAGGAGAAATTATTTCTGGTCGGCTCTGTCAAAAATCAGGTGAAGGCATTAAGCAAATGGCAAAATGCTGCAACCGGAGAGGACTGGCTCCTCCCTGATTTTGAACGTTATCAATCGAAAACATACTTAGATTTTATTGGTCCTGCTCTCATCCGTCACCAAGCAATGTCATCTATTTTAGAAGAAACAGGTGATGTTGTTCTGTCACACCCATCAGCATTCACGATCTCATTTACTCAAGCTTCCGATCTTCTAAAAGAAGATATGTCACTTGAAAAGAAGCAGCAGGACGAGGTGGTACAAGCTTTGATGGAAGGTCTGCCTGTTGAAAAATATGGTGATGCTGATGAGAAAGTAGCAGAGAGACTTTCATGGAGATACCCATACCTAGCGGCCTCACAAGTCGGCACAAAGCAGTCAGTTTCCGAGATAAAAAGAATGAAAGAAATACAGGATGAGTATAGTGTTCCTTCTTCTCTTCGAAAAGCCCGTGCCACGATGTATGACCGGCCGGCTTTCATGAAGAAAAAAACACTCACTGCCGCAGAGCAAGGCACCGCAATGCATACAGTCATGCAGCATATTGCGCTTCCTTCTGACGAGCCCTTCGATGAAATCCGTATACATCAGCTGCTCGATTCCTTACAGCAGCGAGACTTGCTAACAAATGAACAAGTCCAGTCAATTGATCAAGAAGGAATTGCAGCTTTCTTCTCTACTTCTATTGGTCAAAAGCTGCGGAAAGCGGACTGGGTGAAACGAGAAGTGTCATTTAGTATGGTGTTACCTGTTAAAGAGGTATACAGCCATATTGATGCAGAGGGGGAGCCTGTCCTTATTCAAGGGATGATTGACTGTTTATTTGAAACGGATGGAAAACTATATTTACTAGATTATAAAACAGATAGAGTGCAAGGCAGATATACAGGCGGTCTTGAAGCAGCTGTACCTATATTGAAAAAGCGCTATGAAACTCAAATAGCGTTATATGCAAAAGCAGTAGAACGTTTAACAAACAGAACATTAGAGGAGAAAATTCTTTATTTCTTTGATGGTAATTTAGAAATTTCATTATAAATGTATCGGAATGAGAGGTGAATCACATGAGGATTCTGCATACGGCAGATTGGCATTTAGGAAAAACCCTTGAAGGCCGGAGCCGGCTTGATGAGCAAGCACAGTTTTTAGATGAGCTGTATCAAATCGTAAAAGACGAACACATTGATGTCATTGTCATGGCTGGAGACGCCTTTGATACAGTGAATCCGCCTGCTAGAGCAGAACAGCTTTTTTATGAAAGTCTATCCGCCTTATCAGATAAAGGAAAACGTCAGGTCGTGGTCATCTCAGGCAACCATGATAATCCGGATCGACTATCTGCCGCATCTCCTTTAACTAATGATCAGGGGATTCATTTAATTGGTTATCCGACAAATGACATCATCCGCGTCGATGTTCCTTCTTCAAGTGAACGTTTATCCATTGCAGCACTCGCTTATCCGTCTGAAGCGAGACTAAACGAGGTGCTGGCTGAAACATTTGAAGAGAAATTGCTTCGCGATCATTACAATTTAAAAATACAGCAAGCGTTCCAACATTTAAGCACTCAATTTCAAGCCGATACGGTCAATATCGCAACGAGCCATATTTATGTGGCAGGAGGAAGTCAAACAGATTCAGAAAGACCGATTGAAGTAGGCGGTGCATATACCGTTGCGGCAGAAAGCCTGCCAGAAGCAGCCTGCTATGTGGCCCTTGGTCATTTGCACCGCCCGCAAACCATCAAGCGTGCCAAAACGATTGCCCGCTATTCCGGGTCGCCTCTTGCTTACAGCTTTTCTGAATCAGGGTATGCCAAATCAGTCACGATTGTAGAGGCAAAACCTAATGAAAAAGCAAGCTGGAAAGAAGTGTTGTTATCAAGCGGCAAACCACTTGTGAAATGGAAGGCAACTGAGGGACTGAGTCAAGTGCACGAGTGGCTGGATGAAAAACGGGATCTTCAGGCATGGATTGATTTAGAAATTCATTTAACAGATCAGCTCTCCATAGAAGAGATCCATCAGCTCCGAAAGCAGCATAGCGGGTTTGTCCATATTAGACCGAAATTTAAAGAACTTCAGCAAGTGGAAGAACAAAAGCAAGCCGAAAAGCTCTCAATCGAGGAGCGGTTCGTGAAATTTTATGAGCGCCAGACAGGCGGCGGTCTTCCTGATGAAAAAACAGTCAAGCTGTTTTTGGAGCTCGCCAATGAAATGCAAGAGGAGGAAGCGACTTGAAGCCGATTACGCTAACCATTAAAGGACTTCATAGCTTCAGAGAAGAACAAACAATTGACTTCAGCTCATTATGTGATGCAGGTGTGTTTGGCATTTTTGGACCGACAGGCAGCGGAAAGTCGTCCATATTAGACGCCATGACCCTGGCACTTTATGGCAAAGTGGAACGTGCGTTAAATAATACACATGGTATTTTGAACCAAGCGGAAGAGAAGCTGTCAGTTTCCTTTACGTTCGCTTTACAAAAGGAACACCACATTTCTTATAAAGTCGAACGTGCTTTCAAGCGGGCAGATGAAATGAAAGTCAGAACGACACTATGCCGTCTGATTGAAATTGGGGATACACAGACAGTTCTTGCAGATAAAGCGAGTGAGGTCAATCGTAAAATAGAAGAATTACTCGGGTTAACCATTGATGATTTTACGCGAGCGGTTGTCCTGCCTCAAGGGAAGTTTGCAGAATTCCTTTCCCTAAAAGGAGCCGATAGACGACAAATGCTACAGCGTTTGTTTAACCTGGAAAAGTATGGGGATCAGCTCGTTAAACGTTTGCGCGCAAAAGCGCAGAATCAGTATGGACAAAAAAATGAACTGCTTGCTGAGCTGAATGGCTTAGGAGAAGCTGGCCCAGAGGCGCTCGCAAAGGCAAAGGAAGCGGCTGAGCAGGCAAAGGCTATTTTTCATGAGAAAAAACAAGCACGGGATGAAGCGTTCACTGCTTTTACAAAGGCGCAAACAATTTGGCAGTATCAAAAGGAACGAGAAGCCTATGAGACGGAACTAAACCATCTGAATCAACTGGCACCATCAATGGAAGAAAAAAAGGCCAAGCTTCATATTGCTGAGCAGGCAGAGGCATTAAAGCCTTATGCGGATGCATTAACAAAGGCTGAAAATCAGCTTTCTCAAGCATTAAAAGAGAAGCAGGAAGCAGAAAATCAGCTATTGCATCAACGAACGATCTATGATCAAATGACGCAGAACTATGAGCAAGCAAGGCAAAAGAAAATAGAAACTGAGCCAGAACTTCTTCAAAAGAAAGAGCAGCTGCTTCAGCTAAAGGAAATTGAACGGAAAAAAGAGGCGGCTCTTCAGGAAAAGACGGCAATCGAACAGCGAAAAAACGATACAGCGCAGCAATTATTACAAAAAAAAGAAGAAGCAGACAATCTCCAATCTTTGTTAGAACGTGCACTGGCAAAACAAACACAGCTGAAGCGTGAGCTGGAGCAATTACAAGTCTCTGTAAAAGAACGGAAAAGTGTACAGGATGCTTTGCGTTTAAGCGAAAATGTTCAAAGAATACACCAAAGCATACACAAGGAAGAACAAAAGATGGAGGAGCTCAAAAAGCGATCAACACAGACCGCAGCAGCATATGAAAAGCTTCAAAAACAGCAAAAAGACCATCATGAAAAAATAGACCAATCGTTTCAAGCGATTGAACAGCTCTATTTCTATGTATGTGAATTCGAACGGGCTTTTACAGAATGGAGTAAAAGAGAACAAAGTCAGAAGCTCGCAAAATTAAAACAGCGTGATGCTGTTAGGGCGGCAGAATTAAGAAAAGAATTAGCGGCAGAGCTCGTAGATGGTGAGCCATGTCCTGTTTGTGGATCGATTCATCATGATCCAAAGGCATTGGAAAACAATGACCATGAAGAAACAGTGGCACAAATCGATGAAGTGATTCAACGGATGGACACAGAGCTCAAGCAGGCAGAGGAATATACAAGAGACATGTATGCCGCCAAGCAGTTATTGGAAACGCACGCCAATCAATTAGTAAAGCAGTTTGCCTTTTTATCTCAGAAAGCTCCAGGTGCGGAAGTTGCAGCAGCAGTAGAAGCAGTGCAAAAGCCGGAGTCCTTGCAGTATCTCATGCAAGAATGGAAAGGCTTGAAACAAGATATTCAAGAAGTTGAACGTAAACGAGCTCGTTTAATGGATGAAACATACGATCAAGCAGCAGAGATAAGCAAGACGAAAGATCAAATGACATTTGATCAGCAGCGTATCGAAGAATTAGACGGGCTGATCAAGGAGCTTCAATCTGAGCTTTCAGAGCAAACGTCTCAATTTGAACAGGCCTTCCCGCACTTTACATTGCACCAAGTACAAGAGATGCAAAAGCAGATCGACGAAAAGGACCAGCAAGCGGAAGGCTATAAAGAGCGTATTGAGAAAAGTATTTCATTTTTGGAAGAAAAACAGCAGGCAAAAGAACAGCTGCAAACAGCCATATATGATGTAGAGAAGGAACTTGATAAACTAGCGCATCAGCTAGAAAGCCAGCAGCAGCTCATTTATCAATATGAAACAGATTTAGGGAGATATCCATTGAAAGCTGTCTCTATTTCTGAAGAGCTGATCGAGGTTGAACACACGCTTGCTCGTCTCAATGAAATGGAACAGCAATCGTACAAGCAATTACAGCATGCGCAGGAGCTCTTTAGTGAAGCACAAAGTCATTTTTCAAGCTGTGAGCGTCAGCTTCAAGAGGCTGACCGGAGAAAACAAGAAGCAAGTGCAGCATGGGCTAAAGAATCGGAGTCTTCTCCTTTTGATAAGCCTCAAGAGATTGAATCTGCTTTTATGAATCAGGCAGTACGTCACTCGGTTAAACAGGAAATTGACGAATTTGAGGATAAAAGAAAGCAATGTGCCGCAAACTTAAAGCGAATTTCTGAGCTGCTGAAAGATGAGTCACTAGATGAAAAGCAGTGGTCTGATATTCAACTGAGGAAAGAAGCGGCAGAGAAGGCATTGGAAGAAGCAACAGTGATGAGCGGCTCTGCATATGAACATCTGCGTGTAATGGAAGAGAATCACCAGCGATTTGCAAGTATTCATGAACGCTTGGCGGAGCTGCAGCAAGAAATTGATCGGCTCGATAAGCTGCAAACCGTGTTTAAAGGAAATACATTTGTTGAGTTCTTAGCAGAAGAACAGCTGGAAAGTGTCAGTCGTGATGCATCTGCCCGTCTTGGTATTTTGACAAGACAAAGGTATGCGATTGAAGTTGATTCAGAAGGCGGCTTTGTCATGCGTGATGATGCGAATGGCGGTGTCAGACGTCCAGTGTCCAGCTTGTCCGGCGGGGAAACCTTCCTGACGTCGCTTGCGCTTGCACTAGCTCTTTCAGCGCAGATTCAGCTGAGAGGTGAGTTCCCGCTGCAATTCTTTTTCCTTGATGAAGGCTTTGGTACCCTTGATCAAGACTTGCTCGATACAGTGATTACCGCATTAGAGAAATTACAGTCTCAAAACTTAGCTGTTGGTGTCATCAGCCATGTGGAAGAATTGAAAATGCGGCTGCCGAAAAAACTGATTGTCCATCCAGCAGATCCAAGCGGGAAAGGGACAACAGTCTCAATGGAATTAATGTAAATATTGAGGTGATGACACGGTGGCAAAGCAAACAATTGGATTATGTGAGATGTGCGGAAGACAAGATGTCCTGCTCACAGAACATCACTTAACGCCAAGAGAAGAGGGCGGGGCTTTTTTACCGACTGCCTTCCTATGCATCCCTTGTCATAAACAAGTACATGCCCTCTTTACAAACCAGGAGCTTGCCGCACGTTTGAATACAATTGATGCGCTGAGGCAGGATGAAAAGCTTGCTTCGTACATCAAATGGATTCGGAAACAGCCGGCAAGCAAGCTGGTCAAAACGAAAAAATCGAGACAGCGCAGAAAAAAATAAGCATAAAAAAGCGCTCCTCTATTTGAAATGGGTGTAGAGGAGCTGCTTTATGCATTGCCTACCATATTCTGATCATTTAAGTCAGGATCCACATAGTTGGTGGCGCTAATGCCATTATTTAATATCAAGAAATCTCCGGTATTCCCCGCTCCAGAGCCTAAAGCAGATTTTGACGAACTTTTAGGCGACAGGTAGAATGAGTCACCGACGTTTACGACGCCTCCAGAAATAGAGTTAATGTAAATGGGTCCGACAATTGCTGGCATAATCGACATCCTTTATTCGAAGTCATATCACCATCATATGCGCAGGTAGGTCCATTTGTGAGTTTTGCGGACTTTCATCATTGCTAAACAGCTCTCTAATATGCTTCACTCGCGCAACGCCATTCATTCTACAAGTAGAGCCGATTTGATAGACAGAGGACGATGATACCCCTTCTACATGGATTGAAGACACTTTAATCACAGGCTTTTCATGGTAAAATGCCGTTCTCACTGATCGTTCTGGCAGCATCAATGGAATGGGCTCATAATACACTTCAAATTCTTTCGCATCTAAATTTTCTGCTTCATAGCCATAAAACAAACTAATGGTTCGTTGAACAGCTAAAACCTTGACTGCCGGGCACAGCTCTTGTGTATCACCAATTTGAACCACACTCGAAATCCCGACAGAATTCACCTTTGAGAACTTCACTTTAGATGTGCGCTTGATCATTATCGAGGTGCCAGAGGAACAAACGGGCCAATAATCAGCGATTCTGGCGGTGTATCGAAAATCGAGGATAATTGTACATGGTCTGTGTCCCCGATGATAAACAGGGAAGAGGACGAAACCCCGACTACTTTAATGCTTCCGGTCTCGATGTTGCGGTTGACAACTGTGAAATTCATCCGTTTTCCTCTCCTTTCGTTTCACTTGGAATATGGGCTAAAAAGTGCTCAATCGCCCGCTTTACATCATGCTTCACATATTCAGCAATTTGCTCTGAACGCTGCAGCGGTGTCATTTCTTCCCGGTGTGGCAGCTGTCCCGCATAGTATTTGATCCTGCTGTCAATTTGCTTTCGAATATCCTCAATGATATGGTGTTTGTTGCTTTCATCGAGGGACCCTTCATATCGCTGTTCTAGTTCTTCAAGAAGTTCTGGAGCTTCTTCATTTAAAAATGCATCGACAAGCTGCCGTGTTTGATTGAAAAATTGATCAGCCATTTCTTGCTGCATCATTCCAATTCCCGGGGTTGTTGTTTGGCCCACTTCAAAGTTTTGAACACTGTTTGGATCAGATGGATTGAGGCCGATATTCAGCGTTCCTTCCAGCCGTTCGATTTTCAGTTGATCAAATTGATAATCAATCCGTTCAATATTCGTTGTCGGTTTATCTTTGATCATTTGTATTTCCTGCTGAAGCTCGTTAAGCCTTTTTTCAAGCATCATGATTTGTTGCGAGTGTTTTTGAATGATGCCATATACCTGTGAAGCGTTGCTCTGATAATCATACATTTACATACACCTCCGGGGATTGCAGATGACTTAAGTTGTTGGTGACTGAAGCGGTACAAAAGGTGCTGTGCTTGCGCCTTGAGATTCTTCAATTCCTTGTGTACCTGCTGCGGCAGGCGCTGCTTCTACGTAGCTTCCCGTGTTATACAGGTTGGAAAGGGCCTTGATGGATCCAGCACTCCCAATTTGCAGAACAGAGGAGTTACTTACAGACTCTACACGTAAATAATTAATTTGTATCGCTTGATTAATATAGAAGTTCAACGGATCCTCACTCCTTACAAGTTACCAACAAGCGGTTGATCAATGACATCACTGTCGTACGTATTTGTCACACTTTTGTAGTTGCTAATTCGCAATTGATCACCAGTATTAAAACTGCCTGCGCCAGCAAACGTTTTAACCTGACTATTTGGAGAAATAGTGATGCAGTCTCCAACATGAACGACTCCGCTCGTTCCGACGGCATTTACTTTAAAGGCTCCCACAATAGCCGGCATAGCGGTGCACATCCTTTATAAAATTAGGGCACTTGTTTTGGGCGTTTCACCATAGCTTATGATGGGTCTTTTAATGTGTGATTGTCTTTTTGAAAGCTTTTGATGAGAGGAATTAGATGTATGGTTTACCCTTTTTTTGAGCAATCTTTAGAGGTGGATTTGATGCCTTTATTTAAGAGTGTGTCAAGCTCTTGACTGCACCTGATCGTTTCTTCGGCATTCATCCCGAATTTTTTTGCAGTCTCAATTAAATGTAATCTTTTTTGTTCAATTTCATAATTGATCATAACGGACGCCAACTCTCACATTTTTTATCAAATAGAAGGATATGGTTAGTATACCCTATTTTTCTATAAAAAAAGCTGTTTCGTCAATATGAGTAATAAAGTGACAAAATTCGAAAGTGTTCTTACGTACCAAAAATCTCTTTTTTGATCTCAGTCTGTAAATAACGTCGTCTTTTGTTGATATATTGCCGGATTAAGTCTCTTTCAGACTGCAAGACATCTTTTCGATCTTTCGTATATGGATCATCTCCAATTCGATTCTCAATCGATTCATGCCATTTCTCGATGACTGGGCAGAGCCGGTCTTCTACAAAATGTGTATCGAGTACATGCTGGAAAAGTGTGTAATAGGCTCTTTTAAACGAAGGGATATCTAGTAATCTAGCAGTTAATGTATTAAACCCGTTTACTGGGATATAATCAAACGGCATTTCTTCTCCATGAATGTCACGACCCCATGTTGCATCATAATCCCAAGGAAGTACTTGAAACCTCCCTTGTTCATTTACATAAAGAGCGTAGTTATGAACAAAACCATCAAAGTTTTGTGTGCATACCACACCGATGAGCCAGCGGAAATACTGTGTCACATCTAGGTATTGTTCAATTTTTTCTGCAAAAGTGTCATCTTTCGCTGTGTTGAGAAAGTAAATAAATTCGCTCAGCCGCTGATCATGTTGAGAAGTCCCCGTTTTTTTCTCATATCCGAGAAGAAGGTGCTTTTTTGGTTTTTTATCAAAAGAACTCAAAAGGGAGAAGTTCGCGTCATCATCAACCGCATAATAAATGCCGCCTCCTGAAAGCTGCCGTTTTTGAAGAAAGAACTCATCGACAGATTCTATTTTCAAATAAATCCCTTCTTTTCTTCCATTTATGGTGAGAAACACATGAGAAGCGGCTGGGCTATGCACCCCCATCTGCTCAAAGAAATAAAAGGACAGCCTGTTTCGGATAAACGACGGATCATTGTACTCTGCATTTAAATGAAAGATGGATTCGCCTTGTCTTTGTTTTGGCTTTCGGTATTCAATTTGATAGGACTTTTTCTTAAGCTTTCTAATGTGCGATCCGCGGTATGAAGCATAAATATGTGATTTGGTTTGGCCGGTTTTTAGAATAGCTTCAACAGGTTCATCGTTCCAAATGTCTTTTTTTAATTCAATCAGGTCCTTTGGATGAATCCACATATCAAGTTGTTTTAAAGGTTCTGTGTTCATATGTTCATCAGCCTCCTATATGCTCTTCTTTACGATATGAAAGTGAAGGAATGTCCTGTACCGGCTGGTAGGTATTCATGGAGTTTTCAAGGAAAGAGGCATTCGTCACGAACACTTGTCTACCGAATCTCGTAACATAAAGCAGAGAAGATAAACAGCTTTGTCTGTTTGTTTTGTCGAAGATAGACTGGGAGGGGAATTGTTCGTGAGTACATTTGATCATTCACACATTGAACATGCAGTAGCTTCACTTCGAAGTGAGGGACGTGATCATCACTTAGATCGTGAACCAGAATCGAGACGTTCGCATAAGTCAGCTCGTTCTCGTCATTCAAGTCGCGGTCATTGGTTCTTTGGCGGTGGTGGACGCCGTAAATCACGCCGCAGTAAAAAAAGCTACAGAAGCTATCGTTCAAAGAAAAGTTATCGCTCTAAGAAAAGCTATCGTTCGAAGAAAAGCATGAAGAGTAAAAAGTCATATAAAAGCAAAAAATCTTACAGAAGCAAAAAGAGCGAACCGAAAAAGTCACATCGCAGCAAATGCAGATCTCATCATAAGAAGAGCTGCCGCAAGTCACACCGCAGCAAATGCAGATCGCACCATAAGAAGAGCTGCCGCAAGTCACACCGCAGCAAATGCAGATCTCATCATAAGAAGAGCTGCCGCAAGTCACATCGCAGCAAGCACAGATCCCACAATAAGAAGAGCCGAAAGTCGCGCCGCAGCCATCGATCTAAACGTTCTCATCACCATAAGCGCAGCCGCTCTTGCCGAAGATGTGGAAAGAAGTCGCATCGTTCCAGAAATAGAGGAAATGTTGAGCGTAAATGGGATCAAGGGAACATGTGGGAGTACCGCCGTTTCCGCTAAGCATTCAATCATCATTTTTGAAACCCTTTTTAAAAGAGAGTATGATAAAAAAGGGTTTTTTTTATTTCGTAGAGAAATAAAATGAGACATCATAACTTAGCGAAATGAAGATTGTGAGGGGAAGACATGAAGTTTTTTACAGGTGAGATACATAGCAGCATGTTTATTGGGGTAGTCATTGATGATGAATGGGTGATGGACGTCAAAAAGGCAGAAGCCAAATTATTTGAGCTTGAGACACTGCCAAACTCTTTATCTGAGTGTATCAAAATGGGGGACAAGTTTGTTGAACATGTAGGACAGCTTCTTGATTGGGCTGAGAAAAAAGAAGAAGACCGCGGTTCTTATGTATATCCGCTTTCGGACGTGAAACTCCATGCGCCGATTCCAAAGCCGTCTAAAAACATCATGTGTGTCGGAAAGAATTATCAAGACCATGTCATGGAGATGGGAAGTGCGGCGGATATTCCTAAAGACGTGATGATTTTTACAAAGGCACCTACTTCTGTCATTGGACACGAAGCGGACATTCTTCTTCATGAAGGTGTGACCAGTGAACTGGATTATGAAGGAGAGCTTGCCATTGTGATGGGCAAATCAGGGAAAAACATTGCTCCTGAAGAGGTCCAAGATTATATATTCGGTTACACCATTTTAAATGATGTGACGGCAAGAGATTTGCAGAAAAAACATAAACAATTTTTCATTGGCAAAAGCTTAGATACAACCTGCCCGATAGGACCTTATATCGTTCATAAGTCAATGATCGAGGATCATGGTGCGCTCCATGTGGAAACAAAGGTAAACGGAGAGGTTCGTCAGTCTGCCAGTACGGAATTAATGATCTTCACAATTGAAGACATTGTCTCCACTCTTTCAAAAGGGATGACATTAGAAGCGGGTGACATCATTGCAACAGGTACACCTTCTGGGGTAGGGAAGGGCTTTGAACCGCCTAAGTTTTTAGCTTCTGGAGATCGAATTGACATCACAATTGAGCCGATTGGAACGCTGACAAATCACGTCAAATAAAGCGCGTGATGACACAGGATTGTCGCTTTGTGTTCGACTTATTTCGTGGTACGATGAGAAGGTACTTGTTCTGATAAAGGGGGAAATCACAAATGGGAACACATTTACATATCACAGCATGGGTGCTGGGGATTATTTTATTCTTCGTAGCCTTTGCTCTTGCAGGTAAAAACGACAAAGGCGCTACAATTGTGCACATGATCGTTCGCTTATTCTACTTGATCATTATCGCAACAGGCGTAGAATTGTATGTTCGCACAGGAATGAAAATTCCAGGTTTCGGGGGCGAGTATATTGGAAAAATGATTCTCGGTATCCTCGTGATCGGTTTCATGGAAATGGTCCTAGTGCGCAAGAAAAAAGGAAAATCGGTGACTGGTGTGTTGATTGGGTTTATCGTATTTGCGATTGTGACCATTCTTCTCGGTTTACGTCTGCCGATCGGTTTCCATATCTTTTAATATAAAAAGGGCATTGCTTATACGAAGCAGTGTCCTTTTTATGTGGCATCAAATTGTGAAACGATCCGTTGTCCGTCTGAAGTGGTCCATTCAAAACGAATGTGGCTGGCTGCAGGCTCATAGTGACATTGAAGTGCAAGTGATTGCGTATCTGTCGAAAACTGAAAGAAAGAGACGCGCTGCATTGAATAAAAGGAGGAGAAGACACAATCATAGACGGAAAAACCAAGCTGCTCTACCTGTTCAAGGATGTGATCAAAAACGTTTTCCGGTACGAACATGAGAAGATCAAGCCATCCTTTGGCAAGGGACGCCGTATATTGAATGTTTTCTCCTCCCTGTACTTCTATTAGCTGCCCGTTTTCATGAAGAATCATAGAACCGAGCAATTCCCCTTTTGTCCATTGGTCATTTTCCTTCAAACAGATCATTGTGCTTTGAAGACTTTCTGGCAGCATGATCTCTCCTTCTTCATCTTCAATCAGACAATGCCCGTTTTCAATGAGCAAATACCCGTTACACCATCTTCGGCTGCAGCGTTCAAGCTGCTTCATTCGATTTTCCATTTGCAAAAGCTCCTTTCTTCTTTCTTTTCTTACCAAATCAAGCTTGTCCTATACGCCGGGAAAAAAGGACAAATCAACTATCAAGGAAACGATGCATAAACTAAGAAAGGCTGAATGAGAACACTTGAGGAAAAACGGATGGGAGCTGATGATGATGTGTGGAATTACAGGCTGGGCAGACTTTAAAAAGCAGCTCATCCAACAGGATCATGTAATCAATCAAATGACAGATACATTATCTAAAAGAGGGCCAGATGATACAAATACGTGGAAAAGTGAGCACGTTCTTTTCGGGCATAAAAGGTTAGCGGTGGTAGATGTAGAAGGCGGAAAGCAGCCGATGACATATACACATCAAAACCATGCTTATACGATTGTATACAATGGAGAGCTCTATAACACGGAGGATATAAGAAAAGAATTATTAAAAAGGGGGCACCGCTTTCTTGGGCATTCTGATACAGAAGTTCTTCTTCATGCCTATACAGAATGGAAGGAAGAGTGTGTCTCCCATTTTAATGGCATTTTTGCATTTGTGATCTGGGATAGTGAGCGTGAATTGTTATTTGCAGGGAGAGACCGGCTAGGCGTCAAGCCATTTTTCTATACAGAACGTCATCATTCCTTCTTATTTGGTTCAGAGATCAAAGCACTTCTTGCTCACCCTGATATCAAAGCAAAAGTCGATTATGAAGGGCTGTCGGAGATCTTTGGCTTAGGACCGTCAAGAACACCAGGTCAAGGAGTGTTTAAAGGGATAAAAGAGCTGAGACCTGCACATGCCTTGACCTTTTCAAAAGACGGACTGCGCGTGTGGAGATATTGGAATGTCAAAAGCAAGGAGCATACCGACTCACTTGATGACACCGCACAGCACATTAAGCATCTCTTTACAGATGCCGTGACAAGACAGCTCGTCTCTGATGTGCCTGTATGTACATTTTTATCTGGTGGCGTCGATTCTAGTGCCATTACTGCCATTGCCGCTAAGCACTTTGAGAAAATAGGGGAAGCACCGCTTCATACGTATTCCATTGACTACGAAGGAAACGATCAATTCTTTGAGGCAAATCAATTCCAGCCGAATGCTGACGGCCCATGGATTGATCAAATGACAAAAGCGTTTCAAACGAATCATCACAGCTGTATCATTGGACAAAAAGAGCTCGCTTCCTATCTGAAGGAAGCCGTTGAGGTTCGAGACTTACCGGGTATGGCAGATATTGATTCTTCCTTGCTTTGGTTTTGCCGAGAAATTAAAAAGGACTTCGTTGTTGGCTTGTCAGGTGAATGTGCTGATGAAATCTTTGGCGGCTACCCTTGGTTCCATATGGAAAATGAAACGAATGGTTTTCCGTGGATGAGATCGACTGAAGCGAGAACTCAGCTCCTGCAAGACTCGTGGCAAAAAAAGCTGTCACTTAAGGAATACGCGCAAAGCAAATATGAAGAAACGGTGGCAGAAACGCCTCTTTTAGATGGAGAAACTGGCGTTGATAAAGCCCGTAGAGAACTTTTTTACTTAAATATGATCTGGTTTATGACAACACTGCTTGATCGAAAAGATCGAATGAGTATGGGGGCTAGTCTTGAGGTACGTGTGCCATTTGCAGATCATCGTCTTGTCGAATATGTGTGGAATATTCCTTGGGAAATGAAAATGCATGGAAATCGTGAAAAAGGGGTTTTACGAAAAGCATTAGAGGGAATTTTACCGAATGAAGTGCTTTATCGAAAGAAGAGTCCTTATCCGAAAACACATCATCCAGCCTATACTCAGGCTGTGAAAGAGATGCTAACAGACTGCCTCGCGCAAAAAGACTCTGTACTTCACGAATTTTTAGACCCACATCAATTAAAGCAGCTGATTGAAACGGAAGGAGCTTCTTTTCATGTGCCATGGTATGGCCAGCTTATGAAGGGCCCGCAGTTGATTGCCCATCTTGCACAGATTCATCATTGGTTTGAAACGTATCGAATTGATATAGAAGCGTAATAAAGGGTCGGCTTTCTTGCACTTGTTGAAAGGAAGCCGGCTTTTTTGATACATAACATGAGACTTTTTGAGCACATCAAAAGTTGATCTAATCTTTCTAATTTGTATAATTAACTTAAAGTGAATTAATTTGGAGGAAAAAGGATAATGAAAATCATTGTGATCGGAGCGGGACCAGGGGGCCTTGCAGCAGCTATGATGCTTCAAAGCAAAGGACATGATGTTCATGTATACGAAAAACAGCCCTTTGTTGGCGGGCGTAACGCTAAGTTTCAACTTGGTGATTTCACGTTTGATACAGGTCCTACCTTTCTCAGCATGATTCATATTGCAGAGGAGCTGTTCACCTTTGCTGGTAAAAATCTTTATGACTATATTGATGTGATTGAATTAAAAGAGATGTATAGATTAATATTTCAAGACAATCAGCTCGATATGATTCGGGATCGCGATGAAATGTACAAACGATTAGAAGCCTTTGCACCTGGTGAGGGCGAAGGGTATCTAAGATTTATGAAGGATACAAAGCGCAAAATGGATCGTTTGACACCAATTCTACAAAGTAAAATGGACCGCTTTCATCATTACCTTCGCCTGAAGGTGATCAAAGCATTTCCACAGCTTTCACTAAATAAAAGTTTGTATGATGTGCTGTCAGACTATTTTTCGAATGAATCAGTGAAATATGCTTTTACATTTCAATCAAAGTACTTAGGAATGTCCCCGTGGGAATGCCCTGGTGCGTTCTCGATCCTTTCGTTTATGGAACATGACACAGGTGTATTTCATCCGAAGGGCGGTGTCAATCAGCTGTCAGAAGCGATGGCAAAGGCCGCGCTTGAAGCTGGAGCAGAGATTCATCTGTCAGCTGGCGTTGAAAAGCTGCTCACGGAGGGAAGGAAAGTAAAAGGCATTCGTTTAGAATCTGGGGAAGAAATACAAGCAGATGAGGTTGTCGTCAATGGAGACTTTGCACATGTGATGACAAAGCTTGTCGAGCCAGGACTCTTAAAGAAATACAGCGAGAAGAAATTAAAAAAGAAAAAATTCTCTTGCTCTACCTTTATGCTTTATTTAGGACTGGATACCATATATGATGAGCCGCATCATACCATCGTTTTTTCCGATGATTATGCTAGATTTGTCAAAGGCATTACGAAGACATATGAGCTGCCAGATGACCCGTCTATTTATATTCAAAATGCAAGTGTAACCGATGACTCACTTGCTCCAAAAGGAAAATCAGCTCTTTATGTGCTGGCTCCAGTTGCCAATAACCAAAGCGGTATTGATTGGGAGGCGCATCAAGATGAATTTAGAGAGCTTGTGCTGGATACATTGGAGCGGAAAACGGGCTTTCAGAATGTGAGACAGCATATAGAAGTCGAGCGGATGATCACACCGAAGCAATGGGAGGAAGACCTTTACGTATATGAAGGAGCTACATTTAACCTCGGCCACCAGCTGACGCAGATGATGGTCCTAAGGCCGCACAATGAATTTGATGAATTAAAGCACTGCTGGCTCGTTGGAGGAGGAACACATCCAGGAAGCGGACTGCCAACCATTTTAGAATCAGCACGTATCACGACAAATGCCATTCTTAAAAAAGAGAAACATTCACACAAAACAATGCCGCATCAAGAAAAGGGGAGCGCCTCATGAAAAAACATATATTAATTGCAGGCGGCGGTATTGGCGGAATGATCTCAGCGCTTTATTTAAAAAAAGCGGGACATGATGTCACCCTTGTCGAAAAAAATGAACGGCTTGGCGGGAGACTTGCTTTTGTACGTGAGAAAGGATATAAAGTAGATGAAGGTCCGACCATTGTCCTACTTCCTGACATGTTAAAAGGCATTTTACATGAGGTAGGAATTGACGATTCATCTCTTGATCTGCTGCAGCTTGATCCGCTGTACACAATTCAATATCAAGATGGAACCTCCTATACGAAATACTCTGATGCACTTCGTCAGCTAGATGAAATCAGACGTGTATTTCCAAAGGAAGATCAAGGGTTCCTGAGGTTTATGGAAGAAATGACAGACCGGTTTCAAGAAGGGCAGCAAGCCTTTCTAGAAAAATCATTTCACGAAAAACGTACATTTTTTACAAAAGCGAATATGAAGATTTTAATGAAATTAAAGGCGTATCGAACGGTACAAAGTGCTCTGAAAAAATATTTCTCAGACGAACGCCTGCGAGATGCATACGCACTTCAAACCCTCTATGTTGGGGGAAACCCGTATGAAGCATCGGCTATTTATTCGCTTGTGTCCTATAGTGAGCACGCGCATGGAATCTACTATTTAAAAGGAGGCTATGCGAGTTTAGTAGATATATTGGAAGGGCAGCTCATCAAAATGGGTGTGCATGTAAGAAAAAATGAAGAAGTCACGCAATTGGTGTTTGAGGGGAAACGGGCAGTCAAAGCTAAAGTAAATGATGAATATGAAACCGCTGATGCATTTGTGATCAATGGAGATTATCCAGCTGCGTTAAAACAGCTTGGTTTAGACGAACAAGATCGCCGGAAATACGTGCCGTCCTCTGGCTGTGTGATGGTGTATCTCGGGTTAAACAAGATGTATCATGAAGCACCTGTTCATCAATTTTTTATGGGAGAACACTTTGATCAGCATATGAAAGAAGTTTTTCAAACGAAAACGATTCCTCAAGACCCGTCGTTTTATACATTTAATCCATCGATCATTGATCCATCTCTTGCCCCAGAAGGTTGCAGTGTTCTATACATGCTCGTTCCCGTTCCTTCAGGAGATCATATCAACTGGGAAGAGGAGACAGAGTTTGTCGAGAAGATGGTGGATGTCCTTGAGAAAAGAGGCTTTCCGAGATTGCGAGAGTCGATTGTCTGGAAAAAGGTCAGAACACCAAATGATTCCTTGCGAGAAGGATTGTTTGAAGGCGGCAGCTTTGGACTTGCGCCTAATTTGTTTCAATCAGGTGTCTTCCGCCCGCAAGTGAAGGTCAGTGAGACAGATAATCTTTATGCGGCAGGTGCTTCCATCCATCCGGGCGGCGGGGTGCCGATCGTGATGCAAAGTGCGAAGCTTATGGCTTCTGTACTACTAAAAGATTTGAATGATAGAAAGGAAGTGAAGCTAAGTGGTTGATGTACAAACAGCATTAAAAGTGTGTGAGGAAACCATTCAAACCCATTCAAAAACGTTTTACCGGGCCTTTTCCATGCTGCCTAAAAAGAAAAGACAGGCCGTCTGGGCCGTATATTCCTTTTGCCGTAGAGCAGATGACATTGTAGATGAATCCCCTTCGCCAAAAGAGGACCTTGCATCCTTTCGGGTTTCGTTTGATCGATTTTTACAAGGTGAGGTAGACCGGAATGATCCAATATGGGTGGCGCTAGAGCATACATTTCAAGAGTTTCGGATGGATGAAGCCCCGTTCCGTGACCTGCTCCAAGGACAGGAGATGGATTTAGAGCAGCAGCGATACGAAACGTTGGATGAACTGCTCATCTATTCCTATCATGTTGCTAGTACAGTTGGGCTTATGCTCCTTCCCATTATTGCACCGCGTAAAAAAGAGCAGCTAAAAGAAGCAGCCATTTCGTTAGGGATTGCTATGCAGCTCACCAACATCCTTCGAGATATCGGCGAAGATCAGGCTGAAAGAGACCGCATTTATTTGCCAAAGCAAGTGATGGATCAATTCGGGTACACAGAGCAAGAATTGCAGGAAGGGATTGTGAATCAAGCCTTCCAGCACGTCTGGGAGTACATTGCCTTTGAGGCAGAGGCATACTACGAGGAGTTTTTTGACCATCTTCATGAATTCCCGCTCTATTCACGAATACCGGTGAAAGCAGCAGCCTACTTTTATAAAGCCATTTTAGATAAAACAAGAGAAAACGAATACCGCGTCTTTACAGAGCGAGCATTTATTTCAAAACAGGAAAAAGCACTTATTTTAGAAGATATTACGTAAAAAAGGACTGCACCCGCAGTCCTTTTTATGTGGAAGAAAAACGATACTCCGTCCATACTCTGGAACGCCAGCGCCTATACATGAAGATACCTCTTACCCATTCATCCACAATAAAAGAAATCCAAACCCCGATGAGCCCCATTTCAAACTGAATGCCTAACAAATAAGCGATCGGAAGCCCAATTCCCCACATTGAAATCATCGCCATATACACTGGAAACTTCGCGTCACCAGCAGCCCGCAATGAATTAATAATGACCATATTAAAAGAGCGTCCCGGCTCTAAAATGATCGTCAATAGGAGAAGTGTGGCGGCGATTTCAATGATTTCACGATTGCTAGTGAAAAAGGTAAGCAAATGCGTCGATGATAAAGATAAAGCAGTGGAAGAAAGAAGAGAGATCCCAATGGCCCAGTATAAGCTTTTCATACATCTGCGGTAGGCAGCATCAAATTCTTTCGCTCCAATATGGCGCCCGATTAAAATCTGTGTCCCTTGGCTAATCGCTGCACCAAACAACATAATAAACATCATCAAATTTTGAGTGTAGACCTTTGCGGCTAAAGCCTGCGTTCCCATAAATGTAATAAACAGTGTAATAATCATTTGAGAGCCGTTATAAGAAAGCTGCTCTCCAGCAGAAGGAATGCCAATTTTCAGCAGCTTTTTTAAATGCGTCCGCTGGATGTGAAACATACTCTTCAGTGAAAAGCGCAATCCAATTCGGCGGCGGACAATGAGGATCATCGCCATCAATCCGATCAAACGAGCCAGCGAGGTTGAAAAGGCAACACCCATGACACCTAATACAGGAAAGCCAAACGGACCAAAAATGACCAAATAATTGCCGGCAACGTTTAGCAAATTCATTCCGATGGTGACATACATCGTGTCTCTTGTATATCCGTAGCTTTTTAAAATAGCACTATACGTCATAATGAGTGCTTGAATAAAAGAAAGCAGGCCGACAATTTGTAAAAAGACCGCCGCATCCGGCATGAGTTCACTTGATAAGCCCATCATGTGCAGGATTGGAACAGCTAACACAAACATGAGGAGACTAATGACAAAGCTGATCAAGAAGTTGGTTCCTAGTGAGACATAGGCGACTTGAGTCGCTTCCTGCTTGCGGTCAGCTCCTAAAAGCTGCGCAATCACAATGGTCGTTCCTGTTGTAATGAAGCTGAACATGACAATTAATAAATTCAGGAGCTGGTTGCTTACACCTACTGCGGCCACACTGTTATCGGAGTATTGGCTGAGCATAAGTGTATCAGCGCTCCCCATGAGCATATATAAAGAGATTTCGATAAAAATAGGCCAAGTTAATGCAAATAATGAAGGGTGTGTTTTCTCATCTTTGGCTTGAACCTTTTCATATGACAGGGTTTGAGATTTCATCACATAGCCCCCTTTCGTATAAATCCGATTTATAGTGTACCGTGCATCGACTATAATAAGAAGAGATGAAACCGAAACTTATTGGAGAAATCCGACTTCATAAGGGGATGAATATGGATCGATTTATTACATTTACTGTACCGCCGTTTCCTATTTATATTGCTTCAGGTAAAGGGGTATTTCATCAAGGAGAAAGACATATCTCAAGAACCTTCACTGTATTTGATCTGCTCTATGTCACAAAAGGTGAACTATGGATGACAGAGGGCGAGGAGGCTTTTCATGTAAAAGAAGGTGAATATATGATTCTCTCACCGGGCCTGTCTCATGGTGGACATCTGCCGTGTGAAGAGGAAACGCACTATGAGTGGCTGCATTTCTCAATTGACCGATTTGAGCTGACGAACCGGCCGAGAGAACACTGGATTGATATGAAACAAAATCAAGCGACCTTCGAAAAGCCGGCAACCTATGAATTTAGTCTGCCCCGTTTAGGAAAAGTGAAAGGGCGAAGTGTGTTAAAAAAACATCTTTCAGCGATGAGAGCACTAAATCATGATGCATCTGAACTTCCGCTGAAAAAACAGCTATTATTTGAGGAAATGCTCATTCACCTGCAAAAGGAAGCATTCCATATTCCAAGTGCAAAGGAGACTGTCGCATCAGAAGTGGTTCATTATCTTGAGCATCACTTTATGGAGAAATTACACATGGAGCAGCTTGCAGAGAAACTGCACTATCATCCTGATTACATGACAAGATGTATGCAGACGGTGTATGGATTGACGCCAAACCAGTACAGCCATCGTCTCAAAATCGAAAAAGCCAAAAGCATGCTGGCCTCAACGAATGAAAAAATCGCTGCCATTGCAGATCATGTAGGTATTGACGACCCTACTTATTTTTCTAAGCTGTTTCGGCAAAATGAAGGCATGACGCCGATTGAATACCGTCATTTAGCAAAAAGAACAACAAAGTAAAGGAACGTGAACAGATGAAAAAAGAAAAGGAAGAGCTTGTGAACATACGTCCATTAACCGAAACGGACTTAGAGACGGTGTGGCATTTAAAATTTAAAGCATCAGACCAGTCCTATCGAAAATGGAATGCCCCTTATTTTTATGAACACGAAATCCCGCTTGCTGCATTTAAGAAACGGTACTTACAGGAAGAATCCATTCCCCAAAAGCTATATGGCATTGAAATAGATGGTGATATCAAAGGCACCGTATCATATTATTGGGAGAATGAACGTACGAGGTGGCTTGAATGCGGCATTATCATTTATGATTCACGCTTTTGGAGCGGGGGTATTGGGACAAAGGCATTAAATCTTTGGATTGATGTGTTATTTACGTATATTGATATCCCTCGAATTGGTTTAACAACTTGGTCAGGTAATGAACGGATGATGCGGTGCGCAGAGAATTGCGGATTTATCCTTGAGGGGAGACTGAGAAAGGTCCGTTATTATCAAGGGGTTTATTATGATTCAATGCGCTACGGAATGTTGAGAGAAGAATGGAGAAGCCTTCCGCGGAACAATGATAAAATATTTTAGGACAAAAGTATCGTATGTTTGAATAAACTGAAAAAAATCGGTTTTTCAAGCGAATAATAGAAAATGTGTTTTTTTTACATAAGGGGGAATTTAAATATGAGATTAACGGGTCTATTCGTTTCACTTGCTGTTGCCATCTATTTATGGTTTGATGCGCCAAAACATAACAAAGACAAATGGCTGTGGGCCATTTTAGGCGTGCTATTTAGTACCATCGTACTCGGTATTTATTTGATCAAGACAGAGAGGAAGGGGCTGGGCTGGACGATCTTGATTTTAACCATCTTGTTTTATCTCATGCTGCTCATCTCTGTTTTGATCGGTGTTATTCTTTTTTATCAGGCGCCTTCATGAAGAAGGGCCTTTTTCTTTTACCTTTTGAGCCGGTACACCAGCAATGACGATCTGCTGTTCATGAAAGGAACGATTCACCACGGCATTTGCTCCGATTGAAATATGATTTGCAATATAAATGTCTCCAAACAGCTTAGCACCGGGGCCAATCCATACGTGATCTCCAATGGTTGGGACATCCTTTTCGGAATGGTTTTGGCCAATATTCACCCCTTGATGAATATCACAAAATGCCCCAATTTTTGCGTGCTTATTCACAATTAAGAGACCACTATGATTGATTCTAAGGCCGGGGCCAAAGACGCCAATCGGAATATCAAAGCCAAGCTGCACGCCTTTCTTTTTATGTAAACAGCGATAAAACCATTTGCGCAGTAGAGCGCCGCTATTAGAATAGTATTCATATTTTCGTAAATACCTTTGATATTTCCATATATCGTCCCCAAACCACTTTGGTCTTCTGCGCGTAATCGCTAATGCTTTCTTATCCTGCGTTAAGTAATGGTGAAGATCGTGCTTTGTAAAAATCATCAAATTCCCCTCCATCCCTTTATGTTTCAGAGAAATTATACCATCAAAACCATTTATATCAAGAAAAAATGATGTTACTTCTTCAATTTTCTACCTTCATTTCATCCAAATTTCTTCATAAAATGAGCGCTTTAAGTTGAATAGAACAAAAGAACCAGGAAGAATGATTTGTAATTTTTTTCAATATCAAATCGTCTCATGCGTTCCATCTCCTTATGGCAGTAAGGTTTGTAAAAATTACTCGAAAATACTCATTAAAAAGAGAATATTGCATTCATATGCTTTTTGAATCATCTTTTTGAATACAATTGACTTTCCTATCTCACATCCTCTAGGCTAATAAATGAAAATGATAATCTTTATCAATTGGAGGAGTGTTTTATTATGTCCATCAAAACCGTTTCTAAAAATCAGCAATTTTTAGAGCAGCAAAGTCAAAGAGAATCTAATGCAAGGTCTTACCCGAGACGGTTCCCATTAGCCATGCAAAAAGCCGAGGGTATGATCGTGACAGATGCAGATGGCAGAGAGTTTTATGACTGTCTGGCAGGCGCAGGAACACTTGCACTTGGTCACAATCATCCGGTTGTTATAGAAGCTATTGAACGTATGCTTCATGAAAAAAGACCATTGCATACGTTGGACATAACCTCAGAAATTAAAGAAGAGTTTGTGAATGAAATTTTTTCTCACCTGCCAGAAGAGTTTGCAAAGAGAGCAAAAATTCAATTTTGTGGACCAACTGGCGGTGATGCCATAGAAGCTGCGATTAAATTAGTCAAGACAGCGACAGGTAATCGTTCCATTCTTTCTTTCCACGGTGCTTATCACGGTGCGACACATGGCACGATGTCATTAAGCGGAAATTTGTCTCCAAAGGAAAGAGTGCAAGGGTTAATTCCAGATGTGCATTTCATGCCTTATCCATATGAATATCGCTGCCCATTTGGCATTGGCGGGAAAGATTCACACCGTATTTCCAGTTCTTATATTGAGCGTGTATTAAATGATCCTGAAAGTGGTATTCTTCCGCCAGCAGGTATGATCTTTGAAGCTGTGCAAGGTGAGGGAGGCTCAATTCCAGCATCTATTGAATGGATAAAAGAAATGAGAAGAATCACAAAAGAAAAAGGCATTCCGCTCATTATCGATGAGGTTCAATCAGGCATTGGCCGAACAGGTAAGATGTTTGCCTTTGAACATGCAGGAATTGTGCCAGACGTTATTGTATTATCTAAAGCCATTGGTGGAAGCCTGCCGCTTTCAGTTGTGATTTATGATCAAGATTTGGATCAATGGAATCCAGGTGCACACATTGGCACATTTAGAGGAAATCAAATGGCGATGGCTGCAGGAACTGCTACGCTTAAATTTATAAAAGAAACCAATCTGCTTGATCATGTAGACCAGTTAGGGAATCGCATGCAGGCTTATTTAAAAGACATTCAAAAAAATGTACCTGCTATTGGTGATGTTCGAGGAAGAGGATTAATGATTGGTGCTGAAATAGTCAATCCAAATGAAAAGCAGGATGTGGATGGAAGTTATCCAGCAAATCCTGAGCTAGCCAGTCTCATTCAAAAGAATTGCTTCGACAAAGGCTTAATTGTAGAGACAGGAGGCCGTTTCGGTAGCGTCATTCGATTCTTACCGCCATTGATCATGACAGAAGAACAGCTTGAACAAGTCATCGCTATTTTCAAAGAGGCCGTTTACGATGCAATCAACTAAAGCTTCTGTGGATTCATTATTTATCAATCAAAGCCAGCTTGGAAGAGAGTCCTTCCGAGCGGCTCTTCATACATCTATCGACAGCTTACTAGATCAGTGGCAAAAAGACCAAGGTCCATACAGCGGAATATTGCCTGGGAAATTAGCGGCTAGTGTCGAATCCTTATTTCAGCTTCAACCGTCTGGCGAATCAATGGAATCTGTCTTTCAAGATATACAGCAGCACCTTTTGCCGCATCTCGTTGATGTATCGCATCCTAAATGCTTGGCACATTTGCATTGTCCGCCGCTTATCCCTGCACTTGCCGCAGAGGTGATAGTGAGCTCCTTTAACCAATCAATGGATTCCTTCGATCAAAGCGGTATTGCATCTTTGGTTGAGGAGGAAATTTTAAAGTGGCTATGTGCGAAGTTTTCTTATGGAAATCTAGCAGATGGGACATTTACGAGCGGTGGCACCCAATCTAACTACATGGGACTGCTTCTTGCAAGAGATGCATTTTGTGAAAACACATGGCAATGGAATGTTCAGCAGAAAGGCTTGCCGAGTGAGGCTCACCGCATGAGAATTCTTTGCTCTAAGAATGCTCACTTCACTGTGAAAAAATCTGCATCCCAGCTAGGCTTAGGGGAGCAGGCAGTTGTTCTAGTAGAGACAGATGAGCATCACCGCATGGACCTCAACGATTTGAAGAAGAAACTTGTTGAATTAAAGGAACAGGATCTCCTGCCTTTTGCGGTAGTGGCGACTTGCGGGACAACTGATTTTGGCAGTATTGACCCGGTTCGAGATGTGTATGACATCGTCAAGCCATACGGTCTATGGATTCACGCAGATGCTGCCTACGGCGGAGCGCTTGTATTAAGCGAAACCTACGGGAATAAATTAGACGGTATTGAACTTGCTGATTCCATCACAATTGACTTTCATAAACAATTTTATCAGCCGATCTCCTGCGGAGCATTTTTGCTGAAGGATAAAAGACATTTTGGTTTGATTCATTATCATGCAGATTATCTCAATCCAAAGGAAGATGAACTGGATGGAATACTACATCTTGTCCATAAATCTGTGCAAACGACGCGCCGGTTTGACGCACTGAAATTGCTTCTTTCTCTTCGTCTGATTGGGGAGGAAGGGTTTGGTGACATCATTGACCATACCATTGATTTTGCGAAGGATGTGGCCGCGCTTATCGAGAGAAATGATCACCTTGAAGTGATCAATCCTGAACCAGAAATCAATGCAGTTGTGTTTCGATTTAAGGGGGCGGATGACATCAATAAAATCATCCATCGAACGTTATTCAAATCAGGAACTGCTGTCATTGCGAAAACAGTGGTGGATGGTCAAACATGCTTAAAATTCACTTTGTTAAATCCGAGAACGACAATCACACATATTGAGGAAATCCTTTCTGACATCGTTGATATCGGGATCGCTCATATTCAATCCGGGAGGGTACTACGTTGAGTCAATATAAACAAATGGCTGAAAATGCAACTATGCAAAGCTTTTTAAACTGTTTTTTACGTGAAACAGGAATCGATCGATCTGCAAAAAAAGAGACGAAAGCAGATGGTTCGCTTGTATTCGTGGCAAAACTAGCAAAGCAAGACCTTGAGCTTGTGATTCCGATCCGATATTTTTCATCTGTAGGCCGCCATCTCTTTGATTTTCCGATTCGCTTTCGTCCAAGTGGCAGCGAAAAAGAGGGAACGATCGTCGATTACACGACACTTGTTGCTTTATGTTCAAAGGAGCTTCTCATTGCATATGGCCGCACTGATGCAGAGGATGAATTCATGCTTCGCATCATTTTAAGCTGCCGAAATATTGAACGATTCTTACGGGAGAGAGAAAGTGATCAAGCTGCTTTATCTCAAGCTGATTTTGAGTACATCGAGGCCGAGCAGTCACTTCTCCTTGGACATTTAACACATCCTACACCAAAAAGCAGACAAGGGATGACAGAAGAGGAGGAAGCCGTCTATTCTCCTGAGCTGAAAGGAGCTTTCCAGCTTCATTACTTTAAAGCGCACCATTCGATTGTGCTTCAGGATTCGTCTATTTCACAATCTGCGGCAAGCCTCATGTTAGAAGAGCTTTCGCGTCAGGTGCCAGAAGAAACAGAGAGACTGAATAGGTTAACAGAAAACGGAGAATTTGTGCTCATTCCGATTCATCCGCTGCAAGTCAAAGTGGTCATGGAGAAGGCATTCGTGAAGCGTTATATAGAGGAGGGGAAACTGACTTATTTAGGACCGCTCGGGTCTGAATACACAGCGACCTCATCCTTTAGAACGGTCTATCAAAAGGATTCTGCTTACATGCTCAAATTCTCTGTTCCTGTGAAAATTACGAACTCTTTACGTATCAATAAACAAAAGGAATTGGATCGAGGAGTAGAGATGTCCCGCATCTTAAAAACAGATTTAGGCGTTTCTTTATATGAAAAATTCTCTGGATTCCATGTCATTGAAGATCCTGCATATCTCTCTATTCGAGGAGATGAAGCGGAATCTGGCTTTGAAGTGGTCATTCGTCAAAATCCATTCTTGCATCGTGAAAAAGGCGCAAGCTTAATTGCTGGGCTATGTCAGGATCATGCGTACGGAGGAAAATCGAGATTAGCAGGAATTATTCATAAACTTGCAGATTCAGAAGGCCGGTCAACAGAAGCGGTCAGCCAAGATTGGTTTAAACAATATTTGACCATTTCGTTAAAACCGATGCTCTGGCTGTTTGAAACGTATGGTCTTGCACTCGAGGCCCATCAGCAAAATGCTGTTGTGCAAATGAAGGATGGTTATCCAGAGACTTTCTATTATCGTGACAACCAAGGCTACTATTATAGTGAATCAAAAAAAGATAAGCTCGCAGATCTAGTTCAAAACTTGAGTGTAAGAAGTGAAACCATTTGTGCGGATGATGTAGCCGTTGAGAGACTCCGTTATTATTTCTTCTTTAATCATTTATTTGGTCTCATTAATGGCTTTGGCACAGAAGGTCTAGCAAAGGAAGAAGATTTGCTGGCACTCGTGAGAGATACATTGCTCGCTCATGAGGAGACGTACGGAGCATCTGATCTGACTAACAGCCTTCTCCGCTCAAAAGAACTTCCTTCAAAAGCGAATTTGCTGACACGATTTGAAGATATGGATGAGCTGACAGGATCTCTGGAAACACAGTCTCGTTACACGGCTGTCTTAAATCCGCTCTTTTTACATAAGGAGGCGCTGATTGGATGAGGCATCGCATCAGGTTTATTCGTGCTGAATATGAAAGAGATGTCCAGCTTGTCCATAAGTGGATGCAAGAAGAGTACGTTCACCCATTTTGGCATTTGAATATTCCGTTTCCTGATTTTGAAAAGCATTTTTATCAGGCCATACATGATCCGCATCAAACTCTTTATTTAGGCACGATTGATGGGACGCCAATGAGTTATTTTGAGGCTTACAACGTCAAAGGGGATATCATTGAATCCTACTATGAGCCTTCTCCGCATGATCAAGGCATCCACCTGTTAATAGGGGAGCCGGATTATGTGGGAAAAGGATTTGCTGCGCCGCTCCTTCAGGCAATGACAGCATTTCAATTTGAGCAGAACAAACGAACAGAAAAAATCGTTGCTGAGCCGGATATTCGCAATGAAAAAATGATTCATGTATTTGAAAAATGCGGCTTCGAACGTGTGAAACCAGTCACTTTACCCGATAAAACAGGTCTTTTGATGTTTTGTGATCGAGAACGATTCGAAAGGAAGTATAACCATGACGCGGTTCAACAAGCAAAATAATATAGTGGATGTAATTGGGATCGGCATTGGCCCGTTTAACCTCGGGCTTGCCGCATTATCTGAAGAGGTAAATGAAATCGACGCTTTGTTTTTTGAAAGAAGTGAAGCCTTTCACTGGCACCCAGGGATGCTCATTGAAGGGACAACACTGCAAGTCCCATTTTTAGCGGACCTTGTCAGCATGGCAGATGTGAAAAGCAAATATAGCTTCCTCAACTATTTGCAGGAACAAAACCGTTTGTATTCATTTTACTTTCTAGAAGACTTCCATATCCCGCGCAAGGAATACAGTCATTATTGCCGCTGGGTCGCTGACCAGTTAGACTCTTGCCGATTCGGCATGAATGTCGAATCTGTCTCACTGATCGAAAAGGCAGGGGAAAAGCGGTATGAAGTGCATGTCCGTCATGTAAAGGACCAAACTGTAGAGGTGTTTGAAAGCAAACATCTCGTCTTAGGAATTGGCACGCAGCCGGCGATACCCGCATCGCTCCAGCCAGCTTTAGGAGAGAAGGTTTTTCACTCAGCTGACTATTTAAAACGAAAGAAAGAAGGCTGTTTCAAAGGGAAATCTGTGACAGTTATCGGCTCTGGTCAAAGTGCGGCAGAAGTGTTTTATGACATTTTATCAGATGATGAGGCGAAGGATATTCACTGGTTCACACGGTCAAAAGGATTTTTCCCAATGGAATATTCAAACCTTGGACTTGAGTATTTCTCCCCTGACTATATTGATTTCTTTTATGAGCTTCCGCAAGCCAAAAAGGATGCGTTATTAAAACAGCAAGACTTGCTGTATAAAGGTATCAGTTCGGCGATGATTCGTGATATTTATCATTTGCTTTATGAACGTTCTGCCTGCGGAAACCAGCTGAACACAGTGCTTCAAGCCATGACAGAGGTCAACCTGATTGAGGAAACAGCGGGCGGGTTATCACTTTCATGCACGCAATGGGTCAAGGAAGAATCCTTTACACATGAAACGGATATTGTCGTATTGGCGACTGGCTACCAATCCGTTCTGCCGCCGTTTATCAACCCTATTTCTCATTACATTCAATGGGATGATCAAGGACGTTTCCAAGTTGAACGTGAATATCGTTTGAAAACAAATACGATGGGTGAAAATGATATTTTTGTACAAAATGCAGAGCTTCATACACATGGGGTCGGCGCTCCAGATTTGGGGCTGGGGGCTTATCGAAACAGTGTGATCATCAATGAACTTGCTCGTCAAACCGTGTATCCACTTTATCAAAAGCATGTCTTCCAGACATTTGGTACACACAAGAACGCACACACATTTGAAGAAATCAAAGGATAAGGAGGATGAAGCGATGAGTGTACAAGATGAATTGAAAAAAGCGGTGAATCCTGCTGCTTGGAAAAAGGCAAACCAGCGAATGGTGGCAAAAATGCTGTCTGAATATATGTATGAGGACATGCTTCATCCTGTTGAGCTGGATTGTAAGGATGGCATCGCGCAGTATGAATTAATCATTCACGAACATAAGAAATATCGTTATCTGGCAAAACCTCGGTTGTTTGATAGTTTTGATACAATCGCTGAATCAATTGAGTGCTGTCAAGATGGAAAATGGTCAAAGGATGTCAGTGCCATTGTGTTTTTACTAGACATTCAGCCGATCATTCCAATGTCTTCTGATACAACAGGCCATCTTATCAAAGAGCTTCACCATACTTTGTTAGCCGATGTCCATTTGCTGTCGAAAAAAGCACTTCGTGCGGATGAACTGACAGATACGGATTATGCATGGATTGAAGGAGAAATGACAGGCCATCCTTGGATTGTGTATAACAAAGGACGTATAGGATTCAGCTACGATGATTACTTAGCTTATGCACCAGAACGGCAGGAATGTGTGCAGCTGTCTTGGATTGCTGTACATAGAGAGCTTGCGACATTCCATGCAGTCGATCATGAAAACTATGAGCAGGTGATCGCCAAAGAATTAGATGAAGTCACGATTCGTCAATTTCAGCGTGTGTTAAAGGATGAAGGACTGAATGCAGCTGACTATTATATGATGCCTGTCCATCAGTGGCAGTGGACGCATATGATTATTCAGCATTTCCCGGAAGATTTGGCCTTGCGCCGGATTGTGTATTTGGGAGAGGGACTGGATCAATATATCCCGCAGCAGTCGATCAGAACCTTTACAAATATCTCAAACAAAGGCAAGCATCATATTAAACTGCCAATGAGTATTTTAAATACACTCGTGTACCGTGGACTCCCATCAGAACGTACGGTCATTGCCCCGCGCATTACAGCGCATATTAAAGGGATTGCCGATCAAGACTCATTTTTATCTGATGTCTGCCGCGTCATTTTACCAGGTGAGAATGCAAGTATCAATGTCGATCATCCATACTACAGCAAACTGCCTGGTGCGCCGTATCAATATCTTGAGATGCTCGGTGTCATTTTTAGAGAAAGCATTTATACGTACTTAGAAGAAGGGGAGAGCCCTGTTACACTTGCGGCACTCACTTATGAGGATCATGAAGGTGAGCCATATATCAAGCAGCTGATTGAAAAATCAGGTCTCTCAGCAAAAGAATGGATGGCGAAGTTTTTCCATGTCGTGATGCCGCCGCTGCTGCACTTTATGTATCAATACGGCACAGTCTTTTCACCGCATGGGCAAAATACAATTCTTGTGTTAAAAAATCATCAGCCGCATCGTTTGGCGATCAAAGATTTCGTTGATGATGTGAATATAAGTGACCAGCCGCTGCCTGAATTAGCTTCATTAGAAGAAGATTTAAAAGAAGTGCTGCGCAGTGAGCCGCCAGAAGGTCTGGTGCAATTTATCTTTACAGGATTATTTATTTGCAATCTGCGTTATGTATCCAACGTATTAGACAATCACAATCTGTTAGATGAAACGACTCTTTGGCGTTTGCTTGCTGAAGAAATTCAGCAGTATCAAAATCAATTCCCGCAGCTAAAAGACCGTTTTGAATTATTTGATCTATTCCAGCCGAAGCTGACAAAGCTTTGCTTAAATCGTAATCGAATGATTGATTATGGCTATGGAGATGGAGATGACCGCCCGCATGCATCAGAGCATGGGAAGGTCACAAATGCACTCGCTCATGTTCTTTCGTCAGTTGGGGAGAAGTAATAGAAAAGCTGTAGACATCAAGTGTCTACAGCTTGTTTGTTTTTTAAGAAAATGCTTGAGAGGCAAGGAAATAGAAAAGGGCGGGATCATTCAGTTTTTCTTTCCCGCGAATCATCATAAAATGCGCTACGTTTGTTTTTGTAAATCCTGCTTCAACAAGTGTTTCATGCAGGCGTTCAGCAGTTTCTTCCTGCATATCTAAACGAATTGCGCCTGAATAAGACGAGATGAGTGATTGGATAAGCGAGAGAGCGGTTTGTTCATCGTTTGCTGTAAGCGGTCCAATCATTAGATTAGCAGGGGTTTCGATGCCAAAGGCAAATCCAGTTGTTTCATGGTGCTCATTCTTTGCAATCAGCCGGAACGATGCTCGTTCCATTCGCTTTCTTATAAAGCTTGATCGATTGGTGCCTGCACCTTTTTCGTCAAGTGCTTCAATAGACGGAAGGTCTGCTCCATCAGCAGGAGAAAGGTGAATCCCGCCTGACACACGAAAAGCCGCTGGATTCGTGGTCTGTGCTTTGTATGTATGAATGTAGCCGGCCGTTTGAAATCCAATTTTTTCGTAAACGGGCTGTCCTTGTACAGTAGCAGTTAAAACGACAGGAACGCTTTGATCGCTTCTGCGAAGCAGGGTGTCAATCATTTTCCGTGCGAGGCCTAAGCCGCGATGTGTCTCAGATACAATAACGGCACCAATTGATGCTGCTTTATCATATTGGAAAAGTCCTGCACATGAGATCACTTGTCCATCTGTTGTTGAAAAACCTGTAAAATATCCGTTTGTTAAAAGAGATGTAAGCTCATCCGCATTGTAATCAGGCCAGTCGACCTCTTTTGACAATGCGATAAGATCGGGTATGTCATCAAGTGTTAAAGTTCGTTGTACAACGTTTTCCAATACACGCAACTCCTTCTTAGCTGATTTCATCTATATGTATCGTACCATATGAAGGCATAAGAAAAAGGAAAATCCTTTTCGTCTCAGCGTGTATCAAAAAAGAAGAACCCCCAATGACGGAGGGTCCAGTCTTAATGAACATTAAAATATCGAGCTTCAGGGTGGGAAACGACGATCGCTGAAACAGATGCTTCAGGTTCCATCATGAATCCTTCTGTCAGATGGATGCCGATTTTTTCAGGCTGAAGCAGCTTGAACAGCTTTTCTTGATCCTCAAGATTTGGACACGCTGGATAACCAAAGGAATAGCGCTGCCCTTGATATTTCGCTTGGAATCGTTTTTCCATTGTAAAATCGATTGGGTCAGCGAATCCCCATTTGTCACGAATCACTTGGTGGGTTCTTTCAGCTAATCCTTCTGCAAGCTCAAGTGCCAGAGCTTGGACAGCATGCATTTTTAAATAATCTCCTTCCTGCTTAAATTGCTGCGCGACCTCGCGTATACGCGCGCCGGCTGTGACGGCGAATAAGGCAATATAATCTTTCTCGTTTTCATCACTTTTCCGTACATAATCAGAAATGGAGCGGTACGGGAGCTTCTCCTGCCTTGGAAATTGGAACGTTTCAATGATGCGGTCAGGCTCTTCGGGATCATAAATATGCAAATCATTTCCGTCTGAACTGGCAGGGAAGAATTGATACACAAATGCTGGCGCAAACCAGTTTTTCTCTCTGCCTTCGTTTAGAAGATCTGTGACAAGCTGTTTTAATTCCAATGCTTTTGGGTGCTTTTCAGCTAATAAGGTTTTGATCTTTCCCTTTAAGCCGAGATGATGACCAATAAGCATTTGTTCATTCACATAAGGCATAATATGATGCAAATCGATGTCCCTCACATAATGGCGTGCGGTATTTTCTGGCGTAAATACCGGTGCCTTCGGGAGTGCTGCGCGTTTTTCTAGTAATTCTATGACAGCTTTCGGCTGCTTTCCTTCTTTTTCCTTGAAAGGTGCCGCTGGCTCTTCTTGCGGTTTTGTTTGAAATTGAAGAGGATTCGCTTTTAACTCATTGGCTAATGATAGTCCGTCCATCGCATCTTTTGCATAAAGAACAGGTCCATCATAATGAGGCGAAATTTTCATTTTCGTAAATTTACGAGAAAGGGCAGCACCGCCGACCAAAATAGGAACAGAAATATTGGCTTTTTGTAAATCTTGAGCGGTTAGTACCATTTGCTGTGCGGATTTTACAAGTAAGCCTGATAATCCAATCATATCTGGTTTTTCCTTTTGCACAGCTTCAATCAATGTTTGAGGTGTCACCTTGATGCCGAGGTCGACCACCTGAAAGCCGTTATTGCTCAAAATGATGTCGACGAGGTTTTTCCCGATATCATGGACATCTCCTTTTACGGTCGCAAGTAGAATCTTTCCTTTCCCGCTCGCATGCTGCTTTTCCATATATTGCTCAAGAAACGAAACAGATGCTTTCATGACCTCAGCCGATTGAAGCACTTCGGCTACAATCAATTCGTTTTGATTAAAAAGACGACCAACTTCAGCCATTCCCTGCATTAACGGGCCATTGATGATATGAAGCGGCGATTCATATTGCTCCAAAGCAAGGGATAGGTCATCGACGAGACCTTCTTTCGTTCCCTCGACGACATAGAGCGCCAGCCTTTCTTCAAGTGATAAGGAGATCTTTGGTTTTTTCTCCGTTTTCTTTTTGCCGCGGTAAAATTGGGTGAATTCAGCCAGTGTTTGATCATTTGTTTCATAAAGCAAGGTTTCAGCTAGTTTGATTTCTTCCTTTGGAATGGAAGCGAAGCGTTCAAGCTTTTCTGTATTGACAATGGCATAGTCAAGCCCTGCTTGCACGCAGTGATACAAATAGACGGCATTTAAGATTTCTCTGCCAACAGGCGGAAGTCCGAAAGATACGTTGCTGATGCCTAAAATGGTGAGGCACTCAGGCAGGGTTTCCTTAATCATTTTAATGCCTTTGATCGTTTCTTCAGCGGCGCCAATATATTGCTCGTCTCCAGTGCCTACGGGAAAGACAAGCGGATCAAAAATGATGTCACTTGCGGGAATACCATATTTCTTTGTTAGTAAATCGTGAGAACGTACAGCAATTTCAAGCTTTCGTTCTGCTGTCACCGCCATTCCTATTTCATCAATCGTGCCAACAACAAGTGCACCGCCATATAGCTTCACAAGAGGAAGAATCTCTTCAAAGCGTTCCTCGCCATCCTCAAGGTTGATGGAATTGATGATGGCTTTCCCTTGAGAGTAGGTGAGTGCCTTTTCAATCACGTGTTTATCCGTTGAATCAATGACAAAAGGGGCTTTCACCTTTTTCATGGCTTCTTGTAAAAAGCCTTCCATGTCTGCTGCCTCATCACGGTCTGGATCGGCGAGACACACATCAACAACGTGAGCGCCATTTTTCACTTGAGCACGAGCAATTTCTGCTGCTTCTTCAAACTTTTGTTCCGCAATGAGCCGTTTGAATTTGCGAGAACCAATGACATTGGTCCGTTCGCCTACAAAAAGAGGACGCATCGAATCCTCATAAATAAGAGGCTCAATTCCTGATACGGTATGCTGCGGTGATTCGCGGTTGATATGACGCGGCTGAAGCGTGCGTACTTCATCTGACAATGCTTGAATATGCGCAGGTGTAGTCCCGCAGCAGCCGCCGACAATATTTAACCAGCCTTCCTTAGCAAAGGCGGCGATTTTTTTAGCAAGAGAGGCAGGGGATTCGTGATATTGGCCTTCTTCATCTGGGAGACCAGCATTCGGATAGCAGCTCACCGCTGACTTTGCAATGGAGGAGAGCGTGCGGATGTGGTCTGTCATAAATTCTGGACCAGTCGCACAGTTCAGGCCCACACTGATGGGTTTCATATGCTCAAGAGAGATATAAAAGGCTTCGATATCCTGACCAGCAAGGGTGGTGCCCATCGGTTCAATCGTACCTGATACCATGAGTGGTAATTGAATGCCGGTCTGCTGAAAGGCTTCCTGAATCCCTTTGAATCCAGCTTTTACATTCAGCATATCTTGGCTTGTTTCTAAAAGAAGGGCATCACACTTACCGTCAATCAGAGCGCGGGCCTGTTCTTCATAGTTTCTGACGAGCTCACTAAAGGTTGTGCCGCCTGTTACAGATAATGTTTTCGTTGTCGGGCCCATTGCGCCTACAACAAAACGAGGCTGCTCCGGTGTAGAGAAACGGTCTGCTTCAGCCTTAGCCAGCTGCGCAGCTCGAACATTGAGTTCATAGGCAAGATGGCCAAGCCCATATTCATCAAGGACGAGCTCTGTCGCGCCGAACGTATTTGTTTCAATGAGGTCAGCATTTGCTTCGAGGTACTCCCTGTGGATCTTAGAGATGATGTGAGGGGCTGTCACATTCAAATACTCGTTACAGCCCTCATACTCTTCTCCGCCAAAGTCCTCTGCTGTCAGGTTGGCGTTTTGAATCATTGTGCCCATTGCTCCATCAAGGACGAGAATGCGTTTTTTGAGCTGTTCAGTGATAGTTGACATGGACGTTAGACTCCTTTTCTTTCTGATGGATGTAGGTGGTCAGTTCTGCTGTTAAATCTGATCGAAGGAAAGGAGTAATTAAATAAATGCCATTAAACAATTCGCAGGCTGTATCTAATAAAGAGCGGGCAATCGCCAAGCCTTCTGCTCGCTGCTTTTCTTTATCCTCGCCAGCTTTGGCCATAATGTCACGAATAGAATCAGATAATTTGATGCCTGGAATTTCGTGATGAATAAATTCTGCATTTCGGCTGCTTGTTAACGGCATAATGCCGATGTAAATCGGTTTATCCAAGTGGCGGCTTTCCTCATGAATTTTCACAAGCTGTTCCTCAGAATAAACAGGCTGTGAAATAAAATAATCAGCACCGTATTCGATTTTTTTCTCAAGACGTTTGACTGCTTTATCAATATGGCGCACATTTGGGTTAAACGCGCCAGCCACTGAAAAATTGGTCTTTTTGCCAAGGGGTTTTCCTGAGAAAGAAAGGCCTTCATTAAATTGTTTGATGAGACGAATCAAATCAAAGGAGGTTAAATCATAGACAGATGTTGCACCTGGGAAGTCTCCAATTTTAGATGGATCGCCTGTGATCGCTAAAATATCGGTTAATCCAAGGGTGTCGAGCCCCATTAAATGAGATTGAAGGCCAATCAAATTACGGTCGCGGCATGTGATATGAACAAGAGAACGCATATCGAGCTGCTGCTTTAATAATGCGCCGCAAGCGACATTGCTAATGCGCGGAGTCGCAAGAGAATTATCGGCTAACGTCAATGCATCAATGCCAGCATCCTTTAATTCATTTGCAGCAACGAGAAATTTTTCAAAGTTCAGCTTCTTCGGCGGATCAAGCTCTACGATAATCGAACGTTTTTTCACAGCCAGCTCATCAAGACCTGGCTCAGTGCGCTGATCTTGAATGGAAATGATTTCCTCTTTTAACACCTTCACTTCTTTTTCAGTGATCGGTGCTAAATCTTTGACCGCTTCAGCCATTGCGCTAATATGCTGAGGTGTTGTTCCGCAGCAGCCTCCGATAATACGTGCGCCCTGATTTCTAAATTCAAGTGCACTTTTTCGGAAATACTCGTTATCGGTATCATAGACGAGTCTGCCTGCTTCAAGAGAGGGAAGACTGCTGTTAGGATAGACAGATAAATGCGAATTTTCCAAAAGTGGAACGCCTTCGAGTGCCTGAATCATGTGATAAGGGCCCAGCCGGCAGTTGATGCCGACAACATCTGCACCAAGAGATGATAACTCAGATAAACCATCCTTCAGCGGGGTACCATCCTGCAAAACGCCTTGTTCATGCATAGAGACGTTCATGACAATCGGAAGAGTCGTTTCTTTGCGGGCAATTTGGAGAACAGCCTTTGCTTCTTCTATGTCATAATACGTTTCAAGCAACAATCCGTCAGGTTCTTCATTTAATAGGATGTACAGCTGCTCTCTAAAGCTTCGTTTGATTTCTTCTATAGAGTAGGCATTTTTGTTAAACGTCCGAATGCCGCCAATTGTTCCGAGTACATAAGCAGAGCCTGCGGCTGCTTTTGCAATTTGTACTGCTTTTGTATTGATGCGTTTCGTTTCTTCCTCTAAGCCGTAGCGGGATAGTTTAATATAATTCGCGCCGTATGTGTTCGTTTGGATGATGTCAGCGCCAGCCTGCACATATGCCTCGTGAACGCGTTTCACTTCATCCTCTTTCGATAAATTTAATTCTTCAAAGCAGCGGTCAATGCCGTAAGAGTATAAAAGTGTTCCCATCGCTCCGTCAGCTATCAGTACGCGGTTTTGTAAGTCTTGTAATAGGCCCATTGTATTCCTCCTTATTTCTATGTAACAAAAAAAGCCTTCTGATAAGAAGAAGACTTTTTGGCTGTATCGTAATTCTTCTCCTTATCTTCCAAGCAGTTGCTTGCTGGATTTAGCACCTTGGTCATAGAAAATAGATTTCTACTACACCGGTTGCTGAGGCTTCACAGGGCCAGTCCCTCTGCCTCTCTTGATAAGAAAGCAATATGAACATGTCAATGAATTGAACTTCCATCAACTGTAACGAAAAATGCAGAAATAATCAATGGAAAATTTGAAATTTATCGAAAATTTATAAATTGGACATCAATCGGCAAATCAGCCTTGCGCATAAGAGAAATCACCTCTTGTAAATCATCTTTATTTTTCCCTGTCACACGCACTTGGTCATCCTGAAATTGTGATTTCACTTTGATGCCAGACTGCTTGATAAGCGCGTTAATCTTTTTGGCGTTGTCTTGATCAATCCCGCTGATGAGCTTCGCACGCTGGCGCACTGTACCGCCTAGGGCATGCTCAGTTTTTCCATAATCGATATTTTTAGTTGGAACATTTCGTTTGATCAGCTTTGTCACAAGCACATCTTTTAGCTGCTCAAGTTTGAAGTCATCATCAGAGATGAGAACGAGCTCTTCTTTTTCGAGAGAAATATCACTTTTACTTCCTTTAAAATCATAACGGTTTTTAATTTCTTTCAGTGCTGCTTGAACAGCGTTTTGCACTTCAGGCAGTTCAACCTTCGATACAATGTCAAATGAGCTTTCTTTTGCCATCACACATGACCTCCAAGTTTAGATATTGCGTCTATTTTATCATGCAAATGGCAGAAGAAGAAAACTTTATCAAAGAGTACAGCCGCCAGCCGTATAAATCGTGTCCAGTTTGTCCACTTTAGCTAACAGAACTAGAGATGTTCATGCGGGGAGAAGTATAGTAGAATAGAGTGAATCAAAAGATGAACGAACGCTCTTTTATGGGCAGATAGGAAGGAAGAGAACATGAGACCAGGTGAGCAACTGACCTTGCAAATAGAGAATGAAATGGAATACGGCTACTTTTTGACAGACGGTGAAGATTCGGTCCTCTTACACCGCAGTGAAATGACAGAAGATATTGGTGACCGAGATGAAGTAGAGGTCTACTTATATGTAGATCATGAAGAAAGACTCGCTGCCACGATGAAAATACCTACAATTAACGCACATACATACGGCTGGGTAGAAGTCGTGGACGTGGTAGAAGACATGGGCGCATTTGTCGATGTTGGGCTGTCAAAGGATGCACTTGTTGCAACAGAACACCTCCCGCCTTTTGAGGAAGCATGGCCGAAAAAAGGAGACAAACTCTACTGTATGCTGAAAGTCACAAGCTACGGCAGAATGTTCGCAAAACCAGCCACAGAAGACGTGATCAGTGAATTGTTCACTGAGGCACCAGAAACCTTAATGAACAAAGAAATCACTGGAACAATTTATCGTTTAATTGCGACAGGTTCCTTTATGCTGACAGATACAGGCGTGAGAGGGTTTATTCACCGCACGGAACGAAAGGAAGAGCCAAGATTAGGATCGACCGTTACAGGACGCGTCATTGCAGTGAAAGAGGATGGAACCGTAAACGTTTCTCTGCTTCCTAGAAAACAGGATGCATTATCTGTCGATGCAGAAGAAATTTTAACCTATATGAGAACAAGAAACGGCGCCATGCCTTATGGAGACAAAAGTGATCCAGAGGATATTCGCGAAAGATTTCAAATGAGCAAGGCAGCCTTTAAACGAGCACTAGGTCATCTCATGAAAAATGATCTAGTTTACCAAAAAGAAGGCTGGACATACGAGAAAAAGTGAGCATTTGCTCACTTTCAGCGTGTAGACAAACCCTCGCATTCGCCCGCAGGTCTGCGCTCCGGTGCTCACGAATGTCAAATTCGCTCCGCTCCTGTGCTCGTCCTTCCTAGACTGCAAAGGTTTTCTATTACGCTGAAAAGAAGACAAAAGGCTAAAATCAAGATCATTTTAGCCCTTTGTCAACAATCTAAAAGTGAGCATTTGCTCACTTTTTTATTTTTGTTTTAAATAATGGATTTTTTCTATGAAAAAAGTCATGAAAAACCTTCACTATATCATTGAAACAACGCCCCTCAAATCCGATAAAAAAGGAGTAAGGATGATAAAAGGAGTGTGTTTTTGGATGAAAGTGAAAATATCATTACTTCTGATGGCAGCCATGCTTATGGTGCTCGCCGCATGCGGTAATCAACAGGAAGGGGCGCCAAAATCAACTGCGAAGCATATTGGCGTTATGCTCACAGATGATGGTCTTGGTGATCAATCATTTAACGATTCATCATTTAAAGGATTAGAAAAAGCACGTGATGAGCTTGGCATTGAATTTGATTATAGAGAAATTGCAGAAACTGATACATATGAAAAAGGGCTGACAGAGCTAGTGAAAGATGGAAATGATCTCATCATTGGTGTAGGTTTCAGTATGCAAGAAGACCTAGAAAAAGTCGCGAAGAAATATCCGAAGAAGCAGTTCCTGCTTATTGATGCCGTATCTGAGCTGAAAAATGTGACCTCTGTGACGTTTAAAGAAGAGCAAGGCAGCTATTTAGCGGGAGCACTTGCTGCAATGACAACGAAAAGTGATGTCATTGGATTTGTTGGCGGTGTTGACGCAGATGTCATCCATCGTTTTGAAAAAGGATTTCAAAAAGGCGCCAAATCAGTCAATCCGAAAATCAAGATTTTATCTACCTATGCCGGTACGTTTAGTGATGCAGGCAAGGGGAGTAAAATAGCCAAAGACATGATCAAAAAGAAAGCAGACGTTTTATATGCCGCAGCCGGCTACTCAGGTGTCGGTGTATTAAAAGAAGCACAGTCACAGGGTAAATATGCTATTGGTGTAGACAGCGATCAGTACTATACTGCTGAAAAAGCGGTCATTTCGTCTATGGTGAAAAAAGTCGATGAAGTGGTCTATCAATTCAGCGAACAGCTCGTTAAAAACAATCAAATGAAAAGCGGGCATGTTGTCTATGACTTAAGCAATGATGGAATCGATATGGCAAAAATCCGGATCCTGAAAAATGCTGAGACACTGACTAAAAAATTAAATGGTCTGAAGCAGACGCTTCTAAAAGAAGAGGGGGACGCATCATGAGCTTACGCGTCAAAATTTTACTCAACTCACTTATCTCACTTCTTTTAGCAGTAGGCGTTATCGCCTTTATCATTGTCAGCATGACAAAAATCCAATCATCAAATGAGACAGATGTCCAAACCTTATTAAATGTACAAAAAACGAAGGCAAGCTTTGAAAGTGTCGAGCAAGCCATGACCAATTATTCGATGACACTCTCAGATGAACAGCTAGAGATCGTTCAAAACGATATTTCTACAGCAAAAAAACAGCTGCAAACGTTAAACAAACATGCAGGAAATATGAACAAAGAGGCATTAACAAGGTTAAATTCAAAATATGACACGTGGACCAAGGAAGCCAACAATGCCATTGGTGAAAAAAACGCATCGGATGCAAGACGTGTGGCAGCAAGAATTGATGGCGTTTTAAACGATGTGCATACGATGAATAAAAGGGCAGAAGAAGCGTATAAACAAAATCTAGAGGCTGCAGCAGACAATGTCCAATGGATTATCACAAGTGCACTCGTCTCAGCCCTCACACTGATTGTCATTGCCGTCTTTTTGAATATTGGATTAACGCGATCCATCGTGACACCCATTAAATCACTATCCTACAGAGCAAAGCAGATCGCAGAAGGCAACCTTGCTGTGGAGCGGATGGATATTCAGCGCAAGGATGAAATCGGCGACTTGAATGAATCCTTTAATCAAATGACAGATCAGCTGATTAGTCTGATTAAAGAAATCAGCAATGTCTCAAGCCGAGTAGAGACATTCTCGATCCACCTGAATGATGAAAACAAAAAGATGATGGAGTCTGCGAATCAAGTATCTGTTTCGACAGACGAAATGGCCAATGGATCACAAGCGATTTCAGAAGATCTCCAGCACGGCGTCAGCTTGATTGAGAAAATGGACCAGCATGGACGTAAAAATTCCGAACGCTCACAAACGGTCATCCGCAGTACAGAGGATGCCATCGAAGCCGTAGAAAGCGGAAAGCACACGTTAACAGAAACAAAAAAAGCGATTGAAAAAAATACACATGCGACGAGACAAATCGAAGAATCAGCAGGAGAATTCACGCAATACGCCAGCGGAATCTCGGCCATGGCCAAAACGGTTTCTGACATTGCGGACCAAACAAACCTGCTTTCCTTAAACGCAGCCATTGAAGCGGCAAGAGCAGGTGAAGCTGGAAAAGGCTTTGCCGTTGTAGCAGATGAAATTCGCAAGCTTGCTGATGAATCGTCTAATGCAACAAGACAAATCTTTGACATGGTCAGTCATATTGAAAGAGGCATTCAATCCATTAGTCAAACTGTTCAAGAAGGGGTCAAGCTTTCACTTCAGCAGCAGGATGCGATGGACAAAACCTCACACTCCTTTGAAGATATAGAAACAAAAGCGCAGCATATTAAACAAGAAATGGCGGTCTTAAATGACCAAATTATGCAATCAACAGAACTTGGCGGACAAGTACTGCACTCGATTGAAAATATTAGTGCAGTGGTAGAAGAAACAGCAGCTGGCAGCGAAGAAATTTCTGCCTCAGCCAATGAACAGCTGCAATCGTTCCATCAAATGAACAAACAGGTCGAAGAATTGATGAGTATGACGGCAAGGTTAAATGAAACCGTCCAGCGATTTAAACTTTCATAAGAAAAGCACCCTTCCCGTGTTGTGTCAGGGAAGGGTGCTTTTTATGATCATTTGCCTGTAAAAAAGATCGCAAGCGTACTAGGTCCTGAATGGGACCCAACAGCGGCGCCGATGATCTGAATATCAATTTCCTTTGGATGAAATTCGGCTTCGATCAGCTGTTTCATGTCTTCCGCCAGTGCAGGATCATCACCATGACTAATACCAACCGTTTGGTTCGTCCAATCCGTTCCGCGTTCTTTCATTAGTTCAATAATGCGTTTCAGCAACTTTTTACGTCCGCGGATTTTTTCAAGCGGGATGAGTTTTCCATCTTCGACATGTAAAATGGGCTTAATGCTTAACAAACCGCCAACAAATGCGGACGCTTTACTGATTCTTCCGCCTCTTGCTAAATACGATAAATCGTCTACAGTAAAAATATGTTGTAAAGATTCACAAAAATGCTTTACAGACGTTTCAATTTCTTGTATTGTATTTCCGTCAATGGCAAGTGATTGAGCGTGTTTGACAGCAAGCCCATAGCCGAGTGAAGCGCATTTAGAATCAATGATTCGTAAATCAAAATCAGGGTATTCTTCCTTCACTTCGTTTGCCATCATCACAGCTGTCTGGTATGTACCTGAAAGCTCTGATGAAAAAGCGACATAGATGGCAGATGTATGGGTTTGAGCGGCAGAAACAAAGGTTTCCTTGATCCGGTTTGGTGAAGCCTGTGACGTTTTTGGACTGGCTCCTTGTCTCATCGCATCAAATACTTGTTTTGGTTCAATGGTGATCAAATCCTCTAATTCCTGCTCGCCAAGCAATACGCGGAGCGGAATGAGCGTTATGTTATGTTCATCATAATAAGAAAGAGGCAGATCAGCAGCACTGTCTGCTATGATATGAACAGTCATATAAATCCCTTCTTTCTAAAAAATAAGCCATATTTTACATCTTTTTAGCCTAACTATATCATAGAAATCATCTTTTCGTGTTCAAATTCTAAATTTTAGGGAAAACCATAGAGAGAATGGTAAGTGGAGGAATGACAACATGTTCATTGGAGAAGCAAAAAAACTCATTGTCGTCGTTATTGGTGCATTACTCAATGCGATTGGACTGAATTTATTTTTAATCCCAGCTGACGTATATGCAAGCGGTTTTACAGGGGTAGCCCAGCTGTTATCCAGCTTAATCGATCAATATGCGCCATTTTATGTATCTACAGGGATTCTATTATTTATTTTAAACATTCCAGTCGGTATTTTAGGCTGGATGAAAGTTGGCCGTTCCTTTACTTTGTACAGCATCATCAGTGTTGCACTGACGACCATTTTCCTTGGCATTTTACCAGAAACGAGTGTTTCCCACGATATTTTATTAAATGCTGTGTTTGGCGGTGTCATATCCGCAGTAGGGATTGGGATTACGCTCAAATACGGGGCATCGACAGGCGGACTAGACATTGTTGCTATGGTTTTAGCTAAGTGGAAGGATAAACCAGTTGGCACGTATTTCTTCATTTTAAATGGAATCATCATTTTTACAGCAGGATTATTACAAGGTTGGGAGAAAGCATTATATACCCTTGTCACATTATATGTGACCACAAGGGTCATTGATGCCATCCATACAAGACATGAGAAGCTGACCGCTATGATTGTCACGAAGAAAGCAGATGAAATCAAAGAAGCCATTTACGGAAAAATGGTCAGAGGCATTACGACTGTACCTGCAAAAGGCGCATTCACCAACGAGCAAAAGGAAATGATGGTGATCGTTATTACAAGGTATGAGCTTTATGAACTTGAACAAATTATTAAAGAAGTCGATCCAAAAGCCTTTACAAATATTGTGCAGACAACCAATATTCTTGGATTTTTCAGACGAGATTAAAAGGTGGGTAGCAGATGAAAAAAGGGTTTGTGCTTCTCCTCATTCTATTGGTTTTAGCCGCTTGTGGACAACAAAAAAAGGATGAACCAGACAAGGAGGTATCCGGTCAAATGGGAGAAAAAACGGTTGAGCTCACAGTAGACCCCGTCCAGAAAGGTTCTTCAGTTCAATTTAACATGTCACTGAAAAATGAATCAGATCGAGATTTTGAATTTACTTTTAACACAAGCCAAAAATTCGAGCTTAGTGTGTATGACGAAAACGGGAATGAACAATACCGCTATTCGAAAGACCGTATGTTCACACAGGCCATCCAAACTTTTGTGCTGAAAAAAGGCGAGGCCTATGATTTTCAAGATACATGGTCAAACGGTGTAAAGCCCGGAACATACGAAGCAGTCGTAACGTTTAAAGGAAAAGCAGAAGGGCTGAAACAAATCACGGAGAAGAAAACATTCCAAGTCAAATAAGCGAGAATCGGAAAAAGCTGTCCACATTAGGTGAACAGCTTTTTTTATGTTAGAGATCATCGAGCAAGTCTTGGAAGGTATGCAACTGGTTTCTTTCTGCATCTGTCGAATTGGCAAATGCAGAGGATACGGCATTTTTCGCTCGCTTGACTGCCTGCTGACGCTCTAACCCAGATGAAAATGAAGAAGTAAGAGCTTCTTCAGTAAACGATTTGGCTTGATCAAAAAGTTCGTTTCTCACAATGAACCTCCAGAAGCATCAGTCTTCATATTTCCTCTGTCTGACGCTTCTTCAAGTGTCGAACGATAAGGAAAACGTGCGTCATGAAGACTGACTGAATCTTTACCTTGTTGTATAAAGCGTTTCGATTTGCTTCTTTTACCCATTCGGAATCCGCCCCTTTACACAAGCTGACAGGACAACCTGTCTAACGGTAGTATGCCCGCTTTCATCTGCTATGTATGAATGGAAAAATTAAAGCGAGAAGTAATTCGTTAGAAACTTTGCAATCCCATCTTGTTCATTTGTATCAGTGACTTCATTTGAGACACGTTTCACGGCATCAATTCCGTTGCCCATTGCTACACCGCATCCAGCAAATTCAAGCATTTCTAAATCATTGTCTTCATCTCCGAATGCCACAATCCGCTCCTTAGGAACACCGTAATAATCACTAATCTTTTGCAGTCCAACGGCTTTGTTCATGCCTGTTTTAATGATTTCAATCACGTGCCACGGGGCAGCCCAGCGCCTGTGATCAATCACTTTTGCATGGACATCTGATAAATAGCTTCGAATGGCTCCAACGTCCTCTTCTTTTGCATGAATTAACACGCTCGTCACATTCTCTCCAAGGTTGTCCCTAAGGTCTCCAACAGTGACTTTGTTTGCATTCATATTAAAGATATCAATGAGTTTTTCATCATGATAATGGAAATACAAATCGTCTAACACTTCAGCTAAGACATTATGCACTTTATATTCTTCACTAATGTCTACAAGCTGTTTGACTACTTGAAGATCAAGTGACGTATGAAATCTGCCCCATTTTTCATCAAGAGGATGATGGACAAACGCTCCGTTAAAATTCACAATGGGTGAATCAAGCTGTAATTGCTGATAATAAGGAGAGCTGGAACGAAATGGCCGGCCTGTTGATATACAGACGTGATGCCCGCTGTCTCTCACTTTTTGAATGACGTCAAGTGTATGCGCAGAAATGGTTTTATCATCTTTTAATAATGTGCCATCCAGGTCAAGTGCGATTAGATAAGGTTTAGTCTCCATAAAATCTCCTTTGATCTGTAAGTGATAGGAGGCAATTCATGTTAGCGCCTCTTTCTATAGTGTATCTTTATCACATCTTTGTTGTCTACATGTTAAAATAAACAAAGACGGGAATGATAAAGGAGGATTCATAGGCTGTGATCACCATTGATGAGCAAATTACGCGCGATATTCCATTTTTACATATCGTAAAAGCTGAAAATAAAGACAAACCGCTGCCGCTTGTATTTTTTATTCACGGATTTACAAGTGCACGCGAGCATAATTTACACTTTGCCTTCCATTTGGCGGAAAAAGGCATGAGAGTCATTTTACCTGACTGTGCTTATCATGGTGTAAGATCAGAAAACCTCAGCTTAGAGGAACTGGCATCAAAGTTCTGGGAAATTGTCCTGAACGAAATTCGTGAAATCGATATACTCAAAACATACTTTCAAGAAAAACAATTGATTGAAGCCGATCTGATAGGCGTTGCGGGTACATCCATGGGCGGCATCACCACCTTTGGTGCACTTGCCAAGCATGATTGGATCAAAGCCGCTGTCAGCTTGATGGGAAGTCCAAACTATACGACATTTCTAAAAGCACAAATCATGGACATGCGTCACAAAGGGTTGATGAAAGACATTACAGACGAAGAGGTTCATCTGCAATTAGACGCTCTGCGCCCATATGATTTAACGCTGCAAACAGATCGATTAAACAAAAGACCGCTGTTATTCTGGCATGCAGAAAACGATCCTGTCGTCCCTTACCGGCACGCAAAAACTCTATATGATGAGTTAGTAGCCACACAATATAAGCAGGATCCGCATCTGATTCGTTTTATCACTGATGGACAAGCTGGACATAAGGTCTCAAGACAAGCGATGTTCGAAACGATTGACTGGTTTGAGACACATCTGAAAAGCACAAACGTTTAGTCATAAGAAAAAGTACGTTATACTAATGGAAAAAGGAGTGGATATCATGGATGAAGCATTGAAAGAAAATATTTTAGGCGCCCTAGAACAGGTGATTGACCCTGAGCTGAATGTCGACATCGTCAACCTTGGACTTGTCTATGATGTCGATCTTGATGAGAATGGAAAAGCGGATATCACCATGACCTTAACATCAATGGGTTGTCCTCTTGCACCAATTATCGTAGATGAAGTCAAAAAAGCATTAAGTGATCTTCCAGAAGTAAAAGAAACAGAAGTTCACATCGTATGGAATCCCCCTTGGACACGAGACAAAATGTCAAGATACGCAAAAATCGCGCTCGGTATTCAATAAGCACAAAATGAAAAATGCCTGGTATGAGTTAAACTCATGCCAGGTTTTTTTATGAAAAATTAAGGTGGAGGAAGAGAGTAGCTTGATATAATGGATGTAATTTTATAGAACGGAGTACCTATCATGAAACAAAAATGGCTATGGATCGTTCTTTTGATCGTATATGCTGCTGCATTTCTTATATCAATCACTATACGAGAAGGCCAAGTACACAAAAAAAAGGATCTTGAGGCTTTTACTGATGTCAGTCATCTCATGCCTGTCAAAATCAAAAAAGTTGTTCAAGGGAAAGAGATAGACACGTTAAAAGAAGTATTGAAAGAAGCAAAAGCTAAACACCTGCCGATTTCTATTGCCGGAAAACAGCATAGTATGGGCGGCCACACATATTATGAAAACGGCATCGTGCTCGATATGACGGAATTCCGCCAGATTTTAGCGTTTGATCCAAAAAAGAAAACGATTCGGGTTCAAAGCGGTGCTACATGGGATGATATACAAAAATATGTGAATCCATATGGCCTAGCTGTGAAGGTGATGCAATCGCAGAATATCTTTACAATTGGCGGATCTTTAAGTGCAAATGCACATGGACGTGACATTCGCTACGGGTCACTCATTGATACGGTACGTTCTTTTAGGCTGTTAAAAGCAAATGGTGAGATTGTCACAGTAAAGCCAGGTGATGATTTGTTTTCTGCGGTCATTGGGGGATACGGATTGTTCGGTGTCATTTTAGATGCTGATCTTTCTTTAACAAAAGATGAATTATATAAAATGGAGACAACCTCTCTAGATTACGATGAGTATACGGATTATTTTCAAAAGCATGTCAAACACAATAAAGAAGTACGCATGCATCTTGCCAGAATCTCAACAGCAAAAACAAACTTTTTGAAAGAAATGTATGTGACGAATTATTCCCTCTCTTCAGATCAAAAAAACGAATCATATCAAGAGCTGAAAGAAGATCAACTCGTTATGCCATTGAAATTTATGCTCGGCCTTTCCAGGAGATTTGATATGGGGAAAGATCTGCTCTGGAATTTGCAAAAGAAGTATTTCCTAAGTCAAAATGATCAGCTGATCACAAGAAACAATGTGATGCGTTCTGATTCTGCCTTTTTGGAATATAAAAATGAGTCAGACACAGATGTGCTGCAGGAATATTTCGTCCCAGTTGACCGTTTTCGTGCGTACATCGATGACATGAGAGCCTTTTTACAACAGGAAGATTTGAATCTAATGAATATCACAATCCGCTACGTTCAAAAAAATGAAAAAGCGGATCTCTCATATGCGAAACAAGATATGTTTGCCCTTGTGCTTTTAGTGAATTACGGGTTCGAAAAAGAAGAGAAGGCGGAAGCAGAGCGGATCATTCGAAAAATGACAGATATCACGCTGCGGCACGATGGAAGCTATTACTTACCGTACATGCCTTATCAAACGAAGGCGCAAATGAAGCGGGCTTATCCTAAAACCGATGTATTTTTCCAAAAGAAAAAACAAGCAGATCCAGATGGCACGTTTACCAACTACTTTTATGAGAGGTACAATACACAATGAATGCAAAAGCAATGAAATGGTTCGTCTACTCTCAAAGTCTGCTGTTTTTCGCCAGCAGTTTGATATTCCCCTTTTACATTCTTTTTATTAAAAATGTTGGATCAAGCTATTCACAGTTTGGACTCGCCTATGGTCTGTTTGGTTTAAGCGGTGCGTTTATTCATTTACTTTTAGGAAAACTGCCGGAAACCACCGACAGGCGGCTCTTTTTAATCATTCATTCGTTCGGTATGGCGTTTCTTTTGCTGCTTTTTCCGCATATAACAGAAGTGGAGCAAGTGTATATCATTCAGCTTGCACTTGGTGCGCTGGGCGGCTTTCAAAAACATGGGGAGAAACTGCTTGTCACTGATCTGACAACAAAGAACAAAAGAATGAAAGAAGTCGGTCACTATCATTTTTGGACAGCCCTATTTTCATCCATTGCCATTATGCTTGGCGGCCTGTTTGCTGATTTCTTTACCGTTTACTTCATTTTTTATGCAAGCTCCATATTATATTTATGCAGTGCACTCATGGTCCTCTATATCAAAAACGAAAGATAAATCCGCATGTCTCATGAACATATGCGGTTTTTTTGTTGAAAAAAAATGAAAACAAATATTAAATATACAATTGAATTAATTTTTATACATGTTATAATGTTAAATAATTTCACAAAGATCAAGAGGGTGTATTGACGTTGAAAATAGGTATTATAGGTGCTACAGGGTACGGTGGTGCGGAATTGGTTCGTATCTTCAAGCATCACCCGCATGTGGAGGAATGTATATTGTATTCATCAAGTGGTGATGGGCAATCATACAGTCAATCTTATCCGCATCTGACAAACATGACCGACCAAACATTAAAAGCCATTGACCCGGCTGCCATTGTGCAAGAGACAGATGCTGTGTTTTTAGCGACACCAGCAGGCGTATCTAGTGAACTGACACCAAAGCTGATGAATCAAGGAGTGCCGATCATTGATTTATCAGGTGATTTGCGCATTCAAGATGGAGCAACCTATGAAGCTTGGTATAAACGAAGGGCAGCGGATGCAGCATCTGTCCAGCAAGCGGTGTACGGTTTATCCGAACTGAATCGTGACAAAATTCAACAGGCTGAAGTGATTGCCAATCCGGGCTGCTTTCCTACCGCAGTTCTTCTCGGTTTAGCACCGCTCATCAAACAGAATGTCATCGATGAATCCATGATTATAATAGATGCAAAAACAGGGGTGTCCGGTGCCGGACGATCTGCCTCGCTTGGCACGCATTTTTCAGAACTAAACGATAACTTTAAAATTTATAAGGTGAATGAGCATCAGCATACGCCAGAAATAGAGCAAATATTAAGAGAATGGAATCCGCAGACGGCGAACGTCACATTTTCTACGCATCTTGTCCCGATGACAAGAGGGATTATGGCGACGATGTATACACAATTAAAAACAGATGCCACAAAAGAAGAATTGAAGAAGCGAATGAAAGACTTTTATGAAGATTCCTATTTTGTCAGAGTGAGAGATCACGGCGTTTATCCACAAACGAAAGAAGTATACGGCAGTAACTTCTGTGATATTGGCTTTCATTTAGATGAGCGAACAGGGAGACTGACAATCGTGTCGGTCATAGACAATCTCATGAAAGGCGCGGCCGGCCAAGCGGTTCAAAACTTCAACATCATCAAAGGCTTACATGAAGAGGCGGGCCTCACAATGACACCTCTTTATCCATAAGAGAACAGGGGAGACAACAAACATGATCGAATTGAATGAAAAAAGCATTGTTAAAATAGACGGTGACGTATCATCACCAAAAGGCTTTGAAGCGAAGGGGATTCACATTGGTTTGCGCTATTCAAAAAAAGACCTTGGCCTCATCGTCAGCGAAGTACCAGCAGCAAGTGCAGCGGTCTACACACAAAGTCACTTTCAAGCTGCGCCTCTCAAAGTCACACAACAAAGCTTAAAAAAGACTGGACAATTAAAAGGTGTCATTGTCAATAGTGCTATCGCCAATGCATGTACTGGTGAGCAGGGATTAAAAGACGCATACGACATGCAGGCAGCCTGTGCAGATATGTTAGGTGTAGCACCTGATTACATTGCTGTTTCTTCTACTGGTGTCATTGGGGAATGTCTGGAGATGGATAAAATCAAAAAGGGCATCGCCGATTTAAAAGAAGCAAAAGCCGAAAAAGGCCATTTTGAAGAAGCGATCTTAACGACAGATACTGTCATTAAAAATACAGCATACACTCTTACGATAGACGAAAAAGAGATTATCATTTCAGGAGCAGCAAAAGGCTCTGGCATGATTCACCCGAACATGGCGACAATGCTTGGCTTTGTCACAACAGATGCAAATGTTGAACAGGAAGCCTTACAGCAAGCGCTTCGTGACATTACGGATGTGACCTTTAATCAAATTACCGTCGATGGAGAAACTTCGACAAACGATATGGTGCTCGTGATGGCAAATGGCATGGCAGAAAACGATGTACTCAATGAAGAGCATCCAGAGTGGCCATTGTTTAAAGAAGGATTAAAACTAGCTTGCGAGGATTTAGCCAAAGAGATTGCGAGAGATGGAGAAGGCGCAACAAAATTAATTGAAGCGAAAGTCGCTGGTGCTAAAAATAACTTGGAAGCCGGCATCATTGCAAAAAAAATCGTTGGTTCAAGTCTTGTTAAAACTGCCGTATATGGTACGGATGCCAACTGGGGACGAATCGTTGGAGCCATTGGTCATAGCGCAGCATCCGTCACACCGGAAGAGGTAGAAGTCTATTTAGGCGGACAATGTTTGTTCAAACGCAATGAACCGCAGCCATTCTCAGAAGAGGAAGCAAAAGCATATCTAGAGCAGGATGAGATTACGATTTTCATTCAAATGAGTGAGGGGAATGGTGAAGCAGCAGCATGGGGCTGTGACCTTACCTATGATTATGTGAAAATTAACGCGAGCTATCGCACATAAAGAAGGAGATAGACATGAATAAAACGATCGTGTTCAAGTGTGGAGGCAGTGTCATTCGAGAACTTTCAGATACCTTTTATGAAAATGTCCGCTCACTTCAAGCCGCTGGATTTAAACTGGCTATCGTGCATGGCGGAGGACCTGAAATCACCGACATGCTGCAAAAATTAGAAGTGAAAACAGAATTTGTTGACGGGCAACGTAAAACAACGAAGCCTGTGTTAGAGGTAGCCGAAATGGTTCTTTCGGGAACGGTCAATAAATACTTTGTGTCAGAGCTCGCAAAGCATGATATTTCATCTGTCGGCGTATCCGGTAAAGATGGGCAGATGCTTGTCGCCGATTTCCTTGATCAAGACGTTTACGGGTACGTTGGCGAAATCAAAGAAGTTCATCCAGAGATGGCAGAAGCACTCATGGAAAAACAATTCATTCCTGTGATTGCGCCGCTGTCTATGACGGAAGAATGCCAAACCTTAAATGTGAATGCCGATTTAGCAGCATCAGCTGTCGCCGGAGCCATGAAGGCTGATAAGCTTATGTTTGTCACAGATGTTGAAGGCATTTTAAAAAATGGTGAACTATTAGATGTCGTCACCGAACAAGAAGCCCTTTCACTCATTGATGAAGGCATTATTTCCGGGGGAATGATTCCAAAAGTACAATCCGCATTGAGTGCTTTATCAGGTGATGTGGATGAAGTGATGATCGTAAATGGCAAAGGCAGTATCTTTACAGGAGAAACCTTTAAAGGAACAAGAATTGTGAAACAAAAGGAGGCGGTCCTGTGAGTCATCTCTTTCAAACTTATGGTCGGTGGAATGTTGAAATTAAAGAGGCTGCAGGTTCTTGGGCAGTCGATACAAATGGAAAAAAATATTTAGACTTTATACAAGGCATTGCGGTTACAAATTTAGGCCACAATCACCCAAAGGTCAATGAAGCCATTAAGGAACAGCTTGACCACGTCTGGCATGTTTCAAATCTATTTGAAAATGGACTGCAAGAAAAAGCAGCAGAAAAGCTGGCAGAAAACAGTTCAGGGGATCTCGTGTTTTTCTGCAATAGCGGGGCAGAGGCAAATGAAGGTGCCATTAAATTAGCACGTAAAGCGACAGGGAAAACAAATATCATTACATTTTTGCACTCTTTCCATGGGCGCACGTATGCTGGTATGGCTGCGACAGGCCAAGATAAAATCAAAACTGGCTTTGGCCCTATGCTAGAAGGCTTTCACTACGTACCGTTTAATGATCCAGACGCTATGTCAGCGTGTGAAGTCGATGATGTGGCAGCGGTGATGCTGGAGGTTGTGCAAGGTGAAGGTGGAGTGAATCCAGCGACACCAGAATTTCTAGAAGCCGTTCAAGCATTTTGCAAAAAGCATGAAGCACTGCTGATTGTAGATGAAATCCAAACCGGCATCGGTCGAACAGGAACAGCATTTGCGTACGAAGAGACGTGTCTTGACCCTGATATTATCTCTTCGGCAAAAGGGTTAGGAAGCGGCTTTCCAGTTGGTGCAGTCATAGGGAAAAAAGCTCTAGGAGATGCATTCTCGCCAGGTTCACATGGTACAACATTTGGTGGAAATATGCTTGCCATGGCGGCTGTGAATGCGACACTCGATGTCATTTTCAAAGAAGAGTTTCTTTCAGAAGTGAAAGAAAAGGGTGATTACCTGTTAGAAAAGCTGCAAAATGTCAAACAGCTGAATATCGTAAAAGAAGTGCGGGGAAAAGGATTGATGGCAGGTATTGAATGTGATCAGCCAGTCGCCGGCTATATCACAGCTCTTAGAGAACAAGGGCTGCTGGTGCTTCCAGCTGGTCCGAATGTCATTCGTTTATTACCTCCGCTGAATGTGAAGAAAGCAGAGCTGGATCAAGCGATCGAAACAATTGTTCAAGTATTAGCCAATAAAACAGTTTCGGTGTAAATTTTTTTTACAAACAAACGTATAAAAATGCATTTATATCATTAATTATTCAATTTTGGGGTGACATAAGCATGAAGGGTTATTTAAATTTAGAAGATGGAGCCTCTTTTGAAGGAGATCTGACAGGAGAAGCTGGCATCACAGGTGAAGTGGTCTTTTTTACAGGTATGACAGGTTATCAAGAGGTGCTCACAGATCCTTCCTATAAAGGTCAGATCATTGTTTTCACTTATCCGCTGATCGGAAATTACGGCATTAACCATGAAGACTTTGAGAGCAAGAAGCCTCAAGTAAAAGCGGTAGTTGTTTACGAGGCAGCAGAGCATTTTTCACATCATCTTGCAGCGGTCAGCTTAAAAGAATATTTACAAAAGTGGAATATCCCGCTTCTGACACATACAGATACGCGCGCAGTTGTGCAAAACATCCGGGCAAATGGAACGATGAACGCTGTGCTCAGTGTAGACGAAAACGAAACACCGCCTGCAATGAAACAAGACAATGTCGTCGAACAGGTGACAGATAGCGAGATCTACACACAAGGCAGCGGTGAGGAGCATGTGGCGCTCATTGATTTTGGCTTTAAAAAATCAATTGCAGATTCGCTTGCAGCGCGCGGCTGTAAAGTAACCGTCATTCCATATAAACAAATGGAAAAGGTATTTGAGATCAAGCCGGATGCGATCCTCTTGTCAAACGGACCTGGAGACCCGAAAACCATGACACCGTATTTAAAAACAATTCATGACATCATGATGTCATTTCCGACACTTGGGATCTGCCTAGGTCACCAATTAATCGCTCTTGCACTTGGCGGAGATACGTATAAGCTGCCATTTGGCCACAGGGGAGCGAATCATCCTGTCCAGGATACAGAATCCAAACGTGTCTTTATGACAAGTCAGAACCATAGCTATGTTGTGAATGAAAAAAGCATGAATGACAAAGAAGTGGATGTGAAATTCCTTCATGTCAATGATGGATCTGTAGAAGGGTTCATTCATAAAGAAAAGCTGATTATGTCAGTTCAATTTCATCCAGAAGCACACCCAGGGCCTGCTGAAAGTGAATGGGTATTCGATGATTTTATTGAGAAAGTGAAACAAGCAAGGAGAGAAGTCGCACATGCCTAAAGATCAAAGCATACAAACCATTCTAGTCATCGGGTCTGGTCCAATCATCATTGGTCAGGCAGCAGAATTTGATTACTCAGGAACACAAGGATGTATGGCCTTAAAAGAAGAAGGCTACAAAGTCATCTTAGTGAATAATAACCCAGCAACCATTATGACAGACGAGTCATTTGCTGATGAAATCTATTTTGAACCGCTTTCAGTTGATTCAGTGACAAGAATTATTGAAAAGGAAAAACCAGATGGTCTTTTAGCCAACCTTGGCGGACAGACGGCTTTAAACCTTGCTGTCGAGTTAGAAAAAGCCGGTGTGCTGAAAAAGCATGGGGTGACCCTGCTCGGAACGTCAGTTGAAACCATTGAAAACGGTGAAGATCGAGAGAAATTCCGTGCTCTCATGAAGCATTTGAACGAACCTGTGCCGGATAGTGAAATTGTGGATAATGCGGAAGATGCTCTTCAATTTGCAAAAGAAGTCGGCTTCCCAGTCATCCTAAGACCAGCATACACACTTGGCGGTAAAGGCGGCGGAATCGCTCTAACAGAGGAGGCGTTTAAGCCGCTCATTGAAGGAGCTCTTTTAGCGAGTCCGATTCACCAGTGTTTAGTTGAAAAAAGCATAGCTGGCTTTAAAGAAGTCGAATATGAGGTCATGAGAGACCGTCAAAATACGTGTATCACGGTATGCAACATGGAAAATATCGATCCAGTTGGTGTGCATACAGGAGACTCGATTGTCGTTGCACCTTCCCAAACATTAACGGATCAGGATTATCAAATGCTCCGTTCAGCGAGCCTGAAAATCATTTCAGCGCTGGATGTAGTCGGCGGCTGCAACATTCAATTTGCCCTTGATCCACTCAGTAAAGAATACTTTGTCATTGAGGTGAATCCTCGGGTCAGCCGTTCTTCTGCTCTTGCATCAAAAGCAACTGGCTATCCGATTGCGAAAATGGCAGCTAAGCTTGCGGTGGGTTATACGCTAGACGAATTGAAAAACCCGCTTACAGGTACAACCTATGCTAGTTTTGAGCCGGCACTAGATTATGTTGTCGTGAAATTCCCGCGCTGGCCGTTTGATAAATTTAAACAGGCAGACCGTCAATTAGGCACAAAAATGAAGGCGACTGGTGAAGTCATGGCGATTGATCGGAATTTAGAGTCAGCCATTCAAAAAGCAGTTGCATCACTTGAAATTAAAACGAAGGGCTTCCACCTGCCAGAACTGAAAGAGCAATCGACAGAACTTTTATTTGAACTTATCAAAACACCAGACGATCGCCGGTTTTTCGCTGTTATGGAGCTTCTTTCAAGACAAGAAACGGTTGAAACGATTCATCAAACGACGAAAATCGATCGATTCTTCTTACATGTGTTCCAGAATATGATTACGCTCGAACAAGAATTGAAAGATCTTAAGGGGACGCTATCAAAAGATACCTTGAAAAAGGTAAAGGAAAAGGGTTTCCTTGATGAAACGATTGCTCTGCTTACGGGTCACACGGAAGAGTCAATCAGGCAGCTTCGTCAAGAATACGGCATTGCTGCTTCATTTAAAATTGTCGACACATGTGCGGCGGAATTTGATGCTAAAACGAATTACTTCTATTCCACCTACTTCGGCAAAAGCGATGGTGAACATCAAGAAAAAACAAAGCAGCGTGCACTCATCATTGGCTCTGGTCCAATTCGAATCGGGCAGGGGGTCGAGTTTGATTATAGCGCTGTTCATGGCGTTCTGACCTTGCAAAAGCTTGGATTTGAAACCATCATGATGAACAACAATCCAGAAACAGTCAGTACTGATTATGAGATTGCAGATCGTTTATATTTTGAGCCGATTACATTAGAGCACATCCTAAACGTTGTGGAAGCAGAACAAATTGATTTTGTCATTGTCCAATTTGGCGGACAGACTGCGATCAACGTCGCAGAAGGCTTAGAAAAAGCCGGTGTCACATTGTTAGGTACGTCCTTTGATACGCTGGATGCACTTGAAGACCGCGATTTATTCTATCAGCTTCTTGATGAACTGAATCTTCCTCACGCAAAAGGAGATACGGCTCATTCAAAAGAAGAAGCACTCGTACATGCGAAAAGCATCGGTTACCCTGTATTAATTCGCCCATCGTATGTCATTGGCGGAATGGGAATGATCGTTGTTCAGTCAGAAGCACATTTGGCATCACTGCTTGATCAGCCAGATCATTTGCCATACCCAATCTTAATTGATGAGTACGTCACGGGAAAAGAAATTGAAGTGGATCTTATTTCTGACGGAAAAAAGGCGTTCATTCCAACCATCGTAGAACATATTGAGAAAGCGGGCGTGCACTCAGGTGACAGCTTTGCCATTTTACCAAGTATCTCAATCAGTGAAGACATCAAACAGCAGGTGCATACCGCGTCTGAACAAATAGCGAAGAAATTATCATTCAAGGGCATTATGAATATCCAATTTGTCATCAAAGGGGATCAGGCGCTTGTATTAGAGGTGAATCCGCGGGCAAGCCGGACTGTACCAGTCGTCAGTAAGGTAATGGGCATCGATATGATCCCAATGGCCACTCAATTATTAGCTGGTGCGTCGCTTGAAGAACTAAACCCTGCAACGAAAAACAAAGGGGGGACAGCGGTCAAATTCCCAGTGTTCTCATCACATGCCATTCAAGATATCGACCTCAAGCTGACACCTGAAATGAAAGCGACAGGAGAAGGAATGTGTGTAGGCAAGAACGCCGAAAGCGCATTGAAAAAAGTATTTGCGCCGATCTGGAAGAAAAAAGGAAGCCTTTTTATACAAGGCAGCGAGCAATTGATAGATGAAGCGAAGCATGCAGGCTTTGACGTCTGGACTGGCAGCTTTGAATCTTGGCTGCAGAATGAAGATAAATCCCTTCATATTCATTTAGGAGAAGATGAAGAGGCAAAAGAGCAGCGTGTAAAAGCACTCACACACGGCGTTCAAGTCCTAACCGAATATGAAACAGTTCAAGCATTCCTGCAAGGAAAAAATGGAGATGTATCACCAGTATCGCTCCATGAATTATATAAAAAGGAAGTGACGGCATGAGTCAAGTCGACGTGCAACCGGCATTATACGGAAAAGACTTTTTATCATTAAAAGATTTCTCAATCCATGAGATTGCATATTTAATTGAAAAAGCGGAAGAAATGAAACAAAACCCATATCAAGATTTATTCAAAGGAAAAACGTTAGCGATGATCTTTGAAAAATCTTCAACTAGAACCCGTGTCTCGTTTGAAGCGGGGATGACGCAGCTAGGAGGACATGCGCTCTTCCTCAGCTCAAATGATTTGCAAATTGGCAGAGGAGAAACCATCAGTGATACAGCGCAGGTGCTGTCTGGTTATGTCGACGGTATTATGATTCGAACCTTTGAACATGAGAAGGTTGAAGAGCTTGCACAATACGCGTCTATTCCAGTCATTAATGGATTAACCGACTACTCACATCCATGTCAGGCGCTTGCTGATTTATTAACCATTAAAGAAACAAAAGGTACTTTAAAAGGAATCAAAGTGGCTTATATCGGTGACGGAAATAACGTGGCGCACTCCTTGATGGTCGGCTGTGCGCAGCTAGGCTGTGACATTGCGGTTGCATCACCAAAAGGCTATGAACCACTTCAAGAAGTCACAGACACTGCCCGTGAGTTTGCAAAACAATCAGGGGCAGAAGTGACCGTGACAACAGATCCTGTTGCAGCTGTAAAAGATGCAGATGTTATTTATTCAGATGTGTTTACAAGCATGGGGCAGGAAGCAGAAACAGAGAAACGTCTTGCTGAATTTAAAGAATATCAAGTCAATAACGAACTGATGAGTCATGCAGCAAAGGATTATATTTTCCTTCATTGTCTCCCGGCACATCGCGGGGAAGAAGTGACGGCAGATATTATTGACGGGCCGCACTCAAAAGTATTTCAACAGGCAGAAAACCGCCTGCATGTGCAAAAAGCGTTAATGAAAGAACTTATGTATCAACTATCCAAATAAATCCAAGTGTCCCTGACTCGTATGAGCAGGGACTTTTTGCATAAAGGATTGGAGAGGCAAGGGACGGGACATAATAACATCAATCGAGAAAGGAGGATGAAAATGGGTCAGCAGCATCAGTTTAAATCAGGGAATAAAGCACCGAATAATGGTGTGTATATCGAGATCGGTGAAACTGGCAGTATGGTGAAAGATCCTTTAAAGATTAAGCTTAAAGCAGGCGACGTCTTTCCTGATAACTCGAACCATAATCGTGTTTGGACCTACCAAAGAAAGCCGTAAGCAATTGACTAAGAGTCAGCAGGAATAAGACTTTAGAGGCATGTGTCATGCCTCTTTTTTCTTTATAATAAAAAACAATTAAGTTCAAATTTTCAAATAAATAGTATGAAAAAGAGAGAACTTAAGGTAAAATATGTAATATATTGTTGAAAGGATTTGTGTGATGGAAAAGATGAATCTCAGTGAAAGTGTTTGGAATAAACGCTTCACCTCATTATTCATATCAAGACTCATTAAAAACACAGGGGAAAGTTTTGCTTTTACATCCGTCCTTTGGCTATTGATTTTAAGAGGGGATGGAGCGCTCGGTACAGGACTTCTTCTAGCAGTAACGGTTCTCCCTTCATCTTTGTTAGCCCCAATTTTAGGACCTCTTATGAAAAAGCACCATTTGTCTAAATGGATGTTCGCTTCAGATGTTGTTCGAGCAACAATTGTACTCATTATTCCACTTCTGCACTTTTCGCATCTATTGCCTCTATGGTTATTGATTTCATTAATGGTTATTCAATCGGCAACAGGTGCAGCATATAATCCAGCTTCGGTGGCGATCTTACCGCAGATTGTTCCAAAGCATCTCATTCAAAAAGCAAATGCAATCCTGCAATCTTCTTTTGAGATTGTTGCACTTGCAGCAGTCATGGTAGCTGGTCTTTTGGTTAAATTAATTGGACCTGCAGATACTCTGCTGATCACCACTGCTTTATTTGTGATTTCTGGTCTGTTTATTATCGGGGTCAAACTAAAGAAAACCGATGAAGAAAAAGCAGCGGGCATTAAACAAGCGAAGAATACATATTTGTATAACTTAAAAAGAGGGTTTCTCGTTGTCAAAAACCACCACATTTTATTTGCGCTCACGCTGTATTGTATTTTAATGAATGTCGCAGCAGCTCCGTGGCAGGCACTGTCAGCGGTATACGTAGCAGAAGCGCTGCAAAGCGACTCCATGGTGTATTCCATTTTAAGAGGTGTTGCCGCAGTTGGCGCGTTTATGATGGGCTTTGCTCTGGCAAAGGTGAAAATTAAGAGATTTGGTTTGTTCTTTATTGTCGCTGGCATGATTGAAGGGGCTGCATTCTTTATGACAGGGATGAGTACATGGCTGCCGGTTGTTCTGCTTGCTTCCTTTATTTTCGGAGCTGCTGTCAGTGCGATCAATGTGCCGGAAATGGTCATTATTCAAACATCTGTTGACCAAGAGGATCAGCCGCAAGTATATGCTGTGATCAATGCCTCATCAAATGTCTTTCTCCCGCTTGCAGCTGTCGTATCAGGCGTCCTGGCAGAAAGATTTGGAGCGGGACCTGTCATTGCTGGCGGAGGAATCCTTGAAATTTTATCAGGTATCGCGATCTTCCTGTTTACAGGGCTTGCGAAAAGCCATTTGACAGAGGGCAAACAGAAGTCCGAAACCGTCGAGGTATAAACAATAAAAACCCCCTGTATGTTTAAGGCAGGGGGTTTTAGCGTGCCGCAATCACTCTGAAAAGAAAGAAAAAAGAGCTAAACATCAATTTAGCTCTTTTTCACAAGTCATATTAAGAATGTTTTGTTGAACTTTCCGTTTCTTTCATTGGACTTACTTCAGCAAAGATGAATAAAATAACCGTAAACACAACTGCAAGAATGGAAGTGAGCGTAAAATCATAAGCAGCTCCATTCATAGAGGCAACGATGTAACCAGCCATATGTGTCAGCAGAAAAGTCCAAATGAGGGTGATAATATAATGCATAATCCCACCGTCCTTTATGTAACAATCTATTGATTATCATACCATAGATGCAAGTGAAGGGAAAAGACTGTTTTCCGCCTTTATGTGACCATTTTAAGACCTTCTGCTATAAAAATAAAAAGAATTCTTCTGTCTTTAGGGGATTTCCTTATTCCTACAAGAGTTGTTGTTCATATCATAGAAAGCAGAATCACTGAAAGGAGGCTGGCCATATGGGTGTAAGCGAACGTTTTTTCCAGCTTGGTTCCCAGTGGAACATCATTCACCTTCCTCAAAAACCAAATGGCTTTGGCATTCTAATCCTCGGTGACCGAAATCACTTTGTGCAGGAAAATACATCATTCTGGCTTCAGCATTATGGAAGAAACCAGCTTTTAACTGCCTTAAAGGATGAAGGATATACATTGTTTAATAGTCATCTTCATGGGAATCACTGGGGATGCGAAGATGCTGTTTTTAGTGCCAAGCAGCTCGTGCATCACACACTAAAACAAGAAATATTAAACCGGGAAATTCATGTGCTCGCAGAGGGAATGGGTGCACTTGTTGCTATGAGCCTTGCTGAGGAGATGCCTGAAGTACTAAGGTCCATTGCGATGGTGAATCCATGTCTGAATCTGGATGCACAACGAGAAAGAGAAAAGGAACACAAATTCTTTTATAAGCAGCTGCTCAAAGAGTTAGCAGAGAGCTATGGCTGTTCTGAAAAGGAAGCTGAAACGTATCCACTGCCTTCTTGTCCTGTTCATTCTGCTCATGTACCGATTCATATATGGCAAAGGCTAAACGGCGCACCTTATGCATATGAACTTCACGCAAAGCCTTTTATTGATCAGCATATGAAAAATCCAGAACATTGTCAGGTCGATCTCACGCTGCATATGTTTGATCATCCGAGAAGAATCTTTCAATCCATTCACAAGTTTTATAAATCGCATGAAAGAGAATTGTGATGAATAGGATGATAACAGCCCTTCATAGAAAGGGCTCTTCTTTTTATTCGATATTAAAAAAGGGGACGTGAACATGGAAACAGGACTGATCATAGGTGCAGATGAGTTTTTTGGCCTGACACTTTGTGAATATATGATGAAAGAGGGCATTCAAGTGGATATCACGCGTCCTCATGATCTTAAAGAAGAACAAAAGGCACTGTTAGAAGAGCGGATGATGTGGCTGGGCAGAAATGATCTCGTTCGTGTCATTGACCTTCAGGATAGCAAAGACACGTATGACCTCATTTTTATTCAATCAGAGGAACCGCATAACAGGCAGAAAGACATCAAAGCAGAGCATGGCATGTACCAGATTCTTTATGAAAAACCTGAAAACGAATCAGCGAAACAGAATGTGCCGGCAGTTATTCTTCCTCGCATGTTCGGACCATGGACACTCAATGAAGATCAAACAAAGCGTGCAGATTCACTTTTTGTAGAAGATGTGGCAAAGGAATTGTTACAATGGGCTTCGGACACAGGTCAAAGACAGGACATGACGTATGAATTGAAGGTAGAAAGCCAAACAGATGACAAACAAGCAGAAGACATGATTGCAGAATGGAAAAGACAAAACTCAACATTTTTCGACAAAAAGCAAGAATGATCTTCCATCTTATCTTTTTTCAGTATAAAATAAACCTATATTTAACATACAGGTTCATCACTGCATGTTGTAAAAGGGAGTTGAACATGGCATGAAGTACCAGCGGCTTGTCATGATCTTTTCGTTCCTTCTTCTATTATCTGCCTGCTCGCAGGCGCCTTTAAAAGGAAAAATTGAGAAGGTGGGTTTACTCGTCCCCGATACGATCAATGATCAAGTTTGGGGAACGAAAGGTTATAAAGGCTTATTAAGTATCCAATCAACATTTGGTGTAGATGTTTATTATAAGGAAGGAATGGTCGACAAGGAGAAAATCGTTGATGCCATTGAAGAATTCCATAAAAAAGGAGTCAATTTAATTATTGGCCATGGCAATGAATACAGTGAAATTTTTAATTTGATCAGTGAAGATTATCCAAACATACAATTTATTACGGTCAATGGAAACAAGCCTCAGGCGGGCAATGTCACAAACGTGACGTTTAAAGGTGAAGCGATGGGCTTTTTCGGAGGCATGACAGCTGCACATATGTCAAAAACAAAAAAGATTGGTATTCTTGCTACATATGATTGGCAAAGTGAAGTAGACGGCTTTATCAAAGGAGCAAAATATCAAGATGAACATGTACAAGTATTAGCAGAATTTGTCGAAAACTGGGATGATGCTGACAAAGCGGTGGAGCTCTATCAAAAATTAAAAAAGCAGGGCGTTGATGTTGTGTATCCAGCAGGTGATGGTTATAATATCCCTGTCATTGAACAAATCAAAGCCGATAATTTATCAGCGATCGGGTACGTCACCGATCAATCCAACCTCGGCAGCCATACAGTTTTAACGAGCACTGTACAGCATGTTGATAAGGCGTACAGTATCATTGCAAAGAAGTTTAATGAAGGCAAGCTAAATGAACAAGATGAGTACTCCTTTGATTTTAAAGAAGGAGTGGTCGAGATGGGGAAATTTAGCTCCACCATTGACGACGCTTTTGTGAAAGACATTGAAAGTGATATTGCGTCTTACAAAAAAACAGGAAAACTGCCAAATGAAAAGTGAGGAGACGACGACATGCAGCACGAAAAATCGATGGAATTTTTACAAATTGCCATGAAGTATTTTCCGCAGGCGAAGGAAGAGTTAGATAAAGCAGGGATTCAGCTTGACCCTGAAGCACTTCAGCCGCTTCTAACATTATTTACATCTGTCATGCAGGAAGCATACGAGCTTGGAAAAGCAGATGCAGAAGATGCAGAATCAGAAAAAGCCACAGAATAGTGGCTTTTTTTATGATAATTTTTTCTTGAAGGCACTAATCATAGGGCCAACATCTTTAAACACAGGCTTCAGCTCATCAATGGAGTTCATAATGTTCCCAATTTGATTCATGACATGCATGTAGTCAATTGAATCCTCACTTGAAGATGTCTCCGCACGTTCCTCCTTTGCCTCTGTCTTGCTTTTCTCCTTCTCAATCGGCTGTCCAAACATCATTGCTGAGAAAATATCTTTTTGTGCCATATCACATGTTCCTTTCTACTATTGGTATATATCATTAATCTATGAAAAAAGTGAGAGGAAAGGTTAGACGTTTGTATTGCCAAGAAGAAAAAAATAAGGTAAAATTAGTACCAGATACTAATATAAGATCACAATATCACATGCTCGTATGAGTAAAAGGAGTCTTATTCAATGAATGCTGGAATTATTGGCCTTGGCCGCTATATACCTGAAAAAGTATTAACAAATCATGATTTAGAAAAAATGGTTGAAACTTCTGACGAGTGGATTCGTACTAGAACAGGTATAGAAGAAAGAAGAATTGCATCTGATGATGTCAATACATCTCATATGGCGCTTGCTGCTGCAAAAAAAGCATTAGCTGCCGCAGATGTGGCTGCAGAAGATATCGATATGATTCTTGTGGCGACAGTCACGCCAGATCAAGCATTTCCGACAGTTGCTTGCATGATTCAAGAGCAGCTCGGTGCACATAAAGCATGTGCAATGGATATTAGCGCTGCGTGTGCTGGCTTTATGTATGGGCTTGTTACTGGAAAACAATTTATCGAATCAGGAACTTACAAACACGTGCTTGTTGTCGGTGTAGAAAAGCTTTCTCGCATTACAGACTGGGATGACCGTAATACTGCTGTTTTGTTTGGAGATGGAGCTGGAGCTGCTGTGCTGGGAGAAGTCAGCGAAGGCAAAGGAATTCTATCATTTGAACTTGGAGCAGATGGAAGCGGCGGGAAGCACTTGTACTTAGATGAAAAAGATCATACAATCATGAATGGACGAGAAGTATTTAAATTTGCTGTAAGACAAATGGGAGAGTCAAGTGTAAATGTCATTGAAAAAGCTGGACTATCAAAAGAAGACGTTGATTTCTTGATCCCGCATCAAGCAAATATTCGCATTATGGAAGCAGCACGCGAACGCTTAGAGCTTCCAGTTGAAAAAATGTCGAAGACGGTTCATAAATATGGAAACACATCAGCAGCATCCATTCCAATTTCACTATGTGAAGAAATCGAAGCCGGAAAAATTCATGACGGCGATGTGATTGTAATGGTTGGTTTTGGTGGCGGATTAACTTGGGGCGCAATCGCTATGCGATGGGGCCGATAAAAGAGTGGGGTGCACAAATTAATGGATAAGAAACGAGTAGTTGTTACAGGATTAGGTGCTTTGACACCTCTTGGCAACGATGTAGAGTCAACATGGAAAAATGCTTTAGCGGGTGTATCAGGGGTTGGACCGATTACACGTGTCGATTCAAGTGAATATACCGCAAAAGTAGCGGCAGAACTAAAAGATTTTAACATTGAAGATTACATGGAGAAAAAAGAAGCGCGAAAAATGGCACGCTTCACACAATATGCAGTTGTTGCAGCTCAAAAAGCGCTGGAAGATTCACGTCTTGAAATCACAGATGAAATCGCACCGCGTGTTGGTGTATGGGTTGGGTCTGGTATTGGCGGGCTTGAAACATTTGAAGAGCAGTTTGAAGTGTATTCAAATAAAGGGGCAAGACGCGTCAGTCCATTCTTCGTCCCAATGATGATTCCTGATATGGCGACAGGCCAAATCTCTATTGCACTTGGCGCAAAAGGGGTTAACTCTTGTACGGTGACAGCATGTGCAACAGGAACAAACTCGATTGGTGATGCATTTAAAGTTATTCAGCGCGGAGATGCAGATGCAATGATCACAGGCGGAACAGAAGCGCCATTAACAAAAATGTCGTTTGCAGGTTTCTGTGCGAACAAAGCCCTTTCGACAAATCCTGATCCAAAGACAGCAAGCCGTCCGTTCGACAAAAACCGTGACGGATTTGTCATGGGTGAGGGTGCAGGGATTATTGTTCTTGAAGAACTTGAGCATGCCTTAAAACGTGGTGCGACCATTTATGCAGAAATCGTTGGTTATGGTTCAACTGGAGATGCCTACCATATTACAGCACCAGCTCCAAATGGAGAAGGCGGCGTCCGTGCAATGAAAGAAGCGATTCGAGATGCAGGGTTGTCTGTGGAAGATATTGATTATATCAATGCCCACGGTACAAGCACACCTTACAATGATAAATTTGAAACAATGGCGATAAAAGAAGTGTTCGGAGAGCATGCGAACCAGCTTGCGATCAGTTCGACAAAATCAATGACAGGTCACTTACTTGGCGCAGCAGGCGGAGTAGAAGCCATTTTCTCTGTTCTTGCGATTAAAGACAGCGTCCTTCCTCCAACCATTAATCTTGAAACACCGGATGAAGAATGTGATCTTGATTATGTAGCAAATGAAGCACGTTCAAAAGAAGTACAAGTGGCTTTAAGTAACTCACTTGGTTTTGGCGGGCATAATGCGACAATTATTTTCAAAAAATACGAAGCGTAATACTTTCTGAGAAAGCGGCGGTCGATAAACAGATCGCCGCTTTTTTGCATATGATGAAAATGGAGGTGTTCAGCGGTATGGGTCTGATCAATACACAATATCTCATTCATCAATCATCATCATTTCAGGAGCTTGCAGCGCGCTTTGTTCCTTATTTTAAAGGGGCCGAGGAAAAAGAATGGTCGTCTATCCTCGCTCACCTGCAGCATCACGGGATGGTTCGGTCTTGGAGCTCGTGCAAAAACATGATCGACAAGCTCAAGGAAAAAGGGTACTTCAAGCTTGTCATGAAAGAATATCAAACGCTTCAAAAGCAGTGGGAAGGTCCAGACATTCCTGTGTTTATTTTACCTGTCAACGAGAGCAGCAGAGAAATCAGAGAGCAATTTTATTATCAATCCGGCATGGCATTTGATGACAAGGTCTTTCTTTTTTTGTCTCCAAATACCCCGAAGGAGCGAATCGGTACATTGCTGACTCACGAATATCACCATGTATGCAGGCTGCATTTTCTCTCAAAAGAAGAAAAAGACTTTACATTCCTCGATACAATCATGATGGAGGGGCTCGCTGAATATGCTGTGTATCATAGATATGGAGAAAACTATACAGCGAAATGGACCACCTTCTATAGCGAAGAACAGCTTCAGCGTATGTACAAGAAATGGGTATCCAGTCATCTTGATCAAAGAGTCCAGGACGACGAAAGGCTGATACAGAATCTTCTTTATGGAAAAGGGAACTACCCTAAAATGCTTGGTTATGCTACCGGGTTTTATATTGTGAAAAAATATTTCAATGAGCACCGAATCAGCGAGGAGTCTATGATTGCAGAGCCAGCAGAAACCTTTTTAAAGGCGATAGAATCACAAAGTGAATAATTCACATAAAAAGAGACATATTACAAATTTACTAAATACTTCTTGATTTCGTCATAGCGATGTAATAATATACAAATAATTCTTTTTATTTTAAAAAGACGGAATATTCAGGTTCAATTCTATTGATCTATGGAGAAAGGGGCGAATGAATGAGCACGCTGCTTGAAGTGCAAAACTTAAAAACATATTTTTTTCGAAAAAAGGAACCGATACCTGCTGTGGATGGCGTTGATTTCAGCATCAACAGAGGAGAAACTGTCGCATTAGTCGGTGAGTCTGGTTCTGGCAAAAGTATTACGTCCTTATCTATTATGGGTCTGATTCATGGAACGGGTGGGAAAATTATGGACGGTTCCATCAAACTTGATGGAAAGGACCTTGTTACATATAGTGAAAAGGAATTATGCAACATCCGCGGTAATGATGTATCTATGATCTTTCAGGAACCCATGACCTCACTTAATCCCGTCTTAACCATCGGAGAACAAATAACAGAAATCCTCATCTATCACAAAAAACTTTCAAAAAAAGAAGCGGTCAAAAAAGCGGTTGATCTGCTGAAGCTTGTTGGTTTTTCCCGCCCGGAGCAAATCATGAAAGATTATCCGCATCGTTTATCAGGCGGCATGCGGCAAAGAGTGATGATTGCCATAGCGTTAAGTTGTGACCCGAAGCTTCTCATTGCAGATGAACCAACAACTGCCCTGGATGTGACCATTCAAGCACAGGTACTCACATTAATGAAAGATTTATGCTCTACCTTTGGTACATCTATTCTTCTTATCACACATGATTTAGGTGTCGTGTCTGAAGTTGCAGATCGAGTGATTGTCATGTACTGCGGACAGGTTGTTGAAAATGGGACTGTTGAAGAGTTGTTTGAACAGCCGCTTCATCCTTACACAGAAGGGCTGCTTGAATCGATTCCTGTCATTGACGGAGACATACAGCCGTTAACAGCCATCAAAGGGAATGTTCCTGCGCCAGATCAGCTTCCAGCCGGCTGCCGCTTTGCTCCTAGATGTCCGCAAGTGAAGGAACGCTGCCTGGGAGAACTGCCTAAGCTGAGAACATTTGAAAATGGCAGAAGCGTCAGATGTTTCTTATATGAGGAGGCAGACCACACATGACCCTTGCTCAAAATCAAACACAAATAACGGAATTACCAGAGAAAGAAACGATCCTTGAACTGAAACAGATTCGAAAGCATTTTCCGATTAAAGCGGGCGTCTTTCAAAAGAAAGTCGGTGCAGTGAAAGCTGTTGACGGCATAGACTTGAAGATTTATAAAGGTGAAACGTTAGGTATTGTCGGGGAGTCAGGATGCGGGAAATCCACACTAGGCCGGACAATGATCCGCCTATACGAACCAACAGACGGTCAAATTTTTTTTAAAGGGCAAGACATCACGCGCGTATCAGAATCAAAGCTAAGACAATCTACACGAAAAAACATCCAAATGGTTTTTCAAGATCCCTTTGCATCACTCAACCCTAGAAAAACACTTCGAAGCATCATCAAAGAACCCTACAAAACACATCACTTATATTCCTTAAAAGAAAGAAATGAAAAAGTAGAACAGCTTTTATCAAAGGTAGGTCTTCATCCAAGCTTTGCGAACCGCTATCCCCATGAATTTTCAGGCGGGCAGAGGCAGCGGATCGGCATCGCTCGTGCGCTTGCCATGAATCCCGACATGATCATCGCAGATGAGCCTGTATCAGCACTTGATGTATCCATTCAGGCGCAGGTTATTAATCTGATGGAGGAGCTTCAGGAGGAATTTGACCTTACCTATCTATTTATCTCTCACGATTTAAGTGTGGTCAGGCATATTAGCGATAGAGTCGGCGTCATGTATCTCGGCAAAATGATGGAGCTTGCCGATAAGCATAGTCTGTACGATGACCCGCTCCATCCGTATACACAGGCTCTGCTTTCTTCCGTTCCTGTCACCCGTAAAAAAGGGCAGGTGAAAAGAGAACGCATTATGCTCCAAGGCGATCTGCCGAGTCCTGCAAATCCGCCAAAAGGCTGCGTATTTCACACAAGATGCCCGCACGCGAAAGAAATCTGTAAAGAAAAAGTACCAGCATTTCAGGAATTAAAAACGAACCACTTTGTTGCCTGCCACCTCTACAACGCTTGATCAAGCTTGTATGATCTCATCTTTGAGAGGGGGGATGAAACAGGATTCGATCATTATTTTTAAAAAAGAATAGGGGGAATTGTCTATGAAAGGTAGAAATAGAAAGTCCATTTTGGTCAGTTTACTGCTGATCTTTACATTAATCCTTGCTGCTTGTTCTGGTGGAAATAAAACGTCTGGAGACAGTGGAAAGAAATCCACAGGTAAACCGGTACAAGGCGGCGATCTTGTCATCGGTTCAATTGCAGAGCCAACATTATTTAACTCGCTGTATTCTACAGATGTGGCAAGCTCTGATATTGAGGAAAGAATCTACAGCTTCTTACTTCAAACAGACGGAAAGCTCAACCCTCAGCTATCGCTGGCAGAGGATATTAAAGAATCTGATGACGGCAAGCAGTTTGATGTCACCATTAAAAAAGGTGTGAAGTTTCATGATGGTGAAGAACTGACTGCTGATGATGTTGTGTTTACATACAGCATTCCAATCAATAAGGACTACAACGGGGAGCGCGGATCAGGCTTTGAAGTTTTAGAGTCTGTTAAAAAGACAGGGGACTACTCGATCGAATTCAAGCTCAATAAAAAAGATCCGTATTTTTATAATGTCACACTAGGAAGCTACGGTATTTTACCTAAGCATATTTTAGGTGATGTGCCTATAAAAGATCTCGGTGAAAACGAATTTAACCGAAAAAAACCAATCGGTTCTGGTCCATTTAAATTTGCAGAATGGAAAGAAGGAGACTACGTCAAACTAGAAGCCTTTGACGATTATTGGGATGGACGTCCTTACCTTGATACTGTCACAATTAAAACAATTCCTGATCAGAATGCAGCGATTGCCCAGCTGTCAGCAGGAGATATTGATTTCTTTGCTGTCCCAGGCTCCGAGCTGCAAACAGCTGAAAAAGTGAGCAACATTAAAATCGAATCTGATCTAGGACTCAATTATTCATACATTGGCTGGAACCAGAAAAATGAACTCTTTAAAAGTAAAAAGGTCCGCCAAGCGCTGACACATGCTATTGATCGTCAAACGATTGTTGACCAAGTGCTAGATGGAGACGGCAAAGTAGCCAACATTCCAGAAAGTCCGCTGTCTTGGAACTATCCAAAGGATGAAAGTGTGCCAGTGTTTGAATTTGATCAAGAAAAAGCGAAAAAGATGCTGAAAGAAGAGGGCTGGGAGGATACAGATGGAGACGGCTATCTTGATAAGGATGGCAAGAAATTCTCCTTTGTCATAAAGACCAACCAAGGAAATAAAGTTCGTGAAGATATCGCTGTCGTTGTCCAGCAGCAGCTCAAAGAAATCGGTGTGGAAGCAAAGCCGCAAATTGTGGAATTCAGTGCACTCATTGAGCAGACGACACCGCCTAAGTGGGATTATGATGCGCTGCTGCTCGGCTGGAGCCTTGCGACATTCCCTGATCAATTCAGCATATTCCACTCAAGCCAGTCTGAAAAAGGCTTAAATAACATCTGGTATAAAAATAAAGAGGTCGATAAGCTGTTAGTCGATGCTAAAAACTTAAGCGATCGAAAAGATTATTCAAAGGCATATGAAAAAATTTATAAACTGATCGCAGAGGATCAGCCGTATACGTTCCTTTACTATGCCAATTCACATCGCGCTATGCCATCTAATCTTCAAGGCTACTCTTACCACCCGAAAGATGAGTATTACAAAATCGAAAAATGGTGGCTTGAACAGTAGGCTGATAGTGAAGAAGGGGGGATTCTCCCCTTTCAACGTGAGAACAATCTCTTGCATTCGGTGTCAGTTCTCTGCGCGGGTGCTAAAAAGATCACTTCGTTCGCTCCGCATCAGCATGAGAATTCAAGGGTTTTCAGATCACGCTGAAAAGAAGACAAAAGGCTAAAATAACATCATTTTGGCCTTTTTTTCACAGAATGGCGATCCGATGAAAAAGGAGTTGTGCATATGGTTACATATATCATTAGAAGGACATTGCTCTCCATTCCCATTTTATTAGGGATTACCATCTTGTCCTTTGCCATTATGAAAGCAGCACCAGGCGATCCGATGTCACTCATGATGGATCCTACTATTAGTGCGGCAGACCGGGAAGCCTTTATTGATAAGTACGGCTTGAACGATCCTGAATATGTGCAATATATGAAATGGCTTGGCAATATGCTTCAAGGTGACTTTGGCACATCCATTGTCAAAAAGGGAACACCCGTGGCTGATTTGATTTTTGCCCGGCTGCCAAATACCCTCATCCTCATGATCTTTTCTACAATAGTTGCCCTGCTGATCGCCATCCCATTTGGTGTTCTTTCAGCAAAACGTCCATATACAAAGCTTGACTATGGCATTACGGTTACATCTTTTATCGGACTGGCTATTCCAAACTTTTGGTTTGGTCTCATCCTCATTATGGTTTTATCCGTGAACTTAGGGTGGTTTCCAACTGGCGGAGTTTCTACCTTGAATGCCGATTTTAATGTGTTAGACCGGCTCCATCATATCATTTTACCTGCCTTTGTTTTAGCAACGGCTGATATGGCAGGGCTGACCCGGTACACAAGGTCGAGTATGCTTGATGTGATGAGGCAGGATTACATTCGCACAGCAAGAGCGAAAGGCTTTAGAGAAAACAAAGTCATTTTTAAGCATGGTTTAAGAAACGGTCTTATGCCTGTCATAACGATTTTCGGATTAATGATACCATCTTTTATTGGCGGCGCAGTCGTGGTGGAACAAATCTTCACCTGGCCTGGACTTGGAAAGCTGTTCATTGATTCTGCCTTTTCGAGAGATTATCCGGTCATTATGGCAATGACCGTTATTTCCGCAGTGCTTGTGGTGGTTGGAAATTTAATAGCGGATATTTTATATGCGATCGTTGATCCGCGTATTGAATATTAGAAGGGAGCTGAAACACAATTGGCACAGCCTAATATGGGAACACCTCCTGTTGATATCAAATTAAAGGAGGGCCTTCCGCCAAAGCCTGAGACGATGCTGCGTTTGTTTTGCGAGAAATTTTTCAAAAATAAATTGGCGGTTGCCGGCTCCGTGATCTTATTGATCATTATTTTTTCTGCCATTTTCGCTCCAGTGATCGCTCCATATGCACCAGAGCATCAAGATTTATTGAAGCGGCTCCAGCCGCCGAGTGCTGAGCATTTTATGGGCACAGACAAGTTTGGCCGTGATATTTTCTCAAGGGTGCTATATGGCGCGCGGGTCTCTTTATTGGTCGGTTTTGTCTCGGTGGTTGGTGCAATCACTATTGGAACTGTCGTTGGCGCGGTCGCGGGGTATTTCAAAGGGTTTGTTGATTCCTTGTTAATGAGGTTTGTGGATGTCGTCTTGTCGATTCCAGACATTTTTCTATTGATCACGCTCGTCACCATTTTCAAACCGGGCATTGATAAATTGATTTTAATCTTTGCTTTGACAGGCTGGACAACAACCGCCAGGCTCATACGCAGTGAATTCTTATCACTTCGAACAAGAGAATTCGTCCTCGCGGCGAGAACCATTGGAACGAAAAATCATGTCATCATCTTTTCGCATATTTTACCGAACTGTATCGGTCCTATTATTGTATCAGCTACATTAAAAGTAGGCTCCGTCATTTTAGCTGAATCAACGCTCAGCTACCTTGGCTTTGGTATTCAGCCGCCAACGGCAAGCTGGGGCAACATGCTGCAAGATGCACAAAATTTCTCGATTATGGTGCAAGCGTGGTGGTACCCGCTTTTCCCAGGTTTACTCATTTTGCTGACTGTTTTATGCTTTAATTTTTTAGGAGATGGGCTGAGAGATGCGCTTGATCCTAAAAAGCTGAAATAAAGTTTAAAGGGGCTCTGCGGTTCCTGAACGAAAGAAAGACATGAAGCCATCATATACTCACCTTGAAGTTTTGATAAAGTTGGAATAATTTCTCTATCCCTTGCCCATACTGTGGACAACAGTTTTTATAAAGTGAGGGATTGGTTATGTTATTTCTTCATGACGTATGGGTGAATTGGTTTGAAGGGGAAGAAAATGGCTACAATGTGTGTCATTTTCATGAGTGGCGTAAGGAGGACAGCGTTGAACTGTTAGATCAAGTGCCTTTACTTAAGGTGCAGAGTCCTTTGTTTGATTACATAGAAAATGATCTTTCAGAGCTGCCAAAGACGCTGCTAGAGTCTGTATTTGAGAAATCTTATATACGAAAAAATCATGAACGCCGTAAATTAGAGTATTGCTTTGTGGTCACAGACGGCATTCGAATTATTGCTGTAGATACGATTGGATATTCCATACCTGTGAGAAAAAGCCGCTTGATCCCAAGGCAAGAGCAATTGGTGTATGAAATGGTGAAAGATGTGAAGGCAGAGGAATATGAATTTTCTAAGGACAGCCTTGAATCGACGAAAGAGTATCACATTCTATCACTGCCGCCGCAGCATATCAGCGGATTAACGAGAAAAGAAAGACAGCTGAAACAGCTGATGTTTATGGCGCTCGATCAATTAAAAGGGCTCAAAAACAGGGCGGAGATTGCGTATTGGTATACGGAATGGAACCCGCGCATGTACAACCAAATCAAACGAATGTCTTTCGAAGAGATTTGGAACATGCTTTACAATGAAACGATTGATGGGTGGTCAGAGAATCATTTAGCCTTCTGTGAAAAAATGATTAAAGGACAGCCTTTTTTCGAAAAGCTTTGGGAAATGGAAAACGAATCAAAAGTAAATTAGAAAAAGCTTGCAGCGAGTCGTGCTGCAAGCTTTTTTATTTGCGTTTTCTGCCAAGACCCATCGCATTCTCCATTTTTTTCAGCATTTTGTTTGCTGCGCGGTTTGCTTTTTCAGCACCTTCGTCTAGAATGCGGTCAAGCTCGTCTGATTCAATGAGTTCATAGTATCGATCTTGAATTGGTTTTAAAGCATCAACGACAACGTTCGCAAGATCTCCTTTAAACTCACCATATCCTTTGCCTTCGTACTTTTGCTCCAGCTCTGCAATGGATATGTTGCCTAATACAGAATAAATCGTCAGCAAGTTGGCTATACCAGGCTTGTTCTCTTTGTCATACCTCACGATGCCTTCTGAATCCGTCACAGCACTTTTAATTTTCTTTTCAAGCTGCTTTGGTTCATCTAATAAGGTAATGAAAGATTTTTGGTTCGGATCGGATTTGCTCATTTTTTTCGTTGGATCTGTTAAAGACATAATCCGTGCGCCTTCTTTTGGAATTTTCACTTCAGGCACAGTGAAGATGTCATTGTACTTTCGGTTAAAGCGTTCAGCGAGCGTTCTAGTCAATTCAAGATGCTGCTTTTGGTCTTCTCCAACAGGGACTAAATCAGTACCATATAATAAGATATCGCCAGCCATTAATGGGGGATACGTTAATAGGCCTGAAACAACTGCTTCTTTACCAGCGGATTTGTCCTTAAATTGGGTCATTCTTTCTAATTCCCCAATATAAGCAACACATTGAAGCATCCATCCTGCCTGGGCGTGAGCAGGTACCTCTGATTGGATAAACAATGTCGCTTTCTCTGGATCAAGACCAACAGCTAAATAAAGAGCTGCTAAGCTTCTAATATTTTGACGGAGAGCTAATCGGTCCTGACTCACTGTAATCGCATGTTGATCGACAACACAAAAATAGCCATTATAGTCATGCTGCAAATCGACAAATTGCTTCATTGCTCCAATATAGTTCCCTAATGTGACAGAACCGCTCGGCTGAATGCCTGAAAAAATTGTCTTCTTTGTCATACTAAAACCTCTTTTCTTCAATATAAAAAGGCCCACCCATCACTTTTCAACAGAAAAGGGACGAATGAACCGTGGTACCACCCTTGTTATTTCACATAGAAATCACTCAAGACGTTGATAACGGAGACTACTCCGTCTAAGCCTACTCACTTTTTTAGAAGTGTTCGGTTAGCTGCTCCAAAGCCCATTCCATACATGCCATTATCTGCTCACACCGGCCGCAGACTCTCTGTAAATGGTGAATATATGTACTCTTCTTTTTCATCGCAACAATATGTCTATCTATTATAAAGGATGACCATGAAAAAGTCACGAAGCCCTTATGTGACCTTCTCATCATGCCTATTGACACTTAAAATTTTAGATAAAATAACAAATATCTGTCAGAATTTTTTAAAAAAGGATGATTAATTATATGTATAAAACATTATTCCTGCTGAATTTGTTAAATTATTTTAATCAATTTACGCTTTAATTTGTTGAAGTGATTGAGACTTTAGTTTATAAAAATCCCTCTTTATCCCCATTTACGTTTTTAAAAAATATATGAAATTGATATTGCAATAAATTATTCTATTCATTATAATGAATTTGTTCACACGTTTGTGCTAGGCTCTTTACATAGTGAAAATTCAGAAAAAACAAAAGAAATAGAAAGTAAGCTATTCAGGGACTTTTTTACGCTATTTCTTAAATCTGAATCTCATCTTCTATCGAGACCTTTGAACTAAAAACATATTATAAGGGGGAATACAGTTGAAAAAGCGTTGGTCTGTTGTTACTTTAATGCTTATTTTCACACTTGTATTAAGCGCTTGTGGTTTCAGCGGAAACAAATCAGGCGACAGCACGAGCAGTTCTGGAGAGGCTAAAACAACATTAAATGTGAATATCTCCACTGAGCCTTTTTCTCTACATCCGGGATTGGCAAATGATTCAACTTCAGGTAGTGTCATCCGTCAGACTTTTGAAGGGTTAACAAGAATTAACGCTGAAGGAAAGCCAGAAAATGCAATGGCTTCTGATATCAAAACAAGTGCTGATGGTAAAACTTATACATTCACACTTCGTGATGCAAAATGGTCTAATGGCGACCCTGTAAAAGCAGAAGATTTCGAATATGCTTGGAAATGGGCATTAGATCCTAAAAATGAATCTCAATATGCTTACCAGCTTTACTATATTAAAGGTGCTGAAGCAGCGAACAAAGGGAAAGCGAAAGTTGCTGATGTTGGCATTAAAGCTAAAGACGACAAAACGCTTGTAGTTGAGCTAGAAAACCCAACACCGTTTTTTACTGAACTAACTGCATTCTATACTTATATGCCAGTCAACAAAAAAGTGGCTGAAAAGAATAAAAACTGGTACACAAATGCTGGTGAAAACTACGTATCTAACGGACCATTCGTTCTTTCTAAATGGAAACATGGCGGTTCTATCACGCTTGAAAAGAACAATGAATACTGGGATAAAGATACTGTGAAATTGAAAAAAATCAACATGTCTATGATCAAAGATACAAACACTGAGCTTAGCATGTTCAAAAAAGGCGAGCTTGACTGGGCTGGTTCTCCAACTGGAAGCCTTCCAACTGAGTCTTTAAAAACATTGAAAAAAGAAGGCGGTCTGAAAATCCAGACGATCGCTGGTATCTATAACTACAAATTCAACACAGAAGTAAAACCTTTAAACAATGCAAACATCCGTAAGGCCCTTGCATACTCAATCAACCGTCAAGCGATCGTTGACAAAATTACGCAAGGTGAACAAGTTCCAGCAATGGCAATCGTTCCACCAACAATGGAAGGATTCACAGATAACAAAACTGGCTACTTCAAAGATCACGATGTAGATACAGCTAAAAAGCTTCTTGAAAAAGGTGCGAAAGAATTAGGTTATAAGTCTGTTTCTGATCTTCCAACATTGAAACTTTCTTACAACACAGATGAAGGCCACCAAAAGATTGCACAAGCAATTCAAGAAATGTGGAAAAAAGATTTAGGTGTGAAAGTTGAACTTGATAACTCTGAGTGGAACGTATACATCGACAAAATCCACAGCGGAGATTACCAAATCGGACGTATGGGCTGGTTAGGTGACTTCAACGATCCAGTGAACTTCCTTGAGCTTTACAAAGATAAAGACGGCGGAAACAACGACACTGGATGGGAAAGCAAAGAGTACAAACAATTGTTGAATGATTCTGCAAAAGAAACAGATAAAACGAAGCGTGAAGAAATGCTGAAAAAAGCAGAAGAAATCATCATCAACGATATGCCTATAGCACCAATTTACTTCTACACTCAGCTTTGGGTACAAGATCCAAAACTTAAAGGTGTAGTTGTATCTGGACTAGGTGATGTTCAATACAAATGGGCACATTTCGAAAAGTAAGAGTAATAGTGTAAGAGATCTACGGCAAGGATCTTAAGGTATATGGAGGATGTCTCTCCATATACCTTTCTTGCTGATTAGAGAAATTGTTGTAAAATCATGGAGGTGCAATTCCGTTGCTTAAATATATCGGTAAGCGATTAATATATATTTTAATCACACTGTTTGTTATTGTAACTGCAACTTTCTTTCTCATGCAGGCAGCACCTGGTGGTCCATTCTCTGGTGAGAAGAAACTTCCTGCTGAAATTGAAGCAAACCTAAACGAGCACTACGGATTGGACAAGCCCTTATTTGTTCAATATGTAAACTACCTAGGTTCAGTTGCAACATTAGATTTTGGTCCCTCATTTAAATATAAAGGACAAACCGTAAATGACTTAATCAGTTCTGGATTCCCCGTTTCCTTTACCCTCGGAATTGAGGCAATTCTCCTCGCATTAGCATTTGGTGTATTGTTTGGGGTCCTTGCAGCGCTCTATCATAACAAATGGCAAGACTATACGATTGCCATTTTAACGATCTTTGGAATTTCAGTTCCAAGTTTCATTTTAGCGGCGCTACTACAATATGTATTTGCATCTGAGGCAAGTATTATAGCGATCTTCCCAGTTGCAGGATGGGAGTCTTGGGCAAGCACCGTACTACCTTCTATTGCACTTTCCTTCATGCCAATGGCATTTATCGCTAGACTTGCACGGTCAAGTATGCTTGAAGTACTAAATAGTGACTACATTAGAACGGCTAGAGCGAAAGGATTAACAAAATCTGCTGTGACGATCAAACACGCCATCCGAAACGCATTGTTACCTGTTATCACATACATGGGACCAATGGCTGCTTCAGTTTTAACAGGTAGTTTTGTCGTTGAGAAGATTTTTGGTATTCCTGGCTTAGGCTCTCACTTTGTCACAAGCATTACAAACCGTGATTACACCGTCATCATGGGTGTCACAGTCTTCTACAGTATTATTCTATTAATCAGTATTCTAGTCGTTGACGTCCTCTACGGTATTATCGATCCTAGAATTAAACTGACGAAGGCGAAGAAAGGGGTCTAACACATGGAAGAGATGAGAAAAGATTTATTTGTGCCTGCGACAGCTGACGCAGCAGAATCTGAAAAAATTTCTAAACCTAGTCTATCTTTATGGAAGGATGCCATGCTTCGCTTCCGTGCCAATAAACTTGCAATGGTTGGACTTACAATCATTTTTATTATCGTGATGCTGGCCATCTTTGTTCCGATGTTTTCTAAATACGATTACTCTACGACTGATTTGCTGAATGCTGACCAGCCGCCTTCAAAAGAACACTGGTTTGGTACAGATGATTTAGGACGTGACATGTTTGTCCGTACATGGGTCGGGGCAAGAATTTCGATCTTTATCGGGCTTGCTGCAGCGGTGCTTGACGTGATTATCGGTATTATCTGGGGAAGTATTGCTGCATTCAAAGGCGGCCGTACAGATGAAGTGATGATGCGTATCGCAGACGTTTTATGGGCAATTCCAACACTATTAATGGTTATCTTAATGATGGTTGTTCTGCCAAAAGGATTATTAACGATTATCCTCGCCATGACAGTCGTAGGCTGGATTAACATGGCACGTATTGTTCGGGGACAGGTTTTACAATTAAAGAGTCAAGAATACGTTCTTGCAGCACAAACATTAGGTGCGAAAACATCTAGACTTTTATTTAAACACTTAATTCCAAACTCAATGGGACCAATCCTTGTGACGATGACATTAACGATTCCTTCTGCTATCTTCACAGAGGCATTCCTAAGCTACCTAGGGCTTGGTGTACCGGCTCCGTTAGCGAGCTGGGGAACAATGGCGTCTGACGGAATTCCAGCCATGACGTATTACCCTTGGAGATTATGGTTCCCAGCCGCATTTATCTGTATTACAATGTTTGGTTTTAACGTGGTTGGAGACGGACTAAGAGACGCTTTAGATCCGAAGTTGCGTAAATAAGGAGTGATTAGGATGGAACGTGAACGTATTCTAGAGGTGAAAGACCTTGCAATCTCATTTAAAACATATGGTGGAGAGGTTCAAGCCATTCGTGGTGTGAACTTCCACTTAAATAAAGGCGAGACACTTGCTATTGTAGGTGAATCTGGCTCTGGTAAAAGTGTGACATCACAAGCGATCATGAGATTAATTCCGATGCCGCCAGGTTATTTCAAGCGCGGACAGATCCTGTTTGATGGCCAAGATATTGTCAAGAAAACTGAAAAACAAATGCAAACCATTCGAGGAAAAGACATCTCAATGATCTTCCAAGATCCGATGACGTCTTTGAATCCAACGATGAAAGTGGGGAAACAAATTACAGAAGTGCTGTTCAAGCATGAACAAATTTCAAAAGAAGCGGCTGAAAAAAGAGCCATTGAACTATTGGAGCTCGTTGGAATTCCAATGCCCGAAAAAAGAATTAAACAATATCCGCACGAATTTAGTGGCGGGATGAGACAAAGGGTTGTCATCGCCATGGCGCTTGCTGCAGATCCAAAGCTGCTGATTGCCGATGAGCCGACGACTGCACTTGATGTAACAATTCAGGCACAAATTTTAGAATTAATGAAAGAAATTCAGCAAAAGGTTGACACTTCGATTATCTTTATTACGCATGATCTAGGTGTTGTTGCCAACGTCGCTGATCGTGTAGCTGTTATGTATGCAGGACAGATTGTGGAGACAGGGACTGTCGATGAAATTTTCTACAATCCAAAGCATCCGTATACATGGGGACTTTTAGCATCCATGCCGAGTCTTGACACAGATGGCGGAGATGAAGGAAAGCTGACTGCCATTCCAGGAACACCGCCAGATCTGACAAACCCGCCGAAAGGAGATGCATTTGCACTCCGCAGCGATTATGCAATGAAAATTGACTTTGAACAAGAACCGCCAATGTTCAAAGTATCAGATACGCATTATGTGAAATCATGGCTACTTCATCCGAATGCACCTAAAGTTGAACCGCCTGCTTCTGTAAAGGCGAGAATGCGTGAACTAGAAGGTAGCTACGAAAAACCTGTATTAGTAAAAGAGGGTGAATAGCATGGCAGAAAAACTGTTAGAAATCAAAAATTTGAAGCAGCATTTCCATACAGCAAGAGGAACTGTGAAAGCAGTTGATGGGGTTTCATTTGATATTTACAAAGGTGAAACGCTTGGTCTTGTAGGTGAGTCTGGTTGTGGTAAATCCACTACGGGCCGTTCGATCATTAGACTTTATGATGCGACAGATGGTGAAGTTCTTTATAAGGGAGAAAATGTACACGGGAAGAAATCAAGACAAAAAATGCTTGAGTTCAACCGTCAAATGCAGATGATCTTCCAAGATCCATATGCTTCACTCAACCCTAGAATGACAGTGCTTGATATCATTGCAGAGGGCATCGACATTCATGGCCTTGCAAAAACAAAACAGGCGCGTAAAGAGCGTGTGTACCAATTACTTGAAACTGTTGGCTTGAACAAAGAGCACGCGAACAGATACCCGCATGAATTCTCAGGCGGTCAAAGACAGCGTATCGGAATTGCACGTGCATTAGCAGTAGAGCCGGATTTCATCATCGCCGATGAACCAATCTCTGCATTAGACGTGTCGATCCAAGCGCAGGTCGTCAATTTATTGAAAGAGCTTCAAGAGGAAAAAGGTTTAACGTACTTATTCATTGCCCATGACTTGTCCATGGTAAAATACATCAGCGATCGTATCGGCGTGATGTATTTCGGAAAATTGGTTGAGCTGGCACCAGCGAATGAATTATACGAAAACCCGCTTCATCCATATACAAAATCATTGCTGTCTGCGATTCCGCTTCCAGATCCTGATTATGAGCGTAACCGCAAACGAATCAAGTATGATCCATCTGTTCACAAAGGAACAAACACCGAGTTCCGTGAAGTGAAGCCAGGTCACTTTGTGAGCTGCACAGAGGAAGAATTCAAAGAGCTACAGGCGAAACAATCATAAGAAGGAAGAAGCACTGCTAAGTCAGTGCTTCTTTTTTTTATTTTACAAAAAAAGAAGATGATGGTAACTTTTAGTTAAGTACAAGCAGATACCGGAGGAAATCAAATGTTAAATTGGAAAACCTTTCGTTATTCATTGCTTCATGTTCTCATTGTATTCGTACTTTTTTCAACGTCTTTTTTCAGGAAACCAAACGGAGGAAAGTGGATGCTCGCGTTTATGGTACTCATTGGGATTGTGTCTTTTTCAATGGAATATATGCTTAACCGAAAGACAAGCGGTCAGAAGCATAAAGCATGGCGCGTAAAATATCTTTATTTCATTATGCTTCAAATTGCGATGACAATTATCCTGTTTGTCTGTATTCAACTCGTCATGAATCGTTCGTTATAAAACTTTTTTTGCATTAATTGAAAAAAAGTGAAACTACTTAAGACTTTGCTGCGTCTTACTAGTACAGGCGTTTAAATAGCAGGAAATCGGGAATATCTAAGGAAGTGGTTCTTAACTATAGCATAAGGAGCAGATCCATGAATTGGTATGAAAAGCTCAGTGAATACTTCCCGATAGAAGAAATGAAGTCAAAAGAGCATATGGAAGCTTTATTAAAGGAAAGAAGTGATATTTATCATAAGGAAGAAGGACCTCATCATGTGATGATGTACGCCGAATTTGATTCTTTCATCTTTATTGATTATTTATTTGTTTCCAAAGATGCAAGAGGTGAAGGCCTCGGGTCAAAGCTTATTCATAAGCTGAAGGAAAAAAAGAAACCGATCTTGCTTGAGGTTGAGCCTGTAGATGAAGATGATGCAGATACTGCAAAACGCCTAAAGTTTTACCAAAGAGAGCACTTCAAGCATGCAGAATCAATCGGTTATAAACGCAGGTCACTTGCAACAAATGAAGTGAACCGCATGGAAATTCTTTATTGGTCGCCTCTTACAAATCATGAGGAAGAGATCATGGAAGCCATGAGGAAGACCTATGAACGAATCCATACGTATAAAGATGAAGAATGGTATGGACAATCGTATGAGGATGTTGATGATGTATTGAAGATCATTGAAAATAGAAAGCAAAAAAATATTTTCGATCATCTCGAGTAAATGAGAATGTTCTGACATCCAGCAGCACGACAAAATGAATGAAATTGTCTAGTTTTTGTCACAAAAATTGCAAGAAAATCTGTTCACACTTACTTTTTTATAGTATAATCACTATAAAGATTACTTATTTAGAACAATTTTAATTTAAGAATACAGATCAATATTCATTCTACAAATTGAGGAGTGAAGATTTATGGTAACATTATACACATCACCAAGCTGTACATCATGTAGAAAAGCAAGAGCGTGGTTAGAAGAGCACAATATCCCATATCAAGAGAGAAACATTTTTTCTGAGCCTCTTTCAATCGATGAAATCAAAGAAATTCTTCGAATGACAGAAGACGGTACAGACGAAATTATCTCAACACGTTCAAAAGTATTCCAAAAACTAAATGTCAATGTTGAGACAATGCCGCTTCAACAATTGTATAAACTAATCAATGAGCATCCAGGTCTTTTGCGTCGTCCAATTATCTTGGATGAAAAAAGATTACAAGTTGGGTACAATGAAGATGAAATTAGACGTTTCTTACCAAGAACGGTTCGTACATTCCAACTAAGAGAAGCTCAGCGACTTGCTAACTAATAAAAACATAAAAAGCTGCCGATCATTTGGCAGCTTTTTTTATTTATTTTCAGCCGTTTGTTCGTAAAAGAGGCTCGCTAATATGACCACTATGACGGTTAAAAACGGAAGCATCAATTCAAGCGTGGCATGCTGTGCCATAAATTCAGCCAATTTCACATCACGCACAATCATTTCACCCCCTGTAAAGGCCAAGAGAGCACTTCCTCCGTATAAAAGAAACGGAAATTTTGTTAAAGCTGCATGAATCAGCTTGCTTCCCCAAATAATAATCGGTACAGAAATCATGAGGCCAAAAGCGGTCAGAAGCATGTTGCCTTTTGCTGCACCTGCAACTGCGATGACATTATCAAGTGACATAAAGAGGTCAGCAATCACAATGGTTTGAACCGCACGCCAAAGGGAGCCGCTGCTCTTTATCCGAATCGATTCCTTCTTTTGTTCAATTAACAGATTGTATCCTATATAAAGGAGAAAAAGACCGCCAATAAACTGCAAATAAGGGATAGTCAATAAATAAACGGCGGCACCAGTCATTGTAATTCTCATCAACACGGCTAAAAGAGTGCCGATCCAAATGGCTTTATTGCGTTTGTCATGTGATAAACTGCGACTCGCCATCGCAATAATGAGCGCATTATCTCCGCCTAAAATTAGGTCTATGCCAATAATCATCAATAAGGATACGATCCACTCTGTTTCCATCTATTTCACCTCATGTCCCAAATAGAGCTCGTACAACCAATATATGAGGACAATTCAAATATATGTTTCTGCAAGTTTTCTCTGCAAAAAATGCGTTTTTATTTCTTTTATTCATGTTTTATCATAAAATAGACAGTACGAAGCAATACCTCAATTCTTTAAACGGTTAACATGTAGACGGAACGGGTAAAGTGTAGTAAAGTACTATTAATTGGGAGCTTGTATGTCCCTTCAACATCTTATATAGAAGGGAAGGTTGGCAAAATGGAAATCGAAAGAATAAATGAACATACAGTCAAATTTTATATTTCCTACGGTGATATTGAAGATCGCGGATTTGACCGTGAAGAGATCTGGTACAATCGTGAGCGCAGTGAAGAGCTGTTTTGGGAAGTAATGGACGAAGTGCACGAAGAAGAAGAATTTGCAGTAGAGGGACCGCTTTGGATTCAAGTACAGGCACTTGACAAAGGTCTTGAAATTGTCGTGACAAAAGCCCAACTTTCTAAAGATGGACAAAAGCTCGAATTGCCGATTCCAGAAGATAAAAAAGATCAAACAGATGAAGAAAGCTTAGACGCACTGCTTGATGATTTTCATAAAGAAGAGCAAGATCAAGAAGACCATAATGAGAAGGACAAAAAACTTCAACTTCAATTCGTATTGAAAATGGATGACTTTGAAGATTTGATTGCACTTTCTCAATTAAATATGCAGGATTTTACCACAAGTTTATATTCGTTTGAAAACCGTTATTATCTATATGTTGACTTCCACGAGGATTTGTCAGATGAGCAAGTGGAGAATAAGCTCAGCATTTTGCTTGAATATGCTCATGAATCAGTGGTCAGCATCTACAGACTGAAAGAATACGGTCAGCTGATTATCGAAGGGAATGCCCTTGAAACGATTCAACAGCACTTCTCGTAACTAACAAAAAGTCGATTTCTATAGAGGAATCGGCTTTTTTATCTGAATGAATAGGTAAATAAAGAGATCGGCAAGGAGAAAAATGAAATGAGAAATGTAGTCAAAGTTCTATTTTTTCTAATCATTACGGTAGGTGCTTATTTAATCATCCAATTGATTGTCGGTGATTTAGCGGTAAGTGTATTAAGTTCTGTGAGTGTTCTATTTACTTTATCGATTATTTTCATCGGATTTGTTATTTTCTTGGAGAACCGGAATCCGTCTCAAACGATTACATGGCTTGTCCTGCTTGGCAGCTTTCCGTTATTCGGCTTTTTGTTCTACATTTTCTTTGGACGCAATATCAAAAAGCGCCGGCTGTTTGAAAAGAAGGCGGTATTGGACGAGAAGTTAATTCAGGAAGATGAACGTATCCATAGAGAAGCGATTGAAAAAATGACGCATATGGGTGATCATCAGCAGCTCTTATTTAAGCTGGCCCACAGACTCGGACATACTCCTATTACATATCGCACGTCCTCTAAAGTCTTAACCAATGGTGAAGAAACATTCTCTCATATTTTTGAAGAGATTAAAAAAGCAACTCATCACATTCATTTAGAATATTACATTCTCCGCCACGACGACCTTGGCCAAGAATTAAAGGACATTCTCATTGAAAAAGCGAAAAATGGCGTGATTGTCCGCTTTTTATATGACGATGTAGGAAGCTTAAAGCTCTCCCGTCAATATATTGCTGACCTAGAAAAGGCTGGCGTTCAGATCGTTCCGTTTTTACCAGTAAGGCTCCCCCTTTTAAATAATAAGATCAACTTCCGAAATCATAGAAAAATTGTCGTAATTGATGGGGAAGTGGGTTTTGTCGGCGGGCTTAACATTGGAGACGAATACATGGGCAGAAGCAGACAATATGGATTCTGGCGTGATACTCATTTGATGATTAAGGGCGAAGCTGTTCGTGACCTCCAGCAGATTTTCATGCAGGATTGGTACTATATGACGAATGAAAGATGCTCTGGTGTGGACTATTTCAAAGATTTCAGCCACCTTGAGAGTACAACAGAAGGCGTACAAATGATTGCTGGCGGGCCTGACAAGCAGTGGGAGGTCATTAAAAATCTTTTTTTCTCCATGATCATCTCCGCCAAAAAGTCCATCTGGATCGCTTCACCGTATTTTGTGCCGGATGATGATATTTTGTCCGCATTGAAAATTGCCGCATTGAGCGGAGTAGATGTACGGATTATTGCTCCAAAGAATCCAGATAAACGGATCGTTTTCCATGCATCTCGTTCATACTTCCCGGAGCTTCTTGACGCAGGAGCAAAGGTATACGAGTATGATCAAGGCTTTATGCATAGTAAATTTATTATTGTGGATAGCGAGCTGGCTTCGATAGGAACGGCAAACATGGATATGAGAAGCTTTCATTTGAACTTTGAAGTGAATGCCTTCCTCTATAAAACAAAAAGCACCGAGAAGCTCGTCAATGATTTCTTAGGTGATTTAGAGCAGTCACATGAAATTGTTCCAGAAGAGTTTGCAAAGAGACCCTTGGGGGTCAGACTGTTTGAATCAACAGCAAGATTATTATCACCACTTTTATAAAGATTGTATTTTCCCCCTTTTCTATAAGGGGGATTTTTGATTTTACTAAGGAAATGATCAGTAAAATCATCTTTTGACACGATAAAAATTCATTTTGTCTATTCGCTTCCTTAAAGACGAACAAGCTATAATACGCTCATCAAAGAGCGAGGGGCGAACTGAATGAATGCAGCAATTATGGATAACGGTAAGCTTATCCGAATGACACATCATCTATCGAAAAGCCGTCTGGAGCATGTAAGAACGACGTGCAAATTTTATTGTCCTGAGTGCAGGGAGGAGGTGCAATTAAAGCTAGGGGAGCATCGTGTCTATCATTTTGCGCATAAACAGCTGACAGCATGTCCGCTAGCTTCAGGCGAAACGGCTTATCATCAGGCGGGAAAGGAAGCCATTATGAATTGGCTGAAGGGGCTTGGACATAAACCGGCGCTGGAAAAGTATATGTCAAATATTCATCAGCGTCCTGATGTGACCGTCTCTATAGGAAATGAAAACTATGCAATTGAATTTCAATGTGCAAATATTTCCCGGCAAGAGCTTCGCAGAAGAACAGCAGGTCTCCGCGAGGCAGGGCTCTTTCCCATATGGATGATAGGGGCAAATCGTTTAAACCGAAAATCTGCCCAGCTTTTTTCTTTCTCCTCCATTCATTGGGGAATTTTAAGGGAATCAGAGGAAAGGCGCTTGATTTTTTTCTGCCCGATCCAGAAAAGGTTCATCCATCTTGATCAATTCCTCGTGTTTCAACCAACGAAAATATGTGCGGCCATGACTGTCAGACCACCTTCAGCATACCGTGATATTCCGGCACTTCTATCTCTGCCTTCCAGCAAGCGTCAAGTAAACCAACAATGGATTAAATGTATACAGCAATTTAGGCAGCGTCCTCCTCGCAGTTTATCAAATGAAAGCAAACGTTTGAGAAATATTTTTTATGAGCATCATCATACGGCATTCCCTTTTTTGCCAACTGAATTATTTATTCCGGTGCAAGAAGCGTATATCTTTACAAGTCCCGTGTATGTTTGGCAAGGGTGTCTCTATGATTGGATGATGCGGAAAAAAGGAAGCGGAAGAGTGACGATTCAACAGCTGATGATGGAAATCAATCGCTGTGTGCAAATGAAAGAAGTGAAACTCCGATATGGCGATGTTTCAAGAGAAGAAATAAAAGAGGTGGTCACTGCATATGTAAATGCGCTTGTAAGACAAGGGTTTTTACATATGACGAAAGAGGGTAATTATGAAGTATCGTCGAATCAAATGCCTATACGAACACTAGATGAAGTGTTAAAACGAGATGCTTTCTTATTTCATTAGCATGTTTCATGACCACTTTGATCATGATAAGAAAAAGGTGGTGTTGCTATTGAATCAAAAGAAACGCTTTTTCCTCATTTTTTTAGTCTGTTTGGTATTTATTTCTGCATATGATTTGACAAATATAGTTCAAAACAAAGAAGATAAATACAACACCAATTTCTTTCACTTTCCGAAAGGTTGGTTCAACACAACTCATGCAAGGGGGATTCATATGACTTCACAAAACAAAAACAATCATTTACCAGACAGAAGCGAAGTAAAAGAAGAAAACAAATGGCGTCTTGAAGATATTTTTGAAAGCGTCGATGCATGGAACAAGGAATTCGAAGCGGTCAAAAAAGAAATTCCGAAGCTGGCCCAGTTTAAAGGCAAGCTGGCCCATTCTGCTGATGTTCTGTATGAAGCCCTCACCTTTCAGGATCAACTTTCTGAAAAGCTTGGCAAGCTTTATACATATGCGCACATGAAATATGATGAAGATACAACGAACTCATCATTTCAGGCGTTAAATGATAAGGCATCGAATCTATTTACACAGCTGTCTAGTACATCTGCTTATATTGTTCCAGAGATTTTATCGATCCAAGAAGATAAATTGCAGCAATTCATACTAGAAAAAGAAGAATTAAAACTGTATTCACATGCTCTCGAAGAAATTAATAAAGAGCGTCCACATATTTTAAGTGAGGAGCAAGAAGCTTTATTAGCTGAGGCATCTGAACCACTTTCATCTTCATCTACTACCTTTAGTATGTTTAACAACGCCGATATTTCGTTTCCTTCTGTAAAGGATGAGAATGGAGAGGAAAAGAAAATTACCCACGGCAACTTCATCACATTTTTAAATAGTGATGATCGTGAAGTGAGAAAGAATGCCTTTAAAGCTGTGTATAAAACGTATGATCAGTATAAGAATACACTTGCTTCTACACTGAGCGGTTCGATTAAAAAGGATAATTTTTATGCAAAAGTGCGAAATTACAAATCCGCAAGAGAAGCAGCATTATCACGAAACAGCATCCCGGAAGAAGTATATGACAATCTAATTGATACAGTTCATCAATATTTACCGTTATTACACCGCTATATTGAATTACGTAAAAAGGTATTAAAGCTTGATGAAGTGCACAATTACGACTTGTATACACCACTTGTGAAAGATGCTGGCATGAAGCTCACCTATGATGAAGCAAAGGATTATATGCTGAAAGGGTTAGCGCCATTAGGAGAAGAATATGTGTCCGTGTTAAAAGAAGGACTCGACAATCGCTGGGTAGACGTTTATGAGAATAAAGGGAAACGAAGCGGTGCTTATTCATCTGGGAGCTATGGTACAAATCCATATATCCTCATGAACTGGCAAAATAATATTGATAATTTGTTTACACTCGCTCACGAATTTGGGCATTCTGTACACAGCTACTATACAAGAAAGCACCAGCCATATCCGTATGGAAACTATAGTATCTTTGTAGCTGAAGTGGCTTCCACTACAAATGAAGCGTTACTAGGCGAATACCTGCTCAATCATTTAGACGATAAAAAGCAGCGTTTGTATGTGTTAAACCACTTGTTAGAAGGATTTAGAGGAACAGTATTCAGACAAACGATGTTTGCTGAGTTTGAGCATCTTATTCATGTGAAAGCACAAGAAGGAGAGGCTTTAACGCCAGAATTTATGACAAACCTTTATTACGACCTGAACAAGAAGTACTTTGGTGACGGCATGGTGGTTGATAAGGAAATTGGATTAGAGTGGACGAGAATCCCTCATTTTTATTACAACTATTATGTGTATCAATACGCGACAGGCTATAGTGCGGCGCAGGCATTAAGCAAGCAAATCTTACAAGAAGGAAAACCAGCGGTAGAGCGCTACACCGATTTCCTTAAAGCAGGAAGCTCTGATTATCCAATCAATGTGCTGAAAAAAGCAGGGGTTGATATGGCTTCTAAAGAACCAATCGAAGCAGCATGTCAATTGTTCGAAGAAAAACTAAAAGAAATGGAAGAGCTCATCTCCAAAACAGGTGAGTAATGAAAAGACTTCTGTCAGACGTGTGAGTGCTATCTCATCTTTTGACAGGAGTTTTTTTCTCATAAAAAAAGACCTCTTCAGATGTCGAGGCCGTTCCTTGTCAATCATCAACCTTTAAAACCTCTAAAGGTCTTACGGTGATTCATTCGATAAAGCGTAAAAAGAATCGAAGCAAATAAGAGTGGAGACGTCAAATAAAGAGGAAGCATCTTCATTAAGCCTAATATATTTAAAAAGAAACATAAGCCAATGGCAACAAGTCCAATAGTTGTGCTGCGCATGCAGATCCCCCCCATTTTTTTGTTACTTTTACTATATGAAAGTGACAACCCTCTTATGTTTTGTGACAAAAATATGAACATATAGTATATCTGTTGTCATAAGTCGACAAAATTTGATATACTACAGATGTGAAATTAATCACATACAAACATTACCCCTTTGTTTGACCGTGAAAAATTTCTCCCATCCCCTTTGTTGTCGTTAAGACATAGTGAAACCGCGCTTATCCCGGCGCGGTTTCTTCGTACTTATAAATAGAACGAACGTTCCTGATGGAGGTAAAGAAAAAACATGGGTCAGCACCCATGTTCATTCTCACAGCGATAGACATCAAGATCTGTATGGTGATCATTCTCTTTATAGCGCCAAAACATTTCTTGCTGCACTTGTACACGTTCTACCTTTTGAGCGAAAGCCAGCTTCTTCATTTCTCGTTCAACTTCTTCAAGCGTCAAGTCATAGACAACGGCTATCTCTTTTGCAGAAGCAAATTGAAAGTAAGCAATAAACCATTCAATTGGAGGTCGTTCTGAAGGTGTTGGTTTTTCGCCAATCATTTCAAAAAGGATTTCCTCGTATATATCATAAGAGTAGGCACCTGAAATTTTTAATCCTTCATCTCCATTTACGGTATTAAAAAAGGCGAAGGTTGGAAGCTCAGAAACGTCCATTTCAGCTGCAATTTTCATATCACATTGTAGGGCTTTAACAGCACTTTGAGAATGAATGTCACGCTGGAATTCTTCGATGTCCAGACCAGCATTTTTTGCATTTTCTAGCAGCACCTGCTCACTTGTGACATCCTGCTGATGGCAAAAAAGTGATTCTTGAATGAGACGCAAAAATTTCATTCCGCATTTTCTACCTTGAAGCTCCGCTGCTTTTAGTGCGAGTGAGGCGAGGTAGGGTGACGTCACAATTTGTTCAGACAGCATTTGTTCTTTTTTGGTCTGTGTTTTAGTGGCAAATTTCCCCCATGCTTCAGTCAGTAAATGCTTCTTTCTTTTCCGATTCAATGCATTAATACTAGAGCTTGTTACCGTTCGTAAAGTGAAAAAACGGCCATATTTCATTTTTAATTTTTTAATGGATGGCTCTAATAACCAGCAGTCTGGGCTTAGAGGATCAATGAATACATAGATTTCAATCGGCTTTTGAGGATGTCCGTGACAGTGTGAGAAATATTGATCGTGCGTATTGCAGCTCAAGATCGTCCATCCTTTTCAGGTGTTTGGTTGACCATATGGCGAGCCGTCAGAGAAAGCCGCTCAAATAAAAAGTCACGAATATCGCCGGTTAGTCCTACTTGATCCATTGCATCCTCCATGCATCCAAGCCATGCGTCAGCCCGTTCCTCAGTAATCGGAAAAGGGAGATGTCTCGCCCGCAGCATTGGGTGGCCATGCTCCTCTGTATAAAGCGGTGGTCCGCCTAAATATTGCGTTAAGAACTGCTTTTGTTTTCTTGCTGTTTCTTTTAAGTCATCCGGGAAAATAGGATGAAGCAAAGGATGACACTTTACATTTTCATAAAAAGTATCAACAAGTTGCGATAGAAGTTCCTCTCCAACCGCTTCGTAAGGTGCGTTAAACGATTGTACCATGTTGACTACTCCTTTTACTCGTAGTTAATAGGATGTCTCACCCTATTGCGAATTTCATTTATTTCAAAAGTGATATTCAGTTTGTTCTATTTTATTGTTTCTATTCTTGTACTTATTTTAACAACCTCAACTCGATTCCACAAACAAACCGCTTTGGTCTGCTCGAAATAAAGAGAGAAACGGATTCCGTGATCAATTGACCATATCATAACACATTCAGTCAAAAAAGGGGGAAAAGCGACATACAAAAAACCGAAGAGGTTATTCTCTTCGGTTTAAGCGAAATATTGAGCTGTGATTTTCTTTACATAATTTTGTGTTTCTTTAAATGGAGGAATGCCTCCGTATTTATCTACATTTCCTGAACCTGCATTATAGGCAGCTAAGGCAAGTGAGATATTTCCGTTATATTTATTGAGCATTTGTTTTAAATACTTCGTTCCGCCTTCAATGTTTTGGGATGCATCAAAGGCATTGTTGACGCCAAGTGATTTAGCAGTAGATGGCATGAGCTGCATGAGTCCAAGCGCACCTGCATGACTGACAGCATTCGAGCGATAGCCGGATTCCTGCTTGATGACCGCGTGAATCAGTTTTTCAGGAACGCCATGCTTTTGAGCCATTTGTGACACGATTTGATTAATCTCTTTTGATGATGAGCCGCTTGAGACTGCCTTTTGAAGCGGCGGTGTGTAGCTGTTGTTTAAGACATTTCCAATGCCATTCGCTGTATTTAATTGATTGTCATTTGCATATAAAGATTGGGCCTCAAGCTGATCACTGCCGGAAGTGGCAGATAAATATGGGTTTGTACGCGCATATTGCGTGTTTGGAGCCGTTGATGGATCCGTGCCCAAAAAAGCTGAGATGGAAAGCGGGAGACGTGATAATTCCGATCCGCCTAAAAAATCTTGCAGCAGCGACTGAAATGAAGCTTGGGCATTCGATTCTTGACCCCCAGACATTTGCGTTTGTGCTGGATCTGTCTGTAACGTTTTAAGCGCTTGAAGCTGCATAAAGGATTGAAGTTGATTAACGTTCATCATGTTCCTCCTTCAAGGAATTCATCTATTCTGTGTTTTCATTTTTTCTTCATAAAAACGAACGACTTTGTTTTTTGTGTTTCGTACTGGAATATGAAATTTGCGGAGCAATGCGGAGAAAGCGGCTTGTCCGATTTCCAGGTCGCTCACTTCAAATTCAAGTTCATAGTCCTCTACTGTTAAATATCGGCTGTGATCCAAAACAATTAAGCCTTCTTGGATCATTTTTTCTGCTCTTGACGTTTCAAGTGAACCAAAGTACACAATTTGATCCTTTTGAATGTTCAGGTGGTCTAATCTGTCTGCAACTTCACCTTCTGGCAGCTTAAAATCGTCAAGTTGAGAAGGGGGAGCAATCGTTTGGTGGGTTTCGAGCAAGCCTATTTCATGTGGTTCCTTTAATGTGAGCACCCATTGACCGTTTTTTTCTCTCATTCTTAATGCAGCCAATTGAGATTTTATATCAAATTGAGGTGTATCAAAATAATAGTTGGTTTGCGTATGGAAATCCGCATCCTTCAATTGAAAATGCTGTTTCAGCTGTTCAAATTCTTCTTTCATTAATAATTGCTTTAGTTCGATTTCAATTTCCTGTGCCATTTTGACATCAACCTTTCATTAGAGGAAATATGATTATTGTACATGAAGTGTGTTCAACATGTAAAAGACTGTTTTTTTCTCTCTATTTTCTTTAGGTATGGACCAAAATGAATGAAGAATCTTGGGAAAGGATCATTTAAAAGAGAAAAACAGGATTTTCTCAAAAAGTTCGGTTTATCAATATTGAACTTGATATGATAAAATAAAGCTGTACTTTGTTGTAAAGGAGATCATGATGCAAAACAGAATTGAAATCACAGAAGCAACTTTAAAAGAAGACAGGCTGATTTTGACAATCCAGTCAGAAGAGCAAATCCAAAAAGCAAAAGCATCAGGACAAATGCTTGTTGATTCTGATCACTTTGCGTTCGTTTACATACTTGAAACCGAGGAGTCCTTTTCGTATCTTATTTTAGGGGAACATACATGGGCTCCATTAAAAGAAGCAATGAATCGTGACATCCCTGTCTATTTGGCATCAGATGAACATTCACTGGAACTCATTCAGCTTCAACAGGAATTACATTATTTAATCGACAATATTAAAGACAATGCCAATTACGGAGATATGGAAGAGAAAGTGAAAAGCACATTCCTCTGAAATAATTAGGTATATGGAATTGGGGGAAGTTTCATGGACAAAAAACAATGGGATCAATTCCTCGCACCGTATAAACAAGCAGTCGAAGAACTAAAAGTGAAACTAAAAGGCATTCGAAAGCTGTATGAATTCGAGGATGACCATTCACCAGTAGAATTTGTCACAGGCCGAGTGAAACCCGTTGCCAGCATATTAGAAAAGGCAAAGCGTAAAAACATCCCGATGCATGAGATTGAAACGATGCAGGATATTGCTGGGCTTCGCATTATGTGCCAGTTTGTAGAAGATATACAAGTCGTGAAAAAAATGCTCCAGTCACGTAAAGATTTTGTGGTTGTAGATAAACGCGACTATATTGCAGAACATAAAGAAAGCGGATACCGCTCTTACCACCTTGTTGTGTTATATCCGCTGCAAACCGTAAGCGGAGAGAAACAGCTCCTCGTCGAAATCCAAATTCGTACGCTTGCGATGAACTTTTGGGCGACCATTGAGCATTCTCTGAATTATAAATATAGCGGGAACATCCCGGAGAAGGTCAAGCTGCGCCTTCAAAGAGCATCTGAGGCAGCTTCTCGTCTCGATGAAGAAATGTCCGAAATTAGAGGGGAAATTCAAGAAGCACAAGTGGCATTTTCCCGGAAAAAGAAAAACGACAGCTGAGCCAGTTTGATCAAATATGATGCTGCCCTCTCATAGCAGCAAGGTGAAAAAGGAGAAGAATTCATGAAATTTGCAGTTTCTTCAAAAGGGAATTCTGTATCTGACACGCTCAAAAGTAAAATTCAGACTTACTTATTGGATTTTGGTATGGAACTAAATGAAGAGGAACCGGATCTTGTCATTACGGTTGGTGGAGACGGCACCCTTCTTTATGCGTTTCACCGTTATAGCGATCGTCTAAATGAAACGGCTTTTGTCGGTGTTCATACAGGTCATCTTGGCTTTTATGCTGACTGGGTGCCGAGTGAAATTGAAAAACTCGTCTTAGCCATTGCGAAAACGCCTTATCATATTGTGGAATATCCGATCTTAGAAGTCATTGTCAGATACAACGACGGCGGCAGAGAAGAGAAATATTTAGCAATGAATGAATGTACAATTAAAAGCATGGAAGGGACACTTGTGGCAGATGTTGAAATCAGAGGTCAGCTGTTTGAAACATTTAGAGGTGACGGTCTTTGTCTGTCTACACCATCTGGCAGTACGGCCTATAATAAGGCACTGGGTGGCGCCATTATTCACCCTTCCATTAGAGCCATTCAGCTGGCAGAAATGGCTTCAATCAACAACCGAGTGTTTCGGACGGTCGGTTCACCGCTTATTTTGCCTGACCACCATACTTGTGTGATTAAGCCGAGGAATGATGTCGATTTTCAGGTGACCATTGATCATTTAACACTGCTTCATAAAGACGTCAAATCCATTCAATGCCGGGTGGCAGACGAGAATGTCCGTTTTGCCAGATTTAGACCGTTTCCGTTTTGGAAAAGGGTGCAAGATTCCTTTATCGGAAAAGGAGAATAAGAAAGAGGTTGTTCCCGCTGGAATACTTTACGTTAAACAAAACCATAACAGCCAAAGAAGAAGGGCTGCTTTTAAAGGAATATTTAATTGATCTTGGCATTTCGAAAAGAATGCTGACAGATATTAAGTTTGCTGGCGGTGACCTCCTCATTAATGGAGAGCATGTTACCGTGAAGTGCGAACTGCATGAAGGGGACAGGCTCACCATTTTATTTCCCGAGGAAAAAGTGAGTGAAGGACTAAAGCCTGCACCGATTCCGCTTGATATTATATTTGAGGACGAGCATGTTCTTGTGCTGAATAAAAGGCCGTATATTCCTTCAATCCCTTCTCGGGAGCACCCTGAGCACAGTATTGCGAATGGATTGCTGCATCATTATGCCAAGCAGTCTGTTCGGCATACGGTTCATTTGGTGAACCGTCTTGATCGTGACACATCTGGCGTCATGCTTGTGGCGAAGCATCGCTTTGCCCATAGCCTTTTATCAAAGGCGCAAAAAAGTGGAGCGGTTAAGCGAACATACAGAGCGTTTACACATGGCATGATCACAGAAAAACATGGAACGATCGCTGCAAAAATTGCCCGAAAAGGGGATAGTATCATCGAGCGGATGGTTGATGATACTGGGCAGGACGCAGTGACGCATTATTCCGTGCGAGCGATAATCGCTGAGTTGAACATGTCGGATGTGTCTCTCTCGCTTGAAACCGGGAGAACACATCAAATTCGTGTTCATATGCAATTTCTTGGGCATCCGCTCATCGGAGATACGCTGTATGGCGGAACGACCGAGCGGATAGACCGGCAGGCACTGCATAGTGAGACGCTTGTGTTTCCTCATCCGATGACAGGTGAGCAAATGACATTTTCAGCCCCGCTTCCTGATGACATGAAATCCTTGCTTCTTTAAATAGAGAAACCCGGTCACCTGCAGCGCAGGTCCGGGTTTTTTATCATGTGAAATGCTGAAACCTTGAATCGTCATAAGGCATAGATGAAGGAACAGAGACTGTTTTAAGCTCAGGGTATGTGAGGGCAGACAGCTGGTTGCCAAATACGCAGCCTGTATCAATATTGACGGTTCTGCCAACGAATCGAGGTTCTTTCACTGGTGTATGGCCGTACACAATCCACGGTTTTCCGTGATACTCCTTTGCCCAGTCCTTCCGAACAGGCCGTCCATCTGGCCATGTTTCTCCTGTGACGGCACCAAATAATAGATAGGACCGCATCTGTTTATTCGGCTTTTTTCCAATATCCTTTTCCTTCATCGCTGCGTGTGCAATGATCAGCTCATCAGGAATGAGTACATCATAAAGCGGAGCCTTCTCGAATAACTGCTTAAATTCATGGGACAATTTGTTTTGTTCATGAATTGGCAGTTTTTTTATTTCGTTCACTGTGGTTTCGATGCCATGAAGCAATTTGACGGGATTTCCTTTTAAGTAACGATAAAGCTTAAAGCAATGGTTGCCAGGTACATAGCGGATTGCGCCGTGTGAATAGGCATGAATGACAAATCGCATGACGTCTACTGACTGAGGTCCACGATCTGTTAGATCACCAACAAGGGCCAGCGTTCTCTTATCAGGATGGACGGGTAATCCATGTTTGAGTTCGTATCCTAGTTTGTGTATGAGGGTAAGCAGCTCTTCGTAGCAGCCGTGGATATCGCCAATAATATCGAATTTCATAAGGTTTCCTCCTGATTTTTTTCATCCATTCGTCGGATATAAAGAAGTTTGAATTTTAGAAAATATAACGAATGGCTTTCATTTCATTTGGGCAATTGTTAGAATCAATGCTTTAACGTAAGACTTAAAAAATTAAACATGAATGTTAGGAGGCTTTAGCCAATGGAGCATACATCTGTTTCATCACTCGTTGTCGTTATCATTGTCGCCTTTTTTACCCCTATTTTATTGCACCGATTTAAGCTGACCATTCCGGTCGTTGTAGCTGAAATCATCATGGGGCTCATCATTGGGAAAAGCGGTCTTCAACTGGTTGTCGAACATGATGCGTGGTTAGATACATTATCCATGCTCGGTTTTATTTTTCTGATGTTTTTAAGTGGTCTTGAAATAGATTTTTCTTCTTTTGAGTCAAAGAAGAAAGCACGAGAACTTCCAAATGGTTTAAAAGAACCAAATACATTTAAAGCTGCCACCATTATTTTTCTTGGGGTATTTTGTATTTCTTTTATTCTGTCCTATGCGTTTGTACTCGCAGGGTTTATCCAAAATGCCTTTTTAATGACGCTCATTATCTCTACCATCTCATTAGGCGTAGTGGTTCCAACTTTAAAAGAGGAAAAGTTGATGCAGACAAATATCGGTCAAATCATTCTGCTTGTAGCTGTCATTGCTGATTTGGTCACGATGATTTTACTTGCTGTGTTTTCCTCCATTTATGGAGATGGAACAGGGAACATGTGGCTCCTGCTCTTATTATTTGCTGCAGGCATTCTTCTTTATTTATTTGGCCGCGTATTTAAGACAAAGTCAATTTTTCAGTCGATGTCTAAAGGGACCGTGCAAATTGGGACAAGGGCAATCTTTACTCTCATTATAGTCTTAGTTGCCTTATCTGAATCACTCGGGGCTGAAAATATTCTTGGGGCGTTTTTAGCTGGCGTGCTTGTGTCCCTTCTTTCGCCAAATAAAGAGCTCGTTCAGCAGCTGGACTCATTTGGCTATGGATTTTTAATCCCGATCTTTTTTGTGATGGTCGGAGTAGATCTGAATATATGGGCACTGTTTAAGGACCCAAACATCATGATCATGATTCCGCTGCTGTTTATTGCGCTGCTTATAAGTAAGCTCATCCCGATTCTTTATTTGAAAAAATGGTATGACATGAAAAAGGTCATTGGCTCCGGCTTTTTATTAACTTCAACGCTATCTCTCGTCATTGCAGCTGCGACGATTGGTGAGCGGCTCGGTGTCATTGATCATAAAATGTCAGGGGCGCTGATTTTAGTTGCTGTGCTAACGAGTATTTTAACACCTGTTTGGTTTAAAGCGCTGTTTAAAAAAGAACAAGCGGCAATCCATAAGAAGCGTGTGACCTTTATTGGAGCAAATCAGCTGACCTTACCTGTCACACTTGACTTACATCAGGATGAATATGACATTCGGATTTTGCATGTTTTTCAAGAAAATAAAGAAGCACTGCTGGCAGACTCTATCTTTGAAGTCGAATCAATTGAACAATACGACGATGAGACGCTGAGAAAGGCAGGCGTCGGCCAAGAGGATGTCCTAGTCGTCGCAACAGGCAGTGAGACGAAAAATAAGGAAATTGCTTTATTTGCAAAAGAAGAAGGAGCGAAACAAGTCATTGCAAGTGTCAACAAAGCAGAGGCGGAGCTGACATTGAAGGAAGCGGGAATTGATACGTTTTCTACTTTCTTGTCATCTAAAACGGTGCTAAGAGCTTTGATTGAAGCACCTGATGCGATTCGATTGCTAACAAATGAGGATTCTTCTTTGTATCAAATTCAAATGAACAATCATCGTTATCATAATGTCATGCTGAGAGAATTTCCTTTCACCGGTGATTTGGTATTTGTCCGTATTTTCAGAGGGATAGACAGCTTAGTACCGCATGGAGATACGACACTCAGAAGCGGCGACCGTGTGCTTGTATCGGGCTCCCGGGAATATGTGGCAGGACTAAGAGCCCAATTAGAATGACAATGAACCCTTGACCAATGAACAATTCCTGATTAAGATAGAGGTACAACATCATATATTTGATCCACTAGGGGAGTCCTTTAAAAGGGCTGAGATAAAAGTGTTCACTTTTAGACCCTCATTACCTGAACAGGTTCATACCTGCGTAGGGAAGTGGTGCGGTTTTTGACTATGCTTTTTACAAATTCCAAGCCACTTTCCACGCGGAAAGTGGCTTTTTTATATGGAAAAACAGGAGGAGAGGAACATGACGTTTTCAACAGAATGTAAAGAGGCTGCAGCAGCATGGTGGAATGGAAGCTTTACACATCCTTTTGTCAAAGGGATTGGAGATGGCACACTTTCACTCGATCGTTTCACCTATTACGTGATGCAGGATTCGTATTATTTAACTCATTTTGCAAAGGTGCAGGCATATGGAGCGGCGATTAGTGAGGACTTACATACGACGGGCAGAATGGCGTATCATGCCCAGGGCACGTATGAAGCAGAGCTGTCGCTGCATAGGAAATTTACAGAGCTTCTGCAGATTTCTGATGAAGCCATTGAGAACTTTAAGCCTTCTCCCACTGCTTATGCGTATACCTCTCATATGTACCGATCTGTAAAAAGCGGTCGGTTTGAAGAGATTTTAGCCGCGTTATTACCATGTTACTGGCTCTATTATGAGGTAGGTGAAAAGCTGAAACAAACAACACCTGACCATCCAATTTACCAAGAATGGATTTTGACATACGGAGGCGATTGGTTTAAGGAACTCGTCTTCGAACAAGTGAACCGCTTTGATGAACTAGCAGAAAAAGCACCAGACCATGTACGGGCCAATATGAAAGAAAATTTTGTGATTTCAAGCTATTACGAATATCACTTCTGGGAGATGGCGTATCAAAAAGAAATGTGGCAAACAGCATGCTTAGATGGGGTTGGTGCAAATGGAACTCCACGCAGTGACAAATGATTCGTTTCCTGCGGATGAACTGATCAAACAAATAAAAGCCATAGCGTCTGAAGTGGATTTTATTCATATTCGGGAAAGGTCTAAAACAGCAAGTGAGCTTGTTGATCTCGTGAAGAATCTCCTTTTAGAAGGTGTGCCGAAAGAAAAGCTCGTCATCAATGACCGAGTAGACGTTGCGCTGCTTACCAATATTCACAGGGTGCATCTACCGGGCCACAGCTTTTCGCCAAAAGAACTGCGAAAAAAATTTCCTCACCTTCATGCGGGAGTATCTGTCCATTCGATAGAAGAAGCGAAAGCAGCAGAGAAAAATGGAGCAGAGTATGTCATGTTTGGGCACGTATATGCCACCTCTTGTAAACCAGGACTTCAGGCAAGAGGTGTACAGCTTGTGAAGAAACTGACTTCTGCACTAACGATTCCAGTGGTGGCCATCGGCGGGGTGACCCCAGAACGAGTTCCAGAATTGAAACAAGCAAATGTGAAAGGAATTGCTGTCATGTCTGGGATTTTTGCTCATCATCAGCCGCGTATGATGGCACAAGCATTTTCTGAAAAGGTAAAGGAGAATCCTTATGAAAAAGCATTATGACGTTGCAATCATTGGTGGTGGAATCATAGGGGTCTCCATCGCCTATCACCTTGCAAAAGCAGGAAAACAGGTGGTCTTATTTGAAGCGAATGAGATAGGGAAGCAAACGACAAGTGCGGCTGCCGGGATGCTCGGTGCACATGCTGAAGGAGAGGGTCATGAGGATGTTTTCTTTCAGGCAGGCAGAGCAAGCCAGGCATTGTACGAAAAATTAAAAGTCGATCTTCTTCATGAATCAGGCATTGATATTCGAACTTCAGCGGGCGGTATCATGAAGGTCGCCTTTACAGAAGAAGAGAAACAAGCCCTTTGCCGGATGCAGCATTTGTCTACATTTAAATGGCTTGACGCAAGCAGCGTAAAAAAATGCATGCCTCAAGTTACAGATCACATGCTGGGAGCAGGTTTGATTGAAGAGGATGTGCATGTGGAACCTTACGCTGTATGCAGGGCTTTATGGCAGGCGGCTGTCCGGTACGGGGCAGATGTGAAAGAGTGTACACCTGTGATCGAAGTGAAGCGGGACAAAGAAGCGTTAACTGTCAGAACAACGAAGGGCACATTCACATGTGATGACCTGACAGTCGCAAGTGGTGTATGGTCTGGCCGTTTTTTTGAAGAACTCGGATTATCTCATTCTCTTTATCCAGTAAAAGGGGAATGTGTGTCTGTATGGAATAATGGTCCGGCGCTCGCACACACCATTTATCATGATCATTGTTATATCGTTCAGCGAGATAGCGGAAAGCTTGTTATCGGCGCAACAATGAAGCCAAACGAGTGGCAGGCTGTTCCAACGCTTGGCGGCATGGAAGCTGTGATTCAAAAGGCGTCTCAGCTTATGCCTTCTATTAAGGAGATGCCGATTGAAGAGTGCTGGGCAGGCCTTCGTCCGGCGACAAACGATCGGCATCCTTATATCGGAAGACATCCAGAAGACAAGCGTATTCTTTTTGCTGCAGGGCATTACAGGAACGGTATTTTACTAGCGCCGATTACTGGAGAAATCATTCGTGACCTGATATTAGACGAACCGGTCAAAGAGGAATGGCTTCATGCGTTTCGTATTGGACGAAAGGAGGCACTATTCGTATGAAGATTCAATTGAATGGCAGAATCGTTGATTTCGATCAAGAGAATGGAACGATCTATGATCTGCTATCAGCCTATCAGCTTGAAAACCGTGTGGTGATCGTTGAAAAGAACCATGAAATCATTGATAAAGAAGCGTTTCAACAAGTAGAAATTCAACCAAATGACACGATTGAAATCGTTCATTTCGTAGGAGGAGGATGATCCAATGCTGCACATTGGCGGAAAAACATTCACATCAAGACTATTACTAGGAACAGGAAAGTACCCATCATTTGAGGTTCAAAAAGAAGCGGTGAACGTATCGGAAGCCGAAATTTTAACCTTTGCTGTCAGAAGAATGAACATATTCGAAGCATCTCAGCCTAATTTTTTGGAGCAGCTTGATTTATCAAGATATACGCTGCTTCCCAATACAGCTGGTGCAAGTACAGCAGAAGAGGCAGTGCGTATTGCCCGTTTAGCAAAGGCTTCTGGGCTTTGTGACATGATCAAGGTAGAAGTCATTGGCTGTTCAAGGTCTCTTCTGCCAGATCCAGTTGAAACATTAAAAGCATCTGAAATGCTGCTCGAAGAAGGATTTATCGTGCTGCCATATACATCTGATGATGTGGTGCTGGCAAGAAAATTAGAAGAACTCGGTGTCCATGCCATCATGCCTGGTGCTTCACCGATTGGTTCAGGCCAAGGTCTGTTAAACCCTCTGAACCTCTCATTTATAATCGAGCAGGCGAAGGTGCCGGTCATTGTTGATGCTGGCGTAGGTTCTCCGAAGGATGCAGCTTATGCGATGGAGCTTGGAGCTGACGCTGTATTACTAAATACCGCTGTCTCTGGTGCAAAGGATCCTGTGAAAATGGCAAAAGCAATGAAACTCGCGATTGAATCAGGAAGACTAGGCTATGAGGCAGGACGTATTCCCCTAAAAAACTATGGGACAGCGAGCAGTCCACAGGAAGGAATGCCGTCATTTTGAGCACTCGTTATTCACGCCAAGAGCTTTTTCAGCCAATTGGAACAGAGGGGCAAAAGCGGCTAAATGACTCAAAGGCAGTTATTGTTGGAGCGGGGGCACTTGGAACCGCAAGTGCTGAAATGCTCGTTCGTGCCGGCGTTGGATCTGTTACCATTTTGGACCGAGATTATATTGAATGGAGCAACCTTCAGCGCCAGCAGCTCTACACGGAGCAAGACGTGAAGGATCGGCTGCCAAAAGCTGTGGCGGCTGAAAAAAGACTCAAGCAAGTAAACAGTGATGTGCACATCAAAGGAATCGTAATCGATGTGACTGCTCACAATATTGACGAACTTGTCAGCGGGGCTTCAATCATTGTCGATGCAGCGGATAATTTTGAGGTGAGAATGATCGCAAATGATGCCGCTGTCAAACATCAAATTCCTTTCCTTTATGGGGCCTGTGTAGCAAGTTACGGCATTCAATTCACTGTGATTCCTGGTGAGACGCCGTGTTTACACTGTCTGCTTGAACATTTACCCGCACAAGGCATGACATGTGATACAGCAGGTATCATCAGTCCAGTTGTGCAGCAGGTGGCCGCATATCAAGTGGCAGATGCACTTAAATATTTAACGGGACATCAAGTGACGCCAATTTTAAAATCCTTCGATTTATGGAAAAATGAACGGTCTGATATTCGATCGGCCGCGTCTTTAAAGAAGAAGCAATGTCCAAGCTGTGGACTGAAGACGTATCCATTTCTTTCATATGACAAGAGAGCGAAGGCAGATGTACTATGCGGCCGCAATACGGTACAAATCCGCAGTGCAGCAGAAACACCGCCGCCTTTACATGAAGTTGCTCTTCGGTTAAAGAAAGCAGGAATGGATGTGCTTGAGAATCCATATTTGCTTTCGTGTCAAAAGGATGAATTTAAACTTGTCTTATTTAAAGATGGCAGAGCACTTGTTCATGGTACGAATGATATTGCCAAAGCAAGAACTATTTATCATCAATGGATTGGCTAATGAGAGGTGTGAAGAAATGATCAAAAAAGCATTCACAATCGCGGGTTCTGATTCTGGCGGCGGAGCAGGCATTCAGGCAGATTTGAAAACCTTTCAGGAGCTCGGTGTGTACGGAATGTCTGCGATCACAGCGATTACTGCGCAAAACACACTAGGTGTTCACGGGATATACCCGCTTTCAATTGAGGCGTTAGAGCGTCAAATAGATGCAGTGGCAGAAGACTTACTGCCAGATGCCGTCAAAACAGGGATGCTGTGGAGTGCAGACATGATCAAAATCGTAGCTGAAAAAACGGTTCAATATGAAATGAAGCTGATTGTAGATCCAGTCATGATCGCAAAAGGAGGAGCCTCTTTATTAAATGAAGATGCGGTCTCTGCGATGAAAACACACTTGCTGCCTGTCAGCTATGCTGTAACACCGAATCTTCCTGAGGCAGAAGTACTAACAGGCATACGTATTCAGACGAAAGAGGACCGCTATGTGGCAGCGGAGCGTCTTTATGAGCTTGGCACGAAACATGTCGTGATCAAAGGCGGCCATGGTCCATCTGATGGGATGATTTCAGACCTGCTGTATGATGGAAAAGGCTTTATTGAAGTCACAAATGAACATATTGATACACCGCATACACATGGTACAGGCTGCACGTTTGCAGCAGCATTAACAGCTGAAATTGCGAAAGGATATTCGATGAAGGAAGCCTTTGAAACAGCAGAAACCTTTGTCCATGAAGCCATTAAATTCCCTTTACGTATTGGATCTGGACATGGGCCTACGAACCATTTTGCTTATCAGCAAAACAGAATCAAACGATAACGGAATCGAACCGTCTTCACTTGTGAGGACGGTTTTTTCGCGAAAATGAAACTTTCTTTCAGCGGAAATTGTCATTCTCTTATGATCTGTGATAATATTATGATCAGGTACTAATACTATGTCTTGAAAAAATAGGAGGCTTTATTACATATGAACTTTTCTTTAGAAGGCCGTAATATCGTGGTGATGGGTGTTGCCAATAAACGAAGCATCGCTTGGGGAATTGCCCGCTCACTTCATGAAGCTGGAGCTCGTTTGATTTTTACTTATGTTGGAGATCGTCTTGCTGAATCGGTAAAAGAGCTGGCAAGCACACTTGAGCGTGATGATTCAATTATTCTTCCATGTGACGTGACAAGTGACGAAGAAATCGAAAAATGTTTCGCTGCAATTAAAGAAAAAGTACAAGTCATTCATGGCGTTGCGCATGCCATTGCATTTGCAAACAAGGAAGAGCTTGTTGGCGAATACTTGAACACGAACCGTGAAGGTTTCCTTTTGGCGCACAACATCAGTGCATACTCATTAACTGCTGTAGCAAAAGCAGCACGTCCATTAATGACAGAGGGTGGAAGCATTGTGACGCTTACATACCTAGGCGGAGAGCGTGTTGTATCAAACTACAACGTAATGGGTGTAGCGAAAGCATCACTTGAAGCAAGTGTGAAATATTTAGCAGCTGATTTAGGCGCAGAAGGCATCCGCGTGAACAGTATTTCTGCTGGTCCAATTCGTACGTTATCTGCAAAGGGCATCAGCGGCTTTAATACCATTCTGAAGGATATTGAAGAGCGTGCACCGCTCCGCCGTACAACAACTCCTGAAGAAGTTGGCGATACAGCTCTATTCTTATTCAGTGATCTATCTCGCGGCATGACAGGTGAGAATCTGCATGTTGATTCTGGCTTCCATATCATTGCCCGCTAAACGAATACAAGACTTGCAGCATACCGATGAAGGGTATGCTGTTTTTTTATTTTTCTTCTGATTTGAGGCCTCCGTTCATATATATAAGGAATGAATCATTCGGGAGGGATTAGTATGTCAAATAAAGGTGATGAGAATCAAAAGCCACTGATGTATATTGTTCAGCCGAGCTATCAAGAATCAAAGCCGGCCATGCAAAATATTGTGAGAAAGCGAAAGAAATCAGAAAAACAGCCAGAAAGTGAGACCACTGCAAAAGACGTGATCGAAGAAAGCAAGCAGGAGGAACCTGCAGCTCAAGAAATAGAGCATAAAAAAGAAGCCGAGCCGCCTAAACTTCAACATGAACGAGATATAACACAAGAAGCTGAGTTTACAGAAGAACAAGAGATCCCACAAGAAGCAGGGCCTGCACAGGAACAAGAGGATACACAAGAAGCCGAGCCTGCGCAGGAACAAGAGATCACACAAGAACCAGAGCTCATACAAAAGCGAGAGCCTCAAGAAGAAGAGGGAAACCAGCCAGAAGGTGTCTTTCATGAAACAAAAGAAGAACCAAGAAGAAAACGAGTGAAAAAGCCTTTAAGTCAGATGAGTATTGATGAAAAAGTCGATTTTCTCACAAGACTGCCTCATAATATGCCAAGGGCTCTTTGTCTGATTGAAGCTGATGGTAAAACATATCGAGGGATCATCATGGATCGAAAAGATGATACTGTGATCATTCGTACAGCAGGCGGGGGAAATCCAGTCGAATTAGCGATTGCTGAGATTTCTTCCATCCACCCGCTAGGTTTTTAATTAATAAAAAAAGTCCCATTTAGGGACTTTTTTTGTTAGCAGTTACGATTGATGAGTCTTGGGTTTAGGCACTCGATTGCGCAGAAGCAGTTAAGGTCTACTTCAACACAATACTTCGATTTTTCTAATCGGAACACATCACATAGGGAATCTTTATCTGTAAAATCTAAAATATGACGGTCTTTGTCAAATGCGATAAGCAAGCTGAGTGTTGCACAGTGATCACAGATATGTTCGACTCTGAAAAATGCAGTACTGAAGCAAGGGCCTGCATCTACTTCTCCGACGTTTCCGAATGCGACGAATGGTTTTGATTTGGATGTAAAGAGAACAAACGGGACAGTGTCACCTAATGAATGTGATGGAGAAAGGAGATTGCTGTAACAGCTGGTCGGGCAATCTTCTTTGACAGCATTTTGCAAGTCGCTAATGTTTTCAACAGCCTCTGTTACACAGCTCCATGAATGATTGCGGCTCATATTCAACCCTCCTATACTAGGAAATTTGTTTGAGTGTTTGAGCACTGTCATCATCTTCAAGCTATCTTTGCCGGCTCGTGCATCTACTTTTAACCAATGCGGAAGCAGCCGCTTCTTATGCTGACTGCTCCGCATGATTGGCTGTCATTCGTGAGGAAGGGGATGCTTTGATTCATGACAAGTTAGATGAGCGGCCTGTTGATTTAGCCGTGGTGATGATGCTTTTTATCTTTTGATGGCATGACTCTGTCGACAAGCTCTGGGTTTAAGCATTGGATTGCGCAGAAGCAGTTTAGATCAACCTCAATACAAAAGTCCGTTTTTTCTAGACCAAAGAAGTCAGGGTCACAAGGGTGACACACGCTTAGCGTATGTCCGTGTACATCAACAGGTCTTAATACAGATAACGTAGCACAGCAGTCGTGTAATTTTTCAACCCGGAAGAAAATAGATTCGAAGCATTGGCAATCGTCAACGAATCCTCCAATGTTTCCGAAAGTAGAGAACAACCCGCCCTTTTTATCAAAAAGTAAAAACGGAATCGTATCTTTTCCAGAAACTGTTGGGCTTAATAAATTACTGTAGCAGCTCGTAGGACATTTATCTTCTACAGCTTCCTGCTCTGCTAAAATCTTATCAACCGCATCGCATACACAGTTTTCATCATGTCGGCCATGGTGTTTTCCGCAGCTCATGGATTTCAGCTCCTTTAACAAGGTATTTGACTTTAGTCCTTAACAACATATGTATGCGCCCTCTAGTTGGTGTGGGTAAATGACCATTTATATTTGTTGTATTTTGATAAAAGGAAAAGCAGAGCTTTTCGCTCTGCTTTTGGACATTAGAGGATGCCGATTGCAACGATTGTCGCAACAAGAGTTTGTGTAAGTGTTTGGATTGCGATAGAGATGTCCGCATCGATTGTAGAGACTGTAACGTTTCTTGAATTTTCGATGACAAGTTTTTGGCGGTTTGTTTGTTTGTGAGTAGCAGCTTGTAAGAGATCCTGCGTGACGCGGTCTGCCAAATCACCGTCTGCGATTGAGATGTTTGTAATCGTGATGATCGCTGTTTGAATCGCTACTTGGATAGATGCTGCAACCTGTGCATCGACAGAAGATACGTTAATGTCACAAGAGTCTCTGACGATAATGACTTCCTCAGATGTCTGCTTTGTGAAGCTTACTTGATCCAAGTCTTGTAAGACATCTTCATCATCATAATAGTCGTCACAAAGTGCTTTTCTTTCATAGTTGCAATCGTCGTGGCGTTCGTGGTATCTGTGGTGTCCGTGGTGTGAACAGTTACGATCTAGAGCGACCCAAGAATATGGTTTAGAATCCATTTCTATTCCTCCTTCCGTTTACTTTATTAAATGCTGGAATGCGTGGTTTTGTCTCGGGCATTTACCCTAGCAGGCAACCCATTTTTATTTAATCGTTATTACGCTGCGCATTACGACGCTGCTGAATACGATTTCGAAGTGAGTTTCGATTTGGACGTACTTTTGGTTCAGGCACTACTTCTTCCGGCTGTTTTGCTGCCTCAGCCTGCCTTTTTTTCTCCTGCTGCTGTTCTACGAAATCATTTGCTTTCTTTTGTAAGTCCTCGACTAATTTCAAAATCATTCTTCTTTGATCGTCTGAAATTTTTGCTTTCTGATCATCAGTGATATTGTTTTTGTTTAACACATCACTGACAAGAAGACTTGTTAATGGATCAATATCAGTATTGATTTGAAACTCCTTTTTTTCGTTCTCTTCAGCCACGATGATTTCACCTCTTTCATACGTCATTAGAAAAAGAAAGGGTCAAAGAATGCCGGCTTCAACTAAGAGCACATTCAATGTTTGAGTGAGAATTTGGACGGAGTTCATAATGGATGCATCTGATAATGTAATCGTAATGTTATAGCAGTTGATGATTTGAATCACAGTTTTCTTTTGGACTTCCACTTGTTGTGTGGATAAAAGCTGGTCTGTGATGTCAGCAGCCAATTCATCGTCTGGTACAAGAATTTGGATTAAAAGAGTAATGATTGTCGTTACGGTCGCTTGAAGGGAGAGTGCGGCAGTTACATCTGTTTTATGAATTGTGACATTTTCGGAATCTTTGATCTCAATGAAATCATCATAATTGCTGATTAATTCGTTTAACAGTTGTGTATATAATGTTTCAGCACTTTCTTCAATAGACAATACTTTCACTCCTTTCTTATCTATACATTATTTAATGCAACAAGGACGCAAGGTGGAATCGGAAAGTGTGAAAAAGTACAACCCAATTTTATTTCCGCTCGATTCATCATGACGGTCTTTTTTCTTGCATATATAAAGAAAGGACGGAAAAAGAAGAAAGAAGGAGGTGGAGGCTCCCTGAGCGGTGCTTTGTCATTTGTCGTGTTTGCCCTCGCATCCTTTAGACTGACGAGACTGATTGTGTTTGATACCATTACTGCGCCATTCCGCCGTCTATTTCATGAAGAACAGGAAGAGGTAAACGAACAAGGTGAGGTCGAAACATATATCATCATTAAAGGGGAAGGACTGCGGTCTTGGGTTGGAGAACTGTTAAGCTGTTATTGGTGTACTGGCATATGGTGCACTGCTGCCTTACTTCTGATATACATACTTTTTCCTGTCATCAGCATGTGGCTTAATTTATTATTAGCGATTGCCGCAGCAGCAGGCATCATTGAAGCGATCGTCTCGAAGCTTGTGAAATAAACAGGCATTCTGATCAGACACGCTTTCAATAAATGCATATACTATCATGGAATAGGAAAGGAAGGGTTGCGATGAAACCAACTGAAACGCCGTCACATATGCTTCAAGGTTATCCAGCGCAGTCAAATCAACAATCTGTATATACGAAGAAAATCAAAAAAAATGGCTGCGGCTGTGGAAACAAAAAGAAACCTCAATAATAGAAGAGAAAAACAAAAGCCGGATTTATCCGGTTTTTTTGTTGCCTTTTTTTGAGTGGTGCATATGTAAGAGAGAAGGGGTGACCAGAATGGATGCATTCGAACAATTAATCGGTTCCTTGTTCACTAAACCCCATGATGGGAAAGAACAAGCGCACGAAAAGGCTGAAATGGATCTAACGGATAAAGCGAATGATCTTGAGGAGCACTTAAAAGCATTTGGCGTGAAGATGGAGGCTTTTGCGAAAGAAACAGAAGCATTCATGGTGCGTCATAGAGAGGCAGATTACATCTTTAAACAGCAGAAATAAAAATTCCGCACTTTTTTATGTGATCGTCCAAACCATTTCTTGCATTTTTCATACTTTGTAAGGGAGAAGAGGAGGTGCTTAAATATGAGTTGTTACGGTGGCGGTTCTTGCGGCGGCTACGGCGGTGGCTACGGCGGCGGATATGGATCAACATTTGTTCTTGTCGTTGTGCTTTTCATCCTTCTAATCATCGTTGGTGCTTCTTTCTTTAACTACTAAACAGTAAGAAGGTGAGGGAAGCAAGGGGGAAGCCTTTTGCTTTCCTTTCTCTTTGGTCAAACAAGGCTTTAGGATAGGCACATATCCCGCCTATTTTCATATAGTAAAGTGATTACTCCACAAAGAGGAGGCAAATGAATGGATAATAAATTCTTTAAAAGCGTAGAAAACAAAACCGGTGTGAATATGAATGATGTGTTTAAACTTGCAGGTTCTTTGCAAAATGCCAACTTTAAAGATGAGAATACCGTTCGAGGTGTCATTAAAAAAGTAGCGCAGCTTGCGAACAAACGTGTACCTAAAGAAATGGAAGACAAAATCGTTCAATCGATTACAAGTGGAAAAGAAAAGCTTGATTTCAATACAATCGCTAAAATGATGAACAACAAAAAATAAACAACAGGCTCTCCGTTTAAAGGGGGGCCTGTTGTTTTTGCGTAAATAATTCACGGTTTTTCTTTAGAAGAGGATATAAAAAGCGAGAACGATGGGCCGTTTTTCCTCGTCTAAATGATGGAACAGACAGATAAAGAGATTGTTCAGCTCTTGTCATGGCCACGTATAATAAACGGCGCTCTTCTTCCAGCGCTTCTTCATCACCGTTTCTGAGTTCATCCAGTGAGAAATCATGGGGCAGTGCCCCGTCGACCACACAAGTGATGTATACTGTCTGGAACTCAAGTCCCTTTGCGCGATGGATCGTCATGAGCTGAACACCGGGTTCATCTGTTTTTTCCTTTTCGGCAGACTTCATATGTTCGGCATGTGCGAGAAAGGCTTCAATCGTTTCAAAGCGTTTGGCGGCTGTTTTCACATCACGTACATCATCCGCTCCTTTTTCAAGTACATTCGTATCGTTCACCCGTTTTTTTAAGTAATCCCCGAGTCCCATCTTTTGTTCAATAAATGTCACTGCGTCCGATGGCTTTAACGTCCGTAACGTTCGGAACAAAGGAACAATTGATTGCAGCTTTTTCCGCTGAAACGGCTGTATATCTGTCAGTTTTCCGAGCGCTTCTACCATTGAGCAATCTTCTGTGATGGTCAGTGCCTTTAGTGTATTCAGGGTTTGCTGCTTTAAAAAGAAAACCGGCAGCAGCTGTTTTATGGCGGCCACATCATCTGCATTCTGACTTAAAGAAAGAAAGGCGAGGAGAACCCGAACCATTCGTCTGCTGTAGAAGGCTTTGACGCCGGCATCCGTTTCATACGGAATGGCCGATTGATGCAGCCGTTCATAAATCGCACGGCCGCCTGTGTTCGTTCGAAACAGCACGCAGAAGTCATTCGGATTTGCACCGTTTTTAATTTTCTCCTGAATATCTGCGACAATCATCGTCGCTTCCTCTTCTTCGTCATATGGATAGAAGAGCGTCGGGGGAATTTTCTCCGCGCGCACGGCTTTTAACGTCTTCTCATAACGATGCTGATTTTTCTTAATAATCGCATCAGCACTTGCGACAATCGTATGGTGAGACCGGTAATTCGCATGTAAATGGACGATCTGAGCAGAAGGATAGTCTTGTTTGAATTCAAGAATGAAAGCAGGATTGCTCCCTCTAAAGGCGTAAATGGCTTGATCATCATCACCTACACAAAATAACTGCTCTGATTCTCCGGCTAAAAGCTGAATCAATTGATATTGTACTGGATTAATATCCTGAAATTCATCCACTAAAATATACTGGAATCGTTCTTGATACCGTTTTAGCAGTTCGGGCTGTTCTGTCAGCATATGTAAGCAGGCAATCGCCATATCATCAAAGTCAAATTGCTGATTGTCTCGTTTTTGCTGTTCATATGATTGATAGATCGTCCACATGTGTTTTTCCTTTTCATCCTTCAAATCAGGAAGTTCACCTGGTAAAAAGGCATTTTTCCAATAGCCGATCGATTGCAGTACTTGATCAGTAGGGTAGTCTTTTTCATCAAGCCCTTCATTCATTATGGCTTTTCGAATGTATTGCTCCTTTTGCCAGTCAAACTTGATCAGATGCTGGCCGTTCCATTTGCTTGCGTCATCGTGAAGCAGCATTTTATAAAAAAGACTGTGGAAGGTGCCTGTCACTACTTGGCTGGCTTGTGAAGGATGAAGCTGGTATTGCTTGCGCAGTCTTTCTTTCATCTCACTGCTCGCTTTTGTGGTGAAAGTTACGAGTAAAATATGGTGAGCAGGAATATGATGATGGGACATGAGATAAGCCGCTCTAGCCGTCAGGACTCTTGTTTTCCCGCTGCCGGCACCAGCCAGCACAAGCATCGGACCATCTAAATGTGTGACAGCTTGAAGCTGCGGTGTGCTAAAGGTGATATGCGGGAAGAGGTCGATCGTATGAACTTCTTCATTCTCTTCTAAATGTAAGGCGTCGCTAAATTGAATCGACCTTGGTTCCTGCCAGTCATATGATTCGCTCGTTTGCGAGATGATCTGTTTGCCGGTTGGAAAACGGAAGCCGCCAAGTTCTTTATAAGAATCCCTTTCCTCTTGTTCTGCCGTTTTATTGTGATCTGCTTGTTCTTCAGCTTTTTCACAAATCTCTTGCTGAGACATGTGCTTATGAATAAAGGCAGGTTCATCATGTATATTTAATCTAAAAAAGACCGGTTGTCCGCAATATGGGCAGAATAATTGTCCTTTTTTTCCCTCGTCATGGAGGAATTGATAGTGTTCTCTCGAATACGTATGTAATGAGATCGTTCGATCATGTCGTCGTGCGCATTTCAAAGCTAGTCCTCCAATAGTCAATCAATCTTAAAATGAAACACATCTAATCATATCAAATGAGGCGTGTTTCAAACAGTCATAATTAGGGAATAGTAGAGTAAGAGAGAAGCAAAGGAGGCGTTCTTGATGGGATATATAGCCCCGATTCAGCCGGATCTGTATTTTCAGTATATCAATCGTCCAGCTCCTCAGGATAAGGAAGACTACGCGAAAGTAACAAAGGTTACCCGCACCTTTCATGACAAGATTTACAGAGAGCTGGAGAAAAAAGAGGACTTAGTGACAGAAGCGGAAACGAAAGTACAGCAAAAAAAGCGGGAACGCTTTGTACGAGATATGTTTATGGAGGAAGGCAAGGGCGTTCATATCAATACGTATATATAAATGATTGCGCTTTCTTCCTTTGGCGAACGATAATGAAAAAGAAAAAGCCAGGGCATCTTGAATGCCCTGGCTTTTCTTTTGGTCAAACAGACAGTGTTTTTGTCATTTTGACATGTTTGATTCCTGCTTCTTCAAACGGTTCAGAAACCGCTTTGTAGCCTTTCTTTTCGTAGAAAGGAAGAGCTTGGATTTGGGCATGCATAACCGCTTCTTTTGCTCCATTAGCAACCGCTTCTGTTTCTAGCGCCTCTAATAGCTTGTGGCCAAGGCCGAAGGAGCGCGCCTCTTTTAACACACAAATTCGTTCAAGCTTTGCCTTTGATCCCTCAATGATCCGCAGTCTAGCGGCCGCCTGAGGCTTTTTGTCATCATTGTAAATGACAAAATGGGTGGCTTTGTCTTCTAGTTCATCTATTTCGATCTCTATTGGAACTTCTTGTTCTTTTACGAATACTTCTTTTCGAACGTAATATGCATCTTCTCGTTGTGTTTGTTCTGTTGCGATGACTGTTTTCAAATGTCTTTAACCCTCTTCTCCTAAAATAAATGTTTCATAGACGGTCCAAGATCCGTTCTCTAATTGATATAAAAGGTGGAAGCGATCCACTGTTTCTTCATGGTCAATCTTTCTCAGCTTTAATGTGCCAAGTACGTCTGAATGCTCATCATCTGATAGTTTTTGAGCGACTGTCACATGCGGAACAAAGGCATATTCAGGTGTGCCGGCAAGTGGATCTGCGTACAATCTTTCATTGAGCGCCATGATGTCCTCGTTCGGTTCTACTTTCATATAAATGACGTTGTTTACAGGAGCGAATGAACTGAATTTTTTAATACGTAACGTAATAGGAGAAGCATTTTTTGCATAATCTCTTAACGTTGAGACGACCTCAGCCGCTTCTAGATCCGTTAATTCAAAAGGTGTTCTTAATGTTAAATGAGGCGGTATGAGTGCATAGTTCGGATCATAACGCTTCCGGTAAGAGTTCGCAATATCTTGCAATTTTTTTGATGGAAATATAACAACTCCGTATTTCATCATGTTCCCTCCTGAATAAGAAAGTATTTATTATTGTTTATTATAACAAAATTCAGTTGATTAACGAATATGGGAGCATTCTTTTTAACGAAGGCGCAATGAGCGGCTGCCAAAACGTCCATTTATGATCCCCTTCGAATGTCTCAAATAAATAATCCGCACCAGATTGTTCAAGAAGGGCCTTTAAATCTTCGTTCGGCTGAACAAAATCAAGCACCTGGCCATCTGTTGTTTTCACAGCCGTTTCCTCAAGCCCAATTTGATGGATAATGGCATAATGAGAAAGGGCTGTCGACTGTTTGACGGCTTCTAGAACCGACTCGTCAACGTAAGGGGACTGCAAAATCAGCCCGCCAAATAAAGAAGGATAATCAATGGCTGTCATGAGAGAAATCGTCGCACCAAGTGAATCACCAATAAACGTACGTCCTGATCCAATTTGATAGGTTGGAAAGTGTTGATCAATATAAGGAACCAGTTCATTTGCTAAAAAGCGTTTATACGCTTCAAACTTTGTGCCGTCTGGATGATACGTGTTTCGTCTTTCTGTGACATTTTCATAAGGGACACCAATGATAATCGTGCGTTCCATTTCTTTGTTTTGCATCAATTCTTCTGCCTGTCTGCCTATTTTGCCTAGGCGGAAATAATCATGACCATCCTGGGCAATGATGACATGATATGTATAAAGGGGGGAGTAATTGACTGGCAAATAGATCAAAATGGTCATGTCCGCCCCAAGTTCTTTTGACTGTAAGGTTTCTTCTTGAATGATTCCTGTTTTCTTCACCATAATCCATTCCTCCAGCTAACCAAATTCATCATAAAGTGAAACGTTTCCATTCATTGTAACATGAAAAACAGCATTGTTCCTATATGCTAACATGCAATCAAATCGTATAACATCCATTCTGTTATAAAATACAGAAAATTTTAATTAATCATGTCATTTCCCCTTGAAAAATGAGATTTAATGGGTTACAGTATTAAGAATTAGAACAGACAGACAACACATTCTTATCGTGAGAGGTGGAGGGACTGGCCCTTTGAAACCTCAGCAACCGGTATGCATCACTTCATGTGATGTACCAAGGTGCTAAATCCAGCAAGCAGCTTTTTTGCTTGGAAGATAAGAGGAAGCGATTAAACCCCTTCTTCTTATGAAGAAGGGGTTTTCTGTTTTGAAATCAGATTTTTACTTAGGATGGTGTCAAATGACAGAACATGTGGAAACGAAATTAGCGCAGATTGGAAACCGTAGCGAAGAGGTGACTGGCACTGTCAGTCCTCCCGTTTATCTTTCGACAGCATACAGACATAGAGGCATAGGGGAATCTACAGGATTTGATTACATTCGAACGAAAAATCCAACAAGACAGCTCGTAGAGGATGCAATTGCTTCACTCGAAGAAGGGACGGCCGGTTTTGCCTTCAGTTCGGGAATGGCGGCAATCCAAACGATCATGGCTCTATTTGAAAGCGGAGATGAACTCATCGTCTCTTCAGACCTATATGGCGGTACATACCGTTTGTTTGAAAACGAATGGAAAAAGTACGGCCTGCGTTTTCTTTATGATGATTTTTCAGATGAAGACTGTTTACGCTCTAAAATCACGCCAAACACAAAAGCGGTCTTTATTGAAACACCGACAAATCCACTGATGCAGGAAGCTGATATTCAAAAAATAGCGAAGATTGCAAAAGATTATGGCGCTTTGGTGATTGTCGATAACACCTTTTACACACCAGTCTTGCAAAAGCCCATTACGCTTGGAGCGGACATTGTCATTCATAGCGCAACCAAATATTTAGGCGGACATAATGACGTTCTTGCAGGGCTTGTGGTGACAAAAGGAGAGCAGCTGTCTGAAGATATGTTCCAGCATCAAAACGCGATTGGAGCGGTTCTATCACCATTTGACTCATGGCTTTTAATGAGAGGAATGAAAACACTGGCTCTTAGAATGCGCCAGCACGAGGCAAATGCGAAGGAGCTGGCACAGTTTTTAGAGGAGCAGCCAGAAATTCAAGATGTCCTTTATCCAGGAAAGGGAGGCATGCTGTCATTCCGAGTAGCCAAAGAGGACTGGGTCAATCCATTTTTGAAGCAGCTGAAAACGATTTGTTTTGCTGAAAGCCTTGGCGGAGTCGAAAGCTTCATTACGTATCCTGCAACACAAACGCATATGGATATTCCAGAAGAGATTCGCATTGCAAACGGTGTATGTAACAAGCTGCTCCGTTTCTCTGTTGGCATCGAGCATGTAGATGATCTGAAATCAGACCTAAAACAGGCACTATCACAAGTAAAAGAGGAGGTACACGCCAAATGACCACACACGATTGGACACTCGAAACACAACTCGTTCATAATGCGTTTAAAACAGACCGTTCAACAGGTGCAGTCAGTGTACCGATTCAGCATGCATCCACATTTCATCAAAGCAGCTTCGATGAATTTGGCCAATATGACTACTCCAGATCGGGAACTCCGACACGTCAAGCATTAGAGGATACGATTGCAGCGCTGGAAGGAGGAACGAGAGGGCTTGCCTTTGCATCAGGCATGGCTGCTATTTCAACCGCTTTTCTTCTATTATCAAAGGGAGATCATGTCCTTGTCACAAGAGATGTGTACGGCGGGACTTTCCGAATGATCACTCAAGTTCTTTCAAGATTTGGAATTGAGCATACCTTCGTGGACATGACGGATTTGAATGAAGTCAAAAGAGGCATTCAATCAAATACAAAGGTCATTTACATGGAAACACCGTCAAATCCAACACTAGGGATTACAGATATTGAAGGTGTCGTCCAGCTTGCGAAAGAGCATGGCTGTCTGACTTTCTTAGATAATACGTTTTTAACACCTGCGCTTCAGCGTCCGCTGGACCTTGGTGTTGACGTTGTTCTGCACAGCGCAACGAAATTTTTAAGCGGCCACAGTGATGTGCTGTCAGGCTTAGCCGTGGTGAAAGATAAGAAGCTGGGAGAGGAACTCTATTCACTGCAAAACTCCTTCGGTGCAGTCCTTGGCGTGCAGGATTGCTGGCTCGTGCTAAGAGGATTAAAAACCCTTCAGGTCAGATTAGAAAAAGCAAGCCAAACGGCATATGAACTCGCTACATTCCTCAAAGAACATCCTGCGGTGAAAAAAGTATACTACCCAGGCTTAGATGACCATCCGGGTGCAGATATTCAGCGAAAGCAAGCAAGCGGAGCAGGAGCCGTTCTCTCATTTGAACTAGAAAACCAAGCGGCTGTCAAAGAATTGGTGGATGCCGTTACATTACCTGTATTCGCCGTCAGCCTCGGCGCCGTTGAATCGATTCTGTCATATCCAGCCAAAATGTCACATGCGGCTATGCCAAAAGAAGAAAGAGAAAAAAGAGGGATTACAGATGGGCTGCTTCGTTTAAGTGTCGGAGTTGAAAACGGAGAAGACCTCAAACGCGACTTCAAACAAGCACTCGATCAACTAAAGCCCGTCCTTGTGAACCAATCATAAAGAAGGAGAGAAAAAAGCCGGCACAGCCGCCGGCTTTTTGACCTTTTTTGAACAAAACCATTGACGGCTTAATATGATGGTTATATAATAGAGACTGTCAGTAACAGAAAGCCCAGAACTGATACATAACCCGATTCCGTAGCTCAGCTGGGAGAGCGCTACCTTGACAGGGTAGAGGTCGCTGGTTCGAGCCCAGTCGGAATCATCGTTTAAACCCTTGCGTAGCAAGGGTTTTTTGTTTTTTTGACAACGAATTTTTGTTCTGTTTCTTTTGATTGGCGACGAACTTTATCCGTCAGATTGTTTTTCAGTTGGCAGGAGGTTTTGACTGATTGCCTAACGATCTTCTCGCCTTTACCAGATCATCAATTGTTGGATTCTTACGAAAGCGACTCATACGATAAATCTTTCTCTCAAGATAAAACATACAATCACCACCAAAAACAATTTAATAGAATATAAGTTCGTGAAAGGTGTTTTATTAAATGACACTAGGAGGAAATAAACTTTGAAATCTTTTTGGGAAATAGACGATGAAGGTTACTATACGTTAAAAAAGATCACCGCAGAAGAAGTAGCTAAGGCTGAAAAGAAACTAGGAATCACTTTGCCAGATACATATAAAAAGCTCATATTAGAACAGAATGGCGGTTATATAGTTCATAATGCTTTTCCAACCACTCACTCTAATTCATGGGCTGAGGATCATATTCAATTTAATCATCTTTTAGGAATTGCAGAAGGTGAAGGAATTATGGATAGTGCCTACTTAATAAAAGAGTGGGAGCTGCCAGAAGGGCTTGTTTTGATTAGCGGGGGTGGCCATACATGGGTAGCAATGGATTATAGAAAAACGAAAGAGAATCCCCCAATTCACTTTTTTGATGTAGAAATGGAAGAAGACTTTAAGTTGGCAGATTCTTTTGACGAGTTTATGGAAGGTCTTTATACAGCTGAGTACACTGTTGATGAGGAAGCAGCAGAGGGTGAATATGAACTTCATGAAGATCATATAAGTAAAGAAGAACTTGAAGCCATATTTGAATTGGACGTCCTTGATGAAGGTAATCTGCATAAAATTCAATATTACCCAATGGTTGATTTGAACGAAATTGAATGGTTTTTTAAAAAGATGCAATATCATATTGAAAAAACAAAAGATGAAGATGCGCTTTATCAAGTAGCTGATACGATTCTCTGCATTTTCTTATTAAATCAAAATATGCCGATTAACGAAAAAATTAGTGAGGTTCTGGATCAAATTGTTAAATTTTTAGAAAAAAATAAAGATCCACTTATAGTAAATCAAGGAGAACAAATTGCTATGCAAACAAGTTTCCTTTAATAAGCTTTGAGCATGCAAAGACAGGCCATACTGGTGAAGATCTATCTGGGGAAGCATGAAATAAAATGAATATCATTTTGCCGTCCAAAGGGACGGCTTTTTTCAATAGAAACAGTTAACTGGATATACAACACCTCAAAACGTATAGACAAGATAGATAGGGACTATTCATTAGATTAGAAGTTATCTATACGCTCCATTGCTTTATCAAAACCTTCATAGTCAATACTTGAATTATCTATACAAAAAGAATTTAATTACTTCGATTTTTCTCTCCCCAATCACATAACTGTTCTAAAATTGGTAAAAGTGTTTCTGCCTTATTTGTAAGACTGTATTCCACTTTGGGGGGGACTTGTGGATATTCCTTTCGTATAATCATCCCATCTGCCTCTAAATCTTTAAGTTGTGCACTCAATGTTTTAAAGGTAATCGTTCCAAGTCTCCTTTTCATATCATTAAAGCGAACGGGTTGATTTTCCGAAAGGAGATACAGAATTAGCATTTTCCATTTGCCTCCTATAACTGATAAAGTATATCCAAAAGGTGTCTCTTGGATATTACCCGTTTTTCTATAATCGGCCATACTCATATTGACACTATCCTTTCTGGTAGTAACTATCTAAATAGTGCGTACTTTTTTTCTCTCTATATTCATTTTATACTTACTTTACTTTGAAATAAAGGAGAGAAAACGATGACTAATATTAAAACCTACAATCACAATCTATGGGATCACGGTATTACCCAAGGATATAGCGTTAAAGGAATAATCTATATTTCAGGTCAATTTTCATACGATAAAAATGGTATGTTCGTTGGTAAGGAGAATATTGAAGCTCAGACTCTGCAAACATTTGAGAACCTTGATCGGGTATTGGTGGAATTGGGAGCTACGAAATCCAACATTGCATATGTTGAAATTTTTCTAACAAATCCACAAGAACACTCCGAAACGGTCATAGATCTATTCAAGGAATACTTAGGTCAACACAGACCAGCTGGCAGTCTCATTGGTGTGACATATCTGGCTTTCCCAGAGCAATTGATTGAAGTCAAGGCTATCGCACACACTGATTAAATATGTTATCATTTGACCAATTCTCAATATCAATACAAGGGATAGAATAAGGATTCGAGCTAAACAATCTATGATGATTAAAATGAACAAACTATGCTAGAGTAATGCCTTACAGTATTTTTCTAACCTCAAAAGGTAGCGGAAAAAATGGGATAGACGGCTACTTTGGAGCAAAAATAGAAAATGCGGTCAAACGATTCCAGCTCTTGCATGCTTAGAGCTGATGGTATCTATGGTCCGAAGACAAAAGCAGCTCTTCAAAAAGCATTGAAAATAAGTAAAACCCCCTGTCCTGTGTAGGATAGGGGGTTTTTATGTTTTAAATGATTTAACTCTACTTGTGGTCAAAATTTAATGTTTTGGATTTGTAAACAAAAGTTTTACACCAAAACCTACTAAAACTAGTCCTGTTATTCTGTCAATGGTCATTTGAACTTTTGTTGATAATAGGAATTTCCTGATGTATCCAAGCAGAAATACAATCGTCGTAAACCACAGTATAGATAATAGGGCATAAATAGAGCCCATAATGACAAATTGAAGGCTAGTATTGAACTGTGGTGTAACGAATTGAGGTAAAAACGTTAAAAAGAATATAGCAACCTTTGGATTTAAAGTATTTGAAATTAAACCTTGTTTAAAAGCAGATTGTTTTGGAACTACAACATCATGAAAAGATGTATCGTCTTTTTTTTTCTTGTTGACGAAAGAAGACACGCCTAGATATATAAGGTAAATAGCACCTAAATACTTAATGATTTCAAACGCTAAGGCAGACTTCATTAAAATTAAAGAAAGTCCAAATGCTGCGGCAAGTGTATGAATGAGAGCGCCAGATGTAAGACCTAATGCCATCTTCATCCCATCAGATTTTCCTGTTCCGATGGTTCTTTTAGTAATTAACGCAAAATCAACTCCAGGAGAAGCAACGACAAATAAGGTAACAAGAAGGAAAGTCACAAAGTCATTCATCTCCTCACATCCTTTCAAAAGTGATAATACATACTAACGCAGAAACATTTTCATTGCAACATGAGAGTGCCTTAATTAGCAAAAACATCGAACTAATGAATAAGTAAAACCCTTGGCCATAAAGGTCAGGGGTTTATTTCGGTGTTTATTTTTCAGGAGACGTTTTTCTGAAATCCTTATTCACTATGTTTGATCCAAAAAAACAAAGGCTCCAAAAGGTGTGTCCAGTTTAAGAGGTTATTTGCAAAATATATAGACTTTTTGCGAGAATCCTCCGAAATGTAATACGGACTTTAAATATTTTCATTTATAATTCTCTATTTGTCTATACTTTTCATATCGCTGTTGTATTAGCTCTTCCGAAGATAATAGTATCAATTGTTTTAGAGATGAGGCGATTGCAGATTCAATCTTTTTTGCCTGTGATTTTATATCATTTTGTGCTCCACCTTTCATTTCAGGAATGATTTCATCAATAATTCCTAACTGTTTTAAATCTTTTGCTGAAATTTTCATATGTTCAGCAGCTTCTGGAGCATACTTAGCGTCCTTCCATAGGATAGATGCTGCTCCTTCTGGCGAAATTACTGAGTACCATGAATACTCTAACATATGGATATGGTTACCGACACTAATGCCAAGAGCTCCACCACTTGATGCCTCTCCAATTACAATACAAATAATTGGCACTTTAAGTGTAGCCATTTCCAATAGATTTCGAGCTATCGCTTCAGAAATTCCACGTTCTTCAGACCCTTTCCCTGGATAGGCGCCTATTGTATCAATAAATGTAATAATAGGGCGATTAAATTTATCAGCTTGTTTCATAAGTCTTAGCGCTTTTCTATATCCTTCTGGATGTGACATTCCAAAATTTCTTTCTATATTTTCCTTTGTACTTCTACCTCTTTGATGACCAATAACCGTAACGGGCATTCCTTTAAATTTTGCAATACCACCTATCATTGCTTTATCATCACCATATAATCGATCACCATGAAGTTCGAAAAAGTTTGTAAACAATAAAGGTATATAATCCAATGTCGTGGGCCGGTTACGTAGCCTTGCAATTTGAACTCGTTGAAAAGGTGTAAGATTAGAATAAATTTCATCTTGCATTTTATTTAAACGTTTTTCTAATAAATGAATTTCTGACGATAAATCTACATTATTTTCTTTCATCATTTTCTTTAATTCATCAAATTTCTCTTTTAGTTCAATAATAGGACGTTCAAAATCCAAGCTCATTTTATCCTCCAAAGGTTATGATTTACCTCACTCTAATCAAAAGACTTAGAAATAGAATCAATAAATAATTCAAAACCATCCACAACTATTTTTTGTTCTGATTCTGATAAATTATTGAGGATACGTTGATAAAATGTAAGGGATTGTTCTCTTAAGCGATTAACAGTAATGTGTCCTTTTTCTGTGAGGTGCAGAAAAAGTTCTCTTCTATTTTTTTCATTTACTTCACGATAAACAAGCCCCTTTTTTACTAACTTATCTACTAATCTACTTACAGTTGAAGTCTCTAATCTAAGTTTATTGGATAGTTGCCAAACAGTTAATTTTTCCGCCTCTAGTTCCTCTAACGCCATCATTTGAGAAGTTGGTAGAGGTTTTTCAAATGGTCCATTGGGCAAATTTTGAGATTCAAAAACCCCAGTTATTATAATCATTTTCTTAATATCTGTTCTTAGTTTTAAGGCATCTTCTCTTTTCAAAAAGGTCACCCTCCTACAATTCATGTATCATACATCAATTGTATTATACATGAATATGATTTTTTCACAAGCTTAACGTAAGCCAATATGACAACATGGACGAGATATTTCTTCTTGTTAAATGTGTCTAATTTGTGAAATTAACAATTTCCACAAACTAAAATATATGGAAGTTCAGTCTATAGTAGGTAACATAATACTCATTGTTATGGCGAGTATCTAGTCTCGTAAAAGTGACAAGAATAATCATTTTGCATGAATAGGAGGAGATTTTATGATGATTATTGCCATAACTGATGTTACGTACGGTAGTAAAGTTAGAGAGCCAAAAGGTGCTCTGCGTTACTACTAAACACATGCCTTAGAAATCGAAAATTCTAAGGAAGAGCTTCTCATTCAAATGGACTTTACAGATTAGCTCTCGAAAAAAATTACACGGAGGTAATAGGAAATGAGAATTAACCACAATATCGCAGCACTTAACACATTGAACCGTTTGTCTGCAAACAACGGTGCGAGCCAAAAGAACATGGAGAAACTTTCTTCTGGTCTTAAAATCAACCGTGCAGGAGATGACGCTGCAGGTCTAGCAATCTCTGAAAAAATGCGTGGACAAATCCGCGGATTAGAAATGGCATCTAAAAACGCACAAGACGGTATCTCTCTTATCCAAACAGCTGAAGGTGCATTGACTGAAACTCACTCAATCCTTCAACGTGTTCGTGAACTAGTCGTTCAAGCTGGAAATACTGGTACACAGCAAGGTGAAGACTTAGCTGCAATTAAAGATGAGATTACAGCGCTTGTTGAAGAGGTCGATGGTATTTCTAATCGTACTGAGTTTAATGGAAAAAAATTATTAAATGGTACGTTTAATGGAACAGGCACACCAGAAGTTCCGCCGACAGATCCAGATGATCCAAGTACAGGTACACCTGCAACTGAAGGTGATGCTTTAGTATTCCAAATTGGTGCAAATGCTACACAACAAATTAAGGTAAACATTCAAGATATGAGCGCTGCTGCTTTAGGCGTTACTGACGCAGATGGTGCAGTCGAGACAGGTAAATCTGTTAAAGATATCGATGTTTCTAAATTTGAAACAATCGCAGCTGATGACGATGGTGGATTTGATGATCAGTTAGCAATCGTTGATGGAGCTATTAAGCAAGTTTCTGCACAACGTTCTAAACTTGGTGCAGTTCAAAACCGTCTAGAGCACACAATCAACAACCTTGGTGCTTCTGGCGAAAACTTAACGGCTGCTGAATCTCGTATCCGTGACGTTGACATGGCAAAAGAAATGAGTGAGTTCACGAAGAACAACATTCTTTCTCAAGCTTCTCAAGCTATGCTTGCTCAAGCGAATCAACAGCCACAAAACGTACTTCAATTATTACGTTAATAAACCAAAAGCCCCTATATAAAGGGGCTTTTTTTGTTTGTCTTTATTCAGTTCGATGTCTTATTTTATAGATCGTTCTAAAAGCCACTTCATACGACAAATAATATTACTATCCAACTAACCAAATCTGCCCAAATATTTGACATGTTAATCATGCCGAACTGACTTAATCTCGATTGAATTACAAGGGAGATTCAAGCAGTAATAAACACAGACTCTTTTTCAACATCAGTTCCAGCCAATGATTCTAAATGTTTTTTGATTTCTAATGAAATATCTTTTGGTAAACCATCATTGATAACTTTGGATTCATCAAAGGAGAAAGTTTCAGTTGATTTCACCTTGACAGGGTAGAGGTCGCTGGTTCGAGCCCAGTCGGAATCATATAAAAAGACGTTAATACAGAGCCATTCTTGAGATATTCGAGAGTGGCTTTTGTATTTCTCTGTGTTGGTCATTATCCTGTTTTTCACAAACAGAGAGCTACATAAAGCAGCTCCCTGACAAGTAATCAATCTTTCTTTTTTTTGTAGTCTTTTATTAAGCTTGAAATAGTTAAACCCATTACACCAAAAGCGACTACATAAAATGAAATATTTGTAACAGGTGTATCGATTTTTCCTAAAATCAACACAATAGCGATAATAGCGGCGGGTAAAGTGATTAACAAACCTTTGGATGCCTTATTTTCCTGTGTCACTAGCCGAGCACCTCCTTGATGTTTCACCATTTAGGTGTGTTTTAGTTCATTTTAAAAAACGAACAACATGATGGTTTTTGCAACCCACCATGCTGCATTTTCACTTCCAGTCACTTTAAGAGCGCCTGTATAGTGTTCGAGAGTGATTAAAATGGTTTCTAACCCTGTTACACCGCCTATCATTACTTTCAATTTTGTTGGTAATTGGACATAAGCTCCTTTTATTGCTTTTATAGCAGATGTGAATTTACCGTGTAGAGCAGCTTCTCCGTTTGGTTTGGACTCTTCTTCTTTTTTTGCTTTTTTGAACTTTGCTGTTTCTTCTTCATTGAGATTCCAATACTGTGCAAACTCATCTATTGTAGGCTCTTTTGATTGATCAAAAGAAGTTTTTACAGATCAATAAAAAAAAGGACTGTTCTTTTTCGAGAGCTTTAGTAGCATTTGCTTCTGCAAAAGGTGTGTATATAAAAACAGAAATTCCTGCAACCGTTGATAAGATTAACCCTTCGAAAAAACTTAGTTTTTCCATAATAAACTTCTACTTTTGAATATATTTTAGAAAATTAGGCTTTCAACGAATGTAAGGCTAATTTAGTAATGCAATATTTTGTTTTAGCTGTTAGAAATATTCCTCCTATTTTAATGAATGTTATCATTTGTAAATAAAAGAAGTAAATAGGTTATTTGTTATACGGTTTGAACGGTAGAATATGCATGCATATTAATGATGAAAAACATGAATAACAAAAAAATGTAAACAACAAAGATTAAGAATAAAGAGGTAACATTTTTAGTTCTTAAAAAACGAAGGAATACCGGAGGATAAAAAGCGTCTGTAGTAACGGTAGAAGTGTATTAGAGGTGTCACTGTGGTAATGACAGAATTCTATACCTTGACAGGGTAGAGGTGACGGTTCGATCCATCGTAAAGAATTCTTCTTTGTTAAAGATTAAAGAAGCAATCAGTAAAAAAATATGAAACTATTTTATTTCCTCATCCATCACTTTCTTATATTTTTCAAACTCAGAATCCTTCATTTCTCCGTTCATTTGAAGCAGGAAGTTCCCTTTTGAATATGTGTGAGAGAAGAACATAAATCCAGCATTTCCCAACTCATCATAATATGATTTGGCCTGGTTAAGGTCAGTTTCATTTCCAAATTTAAAAATCCTTCCACCAGCATTTTCACCTAAAGAAGGAATGAGAATCCTTTTTCCTTCTTCTCTTATATTTCCAAACTCTTTTCGTTCAAGATCAGTTGGTTTTTCTGCTTCAAGCCCAGCACTTTTGAAAGCTTCAATCACGTTGTCTGTGGTGGCTGTCTTTTAGTAGATGCTGCACTGCTACAAGCTGTTAACAATAATAAACATGTAAAAAATAATACAAAATATTTCTTCAACGTTCAGGTGAATACACATTTGATAAAATAATTAGCGAGGGGGAGAAAGATATGAAGTCATTTTTACTAATTGGACAATCAAATATGGCGGGGCGCGGCTTCAAACATGAAGTGCCTCCGATTTATAATGAAAGGATCATGATGCTGCGAAATGGTAGATGGCAAATGATGACTGAACCCATTCATTTTGATAGGCCGGTAGCTGGCGTAGGACTGGGGGCTTCCTTTGCGGAGGCTTGGTGTAAGGATCATGAAGGAGAGAAGATTGGCCTTATTCCTTGTGCAGAGGGTGGCAGTTCCATTGATGAGTGGTCGCCGGATGAAGCATTATTTCGTCATGCAATAAGTGAAGCTAAATTTGCAAAGGAAAGTAGCGAATTGGCAGGGATATTATGGCATCAAGGAGAAAGTGACAGCCAAGATGGGAAATACAAAGAATACTATGAAAAAATACTAAGATTATTTCATGAACTAAGAACTGAATTATCCGTACCTAACATTCCGCTTATAATAGGAGGTTTGGGCGATTTCTTGGGAAAAGTGGCATTTGGCGCAGGATGTGTGGAATATCCACTGATGAATGAGGAACTTCAAAAATATGCACATCATCATGAAAATTGTTATTATGTTACTGCGAAAGGTCTTATACCTAATCCGGACGGAATTCACATCAATGCGATGTCCCAGAGAATATTTGGTATAAGATACTATGAAGCATTTCGAAAAAAAGAACATATACATGAGCCATTACCAAATGAACATGAGTTAGTGAATGAATGTCATAATAGAATGAATACCTCAGCGGAGAAAACATATATAGCACTAGAAAAGTTCACGTTAGGCAAGATGACTTACGAAGAGTTGCTGAAGGCTTTATCGTAGGTAAAACTCATGGTAGACTTTGAATGGACAGAAACACATATCTCTTGAAAGGATGATTGTGGTGGTGAAAACAGATAAAGTTTCCTCCTGAATACAGTAAATCACACATTCAGGAGGAGATAAAAAATGTTTAAACAAATAGATGAAAATTATCCGAGAAAAGAGCACTTTCATCATTATATGACGTTAACTCGATGCTCATATAGTCTGGTGGTTGATCTAGACATCACGACATTGCATTCAATATTAAAAGAAAAAAAGCTAAAAGTATATCCTGTGCAAATTTATTTGTTAGCAAGGGCTGTGCAAAAAATACCGGAGTTTCGGATGGATCTAGTGAACGATGAACTTGGTCACTGGGATCTTCTCCATCCTAGTTATACGATTCTAAATAAAGAAACAAAGACATTTTCAAGTATTTGGACACCTTATGACGAAAACTTTGCTCGGTTTTATAAAAGCTGTGTAGCGGACATTGAAACTTATAGTGAAAGTAACAAACTATTTCCGAAACCTAATATGCCAGAGAACATGTTCAATATTTCAAGTCTACCTTGGATTGATTTTACTTCTTTTAACCTTAATGTATCCACAGATGAAACTTATTTGCTGCCAATATTTACGTTAGGTCAATTTAAGATGAAAGGAGAAAAAATCATCCTACCCGTTGCGATTCAAGTACATCATGCTGTTTGTGATGGCTATCATGCCGGCCAATATATGGAATATTTGAGGTGGCTTATAGAACATTGTGAAGAGTGGTTAAGCGATTCATTGTATACTTAATTTTCAAAAGGTGTAGTCATTTGATTTTTAGGAAAGGCAGACTTGATGGAGTCTGCTTTTTTGTTATGTGAAGAAAATGCGTAAAATCTGTTACTCACTGTTCTTTTTGCGGTTTCTTTTCGGTGCCTTGTAAACTTAAACATGTGATAATAAATGTAATATAAGGGAAATTAGTGGAAGGGGAATAAGGGATGGAGAAAGTTCTTTCTTCACATGTTGGTGTGAAAATAAATGAATGGTATAAAATGATTCGGCAATTCAGTGTACCCGATGCAGAGATTTTGAAAGCTGAGGTAGAACGAGAAATTGAACGGATGGTAGAGGACCAAGACCTGCTCATTTACTATCAATTGATGTGTTTTCGACATCAGCTTATGCTCGATTATATAAAACCTTCATTCGATCAATCAATTTCCGCGCTAGTCGATAAAATAGAGAATTCTAACCATCAACTGTCTGGAATGTTGCAATACTATAATGCCTTTTTTAGAGGTATGCATGAATTCAGTAAGAAAGAGTATGTACAAGCCATTCAATATTATAAGATTGCTGAGAGGCAGCTGGCGCTTGTTGTAGATGAAATTGAACAAGCAGAATTCCATTTTAAAGTTGCTGAAGCATATTACATTATGAAACAAACCCATGTTTCTATGCACCATATTATAAAAGCCCTAGAGATTTATGATCGTTATGATCTTTATAAGGTGAGAAAAATTCAAAGTCTATTTGTGATCGCAGGAAATTATGATGATTTTAAACGATATGAGAAGTCGCTCCCCCACTTACATAAAGCACTAGATCTTGCTGAAGAAATAAATGATCAAAGATTAATCGCTAAAACTTATTTGAATCTTGGAAATACGTATGACAGGCAACAGGATTATATTAAAGCTGCTTCCTTCTATAAAAAAGGGTTGGATAAGATGACTGAAAACAATGAAGATATTAAACCAAGATTATTTTTTAGTTTAAGTTGGACTTTGTTTAAAAGTGATAAAACAAAAGAAGCACTTGAATATATCGCTAAAGGAATAAAAAGTGCAACAGCAGAAAACAATCTGTTTTATAAAACATTGCTCAATTCATTAAAGACAATTTATGTAGATGAAGGTATTGAAAATATACGAAAAATGTTTAAAGGGTTAGAGGAAAAGAAGTTGTATCCTTATATTGAAGAGTTTGCTTTAAGCCTTGCAAATCTTTATGAAAAAAGGAATGATTCGGAGAGGGTAGCAGATTATTATAGAACTGCCATAGAAGCTCAAACCGAAATCCAAAAAGGGGAGTGTTTATATGAATATTAAAATGAAGATATTGATTAGCGCCACTTTATTGGTAGGTGCTGCTTGCCTAGGTTCTTTTAATTACTCACAAGAATCAACTGATCGAAATACCACTGTATTTCCTCAAAAAACCGATCGAAACACGACGATGATCGATCCAAATTCAACATTTGAAAACTCATAGGCAAAATTAAACAGACCTTGAGGGTCTGTTTTTTTAAATGGGGACAGATTGGGGACGAACCCTTTCAGTTTTTTATCAGAAATGCACTTGCACATTATAGAACCTTATTAAATCAGTCTTTTTCAGAAATTCTACAAGACATCACAAAAATCCTTTGACGCCCTAAAGACATCCCAAAAAGGTTTATACGGCCTCACCGCCACCAACGGCTTCAGCGAAGCGATCACAGGCCGAGACATGTTTGGAAACAAGATCTCAAAAGAACAGCAGGAAGCAAGTATGAACGCGGCGCTTGGAAAGCTTTTGCCGTTTGGGGCGAAAGGGTTTCATGGAAAAATGGGGATTAAGAAAGGTGAGAAAAATTCTTTATCTCCAGGTAATGGATTAGCTATACATGAATCTAGAGGTGGACACTTAATAGAGAGACATGTTGGGAAAACAGATGAAGAACTATTAGAAAGGCTGAAAAGTAATCCTAAAATCACGGGTTCTTCTACTTTTAACGATAGAATGACTGCAGAAAGAGTTGCTGATTCAGTTTTGGGTGATCCGAAGAGTGTTGATAAAATACAAAAGTGGTTATCTGACCCCAACAGTAGACCTACATTACCATTAAAATATAAGGGTGATGGAGAGGTAATTGGAAGAAGTGTTTCGAGAAATTCAGAAGTAGTTGAGAATGTTACAAATGCAAAAATTATACTGAAAAAAGATGAGAATGGCGGTTTTATTTTAACAGGATACCCTGTTAAATAGAAAGAAGGATGATAAAATGAATGAGAGTTACAGTTATTTAGAGGAGTTAGAAGATTTTTTAGGTGGGACATTTCATCAGGATATCGATTCACCAGAAGAAGCGTTAGAGGAGTTTATTCATGAAGCTACTAAAGAATGTCTGCTGTCTACTATAAAGGATTGTCAGGATTTTTTGAATGGTACTTTAACAATAGAAGAAAAAGAAAGCTTTATCGAAAATAATGCAGAAATCTATTTTCCGGCGATCTCATTAAATCCTATACAGTGGTTTAATAAAATAGTAGAGGAAATGAAAGAAGCAGTGAAAATGAAGTAACAAAATGATCCTTGATCGGCTAATGCCTTTCAAGGTTTTTTGTGTCAATTGGTCATCAAATCAAGAAAAAGGGGATCTTTTTTCTATGCGGATCATCGTATGATATAGATAAACAAATCGAACGTGAATATTTTGTCCAGAAGGAATAACCTGAGGATGCTGGCATTGAGCACTTTAAGTGCCTGGTACTTGGCCACTCCAGCCAGATCTTTTTTATATCTACTGATAAATTCTTTATTGGATGAAGGAATTGAACGGGTTTGTAATTTGAGGTTTTAAAAAGGTAAATGAGTAGTTGGTCAATGATATACTGATCTCATTAGAAACTAGGAGGTCCCCACTTTGAAACCATTTTGGGAGAAAGAAGAAGAGAGTCCTTTCACGTTAGAAAAGATAGATGAGGAAAAAATTCGTGAAGCAGAGGGAAGACTTGGTGTCGCTTTACCTGATACATATAAAAAGCTCATCTTAGAATGGAATGGTGGCTTTACAGTTCGTAATGCTTTTCCAACGGAACAACTGAATTCATGGGCAGATGATCATGTTCAATTTGACCATCTAAGAGGAATCGCCAAAGATGATGGCATCATGAATAGTTCCCAGTTAAGTGATGAATTGGAGCTGCCGGAGGGACTTGTGATCATCAGCGGAGAGGAAGAGACATGGATCGCAATGGATTATCGAAAAACGAAGGAACACCCGCCTATCCACTATTTTGATTTAGAAATGGGAGTCGATTTTAAGCTGGCGGATACTTTCGATGATTTTATTGAGCAGTTATATACAGCTGAAGATGTGATGATCGAGGTAGTAGAAATTGATGAGGAATGCTCGGATTTGTATATCAGTAAAGAAGAGCTTGAACAAATTTTTGAGAGACAAGACCTTTGTCAGCAGAATCTCTTTAAAATGGCACATTATCCGATGGAAGAAATTGAAGAGATTGAATGGTTTTTCGATCGTATGAAAAAATGCATCAAACAGATAAAAGATCAACATGTTTTGTATGAAGCAGCGACAACGATTCACTCCATCCTTCTGTTAAACCCGGATATGCAAAGAAATGACCTTATCAATCAAGAGCTGAAAGAAATAGCGGAGTTTCTAGAAAATAGTGGTGAGCCTGATACCGCTTTTTTGGGAGAAGACATTCATCCAGTGAAAAAACGATAGTGAAAGAAGAAAAGCCCCTGAAAAGGGCTTTTTTTGTAATCTTATTGAAAGTCATATTTAAATGAAGTATAGTAGTTTTAAATTATGAAGAGGAGGATGGTTAAAAATGATGCATGCAGGAAGATTACGCCAGAAAACTTTGAACAATCAATAATTTCATATGTTCAAAGGCTCTGTTTTCATCAAACAGAGTAAACGGGGTAGTCTGCACATTTTTAATCATTTTCAGCGGTCAAGTATGTAACTTTACTTGAAGACAGACAGATATCGTTTCTGTCTTTTTTTGTAATTTTTTATTGATATAAAGAGAGAGATGAGTCTAGCCGTGTTTACTCTAGCCACAGATAGCAGCCTATTTGTGGTTTTTTGATGATTTTCTTAACGCCTGTTGATCATGAATAAATGAGCAATTGGAGGAAAAGAATATGAATAGACTAGAATTAAAGCAATTAGCCAAACATCACGGATTAGAAATTTTAGAGAATACCATCAAAATAAATGAATCAGGTGTGGATTTCCGTGTCGCACATGTCGAAGATTTACATGGTGATCAATGGATATTAAGAATGCCTCGCAGACCTGAATCAATGAAACATACCTTACAAGAAAAAAAGACATTAGATCATATGAGTAAGCAGGTTCACTTTCAGGTCCCTCAGTGGTCTATCTTTACAGAAAGTCTGATTGCTTATAAACAATTAGAGGGGGTACCGGCGGCTAGTATTGATGTGGAGAAGCAATCATATGTGTGGAGTTTTGATCAAACGAAAGTACCGAAAGCTTATTATGAATCATTAGGAAGAGTTCTAGCGAATGTACATTCCTTAGATCAACAGCCATTTAAAACGATCGGTGTGGAGATGCTCAGTGCTCATGAATTAAGAGGATCAATGAAACAGCGAATGGAACGTGTCAAATCGCAATACACCATTAACAGCGGGTTATGGGAGCGCTGGCAAGAATGGCTAGCTAAAGATTCTTTATGGCCGCCTTTCGTGGGAGTGAAGCATGGAGATTTGCATCCCGGCCACATTCTGATTGATGAAAATCAATGTGTGACGGGTGTGATTGATTGGTCTGAAGTGGGGGTTGGTGATGTATCTGCAGACTTTTTGTCTCATCAACTTCTCTTTGGGAAAGAAGGGTTAACAAAACTTATCCATGCGTATGAAAAAGCAGGCGGGAGAACTTGGCCAGGAATGGATGAACATATAATAGAACTTCTGACGACAAGTGCGATCACTGTGGCCGAGTACGCACAGAGATCAGGATTGAAAGATATGCATGAAACTGCAGCATACATGTTGGCAAACGAAAGCTAATCAATCAGAACGAATCCAAAAAAAGCCCTGAAAAGGGCTTTTTTTTAATCTAATTCATGAAAAAACTGTTTGAGTTGATCAATGAAAACGGATTTGGATTTTCCTTTTTTATAAATGAACTCGATATTGATGTTGAAATCAATGGATGGGTCTATTGAAATTTGTTTTAATGTTCCTTGTTCTACCTCATTTCTAACACAATGATGAGGTAGAAATGATAGTCCCATTCCTTGCAGCACTAAATTTTTTGCAGTTTCCATATGATCAACCTCAATGGAAATGTTCGGTGTGATGTTGTTTTTTTGAAATAATCGGTGGAGCATCAACCAATCAAATGATCCATAGTCAAAGAAAATAAAAGGCTGTTCTTCTAGCTCTTTCATATTGATTTTGTCAAGGCTGGCAAGCGGGTGATGAGTTGGGACGAACAGCCCGATTGGATCGCTGAAAATTGGGATCGATTCAATTTGAGGATGTGTTTCAGTCCTCACAATCCCAAAGTCTACTTGGTTGTTAATCACTTTTTGGACAACATCCTTTGAATGTCCTGTTACGATTTTCACTTTCAGGTTTTCGTATTTTTCTTTTAGGGCGGGCAATATGTTAGGCAATAGATTATTGGAAATGGAGGATGCGCATCCAATCGTCAATTCATAAGGAATCATCGTTTGTTTGAGACTATGCTTTGCTTCTTGATAAGAATGGAGAATCTTTTTGGCATGCGGGTAAAACTGTTCACCTTTTTCCGTCAGAGATAGTTTATTTCTCTGTCTATCAAATAATTTCAGGTCTAATTCCTTTTCTAATGATTGAATACGTGCCGAAACAGAAGGCTGGGTTAAATACAGTGCTTCCGCAGCTTTATTGATACTGCCTAGCTGGCATACATAAATAAACGCTTCTATATTCTCAATATTCATGTTATCCCCTTATATGACGTTCTTTAAATGTTTAGTTTTTCAAGCTCATACACTAATTTTACAGCCTCTTTCGCCAAAATGACAGTAGGGTCAATCACTTTCACATCTTTAGTTGACCTTAAGACTAAGGGGATTTCTGTACAGCCGGCAATGATGGCTTCTGCTCCTTGATTGATTAAAATTTCTGCAGCTAACGCCAATTCACTTTCGCCTTTACTTAATTTTCCTGCTTTCACTGCATATATCCCATTCATCACGTTTTTCTGAAGATTTTCACTAGGAGTCATGACGTCAATCTTGTGATGAGCACAAGCCTTTTGATAGAGCTGGGTTTTTAATGTTCCATCAGTACATAGTAAGCCCACAGATGTATAGTGATGTTTGTTTAGGTAATTTGCGGTTTCTAATGGCATGTTCATAATAGGGATATGAGTGGAATGTCGTACGTTTTCTAAAAAGAAGTGTGCGGTATTGCATGCAATAAGAATAAAGTCCGCTCCGGCACGTTCTAATCTCTTTACTGATTCAATCATATATTCTGTAGGATCGTCGCCTTTCCCAAAAATTGCAGTGGTTCTATCAGGAATTTTAGGGAAATTATCTGCAATCACATGTAAATGATCCTGATCTTTAATAGCTGGTGTATGTGAAATGATTTTTTTCATCAGATCAATCGTTGCTAAAGGACCCATCCCGCCCATAATACCAATCGTTATAGACATAGATATCACCACATTTCATTTTTTTCTATTATAAAAAAAGAAAGCATGGTAATCGTTATAGAAAAGTTCTATTTGTATATAGAAGGTTGATGAAAAGCGCATTTATCTGTCTTGAAGTATGAGTTGCAATCTATTCAAAAAACATTAGAATAAAGAAAATTGATAAAGGAGCAGCCATATGAATTTCAATTTAAATGAAGCTTTGGATATGTTGAGTCGAACTCCTCACATGTTAGAAAGTCTTTTGTCCGGTTTATCGAATGATTGGCTTCACAGCCGTGAAGGAGAGGGAACATGGAATCCAGTTGAAGTCATTGAACATTTGATTGAAGCAGAGAAATTCAATTGGATTCCTCGATTAAATGTGATTCTTGCTGATGGAGAGAATACACCATTTCCTGCGTTTGACCGCTATTCTCATTTGAATCAATCTGAAAGACAGATAGAACAAGCACTATCTGAGTTTCATCATGTGCGGATGGAGAATGTGGCATACATTCAGCGCATGACACATTCAGGCCTTGATTTAGAGAAAAAGGGCGTCCATCCGGAGTTTGGGGTCGTGCAAGTGAGCGAATTACTTTCTGCGTGGGTTGTCCATGACTTCACACATATGTCCCAGATTATTCGGGTCATGGCGGAACGATATCGAACCGATGTGGGTCCATGGAGCGCTTATTTAGGAATTTTGAATAGGAAATAAATGTTTAATGACCTTAGCGGCCCACTCAGATTGAAGCATGGCATATTGATATTCATCGACCCAATGTCCCTTCGACATATAATTTTGCAGCAAATATCCTTCGCGTCTCATTTCTAAACGTTCCAGCACTCGAATGGATTTTTCGTTGCGCACATCTGTAAAGGCGATGGTTTTATGTTTGTTCAATGTCATAAAAATATATTCGAAGATTGAACTGAGAGCTTCGTGAATATAGCCCATTCCTTGGTATTCGGGCGCGAGGGTAAAACCTATTTCAACGATTCTAGGTTCACTGTCAAGTGTATGGATGGCGCAATCTCCTATCAGCTGATTGGACTCAGATAAGGCAATAGCGTATTGAAACCACGTCCCCGGTTGATTAGGTTTTTGTGTCATTTGATGTTGAACAAATGATTCAGCATCTTCGTACGTGTAGTTTTCCCAAGATTGAAATTTTGCAATAGAAGGATTTGCTCGATATTGATAAAATGCTTCAATATCCTGTCTATCAAATTGACGAATAACAACCCGGTTTGTTCTTGTAAATATGCTGTTTGCATTCTTCATGTGTTAACCTCACTTTTTAGTTAGTTCTTGATTTGAAAAAGTCTATCAGCCATTCAGATAGCTGCTGTTGTGCTTTGCTGACAAATCGATCTGCATAATAAATTAATTCCAAGTGCCGGACAGGTGCTGGATCAGCAATAGGAATCGAAACAATATTAGGCCACATCGAATGTTGCTTTAGTAATCCTCTTGGCTGAATGGTTGCACCGATGCCGGCTTCAACCAGCTGCAATAGCGAAAACGCGGACCCAACCTCCATGGCAGTGTCCAGTTCAACACCCTGTTCTTTACATACGTCATCTACTAAATCCCTTCCTAGATATCCCTTCGGATACATGACCAACGCACGGTGAGTCAGCTCTTTTAATGACACTTCGCTCTTTTGGGCCAAATCACTTTCTGAATGAACAAATAATTCGTAAGGCTCACTTCCAAGTGGAATTTGAACGAGACGCTTATCCGCAGGCCCTCGCAGTCCGATGCCGAGATCCACTTTATGCGAAAGGACTTCTTCACGAACGAAGATATTTGAATATGCCTTTAGATTGGTTTCTGGATAAAGAGTTTTAAATTCTACAAATAGTGGCACCAGCTGAAAATCAAGATCTGAAGGGAGTACTGCGAGACGAACGGTTCCTTCTTTTTCCGATAATAGTTCTTTCATCGCATTTTTTGCATCTCTTTCAGCTTGAAGCATTTTCACGCCATATTGATAAAGCAGCGAACCAGCTTCGGTAGCAACGACCTTTTTGCCGATTCGATCAAAGAGCGGCATCCCAACTTCTGCTTCAAGCAGTCGAATTTGCTGGCTAAGTGTAGGCTGTGATATACCTAGCTGCTCAGCGGCTTTTGTAAAATGCAAATGGTTGAATACAGCCATAAAATAGGTAATATGCCGGGTATCCATATGTCCACCTTTCATAAATGATAGTCTTTTCCTATCATCATAATACGATTTATTGTATTGATCAATGAATGCGGCAGATTTATACTCAAAGTAACCTTAACAAGATGAGAGAGAAAGAAGGGTATTGATGAAAAAAATATATTATTTAGCCGCTTTATTTTTAGCCGCTTTAAACTTACGTCCGATCATTACTTCCGTGGCTTCCATGATGAGCATGATCCAATCAGAGCTTGGAGTAAACGCACTGACAGCAAGCCTTTTGACCACTTTGCCTGTCCTTTGTATGGGAATATTTGCTCCCGTTGCAACGATACTCAGCCGGCGTTTTGGTTTAGAGAGAACGCTGTTTTTCTCGATTCTTCTTATCACGATTGCCACTGCACTGCGTGGTACTAGCCAATCGGTTGCTATCCTGCTCATGACTGCGTTTGCTGGAGGGGTAGGGATTAGCTTCGCAGGTCCTTTATTGTCTAGTTTTATTAAAAAATATTTCCCGAGAAATCCTGGTATTGTCAGTGTGTATTCAATTTCGATGACAATAGGTGCAGCGCTCGCTTCCGGCTTCACGATTCCGATTTATCTACGCAGTCAGCATCATCTTCCATTTGCATTGTCCTGCTGGGCTATTCTAGGGGTGATTGCCCTTATTCTATGGATAGGTTTAGCTCGCAAAAATGAGCAGAGTGATCTTGTAACGTTGCCGTTAAAATTGCCGCTGCGAAACAAAAAGGCCATTCAATTCACCTTGTTCTTTGGCTTTATGTCCAGTATGTTTTATTCTTTGACGGCATGGATTTCACCGATTGCTCTTAGTTTTGGAAACAGTCCGCAATATGCTGCCATGCTCTTGACCATATTTACACTCATTCAGATTCCGGTGGCACTACTCGTTCCAGCAGTCGTTACTCGGTTAGGAAAACCGAAATTATTTCTCATCTTATGCAGTCTGTCTGAACTCATTGGTCTTATCTTTCTTCTTCTGCCAATGCCGATCTTGCCAGCCGTCATTTTCCTAGGTATGGGTGCCGGGGGGTTATTTCCTTTAGCGCTTATGCTCCCGATTATGGAGACGAGTACTCCGGAGGAAGCCGGAACCTGGTCCGCGATGTCGCAGATGGGCGGGTACATCGTGGGTGGATTCGGTCCGTTTTTCATTGGCTTGGTTTTCGATTTAAGCGGACATTTTTATGCTTCCATTGTGGCAATGCTTGTCATCGTCTCGTTAATGATTGGCGTTCAGTTATCAATGAAACTTGGTAGAAAAGAAGAAGTGTCGAGTTAAATGATGCAACTTCACATTTCAATATAAACGGGGGAATTCTATTGCTCATTCGAGAAGCAAAAACGATCGATTATCCACAATTAAGACAAATCTATTTAGAATCCCGGCGCCAGAGCTTTCACTGGCTCAATCCAGAAGAACTCCATCTGCAAGATTTTGATCAAGATACGCAGGAAGAGCAAATTTTCTTAGCTGAGGAGAACAATAAAATCCTTGGATTCATTTCTCTATATGTACCAGATCGTTTAATTCACCTTTTGTTTGTACATCCAGAAGCTGCTGGTCAAGGGGCTGGCGATCTGCTGCTCAAACAAGCGATAAAAGTTTTAAGAACACCGGTCACCCTCAAATGTGTCTCCGACAATCACAAAGCTTTATCTTTTTATCAAAAAAGAGGGTGGAAGGCTGTTGTGGAAGAAGGAGAACCTGGGGCGGAATACTGGGTGCTTATTTATGAATAGAAGTCATTTTATTTTATCAATTTCACGGCCCTTTATTGGGCCTTTTTGCGGTTTCTTTTCGGTGTCTAATGGTACATAAAATGATAATATATGTCATTATAGGGAAAATAGAGGAAGGGGTAAGGGCTGATGGAGAAAGTGCTTTCTTCTCACGTCGGTTTGAAAATCAATGAATGGTATTATCATATTCAAAGATTTAACGTACCGGACGCCGAAGCATATAAAGAGGAAATCAAATCAATGCTTGATCATATGGAAGAAAATCAAGATTTATTATTGTATTTCTCACTCATGGAGTTCAGACATAAATTAATGCTTGATTACTTGAATCCTTTAGAAAATGGGAAAGAGCGGGCCAACTTCAAGGAACTCGCAATGAAGATCAAAAGAGACCAAGAGAAATTAACAGGATTGCTCGAGTATTATTTCAATTTTTTCTACGGCATGTATGAATTTGAAAACTATGAATACCTAAATGCGATTACCTTCTATAAACGGGCAGAAAAAAAGCTGTCTCTTGTCAGTGACGATATCGAACGGGCCGAGTTCAATTACAAGATGGCTGAAATCTATTACCACATGAAACAAACCCACATGTCCATGCACCATATCGCTCAGGCGATAGAATGCTATCGAGAAAAAGAGACATACACAGTAAGAGAAATACAATGTTCTTTTGTGATCGGATTAAACTATATAGATATGGGCTGCCCCGAAAAAGCAATACCCCATTTTCAACACGCACTAGAAAAAGCCGCCGACAACTCAACAAAACGATTAAAAGGATCAGCACTCTATAATTTAGGGTTGAGTTATTTTCATCATAATGAAATAGCCCAAGCAATTATACATTTTAATGACTCAATTCGAGCATTTAGAGAGCAGGGATACGAACATTTAAATAGAATCTTAGACCCGCTCATTATGTTGTCAAAAGCCTATTTCAAAAAGAAAGAAAAGGATTTAGGTAAGTATGCTTTAAATAACGGCATAGAACTATCTGAAAAGCTGAAAGACCATGTGCTGTTATTGATATTCAAATTTTTAAGATCACTATATGTTGACAACAATTTTGAGCAGTTGGAAAAAATAATGGAATCGCTAGAAATAAAGTCAATGTATCCTGATCTTGAAGATTTAGCAAAAGATGCTGCAAAATATTATAATGAAATGGGAGATAAAGACAATGCGATGCATTTTTATGAAAAGATTCTTTATTTCCAAACTCAAGTGAAGCGGGGGGACTGTCAGTATGAAATTTAAAACGTTATCAATAGTATTTGTGATGATCAGTGTCATCAGTATTGTTGGTTATTTTACATCTGAAGTGACAGCAAGTCATGATGAAGCTAGGAGAGGTCATACTGCAAGTATCGGTTATACTGCTTAAATAAAAAGCCCTTAAAGGGCTTTTTATTTTAAGATTGAATATATGCTATGAATAAAGAATATTTTTTCCATAGAAAAGATATTGAGGAGGAAGTAAAGTGACAATGTTAAAATCAACATTATTTCGAAGGATTTTCATTATATCTTTTGCTTTAACCTTTATGATTAGCCTGTTCAATATGGCTGTGTTTCCAGGGACGCCAGCGTCTTATTATGTTGGCCTAGTTTGTAAGATGTTGTTTATCAGTTTGTTAAATGGTTTGTTTTTTGGAACAATCATCTATTTGATTGGCGTCTTTCTCGGTGCTAAATCTTCAAAGGAAAATCAATAAAAAGTGAGCGGCTATAGTCTGCTCTTTTTTATTTGAAAAAATTTGATATCTAATGAAGAGAAAATGAGTTACTTCATGTACGATCTAGATCGTAAATCCAACATATGTATTTTTCATCATACATTACATTATTTTTAATATCCTACTGCATTCTATTTTAAAGGATGTTACCGTTGTTTGTAAGGAATGATTGGCCAGTCTTCCAATAAAAATTGGAGGGAAATCATGAATTACAAAATTGAAATGTTAACGAATATGAAAATGGTGTATATGAGAAATATCGGATCATATGGCAGCAAAGAGAATTTTGAGATGATGAAGAGATTGAAAAAATGGATTAAGCAACATCATTTAAATGATGAATTAAAGGAATATGGTATATATGGTGTTCCTCAAGATGATCCTGGAAAAATTCCATCAGAAAAATGCAGATACGACCTCATGCTTATGACAAATAGAGATTTCACAAAAGATCAAATGGTTCAGACTGGTCATTTTGAAGGAGGAAAGTATGCTGTGTTCACGGTGACACATACAATCGAAAAAGTGAATTTGTTTTGGAGACAATTGCCTCAAATGATCCAAAACAATCGATTAAACATGCGTCAGGCCCCTATAATGGAAAGGTATAGAGAAGAAGAAGGCGAAGATAAGGTGTGTGAATTCTTACTGCCTATCTTTTAAACACTTTATCAAACTGCAATGAAAACAGACCTCATATGGTCTGTTTTTATGAGTATTAAATGTTTAAATATTTTAGGACTCGTTCCTTTAAATATCGGTATTGATCCTCATTCGTATCTTGAAATGCTTCTTCTCGATTTGAAGGGACATCCATATAAACGATTTCCTCAGAGAATTGTGAAGAAGTAAAGTCGATTCTTTTTCCATTCACTACGTTGTAAAAGTGCCATCCGCTAGGTAATGCGGTCTTGTTTATTTTTCCGCCTAAAAGATCATGGACGACTAAAGAAGTGACACCGCATTGTCCATTGGCCGGGTTGTCTTCACTCCATTTTGAACTAGATTGAGAGGACCAGGCTTTATAAAGAGCATCAATGATTTCGTCTGTCGTGTAGAGGTTCATCATAAAAATCCTTTCTATTTAAAAGCGAAATGAATATAGTATCTGTTTAGTCTATAGTAGATTTTTTTTCGATCAAAATCCAGATGCTATACTTGATTAAACCAAAATAACAATGAGGGTCATGACAGGAGGAGCATGGAGTGATATTCATCATAGGCATTGTAATCGCTTTTATTGTTGCTATTTTAGGCTTTACTATTTTCGTAGATGTAGGTAATGGGCTGGGAACGGTTTTTAGCATCATCGGTGCAATGGTCATTTTATGGATAGCGGGTAGGCTGCAAAGGCAAAAAGAAAAGAATGATCCAAATATATTATTAGATAAAATGATGATGCTTTTTCAAGAAGACGGGTTTCAGGCTTCCACATACATCTTTTCACAAAATGTTGATAAAGGCTTTGCGATTGATGATGAGCGAAAGGTAATACGCTTTATTACACATCAACCTGGCCGCTCATCTCGAAAATTCAGGTTTGAAGTCACTGAGCTTTCCTTGAAAGAGTTGAAGCAAGTTGACATGTTAGAAGATGGTGTGTCGATTGAACAATCTGTTGAGAGTGATAATAATGAAGAGATCTCGACACTTGAATTGAGATTAACTATGAATGATCAGGAATCATCAACGATTACGCTCACCTTTCTGACATTTGATGTGCCTGTTCGTAAGAGCACTGCCGAATATTTGACTGAACGAGAAAATCTAGAGGAGATTTATCATGAAATTGATTCAATGATGAAATCTGCGAATTAATAAATGGCTGTTCATAAAGAAGAAATCACAATTTGAAGTGGTTTCTTTTTTTATGTCCATCAAGACAAAAGCTGGTTCAATCATTGCGGTTGAATGTTTTTCTCAAAAATGAATAAAGATAGACTAGACACGAAAACGAACATTGATATCGAAATGACTGGAGGAAACATACATGCAAAAGCTTTGCAGGGAAGTCTGGATCGAGGTCAATCTTGACGCGATTAAAAGAAATATCGAAGCCATTCAAGCGCATATTCCAAGGAAAAGCAAGATCATGGCTGTCGTAAAGGCAAATGCTTATGGACACGGCTCAGTTGAAGTAGCGCGGCAGGCGCTAGAAAGCGGTGCGACAGAGCTTGCGGTTGCCAGCTTGGAAGAAGGTATTGTATTGCGGAGAGCAAAAATTGAAGCACCGATTCTGGTCCTTGGATTTACCCCGCTCGACTGTGTGAAAAGGGCTGCAGCCTGGAGAATTGATCTCTCCGGCCTTCGAGAAGACTGGATTGTTCAAGCAAATGAGATCTTAGCGGAAGAAGAAAGTCAGCATCGCCTTGGGATTCATGTCAATGTTGACACAGGGATGGGACGATTAGGTGTACGGACAAAGGAAGAGCTGTTAGAGGTGGTGGAGGCGCTTGAAAAGAGTGAAAACCTGAGGTGGGATGGAATATTTACGCATTTCTCCACTGCGGATGAGCCTGACCCTGATTTCACACTAATGCAGCACAGCATATTTATTGATTTTCTTCGTTTCTTAAAAAAAGAAGGCATTACTTTGCCCACTGTACATATGAACAATACAGCGGCTGCCATCGCATTTCCTGAATTTAGCGCAGATATGATACGGCTAGGCATCGGACTTTATGGACTGTATCCTTCGCAATACATTGAGAGTTTAGATGCTGTTAAGCTAGAGCCCGCTCTCAGTTTAAAAGCAAGGATTGCATTCGTGAAGGAAATGGTGACAAAGCCAAGGACCGTCAGCTATGGGGCAACCTATGTAGCAAAACCTGATGAAGTTATAGCAACCATACCAATCGGTTATGCAGATGGGTACTCACGAGCATTATCCAATCGAGGATTTATGCTTTTCCGTGGAAAACGAATGCCGATTGCTGGCCGCGTCACCATGGATATGACGATGATCAGTTTAGGAGAAATGAAAGCAAAGCAAGGCGAAGAAGTCGTCATATATGGTCGTCAAAAGGGCGGAGAAATTTCTGTCGATGAAATCGCCGAAATGCTCAATACGATCAACTACGAAGTCATCGCCACCTTAAGCCGGCGCGTCCCAAGATTTTATCGTCGCGGCGGAAAGATTATTAAAATATCAACGCCGGTGATGTATGTGTGAGGGTAAATAACAGGTGCGATTTGAGGATATTTGTTCTGGTGTACAATGATAAAAATTAAATTTTATTACAAATATGTCGATAAAAGGAGGGATATTTAAGATATGGAGGAAAGAAACGATGAAAAAAGGTTTATTTTTAGTGCTTTTGACTATTTTTATGATGGTCACAATTCATCCGTTAAAAGCTCATGCAGCTGAGACAAATGGGTGGACGAAGCGGGCGGACTTACCGGAAGAGCGTATCGGAGCAAGTGTAGGAGTAGTTGATGGAAAAATATATGTATTTGGTGGAGCAAGTCAGCAATCAAAATTCAACGATGCAACATATATGTATGATCCTAAAACTGATTTGTGGACAGAAAAAGCAAGTATGCCTAGAGAAAGAACGGGCGCTGCTTACGCGACAGTAGGTAAAAAAATCTATGTTATTGGCGGTCTTACTGATACAACTAAAACAGTTCACAAAACCATCGATGTTTATGATACGGAACTAGATCAATGGACAGAAGAACCAATTAAGATGCCTGAGAAATTTATATATACATCTTATATAACTGGTTCCTTAAGAGCAGTTACAGTTGGAGAAAAAATTTATATAGTAGCATCTTTATCAAGCTCTCAAGTAAATTTTTATTCCTATGATACGGTAAGTGGAGAGTGGGAAAGCTTAGATAATTCTCAATTAGCTCCTCGTCAGGGTAGAAGCATTTCAGAGATAAATGGAAAGTTATATATTGCTGGTGGTGAGGCTAATGTTAGCCGAGCGAAAGATAAAGACATTTTAGAATATGATATGACGTTTGGTAAGTGGCAACGCTTAAAGGATATTCAATTAAATTCTTTTGCATATGAAGCTGCATATGCGACCGCCAATCATAAATTATTTATGATTGGCGGTCAGCAAATTGGAGATAGATCGAGTAAATTATTAAAACAAGTTCAGATATTTGATCCACAAACTAGTCAAGTTCAAGATTCTTTATATGAAATTCCTGAAGGTAGAGTTGGATCTGTAGCAGTTATTGCTGATGATCAATTATATGTTATTGGTGGAAGAGATTATGCTGAATCAATTGGTAGTCATTCTGTCAAAAACAATTTTAAATCTGTTATTTCTATTCAATTAAAAGATCTGCAAAAAGTGTCAAAGGATCAGGATGAAACAAAACCAGGTGATGGAACAAGCGAAGAACCAAAAGATCAGGACGGAACAAAGCCAGATGATGGCACAACCGAAGAACCGAAAGATCAAGACGGAACAAAGCCAGATGATGGCACAACCGAAGAACCGAAAGATCAGGACGGAACAAAACCTGGTGATGGTTCAACTGAAGAACCAAAGGATCAAGACGGAACAAAACCTGGTGAAGAAGCAGCAAAAGGCATACTTTCAATTACGATGATAAACGGGCTGCAAAAGGATTATCTGCTTTCAATGAAAGAAATCAACGATTTTCTTAACTGGTACAAAGAAAGAAGCTTTGGTATTGGTATGAACTTCTATGAAATCAATGATGAACACAATAAAGGTCCTTTCACAAGTAAGAAGGATTATGTCGTATACCAAAATATCTTAATGTTTGATATCAAGCAATACTGAAATTCATAAATGATAAAGCTGCTGATAAGAGATCAGCAGCTTTTATTTTGATAAATTTGTTAAAATTAGGATTAACGTCATGAAAAAATGTGATATCTTTTAAAAAATCTGCTAAACATCCTATAACCACATCCGATAATAGAATTGTCAGGGTTGATAAGCCCTAGAATAAAGGACTTTTTTCAGACAAGGACGTCTGTCAGGTCCCACATACATGGAGGTAATAGGAAATGAGAATTAACCACAATATCGCAGCACTTAACACATTAAACCGTTTGTCTGCAAACAACGGTGCGAGCCAAAAGAACATGGAGAAACTTTCTTCTGGTCTTAAAATCAACCGTGCAGGAGATGACGCTGCAGGTCTAGCAATCTCTGAAAAAATGCGTGGGCAAATCCGCGGATTAGAAATGGCGTCTAAAAACGCACAAGACGGTATCTCTCTTATCCAAACAGCTGAAGGTGCATTGACTGAAACTCATTCAATCCTTCAACGTGTTCGTGAACTAGTTGTACAAGCTGGAAACACTGGTACACAAGATAAAGGTACTGACCTTCAATCTATCCAAGATGAGATTAAAGCTCTACAAGAAGAAGTAGACGGTATCTCAAACCGTACAGAGTTTAACGGTAAAAAATTGTTAGATGGTACGTTTAAAGATACTGGTGATCCTGCAACTACAAAAAGTTTGACTTTCCAAATTGGTGCTAATGCAACTCAACAAATTGATGTTAATATCGAAGATATGGGTGCGGATGCAATTGGTGCAAAAAATGCTGGAGTAATTGTTGCTGGTCAAAGTGTTAAAGACATTGATGTGACTAAATTTGCAGATGTAGCTGCTGCTGCTGCAGGCGGTTTTGATGAGCAATTAAATATTGTTGATTCTGCAATCAACCAAGTATCTGCTCAACGTGCTAAGCTTGGAGCAGTTCAAAACCGTCTAGAGCACACAATCAACAACCTTGGTGCTTCTGGTGAAAACTTAACAGCTGCTGAGTCTCGTATCCGTGACGTTGACATGGCGAAAGAAATGAGTGAGTTCACGAAGAACAACATTCTTTCTCAAGCTTCTCAAGCAATGCTTGCACAAGCGAACCAACAGCCACAAAACGTACTTCAATTACTACGTTAATAACGGGCCCCTTTATGGGGCTTTTTTGTATTTATTAATTAAAAAATATGGATGATATTTAATTTTTTAATAAAATTTAGGAGTGGGGTATTAAGCGTAATTGTGAATTTAGACAGATAAATTCATAAATTAATCTTGAATCAAGCTAAACATCCTTTAAAATAAACCGATATTTTAATTGTTAGGGTTGTTAAGCCCTAGAATAAAGGACTTTTTTCAGACAAGGACGTCTGTCAGGTCCCATATACATGGAGGTAATAGGAAATGAGAATTAACCACAATATCGCAGCACTTAACACATTAAACCGTTTATCTGCAAACAACGGTGCGAGCCAAAAGAACATGGAGAAACTTTCTTCTGGTCTTAAAATCAACCGTGCAGGAGATGACGCAGCAGGTCTTGCAATCTCTGAAAAAATGCGTGGGCAAATCCGCGGATTAGAAATGGCTTCTAAAAACGCACAAGACGGTATCTCTCTTATCCAAACAGCTGAAGGTGCTTTAACTGAAACTCATTCAATCCTTCAACGTGTACGTGAACTAGTCGTACAAGCTGGAAATACTGGTACACAGCAAGGTGAGGATTTAACTGCAATTAAAGACGAAATGGATGCTTTAATTGAAGAGATTGATGGTATTTCTGATCGTACAGAATTCAATGGTAAAAAACTTTTAAATGGTGATTTTAAAGCTTCTACCCCACCAGTAAATACTGACCCATCTTTAGTTTTCCAAATCGGAGCTAATGCAACTCAACAAATCAAAGTGAACATCCAAGATATGGGTGCAGATGCTTTAGGTGTCGATAATGGAACTGGTGGTATCGTTGCAAACCAATCCATTAAAGATTTAGATGTAACAGCCTTTGCAACTAATGCAGCAGATGCTACAGATGTTGGTTTTGACACACAACTAAAAATTGTTGATTCAGCTATCAACCAAGTTTCATCTCAGCGTGCTAAACTTGGTGCAGTTCAAAACCGTCTAGAGCACACAATCAACAACCTTGGTGCTTCTTCTGAAAACTTAACAGCTGCTGAGTCTCGTATCCGTGACGTTGACATGGCGAAAGAAATGAGTGAGTTCACGAAGAACAACATTCTTTCTCAAGCGTCTCAAGCAATGCTTGCACAAGCGAACCAACAGCCACAAAACGTACTTCAATTACTACGTTAATGACAGGCCCCTTTATGGGGCTTTTTTTTATGTTTTTTTCTTCGCGTTTTCTCCAGTCTTATGATTCTTAAACCCCTGTTATAAATCATGAAAAATGACCTTTAAATTTGGAATACTCTAGCGAAACGACCATAGTGAATGAGACTTTATCCTTATTTATTCCTTTTTTGTTAAACATATTCCATAAATGTTCGATAAATGGATTGTAAGGCTTACAAAAAAATTCTAATTTAGAACTTTTGGATAAGGACGTCCAATTGGTTCAAACACATGGAGGTCATTTAACATGAGAATTAACCACAATATCGCAGCACTTAACACACTGAACCGTTTGTCTGCCAACAATGGTGCAGGGCAAAAGAACATGGAGAAGCTTTCTTCTGGACTTCGTATCAACCGTGCAGGAGATGACGCAGCAGGTCTTGCGATCTCTGAAAAAATGCGTGGACAAATCCGCGGATTAGAAATGGCGTCTAAAAACGCACAAGATGGCATTTCGCTTATTCAAACAGCTGAAGGTGCATTAACTGAAACACATGCGATTCTTCAACGTATGCGTGAATTAACAGTTCAAGCAGGTAACGTTGGGACTCAACAAACAGAAGATTTAACAGCTATTCAAGAAGAACTTACTGCTTTGGTTGATGAAATTGATGGTATTTCTCAGCGTACAGCATTTAACGGAAAGAATCTGTTGGATGGTAGCGTTGAAGAAGGATTCCAATTTCAAATTGGCGCAAACATTGAGCAAAATATCAAAGTACAGATTGGCAAAATGGATGCAGAAACTTTAACTGTAAAAGATATTGTAGTTAATGAAGAAGGCTTTAACTTTGACACCGAAGTAGCAAAAATCGACGCAGCAATCGGCGCTGTTTCTAAACAGCGTTCAGCTCTTGGTGCAGTCCAAAACCGTCTAGAGCACACAATCAACAACCTTGGTGCTTCTGCTGAAAACTTAACAGCAGCTGAGTCTCGTATTCGTGACGTTGACATGGCAAAAGAAATGAGTGAGTTCACAAAGAACAACATTCTTTCTCAAGCATCTCAAGCAATGTTAGCGCAAGCAAACCAGCAGCCACAAAACGTACTTCAATTATTACGTTAATGAAAAAGCCCCTTTGAGAGGGGCTTTTTTTATTTCATTCAAATGACAGAAAGTGCTCTAGACGAAAGTCAGGAACCGCTTCATGGAAAAAAGCTAGGTTGCCTTCATCGTTCTTTTGATCCCATTGCTTCCACCATTCAGCGGTTTCTCCAGAGGTGTCAGCTTGAATCATGTTGTGCAGCTGTTCTAAGTTGATGATTTCTCTTGGTTCTAATAAAAAAGAATGCATCCGGTGATATGCCTCAAGACATTCAGGCTGTTTTGTCACAATGGCGAATTGTACGTAGCGATTTAAAAATTCCTGTACGAACGTCAAGTGGGGGATGGTTGCTTCTCCTTTTAACTCGACACCGTCCCACGCCATATCAGCAATCGCACAAAGCCACCAGCCAAGTTCACTCGCTTGCTGCATTTGTTGTAATGTGTCCTTTTCAAAAGACAGCCGCTCATTTTTTTGTGCTAGTTTGAGCATACGGTCAAGTGTTTGTGCTTCGAGGGCTGCCTTTGTCATGCCCTGTCCATGAATGGGATCTAACGTACACAAGGCATCGCCCATCACCAATAATCCACTTGGCCAATCCTGCATGTGTTCATAGTGATGTCTCACGCAGGAAGGAACTCTAAATCCTTTTGGTTTTGTAAAGGGCGTTAAATGGGTGATGGCTTCTGCTATCGCGGGGTGGGTCAGTGCAGCGGTTTCTGAATCAAATTGATCAGCATCCGTTGTTGGATAATGTGAACCGCCAGCTGCAGAAAGAAGAACAGCCACTAAATCATGATCTACCCGTTCAAACAGTCCTGTTGGAATTTGCTTGTCTGGCTGGCCAACTACGACCATTGATTGCAGGGGTGGGGCCCCTGATGGTATGTGATAATATCTTGTGCTGTAGCCTAGAAACACATGTAACTCATCAGTCTTTGGTAAGGTCCATCCAGCGTCTTTCAGCCATTTTGGCAATTTGGACATTCTTCCAGACGTATCGATCACTAAGTCTGCTTTCATTTCATGAATGCTTCCAGGTTTTACTTGCCGGTTCTTCACGATGAGCCCCATGACCTGATTTGTTCCCTCTTTAAAATGAAGAGAGATGGCTTCATGTTTTTCTAAAAACTGCACACGTTCCTCTTTTACTATTCTTTGCATCAGCACCCACTCTAGCATTGCACGTCTTGTGACGGCGGTTTCTTCTGTATCAGTGAGCGTTAACTCGCCATCTTTTGTGATAAATCGAGAGGTTTGATGCATGGTATTAAATCCGTCCATTGCCAGTAACTCTTTTGTATAACCAGGGAATAGACGTTCAACGATTTGCTTGCCAAGTGGCAGCATTCTATGTGGATGAAAGGCTTGAGGAGTGCCAAGACGATTCTCAGGAGAGTCCGGCAGTTCATCCTTTTCAATCATCAATACTTGATGATAAAACGTTGATAAAACTTTTGCAGCGAGCATCCCGGTGATACCTCCGCCAATGACGATTGCCCGCTCATATTTCATGGGTTGTGTCACAACATGCGCCTCCAATGAATATAAAAAATGGTTACATGACCATTTCATCATATGCCGATTCATTAATTATAGCAAATTTACGTTTGAATATAGAAAGGAAAAGTACTTCTTTTTACTCGTAAATATGAAGAATTTCTTCTAATCATTATCATTATTTTAAAAAGTAACTGTTAATTTAAGAAGAACGACCGATAAACTATATAAGGGGGTAGAGAAATTGGATATACTACAGAGTATTGTGACAGCAGCACCTTATATGATGCAGATTTTAAAAAACGAAGTGACGATGGGTGTCATTGACTTGTGACAGAGTTTAGTGAAATTGTGGAACGGCTGACGAGCGTAAGTAAAGAAATGAAAGAATTCATGCAGCATGTAATGTCAACGTAAAAAACGAATCCAATTGGATTCGTTTCAGCGTGTAGACAAACCCTCGCTTTCTTTGTCAGTCCTGCGCGCTGGTGCTCACGAATGTTCAATTCGCTCCGCGCCAGTGCTCGTCCTTCCTAGACTGCAAAGGTTTTCTATCACGCTGAAAAGAAGACAAAGGGCTAAAATAAAAATCATTTTAGCCCTTTGTCAACAATTTGAAACGAATCCAAAAGGGATTCGTTTTTTTGATACGCTATTTTCTTTTGTTCCGGTCAAAGCGATAATCGTATGTTTCTCCCTTTACCACATTTAAAAATTCATGCCCAATTTGAACAAGCTGTCCATTTTTCCATTTGATGAGAGGGTCTTTATCAGGGTATTTCCAGTAAATCGTTTTCTTTCGGTGGGTGAGTTTGTTTTCAATTTCTGCTCTAACTGCGTTCTCCTTTAGTTTCCCTCCGCTATGTCGATAGGTGTTGATGATATATGTTCCGTCAGGTGATGTCATCGAGCGGATAAAGGTTCCGTGAGATACGCCTTGAAGAGAAAAGCATTTCCAGTAAATGATGCCAGCGAAGCTAAGGATTAAGATGACAAAGGTGATGGTGGTTTTCTTTTTTAACATGAATTCCTCCAGATGTAGATCACAATATTTCTAATTTATGAGAGAGAATGCAAAAAGATTCATATAGTCCAAAAGTTCTATTCATTTCAATTATCGGTCATTTTTTCTCAAAATTCAACAGATAGCCGAAAAGATAAGGAAAATTTAAGGATGTATTAAGTCGATAGGTCATGCAAAATCCCTTTACAAAAGAATTTAAGATCAGTAGACTTATGCTCATATAGAGAAATGGGGAAGATGGAATGACGCAAATCATTGATACATATCAAAGTTATGAAGAGCTTTCCGCTCATGAAAGAGAGGGAATCGACTATCAAATTCTTCACGAGCGGAAAGGTGACCAGCTTTTGGTTTTGTCCCCTCATGCTGGGGGAATTGAATCTGGCGTGAGTGAGCTCATTCATGAAATCGCAAGTGATATTTCTATGTATTTATTTGAAGGCCTTAAAGTGAAAGGCAATCATGTGCTTCATATTACAAGCACACGTTTCAATGAGCCGGTCTGCCTTTCTCTAGTGCATACCCATCATTACACGTTTGCGCTCCATGGCTACGGGGAAACGGAGGTGCTTCAAACATTAGTGGGCGGGACAGACAGAGAAAAAGCGGCAGAAACAGTGAAACGTTTAACGCTTAATGGATTTCCTGCAGTGCTGCTATCTGAATCTGATCGCTATTCAGGAACACACCCTCACAATATTAATAATCAATGTCTGACCGGAAAAAGTGTACAACTTGAAATCAGTCAGGCGCAAAGAAGAGCATTCTTTCAAGACTTCAGACGGCGCTATCGCCGTGAAACGCAAAATGAGCAATTTTATCGGTACACAAATGTACTCAAGCAAGTATTAAACCTTTATGGATAAACCCTGTCGCCCTATGCAGAAGAGGCTTACGTATGATAAACAGCTTCTTTTTCCGCGACCTTCTCGGCTTTCATTAAATAAGATGTAAACTCTTGTTGGAAGCGAATGCCTGCTTTCCGCTGTTCGAACAAGGCGAGCCGCTTTTCAGCGAAAGCCCAGGTGACGTGAAATGTTTGCGCAATGTGCAAAATGGCTTGCTGCCGAAGGTTTGGAAGCTTCATTTGCATCAGCATAAAGGTCGGCACACAAAAGTGATACATGAATTGTTTAGCCTGAAACTCTTGCAGTTCTCGAAAGAGTTTGTGCATCTTGAAATGATTGCCTGCATGCTTCAGCACATGACAAAGCTCGTGGGCAAAATCCTGCCATTGTTCCTCTGACGATAGAGATCTGTTTAATATAATACTGTAAAGACCTTGATGTTTGATCATCATGCTGCCAGTATCCTCATAGTGGACCCATACATGAAATTCAGAAGCGATCCTTTGCATGTCTCTATAAGCAGGACCGCTTATTTGTAATTTGGCATATAACCGCTTAATCTCTTCTTCTAAATGGGTTAAAAAACCAGTCATTTAAAAACCTCCAAGCAAACGTATGTTCTGTTTTTGGCGTAAAAGAAAAGTCCATATAGGACTAAATAGCTAATGAAGCTATTACTTACTTTTAATATCGGCTTATTTTTAACAATTTTAACATAAAATCAAGGGAAAATGGAATTAATTCCTGTTTTTTTCTTCATTTTTGCGTTTTCCATTACTAAAAAGAGTGGTTTGAATTCAAATTTTACCATAGTCTTATCACTAAAACAAACCTAAGTTGTCTTACGAACGCCACCAATTGATGAGAAAGATCAATTCAATTTAGCAAAAGGGAGTGCAGAACATGGTAGAAATTTATCAAGATTTTATTCCAGTTGGAAACGGGAACCGCCCAGGATACGCCATGACACCGATGTATGTGACGGTGCATAACACAGCAAACACGTCAAAAGGAGCGGATGCGAAAAGTCATGCGGCATATGTGAAACGCCCAACGACAGCGGAAAGCTGGCACTTTACAGTGGATGATCATGAAATCTTTCAGCATCTGCCGTTAAATGAAAATGGCTGGCATGCAGGGGACGGACATGGAAATGGGAACAGAAAGTCGATCGGCATTGAAATTTGTGAAAATGAAGATGGGAATTTCCAGCAAGCGGTTAAACATGCGCAATGGCTCATCCAAAAGCTGCTGAAAGAGCATAATATTCCACTAGCGAATGTGGTCACACATCAGCACTGGTCTGGAAAAACATGTCCGCGTCTGCTTCTCGCTACGTGGGATGAATTTAAAAAAGGAATTGAAACGGCAGGAGACCCTGAGACGGTCATTACGTATGTCGTCAAAAGCGGGGATACGTTAACGAGTATTGCCAAAGCTCATGACGTCACAGTTCAAGATCTTCAAAAGTGGAATAACATTAGCGACCCGAACAAGATTCAAATTGGACAGGTTCTCAAAATTTATCGAAACGATGGAAAAATGATGTATGAGCTGCCAGATGGGATTTTAAAGGTGACTTCGCCTCTAACGAAGGGAGAGCACGTACGCCACGTCCAAAAAGCGCTTGCTGCTGTTTATTTTTATCCTGATAAATCGGCTGCAGATAAAGGCATCGATGGTGTTTACGGAGAAAAAACGGCGAATGCCGTAGCGCGCTTTCAGCTGGTGAACGGTCTGACAAGTGATGGGGTATACGGTCCTAAAACAAAGGAGAAGCTGCTTAAACTGTTAAATCAGTGAGTGTTTCTGTTTGTATGATTGGATGGCTGTTTCACTCTCTTCAATTAAACGCTTAGTATATGGGGACGGCCGAAATTCGGCAAACTGAACATATCTCAGTTGTTTGATTTTCTTTTTCATTTTGGCACCTCAATCGTTGCAGCGTATAGTGTATTGTATGCAAGTCTATGTGAAAATGGAAGCAGGACGCGGATTTCGTTCCGCGTCCTTTAGTGTAATCAAGCCTTTTTATTTTTATACTCATCCAGAAGCTGTTCATTCTTTTTAAAAATTCGCTCAGTATGGGGGCTTACCTTATAATCGGCCATACTGATATGGCGTTTTTTCTTTAAAATCTTAAAAGGGTTTTTCTTAGGATTGTTGTTATCCCCTTGAAGTGCGTGGTCCATCTTCATCACCTTCCTCTTCGTCAGGCAAGATTAGGTCATAAATTGTTGTAAGTGATGTCATTAATAAATAGTCGAACTCCGTGACAATCTCATCGGAGGTGAGCTTAATGACAAAATGAGCATCTGCTACAGAAAATGGGATGAGCACCAAATGACCGAAATCATCGTAATATACTTCCTGCCTGTCAAGCTTCGCCTGAATAAGAGCCCGCTGGTCAAGTGTCCGAAGCAGGTCGTCTTTTTGTTCCTGCATATCGTATGGACAAAGCACCGCTTGAATATTCATCTTGTCGGCAAAAGAATAAATCAGCCGCTCAATTCCCTCTATATATGCCTCTACACTTCCATAATATACATGGATCGGTTCATTTTTCAATAGGTATTGGTACGTTTTTAGTTTATTGAGGTAAGAATGAAGCAGGTCGTTATTTTGTTCAAGGAGTTGATGGGTGTCGGTTTCCAGCTCATGATTTCCGAGTTTTTTAATATAGGAGCTAAGAAAGATGAAAGCATCAGTTAATGCGAAAAATACGGCAATGATCAAGTAGTGCATCCAATCAGTGAAGATAGAAGAGGGGTCATTTGTCCAGTACACAACAGCACCCGCTACATAAATCCAATACCACGTTTTACGAATGGCAAACATCTTTTCTTTTACTTTTTGTTCAAAGCGCCAAACCGCAAATACATACACAGCAAGAGCACCTAGCAATAACCATACAGTCAATTGAAAAAATAATAGCATGTTCTTCTCTCCCATAGACAGATGAATACTTGTTTATTTCTATGGATATGATTGGAAACCCTGCTTCATGAAAAAATGTCCTGCAGAAGGACGGTTTTAAGTGTGCGGGTAAATAAAAAAAGACCTGTCAGACAGGTCTTTGATATTAGAGAATCGCATTTAACACAAAGTATATAAGAGCTCCTAGAGTTCCTGAAATCGGTAATGTAATCACCCAAGTGACAAGCATACGTTTTGCTGTACCCCAGTTAACCCCTTTGACTCTGTGTGCAGAACCTACACCTAGAATAGAAGATGAGATAACGTGAGTCGTACTAACAGGTAAGTGAATAAACGTCGCACCGAAGATAATAGCTGCACCCGTTAAGTCGGCAGATACTCCGTTTACTGGACGAATTTTCATAATTTTACCGCCGACTGTTTTGATAATCTTCCAGCCTCCGATAGAAGTACCGAGTCCCATTGCAAGCGCACAAGAGAATTGTACCCAGAAAGGAATGTCATCTGTTGTATGCAAATTACCTGCAATTAAAGCCATCGTAATAATTCCCATCGCTTTTTGCGCATCGTTTGTCCCATGGGTATACGATTGCAGTGCAGCCGTTAAAATTTGAACACGTCGGAATTGTTTATTTGTTTTTGCGAGATTGTTGTTTCTAAATATAATTTTGATGATGGTATACACGATATATCCCAATACGAAAGCTAGGATAGGTGAAAGCAAAAGTGCTTGAATGATTTTAATGAATCCCGAATAGTTTAAAGCGCCAAAACCGGCAGAGGCAATAACCGCACCTGCAATTGATCCGATTAATGCATGTGAAGAACTACTCGGAATCCCGTAATACCAAGTAAGCAAGTTCCATGTGATGGCGGCAATTAAAGCAGCCAAGATCACAACAGAGCCGTTTTGAAGTGTAAATGGATCTGCGATATCTTTGGTAATGGATTTTGCCACACCTGTAAATGTCATTGCTCCTAAGAAGTTCATGAACGCTGCCATGATGATCGCATGTCTAGGCTTTAATGCCTTCGTTGAAACTGAAGTTGCAATGGCATTTGCTGTATCGTGGAACCCGTTAATGAAATCAAAAGCAAGTGCACAAATGACAATAAGTATGGTAAGGATGAGTAATGTGTCCATGTTTAACTAACCCCGTTACGCATTCTTCATAATGATTGTTTCTAGATTGTTGGCAACACTTTGACAGGAATCAGCGATTTCTTCAAGTGTTTCGTAAATTTCTTTGTATTGAATCACTTTAATTGGATCTGTTTCTTTTCCAAACAAGTTCTTTAATGATTTACGATGAAGATTGTCACAATTATGTTCAATCTCTTTGATCTTGATTGCGTGCGGATGAATATCTTTCAAGCGATTTTCAGCTAGTAGATCAATTGTGATTAAAATTTCTTTCGCACACTCTCTGATGTAGTGGCTGAATTTGTCGATATGTTCGTCAGAGCTTGTAATTGAGTAAATTTCTAATGTTGCGGAAAAATGCTCAATTCCATCTAAAACATCATCGAGGCTATTCGTCAATTGAAGAATGTCTTCACGTTCAATCGGTGTAATAAAGGCTTTGTTCAGCTCTTTAATCATGGTATGAACATGATTATCACCTTTTGTCTCATATTCCTTCAATGTGTCAGAAAATTCTTTCAGAGTGGTTTGATTTGTTACTTTATAGCTAACAAAATACTCAGCAGTTTCATCTAAATTTTTAGCAATTTCCGTTAACAAGACGGAAAACTTGTCTTTTTTCCTTTTTAACATGTAAAAACCCTCCATTGTATAAATGAGACAATGCACACATCAAATAATTATATATTCTTTTGTCGAAAAAAAACAGGTGTAGTCGAAAATTTCTTCACTTTTTCTATTTGATCTTATTCTGACCTAAAGATGTGATCTCAACACACCTTTTTCTAAAAGGCGAAAAGCCACGAAAAAAGCGGGCCATATTTGGCGCCGCTTAAAGGCTAAGAAGCTGAATGAATCAGCTTAAACCGTTCACAAACAAGAAGCATATCCTCTTTGAATTCTAAACCGTATGATTGGAGTGCTTCTGTGAAAAATTCTTTATGTTCTCTGTACCAATAGTCATAAGATAAGTCGCCTTCACCCTCTGCTTGTGCAAATGATACGGGGACTTCATTCATTGGCATGACATCTACATGTGTAATTTCAATGATGGCTTTTGGCTCTTCTTGGCTGTCCAAAATGACCGCATATTGTCCGGGTTGTGGAAGCGGCTCCTGTTCCTTTTCATAAAAAAGGTGTCCAGAACAAGTGGCTGTTTTTTTTCCTTGCTTTACAAGATCAAGCAAATGATCAGGATCTGAGCCGAATGCCCACGCCGAAACAAAAGCGTCAGCAGGTGCTTTTTCTGATTTCTCTTTCCAATAGTCTTCCCAAAATAATCTGCATTTGTTGTTCAATGTTTTTCCCCCTCTTTGTTGTGTTTATTATACCTTGAAGCTGAATCGTTGGAAATGATGTGTCTTTATTCCTAATGAGTGAGTGCGTCATATGTTTTGAAAAACAATGTTTGATTTGGGAAATGTAGGATGATAGGATGAAAATTTTTGAAATTTTAGAATAATCTATTGTATTCTGGTCAAGAAGTCGGTAAGGTCAAAGTAAGAATATGGAAGGGGTGTTGTTCATGAAACGCATTTCTCTAACTGTTTTGTCCATATGTCTGTTTGTTTTCTCGTTTTTTCTGCCTGTCAGCCAAGTCAATGCGAACGAATCTCATGGGAGTAAAGTAGCTGTAGGTAAAGATGGCATGGTGGCTACTGCTCACCCGCTGGCATCAGAAGTAGGTGCTGATGTATTGAAGAAAGGTGGAAACGCAGTGGATGCTGCTGTTGCCATCCAGTACGCACTGAATGTGACAGAGCCAATGATGTCTGGAATTGGCGGCGGTGGTTTTATGATGGTTTATGATGGAAAGACAAAAGAAACATCCATCATCAATAGTAGAGAACGAGCACCACAGGGCGCAACACCTGACATGTTTTTAACGGATGAGGGAAAAGTCATCCCATTTGCTGAGCGGTCCACACACGGTAATGCGGTTGGTGTCCCAGGGACAGTAAAAGGTCTCGAGGCAGCATTAGATAAGTGGGGAACCCGTTCGATGAAGGAATTGATTGAGCCTTCCATTCAGCTTGCAGAGGATGGATTTGAAATCGATTCTGTTCTGGCAAAAGCCATTGAAGATCATCAAGAAAAGCTGAAAAAAACGGCCGCAGCGCCAATCTTTCTTCCAGATGATCAGCCGCTCAAAGAAGGCGATCTGCTTGTACAGCCAGGTCTTGCGAAAACATTTAAGCTCATTGCAAAAAAAGGGAGCAAAGCATTTTATGAAGGAAAAGTAGCAAAAGCACTTGCAAAGACAGTCCAAGATTTTGGCGGAACGATGACAACTGATGACCTTGGTCGTTATGAGGTCAAGACTGACAAGCCTATCTGGGGGGACTATAAAGGATACCAGCTTGCAAGTATGCCTCCACCAAGCTCAGGCGGTGTGTTTATGCTGCAAATACTCAAAATACTAGATCACTTCAATCTATCACAATATGACCCCAAATCATTCGAAAAATATCAGCTGCTAGCTGAAACAATGCATCTCTCCTATGCTGACCGTGCTGCATATGCAGGCGACCCCGAATTCGTAGATGTTCCACTAAAAGGACTACTAGACGATGATTACATTTCAAAAAGAGCTTCTCTCATTCAATTAGATCAAATGAACAAAAACCCGAAAGAAGGAGATCCATGGGCGTATGAGGATGAAAAAAATCCATCCCCAATTGTCCCGCAGCCAGAAGATAAAACCATTGGCGAGACCACTCATTTTACTGTTGCCGATCAGTGGGGAAATGTCGTGTCATTCACAACAACCATTGAACAGTTATTTGGTACAGGAATTCTTGTTCCGGAATATGGATTTTTCTTAAATAACGAACTAACAGATTTTGACGCAAGACCAGGCGGAGCAAATGAAGTCCAGCCAAACAAACGTCCATTATCCAGTATGACCCCGACCATCATATTCAAAGATAACGAGCCGGTCATGACTGTGGGCTCACCTGGAGGAACGACCATTATTGCTTCTGTTTCACAAACGATCCTAAACTTGCTTGAATACGACATGGAGCTGCAAGATGCGGTGGAAGAGCCGCGGATTTATACAAACAGTCCAACTTCTTACCGTTACGAAGTAGGTGTTCCCCTTGATGTGAGAACGAAGCTAAATGACATGGGTCACCGTTTTGGCAGTTCACCTATTGATATAGGAAATGTGCAAGCCTTACTCATTGATCGGAAAGCAGGGACATTTACAGGAGTAGCTGACTCCTCAAGAAATGGAACCGCTGTTGGTGTCAATTTAAAGCTATCTGCCGATTAAGACCATTTCCCGGGAAAAGAAGCGCCTCTTCAAGATGGCGTTTCTTTTTTTGTTTAAATGAAAAAACAGAGTTGACACCTGTGAATAGTTTGAATAATATATAGACTAACATCAATCATACATAGCTGATCGGACAACCGAAGGCTCTTGGCAATTTGAAGTACAGAACTGTGATGTATTTCAGGTGGCTAAGGGTCTTTTTTGCGTGTGAAACGGCAAGGTTGGTGTCACTATTATTTGATAACGGGGAGCGGGATAACATGAAAAAGTGGAAATGGGTCTCTATCGTGACCATCATATTAGTCTTGGCTGTGACGAGTACTGCATGCTCAAACGCAAACGAAGCTTCAAAGCAAAAGGGAAAGGTTGAGCTGTTAAATGTTTCGTATGATCCTACACGTGAATTGTATCAGGAATACAATCAAGCCTTTCAGACGTATTGGAAAGACAAAACTGGTGAGGATGTCACGATCAAGCAGTCTCACGGTGGATCAGGAAAGCAGGGAAGATCGATTATTGACGGACTCGAGGCAGATGTGGCAACACTGGCTTTAGGGTATGACATTGATGCGATTGCAGATCGCGGAATACTTTCAAAAGATTGGCAAAAAGAATTTCCAAATCAGTCCACACCGTATACATCGACCATTGTGTTTCTTGTGAAGAAAGGGAATCCCAAAAACATTAAAGATTGGGACGATTTGATTCGGCCAGGTGTGTCCATCATTACGCCAAATCCGAAAACGTCCGGCGGTGCGAGATGGAATTACTTAGCTGCATGGGCCTACGCCGATAAAACATTTCATGGGAATGAAGAAAAAACAAAGGATTTTGTCAAAAAGCTATATGAACATGTCGAAGTCCTTGATTCAGGTGCACGCGGAGCCACAACGACCTTTGTTGAACGCGGACTTGGGGATGTGTTAATTGCATGGGAGAATGAAGCCTATTTAACGCAGCACGAACTAGGCAAAGACAAATTTGAGATTGTCACCCCATCAATTAGTATTCTAGCGGAGCCGCCTGTTGCGGTCGTTGATCAAAATGTGAAACGTAAAGGAACAGAGAAAGTGGCGAAGGCTTATTTAGATTATTTATATTCAAAAAAAGGGCAGGAAATTGCGGCGAAAAACTATTATCGCCCTAGAAATCAAGAAGTCCTAAACAAATATAAAGACCAGTTTAAAAAGATTGATATGGTGACGATTGATCAAGCGTTTGGCGGGTGGAGAAAGGCGCAGAAAAGATTTTTTGATGATGGCGGCTTATTTGATCAAATATACAGCGGACAAAAATAGGGGGCGATGTGATGAAGAAAGCACATGCAGCCGCCAATAAAAGAATACGTATATTGCCTGGATTTGGTCTGAGCCTTGGGGTGACGCTCGTTTATGTGAGTGCGATTGTCGTCATTCCTTTATCCATGGTATTTATTTGGACGGCTTCATTAGGAGCAGAGGGGATTTGGAAGGTTTTTACCGATGCAAGAGTATTGAAGTCGCTTCAGCTGACCGTGACGACTTCCTTTGCAGCTGCTCTCATCAATGCAGGGTTTGGTGTACTGATTGCCTGGGTTCTCGCCAGGTACACATTTCCTGGAAAGAAAATCTTAGATGCTCTCATTGATTTGCCTTTTGCTCTCCCAACCGCTGTTGCGGGTATTGCCCTCACCACCCTTTATTCTCCTAATGGATGGATTGGTCAATTTCTGCATATAAAGGTGGCGTACACACCGATTGGGATTATTTTGGCACTGATTTTTATTGGCATTCCATTCGTTATCCGAACCGTTCAGCCTGTGATAGAGGGGCTGCAGCAGGAAGTGGAAGAGGCTGCGGCGATTCTTGGTGCGACAAGGAGACAGACCTTTTTTCACATACTGCTGCCGGCCTTGTTTCCTGCGGTGATGACTGGATTTTCACTTGCGTTTGCAAGAGCGCTAGGTGAATATGGCTCTGTTGTGTTTATTGCTGGAAATATTCCGTTTAAAACAGAAATTACACCGCTGATGATCATGTCCAAGCTTGAACAATATGATTATCATGGTGCAGCAGCAATTGCATGCTTGATGCTGCTTCTTTCATTTTTCATTCTGTTATTGATTCACGGCATTCAGTGGTATGTTGAGCGGAAAAAACAAGTATACGTGAGGTGAAACCATTGGAGAGAGAGTTTAGTCATCAGCACCATATTCGGTATAAAAGTCCTGTAACCGAATCTAAAGCAGTGAAAATCCTATTGATTACGGTCGTGTATGCTTTTTTGATTTTATTTTTACTTATACCGCTGATCGCCGTTTTTTCAAAGGCATTTGAGAAAGGGTGGAGTTCATACCTTCTGGCCATCTCACATCCAGATACACTAGCGGCGATCAAATTGACCGTTTTCATTGTCGTCGTCACCTTGCCGCTTCAAATGATCTTTGGGGTGAGTGCTGCATGGCTTATCACAAAATTTAACTTCCGCGGAAAACGTTTGTTAACGACTGTGATGGACCTCCCGTTTGCCGTTTCGCCTGTGATTGCTGGACTTGTATTTGTGCTTTTATTTGGTTCAAACGGGCTTTTAGGACCTTGGCTTATGGCGAATGGATGGAAAGTCATTTATTCTGTACCAGGCATGATCCTAGCAACCATATTCGTTACATTTCCATTTATCGCTAGAGAATTAATCCCGTTTATGCAGCATGAAGGCATTCAGGAGGAGGAAGCATCGCTCACACTGGGTGCAAACGGATGGAAGACTTTTTTCTTTGTGACACTGCCGAATATCAAATGGGCTCTTTTTTACGGTGTCATCTTGGCCGGGGCAAGAGCGATTGGTGAATTTGGTGCCGTGTCGGTTGTATCAGGTCATATTCGAGGGATGACCAATACGATGCCGCTTCATATCGAAATTTTATACAATGAGTACCAATTTCAAGCCGCTTTTGCTGTGGCGTCTCTCATGGCGTTTGTGGCAGTCATTACTTTAATCATTAAGCAAATCATTCAGCAGAGGGATCACCGGCTTGGCAAGCGGTCAACATAAATGGAGGGATGTGCCTTGGGGATTACAGCAAAACAAATATCAAAACAATTTGGCCAGACAAAGGTTTTGCAAAACGTGAATTTATCGATAAGAAATGGTGAATTGATCTCTTTATTAGGACCGTCTGGCTCTGGGAAGACGACGTTATTAAGAATCATTGCAGGTCTTGATTACGCCAATAACGGGCAGATTTTATTCGGAGATCAGGATTACACACACATTCCAGTACGAAAACGGCAGATCGGTTTTGTGTTTCAGCAATATGCGCTTTTTCGAAATATGACGGTTTTTGATAATGTGGCATATGGACTGAAAATGAAACCTAGAGGAGAAAGACTGCCTAAAAAAGACATCAAAGAGCGGGTACATGAGCTTTTAGAGGTTGTTCAGCTTACGCAGTTTGAGCAGCGGTATCCAGAACAGCTGTCAGGCGGTCAAAAGCAGCGTGTAGCACTGGCGCGCGCACTTGCCGTTCAGCCCAAGGCACTCCTGCTGGATGAACCTTTTGGTGCACTTGATACAAAGGTGAGGAAAGAATTAAGGCATTGGCTGAAAAAAGTTCATCGTGACTTTCAAATGACCACCATTTTTGTGACACATGATCAAGAAGAAGCATTTGATATTGCTGATCGTGTTGTGGTGATGAATGAAGGAAGAATCGAAAAAGTTGGCACAAAGGAAGAAATGGCAGTGCAGACAGACAATCTATTTGTATCTGAATTTTTAGATATAGGAAGCCACATTTAACAAGCAGTATAGAAGATTAGAAGGAAGAGACGCGGTGATGACTGCGTCTTTTTTTATTTAAATTTCCCTAGGGACATTGACTTATAATTTTGAATATTATAATATCTTTACAAAGGTAACGGTATTGAACATTTTTTAGAACGCATAATTGTAAGCGCTTTATAAAAGGTTCTATTCTAAAAATGTTCTTTCTTTTTGTTACATGTGTTCATATTTATACCAAATGAAAGGGGTGGTTGTTTGAACAGCTTGTTTGAGTTAGATGAACAACTGATTAAGCTGCAGTTCGAAGCATCTTCGAGAGAGGAGGTGACCACATATTTAGCAGGGCGGTTAGAAGCTGGAGGTTACATTAAATCGAGCTTTTTACCAGCAGTGCTTGAAAGAGAAAAAACATATCCTACAGGCCTTCCACTTGCAGCCTTTGGGGTAGCGATTCCGCATACAGATCCTGAGCATGTGAACAAACCAGCGATTAGTGTAGCTACTTTAAAGGAACCTGTCATTTTTCATAAGATGGGAAGCCCTGATGAAACAGTGCAAGCCAAAATTGTGTTTGTCCTAGCAATCTCTGAGCCTAGCAAACAGCTTGTGATGCTGGAGAAGCTGATGACACTTTTTAGAAAAGAAGAAGTGATGACGAAGCTCTCTTATATGACATCTTATGAAGAAGCGGTTGACGTGCTTCAGCAAGAACTAAACCAATAGTCACTCACGAAATTATGTAAGCGCTTTATCTGAAAAATTCAGGAGGTGGATGTATGATCAAGCAAGCCGTCGATTTTATATTAGACCTTGGACCAACTATTATGCTCCCGATTATTATGACGCTTTTCGGTATGATTTTAAGGCAGGGCTTTAAGAAATCCTTCAGGGCCGGTATTACGATCGGAATTGGATTTGTTGGTGTCAATCTTGTCATTAATTTGCTCGTGAGCGGACTTGGGCCAGCAGCAAAAGCCATGGTTAATTCCCTTGGGCTAAAGCTCGATATTTTGGATGTTGGATGGCCGATTGGAGCTGCCATATCCTTTGGTACACCCGTTGCCCCGCTCATGATTCCTCTTGTGCTTTTATTAAATGTCATCTTATTGTCTGTAAACTTTACGAAAACGCTGAATGTGGATATTTGGAACTTCTGGCATTTGATTTTCGCAGCCTCTGTTACTTACTACGCTTATCATAATATGTTCTTGGCTCTTGCTGTTGGCTTGATCGTCTCTGCGATCACGCTAAAGTTAGCCGATTGGACGGCGCCGACAATCGAACACCATTTCGGTTTAAAAGGCGTATCGATGGCTCATGCGGAAACGGTCAACTTCGCCCCGCTCATGTATGCGTCCAACCGCGTCATTGATAAGATTCCTGGTTTAAACAAAATTCATGCTGATCCAGAAACATTGAAGAAACGCTTTGGCATTTTTGGCGAACCGCTTGTGATGGGTCTCATACTTGGTATCATTATTGGTCTTCTCGGCGGCTATGATGCAAAAGGCGTGATGACGCTCGGTATTCAAATGGCGGCAGTTCTTGTCTTAATGCCAAGAATGGTTGCGTTATTAATGGAAGGACTGATTCCAATCTCTGAGGGCGCTCGTTCTTATATTCAAAAGCGTTTCCCTGGGAAAAATGTCTATATTGGTTTAGATACAGCGATTGTGATTGGTCATCCAGCGAATATGGCGGTAGCCCTTTTAATGGTGCCGATTACGATTTTGCTAGCAGTTGTTCTCCCTTACAATGGCATGCTCCCGTTTGCTGACTTATCGGTTCTGCCATTTACAGTTGTCTGGGCAGTAGCAGCCGCTCGTGGAAATATTATTCGCGGCCTTATTAACAGTATTTTTACATTAATGATTGTCTTCTTTATCGCAACGAACCTTGCTCCGCTTGCGACAACCATGGGGAAAGCAGTCGGCTTTGATTTCCCAGAAGGGGCAAACATGATTTCAGGTATTGATCTTGGTTCTCACGTCATTCCTTGGATCATGGTGAGACTTCTTGATCCGAGCAACCCTTACTTTATTGCAGCCATCATCTGTGCTCTGGCTTATGGGCTTCTATGGTACTGGGTGCGAAATGATATTAAAAAGCAGTATGCAAAAGAAATGGGCTTAGATCAGAAAGAACAATAAATGAGCTGGAGGGATTCTAATGGCGAAGAAAATATTAGTATCATGCGGAACGGCAGTTGCAACATCAACGGTTGTCGCTAAAAAGGTAGAAGAGACGTTAAAGGAAAAAGGATATGATGTCGTGGTGGAACAGTGTAAGGCATCTGAAGTCCCGCAAAAAGCGGAAGGCGCCGATTTAATTGTGACGACAACGCCTGTAAGTGATACAAAAGGGACACCTGTGATTCAAACATTATCCTTTTTAACTGGATTTGGTATTGAAGATGATATCGAGAAAATCATTGATCATATCAAGTAGAGGGCTATTTTCTGAAGGAGCTTTTCCGGCTCCTTCTAGTGATTTGAAAGGAGGAAGTCTTATGCAGCATCATGCTTATAGCCGAACGTCTGCAGTGTTGTCTATTTTTCTTCCGGCTGTGCTCATCTGTCTGTTTTTTCTCTGGTCTCTTTATACGTTATGGTCAGCAGGACCTGACCCGTTAGCTGTGTTAGGCGTTTATACGCTGCCTATTCTCATGCTCTCTAGTATTACAGGACTGAACCAGCCGACAAGCGTCATCATTAGTGAAGATCAACTGAAGATAGGCGCTTTTGGCAGATGGCACACATATGCAGTTTCTGATATTAAAGGAAAGCTTTTTTTAAAGCCTTATCCTCATATCGGGAAAGTCTATGTCAGGGTGGGTCCATCTCGTATATTCGGAGGGCGTTACTGGATATCCAGTGAGATGAGTGAGTACAAGCAGCTTGTTCAAACGTTGCAGGATTTTGCGAAGGGTGATGAAAAGGAGGATGCCGCTACATGAAATCAGCTGTCTTTTATTCTTCAGAGGACATTCGGTATGAGGAGCGGAACCGGCCAGTCATCGGTGATGATGAAGTTTTGTTAAAGCTGCGAGCCTGCGGCTTATGTGGAACGGATATTTACAAAGCAACACATGAGACAGTACCTCCTGGGACAGTGCTGGGGCATGAAATCGCTGGTGATATTGTCGAGACCGGCAAGCACGTGACAAATGTCCAAACGGGAGACAGGGTTTATGTGGCACATCATGTGCCTTGTTTCACCTGTGACTTTTGTCAAAAGGGTTTTTATACGATGTGTCCGCAGTTTACAGCCACAAATGTAGAGCCGGGCGGGTTTTCAGAATATATCCGTGTACCTGCTTTGCATGTCAAGCACACGATGGGCAAGCTTCCAAAAGACGTATCGTATGAGCAAGGGGCGATGGTAGAACCGGTTGCCTGCTGCCTGCACGGGTTTGAACGAGCTCCTGTTCACCCAGGAGATTCCGTTTTGATCCTTGGAGCGGGGCAAATTGGCTGTATTCAATTGCAGCTCGCCAAATATTATTTGGCTGGGAAAGTGATGATAACAGACGTGAATGAGAACAGACTGCTGCAAGCGAGGAGTTTAGGTGCAGACGTCTCCTTTCATCCAGCAGCCGAGCCGGTGGAAAACCGGGTGATGAAAGAAACAGATGGAAAGGGAGCAGACCTCGTCATTATTTCTGTTGGGAGCAGTGCGCTTTTAAAAGAGGCGTTTCAGGCTGTAGCGCGAGGCGGGACGATTTTGGTGTTTGCTCATTTTCCAAAGGGAGATGTGGCCATTCCTGCTGAACGATTTTTTAATGATGAAGTGAAGGTAGTAGGAGCCTATTCCTCGCATCCATATCATTATCGTGAAGCCCTTGAGCTTTTGAAAGCAAAAGTGGTCAACACTGAAAAGATGGTGACGCATCGTTATCCGTTAAGCCAGCTGCTTCAGGCGATAGAATGTGCGAGGCATCCTGAGGGTGAGAGCGTCAAAATCATGATGTATCCAGATGAATGAGTGTATGAGATTAAAAGAGAAAGAGAAGTTCTTTGGAAAAGGGCTTTCCCTTTCTCTTTTTTTCTGATAAAAGATGAAAACGCTTAAAAATGAGAGAGAAATGCTTGACTTCGATGACACTTAAACGTATGATGATTACAAATGTAACATATAAGAACAAATGTAAAGGGGAGAGAAGAAATGCAAAAACAAATCACTTTGCCTGAACAGATTAGCCATGAGAAATTAGCAGATTTATATAAACAAATGTGGTTAGTGAGATATTTTGATGAAAAGGTCGACCAATTTTTTGCAAAAGGACTTATCCATGGCACCACTCATTTATGTGTTGGACAGGAAGCGTCAGCTGTTGGATCGATTGCCGTATTAGAAGATAAAGATAAGATCGTCAGCACACACAGGGGACACGGTCACTGTATTGCAAAAGGGGCCGAGGTTAATAAAATGATGGCTGAATTGTTTGGGCGTGAAACCGGCTATTGTAAAGGAAAAGGCGGCTCGATGCATATTGCGGATTTAGAAAAAGGAAATCTTGGGGCAAATGGAATCGTTGGCGGCGGTATCCCGCTGGCAACAGGTGCAGCGCTCACATCTAAAATGAAGCAGGAAGGCTTTGTTGTTCTTTGTTTCTTCGGAGATGGTGCCACAAATGAAGGCAGCTTCCATGAAGCATTAAACCTTGCGTCTATTTGGGATTTACCGGTTGTGTTTATTTGTGAAAACAACCAGTACGGCATGTCTGGCCCTGTGAAAGAAATGATCAACATTGAAGACATTTCAACAAGAGCAGAAAGCTACGGAATGCCAGGAAAAACGGTTGATGGAAATGACATGGTCGAAATTATGAACACAGTAGATGAAGCAGTCAGCCGTGCGAGAGCGGGAGAAGGCCCATCACTCATTGAAATGAAAACGTACCGCTGGAAGGGTCACTCTAAGAGTGATGCGAAAAAATACCGTACACGTGAAGAAGAGACAGAGTGGAGACAAAAAGACGGAATCAAACGCTTTAAGTCTCTCTTGATTGAACTGAATGTTTTAACAGAAGAGCAGGCAGCAAGCTTACAGGAAGAAGCGAAGCAGGAAATTGAAGCGTCTGTAGAATTCGCCAAAAACAGTAAAGAACCGTCAATTGACACACTATTAGAGGATGTATACGCCTAATTAGGAGGGAAATCACGTGACAAAAACAACAGTGAGAGAGATTTCATATTTAGAAGCCGTTCGAGAGGCTATGAGTCAGGAAATGAGAGAAAACCAAGATGTCTTCATTTTAGGTGAAGATATCGGCGTATATGGAGGTGCTTTTGGAGTCACGCGCGGCATGATTGAAGAATTCGGTCCAGAGCGCGTTCGCAATACACCTATCTCAGAGGCTGCCATCGCAGGTGGGGCAGTCGGAGCGGCTTTAACTGGTATGCGGCCGATTTTAGAACTTCAATTCTCTGACTTTATAACAATCGCAATGGATCAGCTTGTGAACCAAGCAGCCAAAACACGATACATGTTTGGCGGAAAAGGAAAGGTGCCGCTTGTCGTAAGAACACCAGCAGGATCAGGAACGGGTGCAGCGGCGCAGCACTCACAAAGCTTAGAAGCGTGGATGGCGCATATTCCAGGACTCAAAGTGGTTCAGCCTTCAACAGCCTATGATGCAAAAGGACTTTTAAAAGCGGCGATGGATGATGACAACCCTGTCATTTTCTACGAGCACAAGCTTTTATATAAAACAATCGGTGACGTGCCTGAAGAGCAATATTCCATTCCTCTAGGGAAAGCAGATGTGAAAAGAAGCGGGAAAGACGTCACGATTGTAGCAACAGCGATTATGGTACACAAAGCGTTAGAAGCGGCGAAGGAACTAGAAGCAGAGGGAATTGATGTTGAAATCATTGACCCAAGAACACTTGTCCCATTAGATGAAGAAACGATTATCGAATCTGTGAAGAAAACAGGTAAATGTATCGTGGTTCATGAAGCAGTAAAACGAGGCGGCTATGGCGGAGAGATTGCAAGTATGATAGCGGAAAGTGAAGCCTTTGACTACTTAGATGCTCCAATTAAACGACTTGGCGGTCTTGCGGTCCCAATACCATACAACCCGACGCTGGAAAAAGCGGTCATTCCACAAGTGCCAGATATTATTGAAGCAGCAAAAGAGCTTGTGCGCTCTTAAGTAAAGGGGAGAAGATCATGCCAAAAGAGATATTTATGCCGAAGCTGAGCAGTACGATGGAAGTCGGCACCTTGCTTCAATGGTTTAAAGAAGAAGGAGATTCGGTTGAAATCGGTGAGCCTCTTTTTGAAATTATGACAGACAAGATCAATATTGAGGTGGAAGCCTATGATGATGGTATTTTTCTAAAGAAATATTATGAAGCCGATGATCAAATTCTAGTCAATGCTGTCATTGGATACATCGGAGAGGCAAATGAACAGGTGCCAAGCGAACCGCCAGCACAATCAGATGAAGATTCACCAGACAGCAGCGAATCGTCTTCATCCGAAGCGGCTTCATCCAGTTCTGCTGAAGCCCCAAAAACACCTAATGAAAAAGTACGTGCCACACCTGCGGCGAGAAAAACGGCAAAGGATCATCATGTAGCGATACATGAGGTATCTGGCACAGGACCTAAAGGCAGAGTTCAAAAGCGGGACGTCGAGGCGGCCGTCCACTTTAGTGAGAAAGATCAGCGCGTGTCACCGCTTGCAGAAAAAGTGGCTGCTCGTGAAGGAATTGATTTAGCGAATGTTGCTGGATCTGGTGCACACGGTAAAATTATGAAGAGTGATGTAACAGCAGCAGCTGTACAAACAACAGAGTCTTCTCCAGTGAAAACACAAAAACTAGCTGGTATGAGAAAAGTGATCGCTGACCGCATGTCACAAAGTGCCTTTACAGCACCGCACGTGACATTAACAAGTGAAATCGATATGACAAAAGCGAAAGAAATACGCAAACAGCTATTGCCAGCGATTGAAAAAGAGACAGGCTACAGACTGTCGTTCACAGAAATTATGATTCATGCGGTCAGCAATGTACTCACACGCCACCCACATATCAATATGACGTTTGAACAAAATGAGCTCCATTTCCATGACGATGTGCACATTGGTCTCGCTGTCGCTGTAAAAGATGGCTTAATGGTTCCAGTCATTTCTCATGCGAACCAAAAAGGGTTAAAACAGCTGACAAAAGAGGCAAAAGAAATCGGCCGAAACGCACGTGACCAAAAACTGCTGCCAGACCAGCTGAAAGGGTCCACTTTTACCATTAGTAACTTAGGGATGTATGCCATTGATACCTTTACCCCGATTATTAATCAGCCGGAAGTGGCGATCTTAGGGGTTGGGCGCATTCAAGAAAAACCTGTTGTAGTAGATGGAGAAATTCAGGTGCGGCCGATGATGGGTGTTAGTTTATCGTTTGATCACCGAGTGGTAGATGGCGCACCAGCGGCTGCCTTTTTAACAGACCTTAAAAAAGTGCTTGAACAACCATTTGAATTGCTAATGTAGGAGATGAATCGGATGACGAAAACGTATGATCTGACAGTCATTGGCGGAGGGCCTGGCGGGTATACTGCCGCCCTTCAAGCAGCTGAGCGTGGACGGAAGGTCGCATTGATTGAAGAGGATTTTCTAGGCGGTACTTGTTTAAATCGGGGCTGTATTCCTTCCAAGACACTGCTCAAACATGCAGAAGTCATTGAATCAATTGAGAAGGCGAAAAGCTGGGGAATTGAAACAGGTGATTTGGTCCTTTCCTTCGATAAAATGAGAAAGCGCAAAGATGACGTCATTGAAAAGCTCAGAGGCGGAATTGCCTTTTTATTAAAGCAAGGAAAGATTGATGTATATAACGGCAGAGGTACAGCTGTTACAAAGCACCGGATTGAGATTGAAAAGCAAGATGGTTCAGAATCGATTGAAACGAAAGAGCTCATCATTGCCACTGGATCTTCACCTGCCATTCCGCCAATACCGGGCCTTAAAGACATTCAATTTGACACAAGTGATACGATCTTTGACATCCCAGATATTCCGGCTTCTGTCGTCATCATTGGCGGCGGTGTCATTGGACTTGAGCTGGCTTGTATCTTCCAGAGTCTTCAATCAAAAGTCACGATTATCGAAGCGGCTCCGTCTATTATTCCACAAGAGGATGAGGAAGCATCTAAGCTGCTAGAAAGAGAATTAAAGAAAAAAGGCATCTATATCGCGAAAAAAACCACTGTGACAGAGGTGACGGAAAGCGAAGGAGTCAAAGCGGTTCATGCATCAGACGATAAAGGAGAGACGCATATCTTTACGGCTGAAAGACTGCTTGTTTGTGTAGGAAGAAGACCTAGCGTTTCTGCTGTCAGCCAGCTTGACCTTCAGCTGGATGGTCCTTTTATCAAGGTGAATGACAAGATGCAGACAAGTGTGGAAGGTGTCTATGCAGTTGGGGATGTTGCTGGCGGCTATCAGCTGGCTCACGCAGCGATGGCAGAGGCCGCTGTTGCGGTCAGTAATATTTGCGGTGTGTCTGAAAAAATGAATGCTGATATCATGCCTAGATGTATTTATACATTACCAGAGGTAGCAAGTGTCGGTCTGACTGAGAAAGAGGCAAAAGCCAAAGGGCTTAACGTGCGGGCAGAACGATTTGATTTAGCGGCAAGCGGTAAAGCACTAGCGGCAGGTGATCAAACAGGCTTTATTAAATTGGTATACGATACAGCCTATGGTGAAGTGATTGGCGCGACGATGGTTGGCCCGCACGTCACAGAGATGATTTCAGAAGCTTCCTCCTTTATGTATTTAGAAGGAACAGCAGAAGAGATGGCGAAAATGATTCATCCGCATCCGACCATCTCAGAAGGTTTTTATGAAGCAGCACTTGATATCGTGAGTAAGCTGAGAAAATAATGGCCAAACAAGGGATAGGGAGGAGATGCATGTGCACGTCCAGCTTCATCAGAAAGCGGCACTTGTGACAGGTAGCACAGATGGATTTGGAGAAGCCATCTGCCTGGCTTTAGCCCGGGCAGGTGCACATGTTTTTTTACACACGTTTCATGATGAATCAAAGGCTAAAACCATTCGTGAAGACATTCAAAAAATGGGCGGTCAAGCGAGTATCATTCAGAACCCGCTGGAAACACCGCGTGATGCCGCGCGAATGCTGAGGCAAGTGATTGATACATGCGGTAAACTGGATATTTTGGTCAATCAAGCAGAGCAAGGAGCGGACGCGAAGCTTGATGACGTGGACCCTGATGAGTGGGTGGATGAAGTGGAATCGGCTGTGAATACCGTCTTTCTTTCCAGTCAGGCTGCTGTATGGCATATGGTTGATCAGAGACAAGGCTGCATCATTAATATATCGTCATCAGGCAGTATTACAGGTGATGGCGGGATCTCGCATGCTACTTCGAATTCTATGCTGAATGCCATGACAAAAGGGTTAGCGAGAGAATTTAAAGACAAAGGCATCCGGGTGCTTGCGCTGCTGCCGCCTCCTCTCCATTTGGTTCCTGATACAGAGCAAATCAAGGAGACTGTGGCCCATATGACGGTGTTTCTCAGTACATCCTATGGTGCATTTACAGATGGCGTGGCGATTATGCTTGATGGGGGTGAGAGTGCTGGCTAATGTTCAAAAACCAGTTCTCATCGTTGGCGGAGCCCAAGGGATCGGAAAAGAAATTGCTGAGCGTTTTTTAAAAGAAGGGCACCAAGTCGCCGTGTCAGATATAGATGAAAAGGGACTTTCGCTCTTAAAGACACAGTATCCTCAGCTGCTGATATTTCAAGCTGACGTTTCATCGTGGGAAAGTGTTCAGCAAATGATATCAGCAGCTGAAAGGGAGCTGGGCGGTATTGCTCACCTTGTGTATTCAGCAGGAATGACTAAATCACTGCCTTTTTTAGAAGTCGATTTTTCACTTTGGAAAAAGACACTGGCTGTGAACTTATATGGTCTTTACTATTGCATCAAAGCGTTGGCACCCTATATGTGTGAGCGGCAGGAAGGCAGTGTTGTCATTATTGGATCGGGATCTGCAATCACCGGCTCAGGCGGCGGTATTCAATATTATGCATCAAAAGCAGGTGCTTTTGGATTGATGCGTTCGCTCGTAAAGGAACTAGGCTCGCATCAAATACGCATCAATGTGATTGCTCCCCGCGTCATTGAATCTCAAATGCTTGATACGCTCTATCCTACTGTAGAGGAGAAACGGCAGCTGCAATCACTCATTCCCATCGGAAGATTAGGAAAGCCTGAGGATATCGCAGGGCTCACTTTATTTCTCACACGTCACGAGGGGAGCTATTTGCACGGACAAATGATCCTGTTAGACGGAGGGAGAACGTATCAGCCCAAATATACTGAGGGAAAAAGAGCGGAGAGTTAATCGCTCTTTTTGTCATTTTCATAACAATTGTTCCAATTGGAAACGAATGTTTGGTATACTGGTAATCATAGTATATTAAAAGGATGATGTCACATGCTGAATTGGGAAGAAAGACGACAGCTCGTCAAAGTTGCTCATCTTTATTATACAGACGGGTGGACGCAGCAGGAAATTGCAAAAAAGCTCAATGTCTCAAGACCAGTCATCTCAAAGCTCTTACAAAAAGCAAAAGATGTGGGAATTGTTGAAGTGTACATTAAAGACGAAAGCATTCATACGGTGGAACTTGAAAAGCAGCTAGAAACAACCTTTCAATTAACAGATGCGGTCGTTGTCCCAAGTGTCGGGACAATGTCTGAGATGGTGAAGCGGGCAGTCGGTCAAGCAGGCGCCTATTATTTGTCTAAAAACATGAAAAATGCGGAGAAAATCGGCATTTCATGGGGGACGACGCTTGCGGAGCTTGTAAAAGAATATCCGTTTGAACGAAGAAACGATGTGAAGGTCATTCCTTTAGAGGGCGGAATGGGCAGGCAGGCGGTCGACATTCATGCCAATCAGCTGGCATATGAGCTGGCAAAGAAAATGAACGGCACGTGTTCCTATTTATATGCCCCTGCGATTTTAGAAACAGAAGAATTAAAAGAACGGCTTATGGCGATGCAGGACATAGAAGCTGTGCTTGAAGAAGGCAGAAATGTGGATATTGCCCTCATCGGTATTGGCAACCCGCATAAAGGGTCAACTTTAAAAACAGTCGGTTATTTAAAAGAAGAGGACTTATCTGGTTTAAGGCAATCAGGGGCTGTCGGTGATATTGGCTTTCGTTTCTTTGATGGAGAAGGAAAACCTGTCCAAGATGAACTGAATCAAAAGGTCATTGGCTTATCGCTGGAACAATTAAAGAGCGTCAAAACGGTCATCGCTGTTGTAGAAGGAACCCATAAAGCTGAGAGTATTTTAGGGGCTTTAAATGGCGGCTTCATTCAAGTACTGGTGACAGACGAACTAACGGCGGCAGCCATTTTAAAGGAAGCATCCGTCCAATAAAAGGCTGGCAGCGTTCGAATGGTATAACAAGAGCAACATCAAACGAGAAAGGAGCTGTGTATCTTGAAGCAAACCGAAATGGAAGCAAACCTACACTGTACTCGGTGCCAAGAAGAGACCCTCCACAGCATCGTTTATGTGAATGATCAGATGAAAAGCGTTGAGTGTACAGAGTGTCATCAAAAGATCAGTGTGCAAGTCGACATCATGAAGGAATTTTACAAGGAAGTATACGAGAAAATAGCGACAAAGCCAAAGCGGATCACGCAGGAATATAAGTCGAACCTGAATGGATTTATCTCAAGACTCCCAATCCGTGTGCTTAGTAAGCCATACCGGCTCATGAGATATTTAAACGAATCATACAAAGTGATCAAACAATATAAAAAATGAAGCAGAGACCGTTTAGCACTCTGCTTCAGCCTGCAAGTCAGTCCTCCGCTCCGATATTCGTCTTTCCTAGACTGCAAAGGTTTTCTATTACGCTGAGAAGAAGGAAAAAAAGCAGAGCACCGTTTAGTGCTCTGCTTTATTTTGTGTTTTTTTCATATAATAATAAATAGGCAGTCCAGCCATCCCGATCAGCATGGAGATCAGGCAGCTTTTCCAATCGGTGATCATGGTGCTGATTAAAACGAATAATGAACCGATAATCGCAATGATCGGTGTCAGCGGGTAAAGTGGTACACTGTACGCACGCTTCATTCCGCTGTTTTGTTTTCTCAGCTTAAAGACGGCGAAAAAGGCCATCACATAAAAGATGTAGATCATGAAAATCGAGACCTCAGACAGCTTCTCCGGATTACTGACGATCATAAACACAATGGCGATCAAAATTTGCACAAATACAGCGATCCAAGGTGTTTTAAATGTTGGGTGAATCCGCGAAATCGCGTTGGCGAAAGGAATCTGCTTTCGTTCTGCCATCGCAAAAATCACACGTGGGAATGAAAGAACCTTTCCGTTCAAACAGCCAAAGATGCTGATGATGATCCCAATACTAATGATTTTCCCGCCAATTGGCCCAAAGAGCATGGTAGCAGCAGTGCTTGTCGCATTTTCACCTAACTGGACGATTTGATCAGCTGGCAGCACGTGCAAAAGTGCGACATTAATAAAGAGATAACAAGCCGTCACGATTAAAATTCCGCCTGCCATCGCGCGAGGAAGCAGTTTCTCAGGGTTTTTCATTTCACCCCCAAGCGCCGCAAGTAAAATCCAGCCATCATAAGCAAACAGCGTAGCCAAAATCGCTGCTCCGAAGTTCATTTGAGCGATGCTATCGTTGACAGCCATCAAAATATTTTCGTTTCCTTTCCATAAGCCAAACACAATAATAGCGGCAATCGGGACAAGCTTTCCAATGGTGGTCAGCCCTTGAACAAAACCGCCGTATTTTGTTCCCATGATGTTGATGATACATAAAAATAAAACGGTGATAATGCCGATCGTTGTAGACCATAAAGTCGAAAGAGAAAATAGATTGGCTAATAATGAACCAAAATAAAGACCAAGTGCACCAATGATGGCGGGTCCGTAAATAATAATCTGCACCCAGCCGCATAAGTAGCCCCAAAATTCACCATACACTTCTTCAAGATAGGCGTACAACCCGCCGGTTCTCGGGATTTGTGTGCCAATTTCAGCGACAGTCAGTCCGCCTGCAAGGGTTAAGATGCCACCTAACAGCCAAGCGAATAAGGCGATGTCTGAGCTTCCTGAATAGGAAAGGACGTTGCCTGGCTTCATAAAGACGCCTGACCCGATAATGGTCCCGATGACAAGAGATAGGGCGAAAAATAAGCCGATGTCTTGTTTTAACGCTGGTTGTTCTTTGTTCATTACACACGACCTCCTGCATCACTTTCGTACGTTACTGTGACATGTATTTTGTTCATTGTAATACGATTTTAGGAAAACAAGAATTAAAAAAATTTTCTGATTTTCGTATTTGTATTTGAAAGTGTTCGTTTATTGGAGATATTAGGGTGAATGTTGCGTTAAAAACGAACAATAAAAGATTATTTTCGATTTAATGTTAATTTAATGACCGGAAACCGAACATCCAGTTAACGTGCAGCCAAATGGTTGACTTTTCTTGAAAAATGAACTATTTTATTCATAAGGATATTATCTCGAATTCGAGATATTTTAAAATAGGAGTGAAAATAATGAAAATCAATGGGATTCACCACGTATCTGCGTTAACAGCCAATGCTCAGAAAAATGTTGATTTCTACCGCCAAATCCTTGGCTTAAAACTTGTAAAGAAAACAGTCAATCAGGATGACCCGTCTATGTATCACTTGTTTTATGGAGATGAGGTCGCTTCACCAGGAACGGAGCTAACATTCTTTGAAATTCCAATGCTTGCCCGCCGTTTGAAAGGGACAAATGCGATCACAAGCACTGGCCTTCTCGTTTCTTCTGAAGAGGCACTCACGTTTTGGGAAAAGCGGTTTGAAGATAAAGGCGTGCAGCAAGAAACAGCTTCCTTGAGAGGCGGAAGACCTGCTTTGCGTTTTAAAGACCCAGAAGGGCAGCAGCTGTTTTTAACAGTAGAACCGAATACGCAAGAGGCAGGCTCACCGCCAGTGCATGACGATATTCCGGCAGAGTTTGCGATTAGAGGTTTAGGTCCAGTTGAATTAACCGTTGCAGAAGCTGACAAGACGATCCGTGTTTTAACAGACATCCTTGGCTTCACCGAAAGAGCACGTGAACAATCAAATGATGGTGAGATCGTGACCATTTTTGAGTCAGGAAATGGGGGTGCTGGAACAGAAATTCATGTGATCGAAAAAACAGAAGGGCCTTCTGAACGTTCCGGCAGAGGAAGTGTGCATCACGTCGCATTTCGTGTGAAAGACGCAGAGGAGCTTGAAAAATGGTATGAAAAAATCTCAAAAGCAGGCTTCACGAACTCTGGTGTTGTAGAACGTTTTTACTTTAAAGCTCTTTACTTTAGAGAGCCAAATGGTATTTTATTTGAAATTTCAACAGATGGCCCTGGATTTACAGTCGATGAAGGGGTGGATGAGCTTGGCGATCAATTAGCCCTTCCGCCGTTCCTAGAGCATAAACGAGCAGAAATTGAACAAAGATTAACGCCAATTCAGTCGTCATAAAAAAACAGCTCATCAACTGAGCTGTTTTTTTATTAGGAACTGACCTGCTTAGATTCAGATTGTGTTAATGTGACCTGCTTAGTTTCTTGTTTTCCGTTTCGAATGAGGGTGATGCTCACGGTGTCCCCTACTTTTGCATTCGTGTATAGCTCATGACGTAATTCACTGCCAGTTTTGATTTGTTTCCCATTGATGCCGGTAATGACATCCTCTGACTTTAAGCCAGCTTTGGCGGCAGGTGAGCCTGCGGCGATATCTTTGACATACACGCCTTTATTGAGCTGACTGGTTTTGAGTCCGAAAGTTTCTTTTTGATACACATCTGGAACTTGTTCGAGATCCAGCATGCTGATGCCGATATATGGACGTTCAATTTTTCCTTTTGCGAGAAGCTGATCAGCGATTGGTTTGACATCATTGATTGGCAGTGCGAACCCAATGCCCTCAACACCTGTTTCAGAGATTTTCATACTCGTGATCCCCACAACCTTTCCGTCTGTCGTCAGAAGCGGGCCGCCGCTGTTACCTGGGTTAATGGCTGCATCTGTTTGAATAACATTAATACTGCTTTCGCCTGCTGATGTGTTCATAGAGACTGTTCGGTCGACACCGCTGACAATTCCTTGTGTCACCGTTCTTGAAAGATCTTCACCAAGCGGGTTTCCGATCGCAATGACGGTTTCTCCAGCACGCAGTGAGGAGGAATTGCCTAATGCCGCAACCTTCGTCACATGACTGCTGCTAATTTCCACAACGGCTAAGTCAGTGAGCGGATCAGCTCCAACCAGTTTTCCTTCAATGGTTTTGCCATCGTGTAAGGATACGGTTAGTTTATTTGCCCCTTCAATGACGTGGTTGTTTGTTAAGACATAGGCTTTATTGCCTGATTTTTTGAAAATCACTCCTGAGCCTGTACCGGTTTCTTCCTCTTGACTGCTTTTGTTTTGCTGTGATTCATCGAAAGGCGTATTGAAATCGCCAAAGCTCGTGTCTGTTTGAGTTTGTGCTTGGTAGTTTGTAATGCCGACAATAGCTGGTGATACATTTTCGACCATACTGGAGATGCTGCTTGATGAATTTGATGTTTGGACGGCTGTTGTTTTTGACGAATTCGTGTGATTTGTCGATACTGCTTCAGTTTTCGCTGCCGAATCATTTGCAGTGCTGTCTGATGAATGCTGAGCATATGGCGAAAGAACGTAGACACCTAACGCTAATGTACCGCCTACAACACCGCTGACAAATGACTTAAACCAGCCGTTTGGCTTTTTCTGTTTTTGAGGTTGTTCAATTGTTTGTTTGTCATCTTTGTGCTGTGTCATTTCAATCACTCTCTTTCAATGATTTTTTCATGTATGTGTTTGGGTGTTTTACCGTATGTGGTGGGGACTGACTTTATCGTATGAAAAAAGTGTGGGATAAAAATGAAAACATTGTGGGAAATTGTTAAAATAAGTAGTGAATCTAAGCAAGATAGAGGAGATTAAACTGTGGAGACAATTGGAATCATTGGATATGGAAGTATGGCTGATATGATGGTGCAAAAGTGGCTGGAAAATGGGGTGCTGGATGCTCATCAAATCATGATCCATACAAGAAGTGAAACGGAGCGCCTTCATCAGCTCAAAGAAAAGCACCAAGAAGTCAACATTTGTTCATTAGACGAACTTTCTGCGTCATGTGATATATTGTTTGTCTGCGTGCCGCCGCTTGCAGTACTTGATGTTCTGGATCAGCTGCCTTCTCGAGCGAGAGCGGTACATATTGTGTCAGTAGCAGCAGCTGTGACATTAGAAAAGTTACAGGCGCATACAACACAGCCAGTGTCTAGATACATCCCAACACTCACGTCAGCTGTTGGGACGGGCGTATCACTTGTTGCGCATGGTGCAGCAGCAGGACGCGAGGAAAAGGAGCGTTTGCACCGGCTGCTTTCAGCTTTTAGCATCGTCAGGGAGGTAGAGGAAGACCGGTTTGATGCGGCGAGCAATTTGACAAGCTCATCTCCTGGTTTTATCGCTGCTCTTTTTGAAGAAATGGCGAAAGCGGCTGTGAGAAATAGTGATCTTTCCTTAGAGGAAGCGAATGAATTTTTAACGTATGCCCTTTTAGGAACTGGCCAGGTCCTCGTAGAACGAGGCCTAACCTTTGCTGAAACTGTCGATAGAGTGGCGACAAAAGGGGGAATTACAGGAGAAGGTGCAGAGGTCATTCAACAGCAGGCACCTCAGATGTTTGATGATTTATTTACACAAACCATGAAGAAATATGAACAGCTGAAATCTCAGATCAACGAAGCGGATAAACACCACTAAAGACATAGTTAGTGGTGTTTTATTTGTTAAAAAAATCCTTTCTAAAAAATCCTTTTGACCTGTATTATCTGAGTCTAAACTCCTTATTTTCGGACATTGTATTGAAAAATCAATCAAGTTCTCATATAATTTTTTAGAAAATTTAGAAAAATATACACAAATTTTATGTTTAATTAAAGGGGGATGGGAATGAAGCTCTATCTATCTGTCGATATGGAGGGAATTACTGGTCTAGCTGATCATACATTTGTTGATTCACGCCAGCATAACTATGAGCGTGGCAGACGCATTATGACCGGTGAAGTGAACGCCTGTGTAGAGGCGCTTCTTCAGCATGGTGCCACCGACATTTTGGTCAATGACAGTCATTCTAAAATGAATAATCTTTTGATCGAAGAACTGCATGAAGAGGCAGTTCTCATATCAGGTGACGTAAAGCCTTATTCAATGGTGCAAGGATTGGATCAAACCTATGATGCAGCTGTTTTTTTAGGCTATCATGCAAGGGCATCAATGAAAGGTGTGATGTCACACAGTATGATTTTTGGGGTCAGACATTTTTACATAAATGATCATCCAATTGGTGAAATGGGCTTTAATGCGTATGTTGCAGGCTACTATGGTGTGCCGGTCATTCTTGTTTGCGGGGATGATCAAGCAGCACTTGAGGCAGAAAAGCTGATGCCTGGTGTGAAAACAGTGGCAGTGAAAGAAACCATCTCAAGATCTGCTGTGAAATGCTTACCTCCAGCCAAAGTCAATCAACAAATCTCGCAGCAAGTGGAAGCCGCGATGAAACAGATTGATCAAATGAAGCCGCTGACGCCTCCTGATCAGCCGCTGCTTAAGATTGAGTTTGCCAATTATGGACAAGCTGAATGGGCGAATTTAATGCCCGGTACTGCCATCATAGAAGGAACAACGACGGTGACGTACCAGGCAGACAATATATTAGAAGCCTATCAAGCAATGCTTGTCATGACAGAGCTTGCCGCACGTACAACATTTTGTTAAGTGAGGGGGAGACAGCAGATGGCCAGCTTTTTGCTCAAGCGTTTTATTGCGATGATTGCTACGATCTTAACGATTACGACTTTAACGTTTATTTTAATGAAGGTCATCCCAGGATCGCCTTTCAATGAAGAACGAAATACAAACGAAACCGTCCAGCGAAACCTCGAAAGCTACTATCACTTAGACGAACCACTCTATGTTCAATATGTCATCTATTTAAAATCCATTGTTACCTTTGATTTTGGTCCTTCCATTAAAAAGCCTTCTGAAAGTGTCAATGATTTATTGGCGAGAGGCTTCCCAGTCTCATTAGAACTTGGTCTTATCTCAATATTGATTGCTGTTATCTCTGGCATCCTGCTAGGGGTTATGGCTGCCCTCCGGCATAATGGTTTGATTGATTACATCGCCATGACGATTGCTGTATTCGGTATATCCATTCCAAACTTTATCTTTGCTACCTTATTAATTCAGCAGCTTGCTGTCAATTTGCAGCTCTTTCCTACAGCGATGTGGACAAGTCCAATGCATATGGTGCTGCCTACAATCGCCCTTGCTGTCAGCCCAATGGCCATTATCGCCAGGTTAACGAGGTCAAGCATGATTGAAGTGCTGTCGCAAGACTATATCCGTACGGCCAAAGCAAAAGGACTTTCTCCCTTTAAAATTGTATTTAAACATGCGCTTCGAAATGCACTTTTACCCGTTGTGACCATTCTTGGAACACTTGTCGCAAGTATTTTAACAGGAAGTTTTGTCATTGAAAAAATATTTGCCATTCCTGGAATGGGAAAATACTTTGTCGAGAGCATAAACAACCGTGATTATCCTGTCATCATGGGAACCACTGTTTTTTACAGTATTATTTTAATCACACTTCTCTTCATTGTCGATGTGGCGTATCGTCTCCTTGATCCAAGGATTCAGCTGCATCAGAAAGGAGGAAAGGCATGAGTATACACCTTCAGCATGATCCACCGAACAGGCATCCTGAAGTGCCGGACGAATGGTTTTCTCCACGAGAGCAAAAGAAAACAGAAACCCATGCCATTAAAAGACCCTCTCTTTCCTATTGGGCAGATACATGGAGGCGGCTGAAGCAAAATAAGCTTGCGATGTTTAGTCTATCGGTTCTGATTTTTCTTTTTGTCATGGCAGTCTTAGGTCCATTGCTTGCACCAAATAGTGTGACAGAGCAGCGTCTTTCGATGCAAAATCTGCCGCCCTCAGCTGCTCACTGGTTTGGAACAGATGAGCTTGGGCGAGATGTGTTTACTCGTACTTGGTACGGAGCACGCATTTCGTTATTTGTGGGTGTCATGGCAGCCTTGATTGATTTTGCCATCGGTGTGATTTATGGGGGCATAGCCGGCTATAAAGGCGGACGCTATGACCATGTCATGATGCGGATTGTCGAGGTGCTCTACGGACTTCCTTATTTACTTGTCGTCATTTTATTGATGGTGCTCATGGGGCCAGGGCTTGTCACCATTATTGTAGCGCTCACTGTCACCGGATGGATTGGAATGGCAAGAATTGTGAGAGGTCAGGTTCTTCAGCTGAAAAGCCAGGAATATGTCCTTGCCTCAAAGACCTTTGGTGCCAAAAGCCTGCGGATCATTCGCCGCAACCTGCTGCCGAATACGATGGGGCCGATTATCGTCCAAATGACCCTGACTGTGCCGACCGCGATATTTGCTGAAGCGTTCCTAAGCTTTCTCGGTTTAGGTATTCAAGCACCGTTTGCAAGCTGGGGCGTGATGGCCAATGATGCTTTGCCGACTGTGCTGTCAGACAATGGACATTGGTGGCGTTTATTTTTTCCAGCATTTTTTATTTCACTCACGATGTTTTGCTTTAACAATTTAGGTGATGGCTTGCAAGATGCGCTTGATCCAAAGATGAAGAGGTGATGGCGCTTTGAAAAAAGTTCTACAAATCATCGATCTGCACGTCAGCTTTCGGACATACGGCGGTTCAGTTCAAGCAGTACGCGGAGTGAATGTCGATGTATATGAAAAAGAAACCTTAGCCATTGTGGGAGAATCAGGCTGCGGGAAAAGTGTGACATCACAAAGCATTATGAGGCTTCTGCCTGCATACAGCGCGCATGTCGATCAGGGAGAAATCTGGTTTCAAGACCGCAACTTGCTGTCATTATCTGAAAAAGAAATGCGCGCCATACGAGGTGTCGATATTTCGATGATCTTCCAAGATCCGATGACGGCACTGAACCCTACCTTGACAATAGGGGATCAGCTGATGGAGGCGGCGAAGGAGCATCAAAAGCTGACGAAAAAAGAAGTGAAAGAAGCTGCCATACAGATGCTTGATTTGGTTGGTATTCCGCAGCCGAAGGAGAGATTAAAGCAATACCCGCACCAATTCAGCGGGGGAATGAGGCAGCGGCTCATGATTGCCATGGCACTGATTTGTGAGCCAAAGGTGCTGATCGCAGATGAACCGACGACCGCGCTGGATGTGACCATACAGGCACAAATTTTAGAACTGTTTAAAGAGATTCAGAGGAAAACAGGGGTTACCATTATCTTAATCACACACGACTTAGGAGTCGTAGCCCAAGTTGCCGACCGGGTAGCAGTCATGTACGGAGGGAAAATGGTTGAAACCGGAACAAGGCATGATATTTTTTACAGTCCTCAGCATCCTTATACAAAAGGACTCCTGCAATCCGTTCCAAGACTTGATATGAAAGATGAACTGATTCCGATTGAAGGAAGCCCGCCTGATTTATTTGCACCGCCAAAGGGCTGTCCGTATACCGATCGCTGCCCGGCTGCCATGAAAGTGTGCGATCATATCATGCCGCACGAAACGCAGCGGTCACCTACTCATACAGTGCATTGCTGGCTCCAGGATGAGCGAGCGAACCAAGCGATGTTATCTTCAACACAAAGGGGGAGTTTTTGATGAGGAAAAAAGGGTGGATCATCAGTATTTGTTTGTTTATCATCATGTTGCTCGCTGGATGTACAGCCAATGAGCAAGCAGGTAAAGGATCATCAAGCAACAAGGATGAAAAGAAAGTATTAACCTTAAATAACGAAAACGAACCGACGTCATTTGACCCGCCGATTGGTTTTAATAATGTATCGTGGCAAGGTCTGAATAACTTAATGGAGGGATTAACAAGACTGAATGAAAAGCACGAACCATCTCCTGCAATGGCGGAAAAATGGGAAATTTCAGAGGATGGAAAAACGTACACATTTCATTTAAGAGACGGCATCAAGTGGTCGAACGGTGATCCAGTGAAAGCGAGTGACTTTGAATATGCGTGGAAGCGTCTGCTTGATCCGAAAACAGGCTCTTCTGCATCGTTCTTAGCTTACATGATTGAAGGCGGAGAGGCATTTAACAGCGGAAAAGGAAAGAAAGAGGATGTAAAAGTCAGTGCTGAAAATGACAAAACGCTAAAGGTCACACTGGCATACCCGCAGAAATCGTTCTTAAATATGACCGCAAACCCTGCCTTTTTCCCTGTCAATGAGAAGGTAGCAGAGAAGGATCCAAACTGGGCAAAGGATGCCAAAACCTTTGTTGGGAATGGACCGTTTCAGCTGACAGAATGGAAGCATGATGAGAGCTTCACTATGGAAAAAAGTGAGACGTATTGGGACAAAAAATCAGTCAAGCTGGATCAGGTAAAGTGGCTGATGATCAGCGATCGAAACACTGATTATCAAATGTATCAATCGGGAGATTTAGATACTGCCTTCGTCCCAGCAGAACAAAGTGAAAATTTGCTGAAAAATAAAGATGTACAAATTGAAGATCAGGCCGGACTGTTCTTTTATCGTCTGAATGTGAACATGGAACCTTTTCAAAATAAGAACATTCGCAAAGCCTTTCAAATGGCGATCAATCCGCAAGATATCGTGGATTATGTCACGAAAAATAAAGAGAAGCCAGCCCGCGCCTTCGTTTCACCGGGGATTCTAGATTCAAAGGGTGATGATTTCAGAGAAGCTGGCGGTGATCTTGTCAAACAAGATACGAGTGAAGCTGCGAAGCTATTAGAAAAAGGGCTGAAAGAAGAAAACTATTCAAAGCTGCCGCCCGTCACATTAACATATAGCACAAAGCCTGAGAACAAGAAAAAAGCTGAAGCCATCCAGCAGCAACTAAAAGAAGCGCTGGGTGTGGACGTGAAGCTTGCAAACATGGAAGCCAATGTATTTGCAGAAGATCAAAAGGCACTGAAATTCCAATTCTCGCAAAGTTCATTTTTAGCAGACTATGCAGATCCGATTAATTTCCTAGAGAGCTTTCAAACAGGGAATGCGATGAACCGGACTGGATGGTCAAACGACACCTATGATCAGCTGATGAAAAAGGCGAGAAAGGAAGCAGATGAACAAAAAAGAAACAGCATCCTTCATGATGCAGAGGCACTTCTCATTGAAGAAGCACCAATCATTCCAATTCATTTTTATAACCAAGTGCATTTGCAAAAAGAGGGCGTGAAGGGAATTGTCCGCCACCCTGTTGGGTATATCGATTTAAAATGGGCACAAGTAGATGGAGAGTAATTGAAGGAAATGAGGAACACGGACGCTTTGAACAAAAGCGTCTGTTCCTTTATTTGTTCATGTTATGGAGAAGATGCCCATAGATTGTAAGAAATAAAGAGAAAGAGGGGATTGGCATGAACCAGCTGCCAGCGGCGCTTCAAACAGGGGATACGGTGGGGGTTATTGCACCAGCAAGCCCGCCTGATGAATTGAAATTAGCAAAAGGGATTGCCTTTTTAGAAAGCCTCGGGCTGAAGGTGAAAAAAGGGAAGTATCTTGATTCCCGGTACGGATATTTAGCAGGTCGTGATCATGAAAGAGTGGAAGATCTTCATGGCATGTTTCAAGATCCAGAAGTCAAAGCGGTTATTTGTGCCTGCGGAGGGTACGGAACTGGAAGACTTGTAGAAGTCATTGACTATGATCTCATTCGCCGGAATCCAAAAATCTTTTGGGGTTATAGTGACATTACGTTTTTACATACGGCCATCCAGCAGCAGACGGGTCTTGTGACTTTTCATGGTCCAATGCTTTCCTCTGATGTGGGACTTGAAGAGGTCCATCCGTATACGAAGGATACCTTTTTGCAGCTGTTCACGCCGAAGGCCTTTACGTATTCGCATCACTTGTCACCTCTTCATACCTTCTACCCCGGCACCGCTTCAGGGGACATCATAGGAGGGAATCTTGCCCTCATCGTGACAACACTTGGCACACCTTTTGAAATTGATACGAAGGGAAAGCTGTTGTTCATTGAAGATATTGACGAAGAGCCTTATAAAATCGATCGCATGATGCAGCACCTCACCTCTGCTGGAAAATTGGATGATGCGGCTGGATTCATCATTGGCGATTTTCATCAATGTGAACCAAAAAAGAAAGACCAGTCCTTAACCTTGGAACAGCTATGGGAAACCTATATTGTGCCGCAAAAGAAACCTGCACTTGGCGGCTTTCGGATCGGTCATTCATCACCCAACTTTGCCATTCCAATGGGCGTGCAGGCTGCACTAGATGCGGAAGGGAAAAAACTGCACATTTCTCCAGGCGTCGCAGCGAAAGAGGCGATCAAATGAAAATCGTGGATGTTCGTACATGCAGAACGAGTGTGCCGCTAAAAAAGCCTTTCAAAACCGCTTTAAGAACGGTGTATGACGCAGCATCTCTGATCGTCATCATCACATATGATCAAGGTGACGTCAGCTACGGAGAGGCAGTTCCCACATCGGTGATTACAGGAGAAACGCTGGAAAGCATCGACTATGCCATCTGTGAAGTGATCAGACCCATTTTGCTCGGGGCTTCCTTGGCAGAGTATGAACAAATCTTTTCTGCTATGAACCGCGTGCTCGCAAGCAACACAAGCGCAAAGGCTGCAATCGATATGGCCATTTATGATGGCTTAGCAAAGCAGTCAGGACTTCCGCTTTATCAATACCTTGGCGGATATCGTCATCAGCTCGAAACCGACTATACGGTCAGTGTAAACCGGCCGCTTGAGATGGCGGAAGATGCGAAGCAATACGCAGCCGAAGGCTTTCAGACGTTAAAGGTTAAAGTAGGAAAAGATGATATACACACGGATATGCAGCGGATCAAGCGGATTCGAGAAAAAGTCGGTCCGGATATTCAGATCAGGCTCGACGCCAATCAGGGCTGGACGTGGAAGGAAGCGATCACAGCCATTCGAAAAATGGAAGCGCTGAATATTGAACTAGTAGAACAACCAGTGCCGAAAGAAGATATTGAAGGTCTGCGCCGTGTGACAGAAGCAACTGAAACACTGATTATGGCAGACGAAAGCATTTTCAGTTTTCATGATGCCATTAGGGTGCTTGAAACGAGAAGCTGCGATCTGATCAATTTAAAATTAATGAAATCAGGCGGCATAAAAGAAGCATTAAAAATCAATGCCCTAGCCGAAGCATACGGTGTTCAGTGCATGGTTGGCAGTATGATTGAGTCAAAGCTTGGCATTACAGCAGCGGCACATTTCGCCGCAAGCCAGCCGAATATCACCCGCTGCGATTTTGATGCCCCGCTTATGCTGAAAGAGGACATGATAGACGGAGGAATCGTGTACAAAGGAAAAGATATATTTTTACCGCTGCATCATGGGTTAGGCATTCAAGGGGTGAAAGGAGTCTCATGATGATATACGAATCAAAGGTTCCAGTCGCTAACGTATGGACAGCGCCGCATTCGCCGAGAGAAATCGATCAGAAGGTACTTCAGGACTCCATCAACATCAAAGAGTGGATTGACCAGCAAACATATGAAGAAAAGCTGGCTTTATGTGAAGAGAATTTGATTCAATCTCAAGTACTGCTCGGCGGACGAGTGATTGGATTAGAAGAGACAGATGGCTGGATAAAAGTCGTCATACCGCAGCAGGCCAGCCGGAAACATCCAGAAGGCTATCCAGGCTATATACCTGCTGAGCAATTAACGCAAGTAACAGAGGGAAGTGTGTCAGCTGCATCTCTTATCGTTTGTCAGAAAAAAGCCATGTTATATCAAAACGGGGAACCAGATATGGAGATTAGTTTTTTAACAGAGCTGGCAGCAGCCGAAGAAACAGATGATCAATTTCATGTTGTCACCCCAGTAGGAATAAGAGAAATCAACAAAGCGGATGTACGCCCAGGCTCACATGCTTTCTCTATGACAGGCAAAGATGTCGTAGACGCAGGAAAACAATTTATAGGCCTTTCGTATTTATGGGGAGGCATGAGCAGCTTTGGCTATGATTGTTCAGGCTTTGCTTACAGCATGTACAAAGCGTGCGGATATCTTTTGCCGAGAGATGCAAGTGACCAAGCAGTTCAAGGAACGCCGGTTACATCAAGCCATTTAGAACAAGGCGACTTGCTGTTTTTTGCAAATGAAAACGGAAAGGGAGCGGTCCGCCATGTAGGGATCTACGCTGGGAACGGGATGATGCTTCATTCGCCCAAAACCGGCAGACAAATTGAGCTTCTCTCCCTTTCTGGCACTTCATATGAAAAGGAATGGGCAGGTGCAAGGCGGTATTTACCAAGCGAGAGGAGGAGCGATCATGACAGTTGAACCACTCTTACAAGTAAACAACCTTAAAAAACATTTTCATCTATCGAAAGGGAGAACCTTAAAAGCGCTGGATGGTGTCTCTTTTCAGCTGAAACAAGGAGAAACCTTTGGTCTCGTTGGTGAGTCTGGCTGCGGCAAATCCACACTTGGAAAAGTGCTCATGCGTCTTTATGAACCTACAGATGGTGAAGCCTTATATGAAGGGAAAAGTCTTCACCACCTTTCTAAAAAAGAATCATTTGATTTCAACCGGCAAATGCAAATGGTCTTTCAAGATCCGTATTCCTCGTTAAATCCAAGACTGTCAGTAAAAGATATTATGCTGGAGCCAATGGAGATTCATCAGCTTTATGGCAGTCAAAAGAAAAGGATTGCCCGCGTGAAAGAACTGCTTGAAGCGGTAGGATTAAGCTATGATTTTGCTACCCGCTATCCGCACGAATTTAGCGGGGGACAGAGGCAGAGAATCGGCATTGCAAGAGCACTTGCCTTAGCGCCAAAATTTATTGTGGCAGATGAGCCGATTTCTGCACTAGACGTCTCCGTTCAAGCGCAGGTCGTGAATCTGCTGAAAAAACTGCAAAAAGAGGAAGGATTAACTTTTCTCTTTATTGCACATGACTTGTCAATGGTGAAATATATTAGTGACCGGATCGGTGTCATGTATTTAGGTCATCTCGTCGAATTGACGACGAGTGATGCATTATATCAAACACCGCTTCACCCATATACACAAGCCTTGCTGTCTGCCATCCCCATTCCAGATCCTGACGTAGAGGACAAGCGCAAAAGGTTTATTTTAAAAGGAGAAATTCCAAGTCCAGTGAACCCGCCAAGCGGCTGTGTATTTCGAACACGATGTCCTGCCGCGATGGATGTGTGTGCTGAAAAAAAGCCGACATTACAAGCGGTGGAAGAAGGACATGAAGTCGCCTGTCATTTATACAATAGAAAATAGGACAAGCCCGATAAAAAGCCAGCAAGTAGACAAACTGTTCTACATGCTGGCTTTTTTAGTGGATGAACGCCGAATAGGCAATGTACAGCATCTGAAAGAGCCGCCAGATTTAATAATTTCCGAAAAGTCCACTTTAATAACGGTGTACCCGTGAGCGGTTAATAAAGCATTTGTTTCTTGGTTGCTGGGCAGGCTGATCACTTTTTTCTGCCCAATGGATAAAACATTTGGTCCAAGTGTGAATTGCTCTTGTTCGCTGATTTCAATCAAATCATAATACGTTTTGAGCAGCTGGAGATCCTTTTGCTTGAACGCGTCAGGATAAATGATTATCTCGTCATGAGACAGAATATTCATCACACAATCAAGATGCAAAATGTGAGGAGGAAGGTGAATCGGAATGATGTCATGATCCGGCAGTTCCTTTTTTAGCTGGTAGATAGCGGCTGAACTAGTTCTTTTGCTCGTGCCAACAAACACACGCTTCTGATCCACAAGCACATCGCCGCCTTCAATCGTTCCGTCTGTCAAGGTGACAGCTGACCACCCTTTTGCGTGTGCCCATTCTTTTAGGTATTGTTCTTCCCCTTGCCGTACCGGAGCGGCCATACTTGAAACAAACAGTGTCTGTCCAATCGTAAACCCAATATCCCGAGTGAAGACTTGCTCAGGGAAGCGTTCATTCGCCGGGAGCAGGATAGGCCGTACTTGATGATCTTTAAGGGTTTGGATCAATTGCTTATGCTGAGCGACTGCTTTCATTTGAGAAATATTTTCTTTCGCAAAATGTTTCTGGGTTTCGTTAATAATTTGTTTGATTTCCATATAAATAGGACTGCATAAAAGAACTTCTTCTAAATCGTCGTATTCATTCATGCATTGCGGCATTTTGTATAATTGCTCTGCTCTCATAGAATCCATCAAATGGCCTCCTTGTTCATTCATAGTTCTATTATTCCTTCTTCTAGCCATGGTTGAAACATTTCCGAAAGAAAATCTCTCACATAAGACTAAAGCAAAAAGTTTAGACAAACCTAAAAGAATAGTGTTTAATAAAAGTCGTTCCGCATCCACGAAAACAGCAAGAAGGAGCTATGATGATGAGTGAAGAAAATTTCAAATACTGCAAGGAATCAAAAGTTGTTAAAACCAGTAGGGTATTCCCTCTTGATACGAATAACCACCAAACGTTATTTGGCGGGAAATTAATGAGTTATATAGATGACATTGCCTCCATCTCGGCAGCAAGACACAGCCGCAGTGAAACGGTCACAGCTTCAATGGATTCTGTTGACTTTTTAGAGCCGATTGGACAAAAGGAGTCAGTATGCTTGGAATCCTATGTCACATGGGTGGGTACGTCTTCTATGGAAGTGTTCGTCAAAGTCATTAAAGAAAACTTGATGTCTGGAGAGCGCAGACTCGCAGCGACTTCATTTCTGACATTTGTCTCATTAGATGAAAACGGAAAGCCTAAACGAGTCCCGCAGGTGATGCCGGAAACAGAGGAAGAAATCATGCTTCATCAAACAGCGAAGCAGCGGGCAGAGGAAAGAAAAAGCCGCCGAAAGCATAGTAAGGCGCTTGCTGACGCACTTGGGACAGATAAGCCTTGGGCGTAAAAATCACCCTTTAAGCGGTGATTTTTTTCTGTGCCAGTATCTTGCATGGCAAGATAGTGTATGGTAAGATAAAGCTATCTTGTGATGCAAGATACTGGAATCGGAGGAACAATCATGACAACATCCACACAAATGCTAAAAGGAATTTTAGAAGGCTGTCTGCTGTCGATTATTTCTGAGGGCGAAATTTATGGGTATGAAATGACGAAGAAGCTCGCGCATTATGGGTTTGATCAAATTAGTGAAGGCAGTATCTATCCGATTTTGCTGCGTATGCAAAAGGAACAGCTGGTGACCACCGTTACAAAAGCGTCAGCGAGCGGTCCGAAAAGGAAATACTATACGCTCACACAAGCGGGAGAACAAGCGCTCACAGAGTTTATTGACCGCTGGAATGAGCTTTCAAAAAATGTAAACCGCTTATTACAAAAAGGGAAGTGAGATTATGGTATCAAAAGAAACAAGACACATTCTACTAGAGCTGCAACTTTATCTCATATCAAAGGGAAAAAATCAGGATGAAATCGATGAGCTGATGGACGAACTGACAGCACATGCGGTTGAGGCTGAAAAAGACGGCAAAACAGGTGAGGATGTGTTCGGAGGAGATCCGCGGAGCTATGCTGATGAACTGGCAAAAGAGCTGTCAGGAAACCATAAAGACTGGGTGCCATTCGTCAGTGCTTTCTTAATTGGATCGCTTTTTTATATGATCTTATCAGATGCAATCAGCCAAAACTTATCCTATTCTTGGTTTGCTTTAATTGGATATCCGCTCGTTTTAGTGGCCAATGTCATCATGATCATTGTGATGTTTAGAGCGTCTGCCTTTCAAACAAGCAGCCGGGTATTTCTTTACTTTTGGATGTTAGGAATCTTTCAGCTGACAGCGATGGTGACAATCAAACTATTGGATCAAAAGGTCGGCACACCACTACTTGTCCTTACTTCTGGCCAGAGGTGGGGCGTCATTCTGCTCATGCTGCTATGCATCGTTGTATTCAATGCAATCTTAAAGGCGAATGTCGTTTCATTGATTCCGATCATCTTTTTCGGACCGCAGCTCATCTTCGAATGGATTGGCTGGACGTCACCAAGTGTGATTTTGCTGCAAAGCCTGCTATCTATTGTGATTTTAATAGGGCTTATGCTCATTGTCCTGCGCCGGGCAAATAAGAAAAATGAAAATACGAATGTAAACTGAGCACATCTCATACGATGTGTTTTTCTTTTTCTAAAAAAATGTAGAAATGGAATTGTATTTTTCATTACAATGGGGAGAGGACAAAAATGAAAAGGGGTTCTGTTTTTGGATATCGTATGGGGATATGTACTCGTCTTTGTATTGGCTGCTTTGCCTTTTTTTGAAGTGATTGGTGTCGTTCCATTCGCAATCTTAAGTGGGCTGCACCCTGTGACAACGGCTGTAATTGGATTCATCGGCAACTTTCTCACAGTTTTGCTTCTCATTGTGTTTGTGGACCGGTTTAAAGCATGGTGGTTAAAGAGAAAAGAAGAGAAAGGTGATGAGAAAGGAGAGAAAAAGCAGCTGCGGGCGAGAAAAATTTGGGAACGATACGGTCTGCCTGGATTAGCGCTCATTGGTCCTTTTATCATCGGCAGTCATTTAGCGGCCTTGATGTGCATGAGCTTTGGAACGAAAAGAAAGCAAGTCGCGGTGTGGATGACCGTCAGTTTAATGATGTGGACAGCGCTGGCTGCAAGTTTAACCGGTGCGGGCTTCCATTACTTTGCCCCAGATTCAAATGGGTTGTTCGGAGATATTTTTAGCAAGTAAAAAAGGGGGGATCATCAATGACAGTTCAAACAAGAACAGTACTAGAAACAGAGCGCCTGAAACTGAGAACGATGAATGAACATGATGCGTCATTTTTATATGACGAGCTGTTCCAGGATGAAGAAGTGATGAAGTATTATCCTTCTTTGAAGGATGAACAGCAGACAAAAGAGTGGATTGCATGGAATCAAAAAAATGACCGCATGTACCACACCTCGCTATGGATCATTGAAGATAAAGAATCAAATGAACGTCTTGGACAAAGCGGAATTGTTCTGCAAAATATCGAAGGACAAACGGAGCTTGAGATCGGATATATGCTAAAGAAAGCGGCGTGGGGGAATGGCTATGCTGCTGAGGCTGCAAAAGGCTGCCTTACCTATGGATTTGAAGAAATGAAGGTCAGACGAATGGTCAGCCTAATTCGTCCTGAGAATGAAGCGTCGGTGAAGGTCGCTTTAAAAATGGGCATGAAACAAGAAAAAACCATTTCAAAATGGGACCAAATCATTGATGTATACAGCATCACCCGTAACGGAGAAAACGGCTCGCTTACCGATTAAGCAGAGCCGTTTTTTTATGCACGCTGTTCTAACTGAAGCAAATATTTCTTCCGTTCAATTCCCCCGCCGTAGCCTCCAAGCTCACCACTTGTTTGAATCACGCGGTGGCAGGGAATGATAATCGCCAATTGATTCGCACCATTTGCATTACCAACGGCACGAACCAAATGCGGATCGCCCAGTTTCGCGGCTAGATCACGATAGGATCTCGTTTCGCCTGCTGGAATGAGTGAAAGCTGCTCCCACACCTTCATTTGAAAAGGGGTGCCATGTAAGGAAAGCGGTACAGTAAACTTGGTCAGCTTTTTCTCAAAATATAAGGCCAATTCCTTTGCTAATTGCTGATGGACGTTTGTTTCTCCAACTAAAATGCGGGCATGATGCTTCTTTCTTAATGTTTCAATTTCTTTTTCGAGTCCCCGCCTGTCCATAAACTCCAGTAAATACACATGTGTGGCATCTGTCACACTCATCATCCGCCCGATCGGTGTGGAAATAAAATTAGCATAAAGAATGTGAATCTGCGCTTTTTTAGGGGGATTTCCCATGATTTTCGTAAATGCATCATTGAAGGCGCTTGAAGATTCATAGCCGAAAGTGACCTGCTGATCGATTACTTTTTTTCCGTTCAAAATTTCTTTAAAGGCAAGTCCCATTCGGCGTGATCTTGCATATTGAACAAAGGTCATGCCGTAAATATCTTTAAATTTTCTTCGAGCTGTGGCAGAGTGAATCCCTAATTGGCGGAAGTCCTCTTCCTTCCAGCGTTTCTCAGGATTTTTTTCTACTGCTGAAACGAGTGTTTTGACTTCTTCAGGAATGCTGTTCGGGTATGTTAATGGTGTGCAGCGCTTGCAAGGGCGATACCCTGCCAGCAGTGCTTCCTCCGCTGTAAAGAAAAACTCACAGTTTTCAAATTTTGGCTTTCTAGCCGTACATGTGGCATGACAGAAGATGCCAGTTGTCTTAATACAGGCAAAGAATGTGCCGTCATATTGCGGATTCTTGTCAACAAGTGCTTGATAAAATTCATGTTTTTGTTCATCGGTCATCATCATATGAAGCCACCTCTTAATTTTTTATAAAATGTTTTTCAGCATTATTTGGAGTACAACGGATGATCTGTAAATGCATCATCCTAAAGTTGAACGTTCATCACATCAATCTGATTTTATTATATCAGCGGTGTGATCGTTGCTGTACCCGGAATAGATCCTTCTCCCTCGTATAACAATCAAGCATCATTCTCCTTCTTTTCTCATTTTTCACTTCCTGTTTTAGTTCATATATTTTAGCTGCTTCTGTTTCATTTCTTCATAAAATGCTTCAACTTCTTGTTCGTAAAGTACGGTCTCCATGTCCTTGTATTTACGCTTAATCGTCAATGTCATAAAAAATAAATGAATTGTCATATACGCTCGTTTCCCTTCAGTTCGCAGCATGTGAAACAGCCCGCAGATCTTCTTTATCAGTTGACCTGTTTCTAACCCTTAGTATACGGAGGTCCCATAAAATTTCTTTCGAAAAATGAACAAGTATATTTGCGTGTGGCAAGCAAAGCGGTAGACCGGTATTTCGGGGTGTGATACAATTTTGACACACAGAATCTGCTTTAAGTCAGATCTGCTTATTAAGAATTGGTTTTCTAGGGTTCCGTGCGGGTGGCGCAGTCTGGACCGAGAGAAAACACATAAGGTCTACACAATAGACCGTATGTACACGGAGGGATAAAAGCCCGGGAGATTTGATCAAACGATCGATTTCCGGGCTTTTTTTGTTGGTTGGAATCGTTCAGAAAGGAAGGGATTAGATGAAATGGGGAAATGTCTTTATTGCGGCGATCTTTGAAGTCGGCTGGGTGATGGGGTTGAAATATGCTGACTCTTTATTGGAGTGGGCCGCAACCATCGTTTGTATTGTCGTCAGCTTTTATTTACTCCTGAAAGCCACGACTGTACTGCCAGTTGGCACACTTTACGCCGTTTTCACCGGACTTGGGACAGCAGGTACTGTCATAGTAGGTATGGTAATGGGTGAGCCGGTACAGCTAGTGAAATTACTTTTAATCATGGTGCTTTTAAGCGGTGTATTAGGGCTCAAACTGACCACGGGTGAAAAGAAAGGGGAGACTGAATCATGAGCTGGCTTTTACTTATTGGTGCAGGCATTTTAGAAATGCTTTGTGTCACCATGATGAATCAATTCCAGAAAGACCGGCATGTCAAATGGATTTTATTCATTGCAGCTGGATTTTCGCTGTCCTTTCTCATGCTCTCTCTTGCGATGAATACAATTCCGATGGGAACGGCATACGCCATTTGGACTGGCATTGGAGCTGCTGGAGGAGCCATTGTCGGCATGCTGTTTTACGGTGAGTCGAAGGACGCAAAACGTATTTTCTTTATCGCACTGATTTTATCTGCGGCGGTCGGGTTAAAAATCATTGAATAAGAAAAGGCTGGCATCTGTCTGCCAGCCTCTCCATGTAGACAAACCCTCGCATTCTTTGTCAGGGCTGCAAAGGTTTTCTATCACGCGTTAAAAGTAGAAAAAGGGCTCAAATAAAAATCATTTGAGCCCTTTTTTGTTACATCGAATGATGATTGGAATCGTTTTCATTTTTGCGGTAAAGCTGACTCACTAGAAGAAAACAGACACCAAATGTGAGTAAAGGAATGAGTCTCTCACCGGCTATAAAAAGATAAATACCTGTGATCAGACATACGATGCCGAGCCAAAAGCTCACTTTACCAAACAAAGTCATGCTTTTCATCTCCATCACTCCTTTTGTGATAAAAGGTCTACTCATATTATATCACGCTAGGTGCAGAATTGAATGAATATTCAATAAAAAATGGACTCTTCATTGCTTTTTCTCTTTCCAGTCCAGTATAATATTTCATTAGAATGAAAACGTAAATGAGGTCATGATACATGAGAACATTGATTACAGAGAAACTTGAATTACACAGACAAAAGCACGAGCAAAAAGGCAGATTACTTGTCAGCTGCCCGGATCAGCCTGGTATTGTATCAGCTGTTTCTTCCTTTTTATTTGAGCACGGAGCGAACATCATTGAATCCAGCCAATACACAACCGATCATGAAAGCGGCCGGTTCTTTTTAAGAATTGAATTTGATTGGAAAGACATCTCGGCGAATATGGATCAATTGAAAAATAGCTTTGAGCCAATCGCAGCATCATTTCAAATGACGTGGAGCATGTCGCGTGCAAGTGAGCTGAAAAAGCTGGCAATCTTTGTCTCAAAAGAGCTTCATTGTCTGCATGAGCTTCTATGGGAATGGCAAAGCGGAAATTTAATGGCTGAAATCGCAGTTGTGATCAGCAATCATGAAACGGCAAAAGATACAGTAGAAGCACTCGGAATTCCATTCCATTTTGTAAAGGCGAATAAAGATATTCGCAAAGAAGCTGAAAAAGAGCAGCTCGCCTTATTAGAAAAGTACGACATTGATGCGATTGTGCTTGCCAGGTACATGCAAATTTTAACGCCTGGATTCATTGAAGAGCATCCGAACAAAATCATTAATATTCATCATTCCTTCCTGCCAGCATTTATTGGTGCAAACCCCTACAAGCGGGCATATGAGCGGGGAGTCAAATTAATTGGTGCGACTTCTCATTATGTCACCAATGATTTAGATGAAGGACCGATCATTGAACAGGATATTGAGCGTGTAGATCACCGGGATGATGCGGAAGCCCTGAAAAATATTGGCCGGACAATTGAGCGCAGTGTGCTTGCACGTGCTGTCAAATGGCACCTTGAAGATCGAATTATTGTTCATGAGAATAAAACGATTGTCTTTAATTGACCGCTTGACTTTTCTTTAGCAATTGGTGATAATATAAAAAAATTAACGAGCGTTGAAAAGGAATAGTAAGCAGGAACTGATGCGTAAAGAGAGCAAATGATGTGCTGAAACATTTGCCGCAGACAGCTGCTGAACCTGCCCTTTGAGCCTTAGAGGAAAAATCTAAGCGCGTGCCTGGCGTTACAGGAGTTGAGTGGAATAAGCAGATCGCATGCTTATTCAATGAAGGTGGTACCACGGAAAATCCCTTTTCGTCCTTTACATAAGGAGAAAAAGGGATTTTTTTGTGCCTAAAGGTATAGCGGAGGGAATCAAGGATGAAAAAGCAAAGGATCGTCATAAAAATTGGCAGCAGTTCATTAACAGAGCAAAAAGGAGCCATTGATGAACAAAAGATGCGGGATCATGTAAGAGCCATCGCAAAGCTCAAAGAAGCAGGTCATGAAATCATTTTAATTTCGTCAGGAGCCGTTGCAGCAGGATTTGGCAGCTTAGGCTATCCATCAAGACCTGTGACCTTAAAGGGGAAACAGGCAGCTGCCGCCGTTGGTCAGGGCTTGTTAATGCAGAAATATACAGAGCTTTTTTCACAGTTTCACATGACACCTGCTCAAATGCTTTTAACACGTAATGACTTTTCAGATCGAACAAGATATCGAAATGCTTACGCAACGATGATGGAGCTGCTGGAAAGAAAGATTTTGCCGATCATAAATGAAAATGATTCAGTCTCCATCGAGGAGCTTACCTTTGGGGATAATGACATGCTGTCAGCTCTTGTCAGTGGATTAATCCATGCAGACCAATTGATTATATTAACAGACATCAATGGCATTTATGATGCAAATCCAAATGAGCATCCTGAGGCGAAGCGGTTTGATGTCCTGACCCACATTTCAGAAGAATTGTTTTCATATGCAAAGAGCACCGGTTCAAAGGTTGGAACAGGCGGAATGAAATCGAAGCTGTCTGCTGCACAAACGGCACTTTCACTTGGCGTGAAAGTCTTCATTGGCACAGGCACTGGGGAAGACAAACTGCTTCGCATTCTTGCGGGGCAAGGCGATGGAACGTATATCGGTGAACAGGATTTATCAGCCGTGAACAACCGTCGTCAATGGATTCAATTCCACTCACCGGTCTCTGGAAAGATCATGATTGATGCAGGAGCAGAAGCGGCGATTTTGCATAATGGCAGAAGCCTTCTTCCGGCAGGAGTCATTGATGTCGCTGGTGACTTTTCTAAAGGAGAAGTCGTAGAAGTCGTCGGTCCAAACGGATTAGTTGGTAAGGGACAAACCTTGTACGCCTCCGATGAGCTTCTCGGCATTAAAGGAATGCGAAGTGACGAGCTTTCAAAAGAGAAGCCTGAGGTCATACACCGAGATCACTGGGTACAGCATGTACAAAACTGAGGAGGGAATACGATGAATGAAGTTCTTGAAAAAGCAAAAAAAGCAAGTGCAGCCAAAGATCAGCTGCTTCTAAAAACGACGGAACAAAAAAATGCTGCCCTGCACGCCATCGCGAGTGCACTAAAAGCATCTTCAGCTTATTTAATAGAGGAGAACCAAAAGGATGTTCAGGCTGCTGAGGAAAAGCAGTTCACGCCATCTGTCATCGACCGGATCACGCTCACGGAAGAGAGAATTGAAGCCATTGCAGACGCGACCCTTCAACTCATTCAGCTAAAAGACCCAATTGGTGAAACGTTAGAAACCATTCAAAAAGAAAACGGCCTGCTCATCGAAAAGGTCCGTGTACCGCTTGGAACGGTTGGAATGATTTATGAAGCAAGACCAAACGTGACAGTCGATGCTGCGACCCTTTGCTTGAAAACTGGAAATGCTGTGATTCTGCGCGGAAGCTCATCTGCTATTCATAGTAATAAGGCAATTGTAAAGGTGATTCATGAAGCGCTTCATACGACGGATATTCCAGTAGACAGTGTGCAATTGATTGAAGATACTGGCCGTGAAACGGCGAAAACGCTGTTCACCTTAAATGAATACCTGGATGTCCTCATTCCGCGCGGCGGGAAGAATTTAATTGATCTTGTCGCGAGAGAGTCAACTGTGCCGGTGCTTGAGACAGGTGCAGGAAATTGTCATATCTATATTGATGAAACAGCAAAAAACGAAATGGCTGAGCGGATTGTGCTGAATGCCAAAACCCAGAGACCATCTGTTTGTAATGCGATCGAGAGCATTGTCATTCATGAAACATGGGCAAAAACATACGGTGCTTCGTTATTTGAAGCCCTTCAATCAAATGGGGTAGAAATACGCGGTGATGAAGCCGTTTGCGCGCTTGCTCCTAGTGCTGCATTAGCGACAGCAGAGGACTATGCAACGGAGTTTTTAGCACCGATCGTCAGTATTAAAATTGTAGAAAACATAGAACAAGCGATTCAGCATATTCAAACATATAGCTCTAAGCACTCTGAAGCGATCATTACGGAAAGCGATGAGCATGCAGCCCTTTTCTTAACAGCTGTCGATGCTGCCGCTGTTTATCATAATGCCTCTACTCGTTTCACAGATGGCTTTGAGTTTGGCTATGGAGCGGAAATAGGAATTAGTACACAAAAACTTCATGCAAGAGGGCCAATGGGTCTGCCAGCCTTAACGTCTGAAAAATTTGTCATTCGTGGTCAAGGACAAATAAGAGAATAACGAATTTAAAAGAGAGTCTTGTGACAACAGGCTCTCTTTTTCCTTTCATTTTTGTATTTCTCCGGTCAAGTATGATAAAATATGGTAATGTTTTATATTTTGAGAAGATTGGAGAAGGCAACGTATGGCGAAAATCATTCCCTCTTCGGATATTGGAGTGAAAATCAACAAGTGGTATGAATTAATCCGCAGATTTGATTCAGAACAAGCAGAACAGTTAAAACAGGAAATTCGCACCTCTCTTGATTCAATGGAAGAAGATCAGAATTTGCTTCTCTATTTTTCTTTAATGGAATTTAGGCATGAAGTCATGCTCGATTATTTAAAGCCATTAAAGGAAGGAAAGCTTCGCGCCAACTTTTCCGAGCTTTCGAAAGAAATAGATGAGCATCAAACGCATGTCACAGGCATGCTTGAATACTACTATCATTTTTTTAGAGGCATGTATGAATTCGGGCGGAGGGAGTATATTGCTGCCATATCGTCTTATCAAAAGGCAGAGCACAAGCTTTCTTTTGTATCAGATGATATTGAACGTGCGGAATTTCATTTTAAAATGTCAGAAATATATTATCACATGAAACAAACACATATCTCGATGCACCATGCCAAACTAGCGCTGGATGTTTATGTTCAGCATGAACTGTATGCGCTTCGCACGATTCAGTGTGAATTTATTGTGGCAGGTAACTACGATGATATGAGAAGGCATGAAAAAGCATTACCACATCTCGAAAGAGCACTTGCGAGATCAAGAGAGTTTCAGAATGTGCGTTTTATTGCCTCCTCTTTGTTTAATATGGGCAACAGTTATTACCGAATGGGAGACTTGACCCGCGCACTCGAATTAATGAAAGAATCCATCTCGTTATTTGATCAAAATCAATCCGATCATCTTCGTCGATCTATAGACCCTCTTTATACAGCCGCTCAGATATTATACAAACAAGGAAAACACGAAGAAGCATTACACTACAGAGAAGAATGTATGAAGCGAGCAGAAGCTCTTCAAGATGACATTCATCTTCAGAAAACCATATTTCTAGAAGCATTGTATTTAAGACGAGATGCTGAGCATATCAAACGAATTTTCCATTTTTTAGAGTCTGTCTATGCATATCCAGATATAGAGGAACTGGCATTAGATACCGCAAAGTATTATAATGAAATGGGGGATTATGAAAAATCTTCCATGTTCTATGGGGAAGCGGAACATGCTCGAATCTATATTCAGAGAGGGGATTGTTTATATGAATTTTAAAAAATGGGCAGTCGTCTGTACAAGCATCACCATCATGGCATTGTGGCTGGCAGCAGCAAATGCCGACCCAGATAACAGAAACCATACGCTGGAACAACCGAATCCGCAGCACGACACGATCTAAAAGCCCTTGTTAAAGGGCTTTTTTTACTGCCTAAACACCATTCTGCGGGACATGCTCATAAAAAGGAAACGAGGAGGAAAACTTAAAAAAGAGTATTTACTGATTGACTCTACAATTTAAATTGTGTACAATTCAATTGTAGGAAATATTATTGGAGAGAAAGAGGGTTATATTCATGTCAGACGTTTTATTTACAGCAACGGTATCAGCTGTCGGAGGAAGAGAAGGTAAGGTTGTTTCAACAGATGGTGTACTTGAGCATGATGTAGCAATGCCTGGAACACCAAGAGCAAAAAAAATTGAAAAAGCAACAAATCCAGAGCAATTATTCGCAGCAGGCTACTCTGCATGTTTTGATTCAGCCCTTCAAATGGTAGCAAGACAAGAGCGTATCCGTTTTGAAAGTGAAGTAACAGCACATGTCAGCTTATTAAAAGACAGTTCAGATGGCGGCTTCAAACTAGGTGTTCAATTAGAAGTAAAGGGAACTGGAATTGAGCAGTCTGCATTAGAAGAACTTGTTCATAAAGCGCACGGCGTATGCCCATATTCAAAAGCAACTCAAGGAAACATCGAAGTAGAACTAGTAGCTGTCGCACAATAATAGATATCAATAAAAGGCTGAGGGAACATTCCCTCAGCCTTTTGATTGTGTTAAATTTTGCAAAAGCTCATGTAAAGAGGCACGCAGTGTTTTTAGCTCTTCTTCCGATCTTCCTGTCCCAGTCAGCATGTGAGACGGAATCGCAGTGGCTTTTTCTTTTAGCTGCTCTCCATATTCCGTTAAACGAATTTGCACAGACCGCTCATCCTCTTTCGAACGTTCTCGGATAATGAGTCCGTTTTGCTCCATTCGTTTCAGCATGGGCGTGAGTGTACCGGAGTCTAAATAGAGAAGCTCTCCCATCGTTTTCACATTTAATGTTCCATGCTCCCACAATAAAAGCAGTGCCAAATATTGCGGATACGTAATGTTTAATTCTTCTAATAACGGTTTATACTGCTTCGTCATCTCTCGTGAACTTGCATATAACAAGAAACAAAGCTGATTTTCCAGCTTCATATGTTCAAATTCATTTGTCATGTCAGTCACCAACTATTTTTTGTCATACTTATCATTGTATAAGATTTTCTTCCTTTTTAAAATAAATACAGACGAAAAATGAAAAATTCTTCAATGTGCCATCAATGTTTGAGAATTGAATAGAACGTGAAAAGGATGAATAGATGAAGGAGGAGATGAAGATGAAACCATTATTCACAGCAAAAGTAAAGGCGCAGCATGGAAGAGCTGGACATGTTCGTTCAGAGGATGGTGTGCTCGATCATAACATTGTCATGCCTAACGCTAAGAAAGATGGAGAGACTGGTACAAACCCAGAGCAATTATTTGCAGCAGGCTATGCAGCTTGTTTCGGAGGAGCACTTGAGCAGGTAGCCAAGAAGCAAGGGATAGAAATAGAATCGGAAGTAGAAGGACATGTCAGTCTTTTAAAAGATGAAAGTGACGGCGGCTTTAAGCTTGGCGTAAAGCTGATTGTATCTGCGAAAGGTCATGATCATGACAAAGTGAAAGAGCTTGTCCATGCTGCACATGAATTCTGTCCATATTCAAAAGCAACAAGAGGGAACATTGAAGTAGAGCTTGAAGTGACTGAATAAAAAAGTTTTCTATCACGCTGAAAAGAGAAACACCTGCTGATGAGCAGGTGTTTCTTTTTTAATATTCTTTCTTTTGTTCATATGCTTCCCATGCTTCAAATGGCGCAAGGGTTTTTTGAGGTGTCAGCTTGTAAAATGGTATATTTCTTGATTCGTATTCTTTGTTGATTTCTTCATAAATAAATGAGTCATCAAAACCAGAATCCGCTGCATCCTGATGTCCAGCGGCAAAATACACAGCTTTTGGTCTAGCCCAGTAAATAGCGCCAAGGCACATCGGACAAGGCTCGCAGCTTGTGTATAGAGTGCAATCTTCTAATTGGTATGTATTCAGCGTCTGGCACGCCTTTCGAATGGCTGTGACTTCAGCATGTGCGGTTGGATCATTTGCTGTTGTTACGTTGTTGCTGCCCTCTGCAATAATCTGACCATCCTTGACAATGACTGCTCCAAAAGGGCCGCCAGTACCACTATTGACTCCTTCTACTGCAAGATCAATTGCTCGTTGTAAAAAATCTTCGTGATTCATTGTCTTCCTCCCTTTGTTCGACTGACTTCTCTAGTATAAACGAATCATGCTAGAAAAGAAATCATCATAGTAGAAGATCGAACAGGCCAAATTACGCATAAAAAACCCCTGCCGCGTTCAGCAGGGGAGAGACATTCAATTAAGCGTGCTGCGCCAGCTTTTTACGAGCGACTTCAGCAGCTGTGACCATGTTTTTCAAAGCAGCAATGGTTTCAGGCTCTTGTCTAGTTTTTAGACCACAATCCGGATTCACCCAGAAGCGATCTGTTGGACAAACGTTCAGCGCATCATCAATGATCTCGCTCATTTCTTCAACAGATGGAACGCGCGGGCTATGGATGTCATAAACGCCTAGTCCAAGTCCTTTCAAATACGGGTGTTTTTCTAAGTAATCGAGGAATCCGCCATGACTGCGTGAATGTTCAATTGTAATCACGTCAGCATCCAAGTCTTCGATTGTATCGACAATATCCTCGAAGTTACTGTAGCACATATGTGTATGAATTTGTGTTTCATTTTGAACGGATGATGTAGATAAACGGAATGACTCTGCTGCCCAGTTTAAATATTCTGCCCAATCACTTTCTTTGAGCGGAAGTCCTTCTCTTAGCGCAGGCTCATCCACTTGGATCACTTGAATACCAGCTGCTTCTAAAGCTTCTACCTCTTTACGCAAAGCGAAAGCAATTTGGAAAGCAATGTCTTTGCGAGAGATATCCGTTCTTGGGAAAGACCAGTTTAAGATGGTAACAGGTCCTGTCAGCATGCCCTTGACTTTTTTCTCTGTTAAACTTTGTGCGTATACCGTCTCTTTCACTGTCATTGGCTCTGTAAACTCTACATCTCCATAAATGATTGGCGGCTTCACGCAGCGTGATCCATAGGATTGTACCCAAGCAAATTTTGTAAAGGCAAATCCGGCTAGCTTCTCACCGAAGTATTCAACCATGTCTGTACGTTCAAATTCCCCATGTACGAGCACATCCAGACCAATTTCTTCTTGAATATCAATCCATCGTTTTGTTTCTTTCTTAATAAACTCATCATACTCTGCATCTGTCCACTCATTTTTGCGCCACTTTTGACGAGCACTGCGCACTTCGGCAGACTGCGGGAAACTGCCAATTGTTGTTGTTGGAAGAAGCGGAAGCTCAAGTGATTCGTTTTGGATACGTAGGCGTTCTTCAAAGGCAGCTGGACGTTTAAAATCTTTCGATGAAAGATTGTTGCGTTCCGCTGTTAGATCCGCATTTGTTCCTTTTGCGAACTCTTTTAAGGTAAGAAGTGCTTGTGCTGCTTCGTTAATATCAGCATCAATGGCAGCTGCTCCTTTTGTTAAACCTTCTTTTAGTAATGTCAATTCAGCCAGCTTTTCAGTGGCATAAGACAGTCCGTTTAATAGTTTTTCTTCAAGCTGTTCGCTTGGGTGTTTGGCAACTGGCACATGCAGCAAGCTGCTTGATGGCTGCAGCCACACTTCTTTCGGCTGAACGTCAGCAATGACTTCAGAAATAAAGGATAATCTTTCGCCAAGGTCTGATCTCCAAATATTTCTTCCATCAATGACGCCTGCTGCTAAAATTTTATCTTTCGGGAAGCCGTGCTTTTTCACTTGATCAAGGTTGCGCCCTTGATCATGGACAAAATCAAGACCAATTGCTTCAACAGGATATGTGACAAGCTCTTCATACGCATCTACTGAATCAAAGTATGTTTGAAGAAGAATGTTCAAGCCAGGTACGGCTTCTTTGATCGTTTGATAAATTTCTTTTACGGATTTTACGTCTTCACTGGAAGCTGTGACAAGTGCAGGTTCATCAATTTGAACCCATTTGACGCCTGCTTCTTTAAGTTCTTTTAAAAGCTGAGTATAAAGCGGCACTAGACGCTGCTGGATTTCTTTCACTTCATTTGCTTCATAACCTTTAGAAAGTGAGACAAATGTATATAGACCAAGTACAACCGGTTTTGTTTCAACACCAAACGCCTTTTTCACCTTTTCGTAAGCTTCAAGCGGCTTGTTGTGTGTGAGTTTAAATTCTGTGCTTTTTTCGTATTCTGGAACGATGTAGTGATAGTTTGTATTAAACCATTTTGTCATTTCACTTGAGACGGCATCTTTTGTTCCTCTTGCCATCGCGAAGTATGTATCTAGCGGGTCTTTTAAGCTGCGGAAGCGCTCTGGAATCCAATTGAACATAACAGCGGTATCCAGCACGTGATCATAGAAGGTAAAGTCTCCAGAAGGAACAACATCAATTTGTTGATCGATTTGTGTTTTAATGGCAGTTAAAAATTGTTCATCCAGTGTGCTTAAGAGGGTTTCGCGGTCTGTTTGACCTTTCCAGTAAGACTCAAGTGCTTTTTTCCATTCTCTGTTTAAACCAATGCGCGGAAAGCCTAGATTACTTGTTTTAACAATTGTCAATTCCAATTCCTCCTCTAAATATAAAAAGACATTTACGCTCATGATCATGATTGATGAGGTAAATGTCTGGTTTAAAAGACAAAATGTGTGTGCGAAATAAGGCGTGAGTATCACTGACGCTTTTCCGACATCTCCTATCAACCGTAGGGGGTTTGATGTGATAGAGCGGCTGGTATCCTGGCTGGTGAATCTGCAAGCTTTTCATCCTTCCCATCCTAATGACAGTGGATTCCTGAGAAAAGCTCTCCTCACTCACAGTGGCGGGACCGCGCCGGATTTTCACCGGTCTTCCCAATTAAAATTCGACGTGTAATCGAATTACCGACTCTCAAACTATGAATTTATTGTGTTCGATTATATAACGTTCACTTCATTTCGTCAAAGTAAATTTTGAATAATTTTAATTAAAAAAATCCTGAGAAAATTCTATCTTTTCTCAGGACCTCTATTTAAGCTATAGAGATAAAAGATCTGCTTCTAATGTTTTTTCTAAAAGGACATCAGGCGCAGTTAAATATAAAAATCCATTCCCTACAAGGGCTTTCGACTGTTTTAATGGAAGGGTTCTTCTGACAAGCTGAGCATAAACCTCAGGCTCTGTCAGCTTGCGCTGGAACGCTTCTTCTTCGGCGTTTTTAATAATGGCTAGTGCACCGCTTACGTGAGGGGCGGCCATTGAAGTCCCTGTGAGCCTGCCATATTTATGGTTAGGGAGAGTGGATAAAATGTCTTCTCCTGGAGCGACGAGGTCGATTTCTTTATTGGCGTTAGAAAATTCAGAGGATTCTCTAGCAAGGGAAACAGAACCGACGGCAATGACTTCATTGTATGCTGCTGGGTAGGAGAACTCTTCCGTACGCTCGTCCCCGTCCCCTTCATTTCCTGCTGCGCACACCACAAGCACACCGCTTTTTACCGCATTTTGAATGGCTTCCTGCAGGGCAGGCTCATTGCTTGGACCACCGAGAGACATAGAGATAATATCCACCTTCTGCTCTGCGGCATAGTTGATGCCATCAATGATCCACTCATATTTTCCGCTGCCATTTTCACCGCCAAGAACTTTCACGATGAGCAGCTTGGCTTCAGGGGCAACCCCTAAAATTCCGCCATTTTGATCGGTTGCGGCAATCGTTCCTGCTACATGGGTACCATGCCCATTATAGTCTTTTACATTTTCAGCATCTCCATCGTCATCATCGGTAAAGTTCTTCCCACCGATAATCTGATCTTTTAAGTCGGGATGCTCTGTGTCACAGCCTGTATCAAGGACAGCAATGGTTATGCCTTTTCCTTTGAAGCCACTTGACCAAAGTTCGGGTGCTTTAATCTCCTGAATACTTTTCGGCGTCTCTTTCGCTTCCATCACATTGGCTTTTACTTCATACGGAATTAAGCGAATTTCACCTTTCATAAGAAAGCCCTCCTTATTTTGTTTTCAAAGTAGATTCAGGCTGCATAATGTTATTGTATAAAAGAAACTTTTGATCGGAAAGGGTCGATTGTAATAATTTTTCAAATAATCAATCTATTATCAAAAGTGCAGTTCTCCTCACATATTGACGAAAGAGCTCACCTTTTGAAGAAAACTCTTGATATCATATGAAAAAGAAGGAAATGCTGCATAGTGAGGTTGCACCTGTACAGATGAAAATGGGTGAATAGAACTAAAAGAGGCAGACTAAAAAATAATGAGATGAAGTAACAAATTGAGAAGAAGGATTAAGTTAAATGTTTTTTCTCAAAAATAATTCCCTCCATAAAAAAATAGATGTGAAGATTGTGACTGTTCCAAATGAGAAAGGCAACATATAATAATGGAAAGACAAGCTTGCCTTTTAGATAGGAGAGATAGAGATGAACAAAGGGAAGATACTCGTAGTCGAAGATGAAAAGAAAATCGCAAGGGTACTGTCACTTGAACTTGAATATGAAGGATATGAAGTGACAGTCAAAGAGACAGGAATGGACGGGCTTCAGGCTCTTGAAGAAGACAGCTTCGATTTGGTGCTGCTTGACGTCATGCTTCCAGAGTTAAGCGGTCTTGAAGTGCTGAGAAGGGTTCGGAAAACAAATACAGCGACACCTATTATTTTGATTACAGCAAGGGGAAGTGTTCCTGATAAGGTAAGCGGGCTCGATCTTGGGGCGAATGATTATATAACAAAACCTTTTGACATAGAAGAATTATTAGCGCGAATTCGCGCACAGCTAAGGTTGAATATACATGCACAAGAAGAAAAGGAGACAGAGCTGAGCATAGCAGATTTAACGGTCAACGAGAAAACAAGAGAAATCCAAAGGGCTGGGCAAATGCTTGAACTCACACCGAGAGAATATGACCTGCTTGTCCACTTATTGAACCATCAGCAGCAAGTGCTCACAAGAGATCAGCTTTTAACAGCGGTTTGGGGTTTTGATTATTTCGGTGATACAAATGTGGTAGATGTCTATATCCGTTATTTAAGGAAAAAAATCGATTACCCATTCGAAAAACAGCTGATTCACACAGTGAGAGGTGTGGGTTATGTGATGAAAGGATAAAGAATGAGATTAAAAAATAAGATTCAGCTTTATACGTCGTTGTCTTTGTTTTTAATGGTGCTCTTGTTTCATACAGCCATTTATTTTATTTTTTCGATGACCTTGACGCAAAAAGATATGTCCCGCTTGTCTGAGGTGGCTGAAAATATTGCCATTGCTTTAAAAAAATCAGAGGAAGAGGGTCTTCCGTCCTCGGAGCTGCTGAAGGCGTACCTGCCTCAAAATGGTATGATCCGAGTCGTGACAGAAACGGGAGAGTCAAAACTGACTGTCACAAAGGAATCAACGTTTAGCTCACTGCCTTTTACATACGAATCTGGCCAGACAGCAGAAATCAAAGAATACAATAAGCATATGATTGCGTTCGCTGCTATTCCGGTCATTTGGACAAATGGTGAGATTATGTCGCTTCAAGTATATGAAGAAATCGAAAATACGGAAGAGAACTTAGCGTTATTAAAAATGATTTTAATCGCTACCGGCGTTTTGTTTATTGTGCTTTCCTATTTTGCAGGCCACGTTTTAACAAAGCAAATTGTCCGGCCGATTAGCAGAATGACGAATACCATGAAGGCAAGTATGAAAGAGAAGGCGTTTAAACGAATTGAATTAACAGGCGATTCAAAGGACGAACTATATCAAATGGGACAAACCTTTAATGAAATGTCCGAGATTCTCGAGAAGCATTATGAAAAAGAACAGCAATTTTTGCATGATGCCTCCCATGAATTGAAGACACCGATTACCGTCATTATGAGCTACAGCAATTTACTCAAACGCTGGGGGCAAACACGTCCAGAGGTTGTAGAAGAATCCTCCCAAGCGATTCATGATGAAGCGAAAAAAATGAAAAGACTGACAGATCAATTATTGACATTGGCGAAAAACGGTCAGCCGTTATACTTGGATATGAAGCCGGTTGATCTTGGTCATTTGTGCAAGCAGCTTTGTCATACACTTGAAGTGGCTACCAATCGAACGATTCAATCTCATGTGCAGACAGATCAGCCGCTGATCGCAGAAGGAGACGAAGAGAAAATCAAACAGCTTTTGACCATCTTAATTGATAATGCGGTCAAATATAGCAGAGAGCCAGTTGATGTGACCTGCGGATGGGCAGAAGACAAGCCATTTATTTCAGTGATTGATCAAGGAATTGGCATAAAAGAAGAGGATCTGCCGAAAATCTTTGACCGCTTTTTCCGCGTGGATGAAGCGAGAAACAGTGAGACGGGCGGAACCGGACTCGGTCTTTCAATTGCGAAGCAAATTGCAGAAGAACATGAGGCCGAGCTGAAGGTAGACAGCCGTATCGGCGAAGGGACAGCCATGACCATTCTTTTTCAGAAATAAATGGGTCTTTTCTCATCAATTTCTCATTTCCTCCTTATAAAATAGGAAATAGGAAGGAGGCGCTGCATGTCTAGAAAAACGAAAATGGTGCTTGCGCTCGCAGGATGTCTTGTGATTCTTGCGGCCTTTGCAATGCTCATGATCCAAACCATTGATCAAAAAATATTAAGTGAAGCAGAAATGAAAAAAATGATCGCAAAAGACTACAATGGAAACATTACACATATTGATTTAATCAATCATAAACAGGACTATACAATGACGCTGGAAAATGCAAATGGCATCTATCAAATCATTGCATCTTCTGCAAGCGGTCAAATGAAAGAAATTAGACAGTTAAAAAGCTATCAAAAGCCAAATGAAAAAAATGCTGAGCTCCAGGCAGAAGAGGCGGCTGTTAAAAAGGTGAGCGGAACTGTCATTCAAAAAAAAGAGACGTCAGATCGTTTCATTTTTACCATCCAATCAAAAAAAGAATTATATCAAGTCGAGGTCGACAAACAGTCATTTAAGGTGCTTGAAGCAGAAAAGAAAAAACCAACCTCTAAAGAAAAGAAGCTTACGAAAATTACTGTCGAGGAAGCCATCCAAATTGCCGTCAAAGAAGTTGGCGGAACAGTGGATGATGCTGATCTTGAAACATTCAGCGGTATGCTCGTATTTGAGGTGGAGCTGGATTTGCCTGACGGCAGAGAGGCGGAGGTGCTTGTGAACGCCTATACAGGGGATATTGAGGGCATTACGTACGAAAACTAATCCTTTTCTCATGATATTCTCATGTTTCTTTCCTTCCTTTATCATCTTGTTTTCTTAAGATAGAGAAGAAATCAAACAGAGGAGGAATTGAACATGATGAAAAAAGTACTAGTAGCTACAGCATTAACGGGAACTCTTGTCGCAGGTGGTTTCACACTTCAAGCGCAAAATACAAATCAAACAGCAAACGCCGAGCAAGTCGTGCAAAAGAAATCGTCATTTGTTTCAAAGAAACAAGCTGAAAAAGCAGCCTTAAAAGTGGTGAAAGGCTATGTGGATGATGTGGATCTTGAGCGTAAAAAAGGAAAATGGGTGTATGAGGTCGAGATCAAAAAAGGCGGCTTTGAATATAAAGTATATGTCGATGCAAAAACTGGAAAAGCGATGAATGATCCAGTCAAAGAAAAGAAACAGAACGTGAAGATCACGAAAAAACAGGCTGAAAAAATGGCTCTTGCAAAAGTAAAAGGCACAGTCACTGATTCTGATCTAGATAAAGAAAATGGTGTGTACATTTACGAAATTGAAATCACAACACCAAGCGGCGAGGAAGTTGATTTTGAGATTTCCGCTAAAACAGGCAAAATCCTGAAGCAAGAATGGGATGATTAAGCTATGACCAAACCTTACACTTTCATGTGTAAGGTTTTCAGCGTGTAGACAAACCCTCGCATTCGGTGTCAGGTCTGCGCTCCGGTGCTCACGAATGTCGAATTCGCTCCGCTCCGGTGCTCGCCCTTCCTAGACTGCAAAGGTTTTCTATCACGCTGAATAGAAGACAAAGGGCTAAATAAAGATCATTTTAGCCCTTTGTCAACAATCTGCAAACCTTACACTTTCATGTGTAAGGTTTTTTCATTGGGACAAACTACGGGAAAGGAGGCGAGAGAATATGAAGAAAAAAGAAGAAGAGCAAACAATGGATCACGCGGAATACGTTCCGCATCCTGATGGAGAAGGATATGCTTTGTTTTTGCATGATTCCTTTCATCTCCTCTCCCAAGAGGATATGAATCAGCCGGAAGAGGAATAAAAAGACATGAAAAGGGCGATGGCTGAGCTGTCTATCGCTCTTTTTTTTGAAAAGTAAGCGAATACATAAGGATACTTGGCATCTTGCTTATTGACATCATTCCGCTTTTTCTGTAATCTCAGTGTGTTAACAATATGAGACTTCGTTAGGTGAGGCTCCTGTATGGAGATACGCTGCTGCCCAAAAATGTCCAAAGACGCCAATGGGTCAACAGAAATCATCGACATAAGGTGATTTTTAATGCAGCTGGATTTTTTCCTATGCCATACAGTGCTAAAGCTCTACGATTGAAGGAGCAAGTGTTTATTTTGTCATGCTTACAAAGCGCCTTCATTCGGTTGAAGGTGCTTTTTTATGAGAAAAGGAGGTGTGGGGATGGATCATCCCGATTCGAGACACATAGAGAGTATGTCAAAAGATCAGATTGACGCATCAGACAGAGGAGATCCTGACCCCGCACATTCTAAGGGATTCGGGTATCTCCTGACTTTGGGGAGGTAACAGCGATGATACAGAACATTACGTACGATGAACTCATTTTAAGAATCATTATTTTATTAAGAGATGGCAAACGCAAAGAATTTAAAAACATTATGGAAGAACTTCAGCCATATGATATGGCCTATTTATTTAAAGAACTTCCGGAAAAACACCGCGGCCGTTTCCTCAGCTTTTTAACAATCGATGATGTGACGGAAATGATGGGTGAGCTTGAGCGCGAATACCAAGAAATTGTGCTTGAAAAAGTAGGAAAAGACAAAGCCACCTTCGTCACAAACAAAATGGATAACGATGACCTAGCCAACTTGTTTGATGAAATGGATGATGAGCTGAAAGATCAGCTTTTATCAAACATGGAGGCAGAGGAATCAAAGGCCGTCCAGCTTCTCATGAATTATCCTGCTGAGACAGCAGGCCGGATCATGACCAACCGGTACGTATGGATTCCTCAGCACTATACGGTTCAGGACGCAGTTGTAAAGCTGAAAAGCTTTGCTGAAATTGCAGAATCGATCAACTATTTATATGTCATTAATGATCAAAAGCAGCTTGTAGGGGTTCTGTCGTACCGGGATCTCATTTTAGGTGAACCAGATGAAAAAGTGCAGGATCTTATGTTTACAAGAGTCATTGCCGTTGGAGCCTTTCAGGATCAGGAGGAAATCGCAAAGCTGATTGAACGGTATGATTTTCTTGCCATTCCTGTTGTAGAAGAGAACAATGTCCTGGTCGGAATCGTCACAGTCGATGATATCATTGATGTCGTCATTCAAGAGGCAGGAGAAGACTATGAAAAGTTCGCTGCCTCTGGTAAAGATATTACGTTCGACACGCCCGCTTTTGTGGCAGCATACCGGCGTCTCCCGTGGCTCATTTTGCTCTTATTCATTGGGCTGATTTCAGGCAGTATTTTAAATTACTTTGAAGATACCCTTCAGCAAGTCGTCGCCTTAGCCTTCTTCATGCCAATGATTGCCGGAATGACAGGGAATACAGGCACACAGTCGCTTGCGGTCGTCATTAGAGGACTTTCAAAAGAAGAATTAACGAAAAAAACCATTATGCGCCTGATTTTTAGAGAGCTCCGAACAAGTATTTACATTGGGATTGTCTGTTCCATCATTATTACAGTCGTCGCAATGGTGTGGCAGGGCAATATGATTTTAGGGTTTGTTGTTGGTTCATCACTGCTTGCCACACTGATTATTGGAACGATGGCAGGTACGATCGTGCCTATTATTTTACACAGATTAAACGTGGACCCTGCGATTGCATCTGGGCCGCTCATTACAACATTGAACGATATTTTATCACTGCTCATCTATTTTGGTATTGCGACAGCTTTCCTTCATACACTCATGTAGCAAAAAGACTGTAAAACATGACGTTTTACAGTCTCAGCGCGCCGACAAACCCTTGCATTCGTTGTCAGTTCTTGCGTGCCGGTGCTCACGAATGTTCAATTCGCTCCGCTCCGGTACTCGTCCTTCCTAGACTTCAAAGGTTTTCAGATCGCGCTGAAAGGTAGACAAAGGACTAAAATAAACATCATTTTAGCCCCTTGTCCACAATCTAAGACTGTAAAACATGACGTTTTACAGTCTTTTTTTGTATAAAGATTGCATATAGCGCTTCCATCCTTTACATTTTAAGGAGAAGGTGGGAGAGAAACATGAAGAAATTCTTATTCGTTTTGATATGTATGTTTTTGCTGAGTGCATGTCAAAGGGAGGACGAGGGGAAAGACCGAAGGCTAGTGGCTGCAGAGCATATGCTTGAAGCCATCACCGAAGGAAATAAAAGAAAAATGGAAGACATCTACGTCGAAGGCGCAGTCCCGAGCCCAGATGACATTCTGAAACTGAAAAAAGAATGGGGCATAGACACGCTTTCTTATGAGGATTTTCAATTGGAAGAAGCCAGCATTCATGTATTTCATGCGAATTATGAAGAAGCAAAAACCGGGAAGAAAAAGGCACTTGCCCTGCGGGTGAAAGAAGATCCTGAAAGAGGTGGCGTGCTGATTGACTTTGTAGGGGTTGTAGAAGGTACTGAAGCTTCCTCTAAATAAAAAGAATCGTTCAAAAGAGCGATTCTTTTTTTGTTTAACGATTTTTATACCGAAAGTGTGCGTTAATCTGGCCTTCCAGCATTTTTTTCTTAAATTGTCCGCTTTTTAGCGCTTGTTCTTTTTTCTTCATGTCTTTTAAAATTTCAGCTGTCTGCACACCGTCTTCTCGTTTATTGGCGATGTCCATCAAACGTTCAACATCTGCAAAAGAATATTTCCGTGTGCCTCTTGTTGACCGCTGGGGGTAAATGAGTTTACGTTCCTCATAATATCGGATTTGCCTGACGGAAAGCCCTGTTAGCTCACTGACAATCCCGATTGAAATGACTTTTTTATCTTTATAAGATACATCTTCCTGCGTCATATACTCACCCCTGCAAGTCTTTTCTTCATATTATATAGAACGAGAAGGAAAAAAACCTATCGTTTGTTAGAAAATATAACACAAAAACGAAAAAAATGAAAAAACCATGGAAGGAAAGATAACAGGGAGTGTGCAATACATCTTACGGCGGCATATAATCATGGTGAGTTGACATAGGAGGAGGAGCATATGATGGAGCAAGCACAGATCATTCGTATGGCAAAAGAAATCATCGCATTAGATGTGAAGAGGGATGAATTGCTTGAGCAATTCATGCAGGCTGCAGGTCAGAATGCACATGCGCTTCTAAGAGCCATGCAAAATGATTTGTATAAGAAGTCTTCATAAGCACCCGATCCAAATCACTTGATAGGAGGGATAATCGGTGCGGCGTATATTAAAAGAAGCTTTAGCAAAGGAAAGACATTATTATACGAAGCAGCTATGTTCATTAGGGGTTTACAGCCCTGATGCGGCCAAGGACATGACAATTAGTGACTTAAAAAAAGAGTATCATTTCTTTTTCAACAAAACAGAGCGCTATTTGTAAAAATCCCTTGAAATGTGCGTATGTCACATAAAGGGTTCTTTTTTTGTGTTTAATATTATAGCAATATTGAATTTTGTAGAAATTTGGCGAATGAAGTGTAAGAAACCATAGATTCTTTACAGATTTTGTTAAAGTGTGTCGCATCTTGATGGTTTGCTGAAAAAGCTTTTTTTCGAGATGATTGTGAAAAATAAGAAGGATTTTAAAAGTTTATATCGAAACCTTATACATAACACGAATGGAGTCACTTATGTGGTTGAAAGGGTTTTCAAAAACGTACTTCTATTTTTTACGAAAGGCTCCAACTGCACCGCAAGACAGCCTTGAAGTTAAAAAAATATTATAAGAGGTAGATATGTGATGAGACTATCGTTTAATGAAGAAGAAGTAGAACGCTCAATGACGCTTTACAAGGTTTTTGCAAGAGCATTTAAAAGCGTTTCAGAACACAGTATTAGAGACAGCAAAGAGCATGGATTCAATCCAACTGAATTTGCCGTTCTTGAATTACTGTACACAAGAGGTGCTCAAAAGCTTCAGCAAATCGGCTCAAGACTCCTGCTTGTCAGCGGGAATGTGACGTACGTAATTGACAAATTAGAACGAAATGGTTTCATTGAAAGAGAACAGGACCCCAAGGATAAACGGTCTGTTTATGCCCATTTAACGGAAAAAGGGCGAAGCTATCTTGACAAGATTTATCCGATCCACTCTCTTCGGATTGCGCGTGCATTCTCTGGTCTGACGCGTGAAGAGCAAGAGCAATTGATTAGTCTATTGAAAAAAGCAGGTATTCACAGTCAGCATTTATTATTTAGATAAAACGAAAAGGTGCCAATGATGGCACCTTTTTTATGTGTCAAGCAGCGCCGGATAGGCGATGAATTTTTCAATATCGCTTGCTGGCAGCGGCTTGGCATAATAAAACCCTTGCAGGTCGTCACAGCCCTGGGCAGATAATAGCTGAGCCTGTGCAAATGTTTCAACACCTTCTGCTATCACTTCGAGAGATAATTGATGTCCCATCGCTATAATAGCCCCTGTAATCTGTTCAGACTTTGAATCACTTAAAATATCCTCTATAAAGGATTTATCAATTTTCAGTCGATGAATCGGTAAATCCTTTAAATAGCTTAATGAGCTGTGGCCTGTACCGAAATCATCAATACTAATGCGGACGCCAAGCTGTTTCAGCGACGTTAACACCTGTTTTGATTGCTTGATATTGTCCATTGTCATACTTTCTGTGACTTCAAGCTCCAAGAGTGACGGTTTCAGATCGTATTTTTTCAGTGTCAGCTTGATCAAATCAATTAAGTCTTCAGAATTGAATTGTTTCGCAGATAAATTGACAGCCACAGGAATCTTCAGCCCATCGTCATACCACATTTTTGCCTGCTTGCCAGCCGTATCAATGACCCATCTGCCAATATCAATGATCAGACCTGATTCCTCTGCCAGCTCAATAAAAGCCTCAGGTGACTTTAAGGAACCATCTGGTGCCTTCATTCTCAAAAGGGCTTCAACCCCAGTCATTTTTCTTGTTTTGGCACTGACTTGCGGCTGGTAGTGAAGGACAAATTGTTCTCTTTGAATGGCATCCCTTAGCTCCAGCTCCCGGTTTAACCTGTCCTCACTCAATCTTTCCATGGATTCGGTAAAGAATTCATAACGGCTTTGCTTATGTTTTTTGGATAAATACATGGCCATATCGGCTTTTCTCATCAGCTCCATCCCGTTTTTTCCATTTTGCGGAGAGATAGCGATTCCAATGCTGATCGATGTAATGAGCTGATGGTTCTGGATGAAAAAAGGACGTTCAAATTGATGGATGATATTTTTAGAAAATTGTTCGATTTTATGTGTATCATGATCCATGTGGGGAAAGATCATTAAAAATTCATCACCGCCAAGTCTTGCGATAAAGCCATTGTCCGGTAAACATTGCGTTAGTCTGTTTGCGGCAGCTTTCAGCAGTAAGTCTCCTATGTTATGACCAAGTGCATCATTAATAATTTTAAAACGATTTAAGTCCAGAAACAGAACCGCTGTTGATGTTTTTGACTTTTCTTGAGCGGAGAGAACATCATTTAAATGATTGATGCCGTGGCGGCGGTTAGGAAGCTCTGTTAGTGCATCATAATGTGCCATCACATGAATTTCTTTTTCTGCAATCCGCTGCTGCGTTAAATCTTTTAAAACAAGATAAATGCTGTCGAGTGAATTGTTCACATGAACAGGTATGTAAGTGACATGATAATAATAAAAACGATCTGCTGTTTTCAGTTCTGCTTCGCGTGTGATGGCCTTTTTTGACTGAGAAATAAATTCTTCCCACAACTCAGTCGGCATCACATATTGGCTGACATCATCACCAATCTTAGAATTGCACAACTCTAAGATTTGTTTACCAGAGTCATTTGCAGAAAGAACCTTTTGATCGACAGATAACACGATAATGCCGTCTATATTATGTTTGATGAGCGATTGAAACCGCTGTTCATTTTCTTTCAGCTGATCTGACTGCGTCATGATCCGGTGATCAATATAGGCACCAAAGATCATCAGCGTTTGAACAATAAGTGTCATCAATCCGATGAAAATCGACAGACTGAATGGCGACATTTCAAGATAGCCGCCTGCAGCAGCCTGTCCATTTGAATGATAAAACATGGTAGAGGCAGCCATACCAGTATAATGCATGCCTGCTATAGCACCGCCCATCAACATTGAACCAAGGCTCTTTAAAAGATAATTCTTCCGTTTACTTTTCATGTGCTCAACACGAAAGAAGAGCTTCAATGAAAAGTAGGAGGCAATGGCAGCGATGAAAAATGAAAGAAAAAAGAGGACTGGATCATAGCTGATTGAGACATTGGCCATTGATTCCATTCCAAGATAATGCATGCTGCAAATAGCTGTACCCATGGTGATTGAACTAATGAACAGCCGTCTTCTAGAGACCTGCTTTTGAATGCATATTGAAAAAGCAATCAAGGATCCGATAAATGAGGCCAAAATCGATAAAATCAGTAAGGACGTATCATATGTAATGCCAACACGCATTTGAAATGCCATCATGCCAATAAAATGCATCGACCATATCCCCATTCCCATGATCATTGCACCAATGAGCAGCCATACCTTTTTCTTTGCACCGCTTGACTGTGCTACCCTGCTGGCTATATGAAGAGCTGAGTAGGAGGCGACAGCGGCGACAGCGATTGACAGAAAGACAAGCCATCCATTGTAGCTTCCTGTTAAATGGGTCATGTAAGAAAACCTCCTGTATCTTAAAACAGACATATACTTAATATATCGGATCGAATGGCTTCTGTGTTCACCTTTCCTTCACTTAAATAAAACAATCAACGTTTTTTTCATCCTTCTTTTATAGTAAAATCAAATTTAATGTAAAAAAACGATGAAAAGTGAATCGTTTCTTCGGTTTTATTCGTTTAATATATGGTGTGATTCTAAAAGAGATAGAATCAGTCAAATGATTATGTGTGAAAGGGATTGATAAACATCGAAGATTTTATTATTTCATTAGCTGATGCCTTTAAGAACTTGTCATACTTTGGCATCTTCCTCGCATTATGCATTGAATTTGTACCTGCTGAAGTGGTTTTGCCTCTTGCGGGTTACTGGGTCTCAGAAGGGGACATGGCCTTTATCGGTGTTGTGGCGGCCGGCTCCATTGGCGGCGTGGCTGGCCCGTTGACCTTGTACTGGTTAGGACGTTACGGCGGCAGACCCTTTTTAAATAAATATGGAAAGTACTTTTTTATAAAACCTGAGTCACTTGATAAATCGGATGCTTTCTTTGAAAAGCATGGCGGATTGGTCGCATTCAGCGGCCGGTTTATACCAGGAGTCAGAACACTGATCTCCATCCCGTGCGGTATTGCTAAGATGAATGTGTGGGTCTTTTGCCTGTATACGTTTTTGGCGATTACACCAATTACGTTTGTATATGTGTATCTTGGGTTTATGCTTGGGGAGAACTGGAAAGAGGTTGGCGCTATGTTAGATCCTTATCTTTTACCAATTGGGATCGGTGTTGTGTTATTGTTTGTTCTGTACCTATTTATAAAACGAAGAAAAAGAAAAACAGAAACGCCAACTGCCTAATCAATGGATCGAACAGAAAGTCACCTGTTGACAATTCAGTGTCTATTGATTAAGATATAAGTAATCTAAATATTCTAAATCCCGCCAAAGGGGAGTAGCGTCCGGTTTTTACCGGAAACAAAGTCGTCATTACATGGACTGATGTTCATCGGCTTTGTTGGCATGATTCTACATATCACATGTCTAGCAAGACCTTTGCCATTACAGGCAAAGGTCTTTTTTGCATTCATAAGCCTTTGTCTGTTGTGGGACAATAGATAAAAACAAGGAGGAATGATGATGGATGCAGCCATTATTTTAGAGTACGGGTGGGTTCTGCTCGTACTGATTGGATTAGAAGGGATTTTAGCAGCTGATAACGCGCTGGTCATGGCCGTGATGGTCAAACACCTTCCTGAAAAACAAAGAAAAAAGGCACTGTTTTACGGACTTGCAGGAGCATTTATTATGCGATTTGGTTCTCTGTTTCTTATTTCGTTTTTAGTGGATGTGTGGCAAGTTCAAGCCATTGGTGCCATTTATCTTCTTTATATTTCCATTCACCATATTTTAAAATCGCACGTATTTAAGAAAAAGGAAACAGATACAAACATGAAACAAAGCGGCTTCTGGGCAACAGTCGTGAAAGTAGAGCTTGCCGACATTGCTTTTGCTGTAGATTCCATTTTAGCGGCAGTCGCTTTAGCTGTGACACTGCCAAAAACAAGTCTTCCGCAAATCGGTGGACTCGATGGCGGTCAATTTATTGTTATTCTATTAGGCGGTATCATTGGTCTTGTTATTATGCGATTTGCAGCAACGGTCTTTGTGAAACTGCTCAAAACAAGACCGAGCCTAGAAACAGCAGCATTTGTCATTGTCGGATGGGTGGGTGTGAAGCTCACGCTTTATACACTGTCACATCCAGCCATCGGGGTCGTATCGTCTCATTTTATCCATTCAGCATTATGGAAAGTCATTTTCTGGACAGTGCTTCTCGCAATTGCAGCATTTGGCTGGTTTTTATCAAGTCCATCAAGAAAAGGCGGGCAGGAAAACGAGGAGAAACAAGAGGCACGCCTGGGAGAGTAGGTTTTTTGAAAGAAATATCATTTCATTTTCATAACACGTATATTACAAATAAGGGGGAGATACCCCCTTATTTCTTTGCTTTTAGACGAAACATTGTAAAGTAGATGGTGACATACATGTCATAATTGAGTAACAGGAAATGAATTCCTCATTTCTTCCTTTGCGCTTCCCTCATAAATTAGCTATCATAAATGAGTAATATAGGGAGAACTGAGGTGAAACCATTGCTTAGCCTTTTGTTTAAAAAAGGAAAGAAAAAGCAAACATTAGAGCAGTCGGCTATCAGTATTCAACAAGGTGATATCGAACTGCAAAATGCATTAATAGAGCAATACAAACCATTTGTCGCTAAGACGGTTTCATCCGTTTGTAAACGATATATAGATGAAAAAGATGATGAATTCAGCATAGGCTTAATAGCCTTTAATGAAGCGATAGAAAAATACTCTGCCGAAAAAGGAAACTCACTGCTTGCTTTCGCAGAATTAATTATTAAAAGAAAAGTGATTGACTATATTCGAAAAGAAGCAAGAAATGCGCCAACGGTTCAAATGGACCTGCAAGAAAGTGAGAATGGCGAATACTCTCAAAGCATGATTGAAGCAGAGCTCTCTGCAAATGAATATAGGCGTTTAATTGAACAAGAACATAGAAGAGAAGAGATTGAACATTTTAAAGAACGATTGAAAGTTTACGGTCTCACGTTTCAAGAGCTGCTTGAGCATTCACCAAAGCATGCAGATGCCAGACAAAATGCCATTAAAGTAGCCCATACACTCGTTGAACACGATGAGCTGAGAACCATTTTATTTCAGAAAAAACAATTGCCTGTCAAACAGCTGGAAAAGCTAGTGGAAGTCAGCCGCAAAACGATTGAGAGAAATAGAAAATATATCATTGCGATGGCGATCATTATGACAGGTGATTATGTGTATTTGAAAGATTACCTTAAAGGGGTGCTTAATTCATGAGAAGAGGCATTATAGTAGAGAAAAACAAAAAATATGTCACGCTGCTGACCCCTGATGGACAATTTCTGCGGACAAAATATGAAGAGCAAAACTATGAAATCGGCCAAGAAGTGACTTTTCCGAATGAATCACGTCTCGAAAGAAAAAGAGCCGGTTTTTTTGACCTGCTTCGTTTACGTCCGTTAAATGCAGGAATCCTATCAATAGCAGCGATTATTGTCGTGATTTTTACTATGATGCCATCTTTCTCAAGTCAAAAAGCATATGCGTATATGACAATTGACATTAATCCAAGCTTTGAGCTGAAGCTTGATCACAATTATCAAGTGATCGGTGTCACACCGCTGAATAAAGATGCAAAGCAAGTACTGGCGAGTATGAAGGATTTAGAAAAAAACGACATGACCAAAGTCGTGCAGGAAATTATAGATGACTGTGACAAAAAAGGATATGTGAACAATTCTAAAAGTATTTATATTTCAACCGTTTATGAAAACAAGCAGGACAATACATATAAAACAAACGTAAAAAGCAAAATTAACACCATTTCTGGTGAATATCAAAAACGCAATTATAAGCTGGAAACTGTGGAAAGTGACCTGGAAACAAGAGAAAAAGCTCAAAAGGCAGGCATTTCAACAGGAACATATATTAGAAATCAAGAAATGCAAAATAAAGAACATGAAGACATCAAAAAGGATGAAGACGCAGCAGAGAACGATGCTGTGAAGGAAGAAGATCCTAAGAAACATGAAGAAGAACAAGCAGATAAAGACAATCAAGAAGACGTAAAGACAGACGATAGCGAAGAGATGCAGCCAGATCAAGAGGCTCCTGAAGCTGAGCACAAAGAGCAGAAGGAGGCAGAGAGGGAAGAGCAAGGATCTGTTCAAAAGCCTCAAAAACCTGATAATGAAAGCAAAGACAGCAACATAAAGGAAGAAAAGGATCATTCTTTCGATAAAGAGCAAAAAAAAAATCACTCAACTGATCCTGATGAAAGAAGACACTGGAACGGTACATCACGTGGTGATGCAGAAAAACACGCAAAAAAAAACGGCAGGGATCAGAACCATCCATCCGCTGAACAAAAAAGAGAACATGCAAAGCAAAAAGGGAAAGGTGCACCGTTTCCTTATCGCGAGAACCGGCATGAGCACACATATCAACAATAAAAAAACGCCAGAATAGCTCCGGCGTATTTCACCATGTCATGATTTAGATTGATTACCCATTTGTGATTGAGCCTGTTGAACGAGTCTTTTTGTGATTTCACCGCCAACAGAACCGTTTGCACGTGAAACTGTATCTGAACCGAGAGTGACGCCAAATTCTTGAGCGATCTCGTATTTAAATTGATCTAAAGCTTGTTCTACTCCAGGAACAAGAAGTTGATTTCGATTTGCCATGTTCGTATTCCTCCTTTCACCTCATGTTTGTTGCGCCTTCTTATTTTGAAAAAAAAGCCGTACAATTATGCTGGCAATTGCTGTACAAAAAACCGAGATGATGAAGGTCACCTCGGTTCTTATTTATCCCTTATTCAGCTGCAGCGTATTATACATCATTTCTTGAGCTGTACTTTGCAAATGAGAAGTAAATACAGAGAAGACGGTAGAACTGATAATCCCTTTAATCAAATTCCATTGGCTCTTCGTCAATTCTGTAAACTCGTCATGAAGCTTGTCTGTCTGCTCCTCGGTTATTTCTCGTAAATTTGTTTCCTTTAATGGAAATTGTGTATGGTGATAAATAAAATCAAGGACGTGCGCATATGCTTCATAAAAACGGATTGGACTAATAATATCATCTGTTCGATCTGTGATGGTGTTAAATAAGGCAGATAAGATCATACGTATGGTATCGAAGTCAAAAACTGATTTTAAATCCCTGACAATTAATAAAATAACGACCTGATCAATAGAGTACTTTTTGCCAAGCTCTGGATGGCCAATCATATCTTTAATATCACGTTTGATCCAATTTTGGATCGCCGTCGATTTAAGAGAAGTCAGCTCACACAAGTTGCCAAGCTCAACAATTTCATTTGTAGAAAGACCATGCTCTGATTTTTGCTTCCGCCGTTCAAGCTTCTCAAAAAAAGACGGGATCTTTAATTCATCATAGTCATGATCCTTGCCATTTTTTACAGATAGTTTCAAAAGCTGAAGCGGAGTCAGATCTCCCTCTCCTTTTAGAGAATACAGAAGTCTTGTCATGTCAATTCTCGTTAATTTAAAAGTAACCATGTTCCACCTCATTTGTACGTCAAAACGTGATTATTGATCTAATTCAACATCATAGTCTCTTTTTGATGAAAATGCAAAATAAACTCAAAATCAGACCTGTGCGTCACAATTTGTTCACTTTTCTGCTGGGGCAAATGTCGTAAATATTGATGTGACGGGGCTTTAGCCGTTATGATAAACAAAGAAAGTGATTCCTTTTTCCTTGCAATTTGAGACGTTTATTTTTATAATTTTATTAATAAGTTCATTTGAACTTAATATGACAGCGGAGGTTATGTATGGGTAAGAGAATATTTCTGTTTATATTAACGAACATTCTTGTTATCACTACGATTGGTATTGTACTGTCGGTTATTAGTGCAGCAACTGGTGTTGGTTCTTATATAGGAGCAGACGGAAGACTTGATATCCTTTATCTTCTTGTATTCAGTGCAGTTGTTGGTTTTGTTGGCTCGTTTATGTCACTTGCAATGTCTCGCTGGATGGCAAAAATGATGATGGGTGTACGCGTGTTAAATCCAGAAAAGGATTCATTAACATATGATGAGCAGCAGCTAGTTGACCGCGTGCACAGACTATCAAGAGCAGCAGGCCTTTCTAAAATGCCTGAGGTTGGTATTTATCAATCATCTGAAGTAAATGCTTTTGCAACAGGTCCTTCTAAGAGAAGATCACTTGTTGCGGTATCAACTGGATTGCTTCAGGAAATGGATGATGCAGCAGTTGAAGGTGTAATCGCCCACGAAGTCGCTCACGTTGCAAATGGTGACATGGTGACCATGACGCTGCTTCAAGGAATCGTCAACACGTTTGTTGTGTTCCTTTCAAGAATTGCGGCATGGATCGCTAGCCGTTTTGTTTCACGCGAAGAGCTTGTGCCGATTGTTCATTTTATCGCTGTGATTGTTTTCCAAATCATTTTCTCTATCCTAGGAAGCCTTGTCGTGTTTGCATATTCTAGACACCGTGAATTCCATGCAGACCGCGGCGGAGCCGACCTTGCAGGTAAAGATAAAATGATTCATGCGCTTCGTTCACTTGAGGCGTACACGTCAAGAATCAAAGATGATGATCAAACAGCAGTCGCTACACTTAAAATCAGCGGTAAACGAAAAGCTTCTCTTTTCTCAACACACCCTGATTTAAACGAAAGAATCAGAAGACTAGAAGCAAAATAAGAAAGAGGAAAAAGACATTCTTTTACAGGATGTCTTTTCTTTTTGATGAAAAAGAAAATAAAGCATAAAATAGCTTTAAAATCATGTCTCTTTTCATTAAAATGATAAAGGTATTCGAAAAGATAGATAAAAGAAGGAATGACAATGAATCCTATAAAAAAGCTAATTGACCGGCTGTCAGCTTTTCAGTTGATTGCCCTTTATTATTTTCTTGCTGTGACCGTGTCGTTTATTCTTCTCAGCCTGCCAGTGGCTCATCAAGAGGGAGTCAAATGGACATTCATTGATGCCTTGTTTACAGCGGTGAGTGCTGTAAGTGTTACAGGACTGACTGTTGTCGACACCTCACAAACATTTAGTGTGGCAGGGATGTGGATCCTTGCATTTGTTCTGCAAATCGGAGGCATCGGCATTATGACGCTCGGTACCTTCGTATGGCTAGTTATGCGAAAAAGAATTGGAATTAAAGAAAGAAAGCTTATCATGGCAGATCAAAACCAAAGCAATTTATCTGGAATTGTGAAACTAATGAAGCAGGTCTTATATTTAATTTTGCTGATTGAGTTTGTCGGCGGGCTGATTTTAAGCATGTATTTTCTCAAGTATTACGATGTGCAAGGCGCTTTCTTACATGGCTTCTTCTCAAGTATTAGTGCGACAACCAATGGGGGCTTCGATATTACAGGGAGTTCTCTTATTCCTTACAAAGATGATTATTTCGTCCAGTTTATTACGATGCTGCTGATCATCTTTGGAGCGATTGGTTTTCCTGTGCTCGTGGAAGTGAAGGATTATTTGTTCAATCAGGACCGAAAGCACGCATCATTCTCATTGTTTACAAAAATCACAACGCTCACGTTCGGCGGCCTTGTCGTTGTTGGAGCGATTGGAATATATGCACTTGAAGCCGGGTTTAGCTTTGTAGGGAAAAGCTGGCACGAAATCTTGTTCTATTCTTTGTTTCAATCGACTGCAACAAGAAGCGGGGGGCTGACAACGTTAGATATTACGCAGCTGACGGAACCGACGCTTTTATTTTTATGTATGCTCATGTTTATCGGGGCTTCCCCAAGCTCTGTGGGGGGCGGCATTCGGACAACTACGTTTGCTCTTAATTTACTTGCCTTGTTTCATTTTGCTAGGGGAAATAAATCCATCAAAATCTTCAAGAGAGAGCTTCATCAAGCGGATATTAATAAATCTCTTATGGTAACCATGATGGCCTTTATTTTGGTCTTTGGTGCTACGTTCCTGTTATCCTTAACAGAGCATAATACACTTCTTGAAAATTTATTTGAAGTCTGCTCTGCTTTCGGAACAACGGGGCTGTCGCTTGGGATCACCTCAGATCTCACTGTGTTTGGTAAATGTATCATCATGGTTGTCATGTTTATTGGCCGGATCGGTATTCCAAGCTTTTTATATTTAATAGGCCGAAGAGAAAGCGAAGCAAATTATCATTATCCGAAAGAGCGCGTCATTATTGGCTAAACAGCATTCAATTTGAATGCTGTCAGCGTGTAGACAAACCCTCGCATTCGCCCGCAGTTCTGCGCTCCGGTACTCACGAATGTCAAATTCGCTCCGTTCCGGTGCTCGTCCTTCCTAGACTTCAAAGGTTTTCTATCACGCTGAAATGAAAACAAAGGGCCAAAATGAAGATCATTTTGGCCCTTTTTCAACATCTTACAGCATTCAATTCGAATGCTGTTTTTTTATTTCCATTATCTAACTGGCTAAATCACATGGGATGTTCGCAATCTATAGGTAAGAGGTGAACGAGACGTGCTGGATGTGTTATGGAAAGCAATTGTCATGCTGCTAGTTGGTACCTTGCTGCTGAGAATAGCAGGGCCTAAATCGATTAGTCAATTAACTGTACAACAAACAGTCATCATGATTTCAATCGGATCGATTATTATCCAACCCTTTATTGAGCATAATTTACTTGAAACCATTTATGCAGCTACCATCTTTATTGTGGCACTTGTCATTATGGAGAAGCTGTCGATTCAATCGGATTTTTTTGAAAAATTGCTTTCAGGCAAATCGGTCGTGATTTTACAGGATGGCCAAATGCTTGATCATAAGCTGAAGAAAACAAGGCTCACAAGGGACGAATTTAAAATGCGTTTAAAGCAGCAAGGCATCACTGACATCAGCTGTCTCAAAAAAGCCACGCTAGAAGCCAATGGGCAAATTGGCTATGAGTTAAAACCTGAGGAAAAGCCAGTGACGGTCAAGCAAATGAAAGAACTCCTTGACCAATTAAGAGAAGAACTAAACCTGTCAAAAAAGGACTGAATTCAGATGAAAAGAAAAGCAGCGAAAAATGAAGCATTAACAAATAATATGACGCCGACAGAAAGTATGGCACATGATCAAGGACAAACTCAATTTGACGAACAATCAAGAGATCGTCAGGCAAACCGAAATTCTCATAAAGGGAAACAAGGGGGAGCATCTCGTGACTAAGAAGCATATGAAGAGCAAAGAGATGAAGGACCATAAAAAGCCAATGGACCCAGATATTTTAGAAGAGGAATTTGGCAGTGAGCTTGGAGATATTAACAGCAGCAAATGGATTGATACGTTGGTAAAGCCAAAGAAAGATGATGCATGTCAGCAGAATAAGAAATAGAAAAAACGATCCATGAAGGATCGTTTTTATTTGATATAACTGCCTTGCCTGCCGGTGATCGTTCGCATGAGATGGGTCATTTTGAGCTCGATCACTGGCTGTGCAACGGTTTTGACAAAAGTGCTAGACAGGGTAAAGGTTAACAGAATGGTCAGCAGCAATAAAATGAGTACACTTGCTGCATTTAGCGCCCAGTCATCAAACCAAGTGGTTCTTAGCAGCTTGATCACAAAGCCGTGTAATAAATAAACATATAACGTTCTTGTTCCCCATTTTGTAAAGAAGAAACGGCGTGTTGGAACTAATGCAAAGAAGCTGAAAGTAGCGCCAAATGCAAGCAAATACCATGCCATTCGTTTCATCGCCGCAATCATTCCTTCATCCCCAAGAGAAGCATACGACTTTGAGCCAAATAAGAAGGAATAATCAAATTCATAGAAGTAGCAAAACAGGAACACAGCCATTAATACAAAAAGTGCTGCCAGCTTTCCTTTGCTTGTACGGATGAATTCAAAATGCTGCTTTTTTAAATAGAATCCAGCTAAAAACATAGGCAAAAAGACAAACGTACGTGATAAGCTGAGTGTATCGCTGATGCTGTCCACATAACCGACGAGTAAAGCAATCGATAAACTGACGATCATCGCCCAGTGAAACGGCAGTTTTGAAAAAGGAATGAGCAGCAAATTCCAAAAGAATAAACTAATTAAAAACCATAAGGACCATTGTGGATCAATTGGATTTAAATTGGCCATGCTTTGATCCTGCAAGAGATAATAGTAAACCGAATAGATCACCTGAAAGATTAAATATGGGATGATCAGCTTAACGGCGACTTTTTTCATAAAGCCCGGTTTTCTAAACCCTTTTGCAAAAAAGCCAGAAACTAAAATAAAGGCGGGCATGTGAAAGGTATAAATAAACTTGTATAAATAGAGCATCCAGTCATTATCATGAATGAATGATCGTAACAAATGACCAAAAACAACTAGAAAAATCAGAAGGAATTTCGCATTATCAAAATAACTATCTCGTGAAGATGCCATAACATCACCTTTCCTGCTCGATTTCAAACATAAATGTTCTAAGTGCACTGTTCCCTTATTTGCCTCATTCTAAAATACATTTTCGCTCAATTCGCTATTTGAAGTGAAATTGTAGAATGGTTGTAAAAGAAGCGTAAGAAAAGTGAACCGTTATACAATCCTGTCATCCAAATGAAATAAATGAGACAGTCTTCGTGTAAAAAGTTATCTTTTTTTATGAGTCGAATGAAGGAACAATGAAAATATTGTAGAAATATTGTAGAGGAATGAGGCTGGAAAAGGAGTGTAAGAGAATGACTGAAACGCTCGATGGCAATAGGTTAACCCCTGCGGGAGATATCAGAAAATTAGAAAAAGAGAACGAATATTTGCGAACTGAGTTAATGCAGCAAAAAATGCTATTAAATAAGACGCTAGATGCCATTTTTATATTTGATCAGCACCTCAACATCATCCAAGCCAACGAAGCAACATGCAGGCTTGTCCAGACACCGAAAGAAGACCTCCTCAATAAATCCGTTCTAGATTTCCTATACGGCATCCCGAAAGATAAAATTGAATGCTCACTCGATCTATTTTTTCGAAAAGGTACGTTAAAAAGAGAGATCTCCATTCAGCTGGAAAATGGTGAGACAAAATACATTGAATTTGTCGCAGAGCACGATACCATGAGTCAGCAATATATTGTGGTCATGCGAGATATTTCTTCAAAGAAAATATTAGAACGAGAACGCTCCATGAATGAGCAGCTGTTCAAAGATTTGTTTGACCGAGCCATTGACGGGATGGTCATTTTTGATCAGGATGGCTGCATGATTGATGCGAATCATTCTTTTTGTCAGAGCTTTGAGCTGCAAAAGACTGATTTAACCGATCGCTATTTACATGAATTTGTCGAAGAAGAAAATCTTCCCGCCTTGCAGCATCTTTTAACGTCACTTAAAGAAACAGGGAAAGCAAAAGGGGAGCTTCCTGTTACCCTTCAATCTGGCCAGCAAAAATTATTTGAACTCACCATTACATCAAATGTGATGAGTGGTTTTTATATGTCCATCATGCGGGATATTACAGAAAAAAGACTGATGGAAGAGAAGCTGTTAAAAAGTGAAGAACGCTTTAGAGAAATTTTTGAAAATGCAATGGATGCCATCATCATATGGGCGGACGATGGAGAGATTGTGAAAGCCAATGAATCAGCCTGCCGAATTTTTGAATTACCGATGCACTCGCTGATTGGCAAAAAACTCACCGACTTTCTCGTCAAATCTGATAAGAGATATAGACCAACAAGAAGACGCTATATCCGGAATGATGAAATAAGGGAAGAGCTGTTGTTCAAAATGGCTAATGGACAGTATAAAGAGCTTGAGTTTACTTCAAAGCATGCGGTATTAGAAGGACAGCACTTAACCATTTTACGTAATGTAAGTGATCGAAAAAGAATGGAGCAGGAGCTGCGCGAAAGTGAGCTCAAATTCCGTAAAGTCTTTAATGGCTCAATGGACGGCATTGTTCTTTTTGATAATCAATACCGAATCATTGAAGTCAATCCATCTGCCAGCGAGCTGCTTCAATTGAAGGACGATCATTTAACAGAAATGAATCTTTTCCACATCCTTGCCCCTTATCAAATAGAAAATTTGGCTCAGCCCGCCGAGGCGATGTCATTAGATGAAATGGATAATGAGGTTCCGTTTGTACTGAACCATCCAGATCAGCGTATCCTGGAATTCTCTTTTAAACGCAACATTATCCATAATATGAATTTGGCGATCTTTAGAGATGTGACAGAGCGGAAGGAATTAGAAGAGCGGGTGAGAAAATCAGATACCCTTCATGTGGTCGGAGAGCTTGCCGCTGGAATTGCTCATGAAATTAGAAACCCGATGACAGCATTAAAAGGCTTCATTCAGCTGTTAAAAGGAAATATAGAAGGGGAATATTCGCTCTATTTTAATGTCATCACATCAGAGCTGAAAAGGATTGAATCCATCATCACCGAATTTTTGATTTTAGCGAAACCGCAAGCCATTGTATATGAAGAAAAAAATGTGGTGCAAATTGTGAAAGACACGATGGATCTTCTGCACGCACAGGCGAATCTTGGCAATGTTCAAATGCATCTCAATGTACTGGATGAGATTCCGCTCATTTATTGTGAACAAAACCAATTAAAGCAGGTCTTTATTAACATTTTAAAAAATGCAATTGAAGTCATGCCGCGCAAAGGAAATGTCTATGTGAGCATTCAGCGGAAGGGCGAGGAGCATATTGTCATTTCACTGCGTGATGAAGGCTGCGGAATGGCAGAGGATAAGCTAAAGCGTCTAGGCGAGCCTTTTTATACAACGAAAGAAAGAGGAACTGGACTTGGCTTAATGGTTAGTTATAAAATTATTGAAGAGCATCAAGGAACCATTGAGGTAGAAAGTGAGGAAGGCGTAGGAACCGTCTTCCATCTCACGCTGCCACTTAGGCAGCAGAAACAAGAAGGAGAGCAGTAACGTGTATTATACCGTCTATCACGCACCCATCGGGGAATTATACATACTAGAAAAGGACGGTGCCATCATCGAGGTGATGTTTGATGATGAACCGTTTTTAGCAAAAAAGCAGGCAGCGAATCTAAAGCAAGCAGATACGCCTGTCTTACAAGAAGCGAAAAAGCAGCTAGATGAATATTTCAAAGGTGAGCGGCAAGTATTCGATCTCCCGCTCAAGCAAACTGGTTCTCCGTTCCAAGAGCAGGTGTGGGAAGCATTGTCGGCCATTCCATATGGTGAATCAAAAAGCTATGCAGACATTGCAGAAGCGATTGGCAATCCAAAGGCTGTAAGAGCCATCGGACAAGCTAACAGACGAAATGCATTACCTATTTTTATCCCGTGTCACAGGGTGATTGGAAAAGACCGGACTCTGACGGGCTATGCAGGATCGAAAACAGACATGAAAGCGGTCCTCCTTGAATTAGAAGGCATCCCATTTGTTCAAAAATAAATCGATTGACCTGTTCCGAATGTTTGTCAAGCGACATATCCTTTTATTAAGCTAAAAAAGTTGGTTGAGGGAAAAAGGAGGGCGCTGGCATGTTTTGGGGCAAAAAAGGCAAAATGTATGCCGTGACGTCACTATGTGTCAAAATGAACGTTTTGACAGAAGAACAAAAAAAAGAAATCTTAACAAAAACGAATCAAGAACCAAAAAAGCGCGGTGCTCTTAAATGACAAGAACACGGCGCTTTTTTGCGATCACTGGGAGATGCTTTCGGCGAAAAGAGCATCAATCTCTTCTGCATAGTTCGATGTGATAATTCCCTTTTCTGTAATGATGCCTGAAATAAGATGATGAGGAGTGACATCAAAGGCGGGATTGAATACCTGAACATCAGGCGGTGCAATGGGGACGCCGTTTAATTCCTTTACTTCCAGCGGGTCGCGCTCTTCAATTGGAATATCTGACCCGTCGCGGGTGGATACATCAAAGGTTGAAAGCGGTGCTGCTACAAAAAACGGAATGTTAAAATGCTTGGCTAGAACGGCAAGACCTAACGTTCCAATCTTATTCGCTGTATCTCCATTACGGGCGATACGGTCAGCTCCAACAATGACAGCAGAAATTTGCTTTTCCTTCATCGTATGGGCTGCCATGTTATCTGTAATGAGCGTCACATCCACGCCGCCTTGCATGAGCTCCCATGTTGTCAGACGAGCGCCTTGAAGAACAGGGCGTGTTTCACATGCATAAATGTGAAGATCAAGATTTTTCTTTTTGGCTAAATAAAAGGGAGCAAGGGCTGTTCCATACCGGCTCGTTGCGATGGAGCCTGCATTACAAATGGTCATGATACGGTCACCTGATTTAAAGAGCTGAAGTGCATTTTGACCGATTTGTCTGCATGTTTCTTCATCTTCTATTTGAATTTGAATGGCTTCATGCACAAGGTCTGTTTTGGCTGCATTCACTGATGCTGCACGCTGAATGCGCTGCAGCAGCCGGTCTAATGCCCAGGCGAGGTTCACAGCGGTTGGACGAGCACTGTTTAAATATTCTTTGATTCGAATGACTTCTTGTTTAAAAACATCCAATTCTTCTGTTTCAATTGCTTGTGCACTAAGCGCCAGCCCAAAAGCTGCTGTAATGCCAATCGCAGGCGCTCCGCGTACTTTTAATGACACAATCGCATCATACACATCTTCTTTCGTATATAAATGCTCAAATACGGTTTCGGTTGGTAATTTTTGCTGATTTAAAATGTTAATACGGTTTTCTTCCCATTCGACAGAACGGGGGACTTCAAATTCTTTTGACAAAACCCGTCACTCCTTTACAGATGGCTGGAATAATGCGACGAGGTCAGACGCTGTTTCCACTGCATGATATTGTTTGATAAATGTTTTTCCAAGTGTCAGTGCTGCTTTTTTCTGCTGAATCCGTCTAGTTGGTGATGGAATTGCATCAAGGTCAGCGGCATGAGCAAGACCAATTGTTCGGCGGACAAGCTCACAGCCGGCAAAGCCTGTTGCTTCTTTTAAAATCCGGTCAAACGTTGTTTCTAAAAAGCTGTCCGATACACTAAACGCTTCAATGCTGTCCTCTTTCCAAGCTTTTGTGAACACTTCTTTGAAGGTTGCCCATACATTGACGACATGGTCAAAAAGGTGCTGCTGCTCGTGTTCACTCTCGCGAGATAAAGCATTCAGGAACAGATTGGCGATAAAGTGGCCGATATCGAATCCGAAGGGACCGTAAAACGCGAATTCTGGATCAATGATTTTCGTTTCAGTTTCATTTGCAAAAATACTGCCTGTATGAAGATCTCCATGAACCAATGTTTCAGCTGATGTCAGGAAGATACGCTTTAATTCTGCTGCCCTAGCTTGCACTTCAAGATCTGCCCAAAGCGCTTCTGCAAATTCTCTTAATTCTTCTTCGAAGTCATTTGTTTCACTATCGAAGAAAGGGTCTGTGAAGACGAGTTTTTCTGTGATATCACACAGGTCAGGGTTCGTAAATTGCTTCACAAATTGTTTTTTGATTTTAGGATTTGTAGCAAAGTCAGATGTGTAAAAAAGTGTTTTTCCTAAAAATTCTCCAACATGATCAGATAAATGCGGATATTGTTTTCCGGCAATTAGCCCTTTTCTGACGATTTCTAAGTGGGAGAGATCCTCCATGGCTGTCACTGCAAGAGCTGTATCTGAATAATAGACTGCTGGTACAAGGTGAGGCGCATATTCTGACTGCTTGATCAGGGCGGCACTTTCAATTCTTGCCCGGTCTAATGTAAGCGGCCAGCTCTCCCCTACCACCTTTGCATAAGGCAGCGCCTGCTTGATGATCAATCCTTTTTCTTGTTTGTGATCATAAATATGAAAGACGTAATTTAAATTCCCGTCACCGATTTCAGTACATGTCAAATGACTGCTTTCTTGGATCAAGCCAAGTCTAATTGCGAGTGCAACTGCCGAGCTTTCTGTTAGTTCTTCATATGATGCCGTAAGTGTAACCAATTGCTTCCCCTCCAAATCATATAAAAAAGCCTCTTTCTCCTGAGAGAAAGAGGCTTGATGGTGTGTATGCTCAAAGCCTCTCTTATCTCTCAGCACATACGTCTGATGGAATTAGCACCGTGCCCTATAAGACAATTGTCTTGGCGCGTTACTTGCTGCGCCCCACTTCACAGTGGTATTAACGGTCGGTTGCTGTTGGGGTCAAAAGGCCAAATCCCTCGCCCAACTCTCGATAAGAGAAATCAATATGTAATTGTTTCGTGTCTGATTGCATTTCTTAATTCAAGATATTATCAGAGCTGCGCTTTACATGTCAATCTTTTTTCAAAATTGCTTTACAATTCATAAAACAATCCATTACAGTGATTGTATTGTCACGTAACTTGAATAGAAGGTGAAGAAATGGAATTCCAGCAATCAGATGTGTTGAAACAATTACCGAAACAATTTTTTGCGTCCCTTGTCCAAAAGGTGCAGAAAAAAGTGCGGGAAGGGGCAGATATCATTAATTTGGGGCAGGGAAATCCTGATCAGCCAACTCCTCCGCACATTGTAAAAGCCATGCAGGAAGCGGTAGCAAAACCTGAAAATCATCAATACTCCTCATTCCGTGGAACAGCGAAATTAAAAAAGGCTGCTGCCGCTTTTTATGAAAGAGAATATGGGGTCGCACTTGATCCAAAAACGGAAATTGCGATTTTATTTGGCGGGAAAGCAGGGCTTGTTGAGCTGCCGCAATGTCTGCTGAATCCGGGTGATACGCTTCTTGTCCCTGATCCTGGTTATCCTGATTATTGGTCAGGCGCTGTGCTTGCTGGAGCGCATATGGTAACCATGCCACTTCTTGAAAAAAATGATTTTTTACCTGACTACGATTTGCTGCCTGAAGATGATAAGAAAAAGGCAAAATTAATGTATTTAAATTACCCCAACAATCCGACGGGGGCTACGGCAAGCCGTGTATTTTTTGAAGAAACCGTTACGTTTGCGAAAGATCACGAGCTATGTGTAGTCCATGATTTTGCATATGGCGGCATTGGATTTGATGGGGAAAAGCCGCTCAGCTTTCTGCAAGTAGAGGGAGCGAAAGAGACGGGAATAGAAATTTACACATTATCTAAAACGTACAATATGGCAGGGTGGAGAGTAGGATTCGCAGCAGGAAATTCGTCTGTTATTGAAGCGGTTGAGCTTTATCAGGATCATCTGTTTGTCTCGCTGTTTAAAGCCACTCAAGATGCAGCAGCGGAAGCGCTATTAAGCGATCAAACGTGCGTGCAGGTGCAAAATGATCGATATGAGAAAAGGCGGAATGTGTGGATGGCTGCCTGCAAAGAAATTGGCTGGGAAGTCAGTGCACCAAAGGGTTCATTTTTTGCTTGGTTAAAGGTGCCGGAAGGATATACATCTGAAGCCTTTTCTGACTTATTATTAGAGAAGGCACATGTTGTTGTTGCGCCAGGCAATGGCTTTGGTGCTCACGGTGAAGGGTACGTGCGAGTAGGGCTTCTAACAAGTGAGGAGCGGTTACAAGAAGCCGCTCAGCGCATCGCTGCTTTGAAGCTGTTTGAAAAAAGCCATTGACAACATAAAAAAATGGTGCGATAATTCAGGCAATATTTAAGAAAATTGAATATTCTTATCAAGAGTAGGCAGAGGGACTAGCCCAATGAAGCCCGGCAACCGACTTCCATGAAGCACGGTGCTAATTCTTGCAGCAAGCGCTGAGAGATAAGATTCGGATGAATGACACGAAACAACCTCTTTAAGGCGCTCATGAAGCACTTGAAGAGGTTTTTTTATTGAACATATGCATGACGCAATCGAAAGGGGATTCCTAGTGAGTGAATTACTGGCAACATACGTATTAACACATCGAGAGGATGAACAAATAAATCGAAAAGCGGAGCAGATCGCGCTTGGTTTAACAGTTGGATCATGGACGGATTTGCCGCAGCTCAAAAAGGAGCAGCTTCAAAAGCATAAAGGCCGAGTTGAAAAAGTATTAGAAAAGGCTGTTCCAGCCGAAAATGGCCTTTATCAATCAGAGGTGACCATTGCTTATCCTGAGGCAAACTTTTCAGCTGATTTACCAGCTGTTTTTACGACGATTTTTGGAAAGCTTTCACTAGACGGAAAAGTGAAGCTAGTCGATATCCAATTTTCTGAAGAATTTAAAAAAAGCCTGCCAGGACCTGTATTTGGAATTGATGGCATACGAAAAAAGGTAAATGTGTTTGATCGTCCATTATTGATGAGTATTTTTAAAGGCGTTATCGGCCGTGATATGCAGGATTTAAAAGAGCAGCTCCGCTTACAGGCATTAGGCGGGGTTGACTTCATCAAAGACGATGAAATTTTATTCGAAAGTCCATTAGCCCCTTTTGAAGAGCGAATCAAAGAAGGAAAAGCGATTTTAAAAGAAACCTATGAAGAAACAGGACACCGCACACTGTATGCTGTCAATTTAACGGGCAGAACCTTTGACCTGAAGGATCGAGCGAGAAAGGCCGCTGAACTTGGGGCAGATGCGCTCTTATTCAATGTCTTTGCATACGGCCTTGATGTCATGCAAAGCCTAGCTGAGGACCCAGACATTCCACTGCCGATTATGGCGCATCCCGCTGTGAGTGGTGCTTTGACATCCTCTCCTGAATATGGATTCTCGCATTCTCTTCTTTTAGGCAAATTAAATCGATATGCTGGCGCTGATTTGAGCCTCTTTCCCTCACCTTATGGGTCGGTTGCTCTTTCGAAAAAAGATGCCTTTGGAATCTATGAAGCTTGCGTAAAAGAGGATACGGTTCAAAAAACATTCCCTGTCCCGTCAGCAGGCATTCATCCAGGAATGGTTCCAGTATTGATCAAAGATTTTGGAATTGATCATGTGATAAATGCAGGTGGAGGCATTCACGGACATCCGCGGGGAGCCATTGGCGGAGGGAAGGCATTTCGTTCGATCATTGATGCCGTGATTCACGAAGAGTCCATCCGAGATAAGGCGGCTTCCTGCCAAGACTTAAAAGCGGCACTTGATCTTTGGGGAAGGGTAGCAGAATAATGAAAAAACCAATTGTATGCTGTGATTTTGATGGAACAATTACAAAAAATGATAATATCATCCGCATCATGAAACAGTTTGCACCAAGTGAATGGACGAAGCTGAAGGATGGTGTCCTGTCAAAGGAAATCACCATTCAAGAAGGCGTCGGGCAGATGTTTCAATTACTGAAAAGTGATCAGAAGGATGCTATTCAATCATTTATTTTAGAGGATACAGAGATTCGAGAAGGATTTAAGCAATTTGTCGATGAGGTAAAAAAAGCAGATATTCCTTTCTATGTACTTAGCGGGGGGATGGACTTTTTTGTCTACCCCATCCTCGAAGGCATTGTCGATCGAGACGATATTTATTGCAACCATGCATCATTTGTGGAAGGCCATATTCAGATTGAATGGCCGCATGCCTGCGATACGCCATGTCAAAATGGCTGCGGATGCTGCAAGCCCTCAATCATTCGAAAGCTGACTCATGAGGATGACTTCATCATCATGATCGGAGATTCAGTGACTGATGTGGAGGCGGCGAAGCATGCGGATCTTACGTTTGCGCGCGACTACTTGCTCAATGAATGTCAAGAGCTCGGGCTCGTACACAAGGAATATGACACATTTATTGATCTACAAGCGCAATTTGTTCAAATAAAGGAAGTGAAGGAATGGCAGACGCAAAGAGCAAACGCTGGCAGGAGCTAGCAGACGTTAAACGTGAACTGGCTCAAAGAGATTGGTTTTTCGGAACAAGCGGTAATTTATCGATCAAGGTGTCGGATGATCCAATCACGTTTTTGGTGACGGCAAGCGGCAAAGATAAACGAAAAGAAACAAACGAAGATTTTGTGCTAGTAAATGCGGCAGGCCAGCCCCATGATCCGAACGAGCCGCTTAGACCATCAGCTGAAACACTGCTTCACACGTACGTATATGAACGGACGAAAGCAGGCTGCTGCCTCCATGTCCATACAATCGATAATAATGTGATGTCAGAGCTGTATGGGGATAAGGGAGAGATTCGTTTTAAAGGCAACGAAATCATCAAAGCGCTTGGTTATTGGGAAGAGGATGCAGAAGTGTCGATTCCGATTATTGAAAATCCAGCTCATATTCCGCAGCTTGCAGAGCAATTTGCCAAACATCTGACACTAGAGGCGTCATCTGGTGCTGTACTCATTCGCAATCATGGTATTACAGTCTGGGGAAAAACAGCCTTTGAAGCAAAACGAGTATTAGAAGCATATGAATTTTTATTTAGCTATCACTTAAAATTAGCGCTTTATCAACAGCAGCTTGTAAGATAAAAAGGAGGAAAAACACATGGCGACGATTTTGATTCATAATGAAGAGAACACATTACTTGAAAGCGAGCAAGAGGTAGCATCATATTTGGAAAACCAAGGGGTCATTTATGAGCATTGGGATATTGAAAAGCTGCCAAACCGTTTATCAGAAAAGTATGATTTAACCGATGAGGAAAAGGAAGAGATTTTGACTGTTTTCCAAAAGGAAATCCAAAGTATTTCTGAAAAAAGAGGGTACAAAGCGCAGGATGTCATTTCATTATCTGATGCCACGCCAAATCTTGATGAGCTGCTCCAAAACTTTAAACGTGAGCATCACCATACAGATGACGAAGTACGCTTTATTGTGAGCGGGCACGGAATCTTTGCTATTCAAGGCAAGGATGGCGTCTTTTTTGATGTGAGATTGAATCCAGGTGATTTAATTTCTGTTCCGCCAAACATTCGTCATTACTTTACACTTCAAGAGGATCGCAAAGTGGTCGCAGTTCGCATATTTGTCACAACTGAGGGCTGGGTGCCGATTTACGAGGAAGAAACGGTTTAATGATAGAGCTGATCATTCCGCATGAGGCGGAAGATCAGCTTTTTTTTAGGAAATTAGACATAAAATGAGAAAGAAAATAGTTGATTTTGATCTTCTGCATAGGATAAAATTCTGTTTAATCAATGTGTCAGTCCTGTCCAAATTTGAAGTTTACCCCCAAATTTGATTGGGTAAAAGGTCTTTAGGCTGTAAAAAATTAAATAAAATAAGCATATTTAATTTAATTTACAAATAAAGTATAATTTTGGTGTCGGATCATTTTGAGCATAGACAGTCGAAATCATTGCGGGAGCTGAGATCATGAATATTTACGTAAGGAAAGAACAATTGCTGATGTCCATTGATGAGAAGAGAAAACAAATGGTAGAAGCTGCTCAAGTGGAAGGTTACACTGGTGAGAAGACAATTAAATATAGTCAAGAACTGGACAACCTGATGAATGAGTATCAGCATCTTCTTTTTCATGAGAAACAATCTGCCCCCTCCTTTCATGATCTTGTGTCTCAAATGAGTCTTTTATCTGTGAACCGCCCCTCTTATTGACATGAAAAACCGGTCTTGCATAAGCAAAACCGGCTGACATCTTCAGTTATGCTGAGTGAGCAGAAGGAAGCATGATCATGACAGTCGTTCCTTTATTCACTTCGCTATGAATATCAATTGTTCCGCCATACATCGAAATGATTCGTTTACACACGACAAGCCCAAGACCTGTGCCTTTTTCCTTCGATGTAATAAAGGGGAGGAAGATGTGCTTTAACATCTCTTCTGGTATGCCTTCACCTGTATCCTCTACTTTAATGATGACATGTTCTTTTTCAGCTTCGATCACAATCTTCAAATGACCGCCGTTTGGCATCGCTTCTAAAGAGTTCTTTGCTACATTTAAAACAACTTGTTTAATATGATCCTTTGTGCAATACACGCCGACATCTTGAATCGTATTGATTTGCAAATCCACTTCGACATTATAAAGATTTGCCTCAGAGAATACGATCGGCATGATCTCACTTACAATTTCTTTTACAGAGTTATTCTGCCATTTTTCTGCCGTTGGTTTTCCTAATACAAGAAATTCACTGACGATTTGGTTGATCCGTTTAATTTCTTCCTCGATGACAGAAAAATAGAGCTGATCTTCTTCTGAATGATACTTCTTTTGCAATAGCTGGATAAATCCGCTAATCCCTGTTAATGGGTTGCGAATTTCGTGTGCTGTACTTGCTGCGAGTGTTCCGATCAATTCAAGCTTTTGCGCTTCATTTTGATGACGCTCCTGCTGAGTTTGCCGCCTTAACACGATATATTGGACGAGTGTGAATAAAATATTTAATAAAATAAACGCACTGGATAAAGGGATGAGCATCACAGACAGCACTTCACTTGTTGAAGCACGCTGCGGAAAGACCTCCAGCTTCCAGCTGTTTTCATCTAAATATGTAGACACGGTGCTGCCGCCCTCGGGTACTGGCTGTGGACCGCTTGTAAAGACGACATGTCCATTTTGATTCAGCATCTTAAAATGAAGATCAGGGTTCAATACATTCATAATATTTCTTAAATAGTCAATTTGAATGGCGGCAATCAGTACATTGGTGACCTCTTCGTTTTCATCGAGAACAGGCACACAAATGGAGAGAATCCGCTGTTTTGTAATTCGGCTCACATAGTTGTCTGTGATCACGGTCTGCTTGGTCACTTGAATGCGTTTAAAGTAATCTCTGAATGATAGGTTAATTTTTTCCTTTAACGGGGTGGTGCTTGCTGTTACATTTCCTTTTTTGTCTAGGAGATACAGACCTGAAAAACGAGGTTCTTGTTTATAGATTTTCTCTAGGATGTTTTGTACTTTTTTCGTCTCAAGCGGCTGGTCAAATCCCATGGCGAGGGAAGTTAATCTCGCTTCTGTTTCACTTATTAAATAATTCATTTGATTTTTGTGAATATTTAACATAAGTGTAGCGGTTTGTTTGTTCTTTAAATCGATTTTTTCAGTTTCTTTTTCGTAGATAAAATAACTAATGATTAGGGTTGGAAGCATGACCAAAATAAGGTAAAGCCTGATCTTCTTCCAAAACCCTTTCAGTATACTCATCATTCATCGCTCCAACGTATTACCTAATAGACTTATTATAGCATTGAACCTATCTTTATTACGATGACTTGTGTGATTTTTAAAAAATTAGGTGATTCGTTCTGGTCTCATTTTCGTGCTAAAGATGGATCAAAATGTTGACATTTTACTTATTGTTTATTAATGTCACATTAGTGGGTTGCATTTCATAAAGGATGATAAAAAATGGAAAATCATAATGTTGAAAAATCATTGAAACTATTTATTGTATTATCACGTGCCTATCGCTCAATTAATCATCACATGAACAAACATATTGTGAAGCACGGGCTGAATCCAACTGAATTTGCTGTGCTAGAATTGCTGTATCATAAAGGTGATCAGCCGCTTCAGCAAATCGGTGATAAGATTTTACTTGCAAGCGGCAGCATCACGTATGTGGTTGATAAATTGGAGAAGAAAGAACTCCTCAGCCGCAAGGCTTGTGCAGAAGACCGCAGGGTGACATTTGCGCATATTACCAAGCAGGGACGAGCTTTGCTTGATGACATCTTCCCAGATCATGCGAAAGAAATTCATGAGATGATCAGTGTCCTCAGTGAAGAAGAGAAAGATGCCTGCATCGATATGCTCAAACATGTAGGGCTGCGTGCAAAGCATTTATATGATCATCAAGAATAAATAAAAAGGAAGCCGCTGGCTTCCTTTTCAGCGCGCAAGCAATCCCTCGCATTCAGTTGTCAGCCCTGCGTGCCGGTGCTCATTCCTAGACTGCAAAGGTTTTCTATCACGCTGAAAAGAAGACAAAGGGCTAAAATAGAGATCATTTTAGCCCTTTGTCAACAATCTGTAAAGAAGCCGCTGGCTTCTTTTTTTATTTCGCTTTTTTCTCAATCGGTAAAATGAGTACTTCTACACGCCGGTTTTTACTTCTGCCTTCTGCTGTATCGTTCGAGGCAATCGGTTTGAATTCGCCGTATCCTTTTGTACTAAAGTTCTCTTGGTTTAGATTGCTGTTTTCAAGAAGAATATTTAAAAAGTTCACAGCGCGAATGGCGCTTAAATACCAGTTTGATTCAAATTCTGAATTTCTGATCGGTACATTATCTGTATGTCCGCTAATGACAATGTCACGAGCAGGATTAATGACGAGCAGTTTTGAGATTTCTTTTGCTAACGGGACATCCTGAGGGCGAATAACTGCCCGTCCAGAGTCAAAGAAGATACTGTCCTCAATCGTAATGAGAAGACCTTCATCCGTAAGCTTTGTTTCGAGCTTTGAACCAAGTTTTTTATTTGCAATGAATGAATCGACCTGCTTTTTGACCTTTGTGAGAACCGCTTGGTCCCTAGCCTTTGCTTTGGCTTCTTCATCTTTCTCTTCCTCGGCTGCTTTCTTGACTTGGTTGCTGTTTTCAGTTTCTTCCGTGCTTTGCATGCTGGATTGATCCATAACACCAGTACCGCCAGTAAAAACTACATTAAAAGACTTAGCCATCTGTTCATATTTTGCCGCATCAATTGAACTAGATGCAAAGAGCACAATGAAGAGGGCGAGAAGAAGCGTTAGTAGATCGGCATAAGGGATAAGCCAAGATTCATCTACATGGTCTTCATGATCATGGTTTTTACGTTTCCTAGCCATTTTGATTTTCTCCTTCTTCAATGACAAGATTTGCACGTTCTTTTGCTGGTAAGTACATAAGAAGTTTTTGTTCAATGACTTTTGGAGATTGACCTTCAAGAACAGAAAGAATACCTTCGATCATAATCAGACGAAGCTTTACTTCTTCCTTTGATTTACGCTTCAGCTTGTTGGCAAATGGATGCCATAACACATATCCGGTAAAAATCCCAAGCAGTGTGGCGACGAAGGCAGCACTGATCGCATGTCCAAGTGCTTCAATATCTCCCATGTTGGCAAGTGCGGCAATAAGTCCGACAACGGCGCCAAGTACCCCTAGCGTCGGAGCGTATGTACCAGCTTGTGTAAAGATTAATGCACCTGACTGATGTCGTTCAGACATGGCGTCAACTTCTTCTGTTAAGACGTCTCGAATAAATTCAGCACTTTGGCCGTCAACTGCCATGCTTAACCCGTTCTTTAGAAAATCATCATCGACTTCCTCAAGACTTGCTTCTAATGCCAAAAGACCTTCACGACGCGCAATTTGTGCCCAGTTTGAAAATAGAGGGATCATTTCTTGAATCGTTGGAAGCTGGCTGTCTTTGAAAATTTTGCCGAACAATTTTGGTGTTTTCTTAATTTCACTAGAAGGGAATGCGATGACAACAGCTGCAACCGTCCCAACAATGATGATTAATATAGCCGCCGGGTTGAGAAGAGCAGTTAGACTCACACCTTTCAAAACCATACCGACACCTAGTGCAATAAATGCTAAAATAATACCAATTAACGATGTTTTGTCCATTATCTCACCAAATCCTTTAACTATCTTTTTCTATAGTTAATATCGGTGTGTTCCAGAAGGGTTTTAGTCAGAATATAAAATTAAGACACTTTCTGTGAAGAATTTTTGACGAAAGCGCTTTCTATCTGCGTAAAAAGAAAACTCCCTCTCATATAAAGGGAGTCTCCATTTAATCGTTTTGAGCTGGTTCATCTAAATGAAGCAGCTCTTTTAATTTTTCTTCATACATGATTTTAACAAGATCGTAGCTCCAATTCATCATGTGATCCACCTCTTTTTCTTTTATCGTAAAGGAAAAGAGGCGGGGGAGCGTCGTCGTTCAGATGGAACTTAGACGCCGCAACATGATGGAGATGCATATCATCCTGAAGATGTAGTTATCCTTTTTTTACGACGATTTCGTCATGTTCAACATCCACAGTAAATCCAGAAAGCTGCTCCTCTTCAAGCAGGATCTCCGTCATTTGGTCTTCAACGTGCTCTTGGATGGTTCTTCGAAGTGGACGAGCACCAAATGCAGGGTGATATCCAAGCTCTGCGATTTTTTCTTTCGCTTCATTTGTGACATGGACTGTTAAATTCTGCTCTTTTAATTGCTCTGACAGCTCATTGAGCAGAAGATCAACAATCTTCACTAAATCATCTCTGTCTAATGATTCAAACTGAATGATGCTGTCAAAACGGTTCAAAAATTCTGGTTTGAAGTAGCTGCTTAGTGAATCAATGAGTGATTGTTCCTCAATCGCTTCTTCCTGATCAGACTGGAAGCCGACCTTGACCGTTTTATCTGCGCTGCCTGCGTTACTTGTCATGATGATGACTGTATCTTTAAAGCTGACCGTTCTGCCTTGGCTGTCTGTTAAGCGGCCATCTTCCATGATTTGCAGGAACATGTGCTGTACATCTGGGTGTGCTTTTTCGATTTCATCCAGCAAAATGATGCTGTATGGTTTTCTGCGCACTTTTTCAGTCAGCTGGCCAGCTTCATCATGTCCAACGTAACCAGGAGGAGAACCGATGAGTTTGGACACAGAGTGTTTTTCCATGTACTCACTCATATCTAAACGAATGATCGCATCTCTTGAACCGAATAATTCTTCAGCTAACGTTTTAGACAATTCGGTTTTCCCGACACCTGTTGGTCCAACGAAAAGGAAGGAGCCTGTTGGTCTATGTTTCGATTTTAAACCAGCTCTGCTTCTTTTCACGGCTTTCGCCACTTTATCAACCGCATGTTCCTGTCCAATCACTCGTGCTTTTAGACGGACGTCAATTTCTTTCATTTTGGTTTGTTCGTCTGCTTGGAGTTTCCCGACAGGAATGCCTGTTTTTTGTTCCACAATGGCCTGAATGTCCTCTGCTGTAACGATATGCTCTTTTTCAGTTGTTTTGTTTTGAAGTCTTGCTTCAATGGCTTCTTCTTCATCGCGAAGCTTCGCTGCTTTTTCATATTGTTCTTCTTTTAGCGCAGCTTGTTTTTCTGCGGCAATTTGCGCTAGTCGGTTTGTCAGCTCATCTTCACTTGCTGCATCAATGGAGAGATTCGCTTTTGAACCAGCTTCATCCATTAAATCAATGGCTTTATCCGGCAAATGACGGTCTTGAATATACCGCGAAGATAATTGAACGCACGCTTTGATTGCTTCATCTGAATAGGAGACACCATGATAGGCCTCGTATTTATCTTGAATGCCTTTTAAGATGTCGATTGCTTCATCTTGTGTTGGCTCATCTACGATAACGGGCTGGAAGCGCCGTTCGAGTGCAGCATCTTTTTCAATTTGGCGATATTCTTTTAATGTCGTCGCACCTACTAGCTGCAGCTCGCCTCTTGCAAGGGCTGGTTTTAAAATGTTTCCAGCATCCATTGATCCTTCTGCAGATCCTGCGCCCACAAGAAGGTGGATTTCATCTACAAATAAGATGATATTTTTACGGCTTTGCAGTTCTTTGATTAACTGCTTCATTCTTTCCTCAAATTGACCGCGTACACCTGTGTTTGCGACAAGTGAGGAGACATCTAATAAATAGATTTGTTTGTTCTTTAATTTATTTGGCACATCGCCGCTCGCAATTTTGAGCGCGAGTCCTTCTGCGATCGCTGTTTTCCCAACACCTGGTTCACCAATAAGAACAGGGTTATTTTTATTTCTTCTATTTAAAATCTCAATGACTCTTGCGACTTCTTCGTCTCGGCCAATGACTGGATCAATTAAACCAGCATTTGCTCCATCTGTTAAGTTACGGCCAAGCTCATCGAGTAAGCCTTTTTGCTTTGGCTGCTCCATGTTTGGGGCATGACTTGCTGCCTGAGAGAAGAATGAACTTCCTCCAAAAAGCTGAGGTCCCATTTTCATTTTTGACTGCTCCATCAAAGAGGTATAGCAGTCTTCACATAAAACCATTTGGCTCCGGGACGAATTTACTTGCATATTCAGGCGAATAGTTGCTTCATTTACTTGACAATGTTGACAACGCATTTGCCATGACCTCCTTAAAATAAAGTTTGACTTTATTTGACCAATGAATGTTAAAGAAAATGGTCTATTGTTTGACCATCTTTGACTATAGTATACTCTGACCTATTTTGACTTTCAACTGTTTTGCTCAAAGGGGAATAAAAATCCTTTTTTGCATTTAATCATGGTTTGTCCTTCTTTTCAAGGAACTTGTCTCATAGGATAAAAAAGAGACAATCGAAAGTGATGGGTGCGGAGGGGTCACATGAAACGTTCAAATGAATCCGCTTTTCAGCTTGCCTTTGTTTATGTAGGAACAGTGGTTGGAGCTGGGTTTGCGACAGGGAAAGAAATCGTAGAATTTTTTGTTCGTTTTGGCTGGATTGGACTATTAGGAATCCTGATTAGCGGTGTTATTTTTACTGGCCTTGGGGCAAAAATGATGCTGATTTCGAAACGAATCGAAGCAGAATCTTATCAAGATATGAACCGTTTTTTATTTGGCGCAGCTGCGAGTCGATATATTAATATTGTCATGTTTTTTATTTTACTTGGTGTCACCTCAGTCATGATTTCAGGCGCAGGGGCTATTTTTGAAGAACAGCTTGGTATATCGAAGGAATATGGGATCTTTTTGACGATCATTTTGAGCGTCATTGTACTCTTTAAAGGTTCAAAAGGGCTATTTGGAGTCAACGTCCTTGTCGTTCCAATGCTGATTTTCTTTTCAATGATCGTGTTTCTTGATTCATTTGTGTTTAGCAGCAGTGAAAGTTATGTTCTTGCGCTGCAAATGGGTGAGGGCGAGTGGATATTATCAGCCGTGTCATATGGTGCCTTTAATTTAGCACTGTCACAGGCAGTGTTAGTACCCGTCGCAAATGAAATGACCTCTGAAGCAGTCATTAAAAAGGGAGCGGTGCTTGGGGGCGTCATGCTGACACTCATTTTGCTTGCTTGCTTCTTATCTCTTTCTTCATTAGATATGCTGGAGGCGTTTGATATTCCAATGGCCCAGGTAGTGTATCAAGTCGCAAACTCCATTCATCTCATTTATTTATTTGTCATCTTCGGTGAAGTTTTTACATCCGTCATAGGCAATTTATACGGGCTGGAGAGACAAGTGAGGGCATATATCCGAATGAACAGCATCTTTACGATATCCCTTATTCTCATATGCTGCTATGTGATTAGTAAAATTGGTTACGGTACACTGATTTCAACGGTTTATCCGGTTTTTGGCTATGTCAGCATCTTTTTTATCCTCTTTCTTTGTCTAAAAAAAGTGCCTGCCCCGCTAGATAAGTAAAGAAAGGATAGCCTGCATGAAAAATATGTGGTACACTATCCTCTGTGAAAATTGAACAAAAATCCGTGAAGACGGGAGAGGTTCTAGCAAAACCCTCTATAAAAAACTAAGGACTTGCCGTATCCTTGGATGTGGCATTTTTTATTTTTTATGGCTGGGACACCTCATACACATGTAAAGGTGTCTTTTCTTTTGAGAAAAATAGGGGTTTTCAGGAGCCTTTCAGATGCAGTGTTGTACGGTTGTACTCATCTGCAAAAGGAGGAGAACAGAAAATGAAAAATGAAAAAGCAGTCGTTGTCTTTAGCGGGGGACAGGACAGTACGACATGTTTATTATGGGCACTTCAACAATTTGAAGAGGTAGAAACCGTGACCTTTCATTATAATCAGCGTCATCAAGAAGAAATTGATGTCGCCAAAAGAATCGCTGACAAATTAGGTGTGAAGAATCATCTGTTAGATATGTCTCTTTTAAATCAACTGGCACCTAATGCTTTAACAAGAGATGACATTGACATTGAGGAAAAAGAAGGAGAGCTTCCTTCCACATTTGTACCAGGAAGAAACTTAGTGTTCTTATCTTTCGCCTCTATTCTTGCGTATCAAATTGGAGCAAGACATATTATCACAGGTGTTTGTGAGACAGACTTTAGCGGCTATCCAGATTGCCGTGACGAGTTTGTGAAATCTTGCAACGTCACAGTGAATTTAGCAATGGAAAAACCATTTGTGATTCATACACCACTGATGTGGCTGAATAAAGCAGAAACATGGAAGCTGGCAGACGAGCTTAATGCGCTGGATTTTGTGAAAAATGAAACGCTCACTTGCTATAACGGCATCATCTCTGATGGCTGCGGGGAATGTCCTGCGTGTAAGCTGCGGAAAAATGGCTATGACACTTATATGGAAAGGAAGGAGGCAAAATAAATGCTTTCTCAAATCTATCCACAAACCGATCATCCATTTTCATTTGAATTAAATAAAGACATGCATGTTTCTGCTGCCCATTTCATCCCGCGAGAAGATGCGGGCGCATGCAGCCGTGTTCATGGTCATACGTACACCATCAATATCACGATTGCGGGAGACGAGCTAGATGAATCGGGTTTCCTTGTCAATTTCAGTACATTGAAAAAGCTCATTCATGGGCAGTACGATCACACGCTGCTCAATGATCATGAGGAATTCTCATCAAACGATCGATACGCGATGCCAACCACTGAGGTGGTAGCAAAGACCGTACATGACAAAGTCGCAGCGTATTTATCGACTTTAGCGAACAAGCCGGCATGTGTTCAGGTCTTTGTCAGAGAGACACCAACAAGCTATTGCATTTACCGTCCGAAACGAGTTGAGATCAATGGCTAAAGCGATTCCCGTATTAGAAATCTTTGGTCCAACCATTCAAGGAGAAGGAATGGTCATTGGACAAAAAACCATGTTTGTCAGAACGGCTGGCTGTGACTACTCGTGCAGCTGGTGTGATTCCTCCTTTACATGGGATGGCTCAGCTAAGCATGACATTCAGTGGCTTGAGGCAGAAGACATTGTCAAAGAATTAAAAAGAATAGGCGGACAGGCTTTTTCTCATGTCACCATTTCAGGGGGAAACCCAGCCCTTTTAAAACAAATGGAATCCCTCATTGATTTACTGCATGAAGAGGGAATTGATACAGCGCTTGAAACACAAGGGACGATGTATCAGGAATGGTTTTTGAAAATTGATGATTTAACCATTTCTCCTAAGCCGCCAAGCTCGAATATGAAAACAGATTTTACAAAACTAACACGTATTATAGATGAGCTGAAAAACGGAAATAGGTTGCAGCATGCTAGCCTGAAGGTCGTGATCTTTGACGATCGTGACCTAGCGTATGCGAAGGATGTTCATGCAAAATACCCTGAGCTTCCTTTTTATTTGCAGGTAGGAAATGATGACACGACGACAGCTGATGATGCGTACTTATTGACGCATTTATTAAAGAAATATGAAGCGCTTGTCGATCAAGTCGCGCAAGATCCAGACTTAAACCGCGTAAGAGTGCTGCCGCAGCTGCACACGTTATTGTGGGGAAATAAACGAGGCGTATAGAAAGGAAGAGATGACATGACGACAAGAAAACCAGAAGAATTAGAAGGTGTCACGCTACTGGGAAACCAAGGAACCAATTATTTGTTTGATTATGCACCACAAGTGCTTGAAACGTTTCCAAATAAACATACAAATAGAGATTACTTTGTGAAATTCAACTGCCCAGAATTTACCTCACTATGTCCGCAAACAGGTCAGCCTGATTTTGCGACAGTTTATATCAGCTATATCCCAAATGAAATCATGGTCGAAAGTAAATCGCTAAAATTATATTTGTTCAGCTTCCGTAACCATGGTGACTTCCATGAGGACTGTATGAACATTATTATGAACGACCTGATTGAATTGATGGATCCAAGGTATATTGAAGTTTGGGGCAAATTTACGCCAAGAGGCGGTATTTCCATTGACCCGTATACGAACTACGGGAAACCTGGCACGAAATATGAGGAAATGGCAGAATACCGTATGATGAACCATGATATGTATCCGGAGACGATTGATAATCGGTAATTATTCCGCTGTGTGAGACGGAGTGTGAAACGAATTGGTGTCACATTAAAGTGGAAAAAGTCACACCTGAAAATACTCATGGGAATTGTATAAAAAGTGTGACCTGAGGTGCAACCTGAACTGTGACTTTTATGCAGTGAAAAATTGATAGTACAGAAGCAGATGAAGGCGTACAATTTGTACGTCTTTTCTTTTTTATCCGAAAGAAAAAATGCCTATTTAGAGATCATAGGCATTAAATATTATGATCATATCTTCATTTATTGTTTAAAGTTAAGTTTCTGAACCTTCTCTTTAACATTTGAAACAGCTCATTTTTGAATTTCATCAAAGTTCTCCTGAATATAGTCCATGACACTTCTGATTAGAACTTCACTTTCAAAATTGACTATCTCATTTATTTCTGACTGTTCTTCATCTGTTAGGTGATGGTATTGATGTTGTTTATCATTTACTTCAGCAGCTACTTCAATCCTAACTTTAGTTGTTCTGGTTGTACAATTTCATATTCACCTTCTGCATACTCTTGCTCCGCATAATGGCTCCCCCATTGACAGAGCTCCTGCAAGATAGGTTTAAGAGATTCTCCAAGTTCAGTGGAAGAATATTCAACCTTCGGCGGTACTTGATTATACATCTTTCTGGTCACAAGTCCACTGGCCTCAAGCTCTCTAAGTGTTTGAATCAGCATTTTCTGCGTGATATTTGGGATAATGCGCTTTAATTCACTCGTTCTCTTTGGTCCATTCATTAAAAAGTATAATACAAGGCCTTTCCATTTTCCGCCAATCACTTCCTTTGTCACTTCAAACCCGCAGCTGAATTTTTTCATGTCTAAAGCTCTCCATTCCACATTTATTACTTTTTAGTTACTATATCACAAAAAAGTGGGTACTTCCGATAATGTGCTTGCTGGAGGATACTATATCTTGTAAGTTGCTCTTCAAGTACTTAAAGGTACTAGATATAAAATAATATGAATTCTAAAGGAGTGTTAAGTATGGGGAAATTTGAAGGTAAAATAGCGCTTGTAACGGGTGGAACAAGTGGGATTGGTCTTGCTGCTGCACAAAAATTTGTAAACGAAGGTGCATATGTGTATATCACGGGACGTAGACAAAACGAACTTGATAAAGCTGTTAACCAAATTGGCAAGAACGTAACCGGTGTTCAAGGTGATATTTCTAAGCTTGAAGACTTAGACAAACTATATGACATGATAAAGCAGGAAAAAGGTAAGTTGGACATCCTTTTTGCTAATGCAGGCATCGGCAACTTCCTGCCATTAGGTGAAATTACTGAAGAGCAGGTTGATAGAACGTTCGACATTAACGTGAAAGGAACCATTTTTACTGTTCAAAAAGCGCTATCACTATTCCCGGACAAAGTAGGTTCTATTATTGTAACGGGCTCTACTGCTGGATCAATTGGCAACCCAGCATTTAGTGTATATGGAGCATCTAAAGCAGCATTAAGAGCACTAGTTCGCAACTGGATTCTTGACCTAAAAGGTACTGAAATTCGTGTAAATGTGGTAAGTCCAGGAGTGATTCTTACACCTGCATACGATGAGCTTTTTGGTGATGCACTTGAAGGAGCGATGGAAAATGCCAGAAATACTGTTCCAGCTGGAAAAGTTGGGACACCTGAAGAAGTAGCAAACGCTGTAACTTTCCTTGCTTCAGACGAAAGCAGTTACTTGACGGGTGTTGAATTGTTCGTAGATGGCGGGCTAGCACAGGTATAATGTCACTGCGAAGAGATTACAAATCGTCCCCAAAAAAAGTTAATGGGGATTTACTTGAGTCATATAAAAAAGTCGTTTTCCTGATGTCCTGAGTAACCACAAATGCTGCAAACTAAGTTTGGTGATGATATGTAAAATGAGAAAAAAGGAAAAGACATGCCGGATGCATGTCTTTTTTTGCGAATCAACCATAAAAAAAGAGAAGAGTCATGTCACTCTTCTCATACGAATGGGAATAGAACTTGCTAGGACGGCTGGGGGCTACCAGCTCGTAAACATATTATACATGACAGAACGTACGTTTGTAAAGGGGATCATGTTTTTTTGCTTATCTCATTTGATGTAAGATAAAATAGAGGGAATGAATGATAAACGGAGGCGTTTGAGTTGGCAAACAAAGAAGAGCGGACAGAGCAGCTGCTAATGGATCTAAGGGAAGAGCTTCAAATACTCGAACATCAAAACAAAGAACGGTATAAATGGAGTGCCTCCACATTGCTTGGAGTGATTGCCCTCTTGATTGATAAAGGAGTGATCACACCCGAGGAAGTCGAGATGTACAAGACGAAGGCGGAAATGCAAACCTTTCATATGAAAAAAGATTGATGCTTTCTTCATATGAAGTAAGGTAAAAATAAGAAAAGGACATAACAAATTGATGACTCAATTGATATTATGTCCTTACTTTCTGCAATTCGTTTTCACAGCATTAAACAAGCTTATACATTAAAACATCATCCCAGTATTCATGGTCATTTATTTTAAATTCTTTTATTTTACGTCCTTCTTCTATAAACCCCATCTTTTTGTACAAAGAAATGGCCTTTTGATTTGTTGAGAAAACGGCTAAACTAACCTTTTCAATTGAAGGGTTCTTTTCTGCCCAATGTAATAATGCTGTTAGCAGCATTTCCCCTACGCCTAAACCTCTATAGCTCTTATGCACCATCAACCCGAAAGAACCCGTATGGGAAGTTCTTTTTCTATTTGATGAATGTTCAAAGGCTAACCATCCAATGACTTTTTCATCAGTTTGAGCAACTATGTACGTCTCATTTTCATTATCTATTCTTTTCTGTATCCATTCCCTGTGTTCTAAGAGGTTTTTTTTGTTTTCTTCAGGCGATGTAAGTAAATAATCTGATTCAGCAATAACAGATTTCTGTATTTCTAAAGTCATTTCAGCATCTTCCATTTTTCCAAAACGTACAATGATATCATTGGAATTTTGCATATTAGTTTTCTCCTGTCTAGAGCTAATACTGCATCTCATCATTTTTTAAAATGAAAAAGAAGGGTATTGAAATAGCTTTCACCATTTGGCTAAATCGTGATTAGCTTTGCTTCGTATGTACCGATTGTCTGAATTGAGGATTGCAAATTAATGTACGGAGTCTTTGATGATTTTATAGTTTTTATGATTAACGACTGTTAGTGAATCCAGTTCTAGATCTCTATAGTTGTCCATAATGGTGACATCCACAATGACAGAGTTTTCATTCACTTTTTCAACTACACCTGTTAAACCATTTCTAAATTCGATCACATTTCCAATTTTTGCAATCTTCAACCGATCCCTCTCCTTTAAAAACAGATTTCATTCCCTATTAAAAAGTATTTTGCAATATTTTCATACCAATGTAAAGGATAAAGACGTTTTTGTTTTGTTTTCGTTGTATGCTCTTCTAACGAATGGTATATTTAATAATTGATCATGGCTGAAAAGGAGCGGTTTTTTTGACTGAAGAACAAATCCTCACAATCCTCGAATCTTTACGGAATGGGACGGAAAAACAGGTGGCCATCCAAAAAGATGACTTTTTAACGTTTCGTTCTGTTTTGGTGAATCAAGATGATTTTAAACATTTTCGCGGGATCGCCAAACATGGTGGAGATGTTATTTTTGAATATCTTACAGAAGCAAGAAGCTAAAGCTTTTTCTCATTGATGAGAGAAAGCTTTTTTATTTTCGTTCTTTTGTCACACTTCAAACGACTCTGATACATATGAAAAGAAAATGTAATAACCCATAATCAGGAGCATAAGGATGATGATAGGTGAAAAAGGGACCTTTTTAAGCGCTAACAATTCCATTTTATGTGCGCTCAACTAGGACATGCCATTTAATGACGGAATTTGGACAGGCATGTAAATCTTTGTGCGTGAAAATAGAATGAGCTCTTGTTAGAGTGGACAAGTATCTTACAGCCTACTTTGATTATAGGAGGAAAAAGGCGAATGATTAAAATTCATACAGCTCTTTTTGTCATCCTTATGCTCGTTGCAGCAATGAAGATGGACAATATACAAGAGCAGCAAGGCACATTAAGTCACGAACTTTCACAAGCACCTGTTAAACATCAGCTTTCATATATAGATCAAGACCACGATCAAGTCATCCCAGCATTTTCTGAACAAAAGCGTCAGCCAAAAGTGAAATTGCTAAGTACGTCAACAGAAGAAAAGTCTTCAAAACCGAAGCAAAAGAAAAAAGTAAAATCTGAAACAACGAATAAGGCAAGTGGCAAACAGTATTCTAATGAAGAAATGGACTTGCTTTCTCGGTTGGTACACGCTGAAGCGAAAGGTGAATCTTACGAAGGGAAAAAAGCGGTGGCAAGTGTTGTCTTAAACAGGGTGGAGCATCGTTCTTTTCCTGACAGCGTGAAAGGTGTGATTTATCAGCGAAATGCCTTCCAGCCAGTATCAAATGGAAGTATTCATGATAAGGCAGATCAAGATTCCATTAAAGCGGTGAAGCAGGTAGTAAAAGAGCATGACAGAACAACAAAGGCTATCTATTTTTATAATCCAAAAACGGCAACAGATCATTGGATTCGTTCCCGCAAAATTGTAGAACGTATCGGACGTCACGTGTTTGCCGTATAGAGAAAAAGAGCGATCAATGAGATTGCTCTTTTTTTGTCTTCAATTATTAAAATATTTTTTGGACTTGTCTCATAGAATGTGAAAAGAATTTGCTTTAGACAAGGGGAGGCTACATGAATCGATTTGTAAAAGGGGTCATTCTGCTATCTGTCGCAGCTTTTATTGCGGAGTGTATAGAGTTTTTAGTCAATATGATTTTAGCGAGAGAGCTTGGAGAACATGGAATGGGTTTATATATGAGTATCCTTCCAATCATCATGCTTGTCCTTGTGATCGCCAGTTTAGAGCTGCCAGTCTCCATTTCTAAATTCATTGCAGAATCACATGAGCGTCTCCACAAAAGCATGCTCCGTCATGCCTTTAAAATGACACTTGTGGTGACAAGTACAACAACAGCTATAGCAGCTATTGTACTGCCTTTCATTCCAGTGTTTCAGTCGTATCATCCGCTTATGAAGGGCCTAGTGCTGTCACTTATCCCGATTATTGCGTTTACCTCCATTGCCCGCGGCTATTTTATGGGAAAACAGCAAATGGGCAGAATTGCTTTAGCCAATATGCTGAAGAAAACGATCCAGCTTATCTGCTTGTTTTTGTTTTTTCATTGGTATTCGTTTGATATTGAAACAGCAGTACTCATCGCCATTGGTGTCATTGTTGCGAGTGATCTTGTTGTCTTTATTTATTTATACTCCCAATACGTCATGGCAAAAAATGCTGTGAATGTCAGGTCTGTTGAATTAAGAGGAAGTGATGTGCGAAAGCGCCTATTAGCCGTTTCCATTCCGACAACGGGCATGCGCATCTTTCATGCGATCGCCAATGCGGTTGAACCATTTTTAATCAAAGGAGCGCTCGTAGCAGCAGGCATTTCTGGAACACTTGCTGTTGATCATTACGGCATGCTGGCTGGTGTCGCAATGTCGATCGGTTTTTTCCCAGCGTTTATCGCTCATTCCATCATGATTGTGATGATTCCGAGTGTCTCTGAAGCCTATGCTTTAGGTCAATATGATCTTGTGAAAAAACGTGTCAGACAGGCGATTCTTATAACGTTTGGATACGGGGTGCCGGCAGTGATGGTCATGTATTATTTTGCTTACCCGCTCACACAGCTCTTTTTTGATTCACCGCAAGCTGCTGTCTATTTACAGCTGCTTTGGCCATACTTTTTATGCCACCTGTTTGTGATGCCGTTTCAAGCGTGTTTAATCGGGATGGGGCTCATCAAAGATGTGTTCCTACATAATATATGGGTGCATGTCGTCTCTTTTTCTATGGTGTATTTCCTCGGTTCAATTGAAAGCTTGAATATGATGGGGGTCATTTTAGGGATGAACACAGGCATGCTGCTGTTGACTGCACTGCATTATGCGACGATTTGTAAGGAGCTCGGCGTTTCAATGTTTCTTACATTGAAAAAAGCTTGAATGTCATCGCCATCGAGAGGGCAAGCTAGAAGAAAACTGGGAAGGAAGATCATGATGAATCGTAAACATCTACCCGCCAGTCTTCTGATGATGACCCTGCTTCTATTTCTAACGAGCACAGCAGCAGAAGCAAAAGAGCCTGTGATGGCGCCAAGGATAGAGGCGCCGACATTAAATGGTGGCATGCAGATGGTTCCCGAAAAAGGGAAAAAGACCATTTTGCATTTTTGGACAACATGGTGCCCGTCCTGCAAAATGGAGCTGCCCGAATTTGAACAGATTGTGAAAGAAAATCAGAGTGATGTTGACATATTGACCGTGAATTTACTAGGTGCTGAACAAAGTAAACATGCTGTTGCCCAATTTGTGAAAGACAGAAGGTTTACATTCCCGATCATACTAGATGAACACGGAGAAATGATGAAGAAATATCAAATCATCACCATTCCAACGACCTTTTTGATTAACGAAAAAGGAGAAGTGGTGAAAAATCATGTAGGTCCACTGACGAAAAAACAAATCAAAGAGTGGACAAATTCGTAGAACAAATCCTTTCTGTGAAAGAACCAATTCTGTTGGTTCTTTTTTGTGTTCGTTTGCTTTTCATCTGAATACACTGTGCTCAGAAGAAGACGGAACGGTCTATATCAATAATGATAATTATTATCAAAAAGAAATTATAATAATTATTAATTGAAAATTAATCAGAACCTGTTATAATGAGTGACAGACCAATAAAAAGCTTGAAATAGCAGAAAATATAGATGAAAAAGAAACGGGCAACGATTGATAATATGAAAACGATTATCAATTAGAGAGGAGAAAACAATCATGAATGAGAATACAGCACTTTACCAAACGACAAATCAAAAGGAATCGAAATGGTCCTTACATAAATGGGCACAGCACGGAGAATTAATTGCAGCAGGTATATCGGGGATTCTTATTCTAACTGGATGGATTCTAAAGGATCAGAGCATGTGGAGCATTCCTCTTTTCATCCTAGCATTTGTCATTGGAGGTTTTGCAAAGGCGAAGGAAGGAATTGAAGAAACGATTTCGTCGAAGACCTTAAATGTGGAACTTTTAATGATTTTCGCAGCGATAGGATCAGCTCTGATTGGCTATTGGGCAGAAGGCGCTATCTTAATTTTTATTTTCTCACTGAGTGGTGCGCTTGAAACGTATACGTCAAATAAAAGCAAGAAAGATTTAACAGCATTAATGAGCATTGCACCAGATGAAGCAACTTTAATTGAAGAAGATGGTACGACCATTCAAATCGCCGCTTCATCATTAACACCAGGTGACCGGATTATGGTCAAAGCTGGGGAACGCATTGCAGCAGATGGTGTCATTTTAAGCGGGAGAACAAGTGTGGATGAATCTGCCCTCACAGGCGAATCTATTCCACAGGAAAAAGGGCAGGGGGAAGACGTATTTGCAGGAACAGTGAATTTAAATGGTTCCTTAACAGTGGAAGTCACGAAACATAATGAAGAAACGCTATTCCATAAAATTATTAAACTTGTTGAATCCGCTCAAGAAAGTGTTTCGCCAAGCCAGGCATTTATCGAAAAATTTGAGGGTGCCTATGTAAAAGGTGTGCTGATTACCGTTGCGGTATTAATGGTTCTGCCACATTTTGTACTCGGCTGGAGCATGAGTGAAACCTTCTACCGGGCAATGGTGTTTATGGTCGTTGCTTCACCTTGTGCTCTAGTTGCATCCATCATGCCAGCAGCACTGTCACTGATCTCAAATGGCGCGAGAAATGGAATGCTTGTTAAAGGAAGTGTCTTTTTAGAAAAACTAGGCACAAGCAGCATGATTGCTTTTGATAAAACGGGGACAATTACAAGCGGGAAGCCAGCCGTAGAACAAGTCGTCATGGCTAAAGGGCAGGATGAATCTGCTTTTTATCAGGCACTCTATCAAATTGAGAGTCAATCAAACCACCCATTAGCGAAAGCAATTTCTGATATGGCAAAAGAACACCAAACAGAAAGATCAGTCCATGTCACCATTGAAGAAACCTCTGGATTTGGTGTAAAAGCACAATTAAATGGAGAAACGTGGCGGATTGGGAAGAAAGACTTTGCGGGTAAGGCGTCAATCGACCGCGAGATTGAAGAGACAGGTGATGACCTTTCAGCTCAAGGATACACAGTGGTCTACGTTCAAAAGGGTGAAGAAGTTGTTGGCTGTCTTGGCCTTAAGGATCAAATCAGACCTGAAGCCAAAAAAATGATTCAAGAACTAAATGATTTAGGCATCCAAACCGTCATGCTGACAGGAGATCAGCAAAAAACGGCTGAAGCGATTGCGCAGGAAGCCGGTATCCAAACCGTAGTGGCTGAATGTCTTCCAGATGAAAAGGTACATGAGGTCAATCAATTAAAAAAACAAGGTAATTCAATCATCATGGTAGGAGACGGAATCAATGATGCACCAGCGCTCGCCACAGCAGATGTTGGGGTTGCGATGGGCGGAGGCACAGATGTTGCCTTAGAAACAGCGGATCTCATTTTAATGAAGAACAATTTAAGTAACCTAACAAAGATGATCCGTCTTTCAAGAAAAATGAATCGAATCATTAAGCAAAACATTATTTTCTCATTAACGGTGATCTGTCTGTTAATTTGTGCGAATTTCTTACAAGTGCTTGATTTGCCTTTTGGTGTCATCGGGCATGAAGGAAGTACGATTTTGGTCATTTTAAATGGTCTGCGTCTGCTTCGTGCATCCTAAATCAATCATCAGGGCGCACTGGATTCATGCCAGTGCGCTTTTGTGCGAAATACAGCAAAAACTGATACAATAGACCAGTAGTAAAACGTGTGAGGAGGATCATGATGAACCGAATGAAGAGCTTGTCTTCTTGGCTTAAGAAAGAAGACATTCAAGGTGCATTTATACATACAAAGGAAAATGTGTTTTATCTATCTGGATACTTCACAGAGCCGCATGAAAGAGTGATGGGGCTGTTTGTGTTCCAAGAGGCAGAACCATTTTTTATTTTGCCTAAAATGGAAGTCGAGCAGGCAAAAAATGCAGGATGGTCCGGCGATATCATTGGATATGAAGATCATGAGAATCCATTTGATTTCATTCAATCAGCGATAGAAAAACGAGGTATTCAAGCGGCGCGTCTTGCGATTGAAAAAGAATCGATTCCGCTTCAAAGAGCAGAACAGCTCCAAGCTGTCACCGGGGCAGAAACGTTCGTCCGGGCTGAAGATGCGCTCGATCAGCTCAGACTGATCAAAGATGAATCTGAAATTGCTACACTGAAAAAAGCGGCTCAATTGGCAGATGAAGGTGTAAAAATTGGTGTTAACGCCTTAAAAGAAGGAATCACAGAAACAGAAGTGCTCGCTGTCATAGAATATGAACTAAAGAAAAAAGGCATTCAAGGCATGTCCTTTTCAACCATGGTTCTCTTTGGTGAAAAATCAGGCGAGCCTCATGGAAATCCGGGACAGGCAGCCTTAAAAAAAGGCGATTTTGTGTTATTTGACCTTGGCGTCATTGTCGATGGATATTGCTCAGATATCACAAGAACATTTATCTATCAGGAAGCTTCTGAAAAGCAAAAGGACATCTATCAAACCGTCTTAAATGCAGAAATGGCAGCACTTGAAATGAGTAAGCCAGGCGTGAGAATCGGTGATCTTGACTTAAAAGCCCGCGGGCTGATTTCAGAAGCGGGGTATGGTGAATATTTCCCACATCGCCTCGGACATGGGTTAGGGATTTCTGTTCATGAGTTTCCTTCTATGAGTCAGGCAAATGACGACCTTCTGCAAGAAGGTATGGTGTATACGATTGAACCAGGAATTTATGTCCCGGGAGTCGGCGGCGTAAGAATTGAAGATGATGTTCTCATTACGGCAGATGGTCCAGTCACCTTAACCAATTATCCGAAAGAGCTGACGATCATCAAGTAATAAAAAAATCACGATGAACGTCCAGGTCTTGGAAGTGTCATCGTGATTTTTTATCACTCTTCTCGATCCTTATCAACAAAAAAATCATCAATTGATTGAAACGGTTTGATTTTATGTTCTTTTCCTAAAGGATGTAATGCAAAACGAGCAGAAAACAAAACAGTCATACATAATATAATCCATATGATGAAACCCATCTTGAATTCCCCTTTCCATCCAGTGATTTGTTCAGCTCACATACATCTTAAAGTATGAAACGCTTACCATATCAAGAGAAAGTAGGAGAAAAAATGGCAAACATAAGGGAGATTGCGAAAAGAGCGGGCGTATCTGTGACAACCGTATCACGTGTGTTGAATGAGCATCCTTATGTTAAAGAAGAAAAAAGGGAACGTGTTCTACAAGCGATGAAAGAGCTCAAGTATACGAGAAACATCCAGGCGGTTCATTTAGCGAAGGGCTATTCGAATATGCTTGGCATTGTCCTTCCAAACATTGAACACTCTTATTTCAGCACACTCGTCACAGGTATTGCAGAAAAAGCACAGGCGCGCGGTATGCATTTTGCTTTATTTCAAACAGGATATGACCCATTAAAAGAAAAAGAAGCGTTAATGAGTTTAAAAGAACGCCGTGTGGACGGTTTAATATTTTGTTCAAATGCATTAAGTGAAAGGCACATTTTAAAGTGGCAGGAATCAGGACCGATTATATTTTGTCATCCTGCGCTGCACGATCAATGCTCAACCGTGTCGATTGCGCATGATCAAGCATTTAAGGAAGGCCTGTATCATTTGGCGGCATGCGGCCATCAACGAATTGCGATCGTTCTCGCCAGAACAGAAGGAGCGAATAGCGAGTCGCGCCTTCAGGCTTATCAAGACATGATGCAATCGCTCGGGCAGACCATTGATGAGGAATGGATCATCGAAGGGAAGTTATCCCTGCTTGATGGGAAGCAATTATTTGCAGAATGGCAGGAAATGAAAAATCGTCCTACAGCTTTATTCATCACAAATGACGAAGTCTCTGCAGGCTTTTTATTAGAGGCGCAGCGTCATGACATAAAAGTAGGAGAATCACCAGCCATACTCAGCTTTCAAAATAACCAATTGAGTGAGGTTTTGGGGATTTCCAGCATTCATATTCCCCTCAAACAAATGGGACAGGAAGCTTTTGACTTGTTCGACCGGGCATTAAAGGGAGAGAAATCAGAAAAAAGAATGCTGCCATTTCACCTGATTGAGCGGACAACAACCGTTTTGAAAAACAATCGTTGACGCACGTTTCATCTGTTTTGTACGATAAGAGGGATTGAATAAGAAGGAGGTGGGGATGTTCATGGAATCCTTCACCGTTGATAAAGCGTTAAATAATAATGTCATCATCGCAAGACACCCTTCTTTGGGCGAAGTGGTTCTGATTGGGAAAGGGATCGGCTTCGGTAAAAAATCGGGTGATCTTCTCGATCAAGACGTGTTTGAAAAAATGTTTGTGTTAAAAAACACGAAGGAACAAACAGAATATAAACAGCTGCTTCATCATATTGATGAGAACATGATTGAGCTTGCCAATGACGTCATTTATCATATACGAGAAAAAATGGGACAGCGATTGAATGAGCATATTCATGTTGCACTGACCGACCATATTGCGTTTAGTTTTAAGCGGGTGCAGCAAGGCTATGATATCACGAACCCTTTTATGCTTGAGACGCAATCGCTTTACCCGAAAGAATACGAGGTTGCAAAGGAAGTCGTTGAACTGATTAACGAGCGGCCAGATGTCGAAACGAAGCTGCCAGAAGGAGAAATAGGCTTTATAGCGCTTCATATTCATTCAGCTTTGACGAATCGGCCTTTATCTGAAGTGAACCGTCATTCGCAGCTCATTACACAAATGGTCCAGGTCATTGAAGATTCATTTCATATGAAAGTAGACAGAGAAAGTATTCATTATTTACGCTTATTACGCCATATTACGTTTTCAATTGAGCGTATTAAACGGGGAGAATCATTAGAGGAGCCAGAAAAATTGCTTCATCTATTGAAAAATGAATATCCTTTATGCTACAATACTGCTTGGAAAATGATCAAAATTTTGCAGCATGCATTGAAAAAGCCTGTACAGGATGCTGAGGCCGTCTACCTGACACTTCATCTGTACAGATTGACAAATAAAATTTCATAGTTTCCTTGAAACGTGTAACTGATTCGATCAGGCATGAGTGACTTAAGGTAAATACAGGATAAGATCCTGTTATTTGCGCAACCTTATATCACCATGCCTTTTTTTGCGTTTGAAAGTGAAATGTAAACGGTTAATTATGAAATGTACGTCAGGGAGCATCCCAAATGTATGTTGTAAGCGAAAACAAAAGGAGGTTCAACCAGTGTTTAAATCACTTTTTGGTGTGTTGCAAAAAATTGGACGAGCACTCATGCTTCCAGTTGCGATCCTTCCTGCTGCCGGTATTTTACTAGCACTTGGGAATGCGATGCAAAATCCGCAGCTGATTGATGTAGCTCAATTTTTAAGCAACGATACAATTCAGCTTGTTGCAAGTGTCATGGAGAATGCGGGGAACATCGTCTTCTCGAATCTTCCGCTATTATTTGCTGTAGGGGTTGCCATCGGTCTTGCCAATGGAGACGGAGTGGCAGGAATTGCCGCTATCATCGGTTATCTTGTCATGAACGTAACGATGAGTGCCGTATTAATGGCCAACGGATCCATTCCATCCGATTCACTCAAACTAGCCCAGTTCTTCAAGGAAAGCCATCCAGCATATATTAATATGCTCGGTATACCGACCTTGTCTACCGGCGTTTTTGGCGGGATTATCGTCGGGGTATTAGCAGCTTATATGTATAATAAATTTTACAAAATTGAGCTCCCGCAATATCTTGGCTTCTTTGCTGGTAAGCGTTTTGTTCCAATCGTTACTTCTATTTCAGCACTTATTTTAGGGCTATTGATGCTAGTCATTTGGCCGCCAATCCAAGGTGCACTGAACTCATTTTCAACAGGACTGCTCGCAGCGAATGAGCCGCTGGCTGCCTTTGTATTCGGTGTCATTGAACGATCATTAATTCCATTTGGTCTGCACCACATTTTCTACTCACCATTCTGGTATGAGTTCTTTAGCTACAAGAGCTTATCAGGAGAGCTTGTCCGTGGTGACCAGCGTATTTTCATGGCGCAAATCAAAGATGGTGTTCAGCTGACAGCTGGTACATTCATGACAGGGAAATATCCGTTCATGATGTTCGGTCTTCCAGCAGCAGCACTTGCGATTTACCATGAAGCAAAACCAAAGAATAAAAAGCTAGTAGCAGGAATAATGGGATCAGCGGCCCTTACTTCTTTCCTAACAGGGATCACTGAACCGCTTGAATTCTCATTCTTGTTTGTTGCACCAGTATTATTTGCGATTCACTGTGTATTCGCTGGATTATCCTTTATGATAATGGATATTCTAAACGTGAAAATCGGGATGACCTTCTCAGGAGGGTTAATCGACTTTTTCCTATTTGGTATCCTGCCAAATAGAACCGCTTGGTGGCTCGTCATTCCAGTAGGTCTTGTCCTTGCTGTCATTTACTACTTCGGATTTAGATTCGCCATTCGCAAATTTAATCTGAAAACGCCAGGCCGCGAGGATGAAGCAGCAGACGGAGCAAGTGAGGCGAAGTCTGAAAAAGGTAATGACTTGCCTTATGAAATCCTTGAAGCAATGGGTGATCAAGAAAACATTAAGCACCTTGATGCTTGTATCACGCGTTTACGTGTTACTGTCAATGATCAGAAGAAAGTGGACAAGGACCGCTTGAAAAAGCTTGGCGCTTCAGGTGTTCTCGAAGTAGGGAACAACATCCAGGCAATCTTTGGACCGCGCTCTGATAATTTAAAAACACAAATGCAGGACATCATTGCAGGCCGCACGCCTCGTCCAGCGAAAGACCCTTCTGCAAAAGAAGAAGTCAGCCAGCAGGTCGAAGAAGTCATTGCAAAGCCGCTTCAAAATGAGCAAGGGGAAGAAATTTTTGCTTCACCAATTACAGGGGAGCTTCATCCAATTACAGATGTACCAGATCAAGTATTCTCAGGGAAAATGATGGGTGACGGTTTCGCCATCTTGCCAACAGATGGAACGGTTGTTTCACCGGTAAGAGGGAAGATCTTAAATGTGTTCCCGACGAAACACGCCATTGGCCTGCAATCTGATGGTGGACTTGAAATTTTGATCCACTTCGGAATTGATACGGTCGGCCTCAAAGGAGAAGGGTTTGAAGCATTTGTACAAGAGGGAGATCAAGTAGAAATCGGTCAAAAACTTTTAGAGGTTGATATTGATAAAATTAAGTCTGAAGTACCATCTTTGATGACTCCAATTGTATTTACCAACTTAAGTGAAGGACAATTTATTGACCTTCAAGCATCCGGTGAAATCAAAGCTGGACAAGAAAACATCATGAAAATTTCAAAATAATTTTCATAACTGCCGTTCTTGTTAGATGACAAGCTCGGCAGTATGATATAATATTGTGGATGTATTAATTGTATAAAAAGGAGATTGATAAAAATGGCTCAACAAACATTCAAAGTAACTGCAGATTCTGGAATTCACGCACGTCCTGCAACAGTTCTTGTACAAACTGCTAGTAAATATGATGCTGATATCAACTTAGAATATAATGGTAAAACAGTGAACCTGAAATCTATTATGGGTGTAATGTCTCTAGGAATTGCGAAAGGTGCTACAATCACAATCTCTGCTTCTGGTTCTGATGAAAATGATGCACTTGCTGCGCTTAAAGACACAATGAAAAGTGAAGGCCTAGGCGAGTAATGCAACAACTGAAAGGAATCGGTGCTTCAGCAGGCGTTGCGATTGCAAAAGCGTATCGTCTGGAAGAACCAGATTTAACAGTTCACCAAAAAGACATCAATGATCCAGAGACAGAAGTGAAGCGTTTTGAAGAAGCAATTCATGTTTCTAAACAAGAACTTGAAGCAATTAAAGAGCATGCGCTAAAAGAGCTTGGCCAAGACAAAGCAGATATCTTTTCTGCCCACCTTCTTGTGTTAAGTGATCCTGAACTGCTAAGCCCAGTAAAGGATAAAATCAAATCTGATAAAGTAAATGCTGAATTTGCTTTAAAAGAAACAGCGACGATGTTTGTCACAATGTTCGAAGCAATGGACAATGAATACATGAAGGAACGTGCGGCGGATATTCGCGACGTAACGAAACGTGTGATTGGACATTTGTTAGGCGTTGACATTCCAAACCCAAGCATGATTTCTGAAGAAGTCATCATCATTGCTGAAGATTTAACACCTTCTGATACTGCTCAGCTGAACAGACAATTTGTCAAAGGCTTTGCAACAGATATCGGCGGTCGTACTTCTCACTCAGCGATCATGGCAAGATCTATGGAGATTCCAGCAGTTGTTGGGACAAAAGAAGCAACAAAAACGGTGAAAAACGATGATCTGATCATTGTGGATGGTATTACTGGAGACGTCATCATTCAGCCTTCTGAAGATGAAGTGAAAGCGTATCAAAAAAAGCATGAAGACTACTTAGCTCAAAAAGCGGAATGGGCGAAACTTGTTGACCAGCCAACGGTTACAAAAGACGGCGTTCACGTAGAGCTAGCTGCAAATATCGGAACACCTGAAGATGTAAAAGGTGTACTTGAAAATGGCGGCGAAGCAGTCGGATTGTACCGTACTGAATTTTTATACATGGGCAGAGACCAGCTTCCTACAGAAGAAGAGCAGTTCGATGCGTATAAAACAGTTTTAGAGAAGATGGAAGGGAAAGCAGTGGTTGTCCGCACACTAGATATTGGTGGCGATAAAGAACTTCCTTACTTGCAGCTTCCAAAAGAAATGAACCCGTTCCTTGGCTATAGAGCCATTCGCCTTTGCCTGGAAGAGCAGGAGATTTTCAGAACACAACTACGCGCCTTACTTCGTGCAAGTACATATGGAAACTTGAAAATCATGTTCCCTATGATCGCGACGTTATCAGAATTTAGAGAAGCAAAAGCCATTTTACTTGAAGAAAAAGAAGCATTGGTTGCCGCTGGTACAGACGTTTCTGATTCGATTGAAATCGGAATGATGGTAGAAATTCCATCAACAGCTGTCATCGCAGACCAATTTGCAAAAGAAGTAGATTTCTTCAGTATTGGAACGAATGATTTGATTCAATACACAATGGCTGCTGATCGAATGAACGAACGAGTGTCTTACCTTTACCAGCCTTACAACCCAGCGATTTTACGTCTTATTACGCTTGTGATCGAAGCAGCGCATAAAGAGGGTAAATGGGTCGGCATGTGCGGTGAGATGGCAGGAGATGAAATCGCAATACCGCTACTACTTGGATTAGGATTAGATGAATTCTCAATGAGTGCAACATCCATTCTTCCAGCTAGAACGCAGCTAAGCAAGCTTTCTAAAGAAGAAGCTGCATCATTTAAAGAGCATATTTTATCACTTAGCACAACAGAAGAAGTGGTTGATTTCGTCAAGAAGACGTTTCAACAGAACTAAGTGAATGAAAACCAGACAGATGAAACTGTCTGGTTTTTTTGTCGAATTTTATCATATTGAGTCATATTGGGCAGTGAGAAGGGCACCCTATAATTAAAAAATGGAGGTGACCAGATTGCCTTTCTCAGACTACAAACCGGGTGATCAAGTATATGTGATTTATCGAAATCCACATGCTGCAAACGTAGCACAAATTAAAGAAGCAGAAATTGTTTCACATCCATACAACGAAGAAGAGCTTGCCCTCTTTTTGCTTGAAACGTATCATCCACTAGCACCAGATGATGCTGTTTTTCCAACATATGAAGAAGCAGAAGCTCTTTATCAAGACTTGTTTGAATAAGGGAGATTTTAGAAAGGATAAAAGCCATCCTGTGCGGTTAAAGTAACGGTATGAAAACCTTAAAGGTAAGGATGTGCTTAATATGATCAAACCTTTCGTTCCCCAGCTTGTTTACATTGAACCTCGGGCGTTAGAGTACCCGTTAGGACGAGAGCTGAAGGAAAAGTTTGAGGGTATGGGAATCGAAATAAGAGAAACGACTTCACACAACCAGGTCAGAAATATTCCGGGAAAAAATGACTTGCAAAAGTATCGTAATGCGAAGTCAACACTTGTCATTGGTGTGCGGAAGACATTAAAGTTTGACTCGTCTAAACCATCTGCAGAGTATGCGATCCCATTTGCAACAGGATGTATGGGGCATTGTCATTATTGCTATTTGCAAACAACAATGGGAAGTAAGCCGTACATTCGAACGTACGTCAATGTAGAAGAAATATTAGATCAGGCAGATCAATACATGAACGAGCGGGCGCCGGATATCACGAGATTTGAAGCATCATGTACTTCAGACATCGTAGGAATTGACCATTTGACACATACACTCAAACGAGCGATTGAATACTTCGGGCAGACGGACCTGGGAAAACTTCGCTTTGTCACGAAATTCCATCATGTCGATCATCTGTTAGATGCAAAGCATAATGGCCGGACAAGATTCCGTTTTAGCATCAATGCCGATTATGTCATTAAATATTTCGAGCCTGGCACATCACCGCTAGATCAGCGGATTGAAGCGGCTGTTAAGGTCGCAAAGGCAGGCTATCCTCTAGGCTTTATTGTTGCTCCAATCTACATCCATGAAGGCTGGCAGGAAGGATATAAAGTTCTTTTTGAAAAGCTTGATGCAGCTCTTCCTGAAGATGTGAGAGACGATATCACCTTTGAGATGATTCAGCATCGCTTTACAAAACCAGCAAAACGTGTGATTCAAAAAAACTATCCGAAATCAAAATTAGAATTAGACGAAGAAAAAAGAAGATACAAATGGGGAAGATATGGGATAGGAAAATATATCTATCAAAAAGATGAGGAACAAGAACTGAGAGAGACTTTAGAGTCATATATAGATCAGTACTTTCCTTCTGCAAAAATTGAATATTTTACTTAAAACAAGCCTATATGGCTTGTTTTTTCTATTTAAATTTTCTTACAACTATTGAATGCGGTATCATTTTGCCGATATATAAATTAAGGTGTGAAAGTAGATGTAGGGGTGATGAGATGTTTAAGAAACTTCAAGTGAGAATAGCTGTTTTCATCTCAGTTATTTTAATTTTAACCGTCGTGGCTGTTCAAGTGGGTTCCAACTTAGTGTTAAGACCACTGATTGAACGAGATGCAAAAACCACCGCAGCAGCAACGGCAGAAAGTATGAGAGACATTATTACAGAAAAGCTTGATAATTACGGCAATACAATTAATAAACTCGCAACAAGTACAATGACTGAAGAATTTGCGCGAAAACAAACCAAGCAAACATTGGCTTTTGAAAACGATGAACTAAAAAACATGCAGGAACAGGATAAACTCATTTCGTTTGCCTATATAGGTACAAGTGACGGAAAAATGTTCGGCTTTCCGGAGTTCGATCTTGGCGAAGGGTATGATCCATCGAAACAAGGCTGGTTTAAACAAGCAGCCGAAAAGCCTGAACAGGTCGTTTGGACAGATCCATATGTTGATGAAGCAACGAAAAAAATGATTGTCTCAGCCACGAAGGCGATTGTCAAAAATGGAAAAGTCATTGGGGTCGCTGGACTTGATTTGAAGCTGTCCTCCATTCAAACGTATATAAATGAACAAGAGATTCCTTATAAGGGGACCGCTTTCTTAGTTGATGGCACAGGCACCCTTTTGGCGCATCCAACAGAGCAAGGAAAAAACATATCAAAGGTCGCTTCTGTGAAAAAAGCGCTTGACAACTCAGGTGTTGATGACAGCAAAGAACTGACGGTCCTATCTAAAATCAAAGAAGCCGATTGGACGGTTGGTGTCAGCTTTGAGAAAAGTAAACTGCTTTGGATCACAGAAAAAATGAATCAGACAAGTATCATTATATCCGTCATTGCCATTATTCTTGCGATGATCCTCAGCTTCTTATTGGCAAGAAGCATTACAACGCCAATCAAGCGTCTAATAGAGCACGCTCATAAGGTGTCAGAAGGCGATTTAACAAGCACGCTTGAAACGAAGTCCCAAGATGAAATTGGTTTCCTCACGAAAAGCTTCAATCAAATGACCGAGGATATCAGGGAGTTAATTGAAAAAGTGAAAGGGGCTTCAGATCAAGTTGTGAAATCAGCGGATGAAGTGACGCACATTTCAAATGAGACCTTGCTTTCTAGCGAACAGATTGCAACGGCCATTCAAGAAGTGGCAACAGGAGCGTCTAAGCAGGCATCAGATGCAGAAACAATTAATGAGAAATCAGAGCATTTGTATGAGAAAGTGCGTCATATGGGTGAGCTTGCCACGCAAATGCAAACCAATTCAAAATCATCTGAAGATGCCAGCTATAAAGGACTTGACGCACTTGGTGTGCTCGTCCAAAAATCAACACAAGCGAACGAAGAATCGAAAAAGGTAGAGCAAATGCTGCTAGACCTTGAGCATAAAACGAAAAATATTGAAAACGTCGTGACTGCTATTTCTGAAATCTCGGATCAAACGAATTTACTTGCACTGAATGCAAGCATTGAAGCAGCGAGAGCAGGAGAAAGTGGACGAGGATTTGCTGTAGTTGCAGAAGAAGTGAGAAAGCTTGCTGAACAATCTGCGCAGTCAACAAAACACATTAGTGAAACCGTCAAACTCATTCAAGATGAATCGAAGAAGGCGGCTGAAGCGATGACAACAGCAAGTAAAATGAATGAGGAACAAGGTGCCGCCATCAATGCAACAGGTGAGGCACTCAGCAGCATCACAATGGAAATGCAGGCACTTGTCGGTTCAATCGACAGCATTCATACACAGATCAATGAAATGACAGAAGAACAGCAGAAGATGAGTGACTCGATTCAAAGCATTGCTGCCATTTCAGAAGAATCTGCTGCCTCAGCTGAGGAAGTGCATGCGTCTACAGATGAACAAGTTCAAGCGTTAGAAAGAACGAAAACTTCAACTGAAATGCTGAACGAATCAAGCCAGGCACTGCGTCAGGCGGTTGACCGATTTAAGGTGTAATGAGCGGAATGGAACCTTGCGATGTGAGCAAGGTTCTTTTTGTATGATAAAATAAACGAGAGGAGGTGTTGACATGGATGTCAATCTAACTGGAAAAAAAGCATTGGTGGCTGCAAGCAGTCAAGGTATTGGAAAAGCGATTGCCTTTGCTCTAGCAAAAGAAGGAGCAAATGTGATGCTCTCGGGAAGACATGAACAGAAGCTGAAAGAAACAGTCAACGAGCTGTCTCCGCTTGTTAAAGGACAGCTGACTTATCAAGTATGTGATGTATCTGACGCCGGGCAAATCAAGGCGCTTGTTCAAGCGGCGGCCGGTGATGAGAAGTGTCTAGACATTCTTGTGAACAATACAGGCGGGCCAAAAACAGGGACGCTCGACACCTTAACAGATGAAGATTGGATCGAATCATTTCAACTTCATTTACTCAGCTATATTCGATTATTAAAAGAGGCATTGCCTTATTTGAAAAAACGCGGCGCACGTGTGTTAAATATTGCGTCAATGTCAGTGAAAGAACCGATACCGGGCTTGATGCTGTCGAATACATTTAGACCGGCCATTGCCGGCTGGACAAAAACAGCCGCTCAGGAGCTTGCGAAGGATGGCATTTTGATCAATACGTTAGCACCGGGAAAAATTGAAACAGACCGTGTGAAACAGCTGGAAAAGCACCGAGCACAAAGAGAGAATCAAACGGTTGAAGAAATCAAAGCACAGGCTGAACGAGCGATCCCGCTTGGCCGTTACGGACAGCCAGAGGAATTTGCAGCATATGCAGTGTTTCTTTTATCTGAAGCCAATACATATATGACAGGTCAAACACTGATCATTGATGGTGGATTGACAAAGTCTCTTTAAGGAGGAACAAGTGATGGCACAAATCAAAACAGTTGGTTTTATAGGAATCGGTGTAATGGGACGCAGTATGGCAGGGCATTTAATGGATGCAGGCTATGAAGTTATCGTTTATACAAGAACGAAAGCAAAAGCAGAAGCATTGATTCAAAAAGGGGCATCATGGAAGCCGGCAGTAAAAGAGATTGCAGAAAGTGCAGATGCCGTCATCACAATGGTGGGATATCCATCGGATGTAGAAGAGATCTATTTAGGTGAAGATGGGCTTGTGACACATGCCGCTCCAGGTACATATCTCATTGATATGACGACATCGAAGCCTCAGCTTGCAAAAGAAATTGAGCTGAAAGCGAAGGAAAGAGGTGTATTTGCATTAGATGCACCTGTATCAGGCGGAGACATAGGAGCCCAAAATGGCACGCTGGCCATTATGATCGGCGGAGAAAGGTCAGCCTATGAAGCCTGTCTGCCGCTATTTGAGCAAATGGGTGAAAACATTCAATATCAAGGACCGGCAGGAAGCGGTCAGCATACAAAAATGTGTAACCAAATTGCCATTGCAGCGGGGATGGTCGGTGTCGCAGAGGCAATGGCCTATGCCGAAAAATCAGGGCTTGATCCAGAGCAGGTGCTCAAAAGCATCACAACAGGTGCAGCCGGCAGCTGGTCCTTGTCAAATCTTGCACCAAGAATGCTGAAAGGCGATTTCGAGCCAGGGTTTTATGTGAAACATTTTATCAAGGATATGGGCATTGCACTTGAAGAAGCAGAGCTGATGGGGGAAGAAATGCCAGGGCTCTCACTTGCGAAGTCACTTTATGAAAAGCTGAGCGAACAGGGTGAAGAAAACAGCGGGACCCAGAGCATCTATAAATTATGGGTCAAATAAATAAACTGCCCCGCCTAGGTGGAATAGTTTGCAGCTTTAAACAAACTCTCAAAACAAACTAAAAACCTGTCCCACATAGGGACAGGTTTTTTTGATATTATTTTCCGATGAATTGCTGAGTCCAGTAGTTGCCAGATTTCACATAACCAACACCGATATGTGTATAGCTTTTGTTTAAAATGTTCGCTCTGTGGCCCTCACTGTTCATCCATGCTGTCACAACTTCTTGAGGGGATCTTTGACCTTGGGCAATGTTTTCACCTGCTGATTTGTAAGTGATACCGAATTGCTTCATTTGATCAAATGGAGATCCATAAGTTGGGCTTGTATGAGAGAAATAGTTTTTATCTTTCATATCTTGAGATTTTGCGCGAGCAGATTTGCTTAATTTAGAATCAACAGAAAGTGCCTTTAAGCCTTGCTTTGCACGCTCTTTATTTGTCAGCTCAACCACTTCTTTTTCAAATGCATTTAAGCTGCTGTCTGCTTTTGATGCCGCTGTGTCTTTTTGGTCAGCTTTAGTGTTGCTGCTTGTGTTTTCTTTTGCTGGAGTGCTTGGCTTAGAAGCAGTTGGTTTTTTCACTGATTCTTGTTTTTGTTCTTGTTTTGCTTTGTTTACTTCTTTCACTACTTTTGTTCCAGTAACAGGTTGACCGCTTTTGATCAGTTTGTTTAATAGAGCTTCGATCTCTTTTTGATTCGACTTGCTTAGCTTGTTTACATCTGAAGAGATATGTAATTTTGCTGCTAGTGTATGAAGATCAATGGCTTGATGCTGTACATTTATTACTTGTTTCAGGTTAAGCTCCTTCGCATCAGCTGAATGTCCTCCAGTGAATGTGATGAGTGCAGCAGCTGTCAGCGCTGAAAAAAAGAATGATTTCTTCTTCATATTGTAACTCCTCCTAAAATCTTTGTTTTGTTTTCTCACAAAAAATCATAACATGGACTTTTTGTTATAAACGTACCAGCATCCTCCATTGACAATGCCAGTTTGTCATTTTTGTTAAAGTCATCGTAAGAGCCGCTTCATATCAAAGGATAGGGGATTCTTCCATTTAAAGAAAACGACATAAACATACCAATATTTTAAAGTGTTAGTATATTTTTTTGCAGATTAGGGATTGACAGCTTTTTTTCACTCGTTTCGCTGTAACAACTATTACAAAAGTGTTACAATAATGAGTGGTAATTGTAAAAGATTGAAAAGGATGAGAGGAGCTACATAAGTGGGAGAGAAACAGCATCAAGGTGCTGCCGAGCAAAAAAAAATCAAGCGCCGGAACGCCTGGAGAATTAATCTCTTTTTCTTCGCTGTATTTAGTTTATTTGCTGGACTTGTGATCAAGCTGGGTGTGCTGCAAATCGTCAATGGTGAAGATTATAAAAAGCAAGCCAACCGAACAGAGGTCAAAACAGCATCATACCCGTCTCCAAGAGGAAAAATGTATGACGCGAGAGGAAGAGTCGTCGTTGATAACGAAAGTGTACCTGCCATCGTTTATACATCAGAAAGCGGTGTGAAAGCGGAGGATAAGATTAAGGTAGCAAGAAAACTTGCGACTTATATAAAAATGGATACTGATTTTTTGAGAGAGCGTGACATTCGAGATTTTTGGCTGGCGAGCCATCCGAAAGAAGCGGATAAACTCATTTCAAAAGCGGAGAAAAAAGATATCGATGCAAAGGATGTCTATCCGCTTCAAGTAGAGCGTGTCCCAAAGAAAGAAGTCAAAGCGATCGAAAAGGATGCAGAGGAAAAAGCTGTTGCAGCGATCTACCGTAGATTTACAGGCGGTTATGCCTTTGAGCCCCAAATCGTGAAGGCAATGAACCCAAACGAAGAGAAAAAAGGGGACGAAAAAGTGGCTTTACTCGATGAAACGAAAGAATCAAAACAAACTTCATCCGTAAGCCTGACATATGAAGAAATTTCACTTGTCTCAGAGCATCTTGATGAACTGCCTGGTGTGAACGTCATCAACGACTGGACAAGAAAATATCCGTATGAAAAGACCCTTTATAATGTACTTGGCGGTGTGACTACACCAGAGCAAGGAATCATTAAAGAGCGTGAAGATTACTATATGGCAAGAGGCTACTCGCGAAATGACCGGGTAGGGAAGAGCTATTTAGAATATCAATACGAGGATTTTCTAAACCCAGAGAAAGCGACCGTTCAATATACACAGGTTGGCGGGAAGCTGCTCGATGAAATCAAGCGGACAGAAGGACGAAGAGGACTTGATCTTGCGCTGACATTTGATATGGAGCTGCAAAAGGAAGTCGACAAAATCGTTGAATCAGAGCTTAGATCTGCCAGCGCGAGAAACTATATGATGGATCGTGCCTTTGTCGTCATGATGGACCCTCACACAGGGGATGTTCTCGCGATGTCAGGCAAGAAAATGGACGGCAGAGACGTCACAGATTATGCAATCGGAACATTTACGACCCAGTACGAAATGGGCTCTGTTGTCAAAGGAGCCACTGTCCTCTCTGGTTATCAAGACGGAATGTCACACAACCAAGCCTATATGGATACACCGCTCTACTTTGCAGGAAGTAATGGAAAACCGAAGCGGTCTTACAAAGATCTTGGATGGGTTAACGACATTCAAGCACTCCAAAAAAGTTCCAACGTCTACATGTTCCAAGTAGCGATGAGAATGGCGGGCATCACCTATCAAAAGGATGGTCCGTTACCGGCAAGGCCTGAGCACTTACAAAAAATGAGAAACTACTATGCGCAATTCGGTCTTGGCGTGAAAACGGGGATCGATCTGCCGCAGGAATCAAGCGGGATGCAGACGCATCCTAAGACGGTCGGCGGACTCTTGCTTGATGAAGCAATTGGTCAGTACGACACGTATACACCGCTTCAAGTGGCGCAATACATGTCAACGATCGCCAATGGAGGCAGCCGTATTCAGCCAAGAGTAGTGAAAAGTGTTCATCTTCCAACGAAGAAGGATGAAGTAGGCCCAGTCGTAAAAAAATATGAGCCGAAGGTGCTGAATACGATTAACAACTCGAAAGCAGATATTGACCGCGTAAAAACGGGACTGAAAATGGTCACATCAACAGGCGGAACTGCCGCTGGCCGGTTTGGTCAGCATGATGTCGCGGGAAAAACAGGTACAGCGCAAACGTTCTACTATGGTGCCAACCGCAGCTGGTGGGGAAATTCAACGTACAACTTAACCTTTGGAGGATATTATCCTTCTTCTAATCCAAAGGTGGCGTTTAGTGTCGTGACACCTTATGTCTCAGATAAGGATCCTGTTATTAAAAACATCCCAAGTAAAATTGTGGATAAGTACGTTGAATTACAAAAGAAATATGAAAAACAATAAACCGCAGGGAGCACAGCAGCAGAAAGTGCTCCCTTTTTGCTGAAAATATGGACGTTTCCCTCGATGACAGAAGGAAAATACGGGTTTTCTAGCGAATCTTTTTTATACATCAATCTAAGGACAACCCTAAAAAATGAAAAGGAGGGTCGGACGACGATGGAACAACAAATGAAAGATTCGAATCAATTGTATTCGAACATCGATTTACATGCCGTTCTTTCTTCTAATGGCCGCTTTCTCTACATTTCTTCCAACTGTAAGCAGCTTTTGCTCTATGAACAAAAGGATTTACTAGGGTGTTTTTTGAAAGACTTTGTTCATACCGAAGATCAATTTCTCGTCGAAAGTTATTTTTACAATCAGCACATGCTAGAGGTTTGCCACTTTAGACTGCTAAGAAGTGATCTGACAGCTGTATGGATCGAAGCAAGCATTGATTTTGTTGCTTGTGATGGGTTAGACAACGAAGTAAGTAGAGAAATGATCCTGAAAATGAGGGTGCTGGATACTGAGCCCCAAAAAGCAGCATTTCAAACAACATCAAAAGTAGCAGAACAGTCGTTAGGCAGTCTGCCGGCTTTCCAAAATGTCGGTGAAGCTGAACAATTGATTGCCATGCTGCCAAACCCGTTATGTATTACGACTTTAGGGAAAATTGTGTATGCGAATGATGCGATGCTGCAATTAATGGGGGTAAGTGCAAGAGATGACATGATCGGCAAGTCCGCGTTTGATTTTATTGCTGAAGAGTACCATGATATTGTCAGAAGCCGAATAACAAGGCTGCAGCAAGGACTTCCAGTCGGAATGATTGAACAGATATGGAAGCGTCAAGATGGGAGCAGTATTCATATTGAGGTAAAGTCATCACCGACGATTTATCAAAATCAGCGGGCAGAGCTTTTACTGCTCGTGGACATCTCATCCCGTAAAAAATTTCAAACCGTTCTTCAAAAAAGCCGGGAGAGGTATCAGCTGCTCATTCAAAATTCCATTGATACGATTGCGGTCATCCATGATCACAAATGGGTGTTTATGAATGAATCTGGCATTAAATTATTTGAAGCAGAGCATTACGATAAATTAATAGGAAAGGATATCTTTCATCAAATTCATTCCTGTGATCAGCAAAAGGTCAAAAAGAGTTTATCACGTATTATTGAAAGAGCATCAGATTCTGAGATTGTCACAATGAGCTGTCATACGTTTAAACATAAGCTGATTTATACAGAAATGGTCTGTATCCCAACTACATTTTTTGGAGAAACAGCGGTTCAAATTATTTTAAGAGATATCTCCGAACGTAAGCAGACAGAAGAGCTCATGCTCCGCTCTGAAAAATTATCGATTGCAGGCCAATTGGCGGCTGGCATTGCACATGAAATCAGAAACCCATTGACCGCCATCAAAGGCTTTTTACAGCTCATTAAACCGAAAACAAAAGATCGCGATCAATACTTCGAGATTGTTTTCTCTGAGCTGAGCCGAATAGAAATTATCTTGAGTGAGCTGCTAATGCTGGCGAAACCGCAGCAAACGTCCTCAATGCAGACGCTTGATTTGAAAAAAATCATCAGCGAAGTCACAGCCTTGTTAGAAACACAAGCGAACTTAAATGGCATTTTAATGAACACAAGTGAGATAGAGGAAGGTCTCCTGATGAACGGGGATCAAAATCAGCTCAAGCAAGTGTTTATCAATTTAATCAAAAATGCCGTAGAATCCATGCCGGACGGAGGAAAGGTAGACATCACAGCCAAAGCAGAAGGTGATGGAATACTTGTCACCATTCGTGATGAAGGGGTTGGCATTCCTGAATCGGTAATGAAGCGGATTGGAGAGCCCTTTTTAACCACAAAGGAAAAAGGAACCGGACTTGGCCTCATGGTCACTTTTAATATTTTAGAAAATCATAACGGGACGATCCGTGTGGATAGTCAGCCTGAAAAGGGCACCGTATTTCACATCACGTTTCCTGCAAAATAAAAACAACGGCAAGAGAGCCGTTGTTTCAATCTAGCGAATGAAGGGAACGTTTTTCAAGTACAAATTGTTCTAGCCGGTCAAGTCCTTCTTTCAGCGTTTCAAGTGAATAAGCATAAGACAGGCGCACATACCCTTCGCCGAGTGGAGAGAAAGCAGAACCTGGTACGACCGCAAGTCTTGTACTTTCTAACAGCTCCATGCAAAAATCAAAGGAACTCATCCCAAACGATTCAATGGATGGAAAAATATAAAAAGCGCCAGAAGGTTTAATTACCGGAAGCCCCATAGAAATGAGCCGATCATATACATAATCGAGTCTTTTCTTATATTGCTCTCTCATGATCAGTGCATCATCCACACCATTTGTCACAGCTTCAAGTGCCGCCTTTTGTGAGACAGCCGAGGCACAAGACACGTTATATTGATGTACTTTTAATACATGTTTAGCAATTGGAGCTGAAGCAAATAAAAATCCAATTCTCCATCCAGTCATGCTATGAGATTTAGACAGTCCATTGATGACGATGGTCTGTTCTTTTAAGAAAGAGGCAATTGAATGATGCGGCCGGTCAAATGTCAGCTCGCTGTAGATTTCATCGGATAAAATAAAGATGTCTTTTCCTTCAAGGAGCTGGGCAATTTCTTTCAATTCTTCTTCTGAAAGCGTGACACCAGTCGGGTTTGAAGGGTAAGGAAGAACCACACACTTTGTCTTTTCCGTTAACGCATCCTCAATCAGCTTGGCATTCAATTTAAAGCCGGCATTCGTTGTGTCAATATGTACGGGCATGGCACCGCACATTCGAATGATCGGTTCATATCCGGGGTATACAGGTCCAGGTAAAATGACCTCATCGCCTTCTGTTAAAATGGTTCGAAACGCAGCATCAATTGCTTGACTTGCACCTGTCGTCACAATGATTTCTGACTCTGCATTATAATCAAGATTCACTTTCTTCTTGATATAATGCTGGATCGCTTGTCTTAGCTCTAGGAAACCAGCATTGTGAGTGTATGAGGTGAAATTCTCGTCAATGGCTGCTTTGGCAGCTGTTTTGACATGATGCGGCGTATAAAAATCGGGCTGGCCTATCGTCAATGAAACGACATCTTCATATGACGATACGAGATTTGAAAATGTTCGAATGCCTGAAATTTCAATATCCTTTACTCTTGGATTCAGCAAATGCTCCATTTCTCATCACCTTAAAAATTTATGTTTTTATCCTATTTTACCATTCACTGCATAAATGTCACCTGCGAAAGGCACTGGATATCGTTATATGTAGTCTATTCTCCTATCCATCACCGCATGAGTGATATATTGAAGAAAGAGCAACATTTATTATAGCGTAACCTCAAGAGAAAATACAGGCTGTGATGAAGATGATTAGAAAACGGCAAAACTGCGTAAACTGAAAGAACATGAGAATCAGGGTCATGGGAATGGCTTTCATAGACATACGATCTCCTAAAGGAGGACGATAGATGGAACAATCAGCGAAGACATCGAAAATCGCGTTCCTATCCGTGCTGAGCAACACATTTGTGGTCATCTTAAAAATCATTGTGGGTCTTTTAACCGGATCTGTTGCGGTTTTATCAGAAGCCATTCATTCGTTTCTCGATTTAATGGCGTCGTTTATTGCATTTATTTCTGTTCGTATTTCAAGAAAGCCAGCAGATTCTAAACATCCTTATGGACATGGAAAAGTCGAAAATATTTCTGGAACGATTGAGACCCTGCTGATTTTCGTTGCTGGCATTTGGATTATATACGAATGTGTTCACAAATTAATGCATCCAGAGCCAGTCAAGCTGCCTGTGCTTGGCATTGTGGTCATGCTGCTAGGCGCGCTCATCAATTTTGTTGTATCGAGGGTTGTGAACAAAGAGGCTGAGCGAGTACATTCAGTTGCCATGAAATCAAATGCATTGCATCTTTTAACGGATGTGTTTACGTCATTAGGGGTGGCATTTAGTTTATTGCTTGTGGCATTAACCGACTGGTATTTCCTAGATCCGATCATTGGAATGGTTCTGGCCCTCTTTATTATGCGTGAAGCGTTTAAACTCATGAAGGAAGCCTTCCCGCCGCTTGTTGATGCTCGGTTAACACCAGAGGAAGAACAATCAATCGAAGCGATCATTCAAGGATTTAGTCAAGAATTTATTGAATATCATGACTTTCGAACAAGGCGGTCTGGTGCCGAGGAATATATTGATTTTCATTTGATTGTAGATGGAAAGACAACGATTGAAGATGTGCACCAATTATGTGATCGAATTGAAGAGAAGATTCAGCTGGAATTTCCGCATGCACAAATCTTTATTCATGTGGAACCTGAAAGTGAAAGAAGCGCACAAACGTAAAAAAGGCGATCAACCTATTCTCAGGTTGTATCGCCTTTTTTTACGCTTCATCTATGAAATGAAATCAATATCCATAAGCAGTATCGTAGTCTTCATACCAAGAGATATAAGCTGTGTCATCATTTGACAAACCATGCTTCATATCTAAAAAATCAGCCTCGCAAATATCTTCAATTACAGTCATTTCGTTGTTCTTTAATAATACGACAGTTCCCATCATGAACACCTTTCTTTAAAAAATCCTTGACTATTGTACCATTTGAAGAATCATTGTCAACAGAAGAATGGAAACAAGACGAAAATATCACAAAATGTTAAAAAATCAGGAGGTAAAAGAACTAGAAGTGCCATGTTTTTCACAAATTTTCAGTATTTATTCACATAAATCGCTTAGATCAAACTGATCTAAAATGTATGTAAAAGTGTAAAGCTCCATTGATCTTGCTATATTCATAGGATATAATAACGAATGATTATAAGAAATTTATAGAAAACATACATAATAAAGGAGAAATAGGATGGAAACCAACATAACAGAACCACACATTCAAGAAAAGAAGCATCCTGAGCTAGCAGGTGTAGGCTATCGTTTTCTTGCACACCTTTTGGACGGTATCATTATCGGTGTACCAATTGCATTTATCATGTTTATTTTGGCGTCAGTCTTTTTTATCTCAAGTCCAGAGGCAGCAATGATGATGGATGACGACAGTTATTACTATTCTTCAACCGTCATAACGGATGAGGAGTGGGAAGCTATTATGGGACTGATCTTTTTCTATATAGGGGCAATCTTGATGGGTACCGTGGTGACATGGCTTTATTACGCCATCATGGAATCATCAAAATTGCAAGGAACACTTGGAAAGATGGCTCTCGGCATCAAAGTAACAAAAGTCACAGGCGAAAAGGTCACATTTGGCCGTGCAACTGGCCGCTTCTTTGCAAAAGGCTTTTTGTCTCCGATCTTATATATTGGCTATATCATTGCCTTTTTCACAGAGAAAAAACAAGCACTTCACGATTTGATTGCAAGTACCATTGTTGTGAAGAAATAATGAAAAAAGCACCTCTGCTATATGGTAAGAGGTGCTTTTTTTCATAGATCGCTCGTATGGAAGAGGGAAACAGCACATAAAATAGAATGATAGTGAAAAATGAGGCAGGGAAGGGAGACAATCGATTGAGAACAGGAAAAAAGACCGCACAGAAAAAAGGGGCAGGCTTTGGGCTGTTTTTGACAGCACCTGTGCTGGCCTGGGCGTTGTATGATTTTGCAAATACGATCTTTTCATCAAATATGATCACCATTTTCTTCCCATTTTACTTGCAGGAAACGATCGGGGACAGTGCGAGAATGGACCAGATCGCCAGCACCTTTATTTCTTATGCAAACGCACTAGCCAGCTTTTTTCTCGTCATTTTTACACCTTTATACGGAGTGCTGATTGATCGTACAGGGAACAAGAAACGCTACATTACGGTGTTTACGTTCATATGTATTGCTTGTACGCTTTTGATGGGGATTTTTGCTGGGATTGATTTCTCAAGTGAATGGTTTGGGCTGCCTGTTTCTTTATTAGTCGTGGTCACCTTGTTTGTGATCGCAAAGTTTTTTTATCATTCTAGTCTTGTTTTCTATGACACCATTTTGCCCGATCTTGGGACAAAGGAAGAAATCCCGCTTATTTCAGGATTTGGTATCGCCGTTGGCTATTTAGGAACACTTGTCGGCCTCTCTGTTTATTTACTTGTCGGCAATGACCAGTTTCATGAAGCATTTATTCCGACAGCTCTTTTATTCCTTCTCTTTTTTCTACCCTTTCTCTTTTTTGTAAAAGATCTTCATCCGCTGCCTCAGCGAGAGAAAAAGGCGTCTTTTTTCAGCGGGTATAAAGAGATTATTCACACGTTTAAAGAGATGAAAAAGTACAAGCCAGCTTTTATCTTTATGATTGCTTTCTTTTTTATGAATGATGCTTTACAAACAGCGATTGCGATGATGGCTGTTTATGCCAAAATCATCATTGGCTTTACCGCTGGGCAATTTATTTTGCTCTATCTTGTGTCGACCATTTCAAGTATCATTGGCTCCTTTCTGTTTGGATATATCACAAAAGCGATAGGGGCAAAGCGATCGATTACAGTCGTGTATGTCATTTTGATTGTGGCGCTCATTCTGGCTGTGACAGCGGCAACCGAATGGGTCTTCTGGATAGCGGGCAGTTTATTCGGGATTTCACTTGGCGCAAGCTGGGGGGCATCACGAATCTTGATTATTGAACTGACACCGAAGGAAAAAAGGGGACAGTTTTTTGGCCTCTTTGCATTCTCAGGGAAGGTATCTTCCATTATCGGGCCGATCATTTATGGCTCAGTTACCCTGCTGTTTGCAGAGCACGGAAATCTCGCAAGCCGCCTTGCACTAGGGTCTTTGCTCATCCTTGCAGCGATAGGACTTGTGATTCATCAATTCGTTCGAGAGAAAGCGTAAAGAAACGTCAACTTTTTACCTATGCTGCCGATATAAAAAGTACAATCTTATATTGAAGAATAGAGGGATTTCCGTGGCTTTAAACAAACAAGAAATTTTACTTGACTCTGGTACCAATGAATTGGAAATTGTGAAGTTTGAAATTGGTGCAAATCAATTTGGCATTAACGTCATGAAAGTAAGAGAAATCATTCAGCCGGTTGAGGTGACGGTTGTACCGCACTCTCACCAAGATGTAGAAGGGATGATTAGTTTACGAGGCGAGATTTTACCAGTCATCAATCTATTTTCCTTTTTTAATGTCGAGTCAGATCAGTCAGAACAAGAGAAATATATTGTGACTGAATTCAACCAACGGAAATTTGTGTTCCATACAGGAACGGTATCACAAATTCACCGCGTCAGCTGGGAAGAGATTGAGAAGCCGACTGCACTCAATCAAGGGATGGACCGTCATTTAACGGGCATCATTAAGCTTGATGAAAAAATGATTTTCCTTCCAGATTACGAAAAAATCATTTATGATATTGAATCCGCTTCTGGTGTTGATACGTATCATATGTTTGACGGTGAGAAAGACGAGAGAAGAACAGGGAAGAAACTGTATGTCGTTGAAGATTCTCCGCTTCTCATGCGTTTATTAACAAATGAATTAACCGAAGCAGGCTATAAAAACATTGTGACCTTTGAAGATGGCAAACAAGCATATGATCATGTCATGGACCTTGTCAGCAAAGGAATCAGTGTCACAGAAGAAATTGATATGATTATTACGGATATTGAAATGCCTAAAATGGATGGCCACCGGCTCACAAAACTGCTGAAGGACAATCCTTTAACAAATTCCATTCCGATTCTTATTTTCTCTTCGTTAATCACTGAAGATTTGCGTCATAAAGGGGAAACGATCGGGGCAGATGATCAAATCAGTAAACCAGAAATTCATCAGCTGATTGAAAAAGTCGATCATTTTATTATCTAAACGAAAAAACCACTCGGTATGAGTGGTTTTTTCTGTTTAAAAATAACTTTCCCCGAGTCGTTTGAAGACGGGCTTTGTGTAATGTGATTTTTGTTTTGTGGCGGCAGGTTTTTCTTTTAAACCGACATACGTTTGAAGTATTTGCTTTGCTCGGTTTAATGACATATTCGCTTTCGGATTGCGATATGATTGATTTAAATTTCCTAAGTGTGGCAAAAATTCGAAGTCTTCTTTCGTTGGTGGCAGGTGAAAATAATAATCTCCAATTTCAATCAGCACGTCGGACTGTTGTTGACTATACTTGGGATTGTTAGAGAAATGTAGGCCCACTTTTCTTCCTTTACCTTCTTGCAATAGTTTTTGCAGCGCGCGTTTTTTCAAAAGATAAAGAAACTTGGGGTTTGGTGCGGTTTTAGCATGGCGGTTAACAGTATAAATGGCTTTTGCGATGTTTTCTGCTGTAGGTTCTATGTCTTTAGTATGAGCATAATCGTCCATTTTTTCTCTCCTTTGTCTTTCGTCTTCCTGTGCTTAGTATAAATTATACGTTTTTATTAGTAAATTGCAAATAGGGTTATGGTTAAAAGTGATATATGTATTGGACTTGGTCGGCATTTTTTTTAAATTATGAACATGACTTTGATGTTTATTATAGAAACAAAATGGGATTAAATACGAAAAAATTATTTATAATATGAAAATTGAATAAATAATTTTGAAAACGTTTTTGTATATTGTAATTCAGAAAGAATTGTTGATCAAAATGTAATAATATTATATAATTTCTATATATTTTAAAAAAAGGGTGATTTTATGAAGTTAAGACTAGTAATATCGTTTGTATTTTTATGTGTATCAATCTTTTTTTCTATCGATGCATCAGCTGCTACTAGCAATTGGCAAACCCCTTATTTTGCTAAATCTACATGTAAGGTAAGAGTATGGACAGATGCTACCAATTATTCTAAAAAAGCTAAAACTGTTGATTTTACAATTGAACAAAATGGTAAATGTGGTGAACTAAGATATGATGCTCATTTGTCCCCAATCGGACTCTATACATATACCGCAAAATTTGAAAGAGGGAGTTTTAAATATAAAACCCCGCTGAAAAAATTAAGCTTAAATCTACCAGAATACAAACATAGAGGATATGAAGCTGTTGTACATGTCGATTTATCTAGTAAGAATGGTAAAGATCTAGGGTATGTACAATCTAAAACAATTAATATAAAAAAACGTTAGAAACCTCATAAAAGTTAATAACTTATATATATAATTCATTCTCCCTTTAATAGGGAGAATTTTTATTTTACAAATTAAAGTTAAATAGGTTTAGATGACTGCAGATTTATCATATGTAAGACAAACATAACATCATGTTTTATTTTGTATGAATAGAATAAGCGCAATAGAAACATCCATTAAAATCAGCTTCATTCGTCAATTGTTTGGCTTCTTCAATGGCGCTTTCACCATTCATATGCAGGCCAATCAACGTTCGGCTTGCAGCATCACCTAAAAATGCACAATCTTCTGTATGTACAACAAATTGTCCCTGTTGATCTTTTGTATGAATAAAATAGTAGCTTTTTAGCATTTCTTTCACCTCCAACCTAACTATCCTACTATAAAACTTCCAAATGTAAAGGGATTTTATTAAAAATGTTGTAATTTTATACACATTTTTGTTATATCAAAACCCAAAAAAAGGGATCAACATAACGAGAGATACTATATCGATGGAGGGTTTAGTGCTGCAAGATATGATAAAAATGAAAAAAAGACTTTCTTTATAAAGAAAGTCCTTTTGACTATTCATTTATTGAACTCCTTGACCCTTTAGTTCACGCTGCACGTCTAAGTCGGCAGCTTCTCTGCTGAACTTTGGCAGTGTAATGAAGTAAAAAAGGAAAACGAGTAAAATAATAAAGCCCATTCCGTAATAAATATAAGAAACATTTGTGATGAGTTTTGGAAATAATACAGCAATCAGACCTAATGTCATCGATTGAGCAAACATAGTAAGCGGATCAACCCATCCTGACACACGGCCCATCAGGCGAGGGTGGACGATTCTAGGCAGCCAGCCGCCAATGACAATGTTGACTGGGCCAATGCATGTACCAATGACAAATGATGTGACATAAAACAACCATAATGTATGGGTAGAACCAAGGACAAAAATCAAAATACCTGCGACCAGAATTGGAATCGACATGAGATATTGCATCTTTACCTTCTTAGCGAGGACAGAGCCCATTAAGCTTCCAACGAGCAATCCTGCACCGATCGCAATTGTAAAGAAGGATGTATGCAGCTCAAAATGGTCTGGTGAAAGTCCATATTTCATTGTAAACATCGGAAGAACGGCAAATGCGCCATTGACTAGACCGAAAACAAAAAAGCCAAAAATTAAAGAAGCCAATAATTTGTTTTTTAAAATATACAGTATGCCTTCTTTAAAATCTTTCAGAGACGTTTTAATGGTCATGCCTCTCCAGCCAGCTTGTCCATTTGGCTGACGCGCTTCAATTGGAATGTTACATGAACGAATCAGGATGCCTGAAATAATAAAGCTGACTAAATCAATTGTAATGGCACCGTGAAGACCAATCGTTTTATACATAATGGCACCGAGTCCAACGCCAAATACCATAAATAAACTAAACAGCATTTGATTTAAGCCAGCGGCTTTTGCATATTGATCTTTATTTAAAATGGCCTGAACGAGAGAAGCTTCAGCTGGATAGAAGAATTTCGTAATGGCACTTCGAATAAACAAGATCAAGAAAATAAGTGGCAGTGAATTAAAATAAATCACGATGAATAATACAATCGTCAGCCCAGCTCGTATCCAATCACAATTCTCTGCGACTTTTTTACGATCAAACCGGTCTGCGACCACACCGACCATAAAAAAGACAAAGACAGTAGGAAGAGAATACATAAGCTCAGCCAATGTGGCGTATGCGGGCTGATGACTAAAATGGTCGAGCAAATAAAAGGCAAACGCCATATTGCCTACTGTTGTCCCCATTTGCGAAGCAAGTGCCGCAAAAAAGAGACGAACAAAATTTCTGTTTTTAAAAATATCCATAAATACGCTCCTTAACCTGAAGATCCCACTTTATATCATATAAAATTTTAACCATTCGTACAATTGATTTCATCTACTGGCTAATGGTCACAGGTGTTCCGTTTGGAACGAGTGAAGCAAGCTCGATGACATTCTGATTATACATGCGAATGCATCCTCTAGAAACAGCTTTACCAATTGAAGACGGGTTATTCGTACCGTGAATGCCGTAATGAATTTTTGAGAGGCTCAGCCAATAAGCGCCAAAGGGACCTCCTGGGTTTGGCTGTCTGTTGACAATATAATAAGAACCTGTCGGTGTCATATTTAAAATTTTCCCTGTTGCAATCGGATACGAACGAATAAGCTGTGATCCAGAAAACAAAACAAGACGTTTCGTTGAAATCGAAACAAAGATGCGGTAAGGGATCGTATTAGGATCCGGCAAACCAGGAATAATGATGACCTCATTTTGTTCGGGCTCGCGAGCTTGAAGTGACGGATTTGCAGCCTTTAAGGCATCTGTTGTTGTTCGAAAATCAAGTGCTATAGAAGCAAGGGTTTCCCCGCTTTTCACCGTGTATCGAAGCACCAAAGCACACTCCTTTTACTCAAATAAAAGAAGCCATGATGCCGTCGCTTGACATACTATATGGACGGAATCAGGCCCCGTAAGGTTTCTCCTAACATTTGTCATGAGAAAGATCTTTGATTATACATATGCAGGAGAGGGCGGTTTGGCTTCTATTTATACGCGAGATGTCAAGGTAAAAAAGGTTAACTCGGGTTTGGCTAAAAACCGAAGCGGCAGCCGCGTTGTTCCAAGTCCACGGTTGACATAGATTCGGTGCTGATCACTGCCGTATAAACCTTCTACATATGTACGGCCGTAAGGTGCTGTGAGAATCGGTCCATAGAAAGGCAGCTGCACTTGACCGCCATGCGTATGCCCGGAAAGCTGCAAGTTAATAGATGTGGTTTTCAGCTCTAATGCGGCATCAGGCTCATGGACGAGCAGTAATGTAAATAAATCAGTTGATACTTCCCGTTTGATCAAATCGTAATCAGGCACGCTCATCATGAGATCATCCAGTGAAGCAATCTGAATATGCGCATGATCTTTTTCTAATAGAAACACATCATTTTTACATAAAGTAAATCCACAAGCCTCCATTGTTTTCTCATAGAGCTCCACGCCAAATGGTCCGTAGTCATGATTTCCGTAGATGGCAAGCTTACCGAACGGAGCATGAAGCTTATTCAAATAAGCCTTCGCTTTTTCATGCTCTTCAGAGGATGCTTGAAAATCAACGAGATCACCTGTGAACACAATGAGATCTGGACATGCAGCATTGATTTTCTGGACGATGGCTTCTAGATTCTTCGCAGCGAATGTATCACTCAAATGAACGTCACTAAATTGGGCTATTTTAAACTGGTCAAATGAAGCTGGAAGCTGAGCATCTTGAATGGTCAGTGACACGGTATCGATCATGCGCGGCTCAATGTACCTGGCATATCCATATCCACAACTTGTAGCCAAAAAACCGAGAATACTCGCACCAGCTGCTCCTTTTAAAAATTGTCTGCGGGAAAGCTGCTTCATATAAGACTCCTTTATAAATAAAATTAAGTATAGCATCATATTTGGATAATCTCCCATATGGTGCACCGAGGGTCAATCATGATATGATAGACAATAATGAATGAATAGTCATTCAAATGACACAGAGGGGGAGAACAAATGACGAAACAAACAGTGATTGTCACAGGGGGATCAAGCGGTATGGGGAAGGCGATGGCTGCTCATTTGGCAGCTGAAGGCTGGAATGTCGTGATTACTGGTAGAACGGAAGAGACGCTGGAAAAAACGGCAAAAGAAATGAAGCAGAAGGGCGGATCGGTCGCTTATTTCCAAATGGATGTACGAAACCCAGAGGATGCTGACCAAATGGTCAAGTTTGCAGTGGATACATTTGGTGATGTCGATGCCCTCATTAACAACGCAGCAGGAAACTTTTTAGTGCCAGCAGAAAAACTGTCTCCTAACGGCTGGAAGGCTGTCATTGATATTGTGTTAAATGGTACATTTTTTTGCAGCCATGCAGTGGGGAATTACTGGATTCGTCAAAAGAAAAGGGGAAGTATGATTAACATGGTGGCCACCTATGCATGGGGTGCTGGTGTAGGCGTGGCGCATTCGGCGGCAGCAAAGGCCGGTGTGTTGTCTCTCACTCGAACGCTTGCTGTGGAATGGGGGAAGCAATATCGAATTCGCGTCAATGCGATCGCACCAGGTCCAATTGAGAGAACAGGCGGTGCAGATAAACTATGGGAATCTGAAGAGGCAGCGCAAAGAACATTAGATAGTGTTCCTCTTGGCAGACTGGGCACACCTGAGGAAATTGCAGCGCTTGCGAGCTTTTTATTGTCTGAGCATGCGTCTTATATAAATGGAGATTGTATCACGATGGATGGGGGACAATGGCTCAACCAATCACCATTTTGATTGACGATGTAAGACCTGCTTTTGATGTGGTATAATCACACAAAGAGAGAAGCAGGTGATGAAAATGGTCGATCCATTGGATATTTTAACGAATATTGAAGATGTTTTCCCGCACTATCAAGCAATATTCAGTGCGGAAGAGCAAAAAGTGATAGGCTATGAGATTCTAGGAAGAATGAAGCTTGAGTCAGAAACGGTCAGCCTAGGCTCCTTCTTTACGGATTCATCTATTCCTGACGAATATAAATTGGAAGTAGATCACAAAGTATTGACTCAAGCACTTGATCTCTTCACAACTGCAGATGACGATTTGCTCATTTTTATTAATCATGATGCCAATATCCTCATGCTGGATCATGGAGAAAGCTTTTTAGAACTTTTAAAGGAATATGAAGCACGGGGCATTCAGCTTAACCGGTTTGTTATTGAGTTTGCAGAGCATACGTTTAGCGGCGACATTGAACAGCTATACCATACGTTAACGTATTATCGTACATATGGGATTAAAATCGCCGTCTCAAATATAGGAAAAGAAAGCAGTAATCTTGACCGGATTGCCTTGCTTTCACCTGATTTATTAAAAATAGATTTACAGGCATTAAAGGCATCGGCTCCATCTCCTTCCTATGAATATGTCTTGTACAGCATTTCATTGCTTGCAAGAAAAATAGGAGCAGCCTTAATTTATGAGGATATTGAAGCAAATTTCCAGCTGCAGTATGCTTGGAGAAATGGCGGGAGATATTTTCAAGGGTTCTATCTTCATGAGCCTGCACGAGAATTAATCGACCGAAACCACCGAAAAGATCAGCTTAGAGAAGAATTCCAGCAATTTATTGCCCATGAGAAAAAGAAGCTGCAAGCGGTCTACGAACATTCTGAAACATTCTATAAACGAATTCATCAAGCTGTTACGACTTTAAAGAAATCGTGCAGTACAAATGATGAGCTCATTCAAAAGCTGGCACTCGAACTAACAGATTGCAGCTTCCGGATTTATATGTGTAATGAAGAAGGCTTTCAAATCACTGGAAATGTGTTCAAAAAAGAAGAAGAATGGCTGTTTCAGCCGGAGTATATCGAAAAAAACTGGAGCTGGCGTCCTTATTTCCTAGCAAATATTCTTCAAATGAGAATTAGCGGAAAAGGATTTTTCAGCGATATTTACAGTGATTTAGAAACCGGTGAGAGGATACGTACGTTTTCTTATCCTTTAGAGGGAGATATGTATTTGTTTATAGACCTTCCGTATGCTTATTTATATGAGCAAGATGGATTAATTTGAAGATGCGGCGTGAAGACAAACCCTCTCATTCGTTGTCAGTCCTATGTGCTAGTGCTCACGAATGTATAATTCGCTCCGCTCCGGTACTCGTCCTTCCTAGACTTCAAAAGTTTTCTATCACACTGAAATGTAAACAAAAGGCAGCCTTGAAGGCTGCTTTTTTTGATAGAAAAAAGAAATAAAAAATGGTTGACAATGAAACTGATAATCATTATCATTTAGTTATAGAGAGAAGCTACTCTCTGTTCCCCAACCCCTCTATCAGATCAAGATCCAAAAAACTTGGCGCTACCCCCGCCAAGTTTTTTTTGTGCTTCAATCTTTCCCTTCATGCATAGGACAGCCCAAACCTTCCATACACCTTAAGTGATGATAGTTAGACGGTAGGAGGGAAACATCATGATCAAACGTGACACGCGGCTGCTCATTGATTTGCCAAGGCCAGATCACCCAGATGCAAATGGTGCCGCTGCTGTGCAAGAATTACTCGGCGGAAAATTCGGTGAAATGTCCACATTAAATAATTACATGTTTCAATCCTTTAACTTTAGAGGAAAACGAAAACTTAAACCGTTTTATGACCTCGTATCCAGTATTACGGCTGAAGAATTCGGTCATGTTGAGCTTGTAACCACAGCCATCAATCTCATGATTACAGGAACCACCCATGGCGGGGACCCAGATACGACGCCGATGAAGGCAGCTGTCGATAAACGAAATACACAGCATTTTATTCAAACAGCCCAAACAGGCTATCCGTTTGATTCAATGGCAAAACCTTGGACCGGAGAGAATGTGTTCTCAAGTGGCAACCTCATTCTTGATCTTCTCCATAATTTCTTTCTTGAATGCGGAGCACGTACGCACAAAATGCGCGTATATGAAATGACGGACCATCCTACAGCAAGAGAGATGATCGGTTATTTACTTGTCAGGGGCGGCGTGCATATTGTGGCATATGCAAAGGCACTTGAAGTCGCTACAGGAGTAGATGTGGGGAAGATGCTGCCAATCCCAAATCTCGACAACAAATACTTTGATTCAGCGAGGAAATTTGAAGACCAGAATGTTCATACAAAGCTGTACACATTTAGTGATACGGATTACAAGGATATTAATAAAATTTGGAAAGGCACCCATCCGATTGATGGAAAGCCGCTGACAGTCATTGAGGGCACCCCGCAAGGTGCACCTGTGCCAGATTATAGAGAATTACCGGAAGAGTTTGCTCCAGGCATTTCAAAAGAGGATTTTGATGAAATTGCGAAACGGCTGATGAGATCTGCTGGTTTATAAAATCAGGGTGCATGAGATGAGAAAAAAGACTCAAACTAAAAAAACAGATTCTTTTTCTTTTTTTGAATTCAAGAGGAAAAATATCATCTGAGAACACTTTATGGTATGATGCTTTGTAGGACTTGTGTATAATCAATACGGGTTCATCTTGAGTTGTTTTTTTGAAAGGAGTCTTTTTTTAGAATGTCACAATTAATGGGTATCATTACAAGGCTGCAAAGTCTTCAAGAGACAGCAGAAGCTGCAAACGAGCCGGCACAGCGTTATTTCGAAGTGAACGGTGAGAAAATCTGTAGTGTTAAGTATTTCGAAAAGAATCAAACGTTTGAATTGACTGTTTTTCAACAAGGGGATAAGCCAAATACTTTCCCATTTGACAACATTGATATGATTTCGATTGAGATTTTTGAGCTTCTACAATCCTAAGCTGAATCGTATGAAATGTTTTTTCTGAGGATTCCTTCGTTTATTGCGGCAGCATACATGGATCATCATAGATGATATGTACAAATGGAAGATGATCAATCAGCGCATTTTTCGGATAAGAGACCATTAAAAAGGAGTTCCTTTCTGTGAGTGATTCTTTTTTCTACAATCTTTCTGAAGATCATTTAGCGTTTTCTGATGTCGTCATGAGAATGAAAGACTTTATTCGAAAAGACCCTAGATCCGCCTATGTGTTATCAATTGGTACGGACTCTCAGGTCAATCAAAATGTCACAACATTTATGACTGCAATTCATCTCCACCGGATTGGCAAAGGAGCATGGGGCTGTCTCACACAACAAGTGATCGAGAGACCCGTGCAAAGTCTTAGAGAAAAAATTTCATTAGAGACAGCGTTTAGCCAAAAGGTATGTGCAGACATCCTTGAGGGGCCTTTAACAGAACTGATGGATTTGCTTCTTCCGTTTGCTGAGGAAGGGGCAGACCTTCGTTTTGAAGCCCATCTGGATATTGGCAAAAAAGGAAGTACGAAAGAGCTGATTCAGGAAATGACCGGAATGATCACAGCTATGGGAATTGAAGCAAAAATAAAACCCGACTCATATGCAGCATTTTGCTATGCCAATCGATACACAAAATAAATTCCGTCATTTTTCTCCAAACCTTGTCGAAACGTGCGGTTGACGATTCGATTCTAGTTCCTTATTCTAGCTGTATAGAGAGGAAGCAGACATTCAAAAGCCTGCTAATCAATATAAAAGCATATATGAAACAGGGGGCCTGATGTTGAATGAGCGTCATCGAAAATCGTTTTAATGAAGAAGAGAAAAAGCTATTATTAAACGTATTGCTGAATCAGGAATATGCTGTCGAATTACTAAGCAGTGAGATCAATGATATAGAATGTGGAACAAAAAATGTCGACGACAATACGTATAAGCAATTGATCACATTGTATGACAGAGTAAGGTTTGAGAATTAATATTGGTTTAACATTCTATTAGATACTCGGGGGCTGAGTATCTTTTTTATGCAGAAAAAAATCTTTCGACAAAATTCGTTTTAGTTTATGCTTAATCGTAATGGGGAATGTATGATTGATGATTGAGAGAAAAGGGGTCGAAGAAACATGATAGAGATAGAACCGACTCAATTGCTTGAGTCCACAGTAGCCGAGCATATGATTGATGCAGATAAAGTCGCACATGTTCAAATTGGAAATAACCTTGAGCATGCCCTATTGGTTCTAACAAAAACAGGATATACAGCTATACCGGTATTAGACGCTTCTTATCATTTACACGGGTTAATTGGAACGAATATGATTATGGATAAAATCTTCGGTTTAGAACGAATCGAATTCGAGAAGCTCGATCAGTTGAAGGTTGAAGAAGTCATGCTGAAGGATATTCCGAGACTTAAAACAACAGATCCTGTACTAAAAGGCGTTCACGCAGTGACGAATAATGGATTTGTTTGTGTAGAAAATGAGGAGCAGGTCTTTGAAGGCATTTTTACTCGACGAGTTGTATTAAAGCGCTTAAATGAGGTCATTCATTCCGCAAAAAAATGAGCTGCAGCCCAGCTTATTTTTTTTGCCTTCATAAGTTAAAATTTATATAATGAGCATATAAAATAAGAAAAACTTATAGAGAGAAAGGGGACGCCCATGCAGCTTCAGGAGTTACATATGCTTGTTGTGCTAAGTGAAGAATTGAATATGAGAAAGGCTTCAGAGCGGCTCTTTGTCTCTCAGCCTGCATTATCTCAAAGATTGCAGACGATCGAAAAGGAATGGGGAACCAAAATCTTTTTTCGTTCACAAAAGGGGCTGACTGTGACCTCGGCAGGTGAACAGATTATTCAATTTGCAAAAGAGGTGACAGTTGAACAGGATCGAGTGAGAGAGCGAATTGATGAACTTGAGGGTGATATTCACGGTACACTCAAGCTTGCGGTGGCGTCGATTATTGGACAGCACTGGCTGCCAAAGGTGTTAAAACGGTATGTTGAAAAATATCCAAATGCCAAAGTATCACTCGTTACTGGCTGGAGCAGTGAAATGCTCAAAAGCTTGTATGAAGACCACGTGCACATAGGAATCATTCGCGGTAACCCTGATTGGAAGGGGACAAAGGAATACTTGATGACAGATCATTTATATTTAGTCGATTCCGTGATCAAGGACGTAGATGAATTAATCAAGACGGAGCGGCCATTTATCCAATTTAAAAGCGACAGCACATATTATCAGGAAATCCAGCACTGGTGGCACCAAAAATTTAAAGTGTCTCCAAAACAGACGATTCTCGTGGACCAAATTGAAACATGTAAACAAATGGCCTACCACGGCATCGGCTACGCCATTTTGCCTTCTGTTACCTTATATGACCACGAAAAAAGTGTTTATAAAACACCGCTTGTTGATGTGAATGGAGAGCAAATCGGCCGTGACACATGGCTGCTAGGCTATGAAGCGTCTTTTCAGCTAAAACAGGTGCAAGCTTTTGTCGGTGTGGTTAAAGAAATGCTTGAAAATGATGCGGTGTAAGTACCTTCTTGGAATAGGGAGGTACTTTTTTTTATGAAATCATTTGACAATGAAAATCATTATCATTTAAAGTGTACATATAATAATTGAAAATGATTATCATTTAGATGAGGTGACCGATAGATGAAAGCACTAATTGCATTTGCGAGTATGTCTGGAAATACGGAAGATATGGCAGCAATCTTAAAGCAAACACTTGAAGGAAAAGGGATCGATACAGAAATGATGGAATTTGATGATACGAATGCAGAAGACCTTTCCTCATACGATTACGTATTCATTGGTTCTTATACATGGGGTGATGGAGATTTGCCTTATGAAGCAGAGGATTTTTATGAAGAGGTCTCTACTCTTGAACTTAGCCACATCAAAGCAGCTGTCTTTGGATCGGGTGATTACAGCTATCCGAAGTTTTGTGAGGCTGTCCATACATTCCATGACATGCTGAAATCAACGGGTGCATCCGTTTTTCCTGAAACATTAAAAATGGAGCTTGCACCGGATACAGATGAAGATGTGGCGTGCTGTCAGGAATTTGCAGCGAGCTTTTTAACGTGGGCTGCTTTGTCTGAGAAACGAGTTGAAAATCATGTTTCATAAAGGAGCAACAGCCGTTGCAGCATCTAAAAACGGTGGATACTTTGTTGCTGTAAAACGTGAAGGTATTTTTCACTATAATGTGGAAAGCGGATGGCAGCAGCTGTTTAAGCTCAAGCATAAAATCCATGCGATCAGCTATATTGGCCCTTATTTATTCGGTGTTGGTGAAAATGGCACAGTAATTAGATCAGGAGATGAAGGCAGTACATGGGCGTTGTCTTCATTCCCAACAAATGCAGTCGTTTGGTCTATTACAGGACGCAAAGATGGGTTTGTATGTGCGCATGGAAAACATAGTATCTATGTGTCAAATGATTTCGGAATTTCCTGGGAAATTATGAAGCCATTTGCTCATGTGAATCATCCGCCGGTCATTCGTTCTTTATGTGCTGCAGGTGACCATCTTTATATTGGAACACAGATTCATGAGGTTCACGGAGGAATATGGGTGTATGACTTGCAAAGTGAACAGATTTTTCTTCTAAACAGAGAGGAGCACCGCATGACAGCTTCTATGCTGCTCTGTCATGAACATCTTCTTGTTTGTGCGTTAGGTTCAAAAAAAGGCAAAAAAGGATCTGTTCAAATTTTAGATTTACATACAAATATTCTGCATGATATTCAATCACAGGCCTTTGCTAGAGAAGAATCATTTTTGGATGTGTCAGAGGATAATGGCATTGTGTATGTGACCACCTCACAAGACGAACACGGATTTTCTAAAGTGTATCAGCTTGATATTGAGCAAAAAGAGCTCAAATGGTTTGATACGATCAAAGGACATGGTTTTCGTGTAGCCAATCAAAACGAAAACTTTTTCTGTGCGGGTTTATATGAAAGTAAGTTTGTCAGGCCATATGAGGAGCCTGCATTGATTCATTGATAAGGAGGAAGAAAAAGTGACAGAAAAGGTTTTATTGGTATATGCCACGATGTCTGGAAATACAGAAGCGATGGCAGATTTAATTGAAAAAGGTATAACGGAAGCAGGAGCCAGCGTAGACCGGCATGAAGCGATGGATATTGATGCTGAGCTGCTCAATGATTACTCGCACATTATGTTAGGTGCGTATACATGGGGAGATGGCGATCTTCCGGATGATTTTATTGATTTATATGAAGAAATGGAAGAGCTTGATTTAACGGGAAAAGCATTTGCAGTATTTGGTTCTGGCGATACATCTTACGAACATTTTTGCGGAGCTGTCGACCTAATTGAAGAAAAAGTGAAGGAGCTTGGCGGTGACATTGTCCTGCCTTCAGTTAAGATTGAGCTCAATCCAGAAGGGGAGGAAGAAGACGAATTAATTTCTTTTGGCAGACAATTTGTTCAGCTTCACCAGCAAGAAGCGGGATAATCGGTCCCGCTTGTTTTATTTTCCATTGCGGAGATGACTCTAACACTTGTCATTAAAACACTCCTTTGGTACAGTAATGAAGTATAAATTAAGAGGAGGACATACATACATGAAACAAATGGACGCTAATGAAATTATTTCATTTATTCAAAATAGTACAAAATCAACACCTGTCAAAGTCTATATCAAAGGAGACTTAGAAGGTATTGAGTTTGGTGAACATGCAAAAACATTCATCACAGGAAACACTGGAGTTGTTTTCGGTGAGTGGAGCGAAATTCAAGAAGCGCTAGCATCTAACAAAGATAAAATTGAAGATGTTGTCGTAGAAAATGACCGCCGCAACTCTGCAATTCCGATGTTAGATTTGAAAAACATTAAAGCCCGTATTGAGCCAGGGGCAATCATTCGTGACCAAGTTGAAATCGGTGATAATGCAGTCATTATGATGGGTGCTTCTATTAATATCGGTTCTGTGATTGGCGAAGGTACGATGATTGACATGAACGTGGTGCTTGGCGGCCGTGCGACAGTAGGTAAGAACTGTCATATCGGTGCTGGATCTGTTCTTGCAGGTGTCATTGAGCCGCCGTCTGCTAAACCAGTTGTTGTAGAAGATGACGTTGTCATCGGTGCGAACGCTGTTGTTCTAGAAGGCGTGACAATTGGTAAAGGTGCAGTAGTAGCTGCTGGTGCGATCGTTGTAAACGATGTAGAGCCTTACACAGTTGTAGCAGGTACACCTGCTAAGAAAATCAAAGACATTGATGAGAAAACAAAAGGTAAGACTGAAATCAAACAAGAACTGCGTCAGCTTTAATTATATAATTCGCAGCTGAAGACAAAGACGTGGATGAGATATCCACGTCTTATTCGTATAGAAGAAAGGAAGTGAGTTCACTTGTTAAATCGTGAGCAATTAATATCCATTCGAAGAGATTTACACCAAATCCCTGAGCTTGGTTTCCAAGAATTTAAAACTCAAGCGTATCTCATTCAGCACCTTAGCACCTATTCAAAAGATCGAGTTGAGATTGAAACGTGGCGAACTGGGCTTTTTGTGAAAGTGAAGGGAACAAATCCAACGCGCGTATTTGCTTATCGTGCAGATATGGACGGTCTGTCTATTCCTGAGGAAACAGGGTATCCATTTGAATCTGTGCATGAAGGAAAGATGCATGCATGTGGACATGACCTTCATATGACCATTGCACTTGGTATCATTGATCATTTCGTTCATGAACCGATCAAAGAAGACGTATTATTTATCTTCCAGCCGGCAGAAGAAGGGCCAGGCGGAGCTGAACCGATGCTTGCAAGTGATGTATTGAAAAAATGGACACCAGACTTTATTACAGCGCTGCATATCGCACCTGAATATCCTGTTGGAACAATTGCTACGAAGCCTGGTTTGTTATTTGCCAATACGAGTGAGCTTGTGATTGAGCTTGAAGGAAAAGGCGGACACGCTGCATATCCTCATTTAGCAAATGATATGGTTGTTGCTGCAAGTGCACTTGTAGGTCAGCTGCAATCGGTCATTTCGCGTAATGTCGATCCCCTTGATAGTGCGGTCATTACAGTCGGTACAATTACCGGTGGAACGGCTCAAAATATTATTGCGCAGCATGCAAAGCTTGACGGTACCATTCGCACACTATCCCCAGAGTCTATGGACAAGGTGAGAAAGCGAATTGAAGCATTGGCAAAAGGCGTTGAAATTGGCTACGAATGCAAGGCAACCGTTCAATACCCTTCCTCTTATTACGAAGTGGACAATTCAAAGGATTTGACAGAGGAATTTATGTCATATGTAGCCGAAGAAGGGCTAGCAAATGTGATTGAATGCAGAGAAGCCATGACAGGAGAAGATTTTGGCTACATGCTGAAAAAATATCCCGGCTTCATGTTTTGGTTAGGGGTCGATTCAGAATACGGCCTGCACCATGCAAAGCTCCAGCCTGATGAAAACGCGATTGAAACAGCTGTGAATGTCATGACGGCTTATTTTAAAAAGCAAGCTGGGGAATGAATAATCGAGCTGCCTCCTGTACACCTTATGAACAGGAGGTGTTCTTGATTATGACAAGAATTGGTGTAGAACAATCTTTATCCGATGTAGAAGAACTATTGAAGCAAAAAGGATATGATGTCGTACGTATTCAAAATGAACAGCAAATGGATCAGTGTGACTGTTATGTCGTCACAGGACTAGATTCAAATGTTCTTGGCATTTCAGACACAACAACAAAGGCATCTGTTATTACAGCATCAGGTATGACGGCTGATGAAATTTGCCAAGAAGTAGAACAGCGTGTTCAATAAAACAAGAAAAAGAACCGGTAGATTATGATCCCGGTTCTTTTTGCTCTTTTTCTATATCGAGTACTTCTTTCATTTTTTTGCGCAAGATTCGTTCCACTCGCCATTGCTCCATTGTTTCAGTTTTCGCTATGATGCGCAGCACAAGGGAAGAGGAACCGAACGCCTCTACGCCGACAACTTGAGGACCTTCGATAATTTGAGGAGTTTCCTCCCGTACCTCATCACAGGCAGCTTGGAGGGCTGTGATCATCTGATCCACATTTTCATCCGGTGACAGCTCAATATCAACGAGTGCCTGCATCGTCCCTCTTGAATGATTGCTTACATTCAGTATGCTGCGATTTGGAATGAAATGAAGGGTGCCGTCAAAGCTTCGAAGCTGCGTGGTTCTTAGGCCAATTTGTTCGACAATCCCATCGAAGCCAGCGACCGTTATATATTCTCCTACATCAAATTGTTTTTCCAATAATATAAAGAATCCAGTCACAATATCACTCACTAACCCTTGAGCGCCAAAGCCGATCGCAAGTCCCACAACGCCCGCACCTGCCAGTAAAGCGGTCGGGTTATAATGAAATAAGTCGAGGATCATCACAACTAGAATAAAAATCAATAAGTAGGCGAAAATATTTAACGTCAAACTTTGCAGTGTCTGAGCTCTTGATAAAGAGACCTCATGCTTTTCAGCGAATGTTGAATAAGCGCGCTTAATCATCTTGTTTCCTATGGCTCTGATGATAAAGTAAATGGCAAAAATGGCGACTAGTTTTAGCAAAATCATACTGCTATTGAGGATAATGGAAACCCAATCTACTTGTTGAAATGCTCTCATAATCTTCAAAACCTTTCTATGTATGCTCTAAAAGAGAAGCTAATCATTTGTTCCCTTATGCAAGTCATGTTAAACTTTTGATAAGTAGAGCAGGAATTGTGACAAATCGTTAATTAAATTTATTATTAATTAATATTGACTAAAAATCGCATAAGTATTATAATTGTAATTGTGAAGTTATTAACTAAATGAGAATTTTAAGTTTTGATTCTCATTTTATATACAGCTAAGAAGACTGTATAAAGATATTATTTTTTGGAGGGATTTACATATGGCAGAGCGTTTTGTAGGAAAACAAGCTCCACGTTTTGAAATGGAAGCAGTACTTGCTAACAAGGAATTTGGTAAAGTAAGTTTAGAGGAAAACATGAAGAATGACAAATGGACAGTTCTTTTCTTCTATCCAATGGATTTCACATTTGTTTGCCCAACTGAAATTACAGCAATGAGCGATCGTTATGACGAGTTCGAAGATTTAGATGCAGAAATCATTGGTGTATCTACTGATACAATCCACACGCATCTTGCTTGGATCAATACAGACCGTAAAGATAATGGTCTAGGTGAATTAAAATACCCGTTAGCTGCTGATACTAACCACACAGTATCTAGAGAATACGGCGTTTTAATCGAAGAAGAAGGAATTGCTCTTCGCGGTTTATTCATCATTAACCCAGAAGGCGAACTACAATACCAAACAGTATTCCACAACAATATCGGTCGTGATGTAGATGAGACATTACGTGTTCTTCAAGCATTACAAACTGGTGGACTTTGCCCAGCGAACTGGAAACCTGGTCAAAAAACACTTTAATTGATAACTGAAGAAACAGGAGGGTCTAACTGATGTTAGACCTTTTTGTTTCGACACATACAATGGATGGAGGCGCTTCATAATGAAATTACGTCAACCAATGCCAGAACTAACTGGTGCAAAAGAATGGTTAAATGGAGAAGTAACAAAAGAAGATTTGATTGGTGATAAACCAACATTGATTCATTTCTGGTCAGTCAGCTGTCATCTTTGTAAAGAGGCAATGCCTCAAGTCAATCAATTCCGTGATGAATACAAGGATCAATTAAACGTTGTGGCAGTTCATATGCCTCGTTCAGAGGATGACCTAGATCTAGAAAAAATCAAAGAAGTTGCGAAAGAGCATGAAATCACGCAGCCAATCTTTGTGGACAGTGATCATCACTTAACAGAAGCCTTTGAAAACGAATATGTACCGGCATATTATGTATTTGATAAAACAGGTGCTTTGCGCCACTTCCAAGCCGGCGGAAGCGGAATGAAAATGCTTGAAAAACGTGTCAATCGAGTGCTTTCTGAGTCTGAAAAGGCTGCAGAATAAGCTTTTCCCCCATAAATGGGGGTTTTTTCATGGACAAAATTAGGAAGCATATGGCTTCGGATGAGTTTTTATGTAGGTGTTATTCCTAAGAAAAGAGAAAATGAGGGAGTTTATTAAAAAATATCCCTGAAACAAAAAGGTATAACGACCTATTTACATTTTTGTTTTGAAATGAAAATGTAAAGATTTTAACTTTTTACTATTCAGAACGTTTTTGCACAAAAGAAATTTCAGTTAGGTAAATAACTATATAAATCAAGTAGTATAAGCGTTTATTCAATTTTTTTACAATATTTTAAGGTTTGTCAAAAGCCTATAGTGGCAATGAAATGGGTGCCGATTTTTCCTCTTTGGCAAAATTTTAGTTGAAAATACCTATCTGTTAGCAAACTGTAAAATGATAAAAAAATAGTTGATAAAATTAGTTTTCTAATCTAATATTTACTATAGAATATTTTTTATATGATGAGGGGGAAATCCATTGTTTAATGAGAGGGAAGCGTTACGTTTACGATTGGAACAATTAAACGAGGCAGAAGTAAAGGTCATCCGTGAATATCAAATTGAGCGAGATGCGATTTATGCAAAATTAAGAGAATTAGACCGTCAAGGAACAGGTCTAGTGTCAGATACAAAAAAAGAAGTACGTACAGAGAGAAAGACGGATTCACTGCCTGTATTAGCTGAGCTTGCTGCGCAAGAAATGAGAAGCTACCAGCAGCCGGCACAACCACAATCATCATCTTTAGGAACAGGACAGCTAAACGGTGCGCCTGTAGGTATTCCTGAAGGATCGACAAGACGCAGAAGAGGCACAGCTCGTCCTGGCTCTAAGGCAGCGAAGCTTCGTGAAGCTGCGATTAAAACGTTAAAGCGTCATAATGCAGCGATTAAAAGCTCAGAGCTTCAAAAAGAGATCGAAAAAGAGAGCGGTCTTGAAATCCCAAATATGACAACGTTTATGCAAAGCTTAATTAAAATGTACCCTGAAGTGAAGAAGCCTTATCGCGGACAGTATATTTTAGAAGGTGACATTCAAACAGAAGACGAATAAATAAAAAACTGCTGGGCATAAAAGCCAGCAGTTTTTTATTTTGAGAATTATTTCTTTTGATCAACTGTATAGACAATTTTGCGTTCCTTGGGCAGGTGATCACGCTGTTTTTTGAAGCTGTCGATTTTGACTGTCATGACTTCTCCATTACGCTGCACTGCATCGACTTGTTCCTGAAGTGTTTGAACTTGTTCGTTGAGTTTCTTCAAGATCGGTTCGATTTCTTCTGTCGTTTGCAGGATGCGGTCTCGTGAGAATGGCTGTGCATTTGTTTGTGCTGACTGGTCAATATCAGCAAAATGAGAGGCAATCCATTCTTCGCTTTCTGCTAACTGTTTTTGATAGCTTGTGAGCGTTTCGTAAAAAATCGCTTCTTTTGCTTTTTCAATTTGCAGTAATTTCTCCTGTGTTTCATAAAAACGCTCTTGAAGATGTCTGACGCCTTCCTGTAATACATGGAGCTCTGCGTTTTTATTGCCCAATGTTTGCTGCAGCTTCTCAATCACTGCGGATAAAGTATTTCCTTTTTTCTCCTCTTTTGCAAGTCGTTTATCTTGATCCTCTATCCGTTCATTTAATTGTTGAGAGATTTCTTTATATTTGACAACTTTCAAATGCAGCCTGTGTTTTTCTTCTGTTTCTTTTCTTCTATGATAGGTTTCCTTTTGCAGCATCTCATGGAGAAGGACCATTTTATGTAATAATTCTGATTTGCTGTAGGAGAGATCCTGTATTTTTGAGGCAGCATCGTGTTGATCATTGGTCATTTCATCCAATTGTTGTTTTAATTGCGTGAAATCCTTTTTCATCTCATGATATTCTTGAGTTAACTTCTTATTTTTAGAATACGTATATGAGGACTGTAAATCAGAGATCATTTGTTGATATTTGGCAGTTTCAGCTTTTAAGTATAAATTCTCTTGAGATAAATCATGGAATAGGGGAGAAGCATGACGCCTGTTCATCGATAGACCCTCCTTATTCATGTTACCAATAAAGTATGCGAAAGGAGTGCGATTAGAACAACCATATCAAAGGAGGACTTAGAGGATGCACGTAGTGAATGTAATTTTAGCTGGAGGCGCTTCCAGACGCTTTGGAGAGCCAAAGGCAAGTCATATGTATCAAGGGAAACCATTATATGAGCATGTGAAAGAGCAGCTTTTAGGAGGGCAGACGGTTATCATCAGCCATCCGTCGCTTCTTCCTTTTTTCAAAGCAAGAGGTGAACAAAGTGTGTGGTTAGATGATGAAGAGGTGCGCGGATGCGGACCGCTTGCCGGCATATATACGGCGATGCAAAAGCAAAAGGCAGAATGGTATTTAGTAACGGCATGTGACATGCCTTTCATCCGGAAGGAAACGGCGAAAGTATTATCGTCCTATTGTAGCGAGCACACAGACGCCATCATTCCGCTTGTTGAGGGCAGATTACAGCCTTTGTTTGCGCTTTATCACCGCCGCTCTCTGCCGTTTATTCGCGCGTGTTTAAAAGAGAATCAATTAGCCATTAAAGACTTGCTTCAAAAGCTTCAAGTGCGCATCGTTTCAGAGGAAGAACTGAACGTGACATCAAACGAATTTCGTAATATCAATAAAAGAAGCGATTTACCTGAAAACGGTATGATATGATACATAAAAACGGTGAGGAGAGAGCAGCATTGAATGACCGATATTCAAGACAAATCTTGTTCCCTCCGGTGGGGGAAAAAGGACAGCATGGGCTGGCTGAAAGTCATGTTCTGATCGTTGGAGCCGGTGCTCTTGGTACCGCCTCTGCGGAAGGGCTTGTTCGGTCTGGCATCGGTACGCTTACGATTGTCGATCGTGATTATGTGGAATTTTCAAATTTACAGCGGCAGCAGCTGTACACGGAACATGATGCAAAGGCGCATGTGCCAAAAGCAGCAGCGGCAAAAAAACGTCTCGAGCAGATCAATCATGAAGTGAAGATACATGCCCTGATTGAAGATGCAGGGGCGGAGCTGTTAAGGCCGTTATTCCAGAGAGCAGATATCGTCATTGATGCAACAGATAATTTTGAGACAAGAATGGTCATGAATGATTTATCACTAGAAACAAAGACGCCGTGGATATATGGCGCTTGTGTGAGCAGTCAGGGGATGTATATGGCCATATTGCCGGATAAAACGCCATGTTTATCATGTGTGTTCACGGCAATGCCTGTTGGCGGCTTGACGTGCGATACAGCGGGGATTATTTCACCTGCCGTTCAAATGGTTTCTGCTTATCAGCAAACAGAGGCACTCAAATATTTAACAGGTCATGAAGAGCAAATCGAGCGGAAATTTGTCACGTTTGATCTTTGGCAGTCTACATCCTTTAAAATGGATTTATCTCGCACGAAGCAGAAAGACTGTCCAACTTGCGGCACGGCAAGAACCTATCCTTATTTACATGACCAGCGTAAAAAATCGACGGTCCTTTGCGGACGTGACACCGTTCAAATTGTATCAAAGGATTTAGCAAAACTATCATTTCAGCATATAAAAGAGCGGCTCTCATCTATATGTGAGGTGGAAGTAAACGACTTCTTAATCCATGTACGCTACGAAAATTACCGAATGGTCTGTTTCAAAGGGGGACGTGCATTAATCCATGGAACAAACGATGAAAAAGAAGCCAATTCATTACTAGCAAGACTGCTAGGGATATAGGAGTGAAGTGTGATGGAAAGACGGCAGCCAATACAAGTAGAAGAGGCCATAAAGAAAGTCCACCAATACGAAAAACATGGAGAAATAGAATGGGTCCCTTTAAAGGACAGCCTTGGACGGTTTATTGCAGAAGATATTTTGGCAGACCATGATGTTCCGGCATTTGATCGTTCTCCGTATGATGGCTTTGCACTTCGGGCAGAAGATACAAAAGAAGCATCAAGCGAGCATCCAGTTGAATTCGAAGTCATTGATCATATTGGTGCAGGAATGGTCTCAGCAAAAACCATCGGTCCCTTTCAGGCCATTCGTATTATGACAGGAGCAAAAATTCCAAATGGCGCAAATGTCGTTATCATGATTGAACTGACGAAGACTTTTGAAAAAGGCGGCAAATCATTCATGTCACTGAAAAGACCGCTGAAAAAGGGAGACAATATTTCTCGTCAAGGAGAAGAGGTACTCAAAGGAAACGTGATGGTCAAAAAAGGAACAGATGTCACTCCTGGCGTCACGGCTCTATTGGCGACATTCGGATATGCGGTAGTGCCAGTTGTCAAAAAACCGGTGATTGGCATTATCTCAACAGGCACAGAGCTTCTTCAAGTAAGTGATGCCATGGTGGACGGCAAGATTAGAAATAGTAATCTTAGTATGGTCTATGCGCAGGTACTTGAGGCCGGAGCTGAGCCGCTTGATTTAGGCGGAGTCTCCGATGACTTTGACAAAAGTTATCATGCAGTAAAAGCAGCCATAAGCAAGGTAGACATTCTGATCACAACAGGCGGTGTGTCAGTGGGCGATTTTGACTTTCTGCCTGCCATTTATGAAAAACTGGGAGCCAAGGTCCTGTTTAATAAAGTAGCCATGAGACCCGGAAGTGTGACGACTGTTGCTGCAATGCCAAATGGTCAATTGCTGTTTGGGCTGTCCGGAAATCCTGCTGCCTGTTTTGTGGGCTTTGAATTATTTGTGAAGCCGATCATCTATAAATGGTATATGAAAGAAAATCCATTTCCCGCTTTTGCTGAGGCGAAACTCACACATGATTTTCCAAAAGCCAATCCGTTTACTCGTTTTGTTAGGGCTGCCCTTCAATTCACTGGCAGTCACATCAGTGTGACTCCGACAGGTCTTGATAAATCAAGTGCAGTGACCTCTATTGCAGAGGCTGATTGTTTCATCGTGCTGCCTGGGGGAACAAGAGGTTTTCAAGCAGGTGATCAAGTTGCTGTTCTGCTGTTTCAGCACAAAGGCGGTGGTTCCTCGTGCTGGATGACAAATTAAGCATATTACAGCTGGTCGGTTATCAAAATAGCGGCAAGACCACGTTGATCGAAAAGCTCTGTCAGCTGGCTGAACGTGAAGGGCTGAAGCTAGGCTGCTTTAAACACCATGGACATGGCGGGACACCAGATCGTCTTTTCAAAGAAAAAGATACCGATCGATATGTACAAGCAGGGGCATATGCCGCAGGTGTGGAAGGAGAGGGTGAATTTCACTTTTCGATGCAGCACATCACGTTAGAGCAGTTGCTCAGCATGTGTCAGCATCTTCCGTTAGACGCAGTGCTCATAGAGGGGTACAAACAGGCGACTTATCGCAAAATCGTTTGTGTAAAGAATGAAGAGGAGCTTATTGACCTTTCAACTCTTTCTAATATACAAGCAGCTATTTATTTTTCTCAAGAGGATCCATTAACCGAAAATTACCCGTTTCCTGTGTTTTCATCTTTTGATAAGCGCGGGATGACATTTGCTTTTCACTTATTGAAGGGAGGCGGCACGTTTTGAGCGAACTTTTTAAAATAACAAAAACACCGATTGAGGTAAACGAATTGATTCAGCATGTGACAAGACGAAAGGCAGGAGCGATTACAACGTTTATCGGGACGGTCAGAGAATGGACAAACGGCAAGAAAACATTGCGTTTAACGTACGAAGCATACATACCAATGGCGGAAAGCATGCTAAGGCAGATTGGACAAGAAATGAAGAATCGGTGGCCTGACACTGAAGCAGCGATTGTGCACCGTATTGGAACACTTGAGATAACGGATATTGCTGTTGCGATCGCCGTTTCTTCTCCTCATAGGAAGGCTGCCTACGAAGCCAATGAATATGCTATTGAACGAATCAAGGAAATCGTTCCTATTTGGAAAAAAGAATATTGGGAAGATGGAGAGGCCTGGATAGGTAATCAGCTTGAAACGGTTTCATATCCAGAAGGTAAACCTAGCCATCTTCAACTTGCAGAGAAAGAAGGTGATCAGCATGATTAATGTGTTATTGTTCGCCGGCCTTGCTGAGAAGGCCGGGAAACAACAAATCATCATTCAAAAAGAACAAACAACGGTTGATGAGATTAAAATAGAATTACAGGAGGTATATGGTGTTGATGCTGCACAAAATGTAATGGTTGCAGTCAACGAAATATATACGAGGGAAAATGCTGAAGTGCGTAGCGGGGACACTGTTGCACTCATTCCTCCTGTAAGTGGTGGATAATAGATATTAGAGGATTTGGTTATGGCCGCCCGGCTGTAACCAATTTTTTATGTGTGAAAAGTTTGTAGAGGTACTTGGGTATGATCTTCGTAAATAAAACATCCCCTTCTTGCTTTAGAAATGTGAGGATCGAGCTGCTGAATGAGATCATACAATTCGCTGATTCGTCTCACATTGAAATCTGTTTGGGCTTGAAGCTGTTCCTTTAATTCTTTTGTGCTCACAATGCTTCCCTTTTTCTCTTTGATAATATCTACACATCTTGCAGCGTAGTATATTTTGTCGTTAGAAGGTCTGCTTTCTTTCATATCAAGTAATTTGAGCTCATGATAAATCGATTCTCTTTCCTTTCGAAAGTATTGCCATGCTTCTTGTTCCTTTTCATACAGTAAAATCAATTGCATTTTCAATTTTTCTCTTAACATTCACTTGACTCCATTTCCACTATCATTTAACCTACCTCTATTTTACATTATATGAAAAAATAACTTTTGATCAAGTAAAATCCCTTTATTTTTAATTTTTTAATATGAAAGTATTGATACTAAAGACTTATTTGTTCTGTAAAAGAAACCAATCATAGTCCTATAAAGCCGGGATTTGTCCAAATTACTAGGATTATTTTAACAAAAAATTGTTGTGTCTATCTAAGACCATGCGAATCCAAAAGAAAAGGATATTTATTCCGAAAGACATATTGTTTACTTAATAAAATGTTTTTAAGTCAGTAAAAGCACGATTCTTGATATGAATATGGTCGGATCATGGGGTCATTTGAAGGGTTTCATTCGTGAAAATAGAATAATAGATAAAATTTTTTCTCAACGAAAATAAGAAAATCAAATGATCGATCATTTATTGGCAATCTTTTGATAAAATAGAAAGAAAAAGAGCGTCATTGTGCGTTTGCATATTTGCTTGACATAGAGAGGATGACATTTGGTGAAAAAAAACATGCAAAAACCTACGATCATTGGAGTGAGCACAAGACCATCAGAGCACCTGAAAAGAGTATGGGAAAATCCAGTTGTTTGGTGGCCTTTATCTTGTGTGCTTATTTTAACAGTTGTTGTGACTTATTTGTCTGAGCTCGTAAATAAGGGAATGTGGGCAGATTTAAGTTTGCCGGTACCTGTTGTTTATGTGGTGACGCTCATTGGTCTGGTATTTGGGATTGTCATCAATGCTGCTATATATAAGTTCATCGTATTTTTAGCGAAAGGTGATGCATCATTTCGGCAGCTGTTTTCAGCGGTTCTGTTCATTACACCCGTTACGATCATTGGGACGATTATTTCTCATTTGGCAGTAATCCTTTTTCATGTTCCAAAAGATGTCACGGTTACTTCGTTAAACGCACTCATTCGAATTTCTGGTCCATGGCATGCGGTGTTAGCCAATATCGATCTATTTGTGATCTGGAATCTTGTTTTAACAGGCTTTTTATTCATCCAAGTTGGGCGTATATCACCGAGAATTTCTTGGGTGATTATAGGCGTCTTTTATATCTTATCGTTAATTTTTCAATATGTAGGAACAGCAATTAACATATCAGTAAGCTGGGGGTAGAATGTTTTTATGAGAAAGAAAATCATCATCGGATCTATTTTAATTATTGTGATTGGACTATTTATTGGATTTAATATTGCGAAAAACCAAGCAAAGCCTGTTTCTACAGCAGCGATTAAAACAGTCAAACTCACGCCGAAAGAAATCACATCTACGGTGATGACACCCGGGACACTTTCATTCTCTGAAGAGCAGTTCATCTATGAAGAAGAGGAAAAGGGGAAATTGAAGGGAATTGCTGTGAAAGAAGGGGAAAAGGTAAAGGCTGGAACGCCGCTTCTTACATATGAAAACAAGGAACTGGAGCTTGAGGAGCAGCAGCAAGCATTAGCCGCTGAGTCAAGTACATTAAAATTGGAACAATTGCAAAATAGGCTGAGTGAATTAGATGAGAAAAAAGCAGGCGGTTCTGACGCTAATGCCAAAAGCGAGCGAGATCAGCTTCAATTAGAACTGAAAGCGGCTGAATTAGAACAAAAGCAAGCAAAGATCAGCCAAGAAAAAGTAAAGGCGCAAATAGAAGATTTAACCGTACATAGTAAAATTGATGGAACAGTGATTTCCATTGAGCAAGAGGCCGGAGCAGGGGGGCCGGAAGATAGGCAGCCGATCATCCATATTGGTAATGAGAAAAAAATGATCGTGCGGGGTTTGATCTCAGAGTATGATGCCATCAAAATCAAAAAGAAACAAAAAGTGAAGGTAACGTCTGATGTCATTCGCGGGAAGAGCTGGCAAGGAGTCGTGAAAAAAGTAGGTGCTGTTCCTGTCCAGACTGCGGCCGAAACAACTTCGAGCGATCAAACGGTTCAATATCCTGTTGAAGTTGAAATAAAGGGGAAGAAACCTGAGGCGAAGCCTGGTTTTAAAATGATCATGGAAATTGAAACAGATAAGCGCCAGGCGCAAACAATTCCTGAAACAGCAGTAAAAAAAGAGACTGATGGACAATACGTTTATGTTGTTCGAGAAAATGTACTGAAAAAAGTAAAAGTGGTCATAGGGGAAACGTCAGGTCATGATCTTGAAGTGACAAAAGGTGTCAAGGCAGAGGACCAAATCATTGCTCATCCAACAGATGACATGTATGACGGAATGGAAGTGAATGCTGAATGATTCAGCTTTCCAACGTAACAAAAAGCTATGAGGTCGCACACGAAACATTTGATGTATTAAGTGACATGAATCTTGTCATTGAAAAAGGTGAGTATATGTCCATTATGGGCCCGTCAGGCTCTGGAAAGTCAACATTAATGAATATTATTGGCTGTTTAGACCGTCCGACGACGGGACAATATCATTTTCAAGGTACAGAGCTGTCAGCAGCAAAGGATCAAGAGCTCGCGGTTATTCGAAATCAATCCATTGGATTTGTTTTTCAGCAATTTCACCTCCTGCCAAGGTTAAATGCGAGACGCAATGTTGAACTTCCGATGATTTACGCTGGGATCAGCCAAAAGGAAAGAAAAGAACGTGCGGAATTGGCACTTGAAAAGGTTGGTTTGGCAGATCGAATGAAACATATGCCAAGTGAGTTGTCAGGAGGACAAAAGCAAAGGGTGGCAATTGCACGAGCGATTGTCAATAAGCCTCAGCTTATTTTGGCAGACGAACCGACTGGTGCTCTCGACTCAAAAACAAGCATGTCAATTATGGAACAGTTTACACAGCTGAATGAGGAAGGGACAACGATTGTGCTTGTCACCCATGAAGAAGAAATAGCTGCTTATACAAACCGTACGGTCGTTGTGAGAGATGGACGGCTTGTTGAAGATAGATGGATGCAAGGGGACGCTATGAATGAAACTCTTTGAAAATATCAAAATAGCGCTGAATTCGGTTTTAGCTCATAAATTACGTTCTATTTTAACGATGCTTGGGATTATTATTGGTGTTGGATCAGTCATTGCAGTCGTGGCGATCGGTCAAGGCGGTGAGCAAATGTTAAAAGGATCGATTTCAGGTCCAAACAATACCATTGATATGACATATACGCCTTCTGACGAAGAGTTAAATGCAAATCCAAATGCTTTATTCGAAGCCTCATTTACTGAGGAAGACATAAAAAGCATTAGGACAATCAATGGGGTGAAGCAGGTCGCTTCCTCGACTGCACAAGGAATGCAGCTGAGATTTCAAGATACGACAGTTGATGCGACAGTTAACGGCATAAATGAGGGGTATACGGATGTACATTCATTACAAATCGCAGAAGGAAAGAATTTAAGAGATATTGACTTTAGAAGCGGCAGAAGAGCTGCCCTCATCTCGGATGGCTTACAAAAAGAACTATTCAATGGACAAAAGGCATTAGGTGAACTGATTTGGATGAACGGACAGCCAGTTGAAGTCATCGGTGTGTTAGCAAAACAGAAAGGGATGTTTTCATTTGATATGAATGAATTATATGTCCCATTTGCGATGCTCACCTCCACATTTGGTATGAATGAATATGATAAGTTGTCTATTCAAGTCGCACATGCGGATCAAATGAAGGAAGTAGGAAAGAGCGCGGCTGCCATATTAAATGAAAATCATCATACAGAAGATGCTTACGAAATGATCAATATGGAAGAAATCGCAGAAGGGATCGGTCAAATAACGTCCGTTATGACAACGATCATTGGCTCAATAGCCGGAATCTCTTTACTTGTCGGCGGCATCGGTGTGATGAATATTATGCTCGTTTCTGTGACAGAGAGGACAAGAGAAATCGGTATTCGAAAGGCGATGGGCGCAACAAGGGCGCAAATTCTCGTTCAGTTTTTAATTGAGTCTGTCGTTTTAACACTCATCGGCGGGCTGATGGGAATTGCACTTGGTTTAGGCGGTGCTTCGCTAGTTTCACTATTTGCCGGCTGGCCGTCTCTCGTATCTTGGCAAGTGGTTTGTGGAGGCGTACTGTTTAGTATGCTCATTGGTATTGTTTTTGGGTTAATTCCTGCGAATAAAGCAGCGAGACTAGACCCTATTGAATCGCTCAGGTATGAATAATTCGGAGAAGAAAAAAGCATACAAACGGTTTACATTCGCCTTCATTACCCATCAAAAGCTTTTATGCAAATCGCATAAAAGCTTTTTTTAGTTCCATTGAATGAAATAAAAAATGATAGAAATGCTAATATCATGACTTTCATCTTAATGTCACATATTTTTCAGTTTACAAATGGTACATATAAAGGTAAGATGACCATGGTGAAAGATTTTGATAGTTATTGAATGTATTTGATTGTTTTGTATTGATAATGTTGAAAAAAGCGATTACAATAAAGGTGCGCGCAAAATGAATACGTTTTCAAAAGGGGTGTTCTCATGTTAACACCGGAAAGACATCAACTCATTATCGACAGCTTAGAAGAAAATGATGTCATTAAAATACAGGACTTAACGATGATGACGGATGCGTCTGAATCTACAATTAGAAGAGATTTATCAGCCCTTGAAGAAAAAGGATTTCTGAAAAGGGTTCATGGAGGAGCGGCCAAGGTTTCGAGTATTCGCCTTGAACCAGATGTATTTGAGAAATCTGCCAAAAACCTTCAAGAAAAGTCATTGGTAGCAGAGGCAGCGGCATCTCTTTTAAAACAGGGTGACTGTATTTATTTAGATGCAGGTACAACCACACAGCAAATGATTGAATATATCGATCCAGATCAAGATATTGTCGTGGTGACTAACGGTGTGATGCACATTGAAGCACTTATGAGAAAAGGCATTACCTTTTACTTGACAGGCGGATCAGTGAAACATCGAACAGGAGCCATGGTGGGAGCCTCAGCTTTGACAGCGATGGAAAATTATCGTTTTGACAAAAGCTTTGTTGGGACAAACGGCATTCATCCCGAGGCGGGTTTTACAACACCTGATCCAGAGGAAGCACTCATGAAAAAAAGAGCCATGAAACAGGCGAAAAAAACCTATATCTTATCAGATGCCTCGAAGTTTGGCGAAATATCGTTTTCAACCTTTGCTAGTTTACAGGAAGCCACCATTATCACAAACGACGCAAAAGAGGATTCATTCGATAATTACCATGAAAAAACGGTTATAAAGGTAGTGAAAACATGATTTATACAGTTACTTTAAACCCATCAGTTGATTACATTGTACACGTGGAGGATTTTGCAGTCGGCGGTTTAAATCGTTCAACCTATGATCAAAAATATCCAGGTGGTAAAGGAATTAATGTCTCAAGGCTATTAAAACGTCACGGTGTTGAATCAAAAGCACTTGGATTCATTGGTGGATTTACAGGCAAATATATTCAAGATTTTTTACAGAACGAACAATTACAAACAGCCTTTCACGAGGTGTCAGAAGATACAAGAATTAATGTGAAACTAAAAACAGGTGAAGAGACAGAAATCAACGGCCTCGGCCCATCAATTACTGAAGCGCAATTTGAGTCATTTCTATCTCAATTTTCTTCATTAACTGAAGGAGATGTCGTGGTTTTAGCTGGCAGCATTCCTTCTTCATTACCTCATAACACATATGAGCGTATTGCTGAAGTTTGCAAAGAGCAAGGTGTAAGAGTTGTTCTTGATATTTCTGGCGAAGCGTTAAAAAAAGCAGCTGACATGAAACCATTCTTAATGAAGCCAAATCATCATGAACTGGGTGAAATGTTTGAGACGAGTATTTCATCAGCAGAAGAAGCAATTCCTTATGGGAAAAAGCTGTTAGAACAAGGTGCTGAACATGTCATCGTCTCCATGGCTGGAGATGGCGCCCTTTTATTCAGTAAAGAAGGAATCTATCAGTCCAATGTTCCAAAGGGAACGCTCGTTAATTCAGTTGGAGCAGGAGATTCAGTCGTTGCAGGGTTTTTAGCCGGCGTTTCAAAAGGCCTTTCAATTGAAGATTCATTTAAGCTTGGTGTTACTTCAGGAAGCGCTACAGCCTTTTCTGAGGAGCTTGGCACAAAAGAGCTTGTTGACACACTATTACCACAAGTAAAAGTCACACGCATTTAAAGGAGGAGTCATCATGAAAATTACAGAACTACTCACGAAGCATACCATTAAGCTTCAATTAGACAGCCAGCAGAAAGAAGCAGTCATTGAAGAGCTGGTCACTGTTTTAGATACAGCAGGCAAGTTAAATGATAAAGAGGGCTACAAAGAAGCTGTGATCAATCGTGAAAAACAGAGCTCTACTGGTATTGGCGAAGGAATTGCCATCCCGCACGCTAAAACAGCAAGTGTAAAAGAGCCTGCCATTGCATTTGGCCGCTCAACTGCTGGTGTTGATTATGAATCACTAGACGCGCAGCCGAGTCATCTTGTCTTTATGATTGCCGCAACTGAAGGCGCAAACAACACGCACTTAGAGGCACTTTCTCGTTTATCCACACTTCTAATGCGTGAAGAAATCCGAAAGCAGCTCCTTGAAGCGGCGACTGAAGATGAAATCATTGAGATCATCAATACACATGATCAAGATGATGAAGAAGAAGAGGAAGTTCAAGAGGAGCCGGCAGCAGAAGGAAAACCCGCTAAAATTTTAGCAGTAACAGCTTGCCCAACAGGCATTGCCCATACATTTATGGCAGCAGATGCTTTGAAAGAAAAAGCAAAAGAAATGGGCGTTGACATTAAAGTTGAAACAAATGGCTCTGGCGGTATTAAACATGCCCTTACAGCAAAAGAAATTGAAGAAGCACCAGCCATCATTGTGGCAGCGGACAAGCAAGTAGAAATGGAACGCTTTAAAGGCAAGCATGTCATTGAAGTCCCTGTAACAGCTGGTATTCGCCGTCCACAGGAATTAATTGAAAAAGCAATCAATCAAGATGCGCCGATTTATAAAGGTTCAGGCGGCAGTTCTTCTAAAGAAGAAAATGAATCATCTGGCAAAGGAAGAAGCGGATTTTACAAGCACTTAATGAGTGGTGTAAGTAACATGCTTCCATTTGTTGTCGGAGGCGGTATCCTTGTTGCGATTTCATTCTTCTGGGGCATTAACTCAGCAGATCCTAAGGACCCTTCATTTAATTCATTTGCAGCTGTCTTAAAAGGAATTGGCGGCGATAATGCGCTTGCCTTAATCGTTGCTGTATTAGCTGGGTTTATTGCCATGAGTATTGCAGATCGTCCAGGTTTTGCGCCAGGTATGGTCGGTGGTTTTATGGCGTCAGCAGCAGGTGCAGGGTTCTTAGGCGGACTGATTGCTGGTTTCCTAGCAGGTTACATTGTTGTGCTGCTCAAAAAAGTATTCACATTCGTACCGCAGACACTCGACGGGATTAAACCGGTTCTGCTGTATCCATTGTTCGGTATTTTCTTCACAGGCATTATCATGCATTATATTGTCAACACACCAGTGAAAATGGTGATGGACGGATTAACACATTGGCTTGAATCATTAGGTACGGGAAACCTTGTCTTAATGGGTATTATTTTAGCTGGTATGATGGCAATTGATATGGGAGGCCCAATTAACAAAGCGGCTTACACATTTGGTCTTGCAATGATTGCTGCTGGCAACTATGCACCGCATGCTGCAATTATGGCAGGCGGAATGGTACCACCACTAGGTATTGCACTTGCAACAACGATCTTTAGAAATAAGTTCTCAAAACGTGACCGTGAAGCAGGGATTACATGTTACTTCATGGGAGCTGCCTTCATCACTGAAGGGGCGATCCCGTTTGCGGCAGCAGATCCTCTTCGTGTGATTCCTTCAGCTGTTATTGGTGCAGCAGTTGCTGGCGGATTAACGGAATTCTTTAGAGTGACGCTTCCTGCACCGCATGGCGGACTATTTGTTTTCTGGGTAACAAATCATCCAGTTCTTTATATCATCAGCATCTTAATCGGTGCTGTTGTGACAGCGATTTTACTGGGTATTTTGAAAAAACCAGTCAGGCAAGAAGCGTAATGCAGAAGAGAAGCATCGTGAAAAACGGTGCTTCTTTTTGTTTAATCATCAGTGAATTAGGAAAAAATATCTAATTAGATGGTTGTCTTGTGAATTTTTAAATGACATATGATAAAGTAAAGTTATTCAATTCACGTTTCAAGTCTTTTAGCAGAAAGTCTTAGGAGGAAGCAGTATTTTGAACGAAGAAAACAAACAAAACGAAAATGAAATTCAATCTGATGCGAAGCAAGCCAAAACAGAGAAGAAAAGTTCACTGTTTGAATGGATCAAAGCCATTTTAATCGCACTTGCACTCGTCTTGCTCATCCGTACGTTTATATTTGAACCGTATGTGGTGGAAGGAGAGTCAATGGAACCAACACTTCATGATGGGGAAAAGCTGTTTGTCAACAAAACCATTAACTATCTCGGTGGTGTAAAACGCGGTGACATCGTGATTATTAATGGAAAAGATGGTCAGAAGATTCATTATGTCAAACGATTGATCGGCCTTCCAGGTGATACGATTGAAATGAAGGATGATACGCTTTACATTAATGGTAAAAAAGTAGATGAGCCTTATTTAAAAGAGAATAAGGCGCATGCGAAAGAGTATGAAGTGCATTTAACTGGAGATTTTGGCCCAGTGAAAGTACCGAAAAACGATTATTTTGTGATGGGGGACAACAGACTGAATTCCATGGACAGCAGAAATGGACTTGGCCTCATTGAAAAGGATCGGGTTGTCGGGACATCAGAATTTGTTTTCTTCCCATTTGGCGACATTCGACAGACAAAATAAAAGCACCTTCTCATGGGCAAGAGAAAGGTACTTGAACGAGCGACCCTTACAGAAGGGTCGTTTTTAATTTGGCGTGAGCACTGTAACAATGATCACAATCGCTAGAACAGAAGCGAATACAGATCCGGTAATGGCTAAAACGGATCGAAACAACCCGATCTTTAGGTTTTCTTTTCCCCGCTTTTGTAAAAAACGTTTGGAAAAGATGTGAACCAGTGTGTAAATGAGGATAAGCCCAATATAAAGGCCAAAGTCCCTCGCATTAAAGCCTGTTGCAGATAAATAAATGCCCATAAAGAAAATCAATAAACAGTATTCCATCAGTGTGAGTAATCTCAAATCGCCCGAACTCCTTCAATCAATCATTCCCGTTTATTATATCATAATAGACAAAAAGCCTTCGTTCTTAGCGAGAGACGTTTCTATCAAACGTTATTCATGTTATACTTCATATTGATGAATGAGTGATGGAGGATTAATAAATGATTGCAGTAAATAATGTTAGTTTGCGCTTTGCTGATCGTAAACTATTTGAAGAAGTAAATATTAAATTCACTCCTGGCAACTGCTACGGATTAATTGGTGCCAATGGAGCTGGTAAATCAACGTTCCTAAAGATTCTTTCTGGAGAAATTGAGCCTCAAACGGGCGATGTTCATATGAGTCCTGGTGAGCGTTTAGCGATTTTAAAACAGAACCACTTTGAATACGAAGAGTTTGAAGTGCTGAAAGTCGTCATCATGGGTCACAAACGTCTATATGACGTGATGCAGGAGAAAGATGCGATCTATATGAAACCTGATTTCTCAGATGAAGACGGGATTCGTGCAGCGGAGCTTGAAGGTGAGTTTGCTGAATTAAACGGCTGGGAAGCTGAAAGTGAAGCAGCGATCCTATTAAAGGGCCTTGGCATTCCAGAAAGCCTTCAATCGAAGAAAATGTCTGAGCTTGGCGGTTCTGAAAAGGTAAAAGTACTTTTAGCTCAAGCTTTATTTGGCAAGCCTGACGTTCTTCTTCTCGATGAGCCGACGAACCACTTGGACTTACAAGCAATCCAGTGGCTCGAAGAGTTCCTCATTAACTTTGAAAATACCGTCATCGTCGTTTCGCATGATCGTCATTTCTTAAACAAAGTATGTACACATATTGCGGACCTTGATTTCGGAAAAATCCAAGTATACGTCGGTAACTATGATTTTTGGTATGAGTCCAGCCAGTTAGCGCTGAAACTAAGCCAAGAAGCAAATAAGAAAAAAGAAGAACAAATTAAGCAGCTTCAAGAATTCGTTGCCCGGTTTAGTGCGAACGCTTCTAAATCGAAGCAAGCGACATCAAGAAAGAAATTGCTTGATAAAATCTCTTTAGATGACATTAAGCCGTCTTCACGTAAATATCCGTATGTTCATTTTGCGCCAGAGCGCGAAATCGGAAATGATGTCCTTCAAGTAGAAGGTCTATCAAAAACAATTGACGGTGTGAAAGTACTGGATAATGTCAGCTTTATTATGAACCGCGAAGATAAAATTGCGTTCTTAAGCCGTAACGAGCTTGCTGTGTCCACTTTATTTAAAATCCTTGCTGGTGAAATGGAGCCAGACAGCGGATCATTTAAATGGGGCGTCACAACGTCACAAGCCTTTTTCCCGAAAGATAATAGTGAATACTTTGAAGGAAACGATGTTGATCTCGTTGATTGGCTTCGTCAATATTCTCCGAATGATCAAAGCGAAAGCTTCCTGCGTGGTTTCCTAGGACGTATGCTTTTCTCTGGGGAAGAAGTGAAGAAAAAAGCAAGTGTCTTATCAGGAGGAGAAAAGGTTCGTTGTATGTTATCAAAAATGATGCTGTCTGGAGCGAATATATTGCTGCTGGATGAGCCAACGAACCACTTAGACCTAGAATCCATTACAGCGCTGAATAACGGTCTCATGAGCTTTAAAGGAGCCATGCTCTTCTCATCTCATGACCATCAGTTTGTTGAAACAGTCGCAAACCGGATTATCGAAGTGACGCCAAATGGCATCGTCGATAAACAAACAACATATGATGAGTTCTTATCAGATCAAGACATCCAAAAAAGACTTGAAGAGCTTTACGCATAAATAAAAAAAGACATCCATAGGATGTCTTTTTTTGATTAAATCGCCCAGTTTCCATTTCGGAAGATCGGTTCGCGTTTCCCGTCTTTTGTGATCCCGTCAATATTCATTTCCTTTGAACCAATCATAAAATCAACGTGTGTAATACTGCTGTTCACACCTGCTGCATCCAATTCTTCTCGTTTCATTTCTTTTCCGCCTTCGATATTAAACGCATATCCGCTGCCGATGGCAAGGTGGTTTGATGCATTTTCATCGTAAAGTGTATTGTAATAAAGAATATTTGAGTTAGAAATTGGTGAATCATCTGGTACGAGGGCAACCTCACCTAGATAATGAGAGCCTTCATCTGTTTCAACGAGAGATTTTAACATATCTTCGCCTTCTTTTGCTTTCACATCCACAATCCGGCCATTTTCAAAGGTTAATGAGAACTCATCAATGATGTTTCCAGCATAGCTGAGCGGCTTTGTGCTTGAGACTGTCCCGTTTACACCGTCTTTTTTCGGTACGGTAAAGACTTCTTCTGTCGGCATGTTGGCCATGAACGAAACGCCGCGTTCACTTACGCTGCCAGCACCTACCCAAATATGCTGCTCTGGAAGCTCAATCGTTAAGTCTGTGCCCGGTGCTTCATAATGAAGCTTGTGGTAGTGGCGTTCATTGAGTATTTTGACCTTTTCATTTAATGACGCATCGTGCTTTTTCCAAGCCTCAACTGGATCTGCTTGATCAGCGCGTGCGACTTTAAAGATTTGATCCCACAATAACGTGACAGCTTCTTCATCTGTATGATCAGGGAAAATCTTTTTCGCCCATTCTTTTGATGCAGCACCTACGACTGTCCAAGCGACTTTGTCAGATTGAACGTATTGACGATATGTATGTAGTGCTGAACCAGCAGCTTTTTGCTGTGCAGCGATTTTTTTCGAATCAATGCCTCGCAAAAGGTCAGGGCTTTCTGACAGAATGGTAATAAAAGCGCCTCCGCGTTTTGCGATGGTTTCCATCATCTGTGCTTCCCATTCAGGGAATTGCTCAAATACATCTTGCGGTGCATGTTCATACTTTAAACGGGTGAGAACACCATCACTCCAGCGGATATGTACGTTTTTCGCCCCGCGCTCATACGCGTGTTTCGCTACAAGACGAACAAGATGTGCAGATTCAGTAAATGCGGATACAACGACTTCCTGCCCCTTTTGTACATTCACACCGACTTCAATGATGGTCTTCGCATATTGATCTAGTTGTTTTTCAAATGAACTCATAAAAACCCCTCCTTTAGTCATGTTCATCATATCAGATTTATGACCGAAAAGGAAAATGGGGAGCCCGTTTAAAGCCAAAATAAAAAAGCCGCTTTCGTGCGGCTTTTTTAGCGGTTCAGTTGTTTCACAGGCTGTGCATTAGAAGGCGGCATATGTGAAAACGACAGGCTCATTCCTCCTAAAATAATACCCGTTAAAATGACTGTGACAACGACCCGTTTACCTAAATCAAGCAACATGTTCTTCCTCCTTCACGTTTATCCATTTCTCACGATATGATCGAAATGACAAAAAAAGAAGTAGAACAAGAAGATTATTTTAAAGTTTTTTGCAATTTGTCGATCACTTCTAATGAACGACCTGTTCCAATTGCAACAGATTCAAGGGGATTGGCTGCAATATGGACTGGAACAACAATCTCTTGAGAAAGCCATTCTTGAATTCCATTTAAAAGAGCGCCTCCGCCAGTTAAAATGACGCCGCGGTCTACAATATCTCCGCTTAGCTCTGGAGGGCTGTCCTCTAATGTGGCACGGATCGCTTCTAAAATATGAAGAAGTGATTCTCGCATGGCGCCTTGAATTTCATGAGAGACAAGTGTGATCGTTTTTGGCAGACCTGTCACAAGATCGCGCCCGCGCACTTCTAATGATTCAGGCTCATGCTCAATAAGACCATACCCAATTTCCATTTTCACCTGCTCGGCAGTCCGTTCGCCGATTAATAGGTTATATTTCTTTCTGACAAACGTAATGATATCTTCATCCAGCTGATCGCCGCCAATTCGGATCGAATGACAAGAGACAACGCCGCCAAATGAAATGATCGCAACTTCTGTTGTTCCGCCGCCAATATCGACTACGACGTTCGCCACAGGCTCGTCTACCGGAAGATCAGCACCGATTGCAGCTGCAACAGGTTCTTCAATTAAATGCACATGCTTTGCTCCGCAGTTTTTCACAGCATCGCTGATGGCGCGGCGCTCAACAGCTGTTGAACCAGAAGGTGTACATACAACGACAGTTGGCTTTCTAAAGGTAAACCCGATATTTTTTCCTGCTTTTTTCATGATTTGTTTAAGTAAATCTGTTGTCATATCATAATCAGCGATGACACCGTCTTTCATCGGACGGATCGCAACAATTTTCCCAGGTGTTTTCCCGATCATTTCTTTTGCTTCTGATCCGACGGCAAGTACAGTCTTTGTTTCTGTATCGACTGCTACGACGGACGGTTCATTTAAAATAATTCCCTTATTTTTACTATAAACCAATATGTTAGCTGTTCCTAAATCAATTCCAATTTCGGCATTTTGAAACATGTTTTCACCCAATCTCTATTTTTGCTGTTTTAAACAATTTTACATTTAAAAGTTCAGAGGGTTGATGTCATTTGTGGGGGTTTGTGATCACCTTGAAATGAATCTGTAAAATTCAAGTATCATTTTGACAATCACAATAAATTTTCCCTTTGTTTTTTCTTTTATGAAAAAAATTTTTATAGAGGAGAAACCTTTTAAGAATCTCTTACGTCTACGATATATCAATTGGTGAAAAACAGATTGATCTTGAGCTAATGAAAGAAAGAGGGAACGAAATTGAAATCTATCGGAGTCGTAAGAAAAGTAGACGAACTAGGGCGTATTGTGATGCCAATCGAATTGAGAAGAGCACTTGATATCGCTATTAAAGACAGTATGGAATTTTTTATAGATGGAGATAAAATCGTCTTGAAAAAATATCAGCCAGAGGGCGTTTGTCTCATGACTGGTGAGATTACATCAGAGAACCATGAATATGGAAATGGTCAAATTACATTAAGCGCTGAAGGCGCAGAACTGCTGTTAAAAGAACTGCAAGAAGCTCTTCAGAAGTAATCAAAATAGCCTGCTCTCTTCCTCTGTGCTGAGAACAGGCTATTTTTTCTTTAAAAAAGTTCCTTAAAAATGCCCCATCTCCCTCAAAAAATAAGTGGAAAATGGTACAATTGACAAAGAATCTCAGGGCGGCAGGTGGAATCATTTGAACAAAACATATCAAGTGCGGATCGTGTTATCTGTTCTTGCATTTATCTTAATCATAAGCTGGGATTTCTTTTATTATGTAGGCGGCTATCAAATAAATTGGCCGCTCGATCTAGCCTTTACAGTCGTTGTGTTAGCAGGGATCTGGGTTGTCTCAGGATATGTAGACCGCTTGAATTTACTTGTGTCAGATCTAAATAAGAGAGAAAAAGAAGCACACGAACTGACAGAGCGGCTGAATCGAATTACAGATAACTTGCAAGAAATTGTCTTTGAAACAGATGAAAAAGGGCACATCATTTTCTTAAATCAAGCATGGAAACAAATGACCGGCTATGACATAGATGAATGTCTAGGTACGATGTACAATCAGTACTTTGATCAAGAAGAAAGAGTTATTCAGCATTTGTCATCTGTCATCAAAGAGCATAAAGATTCAGGGCGGATCGAGCTGCAGCTTCTTCATAAAGAGGGGAAGAAAGTATGGGGAGACGTTCATTATAAGCTCTACTTTGATGAGGAGCACCAGTTTACTGGAGGTATTGGAACAGTTGCAGATATTACAAAACAAAAGCTGGCAAAGCTTGAGCTTGAAAAATCAAATCAACAAGTGCAAATGCAGGCGCAAAAGCTGGCCGTTGCAGGACAAATAGCCGCTGGAATCGCCCATGAAGTCAGAAATCCGCTGACCTCAGTAAACGGCTTTTTGCAGCTGATGAAAACACAATATCCTGAAAGAACCGATTATTTTGACATTATCTTTTCTGAAATTAAACGGATTGATTTTGTTTTAAGTGAGCTGCTGGTGCTGGCAAAGCCGCAGTCGGTCCATTTTCAAGAAGTTCAGCTTCATGGACTGTTAGAACAGGTGATTACATTGCTAAAAACCAATGCAGTCCTTTCGAATATTGATCTCAAACAGCCATTTAAAAAGCAGGATGCCGGCGCTATATTAGCAGACGCTAACCAAATGAAGCAGCTGTTCATTAATTTAATCAAAAATGCCATTGAGGCAATGCCTGAAGGCGGCAGTATATACATATCAACAGAAAAAGTGATGAACGAATGGAAAATTACCATTCAAGATGAAGGAAAAGGGATGTCTGAAGAGGATATTCAGAAAATATATGATCCTTTCTTCTCCACAAAAACAGAAGGGACGGGACTTGGCCTCACCATCTGTGCAGCGATTTTAAAAGATCATCACGGTAGGATGGATGTGGTCAGTGAGCTGGGAAAAGGTACAGCTTTTCATATCTATTTACCTGTGTGGCAAAAAAGCAGACACCAGCAAGGCGAGAGGACGTGATTTCATGAAGGAGAAAGCTTTATTTGTATATGGGACGCTTCTGCAGCATGAAGAGCACCACGAGACGTATATGAAAGAAAGCAGGCCATTAGCTAAATCAGCTTGGATCAGCGGCAGTATCTATGATACAGGTCAAGGATACCCTGCGTGCGTTCTAAAAGAGAAAAGCACAGTATATGGAGAATTGTACGAGGTAACCGCAAGCACGCTGAATAAGATAGATTTGCTTGAGGAAGGGTATGACAAGCAGGTGGTCGATGTCATGACAGACAAAGGGCCGGTGGCGGCTGTTACATACACTTTACCAAAGCAGAAGGCATCATCGCTGAAGGAGATCGAGAGCGGCTGCTGGAAGGAATATAGAATGTGGCAGCAGCAGCCGGCATCCTTCTATTATTTTGCCTATGGCTCCTGTATGGATGATGCAAGATTTAAACTGGCGGAAGTTGATCATTATTTTAAACAAATCATCGGCGGCGGTGCTCTGAACGGCTTTACAACTAGATTTACATTGGTAAGGCCTGATGGATCAAGAGCAGATATGGTAGAAGACGGCGGAGAAACAGAGGGCGTTTTATATGAGGTTCCTTTTGATGCCATTCGATATTTGTACAAACGAGAAGGCGTCTATGAGGGCACATATCGTCCAGCTTTTGTCGATGTCAAAATAGGTGATCAGATATATGAAGACTGTTTAACCTTTCTTGTTCTTCAAAAGAGCGAAGAAATTGCTCCGCCAGGTCATTACCGCAGTGAAATTGAAAAAGGAGCAGATCTTTACTTAAGTGAAGCATTCCGCAAAAAAATTCGCTCGCATATGGATTCATTAATCAAACCGTAGTAAAATGCATGGTAAGTGAGATAAAAGGAGTCTGAACATGAAAAAGGAATATGCAGTCATTGGTCTTGGACGCTTTGGCGGAAGTATTTGTAAGGCGCTGAGCGAAGAAGGACTTGAAGTCATGGCCATGGATATGAATGAAGATCGAGTGAACGAATACGCGAAAATTGCGTCACATGCGGTCATTGGTGATTCGACGGACGAATCTGTTTTAAAAAATCTCGGCATTCGCAATTTTGATCATGTCATCGTTGCGATTGGTGAAAACATTCAGGCCAGTATTTTAACGACGATTATGCTGAAAGAGCTTGGCGTTAAAATGGTCACAGTAAAAGCGCAGAACGATTACCACGAAAAAGTGTTAAATAAAATTGGAGCTGATCGCATCGTTCATCCAGAGCGGGACATGGGCAGACGAATTGCACATAAAATCATCTCCAATAACGTATTAGATTATCTTGAGCTGTCAGATGAGTACAGCCTCATTGAAATCGTTGCCAACAGCAGGCTTGCTGGGCATTCTCTTTTAGATCTCGATATTAGAGCGAGATATGGCATTAATATTGTGGCGATTAAGCGTGGAAAAGAAGTGATTGTTTCACCGCTCGCAGATGAAATGATTCAAAAAGAAGATATTCTGATTGTCATTGGGGCAGTTGCCGATATCGGACGTTTTGAAAAACGAGAAATGCAGAACGATTATTAAACACTCCTAGGCGGGGTGTTTTTTAATATGATTGTGTACACATGAGGTGGACAGTGAAGAGGGAAGAAGACATTTAAAAGGGCTGTTTTGTTCTGCATAAACAGCTAAAGTCATTCATCATATTTTTCATGCAATTATCACTATTCAGAAATAAAAATCAGTCTTTTTATCTGGGTGATTTTCTCTAAATGTCATTGACTGGGCAAACAGATTCGTTTACGATAAGAAACATTATATTGTTTACTTGGAGGAGGCAGTGTCGTTGGATAAGGAGCTTTTCAGACATCAAATTGAGGTAGCTGCAAAGAGAAAAAAAGCAGCCCTAGTGATTAAACATGCGAAAGTTATGGACGTGTTTAACCAGGAATGGATAGACGCTGATGTCGCTGTTGAAAATGGACAAATAGTAGGGATTGGAGAGTACGAGGGAGAACAGGAGCTGGATGCAGCAGGTCAAATGCTTGTACCCGGTTTTATTGATGGCCACGTTCATATCGAGTCCTCTATGGTTACCCCTGCTGAATTCTCCAAAGCTGTCGTCCCGCGCGGTGTGACAACTGTCGTAACAGACCCGCATGAAATTGCCAATGTGTCAGGGATCACAGGCATCCGTTTTATGCTGGAAGAAGCAAGAAAAGCTGCCTTAAATATTTATTTCATGCTGCCATCCTGCGTACCGGCAGTCAGTTTTGAACGATCAGGTGCTGTTTTAAAAGCGAAAGATTTAAAGCCTTTGTATCAAGAGAAAGAGGTTCTTGGTCTTGCTGAGGTGATGGATTACGTCGGTGTGGAGCAGGCAGAAGAAGATATGCTTCAAAAGCTGCTTGATGCTCAAAACGAGAATAAATTGATTGATGGCCATCTAGCAGGCTTAACAGACCGATTAATAAACGTTTACCGCACAGCGAATGTCCAAACAGATCACGAGGTGACAACAGCCGAAGAAGCCCTTGAACGTGTAAAGAGAGGCATGTATGTCATGCTGAGAGAAGGCTCTGTTGCCAAAAACGTGAAAAGCGTTTTACCAGCTGTGAATGAAAAGAATGCGAGACGCTTTTTCTTTTGTACCGATGATAAACATTTAGATGATTTAATGGCTGAAGGAAGTATTGATGAACAAGTACGTATGTCTATAAAAGAAGGGTTAGACCCATTTTTAGCGTATCAAATGGGAAGTTTAAACGCAGCAGAGTGTTTTGGCCTTAAAACAAAGGGAGCCATTGCGCCAGGCTTTGATGCTGATTTTATGCTCGTCTCTGATCTTCATCAAGTAGACATTACCAGCGTATTTATTGCTGGAGAATTAGTGGCGCAGCATGGAGAGTACAAGCCAGGTGTCGAAAAAATTGCACCGAGTCCAGCCTTATTACAATCTGTTTATGCTATAGACGTTCAAGAGCAAGATCTGGCTCTGCCTATCACAGCTCATCAAAAAATGAATGTCATCCGCATTATTCCAAATCAGCTAGAAACAAAATTAGAACAAATCTCTCCTTCAGAAACGAACGGACAATTCACTAGTGATACAGAAAGAGATCTATTAAAAATGGTGCTTGTCGAACGCCATCAAGGCTTATCTGAAATGGGGATAGGGATTGTAAGCGGCTTTGGATTAGAAAAGGGCGCAATTGCAGCAACGGTTGCGCATGATTCTCACAATTTAATTGCGGTTGGCACAAATGATGCTGATATCGTGAAAGCCATTGACGCGTTAAAAGAATCAGGCGGCGGTTTGACTGTTGTCAAAGAGGGCCAGACTCTTCATACACTGCCATTACCGATCTCTGGTTTACTTTCAGATCAGCCGGCACATCTTGTAAATGAAAGCCTTCATGCACTCCATGAAGCGTTAAAAGAAACAGGTTTTATTTTAGACTTTAACCCGTTTTTGACGCTGTCCTTCTTGGCACTCCCAGTCATTCCTGATGTGAAAATGACGACAAAGGGTTTGTTTGATGTCAGAAGCTTTCAGCATCTCCCAATTCAATCATAAAAAGAGAGAAACCGCATATGTATATATGCGGTTTTTTCAATGAACGGTGAAAAAAAGAGACACAGCCAAGCGGCTTGTGTCTCTTTTTGTGATTACACTTCCATAATAATCGGTAAGATCATTGGACGGCGTCTTGTTTTTTCATAAAGGAAAGGTGCAAGGGTGTCAGTAATTTCGTTCTTAATTTCAGACCACTGAGTTGTCTTACGTTCCATTACTTTTTCAAGATGCTTCGAAATTAAATCCTGTGCATCGTTGATCAGGTCTCCAGATTCTCTCATGTAGACAAAACCTCTTGAGATCAAATCAGGACCAGCAGAGATTTTGAATTCTTTCATGTCCATGCTGACGACCACAATAACAAGGCCCTCTTCAGAAAGAATGCGGCGGTCTCTTAAAACGATGTTTCCGATATCGCCAATACCGCTTCCGTCGATATACACGTTGCCTGATGGGATTTTGCCAGCGACACTTGCTTCGTCACCTTTCAGTGCAAGAACTTCACCGTTATCCATGATAAAGCAGTTTTCCTCAGGGATGCCGCAATCATTCGCAAGTTTGATATGCGTTTTTTGCATGCGGTATTCACCGTGAATCGGCATAAAGAATTTTGGTTTAATTAAACGGAGCATGAGTTTTTGTTCTTCTTGTCCGCCGTGACCAGATGTATGAATATTATTAAGGGAGCCATGAATGACCTCAGCACCTGCACGATAAAGCTGGTTAATGGTGCGGCTTACACTAATATTGTTACCTGGGATCGGTGAAGATGAGAAGACAACAGTGTCTCCAGGGTTAATGGAAATCTGGCGGTGAGTACCGTTCGCAATACGAGAAAGAGCTGCCATCGGTTCACCCTGGCTTCCAGTACAAAGAATGGTCACTTTGTTTGCTGGAAGGCGGTTGATTTCATTATGTTCAATAAACGTGTTTTTTGGACATTTAATATAGCCAAGATCTTGTCCAATATCAATAGCAGACTCCATACTGCGTCCAAATACAGCGACTTTTCTGCCGTTGGCAACAGCAGATTCAATCACTTGCTGAAGTCTGTGAATGTTTGAAGCAAACGTGGCAAAGATGATACGTCCATCGACTTTTCTAAAGATGTCATCAATGCTTTCACCTACGCGTCTTTCAGACATCGTAAATTCTGGGATTTCACTGTTTGTACTATCAGATAAAAGACAAAGAACGCCTTCTTTTCCGATCTCAGCCATTTTGGTTAAATTGGCAGGCTCGCCAACAGGAGTAAAGTCAAATTTGAAATCACCTGTATGTACGATGTTACCAGGAGGTGTCTTGACGACAATTCCATAAGAATCTGGAATACTGTGTGTCGTTCTAAAGAAAGACACAGCTGTTTTTCTAAATTTAATGGTATCTTCTTCTTCAAAAATATGAAGTTTTGTTTGTCTCAAGAGACCATGCTCTTCCAATTTATTACGAAGTAGGCCGATTGCGAGTTTGCCGCCGTAAACTGGAATATTCACTTGCTTAAGAAGGTAAGGGATACCGCCGATGTGGTCTTCATGTCCATGAGTGATGAAAAGACCTTTGATTTTATCTTCGTTTTTAACTAAGTACGTATAGTCAGGGATGACGTAGTCAATTCCAAGAAGCTCGTCTTCAGGAAACTTAATGCCTGCATCAATTAAAATGATTTCATCTTGAAATTGAACGCCATACGTGTTTTTACCGATCTCGCCTAAACCGCCGAGCGCAAAAACTGCCGCCTGATCGTTTTTAACAAATTTCATTCCTCTCATAGCTCCAATACTTTAAAATTTTCACTTTCTCGTTCATAGTCTAAAAAAGCACCGTCTACAGGCTGAATGAATTCAATGTTGTAGTTATGTTTTTTCAACTTATCGCGTACGTCTCTTTCAGAAACCGCTTCAACGTATAGTGAATCTGTGTGTTCTCTTACAGGTACCTCAGTAGTACTTGCCTGAAAAAATACCTTATATATCATCCAAATCTCTCCTTAAATACCGTATGTTACACTCGCTTATTCTATTATATTAAAAAAACGCGCATAAGAAAAGTCTCTGAGAAAAAAGGACCTTCGGCAAATGTGCGGAAGATCCTTTTAAGCAATTGATTTTTTGCGAAGCATGTCCTTCCATTGTCTTCGAATTTTCTTACGCAGACGACGAAGCATCACATGCCGCCTCCTTTCGGGTTGAAGTAAGCTTAACCAGTGTGTTCCGGTCTCTCTATATACTTGTATTATATGATGTTTCTATTGAATGTTACATGGTTATATGTGGGAAATAGGCGCTTTCAAAAGGAATTGGTTTCGAAAGCTGAAATCTTTCTGTATGATGAAAGGGAGTGTGTATACATAACGAAGAGCAGGAGGGCGAGATATGAATAAAAAAGTCATCTTCTTTGATATCGACGGTACTTTATATGACCATGATAAAAATATACCTGAGTCAACGAAGCGAGCGGTTCATTTATTAAAAGAAAAAGGTCATCATCTCTTTATTGCATCTGGGCGTTCTCCTTTTCTGATCCGGCCCATTTTAGAAGAATTAGGGCTTGACTCATTCATTGCTTATAACGGTCAGTATGTCATGTATGAGGGAGACGTTATTTACGGCAATCCGCTGAAGCAGGAGCTGATGGAGCGGATTTATGAGACAGCGGATCGTCATGATCATCCGCTCGTTTTTATGGGAGAGGAAACGATGAAGGCGTCTGTGCCGAATCATCCGTTTATCCATGAAGGAATCGGTACTTTGAAAACAGAGCATCCTGAGCACGATGTATCTTTCTTTAAAGAAAACGACATTTTTCAAATGCTGTTATTTTGTAAGGCAGAAGAGGAAGTGGAGTATATGGCATTCCGCGAAGAAATTGACCTTGTCAGATGGCATGAGCTGTCAACGGACGTTCTGCCAAAAGGCGGATCAAAAGCTGAAGGAATCAAACGAGTCATCGAAAGACTTCCTTACGATCAAAAGGATACCATTGCCTTTGGAGACGGATTGAATGATAGAGAAATGATTTCGTTTGCTGGAACAGGCGTGGCGATGGGAAATGCTGTGAGTGAACTGAAAGCATTGGCTGATTTTGTGACAAAGCCGGTAGATGAGGACGGCATATTCCATGCAGTGACCCAGCTTGGCCTCATTGAAGAATAAAAAAGAAGACCCTTAGATCGCGGGTCTTCTTTTTATGTTATGATCTGCCGATCGCAACAGAGTTTTCTGGCTCAGCGAACGGCTGATCCTTTTGAATATGATCATAAAACATAATGCCATTTAAATGGTCAATTTCATGCTGAAAAACAATAGCGGGGAACCCTTTTAGACGGATATCAATGTCCTCTCCTTCAAGCGTAGTGGCCTTGACCCTGATTTTTTGATATCGAGGAACAAATCCAGGGATGGCTTCATCAACTGATAAGCAGCCTTCACCAGTCGCTAAATAAGCTCTTTTGACTGAATGACTGACAATACGCGGGTTGAACAGAGCATAGCTGTATTCTTCTCCGTCTTCATCCTCACAGTGAACAGCGATCATGCGTTTACTAATATTGATTTGCGGAGCTGCCAATCCAACGCCGGGTCTTAGTCCGTATTTTTCAGCAATGTCAGCATCCTGACTGTTTTTGACGAATTCGATCATGTCAGCTAATTGCTGTTTTTCCTCTTCTGTCGGCGGGAGCTCGACCGCTTCAGCTGTTTGTCTTAAGACGGGATGTCCGTCCCTTACGATATCATCCATGGTAATCACAAAACTTCACTCCTATTTCCTTTGTATGTAAAGTATATAAAATGATACACAACATATGCAATGAAATAAAGAAGACCGGTCCTGTGAGACCGGTCAGAGGCTTAAACAGCCTTAGCAGCAGCCACCGCCGCCGCCTAAGAATGCTGCGCCAACGATAATTAATAGGATGAAAAGCACAACGATTAAAGCGAATGTACGTCCGCCGCCGTATCCGTATCCACCGCCATAACTTGGGTAACAACAGCCGCCGCCATATCCATACCCGTAACCGCCGTATCCACCATACATACTTCCATGACTATAATTAGACATACTTTTGACCTCCTTTGGGAATACACTTGGCCTCTCATAAGTGAAGGCGAAGCGTGTAATATAAACTATGTATGAATGCACTATTTGTATAGTCATGCGCCTATTGCTTGAAAAAAATCTTCTCCGCCTCACATGACTGACCTCTTTCCTTGTCACAAACGTCTATAAAAATTATAGTGGTATGTGGAGATGTAAAGGGGGCCTTGTGATGAGACAGATGAAAAGAAGCTTGAAAGCAGGTGCTGCTTTAGCGGGGATATGTACCCTTTTGCTGACAGGGTGCGGAGGTCAAAGTCCATTCAATGATATGCAGGACGCGATGACGAAAATGAGTGAAAAAGAAGCATCCTTCGAAAAAGAGCAAGGTACACTGCAAAGCTATGAGGAAAAAGAGCAGAAGCTGTATAAAAAAATGATTCAAACAACAAAGGACCATACAAAAACAGTGGCAAGCCTTTCTGATCAGGCGTTAGCATCGGCAGCACAAAGAGAAGAACATTTAAAAACAGAAAAAGTCAGTATGGATGAATCGAAAAAAGAATTGAAAACAGTAAAGGAATCTGCTGCTCGATTGCAAGATGCGGAGTTAAAAGAGAAAGCAGATCAAACGGTCAAATCAATCGAGAAACGATATGCGTCATATGATCAGCTTTACAAGGAGTATCAAAAGGCGCTGAAACAAGATCAGCTTTTGTATCAATCTTTAAAGAAAAAGGATCTAGGATATGAAGAGCTGAAGTCAAAGCTGAAGACCGTGAATCGTTCATATAGCAAAGTCAGAAAAGAAAGTAAGAAGTTCAATCGATATACAGATCAATTGAATGATCATAAAAAGGCTTTGTATAAAGCAGCAGATCAAGAGTCGAAAAAGAGCTGAAAAACAGCTCTTTTTTTATTTTTCGACAAAAACAAACATTTTCTATTGTAGTACAGTAGTACACTCTATACTAGTACAGATTAGGTTGTTTGTTAAACAGATTGATACAGTTCACCATAAAAAGTAAAGCGAATACATTTATTTAAATAAAGCCGTTAAATCAATTGACGGACTATTTTTCTTGTTGTAAACTATTCCTTGTTAACAGAAGTTGTATTAGTTTTTTGTGAACTATCGTTAATACAGTTATAAGGACTCAAAAACGAGTGATCAACCAATGTTTCGACAACGATCTTAGTGGCTATTATATACAGGAGTCATATGAGTATTTTGGGTTATCCTATATCTGTATGTATAAATGGATTCACGACAAATGGACTGTTAAAAGAAAGGAAGAGGTGACTTTAGAATGGCTGCAAAAACAAAAAAAGCAATTGTTGATAGCAAAAAGCAATTTGATGCCATCAAAAAGCAGTTTGAAACGTTTCAAATTTTAAACGAAAAAGGCGAAGTCGTAAACGAAGCGGCAATGCCGGATCTTTCAGATGACCAATTAAAAGAATTAATGCGCCGTATGGTGTTTACACGAGTATTAGATCAACGTTCAATTTCATTGAACCGTCAAGGACGTCTTGGCTTCTATGCGCCAACAGCTGGACAAGAGGCTTCTCAGCTTGCAACTCACTTTGCACTTGAGAAAGAAGATTTCATTCTTCCAGGATATCGTGATGTACCACAATTAATCTGGCATGGTCTTCCGCTAACAAAAGCATTCTTGTTCTCTCGCGGACACTTTGTTGGTAACCAAATGCCTGAAGATGTGAATGCACTTTCACCGCAAATCATTATCGGTGCTCAAATCATTCAAGCAGCTGGTGTAGCTCTTGGTTTGAAAAAGCGCGGTAAAAAAGCTGTTGCAATCACTTACACTGGTGACGGTGGAGCTTCACAAGGTGATTTCTACGAAGGTATTAACTTTGCAGGGGCTTACAAAGCGCCAGCGATTTTTGTTGTCCAAAACAACAGATATGCGATCTCTACACCTGTTGAAAAGCAGTCTGCTGCACAAACAATTGCACAAAAAGCAGCTGCAGCTGGTATCGTAGGCGTACAAGTTGACGGTATGGATGCATTAGCTGTTTATGCAGCAACTGCTGAAGCTCGTGAGCGCGCTGTAAATGGTGAAGGTCCAACATTAATCGAAACTCTTACATTCCGTTACGGCCCACATACAATGGCTGGTGACGATCCAACAAGATATCGTACAAAAGAAGATGAAAACGAGTGGGAGCAAAAAGATCCATTGGTACGCTACCGCAAATTCTTGGAAAACAAAGGCCTATGGTCTGAAGAAGAAGAGAATAAAGTGATCGAAGATGCAAAAGAACAAATCAAACAAGCGATCAAAGAAGCTGACGAACAGCCTAAGCAAAAAGTCACTGACTTGATTGAAAACATGTACGATGTAAAACCATTCAACTTAGTTGAACAGCTTGAAATTTACAAACAGAAGGAGTCGAAGTAAGCCATGGCGCAAATGACAATGATTCAAGCGATCACTGATGCGTTACGCACAGAACTGAAAAATGACGAAAACGTTCTCGTTTTCGGAGAAGACGTTGGTAAAAACGGCGGCGTATTCCGTGCGACTGAAGGATTGCAAAAAGAGTTTGGTGAGGATCGTGTATTCGATACTCCACTTGCTGAATCTGGTATTGGCGGTCTTGCTATTGGCCTTGGACTACAAGAATTCCGCCCGGTAATGGAAATTCAATTCTTCGGATTCGTTTACGAAGTATTAGATTCTGTTTCTGGACAAATGGCTCGTATGCGTTACCGTTCTGGCGGACGCTGGCATTCCCCAGTGACAATCCGTTCTCCATTCGGCGGGGGAGTTCACACACCTGAGCTTCACGCTGACAGCTTAGAAGGACTTATCGCACAACAGCCTGGTATCAAGGTTGTTATTCCTTCAACACCTTACGATGCAAAAGGACTTTTAATTTCTGCAATTCGTGACAACGATCCTGTAGTGTTCCTTGAGCATATGAAACTTTATCGTTCTTTCCGTCAGGAAGTTCCTGAAGAAGAGTACACAATTGAAATCGGTAAAGCTGACGTGAAACGTGAAGGTTCTGACCTTTCAATCATCACTTACGGTGCAATGGTTCACGAATCACTAAAAGCTGCTGAAGAGCTAGAAAAAGAAGGCGTTTCTGCTGAGGTTATCGACCTTCGTACAGTAAGCCCGCTTGATATTGAAACAATCATCGCTTCTGTTGAAAAAACAGGCCGTGCGATCGTTGTTCAAGAAGCACAAAAACAAGCTGGTATTGCTGCAAACGTAGTAGCTGAAATCAATGACAGAGCGATCCTTAGCTTGGAAGCACCAGTACTTCGTGTAGCTGCACCTGATACTGTATTTGCTTTCTCTCAAGCTGAGAGCGTATGGCTTCCAAACCATAAAGATGTACTTGAAACAGCGAAGAAAGTTCTTGAATTTTAATTAAATGACAGAGGGGAAAAGAATTTATTTCTCTTCCCCTTTATCAATTACATGACCGTGTAAATATACACAACAAGGGTTCAACAAAATCTAGGAGGCGAAAAACAGTGGCATTTGAATTTAAACTTCCGGACATCGGAGAAGGTATCCACGAAGGTGAGATCGTTAAGTGGTTTGTTAAACCAAACGACGAAATCAATGAAGATGACGTTTTAGCAGAGGTACAAAATGATAAAGCAGTTGTAGAAATTCCTTCACCTGTTAAAGGAAAAGTATTAGAATTAAAAGTTGAAGAGGGAACAGTTGCAACTGTAGGACAAACAATCATTACGTTTGATGCACCTGGTTACGAAAATCTTCAATTTAAAGGCAGCGAAGAAGAAGGCGAAGCAAAAACTGAAGCTCAAGTACAAGGTACTGCTGAAGCTGGTAACGAGCCAGAGAAGAAAGAAGTAGCACAAGAAGAAGCGGCAGCAGCAACTGGTGCAGGCGCACAAGAGCAAGTAGACGCTGATCCAAACAAACGCGTGATCGCTATGCCATCTGTACGTAAATATGCTCGCGAAAAAGGCGTTGAAATTTACAAAGTTGCAGGTTCTGGTAAAAACGGCCGTGTGTTAAAAGAAGATATCGACAGCTTCGTTAATGGTGGTTCTGCAGCTCAAGAAGCAGCACCTCAAGCAGCTGAAAGTGCGAAAGAAGCAGCAGCTCCTAAAGCGGCAGCAGCTCCAGTTCTTGAAGGAGAATTCCCAGAAACTCGCGAGAAAATGAGCGGAATCCGCAAAGCAATCGCAAAAGCAATGGTGAACTCTAAGCATACAGCTCCTCACGTAACATTAATGGATGAAGTTGATGTAACAAACCTTGTTGCACATCGTAAACAATTCAAACAAGTTGCAGCTGATCAAGGAATCAAGTTAACTTACTTGCCTTACGTTGTAAAAGCTCTAACTTCTGCTTTGAAAAAGTACCCAGTACTTAACACTTCTATCGATGATAAAACGGATGAAGTTGTTCAAAAGCATTACTACAACATCGGAATTGCAGCTGACACTGAAAAAGGCTTGCTAGTTCCAGTTGTGAAAAATGCAGATCGCAAAGCGATTTTCGAAGTTTCTAACGAAATCAATGAGCTTGCAACAAAAGCACGTGATGGTAAATTGGCTCCAGCTGAAATGAAAGGTGCATCTTGCACAATCACAAACATCGGTTCTGCTGGTGGACAATGGTTTACTCCAGTCATCAACCACCCAGAAGTAGCGATCCTTGGTATTGGACGTATCGCTGAAAAAGCGGTTGTTCGTGATGGCGAAATCGTTGCAGCTCCAGTCTTAGCTCTTTCCCTAAGCTTTGACCACCGTATGATTGACGGAGCTACTGCGCAAAATGCCCTTAACCACATCAAGCGTTTATTGAATGATCCACAATTAATTTTAATGGAGGCGTAATGTCATGGTAGTAGGAGATTTCCCAATCGAAACAGATACTCTTGTCATCGGTGCAGGTCCTGGTGGATATGTAGCTGCTATTCGTGCTGCACAGCTTGGACAAAAAGTAACAATCGTTGAAAAAGGAACACTTGGCGGTGTATGTCTAAACGTTGGCTGTATCCCTTCAAAAGCATTAATCAATGCTGGCCATCGTTTCGAAAATGCTAAGCATTCTGAAGACATGGGTATCAAAGCTGAAAACGTAACAGTTGATTTCACAAAAGTTCAAGAGTGGAAAGCTTCTGTTGTTAATAAGTTAACAGGTGGAGTTCAAGGTCTTCTTAAAGGAAATAAAGTAGACATCGTCAAAGGTGAAGCTTATTTCGTAGACAGCAACTCTGTACGTGTAATGGATGATAATTCAGCACAGACTTATACGTTCAAAAATGCAATTCTTGCAACTGGATCTCGTCCAATTGAATTGCCTACTTTTAAATACACAGACCGCGTGATCAACTCAACTGGTGCTTTAGCGCTTAAAGAAGTACCTAAAAAGTTAGTTGTCATCGGTGGTGGATACATCGGTACTGAGCTTGGTACTGCTTATGCAAACTTTGGAACAGAAGTTGTGATCCTTGAAGGTGGAGACGAAATCCTTCCAGGTTTCGAGAAGCAAATGAGCTCATTGGTTAAACGCAACCTGAAGAAAAAAGGAAACGTTGAAATCCATACAAACGCTCTTGCAAAAGGCGTTGAAGAAAAATCTGATGGTGTCACTGTTACGTTCGAAGTAAAAGGCGAAGAAAAAACAGTTGATGCTGATTACGTACTTGTGACTGTTGGTCGTCGTCCAAACACTGATGAGCTTGGTCTTGAGCAAGTTGGTGTTGAATTGACTGACCGCGGAGTTGTCAAAACAGACAAACAATGCCGTACAAGCGTATCTAACATCTATGCAATTGGTGACATCGTTGATGGACCACCACTTGCTCACAAAGCTTCTTACGAAGGTAAAATTGCAGCTGAAGCAATCGCTGGAGAGCCAGCTGAAATTGATTACCTTGGTATTCCTGCTGTTGTATTCTCTGAGCCAGAACTTGCAACTGTTGGATACACTGAAGCAGAAGCAAAAGCAGAAGGTATCGAAATCGTTGCAGCGAAATTCCCATTCGCAGCGAACGGACGTGCACTTTCTCTTGATGCAACTGATGGCTTCATGAAAATGATCACTCGTAAAGAGGATGGTCTAGTGATCGGTGCTCAAATCGCAGGTGTTGGCGCTTCTGATATGATTTCAGAGCTTAGCCTTGCAATCGAAGCTGGAGTGACTGCTGAAGATATCGCTATGACAATTCACGCTCACCCAACATTAGGTGAAATTACAATGGAAACGGCTGAAGTAGCAATCGGAAGCCCAATCCACATCGTAAAATAATGAAACCTATGAAGCCCTCTCCTTGATGGAGAGGGTTTTTTTGCTGCTCTGAACACCATATGAAAAACCCCTCATGAGATGAGGGGTTTTTTCATATGGATATATATAAGTGTAAGGTAAATATCATTAGTTTGTATTGACGCGGTCTAAAGCATGACATAAAGGCGATAAGATCTCCTGTTTACTGCGGACATTTCCTTCCACCTTCACGATCACTTTTTCATCATTGACAAGTAAAATAGCCGGTAATTCGTCCACTTCATTTTTCCAGCCTTTACGATCTTCTTTCACAATCATTTTTGACATTTCCTTAGGGTATTCATTTTTTAATTCGAGGACTGCATCATAATATGGGCTTTCTTTATCAAGGTTTTCTGCATCAGTAAAAAAGAGAATTCTCGGTTTTTGAATATGACGGACTTGGTCGGTCTGATTCGGTATGATATACGCAAATGAGCATGAACTAAGTACAAAGAGCATGGGGAATATAATGAGAAGTGTCCTCATAAAATTCAATCTATTCACCTCAAAATCATTTGGGGTTGTCCCAACATTTTTAGGAGCTTGTTCCCTGTTAGTCACTCTAGTGTATCATGTCCCTTTTGACAATTTTCGATTGTTACTCAATTGTTACAGAATTGATATGAAGCAAAATACAATTGAAACGTTCCCTCAATATGATGAGAAAAAAGCACATATTTATAAAAAATGATTAAATGTGTCATACAATTAACCGTTGACAACTTAAATGTGACATCATATTATAGAAATAAGAAATAGATCAAACGCTTTCAAACTATGAATGAAGAAAAGGGGAATGTACGTGGGTACAATTATTTGTCAAGATTGCAATGAAACCATTGATCAGTTTGAAAATGAAAAAGTGACAACGCTATACGGAACGTGCGGTCACTGTCATTGCTGTGATGAAGCCTCTGAATAAATAAAAAAGCATGCAGCTCCATTTGGGGCTGCATGTTTCTTTTTTATAAAATTGGTTTTTGTTCCTTAATCACACGGATCATTTCAAGCGTTGAATCTTCAGGTCCTTGGACAGGGAGACCAATTTCAATATTTTTAAAGATATACGATATATTTTCTTCTGTGATAATTTCACCTGGTATAAAAATCGGAATACCTGGCGGATACACCATCACAAACTCTGCGATAATGCGGCCGACTGCTTCCTTAAACGGAACGACTTCCGTTGTAGCGTAAAAGGCGTCACGCGGCGTCATAGCAAGCGATGGAATCTCAGGCAGCAGCACTTCCGTTACCGCTTGTTTGCCGCCCTCACGAGTAGAGGCTGCGGCAATTTCCTGCATCGCCGTCACGAGCGTATCAATTGTCTCATCTGAATCGCCAGGGGTGACGATACATAAAATGTTGTACAGGTCAGAGAGCTCTACTTCAATTCGGTAACTTTCTCTCAGCCACTTTTCGACATCATGTCCGTTTAACCCAAGGTCTTTAATAGAGATAATTAATTTCGTTGGGTCATAATCGTAAGTGGAAGCTGAACCGAGTACTTCCTTGCCAATGCAGGTAATGCCGTCAATTTGATTCAAACGGTCTCTCGCTGATTCAGCCAAACGAATGGCTTCATCAGCTAGTGCCTTACCTTCAGTGGCTAATCGTTTTCGAGCGACATCAAGTGACGCTAAGAGCAAATAAGAAGTGGACGTTGTCGTCAGCATACTCAAAATCGATTGCACGCGGTCTTTTGAAACAAGCCCTTCCTTCATATTTAAAATAGAGCTCTGCGTAAGAGAGCCGCCAAGTTTATGGACACTTGTTGCTGCCATGTCGGCACCTGCCTGCATGGCAGAGAGGGGAAGCTCATCATGAAAATGTATATGCACACCGTGTGCTTCATCGACAAGGACAGGCACATCAAATGAATGGGCAATGTCTACGATTGATTTTAAGTCTGCTGAAATACCAAAATACGTTGGATTAATGACAAGCAAACCTTTCGCATCTGGATGCTCAGTGAGCGCCTTTTTGGCTGATTCAGGTGTAATCCCGTGAGAGATGCCAAGCTCTTTGTCTATTTCTGGGTGAATAAAAACAGGAACTGCGCCAGAAAATACAATCGCGGACATAATTGATTTATGGACATTACGCGGAACGATAATTTTATCTCCAGGTCCGCATACCGTCATCACCATTGTCATGATGGCCCCGCTTGTTCCTTGAATGGAGAAAAACGTATGATCAGCACCGAAGGCTTCAGCAGCAAGCTCCTGTGCTTCTTTTATCATCCCTCGAGGTGAATGTAAATCATCGAGAGGTTCTATATTAATGAGGTCAATGCTTAATGCATTGTCGCCAATGAATGCTCTAAATTCAGGATCCATTCCGGCTCCTTTTTTATGGCCTGGAATGTGAAATTGGACTGGATTCGTTGCTGCGTGTTTTTTTAGTCCAGTATATAAGGGTGTATCATGTTGTGACAATTGCTTTCCCACCTTCATCGAAATACCTGCTATTATTGTGCCAATTACAGCAGATTTCATTGCATAAAACAAAAGAATTATATTATGAACTGATCGGAATGTAAAGCATAAAATCAATCGGTTTCTGATCAAACAGATGCTATAATAAAAGTTCAAATGAGAAATGAGTGTTAAAGTGAGGGACAAGTAAATGGAATATCAATATCCAATGGATGTCGACTGGACGACAGAGGAAAAAATTGCGGTCATTTCATTTTTTCAGGCTGTTGAAAAAGCCTATGAAAAAGGAATTGCGAAGCAGGAGTTATTAGATGCTTATAAACGATTTAAAGAGGTTGTGCCATCAAAAGCAGAGGAAAAAACGCATTGTGCGGCTTTTGAAAAGGGAAGCGGGTATTCCCCTTATCGTGCAGTGAAAACCGCAAGAGAGGCAGAAGAGACAGCCGTTATACGCATGTAAAAAACGAGCCTATAAGGGCTCGTTTTTTTATACAGATTCTTTCTGTGTGAAGCGGTATAGATACGTCAGCGTGCGGAAGGCATTTTCGATTTTCGATAGGAATTCTTCATTATTCATTTGAACGACTTCCTCTCTAGGCAGCTGGATGCCGCATAGAAGCTCGGCTTTCTTGACTGTTTGAACACGTTCAAAAAGCGTTTTCAGCTGTTCGGAATCTAGTTCGCTGTGCCGCATGACATCTGGTTTCATATGATCTTTAGACCAAACAAAATCTTGCGGTATTTTCTGCTGGATGGTGTCTAGCTCTTTTTCAAACAGCTGGCCGTACTCACCTTTCACTGGAGATTCATAAATGAGCGCAAACCAGACAAAGACATGTGTTTTCCAAAGCCCAATTTGAAAATGAGGGAGTTTTTTATATCCGCGCTTACTGTTTGCAAAAGCAACCCATGTATCATTTGGCGGGTTGACAGATCTTCTAGCATGCTTTGCGACGTGTACAAACATTTCGTCTCCTGTAATAGAAGAAAGAAGTGGTGCAAAATGTTCGCCAAGTGCCTCAAGCTTTGGACGTACTCTTTCTTTTAATACAGTCATTCGTTCATCTAAACCATCAACTGTGAATGTTTCAAAATCTTCATCTCTAAAACGCATTTCACTCATGTTATGCCTCCTGTATCTTTTCGCTGATCATATTTTATCATAGCTTGGGTCAAGCTCAAAAAAAGATGCACCGTCAGATAAAAGATTGTAAAGGGCGTGGTGCAGCGTTTAAAACCTTTCATTATGTGGTACATCATTAATAGGTAAAGACACAATTTTCAGAATGTCGTTGCGGTTATGCGATCGCTTCATACGATATAAGCAAGAACAATTTCTCTTATCGATTGAATTTTTTATCAATGAAAACTGACAAGGAATGAATCATTCTCTGGAAGGGGCGTTGACCAATGAAGCAAATCGTGAAGCAGGGCTATAGACAGGAGAAGAAAAATCGCATCGCTGTGTGGAGATTAGAGGTTGATTATGAGCTTTCTACGCTTCATGAAGCCATCGAACAAAAAGATGACATCCAAATCGAACGCAGCAAACGAAAGCTTGAGCGCCTAAGAAAAGAATGGGAGCAGCTTCAAGGGTAAAACAGGGTGAGGTAAAAACGAACCAATTCATCGGTTCGTTTTTGTATGAAGCTGCTTTTTTCTTGCTTTTACGTACATAATATCAGTATGCTATTACAAATAGGTCCTACATAGAAAAGAGGTTTACAATCTGATGACAAACTGGGTGGAAATTGACCGTCTTGCAAAGCTCTGGGTAAAAGAAGCAGGGAGCCGTATTAAAGCGTCCATGCAGGAAGGTCTATCAATTGAAACAAAATCAAATCCAAATGATCTAGTCACGAATATCGATAAAGAAACAGAACGTTTTTTTATTGAAAAAATACAGTCGGCATTTTCAGATCATCACATTTTAGGAGAAGAGGGACAAGGGGAAGAGGTCACCTCACTCGATGGAATTGTGTGGATCATTGATCCGATTGATGGCACAATGAACTTTGTCCATCAAAAGCGCAACTTTGCCATTTCAATCGGGATATTTGAAAATGGTGTGGGGAAAATCGGTCTTATTTATGACGTCATTCATGACGAGCTCTACCATGCCATTAAAGGAGAAGGAGCCTATATGAACGATATCCTGCTCCCTCCATTAAAAGATGTGGAGATTGAAAAAGCCATTGTGGGTATTAATCCGACATGGGCGATTGAAAGTCCTTATTTTGACGCCAAACCATTTGCCCGTCTAGTGCGTGACGTGAGAGGGACACGAACGATTGGATCAGCTGCCCTTGAGCTTGCTTATATTGCAAGCGGCAGAAGTGACGCATATGTCACCTTAAGGCTTGCACCGTGGGATTATGCAGCGGGCTGCGTGCTGCTTGATGAAGTAGGGGCCGTTTACTCAAATATTCACGGAGAACGTCTTACGTTCCTAGACAAAAACAGCATAGTGGCTGGAAATCGATCCATTTGTGAAAAAATCTTGCATGATTACATAAAAGAAAGCGGAAATAAAAAATAAACGACATCACTTCATGAGAATGAAGTGATTTTTTGTTTTTCCTGAAACTGTAAGGCGGAAGTCTATACGCTTTATTGGCTGAAATAAAAAACCCCCATCTGGATGAACCAGGTGGGAGTTTTTCTGAGATTAGCTTAATTTTTCTTTCGCAATTTGAACTGCATCATAGAACGTTTTCAATTGCTCTTGAGGAATTTTCTTAAGCATTTGGTTGAAAACAAGTAATTCAGTAGAGCTGAATCCAAGACCTTTTGCGATTTTTGAATCAATCACAACGTTTCCTTTTTTGTCTAGAACAAGGGCATCACCAGCAAGATCAGCAATTCTGATCACTGATTTGAAAAGCTTTTCAAATTTAGCCGCTTCTTCTTTTGTAAGACCAAGTTCAACAGCTTTTGCTGCATCAAAAACCAATTTCCCTTTTTCGTTTTTAGTGATGCTTTCACTGAAAACGATTGTAAGAACAGCTGCGCGATCTAAGAATTTCTCAGCAGTCGCCGCTTCTTCTTCAGTTAGTCCGAGCTCAACAGCTTTTTTCACATCAAATGTGTAGCTGTTGTCTTCCTCAACAAATGAATTGATGAGAATGTTGATGACACGCTCGTTTTTCTCCAATAATTCTTTAATGATTTGCTGCTGTTCAAAAGGAATTCCTTTGAAAGTTGCAGCGCTTGCTTGCCCAGGAGCTACTGTTGTGAAAGTAAGAATGATAGCTAAAGCGAAAAATACAACAGAGCTGAGCGATTTGCTCAAAAACTTCTTCATGCTTCTTTTCTCTCCCTTTTCTGTTAAATTTTGTTGCAAGAAAAGCATACCATGAGAAACTTTGTGGAAGAATAGGAAAAATGTAACTTTCTGTTTGATTTTGGAGAACTATAAAAGTTCTTGTCGAAAAATGGAGGGGTTCAGATTGCTTACTTTTGTCAACTCTTCAAGATACGTTCCGTCTGATGAATGAAGCTTTCATAGGTGATTTGTCTTGTTTTTACTCAAAATAAAAAGCCTTCTACATATAGAATGTAAAAGGCTTTTAACTAATTTTATGATTGCACGTTTAATTTTCTTTTTAATGTAAATCCTGTACCCATGAAAATCATGGCGAACACGATACTAAAACATATGCCCAGTATGTTTTTTTCTGCAAGAGATACCCCAATAAACGCCATACTGACAACTGCAAGTAATGCACATAATAATAGAAGCCATTTGATTTGTTTCATTTGTCTCCATCCCTTTTTTTAGAGTTAATATAAGTTTACAGAAAAACGATCGGCATTTAAAGGGGATTGTGATATAATATGAAAGTTATCTAATTATTTTAGGAGATGAAAATGTGAAACTTCGAAAAGACCTTCGCAACATCGCAATTATTGCCCACGTTGACCATGGTAAAACGACGCTTGTTGACCAATTGCTCCATCAAGCTGGTACTTTCCGTGCGAATGAAAATATCGCTGAGAGAGCCATGGATTCAAATGATTTAGAGCGAGAGCGCGGTATTACGATTTTAGCTAAAAATACTGCGATCCATTATAAAGATACACGCATTAATATTTTAGATACACCAGGACACGCCGATTTCGGTGGTGAAGTTGAGCGTATCATGAAAATGGTAGATGGTGTACTCCTCGTTGTGGATGCTTATGAAGGCTGTATGCCTCAAACACGCTTTGTGCTGAAAAAAGCACTTGAGCAAAACTTAACACCAATCGTTGTCGTCAATAAAATTGACCGCGACTTTGCTCGTCCGGCTGAAGTAGTTGATGAAGTGATCGACTTGTTCATTGAATTGGATGCAACAGAAGAACAGCTTGAATTCCCAGTTGTCTATGCATCAGCAATCAATGGTACAGCAAGTAACGATGCGAGCAAGCAAGATGAAAACATGGAATCTTTGTTTGAAGCCATTGTGAACCATATTCCTTGCCCAGTTGATAACCATGAAGAGCCGCTTCAATTCCAAGTGGCACTACTTGATTACAATGATTATGTTGGCAGAATTGGAATCGGCCGTGTATTCAGAGGAACAATGCAAGTAGGACAGCAGGTAGCCTTGATGAAAGTCGACGGCACTGTGAAACAATTCCGAGTAACAAAGATCTTTGGTTTCCAAGGGTTAAAACGAGTGGAAATCAACGAAGCGAAAGCGGGAGATCTTGTCGCTGTATCTGGAATGGAAGACATCAACGTAGGTGAAACGGTTTGTCCGGTAGAACACCAAGAAGCACTTCCAATCCTTCGTATTGATGAGCCGACACTTCAAATGACGTTTGTTGTAAACAACAGCCCATTTGCAGGCCGTGAAGGAAAATACGTGACATCACGTAAAATTGAAGAGCGTTTAGAGCAGCAGCTTCAAACAGACGTCAGTCTTCGTGTGGATCCAACTGATTCACCTGATGCTTGGGTTGTTTCTGGACGCGGAGAGCTTCACTTATCCATTCTCATTGAGAATATGAGACGTGAAGGTTTTGAATTACAAGTATCGAAGCCAGAAGTTATTGTAAAAGAAGTTGATGGTGTTCGATGTGAGCCTGTAGAGCGCGTTCAAATTGATGTACCAGAAGAGCATACTGGCTCTGTTATGGAATCAATGGGTGCAAGAAAAGGTGAAATGATTGACATGATCAATAATGGTAACGGTCAAGTTCGCCTGATCTTTACAGTGCCATCACGTGGTTTAATTGGTTATACAACTGAATTTCTTTCATTAACTCGTGGTTTTGGTATTTTGAACCATACGTTTGACAGCTACCAGCCAATGCAGTCTGGTCAAGTTGGCGGACGCCGTCAAGGTGTACTTGTTTCAATGGAAACAGGTAAAGCGACTGCTTACGGAATCCAAGGTGTTGAAGAGCGCGGTGTGATCTTCGTTGAGCCGGGTACTGAAGTATACCAAGGGATGATTGTTGGGGAGCATAATCGTGAGAATGACCTTGTTGTAAACGTAAGCCGTATGAAACAACAAACAAACGTACGTTCAGCGACGAAAGATCAAACGGTTAGCATGAAAAAACCTCGTATTATGTCACTTGAGGAATCTCTTGAGTACTTGAATGAAGACGAATACTGTGAGGTTACACCTGAATCAATTCGTCTTAGAAAGAAAATTTTAGACAAAAACGAACGTGAGAAAGCAGCGAAGAAGAAAAAGCTAGCAGGATTATCTTAATTCCATGAAGAATTAAAAAGATAGAACCCTGAAAGATAAGGGGAGGGAATCTTTTTGAATGATCAGGAAGTAAGTGAAAATCTATCCTTTTTCGCGATGCTGTTTCGTGTCGATGAAAATCCGCAAACAGGGATGTGGCTCCTATATGGCACCATCCTTGTTTTAGCGATTATTGTTTTTAAGCTCGGCTTTGCAAGACGTTTACCGATTTTAAAAGCGCTCGTGATTTATTTGTTTTTGATTTTTGGCTGCACGTTTCTCACATTTCTAGGTATCTTCCTTCCAGTAGCGGAAGGACTGGTTGTGGCAGCTGCCATTTTGATTATTTATAAAATACGGCTGCATCGTGCGAAAAAAGAAGGAACAGTTAATACGTAAAAAAAGACCTGAACATGTGTCAGGTCTTTTTTTATGTCTTTTGTTCTTTCTTTCCTTTTTTCTTCTTTTTCTCTTTCGTCGCAGGATCCTGATAAAGAGAGAATCTGCCAGTTTTGATGCGAGCTTCAGTCTTTATTTTAATGCGTTCTTGGCAGTCATCGCACATATATGTATGAATTGGCCGGTTTCTTAACCGTTTAGCAACAAGTGTATCATCATCAATGGTTTCAAGCTTTTCACATAATGAGCACTTCACTCTCATCATTTTCACCTCACTTTATTGCATTTATTATAGCATGTTTTCCAGCTACTTAAAATCAGCGTAGAAAAAGGCTTATATCACAGGAGATATAAGCCGTTCTCATTATTTCTTCTGATTCATATGATGGTTTGATTGGTCGTTTTGATTTTTTTCTAACTGTTTTTGATCCTGTTCTTTGAGCTGATTATTCGGATCATTTGTCGGGTCTTTTTCGTTACGCTCGATCTCATTTCTCGGCATCTCTGGCATCACGCGGCCGACAATGGCAGCCAGTTCGTCCATAATACCGCTTACCGGACGGCCTGCTTGGATTTCTTTGCCCATTTCTTTTAAACGGCTGACTGTATCTGGATCAGCAACCACAACAGCATTTGCACCTTCAGGGTCATTTCTCAGCGCTTTTGCAACTGAATATTTAATGGTTTCTACTTTGCTTCTATCTAAATCATCTTTTACATCAATACCAACAACAGCATAGCGGCCGATGACAATTGCCGTTGCATCATTGACATCTGCTACATGCTCTGTCACATTGACAAGATGCTGCGCAACATCTGTAGATGGGCGGGCTTGATTTGTCTTTTTCTTGGATGAGTCTGACACCCGTACTAAGTGCTGGCGTCCATCTTGCTTGTCCAGCGCTTCTGGCTTTTCCTGCTGCTGGCAAGCGCCTAACAGAATGATCGTTTGAATCATGAATAATGTTAAAAATAGTCGCATCTAAATTCCCTCCTTCACAAACTGCATGATTTATTTTATTGTTGAATTAACCTTCTAACTTTATTCATGAAAACATATATTTTAACAATCGTTTTGGGAAAGACAAGGATGAATGAAACCCCGATCAGGAGGCGAAGGACCTGAGTAAAATTTATGTATTAGACACAAATGTGTTATTACAGGATCCGAATTCAATCTTTTCATTTGAAGACAACGAAGTCGTCATTCCGGCCGTTGTGTTAGAAGAAGTAGACTCGAAAAAGAGATATATGGACGAGGTTGGGCAAAACGCCCGGCGCGTCTCACGTTTAATCGACGGTTTGAGATCGAAAGGGAAACTGCATGAAAAAATTACGCTAGAGTCAAAAGGGACGCTGCGCATCGAGCTGAATCATCGCTCTTTCCATGAGCTTCAAGAAATTTTTATTGAAAAAACGAACGATAATCGGATTTTAGCGGTCGCGAAAAATTTGAGCTTAGAGGAAGAAACAAAGCCTCACGGCCGGCCTGTCATTTTGGTCAGTAAGGATGTCTTAGTCAGGGTAAAGGCAGATGCGATAGGTCTTCAGGCAGAGGACTTCTTAAGTGACCGTGTGCTGCAAAACGAAGACATTGATAACGGCTATCATGAGCTCTATATTCCGACCGAGCAATTGAATACATTTTATAAGCAAAGTCAATTGCCGATAAAAGAAGTCACAAGTGCACCATTAAACCCTCATCAATTTGTCATTATGAAGGGGAATGAAGGCGGTTCTGCTTTAGGAATGCTTGATCAAAAAGCAGAGAACGTGAAACGGCTTATTTATGATCAAGAGCATGTTTGGGGAATCCGTCCGAAAAATGTTCAGCAGACGATGGCCCTAGAGCTGCTATTGCGCCGTGATATTCCGCTTGTGACATTGATCGGAAAAGCGGGTACTGGTAAAACACTGCTTGCACTTGCTGCCGGATTAATGCAGACAGAGGATCTCGGCATGTTTAAAAAACTGATCGTAGCCCGTTCCATTGTTCCTGTCGGCAAGGATTTAGGCTACTTGCCAGGTGAAAAGGAAGAGAAACTCAGACCATGGATGCAGCCGATTTATGACAACCTGGAATTTTTATTTAATACAAAAAAACCTGGTGAACTTGATGCGATTTTGGCGGGTATTGGTTCTATTCAAGTCGAAGCTTTAACGTATATCCGCGGAAGAAGTATCCCTGATCAATTTATTATCATTGATGAGGCGCAGAATTTAACGAAACACGAGGTGAAAACATTATTAACGCGCGTCGGAGAGGGAAGTAAAATTGTGCTGATGGGGGACCCGGAGCAGATTGATCATCCTTATTTAGACAGCTTAAATAATGGGCTTACGTATGTCATTGAGCGGTTCAAAGGACAGCAAATATCTGGACATGTCAAGCTTGTCAAAGGAGAAAGGTCTGGACTTGCACAGCTTGCAGCTGATTTGCTGTAGTCCAGACCCTCTGTCTTATGTAATGATGAGCTCTTTGACACCTTTTATCGGCTGAGTGAGGTTGGACTGATCTGCGAAATAAACGTGGATTGGTCCTTCTTCAGTCATCGGCTTCCCATTTTGGCTGAAGTGTGCAATGCTTTCCATTGCCTGAGAAAGCGGAACAGCAATTGTCTCTGTTTCTGTGACAAATTCGCATGTATCTGCATGTTCAAGCGGTTCTGCATTTTTCAGCATATCACCCAGCTTCATTCCGAAGCTGCCTGTGACGAGTCTTTCCTTTTCGTACTTCTTCTCTGTTTTTAAAGTGGGTGGAAGTGTTTGACCTTCTCTGATCACCCGCTCTTGGTCAAGCTCCTGATCCAGCTGATTTTCTTCATTTGCTGCGCTGTTTTCAAAAAATGAATCCATTAAAAATTTGCGGTCATCAAAAATCCATACACTTGGATCAATGGTGATCTTGTACTTTACGTTCCCCTTAATTTGAATAATACTCATGTTCAAGACAACCCCTTTCCACCATAAATTATAGAAGTTTTCTCCTGCTTTGTCACTTTCATAAACATGCTTCTCCTTGTACACACTAATCGTACATGAAACATAGGGAGGATATTGGGCATGGCATGTCGCGACAATGAAGAGCTTCAGCGATTTGTAGAAGAAGCAAAAAAAGTGGCCAAAGATGGCAAAGTAGCATCCTATATTCCCGCTCTCGCCAAAGCGGATCAGACAGATTTATCTGTGGCTGTGTACCATGTGAGTAATACTTGCCACTCGGCAGGAGATGTAGATAAACGCTTTACCCTGCAAAGTATTTCTAAAGTATTAGCCCTTGCGCTCGTACTCTCAGAAGAAGGGCCAAAAAAAGTCTTTCAATTTGTTGGACAAGAGCCTACAGGTGATCCGTTTAATTCAATGATTAAGCTGGAAACAGCAAGTCCGAATAAGCCGCTGAATCCAATGATTAATGCAGGAGCGCTTGCAGTCACAAGCTTAATAAGAGGAGCGACTCCGCAAGATCAGCTGAACCGCCTGCTTGGCTTTATTAGAGAGCTCGCAAATGATAAAAGCATTACATACTGCAAAGAGACAGCGGCATCCGAATTTGAGACATCGATGATTAACCGGGCTATGTGCTATTATATGAAGCAATATCATATTATTAGAGGGAACGTAGAAGAGGTCATGGACGTGTATACGAAACAATGCGCCATCATGATGAACAGCTTAGATTTGGCGAAAATTGCTTGTGTTTTTTCATTAGATGGCAGACATCCAGAGACGGGCCAGCAAATTCTTTCAAAAGATGTCGCTAGAATTTGTAAAACCTTTATGGTGACGTGCGGCATGTATAATGCAAGCGGGGAATTTGCCATTAATATCGGCATACCTGCTAAAAGCGGTGTTTCAGGCGGGATTATGGGAGCGGCACCATATGATTTTGGGATCGGAATTTTCGGTCCTGCCCTGGATGAAAAAGGGAATAGTATTGCTGGGATTAAGCTGCTTGAGCTCATGAGTGAAAAATATGAGATGAGTATCTTTTAATGAGGAATGTCTTCTTTTTATTTTTACAAAGCGAACTGTACAAATCTGCTTGCAATTTTGGGCGTTTCGCTTTATGATAAATAGAAGAATTAGGTACTCGCCTGGGGAACGGAGGGATACTTTTGGCGTCAGAAATTTTAGTCGATCATCGGCAAAAAGCACTGGCTTTATTAAAATTGGATGCAGATAAAATTTTAAAATTGATCCAAGTGCAAATGGACAACTTAACGATGCCGCAATGTCCTCTTTATGAAGAGGTTTTAGATACTCAAATGTTCGGATTATCGAGGGAGATTGATTTTGCTGTCCGGCTTGGATTAGTTGATCAACATGAAGGCAAGAAACTACTCGATAAACTTGAGAGAGAGCTTTCCGCACTTCATGATGCGTTCACAAAAAAATAACGATTGAAAACTCAAACTTCCACAACATAGGTTTGAGTTTTTTTGTCCTCTCATTTCTTTTATGGATTGACGGCAAACGGACTTGATTCTTTCATGAATGACGAACAATATAAAAGAGGTAAAACGGGATCAAACGGAGAAAATGTAGTAGAATAAGAACAGCTAAGAAGATATCAAGCAGTAGAAACAGACGTTAGGAAGAGGATTATATGTTAAAGAGAATGCTAAAATCGTATGACTACTCATTATTGTTCGCCATCATCTTAATCAGCGCATTCGGTTTGGTTATGGTATATAGCTCAAGTATGATTACATCTGTTATCAGATACGATGCCGCGCCAGATAACTTTTTTAAGAAACAGCTCTTATTTATGATTGTTGGAGCAGCCATCTTAATCTTTACAGCATTAGTTCCATATCAGCTGTTTTCAAATAAGAAATTCCAGATTGGTATGCTGCTGATTTCAGTTTTTTCCCTCATCTATGTGTACTTTCTCGGTCATGTTGCAGGGAACGCAAGAAGCTGGATCAAATTAGGCCCTTTTAGTCTTCAGCCAGCTGAATTTGTGAAGATTGTCGTCATCATCTATCTTGCTGCGGTCTATGCCAAAAAGCAGCATTATATTGATCATATTTTAAGAGGTGTCACGCCTCCAATCGTGATTGTCTCTATCCTGTGCGGATTTATCATTTTGCAGCCAGACTATGGGACAGCCTTTATTATTGGCATGATTGCCCTTGCGATGATTTTATGCTCAGGCTTTAGCGGCAAAACGCTTGCGAAGCTGCTGGCGCTATTTAGTGCAGTGATGGTCGTCGTGACCCCGTTTATTATTCTTTTTTGGGATAAAATTTTCACGCAAAATCGTCTCGGACGTTTTGAGAGTTTCCAAGATCCATTTAAAGATGCAGGGGCTACTGGGCATCAATTGATTAATTCATATTATGCGATTGGATCAGGCGGCTTTTTTGGACTCGGTCTAGGGGAAAGTGTTCAAAAGTACGGGTATCTTCCAGAACCGCACACAGATTTTATCATGGCAATTATCTCAGAAGAGCTTGGTTTTTTCGGCGTGTTTTTTGTTCTCGCTCTTCTTGGTTTCATCGTCGTGAAAGGTTTTTATATTGCGAGAAAGTGTGAAGATCCGTTTGGAAGTTTGCTTGCAATAGGAATTTCCTCCATGATTGCGATCCAAACTTGTATCAATTTAGGCGGTGTTTCAGGTCTTATTCCAATTACTGGGGTGACACTTCCGTTTATCAGCTACGGGGGATCGTCTATCATTTTACTTAGCATCTGTATGGGAATGCTGCTGAATATCAGCATGTTTACTGAATATAAAGAGCGTTATAAAAAGAAAAAATCAATGAGCAAACCATCGGTTGAAAAAAATGGATTGCAGAAAACTTTGAATCTTTAGAAAACAAAAGTGTACAGTTTTCATTTCTTCCTTTATTATAGAGTACATATAAAATTTTAAGGGATATGGAGGAGTGAGAATGTCACAGAGAACAATTCAAAAGGTTCTAGTTGCAAACAGAGGGGAAATCGCTATCAGAGTCTTCAGGGCCTGTACGGAGCTCAACTTACGTACAGTGGCCATTTATTCCAAAGAAGACTCGGGCTCTTATCATCGCTATAAAGCTGATGAAGCATATCTAGTTGGAGAAGGGAAGAAACCGATTGATGCCTACCTCGATATCGAGGGGATCATCGAAATTGCAAAACGAAATGACGTGGATGCGATTCATCCAGGCTACGGATTTTTATCCGAAAACATTCATTTTGCAAGACGATGCGAAGAGGAAGGCATTCAATTTATCGGTCCAACTTCTCAGCATTTAGATATGTTTGGAGATAAAGTAAAGGCGAGAGATGAAGCGAAAAAGGCTGGTATTCCAGTCATTCCAGGAAGTGACGGACCAGTTGATTCGGTCGAAGAAGTCGAAAAATTCGGTGAAGAATACGGTTACCCGTTTATTATTAAAGCTTCACTAGGCGGCGGCGGCCGGGGTATGCGCATTGTCAGATCAAAAGAAGAGCTGAAGGAAGCCTATGACCGTGCGAAGTCAGAGGCAAAAGCTGCTTTTGGAAATGACGAAGTATACGTTGAAAAGCTGATTGAAAATCCAAAACATATTGAAGTGCAGGTGATTGGAGACAATCACGGCAATATCATTCATTTATATGAGCGTGACTGCTCTGTTCAAAGGCGGCATCAAAAGGTCATTGAAGTGGCGCCAAGTGTGTCTCTAACAGATCAATTGCGTGAAGATATTTGCGAAGCAGCTGTCCAGCTGGCCAAGAATGTATCGTACATTAATGCAGGGACTGTAGAATTCCTTGTTGCAAATGGAGAGTTTTACTTTATTGAAGTCAATCCAAGGGTGCAGGTAGAACACACGATTACAGAAATGATCACAGGTGTCGATATCGTTCAAACCCAAATTCTTGTTGCAAAGGGGCATAACCTTCACAGCAAAGAAGTTGGTATTCCAAAGCAAGAAGATATCTTTACACACGGCTTTGCCATTCAATCAAGGGTCACAACAGAAGATCCTTTAAATGACTTTATGCCAGACACAGGAAAAATTATGGCCTACCGCTCAGGTGGGGGATTTGGTGTACGTCTTGATACAGGGAACAGCTTCCAAGGTGCGGTCATTACACCTTATTACGACTCACTATTGGTCAAGCTGTCTACATGGGCGCTCACGTTTGATCAAGCGGCTGCTAAAATGGTTCGAAATTTACAAGAATTCAGGATTCGCGGGATTAAAACTAACATCCCATTTCTTGAAAATGTGGCTAAGCATGAGAAGTTCCTAAAAGGGGAATACGATACATCGTTTATCGACTCAACGCCAGAGCTATTTAATTTCCCTAAGCAAAAAGACCGTGGAACGAAGATGCTGACTTATATTGGTAACGTTACCATTAATGGGTTCCCGGGTATTGCGGAGAAAAAGAAGCCTCATTTTGACAAGCCAGACGTACCGAAGCTTCCTCTTAATCAAGAGATTCCGTCTGGGACAAAACAATTGTTAGATACGCATGGACCTGAGGGACTTGCCAACTGGGTAAAAGAACAAAATAACGTCCTTTTAACTGACACAACCTTTAGAGATGCGCATCAGTCTCTGCTTGCGACACGCTTCAGAACACATGATTTAAAGAAAGTTGCCCAGCCGACAGCAGGTTTATGGCCAGAGCTGTTTAGTATGGAAATGTGGGGCGGGGCTACATTTGATGTTGCGTACCGTTTCTTAAAAGAAGATCCTTGGGAACGATTGAAAGAGCTTCGTCAAGAAGTGCCAAACACGCTGTTCCAAATGCTGTTAAGATCATCAAATGCTGTCGGATATACAAACTATCCGGATAATGTGATCAAAGCATTTGTAAAAGAATCAGCCGAGGCAGGCATTGATGTGTTCCGTATTTTCGACAGCTTAAACTGGGTCAAAGGCATGACGCTTGCCATTGATTCTGTTCGGGAATCAGGCAAAGTGGCAGAGGCGGCGATTTGTTATACGGGAGATATTCTTGATCCATCTCGTCCAAAATATGATCTTGATTACTATGTATCTCTTGCAAAAGAGCTTGAATCTGCCGGCGCGCATATTTTAGGTATTAAAGATATGGCGGGGCTATTAAAACCGCAGGCAGCCTACGAGCTAGTCTCTGCTTTAAAAGATGAGCTTACGATCCCTATCCACCTTCATACGCATGACACGAGTGGAAATGGACTGTTCACCTATGCAAGAGCGATTGATGCAGGTGTTGATATTGTGGATGTTGCCGTCAGCTCTATGGCAGGACTCACATCGCAGCCAAGTGCAAGCTCACTTTATTATGCTTTAGATGGACATGAAAGAAAGCCAGACATGAATGTCCAATCTGTCGAACGCCTTTCTCAATACTGGGATTCCGTCAGAAAATACTATCATGAATTTGAAAGCGGCATGAATTCGCCTCATACAGAAATTTATGAGCATGAAATGCCTGGCGGTCAATATAGTAACTTGCAGCAGCAGGCGAAAGGTGTCGGTCTTGGCGAGCGCTGGAATGAAGTAAAGGAAATGTACAGACGTGTGAATGACATGTTTGGTGATATTGTAAAGGTAACACCATCCTCTAAAGTAGTTGGAGATATGGCACTTTACATGGTGCAAAATGATCTAACAGAAGAAGATGTTTATGAAAAAGGCGCAACACTAGACTTCCCGGATTCTGTTGTGGAATTATTTAAAGGCTATTTAGGCCAGCCGCATGGCGGATTCCCAGAAAAGCTGCAAAAGCTGATTTTAAAAGGGGAAGAGCCTCTTACTGTCAGACCTGGTGAGAAGCTGAAGCCAGTGGACTTTGAAGACATTAAGAAGCAGTTCAAAGAATCTCATGACCTGACGTTAACAGAGCAAGACGCAATTGCGTATGCCTTATATCCGAAAGTCTTTTCTGAATTTGTCCAAACAGCAGAAAGCTATGGTGACATCTCTGTTCTTGATACACCAACGTTCTTCTACGGGATGAGGCTTGGAGAAGAGATTGAGGTAGAAATCGAAAAAGGAAAAACCCTGATTGTCAAACTCGTATCAATTGGTGAACCGAATCCAGATGCCACAAGAGTTCTTTACTTTGAGTTAAATGGCCAGCCGCGTGAAGTGGTGATTAAGGATGAAAGCATCAAATCCTCCGTTCAAGAAAAAATGAAGGCGGACCGTTCAAATCCAAATCACATCGCCGCATCGATGCCAGGCACTGTCATTAAAGTACTCGTGGAAAAAGGGCAGAAAATTTCACAAGGTGAGCATTTGATGATCAATGAAGCCATGAAAATGGAAACGACTGTACAAGCACCATTTTCTGCGGTCGTAGATGAAATACATGTGACAAATGGAGAACCGATTCAAACCGGTGATCTGTTAATCGTATTAAAGCCTGAATAAGAAGTGAGACACATCCACCGTGATGTGTCTTTTTTGAGCGCATTAAAATGTGCAGCAGCCAGTGAGAGTGATTACACTATAGAGTGAGGTGAAGAAGGTTGGACAACATTGTTGTGATTTGGTTTCGCCGGGATATGCGATTAGATGATCATATCGCCTTATCAAAAGCGATCACATATGCAAAAAAACACGAGTACAAATTATTTGCTCTTTATCATCTAGATCCATTTTTTACTGAAATGGACCTCGATTTAAACAACGAACATTTTTTTCAAAGCTTGGCGCATTTTATCAAGAAAGCAAGAGAATCTCAAATGTATGTTCATCTTCTCTATGGTGATGTCTTGCGTGCCTTTCAGCAAGTTATCGATGTGTATGACATCAAAGCTGTCTTTTTTAATGAAGATCAAGTGGGAATCGGTCAAAAGCGTGACCATCAAGTAACCGCTTTTTTAGAAAAGAAGGGCATTCATGTATCAAAATGGCAAGATACACACCTTCACGGGGCGCAAGATATCTTAAAAAGGGATGGCACTCATTATCAAGTGTTTACTCCATACTATCAATCATGGCGAAAGCAAGAGAAGCAGCCTGTGATAAAAGTTGACAAATCATTTCTCAGCAGCGCTCATACGATTTGTGATGAGTCACTTTCACACAAAGGGAATGACAAACTACGCAGTATAATCATGAGATGCTCAAGAAAATTTGATCAAATCGGTTCACGCAAAGCGATGAACACGCTGCATGACTTTATCCAAAAAAGACTAACACGTTACCATGAAAAACGAGATATGCCATCTGTTTTTGGAACGAGCAAGCTGTCACGTTTCTTGAAAACAGGGACTATCTCAATTCGAACGATCTTTTATGCGGTACATGAGGAAGCACTGTTTGAAGACGAGGGCAGAGAAACCTTTATCAAAGAGCTGGCGTGGCGAGATTTTTACCATATGATTTATGCTCATTATCCAGAAATGAAAGAAAAAGAAATCAATTCAGCGTTTCAAGGGATGAAATGGAATGAAGATGAGACGCTGTTTGAAGCATGGTGTAAAGGTGAAACAGGCTTTCCTCTCGTTGATGCAGGGATGAGACAGTTAAATGAGGAAGGCTGGATGCATAACCGTTTAAGGATGGTCACCGCCTCATTTTTAACAAAGGATTATTTGATTGATTGGAGAAAGGGAGAATCGTATTTTGCAAAAAAGCTTGTGGATTATGATGAGGCTTCGAATATCGGAGGATTTCAGTGGGCAGCTTCTGTTGGGACAGATGCCGTGCCGTACTTCCGTATTTTTAACCCAACGACCCAGTCAAAGCGGTTTGATCCAAGCGGGGAATATATTAGAAGATATGTACGAGAGCTAGAGCATGTTGAGGAAAAATGGATTCATGAACCAAGTAAAATGCCGATAGATGAACAACGGAAATCGAGCTGTGTGCTGGGTGATACATACCCGCTGCCGACAGTTGATCACAAGGAAAGACGCAAAAAAGCCATCTCGCTATTCGAAGAAGCAAAACGACAATAAAGAATCCCCCTCTCTACATGAAAGGGGGATACAATTTTTATCTAAATGGCTCTTTGCTTTCATATTTAAACCGGGCAATAAGTAAGCAGAAGTAGCATAGTACCCCAAACAAACAAGAAATAAAGAATGAATGAGCCAGCGCGTAACCAAGTGCAAGCTGAGAATAAACAGACATCACACCTGAAATGGCTTGAAGTGTAATCAGAATGGCTGAGATAATCCACCCATAATAAAGCTGCTTCTGTTCTTTATAATGTTTTATGGCATGGAACATAGCGACAAATATCCAGACGAATAAAAGAAGTGCTGCTGCTCGGTGAGACATTTGAACCCACTGATTAAAATACGCTGGAAGCGCACCGTCTTTTGAACAAAACGGGAAGACAGAACAAGCAAGGCTTGACTTTGTATGTCTCACATAAGCGCCCGTATATACCACGATATACGTATACGTAATCAACCCATAAATATGGAACTGCATTTTTTTGCCGATATGAAGCGGCTTCACAAGCTTTGTTTCAGATCTGGTTGCTTCAAAGACAAGAAGTGCAAGCAGTAATACTGAAGCAAATGAAATGAGTGAAATACCGAAGTGCAGTGCCATCACAAGTGCGTTAGAACCAAATACGACGGCAAGAGCTCCTAACAGCGCTTGAAGCATTAAAAATATAATGGACATGATGACCAAAAATTTGGTTTCACGGAATACTGGACTAATTTTTTTCCAGCATAAGACCGCCAGTGCCAGAACAAGAATGGTGGAAACCCCTGTTGACATGCGGTGACTCCATTCGATGATGGAAGCGGGGTTCATTTCAGGAAAGAAACGACCGTGGCAAAGGGGCCACTGTCTACCGCAGCCAAGACCCGAACCGGTTTTCGTCACAAGCGCACCGCCAATCAGCACGATCAGCATCACAAACGTTGTGATCACGCTCAATAGCCTTAAAGCAAATTTCATCAAATTATTTCACCTTCTCTAAAAAACTTCTGATGTAAATGAAAACCTCACATGCTCTCAAGTTTAAGCCAAATGCGTGTTCTGTTGCAATTCATAATGACCAAAGTTCACAAAAAAATGATATGTTAGTTCACAAAGTTTACAGATTTAGAGTGCTTGATCTTTCTTTGACAGTCTGATAGAAATAGAGGAGAGAATATTTCATTTTGCACCGCCTTCTGAAACACACATATATCCTAATAAATTCACGAAAAGTTCACAAATAACTTCAAGTTTGTCGTTTATTATTTAATAGGATGTTTTTTTACAGCTGTTTATCTTGTATGATAGAGTTGTAATGATTTTACGTGTCATTCGTTCGTTTGAAGGTTTGGGCAAGGGAGGTTATACACATTGGCAAATTCCAAAACAGCCGCGGAAGCAGCTATTCATGGACAAATAGAAGAAACAACAGCGTGGAAAGATTTTCTTGCTCTGATTAAAATGGGCATCGTCAATTCCAATTTCATTACGACATTTACTGGAATGTGGCTTGCTTTTTATTTTACAGGTATGAGTTTTCTTGGAAATCTTGATATTGTGCTGTTAACAATGATTGGTTCTTCTCTTATTATTGCCGGTTCATGCGCAATTAATAATGCGTTTGACCGTGATATTGATATATTAATGGAAAGAACAAAAACAAGACCGACGGTTACAGGTAAAATTCAGCCGGGGCAAGCGTATGCATTTGGCATTCTGCTTGTTGTATTAGGACTCATTATGCTTCTGATGACAACCATTACATCAGCAGTGATTGGATTTATTGGAGTCTTTACTTATGCGGTTCTTTACACCATGTGGTCTAAACGCCATTACACGATCAATACAGTTATCGGAAGTGTATCTGGCGCGGTTCCGCCATTAATCGGCTGGACAGCTGTCACAGGTACAATCGACACAACGGCTTGGGTTTTGTTTATGATTATGTTCATTTGGCAAATCCCGCACTTCCTGTCACTTGCGATTAAGAAAACGGAAGATTACCGTAAGGCGGGCATTCCAATGCTGCCAGTTGTTTACGGCTTTGAAGTCACAAAACGCCAGATCATCATTTGGACAGCATGTCTTCTACCGCTTCCATTTTTCTTAGGTGGATTAGGATGGCCGATTGTCGCACTTGGTACATTGCTTAATATTGGATGGCTTGTTATTGGCCTTATGGGCTTTAAAATGAAAGACATCATGAAGTGGTCGACGCTCATGTTCGTTTATTCATTAAACTACTTAACCATCTTTTTCGTAGCGATGATTATTATTACACTATTCTAGAGTGAAATACACTTTGATCACATCAAAACAATGGCTATATCTTATAACACAACATTTTCTAACAACTATGAAAGCCGCCTGATATTCAGTTCTATTTAGGCGGCTTTCTGTTTATACATAGATGGTATTTTGAGTAAAAACATCATTTTTTTATGAAAAGAGGAAATGTAAGTGCTTTTATAAGAGGCGGGGGTTATAGATGGGTGAGAAGTGATTTTATAAATAAGAGGTAAAAAGCGAAAGGCAAAGGAGATCAAGCAAAAGGGGTTGGGACAAATTATGATAAGAAAATGGCGTGTTTATTCACTGTTTCTCTTACTGACGCTCGTTTTGGCGGGCTGTGGTGAACCATACTTATCAACACTCAAGCCAGTTGGGGAAGTAGCAGATAAACAGTTTTTCCTAACGGTACTGAGTACACTTATTATGGTTCTTGTCGTCATTGTTGTATCGATCATTTTCTTTTACGTCATCATTAAATTCAAACGTTCTAAAGTGGGAGAAGATACGATTCCAAAGCAGGTGGAAGGGAACCGCAACTTGGAAATCACATGGACAGCGATTCCGATTCTTCTACTCATTATTCTCGTTGTACCTGTTGTTGCATACACGCTTGAACTAGGGGACACAAGCGCTATGGATAAGAAAAAACGAGATCCTGAAAAGACACTTGTTGTTAATGTAAGGGCCAGCTTATATTGGTGGGAATTTGAATACCCTGATTATGGGATTGTCACAAGTCAGGAATTGATCGTACCAACAGATCAAAAGGTGTATTTTAAGCTGAAAGCATCCGATGTCAAACACTCATTCTGGATTCCATCGGCTGGCGGTAAAATTGATACAAACACAGATAATGAGAACAAATTTTATTTAACCTTTGACTCGAAACGAACGAAAGATGCAGGGGAATATTTCTACGGGAAATGTGCGGAGCTTTGCGGGCCGTCACATGCTTTAATGGACTTTAAAGTTAAAACGCTTTCTCAAGATGAGTTCTTAGGATGGACGAAAAAAATGGCTGATTACAAGAAGCCTGAATCCACAAAGGATCTCGCTTTAGAGGGTGAAAAGCTATTTAAAGAGAAAAACTGCTTAAGCTGTCACGCAGTAGAGCCTGGTGACAAACGGCCGGAAGCAGCAAGGACAGCACCAAACCTTGCGACCTTCGGAGAGCGAACGAAAGTAGCTGGAATCAAAGACATGAACAAAGAAAATGTGAAAGCATGGCTGAAAGATCCGGAAAGCTTTAAACCAGGTAATAAAATGACAGGAACGTACCCTAAATTAAATGACTCAGAAGCAGATGCACTTTACGAGTATTTAAAAGGTCTTAAAATCGAGTAACGCCTAGAGCAGATATTCAAGAGGGTATGTGATCGATGTGAAGTTTTTGTTAAGAGCTCCCGAATATGTCTCTACAACCGAGAAGCCGTCATCTGTCAGACATAGTCTGCTTAAAGGATCGTGAAGAAAGACATCTATATGAAAAGGGGCAAATGGGAGATAAGAGGGGGATTTCATGGTGAGTACAATAGCTAAAAAGCGGGGGTTTGGCGCTGTCTTATGGGATTACTTGACAACGGTTGACCACAAAAAAATTGCCATATTATATTTAGTGGCAGGGGGATTTTTCTTTTTGGTTGGCGGGATAGAAGCGATGTTTATCCGTATTCAGCTAGCCATCCCTGAAAGTGATTTTGTCAGTGCAGGGGTTTACAATGAAATCATGACGATGCATGGAACGACAATGATTTTCCTTGCAGCTATGCCGCTTTTATTTGCATTAATGAATGCGGTTGTACCAATTCAAATTGGTGCACGTGACGTAGCATTTCCGTTTGTGAATTCACTTGGTTTTTGGTTATTCTTTTTCGGAGGAATTTTCTTAAACCTTGGATGGTTTATGGGCGGAGCACCTGATGCTGGCTGGACTGCATACGCTTCGCTCACGCTGAATTCAGAAGGGCATGGAATGGATTTCTATATTTTAGGTTTGCAGATTGCGGGTATTGGTACGCTGATTGCCGGGATTAACTTTCTTGCAACGATTATTAATATGAGAGCGCCTGGCATGACGTATATGAGAATGCCGCTCTTTACTTGGACGACATTTGTCGCCTCTGCACTTATTTTATTCGCATTCCCGCCGCTGACAGCAGGGCTTGCGATGCTGATGCTTGATAGAATGTTTGATACGAGCTTTTTCAATCCAGAGCTTGGAGGAAATACAATCATTTGGGAGCATTTGTTCTGGATTTTCGGACACCCGGAAGTATATATCTTGATCCTGCCGGCATTCGGGATCTTCTCTGAGATCATTCCGGTGTTTGCAAGAAAAAGATTGTTTGGTTACTCGTCCATGGTGTTCGCTACTGTATTGATTGGTTTCCTTGGATTCATGGTATGGGCGCATCACATGTTCACTACGGGGCTTGGACCTATCGCCAATGCGATCTTTGCTGTAGCGACAATGGCAATTGCGGTGCCAACAGGAATTAAAGTATTCAACTGGCTGCTCACGATATGGGGCGGTAATGTGAAGTTTACAACGCCGATGCTTTATTCTGTTGCCTTTATTCCGTCGTTCTTACTTGGCGGGGTAACTGGGGTCATGCTTGCGGCAGCTGCAGCGGATTATCAGTTCCATGATACGTATTTTGTTGTGGCGCATTTTCATTACGTCATTATCGGCGGGGTTGTATTCGGTATTCTAGCAGGTGTGCATTACTGGTGGCCGAAGATGTTTGGAAAAATACTGAATGAGAAGCTTGGAAAAATTGGCTTTGTGCTGTTTTTCATCGGTTTCCATTTAACTTTCTTTATCCAGCATTTTCTCGGTCTATGGGGCATGCCGCGCCGGGTCTTTACATTCCTGCCAGGTCAGGGTCTCGAGCTTGGGAACTTGATCAGTACGATTGGGGCACTGTTTATGTTTGTAGCTGTTGTGATCATGCTGATTAATATCATCTGGACAACAGCCAAAGGGGAGCGTGTATCGAGCGATCCTTGGGGAGATGGAAGAACACTTGAATGGGCAGTGTCTTCGCCTCCGCCAGAATACAACTTTAAACAGCTTCCGCTTGTTAGAGGACTAGATCCATTATGGATTGAAAAAATGGATGGTAAAAAAGGAATGACAGCATCTGAACCGCTCGATGATATTCACATGCCGAATAACTCCATCTTGCCTGTCATTATCTCATTCGGTCTATTTGTGTCAGCGTTTGGTTTCATGTATCGTCAAGAGCACAGCTGGGGGCTTCCGGTGATCTTCATTGGTCTTGGCATTACGTTTGCGACCATGCTGGTTAGGTCTCTGAAAGATGATCATGGATACCATATTCACAAAGAAGATTTGACTGACGACGATGATAAAGGGGTGAAAGCATAATGGAACCACAAAAAATGACGGCGGAAACCTTTCCGGCTTCTCCTGAGAAGGCCACGTTAGAAGGGAAGAATAAGTTTGTCGGGTTCTGGCTGTTTCTTGGAGGAGAAACCGTTCTGTTTGCATCGCTTTTCGCCACTTATTTGGCGCTGAAAAACTCAAATGCAGGCGGAGCAAAAACAACTGATATGTTTGACCTCACACTTGTCTTTATTGCCACAATGCTTCTATTAACGAGTAGTTTAACGAGTGTGTATGCCATGTATCATATGAAAAACTTTGCCTTTAAAAAGATGCAGCTTTGGCTTGGTATCACGGTCCTTTTAGGTGCTGGATTTTTAGGGGTTGAGATTTATGAGTTTTATCACTATGTGCATGCGTATGAGTTTACGATTACCAGCTCAGCTCTTGGTTCTTCCTTCTATACACTTGTAGGAACTCACGGAGCTCACGTTGCCTTCGGACTTTGCTGGATTACCGCTCTTATGATTCGAAATATGAGACGCGGACTTGATTTATACAATGCGCCGAAATATTATGTGGCAAGTCTCTATTGGCACTTCATTGATGTTGTGTGGGTCTTCATCTTTACCGTTGTATATTTAATGGGAATGGTGGGATAAGAATGGGAAATAAAAACACAAATCAGTCCAAAGTCGATCTTGTATATCGTAAAAAGAAAAATGCCGAGGAAATGAAGCATCAGCTCATTTCCTTCGGCTTGATGATTGGATTAACATTTGTTGCGTTTTTAACGATCGCCTCAGAAGACGTTGGAAATTGGTTCGCAGTACCATTTATTTTACTGCTTGCAGGCATTCAGGTAGCTTTTCAGCTTTATTATTTTATGCACATGAACCAAAAAGGGCATGAAACACCCGCCTTGTTTCTATACTCAGGTGTGTTTGTTGCGTTTATTACCGTATTAGCCTTTTTGACCATTATATGGTGGTAAACCCGCTTTGCCCTTGAAGGAGGCGCAGCAATGGAGAACTTAGAAATATTCGGATTTCGGGCATTATGGAGCCCTTATTATTTGACTTGTATTGTGATAGCAGCTGCTCTTTATCTGCTTCTTGTGACAAAGGGAAAGCACCGTGCGACGGTGAAAGAGAAAACGTTATTTCTGACGGGGCTTGTTCTGTTATATGCTGTGAAAGGGAGCCCAATTGATTTAATGGGGCATATTATGTTTAGTGCACATATGGCGCAAATGGCGGTGCTGTACCTAGTCATCCCGCCTCTCCTTATTACAGGATTGCCTCCAGCCATATGGGAGCGGATCATTCAAACACCAGGTATTCAAGCTGTTTTCCGTTTGTTTTCCAAACCTTTAATTGCACTGCTTGGATTTAACGGATTGTTTTCGCTGTATCACATTCCGCTTGTGTTTGATTTTGTGAAAACAGATCCGTTTTACCACGCATTGATGACGGTGGTTATTTTTATCGCTGCCTTTTTCATGTGGTGGCCGCTTGTCCATAAAGTCCAAAGTCAGCCGCAGATCACAGGCATTTTGAAGCTTGGATATATCATGGCAGACGGGATATTGATGACTCCGGCCTGTGCACTCATCATGTTTAGTGAGGCACCGATCTATGCAACCTATTCAGATGCAGGCGCATGGATACAAGCACTGCATTTATGTGTGCCAAGTGATATGCTTGCAGGCCTTGCTCTCACTGGCCCTGATATGTTCCACACATTGCCGCTGCTAGAGGACCAGCAGCTAGGTGCCATTTTAATGAAAATTATTCAGGAGATTGTGTACGGCTCTATTCTTGCTGTTGTCTTCTTTGACTGGGCAAGAAAAGAAAGAGCGAAAGATGCCGTACCAGATGCGCTTATTCCGAAATATGAATAAAAAAAGCACAGCCATCTGGCTGTGCTTTCATCGTATGAGGAAAAGGGCTAAATCATTTTAGCTCTTTGTTTTATGCTTCAGCCGTCATGGCTTCTAGTTTTTCCTTCAGCTGTGCAAGTGTTTTTTTGCTCGATTGGATGAGAGACTTAGGGAATTCTTCGCCTTCGCCGTATTCAACGCCATGTGGATAATAGTGTTTTCCAAGTAATGGTGTTAGAAGCTGAATGTGTGCCTTTTTGGCACCGACATCTCCTTCAGTAGCGTAGCCGGAAATCCGTAAATAAAAGGTTCCCTCTACCATGCTGTACTTTCTGTCGTACGTCACACGCTCATAATCCCATTGATCGGCTCGTACAAATCCTTCGCTTTCCATAATGAAATCTAATTTATTTAAGTCAGCTGATACCTCTTCAATCCCCGTACCTTCAAACTTCACCCAAAACCCCTCCTTATAAAATTTCCCTTTACTGACAATCATAGTATGAAAGCGTTAAACTTTCAACTGTGAAAGGTATGTTCTTTTATAAGCTGGTTACAGTAATAAAGAAAATAACGGATGGAGGAATCAACGTGAAAACGAAAAAAATCAAAGATATTATGACAAAAAAAGTAGTGACATGTCAGCAAGATGACAATACGTATGAAGCAGCAGTCAAAATGAGAGATGCTGATATCGGTGCCATTCCAGTGGTTGACGGAGATCAGCTCGTTGGGATAGTGACAGACCGTGACCTTGTGCTTAGAGGCATTGCAGAAAAAAAGCCAAACTCACAGGAAGTGGGCTCGCTGATGACAAAGGAAGTACTAACAGCTGAAGAAGATGCAACACTTGAAGAAATTGTCCGGCTCATGTCAGAGCATCAGCTCCGCCGCATTCCTGTTGTAAAAAACGGCGCATTAACAGGGATTGTCGCTCTAGGAGATTTATCAGTCGAAGATTTATCAAATGATCGCGCGGGAGAGGCACTGACAGAAATCTCTCAACAGGATCAAGATCATGGACAAGGATTTCTTCATTAAGAGGGGCATATTTTAAATTCGTGTTAAATAGGTTGTATTGTCGTTGATAAATGGAGCAAGTTTTGTTTAAATGACAGTAGAAGGTACTTTTTGTACCTTGCCAATTTAACGGAGGTGTTTATTTGAAAACTGTGCTCAAAACACTCCTCATCCTCCTGATTATATCTGGAACATATGTTCTGTTTATTCAATATGGATCTTCACCAGAAAAAGAAAACAGCAATGAACCGAAGGTGTCTAATGAAGAAACATCTAGCGATAAGCCGATCAACATCCCAAAAAAGGGACTCATGTCCTTTATGGGGAAATCTTCAAACGAAGTGCTTAAACAGCTGGGAGAACCAGATCGCATTGATCCTTCCGCATATGATTATGACTGGTGGATTTACAACCAATCGAAGAAGCACTATATTCAAGTAGGGGTAAAGGATAGTAAAGTGGTGACCTTGTTTGCAACAGGAGACGGACTGAATGTAGAACCGTTTAAAATCGGTCAAGCCACAAGTGAAGTATTTAAGAAAACACAAATTGCACCTTACATTCATGTAGAGGATGAACAAAATTCATACCGCTTTGAATTCTCAGAAGATGATATGAATACAAGACCCACTGTGAAAGTCGGAGATGATGTGTATGTTCAGCTTTACATGGATAAGTTTGAAAGCACCCTTTCAAGTATCAGGGCCTTTAACGCAGATACATTTGTGAAACAAAAGCCGTATGAGGTGGTCTATCGAGGTCAATTGATAGAACCTGAGGCGATATCAGGCGAAAAGTGGAAAGATATCGAAGCTTCCAGTCAAAAACAAATTTTTGATATGACCAATATTATCCGCCATAAGTACAACCTGCCGATCTTAAAGTGGGATGATGAAACCTCTGAAGTGGCCTTCATGCATAGTGAGGACATGAAAGAGAATCATTATTTCTCCCATGAATCTAAAAAATACGGTACGCTGAAAGACCGGTTAGAAAGAGGCGAGGTGGGCTTTCAGCTCGCAGGTGAAAACATTGCTTATAACTATGTCGATGGACCCGCAGCGGTAGAGGGCTGGCTCAATAGTGAAGGTCACAGGAAGGCGTTATTAAATAAAGATTACACGCATCTTGGCGTAGGAGTAAAAGAAAAATATTACACCCAAAATTTCATCAAGAAAACATCTTAAACGAAAGCAGCTGCATGGTCGCAGCTGCTTTTTTGATGGTTAAAAAGAGGCTCACCAAAACAGATGCTGATGTATATAGTATAGTAGGCATTTGTATGGGGGGTGAGGATATGACAAACAAGCAAAAACAAACATCCATTGATGAATTTAAACAATTCGTCAGACGCCATCCGAAGTTAATTCAAGAAGTGCAATCGCAAGAAAAAAGCTGGCAAAGTGTATACGAGAATTGGGTCATGTTTGGTGAGGAAGATGAGATGTGGTCACCTTACCGGCAATCGAAATCTGAAGATGCGAAAGAAGAAAAAGCCTCTAAGCCAAGTGAAACAGGAAAAGCAGATTTTATGTCTAAAATGGTTTCTGCTGTGAAAAAAATGGACGCTGATCAAATGAATGAACAGATTAACAAAATGAGCCAGTCTATTTCCTCTTTACAAAGCTTACTCGGCCAATTTTCATCCAATGGTTCAAAGAAAGGTTCATCTGGAGGCAGTCAGCACCCATTCTCCTTCAGGAAAGATTAAGTGAAAGGGGATGCTTCTGGTGCGAAAAGAAGTACAGGAATTTGTCATGGCCGAAGAGGAGCGAATCAAATTCATAAGGCAGCGTCCTATCTGGTACAGACAGCTGACGCGGCATCCTGAAAATCTAACGTCCTTTGAATTAGATAAAATGAACTTTTACGAAAAAACCATTCCTCATCGTGTGAGTCAGTTGAGCAATAGCGTCCAAATGGCTGAAATGATGATTCAAATGTTCCAAGCAATGCGCAATCAAAATGGAGCCGGCTGAGGCTTTTTTTGAGTTGATTAAGATGTCTATTTCCTGAGCATCCTATAAAAGTAGATGAAAGGAGAATCAGATGATGAAATGGATGCTGTCAATAGGCGCATTGCTTTTTCTTGTCACCGGGTGTCAAAGTCAACATGGAGAAGAGCAAGTGATTAAGCAAGACCCAGCAGTACCAGTCATGCAGCAGGCCCAAAGCGAAATGAAGCAGCAAGGCTTTTTGAAATACAAAGTGCAAGGGTCGTCTGTCTATATAGAAAGTACACTTCAAGATTTTCATCTTCAGCCAGAGCGTCTGAAAAAGAACGAGAAGGCGGGATATTTTACAGTGTATGTAGACGGGAAACGTGCAGGGAATGAGTATACCGCGGCATTTGTGGTCAAGCATCTTTCAAAAGGAAAGCATAAAATGACCGTTGTGCTGAATTCCCGTCATCCAGAATATAAACAAAAAAGAGAAACATGGGATGTATTTGTCACGTAAAAGCATTTTCTGATCCATAGGTTTCGTGGTAAACTATGAATTGGAGGTGCAACATTTATGTATGCGACAATCGAATCTGTGGAGCTCCAAGAGGAAGCAAATCAATTGGCTGCCATGATTCTTCAGTCGGAGGAGGCTGAACATTACCGCAACTGCTTTAAGCGTCTCCAGCAAGACGAAGAAGCCCAACAAATTATTGCCCATTTTACAAAAGTAAAAGAGCAGTATGAGGATGTGCAGCGGTTCGGCAAGTATCATCCGGACTATAGAACGATCTCAAAGGAAATGCGTGAGGTCAAAAGAAAGCTAGATCTTCACGATACAGTGGTTGATTTCAAAAAAGCAGAAACAGCGATTCAATCCATCTTAGATGAGATTAGTATTGAAATCGGTCAAGCTGTATCAGCATATATTAAAGTTCCAACAGGGAACCCATATTTTGATGGTCTATCATCATGCGGCGGCGGCTGTGGATCAGGTGGCAGCTGCGGCTGTAAAGTATCTTGACGAGACTTGAATGTCTCGTCTTTTACATAATGAATGAAAAGAATTGAAAAGCGGCAGGTGAAAAGATGGAAACCAAACGTCAAGGGATGGTTGTCTGGCTGCATTCGTTAAAGCAGTCAAAAGCGCTAAGAAAATTTGGGAATGTTCACTATATTTCAAGGAAAATGAAATATGCCGTGATCTATTGTGATATGGATGATCTTGAGCGCCATATGGCTAAACTCAGCTCGTTACCATTTGTGAAACGTGTTGAGCCTTCATATAAACCTTTTATTAAATTAGAGTACGAATCCAAATTGGATAAAGCAAAAGAGTATGATTATAAGGTGGGCTTTTAAAGACACAAAAAAATCCCCGCGGCATCACCCGCGGGGTCCTTCTATTCTTAATGATTCATTAAGGAGAAGGCAAAGGGAGAGGAGAAACCGGAGGAAGAACTTATGGGGAAACGTAAGTCTTCTCCGCGGTTGGCAACAGCACCACATCAGATGCTGTTATAAGTAGTATGACCCCGGATTTCTTGATCTATACATAGAAAATGAATGAATATCCGCGCATTGTTCCTTGAGGAGTGATGTGGTAAGATAATGTTGAATTTTTTGTCATAAACAATGACGAATAGAAGCAAGCAGAAAAAGTGGTGGAAAAATGAGAGTCATCTCTGGAACGAGAAAAGGCCGCACACTTAAAGCGGTACCAGGTCAATCAACAAGACCGACGACAGATAAAGTAAAAGAATCAATATTTAATATGATCGGCCCGTATTTTGATGGCGGATGGGCTCTTGATTTATTTGCAGGAAGCGGTGGTTTAGGGATTGAAGCGCTTTCTAGAGGATTCGATCATTGCATATTTGTTGATCGAGATATAAAGGCGATTCAGACGATTAAAGGAAACCTGAATCAATTGTCGCTAATGGATCAAAGTGAAGTGTTTCGAAATGAAGCAAAGCGTGCACTTGCAGCTGTTGTGAAACGAGAGGAATCCTTTCAAGCCATTTTCCTTGATCCGCCCTATAAAGATCAACAGCTAAAAGCACTTCTTGAAATGATTGACGAGCACGCCTTGTTAACAGATGACGGCGTGATCGTGTGTGAGCATGATAAAGACGTGAAGCTGCCAGAAGAAGCAGGACAGCTTCACATCACAAGACAGGAACTGTACGGATTGACTGGTATTACGATTTATAGAAAGCGGGGAAATTAGCATGGGGAACATAGCCGTTTGTCCGGGCAGCTTCGATCCAGTTACATTGGGGCATTTGGATATCATCAAAAGAGGTGCAAAGATTTTTGATGAAGTGTATGTATGTGTATTAAATAACTCATCTAAAAAACCGTTATTTACTGTTGAAGAACGGTGTGAGCTTATTCGCCAAGCGACGAAGGAGCTGCCAAATATCAAAGTTGAATCGTTTCACGGCCTGCTTGTTGATTATGCAAAGCAAAAAGAAGCCAAAGTCATTTTACGCGGATTAAGGGCTGTGACGGACTTTGAGTATGAGATGCAAGGCACCTCAATGAACAAAGTGTTAGACGATGAAATTGAAACGTTTTTTATGATGACCAACAATCAGTATTCCTTCTTAAGCTCCAGTATTGTCAAAGAAGTAGCGAAATATCATGGGGCAGTCAAAGATCTTGTACCAAAAGAGGTAGAAGCAGCGCTGAAGGAAAAATTTAATGGATGAGTGCACCCAGCACTCATCCATTTTTTAATTTCCAATAGTACAGTGCGATATACACAATCAAGCTGCAAAGTGTGATCAAAGGACCAGCTGTCACAAGCTGATTCCAAACCACGCTGCTGAACATGACGACCTGCTGGCCTGCATCAAAGGCACCCGCTGGGAGAGCCATGTCTGATCGAGAGACATAAAGAGGCTTGAATAATAAAAAGGCAAAAACAGCTGCATAAATTCCGTGAAGCAAACGGGCGAAGAAAAACGGTTTAAAGCGGATATCGGTTGCCGCCAAAATGCCGGCGACTTGGGCTTGAACAGAAAACCCGCTGAATCCTAAAATAAAGCTGACGACAATGGTTTTAGCGAGAAGGGTGACTTCCTGTGACCCCGTCATCTGGCTTCCTAATGTGATTTCAAATAAACCGGCAATCATGGCAAGGTCTAATTCTGGCGGAAGATGCATCGTTTGCAGCATATATCCGAGCCCGATGGATAAAAGGTCTGTCACATGGACAACTGACAGCATTTTGCTAAACACAGAAAATAAGATAATAAAGCCGCCAATCATAAAGAGTGTTTGGACTGATGACATGACTGCATCACTTAAAATTTGGCCGAGCGGTCTTTTCTCTGCGAGTCTTGCTGTATGAAGAGCATTGAATGCCTCTTTAAACGGCGGGAATAAAAACTTCTTGCGGCTTCTTAGGTGTGCATCATGCCGCGCTTTATACGCGCGCATCGTCACACCAACAGCGAGATTCCCTAAATAATGAGCGCTGGCGAGTACAATGCCTAAAGCTGGGTGATGAAAAAAACCAACAGCCACCGCACCGAAAATAAACAATGGATTTGATGAATTTGTAAAGGAAACGAGACGCTCTGCTTCGATCCGCGTCAGCTGCCTTTCCTGCCTCAGTCTTGTCGTTAATTTCGCACCAGAAGGAAACCCTGAAGCCATTCCCATAGCCAGTACAAATCCGCCTACACCCGGCACCCGGAAGATGGGGCGCATAAATGGCTCTAATAATACCCCGACAAATCTGACAATCCCGAAACTAATTAATAGCTCGGACAAAATAAAAAAAGGAAGCAATGATGGAAATACAACCTCCCACCACATTGCAAGTCCATTTTTCGACGCTTGCAAAGAGGCTTGTGGATGTGTAATCACAGTGGCTGTTAAAAAAATAAAAAAAGCAGCGATGAACAGAGTGTTCCATTTTTTCATGGAGATTTCGCCCCTTGCCGTTATGATCTATTGGCGAGCTCGTGATATTAGAAAAAGAAACTAGCCGAGCCTGTCTTCTATTACTATACGAGCAGTAGGGGCATGTTTAGACCTATAGATTCGTATATATGCATAGAAAGAGGAGGGTGGATTTTCATGAAGCGACCGATCATCGGGCTTGCACTAGGCTCCGGGGGTGCGAGGGGAATGGCGCATATCGGGGTATTGTCTAGTCTTGAGAAGCAAGGAATACAGGTAGATATGATTGCTGGAAGCAGTATTGGCGCACTTGTTGGGAGCTTTTATGCGGCAGGACAAGACGTAGAAAAAATGAAAAAACTTGCACTTGTCTTCAGAAGAAAGTATTATGCTGACTATACACTGCCAAAAATCGGTCTTTTAAAAGGAAATCGAATTTTGCAGCTGATTCACACGTTTACATATGGGAAAACATTCGAAGAATTAAGAATGCCCCTTGCGGTGGTTGCCTGTGACCTCGAAACAGGGGAGAAGGTTGTGTTTAAAGAAGGATCTGTCTCACAAGCAGTCAGAGCAAGCATCAGCATTCCAGGCGTGTTTGTTCCTCACGAAATGGGCGGCAGACAGCTAGTGGATGGAGCGGTTGTTGACCGCATTCCTGTGTCTGTTTTAAAAGAAATGGGCGCAGACCTTATTATCGCCTCTGATGTATCAAGGGTGAAAAAAACAGAAAAGGCGACGAGATTATCGGATGTGATTATGCAAAGTTTGGACATCCTTCAAAATGAATTGGTCCGTCATCAAACCATTCATGCAGATCTCATGATCCGGCCGAGGCTTGAAACATTTAGCTCTAGTTCGTTCACCCAGGTTCAGGAGATGATTGAAGCTGGTGAGCTCGCCGCAGATCAACTAGCAGGTAAACTGAAAGATGTCATTGATAAATGGGAGTGTTAATCGAATGAAAAAATTGAATATTCGCTGGCTCAGCTTTTTTGTCGTTGTTCTTGTCTTATTTGGCTTAACTTTTGTTAAACTGCCGTATTACGTGACAAAGCCGGGTGATGCAACAGAGATTGCCCCTCACATTCAAGTGGACGGTGGATACGGCGAGAAGGGCAGCTTCTCTCTTATGACGATAAAAGTAGGTCCAGCCAATCCGTATACGTATTTACTTGCGAAAATGAATAAATATGACGAGATCGTCCCAGAAGAAAATATTAAAGCGGACGGAGAGTCGGATGAAGATTATATGAAAAGACAGCTTCAGCTGATGAAAAGCTCTCAAGAAAATGCCATGATTGCAGCGTATACAAAAGCAGGCAAAAAAGTAGATTATACGTTTAATGGGGTATATGCGAGCTACGTCATGAAAGGCATGCCTGCTTATGGCAAAATTGAAGTGGGCGACCGGATTAAAAGCGTTGATGGCAAGACGTATGATTCTGCTGATAAAATGGTGTCGTATATCAGCCGTCAAAAAGCTGGTACATCTGTCCGTTTTGTCCTTGAACGAAACGGCAAGGATATCACGCAGAAAGTGAAGTTAAAGCCTTTTAAAGAAGAGCCGAACCGAGTCGGAATTGGCGTATCATTATTTACAGACCGAAATGTGAAAGTATCGCCTTCCATTAAGGTGGATATTGAAAATATCGGCGGCCCGTCGGCAGGTTTAATGATGTCACTTGAAATTTATAACCAGCTGACAAAAGAAGACGAAACACATGGCTATGCGATTGCAGGGACTGGAACGATTGACGCTGATGGCACGGTCGGGCCAATTGGCGGAATTGATCAAAAGGTTGTTGCAGCAGATAAATCAGGAAAAGATATCTTCTTTGCACCAAACGATAAAGGTGATCCAAATTCAGACTACAAAAATGCAGTGAAAACAGCAAAAGATATCAAAAGTAATATGAAAATCGTTCCTGTGGACACAATGCAGGACGCACTGAACTATTTAAACAAGTTAAAAGAGAAAGCATCTTAATTGAAAAAAGAGCAGCCTTCATCAAAGGCTGCTCTCAGCGTGTAGACAAACCCTCGCATTCGGTGTCAGGTCTCTGCGCCGGTACTCACGAATGTCAAATTCGCTCCGTTCCGGTGCTCGCCCTTTCTAGACTTCAAAGGTTTTCTATCACGCTGAAAAGAGGACAAAGGACTAAAATAAAGATCCTTTTAGCCCTTTGTCAACAATCAGAGAGCAGCCTTAGGCTGCTTTTTTTATCGAGATTGGAAGAGACCAGTCTCTTCATCATAGCGGATCGGTGAGGTTTTAAATTCTGCTTCTGTTAACTTTGTTTGCATTGGTTCGCTGATGGGAAGGCTGAAGACGCGGGAAGCGCGAATGTCAAGATCAAGGGCAGGATGTGAAAAGGAAGACAGCTTGCTGACAAGCGGTACGTCCAATTCCTTTTTTACAAGAGATAAGTATTGCTGACCTTTCTTTGACATACCAAGTAAACGAATGTATGGTGCTTGTTTCTCCTTTAGCAGCTCATGCATGACCGTTTTCTTCACCCTCATTAAAAGGTGCGTATTCATCCGCTGCAGCCTTGTCCACGTATATCGTTTTGTTTTCACAAGTGATAGATATTCCTCGTAGGAGGACGCATGTGTGATCGCCTTTTGCATGCGGTGTTCGATGCCTTCTTCAATTTCATAGATGCCTTCTAGTTCTGCTGTATCCATTGTGTGAAACACATGTTTTAAGAAGCTGAAATAGTCTTCTTGCGTATGTAAAAGATCATAAGAAGAATAATAGTCATGTAATTGCTTAAGCGAGGCTGCCGGGAGATAAGAGGCGACAGTTTCAAATGACCCATTCTCTTTTAAGGCTTTTCGGATGCTTGTAGCGCTTGCGATTTTCTGATGTTTAGGAAGCTCTTGATCATGATAACCGGATGCAATTCTTTGAGAGGTAAAGGGCTCTATGTGAGGAGATCTCTCTAAGATGGCTTTGACATAATGGAAGCCTAAAATGTTATTAGGCCTAGACAGATCCAGTAAGTGTTTCGGATCAATGACCTCTTGAAACGCAGCGGCAGCGGCAGCCGGATAACTAAGACCTTCTTTTACCTTTGCTTTTGTGAAAAGGTCGATTTCTTCTTTTTTCTCATGCCAAGCGTGCGCTGTTCGCTCAAATGCTTTGATGTCTCCGTCCTCACTTCCGAAAAAAAGGGAGCGGCATTTTAAAGCATCTAGAATAGACACAGCGCCGTTTGCAAAGGTTTCTGCCTTTTGCACTGCATATATGTATGGAAGCTCACACACGATGTCTACACCGTTTTGCAATGCCATTTTTGTTCGTGCCCATTTTGAGACGATAGCGGGCTCTCCGCGCTGGAGAAAGGATCCGCTCATGACGGCAATGGCTACATCTGAGGAGGTATGTGTTTTCGCCTGGCGAACATGATAGGCATGTCCATAATGAAATGGATTGTACTCGACAACAACTCCTGTTGCTTTCAATAGATGTTCCGCCTTTCTTGCTATGGTTAAATGGTCTATGCTACAGTAGCATAAGGGAAAAATGAAGCCCATTTTTTTCAGTGTAGGCATTCCGTGAACTGATGTCAAACAACGCTCTGACATCACAAAGGACTGTAAAGAAAAAATATTGACAAATAGCATGATGAAAGCTATAATCATGTTTGTTGCTCTTAGAGGTGATACAATTGAAATGGACAGTTTATCAGTTACATCAAAAAGCTAAAAACAGCTTCGATTTTCATGAGACGGTTGACTTAAATGAACTTACTAGCCTTCATTCAGATATACGTCGTATTTCACCGGTAGAGGTGAAAGGGACTGGAGTGATCGAATCAAAGCAAGTCGCATTTGATTTAACCATCACAGGTGAAATGACACTGCCTTGTTCAAGAACGCTTGTTGATGTAAATTATCCATTTGCGATTTCAACGAAAGAACTATTTGTACTTCATAAGACAGACGATATAGAAGATGAAGACGTATCTGTTGTAGAAGACGATATCATCGACTTAACGCCTATAGTCAAGGAAGAAATTCTTCTTGAAGTGCCGATGCAAATCTTTTGCGACCAAACAGACGTAAAAGGTGCTGCGCCACAGGAAGGGAATGACTGGGCGGTCATTTCGGAAGATGCACATCAAAACCGAATTGATCCGCGTCTGGAAGGCTTGAAGAAGCTCTTAGAAGAAAATAATGAATCTTAACTCTTTAAGGAGGTGGGAATAATGGCTGTACCTTTTAGAAGAACTTCTAAAATGAAAAAAAGATTGCGTCGTACGCATTTCAAACTACAAGTACCTGGTATGGTAGCTTGCCCAGAATGCGGTGAAATGAAAATTTCTCATCGTGTCTGCAAATCTTGCGGAACATACAAAGGCAAAGACGTAAAAAGCAACTAATGCTTGATAAAAAAGCGTAAGGGAATCTTCCCTTGCGTTTTTTTATTTGTCTATTTTTTAGGTTTCTCTCCTGCAAATAGTCTATCTACTCTAGTAAGCGCATATGATGTGGTATTCAGATTCAGGGGGGATGATCAATTGACGATTACAAGGCAGGACGCATGGACACAAGATGAAGATTTACTTTTAGCAGAAGTCGTCTTAAGGCATATTCGAGATGGAGGAACGCAGCTTTCCGCATTTGAGGAAGTCGGGAAAGCATTGTCAAGAACAGCGGCAGCATGTGGATTCAGATGGAACTCATACGTCAGAAAACAATATCAGGCAGGCATTGAGCTGGCGAAAAAACAGCGGAAAGAACTGCGTAAAAAGATTGGAATTCATTCCTCGGGTTTACCGCAAAATACGCTAACCATAGAAGAGAAGGCATCTTCAGATCAGGCTGAATTGACCTTGCGAGAAGTGATTCAGTTTTTAGAGAAGCTTGAAAAAGAACCGGCTGGCTCAGCTTATTTACGCGAAGAACTGGCGGACACGCAGCATCAACTGAAGTCGCTCACAGAAGAAAATGAACATTTGAAGCGGCAATTAAAAATGACAGAAGAAGACTACCGGGCACTTATTGGGATTGTTGAAAGAGTCAAACAGAATATCAACTTAAAAGAATATGCTAAATAAGAAAACGCCCCTCACAGAGAAAGGAGGGGCGTTTTGCCATCAGTGATTAAGCGGATTCACCTGTATTCTTTTGAATATGGGCAGGTTCCCAGATGAGTGGATTTTCACCTTTGTCGCGTTCCATATCATATTTTACCGCTTCAAAGCCCATTTTATCCCAAAAACCAGCAGATTTGACGCGTGGATTGGTCCGGATTGGCAGTCCGAAAGATTTGGCGAAATCAACAAGTGCCTCGCCGTACCCTTTACGCTGATACCCAGGAAGCACTTCCAGCTTCCACAGCTCTAAATAATCATGATTGTGGTCAAAATACGTTGTCGTCGAGCCGTCCACTTGATAAAGGCTCATACGTGCAACCAGCTTATCTCCAAAATAAATCCCGTAAAATGGAGAGTTGCTGTCATTTTCAATCATATTACTTTCAAGGTCTTCAAGCATGGATAGTTCTTGTATGCCATATTCCTTAAATTGTTTAAATTCCTCTAAAGTTTTGTAATTGATTAGAAGTCGTTTTACTTGTGTCATATGATCTTCCCCCTTACACACATAATGTTGACAGTGATGTCGTTGAAGGCGTTTTCATCCCATCCGCCTCAAAAAGTTTTTACACTTATTATTATAGTTTTTAAATTAAAAAAATTCAATCGCGGCGCGCCATCTGCTTTTTGCATCGCGGCTTGAAACTGTTAAAATGGTTGATATGATGAAGTAAACAGAAAAAGGGAAGTGCGGCAGTTGAACATTGGAATCATTGGCGGCGGTGCGATTGGTCTGCTTTGTGCCAGTTATTTATCACAGCATCATGACATCACTGTTTTGACAAGAAGAAAAGAACAAGCAGAGAAGATTCGAACATCAGGTATTAAGCGAACGGTAAAAGGAGACACATTCCTGGCGTCTGCGGAGGCAAGGGCAGGGATTACAGGAGTATTTGATCTGCTGATTGTGACGGTGAAATATCACCAGCTGCAAGAGGTGCTTGATGAACTATCCACATTACCTCGTCAACGAATCTTATTTTTACAAAATGGCATGGCCCACTTATTAGATTTAGAAAACTGGGACACGCCGCATTCGATATATATCGGTGTTGTAGAGCACGGGGCGATGAAGGTATCAGATCATGCAGTAAACCATACAGGGATTGGTGTCATCAAGTGGGGGGCTTTTCATCCTGAGGATGCAGCTGATGTGAGAAATGCTTTGAATGAAACGCCGGCCCAATTTCAGATGATTTATACGGATGAATGGAAAAAAGTGCTGGAGGAAAAACTGCTGGTCAATGTCTGTATTAACCCGCTCACGGCTTTATTGCATGTGAAAAATGGAGAATTGATCGCAACTCCTGCATATGAATACATGATGAAATGTGCATTTGAAGAAGCATTGTCCATTCTAGGTCTGGCTGAAAAAGAGCGGCTCTGGTCACACGTCGTTTCCATTTGTAAGAAAACGGCCGCCAATCAATCGTCAATGCTTCAAGATATCGTCAAAGGCCGTGAAACCGAAAGAAAAGCCATCGTTGGCTATCTTTTAAAAAAGGCTCAAGCTCAAGAAATTCTGGCGCCACATCTTACTTTCTTCAATCGAAGCTTGGAAGTATTGGAAAAAAAGCAAACAAAATCTTTTGAGTGAGCTCATTTACATGCTATACTTTTTTCGGGAAACTAACTATTTATTGAAGAAAGGAAGTTCTAAACATGCAATTGACTGAACTTTCCATCCGAAGTCAGAATTTATTCATACGTGATTATATAGAAGAAAAAAAAGAGATGACTGCTTTTTTTGATTATGATATACATTCTGAGCACACATGGAAAAAAAGATACGACGATCTCATGGAAATGAGCTTCCCGCGCGAGGCTTTAGCGGATTATATGAGCGCATACCACGCAAAGTTTGAATCGGCAGCGATGCGTCAGAACATTGAAAAGATCCGTGATGAACGGAGTGTCATGGTGGTTGGAGGACAGCAGGCAGGCCTACTGGCAGGACCGCTTTATACCATACATAAAATCATATCCATTATTCAGTTCGCAAAAGAAAAAGAATCAGTGCTTGGCGTTCCTGTGATTCCAGTCTTTTGGGTAGCAGGTGAGGATCATGACGTAGATGAAATTAATTTTGTCTACACATCTGGCGAAAAAGGTCCAGTCAAGCAAAAGCTGCCATTACATAACGTCAAAAAAACTGCTGCCAAAAGAACACCTCTGCATCAAGAAAAAACAGAGAAATGGCTCCGCGATGTGTTTTCAACATATGAAGAATCTGCGTATACAAATGACTTGCTTGATCAGCTTCTTCGATGTTTACGCAAATCACAAACATTTACGGATTTCTTTGAATGGATTGTATGCGACCTTTTTGAAGAAGATGGACTGCTTCTATTTAATTCAGGAGACTTAGGCGTCAAACCACTTGAGCGTACGTTATTCAAGCATATTGTTGAGACAAATGATGCGGTCACAGCTCGTTTGAATGAAACGCAGGCTGCCATGAAACGAGCGGGATATCAGCCTATCATAGAAGCTGGTGACAATCAGGCGAACCTGTTTTACGAATATGATGAAGAGCGTTTCCTTATTGAAAAAGAAAACGGCCAGTTTTCTATATCAGAAGTGGGGCTTACGTGGACAAAAGAAGAGCTTTTGCAGGAAATTGAGGAGCACCCAGAACGGTTCAGCAACAATGTGGTGACGCGTCCCTTAATGCAGGAAACCCTTCTCCCAACACTTGCTTTTATGGCAGGCCACGGTGAAGTCAACTATTGGGGAGAACTGAAAGGAATTTTTGAGCATTTTGAATTAAAGATGGCACCCGTTCTTCCAAGACTGCACGTGACCATTCTTGAAAGGCACATCGATAAGAAGCTGCCGGTCAGAGAACTTTCTCTTGAAGAAGTGCTCACAAACGGAGTAAAAGAAAAGAAAGAGGCTCACTTTGAGCAAAGCCTTCCAGACAGCTTTGTTCAAGCCGTTGATCAGGCGAAACGTGAATTAGCGAATGTTCATGGCGTACTGAGGCAAGAAGCACTGGAGGTTGAACCAAACTTCGAACAGCTGCTAGATAAAAATGCCAAATTTATCGAAGACCAGCTTCAATTTGTTTATCAAAAGGTGGCGCAGCGTGTGGAAGAGAAGGAAGGATATATCCTTCGAGATTTTGAACGGATTGAAAACAGCTTAAAACCATTAGATGCCCCGCAAGAAAGAATTTGGAATATCATGTACTTTTTAAACAAATATGGTCCAGAATTCTTCAAAACGTTCAAAAATCTGCCATTTTCATTTCAAAACAAGCAGCAAATTGTCAAACTTTGAAATAAAGTTTTAATGAACCCTGACTAGTTCAGGGTTTTTTTTTATGTAGAAACAGTGTAAAATAAGTTTTGTGGAGAGAAGTGGTGGATAGTGGAGAGTAAGGGTGAGAAAGTGGGGCTCTGATTATCATGTTCATGGGTGAATACCAACATACGATTGATACAAAAGGGCGCATGATCATCCCTGCTAAATTTAGAGACGGTCTCGGAGAACAGTTTGTGCTGACGAGAGGGCTTGATCAATGTTTATTTGGCTACCCTATGAGTGAGTGGAAACTAATCGAAGAGAAACTCAAAGCACTGCCGCTAACGAAAAAAGATGCACGTGCGTTTACCCGGTTCTTCTTCTCTGGCGCAGTTGAATGCGATCTGGACAAGCAGGGGCGTATTAACATCGCATCAAACCTACTCCAATATGCAAAACTCGAAAAAGAATGTGTGGTCATCGGCGTTTCAAATCGAATTGAGTTGTGGAGTAAGTCGATCTGGGAACAATATACAGAAGAGCAAGAAGATTCTTTTGCTGAAATTGCTGAAAACATGATTGGATTTGATATATAATAATCCCTTGTGCAGCAAGCTTTCTACACATTCATTTCTATTTGAAAAAGGTGGGACCATAACATCATGTTCCAACATGAGACAGTATTATTAAAAGAAACAGTTGACGGTTTAAACGTCAAAGAAGACGGTACATATGTAGACTGCACGCTAGGCGGAGCAGGTCATAGCTCATATTTACTATCTCAACTATCAGAAAAAGGTACATTGATTGGATTTGACCAAGACGATGCTGCACTGGATCATGCACGAGAGAAGCTCGCGGATTCTAAAGCGAACATTCTTTTCATAAAAAGCAACTTCCGATATTTAAAAGAACGTCTGAATGAACAAGGTATTACAAGCGTAGACGGTGTGATTTTTGACCTTGGGGTTTCATCTCCTCAGCTCGACACACCAGAGAGAGGCTTTAGTTATCACCATGATGCACCTCTTGACATGCGAATGGATCAAACAGCCGCATTGTCGGCAAAACAAGTGGTGAATGAATGGCCATTTGAAGATCTAGTTCGGATTTTCTACAAATATGGGGAAGAAAAATTCAGCAAGCAAATCGCACGCAAAATTGAAGAAGCTAGAAAAAAAGGACCAATTGAAACTACAGGTGAGCTTGTCGACATTATCAAAGAAGGAATTCCCGCACCTGCAAGACGAACTGGCGGACATCCAGCAAAAAGAGTGTTTCAAGCGATCCGAATTGCCGTAAATGATGAATTGAAAGTTTTTGAAGAAGCACTAGAACAAGCAATAGAGTTACTCAATCCGAAGGGGAGAATTTCTGTCATTACATTCCATTCACTTGAAGACCGGATTTGTAAAAGTACATTTAAAGAAATGTCTTCTCTTCCAGAACTTCCGCACGGACTACCAGTGATTCCAGAAGGACTTGAACCAAAGCTGAAGCTGATCACGAGAAAACCAATCGTTGCATCAGAACAAGAGCTGGAACATAACAACCGTGCCCGTTCAGCGAAGCTCCGAATTGCAGAAAAAAAGTAAAACGACACCATAGATGATGATAAAAAGGAGGTTTCTTATGAGTAATTTGGCTTACCAAAGAGAAGTAAAACAATATCAAACAGAGCAGCAAGGCCAATCGGTTGTTATTAAAAGAAGAGGTTCTATCACACTTGGTGAAAAAATCTTACTTGTCATGTTTGTCATGGCTCTTATGTGCAGCTCCATTCTCATCATTTCTAAAGCCTTTGCTGTCTATCACGCTAATATTGAAGTCCAGAAATTAGAACAGCAAGTATCTTTAGAATCGAAGAAGATCACTGAGCTTCAAAAAGAAAAAGACTTGCTGAGTGAACCGGAGAGAGTCATTGATACTGCGAAAAAAGCAGGCTTAAGCATTTCGAAAGATGTTAAGAAGGTCGATTAAGATGGCGATGCCTAAAAAGAATAAAATGATGAACAGAGGCGCGGCAATTGCGAGTATTTGCTTCGCCCTGTTTTTCTTTATCATCCTTGCACGTTTTATCTATATTCAGATTACAGGAACGGTCGATGGCCAAGTGTTAGCCGCAAAGGCAAATGAACAATATCAATCGAAGAAAACACTTGAAGCCAAAAGAGGGTCTATTTTAGACCGAAATGGAAATGTGATTGCAGAGGATACGTCTGTTTATAAGCTCATTGCGGTCATGAGCAAGAAAATGACAGTCGACCCAAAGCACCCGATGCATGTCGTCGACAAAGAAAAGACAGCAAAAGAGCTGTCAAAAGTCATTGATATGAGTGAAAGCGAAATTTTAAAGCGTCTGAATACTAAAGGTGCGTTCCAAGTGGAGTTTGGTAAAGCTGGGAAAGACATCAGTTTTTCAACAAAGGAAAAAATTGAAAAGCTAAAGCTTCCAGGGATCGCATTTGAAAAAGACACGAAGCGATATTATCCAAACGGCATGTTTGCGTCGAATCTGATCGGTTATGCAAGATTAGATGAGGCAACGAAGGACATGTCAGGCGCGATGGGACTTGAGAAGGCGCTGAACAAATTTTTAAAAGAAAAAGACGGCTATGTGACATATAACAGTGACAGAAGCGGATGGGCTCTTCCAAATAGTAAAGAAGACATTGTCGCTCCGAAGGATGGGAAAAATGTCACGCTGACCATCGATCAAAAAATCCAGGCGTTCCTTGAAGAAAGTATGACGCAGGTTGCCAAAAAATATAAACCGAAGAAAATCATTGCCACAGTCGTTGACCCAAAAACGGGAAAGGTGCTCGCGATGGGACAGCGGCCAAGCTTTAATTTAAATGAATTAGACATTACGAATTATAACAATGATGTCATTTCATATGCGTTTGAACCAGGTTCAACGATGAAAATCTTCACACTTGCTGCAGCAATCCAAGAAGGGGTCTACCAAGGCAATGATAAATATCAATCTGGTACTTATAAAGTAGGAGGAGGCCTTGTAAGAGACCACAACAATGGAAATGGATGGGGAAAAATTGACTTTCATGAAGGTGTTCTCCGTTCGTCTAACGTAGCTTTTGCAAAGCTGGCAAAAGAAAAACTAGGCTTCACGCGCTACGAACAATATTTGCAGAAGTTCCATTTCTATGACAAAACAGGTATTGACTTGCCGAACGAAGCGTCTAGTAAAATCAATTACAGATACGAATATGACAAAGCATCGACGGCTTACGGTCAAGCGTCTGCCATTACACCGATTCAACAAATAGAAGCAGCGACAGCGATAGCAAACGGTGGAACGATGATGAAGCCATATGTTATTGATCATATTACAGACCCGAACACAAACAAAACAATTTTACAGCACGAACCAACAGTAGCTGGAAAGCCAATTTCCTCTGATACAGCAAAGCAAGTCCGTGACATTTTAGGTGAGGTGGTTTCCTCGAAGATTGGAACAGGCCAGCCTTACCAAATCAAAGGATTTGACGTTGCTGGGAAAACAGGAACAGGACAAATTGGCGGTGCCGGCGGTTATCTCAAAGGAAGAAACGATTACGTCTTTTCATTTATGGGAATGGCGCCAAAAGATGATCCGAAGCTGCTCGTTTATGTAGCTGTACAGCAGCCGCAGCTGTCTGACACAGAAACTGGCTCTGCCCCAGTTGCACAAATCTTTAACCCAGTGATGAAAAATAGTCTGCTATATTTAAATATTGCACCAACAAAAACAGACGATAAAAAATCAGGCGAACAAAAAGTGAAGCAAGAAACAATGCCTTCATTCTTAGATTTAGAAGTGAAGCAGGCGGAAACAGAAGCCAAAAACAAAAACTTAACGCCTGTTGTCATCGGCGACGGCCTCTCCATTAAACGACAGTGGCCAAGTGCAGGCTCTGAATTCTCTGAAAGCCAGAAAGTTTTCTTGAAAACAGCAGGAAAAACGATAAAAATGCCTGATATGACAGGCTGGTCGAGACGGGAAGTCCTTCAATATGCATCCATTTCCGGTGTGCATATCGAAACAAAGGGACAAGGATATGCTGTCAAACAAAGTGTGAAAAGAGGATCGGAGATTTCAGATAAAGTCGTCACTGTGACATTTAAAAGTCCGAATTAACTGCAAAACCTAGCAAACCACTTGCTAGGTTTTTTCTTTTGCCGAGCGGGATAGACGAGACGTTCTACATAAGGACGGGCCTGCATATGATGGAAACAAGCCATATGTATGTAAGGAGTGAACCAGGCGTGCGAGTATCAAGTGTAACAGTGAGAAAACGATTGCTTTTCGTGCTGCTGTTTGGGGTGATCATTTTTTTCATCATAGATACTAGATTAGGATATGTACAGTTTATTATGGGCGAGAAGCTCACAAGCTTAGCAAAAGATTCATGGAGCCGGAACCTCCCGTTCGAACCAGAAAGGGGAGATATTTTGGACCGAAATGGGGTAGAGCTTGCGACGAACAAAAGTGCCCCATCTATATTGGTCGTCCCGCGGCAAATTAAAAATCCGGCAGAAACAAGCAAAAAACTGGCGGCAGTACTGAATATGTCTGAAGAGAAAGCGTACAAGCACGTCACAAAGAAAACATCCATCGAACGAATTTCTCCAGAAGGGAGAAAAGTATCTCATGAAAAAGCAAAAGAAGTCAGAGAGCTTGATTTAGATGGTGTTTATGTTGCAGAAGACAGCATCAGACACTATCCATTTGGCAGTTTTCTTTCTCATGTGCTGGGCTTCGCTGGAATTGATAATCAAGGGTTACTTGGACTGGAAGCCTATTATGATGATGACCTAAAAGGTGAAAAAGGCTCTGTAAAGTTCTATTCCGATGCAAAAGGGCAGAAAATGCCAGATGAAGCAGATGATTATACACCGCCTAAAGATGGTCTTGATATGAAGTTAACTGTCGATGCGAAGGTGCAAACCATTATAGAACGGGAATTAGACAATGCGCAGGCAAAATATAACCCAGATGGGATGATTGCAATTGCGATGAACCCGAAGAACGGTGAAGTGCTTGGGATGTCGAGCAGACCGGATTTTGATCCAGCGGATTATCAATCAGTTGACTCGAAAGTGTTTAACCGAAATCTACCGGTGTGGAGCACATATGAGCCAGGTTCGACGTTTAAAATTATTACGCTTGCAGCAGCACTAGAAGAGAAAAAAGTCAATTTAAAACGCGATCATTTTTTTGACAGCGGTTCTGTGACAGTTGATGGTGCAAGACTTAGGTGCTGGAAAAAAGGCGGCCACGGATCACAGTCATTTTTAGAAGTGGTTCAAAACTCCTGTAACCCCGGTTTTGTTGAACTAGGCGACCGTCTAGGAAAGGATAAATTATTTTCCTATATTAAAAATTTCGGATTTGGCCAAAAAACAGGAATCGATCTTCAAGGGGAAGGGCGAGGCATTTTGTTCCCGCTGGACCGGGTTGGCCCTGTAGAGCAGGCGACAACTGCCTTTGGTCAAGGTGTATCTGTTACGCCGATACAGCAAGTAGCTGCCGTAGCAGCTGCGGTAAATGGCGGAACACTTTACACGCCGTACATTGCAAAAGAATGGATAGATCCAATCACAAAAGAGGTAGTGAAAAAGCAATCACCGATTGCCAAAAAGAAAGTGATTTCAGCAGAAACATCCAAAGAAATCAGATATGCGCTTGAAAGTGTAGTCGCTCAAGGAACTGGCCGAAATGCATTTGTTGAAGGATATCGAGTTGGCGGAAAAACAGGGACAGCACAGAAAGTAAAAGACGGCAAGTACATGGAAAATAACCACATTGTGTCGTTTATCGGGTTTGCGCCTGCTGATGATCCAAGTATCGTTGTATATGTGGCTGTAGATAACCCGAAAGGCACTATTCAATTTGGCGGGACAGTTGCTGCACCAATTGTGGGTCATATTATGCGGGACAGCCTGCCTGAGATGGGTGTGAAAAAAAGAAAAGGACAAATTGAAAAGAAGTACCAGTGGCTGGACACAAAAACCATTGAAGTACCGAATCTTGTAGGGGGATCTGTTTCAGACCTTGAATCCTTACTGATTAACCTTAAGATCGATGCTTCTGGAACGGGCAGTAAAGTGGTGAAGCAATCGCCTGCTGCCGGGACAAAGGTCAAGGAAGGCTCCACCATCAGATTATACTTAAACGATGAATAATAAAGAATGAACAGAGGGTAGCCGCACTCATTCGGCTGCCTCTTTTTGTTGAAAGAGAAGGTCTGTTTGAAAAAAAGAGCCTAAAGTGTGTTTTTTCCAAGAGAAACTTAAGGAATACGCTGGATGTATCCTTTTTTTTACGATAAAATATAGACTGTGTGTTTTTTTCACAAGACATGCACGTGAACGAATTTGAGAGGTTTGATATGAAATGAAATTACAAGAACTCCTTACATACTTTAAAAGTGAAAATGACGAATTAATAAACGAAAATCCTGATATCACTTCCATTGAAATGGATTCAAGAGAGGTGAAAAAAGGAAGCCTTTTTGTCTGTATAAAAGGCTATACAGTAGATGGACACGATTATGCTGAAAAAGCGGTGAAAAGCGGGGCTGCAGCGATTGTAGCAGAACACCCTCTTAACATATCAGATGTACCAGTCATTATTGTAAAACACTCTCAAAGAGCTCTTGCAAGAATAGCTGATGCGTTTTACGAGCAGCCAACTCATAAGCTGAATCTCATCGGGATCACAGGAACAAACGGAAAAACTTCGACAACACACATGATTGAACAAATGATGAGAAAAGCTGAAAAGAAAACAGGCTTAATCGGTACAATGTATATAAAGGTGAATGATGACATTCTCGATGTGAAAAACACTACACCTGAAAGTGTCACACTTCAGAAAACCTTTAAACAGATGCTTGACCAAGATGTAGACACAGCCATTATGGAAGTTTCATCACATGCACTGCATCTTGGCAGGGTACATGGATGTGATTATGATATTGCCGTTTTCACAAACCTTTCGCAGGACCATCTTGATTACCACAACACAATGGAAGAATATAAACATGCGAAAAGCTTGCTATTTTCACAGCTTGGCAGTGCCTTTCATCACGATAAGCCAAAGCATGCGATTTTAAATGCAGATGATGACGCTTCGAGTTATTATGAAAAAGTTACAGCTGCTGAAGTCATGACATATGGCTTAGAGCAAAAAGCAGATGTGATGGCAAAGAATATTCAAATCAAACCGAAGGGAACTCAATTTGATTTGATCACTCCAATTGGCACAAAAAATGTGACAGTTGCCCTCATCGGTAAGTTTAATGTGTACAACATCCTAGCAGCTGTATCAGTAGGGATCGTATCTGGCTTAACATTTGAAACGATTGTAAGTGCTATTGAAGAGCTGGAGGGAGTCAAAGGCCGATTTGAACTTGTGAACTGTGATCAAGATTTTCCTGTTATTGTCGATTACGCCCATACACCTGACAGCTTAGAAAATGTCCTGACAACGTGTAGAGAATTAACAGAGGGCAAAATTTTCTGTGTGATAGGCTGCGGCGGTGACCGTGATAAAACAAAGCGTCCTCAAATGGCCCAAATCGCTGTGAAGTATGCAGATGAACCTGTATTTACATCAGACAACCCAAGAAGCGAAGATCCTTCAGCTATTTTAAAGGATATGGAAAATGGGGTGCCAGACGCATATTATCATAGTTTTGTGAATCGCAAACAAGCCATCTTTTTTGCAATTGCCAATGCGAAAAAAGGCGATACAGTCTTAATAGCGGGTAAAGGTCATGAGACATATCAAATCGTTGGCGATCAAGTTTACGATTTTGATGATGCACAGGTTGCTATGGACGCTATTTTAGATCTAAACAAATCTTAAAATGATGAAAAGAGTGTAATGAAATGAAGCATTTTGTACAAAAACAACATACGAAGAACGTGAATGAATACCTTAATAATGAATGTAATTTTCTGATGGAAAACGGCTTTGGAAATTCGGAAGGAGTAAAGAACGATGCTTGAACAGGTGATATTGTTTACAATCATAATGGGATTTTTAATCAGTGTTCTTTTATCCCCGATTTTTATTCCGTTTTTAAGAAGGCTTAAATTTGGTCAAAGTATTAGAGAAGAAGGACCACAGTCTCACCAAAAGAAATCAGGTACTCCGACAATGGGCGGAATTATGATTATCTTTTCTATTACAATTACAACGATTGTGATGATCAACAAATTTTCTGAGATTAGTCCAGAAATGTTTTTATTGTTATTTGTCACGCTTGGCTACGGTCTATTAGGATTTTTAGATGATTATATTAAAGTAGCGATGAAACGAAACCTAGGTTTAACATCGAAACAGAAATTAATCGGTCAAATCGTGATCGCAGTGATTTTTTATGCAGTCTTCCATTATTATCAGTTTGCAACGACGATTCGCATTCCAGGAACAGATGTCAGCTTTGATTTAGGATGGGCTTACTTTATCCTTGTCGTTTTCATGCTTGTCGGAGGTTCTAATGCCGTGAACTTAACGGATGGACTGGATGGTCTATTATCTGGAACTGCTGCAATTGCCTTCGGAGCCTTTGCTATACTGGCTTGGAATCAATCACAGTACGATGTAGCGATCTTTTCAGTAGCTGTTGCTGGAGCCGTTCTTGGGTTTCTTGTGTTTAACGCGCATCCTGCAAAAGTATTTATGGGTGATACAGGGTCGCTTGCTTTAGGCGGAGCGATTGTAGCGATTGCCATTTTAACAAAGCTTGAAATTTTGCTTGTCATTATTGGAGGAGTATTTGTTGTCGAAACGTTATCTGTTATTCTTCAAGTGATCTCCTTTAAAACAACTGGAAAAAGAATCTTCAAGATGAGTCCGCTTCACCACCACTATGAGTTAGTTGGCTGGTCTGAGTGGAGAGTAGTTGTCACCTTCTGGACAGCTGGTTTATTACTTGCTGTTTTAGGAATTTACATCGAGGTGTGGTTATAATTGAATAAGATGCAAATGTTAAAAAACGAACATGTACTAGTATTAGGTCTTGCAAAAAGCGGATATGCGGCAGCTTCAATTCTTCATGAGCATGGAGTAAATGTCATAGTAAATGACCAAAAGCCGTTTGAAGAAAATGAACCTGCTCAGCTTCTTTCTGAAAAGGGGATAGATGTCATTTGCGGCAGCCATCCTCTTCGTATGTTCGATGATAAAGAAATTACGATTTTAATTAAAAATCCTGGAATTCCATATGAAAATGTGATGGTTCAAGAGGCGCTTCGCCGCCAAATTCCAGTTTGGACGGAAATAGAATTAGCTTATCATTTAACCTCAGCTCCTTTTATTGGGATTACTGGATCAAATGGAAAAACCACTACCACGACTTTGATTTATGAAATGTTGAAACAAGACCGTCAAAAAACTTTAGTGGCAGGTAATATTGGCACAGTTGCCAGCGAAGTCGCTGCAAAGGCAGCTGGTGATGAGTGGATCGTAACTGAACTCTCTTCTTTTCAGTTAATGGGAACAGTTGAATTCAGACCTAAAATCAGCTTAATATTAAATATTTTTGATGCACATTTAGACTATCACCACACTCGTGATGAATATGAAAAAGCAAAGCAGAAAGTTTACGCACATCAACTGGATGATGACATAGCAGTCATTAACCTCGATGATCCATCAGTCGTAAAACTGGCTGAAGCTTCAAAAGCAAAAAAAGTGTTTTTCTCCGTGAAAGAGCAAGTAGAACATGGTGCGTATATTAAAAATGGTGCGATCTACTACATGAATGAACATATCATCGATTTAAAGGATGTTGTTCTTCCTGGTGAGCATAACCAAGAAAATATTTTGGCAGCTATTTGTGTCGTGAAAAATGCAGGCTGTTCAAATGAAGCAATCGCACACGTTCTCACGACATTTAGTGGAGTGAAGCACCGTCTGCAGTTTGTAGATACAATTCAAAGCAGAAAATTCTATAACGATAGTAAAGCCACCAATATACTGGCAACAAGTAAAGCATTGTCAGCTTTTGAGCAGCCGACTATTTTATTAGCCGGCGGACTTGACCGGGGCAATGAATTTGATGAATTGAAACCTTTTATGAAAAATGTAAAAGGAATTATTACATTTGGTGAGACGGCACCTAAGTTTGTGAAGCTTGGTGAAGAACTGGGAATACATCACGTAAAACATGTCGATAATGTTGAACAAGCAGTACCTGCGGCGTTTAACATTTCTGAAGAAGAAGACGTGATTTTATTATCCCCGGCTTGTGCAAGCTGGGATCAGCATAAAACATTTGAAGAACGTGGAGACATGTTTGTAAACGCCGTGCATATGCTTAAATAAGGGCTTGTCTCTCGTATGACTGACAGCCCAAATGAAATTATGCTTGGGGTGTCGGTCTCTTGACGAATAAGAAAACTTCTCCGGACTTTTTGCTTGTTGTCATTACGTTACTTTTATTGACGATTGGTTTAATTATGGTGTACAGCGCTAGTGCTGTGTGGGCATCGTATAAATTTGATGATTCGTTTTATTTTGCAAAAAGACAGCTTTTGTTTGCCGGAATCGGAGTTATCGCGATGTTTTTCATTATGCGAGTCGATTATTGGACGTGGCGGACTTGGTCAAAGATATTGATTGCTGTTTGTTTTCTCCTTTTGTTGCTTGTACTTATTCCTGGTATCGGTATGGAGAGAAATGGATCAAGAAGCTGGATCGGTGTCGGTGCGTTTAGTATTCAGCCCTCTGAATTTATGAAGCTTGCGATGATTGCGTTTCTTGCAAAATTCTTATCTGAAAAACAAAAAAATATCACATCCTTTCGTAAAGGTTTCGCACCAGCATTAGGCATTGTGTTTTCTGCATTTGCCATCATCATGCTGCAGCCAGATTTGGGAACAGGGACGGTAATGGTTGGAACCTGTATTATTATGATATTTGTTTCAGGTGCGAGAATTGCTCACTTTATATTTCTCGGTCTTTTAGGGCTCAGCGGATTTGCTGCACTAGTCTTATCAGCGCCCTACCGCATAAAACGAATTACATCGTACTTAAATCCTTGGGAAGATCCACTAGGCAGTGGGTTTCAAATTATTCAATCCTTATACGCTGTTGGTCCAGGCGGTTTGTTCGGGATGGGTCTCGGTCAAAGTAGACAAAAATTCTTTTATTTACCTGAGCCTCAAACAGACTTCATCTTTGCAATATTGTCTGAAGAACTTGGCTTTATAGGAGGATCACTCATTTTGCTGCTCTTTAGTGTTCTATTATGGAGAGGCATACGAATAGCACTTGGAGCCCCAGACTTATATGGAAGTTTCCTAGCAGTTGGCATTATTTCAATGGTTGCCATTCAAGTGATGATTAATATCGCAGTTGTTACTGGACTTATCCCTGTGACAGGTATCACGCTCCCATTCCTAAGTTATGGCGGCTCATCACTGACATTAATGCTGATGGCCATTGGCGTACTCTTGAATGTAAGCAGGTACGCTAGATACTAATGCTGCTAGTTCATGAAACCATGATGACATTTATTTTGCAAAAGTACAAAAAAATGATTTGAAGAGTGAAAAAGACAGCTTTAGTATCCGAAAACATGTTTTTTACCTCTTCTTTACAGGTTTTAACGGAGCCCTGTTGTTTAAAACAGGGTTTATACTTTGTTCAGAGCAGAAAAAAATTGAGGGGAAATGGTATAATGCGTATAGTAATCAGTGGAGGCGGAACAGGCGGACATATTTATCCGGCCTTAGCTTTTATTAAAGAAGTGAAAAGACTGCATCCTGATGTAGAATTTTTATATATTGGTACTGAAAATGGACTTGAAAAGAAAATTGTAGAAAGAGAAAATATCCCTTTCAAGTCCATAGAAATTTCAGGTTTTAAAAGAAAGCTTTCCTTTGATAATGTAAAAACGGTGATGAGATTTCTAAAAGGCGTTCAAAAAAGTAAATCTTACTTAAAGGAATTTAAGCCAGATGCGGTCATTGGAACAGGTGGTTATGTGTGCGGCCCTGTTGTTTATGCAGCTTCTAAGCTGAAGATTCCGACCATTATTCACGAACAGAACAGCCTGCCTGGTATCACAAATAAGTTTTTAGCAAGGTATGTTGATAAGGTAGCCATCTGTTTTGAAGAAGCAAAGGCACATTTTCCATCTGAAAAGGTTGTATTTACGGGAAACCCTAGAGCCTCTGAAGTCGTCTCTATAAAAGAGGGGAAATCTCTGAAGGAGTTTGGGCTGGATGAAAAGAAAAAAACGGTTCTTATTTTTGGCGGGAGCCGGGGGGCTGCGCCGATTAATAGAGCAGTTATTGACATGCAAGATGAATTAAAGGCTAAGAACTATCAGCTTTTATATATCACAGGTGAGGTTCATTATGAAAAAGTGCTGAACGAACTAAAGGAAAAAGGTGCAGCACCTAATATGATTACAAAGCCTTTCTTGCATCAAATGCCGGAGTACTTGAAATCGATTGATGTGATTGTTGCAAGAGCGGGAGCCACAACGATTGCTGAAGTGACAGCCCTTGGAATTCCAACTATTTTTATTCCAAGTCCATACGTGACGGCAAATCACCAGGAAATCAATGCAAGATCACTAGAAAAGCATGACGCTGCAATCGTTTTAAGAGAATCAGAGCTTTCTGGAGAGAGCCTCCTTCATGCCATTGATGAAATTGCTGGTCATGAAGAAAAATTAAACGAAATGAGCCGTTTAACAAAAGAACTCGGAGTACCAGATGCGGCTGGACGTTTATATAATGTATTAAAAGAAATTACGACTACATGATGGAATGATATTAGGTAAGGCGGAGGGTAATATGGAGAACTTGAAGAATGAATTATTAGAAGCGCAAGTCGGTAAAGTGCTTGAAAATGAGCCGCTTGCAAATCATACGACAATGAAAATAGGCGGGCCGGCTGATCTATTGATCGTTCCTAAAGATATTGATGCAGTTAAAACGATCATGGATCAGATAAAAAAACACCATGCGGACTGGACGGTTATTGGAAGAGGATCAAATTTACTCGTACTTGATAAAGGAATACGCGGTGTCGTCCTGAAGTTAGGCGCTGGACTTGATCACTTAACTGTAAATGGTGAAGAAATTACAGTTGGCGGCGGCTATTCTGTTGTAAGGCTTGCAACGTCTCTTAGTAAGCAGGGTCTTTCAGGGCTGGAATTTGCAGCTGGTATTCCAGGGTCTATTGGCGGCGCTGTTTATATGAACGCAGGTGCGCACGGATCTGATATCAGTAAAATTCTTGTGAAAGCGAGAATCTTATTTGAAGATGGAAGCATCGAGTGGCTAACAAATGAGCAGATGAACTTTAGCTACAGAACGTCTGTCCTTCAAAAGGAACGACCAGGCATTGTTCTCGAGGCCGTGTTTAAGTTAAAACAGGATGATCGCGAGAAAATCACAAAGAAAATGCAGCAAAATAAAGACTATCGCAAGGAAACACAGCCTTATAATCGACCATGTGCGGGAAGTATTTTTCGAAATCCGCTGCCTGAATATGCAGGACAGCTTGTAGAAAAAGCGAATTTAAAAGGGTACCAAATTGGCGGAGCAAGAATCTCTGACATGCATGGAAACTTTATTGTGAACGCTGGCGGGGCTACTGCTCAAGACGTGCTGGACTTAATTCAGTACATCCAAAAGAAAATTAAAGATGACTACAATGTAGATATGCATACAGAAGTAGAAATTATCGGTGAAGCAAATTAAAAGCAAGATTTATGAATGATGGCATCACAGGAAAACAAACGGCATGAAGAATGCCGTTTGTTTTCTCATCAAAATGATGACCCAAAGGTGTGGACAAGCAGCTTTGAATGGGGTGAAGAATATATATGCGGCCTGATCATGAAAATGAAAAGATCGTCAATATAGAAGAACGGATTCCTAAAATTAAAGAACAAAGGAAGCAGAAAGCGAATCGGAGACTAATCTCTTTTATTCTACTGTTTTTTATCATGGTTTTAATCATTATTTATTTGCAGACACCAATCAGTAAAATTTCTTCTTTAACTATTACGGGTAACGAGCATGTCCCTACAAAACAGCTTGTGAAACTTTCCCAGATTAAAGAAGGCGAAACAGAGTTTTGGAATTTAAATAAAGATTTAACAGCAGATCATATTAAACAAAACAAACTGATTAAAAGTGTCAGTATCAAAAAACATTTTCCAAATAAGGTTAGTATTGCTGTCAAAGAATATGCCAATATTGCTTATCTTCAAAAGGGAAATCTATACTATGAGCTTCTTGAAAATGGGACAGTATTTCCAGAAGAAGTCACACCAAGTCATGCAGGACCTATTTTTGTTGATTGGGACAATAAAGAGAAGCTGAAGCAAACGGTTAGAACTTTAAATCAGCTGCCAGCCTCTATTCAGGAACTCATCTCAGAAATATATTATGTGCCGACAAGCTCAAACCAGTGGCTCGTTAAATTTTATATGAATGACGGGAACACCGTGATTGCATCAATTAAAACATTCGCTGATAAAATGAAAACCTATCCTGCCATTGTAAAAGAACTTTCGCCATCTGAAAAAGGCACAATCCATATGGAAGTCGCGACGTATTTTGAAGCGTTTAAATCTAAGAAAAAGGAAGATGAACGTTGAGAGGCAAAACAGTTATATTCTCAATTGTAATGCTTGTTCTTGGTTTTCTGATTTCTTTTTCATACCAATATACAAAGCAGCATCAGGCAGATGTCATCCGAACAGAGCAATGGAAAAAAGAATATTCCTTGAAAAGTCAGCTGACAAAGCAAGAAAAGGCGAATCAGAAACTTGAAAAAGAATTATATAGCCTACAATCACAGGTTCAAGCCACTGAGGCCAATTTGAAAAATGAAAAAGAGCAGTATTTTAATGTATTGGAAGATGTTGAGAAATACAGGATGTTTACAGGAGAGATCGGTGTAAAAGGAAAAGGGGTAAAAGTATCCCTTGAAGATGCATCTTATATCCCGAGTGGACAAAATGTCAATAATTACATTGTTCATGAGAGCCACATTTTTCATGTGATAAACGAACTGTTTATATCAGGGGCCTCTGCTGTATCTATTAATGGACAGAGAATTACACACCAATCGTACATACATTGTAACGGCCCAGTTGTTACAGTTGACGGGGTTCAGCATCCAGCGCCATTTGTTATTTCTGCTATTGGTGATCCGGCTGTGTTAATACCTGCATTAAATATTGCAGGAGGAGTAGTCGATCAGCTGACAAGTGATCACATTTCGATGACGATTGAAAAAAAGGATATTCGTATGAATCCTCTTTTAAAACACAAAGATTAAAAGTGAAAAGGTGAGTGGTGTTGAGGAAAAAGAAGCCTTTACTTAGTTTGACAGCCTTAATGGTGATATTCGGCATCATGGTCTCCATCCAATTTAATTCATTGCAAAAGCCCAAAGTTCGTGATACTCGCGATGTGTGGGAGCTAAGAGAGGATTTATCTGCATCTAAAAGTAAAGAATTGGATTTACTGAAAGAAATTGATAAATACGATGAAATGCTGAAAAAGTATGGTCATCAAGGAGATCAATCAAAAGAAGCTCAACTGACAAAAACATTAAAAGATTTAAAAGAAAAGGCTGGTTTTACAGAAGTGACAGGGGAAGGAATTGAAGTTGACATCTCTCAGCTTTTCTCCAAGGAACTGACCGGGGAAGAAGTGAAAAATATCCCGCCTGATCTTCTGAAAAAGTTAATCAACGAAGCAAATATGTATGGGGCAAAACATATTTCCATTAATGACCACCGTGTGATTAATACAAGTGTGATTCGAGATATTAATGGCACGACGAAAATGGATGGCTACAGCTTAGATGGTGATGAAGTGACCATCAAGATGATCAGCGACCAGGCCGACAAATTATATAGCCGTTTAAATGTATCAGATATTGGTGATTTGTTTGCTCAGGAAAATTTCGGCTTAAGTATTAGCCAGCCGAAGCAGCAAATTCAATTAAAAGCATATGACGGTGCGATTCAGTTAAACGAGTTGAAGCCTCTTGACGATGTAAAGGAGGGAAAATCTTAATGTGGCTTCCTGTACTTGGCTTAATCATAGGAGTTGCGATCGGTTTCTTAACAAATTTTACGATACCGAATGAGTATTCTAATTATCTTTCCCTCGCTGTACTTGCTGCGCTTGATACATTGATTGGTGGAATCAGGGCACATCTGCAAGGGGCATACGATGAACTAGTGTTTGTATCAGGCTTTTTCTTTAATATTATACTTGCAATAAGTTTAGCTTTTCTGGGCGTCCATCTTGGTGTAGACTTGTATTTAGTCGGAATGTTTGCTTTCGGCGTTAGATTGTTTCAAAATATAGCAGTTATTCGAAGAATTCTACTAACAAAATGGACAATTTCTAGAGAAAAAAAGAAAAAAAGTGAGTCATAAAAAAGGATATACATATGATGTAACGAATATTTTCAGTAATCCTAATAAAAAATGTTGATTTTTTAAGTTTTGTTACACACTTGTAAAAACACATTCATTGTATTGTTGTTCAGCAAATAATAGAATAGAAAGTATTGATATGTGAGGAGGTGCCATAGAATGAACAACAATGAAATTTACGTCAGCCTTGACATCGGTACATCCAATATAAAAGTCATCGTCGGAGAAATGGCGGATGATTCGCTTAACATTATAGGTGTTGGAAATGTCCCTTCAGAAGGGTTAAAAAAAGGATCGATTGTTGATATAGATGAGACAGTTCATTCTATTAGACAAGCATTTGAACAGGCTGAAAGAATGGTAGGTTTTCCTTTACAAAAGGCGATTGTCGGAATTAACGGAAACCACATTCATATTCAGAACACGAGCGGCGTGGTCGCAGTATCTAGTGAAAACAAAGAAATACATGCTGAAGATGTGAGACGTGTCTTAGATGCTGCACAGGTAGTATCTATTCCTCAAGAACATCTCGTCGTAGACGTCATCCCGAGACAATTTATCGTCGACGGAAGAGATGAGATCACTGATCCGAAAAAAATGCTTGGTGTTCGGCTAGAGGTGGATGGAACGTTAATTACAGGTTCTAAGACGATTCTACATAACTGGCTCCGATGTGTAGAAAGAGCTGGAATTGAAATTATGGATATTTGCTTGCAGCCGCTCGCATCGGGCTCAGCAGCATTATCGAAAGATGAAAAAAATCTAGGGGTAGCTCTCGTCGATATTGGCGGCGGATCTACAACGATTTCCGTATTTGAAAACGGGCATCTCTATTCTACTCACAGTATCCCTTTGGGCGGAGAGAACATTACAAAAGATTTGTCTATAGGACTTAGAACTTCTACTGAAGAAGCTGAACGAATCAAAAAACAATTTGGACATGCGTTTTATGATGAGGCATCGTCTGAGGAAACATTTGAAGTTTCTGTCATCGGTACCGATCAGAAACAGACGTATACACAGCTTGAAGCGGCTAATATCATCGAGGCGCGGCTGGAAGAAATCTTGCTCTTTGTGGCAGAGGAATTAAGAAATATGGGTGTCCATGATTTGCCTGGAGGATTCGTTTTAACAGGTGGACAGGCAGCTATACCAGGTATCCTTTCTCTTGCACAAACGGTCTTGCAAAACAATGTTAGAATTGCAAGTCCGAATTATATTGGGGTGAGAGAACCTCAGTATATGACAGGAGTGGGTCTGATCCACTTTGCTTATCGCAATGCAAAGATTCAGGGCAGACAGGTTGGATTCCAAATGCCGGATGAGGCGTTTCATGAAGTAGGCGCGTCCATGGAGCCGGTTTCTTCTGCACCACAAGTAAAAGAAGCGCAGCCAAGACCGAAAGTAAAACAAAAAGCACAAGAAGAGACAAATAAAAAACCGGGCAAAATGAAAAAACTATTTAATATGTTCTGGGAATAGAATTAGATTTTCGACGGATTAGGAGGATTCAGCATGTTGGAGTTTGAAACAAATATAGACGGCCTAGCATCAATTAAAGTAATCGGAGTAGGTGGAGGCGGAAATAACGCTGTCAACCGAATGATCGAAAATGACGTACAAGGTGTCGATTTCATTGCAGTCAACACAGATGCACAGGCGTTAAATCTATCAAAAGCAGAAACGAAAATGCAAATCGGTGCTAAGCTGACAAGAGGGCTTGGAGCAGGTGCGAATCCTGAAGTCGGTAAAAAAGCTGCTGAGGAAAGCAAAGAACAGATTGAAGAAGTATTAAAAGGCGCAGACATGGTCTTTGTTACTGCTGGTATGGGCGGTGGAACTGGTACGGGTGCTGCACCTGTCATTGCAAAAATCGCAAAAGATTCTGGTGCATTGACAGTTGGAGTCGTGACTCGTCCTTTCACATTTGAAGGAAGAAAGCGTCAGCTTCAAGCAGTCGAAGGAATTGCTTCTATGAAGGAAGCAGTTGACACATTAATTGTGATTCCAAATGATCGCTTGCTTGAAATTGTTGATAAAAACACGCCAATGCTTGAAGCATTCCGTGCAGCAGATAACGTGCTACGACAAGGTGTTCAAGGGATCTCAGATCTTATTGCTACACCAGGTTTAATCAACCTTGACTTTGCTGACGTGAAAACGATCATGTCCAATAAAGGTTCTGCTCTTATGGGTATCGGTGTTGCGACTGGTGAAAATCGTGCCGCTGAAGCTGCGAAGAAAGCTATTTCTTCACCACTTCTGGAAACGGCAATCGACGGTGCACAAGGTGTCATCATGAATATTACTGGTGGTACGAACCTAAGTCTTTATGAGGTACAAGAAGCAGCGGACATTGTGGCTTCTGCATCTGATGAAGATGTAAACATGATTTTCGGTTCTGTCATTAATGATAACTTGAAGGATGAAATTGTGGTAACCGTGATCGCAACGGGATTTATTGAGCAAGAGCCAGAGGTGTCAAAACCACAAAGAAATCCATTAGGGCAAGGATTAAAGCAAAATCAATCCATTCCTCAAAAACGTGAAGTCAAGCGTGAGGAACATCAGCAGTCATCATCTCAGCCGAGACAAAATACACAATCAAGCGATGATACGCTGGATATCCCAACGTTCTTGCGCAATCGTAATAAACGCTAATCGAGTATCACTCATCCCCTTCCACCGGAAGGGGATTTTTTCATGTCCAATATATAAAGAAACCTGTATCACTCCTAATCAAAAAGTCTTAAATCTGTCTGGGCTACTTTATTCAACATATGTATTTCGACTTAGAGTGATTAAGTAAAAAGAATCATTTTTAAATCCTATTACAAAAAGCGACAAAATGATGAACTTTATTTGACTACATTAAATAGAACACCATGAATCTTGTCATGAACAAAGGAAAGGGAGGAGTTAAACCCATACACTGTTTGACCATTTGAGGAGGAGGGATTTGATTGAAAGTGAAGTTTCGCAAGACCGCCGGCTATCGTTTGATGAGTCTTTTGGTGATTGGTACTTTAACGATGACAAGCTTTGGGATGGTTCAAGCAAAATCGACTTCTACCTCATATCAAGATGAAGCTGTTTCCTCCAAGAAAACAAAAGCAAAGATCTCATCTAGATTAATGAAACAGTTTCAACAAGAAGACAAGGTGACCTTTTTAGTCAAAATGAAGGAACAAACCAATGTCAAAAAAGTGGCGAAGGATGCTGTGTCAAAGGCCAAAAAACAGAAGTTAACAGCAGCTAAAACGCAGTACACAAAAAGATCAGCTGTCGTATCAGAACTAAGAGCGACGTCTGAAGAGACGCAAGAAGCGCTGCTTGCTTATTTACAAAAGGCACAAAAGAAAAAGCAAGTGAAGGATATTCATTCGTACTATATTGTAAATGGTCTCGCTGTGACGGGAACGAAAGAAGTCATGGAAAAGGTGGCTTCCTTCCCAGAAGTAGATCAAGTGCTGCCAAATGAAATCCGTCAAATCCATCGTCCTGTTGATTTGAAGACTTCAAAGAAAAACAAACAAATCAAAGCAGCAGATGGAATCGAGTGGAACATTTCTCAAGTTCATGCCCCAGAAGCGTGGGCTTTAGGCTATGACGGAACTGGTACCGTTGTGGCAAGTATTGATACAGGTGTGGAATGGGATCATCCTGCATTAAAAGAAAAATACCGTGGATTTGATCCTGCACGTCCGAATGAACCTTCTCATGAATTCAATTGGTACGATGCAACGACAGGTTCTGAAGCGCCATACGATGATTTAGAGCATGGTACACATGTAACGGGAACGATGGTTGGCTCTGAGCCAAATGGAGAGAATCAAATTGGAGTCGCACCAGGTGCAAAATGGATCGCGGTGAAAGCTTTCTCAGAAGATGGTGGATCAGATGCTGATCTGCTTGACGCAGGTGAATGGATTTTAGCTCCAAAAGATAAAAACGGAACCCCTCATCCAGAAAAGGCGCCAGATGTGGTCAATAATTCTTGGGGCGGTGGGCCTGGTCTTGATGATTGGTATAAAGATGTGGTCAATGCTTGGAGAGCTGCGGACATCTTCCCAGAATTTTCAGCTGGTAATACGGATTTATTTAACCCTGGCGGTGAGGGATCTATTGCAAATCCTGCGAACTATCCCGAAGCCTTTGCGACGGGTGCAACAGATCAAAACAACAAACTGGGTTCTTTCTCTTTGCAAGGTCCCTCTCCATATGGGGTCATGAAACCAGATATTGCGGCCCCAGGGGTAAACATTCGTTCTTCTATTCCAGGGAAAGGGTATGAGGATGGCTGGAATGGAACCTCGATGGCAGGTCCGCATGTTTCAGCTGTTGTGGCTCTTCTGCGCCAAGTACAGTCAGATCTGTCTGTTGAAGAGATTGAAGAAATTCTCATTGATACTGCAAAACCACTGACAGATCAACAATTCCCGGAATCCCCTAACAATGGCTATGGGGCAGGATTAGTTGATGCAAAAGAAGCCATTACAGCATTAACAGATGGAATTGGCAAGATTGAAGGGCAGGTAACAACAGAAGGAGAAGATACAGAACCACCTGTTTTTTCTCATAAAGGACCGAATGAAATTTTTGCCTCTACGCCAACACCTCTTAGTATTACAGCAGAAGATGAAGTAGCTGTGACAAATGTCTCCTTGAGCTATCAAGTGGATCAAGGGAAAAGGGAGACGCTTCAAGCAAAACGAACGGATGGAAATCATTTAAAAGGGACATATGTTGTCCAGCTCCCAGAACTTGAGGGAGAAAACGTCACGTACCGATGGATTGTGAAAGATTTTGGAGAAAATGAAGCCGCATCAGAACCGTATACGCTTTCGATTAAAACATCCATCACGACTGGCTACTCGCAAGATTTTGAAGCTTGGCCAAGTGGATGGTTCAGTGGTGGAACAAAAGATCCTTGGCAGTGGGGGAAGCCGACCACAGGTCCGAAACAGGCCTTTACTGGAGATCATGTCTACGCTACAAACCTAGACAGTCCTTATGAAAATCAAACAGATGCTCATTTATCTATGCCGATGATTGCTGTACCTGAGTCAGGCTCCTCCTTTTTACAATTTCAATACTGGCATGACCTTGAAGCAAATTATGACTATGTGCATATTCATGTGCAGCCTGAGGGGGAAGATGCTGTCCAAGTGGCAGCCTACACAGGCAAAACAAGTGGATGGACAAAAGGAGAAGTAGATTTATCTGCCTACAAAGGTCAGAACGTGAGAGTTATTTTTCAGCTAAGAACGGATGGCAGTGTGACAAAAGACGGTTTTTATTTAGATGATGTGAAAATAACAGATCAAGCCTTGCCTCAAAAGGCAAAGAAACAACTTGGCGTCATCAAAAAAGAAAAGCCAGCACAGGAGCAGAAGAAACCCGTCGATCCGAAAAGTGCAAAGCCTGCTAAAATAAAAGAAAAGCATGTCCAGATGAAAAAGGAAAAAAGCTTAGATGCCCCATCTATCAAAGCTCTTCCGATGAAGGCAGAAATCAGTGTTCTTGAAAGCGGCAAGTCCACGTACACAGATGAAGCGACAGGGAGATATCAGCTTTCTCATGGTGCAGGGGAATTTACAGTGAAAGCTGAAGCATATGGCTTTGAATCACGCACACAAAAAGTCAATATTTCTGCAAATGATCAAGCAGAGGCAAATTTTTCATTACAGCCACTAGAAAAACGAACGATATCTGGCACAATTGTCAATGAAACAACGGGTGAAAAAGTAAAGGATGCTACGGTTTATCTTGTAGAGGATGCGAAAATTGAGCCGGTGAAAACAGATGAATCTGGCGAGTTTTCTCTAGAGGCATTGAGCGGTGTGTATACAGTCAAAGTATTTGCGAAAGGGTTTAAAGGATATTCGTTTACAGCCGATGTGACAGAAAAACCGTTTGAAAAAGCAATCAAGCTGGAACCTTTCATCGGTTTTGCTGGCGAAATTGGCTACGATGACGGAACAGCTGAAAATGCGCGGGCGTTCTATGATCCTGGTAATGGCTGGGCGGTGAAATTTTCATTAGAAAAAGGGAAGAAACAAGCGCAGGTCACAGGGGGGCTTTTCCGTTTCTGGACAACAGAGTGGCCAGCCCCTGGCGGGAATGAATTTGCGGTTGAAGTGTATGATGCTTCCGGAAAGGACGGCGCTCCAGGTGAGAAAATCGCGGGACCTTTTAAAGCGAATGCGCTGCGTAATGGTGAATGGACAAAAGTAGATTTAGAAGATCAAGCCATTACGGTGGATGGAGATTTCTATCTTGTCTATATTCAAACGAAAAAGAATACGGAATCTCCAGGCCTTGCAACAGATGAAGATGGACCAAATGCTGAAAGAAGCTGGCAGCTGACAAGCGGTGCCTTTTCTCCTTCTCCAAAAGAAGAGGGAAATTATATGATTCGTGCGCTTGTCCAATATGAAGCAGATGTGCCAGAAATAACATCTCCAAAGGCTGGAACGATCACGAACAAAGATGAACTGGAGATTGAAGGTAAAGCCTCTCCAGGGCTTGATGTAGCGATCTATCAAGACGATAAAGAGATTGCCAAAGTGAAAGCAGATCAGTCGGGTGCTTTCAAAGAGAAGGTTACAGTGTCAAGCGGAGAGCATGTATTTACGGCTGCCACTGTTACGGATAAAGGCGCAACGAAAAAATCCAAATCAGTCAAGGTGATCATTGATCAAACAGCCCCAGTGGTAACGATAGATACACCAAAAAAAGGGGGGAAATCTAACAAAGAATCACTCACTGTAGAAGGAAAGGTAACCGATGATCATCTTGATCAAGTCACTGTGAATGGAAAAAAGGCAGCAATAAAAGATGGGAAATATTCTGCAAGAATCCTGCTTGAGAACGGGAAAAATACGATCAAAGTTACAGCAAAAGATGCAGCAGGAAACAAAACGACTAAAAAAGTCGATATCGATGTTCAATACGAAGCGCCTGAGATTTCTAAGCTGACCCCAGCAGAGAATGTCAATCTATCATCAGGTGAGTCTGTTAAAATTTCATTTAACAGCAGAGAAAAGCTAGACGCAACGTTTGTCATTCATATGCCGCTGACAAACGCGAGATCAAAGCTGCAAAATACAACAGAACTTCCGCTTCGTGAGGTAGCCGGCGGAACATATGAAGGCTACTGGACAGCTACTTCTACCGCTAAAGCAAAAGGTGCAGTCATTGAAGTGATTGTTCGGGATGATTATGGAAATGTTACTCGACAAAAGGCTTCAGGCACATTAAATATCAATGAAAAATAATCCTTAAAAAAAGGCACGACTCCTTGGAGCGTGTCTTTTTCGTTTCGAATAATTGTTTGAAAGCTTGTCCGGAAGCACACTCTCTTGCTTTGTGCTCTCATTCCTCGACAAAAACAATAACAATCCACCAAAAGTTCTCTATCATCCCCAACAAGAATTGACAGACTTCCATCTCTTGGCTGTTTTATACTGGTACAAACAAGTGCAAGTACTGCTTTTGATTCTTTGTTTCAGATGAAAGGAGCAGAAGGTGGTCATTTATTTAGATGTGATTTGGCTGTTAAACTTTTGTTTTGATCTATTGCTTCTCTTACTCACTGCATTTATTCTCAAACGACAAGTAAAAAAACGGCGATATATGTTAGGAGCTCTGATTGGATCGAGCATTGTTCTCTTGCTCTTTACACCATTTGCAATGTTTGTGTCACACCCTTTGGGCAAACTGCTTTTTTCTGTCTTGATCGTGCTTGCTACTTTTGGATTTCAAAGATTTCGATCCTTTTTTCAAAACCTGTTTGCTTTTTACTTTATCACATTTTTGATGGGAGGAGGCATGATCGGGGTTCATTCGTTTTTACAAACCAATACTGTTATTCAAGACGGGCTGCTGATTTCACAAAATGATGGCTTTGGTGATCCCATTAGCTGGCTTTTCGTTTTAACCGGCTTTCCTGCGATTTGGCTGTTTTCAAAGAAAAGATTAGGAGAGGTCGGTGCGAAAAAAAGACAGTTTGATGAACAAGTCCTTGTGGAGATACACATTCACGGGGAGATCATCCGTTTAAAGGGACTCGTCGATTCCGGTAATCAGCTGTATGATCCTATGACGAAAACACCTGTGATGATCGTTCAAGCAGATCAGCTCATGTCCATTTGCGGAGAGCCATTTATAGAGCTTATGAAGCAGTCTCATCCTGTTGAAGTGATGCAAAAGCTCGATGATCAATTTCCGCTTCTTGACCGTTTAAGACTTGTTCCATATCGAGCGGTCGGTCATGATCACGGGTTTCTTCTATGCTTAAAACCAGATACGGTCATCATTTATTCAAAGACGCATATGATCCAGCCAGCCAAGTGTTTTGTAGGCATGAGTCTGAGCGGTTTATCAGCAGATCAGGAATTTCAATCCATCATTCATCCAGATATGTTAGACGGAAAAATCATCCAAGGGGTGTCTTAAGTTTTGGTGATGTCTTTTATCTTACGAGGTCAACTTGACATTTAGAAGGGAGAAGAAGATGAAAAAATTAAAATTTAAACTCACTTACTACTGGTATAAACTCCTCATGAAGCTAGGTCTTAAGAGTGATGAGATTTATTATATTGGTGGTAGTGAGGCGCTGCCGCCGCCATTATCAAAGGATGAAGAGCAGGAACTGCTTGTCAAATTACCAAAAGGTGATCAAACAGCAAGGGCTATCCTGATTGAAAGAAATTTGCGGTTGGTGGTCTACATCGCAAGAAAATTTGAAAACACAGGGATTAATATTGAGGATTTAATTAGTATTGGAACTATTGGCCTGATTAAGGCAGTCAATACATTTAATCCAGAAAAAAAGATCAAGCTTGCGACATATGCTTCGAGATGTATTGAAAACGAGATTTTGATGTATTTGCGCCGAAATAATAAAATTCGTTCAGAAGTGTCGTTTGATGAGCCGCTCAACATTGATTGGGACGGAAATGAACTGCTTTTATCAGACGTACTTGGAACAGATGATGATATTATCACACGGGATATTGAAGCAAATGTAGATAAAAAACTTTTGAAAAAAGCGCTGGAGCAATTAAATGACCGCGAAAAGCAGATTATGGAGCTCAGATTCGGTTTAGTTGGCGGTGAAGAAAAAACCCAAAAAGATGTCGCTGATATGTTAGGAATTTCCCAGTCGTATATTTCAAGACTTGAAAAAAGAATTATTAAACGATTACAAAAAGAATTTAACAAAATGGTCTAAAAAAATTTTTTTGAAAGCTCTGTCCCTTTGCTGTCAAAGGTATCAACTTCTTTTCTCATGATTCTCATCATCACTCGTGCATATTTTTCCAACCCAAGGAGATACTGAACTTTGTACAACAGCTCCTGTAGGGAGGGAAAAAAGTGTCCAGAAATAAAGTGGAAATCTGCGGAGTCGACACCTCCAAACTGCCTGTTCTGAAAAACGAAGAGATGAGAAAATTGTTCAGACAGCTGCAGGATGAGGGTGACGATACAGCAAGAGAAAAGCTAGTCAATGGCAATTTGCGGTTGGTTTTAAGTGTGATTCAGCGTTTTAACAACAGAGGCGAGTATGTGGATGATCTCTTCCAAGTAGGCTGTATCGGATTAATGAAATCAATTGATAATTTTGATTTAAGCCACAATGTCAGATTTTCAACTTATGCGGTCCCTATGATCATAGGAGAAATCCGTCGATACTTGCGTGATAACAACCCAATTCGGGTGTCTCGTTCACTTAGAGATATTGCCTACAAAGCGCTTCAGGTTCGTGAGAGGCTGATAAGTGAGACAAGCAAGGAGCCAACGGCAGAAGACATTGCCAAAGTGCTGGAAGTGCCTCATGAGGAAATTGTCTTTGCCCTAGATGCGATTCAAGATCCTGTTTCTTTGTTTGAACCGATCTATAATGACGGAGGAGATCCGATTTATGTGATGGATCAAATTAGTGATGATCGGAACAAAGACACACAATGGGTAGAGGAATTGGCCTTAAAAGAGGGAATGCGCCGATTGAATGATCGAGAAAAAATGATTCTGCGCAAACGCTTCTTCCAAGGAAAAACGCAAATGGAAGTCGCTGAAGAGATCGGAATTTCTCAAGCACAAGTCTCAAGACTTGAAAAAGCAGCCATTAAACAAATGAATAAAAACATCTTTTAAAGCCGCCGCTTCATGTGCGGCTTTTTTCATTCTTGGAAAGAGCACGTCTCTAGTATTGACTCTGTTATTTTTTTCATTTAATCTGTTTTTAACAAATGTTATTTTAGATATCATTTGTTAGGGAACACTTAAGCGGAAAGAAGGGTTATTATGACATTCCATGATGAAAGAAGACTGCTCATTAAGGTTGCGCATATGTATTATGAAGAAGGCGCCACTCAATCTAAAATAGCAGAAGCGGTTGGGGTTAGCCGTTCGCTCATATCGAAATATTTGGCAAAAGCACGTGAAGCAGGAATCGTGGAAATCATTATTCATGATGAAGTGAATCAACAATATGGATCATTAGAAAGAAAAATAGAGCGGAAATATGGGCTGCGAGAAGTCGTCTGTGTGGAAACGCTCAGTCAAGAAACAACAAAAAGCCGAATTGGCGCTGCGGCGGCAGGCTTTTTATTAAAAGTCATGAAGGATGGACAAGTCATCGGTTTTTCCTCAGGAACCACTTTGCATGAAATGGCGAAAGCGCTTACGTCAGTTCAGCACTACCCATCCGTGACATTTGTTCCTCTAGTCGGGGGTGTGGGAAACGAAGATGTTGATATCCATGCCAATTATATTATTGCGAGATGCACAGAGGCACTCAAATCTAAATGTGAGTTTTTACATGTGCCTGTCATGCTTGATACGAAAGAAGCGAAGGATGTACTGATTCGGCAGCCGTCAATCAAAAAAGTGATTGAACTAGGAGAATCATCAAATATTGCGGTTGTCGGGATTGGCGGGGTTCCGCAGCATTCAACGATGGTGAAATCTTATATGACAAGCGGAGAGGAGGATATTCTTCAAGCGAAGGATGTAGCGGGTGACATTTGCTATAACTTTATTGATCACCAAGGGGAAGTGTATCCTCACCCATGGAACGACAGGGTAATGGGCATAAGCCCGCAAAAGCTGAAAGAAATCCCGCTTGTCATTGGTGTTGCTGGAGGAGAAGAAAAAATTGAAGCGATCCGGGCAGCATTAGAAGGTGGATTAATTCATGTATTAATTACGGATGAACGAACAGGAGATGCCTTATTAAAGTAACTACCTAATCATATTAGGTAGTTTTTTTGAGTCTTTAGACTCAAAAAGATTGAAAATTTTATCGATTTTATCTTGACACAAAGTTGACACATCATATAAACTAAGTTCATAACAAATGATAAATAAAATAACAAATGTTACAAGAAGCAGATTTTTGTTAATTTTTATAACATTTGTTAAAAGTTTCAGATTATTTTTCTAGCAATCTACCCGAGAAGCAAGAAAACCTGAAAGGATGATTTAGATGTCAATCTATCAACAGTTGTTAGCTCGAGAACGCAGTGGAGATCCAATCAAAGTAGGAATTATTGGGGCAGGCCAAATGGGCTTTGGACTTATTTCACAAATTTCTAAAATTCCAGGCATGATTGTAGCAGGTGTTTGTGATATTCACCTTAGTGCAGCAGAGAAGGCAGCGAATTTTTACAAGCAGCATGCGAAGCCGCATCAAATGGTCGTCACAAATGATTATAGAGAAGTAATTCAATCAGATTTTGTGGAAGTTGTCGTAGATGCAACAGGAGTGCCAGAGGTCGGAGCAAACATTTCTTTGGAAGCGCTTAATTCAAAGAAACATCTCGTTCTTTTAAATGTAGAAGTTGATATTACCATCGGTTTGGTGATGCATAAATTATTCACAAATGCAGGACTTGTTTATTCTGGATCAGCTGGAGACGAACCGGCAGCAACACTAGAATTATATGAATTTGCAAAAACAATGGGACTTGAGGTGCTCGTTGCTGGGAAAGGCAAGAACAACCCATTCTTCCCAGAAGCAAATCCAGATACGTGTAAAGCAGAAGCAGATAGTAAACATATGAGTGCACATATGCTCGCTGCCTTCCAAGATGGAACAAAAACAATGGCAGAAATGAACTTATTAAGTAACGCGACAGGGCTTTTGCCAGATAAAGTCGGTATGCACGGAGTCGAAGCAAATTTAGAGAATGTAGCAGATAAATTGAATCAAAAACAACAAGGCGGCGTGCTCGATAACTTCGGAGTCGTGGAATATGTAAACGGACTTGCTCCAGGTGTATTCGTTATCGTCAAGAGTGATCTAGAGCCAGTAGATGAAGAGCTTCGTTACTTAAAAGTTGGAAAAGGTCCTCACTACACGCTTTACCGTCCTTTCCACTTAGCGAGCCTTGAAACACCTGTTACGATCGCAAAAGCGGTCTTACAGCATGATTCATCGATCCACCCGATTGGTGTACCAGTCTCAGAAACAGTCGCTGTTGCGAAAAGAGATATTAAAGCAGGAGAATCACTTGACGGAATTGGCGGATACTCCGTAAGAGGTGTACTTGAAACACATCAAGACATGAAAACGAACGGTCACATTCCAATTGGCTTAATCAGCGGAAAAGTTGTAGCGAAAAAAGACATCAAATTAGGACAGTTCCTTACTCATGATGATGTAGAGCTTGATTCAAACACAACCGTCTGGAAGCTGCGTTCATTACAAGATCACTTATTTCAATCATAAGGACGTGAAGCTATGGAAAAATTAGCAATCGTACTTTGTATCATTCTCATTGTGCAATATGGGTTATCTTTTATCCAAATCAAGTATTACCGCAAAAGCATGGACTCACTAATTGATGACTACAGAGGGAAACAGGGATATCACTTATTTTCAGGAATGGAACGGCGCAAAGTTGGCCCTGGAGCCATTGCGCTCATCATTGTGGATGAATCATATATCATTCAAAAATGCCATGTGCTTGGCGGCGTGTCGATCTTATCTAAATTTAAAGAAGTCCCTGCATATGAAGGCAAGCATGTAGGGGCTGTGCTGGACGAGCACCATATGATGAAGAAGACGTTGAAAAAGCGCAAAAAAGCGCCAGCTGTCATGCAAGCTCTTTCCATGGCGGCTGAGCAGGCACTTGTCTCAATTTCGAAAAAAAATATAACAAATGTGAACTAAAGAAAGGGGAGATGAAACATGGAATGGATTCAATGGTTTGGAGAGCACTTTATCGGAATGTTTGAAGCCGGCGGAAAGCAGTTCATGGGTCTAATTACAGGTATCGTTCCAACGCTTGTTGTGTTACTTACTTTCACTTATGCTGTCATGAAATTTATTGGAGAAGAGCGAGTGAATAGAGCCATTCAGTTTGCAGCGAAATATACCATTTTGCGCTACACGTTAATGCCGATCTTATCTGTTCTTATTTTGACAAACCCAATGGCTTATACGTTTGGCCGCTTCTTACCTGAAAAACAAAAACCAGCATTCTATGATTCAGCTGTTTCATTTGTTCATCCGGTGACATCACTGTTCCCGTATGCCAACGCAGGAGAACTATTTGTCTACTTAGGAATTGCGAACGGGATTAAAGAAGCTGGATATTCAATGTCAGAGCTTGCTGTTCGTTACTTCTTAGTCGGGATCGTCGTCATTTTACTACGCGGAATCATTACTGAATGGATTACAAAATATTTAGCAGGAAAAATGAAAGCGAATTCACAATAGGGGAGGGTTAGACATGACAAACCACAAAGTATTTGTTGCAAAAGGTGCTGGCGGATGGGGAGAAGGCTTAGAGCTTGAACCAACTGGTAAAAGAAGAAAGGTTGTTTCCATTACAGGGGGAGGCATTCACCCGGTTGCACGTAAAATTGCAGAAATGACAGGGACAGAAGCATGTGACGGCTTTAAAAACTCTATACCAGAAGATGAAATGATGTGTGTTGTCATTGACTGCGGTGGAACAGCGCGAATCGGACTTTATCCAATGAAACGCATTCCTACTGTAGACGTTTTGGCATCCTCTCCTTCTGGGCCGCTTGCTAAACATATTACAGAAGATATCTTCGTATCAGGCGTAACAGAAAAAGATATTTCCTATGCAGAAGCATCTGATGGTGAGGCGAAAGCAGAAGGTCAGGAAAACAGTGAGTCGATTGACAAAGAGAATTTCAAAGAAACGTATGCAAAGCTGAAAGAGGAAAATATTGAGCGGCAGGAAAAAGGCAATTTCCTGATGAGATTCTCACGCGGAATCGGGAAAGTCACCGGTACGTTCTACCAGGCCGGCCGTGATTCTGTTGATATGCTTTTGAAAAACATTATTCCTTTCATGGCATTTGTCAGTATGTTAATTGGAATTATCAATTATACAAAAATCGGTGACTTGATTGCCCATTTTCTATCACCTTTGGCAGGATCTCTTTGGGGGCTCTTACTGCTCGTTGTGGTCTGTACACTGCCGTTCCTATCACCTGTCTTAGGACCTGGAGCAGTCATTGCCCAAGTCATCGGTGTTCTGATTGGCAGTCAAATTGCACTAGGAAACATTCCGCCTCAATTTGCACTTCCTGCACTATTTGCCATCAACGGCCAAGTAGGGTGTGATTTTATTCCAGTGGGGCTGTCACTTGGTGAAGCGAAGCCGGAAACGGTACAATATGGGGTACCAGCTGTTTTGTATAGCCGTCTTATTACAGGGGTTCTATCTGTTGTGATCGCATACGTTGCCAGCTTCGGTATGTATTAAGTATTAAAGGAGGAATCGAGATACATGGTAACACAATCTGTCGTAAAAGAAATTGGGATCTTAGTCCCTCAATTTAAAGAAGATAAGCTGATTGTTTTATTTGGACCCGCAGCGCCGCAGGAATTAAGAGATATGTCTGTCATTCATGAGTTCGAGCATCTAGAAGAAGAGCCGCTGAAGCTGGGCGGAACCATTCAAGTGGGCGATCAAACGTACACGATCACAGCCCTCGGCAATAAAGCAAATGACAACTTTAAAGAGCTCGGCCATATTTCGATCTACTTCCAAGAGCCGTTTGATGATGTATTACCAGGTGCTGTTTTTGCATCCCCGCACACGTTTCCTGATATAAAAGAAGGCGTACGAATTGAAATTTCGTAACCATGCAAAAAAAAGCTGTTCCTAATAAGGAGCAGCTTTTTTATATGAGGTTTACCGGAAAGAGCATTTACGATATGCTGTAAACATTCATTATTTGTATATTCGGAATTTTTAATCAGGAGGAAGTTATGGTGTCACTTGAATTGAAGAATGTTTCATTAAAAAGAAATGGGAAATGGCTGCTGCAGTCTATTGACTGGCAGGTGAACAAGCAGGAACACTGGGTGCTTTACGGTTTAAATGGTGCGGGAAAAACCGCTTTATTAAATATGCTCTGCTCCTATTATTTCCCCACGTCAGGCGAGATGACAGTGCTGGGACATGTCTTTGGCAAGGAAGCTCTTGGTGAAAAGCTCAGGAGGAAAATTGGTCTCATCTCAGCGGGACTTGAAAAGAAATTGCATAGAGACGACAATGCTTTTGAAATTGTACTTAGCGGCGCATTTGCTTCTATCGGGCTTTATGAAACCCCGACAGATGAAATGAGAGAGAAAGCCATTGATCTATTAAAAGCATTTGGTTCATTCAAATATGCCAACAGAACATATGAAACCCTCTCACAGGGAGAGAAGCAAAAAGTCTTGATTGCGAGGGCTTTAATGAATGATCCGCAGCTTTTGATTTTAGATGAACCTGTGACGGGTCTTGATTTTTTAGCAAGAGAGCAAGTGCTGGAGACCATCTCATTTATTGCAGCAAAGCCTGATGCGCCTACTTTGCTCTATACGACCCATCATGCAGAGGAGATTCTGCCTGTTTTTCAGCACACCTTATTATTAAAAGATGGATCTGTTTTTGATCAAGGAGAAACGAAAGAAATGATGACAAGCGGCTTGCTTTCTTCTTTTTTTGAATGTCCGGTAGATGTCATGTGGAGAAATGGCCGTCCGCATTTAAGTAAATTGTAGATAAAAGAAACTATTGGTCTGCGTCCCTGCTTTTCCATCATACATATTATAGTAGAAAACGAAAGGCGGGGAAGGACAGATGATCAGTATTTCTGAATTCCAAATCAAGGATGTCGTCGATGTATCCAGCGGAAAAAAACTAGGCACCATTGGGGACATTGATATTAATGTGACAAGCGGCAAAATACAAGCGATTATTATTGGCGGCACAGGGAAAATGATGGGATTTTTCGGAAAAGAAGAGGAAATGATCGTCCCTTGGCGAAATATAGTAAAAATTGGCGAAGATGTAATACTTGTCCGATTGTCTTCTTAATTCGTATAACTCCTCAATGAATCATTCAATTTTTCCTTAAAACAAACTCTCCATTCTCAGCAAACAATGTCTTTTTCGGGTAAAAAGATTACGTTTTCATATCAATTTGAAAAAAAACCTGCAGAAAGGGCACATTTGAGTGTAATATTTAATGAATCCCACTAACTGTCTATGCATGTCTTGTGGTAAAATAGGAGCGATATAAAGAGAGATGAATGAAAGGTGGGAGGCAGCTTTGACACACAAATATGACCCCTTTCAGCAGAAATCACCATATGCAATGACCATTCATGATTGGACGAACATGACATGTTCTGGAAAAGAGGTATTGGCCGGATTTACGACAAAAAATGGCGGCTTCAGCCTACCTCCATATCAATCATTGAACACTGGACTCCATGTAGGAGATGATGCTTCTAGTGTTCAAATGAATCGTCAAGTCATAGCAGATGCTGCTGCTGTGCCGCTCTCTGATTGGGTGTTTGCAGACCAAACACACGAGAATCGCATCCTGAAAGTCACCAAGGAGCAAAGAGGAAGAGGAAGTCTTCATTATCATGAGGCACTGCCTGGTACAGACGGTTTATATACCTCTGAGACGAACATGATGCTCGCTCTTTGTTTCGCTGATTGTGTTCCGCTTTATTTTCTAGCTCCGCAAAACGGATTAATTGGAACGGCTCATGCCGGCTGGAAAGGAACCGTCAAGCAAATTGGTGCAAAGATGGTTGATGAATGGGTCCGCCAAGAAGGTGCCAAGGCCGATCATATTCAAGTCGTCATTGGACCATCCATTGGCAGCTGCTGCTACATAGTCGATGACGTAGTCATGGATCAAGTGAAACAGCTTCCTTTTTCAACAGAGGATGTGTATTCCGAGATTTCACAAGGACAATATAAAATTGATTTGAAAACATTAAACAAAAACGTATTGCTTCATGCAGGAATAAAAGAAGAAAACATACATGTCAGTTCGATGTGCACAAGCTGCAATGATCAGCTATTCTTCTCACACCGGCGTGATCAAGGCAAAACAGGACGTATGATGTCTTTTGTCGGGTTTAAGGAGGCATAAGTGCAATTGAATGTACGAGAGAATCTCAGACAAATAAATGAACAAATAAACGAAGCATGTAAAAGAGCCGGTAGACATCCAGCAGATGTATCGGTCGTTGCTGTGACAAAGTATGTCTCAATTGAACGAGCACAAGAAGCCAAAGAAGCAGGAATTATGCATTTTGGTGAAAATCGTGACCAAGGGTTACTTGAAAAGCAGGCGGCCATAACCGATGAAAACATTAGCTGGCACTTCATCGGCAGTTTACAAACACGTAAAGTGAAATCTGTCATTCAGACAATTGACTACTTACATTCGCTGGACAGGATGTCTCTTGCGAATGAAATTGAAAAAAGAGCGGATCACACAGTTCGCTGTTTTGTACAAGTGAACACGTCACTTGAGGAGTCAAAACACGGCTTGAAAAGTGAAGACGTCATTCCATTTGTGAAGCAACTCGCTGATTTCAAACAGATTGAAATTGCAGGACTGATGACGATGGCTCCATTTACAGATGATTACACTGTGATTCGAAACTGTTTTAAAACATTAAAAAACCTTCGAGAAGAAGTAAAACATCTTAACCAAGTAAATGCACCTTGTCAGCATTTATCGATGGGCATGTCAAATGATTTTGAAATCGCAATTGAAGAAGGTGCGACATTCGTTCGGATTGGCTCTTCACTTGTTGGAAATGAAACAGGAGGTGCGTGACATGAGCATAAAAAATAAGTTTAAAAGCTTTTTCACTCTCGACGATGAAGAGTATGAGTACGAATATATTGATGAAGAAAGAGAACCCGTTCAAGAAGAAAAAGGAACGAAGGACAAAGCAGCATTTCAAGATCGTCCGCAGACAGGAAAACAAAATGTTGTCAGCTTGCAAAGCGTGCAAAAATCCTCTAAAGTGGTGTTAAGTGAGCCGCGTGTTTATGCAGAAGCGCAGGAGATTGCAGACCATATTAAAAACAGACGTGCAGTCGTCGTGAATTTGCAGCGCATTCAGCATGATCAAGCAAAGCGAATCATTGACTTCTTAAGCGGAACCGTTTATGCAATCGGTGGAGACATCCAGCGTATTGGCTCGAATATATTCCTCTGCACACCTGATAATGTAGATGTATCTGGTACAATATCAGAGCTATTGACAGAGGAAGAACCTCAGAGGTGGTAAATCATAGTGATTCTAAATTTCATTTTTAATATTTTAGGAACGGTATTAACGATTTACTCATTCGCGATTATTATTTACATCTTTATGTCATGGGTGCCATCTGCAAGAGAAACTGTGTTTGGCCGTTTTCTGACAAATATTTGCGAACCGTATTTAGAACCATTTCGTAAAATTATTCCGCCAATCGGCATGATTGACATCTCGCCGATTGTGGCATTGCTTGTGATTCGTTTTGCATCATCATATGGACTAACTGGTCTTTACAATATGATTGTGCGCTTCATGTAAACAGGCTGCCGGGCTTGGCACTGCCAGGCTCTTTTACATAAGAGGGGAACAAAATGAGCGATATCTATCAGCATTTTAGAAAAGACGAACAGCCATTTGTTGACCAAGTGTTAGGCTGGAAAAAAATCGCACTCGACCAATATCGAATGAAATTAACAGATTTTCTTGATCCGCGTGAGCAATTTATTACTGAATCCGTCATCCAGCATGGCGAAGAACTTGGGATCATGTTTTTTGGCGGGTATGAGGGAGCGGAGCGCAAAAGAGCTCTCATTTATCCTGATTATTTAGAACCTTCTATTCAAGATGTTGAGCTGTCATATTTTCAGGTGAACTATGCGAAAAAGTTTATTTCCTTAGAACACCCGAAGCTTCTCGGCTCATTGATTGGGACAGGCTTGAAGCGTCAAAAATTCGGAGATCTATTATTTTCAGAGGAAGATGTGCAATTTATTTGTACAAGTGATGTCGCCGATTTTGTGCGGGCGCAGCTGACACATGTCGGCAGAGCAGCCGTTTCATTAGAGGAAATCACGCAGGCAGAAATAAAGCCAGTGATCACGAAGACTGATATCAAAGAAGATACCATTTCTTCACTTCGGCTGGATGCTGTATGCGCTGCTGTCAGCCGTCAGTCTCGGCAAAAAGCACAGCTTTTAGTTAAAAATGGGCTTGTCAAAGTCAATTGGAAAGTCACTGAGGACCCTTCCTTTACAATCGGTGAAGGCGATCAGCTCTCTGTTCGGGGATTTGGCCGCTTTAGCCTCAAAACGATTGATGGGAAGACCAAAAAAGATAAATTCAAAGTAACATTTGAGCTTCTGACATAACGAACTTGAATCTGGAGGTGGCGAGGTTGCCATTAACACCTAATGATATTCATAATAAAACGTTCACAAAAAGCTTTCGCGGCTATGACGAAGACGAAGTAAACGAGTTTTTAAGCCAAGTACGTAAAGACTACGAGATCGTACTTCGTAAAAAGAACGAGCTTGAAGACAAAGTAAACGAGCTTGACGAAAGACTAGGTCATTTTGCAACAATTGAAGAGACATTAAACAAATCGATTCTTGTGGCGCAGGAAGCAGCGGAAGACGTAAAGCGTCATTCTGATAAAGAAGCAAAATTGATTATTCGTGAAGCAGAGAAAAATGCAGACCGTATTATCAACGAAGCGCTGTCAAAATCAAGAAAGATTGCAATGGAAATCGAAGAGCTGAAGAAACAGTCGAAGGTCTTTAGAACTCGCTTCCAAATGCTCATCGAAGCGCAGCTTGATCTTCTGAAAAATGACGATTGGGATCATTTACTGGAATATGAAGTAGACGCTGTCTTTGACGAAAAAGAATAAGCGCATCATCTTGACATGACGTGCTCATGTTGCATATAATACCATCATAAATTAACAAGAGATAAACGTTTGAAAGGGACACTCGCAGCTGTCACATGCGTAATAAAGCGAATCAGGGATGGTGGAAGCCTGACATTACGAGACGCTGCAATGAGATCACCCCTTTAGTTCCTTTTCTGAAAAAACCAGTAAGAAAAGGCGTCTGATCACGTTACGATTTTTGAGTGGATAAGCGGCTCTTTCATATCGCTTGTCTAAAAGGGTGGTACCGCGAGACAAGCCTTCTCGTCCCTTATGGGATGAGAGGGCTTTTTTTATTGTTTTTTAATCAGAATTTGCATGTGGAGGAATGGGTATGAACTACAAAGACACCTTATTAATGCCGAAAACAGAATTCCCGATGAGAGGGAACTTGCCGAACAAAGAGCCTGAAATCCAAGAGGAATGGGCAGAGAAAGACATCTATCAAATGGTTTTAGAGCGGACTAAAGGACGCCCGACGTTTATTTTGCATGATGGACCTCCATATGCGAATGGTGACATTCATATGGGGCATGCACTCAATAAAATCCTAAAAGATTTTATCGTCCGTTTTAAATCAATGAACGGGTACCATGCACCGTACGTACCGGGCTGGGATACACACGGGTTGCCAATTGAAACAGCTCTCACTAAAAATAAAAAAGTAAAACGCAAAGAAATGTCTACAGCAGAATTCCGCAAACTATGCGAGGAGTATGCTTGGAAGCAAATTGAAGGTCAGCGCAGCCAGTTTAAGCGATTAGGCGTCAGAGCAGACTGGGACAATCCATATGTCACATTAAAGCCTGAATACGAAGCGCAGCAAATTCTTGTCTTTGGTGAAATGGCGAAGAGAGGCTATATCTATAAAGGATTAAAGCCTGTTAACTGGTCTCCTTCAAGTGAATCAGCCCTCGCTGAAGCGGAAATTGAATATAAAGACAAACGTTCACCATCGATTTACGTTTCGTTTAAAGTAAAAGATGGTGGCAAAGGCGTTCTTGAAAACGGCGAACAATTCATTATCTGGACAACAACACCTTGGACGCTTCCTGCAAACCTTGGCATTTGTGTTCATCCAAACTTAGAGTACAGTGTTCTTCAAGTAGGTGCTGAGCGATATGTTGTCGCATCTGAGCTCGTTGAACAAGTGGCAAAAACGCTTGGCTTTGAAGAGTATGAAGTCGTGAAAACATTAAAAGGAAAAGAATTAGATAACGTCGTTGCAGAGCATCCGATTTATGGTAGAGATTCCCTTGTGATGCTTGGTGACCACGTGACAACTGATGCGGGAACAGGCTGTGTTCACACAGCACCAGGCCACGGGGAAGATGACTTTATTGTCGGTATGAAATACGGTCTTGATGTGCTCTGTCCAGTAGATGAAAAAGGTGTGATGACAGATGAGGCGCCTGGTTTTGAAGGACTATTCTACGAGGATGCCAATAAAGCCATCACAGAACAGCTTGAAGCAAAAGGTGCGCTGAAAAAGCTCGACTTTATCACGCACTCCTACCCGCATGACTGGAGAACGAAAAAACCAACGATTTATCGTGCGACAGCTCAGTGGTTTGCATCCATTAAAGATTTTAGAGAAGCGTTATTAGACAATATTAAAGAAACGAAATGGGTTCCAGCATGGGGAGAAACACGCCTGTTCAATATGGTGCGTGACAGAGGTGACTGGTGCATTTCAAGACAGCGTGTATGGGGCGTTCCAATTCCAGTCTTTTATGCGGAAAATGGTGAGCCGATCATCACGGACGAAACCATTCAGCATGTATCTCAATTATTTAGAGAGCACGGCTCGAATATTTGGTTTGAAAAAGAAGCAAAAGAGCTATTGCCAGAAGGCTTTACACATCCAGGCAGCCCGAATGGTGAATTCACAAAAGAGCAGGACATCATGGATGTATGGTTTGATTCCGGTTCTTCTCACCAAGCTGTTTTAGAAGAAAGAGATGACCTAGTCCGTCCGGCAGATCTTTATCTTGAAGGCTCTGACCAATATCGCGGCTGGTTTAACTCCTCTTTATCAACAGCAGTTGCTGTTACTGGAAAAGCACCTTATAAAGGTGTCCTAAGCCACGGCTTTACGCTTGATAAAGAAGGACGTAAGATGAGTAAATCATTAGGCAATACGATTGATCCAACGAAGGTCGCGAAGCAGCTTGGTGCAGAAATTCTTAGACTTTGGGTATCTTCTGTCAACTATCAAGCCGATCATCCAGTATCTGATGATATTTTGAAACAAGTAGCAGAAGTCTATCGTAAGATCCGTAACACCTTCCGCTTCCTGCATGGAAACTTATTTGACTTTGACCCAGCAGTTAATGCCGTGCCAGTAGAAGAGCTTCGCGAAGTGGATCAATACATCATGATCAAATTAAACAAATTGATTGATAAAGTGAAAAAAGCTTATGATGATTACGAATTTGCGGTCGTCTATCATGCGATTCACAATTTCTGTACGATTGAGCTCAGCTCTTTCTATCTCGATTTTGCAAAGGACGTCGTCTACATTGAGCATGCCGATCATCCAGACCGCCGCAGCATGCAGACGGTCTTCTACGAAACATTAATGGCTTTAGTGAAGCTGACTGCACCAATTCTTCCGCATACCGCAGATGAATTATGGAGCCACTTAAGCTTTGTTGAAGAGCCAAGTGTTCAGTTAACAGATATGCCAGAAGGTGTGCTAGTTCCTCAAGCTGAAGCGACAGAAACGAAGTTTGACCGCTTTATGGAGGTACGTGACGATGTGCTAAAAGCGCTGGAGATTGCGCGTAATGAGAAAGTCATCGGACGTTCACTTGAAGCAAGTGTGACGCTTTATGCGACAGATGAAGTGAAAAACCTTCTTGCATCCATTAAAGAAGATGTGAAGCAGCTCTTTATCATCTCTGAATTAACGGTAGAAGATGAGCAGCATGCAGATACATCAGCGCCTGAATATACATCAGGACGAATTGTGGTTCAAAAAGCAGAAGGAGAACTGTGCGAGCGTTCCCGCATTATTTCAAAAGACGTTGGGGCAAATCCGAAATACCCAACATTGTCGCTGAAAAATGCTGAAATCGTGGAGAAATATTACCAGAATTAACAGTGCGATATCACAAGCTGGCGCCCCGTCATATGCGGGGCGTTTTCTTTTATGAGAAAATGACAGCGTTTAGAACGAAAGGAAAAATCTTATGGCTTTAAAGTGACCAGTCGGGGCAACAATATGATTATCACGACAGGGCAGGAGTTGAAATAGCGACATGAATGGCGATCTAGAGACGATTTACACGGAACTCCTTCAAATGAAAGAAGAGCTGCAATCTAAACTGTTTGAATACGCATCATTTCGTTCACCCGCTGAGCATGTCACATTGAATGAGGTCAAAACGACCACGCTTCTTTATCACATCAAAGAAGAGCTACAAGATGTGTCTCTCGCTATTGCAAAAATTGAACAAGGAACCTATGGCATATGTGAGGCAACAGGAGATGTAATTCCGCTTGAACAAATGAGCATTCTTCCTACCGCCCGCACGGCTGACGACTTTTTATATCATAAGCAATACGAGAAAAAAGCATTCACTCCTTATCCTTACGAATCGAATGATTCTCATTTTGAAGCCTTCCACATGTAGGGAGGTTTTTGTCTGTCAACTAAAGTTTCTTTACTCCTTCCTGTTTTCTTGATAAAATGCTTAAAGATCAAAGTATGAAGATGGAGGAACGTGTGTGTTCTATTACATAATCGCATTCGTTATCATTTGTTTAGACCAATTAACAAAATGGCTCATTGTCAAAAATATGATGCTCGGTGATTCTGTTCCAGTCATTGATGGATTCTTTTATATCACGTCTCACCGAAATTCAGGAGCCGCATGGGGAATTCTCCAAGGGCAAATGTGGTTTTTCTATGTGATCACACTCGTTGTTATTGCGGGAATTGTTTATTACTTACAAAAACATGGACAAAAGGACAAGCTGCTGGGAGTAGCGCTGGCCTTAATGCTTGGCGGAGCGATCGGCAACTTTATTGACCGTATTTTCCGTCAGGAAGTGGTTGATTTTGCTCATTTCGTATTTGGGGATTATCACTACCCAATCTTTAATATTGCAGATTCTTCTCTTTGTGTAGGGGTTATTCTGCTCTTCATTCAAATGCTGTTAGATGGAAAGAAAAATAAGGAGTCAACTACATGAATCAAGTAAATATTGCCGTTTCAGAAGAACAAACGAGTGAACGGCTAGATAAATTTCTAAGCACGACAGAACCAGAATGGTCAAGAACCCAAGTCCAGCAATGGGTAAAAGATGGGCTGATCGAAGTAAACGGGAAACAAGTAAAGGCCAATTACAAAGTACAAGCTGGGGATCAAATCAAAGTGGAGATTCCAGATCCGGAAGCGCTAGATGTAGAAGCAGAACCAATGGATCTTGATATTTATTATGAGGATGCAGATGTGTTAGTCGTAAATAAACCACGAGGAATGGTCGTTCATCCAGCGCCGGGTCATGTGTCAGGAACACTTGTAAATGGACTGATGGCACATTGCAAAGACTTATCAGGGATTAACGGTGTGATGCGTCCTGGAATTGTCCACCGAATTGATAAAGATACGTCTGGGCTGTTAATGGTCGCGAAAAACGATATGGCACATGAGTCACTCGTCAATCAGCTGGTGGCTAAAACTGTTACAAGAAAGTATACGGCTGTTGTCCACGGTATTATCCAGCATGATACAGGCACAATTGATGCACCAATTGGCAGAGACAAAAAAGACCGTCAAAGCATGACGGTCACAAAAGAAAATGCAAAACAAGCCGTTACTCACTTTGATGTGATTGAACGCTTTAAAGACTTCACGGTTGTCGAATGCCGTCTTGAAACAGGAAGAACACACCAAATTCGTGTTCATATGAAATATATCGGCTACCCTCTTGCAGGAGATCCGAAATATGGGCCGAGAAAAACAGTCGATTTTAATGGACAGCTGCTGCATGCAGGTGTTTTAGGATTTGATCATCCTAGAACAGGAGAATATATCGAGTTTACAGCACCAATTCCAGCTGATATGCAGGCTTTTATCGATTCATTAAGAAATAACGATTGACAGGCCGTGCTTTTTCTGAAATAATAAACAAAGAAATTGAGATTCTTTAAAACAGTCCAGAGAGGCTGAGAAGGATAACGGATCAATTTGTGCACGCGTATGCACAAATGAACGCCCCTCTCTGCCCTTTGCAGAAGGGGCTTTTTATTTGTCAAAAAGAGGTGTAAAAGATGGAACAAAAAGCAGTCATTCTTGATGAACAAGCGATCAGACGAGCGCTTACCCGAATTGCACATGAAATGATTGAGCGCAACAAAGGGATGAAGGATGTCATCCTTGCCGGGATCAAGACAAGAGGCATACATCTTGCAAAGCGCCTTGCAGAGCGCATCGAGCAAATTGAAGGGAATCCAGTCACTGTAGGTGAACTTGATATTACGCTATACCGTGATGACCTGACAAAAAAGACAGACAACCAAGACCCGCTTGTAAAGGGTGCAGACATACCAGCTGACATTAATGACAAAACACTTATTGTTGTTGACGATGTCCTGTTTACAGGCAGAACCGTCAGAGCCGCTATGGATGCCCTTGTGGATGTAGGAAGACCATCTTCCATTCAGCTGGCTGTGCTCGTTGACCGGGGACACCGGGAGCTGCCGATTCGAGCGGATTATATCGGGAAAAACATTCCGACTTCAAAAGCAGAGACAGTCATGGTTCAGCTCAATGAAGTAGATCAAAACGACCTTGTCGCTATATATGAAAAATAACCTTTTTAAATGCATTCCAGTGAGTTTGCAAAGAGGGCAATAACAGAGACACCGAGCACACGGATAACATGACGTGTCTGGTTTTTCTAGGCCTCTTTGCGCATACTCGCAAAGAGGCTTTTTTAATGAAAAAGGACACATCTAGGAGGAAAATCATGAGTCAGCAAAAAGCCAATTTAGGCATTCGAGATATCCCAAAACCATTCACATGGCTGTCACTTAGCCTTCAGCATTTGTTTGCGATGTTTGGTGCGACCATTCTTGTACCAAAAATCATTGATATGAGTCCAGCCGTCGCGCTCATCTCAAGCGGTGTGGGAACGATTGTTTACTTAATTATCACAAGAGGACAAATTCCGGCGTATCTTGGATCGTCCTTTGCCTTCATCGCCCCCATACTGAATGTTAAAGCAACGGGCGGCCCTGGAGCCGCAATGGTTGGCGCCTTCATGGCGGGTGTCGCTTATGCACTCATCGCCCTGTTCATTAAATGGCTCGGCACAGGCTGGCTGATGAAGCTTCTGCCGCCGGTTGTCGTAGGACCAGTCATTATGGTCATCGGACTCGGACTCGCTGGAACAGCAGTCAACATGGCGATGTATGTTGATCCGAATGCCACCGAGCTAGTTTACAGCCTCAAGCACTTAATGGTTGCTGGCTTCACACTGGCTGTGACCATTATCAGTATGATTTTCCTAAGAGGATTCCTTAGCTTAATCCCAGTATTAATCGGCATCATCAGCGGCTATCTCTTTGCCTTAACTCAAGGCATTGTGAACTTCCAGCCGGTCATTGACGCAAAATGGTTTGCTGTACCAGACTTCGTCGTGCCATTTGTCGACTATACACCTGATGTGACCTTAAGCATTCTCACAGTGATGGTGCCGGTAGCCTTTGTCACAATGTCTGAGCATATCGGCCACCAAGTGGTGTTAAGTAAGGTCGTAGGACAAGATTTTATTAAAAAACCAGGTCTTCATCGCTCCATTTTAGGAGACAGTGCGGCAACGATCTTCGCTTCACTTATTGGCGGACCGCCAACAACAACTTATGGAGAGAACATTGGCGTACTTGCCATCACAAGAGTGTTCAGTATCTTCGTCATCGGCGGAGCAGCGGTGTTTGCGATCTGCTTCGGTTTTGTAGGAAAAATATCAGCATTAATCAGTACAGTGCCGTCCGCGGTGATGGGAGGCGTTTCGTTCCTGCTCTTTGGAATCATTGCTTCAAGCGGCCTGAGGATTCTGATTGATCATAAAGTGAATTTTGAAGAAAAGCGTAATCTCATTATCGCATCAGTCATCCTAGTCATTGGGATTGGCGGGGCATTCATTGAGGTGAAACAAATCAATCTTACCCTATCTGGAATGGCACTTGCTGCGATTACGGGTGTCCTGTTAAATCTGATCCTGCCGCATCAAAAAGCAGAAGATGACAACTCAAATGAATCAAATACAGAAAACCTTTTAAAAGAAGTCCAGTGAGGCTGACAAGGGTTCTAAATGGAGCAGAATGCACGAAAGTGCCGCTGTTTCTTTTGGAGAACCCTAAGCTGCCGAGGCTTAGGGTTTTTTTGAACCTGAAAGTGATGAAAAACTAGAGGGGGAAGAAAAAATGAATGATTTATCGACAATGAGCAGCTTATCAAAAGAAGAGATATTACAGCTGATTGAAGAAGCAGCTGCACTCAAAAAGGGGAAACAAGAACATGGATTAGCCGGAGAATTTGTGGCAAACCTCTTCTTTGAACCAAGCACAAGAACACGTTTTAGCTTCGAAGTAGCCGAGAAGAAACTTGGGATGAATGTCCTGAGCTTAGATGCAGCAAGCACCTCCGTTCAAAAGGGCGAAACACTTTACGATACGGTAAAAACACTCGAATCGATCGGAGTAAAGGCATGTGTGATCAGAGACAGCACCGATGAATATTATAATGAGCTGATTGGAAAGGTTGGAATTCCCATCATCAATGCAGGAGATGGCTGCGGACAGCATCCAACCCAATCACTGCTTGACCTCATGACCATCTTTGAAGAGTTTAGCGGCTTTGAAGGCTTAACGATTTCGATTCATGGAGACATCAAACATAGCAGGGTGGCAAGATCAAATGCTGAGGTTTTAACGAGGCTGGGAGCGACAGTCCTCTTTTCAGGGCCTGCTTCCTTCCAGGATGAACAAAACCCTCACGGAACCTATGTCCAAGTAGATGAAGCCATCGCACAATCTGATGTGGTGATGCTGCTTAGAATCCAGCATGAACGGCACGCTGAAAAAATGGGCAGTGAAGATTACTTATCAACTTATGGATTAACAGTAGACAGAGCAAACAAAATGAAAGAACGCGCGATTATTATGCATCCAGCACCAGTAAACAGAGGTGTTGAAATAGATGATTCATTAGTAGAGTCCAAGCAGTCAAGGATTTTCAAACAAATGGAAAATGGTGTTTATATCCGAATGGCCGTATTAAAAAGAGCTTTTCAAAATAGCACACTACATCAAAAAGGGAGAGATTCTGTCTATGTCATATCTCATTAAAAACGGTTTTATCTTAACAAGCACAGGTGAAAGAGTGCAGCAGGATATTAGGGTAAAAGGAAAAGTGATTCAAGCGATTGGTCACCTAGAAAGAGAAGACGGAGAAGAGGTTATTGATGCAGCAGGGCTATTTGTGTCACCAGGCTTGATCGATCTGCATGTGCATTTAAGAGAGCCGGGCGGAGAGAAAAAGGAAACGATTGAAACAGGCTCTAAAGCAGCCGCAAGAGGCGGATATACGACGATTGCAGCGATGCCGAATACAAGGCCGGTTCCAGATACAAAAGAGCAAATGGAATGGCTGATGAATCGAATCGAAGAGACCTCATCTGTGAGAGTGCTGCCATACGCCTCCATCACAACGAGGCAAATTGGGGAAGAGATGACGGATTTTGCAGCACTAAAAGAAGCAGGCGCCTTTGCTTTTACAGATGACGGTGTCGGCATCCAAACAGCAGGCATGATGTACGAAGCGATGAAACAGGCAGCAAGTCTTGATCAAGCGATTGTGGCGCACTGTGAAGATAACTCGCTCATTTACGGCGGGTGCGTTCATGAAGGAGAATTTTCAAAAGCAAATGGGTTAAACGGAATACCGTCCATTTGTGAATCGGTGCATATAGCAAGGGATGTTCTTTTAGCAGAAGCAGCGAACTGTCATTATCATGTATGTCATATCAGTACGAAAGAATCTGTGCGGGTCGTACGCGATGCAAAAAAAGCAGGCATCCGTGTGACGGCTGAGGTGTCACCGCATCACCTGCTGTTGTGTGATACGGACATTCCAGGTCTTGATACAAATTATAAAATGAACCCGCCGCTCAGAGGAAAAGAGGATCGCGAGGCATTGATCGAGGGACTGTTAGATGGAACGATTGATTTCATCGCAACAGACCATGCGCCGCATACAGAAGAAGAAAAGAACGAAACCATGCAGCGTGCCCCGTTTGGAATTGTGGGACTTGAAACAGCGTTCCCGCTTCTGTATACACGATTTGTCAAAACAGGCGAATGGACATTAAAAGAACTCGTTGATTATATGACAATCAAACCAGCAGAAGCATTTTCTCTTCCATACGGAAAGCTTGAAGAAGGACACATAGCTGATATCACACTCATTGATTTAAACAAAGAAATGGCAATCGATAAAACAAGCTTCTTATCTAAAGGGCAAAATACACCGTTTGACAAATTGACTGTATCAGGATGGCCGGTCATGACACTTGCATCTGGGAAAGTCGTTTATGAAGAGGGGAGACTAGTAAAATGAAGAGACGTTTAGTGCTAGAAAACGGAACAGTATTTGAAGGAACAGGCTTTGGCAGCTTAGAACCATCAGTCGGAGAAGTCGTCTTTAATACAGGGATGACGGGCTATCAAGAAATTTTATCTGATCCATCATACTGCGGACAAATTGTCACACTGACTTACCCGCTTATCGGCAACTATGGCATTAACCGTGATGATTTTGAATCGATCACACCGTTTGTGAAAGGGCTGATTGTGAAAGAGCTTTGTGAAAAGCCTTCAAACTGGCGCTCTTCATATTCACTCGATGAATATTTAAAAATGAAAAACATTCCGGGGCTGAGCGGAATCGATACACGGAAGCTGACTCGAATGATTCGAAGTGCAGGCACTTTAAGAGGGGCATTTGCAGGACCTGATGAACAAGTAGAAGACGTTGTCCGCCGCCTTCAAACATTGCAGCTGCCAACAGATCAAGTGAGTCAAGTATCTGTGAAAAATGCGTACCCAAGCCCAGGCAGAGGAAAAAGAATTGTCCTTGTCGATTTCGGCATGAAGCACGGTATTTTGCGCGAGCTCAATAAACGTGACTGCGACGTCATTGTGGTGCCATACAACATCACTGCAGATGAAGTGCTGCAGCTAAAGCCTGATGGCATCATGCTTTCAAACGGACCTGGAGATCCCGTGGATGTACCAGAAGCCGTTGAGATGATTCAGCAATTGATTGGAAAGGTGCCGCTCTTTGGTATTTGCCTCGGGCATCAATTATTTGCTCTAGCGTGCGGTGCAAGCACAGAAAAAATGAAATTTGGCCACAGAGGATCAAACCATCCGGTGAAAGAACTAGCAACTGGCAAGGTGACACTGACGTCTCAAAACCACGGCTACACGGTTAGCAGTATTAACGAAGACGTGCTAGAAGTCACACATATTGCCCTAAACGACAATACGATTGAAGGATTAAAACATAAAGAAGCACCAGCATTCACTGTTCAGTACCACCCAGAAGCATCACCGGGTCCAGAAGATGCAAACTACTTATTTGACCAGTTCATGGAAATGATTCATACGACTGAGAAAGAAGGGGAAGAAGTATGCCAAAACGCGTAGACATCAAAAAGATTTTAGTAATCGGATCAGGTCCTATCATCATCGGTCAGGCAGCGGAGTTTGACTATGCAGGCACACAGGCTTGCTTAGCACTAAAAGAAGAGGGCTATGAAGTCGTTCTTGTCAACTCTAACCCTGCGACCATCATGACAGATACAGAAATGGCTGATAAGGTATACATCGAACCACTGACACCAGAATTTTTAACACGAATCATTCGAAAAGAACGTCCTGATGCGATCCTGCCAACACTTGGCGGGCAAACTGGATTAAACCTTGCAGTTGAATTATCAGAGCTTGGCGTATTAGCTGAATGCGGCGTTGAAGTACTCGGTACAAAGCTGTCAGCCATCCAAAAAGCAGAGGATAGAGATTTATTCCGTAATTTAATGAATGAACTAAATGAGCCAGTACCAGAAAGTGAAATCATTCATAACCTGGAAGAAGCGATGGCGTTCACGGATCAAATCGGTTTCCCTGTCATTGTCAGACCAGCCTATACATTAGGCGGAACGGGCGGCGGTATTTGTACAAACGAGCAAGAACTGAAGGAAATCGTTGAAAACGGTCTGAAGCTTAGCCCAGTCACACAATGCTTGCTTGAAAAAAGCATTGCCGGCTTTAAAGAAATTGAATATGAAGTCATGCGAGACAGCGGTGACCATGCAATCGTTGTTTGTAACATGGAAAACTTTGACCCTGTCGGCATCCATACAGGTGACAGTATTGTTGTAGCACCAAGCCAAACGTTAAGTGACCGAGAATATCAGCTGCTTCGAAATGTGTCGCTTAAGCTGATCCGTGCACTTGGCATTGAAGGCGGCTGTAATGTTCAGCTGGCACTTGATCCAAACAGCTTTCAATACTATATCATCGAGGTAAACCCGCGTGTGAGCCGTTCCTCTGCGCTTGCGTCAAAAGCGACAGGCTATCCAATAGCCAAATTGGCAGCGAAAATTGCTGTCGGCTTAACGCTTGATGAAATGATGAACCCAGTCACAGGTAAAACCTATGCAGCCTTCGAGCCGGCACTTGACTATATCGTTTCAAAAATACCGCGCTGGCCGTTCGATAAATTTGAATCTGCGAACAGACGTCTTGGTACGCAAATGAAGGCAACTGGTGAAGTCATGGCAATCGGCCGCACATTAGAAGAGTCTCTTCTAAAGGCAGTACGTTCACTTGAAGCCGATGTGCATCACATTGAATTAAAAGATGAAGCAGACATCACAAATGAAGTGCTTGAAAAGCGGATTATCAAAGCGGGAGACGAACGATTATTTTATATCGCTGAGGCACTTAGAAGAGGCTATACAGTCGAACAAATACATGAATTCTCAAAAATTGATTACTTCTTCCTTCATAAGCTGGAAGGCATCATCGTCTTTGAGAAGACATTAAAAGAAAACAAAGGCAATACAGACGTATTAAAAGAAGCAAAAGAAAAAGGCTTCTCAGATATCTACATTAGCCGCGAGTGGAATATGAACGAAGCGGATGTCTACAAGCTAAGACAAGAAGCAGGCATTGTACCTGTATACAAAATGGTGGATACATGTGCGGCAGAATTTGAATCAGAGACACCTTATTTCTACAGCACGTATGAAGATGAAAATGAATCAGAACGGACTGACAAGAAAAGCGTCATCGTATTAGGTTCAGGTCCTATCCGAATTGGACAAGGAGTTGAATTTGATTATGCGACCGTTCACTCTGTGTGGGCAATTAAACAAGCAGGCTATGAAGCGATCATTATTAACAACAACCCTGAAACGGTTTCAACAGACTTTAGTATTTCAGATAAGCTTTACTTTGAACCACTCACTGTAGAAGATGTCATGCACATCATCGACCTTGAACAGCCTGAAGGAGTCGTTGTTCAGTTCGGCGGACAAACGGCGATCAACCTAGCAGACGAATTATCAAATAGAGGGGTGAAAATTCTTGGAACTTCTCTAGAAGACCTAGACCGCGCAGAAAACCGGGACAAGTTTGAACAAACGTTAGAAACACTCGGTGTGCCGCAGCCTAAAGGGAAAACAGCAACGTCTGTGCCTGAAGCTGTAGCGATTGCCAATCAAATCGGCTACCCAGTCCTTGTCCGTCCTTCCTATGTATTAGGCGGCCGCGCGATGGAAATTGTGTATCAAGAAACAGAGCTTCTTCACTACATGGAGAATGCGGTGAAAGTCAATCCGCAGCATCCGGTGTTAATTGACAAGTATTTGACAGGAAAAGAAATTGAAGTAGATGCCGTGTCTGATGGAGAAACTGTCGTGATCCCAGGCATTATGGAACACATTGAAAGAGCCGGAGTTCACTCTGGTGACTCGATTGCGGTCTATCCGCCGCAAACATTGTCTGAGGACATCAAAGCGAAGATCGCAGAATACACGATCAAGCTTGCCAAAGGACTCAACATTATTGGGCTTTTGAACATACAATTTGTCCTATCAAAAGGTGAAGTGTATGTACTTGAAGTGAACCCGAGATCAAGCCGGACGGTTCCTTTCTTAAGTAAAATTACAGGCATTCCGATGGCAAACCTTGCGACAAAAGTCATCTTGGGAGACAAGCTCAAAAATTATGGCTACGAAGAAGGGCTTCATACAGAGCAAGAAGGAGTGTACGTCAAAGTTCCAGTCTTCTCTTTTGCAAAATTAAGAAGAGTGGATATTACACTCGGGCCTGAAATGAAATCAACAGGTGAAGTCATGGGGAAAGATGTCACGATCGAAAAAGCCTTATATAAAGGATTGATTGCATCTGGCATTCAAATTCCTAAAGACGGAACAGTTCTTCTGACAGTGGCTGATAAGGATAAAGAAGAAGGACTTGAGATCGCAAGAAGATTCCATTCGATCGGCTATCATATTTTAGCAACAGAAGGAACGGCGAATTACTTAAAACAAGCCTCCATTCCATCAAGTGTGGTCGGCAAAATTGGAGAAGAAGGCAAAAATCTTCTCGATGTCATTCGAAACGGGGAAGCCCAATTCGTGATCAACACATTAACAAAAGGAAAACAGCCGGCAAGAGACGGCTTTAGAATTAGACGTGAATCTGTTGAAAACGGAGTGGCCTGCTTAACGTCCCTAGACACAGCAGAAGCCATTTTACGAGTGCTTGAGAGCATGACATTTAGAGCGGATGAAATGCCAGAAGTGAAAACGAATGCTGAGGTGACAGTAACGATATGAAAAAAGCATACTTGACGGTCGTCTCGAACCGAGAGATCGCTGATCATATTTACGAAATGACATTAAAAGGTGACCTTGTGGACTCCTTTCAAACGGCTGGACAATTTCTTCATCTAAAGGTCAGTGAATCCATGACACCGCTGCTGAGAAGACCGATCAGTATTGCCAACATTCATGCCGAGCAAAAAGAAGCAACCATCATTTACCGCGCAGAGGGAGAGGGCACAAAGCTCCTCTCCCAAAAGCGGGAGGGAGAAACAGTTGATGTATTAGGGCCGCTTGGAAACGGGTATGATCCTTCAGTCGTCAAGCCCGGAGAGACGGCATTACTAGTCGGCGGCGGAATTGGCGTACCGCCTCTATATGAGCTGTCCAAGCGTTTAACGAAAAAAGGCGTCATCGTAAAGCATGTCCTCGGCTTTCAATCGAAAAAGGATGTATTTTACGAGGAGAAATTTCAAGCACTCGGCGATACGTTTATTGCAACTGTTGATGGCACATATGGTGCTAAAGGCTTTGTAACAGATGTGATAAAAAAGCAAAACCTGAGCTTTGATGTGCTGCTTTCCTGCGGTCCGACACCTATGCTAAAAGCGCTGAAAGACACGTATCCTGATAAGCCCGTCTACATTTCGATGGAAGAACGAATGGGCTGCGGGATTGGTGCCTGCTTTGCATGTGTCTGTCATACCGATCAGCTCGACAAACCTTACGTCAAAGTCTGTCTTGATGGACCTGTTTTTAAAGCAGAGGAGGTGGCATTGTCATGCTAAACGTTGAGTTACCGGGATTATCTTTAAAGAATCCAATTATCCCTGCATCAGGCTGCTTTGGATTTGGGAGAGAATTTGCATCCTTATATGACCTATCATTACTGGGCGGTATCATGATCAAAGCCACAACCCTTGAACCGAGATTTGGCAACCCGACTCCAAGGGTAGCTGAGACAGGAGCCGGTATGCTCAATGCAATCGGCCTTCAAAATCCAGGTCTAAAAGGCGTGCTTGAAAATGAATTGCCTTGGCTCGAGCAGTTTGATACACCTATTATTGCGAATGTTGCTGGCTCACAGGTCGAAGATTATGTTGAAGTAGCCAAGCAAATCAGCCAAGCCAAAAATGTTCATGCCCTTGAACTGAATATTTCTTGCCCAAATGTTAAAACTGGCGGAATCGCCTTTGGTACAGATCCAAATATGGCGGCGTCATTAACAAAAGCAGTCAAGGAAGTCTCTTCTGTTCCTGTCTACGTCAAACTGTCACCTAACGTAGCCAATATTGTGGAGATTGCTCAAGCGATAGAAGCTGCTGGAGCGGATGGACTCACCATGATTAACACATTAATCGGTATGCGTTTAGATTTAAAAACGGGGAAACCCATTCTTGCCAATAAAACAGGCGGATTATCAGGACCAGCTGTCAAACCTGTCGCTGTGCGTATGGTGCATGAGGTGAGTCAAGCGGTTTCTATTCCGATTATCGGGATGGGCGGAGTGCAAAGTGCTGAAGATGTACTTGAATTTTTACTAGCAGGCGCAAGTGCAGTAGCTGTCGGTACAGCCAATTTTGTGAATCCATTTATTTGCCCGGAAATCATTGAAGAGCTGCCAAATGTGTTAGCAGCATATGGTTATTCATCTGTAGAGGAATGTATCGGAAGGAGCTGGAAACATGAAGCACTTGCCCATCATCGCGCTTGATTTTCCATCAGGACAGGAGGCGCTTGCCTTTTTAGATCCCTTTGAAGGGACACCATTATTTGTGAAGGTCGGCATGGAGCTGTTTTACCAAGAAGGACCTGCCATCCTTGATGAGCTGAAAGAAAAAAATTGCCGCATTTTTCTCGATTTAAAATTACATGACATTCCAACAACGGTGCAAAAAGCGATGAACCGGCTTGCCGCACTTGGCGTTGATTTGGTCAATGTGCATGCTGCTGGCGGGAAACGAATGATGCAGGCTGCATTAGAGGGACTTGAAAGCGGGACTCCTGCTGGACAAAGCCGTCCGGGCATTATTGCAGTGACCCAGCTGACTAGTACGTCAGAAGACATGATGAGAAAAGAATTACTCATTGACCGTCCGCTGCAAGAGACTGTTATCCGGTACGGACAATTAGCATATGAAAGTGGGCTGGACGGGGTTGTTTGCTCTGTTCATGAATCTAAAGCACTTCATGAACATATCTCACCATCCTTTCTCACTGTAACGCCAGGAATTCGCTTACCGAATGATCAAACCGATGACCAAAAGCGTGTGGCGACACCTGCCTATGCAAAAGAGCAAGGTGTTTCACAAATTGTTGTCGGAAGATCAATCACAAAAGCGGATAAACCAATAGAAGCCTATCATCAAATTTTGAAAGAGTGGGAGTGACTGCCAGATGAAATCAAAAATCGCGAAACATCTATTACAAATCAAAGCGGTCTCATTAAAACCAGACGAACCGTTTACATGGGCGAGCGGTATAAAATCACCGATCTATTGTGATAACCGCCTCACATTATCATATCCAGAAGTCAGACACGACATTGCGGAAGGTCTAAAAGATTTAATTCTCACTCATTTCAAGGGAGCAGAGGTTGTCGCGGGTACTGCAACAGCAGGCATTCCGCATGCGGCATTAGCAGCAGACCGCTTGAACATCCCGATGTGTTATGTCAGAAGTAAGCCGAAAGCACACGGAAAAGGAAATCAAATTGAAGGGGCTGTATCGAAAGGCCAAAAGGTTGTCGTCGTTGAAGACCTTATTTCCACAGGAGGCAGTGTGCTTGAAGTGGTCGCTGCTCTTCAAGCTGAGGGCTGCGAGGTACTAGGAGTTGCCGCAATCTTCACATACGGACTGCCAAAAGCAGCAGCCGCTTTTCAAGAAAAAAATATTCCGTATGTCACCCTGACAGACTATGACACATTGACAGACGTGGCACTTGAACTGAAAGCGATTGAGCCGTCTGCGATGAACAAACTAAAACGCTGGAGACAAGATCCGTCCTCTGAATCTTGGATGGAAGAAACGGTCTGAAAAGAAGAGAAAGGACTAGGATGAAGAGCATTTTAGCCTCCTATCGTTAACAAAAGCTGTGCTTGCCCGCACGGCTTTTTTATTTGGGTAAAAATAGTAAAATAGACTCAAATTTTAATAAAAACTAATCCTATCAATAAAGTCGGGTTGACTTTTGTTTGAATTGTGTTAATATTTAAGACAAATTGAAACTCTTATCCAGAGAGGTGGAGGGACTGGCCCGATGAAACCCGGCAACCTGCGATTCGCAAGGTGCTACTTCCTGCAAAATGATTCTATTTTGAAAGATAAGGAAATCGTGAGCTTCCTCATCTTTCTTTCGGACTGAAAGAAAGTTTTTTTATTTTAACGGTGAGGAGGAAGAGGAGATGGAAGTGAAACAAAATCAGGATGAGGACTTAGTAAAGCATATGCAAGAACTGATTGGGGATATGAAATTCGGTTCAATTACGTTAATTGTTCAGGACGGTCAAGTGATTCAAGTGGAAAAAAACGAAAAAATTAGATTGAAGTAGTGCGGAAATTAGCAATATGAGCGGTACTCCGGAAGGGGAGAAATCATGTTAACTTATGAAAATTGGCAAGAGCCGTCCATTACATTTCAAGAGGATGATTTGTATAAAGGAGCCCTGTCTGTACTGAAATGGGCGTACGGTCATTATGGTGACCAGCTCGTGTATGCGTGCAGCTTTGGCATCGAGGGCATCGTTCTGATTGATCTGATTGCAAAAGTAAAAAAAGATGCGAGAATTGTCTTTTTAGATACAGGTCTGCATTTTAAGGAAACATACGACACAATTGATGCGGTAAAGGAAAGATACCCGGGTTTAGACATTGTATTGAAAACGCCTGAGCTGACGGTTGAACAGCAAAATGAGCAGCACGGTGATGAATTATGGAAAACAAATCCTCAAAGCTGCTGCCATATGCGTAAGGTCATTCCTTTGCAAGAAGCTCTCTCTGGTTATCCAGCATGGCTTTCCGGTTTAAGAAGAGAGCAGTCACCAAAACGAGCAGGGACGAATTTCTTAAATAAGGATGAAAAATTCAAATCAGTGAAAGTATGTCCGCTCATCCATTGGACGTGGAAGGACATATGGAGATATGCATCTAGAGAGGAACTTACTTATAATCCGCTGCATGACCAAGGATATCCAAGTATCGGCTGTGCACCGTGTACACAGCCAGCATTTACTGCAGATGATCTGCGTTCTGGCAGATGGTCAGGAACAGCAAAGACAGAGTGCGGATTACATGAGTAAGGGAGCATAATGTATGGAAATCGCCGCAATTTTATTTAGTCTATTCTTTGCTTTAAACATAGGCGCAAGCGGGGCAGCTGCTTCTATGGGCATTGCGTATGGATCAGGTGCCATTCAAAAGCCCATTTATGCACTCAGTTTTTGTGCAGTGGGGATTTTAGCAGGTTCAGTGATTGGCGGCGGCGAGGTCGTCAAAACGATCAGCTCTGGTATTATGCCAGAATCAGTCATTACAATTGAAATCGTTTGTATTATCATTGGTTCTGCTGCACTATCACTTTTCATAGCGAATCTCATGGCGATTCCTTTATCAACAAGTGAGGTCACAGTAGGGGCTGTGGTTGGTGTGGCAGTCGCGTATAAAGTATTGTTTGTGAAATCCATTTTAGTAATTGTGGCATTTTGGATCATCATCCCGCTTTTTGCCTTTCTTTTTACCTTTGCTGTCGTCAAAATCATCAGAATGTTCCCTAAACGGAAGCTGTCTAAAAAAGGCACAGCTATTTTATCTGTCGTATTAATCCTCAGCGGATTTTTAGAGGCATTTTCAGCCGGTATGAACAATGTGGCAAATGCCGTCGGCCCGCTCGTCGCTTCAGGCGTTTTGTCAGTTGGGCAGGGAACACTTTACGGCGGAATCTTCGTCGCAGCAGGGGCCCTCTTGCTAGGCAGAAGAGTGCTGGAAACAAACGGAAAGAAAATTACCCGCTATCAAACAGGCGAAGGGATTTTACTTTCGAGTACCGGTGCCGGGCTTGTCATCGTCAGCTCTATTTTTGGGCTGCCCGTTCCACTTACGCAAATCACCTCCTCGTCTATCATCGGACTTGGAATGGCAAAAGGCGGGCCTAACATTTTTCACAAACATGTTGTGAAAAAAATGCTGAAAGTATGGGTGGTCTCACCTTTTTTATCACTCAGCCTCTCGTATTTGCTTGTGAGCCTTTTCTTAAAAGGAGACTATTACTCTATCTTTATCATGATGAGTGTACTGCTTGCCTCACTTGGTGCGCTGAGTCTGATGAAGGCAGTCAAAAATGAAAGCAGCTCTATTCATGAACAGGGCGGCGGGATTTAACCATAAATCCGACTATTAACATCTAATAAATATGAACATTGAGAGGAAGATGAACAAATGAGTTTAACACCACATGGTGGCGTATTAATTAATCGAGTAAATGAAGAATATGATCTCAGCACGGCTGCGAAGGAAATTGAACTAGATGCGATTTCCTTTGCAGACCTTGAACTCATTGCAATTGGCGGATATAGTCCAATTGAAGGGTTTTTAACAAAAGCTGATTATGAAGCAGTTGTAAGCAGTATGCGGCTAGCAAGTGGTGTCGTTTGGTCTCTTCCTATTACACTACCAGTAACAAAAGAAAAGGCGGCGGAAATCCATCAAGGCGATATCGTGCGCTTATCCTACAATGGAACTGTATATGGGGTCATTGAAGTAGAGGATCAATACACACCAGATAAAGAAAAAGAAGCGGTGAATGTCTATAAAACAGATGACCGCAATCATCCAGGCGTGAAAAAATTATTTGAACGCGGCGATACTTACATTGGCGGAAAAATTACACTGACGAAACGCAGTGAAAAACCATTCCCTCAATTTACGTATGAGCCAGAAGAAACAAGACGTCATTTTAAAGATAACGGCTGGAAAACCATTGTTGGTTTCCAAACGAGAAACCCTGTTCATCGTGCTCATGAATATATTCAAAAAACAGCACTGGAAACAGTCGATGGTTTATTTTTAAATCCGCTTGTCGGTGAAACAAAATCTGACGACATCCCGGCAGATGTAAGAATGAAAAGCTATCAAGTATTATTGGACGGTTATTATCCAAAAGACCGCGTCTTTTTAGGTGTTTTTCCTGCTGCAATGCGTTATGCTGGACCAAAGGAAGCCATTTTTCATGCGCTAGTGCGGAAAAATTATGGCTGCACCCATTTTATTGTTGGAAGAGATCATGCAGGTGTTGGTGACTATTACGGCACATACGAGGCGCAGGAACTATTTGATCAATTTACAAGCGAAGAAATCGGCATTACTCCATTAAAATTTGAACACAGTTTCTACTGTAATACATGTGAAGCGATGGCCACTCCAAAAACGTGTCCTCACGACAAAAGCGAGCATGTCATTCTTTCAGGTACAAAGGTTCGAACAATGCTGAGAAACGGTGAATTACCACCAAGCACGTTCAGCCGAAAAGAAGTCATTGAAACATTAATCGAAGGATTAAAAACGACGGTATCTTAACGGGAGGGTATGACATGAGCAACGAACATATCGTGTGGCATGATTCATCAATTACAAAAAAAGAATATCAGCAGAAAAACAATCATACGAGCGGCATTATCTGGCTTACAGGTCTAAGCGGGTCAGGTAAATCAACGATCGCGAATGCAGCTGCAAGAGAGCTGTTTGAACAAGGCTACCAAGTCACAGTTCTTGACGGCGATAACGTGCGGCACGGACTCAATAAAGATCTAGGGTTTTCAGATGATGACAGAAAAGAAAACATCCGCCGGATCGGAGAAGTAGCAAAATTATTTGTGGAGCAAGGGACGATTGTCATCACTGCTTTTATTTCTCCATTTCAAGAAGACCGCCACACTGTCAGACAGTTGGTCGAAGATGGGGAATTTCACGAAGTATTTGTCAAATGTGATCTGAACGTGTGTGAAGAGCGTGATCCAAAAGGGTTATATAAAAAGGCGAGAAACGGTGAAATTCCGTTTTTCACTGGAATCGATTCACCGTATGAAGAGCCTGCTGCGCCTGAGCTCGTATTAGATACAGGGGAATTATCCCGTGAGGAATCTAAACAGCGTCTTGTTGATTATGTAAAAGGAACAACGAAATAATCGCCTGATGGCAGGGGGAGAAAAGCAAGATGGGGAAAGTATACATTGTGGGTGCTGGACCCGGTGACCCAGATTTAATAACATTAAAGGCCCATAAGGCGATACAGCGGGCAGATGTCATCTTATATGATCGTCTTGTCAATCAAGAAATTCTCGCCCATGCCAAACCGGAGGCGGAATTGATTTATTGCGGCAAGCTGCCAAATCATCATACAATGAGACAGGAAGCCATCAATGAAGCGCTTGTGGCTCATGCAAAGGAAGGGAACGTTGTCGTTCGGCTGAAAGGCGGCGACCCCTTTGTCTTTGGCCGCGGCGGTGAAGAAATCGAATGCCTAGCTGAGCACGGAATTCCGTATGAGGTCGTCCCAGGAATTACTTCTGGGATTGCAGCGGCTGCTTATGCGGGCATCCCTGTGACACATCGTGAATTCAGCTCAAATGTTGCTTTTGTCACGGGTCACTATCAAAAGGATGAACATTTTGAAGAAAAGTGGGAGGCGCTGGCTACAGGGATTGATACTCTTGTGATTTACATGGGTGTCAAAAACGTGGAAAGAGTGCAGCGCCTGCTTTTGAAAAATGGACGGGACCCTGAAACACCCGCTGCATTTATACACTGGGGAACCACAACAAGGCAAAAGACAACGTGCTGCACGGTGGCGACACTGTCTGAAACCGTTGAAAAAGAAGGGATTGAGCATCCAAGTTTAATTGTTGTTGGAGATGTCGTTCATTTTCATCAAAAGCTGAACTGGTTTGAACCTGCATTCATCGAGAAATGAGAATGATAGAGAAAAGACACGTGCATACATCGTGTCTTTTCGTCTGATGAAAACAAGTGAGAGGGAGGAGCCGCATGAAACAAGCTGTCCTTTATGTTGGGCATGGAAGCAGGGTAAAAGAAGCACAAGATAAGGCCATTTCTTTTATGAAAAGCTGTATGCCGTTAGTGAAAGCAGATATACAAGAAATTTGTTTTTTAGAGCTGACGGACCCTTCTATAGAAGAAGGATTTGAGGCCTGTGTGAAAAAAGGAGCGACACACATTGCAATCGTCCCGCTCCTCCTTTTAACTGCCATGCATGCCAAATCGGATATCCCGGTCGAAATTGAGAAAGTGCATGCGCGTTTCCCGCAAGTGAAGGTCACATATGGAAAGCCAATCGGCGTGAATCAAGAAGTAACAAAAGCGGTTGCCGCAAGAATTGAAGAAGCAGGATATCAAGGCGAGCGCGCGCGGATTCTTTTAATTGGCCGCGGGAGCTCTGATCCGGATGTGAAGCGAGATGTGTTTGGCATTGCAGACGATGTCCGAAATCTGCTTCCGCATGCAGAGGTTCTTCCGTGTTTTATTACAGCATGTGAGCCAAATTATCGAGATGTTCTCGCGCAGTTATCAGCAGATGACGATGGGCCTGTCTATCTCGTTCCTTACTTGCTGTTTACGGGGATTTTAATGAAAGAAATTGAAAGTGAAGCCGCTCAGGCGAGAAAGCGGCTGAAAGATGTCCAGGTATGCCGGTATATTGGCTTTCATCCGCATGTCAAATCGGCTTATATTGAACGCGTGCAAGAAACCATTTTAAACAAAGACGATGCGTTTCGTTTCCGAGGAGAAATCCATGCTTCCAGTCCATCTTGATTTAACCGATAAACAAGTGGTCATCGCCGGCGGCGGATCTGTCGCGTTAAGAAGAGCAAAGGCATTGTGTACGGAGTCTTGCCAGATAACCGTTGTGAGTCCTAATATTTCTGAAGAGATGGAACGCCTCATTGATACATATGCGCTCAATTGGAAGGAAAAGAAAGTAGACGCTGAAGATTTAAAGGATGCGTTTTTCATTGTTGCTGCTACAAACGACCCTTCGGTAAATGAATGGATTGCACAAACAGCACAGCCTCACCAGCTCGTGAATTGTGTGAGCCAATCTGAGCTTGGCAATGTGATGGTGCCGAAGGTTGTCAAAGCAGGAAAAGTGACGATTTCAGTTTCTACAAGCGGTGCAAGCCCCGCCCGGACAAAACAATTGGCTGCGGCAATTGAATCCTTGCTTGAACAAGAGGATATTGACGCACTTGATGCCCTTTACATCGAAAGAAAAAAACGACAAAGAAAAAGCCGATAAAATCGGGGACTGACCCTCGATTTTATCGGCTTTTTTATTTATTTTCTCAGCTTGAGCACAAGATCTTCGTCAGGCGTGACAAATAATGTTTGCTGCTGATCATACGTAACAAAGCCAGGCTTTGCTCCGTTTGGTTTTTTCACATGCCGGATTTTCGTATAATCGACAGGAACGGAGCCGGACTCTTTTGCCTTCGAGAAGTAGGCGGCAATTTGAGCCGCTTCAAGCAGCGTTTGTTCATCAGGTGCTTGGTGGCGGATGACGACATGTGATCCAGGAATATCCTTTGTATGCAGCCAAATATCATCACGAGCAGCTGCCTTTGTAGTCAAATACTCGTTTTGTTTGTTGTTTTTTCCGACTAAAATTGGTATGCCTTGGGACGATTCATACGTTTCGAGCTGAATGGCCGCCGGTTTTTTCTTTTTGGCGTGGCGCTTTTGTTTGGCGCGCAAATATTTTCCTTCAACAAGCTCTTCTCTCATTTCCTCTAAATCCTTCGGTGAAGCAGAGGACAGCTGCTGAATCAGCTCTTCAAAATAAGCAATTTCTTCATGTGTCCGCTTAATTTGTTCATTTACAGCTTCTACAGCATTTTTTGCCTTTTGATATTTTGTGAAATATGCCTGTGCATTTTCAGAAGGGGTTTTATTTGTTTTGAGCGGGATCGTGATTTCTCCGCCGTCTTCATCGTAATAATTGATGACAGTCGCTTCTTTATCCCCTTTTTTAATCGCATATAAATTGGCTGTTAACAGCTCACCATAGAGCTGATATTTGTGTGCATCTTGGGATTCTTCAAGTGTTCTTTTTAGCTTTTTCAGCTTGTTTTCATTTTTCTTTTTTTCATTGACGACAAATCGTTCAAGGTCTGCCGCCTGCTGTTTGACTCTGTCTCTCTCTGCTTTTCCGAAATAAAAGCGGTCAAGCAGCTGGCTGAGTGAGTCGAATGTCTTCATCTCGCCATGGACATGCTGAAGCTCTAATAAATAAAAATACTCTTTCCCGTCTTTTCTTGTGAGCTGCGGCGTAAAAGAATGCATGCGAATGAGCTGGAACATCTCGAGCAGTGTATTTGGAATTGTTTCTTGATTGGCAAGGCCGGCCCGGTGTACTGCTTCCTTTGCAAACAGCGGGGAAACCCCAGAGAAGGTATCGACAATTTGATTCGCGATCTTTCCTTCCTGAAAGCGTAAATGCTTCAAAATATCATCCTTTGTCACGTCAAAAGGATTCAATTTTTGCTGCGCAGGCGGCAGAAGGTATTCATGACCAGGAAGCACCGTTCGATAGCTGTTCACAGATGGAGAAAGGTGTTTTAAACCATCAATGATCTGCTGCGTTCCATCCTCTACAAGAATCAAATTACTATGACGTCCCATGATTTCAATGTAAAGCTTACGCGTCTGTTCATCACCGATTTCATTTCGGCTTCTCACATGAAGCACGATCACCCGGTCAAACCCAATCTGTTCAAAACGTTCAATAAAGCCGCCCTCAAGATGCTTTCTGAGCAGCATACAAAACATCGGCGGCTCGCTTGGATTGTCGTATTGATGCTCTGTGAGCTGCACTCTCGCATAGCTCGGATGAGCCGATAAAAGCAGCTTATGATTTTTCCCGTTTGCCCGAATATGAAAAATCAGCTCGTGTTTATATGGCTGATGGATTTTTGAAATCCTCCCGCCAGTTAAAGTCTCTTGCAATTCATTTGTCATACCATATGTAAAAATGCCGTCAAATGACATGTTAGATACACCCTCTTCTTTCACACAAATCTACTGAAAGAACCTTCCGTTTTCTCGTTCTTTAGGCAGTCTTATTATTATAGCATGATTTAGGACGAGTCTGAATAAACTGGCTTATAGAACACTGCATATGAGAGAGAACAAAAGAGGAGTGGACGAGGTCAAATGAATTGGCATGAACTGAACCAAACCGATTTATTAAAAACAATGAATACATCGATAGGTGACGGACTGTCAGAAAAAGATGTACAAAAGCGGCTTGAAAAACACGGGCCAAATGAATTGCAGGAAGGAAAAAAGGCGTCGGCTCTGATCATTTTTTTAGCACAGTTTAAAGATTTCATGGTGTTAATCTTGCTTGCAGCAACAATCATTTCTGCCTTTTTAGGAGAATACATTGATGCTGTTGCGATTGTAGCCATTGTTTTGATTAATGGTGTACTCGGTTTTTATCAAGAACGCCGGGCGGAGAAATCCCTTCAAGCGTTAAAAGAATTATCAACTCCGCACGTGTATGCAAGAAGAAATAATGAATGGGTCAAGATCCCGTCTAAACATCTCGTGCCAGGGGATATTGTGAAATTTTCAAGCGGAGACCGGATTGGGGCAGATATTAGATTACTAGAAACAAAGAGCTTAGAAATCGAGGAGTCCGCTCTCACTGGTGAGTCCATCCCAGCGGTCAAACACGCAAGTCCGCTTTCAAGCGGCCATGTCTCTCTCGGAGATTTGACGAACATGGCCTTTATGGGGACGCTTGTCACTAGAGGCAGCGGCGTAGGGGTTGTCATTGGTACAGGAATGAATACGGCGATGGGACAAATTGCCGGCATGCTGGATGCAGCAGGTAATATGGAAACGCCGCTGCAAAGACGTCTCGAGCAGCTTGGGAAAATTCTGATTGTGGCTGCTTTATTTTTAACGGTGCTCGTTGTTGTTCTCGGGGTTGTGCAAGGACATGAATTGTATCATATGTTCCTAGCGGGAGTATCTCTTGCTGTTGCGGCGATTCCAGAAGGACTGCCGGCGATCGTCACTGTTGCACTTTCCCTAGGGGTGCAGCGGATGATCAAACAAAAATCGATTGTCAGAAAGCTCCCCGCGGTGGAAACACTCGGCTGCGCGTCAATCATTTGCTCAGATAAAACAGGAACGATGACGCAAAATAAAATGACCGTGACCCATGTGTGGGCAGAGGGGAAAACGTGGAATATTTCTGGCACAGGCTACGAGCCATCCGGTGACTTTACCCTAAATGGAGAAATCGTCCATGTCGACAAGCACCCAAGTCTGCAAAAGGTGTTATTATACGGGGCGCTTTGTAATACATCGACCATCATTGAAAAAGACGGGGAGATGAGGCTTGATGGAGATCCGACAGAGGGGGCGCTTCTCACCGCAGCACGTAAAGCGGGTTTTACAGAGCAATTCATTGAAGCTGGATTTCATGTCATTGAGGAGTTTCCTTTTGACTCAGAAAGAAAGATGATGTCAGTCGTCGTTGAAACGAATCAAAAAGAGCGGTATGTCATTGCAAAAGGTGCGCCGGATGTACTAATGAACCGTTCAAGTCATATCATGCACGGCGGGCGCACAGCTTCTTTTTCAGCCACTCACAGGCAAGAAACAGAAGCTGCGATTCAAGGCTTAGCAAGACAGGCGCTTAGAACCATTGCCATTGCCTATAAAAAAGTCGGTCTGACAGAAAAAATCACCTCTGTAAAGCAGGCTGAAACCGATTTAACATTGATCGGGTTAGAGGGCATGATCGATCCACCGCGTCCTGAAGTCAGACGAGCGATTAAAGAGTGCCGGGATGCCGGGATTAAAACGGTCATGATTACAGGCGACCACGTAGAAACGGCCAAAGCGATCGCCAAAGACTTGAGCCTTTTACCGAAGCAAGGACAGGTGCTTGACGGGAAGGCGCTTGATCAGATGAGCGACAAAGAGCTTGAGCAAACGGCTGAAAATGTATACGTCTTTGCCCGGGTTTCCCCTGAGCATAAACTGAGAATTGTCAAAGCCTATCAAAAAAATGGTCATGTTGTGGCGATGACAGGTGACGGGGTCAATGATGCGCCTGCCATTAAACAAGCAGATATCGGCATCTCCATGGGCATCACTGGAACAGACGTAGCCAAAGAAGCGTCTTCTCTTATTTTACTTGACGACAACTTTGCGACCATAAAATCCGCCATTAAAGAGGGCCGGAATATTTATGAAAACATTCGTAAGTTTGTCCGTTATTTGCTGGCATCAAATGTCGGAGAAATTTTGGTCATGCTGTTTGCGATGCTCCTCGCGCTGCCGCTGCCGCTCGTTCCTATACAAATCTTATGGGTAAACCTTGTCACAGATGGTCTGCCGGCTATGGCACTTGGTATGGATAAGCCAGAAGGCGATGTCATGAAGAGAAAGCCGCGGAATGTGAAAGAGGGCATTTTTGCTAGAGGGCTTGGCTGGAAGGTCATCTCAAGAGGATTCCTCATCGGGCTTGCGACCCTTTTGGCATTTATATTTGTGTATCACCGCGATCCAAACAACCTGCAATATGCACAGACTGTCGCATTTAGTACGCTTGTTTTGGCGCAGCTCATTCATGTATTTGACTGCCGCAGTGAACGGTCCATTTTTGAACGTAATCCATTTGGGAACCTTTATTTGATCGGTGCGGTTTTGTCATCACTTTTACTCATGTTTGTGGTCATTTATTACCCGCCGCTTCAGCCGATTTTCAAAACGGTGGCGGTTGCACCAATTGATTGGCTGCTGATCATTGGGATGTCTGCACTGCCAACTTTTTTACTGGCAGGATCACTTTTGACAAGAAAAAAATAATTGATTATGGTATAATTTTGAGGTAATAGTGTCTGCTATTACCTTTTTCATTTTATTAATATGAAAGAATTGGGTGTTTTGACATGATACGCAGTATGACGGGATTCGGCCAAGCGAGTAAAACGGATGGAGAACTGACAGTGTCAGTTGAGCTAAAATCGGTCAATCACCGTTTTAAAGAGGTTCATGCCCGTTTGCCGAGGCCGCTTTTATATTTCGAAGATACATTAAAAAAAATCATTCTTCGTCACGTGCAGCGCGGTAGAATTGAGCTGTTTGTCACGATTGAAGGCGGTAAACTAGCAAGCCGGTCCTTACAGATCGACTGGCCGCTGCTTGATGAATACATGAAAGCCGCAAAAGACCTCGAAGAACGCTATCACATTTCAGGCATTCAGCATGCACATGACTTATTGGGGCTGGAGCTTGCCGTTCAAGTGGAAGAGTCAGCCAGCCGAAATGAACAGTTAGAGCAGCTGCTGATGGAAGCTTGCGAGGCTGCTGTCAAGGAGCTTTGCTTCATGAGAGAGCAAGAGGGCGCATCACTTCAAAAAGACTGTGAACTGAGGCTTTCTGAATTAGAGGCCTATACAGAAGAAATCAAAGTCTTTGCACCAGAGGTTGTGAGTCAGTACAAAGAACGATTGAATCAGCGATTGCAAGAATGGATCGGAGAGGCGCTTGACGAGAGCAGACTAACGACAGAGGCTGCCATTTTTGCTGACCGGTGTGACATTACAGAAGAGATTACGAGACTGAAAAGTCATTTTCAGCAGTTCCAGCAAATCTTGCTGCAAGGCGGTGCTGCCGGCCGAAAACTTGACTTCCTTGTACAGGAGCTCAACCGTGAAGTGAACACCATTGGATCAAAAGCGAACCATCACCATTTAACAAAGCTGGTGGTTGAAATGAAAAGTGCTATTGAAAAAATAAAAGAACAAGTGCAAAATATAGAATAGTCATTGTGTATGCTGTTTACAGTGCGTCTCTTTCGGCGAGACTAGAGACGTTTATATTACAGGGGGACGAAAGAAGATGACCATAAAGTTGATCAATATCGGATTTGGAAACATCATTTCAGCGAATCGGATGATTTCGATCGTCAGTCCGGAATCAGCACCGATTAAACGAATGATACAAGACGCAAGAGATCGAGGCATGCTCATAGATGCTACATACGGAAGAAGAACCCGTGCTGTTGTCATTATGGACAGTGACCATGTCATCTTATCTGCCGTTCAGCCTGAGACTGTCGCGCAAAGACTTTCTGTAAAAGAAGAAATCATAGATGAAGGGCAGGGGTAATACGCCATTATGAAAGAAAGAGGACTTTTAATCGTTCTCTCTGGACCTTCGGGAGTTGGAAAAGGAACGGTCAGACAAGCCATTTTCTCCCAGGAAGATACGAAATTTGAATACTCTATTTCTGTGACGACACGCAAACCGCGTGAAGGTGAAAGAAATGGTGTCGATTATTTCTTTAAAACCAGGGAAGAATTTGAACATATGATTGAAAACAAAAAGCTGTTAGAATGGGCAGAGTACGTCGGGAATTACTACGGCACGCCTGTTGACTATGTAGAACAGACATTAAGCGAAGGAAAAGATGTTTTCCTTGAAATTGAAGTGCAAGGTGCACTTCAAGTAAGAGAAGCATTCCCGGAAGGTCTTTTTATTTTCCTTGCACCGCCTAGTCTTTCAGAACTTCAAAACCGTATCATTACTCGCGGTACAGAATCTGAGGAGCTCATTCGAAACCGAATGGCTGCTGCGAAAGAAGAAATTGAAATGATGGATGCTTACGACTATGTCGTTGAAAACGATGATGTCGAGCTTGCTTGTGAAAGAATCAAAGCGATCGTCCTTGCAGAACACCTGCGCAGAGACAGAGTCGCACCAAGATATAAAAAAATGCTGGGGGTAGAATAAACCATGTTAGATCCTTCAATTGACTCATTGATGAACAAACTTGATTCAAAATATACACTTGTAACAGTGTCGGCACGCCGTGCACGTGAAATGCAGATCCATCAAGATCAGCAGATTGAAAACACAAAGTCTTACAAATTCGTAGGCAAAGCACTAGAAGAAATTGACGCTGGTCTTTTGACATTTGAAAAAGAGGATCAAGAATAACACATCGCTTCTGCAATGCAGATACGATACGTTCAAAAAAGTCAAAACTATGATTGGTTTTGACTTTTTTGAATTGTAGACGAATTTGTGAAAAAGGCCGTTAAGGGGGACAAACAAATGTTACAGTCAAAAAATATATTGCTCGGTGTCAGCGGAGGAATTGCCGTATATAAAGCAGCAGCACTTACTAGTAAACTCGTACAAGCAGGCGCAAATGTAAGAGTGATTATGACGGAATCTGCTCGTGAGTTTGTGTCTCCGCTTACCTTCCAAGCACTGTCTCGGCATGAGGTATATGTAGATACATTCAAAGAAAACAATCCAAAAGTCATTGCACATATTGACGTAGCTGACTGGGCCGATCTCATTCTTGTTGCCCCTGCAACAGCACATACGATTGGTAAAATGGCCGCTGGACTTGCAGATGATATGCTCACCACGACTTTGCTTGCTTCTACAGCGCCTGTATGGGTCGCACCAGCGATGAATGTGCATATGTATGATCACCCGGCTGTGAAACGGAACATTCGCACATTATATGAAGACGGCTACCGGTTTATTGAGCCGAGTGAAGGTTATTTAGCCTGCGGGTACATTGGAAAAGGGCGATTAGAAGAGCCTGAAAAAATTGTGGAACACATCCGTGCTTTTTTTGAAGAGCCAAAAAGCTTACCGCTCTCAGGAAAAAAAGTCGTAGTGACAGCAGGTCCTACACGTGAAGTGATCGATCCTGTCCGGTTCTTTACAAACCGTTCTAGTGGAAAAATGGGCTATGCGATTGCAGAGGCTGCTCAGCAAATGGGTGCAGATGTTACGCTGATTTCTGGGCCTGTTTCTTTAACTGAACCTGACCATGTGCATGTAGTGCACGTTGAATCAGCTGAAGAGATGTATCATGCTGCGCTAGATGTATACGGAGAAGCTGATCTTGTCATTAAATCAGCAGCTGTCGCCGATTACACCCCTGTCACGACATATACTCATAAAATGAAAAAACAGGACGGCGCACTGGACATTGAATTCACCCGGACAAAAGATATTTTAAAAGAGCTGGGGAAAAGAAAAGAGCATCAAGTGCTGGTCGGATTTGCAGCTGAAACGCAGGATGTAGAATATTATGCGAAAAAGAAAATTGAATCCAAGCATCTAGATATGATTGTGGCCAATAACGTCACTAAAGAAGGTGCAGGCTTTGGCACAGATACCAATGTGGCAGCAATCATCAAAGCAGATGGAACGAAAAAAGAGCTGCCGATGATGAGCAAAAAAGACCTCGCTTTTGAAATTTTAAAGGAGGCAATAATGCTGCTTCCAAAAGAGCGTGATCGCGCATGATTGCTGAAGTCATCGTAGATGTCACAACGAAAGCCATTGACCGTCCATTTGATTACCGGGTACCAGATCGATTCAAAGATCTCGTCAAAGCGGGAATGAGGGTGGTCGTTCCCTTTGGCCCGCGGAAGATTCAAGGGTTTGTGACAAAAGTCAAAGAGGAAACAGACATCAAGACAGGAAGCATCAAAGAGATAGTCGATTTATTTGATTTATCACCTGTTCTGACAGATGAGCTGCTGGAGCTTTCTCACTGGCTGACGGAAAAAACATTGTCCTATCATATTACGGCACTTCAATCGATGCTGCCCGCAGCCATGAAGGCAAAGTATGAAAAAGAAATACAGGTGCTATCAGAGGAAGAACTTCCGCAGTCATTGAAAGAGCTTTTCGGTCAGCGAGAGAGCATTCTTTATGCTGACATCCCGTCTGAACAATTAAAACAGATTCAAAAGCATGTCCAAAAAGGTCATCTAGAGGTGAGATACCATGTCTCGCAAAAATCTGGAAAGAAAAAGGTCCGCATGCTCCAGCTGGCTGTATCGAAAGAAAAACTTGAAGAAAAGCAGCAGCAGCTAAAGAAAAATGCGGTAAAACAAAAGGCACTGATCTCCTACTTGCTTCAAGCGGGAGAGGCAGCCTTTTTAGCGAAAGACTTGCAGCAGCAAACAGGCGCGAGTTCTCAAACGCTTAAAACCTTTATTCAAGAAGGGCTGTTAACAGAAAGCTATGAAGAGGTCTACCGGGATCCTTACCGTGACCGGGAGTTTACACCATCTGCATCACTTGATCTCACGCCTGAGCAAAGAGAGGCGGCAAAACATATTCATCAAGCAGTCAGTGAGAATCAGCACGCAACCTTTTTACTGCACGGAGTGACAGGAAGCGGCAAAACGGAGATTTACTTGCAGACAATTGATCATGTTCTTCAAAAAGGCAAAGAAGCGATCGTTTTAGTTCCTGAGATTTCGTTAACCCCTCAAATGGTGCAGCGATTTAAAGAACGATTTGGCTCAAATGTGGCTGTTCTTCACAGCGGCTTATCGACAGGAGAAAAATATGATGAATGGCGGAAGATTCATCGCAAGGAAGTCAAGCTTGTCGTTGGCGCAAGATCTGCTGTTTTCGCTCCATTTGAAAATTTAGGCATGATTATTATAGATGAAGAGCATGAATCCTCTTATAAACAAGAAGAAATGCCTCGTTACCATGCCAAGGATGTCGCCATTGAACGAGCAGTGCGGCATCAATGTCCAGTCGTATTAGGCAGTGCAACACCTTCACTTGAAACCTATGCACGTGCAAAAAAAGGCGTCTATACATTGCTGCCGCTCAAGCACCGCGTCAACCAGCAGCAGATGCCGCACGTTTCGTTAATTGATATGAGAGAAGAACTAAGAAATGGCAACCGCTCCATGTTCTCAGAAGAGTTAATGATCAGGTTAAAGGAAGTGCTTGAAAGAAAAGAACAAGCCGTTTTATTTCTGAACAAAAGAGGCTATTCATCCTTTGTGATGTGCCGTGATTGCGGATATGTGGAGCAATGTCCTCATTGCGAAATTTCTCTCACCTATCACAGATATCAAAAACGGCTGAAGTGCCATTATTGTGGTCACGAAGCTCCAGTACCTTCTGAATGTCCAGAATGCCACAGTGAGCATATTCGCTATTTTGGAACTGGCACGCAGCGAGTAGAAGAAGAACTGACAAAGGTATTGCCTGAGGCGCGTGTGATCCGAATGGATGTGGATACAACGTCTCGTAAAGGTGCTCACGAAAAGCTTCTTACGTCTTTTGGCAATAAAGAAGCGGACATTTTGCTCGGGACGCAGATGATTGCAAAGGGGCTGGATTTCCCAGATGTCACACTTGTTGGTGTTCTCAGTGCGGATACATCCCTTCACATCCCTGATTTTCGTTCAAGTGAAAAAACATTTCAGCTTCTCACACAGGTCAGCGGCAGAGCAGGGCGCCATGAAAAAGCGGGCTCGGTTATTATTCAATCGTATACGCCTTCTCACTATAGTATTGAATTAACGAAGCAGCATGACTACGAAGCCTTTTATGAACAGGAGATGCTGCATCGACGCCACCAGTCCTATCCGCCTTATTACTTTTTGGCGATGGTGACAGTGTCACACGAAGAAGTGACGAAGGCAGCACATGTCACTGATCAAATTGTCCAGTTCCTAAAAATGAACTGTGCGCCGAATACTCGAATCCTTGGTCCGGCCGCATCGCCAATCGCTAAGATCAAAGATAGATATCGGTATCAATGCGTGATAAAATACAAAAGGGAAAATGAACTGGCAAGTTTACTACGGAAAATACAAGACCATTATCAAAAGGAAATGGAACAAAAACAATTGATGATTTCAATAGATATGAATCCATATATGATGATGTAAAACGGAGGGCTGTAAGTGGCAGTAAAACCAATAGTCATACATCCGGCAGAAGTGCTTGAACAAAAGACAGAGCGCGTCGGTACGTTCGATAAAAAGCTTAAAAAACTGCTGGATGATATGTATGATACAATGCTTGAGCTGGATGGAGTTGGACTAGCAGCACCACAAATCGGTATTTCAAAAAGAATCGCTGTTGTAGATATCGGAGAAGAATCTGGCAGAATTGACTTAGTGAACCCCGAGGTGCTTGAAGTAGAAGGAAGCCAGACAGATATTGAAGGCTGCCTGAGCTTTCCATCTTTATACGGCACTGTAGAGAGACCGAACTATGTGAAGGTAAAAGCCTTTGATAAGAAAGGCAAACCATTTACAATAGAAGCAGACGGATTTTTAGCAAGAGCTTTATTGCACGAAATTGATCATTTAGACGGCATTTTATTTACGTCAAAAATCATTGAAACTTATACAGAAAAAGAACTTGCGGAAATGGAAGGGTGAAGAAAATGGCACGTATCGTATTTATGGGAACCCCTGATTTCTCAGTACCTGTGCTGCAAACACTGATAACAGAAGGATACGAAGTGGTAGGGGTTGTCACGCAGCCAGACCGCCCAAAAGGAAGAAAACGAGTGCTCACACCGCCTCCTGTAAAAGTGGAAGCCTTAAAGCACGGCATTCCTGTGTTGCAGCCTGAAAAGGTGCGACTTGATGAAGAAATTGATAAGGTGCTTGCCTTACAGCCGGATTTAATCGTCACAGCGGCATTTGGACAAATTTTACCAAAGCGATTACTCGATGAACCTAAGTTTGGCTGTATCAATGTTCATGCCTCGCTGCTGCCAGAACTAAGAGGCGGCGCGCCGATCCATTATGCGATCCTTCAAGGCAAAAAGAAAACAGGCGTTACCATCATGTACATGGTGGAAAGACTTGATGCAGGTGACATGATCAGTAAAGTAGAAGTAGAAATCGATGAATTAGACAATGTCGGAACATTGCATGACAAATTAAGTGTTGCAGGTGCCGCGCTGCTAAAAGATACGGTGCCAAATGTTCTGAGCGGGTCTATTTCTCCGATTCCGCAAAATGAAGAAGCGGCCACATATGCACCAAATATTAAGCGGGAGCAAGAAAGATTAGACTGGACAAAAACCGGCGAAGAGCTTTACAACCAAGTTCGCGGGCTAAATCCTTGGCCAGTTGCCTATACTGAATGGAACGGCGCTCATCTAAAAGTATGGGAAGCGAAAAAGGTTCCGCTTCAAGCGCAAGAAGAACCCGGGAAAGTGATTGTGCTTCAAAAAGAAGGTCCGGTCATTGGAACTGGGAATGAGCAAGGCCTTTTATTAACAGGTGTGCAGCCAGCTGGTAAGAAAAAAATGAGCGGCGAAGACTTCTTAAGAGGCGCAAATATCGAAATTGGACAGAAATTAGGGTTAATGAATGAAGAAAAGTAATGTGAGAGAAGTAGCGCTGGACGCTTTAATCAAACTCGAACAAAACCAGGCTTACAGTAATTTGCTGTTGCAGTCAGTCATGAAAGATAAAGACTTAGCTGATCAGGACAAACCGCTGTTAACAGAGCTTGTATATGGTACACTGCAAAATAAGCTGGCATTAGATTATATGCTGACGCCCTTTGTGAAAAAACCGCAAAAGGTCGCTCCATGGGTGATGCAGCTTTTGCGGATGTCCCTTTATCAAATGGTGTACCTTGAAAAAATTCCAGATCGTGCAGCGATTCATGAAGCTGTCGAGCTGACGAAAAAACGCGGGCACAAAGGGATTTCTTCACTTGTGAACGGTGTTCTTCGTTCCGTGCAAAGAGAAGGCGTTCCGTCATTTGATGCGATCAAAGATCCCGTAAAGCGGCTGTCCATTGAGACAAGCCACCCATTATGGCTTGTGCAGGAGTGGGTTCAGGCGTACGGGTTTGAAGCGGCAGAAAGCATGTGCCGCATTCATTTAGTCCCGCCAAAGCAAACCCTTCGCGTCAATCGAATGAAAACTGACCGCACGGCACTGCAGCAAAAACTAATGGATGCAGGCATCGAAACGGAGCTTGGCGACTTATCACAAGATGCACTCAAGCTCATGAAAGGGTCCATCGTCTCAACTCCTTCTTTTCAAGAAGGCTATGTGACGATACAAGATGAAAGCTCGATGCTTGTCGCAAGAGCGCTCGACCCTCAGCCGGGAGAAACAGTGCTTGACGCCTGTGCGGCTCCTGGCGGAAAATCAACACATATTGCAGAACGTATGAATGATGAGGGCAAAATTGTTTCACTTGATTTACATGAACATAAAGTGAAACTCATCAAACAAGCAGCAAAACGTCTGAACCTTTCTCACATTGAGGCAAAAGCACTTGATGCAAGGAAAGCGGCAGCCTATTACAGCGAAGCTTCGTTTGACCGTATTCTCATTGATGCACCGTGTTCCGGTTTTGGCGTCATTAGACGAAAACCAGATATGAAATATACAAAGTCTAAAGAAGACTCAGCAAGGCTTGCAGCTATCCAGCAGGCCATTTTAAAGGAAACGGCCCCGCTTTTAAAACCGGGCGGAACCCTTGTATACAGTACGTGTACAATGGACCCAACAGAAAATCAACAAGTGATTCATGCGTTTTTACAAGAACACCAAGACTTCGAACCCGATCTATCTCTTAATGAACGGCTGCCTGAGCAGGTTGCTCCGTTTGTTCAAAACGGAAGTGTACAAATTCTTCCTCATTATTTCGGAACAGATGGTTTCTTTATTTGCAGCATGAGAAAGAAGGGATAAAAAATGACAGAACAAAAAGTAAGAAAAGAACTGAAGACAGAAATGCCGTCGATCTACTCATTTGAGCTTCACGAAATGAAAGAATGGTTAAAAGAACAAGGCGAAAAGCCTTTCCGCGCAGCCCAAATTTTCGAGTGGCTTTATGAGAAACGTGTGACATCCTTTGACGATATGTCTAACCTTTCAAAGGATTTAAGAGAAAAATTAAAAAATCAATTTGAGATCACCACATTAAAAACCGTGATCAAACAAACGTCTCAAGACGGAACGATCAAGTTTTTATTTGAATTACATGATGGCTATACGATTGAAACAGTGCTGATGCGCCACGAATACGGCAACTCTGTCTGTGTCACAACTCAGGTTGGCTGCCGAATTGGCTGTACATTCTGTGCATCTACACTTGGCGGGTTAAAACGAAATCTTGAAGCAGGAGAAATCGTTGCTCAAGTATTGAAAGTGCAGCAGGCACTTGACGAAACAGATGAGAGAGTCAGCTCGGTTGTCATCATGGGAATTGGCGAACCGTTTGATAACTTTGACGAAATGCTTGCTTTCCTTAAAATCATCAACCATGACAACGGCTTAAATATTGGTGCGCGTCATATTACAGTGTCGACAAGCGGAATCATTCCAAAGATCTATCAATTCGCTGATGAGCAAATGCAAATCAATTTTGCTGTCTCCCTGCATGCACCGAACACAGAGATCAGAAGCCGTCTGATGCCGATCAATAAGGCATATAAGCTGCCAAAATTAATGGAAGCCATCGAATACTATATTCAAAAAACGGGTAGACGTGTCAGCTTTGAATACGGCCTGTTTGGCGGAGTAAATGATCAAGTTCATCATGCAGAAGAGCTTGCAGACTTATTAAAAGGAATCAAGTGCCACGTGAACCTCATTCCGGTGAACTATGTACCGGAAAGGGATTATGTAAGAACACCGAGAGAACAAATCTTCCTATTTGAAAAAACGTTGAAAGAACGCGGCGTAAACGTAACGATTAGACGAGAGCAAGGCCATGATATTGATGCTGCTTGCGGTCAGCTAAGAGCGAAGGAGCGTCAGGAAGAGACGAGGTGACGAATGTTGATAAGGGCAGCCTTTCAAACCGATACAGGAAAAGTCCGTCAGCATAATGAAGATGATGCAGGTATTTTTGAAGCAAAAGAAGACACCCTTCTAGCTGTTGTAGCAGATGGAATGGGAGGTCATCTTGCTGGTGATGTCGCCAGCAGGATGGCCGTCTCTTCTTTAAAAGAATACTGGGAAGAAACATCTTCAATTCCAGCAAAACCAGCAGAGCAAGAAAGCTGGTTAATCTCAAAAATTAGTGACATTAATGATCAAGTATATGAACATGCGAAAAACAATGAGGAGTGCCAAGGAATGGGGACGACCATTGTTTGTGCGCTCGTTCATTTGCAAACGGTCACAATTGCCCATATTGGAGACAGCCGCTGCTACTTGCTAAGAGAAGGAGCACTGACCCAGCTAACGGATGACCATTCACTTGTAAATGAGCTTGTGAAAACAGGTGAAATTTCTAAAGAGGATGCAGAATATCATCCAAGAAAAAACGTGCTCACAAAAGCTTTAGGAACAGATAAACACGTTCAAATTGATGCACATACTTTTGAAGTAGACCCAGGAGATCAAATCCTGCTTTGCTCAGATGGTTTATCCAATAAAGTAGAAGAAGAGAATTTGATTCATATTTTAACGCAAACGACCGCACCAGATGAAAAAGTAACAGCATTAATCCAAACAGCGAATGACAACGGCGGTGAAGATAACATTACAGCAGTATTGTTAGAAATCTCCTCCCAGCCAGAGGAGGGTGACAGCAAGTGTTGATCGGAAAACGGATCAGCGGCCGTTATCAGATTCTTCGCGTCATAGGCGGAGGCGGAATGGCAAACGTTTATTTGGCGGAGGACATGATTTTAGATCGCGAAGTTGCGATTAAAATTTTGCGCTTTGACTTTGCAAGCGATGATGATTTTATTAGACGTTTCCGGCGCGAGGCGCAATCAGCCGCAAGCTTAGATCATTCAAATATTGTCAGCATCTACGATGTAGGGGAAGAAGATGACATTTATTATATTGTCATGGAATATGTCGAGGGGATGACGCTGAAAGAATACATACACGCCAATGGCCCGCTTCATCCGAAAGAAGCCGTTCGCATTATGGAGCAAGTCGTTGCGGCGATGGAAGAAGCCCATGCAAAGCAGCTCGTCCACCGGGACATTAAGCCTCACAATATATTAATAGACAACATGGGAAATATTAAAGTCACTGATTTTGGGATTGCCATTGCACTCAGCTCAGCGACCATCACCCACACAAATTCGGTCCTAGGATCCGTGCACTATTTGTCTCCAGAACAAGCACGCGGAGGTCTTGCGACGAAAAAGTCAGACATCTATTCACTTGGAATTGTGCTCTATGAACTCATTTCTGGACGCATGCCATTTGAAGGGGAATCAGCTGTCAGTGTTGCGCTGAAGCATTTGCAATCAGAGCCGCCATCTGTCAGAAGGTGGAATCCTTCTGTTCCACAAAGCGTGGAAAACATCATTTTAAAGGCAATGGCCAAAGATCCATTTTATCGATATGAAGATGCATCTGAAATGCAAAAAGATCTGCAAACTGCTTTCGACCCTTCAAGGCTAAAAGAAAAACGTTTTGTGATTGAAGAAGATCATGAAGCAACGAAAGCGATCCCAATCATTCAAGATCATCAAGTCGATCAAGACAATGAAAAAACAGCTGTCCATCCGGTGCAAAAACCGAAGAAAAAAGAGAAACAAAAGCCGAAAAAGAAACGAAAAAAATGGCCTTGGGTTGTGGCATCCATCCTGTTTATTCTAACTGCTGCGACCATTTTAGCTATCACTGTGTTTCCCGGACTGCTCTTTCCAAAAGATGTTGAGGTCTCTGATGTATCTGGCATGACGATTGAAAAAGCAGAGGACACCTTGAAGAAAGCCGGCTTTACCGTCGCCTCTGAACCAATTGAGATCGCTGATGAAAAAATTGAAAAAGGGCTTGTCGTCAAAACAGACCCGAAAATCGGCACAAAGGTAAAAGAAGGAACCGAGATTCAGCTTTACCAAAGTACTGGCAAAGAAAAGACCGAATTACCTGATGTAACAGGTGAAAAGGTTGATAAAGCAAAAGAATTATTAGAGAAAAAAGGGTTTAAGCAAGTTGTTGTGGAGGAAGTAAATGATAATGACACCGAATCTGGGATTGTCATGGAACAGAAACCTTCAGCGAGTACTGAGCTTGTGGCAGCAGATGAAGAAGTGACGTTGACGGTCAGCATAGGTCCTGCCGATATTACATTGCGGGATTTAACGACATATAGTAAACAGGCTGCATCGAATTATTTAGAGGATAACGGATTAAAGCTTGATGAAAAAGAAGCGTATTCTGATGATGTGCCAAAAGGTGAGGTAATGAAGCAGGAACCAGGAGCTGGTACTGCTGTGAAACCAGGTGATACGGTTAAAATCACCTTCTCACTCGGACCGAAGAAAAAACCGGCTAAAACGGTGACTGAGAAGATTGCCATCCCGTATGAACCAGTCACTGAAGGGCAAGAAATGACCGTTCAGATTTCCATTGACGATGCTGAGCATAGCATTTCTGATTCATATGAAACCTTTAACATCACTGCACCAACTGAACGGACCATTAAATTTAAGATTGAACCAGGTCAAAAAGGATACTATCAAGTGACAGTTGATGATAAGGTCGTAAGCTCTAAAACGATCGAATACCCTGACGATGAATAAAGGAGGGACTTTATGCCTGAGGGCAAAATTATTAAAGCATTAAGCGGATTTTATTATGTGCTCGATGAGTCTCTAGAAAGTGGAAAAGTGATTCAGTGCAGAGCGAGAGGTATTTTTCGGAAAAACAAAATCACACCTCTTGTTGGAGATTATGTTGTATATCAAGCGGACAACGATAAAGAAGGCTACTTATTAGAAGTAAAAGAGCGGACAAACGAACTTGTTCGTCCGCCTATTAGTAACGTCGATCAAGCGGTGCTCGTTTTCTCTGCGACAGAACCAACCTTTAGCACATCGCTTTTAGACAGATTTCTAGTGCTGGTGGAAGCAAATGATATTAAGCCGATTATCTGTATCACAAAAATGGACTTATTGAAAACAGATGAAGAGCTTGAAAGTATTCAAGGCTATGCAGAGGACTACCGGCAAATTGGATATGATGTTCATGTAACATCCACGATCGAGGGAGACGGAATTGAAAAGCTGACCTCGCATTTTCACAATAAAATCACTGTATTTGCCGGTCAGTCTGGTGTAGGTAAGTCCTCTCTTTTAAATGCGATGAGTCCTGATTTGGCGCTGAAAACCAATGATATTTCCTCTCATCTTGGAAGGGGGAAGCATACGACAAGACATGTCGAACTCATTCGTACAGCAGAAGGGCTCATTGCAGATACACCTGGCTTTAGCTCGCTCGAATTTACCGGCATCGAAGCGGAAGATTTAGGCCTTTACTTTTTAGAAATTAAAGAGCGGAGTGCAGATTGTAAGTTTAGAGGCTGTCTGCACGTGAAAGAGCCTGGCTGTGCGGTAAAAGGCGCGGTCGAACAAGAGCAAATCAGAGCGTATCGCTATCAGCATTATTTAGAGTTTTTAACTGAAATCAAAGACAGAAAGCCGAGGTACTAACTCATGGTTTATATTGCCCCTTCCATTTTATCAGCAGATTTCGCCAATTTGGAGAAAGATATCCGTGATGTGGAACAAGGCGGAGCGGATTACATTCATATCGACGTGATGGACGGCCATTTTGTACCGAATATTACATTTGGACCGAATGTTGTGGAAGCGATCAGACCGCATACAAAGCTGCCGCTCGATGTTCACTTAATGATTGAGCAGCCAGACCGGTATATTCCTGCATTCGCAAAAGCAGGTGCTGACATTATTTCTGTCCATGTAGAAGCTTGTCCGCACTTGCACAGAACGATACAGCACATAAAAGAACAAGGCGTAAAAGCAGGCATCGTCTTGAACCCGCACACACCTGTTTCTCAGATTGAGCATGTATTAGAGGATGTAGACCTTATCTTATTCATGACGGTGAATCCTGGTTTTGGCGGACAGGCGTTTATTCCATCTGTCCTCACGAAGGTAAAAGAAGTGAAGTCCCTTAGCGAACAAAAGGGCTTATCAGACTTACTCATAGAAATAGACGGCGGTGTCAATGTAGAGACTGCAAAGAGCTGTAAAGAGGCGGGCGCTAACTTACTTGTGGCCGGCTCAGCGATATACGGTAAAAACAACCGTGCAGCAGCCATTCAGGCCATTCGAGAAGCGTAAAAAAAGGAACCAAAGTCACTCTGATCTTTGGTTCTTTTTACATGGAGAGGAGCGTATATCATGCACATACATATCGTAGCCGGCGGTCCTTTTGATTACATCCCGCCCCTTGAACATGAAGCATCACAGGACGATATTCTCTGGGTCGGTGTAGACCGGGGGACGCTCTTTTTACTAGAGCACGGCATCATGCCTGCCAAGGCTTTTGGTGATTTTGACAGTGTGACAGAAGAAGAGCTTTGCGAGCTGAAAAAGAAATTGCCTGCCTTGAATGTATTTCAGGCTGAAAAAGATGAAACCGATTTAGAGCTTGCGCTGAACTGGGCCATGCGCCAGCACCCTGCGCATATTCACATTTACGGCATTACAGGAGGAAGGGCTGATCACTTTCTAGGAAATATTCACCTTCTATATCAAGGCATTCAGCACAAGCAGAACGTCACTCTTGTAGATAAGCAAAATATCATTCAAATGTTTGGTCCTGGTACATACGAAATAAAAGAAGACCCTGATAAAAAATATGTGTCGTTTCTGCCCTTTGGTACATCGGTTGAAAAGCTGACATTAAAAGGTTTCAAATATCCTCTGAAAAATTGTCATATTGAGCCTGGTTCCACACTATGTATTAGTAACGAACTCATCCACTCAAATGGTACTTTTTCTTTTCATGAAGGCATATTAATAATGGTAAGAAGCAAAGATTGACCAACCTATCAATGTGGATGGCTGATTAAGCTCAATTGTGCTGCAAGCGGTACTTTTAGGAGGGGGACAAAATGAAATTTTATACAATCAAACTGCCTAGATTTCTTGGCGGCATTGTCCGTGCGATGCTTGGTTCATTTAAAAAAGATTAATGAGTAATCTCCTTTATTTCCACATAAAAACGCCTGCTACAGTTTATTGTAGCAGGCGTTTACTCTTCTTGCTTATACACGCTCAACTTTACCAGATTTCAAAGCTCGAGCTGATACATATACTCTTTTAGGCTTACCGTCCACTAGAATACGAACTTTTTGAAGGTTCGCGCCCCATGTACGTTTTGTAGAGTTCATTGCGTGAGAACGGTTGTTCCCAGCTTTTGTTTTTCTGCCTGTAATAACGCATTTACGTGCCATTTGTTTCCCTCCTAACTGCGAAAACATCATCATATTCTTCATATACGTACTTAGAGATGCCTCAAGATACTTTAATAATTTACCACAGCTTCAAGGGGTTTGCAAGGATTGTTTACTCCTCTTTCAAGAAAAATACCTTGACATCTTGATAAAAAATCAAGGCTATAGTATAAGTAGGATTGGGTCGGATTGAATGATTTCTTTTAAAAAGAAGGGTCTTATAGTAAAATAGTGATAACTCAGGGCAATTTCTCAAAAAGGGGGAACCAATGTGTCCATTGAACTTAGAACGAAATACGGACAAATTGATATATCAAATGAAGTCATTGCAATGGTGGCAGGAGGCGCTGCGATCGATTGCTATGGTATTGTTGGCATGGCGTCCAAAAACCAAATTAAGGACGGCTTGACGGATATTCTCCGCAAAGAGAACTTCAGCCGGGGTGTTCTTGTGCGTCAGAAAGAAGACCGCATTCATATTGATATGTACATCATCGTCAGCTACGGTACAAAAATATCAGAAGTCGCACATAATGTTCAAACGAAAGTCAAATATACGATTCATCATACAATTGGACTTTCTGTTGACTCGGTCAACATTTATGTACAAGGAGTAAAAGTTACGAACCCGTAGTAAGGAGGAAATATATTGTCTATTAGAAATCTTGATGGCCGCTCATTTGCAAAAATGATTCTTGCAGGTGCTCACCATCTTTCTCAAAACGCACAAATTGTGGATGCGTTAAATGTTTTTCCAGTGCCAGACGGAGACACGGGGACAAATATGAATTTGTCGATGACTTCAGGGGCAAAAGCAGTTGAAGAAACAAACACCGATCATATTGGGAAGGTCGGCGTGGCCCTGTCAAAAGGGTTATTGATGGGCGCAAGAGGAAACTCTGGCGTGATCCTGTCACAGCTCTTTAGAGGTTTCAGTAAACATATTGAACAAAAAGAAACAATTGATGCAAAAGAATTTGCTCTTGCCTTACAGGCGGGTGTTGATACAGCATATAAAGCCGTGATGAAACCGATTGAAGGAACGATCTTAACAGTTGCAAAGGATGCAGCAAAGAAAGCGGTTGCTGTTTCAGCAGCAGAGGATCAAATTGACCGCGTTCTAGAGTTAACGATTGAGGAAGCAAGAGCATCACTTGATCGAACGCCAGATCTGCTTCCTGTCTTAAAAGAAGTGGGTGTTGTCGATAGTGGAGGTAAAGGACTTCTATGCGTATATGAAGGTTTCCTTGCTTCATTAAGAGGTGAAGAGCTTCCTCCTAAATCGGCTTCTTTACCTACGCTAAAAGAACTCGTTAGTGCAGAGCATCATAAAAGTGCACAAAGCCATATGAACACAGAAGATATCGAATTTGGCTACTGTACTGAATTTATGGTGAAATTTGAAGAAGACAAACAGTCCTTTGATGAGAATGCCTTCAGAGAAGACTTAAGTGAATTCGGAGATTCACTTCTTGTGGTGTCTGACGATACACTGGCGAAAGTTCATATTCATGCCGAGCAGCCAGGAGATGTTTTATCATATGCACAGCGCTACGGCAGCTTGATTAATATGAAAATTGAAAACATGAGAGAGCAGCATAGCTCAATCGTGAACGAAGAAAGAGAACATGTGCCTACTGCACCAAAAGCACCTGCTGCTGAAAAACAGCGCTTTGGTGTGGTCAGTGTCGCAATGGGAGAAGGAATTGCTGACTTGTTCAAAAGCATCGGAGCTTCCGTCGTCATTGAAGGCGGGCAGACGATGAATCCGAGCACAGAAGACATTGTCACAGCAATAGAAAGCGTACATGCCGAAACCGTCTTTATCTTACCTAATAATTCTAATATTGTCATGGCAGCTAAACAGGCGGCAACTGTCTCAAACCGTGAGGTCGTTGTCATTCCGACGAAGACCGTTCCTCAAGGAATGTCGGCACTTCTTTCTCTCAATGAAGCAGCTTCAAATGAAGACAATGAAAGAGCGATGCTAGAAGCGATTGACCATGTGAAAAGCGGGCAAATTACCTTTGCAGTAAGAGATACTCAAATTGATGGAATCGACATTGCGAAAGGTGACTATATGGGTCTGTTCAACGGGAAAATCACGTTAACAGCGAAAAATCAATTAGATGCAGCAAAAGAACTTCTAACCAAAATGGTGACAGAAGATGATGAGATTGTCACCATCATTAAAGGAGAAGATGCATCATCTGATGAGCTGGATGTGTTACAAGCCTTTATTGAAGAAACATTTGAAGATGTAGAAGTTGAAGTCCACGATGGAAAACAGCCGCTTTATTCATATATTTTAGCGGTTGAATAACGAAAGAAGGGCAAATAAAGCCCTTCTTCTTCTTTTGCAATTTTTTACTAGCCATTCCACGGTGAAATGAGTTGCGGGAAACGAATGAATCCATTAGTCTAAAGAAAGAACCAAACCATACGCGAGTGGTGATGAGAGGGGAAGACCTATGAAATTTAGAAGTGTGTTTGATATTATTGGACCTGTCATGATTGGGCCATCAAGTTCGCACACAGCGGGTGCGGCTCGTATAGGGAGAGTAGCTCGCAGCTTATTTGGAAGAGAACCGAAACGAATTGTCGTTTCATTTTATGGTTCTTTTAAAGATACGTATAAAGGACACGGTACAGATGTCGCCATTATTGGCGGTGTTCTTGACTTTGATACATTTGATGAACGAATCAAAACAGCGATCGATATTGCAAAAAGCAAAGAGATCGACATTGAATTTAAAGAAGAAGAGGCGGTGCCGGCGCATCCGAATACAGCAAAAGTAGAGATTTCAGATGCGAACGGAAGCCTTGAACTAATCGGGATTTCCATCGGCGGAGGGAAAATTGAAATCACAGAATTAAATGGCTTTGAGCTCAGGCTTTCAGGGAATCATCCTGCCATTCTTGTGGTTCATAACGATCGCTACGGGACGATTGCGGCAGTTGCCAATGTCTTAGCGAAATTCGCCATCAACATCGGTCATATGGAAGTGGCGCGTAAAGATGTCGGGCAAGAGGCACTGATGACGATTGAAGTGGATCAAAATATTGACCCAGCTGTCCTATCAGAGCTTGAAACGCTGCCAAACATTATTCAAGTCACACAAATTGCAGAGTAACAACAAGGAGGTTATGAATGATGTTTAAAAACGTCAAAGAACTCGTGCAGCTAACAGAAGAACGGAATACCTCCATTTCAGAAATTATGATTGTGCAAGAAATGGAAGTGACAGGGAAGTCACGTGAAGAAATTTTCTCCCAGATGTACCGCAACCTAGAAGTGATGGAGCAGGCCGTTGAAAACGGGCTGAAGGGTGTGAAATCATTATCAGGTTTAACAGGCGGAGATGCAGTCAAACTTCAAGCCTATATCGCATCAGGCAAAACACTGTCTGGTCATACGATATTAGATGCTGTCAGTAAAGCAGTTGCAACAAATGAAGTCAATGCCGCAATGGGAACCATTTGTGCAACGCCTACAGCAGGCTCAGCAGGTGTTGTACCAGGTACGTTATTTGCAGTAAAAGAAACATTAAAGCCAACAAAGGAACAAATGGTCAGATTCCTATTTACTTCTGGCGCATTTGGTTTTGTTGTGGCGAATAACGCGAGCATATCCGGTGCAGCAGGCGGCTGTCAGGCAGAGGTAGGTTCTGCATCAGGTATGGCGGCAGCAGCGATTGTCGAGATGGCAGGCGGTACACCGCAGCAATCTGCAGAAGCAATGGCGATTACACTGAAAAATATGCTTGGACTTGTTTGCGATCCAGTAGCGGGACTTGTCGAGGTACCTTGCGTGAAACGAAACGCAATGGGTGCATCTAACGCCATGATCGCAGCAGACATGGCTCTTGCTGGCATCACAAGCCGCATTCCTTGTGATGAAGTCATTGATGCGATGTACAAAATCGGTCAAACGATGCCAACAGCTCTTCGCGAAACTGCACAAGGCGGTCTCGCTGCGACACCGACAGCAAGAGAGCTTGAAAAGAAGATTTTCGGAGGTGTGACCTCATCTCGTGATACAGAAACTGCAAGATAATGTCTCTGTCCTGAAGGGGATTGGAGAGGAAACCGAAAAAACACTCAATGAACTTGGAATCTACACAGTAGCCGATTTACTCGGCTACTTTCCTTATCGATATGACGACTATGAGCTTCGTAACTTAGAAGAAGTCAAACATGACGAACGTGTCACAGTTGAAGGAAAAGTACATAGTGAGCCCGTTCTCACCTATTATGGAAAAAAACGAAGCAGGCTGACATTCAGGCTGCTTGTCGGGCGTTTTCTCATTACAGCGATTTGTTTCAATCGCCCATATTTAAAACGAAGCCTTGTGTTAGGTGATACAGTTTCCGTTACAGGAAAATGGGATAAAAACCGTCAATCTATCATGGTGCAGGAATTTAAAAAAGGGACGCACGAGCAAGATGGCAGTATAGAGCCCGTTTATTCAGTAAAAGAAAATGTGACTGTGAAAATGATGAGACGCTTTGTAAAGCAGGCCTTGTCACTTTATGCAGACAAAGCTGAAGATCCATTGCCAAAGCAGCTTGTCTCTGCCTATAAACTCATGTCCTATCAGGAAGCATTAAAAACCATCCATCTTCCAGAAACAAGAGACTCGCTCAAGCAAGCAAGACGCCGTTTTGTGTACGAGGAATTTCTCATTTTTCAACTGAAGATGCAGGCGATTAGAAAGAAAGAACGAGAGAGAACATCAGGCATCCAGCATCCGTTTTCCAAAGAGGCTGTTTTTGAGTTTGTTAACAGCCTGCCATTTCCGCTGACGAAGGCACAATCAAGAGTACTTGATGAAATCATGTCGGACATGGCGTCTCCATATCGAATGAACCGGCTGCTTCAAGGAGATGTAGGTTCAGGGAAAACAGCTGTTGCAGCCATTGCACTTTATGCCGCTCATTTATCAGGTTTTCAAGGTGCATTAATGGTCCCAACAGAAATTTTGGCAGAGCAGCATGCCGATTCACTTTACCAGCTGTTTGAAAAATGGGGGCTGAATATCGCCCTTTTGACAAGCTCTGTGAAAGGAAAGAGACGCAGAGAATTGCTTGAACGTTTAAAAGAAGGCGAGATTGACATATTAGTCGGCACGCACGCACTCATTCAAGACGAAGTCGAATTTCAGCAGCTCGGTCTTGTCATCACAGATGAGCAGCACCGGTTTGGCGTAGAGCAGCGGAAAAAACTGCGAAGTAAAGGACAGGACCCAGATGTCTTGTTTATGACGGCCACACCTATTCCGAGAACACTTGCGATCACTGTCTTTGGAGAAATGGACGTATCCGTCATTGATGAATTGCCAGCTGGCAGAAAACAAATCGAAACGTATTGGGTGAAGCATGACATGCTTGAGAGAATTCTTGCTTTTGTGGATAAAGAGCTGAGAAAAGGCAGACAGGCATATATTATTTGTCCGCTCATTGAAGAATCAGACAAGCTTGATGTCCAAAATGCGCTTGATGTCCATAGCATGCTCACTGAGGCATACCGCGGCAAGTGGTCAATCGGCTTAATGCACGGGAAGCTGGCGAGTGATGAAAAAGATCAGGTCATGAGAGCCTTTACCGCAAATGAAGTACAAATTCTCGTTTCAACCACAGTTGTTGAAGTCGGGGTCAACGTGCCGAATGCAACCATCATGGTCATTTATGATGCAGACCGTTTCGGACTGTCTCAGCTTCATCAGCTAAGAGGCCGGGTCGGACGAGGAGAGCATCAATCATTTTGTATTTTAATGGCTGATCCAAAATCCGAAACAGGGAAAGAGCGGATGCGGATCATGTCCGAAACAACCGATGGCTTTGAGCTGTCTGAAAAGGACTTAGAACTAAGAGGACCCGGCGATTTCTTCGGTAAAAAACAAAGCGGGATGCCAGAATTTAAGGTAGCAGATATGGTTCACGACTATAGAGCGCTGGAAACAGCTAGAAAAGATGCAGCAGATCTTGTCCAAGCGGACGCCTTTTGGACTGATCCCGAATACAAAGAACTTCGGCAAACGCTGATAGACAGCGGTGTGCTGGGTGGAGATAAATTAAGCTGATCAAACGCTGGAGGAATTTTCTTGTCTTTTTGAAACAAGGATTGATTTATCATCTATGAGATTATATACTACTATTAGTACCTAGTCATAAATGTACGGATGGTGTCTGCATATGAAACTAAATAAAAAAGAACGTCAAAAGCTTCTCCAGCAAACGATCAGCTCGACTCCATTCATTACTGATGAAGAATTGGCAAGTAAATTCGGTGTCAGCATACAAACGGTTCGTCTTGATCGTTTAGAGCTGTCGATCCCTGAATTACGCGAAAGAATTAAGCATGTGGCCGAAAAGACATTAGAGGATGAAGTAAAGTCACTTCCACTGGATGAAGTGATTGGAGAAATGATTGATGTAGAGCTTGATGATCAAGCCATTTCCATTTTAGAAGTGAGAAAAGAGCATGTATTCAGCCGAAACCAAATTGCCAGGGGACATCATCTCTTCGCCCAGGCAAATTCGCTGGCAGTTGCCGTCATTGACGATGAACTGGCTTTGACAGCAAAAGCGAATATCAGGTTTACAAGGCAGGTGAAACAAGGCGAAAGAGTCGTCTCTAAAGCCAAAGTAGCCTCACATGATAAAGAAAAAGGAAGAACCGTAGTTGAAGTAAACAGCTATGTTGGTGAGGAAGTTGTCTTTTCAGGTGACTTCGTCATGTATCGCTCAAAACAAAAGTAAAAGGTGGCACGTAATATGAGAATTGCAGTCGATGCAATGGGGGGAGATCATGCCCCTAAAGCCATTATTGACGGTGTGCAAAAAAGCTTAACAGCATTTTCAGATATCGAGATTACACTTGTCGGCGATGAAAACAAAATTAAACCATACATAACAAACAACGACCGCATCACAATTTTAGATGCAAAAGAAGTCATTGAACCGACGGATGAACCAGTGCGTGCAGTCAGACGTAAAAAGGATTCATCTATGGTGAAAATGGCGCAGGAAGTATCCGAGGGACGAGCAGATGCCTGCATCTCAGCAGGAAATACTGGCGCCCTCATGACAGCGGGACTGTTTATCGTAGGCAGAATTCACGGTATTGACAGACCAGCCCTTGCCCCAACTTTGCCAACACTGGATGGCAGCGGCTTCTTATTACTAGATGTTGGTGCCAACGTTGATGCTAAACCAGAGCATCTCGTGCAATATGCCATGATGGGATCCATCTACGCAGAGCGTGTTTTCCCAAAGAGCAATCCGCGTGTTGGACTGTTAAATGTAGGAACAGAAGATAAAAAAGGCAACGATTTAACGAAAAAGACCTTTGAATTATTAAAAGCTTCCGACTTGAATTTTGTAGGGAATGTAGAGTCCCGTGACTTATTAGAAGGTGTTGCTGACGTTGTTGTCACAGATGGTTTCACTGGAAATATTGCGCTTAAAACGATTGAGGGCACAGCCCTTTCTGTCTTTAAAATGCTGAAAGAAACATTAACATCCAGTTTTACAGCAAAAATAGCAGCAGGCATGATGAAGCCGAAATTGATGCAGATGAAATCTAAAATGGATTACTCTGAATATGGCGGTGCCGCTTTATTTGGTTTAAAGGCACCTGTTATTAAAGCGCACGGCTCTTCTGATGAAAATGCCATTTTCCATGCAATTCGTCAGGCGCGTGATATCGTAGAAAAAGACGTTTCAGCTATCATTCATCAAGAAGTCCAAAAAGAAACGACGAAAGAGTCTTAATTGGAGGTAAAGCAGCATGACTAAAATTGCATTTTTATTCCCTGGCCAAGGCTCTCAAAAAATTGGCATGGGAAAAGATTTATTTGACCAAGAAGCAGTATCTAAAGCTGTTTTTGAAGAAGCAGACAATACCCTCGGGTTTGACTTATCTTCTATGATTTTTGAAGGGGATGCAGAAGAACTGACGCTCACCTTTAACGCGCAGCCAGCTCTTTTAACGACAAGTATCGCCATCTTAAAGAAATTTGAAGAGAGCGGAATCAAAGCAGATTATGCAGCAGGACACAGTCTTGGTGAATACACTGCCCTCGTTGCAGCAGGCGCACTTTCGTTTAAAGATGCTGTTTATGCAGTCAGAAAGCGCGGAGAATTAATGAATGAAGCTGTTCCAGCAGGAGAAGGCGCCATGGCAGCAATTCTTGGCTTAGACAAAGCGGCACTTGAAGAAGTGACAAAAGAAGTGACAGAGAGCGGTCACCTTGTAGAGCTCGCTAACTTAAACTGTCCTGGTCAAATCGTGATCTCTGGTACAGCAAAAGGAGTAGAACTTGCTTCAGAGAAAGCGAAAGAAAAAGGCGCAAAACGTGCAATTGCCCTTGAAGTAAGCGGACCTTTCCATTCTGCATTAATGAAACCAGCCGCTGAAAAATTTACAGATGTTTTGTCAAAGCTGGATATTGCGGATGCCAAAACTCCGGTCATCTCAAACGTAACAGCAGACATCGTGACTTCTCGTGATGAAATTGAGACAAAGCTCATTGAACAACTGTATTCTCCAGTTCGTTTTGAAGAAAGTGTGGAACGCCTTATTGATTTAGGCGTCACAACATTTATTGAAATTGGTCCTGGCAAAGTGCTTTCAGGTCTTGTGAAAAAAGTGAATCGCCGCCTGACGACGATTTCCGTTTCAGATCAAGAAACAATTGAAGCAGCCATTCAAACACTCAAGGGGGATTCTTGATGCTTACAAATAAAACAGCCGTTGTAACAGGAGCATCACGCGGGATTGGCCGTTCCATCGCGATCGATCTAGCGAAAAGTGGTGCAAATGTTGTCGTGAACTATTCTGGAAACGAAGCAAAAGCAAATGAAGTCGTAGATGAAATCAAAGCACTCGGCCAGCAGGCATTTGCTGTGAAAGCTGATGTCTCAAATGCTGAAGAAGTACAATCCATGATGAAACAAGCAATTGATACCTTTGGTTCAATTGACATTCTTGTGAATAATGCAGGGATCACAAAGGACAATCTGCTCATGAGAATGAAAGAGAATGAATGGGATGATGTCATTAACATAAACTTAAAAGGTGTCTTTAACTGTACAAAAGCCGTGACACGTCAAATGATGAAGCAAAGAAGCGGAAGAATCATCAATTTGGCTTCAGTCGTTGGTGTGTGTGGAAACCCTGGACAAGCAAACTATGTTGCAGCAAAAGCTGGTGTCATCGGATTAACGAAAACAACAGCAAAAGAGCTGGCAACCCGTCATATTACTGTTAATGCAGTAGCACCAGGCTTTATTTCAACAGATATGACAGACAAGCTTGATGAAAATGTACAGACGGAAATGCTCAAGCAAATTCCGCTTGCACGCTTTGGTGCACCTGAAGATATTAGCAACGTTGTTGTCTTTTTAGCTTCAGAAGGAGCAGGTTATATTACAGGCCAAACCATCCAAGTAGATGGCGGAATGGTCATGTCCTAAGAAATATCAAAATTTCATTAGGTTTTCTCTAGTTTTTTAAAAACAATTCAACTATAATACTTTGAGGGGAGGTGAAAGGCAATGGCAGACGTATTAGAGCGTGTATCAAAAATTATTGTAGACCGCCTTGGCGTTGATGAGGCTGACGTGAAAATGGAAGCTTCATTTAAAGAAGATTTAGGCGCTGATTCCCTTGATGTAGTTGAGCTAGTTATGGAACTTGAAGATGAGTTCGATATGGAAATTTCTGACGAAGATGCTGAAAAAATTGCAACAGTCGGTGACGCTGTGAACTACATAAATAGCCAGCAATAAGCGTAACAAAGTCCCGTCTACTTTCGACGGGACTTTGAAAATTTATGTTAGTTTCAACACATTCAGCTGATCAATTGTCAGCCTTTTTCAGATGCTGGGAGCAATGTTTCCCTGCATGTAGAAAGAGAGACTCCATATAATCAGTATCCTTAAAGGCGATTACGCCTACCTGGAGGTTGCTATGCCAAAACAATATAAAGACAAACAGAAACAGAGCAAAAAACTAGAGCAATTTAGAGAATTCCAGCAGCGCATTTCTGTACAATTTAAAAATGAAAAGCTTCTATATCAAGCCTTTACCCATTCCTCTTATGTGAATGAACACCGGAAAAAGCCATACGAGGATAATGAAAGACTTGAATTTTTAGGAGATGCTGTTTTAGAATTGACCATCTCTCAATTTTTATTTGCAAAATATCCAGCGATGAGCGAGGGAGATTTAACGAAACTAAGAGCGGCGATCGTATGTGAACCGTCACTTGTATCACTAGCACATGAGCTGTCCTTCGGAGACCTTGTTCTTTTAGGAAAAGGCGAAGAAATGACAGGCGGCAGAAAACGCCCAGCACTCTTAGCGGACGTATTCGAGGCGTTTATCGGTGCACTTTATTTAGATCAGGGGCTTGAGCCAGTTGAACGTTTCCTAGAAGCGTACGTCTATCCGAAAATTAACGATGGAGCATTCTCGCACGTCATGGACTTTAAAAGCCAGCTGCAAGAATTTGTGCAGCGCGATGGAAAAGGTGTGCTCGAATACCGTATCCTGCATGAAAAAGGGCCTGCACATAACCGGGAATTTGAAGCAAATGTATCCCTTCGAGGTGAAGTGCTCGGAATTGGAAATGGACGCTCTAAAAAAGAAGCAGAACAGCACGCTGCACAGGAAGCACTTGCTAAATTGCAGAAACATCATATGAACCAATAAAATCCCCCTCGTTATTCAGGGGGATTTCACTCTGTTTTCCATCATCTTTTTTCACTTCATATGGTAAGATGATAGTACTTTAAATACATAAGGAGGATCACTCTCATGTTCCTCAAACGTTTAGACGTGATAGGATTCAAATCATTTGCACAGCGAGTGACCGTGGACTTTGTTAAAGGGGTCACAGCTGTGGTTGGACCAAACGGGAGCGGCAAAAGTAATATTACCGATGCTATCCGCTGGGTACTTGGAGAACAATCAGCGAAAAGCCTCCGCGGAGGAAAAATGGAAGATATCATTTTTGCAGGAAGTGACTCAAGAAAAAGAGTCAATCTAGCAGAGGTGACTTTAACATTAGATAACGAAGATCACTTTTTACCGATCGATTTTCACGAAGTCAGTGTGACAAGAAGGGTCTATCGCTCAGGAGAAAGTGAATTTCTCATAAACAATCAATCTGTCCGCTTAAAGGATATTATTGATCTTTTCATGGATTCAGGTCTTGGAAAGGAAGCTTTTTCAATCATCAGCCAAGGAAAGGTAGAGGAAATTCTATCAAGTAAGGCAGAAGAGAGAAGAAGCATCTTTGAAGAAGCGGCTGGCGTTTTGAAATATAAAACAAGAAAGAAAAAAGCCGAGAATAAACTGTTTGAAACGCAGGACAACTTAAACCGAGTAGAAGATATTCTGCATGAACTTGAAGACCAAGTAGAACCATTAAGAATGCAGGCCTCTATTGCAAAGGACTATTTGCAAAAAAAAGAAGAGCTTGAAAATGTGGAAATTGCCTTAACTGTCCATGACATCGAAGCACTTCATGAAAAATGGACAACACTTGGTGAAGCAGTCGAGCGCTTCAAACAAGATGAAATAAAGCAGTCTACAGATATCCAAGCAAAAGAAGCCAAAATTGAAGAGTCGAGAGACCGCATTCAAGCGCTTGACGAATCAATTAATGACCTCCAAGAAGTTCTTCTTTTCACAAGTGAGGAATTAGAAAAGCTTGAAGGAAAAAAAGAAGTGCTAAAAGAGCGGAAAAAAAATGCCGCTGCAAACCAAGGACAGCTTGAAGAAACGCTCGTTCGCTTAACTGAAAAGCAAGCGCTGTTAACCGGAAAGATTGAGCAGCAGAAAATCACGCGTGACAGCCTGCAAAAAGAAGTGCAGCAGCTAAAAGATGAAGTGAACACAAAGCAGCATCAACTGTCGCTTCATAGTGAAGATGTGGAAGGTCAAATTGAACAGCTGAAAAGCGATTATTTTGATCTGCTCAATGAACAGGCTTCCATCCGTAATGAACGTAAATTACTAGAAGAACAGCAGCGCCAAGCAGCCATGCAGCTAGAGCGGCTGACGCAAAATAACCAAAAACATATCGAAGAACGAGTGTCTGTTAAAGAAAAGAAAACAGAAGCTGAGCAGCAGCTTTCAGCACTGGAAGAAGACATTCTAGCTCAAGTAAAACGCTTTAGAGAAGCAGAACAAAAGCTTGAGCAAATGAAACGTCAATACGAGAAAAAAGAAACGGCTCTTTACCAAGCCTATCAATACGTACAGCAGGCAAAATCCAAAAAAGAAATGCTTGAATCCATGCAGGAAGACTTCTCAGGCTTTTTCCAAGGAGTGAAAGAGGTCTTAAAGGCAAAAGAACGGTTAGGCGGTATTCATGGTGCCATTGCAGAGCTGATTCAAACGGATCAGCAGTATGAGACAGCGATTGAAATTGCGCTGGGTGCAGCCACGCAGCACGTCGTTACAGAAAATGAAGCAGCTGCGAGACAAGCGATTGGATACTTAAAGCAGCATTCCTTTGGACGTGCAACCTTCCTGCCAATGAACGTGATCAAAGAAAGAACCATTCAGCTCAGAGATGTTCAAACAGCAGAGCAGCATGCTGCATTTATCGGCGTAGCGAGTCACCTTGTTTTCTTTGACGAAAAGTATCAAAAGGTGATTCAGAATTTGCTTGGAACTGTGCTGATCGTTAGAGACTTAAAAGGCGCCAATGAACTGGCGAAAATGCTTGGACATCGTTACCGCATCGTGACCCTTGATGGAGATGTCGTAAACCCCGGCGGTTCAATGACCGGTGGCGGCGTAAAGAAAAAGAACAACTCTCTTCTTTCAAGAAACCGGGAGATCGAAACGTTAACAAAGCAGCTCGTTGAAATGGAAGAGAAAACAACGATCCTTGAAAAGGAAACAAAAGAAACGAAGCAATTGATCGGAGCAAACGAAAGCCAATTAAACGAACTGCGTCAGCGCGGCGAAACGCTTCGTGAAAAGCAGCAAGATCTCAAAGGGAAGCTATACGAACTGCAAGTTGCAGAAAAAAATATCAATGCTCATCTTGAACTCTATGATCAAGAAAAAGAAGAATTGCAGCAGCGTTCTACTGAACTCGCGGAGAAGGACAAAAAGCAGGTCGCTCTTGAAGCCTCTATAGGTGAGAAACTGACGGCTCTTGATCAAGAAATCAATACATTAACAAAGCGTAAGCAGACGCAAAGCTCAACGAAGGAAACCATTTCTGCTGAATTAACTGAGCTGAAAATCTCGCTTGCCAAAAAAGAGCAGTCCTTAGCGAATGAACAAGAAAAGCTTTCGAGCTTAATGGCTGAATTAGAAGAAGCAGAACAGACGCTGATGGAAACAAAAGAAGATCTGTCACTCTTAACAAGTGAAATGTCATCTAGTTCAAGCGGAGCCGAACAGCTGGAAGAAGCGGCGAAAGAGAAGCTGGAAAACAAAAACAAAACAACCGCACTCATTTCAGAGCGCCGTAAGCAGCGTCTCGCTCTTTCTGAAACATTAGAATTTGCTGAACGTGAGCTTAAAGAACAAAAACGTTTGTATAAGCAGCTCACCACAAGCTTAAAAGATGAAGAAATTAAGCTTGGCCGTATGGAAGTCGAGCTCGATAACCTGATCGCTTATTTGAACGATGAATATGCTCTTTCATTTGAAGGAGCAAAAGAGATGTATCAGTTGACGTTATCGCCAGATGAAGCAAGAAAACGAGTGAAGCTGATCAAACTAGCCATTGAAGAGCTTGGAACAGTAAACTTAGGCAGCATTGACGAGTATGAACGTGTGAATGAACGCTATCTTTTCTTAACAGAACAGCGAAATGATCTGACAGAAGCGAAAAATACATTATTCCAAGTCATCGAAGAAATGGATCAAGAGATGACAAAGCGTTTCTCTGAGACATTCTCTCAAATCCGTAGGCACTTTGAATCTGTTTTCCAAGCATTATTTGGCGGCGGAAGAGCAGATCTTAAACTGACAGATCCAAATGATTTACTTAACTCTGGCGTTGATATTGTCGCGCAGCCGCCAGGGAAAAAACTGCAAAACTTAAGCCTTCTTTCAGGCGGAGAGAGAGCCTTAACAGCGATCGCTTTACTATTCTCTATCTTAAAAGTGAGACCTGTTCCATTCTGCGTGTTAGATGAGGTAGAAGCGGCGCTTGATGAAGCAAATGTTTTCCGTTTTGCGCAATATTTAAAGAAATACAGCCAGGAAACACAGTTCATTGTCATTACGCACCGCAAGGGAACAATGGAAGAAGCCGATGTGCTCTACGGCGTGACCATGCAGGAATCAGGTGTTTCTAAGCTTGTATCTGTCAAACTAGAAGAAACGAAAGAGCTTGTCCAGTAATTAAAGGAGGTTTTTGAACCAATGAGCTTTTTTAAGAAATTAAAAGAAAAATTTACGCAGCAAACCGATTCAGTATCAGAAAAGTTTAAAGATGGACTCGAAAAAACGAGAAACTCCTTCCAAGGAAAAGTAAATGAACTGATTTCCCGCTACCGCAAAGTCGACGAAGACTTTTTTGAAGAGCTGGAAGAGGTTCTGATCGGCGCTGATGTCGGTTTCACAACTGTGATGGAACTGATTGATGAGCTGAAAAAAGAAGTGAAATTAAGAAACATTCAAGACCCAAGCGAAGTACAAGCGGTCATTTCTGAAAAACTGGTTGATATCTACAATAGCGGAGAGGAACAAATCTCTGCGCTGAACATTGAAGACGGGCGTTTGAATATCATTTTATTTGTAGGCGTCAACGGTGTTGGGAAAACAACGACTATCGGCAAGCTTGCAAATAAGCTGAAAAATGAAGGGAAATCCGTCATTTTAGCAGCAGGTGATACGTTCCGTGCCGGTGCCATCGAGCAGCTTGAAGTGTGGGGAGAACGTTCAGGTGTTCCTGTCGTCAAACAAACGGCAGGCTCTGATCCAGCAGCGGTGATCTATGATGCCGTTCAATCAGCAAAAGCGAAAAATGCGGATGTCCTCATCTGCGATACAGCAGGAAGACTTCAAAACAAAGTCAACTTGATGAAAGAGCTGGAGAAGGTCAAGAGAGTCATTGAACGCGAGGTTCCAGATGCACCTCATGAAGTATTGCTCGCTCTTGATGCGACAACGGGTCAAAACGCCATGGCACAAGCTAAGGAATTTTCTAAAGCGACAAATGTGACAGGGATTGCTTTAACAAAGCTTGACGGTACTGCAAAAGGCGGAATTGTTCTTGCGATTCGAAATGAGCTGAACATTCCCGTGAAGCTTGTCGGTTTAGGTGAAAAGGTGGACGATCTGCAAGAGTTTGATGCAGAATCGTATGTGTATGGATTATTCTCAGACGTAATTGATCAACAAGACTAACAAAAAAATGCCGGCAAATCTGCTGGCATTTTTATTTATGCGTAGCTTCATGAAGTGACAAGATAAAAACTTGACACACAGAAGAGAACCGTGTAAACTTAGTTGATGTAAAGGGAATGAACTTAACAAAGGGGAGAGAGCCCATGACGCTTGAAAAAACAACGAGAATGAATTACTTGTTTGACTTCTATCAATCGTTGTTGACCGCAAAGCAAAAGAGCTACATGTCGCTTTACTACCTAGACGATTTTTCCCTCGGTGAAATTGCGGATGAATATGAAGTATCAAGGCAGGCTGTTTATGATAATATTAAACGGACTGAAGCGATGCTTGAACAATATGAAGAAAAGCTGCTCTTGTTTAAGAAATTTAAAGAGCGTAAAGAACTTCTCAAAAAAATGAGAGAGCTTGTAGCTGATTCTGCGCAAACAGAAGAAGCAGAAGCTTTAATTGAATCGCTTGAGAAATTAGATTAGGAGGCGGCACAGTATGGCATTTGAAGGATTAGCCGACCGACTGCAGCAGACGATTTCAAAAATCCGCGGCAAAGGAAAAGTGTCAGAACAAGATGTAAAAGAAATGATGCGCGAGGTACGCCTTGCCCTTCTTGAAGCTGACGTCAATTTTAAAGTAGTCAAAGACTTTGTGAAAAAAGTAAGTGAGCGGGCAGTTGGACAAGAGGTCATGAAAAGCCTTACCCCTGGACAGCAGGTCATTAAAGTTGTAAAAGAAGAACTCACTGAATTAATGGGCGGAGAAGAGAGTAAGATCGCTGTAGCGAAAAAATCTCCAACAGTCATTATGATGGTTGGTCTTCAAGGGGCAGGTAAAACAACCACAACAGGGAAGCTTGCCAATTTACTTCGCAAAAAACATAATCGCAAGCCGATGATGGTAGCTGCTGATATTTACCGACCAGCAGCGATCCAGCAGCTTCAAACGCTTGGGAAACAGCTTGATATGCCGGTGTTTTCATTAGGTGATCAAGTCAGCCCTGTCGAAATTGCCAAACAGGCAATTGAAAAAGCGAAAGAAGAACACCATGATTATGTCATTTTAGATACAGCAGGACGTCTTCATATCGATGAAGAATTAATGGATGAACTTCAGCAAGTAAAAGAAGTAGCAAATCCAGAAGAAATTTTCCTAGTTGTTGACTCTATGACAGGTCAAGATGCGGTCAATGTCGCGAAAAGCTTTAATGAACAGCTTGGTTTAACAGGTGTCGTTCTAACAAAACTAGACGGTGATACAAGAGGCGGTGCAGCACTTTCTATTCGAGCTGTCACCAATACGCCGATTAAATTCGCTGCACTAGGAGAAAAGCTTGACGCGATTGAACCATTCCATCCAGAGCGGATGGCATCAAGAATTCTTGGCATGGGAGATGTGCTCACGCTGATTGAAAAAGCACAGGCAAACGTCGACCAAGATAAAGCGAAAGAGCTTGAGCAAAAAATGCGGACAATGAGCTTCACGCTCGATGATTTCCTCGAGCAGCTTGGCCAAGTTCGAAATATGGGTCCACTTGATGAACTGATCCAAATGATGCCGGGAGCCGGTAAAATGAAAGGGCTCAAAAACGTCCAAGTAGACGAAAAGCAGCTCAATCATATCGAAGCGATCATTAAATCAATGACGACCGAGGAAAAAGAACAGCCAGAGGTCATCAATGCAAGCCGAAGAAAACGGATTGCAAAGGGAAGCGGAACATCTGTACAGGAAGTCAATCGCCTTTTAAAGCAATTTGATGAAATGAAAAAGATGATGAAGCAAATGACCAACATGTCCAAAGGAAAGAAAAAGGGCTTTAAATTACCATTTATGTAATTGGTTATACATGATAAAACCGTTGTTAAGAAAAAACACTTTACAAACCCTTTTATCATTGTTAATATACTATCTTGTTGAAATATTTTCGGAGGTGCTAGTAAAATGGCAGTAAAAATTCGTTTAAAACGTATGGGAGCAAAAAAATCTCCTTTCTATCGTATTGTTGTAGCAGATTCTCGTTCACCACGTGACGGTCGTTTCATCGAAACAGTTGGAACTTACAACCCAGTGGTATCACCAGCTGAGGTGAAAATCAACGAAGAATTAGCGCTTAAATGGCTTCAAAATGGTGCGAAACCATCTGATACAGTTCGCAATCTTTTCTCAAGCCAAGGAATTCTTGAAAAATTTCATAATGCGAAAAACAGCAAATAATGAATGAGCTGTCCTTGGAAGAATTGATTGTGTCCATCGTCGAGCCACTTGTTGATTTCCCTGAAGATATTCACGTATCTTCATTAGAAAAAGATGAGCAGGTGATTTACACACTGTCTGTCAATGCTGAAGATACCGGAAAAGTGATCGGAAAGCAGGGACGTACAGCAAAAGCGATACGAACAGTCATTTTTGCAGCAAGTGCAGAGTCTTCTAAGAAAGTTCAACTTGAGATTGCTGACTAAAAAGGGAGAGGGCTTAGGACCTCCCCTTTTTTTACACGTTTAAATCTATTTTTCGTTATACTGTAGAGGACAAATGCCTTCGGATAGGGGGACAAAAAGGAAGATGCAGATCATTCAACATGTCACCGTGATGCAAGTATTAACTGAAAGCAGTAAGGACAAACTGTTAACGACTTTTTTGGAGAAAAAAGAAAGACTAGAACGTGAATGCAATCAACTATATTTTCAACTAAAAAAACATGAAAAAGAACCACATCAGCAAGAAGCCATCCCTCAATTTCAAAAAGCGATCGATAAAAGGCAAGAGAAGATCCGGCAAATTGATTTTCAAGTAGAGCAGCTGCATATTTTGCCGCTTGGAAGTGAAATGAAAGAAACAGAAGTGGATGCACTGGTTGAAGTAAAAATAGGTGATAAATGGGATGACAAGATGCAAGATAATGTCATCGTCGTGAAAGACGGCACCATTGTGGAAATACGTCAGGGGTGATTTAGAACATGGAGCTAGAATGGTTGAATGTTGGAAAGATCGTCAATACACACGGAGTGCGCGGAGAAGTACGCGTCGTGTCAAAGACAGATTTCCCAGAAGAGCGCTACAAAAAGGGAAGCGTCCTCTATATTTTTAAGCAAGGTCAAAGCGAGCCGCTGAAAGTAACTGTCGCATCGCATCGCCAGCACAAACAGTTTGATTTGCTCACATTTGAAGAAATCAACTCATTAAATGAAGCAGAGCATTTGAAAGAATCAATCTTAAAGGTAGAAAAAGAACATCTTGGGTCATTAGACGAAGGAGAATTTTATTTCCACCAAATCATCGGCTGTGAAGTATACGATGAAGAGGACAAGCTGATCGGCCAAATCAAAGAAATCCTTACGCCAGGGGCAAATGATGTGTGGGTGGTTGGAAGAAAAGGCAAAAAAGATGCCCTCATTCCATATATACCATCTGTCGTCAAAAAGATCGATATCTCATCCAAAACCGTACACATTGAAGTGATGGAAGGACTTATTGACGAATGAAAATCGATTTCTTAACCCTTTTTCCTGAAATGTTCGAAGGTGTGCTTCACTCATCGATCTTAAAAAAAGCACAGGAGAAAGAAGCTGTCTCATTTCAAGTCGTCAATTTTAGAGAGTATTCGGATCATAAGCATAAAACAGTGGATGACTATCCGTATGGCGGTGGTGCTGGTATGGTACTGAAAGCGCAGCCCGTATTTGATGCGGTAGAAGATTTAACGAAGAAAGCAAGCACGAAACCCCGAATCATTCTTGTCTGTCCTCAAGGGGAAAGATATACACAAAAGAAAGCAGAAGAACTTGCAAAAGAAGAGCATCTTATGTTCATTTGCGGCCACTATGAAGGCTACGATGAGCGCATCAGGGAGCATCTTGTCACAGATGAGATCTCAATCGGAGATTTCGTCCTCACAGGCGGAGAGCTGCCAGCGATGATGATTGCAGACAGTGTGGTCAGGCTTTTGCCTCATGTGCTTGGAAAAGAAGCGTCTCACATCGAAGATTCATTCAGTACAGGTCTGCTTGAGCACCCGCACTATACAAGGCCGGCGGATTATAAAGGACTAAAAGTGCCGGATGTGCTCCTCTCTGGAAATCATGCCAAAATTGAAGAGTGGCGGCGCAAAGAATCCTTGAAGCGAACCTATACAAGACGGCCAGATTTGATCGATTCTTGCAAAACATTAACGGATGAAGAAAAAAGATGGCTTTGGCAGCTTCATAATGACTAGATTGTATTGCACACGGCATAGAGGTATGATATGATACTACTTGTGACTTGGACGGCTTGCTGATCCAAGTTTGAAAACGATGTTCCGCTGCAATGAAGAAAGAGGACATGAGCATCTGTTGGAAGGAGTTGAAAACGATGCAACATTTGATTGAAGAAATCACAAAAGAACAATTACGCACTGATCTTCCTGCGTTCCGTCCTGGTGACACTTTACGTGTACATGTTAAAGTTGTCGAGGGTACTCGTGAGCGTATCCAGATCTTTGAAGGTGTTGTAATTAAGCGTCGTGGTGGTGGAATCAGCGAAACTTTCACAGTTCGTAAGATCTCTTACGGTGTAGGCGTTGAGCGTACATTCCCTGTACACACACCAAAAATCGCTAAGATCGAAGTTGTACGTCACGGTAAGGTACGTCGTGCGAAACTTTACTACCTACGTGAACTTCGCGGTAAAGCGGCTCGTATCAAAGAAATCAGACGATAATGATATCAAAGGAAAGAGCTTGTTACCTGTAACAGGCTCTTTTTTTGTACAATGTATAGAGATAACAGGTAGAAGAAAGAAGGTGCACATATGACGATTCAATGGTTTCCAGGCCATATGGCAAAAGCAAGACGTGAAGTCACAGAAAAATTAAAACTCATCGACATCGTATTTGAATTAACCGATGCAAGAATTCCGATGTCCTCTAGAAACCCAATGATCGAAGAAATCCTTCAAAACAAACCCAAAATCATGCTCTTAAACAAAGCAGATAAAGCAGATCCTCGTATGACAAAGGAGTGGCAGGCGCACTTTGAGCAGCAAGGCGTTCGGTCACTTGCCATTAACTCAGTCGATGGACAAGGGTTAAATCAGATCATCACGACTTCAAAAGAAATTTTAAAAGAAAAATTCGACCGCATGAAAGCAAAAGGCGTCAAACCACGTGCCATTCGAGCACTGATTATCGGGATTCCCAACGTCGGAAAATCGACCTTAATCAATCGTTTAGCAAAAAGGAACATTGCCAAAACAGGAGACAGGCCTGGTATTACGACATCACAGCAATGGGTGAAGGTAGGGAAAGAACTAGAACTGCTCGATACCCCTGGAATCCTCTGGCCGAAGTTTGAAGATGAGCAGGTAGGACTCAGGCTTGCGGTGACTGGAGCGATCAAAGATTCGATCATCAACTTACAGGATGTCGCTGTGTATGCACTTCGTTTTCTAGAAGAGAATTACCCAGAGCGATTAAAAAAACGCTATGACCTAGCGGAGATACCTGAAGATACGGTTGAGCTGTTTGATGCAATTGGCACTAAGCGCGGCTGTCTAATGAGCGGGGGATTCATAAACTATGACAAAACCACCGAAATTATTATTCGGGATATTCGAACAGAAAAATTTGGTCCCCTCACTTTTGAGAAGCCTGAAAGCTAAAAGACACGCAGCTCATGCGGGTCTTTATTTTTTGCGAAAAACTGCCGATATAAAGAAGGAGGCTGCGAAAAAGCCTATGTACACGGTGAAGCAAATAAAAGAACTAATAGAAAAGCATGAAGGCGACGAGTCATACATTCGCGAGCTTGTGAAAGATGATACGAGAAAAAGTGTCCAAAAACTGATAGAAAAGTGGCGCAAAGAGAGAGAAAAGCAGCAAGCACTTCACGCAGCATGGCATGACATGCTGCAATTTGAAAACAAAGCAAAGGCGCAGGGATACACATGTATTGCTGGAATAGATGAAGCAGGAAGAGGACCGCTTGCCGGCCCAGTTGTGGCAGCAGCCGTTATATTAAAGGAAGAGACAGTCCTGCTCGGTTTAAACGACTCAAAGCAATTATCTGAGAAAAAAAGATTGGCTTATTATGATTTAATTCAAAAAGAAGCACTTGATATCGGAATCGGCATTGTTGATGCGGCTACGATCGATGAAATCAATATTTATGAAGCATCAAGACTGGCGATGGTAAGAGCTGTAGAGCAGTTAACTCATACACCTGATTATCTACTCATAGATGCCATGACACTCCCGCTTTCTACCCACCAAGAGAATATTATCAAAGGAGATGCAAAAAGTGCATCCATTGCAGCAGGTGCATGTATTGCGAAGGTGACAAGGGATCAAATGATGGGAGAGTACGGGCGTAAATATCCTGAGTATCAATTTGAAAAACATAAAGGGTACGGAACAAAAGAGCACCTGGCTGCGATTCAAACACATGGTGCTACCCCAATCCACCGATTATCGTTTGCGCCGGTGAAATCTGTTATATCATAAATTTTAATCTAAGGAGGCTGCCTGTGATGACAAGAGTTGAGGACATACATACAGCACTGAATAGCCGGCTGAATACGGCCGAATCGGTTCCATTAAACACCGAAGGGAAGGATAATGTTCATCGGCTGATTCTCGGCAAGGTACTAAAAATGCTTGGAGATGATACAGCCCTTGTTCAAATAGGCTCAACGAAAATAAAAGCACAGCTGGCGGCTCAGCTTAAAGCAGACGCGTTTTATTGGTTCCAATTTGAACAAGAGGGTGGAGGCAGCCTCAATAAACTAAGACCCGTTCAGCAATTTGATCAAGATCCTAAGACATTAAAGGATGCAGCAGCCAAACTATTAGAAGGTCTCTCACTGAAAAATGGGATTGAAAACATGCTGACGGCTACAGCTTTTTTAAAGGAAAAGCCGGTCATCAACGAAGGAGAGTTAAAAACGGCAGTGAAGTGGATCGAACAGCTTCAAGGAGCTGATGTGAAGAAAGGGCTCCAGGCACTTCTCTTTGCTTTAAAGAAAGATTTACCGATCCAGCAAGGGGTGCTTCAATCTATTTTAGCCGTAAAATCATCCTCTGCCCTTCACCAGGATATAACAGCGCTATTAAATCAATTAACACAGCTTCCGAAGCACACAGATGCCACACAGACCCTTATACAAGCCGTTCGGTCAGTTGTAGATGCAGAGACAGCTGTCCATGCAGAAAAGCTCTTATCGGTCCTTCTAGCAGCGAGAGAAGGCGTGGCGAAGCAAGACGGGAATTCACCAATAACGACTCCGCTCAATCCGTCTCAGCAAAAAGAAAATAGTCTTGCCTCAATTGTTCAAGAGCGTCAGCCGTCCCAAGTCCTTCAGACAAACGTGCAGCAGCAGTCAACAAGTCCAACAGCGCTGCAAATTCCGCTTCAGCAAATTGAGCGGATACTGACAAGCTTGATGAAACAAGGTGCAGACGGGCAGAAAGAGCCCAACTTAAAACAGCTCACAGCATTGCTGCAAGAGCTCCAGCAGGCAGGATCTCAGCCTGACGCAAAAGGAGCTGTGCTTCAAAAAGAGTTTCCCTTCCTGTCAAAAAGAGAGGCAAAAGCTTTGGCCCAGGTGGTGCAGCAGACTGAACCAACATTAAGCAATAAAACTGATGTGCTCGATTTACTTATGACGATGAAAAAGGCAATTGGTGTACGTGATGAAATCGGTATGCTGAAACTGCTCGAAAAAGGCAGCCAGGATGTCAAAAGTCAGGAGCTGCACCAATTAAAGCTTGTGCTGAATGATGTGAAGCAGGCGGATTTACCAGAGCCCATTAAAAAAGAAGTGGATCAATTATTTCATAGATTGAATGGGCAGTTATTTGTGCAGCAGGAGAACCAAACCGTCAGTCAAATGATGGTTTCCTATCCTCTTTTCTCAAAACATAGTGTTCAAGATTTAACCTTTATACTAAAGGGACATAAGAAAAAAGATGGCTCTATTGATATTTCTCAGTGCCGCCTGATGTTTTATCTAAACATGGAAAACCTTGAAGAAACCTTAATAGACTGTACGATTCAGCAAAAGGTCATGTCCATTACTGTCGAGACAGCCCATGAACTGCAAGGAACCATTAATCCGATGATTCCGGCTGTTCGGGAGAATTTAAATGCTCTAGGATACAGTTTAACGGGAATTACAGCAAAAAAGAGACAAGAGCCAGTAGATCCGTCTCAATTTCTAGATGAACACTTTCATAAAATCAGCGAGAAAGGGCTGGACTTACGAGTATGAAGGATTCAAAACCGCTTAGAAGAGCGGTCGCTCTGCATTACGATGAAGAAAAACAAAAGGCGCCAAAAGTCGTTGCAACAGGCAGCGGCTATGTGGCAGATCATATTATTGAAGAAGCAAAAAAGTCGGGAGTCCCAATCCAGGAAGACCGTAATTTAGTCGAACTCATGCGCCACTTAACATTAGATGAGGAGATCCCCGAAGCGTTATACGATACTGTAGCAGAAATTTTTTCGTTTATCTACAGATTAGATCAAAAAATGAAAAAATAAGGTAAAAAAGTGATTTGGCTGAAAAATTTATATTTTTAATAAAATAAAAGTTTGAATGTTTAGAAGGATTTTACGATTTTACATAGAACCCTAGACATTCTCTTTTTTATTCTTTAAAATGAAAGCGCAGTCTATTTTATAATTTTTGTTTCTACATATGTTGGGAGGATGGGAAATGAATATCCATGAGTACCAAGGAAAAGAAATCCTAAGAAAATATGGGGTTTCAGTTCCAAATGGTAAAGTAGCATTTACACCTGATGAAGCAGTGAAAGCATCAGAAGAGCTAGGGAGCTCTGTATATGTCGTAAAAGCACAGATTCATGCAGGCGGCCGTGGTAAAGCAGGCGGGGTAAAAATTGCAAAAACGAAAGATGAAGTGAAAGGGTTTGCAGAGGAATTGCTCGGCAAGACACTTGTCACACATCAAACAGGGCCTGAAGGGCGCGAAATAAAACGCTTACTTATTGAAGAAGGCTGCGATATTCAAAAGGAATACTATGTTGGACTAGTTTTGGACAGAGCGACATCAAGAATTGTATTGATGGCATCTGAAGAAGGCGGTACTGAAATTGAAGAAGTAGCAGAAAAAACGCCAGAAAAAATCGTCAAAGTGGTCATCGACCCAGCGATTGGCCTGCAAGGCTATCAGGCGAGAGAAGTAGCATTTAAAATTAATATTCCAACAAAATTAGTTGGCCAAGCTGTTAAGTTTATGACAAGCCTTTACAATGCGTTTATTGAAAAAGATTGTTCAATTGCTGAGATTAATCCACTTGTTGTAACAGGCGATGGAAAAGTCATGGCACTTGATGCAAAATTAAACTTTGATAGCAATGCCTTATATAGACAAAAAGATATATTAGAATACCGTGACCTTGATGAAGAGGATCCAAAAGAAATTGAAGCATCTAAATATGACTTAAGCTACATTTCTTTAGATGGAAATATTGGCTGTATGGTCAATGGAGCAGGACTTGCGATGTCTACAATGGATATCATCAAGCATTACGGCGGGGACCCTGCAAACTTCCTAGATGTTGGCGGCGGTGCAACAGCTGAAAAAGTAACGGAAGCATTTAAAATCATCTTATCTGATCAAAATGTCAAAGGGATTTTCGTGAACATTTTTGGCGGCATCATGAAATGTGATGTGATTGCAGAAGGTGTTGTTGAAGCGACGAAACAGGTCGGCTTAACATTACCACTTGTTGTACGTCTTGAAGGAACAAACGTTGAATTAGGGAAGAAAATCCTGAGTGATTCAGGCTTAAATATCACTTCTGCTGAGTCTATGGCTGACGGGGCAGAAAAGATTGTATCTTTAGTCAAGTAGAGCAGAAAGGCAGGGAACCTAAATGAGTGTATTTATTAATAAAAATACGAGAGTAATTGTTCAGGGGATTACCGGTTCAACCGCATTGTTCCATACAAAACAAATGATTGAGTACGGAACAAATATCGTTGGCGGTGTCACACCTGGAAAAGGTGGAACTGAAGTAGAAGGAGTTCCTGTATTTAATACTGTATCTGAAGCAGTGCAGACAACTGGAGCGAACGCTTCTGTTATCTATGTACCAGCACCATTTGCGGCAGATGCCATTTTAGAGGCTGTTGACGCAGAAGTCGATCTCGTCATTTGTATCACTGAACATATTCCAGTGCTTGACATGGTCAAAGTGAAACGGTATATGGAAGGGAAAAAGACAAGACTAGTTGGGCCAAACTGCCCAGGTGTCATCACACCTGAAGAATGTAAAATTGGTATCATGCCTGGCTACATTCATAAAAAAGGTCATGTGGGTGTTGTTTCTCGTTCTGGAACGCTTACATATGAAGCGGTACATCAGCTTTCAGAAGCTGGTGTTGGACAATCGACAGCTGTAGGAATCGGGGGAGACCCGGTAAATGGGACAAACTTTATTGATGTTTTAAAAGCATTCAATGAAGACCCTGAAACGCATGCTGTGATTATGATCGGTGAAATCGGCGGTACGGCTGAAGAAGAAGCAGCTGAGTGGGTAAAAGCAAATATGACTAAGCCAGTCGTTGGCTTTATTGGCGGTAAAACGGCGCCTCCAGGAAAACGTATGGGACATGCTGGTGCCATTATTTCTGGTGGTAAAGGAACAGCTGATGAAAAGGTAAAAACAATGCGTGAATGTGGAATTGAAGTGGCAGAAACACCATCTGTCATGGGAGAAACGTTGATTAAAGTATTAAAAGAGAAGAATCTCTTCGAAGCTTGTAAAACGCATTAATGACACAAGAAGACTTGTTCTTTGGCAAGTCTTCTTCTTTCTATCTTAAACTGGAGGAATGGTATGTACAACGTGTCCGAAAGAATGATTTTTCACCGCTTAAAAGGCCTCATCTCACCCTCATTATTAACAAAATGGTGGAAAGTCGATCCTGAGCTATATATAAATGAAGAAACACATCATTTTAAACAGGATCGAGAGTTACAAACGATCGACTTTACCCGCTTAAAAAAAGCTGAAGAAAATGAATTCCCCATTTTTCAACACATCGTTCAAGCCTATTTAAAGCAAAACATTCACATGATTCCCATCACATCACCCTTATATCCCAGCACACTAAAAAATATTTATGATCCTCCCCCTGTGTTATTCCTAAAAGGAAACGTATCATATTTAAATGAAGAAAAAAGTTTAGGTGTAGTCGGCACGCGAGTTCCATCGTCTTATGGAGAAGCATGTGTGAAGAAAATTGTTGGTGAGCTTGTAAAGGAAGATTGGATGATTGTCAGTGGTTTAGCTAAAGGAATTGATGGACTTGCACATAAAGAGTGCATCAGGAAAAAAGGAAAAACGATCGGCATTATAGCAGGCGGTTTTCAGCATTTATACCCAAAAGAGCATGAGCAAATGGCTCAATACATGGGCGAGCATCATTTGCTTTTGTCAGAGCACCCTCCTTATGTCAAACCAGAAAAGTGGCATTTTCCAATGAGAAATCGTTTAATTAGTGCACTGACGAAAGGAACCATCGTGATACAGTGCAAAGAAAAGAGCGGTTCTCTTATTACAGCCTATCAAGCACTTGAGCAAGGAAAAGAGGTATTTGCGGTTGCTGGATCCATCTTTGATCCTAATTCCACAGGTCCGGCAAGACTCATTCAGCAGGGAGCAAAGCTTGTTCATTCAACAAAAGATATTTTAGAGGAATTCTCCTTCCGCAGCGTTCAATATACTGAACCAACATAAAAATATCGTTTGACAAAAGACATCGGAATATTTAATAATAGTGAGGATTTAAGTTTACACTTTGTTTTTCGTGTTTATAATGATGTTCATCATAAAGAATTTTTAATAATTGCCTGTTAGATAGGTGCAATTAACATAAATATGAATTGGGAAATGTATAAAGAGAGAACACCTCTTAAGGGGGATTTTGAGTATGGCTGATTATTTAGTCATCGTTGAGTCGCCAGCAAAGGCGAAAACGATTGAGCGTTATTTAGGAAAAAAGTATAAAGTAAAAGCTTCAATGGGGCACGTAAGGGATTTACCGAAAAGTCAGCTCGGTGTTGATACTGAGCATGACTTCGAACCGAGATATATTACGATTCGCGGGAAAGGCCCGGTTTTAAAAGAATTAAAAACAGCGGCGAAAAAAGCAAAAAAAGTCTATCTCGCAGCTGACCCCGATAGAGAGGGAGAAGCGATTGCTTGGCATTTGGCACACAGCCTTGACCTTGACCTCTCTTCTGACTGCCGCGTTGTTTTTAACGAGATTACAAAAGATGCGATTAAGGATTCCTTTAAGCATCCACGTATGATCAATATGGACTTAGTTGATGCGCAGCAGGCAAGACGGATTTTAGATCGTCTCGTTGGGTATAAAATCAGTCCGATTTTATGGAAGAAAGTGAAAAAGGGCTTAAGTGCCGGACGTGTTCAATCAGTTGCACTCCGCCTGATTATTGATCGCGAGAATGAAATTAATGAATTTAAACCAGAAGAATACTGGACAATTGACGGTACATTCCTTAAAGGAAAAGAAAGCTTCGAAGCGAGTTTCTTTGGCCTCAATGGCAAAAAACATCCATTGAAAACAAAAGAAGATGTAAAAGAAATCCTTTCGAAATTAAAAGGAAGCAAATTCTCTGTAGAGAAAGTAACGAAAAAAGAGAGGAAACGTAATCCAGCCGTTCCGTTTACGACTTCTACTTTACAGCAGGAAGCTGCAAGAAAATTAAACTTCCGTGCGAAAAAAACAATGATGATTGCACAGCAATTATATGAAGGAATTGATCTTGGTAAAGAAGGTACAGTCGGTCTCATTACATATATGAGAACGGACTCAACACGTATTTCCAATACGGCGATTGAAGAAGTATCTGCTTTCATTGATCAGACGTACGGCAAGAATTTCTTAAACACAACAAAACGACCGGCCAAAAAGAATGAAAATGCACAAGATGCTCACGAAGCCATCCGCCCGACTTCTACGTTAAGAAAACCGGCAGATGTCAAGCATGTGCTAAGCCGCGATCAGCTTCGTCTGTATAAATTGATTTGGGAACGATTCGTGGCAAGCCAAATGGCGCCGGCTGTTCTTGATACAATGAGTGTGGATCTTGATCATAACGGTCTTACTTTCCGTGCGAATGGCAGTAAAGTGAAATTTCCTGGGTTTATGAAGGTTTATGTGGAAGGAAAGGACGACCAGCTAGAGGAAAAGGACAAAATGCTTCCTGATCTCAAAGAAGGGGATACAGTTCTTTCAAAAGATATCGAACCTGAACAGCACTTCACACAGCCGCCTCCGCGTTACACTGAGGCAAGATTGGTCAAAACACTTGAAGAGCTCGGTATAGGCCGTCCATCTACGTATGCACCAACATTAGATACGATTCAAAAGCGCGGCTATGTCGCACTTGATAATAAACGATTTACTCCGACAGAGCTTGGAGAGATTGTACTCAACTTAATCATTGAATTCTTCCCTGAAATCATTAACGTTGAATTTACAGCGAAAATGGAAAAGGAACTTGATAGTGTTGAAGAAGGTACGATCGAATGGGTTCGTATTATCGACAGCTTCTATCAAGACTTTGCAAAACGGGTAGAAAAAGCTGAAGCAGAGATGCAAGAAGTTGAGATTGAGCCGGAATACGCCGGAGTTGATTGTGAAGAGTGCGGACATCCGATGGTGTACAAAATGGGTCGATACGGTAAGTTCATGGCTTGCTCTAACTTTCCTGACTGCCGTAACACAAAACCAATTGTCAAAGATATCGGTGTCAAATGCCCGTCATGTCATGAAGGAAACATTGTTGAACGAAAATCGAAGAAACGCCGCATTTTTTACGGCTGTGATCGTTTTCCAGAGTGTGAATTCGTCTCTTGGGACAAACCAATTGAAAGAAAGTGTCCAAAATGCGAAAATATGCTTGTAGAGAAAAAGCTGAAAAAAGGCGTTCAAGTTCAATGTGTGAACTGTGATTATAAAGAGGAACAACAAAAATAGCGGTGAGCAGCCTTGTTCACCTGCTTTTTTATGTCATCAAACAGACCTTACGAAATAGGAGAGTTGTACAATGAGTCAATTTGTAAATGTGATCGGAGCCGGTTTAGCTGGAAGTGAAGCAGCATGGCAAATCGCTAAACGAGGCATTAAAGTCAATTTATATGAAATGAGACCTGTGAAACAAACGCCGGCTCACCACACAGATAAATTTGCGGAGCTTGTATGCAGCAACTCACTGCGTGCGAATGCTTTGACGAATGCAGTAGGTGTATTAAAGGAAGAAATGCGTCATTTAGATTCAGCTATTATCGCAGCAGCAGATGAAAGCTCAGTTCCTGCTGGCGGCGCGCTTGCAGTAGACCGTCATGAATTTGCAGCAAACGTGACAGACCGCGTGAAAAATCATCCGAATGTTACTGTCTTTCAAGAAGAGGTGCAGAGCATTCCAGAAGGTCCGACAATTATCGCGACTGGCCCGCTGACATCTGAAGCACTTTCCAAAGAATTAAAATCGTTAACAGGAGAAGAATATCTCTATTTCTACGATGCAGCAGCACCTATTCTAGAGAAAGACAGCATTGATATGGATAAGGTGTACTTGAAATCTCGCTATGACAAAGGAGAAGCTGCTTATTTAAACTGTCCAATGACAGAAGAAGAATTCGATCGTTTTTATGAGGCGCTCATTTCTGCTGAAACTGTACCATTAAAAGAATTTGAAAAAGAAATCTTCTTTGAAGGCTGTATGCCAATTGAAGTCATGGCGAAAAGAGGAAAGAAAACGATGCTGTTTGGTCCGATGAAGCCAGTAGGACTTGAAGATCCGAAAACAGGCAAAAGACCTTACGCTGTTGTTCAATTAAGACAGGATGATGCAGCAGGTACTTTATATAACATCGTTGGCTTCCAGACACATCTGAAGTGGGGCGATCAAAAGGAAGTATTCCGTTTGATTCCAGGTCTTGAAGAAGCAGAGATTGTCCGTTACGGCGTGATGCACCGTAATACATTTATTAACTCGCCAAGCCTTTTAAGACCGACTTATCAGTTTAAAAATAGAGATGATCTATTCTTTGCCGGACAAATGACAGGCGTTGAAGGGTATGTCGAGTCCGCAGCGTCGGGACTAGTGGCTGGTATTAACGCCGCTCGTTTTGTCAAAGGAGAAGAGCTTGTGACACTTCCGGAGGAAACAGCGATTGGCAGTATGGCTCACTACATCACATCGACAAACAAGAAAAGCTTCCAGCCGATGAATGCGAATTTTGGTTTGCTGAAAGATCTAGGAGTTCGAATTAAAAACAAACAAGAACGTTATGCAGAGTACGCTAAGCGTGCAATCGAAACTATTCAAACTATTTCGAAATCTCTGTAGTAAAACATTGCACGGAAAGCAAGATATGTGATACCATTTAAAAGCCTTAAAGAGGTGTAAAAATGACGAATAAACAGCGTCTTGTCCACTTATTCATTGAATATCTGCAAATTGAAAAAAACTATTCAGCTTTAACGATCTCAGGATATACAGAAGCCATTGAAGAGTTTGTCAGATTTATGAACATTCAAGGAATAGACGGTTTTGAAGAGGTATCCTATCAAGATACGAGAATTTATTTAACAGAAGCTTATGAAAAAGGCCTGACAAGAAGAACGATTAGTAAGAAAGTCTCTGCGCTTCGCAGCTTTTATAAATTTCTATTAAGAGAACAGCTTGTGAAAGAAAATCCTTTTTTACTCGTTAGCTTACCAAAGCAGGATAAGCGGATTCCTTCATTTTTGTATGAAGAGGAACTAAAAGAGCTTTTTACAGTTTCTGATGTCAGCACACCACTTGGGCAAAGAAATCAAGCCATTTTAGAACTTCTTTATGCAACAGGTATGAGGGTCAGTGAGTTATGTTCATTAAAAGAATCTGATCTTGATTTATCGATGGATACAGTGCTTGTTCATGGGAAAGGCAGCAAACAGCGGTATGTTCCTTTCGGGTCATATGCTCATGAAGCGCTCATTACTTATTTAGAGGATGGAAGGCAGAAGCTGAAAGCTAAGGGGAAAGACCGTGCTGATACTCATGTGTTTTTGAATCAGCGCGGGACGCCTCTTACAGACAGAGGTGTTCGATTCATTCTCACTGAATTAATGAAAAAGGCGTCAGGTACATTACATATCCATCCTCACATGTTGAGGCACACCTTTGCCACGCATCTCTTAAACGAGGGAGCAGATTTGAGAAGTGTTCAAGAACTTCTCGGTCATTCAAATTTATCATCTACACAGGTGTACACGCATGTATCAAAAGATTCTTTAAGAAACACGTACATGTCTCATCACCCAAGGGCTTTTAAACGATCCTAAAAGGAGGTTTTTTCATGTCATCATTTCATGCAACAACCATCTTTGCCGTTCAACATAAAGGAAAAAGTGCAATGGCTGGCGACGGTCAAGTTACTTTCGGGCAGGCTGTCGTGATGAAACACACAGCAAAAAAAGTGCGCCGTCTTTTCGGAGGCAAGGTGCTTGCAGGTTTTGCAGGTTCAGTAGCAGATGCTTTTACACTCTTTGAAAAGTTTGAAACAAAGCTTGAAGAATATGGTGGTAACTTAAAGCGGGCAGCCGTAGAACTAGCGAAGGAATGGCGAAGTGACAAGATGCTAAGGCAGCTTGAGGCTATGCTCATCGTCATGAATAAAGAAAGTATTTTGCTCGTCTCTGGAACTGGAGAGGTCATTGAACCAGATGATGGGATTTTGGCAATTGGCTCAGGCGGCAACTATGCGCTTAGCGCCGGGAGAGCTCTCAAAACCCATGCAGGTGATCATCTCACAGCGAGAGAAATTGCAAAGGCCGCTCTTGAAACGGCCGGAGAAATCTGTGTCTACACGAACGATCAAATCACTTTAGAAGAGCTTGAATAGAAAGGACATGAGACGTATGGAGAAAAAGCCGTTTACCCCAAGAGAGATAGTTGAAAAGCTTGATCAATACATCATTGGTCAGCTTGATGCGAAAAAAGCAGTGGCGGTGGCTTTAAGAAACCGTTACAGAAGAAGTCTTTTACATGATAAGCTAAAGGATGAAGTCGTTCCTAAAAACATTTTAATGATCGGCCCAACAGGTGTGGGGAAAACAGAAATTGCCCGCAGAATTGCTCGAATTTCTGGTGCGCCTTTTATTAAAGTGGAAGCGACGAAGTTTACTGAAGTGGGTTATGTCGGCCGTGACGTAGAGTCCATGGTGAGAGATTTAGTTGAAACAGCGATTAGACTTGTCAAAGAAGAAAAGATGAAAGATGTTCAAGAAGAAGCAGAAAAACAAGCAAATAAACGTCTTGTTCATTTACTTGTTCCTGGTAAGAAAAAGAGCCAGTCTGTGAAAAATCCTTTTGAGATGCTGTTTGGCGGTTCTGATGAAGATGACCGTGATCGAGATCATTCAAATGAAGAAGTGGAACTCGAATCGACAAGAAAGCGAATCGCTCATCAGCTGGCTATGGGAGAACTTGAAGATCATTACGTCACGATTGAAGTAGAAGAACAGCAGCCTTCCATGTTTGATATGCTTCAAGGCTCGGGTATGGAGCAAATGGGTATGAACATGCAGGATGCGCTCGGCAATCTCATGCCTAAAAAGAAAAAACGCAGAAAGCTGACTGTCAGAGAAGCAAGAAAGGCGTTAACGGCTGAGGAAGCTTCAAAACTGATTGATATGGATGAAGTCAGTCAGGAAGCGGTCTACAAAGCAGAGCAGCAAGGAATTATTTTTATCGATGAAATCGACAAAATTGCCAAAAGCGGTGGTGCATCATCTGCAGATGTTTCTCGTGAAGGGGTTCAGCGTGATATTTTACCGATTGTAGAAGGTTCAACTGTGATGACGAAATATGGTGCCGTTAAAACTGATCATGTGCTGTTTGTTGCAGCAGGTGCATTTCATATGGCAAAGCCATCAGATTTGATTCCGGAGCTTCAGGGACGTTTCCCAATCCGTGTAGAATTAGATAAATTAAGTATAGAAGACTTTGTGAAAATCTTAACGGAACCAGATAATGCATTATTAAAGCAATATAAAGCTTTACTTGAAACAGAAGGTATATCTCTTGAATTTTCTGACGATGCTATTCATAAGATTGCCGAAGTGGCTTATCATGTCAATCAGGAGACAGATAACATCGGTGCAAGAAGGCTTCATACCATACTTGAGAAGCTGCTTGAAGAGCTTTCATTTGAGGCGCCTGATATTACGATGGAGACAGTGACCATTACCCCTCAGTATGTCGAAGAGAAGCTAGGAAAGATTGCAAATAACAAAGATTTAAGTCAATTTATACTTTAACAAATGAATAAAGTAATCTAGGAGGATCATTATTATGGCGTTACTACAAAAAACAAGGATTATTAACTCAATGCTGCAAGATGCAGCGGGGAAACCAGTTAATTTTAAAGAAATGGCAGAAACACTAAGAGATGTCATTGATTCAAACATTTTCGTATTAAGCAGAAGGGGAAAGCTTCTTGGCTACTCCATTAATCAGCAGATCGAAAATGCACGTATGAAAAAAATGCTAGAAGATCGTCAGTTCCCTGAGGAATATACAAAGAGTCTATTCAATGTCCCTGAAACGTCTTCAAACCTTGATATTAACAGTGAATATACAGCTTTCCCGATTGAGAACCGTGACTTATTCCAATCAGGCTTAACAACAATTGTCCCAATTATCGGCGGAGGAGATCGTTTAGGTACGTTAATCCTGTCCCGCTTACAAGATACATTCACAGATGATGATTTAATTCTTGCTGAATACGGGGCAACAGTTGTTGGAATGGAGATTCTTCGCGAGAAAGCAGAGGAAATCGAAGAAGAAGCAAGAAGCAAAGCGGTTGTCCAAATGGCGATTAGCTCTCTTTCATATAGTGAGCTTGAAGCGATTGAGCACATTTTTGAAGAGCTGGATGGAAACGAAGGTCTTCTTGTCGCAAGTAAAATTGCAGATCGTGTAGGGATTACGCGTTCAGTGATCGTAAACGCCTTACGTAAGTTAGAAAGTGCAGGCGTAATCGAATCTCGTTCTCTTGGAATGAAAGGAACGTACATCAAAGTGTTAAACAACAAATTTTTAATTGAACTCGAAAATTTAAAATCTCATTAATCAAAAACCCTTTTTGGCCGAAATAAATGCTGAAAAGGGTTTTTTTATGTGAAAAAATGAGGATTTGTCCGAAAAATGTCACTCTTTTTTCCAAGAAACCCCTTACAAATCTGTAGTGCTTTGAATCTAGGCCTTTATACCTATTCGTAAAATAGATATATATTACGAGTTTTTTTTACATATACATCATAGACTTTAATCCTATTATTTCTTACAATGAACATATGGTTTTACAAATCTCGACATGATTAAATGGAATGAAATACATATGATTGGAGGTATATGGTTTTGGATATATTTTCTGGAACGATAAGCAACCTTGAGAATGCCTTGGGCAGAGCGAATGTTAAGCAAAAAGTCATAAGCAATAATATCGCGAATATAGATACACCGAACTACAAGTCGAAAAACGTCGCATTCCATGACATGCTAAATGATGCGTCAATCAAATTAGATGCTAAAAAAACGTACCAAGGTCACATTGATTTTTCAAAAACAGGGTCTAATTATTCAGTTGTTTCGAGCAACCGTACTTCTTATCAAGAAAACGGAAATAATGTCGATATTGATCAAGAGATGAGTGAACTCGCTAAAAACCAAATTCAGTATAATGCGCTGGTGGAAAGAATGAGCGGGAAATTCACTTCTCTTAAAACAGTTTTGACAGGAGGTAAGTGATGTCGATCTTTTCAGGAGTGAACGCTTCGGCCTCAGCATTAACGGCACAGAGGCTCAGAATGGACGTTGTATCCTCAAACCTTGCAAATATGGATACGACAAGAGCTAAACAGGTTGATGGCAACTGGGAGCCTTATAGACGTAAGCTTGTCACATTACAGCCGTCAGGTGAATCGTTTTCATCTATATTGAACTCAAGTATGAATTCGAGCGGCAAATTAGGAAACGGCGTCAAGGTAACAAAGATTACTGAAGACGAAACTCCATTCAACCTTCAATATGATCCTACAAATCCCGATGCCAATGAAAATGGATATGTTCAAACACCAAATGTCGATCCATTAAAAGAAATGGTCGACCTCATCAGCAGCTCAAGATCATATGAAGCAAACGTGACTGCTCTAAATGCGAATAAAAGCATGCTGATGAAAGCTTTAGAAATAGGAAAGTAAGGTGAAAACAATTGGTTAATGCAATATCTCCTTTCCAGCTTCAAACTGCTCAGCAAGCAAGTGAATTGACGAATGCAACGCCCATTCAGGCGGCTGCACCTAAAAGTCAAACGAATTTCTCTGATGTGCTGAAGAATTCCATTGAGGCATTAAATCAATCACAGCTGAAATCAGACCAGTATACAAATGCGCTTGCACAAGGAAAAGATGTCAATCTCGATGAAGTCATGATTGCTTCACAAAAAGCGAGTGTCACACTCACAGCTGCAACAGAGTTTCGAAATAAAGCAGTCGAAGCGTACCAAGAGATTATGAGAATGCAGATGTAGGAGGTGCTGGTGGACAAAAAAAGACTGAATGGAATGACCGGGGGTTAAGATGAATCGTACTTTAATGCAATTAAGAACAAAAACAGTTGAGTTTTGGCGAAATCGATCAAAATTACAAAAAATACTCATGATTGGCGGCGTTGCTGCCCTAGCAATCATTATTACGGTTGTTAGCATCTTTGCTTCTTCTGAAAAAATGGTTCCGCTCTTTAGAGACTTGTCTGAGGCAGAAGCTGGACAAATCAAACAGGAACTAGATGGCAAAAACGTTAAATCGGAACTTGCAAACAATGGAACAACGATTCTCGTTCCAGAAAAGCAAGCAGATTCTTTAAAAGTAACACTCGCATCCGAAGGGCTCCCTAAGACAGGCAACATTGATTATTCCTTCTTTGCAAACAATTCAGGCTTCGGTTTAACAGATAATGAATTTGATGTTCTGAAAGTAGACGCAACTCAGACAGAACTATCCAATCTGATCAACACAATTGATGGGATTAAAGATTCAAAAGTGATGATTAACCTGCCAAAAGATTCCGTTTTTGTTGGAGAAGAGCAAAGTAATGCATCAGCATCCATAGTGCTGCAAGTTGAGCCGGGCTACACGCTCACACCGCAGCAAGTAAAAGGCCTTTATCATCTTATTTCAAAAAGTGTGCCGAATTTAAAAACAGAAAACATTGTCATTATGGACCAAGATTCCAACTACTACGACTTAAACACCAGCTCCGATTCCTATGCAAGTGGAATGGATGCACAGCAGCAGAAAAAAGAGGAAATCGAAAAGAATCTTCAAAGAAAAATTCAGCAGCTGCTCGGAACAATGATGGGTCAAGATAAAGTGGCTGTATCGGTCACAACAGACATTGATTTTACTGAAGAAAAAAGAAAAGAAGACCTAGTAGAACCTGTTGATAAAGAAAACATGCAGGGGATTGCTGTCAGCGCTGAAAAGATTGCTGAAACTTATTCAGGTAACGGCGCAGCAGCTGGAGGCACCGCTGGAACAGGTGACGATGATGTCACAAATTATCAAGGTGCCGATGGAGCGAATGGAAGCGGAGATTACGAAAAGAGCGAAGATCGCATCAATTATGAAGTCAACCGCATTCATAAAGATATCAAAGAAAGCCCTTATAAAATTAGAGATGTTGGCATTCAAGCATTGGTCGAACCACCAACTGCAAACGATGTAAACTCTTTAACGGCTGAAAGACAAGATGATATCAAAAAGATTCTTTCAACGATCATTAGCACATCGATTGATAAAGAATACACAAATGGTCAAGCGCTCACTCAAGCCGACTTAGATAACAAAATCGTTTTATCTGTATCAAAATTAGACGGTAAACAGCAAACTGCGGCAGATAACCCTTCAAACAATATTCCAATTTGGGTTTATATTGTAGGCGGTGTGCTTCTACTTGCAATTATCGCTCTTATCATTCTTCTTGTACGCAAGCGTAGAAGAGATGAGGAAGAAGAGTTTGAGTTTGATGAACGTACACCAATCGATGTTCCTGATATCGACACTGAACCAGAAACAGAAGAAATGGTGAGAAAAAATCAGCTTGAAAAAATGGCAAAAGAAAAACCAGAAGACTTTGCTAAATTGCTACGCAGCTGGCTGTCCGAGGATTAGGAGGAATACACATGTCGAGAAAAGATCCAAATCGACTAACAGGCAGACAAAAAGCAGCAATCCTAATGATTTCCTTAGGGCTAGACGTGTCAGCATCTGTATACAAACATCTGTCTGAAGACGAAATAGAAAAATTAACATTAGAAATTTCCAATGTACGAAGTGTAGATACTGCTAAAAAAGATGAAGTCATCGAAGAGTTTCACAGCATTGCCATCGCGCAGGACTACATATCGCAGGGCGGTCTTATGTACGCAAGACAAGTGCTTGAAAAAGCGCTTGGTGAGGATAAAGCGGACAGCATCTTAAACAGGCTAACATCCTCTCTTCAAGTGAAACCATTTGATTTTGCTCGAAAGGCTGACCCAGAACAAATTTTAAACTTTATCCAGCATGAGCATCCACAAACGATAGCACTTATCCTTTCCTACCTGGATCCAGTGCAGGCTGGGCAAATTTTATCTGAGTTAGGCGAGGAAGTACAAACTGAGGTTGCGAGACGTATTGCCTTAATGGACCGTACATCTCCAGAGATCATCAATGAGGTGGAGCGTATTCTTGAACAAAAGCTCTCTTCAACCTTTACGCAGGACTATACGCAAACGGGCGGAGTCGAAGCGGTTGTAGAAGTGCTAAATGGTGTAGACCGTGCAACTGAGAAAACCATTTTAGACACACTTGAAATTCAAGATCCAGAGCTTGCTGATGAAATTAAGAAACGTATGTTTGTCTTTGAAGATATTGTCACTCTTGACAGCAGAGCGATTCAGCGTGTCATCAGAGATGTTGAAAATGATGACTTATTGCTCGCACTCAAAGTGGCAAGCGAAGAAGTCAAAGAAATTGTCTTCCGCAACATGTCACAGCGGATGGTCGAAACATTCAAAGAAGAAATGGAGTTTATGGGGCCTGTCCGGCTTAGAGATGTCGAGGAAGCACAAACCCGTATTGTCAGCATCGTAAGACGACTAGAGGAAGCTGGAGAAATCGTCATAGCTCGAGGCGGAGGAGACGATATCATTGTCTAGGATTATCAAACATGAAACATCTGTTATTCCTGAACAAGGGCGGCAAACGATTCCTTTACAGCAAGTAAACTTTAAAAGAGAACATCACGAAGAAGAGCTTGTCAATGAAACTGAAGCATCGCAGCTAGTACTCAGTGATGCAGAAGATCAAGCGAGCCGCATATTAGAACAAGCAAACAGTGAGCTGGAAAAAACAATGGCTGAAATCAATCAGCGCCGGACTGATTTTGAAGAGGAAAGAATGCAGCTCATTGAAGAAGCGAAACAAGCAGGTTATCAAGAAGGCTTCCAAAAGGGCGAAGCAGATGCGAATATGCAGTACCAAGCTATTCTTGATCAAGCAAATGACATCGTCAGTCTTGCAAGGCAGGATTACGAAGAAAAAATTGAAAGCTCTGCTGAGCAAATTGTAGAACTCGCTTTTGAACTCGCCAAACGCGTTTGGAATGCAGCTGAGGACACGAAAGATCCATTTTTGGCTCTTGTGAAGCAGGTCATTTCAGAAGTGAAAGAATATGATGATATTTCCATCTATGTTGACCCTGAACATTACGAGCATGTGATGGAATATAAAGACGAATTGATTAGAATCCTTCAGAAGGATACACACCTTGCCATTTACTCGGATGAAAAAGCGCCAAAAGGAACTTGTTACGTAGAAACAAGTTTTGGAAAAGTGGAAGCGAGTGTTGATACCCAAATGAATCAGTTGAAAGAAAAATTATTAGAAGTCATTGATTCAGGTGATCACAAATGAAAATGGATGTACTAAAAGAAACGATTGAAACTGCCGATCCTTATAAACGATTTGGTAAAGTCAATCGAGTGGTTGGGCTCATGATTGAATCTAAGGGGCCGGAGAGTTCGATCGGAGATGTTTGTCTCATTCATAAAAAAGGGAGCAAGCACCATCCAATAAAAGCAGAGGTCGTAGGGTTTAAAGATGAAAACATTCTGCTCATGCCTTATGTAGAAGCATCCAATATTTCACCAGGAAGTCTTGTTGAAGCGACGGGTGAGTCGCTGAAGGTCAAAGTAGGAACTGGATTAATAGGTGAAGTCGTTGATGCCTTCGGTCATCCGCTTGATGGCAGTATGCTTCCAAAGGGACTTGCACCTGTTTCGACAGATCAGTCACCCCCAAATCCAATGGACAGGCCGCCTATTCGAGAAAAGATGGGTGTTGGTGTTAGAGTCATCGACAGTCTGCTCACAGTTGGCACTGGTCAAAGGATCGGGATTTTTGCCGGAAGTGGTGTTGGAAAAAGTACCTTAATGGGGATGATTGCAAAGCAGACAGAAGCAGACCTGAATGTCATTGCCCTTGTTGGAGAGCGTGGCCGTGAAGTTCGTGAGTTTATTGAAAAGGATTTAGGTTCTGAAGGACTGAAGCGATCAATTGTTGTCGTTGCTACTTCTGACCAGCCTGCACTGACGAGACTGAAAGCTGCGTATACAGCAACAGCTATTGCGGAGTATTTCAGGGACAGAGGCAAAAATGTCATGTTCATGATGGATTCTGTTACGAGGGTCGCCATGGCGCAAAGGGAAATAGGACTCGCAACTGGCGAGCCGCCAACAACAAAAGGATATACACCTTCAGTGTTCGCTATACTGCCAAAATTGCTCGAACGAACTGGGACAAATCAGCTTGGTTCCATCACAGCGTTTTACACAGTGCTTGTTGATGGAGACGATATGAACGAGCCGATCGCTGATACAGTGAGGGGGATCCTTGACGGGCACATTGTACTTGATCGTGCTTTAGCCAACAAAGGACAATTTCCCGCTGTTAACATTTTGAAAAGTATCAGCCGTGTCATGAGTAATATCGCAAGTCATGATCACAAGGAAGCGGCTAACCGGTTCCGCCAGCTTTTGTCCACTTATCAAAACGCTGAAGACCTCATTAATATTGGAGCATATAAAAAAGGCTCCTCCAAAGATATTGATGAGGCCATGCAGGCTTATCCTCATCTGATTTCATTTTTGAAGCAGGATGTAGAAGAGGCTGTATCTATTGAAGACAGTGTGAGTTTATTGCTCAGTTTGATGAATAGAGAGGATTGACAAAAACAGTGAGATATCAATACAAATTTCAAAAGCTCCTAGAACTGAAAGAAAGTGAAAAAGACAAGTCACTCGCAGCGTACCAACAATCCGTTTCGGCATTTGAGCAAGTCGCTGAAAAACTCTATGAAAATATGAGTAAAAAAGAGCTAATGGAAAAAAGCAAAGAAGAAAAGCTGAGAAGTGGAATGAGTGTTCAAGAAATGCGTCATTACCAGCAATTTGTGACCAACTTAGATAACACCATTCAGCATTATCAGCAGCTTGTGATCATGAAACGTCACCAAATGAATGAAAAACAATCTGATTTAACTGAAAAAAACATTGAGTTTAAAAAGTTTGAAAAAATGAAAGAAAAGCAATTTGAAAAGTTCTCCCTTGAACATAAGGCAATTGAAATGAAAGAAATGGATGATATCTCTATCAGCCAATTCATGTTTCAAGGACATTAGGAGTCGAGATGAATGCCTAAGAAGGAAAAAACGAAGGAATCAGGCGGCGGGAAATTTCAATGGATCTTGTTTATTGTCATCATCCCATTGATTGTGCTTGTGATTGTCACTGGCACGATCCTTTATATGGCAGGTTTTGATCTAAAAAAACCGCTCCAAAACATTCCGGTGATTAGCAGCTTAGTTGGTTCAGATGACACCTCAAAAACGTCATCTTCACCTAATGATCAAAGTGATGCAGAGTTGAAAGAACTGAAAAAGACCATTAAAGAGCAAAAAAATGAGCTCGATATTGCACAAAAAGATTTGAAAACAAGTGATGAAGAGATTAAAAGATTGAATCAAAAAATCAACTCACTTGAAAAAACATCTGAAAATGATGCAAAGAATACGTCAGCCAATGACAGTTCATCGAATAACGGCTCATCGAATAACAGCAGCTCATCAAATAACACGTCAGGTAATAACTCAGCAGCGGCTTCCTCTAATCAGCAGACAAAAGGAAAGGTCGCCAGCATTTATGAAAGCATGGACCCAGGGAAATCCGCCAAAATTTTATCAGAATTAAGTGATAAAGAGGCGTTAAAAATCCTTGAAGAGCTGAGCAAAAATAAACTGACAGACATATTATCAAAACTGACACCTCAGAAGGCAGCAACGTTTACAAAAGAGCTTGCCAAAAAAGAAGAAAGTGAAAATGGGGGTGGACAATAAGTGAAGCTATTGGATATTGGAGCCTTACAGCAATCTTCTCAAGGTCTCTCAGGGCTAAAAGGAGACGGCGCTGCATCTGCACGCGGTTTGTTTAAACAATTGCTTAGCGGAGCAGGCGCTCAAAGCGGTCCTGTTCATGCTGAAACAGCCGCTCTTGCCTCTCTTTCTATCAATGATGCGATGCAAATTGTTGAAAAATGGATGCAATCACCTGAAGAAGGAATGAGCGCAGACTTACTCAGTGCGCTTCAAACACTACAAGGTCAAACGCTTGAATCATCTGATCTCAAGTCACTTGAAGAACTATTTCAAAAAATGGAATCTTCCATTTACGGTGATCAAGCTGAAAAGCCAGGTTCTGAGCATAGTGAACAGCTCATACAAGTCCACTTTTTCATCTATCAGTTGCTCAATCAACAGCCGCTCAGCTTTGATGCGAAACTTGTGCAGGATATTGAAGGGAAAGGTCAAGACTTTATCCACTTTCTTTCTAAAAACGGGGTAGATGAAAAACTCATTCAGCAAGTAAAAGAGCAGTTCTTCTCGCAGGGTTCAGCGCCAAAGCTGAATTCGATGACTCAAAGTGAGCTAAAGCACTTTAATCAGCTAATCGACCATATGATGGCGAATGCGAAAGGGTCTGACAAAGAGTGGAAAATTTCACTAGGAGAGTTGAAGGAACTAATCTCTCCAAAACAAGAATCTACACTCGCTTCTCCGGCAAAAGGGAATGCATCTCTTGAGTGGCTCATCAAAAAAGAAGTCGTTAAAGGACAAAGCGCTGCTGCACCAGCTTCTGAAAAAATAATGACCCACTCGCTTCTGCCAGGTCATAAGCAGTTTTTCCAACTGCAGTCAGCGGCTCCTGTTCAGCAGACCCAAACGACTGATGAAAAGCCAGGAACGGTTGATCAGCAAATTCTAAACACGTGGAAGCAAATGAAATTCACGCCGTTTGGTAATTCAAGCGGACGCTTTACCGTTCGATTAAATCCTGAAAATCTTGGATTCATTACCATTCAGCTAACGAAGCAAAACGGTATGTATGCGAGTAAAATTACAGCCTCGACGCAAGCAGCGAAAGAGCTGTTAGAGCATCATCTGCCGCAGCTCAAGCAGGCGCTTCCAAATATGTCGGTTCAAGTGGACCGTTTCCATATACCGCTTCAATCAAATGAGCAGCCGTTATTTGGACAGTTTAGTGAAGAAAACAAGCAGCAGCAGCCAAAAGGACAGAATTTCCAGCAGACTGATGAACAGGAAACAGAATTCCAAGATGTACTGGATGCTCTTGTTGGGTCAGATGAAGAAGAGGAGGAGATCTAATGGCAACAGTTGATGCTACGAATAGAACAGCCGCACAAGCAGACACTTCTTCAAAAGCAGAAAAGAAAACAGATACGCTTGGCAAAGATCAATTCTTGAAAATTTTGCTCACGCAGCTTCAAAACCAAGATCCGACAAACCCGCTTGATGACCGTGAGTTTGTCACGCAGCTTGCGACATTTTCATCTTTAGAACAGCAAACCAATATGAACGATTCGATCACCAAGTTGAATCAGCTCATGTCTACATTTGTTGCACACCAAGATCCGTTTACGACGTATGTAGGCTGGATTGGTAAAGAAGTATCGGGCAAATTGGATGATAAAGAGATATCGGGCACTGTGAAGTCTGTTAAAAACATAGACAATGAATACTTACTTGTTTTAGAAGATGGAACGAAAATCAGCCCTTGGGATGTTACAGCAGTTGGAGAAAAAACGAAGTAATTCGAGGAGGAAAATAAATGTTACGCTCACTTTACTCAGGAATTAGCGGAATGAAAAACTTCCAATCAAAATTAGATGTGGTAGCCAACAACGTAGCCAACGTCAATACACACGGATACAAAAAAAGCCGTATCACGTTTAAAGATATGGTCAGCCAAACCATTGGAAGTTCAGGTGGACCAACGAACAACTCTGGTTCAATCAACTCAAAACAAATTGGTTTAGGGTCATCTTTATCTTCTATTGATAAAATCATGTCAGCGGGATCTTCTCAAAATACAAATGAACCTTACGACTTCTATATCAATGGCGATGGGTTTTTCCGTATTGAAAGTCAAGGAGAAATTCTTTATACAAGAACAGGGAATTTCGACACTGATTCAGAGGGAAGCTTAGTCACCCCTGATGGAAATTATCTACTTGGAATGAATGGACAAAAGATAACGATTCCAGATGGCGTTTCAAGTGTAAGTGTTGGTCCAGATGGAACGGTTTCGGTTGTTGAAAACAACGTATCTAGAAATGTTGGACAGATTTCACTCGTATCTTTCCGTAACGCTGGAGGATTAGACAAAGTTGGTGACAACCTTTACCGCCAAACGTTAAGCTCAGGTGCACCAAGTAATCCTATCGTACCTGGTGAAGAAGGAACTGGCGTGATCCAAACAGGGAAACTTGAAATGTCAAACGTTGATTTAACAGACGAGTTTACCGAAATGATTATCGCGCAGCGTGGATTCCAATCGAATGCAAAGACGATTACAACATCTGATGAAATTCTGCAAGAGCTTGTGAATCTGAAACGATAGGAGGTAGGGGGAGCGGATGCTCGCTTCTCTGCTTAATATGATTGAAGTGACAAGATTAAATGGCAAAGGATTTATGCTGAACGCTCTCCATATCGAGCAAATCGAAAGTTTTCCAGACACGACCATTACTTTGGCCAATGGAAAGAAATTCGTTGTGAAAGAAGATGAGGAGCAGCTTCAAGAGAAAATCATTTCTTTCTACAGAAAAATCCAAGTCATTTCATTGAATCAAGGAATAGAGGAGTTTGAATGAAGAAGAAATTAGTCGTAGTAATGCTAATCATGATTATTGCCATCGTCGGAATTGGAGCAGGCATCTTTTTTCTGCTGAATGGGTCAGACGAAGCAAAAGCTGAAAAAGAGCCAACAGCAGATGAAGTCGTAAAAGCTTCTGTTGAAATTCCTGAGATTATCACCAATTTAAAGTCTGAAGGAAATGCTGTCAAACTTGTCCTGAATATTGAAACGGACTCTGAAAAAGCAAAATCAGAGCTTGAGAAAAGAAGTTTCCAAGTAAAAGATGCTGTAATCGACATTTTATCAGACACGAATGCAGATGAACTTGATGGCAAAAAAGGCAGAGAACATTTTAAAACACAAGTCAAAAACAAAGTGAATAACTATTTGCAAGATGGCAAGGTGAAAGAAGTATATATAACCTCCTTTAATCTGCAATAGAGGCGATTAATTAACGCGATGGAGGTGAAGAAATGTCAGGAGAAGTGCTTTCCCAGAATGAGATCGACGCATTATTATCCGCCATCTCAACAGGCGAAATGGATGCAGAAGAGCTGAAAAAAGAGGAAACGACGAAAAAAGTGAAGGTGTATGACTTTAAACGTGCACTGCGCTTTTCAAAAGACCAGATTCGAAGTTTAACAAGGATTCATGATAACTTCGCTAGACTGCTCACCACGCATTTTTCAGCGCAGCTAAGATCATATATTCAAATTACTGTCAGCTCGGTTGACCAAGTACCGTACGAAGAATTTATTCGTTCGATTCCTAATATGACATTATTAAACTTATTTTATGTCAGCCCGCTTGAAGGAAGAATCATGCTTGAAGTAAACCCAACAATCGGCTATGCGATGATGGACAGGCTGATGGGCGGGATTGGCATTAGTCATAATAAGACAGAATCACTTACAGAAATTGAAACAAAGATTATCTCAAACATGTTTGAGGGAGCTTTGGAAAATTACAGAGAAGCGTGGCAGTCCATAACCGACATCGAGCCTGAAATGGCAGATTTCGAGGTAAATCCCCAGTTTGTTCAAATGGTGTCACCAAACGAAACAGTTGTCGTCATTTCTCTTAATACACAGATTGGCGAGGTAAGCGGGGTTATTAACCTATGTATTCCTCACGTTGTATTAGAGCCTATTATTCCGAAGCTGTCTGTACACTACTGGATGCAGTCTGAACGAAATGAACCAAAACAGCAAGAAACAAAGGCCATTGAAAAACGGATTATGAAGGCAAAAATACCGGTAGTCGCAGAGCTGGGACAATCGGAAATGACGGTGGAAGAGTTTTTGAATTTGGAAATTGGTGATTGTATTGCCTTGGACAAACCAGTAAATGCGCCTCTTACTGTTATGGTCGGAAATAAACCGAAATTCTTGGGACAGGCCGGCCGCGTGAATCGGAAACAGGCGATTCAAATTCTAGATCACGACATAAGAGGTGAAGAAGATGGAGAATAACGGAAGTAAATTATCACAAGACGAAATCGATGCGCTCCTTAAAGGAGGCAGCAATGACGATATAGAGCCTGATACAGTCCTTTCTGCAATGGAGCAAGATGCTATTGGAGAAATCGGAAATATTTCATTCGGCAGCTCTGCAACAGCACTTTCAACCCTATTAAATCAAAAAGTGGAGATTACAACTCCAACTGTTACAGTGATTCAAAAAAGTATGCTGAATGAGGAATTTCCTCATCCGTATGTTGCTATTGAAGTGAATTATACGGAAGGCTTCAGCGCAAGTAACCTGCTTGTCGTCCAGCAAACAGATGCAGCAGTTATTGCGGACTTAATGATGGGTGGAGACGGGACAAATGCTGACCCTTCTTTAAGCGAAATTCACTTAAGTGCAGTACAAGAAGCAATGAACCAAATGATGGGTTCTGCTGCGACATCCATGTCGACTGTCTTTAATAAAAAGATTGATATTTCTCCGCCGCGCGTCGAATTACTTGATGTGAAAGAAGGAGAAGGGACAGACCGCATTCCAGCTGAAGAAATGCTTGTCAAAGTATCCTTCAGATTAAAAATAGGTGAACTCATCGATTCAAATATTATGCAGCTTTATCCTATTACATTTGCGAAGGATTTAATCGCAGAATTAACAGATCCTGCGCAAGAAGAAGAGCCGGTTCAAGAAGAAGTGAGTGCACCTGAACCTCAGCCGGCAGCTCCGCAAACGCAGTCTGCCCCAGCGCAGCAAGCAGCACCGCCGAAAAGACAGGCGAAGCCAAAGCCGGCAGCACCTGTAAATGTGACGCCAGTTGAATTTGAATCGTTCAGTGAGCCTCAGCATACAACAAACCAGCTTGGAAACCTTGACATGCTGATGGACATTCCGCTTTCCATTACGGTGGAACTTGGAAGAACTCAGCGCAGTGTAAAAGAAGTTCTTGAGCTTTCAGCAGGAAGTATCATTGAACTGGACAAACTTGCTGGTGAGCCAGTAGACATCCTAGTTAACAAACGAATCGTCGCCAAAGGGGAAGTCGTTGTCATTGATGAGAACTTTGGTGTTCGTGTGACTGACATTTTAAGCCAGTCAGAAAGACTTTCTAATTTAAAATAAACAAACATACAGGGAGAGAATAAGTAAATGGCTACTAAGGTATTAATCGTAGATGATGCAGCATTCATGAGAATGATGATCAAGGATATTCTTGTAAAAAACGGATTTGATGTAGTAGGAGAAGCAGAAAACGGCGCACAAGCAGTTGAAAAATATAAAGAAACATCTCCTGATCTTGTCACAATGGATATCACAATGCCAGAAATGGACGGAATCACTGCACTAAAAGAAATTAAACAAATCGATGCTTCTGCAAAAATCATCATGTGTTCTGCAATGGGGCAGCAGTCAATGGTTATTGACGCGATCCAAGCAGGTGCAAAAGACTTTATCGTGAAGCCATTCCAGGCAGACCGCGTACTTGAAGCAATTAATAAAACGTTAGGCTAAAAAAGGGTGTAAGATTTGTTGAAAAAACGTTTGATATGTATAGCAATGATCAGTTTTATGCTTTTCTTGACGATGCAGCCTGCCTCACTGTTTGCCGAAACGAAAGATCCTGAGAATGGCACAGTGAATGACTGGCTCAAAGGTGAGAAAGAAAGTAAAAAGGATACAGAGAAGAAAACCACTGACAATCAAACGAATCCGGCAGAAGAAGTTCCCTCTTCTTCTGTCTCCATTATGGATTTTGTCAAAATGATTGGTGCCTTACTTTTTGTCATCCTGCTTATTTATGGTTTAGTGAGATTTGTTGGTAAGCAAAACCGCTTACTCAAACCATTTCGCTATGTTGAAAATATCGGCGGAACGACAGTCGGACAAAACCGTTCAGTCCAGCTGATCAAAGTGGGAAAACGAGTATTAGTTGTCGGCGTAGCAGACTCAATCCAGCTGCTAAAAGAAATTGATGATGAACAAGAATGTGAAGCGATCGTGAAACAATATGAAGAAGCGATGGAAAGCAAAACCGATTTACCAAAAATAGTTCAAAAATTCACATCGCAGATAAAGAAACATGATCAGCCGACCACTTCTTCTTTTTCAGCCAATTTAAAGGCGCAGCTAGCCGAATTGAAAAAGACCCAATCAGAAGTCAGAAAGAAAGGCCCGAAACAAAATGAATGAGTTTATTGATTTATTTAATTCCAGCGGTGCAGGAAATATCAGCACATCTGTCCGTCTTCTTTTACTTTTAACAGTATTTTCGGTTGCACCGGGCATTCTCATTTTAATGACGTGTTTTACACGGATTGTGATTGTTCTTTCATTCGTCAGAACATCACTTGCAACCAACTCAATGCCGCCAAACCAAGTGCTTGTTGGACTTGCGTTGTTTCTCACATTTTTTATCATGGCACCCACGTTCTCACAGATTAATAAAGAGGCGCTGACGCCGCTTTTAAATGATGACATCACGTTAAATCAGGCGTATGAAAAAGCCGAAGTGCCTATTAAAGAGTTTATGAGTAAACATACAAGACAAAAAGATTTGGCTTTATTTCTTAGCTACGCAAAAATGGATACACCTGAATCGATTAAAGATATTCCTTTAACGGCGATGGTTCCCGCTTTTGCCATTTCAGAATTAAAGACGGCATTTCAAATTGGTTTTATGATCTTTATTCCATTTTTAATTATTGACATGGTGGTCGCAAGTGTTCTGATGTCAATGGGGATGATGATGCTTCCGCCGGTTATGATATCGCTCCCTTTCAAAATATTGTTATTTGTTTTAGTCGATGGATGGTATTTGATTGTTAAATCTTTGCTGCAAAGCTTTTAGAGTAGGTGCTTAAAACATGAGTTCAGAATTTGTCATTACGATGGCTGAAAGATCAGTGTATGTGGTATTGCTTGTGAGTGGGCCGCTTCTTGCGCTCGCACTCATTGTGGGACTGATTGTCAGTGTGTTTCAGGCGACAACCCAAATTCAAGAACAGACGCTTGCGTTTATTCCTAAGATTGTTGCAGTACTCATTGGACTTGTTGTGTTTGGTCCATGGATGCTTTCAACAATCGTGTCCTTTACGACAGAGCTGTTCTCGAATTTAGATCGATTTGCAGGTTAATAAGCGATGTCAATTATAGAATTATTCCCTGCTTTTCTTTTAGTTTTTATTCGGATCACCGCTTTTTTTGTGACAGTACCGCTTTTAGCGCATAGAACGATCCCGGCTGTACACAGAGTTGGATTCTCACTGTTTTTAGCTGTCATTAGTTTTAGCACCATAAAAGAACCGCCAGCACTCGACATAGACGGTCTTTATATGATGCTTGCGGTGAAAGAAGCAATGGTCGGACTTCTGCTTGGGCTGATTGCATACATCATGGTGTCCGCTGTTCAAATTGCCGGCTCATTCATTGATTTTCAAATGGGTTTTGCGATTGCCAATATTATTGATCCGCAAACAGGGGCGCAGACGCCGCTGATGGGACAGTTTTTTTATACGGTCACATTGCTGTTGATGCTGGCAACAAACGCACATCACCTGCTGCTTGATGGAATCTATTACAGCTTTCAATACATTGCAGTTGATCAATACGCATTGAATTTCGGCAGTGAATCCTTTGCTTACTTTATCGCAAAGAGTTTCAACCAAATGTTTATCATCGCCTTTCAAATCTCGGCACCTGTCGTGGCAAGTCTGTTTTTAGTCGACTTGGCGCTGGGGATTGTGGCACGTACAGTTCCGCAAATGAACGTATTTGTGGTTGGACTTCCTATTAAAATAGGTGTGAGTTTTATTATGATCATCATCTGTATGGGCGTCATCTTCGGTGTTGTCCAAAATACATTTGAAACGATTGTACTCACCATGAGGAATTTCTTAGCATTGGTCGGTGGTTCGTCATGATGACAAGGCTTAGACTAGACTTGCAATTTTTCGCAGGTGAAAAAACAGAAAAAGCAACGCCGAAAAAAAGGCGGGATTCACGTAAAAAAGGACAGGTTGCCAAAAGCACCGACGTCAATACAGCCATCTCATTTCTATTAATCTTTTTATCATTCTTTTTTATTGGGCCTTTTATGAAAGAGCGGATTATCGCGCTCATAGAACGTTTTTATTCAACAACCATGCTAATGAAAGTTAGCACATCTAATATTCATCAATTATTCTTGGAATTGCTTCAGGAAACAGGGCTCCTCCTCATGCCTATCCTTGGTGTTGGTATGCTGGCGGGCATTATCAGTAACTATTTACAAGTCGGCTTTCTCTTTTCACCAGAAGTGATCAAACCGAAATTAGAAAAGCTTGACCCAATCAAAGGGTTTAAACGGATATACAGTATTCGAGCCCTCGTAGAGCTATTAAAATCCATTTTGAAAATTGGTTTTGTAGGCTTTGCGACATTTATTGCTCTTTGGATGCACTTTGACGAAATTCTGCGGCTTCCTTTATTAACAGCAGAGGAAACCCTTCATTTCGTTGCAAATATGACCTTAATTATGGGGCTGTATGCTGCTGGTGCTCTTCTGATTTTAGCAGGGCTTGATTATATGTATCAGAAATTTGATTATGAAAAAAACTTGCGGATGTCCAAACAAGACATCAAAGATGAGTATAAAAAATCAGAGGGTGACCCGCTCATCAAATCAAAGATTAAACAGCGTCAGCGGGAAATGGCCATGAGACGGATGATGCAGGAAGTCCCAAAAGCGGACGTCATCATTACAAACCCAACCCACTATGCCATTGCTTTAAAATATGACGAAGAAAAAATGGACGCGCCCTTTGTTGTGGCAAAGGGAACGGATATTTTGGCTTTGAAAATTAGAACGATTGCGAAAGAGCACGATATCATGACCGTAGAAAACCGGCCGCTCGCCCGCGCGCTCTATGATCAGGTCGACATCGACCAAGCGGTGCCGGAAGAATACTTTAAGGCCATCGCAGAAATTTTAGCTTACGTCTATAAAACGAAACAAAAGATTTTATGAATTTTTGGTTTTAAAAGGAGAGAACAGGCATGTCAGCAAGAGATTTATCTGTTTTATTCAGTGTTATTTTAATTGTGGCGATGCTGGTCATACCGTTTCCGCCAATGCTATTAAGTATTTTAATCATTATTAATATTTCTCTTGCGCTTATCGTGCTTCTCACCACAATGAACATGCAAGAACCACTGCAATTTTCAATTTTTCCATCATTGCTTTTGCTCTTAACGCTGTTTCGTTTAGGGCTTAACATCTCTACAACACGTTCTATTCTTTCAACAGGAGATGCTGGAAAGGTTGTAGAAACGTTCGGTTCATTTGTTGTTGGAGGAAATATCCTCGTGGGTCTCGTTGTTTTCCTTATCCTGATTATCATTCAGTTTATTGTTATCACAAAAGGGGCAGAGCGTGTATCAGAGGTTGCGGCAAGATTTACTCTCGATGCGATGCCAGGTAAACAAATGAGTATTGACGCAGATTTAAATGCAGGTATGCTGACAGAAAGTGAAGCAAGAAACCGCCGTGAAAAAGTAGCGAGAGAAGCAGACTTTTATGGAGCGATGGATGGTGCAAGTAAGTTCGTTAAAGGGGATGCCATCGCAGGTATTATCATCGTCATTATTAATATTATTTTTGGAATCATTATTGGGATGCTTCAGCAAGGAATGTCGATTCAAGAATCAGCTTCCCACTTTACGCTATTAACGGTAGGAGACGGGATTGTTTCACAAATTCCTGCACTTCTCATTTCAACAGCAACAGGGATTGTCGTCACAAGGGCTGCTTCTAATGGGAACCTTGGTTCAGATATCACTGAACAACTGTTTGCATTCCCTGCTATGCTTTACGTCACAGCAGGCACGATCTTCCTTCTTGGGCTGTTTACGCCAATCGGCGTACTTTTGACAGGACCGATCGCAGGTTTACTTGCCCTCGGCGCATACTTGATGTCGAAAAACAAACAAGACCAAGAAGAAATTGAAGAGGTACTGGAGGAACAGGCAGAGGTAGAAGAGATGAAAAGTCCAGAAAGTGTCATTCATCTCCTGCAAATGGATGCCATTGAATTTGAATTTGGCTACGGCCTCATCCCGCTCGCTGATGCAAACCAGGGCGGTGACCTGTTAGACCGGATTGTGATGATCCGAAGGCAGCTTGCCCTTGAACTTGGTCTCGTCATTCCAGTCGTCCGAATCCGGGACAATATTGCACTGAACCCAAATGAATACCGGTTGAAAATTAAAGGGAACGAAGTAGCAAAAGGAGAGCTGCTGCTTGATCATTACTTAGCGATGTCCCCAACGCCTGATGATGATCCGATTGAAGGAATTGAAACAATCGAACCATCCTTTGGCCTGCCGGCTAAATGGATATCAGAAGCAGAAAAAGATCAGGCTGAGATGCTAGGCTATACGGTTGTGGATCCAGCGTCTGTTGTGTCTACTCACATCACAGAAAAGATTAGACAAAACACACACGAGCTGCTCGGACGCCAAGAAACGAAGCAATTAATCGATCATCTGAAAGAAAGTTACCCTGTCTTAGTGGATGAGGTAACGCCAAATCCGCTGGCAGTCGGTGATATTCAAAAAGTACTGGCGAAGCTGCTGAAAGAAAAGGTCTCTATCCGAAACCTTGTCACCATTTTTGAGACGCTTGCAGACTACGGAAAATTAACGACTGATACAGATTTATTAACAGAGTATGTGAGACAGGCGCTGGCAAGACAGATTACCGCACAGTATGCAAGAGAAAATGAATCACTCAAAGTCGTGACATGCTCAGGCCGAGTAGAAAAGGTGATTGCAGACAGCGTTCAGCAGACAGAGCATGGCAACTACTTATCGTTAGATCCAGAATCCTCTGAAAGTGTGATTCAATCAGTGGCGAGAGAAATTGAACAGCTTTCGCTTCGTCAGGAAACGCCGGTTCTATTATGCTCACCTCCTATAAGAATGTACGTTAAGCAGTTGTTAGAAAGATATTTCCCAGATTTACCGGTACTATCTTATAACGAACTAGAAGCGAATGTGGAAGTACAGAGCATCGGAGTGGTGGATATCTAATGAAAATGAAAAAAATCACAGCAAATTCTATGCAGGAGGCAACGATTCAAATCAGGCAGCAGCTTGGGAAAGATGCCGTTATTTTAAATTCTAAAACCGTTGTCAAACGCAAACTGTTCGGTTTGAAGAAACAGCAAATGGTCGAAGTGATTGCAGTGCTGGATCAAGATTTCGAGGAAAGAGCTGGTAAAGGGTTAAACCCTGCACCGCCTCTTCCAGTGTTGCCAAAAAAGGAAAAGCTCCCCGAAGAGCCTTCATTTGTTCCCAAGGCGTCGAAACCAGCGCCTTCTCATACCCAGCCTTTAGAATATGTGAGGAATGAACGGCATGCGGGTATTCTGCCTGATCCTCTTATGGCAATCGATCAAAAGCTAAAGGATCAAGGGCTTGATGATGCCATTCGAGACGAATGCCTGAAGGGTCTTTTAACAAAGGGCGCAGTTAAAGATGATCACATAAATAAAGAGCTTGAACAACTGCTGACAAATATGCTGCCAGCTAAAACCTCTGATGAGCCGATGATTTCGTCAAAATACATTGTACTGTTCGGTTCAACCGGAGCTGGTAAAACGACAACGATTGCAAAGCTGGCTGCTAAAACGGCTATTCAGCAGCAAAAGAAAATCGCTTTTATTACAACCGATACGTACCGGATTGCAGCGATCGAACAGCTGAAAACATATGCTGAACTTCTGAATGCACCGCTTGAGGTTTGTTATTCGAGAGAGGATTTTGTAAAAGCCCAAGAGACCTTTAAAGAATATGATCATATTTTCATCGATACAGCAGGCCGTAACTTTAAAGAAGAAGCGTATATCAAAGAGCTGACCGACATTATTCCATTTGATGAGAGCATTCAAAGTTTTCTCGTGATGAGTGCTACATCGAAGTATCAAGACATGAAAGCCATGGTCAAACGCTTTGAGCACGTTCCAATCAATCAATTCATTTTTACAAAAGTAGATGAAACGGACACGATGGGAACCATTTTTCAAATCATTGCTGACTCTCAAATCAAACTTGGTTTTTTAACAAATGGTCAAAATGTGCCTGAGGATATTCTTGAAGGTTCTCCTCTTGAACTTACAAGGATGGTTTTACAATCATGAAGCCTGACCAAGCAGAAGGATTAAGAAAACTAGTTCAGCAGAGTCAAATCATCACACCTTCTCCTCTTAACGCCAGCGGACAGGCAAAGACCATTGCCGTCATGAGCGGTAAAGGCGGGGTAGGTAAATCGAATTTGACCCTGAATATGGCACTGTCTATCGCAAGTACAGAGAGAAGAGTGTTAGTGATTGATCTTGATTTTGGGATGGGGAATATTGATATTTTACTAGGGAAAACATCGACTAGTTCTATATTAGATGTTCTCGTTAGAAAAAAATCCTTCCAAGCAGCCATGACAAAAGGAACGGACAATCTATATTACATTTCTGGCGGAAGCGGGCTTGAACAGCTGTTTTCTTTAGATAAAGATCAATGGTCGTTCTTTTTGGAAGAGATGGAAAGAATCATGCAGGACTTCGATTGTATCTTTTTCGATATGGGTGCCGGCTTGTCAAAAGATCAGCTGCCTTTTGTCTTATCGGCAGGAGAAGTGGTCGTTGTGACTACGCCAGAGCCAACATCCATCATGGATGCCTACAGCGCGATTAAACACTTAGCCATTCATCAGTTTGAACGGTCTGTGCAAATCATTGTCAATCGGTGCAAAACCCCGTCAGAAGGGTCTGAAACCTACCGGAAATTAGCAGGAGTGGTCACATCTTTTCTTCATAGAAAACTTGTATTTGCTGGCGCTGTGCCTGATGATCCTGCGGTTCCTAAAGCAGTATCAGAACAAATTCCATTTTATATGAAGCAGCCTCATTCAAGGCTGAGTAAAACCATTAAGATGCTGGCAGAAACACTATATCATCAGCAGATAAGAGAGGCACGGAGAGAACAGCATACGTTTATAGATAAGTTGTCCTCTTTTTTTAAAAGGAGGAAGGTGGACTCATGATTAGAGTGCTAGTAGTAGATGACTCGGCCTTTATGAGAAAGCTCATTAGTGATTTTCTAAGTGCCGAGCAAGAAATAGAAGTCGTCGGAACGGCGCGAAATGGGGAAGATGCCTTAAAACGGATCAAGGAACTGAATCCAGATGTTGTCACGTTAGATGTGGAAATGCCTGTTTTAAATGGAACAGAAGCATTAAAACAAATTCTGGCTGAACACGACCTTGCCGTGATTATGGTGTCAAGCCAGACAAAGCAAGGAAAAGATTTAACCATCCATTGCTTAGAACTCGGTGCTTTTGACTTTGTGACAAAGCCTTCGGGAAGTATTTCTCTCGATTTGCACAAAGTGAGGGGGCAAATTGTAGAGCGGGTACTTGCAGCAGGACTGTCAAGGAAACGCACTGAAGAGAAGGTGTCTCCTAAGCCGGTGATAAAGCCGCCAAGTCCAGTGGCTGCACCCCGGCTGCCATCTGTAAAAGGCAGCTCACTCCGAAAGATTATTACTATCGGAACATCTACAGGAGGACCAAGGGCACTTCAACGAGTCGTAACGAAGCTGCCTAAGGACATCGAGGCCCCTATATTGATTGTGCAGCATATGCCAGCAGGATTCACGGCATCACTTGCTACTAGGTTAGATCATTTATCACAAATTACGATTAAAGAAGCGCAAGATGGAGACATCGCGAAAAATGGAGTGGCTTACATAGCTCCTGGTGGAATGAATATGTCACTTCATGACCAAGGGGGATCACTTGTCATCAGGCTGTCCCCTGAAGACACGGAAAGCCGGCACAAACCATCTGTTAACTATTTATTTGAATCCATCAGCAGCATAAAGGGTTACGAGAAAATCGCTGTCATTATGACAGGTATGGGCAGTGATGGTACTGAAGGTGTCAAAAAAATGGTCGCAAGCGGTCATACGAAAGTCATTGCAGAAAAAGAAGAATCATGTGTTGTTTTCGGAATGCCTAAATCAGTCATTAAAGCAGGCCTTGCACATGAAACAAGGCATGTGGATGACATCGCACATGCAATTATTAGCTCCATGAAAAAAGAGAGGGCGTGAACACGTTGGATGTAAACCAGTACTTAGATATCTTTTTAGATGAAAGCAGAGAACACTTACAAACTTGTAATGAAAAACTTCTTGATTTAGAAAAGAACCCAACCGACTTGCAGCTAGTGAATGATATATTCAGAGCGGCTCATACATTGAAAGGAATGAGTGCAACGATGGGCTTTGATGATATGGCTCATTTAACGCATCATTTAGAAAACATGTTTGATGCTATCCGTAATGAACAAATGATTGTCACTCCTGAGTCAATGGATACGATGTTCGAAGCACTCGATCATCTTGAAGCAATGGTTCAATCGATTGCAGAAGGAGGAGACGGGAAACGTGATGTCACAGAGATTAGTAAAAAGCTAGATGTGACAGGAAGCCATGCTGAGGCAGCTTCTAGCGTTGAAACAGCAGATGCATCAGCTGCTGCTAATGACTTAGATTATAACGAATTTGAACGTACGGTTCTTGATGAAGCGAGAGAGCAAGGCTTCAAATGCTATGAACTTAACGTGACATTAAGCGAAGCGTGCTTACTAAAAGCTGTTCGTGTCTATATGATTTTTGAAAGACTAAATGAAGCAGGCGAGGTTGTCAAAACCGTTCCAAATGCAGAACTGTTAGAATCAGAAGATTTTGAATCTGAATTCAGCATTTCTTATCTTTCTAAACAGCCGATGGACGAAGTGCAGAAAATCGTCACGGCGATCTCAGAGGTTGAGAAGGTTGAGATCTCTGAAGTCTCCGCATTTGAAGAAGCAGCTCCGGCTGAAAAGCAAGAGGTGCAGCCTGAACAGAAAAAAGAAGAAACATCCGTTCCTGCTGTAAAAGCGCCAGCAAATGATGCGCCAAAAGCAAATGGCAATAACGGTGCAGCTGCCGGCGGCACGAAAACAATTCGTGTCAACATCGACCGTCTTGATTCTCTTATGAATCTATTTGAAGAACTTGTGATTGATAGAGGCCGATTGGAACAGATTGCTAAAGAACTAGAAAATAACGAACTCACAGACACAGTCGAAAGAATGACTCGTATTTCTGGAGACCTGCAATCAATCATCCTGAACATGAGAATGGTACCTGTGGAAACTGTCTTTAACAGATTCCCGCGTATGATTCGTCAATTGACGAAAGAGCTTAATAAGAAAATTGAACTGATTATTGAGGGTGCTGAGACAGAGCTTGATCGAACAGTGATCGACGAGATTGGAGATCCGCTGTTGCACTTACTTAGAAACAGTCTAGATCACGGGATTGAATCACCAGAAGAACGTGTGAAAAAAGGCAAGCCGGAAAAAGGTACGGTTCTATTAAAAGCGTATCATAGCGGAAACCATGTCTTCATTGAAGTAGAAGATGATGGAGGCGGGATTAACCGTAAAAAGGTGCTTGAAAAAGCGTTAGAGCGCGGGGTTATTACAGAAAGAGAAGCAGAAACGCTTGAAGATCATCAAATTGATTCATTGATCTTTGCAGCAGGATTCTCTACAGCTGATACGATTTCTGACATCTCAGGCCGCGGTGTAGGTCTTGACGTTGTGAAAAACAAGCTGGAATCACTTGGCGGATCTGTGAGCATTAACTCAACAGAAGGACAGGGTTCACTATTTTCGATCCAGCTTCCGCTTACATTATCGATTATTTCCGTTCTTCTTGTAAAACTAGAAGAGGAAACATTTGCGATTCCGATTTCTTCTATTATTGAAACGGCGGTCATTAAGAAAAGTGACATCCTGCAAACGCATGATCGTGAAGTGATTGATTTCCGCGGATTTATCGTACCGGTCGTGTACTTGAAGAAACAATTCCACGTACCAAATGCGAATGAATTAGAGGAAGAACTGCACATCATTGTTGTTCGTAAAGGAGACAAGCTGACAGCATTTGTGGTCGATTCGTTTATTGGTCAGCAAGAGGTTGTATTGAAATCACTAGGAGATTATCTGCCTAACGTATTTGCGATATCCGGCGCAACGATCCTAGGTGACGGTCAAGTTGCACTCATCGTTGACTGTAATGCACTGATCAAGTAAAAAACAATAGAGGAGCGGTCTGAAATGAGTACAGATATCAAAACTGGCGAAAAGATGATTGTGTTTATCGTAAACAAAAAAGAATACGCCATTTCAGTATCAGAAGTAAAGTCCATTGAAAAATGGCAGCAGCCGACAAGAGTTCCTGGCGTTGCCCCTTATATATGCGGTGTTATTAATTTACGCGGTGTCGTGACGCCTGTCATTGACCTGAGAGTCAGACTTGGTTCTACTGACAACGAGATTACAGATGAAACAAGAATGATCATTGTACAAGTTGGTGACATTGAAGTCGGCTGGATTGTTGATGAAGCAAATGATGTCATAACCGTCCATCAGGAAGAAGTAGAATCTTCTCCTGAATCAGCTGAAAAAGAAGGACAGTCATGGGTGACAGGTATCATTAAGCATGATCAGCGTCTTTTCAATATCATTCATGCCGGTGCTGTCCTCGACAAGAGCGTTCAAGGTGCACCTGTTCATTAAGGGGGATGTGAAATGAGCATTTTCAACGAAATTAAAGATGAACAGCTAGATATTTTAGGAGAGGTTGGGAATATCGGGGCAGGCCACGCAGCGTCTGCTCTTGCCAACCTATTGGATCGCAAAATAGATATGGCTGTTCCTTTTGTCAAGGTTCTCTCGTTTGAAGATTTAATGGATTTCTTTGGCGGTGCAGACCTTCCTGTTGCAAGCATTTTCCTGCGAATGGAAGGGGATTTAACCGGCTCAATCTTTTTCATTATGCCGTTTGAGCAAGCAGAGCAATTTGTAAGAGAGCTTGTCCAGGATCCGGCATTTGATATTGATACGATTCATGAACATGAGATGGGGACGTCAGCACTTCATGAACTTGGAAATATTTTAGCGGGCTCTTATTTATCAGCCCTTGCCGATTTAACCAAATTGCAGCTTTACCCAAGTGTTCCAGATGTCACGCTCGATATGTTCGGGGCTGTCATTAGTGAAGGGTTGATGCAATTCAGTCCTCTTGGCGATCAGGCGATTGTGATTGATACATCTATTTTTGATGATCAAAATAAGCAAGAGCTGAAAGGAAATATGTTTCTATTACCAGACTTTGAATCGTTTGAAAAACTATTCAAAGCATTAGGTAACCTATAATGAACGTGCAAATTCCCGCAGTTGTAAAGGTTGGTATTGCGGATGTTCAGCTTGTTAAATCACCGGACCGCATTCGGACATCCGGTCTTGGTTCCTGCGTAGGGCTTGTCTTGTTTGATCAAGACAAAAGGCTGGCAGGCCTTGTCCATGTTATGCTTCCAGATTCCTCTCTTTCAAAAGGGGCGGTGGAGAACTTGGCTAAATATGCAGATACAGGTGTCAAGCATACAATTGATCTGCTCTTAAAAGCAGGCGCGCGCAAACATGCGCTAAAGGCAAAACTTGCTGGCGGGGCGGAAATGTTTAAGTTTAAGTCAACCAATGATCTAATGAGAATTGGACCTAGAAACGTTTCAGCTGTAAAAGAACATCTGTCTCTTCATCATATCCCGATTATTAGTGAGGATACAGGCGGAAACAGTGGCCGTACAATTGAATTCGATCCGCTTACGGCAGAGCTTGAGATCCGTACTGTGAAGCAAGGCATTATGAAGATATAACTAAGGAAGTATAGGGGGATAAAGATGCAATCCTTAAATTACGAAGATCAGGCGCTATGGGCTAGATGGAAAGAGTGGAAAGACCCAGCTGCTGGAGATGATCTTATGCGCCGCTATATGCCGCTCGTCACATATCATGTTGGAAGAATTTCCATCGGTCTCCCGAAGTCAGTGCATAAAGAAGACTTGATCAGTCTAGGGATGCTCGGTTTATATGATGCCCTTGAAAAATTTGATCCCGGAAGAGATCTGAAGTTTGATACATATGCATCCTTCAGAATCCGCGGGGCCATTATCGACGGTCTTCGTAAAGAGGACTGGCTGCCTCGTACATCAAGAGAAAAAACAAAAAAAGTAGAAGCGGCTATTGAAAAGCTTGAACAGCGGTATTTGCGTAATGTGACGCCGACAGAGGTGGCTGAGGAACTCGGCATGAGTGAACAGGATGTCGTCACAACGATGAATGAAGGATTCTTTGCAAATCTGCTCTCAATTGATGAGAAGCTGCATGATCAAGAAGACGGAGAGAACGTCCAAGTCATGATTCGCGACGAGAAGTCTGTGACTCCAGAAGAGAAAATGCTGAAAGATGAATTAATTGAACAGCTTTCTGAAAAAATCACAGAGCTTTCAGAAAAAGAAAAGCTTGTGATCAGTCTTTTCTATAAAGAAGAACTGACATTAACAGAAATCGGTCAAGTGCTCAATTTATCTACCTCGCGCATTTCGCAAATTCATTCAAAGGCCTTGTTCAAGCTTAAGCATCTGCTTGATAAAGCCATTCAATCTTAAAGAGTTAGTGAGTGAAAAAATATGTTATGGCTGATTAGCTTCATGCTTCATGCTGCACTTATTTATTTTGTGATTATTTTATATACGAGAATGAATTCGCTGAAGGCAACAGAACAAAAGCAGCGAGAACTTCTAGAAGAAACGGAAAATACCCTGGCTGCATTTTTGATGGAGGTCAAAGAAGAGAATGACAAACTATCAAAAGTGGCAGCCGCTTCCCCTGATTTTTCTGCTGAAGAGCTGAAATCGGATCTTCAGACACCAAAGCAGCCACAACCACCAATTGAATCCCAGCAATCGGTCGAAAGTGAAGATCCCGTACCGGAGCACCTGTCGGCTCTCCTTAGCGAAGTTGAGGTGCAGGAAGAGAAGGTAAACGAACCCGTTCCACAACTCGAAACAGAGGCTTCTATGCCTTCTAAAAGTGAAATAGAAGAAACATTCGAGGACCAAGTGAAGACCCTATATGATGAAGGGCGGTCACTAGAAGAAATAGCGAAAGAAATGAAAACTGGCAAGACAGAAATCGAGCTTTTATTAAAATTTAGCGGAAAGCTGTAAAGGATTCTTGATTGTCAGTCCATCATGTGTTATATTATTTCTTGGTGTTAAATACACACGCTTAATGATTCGTATGAAGGTGCTGCCGTGGCGCAGTTTTATGTGAACATGACTTAAGCGGAGGAAAAAAAACCATTATATTAGGAGGCAACAAAATGTCAGTTATTTCTATGAAACAATTGCTAGAAGCTGGTGTTCACTTCGGTCACCAAACTCGCCGTTGGAACCCAAAAATGAAGCGTTACATCTTTACAGAGCGTAACGGTATCTACATCATCGACCTTCAAAAAACGGTGAAAAAAGTAGAAGAAGCTTACAACTTCACGAAAAACCTTGCTGCTGACGGAGGAAAAATCCTTTTCGTTGGTACGAAAAAGCAAGCACAAGATTCAGTGAAAGAAGAAGCAATCCGTTCTGGTATGTTCTATGTGAACCAACGCTGGCTTGGTGGAACTTTAACAAACTTTGAAACAATCCAAAAACGTATTAAACGTTTAAAAGATATTGAAAAAATGCAAGAAAACGGTACGTTCGAAGTTCTTCCTAAAAAAGAAGTCGTTCAACTGAAAAAAGAATTAGAGCGTCTTGAAAAATTCCTAGGCGGAATCAAAGACATGAAGAGTCTTCCGGATGCACTTTTCATTATCGACCCTCGTAAAGAGCGTATTGCAGTTGCAGAAGCTCGTAAATTGAATATCCCAATCATCGGTATCGTTGACACAAACTGTGATCCAGACGAAATTGATGTTGTGATCCCTGCAAACGATGATGCAATCCGTGCTGTAAAACTTCTAACTGCTAAAATGGCAGATGCGATTCTTGAGTCTAAACAAGGCGAAGAAGAAGCTGTTGTAGAAGAAACGACAGAAACTGAAACAACAACTGCGTAACCTATTCAAAAGGTGATAAGAGGGAAATGCCTTTTATCACCTTTTTTTCACCTAGTAATCCGTGTTTTAACATAGAAGGAGGAAATGTAAAATGGCAATTACTGCTCAATTAGTTAAAGAACTGCGTCAAAAAACTGGTGCAGGTATGATGGACTGTAAAAAAGCGTTAACAGAAACTGATGGTGACATCGAGAAAGCAATCGACCTTCTAAGAGAAAAAGGAATCGCAAAAGCTGCGAAAAAAGCAGACCGTATTGCGGCAGAAGGATTAACTCTTATCAAAACTGACGGCAACACAGGCGTGATCCTAGAAGTGAACTCTGAGACTGATTTCGTTGCGAAAAACGAAGGATTCCAAGCACTTCTTAACGAACTTGCTGATCATTTGCTTGCTGCTAAACCTGCAACACTTGAAGAAGCTCATGCTTCTAAAATGGAAAACGGTTCAACAGTTGAAGAGTATATCACATCTGCAATTGCGAAAATCGGAGAGAAAATCACTCTACGCCGTTTCTCTGTCATCACAAAAGAAGATAATGCTGCATTCGGTTCTTACCTGCACATGGGCGGACGTATCGGTGTGTTAGCTGTTCTTAACGGAACAACTGACGAAGAGCTTGCAAGAGACATCGCTATGCACGTTGCAGCTGTAAACCCTAAATACATTTCTCGTGACCAAGTGTCAGAAGAAGAAGCAAACCGTGAGCGTGAAGTATTAACACAGCAAGCTCTTCAAGAAGGAAAGCCTGAAAACATCGTAGCTAAAATGGTAGAAGGCCGTCTAAACAAATTCTTCGAAGAAATTTGCTTACTTGACCAAGCGTTCGTTAAAAACCCAGATGAAAAAGTGAAACAAGTTGTAGCAGCGAAAAACGCAACTGTTCAAACTTATGTTCGCTATGAAGTGGGCGAAGGTATCGAAAAACGTCAAGACAACTTTGCTGAAGAAGTTATGAGCCAAGTGAAAAAATAATGTTTGAAAAGCTCTCTGGGGCTTTTTTAGGGAGCACAAGCACTGTGTTCCCTATTTTTTAGAGGATATTGATTTACAAAAGACAGTTTCTTACGCATAATAAGAGACGGTATAGTTTACACTTGGAGGTTATCATGAGCAAACCGAAATATAATCGCATTGTACTGAAGCTAAGTGGCGAAGCACTAGCGGGTGATGCTGGAAATGGAATTAACCCAACTGTCATTCAATCAATTGCAAAGCAAGTAAAAGAAATTGCAGAGCTCGATGTTGAAGTTGCAGTCGTTGTAGGCGGAGGAAACCTTTGGCGCGGAAAGACAGGCAGTGATCTAGGAATGGACCGTGCAACAGCAGACTACATGGGGATGCTGGCAACAGTGATGAACTCACTGGCGTTACAGGACAGCCTAGAAACGCTTGGCATTCAGTCTAGAGTGCAAACCTCTATCGAAATGAGACAGGTTGCAGAACCATACATAAGAAGAAAAGCGATCCGTCATCTTGAAAAGAAACGTGTCGTCATTTTTGCTGCAGGAACAGGAAACCCTTATTTCTCTACAGATACTACGGCAGCACTTCGTGCAGCAGAAATCGAAGCAGATGTCATTTTAATGGCGAAAAATAATGTAGATGGTGTCTACAGTGCTGATCCTCGTACAGATGCGGATGCAGTAAAATATGATAAGCTTTCATATCTTGATGTACTTAAAGAAGGGCTTGCTGTAATGGATTCTACTGCGTCCTCATTATGTATGGACAATGACATTCCATTAATCGTATTCTCCATTATGGAAGAAGGAAATATTAAACGTGCCGTAAACGGCGAATCAATCGGAACGATCGTGAGGGGGAAATAACGTGTCAAAAGAAGTGTTGAACCAAACGAAAGAAAAAATGGAAAAAGCCGTACAAGCCTACGGACGTGAGCTTGCAACTGTTCGTGCTGGCCGTGCAAATGCTTCACTGCTTGATAAAGTGACAGTGGATTATTACGGTGCACAAACACCGCTTAACCAAATTGCGTCGATCACAGTGCCAGAAGCACGTATGCTGATTATCACACCTTACGATAAAACAGCAATCGGTGATATCGAAAAAGCGATCCAAAAGTCTGACCTTGGCATCACGCCAACAAGTGACGGAAATGTGATCCGCATTGCGATTCCTGCGCTGACAGAAGAAAGACGTAAAGAGCTTGTGAAAGTCGTGAAAAAATACTCAGAAGAAGCAAAAGTAGCTGTTCGTAACGTGCGTCGTGATGCAAACGATGATTTGAAAAAGCTTGAGAAAAATGGGGAGATCACTGAAGATGAATTAAGATCATCGACAGAGGATGTTCAAAAATTGACAGATGAATATGTCGCTAAAATTGATGACGTGACGAAAGATAAAGAAAAAGAAATCATGGAAGTTTAAGAAAAAACTATGTACAATAGATAATAGTGAAAAGACCCTCTTCATGTTTACAGGGGGTTTTTTTGTTAATACTGTTGATGACTATATTATTTAGCGGGAACGCAACCTTTTTGGGTGATGGAGGAATCTCATGCTCAATATACTCAAAAATTGGAAGAATCAGCAAACAGCAGCTTCCAACTTAGAAAGCCTGACAAAAGAAGACATATTAAATGGAGAAATTCCTGAACATATCGCCATTATCATGGATGGGAACGGAAGATGGGCGAAAAAACGTGCTCTTCCACGGGTAGCAGGTCATCATGAAGGAATGAAAGTCGTCAAGCGCATGACAAAGCTTGCAAATGAGCTGAATGTCAAAGTGCTGACTTTGTATGCTTTCTCTACGGAAAATTGGAAACGTCCAAAATTAGAAGTAGACTTTTTAATGAAACTTCCTGAAGAATTTTTAAACATCTACCTGCCTGAACTCATCGAAGAAAATGTCCGTGTGCGTTTAACAGGTGATCCAGACGGCCTCCCGCAGCATACGAAAAAAGCGGTAGAGAACGCAGTAAAGAGTACGGCGAACAACGACGGACTCATTTTGAACTTTGCGCTCAACTATGGTGGGCGCACAGAAATCGTCTCCGCATGCAGACAAATTTCTGAAAAGGTCAAAGAAGGTAAGCTTCGAGCAGAAGACATCACAGAAGAGATGTTTTCAGCTTATTTAATGACAGAATCTCTTCAAGATCCGGATTTGCTCATTCGCACGAGTGGAGAAATTAGATTAAGCAACTTTATGCTTTGGCAAATTGCGTACAGCGAGTTTGTCTTTACGGATGTGCTTTGGCCTGACTTTTCTGATGAGCACCTTATAGGCGCTATCGGGGAGTACCAGCGCCGCGGCCGGAGGTTCGGTGGAATTTAGAGGGTGGTGCAGATGAAACAAAGAATTTTGACGGGTGTTTTGGCAGCTGCAGTCTTTTTGCTTGCAGTTATATATGGACAGATGCCATTTACCCTGCTGATTTATTTAATGGGAAGTGTCGCTCTCTTTGAGCTTTTAAGAATGAAAAAGATCTCGATTTTCAGCTTTCCTGGTATTGTCAGCTTAATATTGCTTTGGCTTTTAATGGGCGGAGACAACAGCTTCTTCCCAAACGTGGACGCATCAAAAATGCAGATTGCTTTATTTGCAGTCTTAATACTTTTAACTTATACAGTTTTGAGCAAAAACTCTTTCACATTCGATGAGGTTGCTTTTGTTGTATTAGCCACATTATATATTGGCGTTAGTTTCTATTATTTTATCCAAATTAGAGGCTTATATGGCATGAGTGCGATCTTCTTCGCAGCAGTGATTATTTGGTCTACTGACTCAGGAGCCTATTTTATTGGGAAATCTATGGGGAAACGAAAGCTTTGGCCAGAAATCAGCCCAAACAAAACAGTAGAAGGATTTATCGGCGGAATCGTCACAGCGGTCGTGTTGTCACTTGTGTTTCAGGCGGTTACAGGATTTTTGCCATCATATCTGCTTGTGATGTTTATTACTCTTTTACTCAGTATCTTTGGACAGCTAGGCGACCTTGTGGAATCTGCTTTAAAGCGTCATTATCACGTGAAGGATTCAGGGACAATTCTCCCTGGCCATGGCGGGATTTTGGACAGGTTTGACAGCTTTTTATTCGTTCTGCCGTTTTTATACTTACTGCTCGCAACGTTTGCCAGCTAACCTCATAGAAACTTATTGAACGAGAGAAGGAGTGGCAATTTGAAATATATTTCGCTATTAGGCGCAACAGGATCAATTGGAGAACAAACGTTAGATGTGATCAGTCAGCACCCGGACAAGTTTAAGCTGAAAGCCATGACATTTGGCAGAAATATAGCAAAGGCGATTCCGATCATTGAGCGCTTTCAGCCTGAATTCGTCGGCTGTGTAGACGAAGAAACCTATCACACGCTAAAAAATCATTCATTTGCATACGATGTGAAGCTGGCTGCTGATGATGAAGCCAACATCGAGGCAGCGACCTATGATGCAGTGGACGTAGTGGTCAATGCACTTGTAGGGAGTGTTGGACTTGTTCCAACATTAAAGGCCATTGAACAAAAAAAGACGATTGCTCTCGCAAATAAGGAAACACTTGTGACAGCTGGTCATATAGTAAAAGAGTACGCTAAAACATATGATGTACCTTTACTTCCTGTCGATAGTGAGCATTCCGCTATTTTTCAATGCCTGCAAGGTGAACAAGCTAAAAATATTGAACGCTTAATCGTGACAGCTTCAGGTGGTAGTTTCCGAGATAAAAAACGAACTGAACTTGAAGGTGTTACGGTTGAAGAAGCGCTGAACCACCCGAACTGGTCGATGGGAGCGAAAATCACCATTGATTCAGCGACGATGATGAATAAAGGGCTCGAGGTGATCGAGGCACATTGGTTGTTTGATATCCCTTATGAACAAATTGATGTGCTGCTACATAAAGAGAGCATTATCCATTCGATGGTGGAATTTCACGACAAAAGCGTCATGGCTCAGTTAGGGACACCTGACATGAGAGTGCCTATTCAATATGCACTCACATACCCTGACAGGGCGCCGTTACAAGAAGCGAAATCATTGAACCTTTGGGAGATTGGACAATTGAATTTCCAGAAAGTGGATTTTGACAGGTATCGCTGCTTACATTTTGCTTATGAATCAGGTAAAATAGGAGGGACAATGCCTGCTGTACTTAATGCAGCAAATGAAATGGCAGTCGATGCATTTCTGAAAGGCAAAGTAACGTTCCTGCAAATTGAAGAATTGATTGAAAAGGCACTAATCAGACATCATGTGATTTCAACGCCTAGTTTGCAAGATATCCATGAAGTGGACAAAGATACACGAGACTTTGTTCAATCAATCCTCACATAAGGTGGTATGTTCGTGAATACAGTGATTGCGTTTATTATTATTTTTGGAACGCTCGTTTTTTTCCACGAGCTTGGCCATTTAATTATGGCGCAGCGCGCGGGGATTTTATGCCGCGAGTTCGCAATTGGTTTTGGGCCGAAGATTTTCTCCTTTAAACGAAAAGAAACCGTTTATACCATTAGACTTCTCCCTATTGGCGGATTTGTTAAAATGGCTGGAGAGGACCCTGAAGTTATCGAAATTAAACCAGGTCATACAGTGGGGCTCTTATTCAATGAGCAAAATGAAGTAGAAAAGATCATTTTAAATGATAAAGAAAAATATCCTGATGCACTTGTCATCGAAGTTGAGCAGATTGATTTAGATCATGCTATGAGAATCTCGGGATATGAAGCTGGAAATGAAGATATTCTGACTGGCTACAATGTCAGTCAAACAAGCTTCTATATTGCAGATGGTGAAGAAATTCAAATCGCACCATACAATCGTCAATTCGGTTCAAAAACGGTTTGGCAGCGAATTAAAGCTATCGCAGCTGGACCGATTATGAACTTTATTCTAGCGTATGTGATTTTGGTTGCTTTAGGTTTTATTCAAGGGGTAACCGTTGATGATCCTGTACTCGGTAAGCTGACGAAAGACGGCCGGGCGGCTGAGGCTGGACTCATGCAGGGAGATCACATCGTGTCCATTAACGGCGAGAAAATGAATTCTTGGACAGATGTCGTTCAAACAGTTCAAAAGAACCCTGAGAAAAAAATGAATGTCGTCATTGACCGAGACGGCAAGGAAAGCACTGTGCAGGTTGTACCAGAAGCTGTGAAAGCAGATGGGAAAAGCATTGGCCGTTTCGGATCATATCCGCCAACGGAAAATGGATTTTTGAAAGTTATTTCATCCTCTGGAACAACTGTCGTTTCAACGGCAGGTCTGATCTTAACGAACTTGCAAAAAATTGTCACAGGACAATTTTCACTAGACATGTTAGCAGGTCCTGTTGGAATTTATGACATGACAGGAGAAGTAGCCAAACAAGGTGTGTTAACATTAATGCAGTTTGCGGCGTTCCTCAGTATCAACCTAGGCATCGTGAATTTGTTACCGATTCCTGCATTAGACGGAGGACGTTTACTATTCTTATTTGTTGAAGCCATTCGCGGTAAACCAATTAATCGTGAGAAGGAAGCACTTGTTGTCTTTATCGGTGTTGCTTTCCTCATGCTGTTAATGTTAGTGGTAACGTGGAATGACATTCAGCGGTTATTTTTATAAAAACCATTCTCTCTTGTTTCTCATTCCGGGAAACAAGAGTTTTTGTGAGAAGTCCTATTTCATAAATGAGGTGTAACGACATGAGACAATCCCTGACTTTTATTCCAACTCTTCGAGAGGTGCCGGCAGATGCTGAGGCAAAAAGTCATCAACTCTTAGTAAGAGCTGGGTTTATTAGACAAAATACAAGTGGAATCTATCATTATCTGCCGCTTGCGCATAAAGTCATTCAGCATATTCAATCGATCGTCCGCAAGGAAATGGAAAAGGCAGGCGCAGCTGAGCTGCTAATGCCAGTGCTGCAGCAGGCAGAAATGTGGCAAGAGTCAGGAAGATGGTATACATACGGTCCAGAACTGATGCGTATGAAGGATCGCCACGGACGCGAATTTGCGCTTGGCCCAACCCACGAAGAAGTGATCACATCATTAGTACGCAGCGAAGTGAAATCGTATAAGAAGCTACCTTTAACACTATATCAGATTCAATCAAAATTCCGTGATGAACAGAGACCACGCTTTGGACTGCTGCGCGGACGTGAATTTATCATGAAGGATGCATACTCATTCCATTCTTCACCAGAAAGCCTTGATGAGACATACAACAAAATGTTTACGGCTTACTCTAATGTGTTCTCAAAAGTGGGTCTCAATTTTAGACCAGTCATTGCAGATTCAGGGGCAATGGGTGGAAAAGATACGCATGAGTTCATGGCGCTCTCAGAAGTCGGAGAGGATACCATCGCTTATTCTGATACGTCCTCATATGCCGCGAATATCGAAATGGCTGAGGCTGTATATCACGGAAAAGAAGCAAATCCTGCGGACTTCAAAGAGCTTGAAAAAGTCCATACTCCGCAAATGAAAACCATTCAAGATGTGGCTGGCTTTTTAGAAGTTGACCCTTCTGCTTGCATTAAATCTGTTTTGTTTAAAGCAGATGATGCGTATGTTCTGATCCTAACTAGAGGCGATCATGAAGTAAATGATGTGAAAGTGAAAAACTTGGTAGGAGCACAGCTTGTCGAGCTTGCTTCACGCGAAGAAGTGCTGAAAGTTATTGGAACTGAGCCTGGATTTGTTGGACCTGTTAAACTGGAAGCAGAAGTCGATATTTATGCGGACCTTGCTGTGAAGGGAATGACAAATGCTGTCGCTGGTGCAAACGAAGCGGATTATCATTATGTCAATGTCAATCCTGCACGTGACGTGTCAGTAAAAGAATTCACAGATCTTCGCTTGATTCAAGAAGGAGATGTTTCTCCAGATGGGGAAGGCACAATCCAATTTGCAAAAGGGATTGAAGTAGGACAAGTCTTTAAACTGGGCACTCGTTATTCTGAGTCGATGGATGCAACGTACCTCGATGAGAATGGTCGTGCGCAGCCAATGATTATGGGCTGCTATGGCATCGGCATCTCTAGAACGCTGTCAGCGATTGTTGAACAGCATCACGATGAGAAAGGAATCATTTGGCCGGAAACAGTGGCACCATATGACCTTCACCTCCTTGCATTAAATATGAAAAACGATGCGCAGAAAGAACTGGCTGAAACGTTGTACGAGCGCTTAGAAGATGAAGGCTTTGACGTACTTTTCGATGACCGCCAGGAGCGTGCAGGAGTAAAATTTGCAGACAGTGATTTAATTGGACTGCCAATTCGTATTAGCTGCGGAAAACGTTCAGAAGAAGGTATAGTAGAAGTGAAGTTTAGAAAATCAGGTGAATCACATGAAGTATCTGTTGATGATCTGATTTCATTTATACGCCAAGCATAAAGCGAACAAAAAAATGAAGGTACCTCCTGTAGAAAAGAGGTACCTTTCTGATTGACAAAAGGAGGGTCCTGTCTTGGATGAACAATTACCGATCACACGGCGGCAATTTCATATATTACTCAATCAGATTCAAATGACAGATGATGACCTCAGTCGTTACTTTGAAGAAGGAGAAATCGTCAAATTGACGGTGCATAAGGCGACGAAAACATGGCATTTCCTTTTTAAATTTAAAGCGCTTTTGCCTTACAAAGTATACGCCATGTTTCTCAGCAGGCTGACAAATGCATTTTCACATATTGCACAAATCACTTGTACGATTGAAGTGAGTGATCCGCACATATCTGAAGAACTCGTGCAATCGTACTGGTCACATTGTGTGGAAGAACTTCAAGGAATTTCTCCCCCAATCATCAGCTTGCTTCAGCAGCAAAAACCATCGCTGTCTGGACATAAAATCATCATTAAAACGAAAAGCGAAACAGAGGCACTCGCTATTAAGAAGAAGTACAGCCCGATGCTTCAGGCCGCATTTAAACAAGTGGGCTTTCCAGAGCTGCAATTCGATACAGAAATTTTTGTATCAGATCAAGAGATTCAGAAGTTCAGAGAACAAAAGCTTGCTGAAGATCAAGAAAGAGCCATGCAAGCCCTCACTGAGATGGAGAAGAAAGAAAGTGAGGAGCAGAATGAAGCTCCGTCAGGCCCTCTGATGATTGGCTATCAAATCAAAGACAATGAAGAAATTCGTACGCTTGATAGTATCATGGACGAGGAAAGAAGAATTACCGTTCAAGGCTACGTATTCGATGCAGAAACGCGTGAGCTGAAAAGCGGGAGAACGCTTTGTATCTTTAAGATCACAGATTATACAAACAGTATTTTGATCAAAATGTTTGCAAGAGAAAAAGAAGATGCTCAGCTGATGAAATCATTGAAAAAAGGCATGTGGGTGAAAGCAAGAGGAAGCATTCAAAATGATACGTTTGTCAGAGATCTTGTCATGATCGCCAATGATGTCAATGAAATGAAACCGCAGTTGAAAGAAGATACAGCACCTGAGGGTGAAAAGCGTGTGGAGCTTCATTTACATTCCCCTATGAGCCAAATGGATGCTGTCACTGGCATTGGCAGACTTGTTGAACAAGCAAAAAAATGGGGACATGAAGCAATTGCCCTGACGGATCATGCCGTTGTACAATCCTTCCCAGATGCGTATGCAGCAAGTAAAAAGCATGGCATCAAAATGATGTACGGTGTGGAAATCAACTTAGTAGACGACGGGGTACCGATTGCATATAACCCAGAGCACCGCTTGTTAGAGGATGCGACGTATATCGTATTCGACGTAGAGACAACTGGACTTTCAGCCGTTTATGACACGATCATTGAGCTGGCAGCAGTGAAAATAAAAGGCGGGGAAATCATTGACCGCTTTGAGGCATTTGCTAATCCCCATCACCCGTTATCAGCGACCACCATCGAATTAACAGGTATCACCGATGATATGGTGAGAGATGCACCAGATGTCGTCGACGTCGTGCGGGATTTCAAAGAATGGATTGGACAAGATATCCTTGTTGCGCACAATGCGAGCTTTGATATGGGCTTTTTAAATGCAGCGTATAAACGCCTGCTAAAAACAGATAAAGCGTCAAACCCTGTCATTGATACACTTGAACTTGGCCGGTTCCTTTACCCAGAATTTAAAAATCACCGGCTGAACACTCTTTGTAAAAAGTTCGATATTGAACTGACGCAGCATCACCGGGCGATTTATGATGCAGAGGCGACAGGCTATCTCATGCTGAAGATGCTAAAAGATGCGGCTGAAAAAGAGATTGCCTATCACGATCAATTGAATGAAAACATGGGGCAGTCGAATGCTTACCAGCGCTCACGTCCTTACCACGCGACATTGATTGCTCAAAATGAGACTGGCCTTAAGAATTTATTTAAGCTTGTTTCACTTTCTCATATTCATTATTTCTACCGGGTCCCGCGTATTCCGCGCTCTCAGCTTGAGAAATATCGAGAAGGTTTAATTGTTGGGTCTGCTTGTGATAAGGGTGAGGTATTTGAAGGAATGATGCAAAAGTCACCTGATGAGGTGGAAGACATTGCAGCATTTTATGACTATTTAGAAGTACATCCGCCAGAAGTGTATCAGCACCTGCTGCAGCTTGAGCTAGTTCGAGATGAGCGTGCGTTAAAAGAAATCATCACAAACATTGTCAAGCTTGGCGAAAAGCTGAATAAACCAGTTGTGGCGACTGGAAATGTACATTACCTGCATCCAGAGGACAAAATTTATCGTAAAATCTTAATTTCATCACAGGGTGGAGCGAATCCGCTGAACCGCCATGAACTGCCAAAAGTTCATTTTAGAACGACAGATGAAATGCTCGAAGCCTTCTCCTTCCTAGGAGACGAAAAAGCGAAAGAGATCGTCGTAACAAATACGCAAAAGGTATCTGAGATGGTCGAAAGCATTAAACCTATCAAAGATGATCTTTACACACCAAAAATTGAAGGTGCAGATGAAGAAATACGGGAAATGAGCTATCAAATGGCGCGCAGCATCTACGGAGATGATTTGCCGAAAATCGTAGAAGACCGCATTGAGAAAGAATTAAAAAGTATTATCGGTCATGGCTTCGCCGTTATTTACTTAATCTCTCATAAGCTCGTAAAAAAATCACTTGATGATGGATATCTTGTTGGTTCAAGGGGATCTGTCGGCTCATCTCTTGTTGCGACATTAACAGAGATTACTGAAGTAAATCCACTTGCACCTCATTATGTATGCCCAAGCTGTAAGCACTCTGAGTTCTTTAATGACGGATCTGTTGGTTCAGGCTTTGACCTTCCTGATAAGGACTGTCCAGAATGTGGAACGCCGTATAAAAAAGATGGACATGATATTCCGTTTGAAACGTTCTTAGGTTTTAAAGGAGACAAAGTACCTGATATTGACTTGAACTTCTCAGGCGAATATCAGCCGATCGCACATAACTATACAAAAGAGCTGTTCGGTGAAGATTATGTATACAGAGCAGGTACGATTGGTACCGTTGCAGAAAAAACAGCATATGGTTACGTAAAAGGCTATGCAGGAGATCATAACCTTCATATGAGAGGCGCTGAAATCGACCGGCTTGTACAAGGCTGTACAGGGGTAAAACGAACAACAGGCCAGCATCCAGGCGGGATTATCGTTGTGCCTGATTATATGGACATTTACGATTTCTCACCTATTCAATACCCAGCAGATGCGACAGGTTCCGATTGGAAGACGACACATTTTGATTTCCATTCGATCCACGATAACTTGCTCAAACTGGATATTCTTGGGCACGATGATCCAACGGTCATTCGTATGCTTCAAGATTTAAGCGGAATCGATCCAAAAACGATTCCAACAGATGACCCTGAAGTCATGAAGATTTTCCAAGGGACAGAGCCACTAGGTGTAACAGAAGAGCAAATTGGCTGTAAAACAGGTACACTCGGTATCCCAGAATTTGGGACAAGATTTGTTCGGCAAATGCTAGAGGATACAAAACCAACGACTTTCTCAGAGCTTGTTCAGATTTCTGGACTATCACACGGTACGGATGTTTGGCTCGGAAATGCGCAAGAGCTCATTCACAATAAAACATGTGAACTAAGTGAAGTAATTGGGTGCCGTGATGATATTATGGTCTATCTCATCTATCAAGGCTTAGAGCCGTCACTTGCCTTTAAAATCATGGAATCTGTTCGTAAAGGAAAAGGACTTCCTCCTGAATGGGAAGAAGAAATGAAGAATAATAATGTACCAAACTGGTATATTGATTCTTGTAAAAAAATCAAATACATGTTCCCTAAAGCCCACGCGGCTGCTTATGTGTTAATGGCTGTTCGGATTGCTTATTTCAAGGTGCATCATGCACTCCTGTACTATGCAGCTTACTTTACCGTTCGTGCGGATGACTTTGATATTGAAACGATGACAAAAGGATCGAATGCGATACGAGCTGTTATGGATGACATTAACTCTAAAGGTCTAGATGCATCACCGAAAGAAAAGAACCTATTAACTGTACTAGAGCTTGCACTTGAAATGTGTGAAAGAGGCTACCACTTCAAAAAAGTTGACCTCTACCGCTCAAGTGCAACGGAGTTTATCATTGATGGAGACGGTTTAATACCGCCATTCAACTCAATCCCTGGACTTGGTACAAACGTTGCGTTAAATATTGTCCGCGCGCGGCAAGATGGGGAATTCCTCTCAAAAGAAGATTTACAAAAACGCGGAAAAGTGTCGAAGACCATCCTTGAATATTTAGATCGTCAAGGCTGTTTAGAAGCACTTCCTGATCAAAACCAGCTTTCTTTATTTTAATGTGATAAATAAGAGCGCCCTAAAAGGGCGTTCTTTTCTCTATATACAATAATTTTATTATGTTAACTAATAAAGATTTCTCATCAATTGGAATTATTTTCTTATTCGTTCATATATCTTGATTTAGCGTGATGTTTTAAGAGAAGAGATTGTATGTCATTCTTTCTACCCAAATAGAGCTCAAAAGAGAATTTCGCCGTCTGAAATGTTCTCAAGCGACATATGATCATTCTGGGTACAGTCAGAAGGAGAATCAAGAGAAAACCTTCGATGAGCGTAAAGCTGATTGCTGTTTACTATGCTTATTTTTGAAACATATTTGATTCTTTTCAAAACTGTACAGATCACGAAATGAAGGATAGAAAGGAGGCGGTCGCGTCTATTGATCAATGTTTCACTAAAAAGAAGGGGTGAGCAATAGAGAAATGGCATCTTACAACTATGTAGAGGTTCTCCAAAAATCCATGCTGTTTTATGAAGCGCAGCGGTCAGGCCGGCTTCCGGAAAGTAATCGTCTTAACTGGCGGGGAGATTCTGGACTAGAGGACGGGAAGGATGTTGGGCATGACTTAACTGGCGGCTGGTATGATGCAGGAGATCATGTGAAATTTGGACTTCCGATGGCTTATTCAGCAGCCGTGCTTGCATGGACAGTATATGAATACCGGGAAGCTTATGAAGAAGCAGAATTGCTTGATGAGATCTTAGATCAAATCAAGTGGGCAACGGATTATTTTTTGAAAGCACATACAGGACCGAATGAATTTTGGGCGCAAGTAGGTGATGGAAACGCCGATCATGCTTGGTGGGGTCCAGCAGAAGTGATGCCGATGAACCGGCCAGCTTTTAAAATTGATGAACATTGTCCTGGCACAGAAGTAGCTGCACAAACTGCGGCGGCTTTAGCAGCAGGTTCTATCATTTTTAAAGAAACAGATGCGTCCTATGCAGCAAAGCTTTTGACGCACGCCAAACAGCTATATGCATTTGCTGACAGGTATCGCGGCAAATATACAGATTGTGTCACCAATGCGCAGCCATTTTACAACTCCTGGAGCGGCTATGTTGACGAACTTATTTGGGGCGGGATCTGGCTGTACTTGGCGACAAATGAAGAAACCTATTTAAACAAAGCATTAAAAGCGGTAGAGGAATGGCCGAAGGATTGGGATTATACGTTTACCATGTCATGGGACAATACTTTTTTTGCCTCACAAATCTTACTAGCAAGAATCACGAAAGAAAACAGATTTATAGAATCGACAGAGCGCAATCTTGATTACTGGACTACAGGTCTTGTTCAAAATGGAAAAGTAGAAAGAATCACCTATACGCCTGGCGGTTTGGCATGGCTTGATCAATGGGGTTCACTTCGTTATGCCGCCAATGCAGCATTTTTAGCCTTTGTCTATGCTGATTGGGTATCTGATCAAGAAAAGAAAAATCGATACCAATCGTTTGCGATTAAGCAAACTCACTATATGCTAGGGGATAATCCGCTGAATAGAAGCTATGTCGTTGGTTTTGGCCAGAATCCTCCGAAGCACCCGCACCACCGTACTGCACATGGCTCATGGTCGAACCAGCTGACAAATCCTCCAGTTCATCGGCACACACTTTATGGAGCGCTTGTTGGAGGTCCTAATGCACAGGATCAATATGACGATGACATCTCGGATTATGTATCAAACGAGGTGGCGACCGATTATAATGCCGCCTTCACTGGAAATATCGCCAAAATGGTGCAGCTGTTTGGTCAAGGGCAATCAAAGCTGCCCAATTTCCCGCCTAAAGAACAGGTGGAGGATGAGTTTTTTGTAGAGGCAGCTGTGATGCATAACGATACAACATCTACTCAATTGAAAGCAGTGCTATACAACCGGTCCGGCTGGCCGGCAAGAAGCAGTCAAACACTGTCCTTTAGATATTACGTTAATCTGAGTGAGGTCTTTGCAAAGGGGTTCACTGAAAAGGATATTCAAGTGACAGCAGCCTACAATGAAGGCGCTTCCTTATCACCTTTAAAGGTATATGACGAATCAAGCCGCGTCTATTTTGCAGAAATCGATTTTACGGGCGTAGCTATTTCTCCTAGTGGAGAATCTGAGCATAAGAAGGAAATACAATTTCGATTATCTGCTCCAAATGGATCGAATATATGGGATGCCTCAAATGATTATTCCTATCAAGGATTAACATCCAATATGCAAAAAACAACAAAGATTCCTGTCTTTGACGATGGTGTTTTAGTATTTGGCACACTTCCAGACAAATAAAAAACAATGATTTTATTGAAAGGGTGAAGGACTTGTCAAACAAAGAACGGTTTTTAACGCTTTATCATCAAATCAAAAGCGATGCGAATGGATATTTTTCACCAGAAGGAATTCCTTATCATTCAATCGAGACGCTCATTTGTGAAGCACCTGATTACGGACATATGACAACTTCAGAAGCGTATAGCTATTGGCTGTGGCTTGAGGTGCTGTACGGACATTACACAGGGGACTGGAGCAAATTAGAGGCAGCTTGGGACAATATGGAGAAGTACATCATCCCAGTCAATGAAGATGGACATGATGAGCAGCCGCATATGAACGCTTATAATCCGTCCAGCCCAGCCACATACGCAGCAGAGAAACCATTTCCGGATCAATACCCAAGCCAGCTGACCGGTGCTCGTCCTGCTGGTCAAGATCCAATTGATAGTGAATTGAAATCAACCTATGGGAAGAATGAAACGTATTTAATGCACTGGCTCCTTGACGTAGATAACTGGTATGGCTATGGCAACTTGCTCAACCCATCACATACAGCCGCCTATGTGAACACATTCCAGCGTGGTCCGCAAGAATCTGTATGGGAGTCCATCCCTCATCCATCACAGGATGATAAATCTTTTGGTAAGCCGAATGAAGGCTTTATGAGCTTGTTCACAAAAGAAAATCAAGCTCCAGCTGCCCAGTGGCGCTATACGAATGCAACGGATGCTGATGCGCGTGCGATACAAGCGATGTATTGGGCAAAGGAGCTCGGCTATAATCAGTCAGCTTATCTTGATAAAGCGAAAAAAATGGGGGATTTCCTCCGTTACGGCATGTACGATAAATATTTTCAAACGATTGGAAGCGGGAAGCAGGGGAATCCGTATCCTGGAAACGGAAAGGGCGCCTGTCATTACTTAATGGCGTGGTATACCTCTTGGGGCGGAGGACTTGGGGAGTATGCAAACTGGTCATGGCGTATCGGAGCGAGCCATTGTCATCAGGGATATCAAAATCCTGTCGCCGCTTATGCTTTATCCTCTGATAAAGGAGGCTTAAAGCCATCTTCGTCAACAGGGGCAAGCGATTGGGAAAAAACCTTAAAGAGACAGCTTGAATTTTACGTATGGCTTCAATCGAAAGAAGGAGCCATAGCAGGAGGCGCAACCAATAGCTGGAATGGAGACTATAGCGCTTATCCAGCAGGAAGAAGTACTTTTTATGATATGGCATATGAAGATGCACCTGTTTACCTTGACCCGCCTTCAAATAACTGGTTTGGAATGCAGGCGTGGCCAATGGAGCGCGTAGCAGAGCTTTATTATATTTTTGTAAAAGATGGCGACAAAACATCTGAAAATGTCCAAATGGCCAAATCTGTCATAACAAAATGGGTCAGCTATGCCTTAGATTACATTTTTATCGGCAGCCGTCCTGTGTCGGATGAAGAGGGTTATTTCTTAGATGAGCAAGGACAGAGAATTCTAGGGGGAACGAATGTTTCAGTTGCTACAACAAGTGCGCCTGGAGAGTTTTGGCTTCCTGGAAATATTGCTTGGAGCGGACAGCCTGATACTTGGAATGGGTTCCAGTCTGCAACAGGAAATCCAAATTTAACAGCTGTAACTAAAGATCCGACTCAGGATACGGGCGTATTAGGAAGTCTAGCCAAAGCTTTGATATTCTTTGCTGCAGCCACAAAGCAGGAAACAGGTGATTATACAGCGCTTGGTGCAAGAGCGAAAGATGCAGCCGCGCAGCTCCTAGAGGTTGCATGGAATTACAATGATGGCGTCGGCATAGTGACAGAGGAAGATAGAGAAGACTATGACCGTTTCTTTAGAAAAGAAGTGTATTTCCCAAATGGATGGAATGGGACATTTGGTCAAGGAAATCAGATTCCTGGAGCCAGCACCATTCCTTCTGACCCGCAGCGAGGAGGGAATGGGGTCTATACGAGTTTTGCTGATCTTCGTCCGAAGATTAAACAAGATCCAGCATGGTCTTCACTCGAAAGTAAATATCAGTCTTCATTTAATGAAGCTACAGGCAAATGGGAGAATGGCGCACCAGTTTTCACTTATCACCGCTTCTGGTCTCAAGTGGATATGGCCACTGCCTATGCTGAATACCATCGTCTGATCAACTAAGAGGTTAAAATCAAGCTGCCGGCTTCTAGTCGGCAGTTTGATTAGTAATATCAATCCAATGAAGATAAGGGTGATTTCACATGGTCAAAGAAAGAAGCTTTCTTCATCATTCATTCAATAGAGGCGAAAATAGGCAGGAAAATCTGATGTGGAAAAAAGAGGCGGATGATCGAATCTCAGAGCATAGACAAAGAGATCTTGTGATCAACGTGACAAACGGCGAAAAAAAGCCAATAGCAGGTATAGAGGTTGAAATAAAGCAAATCAGACATGAATTCGCCTTTGGTTCAGCGATGAATGATCAAGTGTTATTTAATCAACAATATGCTGATTTTTTCGTAAAGCATTTTAATTGGGCAGTTTTTGAAAATGAAGCAAAATGGTATGCGAATGAGCCAGAAAGAGGGAAAATCACCTACGAAAAAGCAGATGCGATGCTGAATTTTGCAGATCGACATCAGCTTCCAGTGAGGGGGCACGCTTTATTTTGGGAGGTAGAGGATGCGAATCCAAGCTGGCTAAGGTCACTGCCGAATCACGAAGTATATGAAGCTATGAAAAACCGGCTTGAGCATGCGGGCAATCACTTTAAGGGAAGGTTCCGTCATTGGGATGTAAACAATGAAATGATGCATGGTTCATTTTTTAAAGATCGCTTTGGGAAAACTATTTGGAAGTGGATGTATGAAGAAACGAAAAAAATTGACACTCAAGCACTATTGTTTGTGAATGATTATAATGTGATCTCTTATGGTGAACACCATGCCTATAAAGCGCATATCAATGAACTGCGTCAGTTAGGCGCACCTATTGAGGCGATTGGGGTTCAAGGCCATTTTGAAGAACGGGTCGATCCAGTCATTGTCAAAGAGAGGCTCGATGTGCTGGCTGAGCTTGGTCTTCCAATATGGGTCACAGAGTACGATTCTGTTCACCCTGACCCTAATAGAAGAGCGGATAACCTGGAGGCTTTATATCGCGTCGCATTTAGTCATCCAGCCGTAAAAGGAGTGCTGATGTGGGGATTTTGGGCAGGTGCCCATTGGAGAGGTGAACATGCAGCCATCGTGAATTATGATTGGTCTTTAAATGAAGCAGGCCGACGTTATGAAAAGCTTCTAAATGAGTGGACGACCCAAAGAGTTGAAAAAACAGATGCTAATGGCCATGTGAAATGTCCAGCATTTCACGGAACATATGAGATTCGAATCGGTAAAGAAAGTAAAATGCTCAAACAGCAGACGATTGCACTTGATTCAAATGAACAAACACCGTATCAACTAGATGTGATCCTGCCTCAAGGAGGATAGAGATAGATTGTGAGGAGAATGTAAATGAAAAAGTTGGCTCAAAGAGTGTCTTGCTTCATACTTGTAGCCGCTATATGGTCTGGCTGGTTTTCGCTTACGATGAAGGCCGCCGCTTATGTGCAGACGTCTGGTACACAATTTACGCTGAACAATCAACCATTTTACTTCGCCGGCACAAATAATTACTATTTCCATTATAAATCTAAAAAAATGGTAGATGCTGTGTTCGATGATATGAAAGCAATGAATTTAAAGGTCATACGAATTTGGGGCTTTCACGACGGGGCCCCTCAAGAGAACTCAGTCTTACAATCTAGTCCAGGCGTCTATGAAGAATCTGGTTTTCAAAAACTAGATTATGCGATTTATAAAGCAGGACAGGAAGGAATAAAGCTTGTGATCCCACTAGTGAACAATTGGGATGACTTTGGCGGGATGAATCAATATGTGAAGTGGTTCGGGGCAGAATCGCATGATGCTTTTTATACAGATCCTCGTATTCAAAAAGCATACAAAAATTATGTGCGTTATGTATTAGAAAGAACCAATACGTATACAGGTGTTCAATATAAAGACGATCCAGCTATTATGACTTGGGAATTAGCCAACGAGCCGCGGATGCAGTCAGATCCCACGGGAAATGTACTTGTCAAATGGGCAGATGAAATGAGTACATGGATCAAATCGCTGGATCGTCACCATCTTGTTGCAGTAGGAGATGAAGGATTCTTTCGCATACCAGGACATGAAGATTGGTTTTACGGTGGAGGAGAAGGCGTCGATTGGGACCGTTTAACATCTCTTCCTAATATCGATTATGGAACCTATCATCTGTACCCAGATCACTGGAGCAAGTCTGCTGCCTGGGGAGTGAAATGGATCGAAGACCATATCACCCGCGGGAATTCAATCGGAAAGCCAGTTGTGCTAGAAGAGTTTGGCTATCAAAATCAATCAGCTCGTCCTGACGTATACCAAAGCTGGCTGTCAGCAGTTGAGCGGCTCGGAGGGGCTGGCAGTCAATTTTGGATTTTAACAAGCATTCAGGACGATGATTCGCTCTATCCGGATTATGACGGTTTCCGCATCATAAAAGGGAGCAGGGAGGCAGCACTTATCAGTGAACATGCGAAAAGAATGAATGAAAAGAACCGATGACGAATGCCTGCTGAATAAGGAACTGTTTATACAGCTCACTCCAATTAGTAATTCTTACTTTTCAGACAGAATATTTATCACTTTTTCTATATTTAAATTTCTTGAAATATGAAGCGGTTATGAGACCAAGTTCCAGAAACGATCAAGAAGCAGAAGGTATTTATGAGATTTCGTTGAAAGGAAGGGGGTGGTTATATTTTATTTTAATTCATAAAAAGGCATTTCCAATAACTTGACTAAATGGAAATTTAATTCTATACTCTGTAGTACAGAGTTCTTTGTGGAAGAGGAGTTTATTTATGTCTAATGAAAAATTTAATAATTCAGAAATATTAGAGAATTTATCTCATATCAAGACGATTACAAACTATAAAACAGAGTATTGTAAACAAACCAGTATTTATTTTATCATTTGGGGCCTTATTTGGATAATGGGATATTCAATACCTTTACTTTTTGCTCATTCTATAACTGCAGCTGTCTTTTGGCTTATTTTAGGCATTGCTGGCTGGGTTATCACTTTAACTACTTATTTTAAACAAAAGAAAATGATACCGATGCCCTTGTTTTTAAGAACTCAATTGCAATACACATGGCTTGGTATTGGAATCATTTTAGGTATCTTTATTTTTTTAATATGTGTTGGTTTATTACCATATACATTAAATAATTTACCCTTCTATGTTGTTTTATTGGTTTCCATCATGTATTTACTCTTAGGTATTGTTCTGGCTAAAGAGATCTTTATTATGGGGTTCTGGCTAAGTGTTTTAGGTGTAACTACATTTTTATTATTTCCTAGTTTAATGAACATTATCTTCGCTTTTATAGGTGGAGGAAGTTTGTTATTAACTGGTGTGATTTTAAAAAGAAAAGGACAAGGAAATGAGTAATGTCAATAGTTTAAATGATTTAATCCATCCAAAAGTTCGGTTAGGGATTATGAGTTTATTAATGATTTATGAAAAATGTGATTTTAGCTTCTTAAAAGGTTCTTTATCTGTAACAGATGGTAATTTGGGCTCGCATTTAAAAAAATTAGAGGAAGCAGGCTATGTGCTAATTACAAAGACCTTTGTGGATAAAAAACCAAAAACAATCGTGAGTATAACAGATTTGGGAGAGCACGCCTACAAAGAATATTTGAGTGTTATTGAAGCCATTTTAAAAAATAAATGAGATGAAAGGAAAGGGTGCCGAATGTTGCAAATAGAAAACGTCAGTAAAAAATATGGAACTTCCCAAGCGTTAAGAAGTGTTACATTAACGATTCCAGAAGGAGTTTGTTATGGATTAATAGGTCCAAATGGGTCTGGTAAATCAACCTTGATGAAAATTATATCTCACATCATTAAATCATATGAAGGCAAAGTTGAGCATGTTGGTGAATCTAAAAGTGCGCTCGGCTACATACCGCAAGACATCAGCTTAGAGGAAAAATTAACAGCTAAAGTAAATATGGAGTTTTTTGGACAAATTTATGGTTTAAAAGGGAAAACATTAGATGAAAGAGTAGAAAAAACACTAAAAGATGTAGGATTGTGGGAAAGAGCAAATGATATCGTTGAAAGCTTTTCAGGAGGAATGAAACGCCGTTTGAATATTGGCTGCGCTTTAATGCATGCTCCTAAGTTAATTCTTTTAGATGAACCGACAGTGGGGGTAGATCCTCAATCAAGACGTTATATTTTCGACATCATTAACAAATTGAAGGAAGAGGGAAGAACTATTATCTATGTTAGTCATTATATGGAGGAAATAGAGAGTTTATGTGATTATGTGGCTTTCATTGATAAAGGGAACATTGTTGAAGAAGGCAAAATAGATGAGCTTTTGAATCGTTACGCAGAAACATCAGTCTTTTTTGAATCTAAGATTCCTAATAAAACATTAACTAATCTCGGGTATGATTTTGTAACTTATCAAGGTGGAGTGTTAGTTAAAACTACAAAACCATTAGATACTTTAGAAGATTTGGCTAAACTGAGTAAGAAGGAATCATTGGTTCCCCAACAATTATCTTTGTACAGACCGAGACTTGAAGATGTCTTTTTTCAATTAACAGGAACAGATTTACGTGATCAATTACAATAAAAATGCCCTTTATGAATGAAAACCACTCTCGTATTTCAATGAAAATAACTTAAAAGAGTGACTGATGTAGAAAGAACATAAATCTAACGAACAGAATTAATTTGTGTGTACCGTAGATTTAAAATCATAAGTAATTAGTCAACATTATTTGACTAATTCTAATTCGCCACATCCGCAAATGGTAAAATAAATAAAAAATGTGATTATTTAAGAGTTGTATAGAAGGGAATCAAATGAATATAACGGGAGTGATTTTTATGTGGCCACTAGTCCGCATCGAATCTATAAAACAGGTGAAAGATCGATCATTGTTGTTCTGGACCATTTTATTACCAGTTGCTTCAATTATTCTTTTAATAGAATTATTTACATCAGGTAGTTCTCAAGCACAAAAAACATTGGTTGCTTCTCAATCAGTGACAGGGATGAGCGTGTTTTTCTCCACATTTGTCATTATTTCAATTGTCATTAGTTTTGTAAAAGATCGTGAGAAAGGAATTGTGGCAAGGCTGGCAAGTACTCCTTTACAGCCGCATCATTTTTTTCTTGGAAAGTGCGTTCCGTTTTTTATCATTATCTTATTTCAAGTTTTGTTGTTAACCATTTTAGGGGTTTATTTATATGGTATTGAAATAACACAATACAGCTCGTATTTCTTAGTAGTTGTCCTATTATCAATGCAAGTGACTTCATGGGGAGTTGCCATCGCTGCATTTGCTAAAACTGAGAATACAGGCTTAGTGATGACAAACATGATTGCTTTAGGGACAGCAGTTGCTTGTGGTTTATGGACTCCATTTGATCAATTACCTAGTTATCTCAAAATAATTGGTATGCTCTTCCCGCAGTATTGGGCACATCAAGGCTTAGTGCAATCAGTATCAACACTACCAGGAGGAGAGAATTTGATCTTAGTAACAGCAGTCCTTATAGGCTATACACTGTTAGGGTTTATTCTTTCGTTGGTTGGCTATAAAAAATATATAAAGAGAGCCAGAGGCTAGTCACTAAAAATTTCAGCTAAATGTTATGCGCCGCCAAATCAATGCATGTATGCTGTCTGTAAAAAAAGGAGTGAGGCAATGTTAAGTGAAGAGTTAGAACTGTATGTTGAAAGTTGTTTTCGCCCATATAAAAAAGACAAAACATATGAAGAAAAGAAAAAAGAATTATTAGAGCTGCTTGGAAATGTTAAATTAAAACTCGAAAATGATGGATTAAAAGATGCAGAGGTTCAGGATATGCTTATTGAAAAGCTGAAATCAGGCGAAATAAGCATTGATAACCATACATTAGTAATTGATGATCATAACCGCGTAGAGCACGTGAAAAAAATATTTGTTAATGCTGATTTAGAATGGTTAACATTTATAAATGTTAAATATAAGTTGTGCGATTTTAAAGGACTATCGATTGTACAAAAAGTAATGAGCCATTCAGATTTTAATGGGTGTTATCTGAGAAAAGTTAATATTAGCCATTCTAAAATTTCCTCAACTACCTTTGAAAAGAGTGATTTGACTAAATCTCATTTTGAACATTGTGAGATAACGAATTCATCCTTATATGGCTGTCATTTACCCAACATTAGTATGGATGAATCATCTTTAATCAATGTTTTATTTGAAAATTGTTATTTTAAAAACATTTCTTTTGAGAATTCTAAATTAATCAATGTTAATTTTAAATCATGTACGATTAAAAAATTAAACTTTATTGGAGTGACAATGGATAAAATGACTTATCATATTTTAGAAGGAGAAGGGGCAGATTTAAGGGGTGTGGAAGTAATCGATATTTAATACAGCAGGGGCTATTGAGAAAAATCTCAATAGCCTTTTATTTTTGTTTTATTCACTATCTCTTGCTGCCCCATTAACATGATATGAAAGTTTAATGCAAGGTTTTCGTTAAGCAAAATAAATGTGGAGAACTTCTATTTTCAAATAAAAGATGCCCACCCACCCAGCTAAGTCTTCTTTGCTAGGTGGGCGAGCGATCTTTTCAATGATATGTCGAAAAACTAAAGTTGATTAGAAAGTTGAAGAACTTGAGATGATTGTTGTGCAAGTGCAGCGCGCAGCCATTGGTTCGAATAAATGTTGACCTTCCCCGTGTACCTTAGCGGCCAAAGCAGTTGGGATTGTAATTTTAGTCACCTTTAGACCTCCTTATTTAAAATTTATCAACATAGATATGTAGTTGATATATTACATATGATGGTTCATAAGTCTTTATTTGTCAATGATTAAGTGTGAAAGTTTTATATTTTCTGAAAAGTTCGTTGATAACCCTGAAAAAGTGTGGTTTAATATGACTATGGAAAATAATACTATATTTAAAATTTTGTGTATTTAAAGGGTTTATATGGTCTTAATGTTGTTTTTTTGATTGAAGGGCGGCGTTATTTTGGATCAAATATTTTGGGTATTTAGATATTAAGTTAATTAAATGTATGAAAAAAGTTGAGGTTACTATGTTATGAAGAACTCGAATAGAAGATTACTTTTTCTATTATAAGTTGATTCACTTAGATTTTAACCATTTTATCCCAATGTGATCGGGAAAGAGGGGGCTCTTTATGAGTATTCATTATGTCGGTATTAGAGAACCAATCAAAGCCTATTTAGAGAAGATGAAAGTTGAGTATGAAGACTATCCTGCTCAAATAATCGATTTGGGCGGGGCTGTTAGTTATGACAAAGAATACTTTATAAATAATACTGATTTTCAAACGGAAACGATTATTTTATCTAATAGAAGGCATACTGTTGAGGATGAACTAGGTTCTCTTGAAAGTGAATTATTGAAAATCTATCAGAATAGCATACTTTATAGGACTTCACCGCTTGATATCAATATAGAACTTTATAGAGGATGGGCAGGTGCTACTGGTAAATTAATAACTGCATTTTCTCCCGAGGGAGTTAATTGGATCAATACAAAAGATGTTGTAAAGGCATGTTTAATCCCTAAAAAAGATGTTAGGAATCGTGCTGGAAAGGCATATGATTTAACAGGACCAGAGTTAGTAAGTATGAGTAGGCTGAAGGATATTTTTGAAGAGGATTTAAATATGAAAATTGAATTATATTGTAAAAGTAAAGAAGAGGTCATATCAATATTGTCCCAGAACAATATGCCTTTAGACGTATTAGAATGGTTAGTCGGTTTTCAAGAAGCTTCTTCTTCAAAACAATTACAGCCATTTACGAACACGCTTGAACAAATAATTGGTCACCCCCCAACTCGGGCCCAATTATCTAAAATACAAATTAATTATTCTTAAAGGAGGAATAATATATGTTTGTCAAAGACCAAGAAATGACGAGGTATAAATTAGCACCACACATTACGCTAGGTAAACTAGAAGACAGTTTGATTGGTTTAAAAGCGCAAACTGTCACCAAAATTGAAGGTGACGGAATTATTGAATTTATTCAAGAAATTTCTAATTATCTCACGGAAGATAATGGGGTTTCGATTAAAGAACTAGAGGAGAATTTCGAAGTAGAGAGTGATCAATTAAAACATGTCCTCGAATTTTTAGTTACAAACGGAATGTGTGTTAAGACGGATATGAACTTTGATTTGACGGCGCTTTTGTCTTATGAAAGAGCCGGTGGACAAGTATTGGTTGAAGATATACTAGATCGTTTAAAAACAGGAATTGTTGAAGTTATTACGCGAGATCATAATCCAGTTGCTGCTGAATTTATTCGTCATTTGCAAGAGGCAGGGCTACATGTAGTGCTTAAAGGAGAATTAAATAAGCAGCCGGATATCAGGGTTGCTATTGGCAACTCTCATTTAGACCCGATTTTTGAAGAAATAAATGATCTAGCATTAGAAGACCACATACCTTGGTTGAGCATTGTGCCATATGATGGACAGACATCTTGGGTAGGTCCATTTTTCATACCACATCAATCAGCTTGTTTACATTGCTATAACCTTCGAAAGTCAGCAAACTTTTCTGACGAAGTATTGCGTTCAGACTTAATGAAAATAAAGCCTATAAATCCTGAAAAGAAACCGGTTTATCATATGCCGATTCATTTAGTTCAAATCGGAATTGCAAGTAATTTAATTTTAGAATGGCTCACACTAAAAGATTACGCACCAAGTGCAATACCAGGTGGATTTACAACAATTAATTTAGATGATAAAGGTGTCTCATTTAATCATCATCGTGTCTATAGAGTACCTAGATGCCCGAAGTGTTCCCCAGCTGCAGATACAGGTTTTCCTCAAGTTTGGTTTCATGGTGAGGTGAATAATTAATTATGGCTAATAAATGGACAACGTTAGAAGAGTCATGGGAAATACTCGACCAATTGGCAGATCCTTATGTTGGGATAGTCCGTAGAGAGTATAGAAAACTCAGAGACGTTGATGATATATGGGGTCATTCATATGGAGCGCATGGTACAGACAGCAATATTTTATTTGGGGTACCGTCTAATTCTTATAATGGGGGAGGATCTGCTAATCCAGCTGCAGCCAGATTAGCAGCTATAGGTGAAACGGTGGAAAGATATAGTGCCGCTTATTTACCTTTAAACTCTGATGTTGTATGTTTTGGTACTCAAAAGGACTTAATCAATGAAGGCAAATCAGTAATTGGCTTTGATAAGTGGGAGATGTATGCTGTCACTCAATATGAAGACCCGAATTTTCCTCATGATAGATGGAATGAAGATACAAAATTATGGTGGAGAAAAGGTCATATTGCTGAAAATAATGAAGAAGTTTGGACGCCTGCTCAATTAATTCATATTGCAAACTATACTGAGTGGCCAGGAGACCCCAATATTGGTCATGCAACTAGTAATGGACTAGCTTGTGGTATTACATATCAAGAAGCGGCAATCTCAGGTTTATTTGAAACAATTGAAAGAGATGCATTTATGCTTACTTGGTACAATAAGTTAAGTTTACCGCAGATCGATATTAATACCTCACCTAGATTAAAACACTTCTATGAAAGATATATTAAACCTACTTCTCTTGATTTGCATTTAGTAGACATGAGCATTTTTTCTGGTGTTCCTACTATTTTGGCAGTGATAAGAAATCCTCATACAGATTTAGCTCCATTTGCTATTGGCGCGGCCTCTGCTCATTCAATTGAAAGAGCATGTGAGAAAGCTGCGATAGAGGGAATGTATACAAGAACTTGGGTAAAAACAGAACAACGATTAGGGAACGCCTTAGTGGATGTAGATTATCATCGAGATATTAACAGTTTTGAAGATCATATTAAACTCTATGCGGGAACAGCTATTGTGAAAGAAGCTGATTTTTTAACAGCAAGTGAGAAATTAGTGGACGTTAAAGACTATGCACCGTTTGATGATCGTTCTCCAGACATTCTATGGACTAACCTTATCAGTCATTTATCAAAACAAGGATATCATGTGGCAACTTTTGATTTAACCAGCCCTGATATAAAAGATGCTGGTGCCTATGTCGTAAAATCAATTATTCCTGGATATAAACCGATTGACGTTCTTTATAGAGGTAGAATGTTGGGCGGAGAACGAATTTTAAAACATTCTTATCATTTAGGTTTAGTAGATAAACCTTTTAAGTTAGAAGAACTGAATCCAATTCCGCATCCATTTCCTTAATATCGTAGAAAGGTGATTAAATATATGAATAGTATTGAAAGACATGCTACTAATTTGGCTGATGTTGTGTATGGAAACGAAGCATTACGGTTTGATGATCCTTCTGAAAATTGGTTTGAGGCAACAAAAATCTATAGGGGTTCAATGGCATGGGACGCACCTGGTGTTGCAGGGCTGCTGCGATCTCAAACTTTGCAAAAGATTGCTACACATGCAAGTAAAAGATTTGATGACCTGCCTTTAATTTTACTACCTAAACCATTAAATACAAATATATCTTTAGACGATGTCATTCAGGAACGAAGAAGTGCAGATTATTTTAGCGGGGGGAGTGTTTCATTAGAACAACTCTCAACAGTTTTACAGAAGAGTTATGGATTGGTAGAGCGTAAAGAAGGACCTAGACGCCCTATACCATCTGGCGGGGCACTTTATCCTCTAGATCTATTTATTGTAGCCAACAAAGTGGATTCTTTAGACAAAGGTATTTATCATTTCGATCCGTATAGAAAAGGATTGACTAAAATGGGTGATTACTCTGAAAAAGAATTTGAGAAAATAATGTTACAAGAAGAATCCGTTCAAGATTTTGCATTTGCTGTAGTCATTTCAGCGAATTTTTGGCGTTCTCGATTTAAGTATGGACATCGTTCTTATCGCTTCGTTTTTATGGAGGCAGGACATGTCATGCAAAATATGATTTTGCTATCTACTGCACAGAAGATTAATAGCCGACCATTCGGAGGGTTTATCGATGATGAGTTAATGGAACTGATCGGTGGATTTAATGGAGTAGATGACGCTCCAATTTATACATTGATTGCGGGTACTTAAATAGATGATTTCAATGGTAGCAGCTTTAGGGATCCTCCTTCACTTTTTGGGTCCCTTAAGCTCTAAAATGGTTATCAAAATCAAGAGAGATAAACCAATATCCGATCGAAAGTTAATAACATATATCACTCCTCAGAGGAGCTATGATGGATTCACGATAATCGGAGCTTCTATATGCTGTGGAGCATTTTCTCAAGAGCTCTTAGTTGAAATGTCTAATAATAAAAATGTGTATGGTATTTTATCCTTCTTTTTATTAGGTGTCCTATTACCGTCAGTTCTATGGAAATTAAAAAACAAAGTTGTTGCATTTAGAGGCAGATATGCTGTCAATGTTGATTCAATCTTTTTTCTTCCATTAACTGCTCTATCAGAAGAATTGATTTGGCGGTTCTTTCTTCCGTTGTTATTACTAACAAATTCTGTGGAATCTGTGGCGGTATCAATTTGTATCAGTTCAATAGGATTTATCTTGCTGCATATACCAATAGGCGGTGTTAAGTCTATTGCTTATATGTCGCTTTTTACATTCATCACAGTTATTTCATACTTAACATTTGGTATTCTAGCAGCGATAGCATTTCATATTTCACATAATCTGTTCATTCATTTTTTTCAACCTTTCAAAATAAAGAACTTCAAAACGAAACCTCCCGTATTATCTGAAACTGATTGGTGAGGCTTTTATAAAGGTGGTAAACCCTGTGATAATACTAGAAAAGATGAAAGAGCTTAAAGGAAAAAGAGCGCTGGCTCAGTCATGGTTTTTGGATCCAGAAAAAAGAAAAATAAGTTCAAATTATGATAATCGAGAAACGCCATTTACTCGATGTCTATCAGCTGAAACTTTCATTTCTTATTATCAACTAACATTCAAAAAAAAGCCTGCCTCTATTTTAGATATAGGATGTGGACAAGGGCAGATGCTTGAGTATTTATCTAAGCAATTACCTCTAGCTGATTTGACAGGAATTGATTCATCAGAGGAAGCCATACATTGTGCAAATCAATTGAATATAAAAGCTAATTTTATTTGTACAGATATCGAAAATTTTTCATCACATGCGAAAAGTTATGATGCGATTTTAATACATCTGTGTTTTGGGCTATTTGAAGATCCTGTAGCATTATTAGAACAGTTCCTTCCTTATTTATCAAATGAATCTATTATTTATATAGTTGATTTAAATCGAGATAGTATAGAAAGTGGAATGAGTTCAGTTCAGAACAAAGAAGAAGAACTGTATTTATATGATCAATATCACGCCTCATTGACATTATCTGAGTTCGAGCAGTTACTCACCTATATTACCCAACCTAGAAAAGATGTAAAGTATAAGATTGGTACTTCTATAATTGGAGGATTCAGCCCATTTAGTATGGAATTTTTATCGTTAATAGGAAATGAAAATTTACAGCACACCTTAAGGCAGGTTCCAGATGAATATAGCAGTTCAGCACAGAAGACACCTTTACTTTTACATGCATGGCTGATTAAACAGTCTGGATACATTCATTCCATATAAACATGATTCTTTCTCTATGTATAATATGAAGGTTATCCGTTTAGTCTCTGCCTGCTTTTCGGGGAGTTCAATATGAATGATTTTTAAATTGCGATTCCCTAAAAATGAGAACGCGTTTCTCTGAAGTGAAGGAGAATGGCAGTGTGATTAAAATTGAACTGCTTATTTCTTTAACGTTGAAGTACTTATCCATTAGGGGGTTTTGAGAAAGTGGAAAGTGAAGGCTGTTTACTGATACACTCTTTGCTTCTATATGAATAACCATAGTGTGTCATACAAAGTTTTTTGGAATTAGAGATGACTTAGTGTAGATGTTACTTTCTTTCATAGGGAGCTCTGTTGTTCGCTCATTGTATTCAGGTGCATTATTATCAGTCCGCTCTGTTCATAGTGGCTTTCCGTTTATATATAAAGGAAGAGAGAGGTATTAATGGTACTGAACATGCTGCATTAATCGATAAGCGAGTACCTATTATAAGGAGGAACTTCATTTGCATAAAAAAATTGGATATGGTATAGTTTTTATGGAAATGCTAACGATTACCGAGACAAGAGTGGGGAAACCCGCTCTTTTGTATTGAACAGGCAATTTTTGTCTCGACATTATTCATCCGTTTTCTGCTCCCCCTGCTCACATAAAGCAGGGTTTTTATGCAGAATGATTGATAAGAGCGTTTATCGAAAGCACAAGGAGGAAGAGAATGAGCAAAAAAGTAGTGGATGTCGTAAGCGAAATGGTGCAGCCAATTTTAGATGGCTTACAGCTTGAACTCGTTGATGTTGAATTTGTCAAAGAGGGTCAAAACTGGTTCCTTCGCGTGTTTATTGACTCTGATAAAGGTGTCGATATCGAAGAGTGTGCCAAAGTGAGCGAAGCCTTGAGCGAAAAGCTTGATGAGGCAGATCCGATTAGCCAAAACTACTTTCTTGAAGTGTCCTCTCCTGGAGCGGAGCGCCCATTAAAGAAAAAAGCTGATTTTGAAAAAGCACTTGGAAAAAATGTTTTCATGAAAACATATGAACCAATTGATGGTGAAAAAGCATTTGAAGGTGAGCTTACAAGCTTTGATGGTGAGATTGCAACAGTGACAGTGAAGATCAAGACAAGAAAGAAAGAGATCAATATTCCATACGAGAAAATAGCTAACGCAAGATTAGCAGTTTCGTTCAATTAACCTTTTCATTGATATAAGGGGGAACCATAAAAATGAGTAGTGAGTTGTTAGATGCCCTGACTGTTCTTGAGAAAGAGAAGGGTATTAGTAAAGAAATTATAATTGAAGCGATAGAAGCTGCACTCATTTCTGCATATAAGCGTAATTTTAATCAAGCACAAAATGTTCGTGTTGATTTAAACCGCGAAACGGGAACGATTCGTGTGTTCGCAAGAAAAGATGTTGTAGATGAAGTGTATGATTCTCGCCTTGAAATCTCTGTAGATGATGCAGCCAATATTAACCCGAATTACATGGTTGGTGACGTCGTTGAGATTGAAGTCACACCAAAAGACTTTGGACGTATTGCAGCTCAGACAGCGAAACAAGTTGTGACGCAGCGTGTGAGAGAAGCAGAGCGCGGTGTGATCTACACTGAGTTCATCGACCGCGAGGAAGACATTATGACGGGAATCGTTCAGCGGATTGACAGTAAATTTATTTACGTGTCACTTGGCAAAATTGAAGCCCTTCTTCCTGTCAATGAACAAATGCCAAATGAAGAATACAAACCGCATGACCGCATTAAAGTGTTCATTACAAAAGTAGAAAAAACAACAAAAGGACCACAAATTTATGTGTCTAGAACACATCCAGGTCTTTTAAAGCGTTTATTTGAAATTGAAGTGCCAGAAATTTATGATGGTACTGTAGAGCTTAAATCGGTTGCTAGAGAAGCTGGGGACCGTTCTAAAATATCTGTTCGTACAGATGATCCTGATGTTGATCCAGTTGGCTCCTGTGTTGGTCCAAAGGGCCAGCGTGTACAAGCAATTGTCAACGAGCTAAAAGGCGAAAAGATTGACATTGTTCATTGGTCTAATGACCCGGTTGAATTTGTTGCCAATGCGCTGAGTCCATCAAAAGTACTTGATGTCATTGTGAATGAAGAAGACAAGGCGACAACAGTTATTGTCCCTGATTATCAGCTGTCATTAGCGATTGGTAAAAGAGGTCAAAATGCCCGCCTTGCAGCGAAGCTGACCAGCTGGAAAATCGACATTAAAAGCGAAACAGATGCAAGGGAACTCGGTATTTTCCCAAGAACTGAAGACTCTGAATCTCTTTTCTTAGAGGCTGAACCAGTAGCTGAGGAATCTGACGAATAAGAGGTGATATTAAAGGTGAAAAGCCGAAAAAAAATCCCGCTTAGAAAATGCGTCGTGACGGGAGAAATGAAACCAAAGAAAGAACTGATCCGTGTTGTTCGTTCTAAAGAAGGAGAAGTGTCTGTTGACGCTACCGGAAAAATGAACGGACGCGGAGCTTACCTTTCTCTCGATAAAGAAACTATTCTTGCGGCAAAGAACAAACGCAGTTTACAGCAGCAATTTCAGACACAGATTGACGAACACATATTTGAAGAATTACTAGAACTAGCTGAAAAGGTGAAAAAACCTAATGAATGAATCTGAATGGTATCCTTTGCTTGGTCTAGCAAATCGAGCTCGTAAAGTCGTGTCAGGAGAAGATCTGGTGATCAAAGAAATTAGACATGCGCGTGCTAAGCTGGTTCTTCTTGCAGCAGATGCCTCATCTAACACAGAGAAAAAGGTATCTGACAAATGCAAATTTTATAATGTTCCGGTTAGAAAAGTTGAAGACCGTTCCGTTCTCGGACGTTCTATTGGGAAAGAAGCTCGCGTAGTTGTCGCTGTCACTGACCAAGGCTTCGCTAAGAAGCTCATAAGCTTGCTCGATTAATTTATTTGGGGGTGAACGAATGGCTAAAGTGAGAGTATATGAATACGCAAAAGCCATAGATGTTTCAAGTAAAGATATTATAGCAGCGCTTAAGGATATGAACGTGGAAGTGAACAACCACATGGCGACGCTTGAAGACGACACTGTGAAAAAGCTAGACGCTATCTATAAAAAAGCCAAAGCAAAAGAGACAGCTAACGAGAAACCCGCAGAACAAAAAAAACAATCATCTAACAAAAACAATGATAGAAAGAAGAATGACGTGCAGAATAATCAATTTAATAAAAACAAAAAAAACAACAACCAAAATAAAAACAAAAACAAACGCGGTGGAAATAACAAACCGCAGCATCAGCAAGCTAGACCTGTGAAGCCTAAAAAAGAGCTTCCTGAAAAAATTGAATTTACAAATTCAATGACTGTCGGCCAGCTGGCTGATGAGCTTGGAAAAGAATCAGCTGAAATCATTAAAAAGCTGATGATGCTTGGTGTCATGGCAACAATCAACCAAGAACTTGATAAAGATACAGTTGAATTAATCGCTTCTGAATATGGTGTTCCAGTTGAGGAAGTCATCATTTTAGAAGAAACTGAACTTGAAAAGTATGAAGTTGAAGATAAAGAAGAAGATATGCAAGTACGCCCTCCAGTTGTAACGATCATGGGACACGTTGACCACGGGAAAACAACTCTTCTTGACAGCATCCGTAAGACAAAAGTCGTCGAAGGCGAAGCAGGTGGAATCACGCAGCATATCGGTGCATACCAAATTGAAGAAAATGGCAAAAAAATTACGTTCCTTGATACACCTGGACACGCAGCATTTACAACGATGCGTGCACGTGGTGCCGAAGTAACGGATACGACAATTCTAGTCGTTGCAGCAGATGATGGTGTCATGCCGCAAACAATTGAAGCGATTAACCATGCGAAAGCGGCAGAAGTGCCAATCATTGTCGCTGTGAACAAAATTGACAAACCAACAGCGAACCCTGACCGTGTGATGCAGGAGTTAACTGAGCATGGTCTTGTACCAGAAGCTTGGGGCGGCGAAACGATTTTCGTTCCACTATCTGCGAAAACAGGTGAAGGCATTGATGAATTGATCGAAATGATCCTTCTTGTCAGTGAAGTAGCAGAACTGAAAGCCAACCCAAATCGTGCGGCAAAAGGGACTGTCATCGAGGCTGAGCTTGATAAAGGAAGAGGTTCTGTTGCAACCCTCCTTGTTCAAACAGGTACACTTCAAGTAGGTGACCCAATCGTTGTCGGAAATACATTTGGCCGTGTACGTGCAATGGTCAATGACATCGGCCGCCGCGTGAAAACAGCAGGACCATCTACACCTGTTGAAATCACTGGTTTAAACGATGTACCGAATGCAGGGGATCAGTTCCTCGTATTCAAAGATGAAAAAACAGCTCGTCAAGTCGGTGAGGCGCGTGCTTCTAAACAGCTGGACGAACAGCGTTCAGATAAAGCAAAATTATCTCTAGACGACCTATTTGAGCAAATCAAACAAGGTGACGTAAAAGATATCAACTTGATCGTGAAAGCAGACGTACAAGGCTCTGCTGAAGCATTAACAGCAGCTCTTCAAAAAATAGAAGTCGAAGGCGTAAAAGTGAAAATCATCCATACGGGTGTTGGAGCGATTACAGAATCAGACATCATTTTAGCAAGTGCTTCTAATGCCATCGTAATTGGCTTTAACGTACGTCCTGATGGAAATGCGAAAAGCACAGCTGAGACTGAGAACGTTGATATCCGCTTGCACCGCATTATTTATAAAGTCATCGATGAAATTGAAGCTGCGATGAAAGGAATGCTTGACCCTGAATATGAAGAAAAAGTCATCGGTCAAGTTGAAGTTCGTCAAACGTTCAAAGTATCTAAAATCGGTACAATTGCTGGCGGCTATGTAACTGAAGGAACGATTACAAGAGATAGCGGAATCCGCTTAATCCGTGACGGCGTCGTTATTTTTGAAGGCGAAGTTGACGTGTTAAAACGATTTAAAGATGATGTGAAAGAAGTTTCACAAGGCTATGAATGTGGTATTACCATTAAGAAATACAATGATATCCGTGAAGGTGATGTCATGGAATCATTCGTTATGCAAGAAATCGAAAGAAAATGATCGGTTATACCGAATGTGAGTGTATGATCTATGATGCATCCTCACTGAAGGAAAAACGTGCGGTTCTTCAGCGTATATTGACAAGAACGCGTCATAAATTCAATGTAACCATTGCTGAAATGGATTACCAGGATACATGGCAGCGTACATCAATTGGAATCGCCGTGATTTCCTCATCTCGGGTTCAAGTGGAAAAGGAGCTTCAGCGTGTATTAAGCTTTATCGATTCTTTTCCTGAAATTGAACGAACGATCACGAAAACTGAGTGGTTTTAATTAGAGGTGATAAGATCATGAGTATGAGAGCAACCCGTGTGGGTGAGCAAATGAAAAAAGAATTGGGCGACATCTTAGGCAGAAAGCTAAAAGATCCAAGAATCGGCTTTTTGACTGTAACCGATGTCGAAGTATCCGGTGATTTGCAAATTGCCAAAGTCTACATTTCTGTTCTTGGCGACGAGAAGAAAAGAGAGGAAACCTTAAAAGGCCTTGCAAAGGCTAAAGGGTATATCCGCTCTGAAATTGGCAATCGAATCAGACTTCGCAAAACACCAGAACTGCATTTTGAATTCGACGAATCCGTAGACTACGGAAACCGAATTGAAAGCCTGATTGCTGAGTTAAACACAAAAGATCACGAATAAGACGTTGAAATAAGGATAGGCGATGATCGTCTGTCCTTTTTCATCGTTTATGAAAGGAGAGAACGCAGATGATAAATGGTGTTCTTTTATTACATAAAGAAAGAGGCATGACCTCACACGACTGTGTGTTTAAAGTAAGAAAAATTTTACACACAAAAAAAGTCGGCCATACAGGCACCCTCGACCCAGAGGTTTCAGGTGTTCTGCCTATTTGTATCGGAAGAGCAACGAAGATTGTAGAATACTTAACAGATAAATCGAAAACATACGATGCAGAAATCACGATTGGCTTTTCTACAACAACAGAAGACCAAACAGGTGAGATCGTAGAAGAAAAAAAGGTGGAAAAACCGATCTCAGAAAAAGAAATTGATGCGGCGCTGAAGCAGTTTGAAGGAACCATTGAACAAATTCCTCCCATGTTTTCTGCTGTGAAAATTGGCGGGAAAAAGCTCTATGAGTATGCAAGAGAGGGCATTGAAATTGAGCGGCCAAGCCGAGAAATTACTATTCACCGTATCGAGCGGACTACACCTGTCACATATGAGGATGGCAGCGTGTCATTTAGGTTTACTGTTCTATGCTCAAAGGGAACGTATGTGAGGACCTTAGCGGTTGATATCGGGAAGAAACTAGGATTTCCAGCCCACATGTCACATCTTATTCGTACGGGGTCTGGTGATTTTACACTTGATGAATGTATTACGCTGGATGAGCTGCGAGATATAAGCGAGGAAGGAACTGTAGATGAGCACCTTGTCCCGATCGAGCGCACGCTCAATCATTTGCCGAAATGGGAGATAAATGATACATTAGCAAGTAAAGTGGAAAACGGTGCAGTCCTGCCAATGCCTGATGAATTTGCTCATTTCGCAGAGGCGGATCGTGTCGCTGTATTTGCTCCTTCAGGTCGTTGTCTGGCAATATATATGAAGCACCCGACCAAACAGAACCTGATGAAGCCGGCGAAGATCTTATCTCAGGACAAGCAATCTTAAAGAAAAGGTGACATCTCGTGAAGACTATACATATTTCACACCCACATACATTGAATCAAAAAGATCAAGTCCCGTCTGTCATGGCTTTAGGGTACTTTGACGGTGTTCACCTCGGGCATCAAAAAGTCATTGACGAAGCGAAAAGCATTGCGAAAAAAGAAGGATTGGCCTTAGCAGTCATGACCTTTCATCCGCATCCATCACATGTTTTGCAAAAGGCACGGGAACCAAAAGACTTAATTACACCGCTTGAGGATAAAATTGATTTTATCGAACAGCTGGGCGCTGACTATTTATACATCGTACAATTCAGCGAGAGCTTTGCAGCTCTATCTCCTCAAGAGTTTGTGGATCAATATTTGGATGAATTGAATGTGAAGCACGCAGTAGCGGGGTTTGATTTTACGTTTGGCCGTTTTGGTGCAGGCACAATGGAAACGTTCGATGAATACGGAAAAAGCCGTATCAATGCAACCATCGTACCTAAGCTGTCCAATCAAGACCGAAAAGTCAGTTCCACTCTCATCCGTTCCGCATTAAAAAATGGGGATGTTGAATATGTGAGCGAGCTTTTAGGAAAACCTTATCAGCTTCGCGGCATTGTCATCCATGGAGACAAACGCGGACGGACGATCGGATTTCCGACAGCTAATGTCGGCTTATCTGCTGAATACATTATTCCGCCAACAGGGGTATATGCAGTAAGAGCAGAAGTAAAAGGTAAAGTATATGACGGCGTTTGTAATGTCGGCTATAAACCAACATTTTATGAAAAACGTCCTGATCAGCCTGCCATTGAAGTAAACCTTTTTGATTTTAACGAAGAAATATATGGCCAGCCGATTAAATTACAATGGTTCAAGCGCATTCGCAGTGAACGAAAATTTAACGGAATCCAGGAGCTGACGGCTCAAATCAGTCAAGATAAAGAAGAAGCGATTCAGTTTTTTCAAGATCAGCTCAAGCAAACAAAAAAATCTTAGAAAAACTGCTCTACCATTTGCAAATTCAGCATATTTTTAGTATGATTATTCCTGTAGCTTTAAAACCACTTACTTGGCAGGCCGACTTCACCGACGGTTGCGAGGTAGATGGGGCTAACATGATTTGGAGGTGAAACAGGATGGCTATTACTCAAGAGCGTAAAACGCAATTAATTAATGAGTTCAAAACACACGAATCTGATACTGGATCTCCAGAAGTTCAGATCGCTGTCCTAACAGAATCAATTAACAACTTGAACGAGCATTTACGTACTCATAAGAAAGATCACCACTCACGTCGCGGTCTTTTGAAAATGGTAGGTAGACGTCGTAATCTTCTTACGTATCTACGTAATAAAGACGTAACTCGTTACCGTGAGTTAATTAACAAACTAGGCTTACGTCGATAATCGTAAAAAGCGGGAGGATTCCCGCTTTTTTATCGTATAATCACTAATATTTTATGGTTAAAATGTTGAAAGAATGGCAAAAACCCTTCTACATACAGCTTTCACATTGATATGTGAAAATCATTTTGTTCATAATAAGAACTAACTAAAACTTTACGATAAGAGAGGAGTTTATCTCAGAATGGGACAAGAGAAACATGTCTTCACCATAGACTGGGCTGGACGTCAACTGACAGTTGAAACTGGCCAGCTTGCAAAGCAAGCAAACGGAGCGGTCCTCGTACGCTACGGAGATACGGCTGTGCTTAGCTCAGCAACAGCTTCTAAAGAACCAAAACCACTTGATTTCTTCCCGCTCACTGTGAACTACGAAGAAAGACTATACGCAGTAGGTAAAATTCCTGGCGGCTTCATTAAAAGAGAAGGCCGTCCAAGTGAAAAGGCGATCCTTGCCAGCCGCTTAATTGACAGACCAATTCGTCCGCTGTTTGCAGATGGATTTAGAAACGAAGTACAAGTCATTAGTATCGTCATGAGTGTGGATCAAGATTGCTCATCTGAAATGGCTGCAATGTTTGGCTCATCTTTAGCTTTATGTGTGTCTGACATTCCATTTGAGGGACCAATCGCCGGCGTTACAGTAGGACGAGTGGATGGAAAGCTGATCATTAACCCGAATGTGGAGCAGCTTGAACAAAGTGACATCAATCTTGTGGTTGCCGGAACAAAAGATGCGATCAACATGGTAGAAGCTGGTGCTGATGAAGTACCGGAAGAAACAATGCTTGAAGCGATCATGTACGGTCACCAAGAGATCAAACGCTTAATCGAATTCCAAGAAGAAATTGTGAAGGCAGTCGGTAAGGAAAAAATCGATATTCCTTTATATGAAGTAGATCAAACGTTAGCAGACGAAGTAAAAGCACTTGCTGAAGCTGACCTGCTGAAAGCGATTCAAGTACATGAGAAGCATGCGCGTGAGGATGCAATCAGTGCTGTGAAAAAAGCTGTAGTTGAGAAGTTTGAAGCAGAAGAACGTGACGAAGCAACGATTAAACAAGCGAAAGATGTATTAAACAAGCTTGTCAAAAACGAAGTTCGCCGTCTGATTACTGAAGAGAAAGTACGTCCAGATGGACGCGGCGTAGATCAAATCCGTCCACTTTCTTCAGAAGTAGGACTTCTGCCAAGAACGCACGGTTCAGGCCTATTTACAAGAGGACAAACACAGGCGCTCAGTATTTGTACATTAGGTGCACTTGGTGATGTGCAAATTCTTGATGGTTTAGGTGTTGAAGAATCAAAACGCTTCATGCACCATTACAACTTCCCGCAATTCAGTGTTGGCGAGACAGGTCCAATGCGTGGTCCAGGCCGTCGTGAGATCGGACATGGTGCACTAGGTGAACGTGCACTAGAACCAGTCATTCCATCCGAAAAAGATTTCCCTTATACGGTTCGCCTCGTTTCAGAGGTATTAGAATCTAACGGATCTACTTCACAAGCAAGTATTTGCGCAAGCACACTTGCGATGATGGATGCCGGTGTTCCAATTAAAGCACCAGTTGCAGGGATTGCAATGGGACTTGTGAAATCTGGTGAATACTACACAGTGCTGACAGACATTCAAGGAATGGAAGATGCACTTGGAGATATGGACTTTAAAGTTGCAGGTACATCAAAAGGTGTAACAGCCCTTCAAATGGACATCAAAATCGATGGTCTATCAAAAGACATCTTAGAAGAGGCTCTTCAACAAGCGAAAAAAGGAAGAATGGAAATTTTAGACAGTATGCTGTCGACAATTCCTGCTTCTAGAGGAGAATTGTCTCGTTATGCACCTAAAATCTTAACGATGACAATCAATCCGGATAAAATTCGCGATGTCATTGGACCAAGCGGTAAACAAATCAATAAAATCATTGAAGATACCGGTGTGAAAATCGATATTGAACAAGATGGTACAATCTTTATTTCTTCTACAGAAGAAGATATGAACCAAAAAGCGAAGAAAATCATTGAAGATCTTGTGAGAGAAGTTGAAGTAGGACAGCTTTACCTAGGTAAAGTCAAACGCATTGAAAAATTCGGTGCCTTCCTTGAAATCTTCAGTGGAAAAGATGGACTTGTTCATATTTCTGAGCTTGCGCTTGAGCGTGTTGGCAAAGTAGAAGATGTCGTGAAACTTGGCGATGAATTACTTGTCAAAGTCACTGAAATCGATAAACAAGGCCGTGTGAACCTTTCTCGAAAAGCTGTTTTACGTGAAGAAAAGGAAAAAGAAGAAAAGCAGTCTTAATGAGATCAAATAAAATGTGTTAGAAGCCAGGTATCCGTGCCAGGCTTCTTTCTTTTCTTGCGCTAACAATAGTTCTAGCTTGTTTCTCGCCATCATAATTTGTGATATAGGGGAGGGACAACCATTGAAAAAAACGTTACCATTCATTGTGTTTGTATTTTTACTGCTCGTGTCATATCAAACGATGAAGCAGCCGGCTGCTGTTACATATATTGAATCAATGAAAGAGCATGCCGAAGTTGCATCTGTTTCAAAAGATATTTTATTTCAGGAAATTGAATCGAAGTCTTCTGACTATGAAGTAAAGGCGCAAAATGCTAAGATTGATAAAGTGTGGAAAAAGATGCCTGGCTTAAATGGACAGACAGTTGATATCGATGCCTCTTATGAAAAAATGAAGAAACAGGGGTCATTCGATGAAAAGTTGCTTGTTTTTAATGAAACAAAACCATCTATTCATTTACATGAGCTTGGTGCAGAGCCCATTTATAAAGGGCATCCAGATAAAAAAATGAATGCATTCCTCATCAACGTAGCTTGGGGTGACGAGCATTTAATCAACATGTTAAAGACGCTGGATAAGCATCAAGTCAAGGCGACCTTTTTCTTAGAAGGCAAATGGGTGAAAAAAAGCACAGAGCTTGCTAAAAAAATCGCGGCAGATGGTCATGAAATTGGAAATCATTCATACAATCACCCAGATATGCGCACACTGACAAGAGAACGAGCATTAGAGCAGATAACGAAAACAAATCGCCAAATTGAAGAATCCCTTGGGAAGAAACCAAAATGGTTTGCGCCTCCAAGCGGCAGCTTTAAAGAAGAAACAGTCAAGCTTGCCAAACAAGAAGGCATGGAAACCATTATGTGGACAGTAGACACCATCGACTGGCAAAAACCATCCCCGGCTATTTTACAAAAGCGGGTGCTTGGGAAAATTCACAATGGGGCGATGATATTAATGCATCCAACAGATGCAACAGCGAAAAGTCTTGACGCACTTATCACTCAAATTAAAGAAAGAGGATATGAATTAGGGACGGTTTCTGACCTCCTAAGTGAAAAAAGACATCCGTGATGCGATCTGTTTGTTGAATAGGAGGAGCAAAACTTGGTCAAAACGTATACATGCCAAAACGGAGTAAGAATTGTACTCGAAAACAATCCCACTGTAAGGTCTGTCGCAATTGGCGTCTGGATTGGAACAGGCTCTAGACATGAGACACCTGAAATTAATGGAATCTCACACTTTTTAGAGCATATGTTCTTTAAAGGAACAAAGACAAGATCTGCACGTGATATCGCAGAATCCTTTGACCGCATTGGTGGTCAGGTGAATGCCTTTACATCAAAAGAATACACTTGCTACTATGCGAAGGTGCTTGATTCACATGCTGGCTACGCCCTCGATGTATTAAGCGACATGTTCTTTCACTCAGCTTTTGATGAAGAAGAGCTGAAAAAAGAAAAAAATGTGGTGTACGAAGAAATTAAAATGTATGAGGATACTCCTGATGACATCGTTCATGATTTATTAAGCAAAGCCATTTATGGTGATCATTCATTAGGATATCCAATTTTAGGAACAGAGGAAACACTCTCAACCTTTAACGGAGACTCGCTTAGAAAATACATGGATGAATTCTATACCCCGGACCGCGTCGTGATCTCAGTTGCAGGGAACGTAGATGAGACCTTTATTCGCGAGGTTGAAAAGCTGTTCGGTTCTTATGAAGGAAAAGGGAAAAAGCAGCCTGTAGAAGCTCCAGCATTTCATTATGGCAAGCTCACACGCAAAAAGGAAACGGAACAAGCGCACCTATGCCTGGGCTTTAATGGCCTTCCAGCTGGAGATAAGGGCATCTATGACTTAATCGTCTTAAATAATGTTCTTGGCGGAAGCATGAGCAGCCGATTATTCCAAGATGTAAGAGAGGACAAAGGACTTGCTTATTCCGTCTTCAGCTATCACAGTTCATTTGCAGATAATGGAATGCTGACGATTTATGGCGGAACTGGAGCGAAACAGCTAAACCTGCTCTCTGAGACCATCTTACAAACATTAGACGTCTTAAAACGTGAGGGAATCACGCAGAAAGAACTAGAGAACTCTAAGGAGCAAATGAAAGGCAACCTTATGCTCAGCCTTGAAAGCACAAACAGCAAAATGAGCCGAAACGGTAAAAATGAACTGCTCCTTGGCAAACATCGGACACTCGATGAAATTATTGATGAAATCAACAGCGTCACATTAGACGGCGTGAATAACTTATCTAAACGCATTTTTACAGAAGATTATGCGCTCTCGCTTATTAGTCCGACGGGTGATGTACCTTCTGCTTAAACAAAAAAGGCATGTCTTTTAAAGAGATGCCTTTTTTTGATACAAAAAAGATTAATCAGCTAACTTGTTTTGCAGCTGATGAACAATTTTATTGATTGTTGAAAAGTGCTCTGTCAGTAATTCCTCATCTGCAAATTGAATATCAAAAACCTCTTCTAATTCCAAAATGAGTGAAACTGCTTTAATCGAATCGAGACCGTGATTTGTTAATTCCTCATCTGCACCAATAGAAACCTTGCTGCTATCATCCAAAGAACGCAGAACCAAATCTTTTACTTGACTTGAAAGTGAAAGGACATCTGTCGTTTCATTCATCTGCAACGCTCCCTTTTACAAATTTTCTATCATTTACATAAATTAACTATATTAGAATGGAAAAACATTGTAAAGCAGTTTCGACATAAATAGGAATTGTTGATCATTCTATTCAAATGAAATATTTGGTAGAGTGAGAAGAAAAGAGACTGGAAGGATGAATCAATCCATGAATAAAACAGACCTTATGCAGCACATTCCCTTATTAAAAGAAGCGGTCAGCATAGACCACATTGATAAAGGATATTCTCGGGATGAAAAATGGGTCATGACTACGGTGTCAGGTGAAAAATATGTCCTTCGATTCACAGATCAAGACCAGTATGACAAAATAAAGATGCAGTTTGAGCTGCTTTCCGAATTAAGACGTCATGGTGTTCAGTGTGCTGATCCAGTGAATATCGGTGTTCTAGAAGCAAAACAGCAAGTGTACTATATTTTATCGTTTATAGAAGGCCAGGAAGCAAAAGAAATCATGAGTCAGTTAACTGAAGAACAGCAGTATGCTATCGGGGTAAGTGCAGGTCAGGATTTACGAAATATGCATAAATATCCGGCACCTTCACACATCGAACCTTGGGAAGATCGTGTCATTAAAAAGCATCATCGATATTTAACTGCTTACCGGAAAAGCGGTTTCTCCCTTAAAGGGGATGAAAAAGTAGCTCAGTTTATAGCAAAGCACATAGATATAGTGAAAGGCAGACCTAATCAATTTCAGCACGATGATTTTCATTTAGGGAACATTATTGTCAACAATCATAAATATGCAGGTGTTATTGATTTTAACAATTTTGACTGGGGAGATCCCATTCACGATTTTTATAAAGTAGCTCTTTTCAGCAGAGAAACAAGTGAAGCTTTTTCAGCTGGTCAAATCAATGGATATTTTGATGGGAACATTCCAGATGATTTTTGGCTGCTTTACTCTGTTTATGTCGCAATGAGTATCTTTTCATCGATTATGTGGGTTATTAAATTCGATCCGGGTCAAATGGATGAGATGATTGAAAGACTAGAAAATGTGCTAAAAGAACATGATTATTTTAATCAAATAGAGCCTCAGTGGTATGCGCGTATCACTAGATAACAGTGAAATATAGGACGATTGGGCAGTGATGGAAGTCACTGCCTTTTTTGTTATAATAATGCAAATTACACATTGTCATGACTAAAAACATTTTATATAATCCAAACAAGGATCGAAAAAGATGTAAAAAAATTCCGTTTTTTGTTGAAAAAGAGCAAAAGGCTGGTGGTGGATTGAAACAAATCGACAAGGATTCAAAGCAGTTATGGCGTGTTTATTTATGGACACTTTCATTCTTAAAGCCTTATACAGGTAAAGTGATTCTAGTTATTATGAGTGGTTTCGTTATTACCTTGAGCGAGCTCATCATACCTAAATTTATTCAATATTTTATTGAGACCATTTTGCCAGCAAAAGACTTTTCAAAAATGAATGGTTTATTGTTAGGACTGACTGGCTTAATTGTACTCGGTATTATACTGACAGCCGCACGAAATTTATGGCAAAGAAAATTAATTGAACAAGCCTCAAGAGATTCACAATTTGCTGCCTTCCAGCAAATCCGTCAACTTGGTTTCTCATACTACGAACAACATTCTGTTAGTGAAACACTCTCCTTTGTTAACACACAGACACGAGCTGTACAAGAAATTTACAGACGATACTTCCCACAATTTATCAATCAGATATTATTTATCGCCATCTCACTTTACTTTATGATAAACATTTCTATTTTTCTCACACTAATCATCATTCCAAGTTTTATTCTCTACTATGTCTTTGGGCCATGGCTTGAAAAAAAGGCCACGATCTACGGTAGACAAAGTGCAGAAGGTTTTCGCACGCTGCAAACAAAATTATACGAAAGTCTTGCTTCGATGGAAGAGCTTAGAATTTTAGGCTATATGAAATGGGATATGGAACGAATTCAAAAACTCCATGAAAAAGTGCGCCAAGATCATGAGAAAAATGTTTTTTTCGCCTATTTACGAGGAAGCAACCGCAGGCTGACTTATTATATTGGCGCTCTTGCCACTTTTGGTATTGGTATCCACCTTGTAAAGACTGGACAGCTAACGACAGGTGGTTTTGTGGCATATATATTATATTATTTTTCAGCGATGCATATGCTTACTTCCATTGTCACACTTTTAACAGAACAACGAATATTAACATTTCAAATTGAACCTTTATATCATTTTATGAAAAAAACACCTGATATTAGAGAGCCTCAGCAGCCGGTGTACCTTGATCATGTAGAAGGCGATATCGTGTTTCATGACGTCAGTTTTCATTATCCAAATCATCCTCCTTTATTAAAAGAGATGAATCTACATATTCGGAAGGGTGAAAAAGTAGCGCTTGTCGGTACAAGCGGCGGAGGGAAAACATCGCTTCTTAAGTTAATTGGACGCTTTTATGATCCCTCATCCGGGATGATTACAATGAATGGAGTTGATTTGCGCCGTTTACCTACTAGTCAAATAAGAGGTGCGATGGGATTTGTTTTTCAAGAAACGTTCTTATTTAATATGAGTGTAAAGGACAATATTCGTTTTGGAGATACAAGTCTTTCAGATCAACAGATCATTGAAGCCGCAAAAAAAGCAGACTGTGATTCATTTATAAGAGAGTTAGAAAATGGATACGATACCATACTCGGGGAAAGGGGATTAAAACTTTCCGGAGGGCAAAAGCAAAAAATAGCGATTGCCAGGCTATTTGCTAAAAATCCAAGAGTTGTATTACTCGACGAAGCCACAGCATCTCTTGACAATGTCAGTGAGCAAAAAGTCCAGCATGCATTACACCAAACATTTAAGGAATATACTGTCATTGCAGTTGCGCATCGTTTATCAACGGTCAGCCATTTTGACAGAATTATTTTTATAAAAGATGGTTGTGTGTTAGAGACTGGACCATTTCATGAATTGATGAGGAAAAAAGGGCATTTTTATCAATTGGCGTCTGACCGCTCAGAAAAGGAGGCAGGTGTAACATGAGAAAAAATTGGCTGTTTCTTTTGATCACAAGGCAAAAATGGATGCTCATCCTTGCTCTTTTACTCGTTTTGATTGAAGCAGCAGCTAATTTAGCCATGATAGGACTGCAAAAGTGGCTCATTGATGATGTTCTTTTGAATAGTGGTATCAGTCAACATTTCTCCCAGATCTTGATGCTGTTTGCCATTATATTTCTTGTATATGTTGTGATGTTTGTTGCCAGCCCATATGTGATGCATAAAAACTATCTGACCATCCATCATTCATTGCAGAAAATGATGTTAGATCAGCTTCAGCAAGTATCCATGAGATCATATAAAACTCACCCAGTTAGTTTTTATTTACACAAACTTAATCAAGATGTAAAGACAGTTGCTGTTACGGCTGCTTTACATATACCGAAAATTGTACAAACGATTTTTATGGCCATTGTTTTATCTATCATTTTGCTATCTGTGAGTTCTGTCTTATTTTTCTTGCTTCTCTTTGCAAGCGCTTGTTATTTTATTGTCGGTAAAAAAATGGCGAAAACGGCAACAAACATAGCAAAAGATGTGCAGGAGAGAAGATCAGACCTATTCGTGCATGTAGAAGAAGGCATTTCTTCTACAAGGGAAGTTGTCGCATTCGATCGACGCAAGTGGGAAATCGGTTTGTATGAAAAGCTGTTTAACAAAATGATGGATCGTGTCATGAAGGAAGGTAAGTTTCAAAACAAGCTTCTTTTTTTAACAGAGCCATTGAAATGGTTTGGGATACTATCAGTTCTAGTGTTTGGCACATATCAAGTAGCAGCAGGAAACATGTCCATCGGTTTATTTGTCGTCATTTACCAATATGCATCTCAATTAATGAAGAGTTATCAAGAGTTATTCCAGTATGTATTTGAATTTTTCCAGCAGCGTGCATCTGTTCACCGAATCGCAGAAGTGCTGCAAATGGAAAACGAAGAAAAAGGAACAAAACGAATAGATGCTGTAGAAGACGTGGTGTTTGAAGATGTTTGCTTTTCTTATGAACAAACATCTAAAGGCGCTTTAGACGGCTTGAATCTTCATATTCCAAAGGGAAGGAAAGTGGCGATTGTTGGAGCGAGCGGCAGCGGGAAATCAACGATTTCAAAGCTTACACTTGGACTTTACCGGCCAGACAGCGGGGGAATTTTAGTGAATGGGGTTGATCTATCAGAGATCAATCCATCTCATTTATTAAAGCGAATAGCCGTTGTCCCGCAAGAGCCCTATTTTTTCCCAGACACGATACGCCTGAATTTAATCATGGGATTACATGATGTGACCGAAGAACAACTTGAACAGGCGTGTGAAGTTGCACAAATTCTTTCCTTCATCAAAGGGCTTGAAAAAGGTTTTGACACAGTCATTGGAGAGAGGGGAATTTCCTTATCAGGAGGACAAAGACAGCGTTTAGCTATCGCCAGAGCGCTTTTAAAACAGGCTGATTTACTTATATTAGATGAGGCGACCTCCGCGCTAGATCGGCAGACAGAAAGGAAGGTTCAAAAAGGGATAGACGATGCCAAAGGAGGCGGTACCTTGCTTGTGATTGCACACAGGTTATCGACCATACAAAATGCAGATTTAATCTATGTACTTGAAGGCGGTGCTGTTCAAAGCTGCGGTACTCATGAGGAGCTGATGGAAGCCTCCTCGCATTACCGCTCTTTATTTATGGCCCAGGTAATTACAGCGTCTTAGTCAGTTTGTTTTTAACTAAAGTGAAGAGTCGTTCTAAGGTGCGGAAGTGGTCAGGGTGTAATTCTTCGTCTTCAAAGGCAATATGAAAGGTGTCTTCTAATGAAATAACAAAAGAGACGATTTGGACAGAATTTAATCCTAAAGCTTTTAAACTATCATCTCGGCTTGGCTGCTCATTGAGAGACAACTTATTCATGACAAGCTGTACAATTTTTTCTTCAACTTCAGTTATTGTCAGTTCATTCATGTCGCGGCTCCTTTCTAAGAGATTGATATATGTTACATTTTGGTTGATTAAGGAAAAAAATGCAATTGTTTTTATAAATCTATCATAAGGGGTGGCATTCATTGTCATATGTAAGCTATCAAAAAAATGATGTTCGTGTCGTATTAGGTGCAGATGAATCAGTTCAGAATTTAGTGATAAGTAAAGTGCATCCATATATTGACTGCAGCAAAATAACAGAAAAACATGAAGGTGACGTTTGGACGATTCTAACCAGTAAATATGCACAAGAAATACAAAAAGAAATACCTCTTGAAGAAGTCTTTTACCAAACGAAGATGGAGCCCCGCTGCCGCTACCTGTATGACGGAGAGAAAAAAATCATTGTGATAGATGAACCAAAAGATGTCAGATGGACAGCCCAGCATGCGCTTCGGTTAATAAGAGTTTTGCTTCGCCTTTTGTGTTATCAGCATGGACTCATCTATTTGCATGGGGGCATGATGGAGATGAATCAAAAGGGAATTGCCCTAGTGGGCGGATCAAGGGCAGGGAAAACGTCCACCATCTTATCCTTATTATCATTAACCGATGCTCGATATATCACAAACGATGATATAGGTGTTTCATATACGAACACCGAGTACACAGGAACTGGCTGGCCGAGATCTATGAGTATTCGGAAAGATTCGTTTGAAGCCATTGAAAAGCTAGGTACCCCATACAGACTCCAAACATCGAGTCATCCATTTAACGAGGATGATAAAAGCTATCATTTTGTATATCCAGAGGAGCTAGAAAAATGGTTTTCACGTGAAGTCAAAACAAAGGGAAAAATCGATGTGATTGTGTTTCCTGAATATTTACCTCACGGGCAAACTGGGGCAGAACTTTCGAAAATGACTCCGCAGGAAGCAGCGGAACGTTTGAAGCAGCATGCAGTCATTAATCCAGGAAGACATAATGAATTCTTATTACCATATTTCACATTGCCAACACCCGAAGAGCTAGAACCATTCCTTAACGCACTAGCGGAAAAGGTGCCTTGTTACTCATTAAAGCAGGCATTTACTTCTTTAGAGAGAGGCACTGCTCTCATTCAAGAGCTTCTTGAACAAACCGACATTGTCGTGTAAGACTTTTTGGAGGTGAATTATGGTTGAGCAGGAGTACAAATATTTGTTGTCACAAACAGATTTTCAGCACATATATGACATGTTCATTCAATATCATACACCTACTTATGTTCTTAATTTCAATTACTATTACGACACACCAGATTTTTTATTAAAACGATTTGGTTATACCGTACGTATCCGTCAAATCAGCGGCAAACTAACACTTGAAATCAAATGCCCCAGTCAAACGTCTGGCTATAAAAGAGTAAGAGAAGAAACGTCATTACCTATTGAGGAGTTACCGCAAAAACTAGATGTACAGAACATCATGACGTCTTTACCAATTACAATCACTCAACAGCCAGAATTGTTAGGGCTATTGGTCACTGAGCGAACAACCTTTTACATTGAGAAAGGCATTAAAATCGATTTGGATCAAAGCAGCTATCTTGGCATAACAGATTATGAACTGGAAATTGAATATGACAGTGAAAAAGCATATGAGGCAGATCAATTGTTTCATACATTAACTGATGATTTGGACATGCCAGCCAATCGAAAAGGAAAGCGCTCTCGATTTATCACTAGATTTCAATCGTTTTACGGGAAGGAGTAGTCAAACATGCAGGCTGTTTTGGATCAATCCACTCTCTCAAATGAGCAGAGGCTGTTATTACTTAGCTCACGTATTCAATTAAATGAACAAGAAGAAGAGTCTATTAGAGCTCTATTGAAAGATGGCATCGATATGCCTAAATTAATTGGACTGGCATCAAGACATAAGGTGCTTCAGCTGATGACGCCTCATTTAATTCGCCTTGATGATGAAAAAAACATTACGACGACATACAAATTTTTGCTTCACTATCACTATATAGGGAATCGTCAAAAAAATGTGGAGAGACTCAAGGAATTCAAACGTCTTTTACAAACATTCCGAAATGCAAAGCTAAAAGCGGTCCCCCTTAAAGGCGCCATTTTAACCCCGCTTGTGTACAAAGATTATGGACTGCGAATGATGTCAGACCTTGATTTCTTAATTCATCCAGATGACCGGAAGAATGCCTCTTCATTGCTCAAGAAGGAAGGGTTTATCATCGGGAAATATGACTGGGCTGCCGATCAGGAAATACCGATTGAAAGAGAAGAAGAAATGATGTGGAGAATAAATGCCGGGAATCTTTATTCACATATTAAACGAAGCGGAGAAGATTTTTTGAAGGTACACCGGGTCGATTTCTCTTATGATGTTGAGCTGAAAAAAAACTACGAAGCAACAAATGCCTTGCTGGATGCTGCTGAAGAAAAGCCCTTTTTTCAAACAGATGTCTATTTGCTTCAGCCGTTAGATTTTCTTATCCATCTTGCCTTCCATCTATATAAGGAGGCAACAAACGTACAGTATGTCTACTTACATGCAGATCTTAATTTGATTAAGTTTTGTGATGTAAGGGAGTACGTCATGTTTGCTGAAGAGCATAATCAGCTTGATTGGCATGCTTTGCAAGAAAGAGCGAAGGAATTAGGGGCCGAGAAAGCACTTTTTTACACGTTTACGTTTTTAGATTTACTGTACCAAACGAACTATATTGACGAATTGAAGCAGCTAGACATGAGTGACCAATCATTCTTAGAAGCCTATGGAGAGAATGATTTCGGTTCTTCGAAAATATGGAAAAAATCCTTTATTGAACGTTTTTTCAACTTGGATAATCGCAATGAGCTTGAAGAGGAACCAGCCATACAGCTATTTCCTGAAAGGCAATAGCAAATTGAAGGGGAGGATTCTATATGGATATAAAAGCGTTTTTTGAAAAGCCGAAGACCGATTTTCCTTATGAAAAATCATTTGTGTTTGCAGGTATTCATTTTCATATTCTATCTATGGAATTGCTGGCGATTGAAGATATTGAACATTATATCCCAAAAGAATTGGATCGCCGCGAGGGGGATATCCCATCACAGATTGAAATACGGTTTATCATTGATCAGGAGCTTGAACAGTCTATTCGCAGTGCTAGCTTTCAAAAGGGTGAAACCATTACTGCAAAAAGGAAGTTTACTTACAAACGATTAACATTAGACGATCAAGTATTATTTGCCTCACATGAAGGTGACGAACCGCACAGTGTGGCGGTCAATAACGGGCGTTATGCTGTGATTGGAAAAAACAATAATGAGTCTGCGATACGCTGTCCACTGCGAATTGTTCGAGAGATTGCCCTTAGAACATTAGAAAATCAAGGCGGATGCTTTACGCATGCAGCAGCTGTCTCTTTTGAAGATGGCCAAAAAGGAGCGCTCATTATCGGCGATAAAGGTGCCGGGAAGTCAACCACTATGTGGCAGTTTTTGCATCATGGAGGAGCAGATTTTATCACAAACGATCGTTCCATTTCAGTGCTTGAAGATCAGGAACTTATTGTGTATGGATGGCCGATGTGCTTGGCGCTTGGAGTAGGAACTGTCCAAGCCACCACAAATATACAGGAACTGAAAAACAAAAAATTCAGCCGGTCTCAAGATAAAAGAATATGGGATGAAACCATATCAACAGAGGAAGAGGCAAGAGAAAAATGGGCCAGCGGCTGTAAGTTTGAAATTACACCAAAAGAAGCTGCTGAAATGACAGGAACAACGATTAGAAGCTCTACGAAAGTAGATATGGTAATTTTTCCTTCACTTAAAATAGGTTCGGGTGAGATTAGGCTTGTGCCGATAAAAAAAGATGATCAAAGAGCAAAAGAAATTATGGCAGCAAATATAAGAGAACCAGAAGATCCCGACTATTTAAAAGGCTGGCTCGGACTTCGACAAGTGTCAGATACCTTTCTGGAGCAAAAGGCATCTGAGCTTATCCATCACTTGTTTAACATGCCATGCTTTTATTTAGAGGGTGATCCGCGTTATCTGCAAGAAGCAATTCCAGATCTGTTAAACAAAAAAGTCAGTTCGATTTAAAGAGACGATTGTCTAAACATTCGTTTGAGCCGGTCTTCACGTTTTTTCATTTGCTTGTGATCTGCTGGCAGCAAAATTTGAAAGAGCATTTCGGCAATTGGCCGTGCGAGCCTTTCGTCAGAGTTCATTAGAATGCACACACCTAATTTTGTCTTGGGAATGAATCCAATATAGGAGGTGAACCCTTTAATTTCTCCGCTATGTTCAGCTAAGGTGCATCCGTTAAAAGGTCTCAAAAACCATGAAAGACCGGCACCTCTGCTGAAATCTTCTTCAACCATAACGGGGCTTTGCATTTCTTTTAGCGAATGCTGTTGAAGCACGCTGTTTGCACCGTATTGAGCTTGAATGAATTGAATCAGATCTTCTGCTGTGGAGATTAGTCCGCTTGAACCGTCCTCCCAAGATGGTGTTTCAGCACTTGGATAGGATACGCCGGACAGGCCTGAGGAAGAAACTGTATACCCTTTGGCTGTGGATGCTGTTTCAATAAATCCAGTTTGCTTCAAGTCGAGCGGTTTTAGTATGTGGGTATGCACTAATTCTCTATATGGCTGATGACTCACTTTTTCTAGCACTTTACTTAATATAGAGTAGCCAAGACTGGAATAATTGATGATAGACCAAGGCGGTGTGAAAATAGTGAGTATTTCAATACACTGAGCTAGCGTCATATCTCGTAAATGAACGGCTTTGTCGAGTGCTTTGGGCAGGCCTGAGATATGAGAGGCAATCATTCGGAAAGTGAGTGGAATTGGTTCAGACAAGTGACTTTTTATGAAAGAAAGTAGTGGTTCGTAAGTATGAATGGGTTCATCGAGTTGAATGAATCCTTCCTCTCGCAATTTCATCATAACCATTGCAGTAAAAGGCTTAGTCACAGAACCAATTCGAAAGGTTGTGTCTTTTGTAACAGGGGTGCCGCTTTCAATATCAGCGAGGCCTTCATGCCACGACCAAATGTGCTCATCTTCATGAGAAATACAAATGGAACAGCCGGGAATTTGATGTTGTTCCAATAATTCCCTAATATTAGTGGTTGTATCTTGCAGACGCTGCAGGATCGATTCATTGATCAAAATAGACACCTCTTTCATACAGAATATATATATATTACCAAATGTTTCATGTTGTTTTAAGATGAACGATCAATATTTTTATATTTTAAAAGAGAGCGGGCGATAGATGATGAAAACAATTCAAAAAACCATTCTTGATATTTTAAAAGGTGATGGCCAAGATATAGAACAAATTCCATATGAGCTTGTGGAACGTAAAGGTGTAGGACATCCAGATACGATGTGTGATGCTATAGCAGAAAGAGCTTCTCAATATTATTCTCAATATTGCATGGAGCATTTTGGCAGAGTGGCACACCACTGGTTTGACAAAGTCATGCTTCTTGGCGGAGATGCTGATGTCACGTATGGGAAAGGGACAATGGTCAAACCGTATCAAGTTGTGTTTGCAGGAAAAGGGGCATACGCATACGGCGATGAGCCCATTCCTCTTAAAAAGATTCTTTTCGATGCGGCAAAGGATGTGTTATCAGAGGTGACAACAGGATTTGATCCTGAAGAACATCTCGTCATCGACTGCCGAATCGTTGATCATCAGGGGGCAGGCCGCAAAAACTCACGATATCGTCCGATGGTTGAAACGGACATGATTGAAATCGGTGATCCAAAGCTTGTGTCAAACGACTGTAACTTACTGCATGCTCATGCGCCATTAAGCCGTCTTGAGAAGCTGGTTCTTTATACAGAGCGTTATGTGAATGGTCCAGAATTTAAAAAGGTCAATCCAGATACCGGCTGGGATGTAAAAATATTTGGAAGCAGACGTCATGAAGATTTCAAACTCATTGTGAACATGCCATTTCTAGCTAAAGATATTCATAGTCTTGAGGAATATTTTGCCCGCAAAAAAGAATGCCAAGATCAAATTGCTCGCTATATTCATGAAACGTTAGGCCTCACGCCTGATCTCATGCTGAACGCAACAGATCGCAATGGCCGTCCGTACTTAACAGCGCTAGGTTCTGTAGCAGATACCGGCGATGTAGGAGTTGTTGGAAGAGGAAATAGATTAAATGGCCTGATCACCCCAATGCGGTCTATGAGTATTGAAGCGCCGGCTGGGAAAAACCCGCTTGATCATACAGGAAAATTATATGGGGTGCTCGCACAACGGCTGGCAGATCAAATTTTTGAGACGATTCAAAAGCCAACAGAAGTGCATATCTTTACTTCAAAAGAGGCACCGCTCCACAATCCTGATGAAATTTCCGTTCGTATTCAGCAGTGGGATGGAAATGAAGTGGATAGAAAAAGAATTGAAGACCTCGTCATGAATGCGGTTCATTCAATGGGCGATGTGACAACAGATTTAATTTTTAAAGGCGTGACAATGTGGTAAAAAGGATGAAAAAAAGAGTCATTGAAGCCGTACATGCATGTATTCATACAAAAGAACCTATGGCAGTGACCATTCATCCCTATGAAATTGAAAAACAACAACAATTGAACCAACACCATCTTCTGTTGATGCTAAAACCTGAATTAACAAGCATCAATAAAGGTGTACAGCTTGATCTCATACTAGATGAACTTCTCCACCGATTAGATGATCGTGATGTACAAATAGGAGCCGTGCGTGTTATATCATCCTTATATTTGAAAGAAAAGAAAATAATTGAAAATCAATATGGGATGCTAAATAAAATTTCTAAAAATGGTCTGAGTGAAGTGTCAGATGCAGCAAAAAAAATGCTGGCTTTGAAATACCCAGAGTTTAAAAAGAAGGAACATTTCATATATGGAGGCCATCAATTTTTACAAAAGTACAAAGAGCTCACGCCGTATGGTTTAGAGCTTTTAACCCGAAACGTCAAAGTAGACAAGCTGGGTGCGGGCACATACGCCATAGAGGCCGAGGTGGATGGAGAAAAAATGCTTCTGCTCAATTCATTCCACCCTTGTCAAATAGAGTGGTTCACTGCACCTGCAAAGTCTATTATCGTCATTGAATGTTTTTCAAAGCAGCCAATGAGGATGTTGAGAGAAGATTTCATCGGTGCAACGGACCCTAAAGAGGCTAAAGCGGGTTCATTTAAACACATGCTGCTGTCGGAGCAAAAACGGTTTGGTTTATCTAACGTGTGTACTCGGTTTAATGGCATTCACCTGTCACCGGGTCCTGTAGAAGCGATGGCGGGAATGATTCACTATTTTAGTACACCTGATACAAGACTGACTCCCGCGCATACACTTTTTGGCCAGCTGTTAAAGGAAAATGGCTTTCCGGCGGAAGCATTAGATCTATTATGTAAAGATGTGTCCATTCATTCAAGCGAAACGCCCGTATTTGAATTAACAGAAAACCTAAATTGGGATGAAGCACTTGATCTGCTAGTAAAAGTGAGAGACGACATTCAAAAGCATCAACGTGTTCTGTAACGGAGGGAACAACTTGAACAATAAAGGAGCTAGCCAGCGAATTTGGATTGTCGGTCCGCCTGGATCTGGAAAAACAACCCTTGCACATCAATTGAAGCAGGAGTTAACGTTACCTCACTATGAACTCGATGCTCTATTCTGGCAAGCGAACTGGAAAAAAACAGATAAGCCGGTGTTTATCGATAACGTCCATGAAATTGTCAAACAAAAGAAATGGGTCGTCGATGGTCAATATTCATCTGTTCACCACATATTGGCTGAATATGCTGATACGATCATTTGGCTTGATGTCAAGAGAAGACAGACATTCCCCCGTCTCATGAAAAGGACATTCAAACGGCTCATCACAAGGGAGAAACTTTGGAATGGAAATAAGGAGCGAATGGGTAACGCGCTCCAATTTTTCTCATATGCCTTTCAAGTCTATCCAGAGGTGATTCATCAAAACGAAAAGCTTTTTCACAAATTAAAAGAAAAATCTCATGTGAAATGCTTGCGCATAGACAAACGGGACGATGCAGACCAGGTGCTAATGAAAATCAAAAACCTTGAGAAAAAGGGGTGAGGACATGACGGCACTAGATGATGCTAATAATGTCCTGAAATATTGGTTTTCGGAACAGCCGATTCGCTTAACACCTTTAAACGGAAGAAGCCCTAATGAAGGGTGGCTTGTCGAAACGATCAAAAACCGTTTTGTCTTAAAAAAATGTGCGAGAAACCATGATGCAAAGTGGCTTCAATATTTAGAGGAATTAACAGATGCTCTGCTTGATCATGGCTTCCCGATTCAACCTATGGTGGAGGCAGAAGATCATCGTAAGACCATTTTATTCAAAGAACACTTTTGGCAGCTGCGGCCCTATTTCGAAGGAAGACCATATGAAATGGGAAATCGTTCAGATGAACAAGAAGCCATCCGGGTATTAAAACAGCTCCATTCACTGAAGAACTTACCGAAAGGACCTGTGAATCCAAACTGCGAATTGAAGAACTGGATTACTTCTCCGGACGAAACGCTCGGCAAGACGGCTTATGCCCTAAAAAAGGTTGTTTCTTCTAAAAAGGCTGCTGCTTTGCTCAAAGTGTATGAACGGGAACTAATGAATATCATCACGCTGCTAAACCCTAGTATATACGAAGGATTACCTCATGCTGTTACACATGGTGACTTTCATTCTGGCAACCTGTTAATTCGTAACAAAAAGCTTGCCATGGTTCTTGATTTTGATACAGCATGCTTTAGACCGCGAGTATATGATGCAGCCATATCTGCTTTTTTGTTAACGAGAATCAAGAGAGGAACGTTTCAACTAGATATTGTGAAAACGATTCAATTTTTAAAGGCATATGCAGATGACTTATCCGAATATGAATGGCGCTCAATATCTGCGTTTATCAGACTTTTATATATTCCGACAGAGCGGTATTTAACACTGCTGCACACCTATACACCTCACTTACTAAACTGGTATATTGATTGGTCTTTCGAAGCACTAGAATCTGCATCGAACCAGCTGAAGGAAGATTGGTATCTCCAAAAGGAGATGAGAATATGAAGGTCGCTGTTGTCACAGGTGGAAACAGGGGCATAGGCAAAGAAGTATGCAGACAGCTTGCGCAGTGTGGAATGCTTGTTATTTTAACTGCACGGCAGCTTGAGAGTGCCGAAATAGCTGCGTCTGAAATGACTGAGCATGTTGTGCCATTTCAGCTGGATGTAACAAATGATGAATCGGTTGAACGTTTCTCGGCATTTATGAAGAATTCGTTCGGGAAAGTGGATGTGCTCATTAATAATGCCGGTGTCTTTCATGACAACATAAAGGGTCACACATTTCCAACTTTTCTAGATCTTCCTGTATCGACACTCCAAGAAACGATGAATGTGAATGTGTATGGTGCAGTCAGAATGACCAAGGCCGTTTTTCCTTACATGAAAGAAGCTGGATATGGACGGATTGTCAATGTATCTAGCGGTATGGGAAGGCTCTCTGCGATCTACGCTTCAGGCGATGTCAGGCGTGATGGAAAAAGCGGTCCTTACTACCGGATGTCAAAAGCGGCGCTGCATGTTCTCACAAAGGTCACAGCTTTAGAGGGGGCACCCTATTCTATCCTTGCGAATGCAGTGTGTCCTGGCTGGGTACAAACGGACATGGGGACATCAGAGGCTGTTAAAACCATACAGGAAGGTGCATCAGGAATCGTGTGGGCGGCACAGCTGCCCCGAGATGGACCAACAGGAGAATTGTTGAGGGACGGGCAAAGACTTCAGTGGTAAGAGGAGGCAGCTACATGCGAGGTATGAAAGGAAAGACAGTTATTGTGACAGGCGGAGCTCAGGGGATTGGATATGCGGTCGCAGAACGAGCCGCACAAGAAGGCGCACAAGTCGCCATTGCTGATCATCATGTAGATTACGGAATTGCAGCAGAAAAACAGCTCAAAGCAAATGGATATGATGTTTTGTTTATAGAGGCTGATATTGCTGATGAAGCATCCATTGTTTCAATGATCGAAAAAACAGCCAATCATTTTGGGAAAATAGACATGCTGGTGAATTGTGCAGCCGTGTTTATCATGCGGGGTCTTGAAGCAACCGTTGAAGAATGGCGGCGCATTATGGATTTGAATATTATGGGACAAGCGCTTTGTGTCAAACACACTGCGCCTTACATGGAGAAAATAGGAAAAGGATCGATTGTAAATATTGCCTCCATTTCAGGCCACATTGCCCAGCCGAAATATTTAACATATAACGCGACAAAAGCAGCTGTTGTCAATATGACGCGGTGCATGGCAATGGATTTGGCGGATGCAGGTATTCGTGTAAACGCAGTGAATCCCGGCACGGTATGGAACAAAAACAACGAGCGGTTCCATTTAGAAGAGCTTGGATTGACAAGAGAGCAAGCAAATCAGCATCCTGATATTGGCGGGATGCACATGTTGAAACGAACCGCTGATCCAGAAGAGATCGCATCTGCTGTCATCTTCCTTCTTTCAGATGAAGCGAGTTTTATTACAGGAGAAAATTTGATGGTTGACGGCGGCTATACTGCCATGTAGAGGAGTAAAAATTGCATGAAATTTGATCTGCACACACATCATCAACGCTGTGGTCATGCGGAAGGGAACATCAGAGAATATATCGATGAGGCTGTCAAATTAGGTCTGGATTTTATTGGGATATCAGATCACTCTCCGTTCTTTGGTGAAGAGGCTGACCACTTTAAACCATGGGTAGCGATGGCTAAAAGTGAATTTCAATCATATATAGAGGAAGTCCTGCAGTTGAAAAAGGAATATGACGGAAAAATTCACGTGCTGTTAGGTGTCGAATCTGACTATTTTCCAGAACACGAGGCCCTTTACCGAGACGTGTATCGACATTATCCATTTGATTATATCATTGGCTCGGTTCATGTCAGTAATGGATATGACCTATTTAACCGGAAACGGTGGGAACAAATCCCAGAGCAGAAAGCCATCATTGAAAAAGAAACGTATTACCAGTTAATTAAAATGTCTGCTGAGAGTCAAATGTTCGACGTTTTAGGCCATATTGACGCCTTAAAAGGTTTTTATCCAGAGATTGCTCATCTCAAAACAGAAGCTGTCGATGATGCACTGCAAGCAATTGCGGAGAGTGGTTCTGTCATTGAAGTGAATACCTCTGGCAAAACAAAAGACTGCGGCGGCTGGTATCCATCAATGGATCTATTAGAGCGAGCCAAATTTTATGGTGTGGATGTCACGTTTGGCTCAGATGCCCATCAGCCAGCCCGAGTAGCAGATGATTGGCTGAAAGTAAAAGAGACGCTGAAGGAATTGGGTTACAAGGAATGGTATATCTTTCAATCTCGTCAAAAGCGAAAATTGGCTCTATAAATTCTAAAAAAAGGGGTTATGAAAATGACAAAAGTTCGCGTAGCAATTGCAGGAGTAGGATCATGCGCTTCAAGTATCGTTCAATTTGTAGAATTGGCAAAGGAAAAGATGGATACGCTCTCCGGTGTTATGCATGATGTCATTGGAGGTTATCACTTGTCTGATGTGGAATTTGTTGCAGCTTTTGAAGTAGATCAAAATAAAGTAGGAAAAGACTTATCAGAGGCTATTTTTACTAAACCAACGGCTGCAGTAAAACATATTGATGTTCCGTTTTTCCAAGTACCCGTTGAAGCAGGTCCTTTATGTGATGGTCTTGAAGGAGATTTGTCCAACTGCATTCAGCCGCATGAACATTCATTAAAAATGAACACACATGATGTGACGCAAAGATTAAAGGACGTTCAGGCAGATGTACTAGTCTGCTTCTTACCGACAGGTTCGTTTGAAGCAGTTCGAGTATACGCAGAGGCGTGTGCACACGCGCAAACTGCCTTTATTAATGCGACACCTGAACCAGTGGCAAATGATCCTGAATTTGTCAAAATGTTTGAAGAGTCGAATACCCCGCTCCTTGGAGATGATTTAAGAAGTCATTTAGGTGCCACAACACTGCATACAGCGTTAATTGAGCTATTAAAATCCCGAGGGATTGATATTACCAATACGTACCAATTGAATGTCGGTGGTAATACAGATTTTTTAAACCTTGCCAACCCAATGAGATCAACGAGTAAACAAAAATCGAAGAGAAAAGCATTATTTGCCTCTGGTATTGATGCCAGCGAAGTGGCAGCAGGTCCAAATGGCTATGTCAGCTACTTAGGGGATCATAAAGTCTGCTTCCTGCGATTGGAAGGAAATTCTGTTTTAGATTCAGACATTTCGCTTGAAATCCGTTTACAAGTAGAAGATTCTCCGAATTCAGCTGGTGTTATCGCTAACGCAATGCGCGTAGCAAAAGCAGCTAAAGATATGAATCACAGCGGTGTCATACATGACGTTTGCCCATTCTTATTCAAAAGCCCTCCAATTGGACAAGTAGATTCAGAATCATTGCGTCTATTCAATGAATATGTAGCAAATGCTGAGCTGAAAAAGGTGTGATCAGTGGAAGCGGAACTAAATCTTTGCGAGATAAAATTTGCCGCTTTTGATTTGGATGGCACATTAATTGATGATCGAGGCGAGCTTATTGGTGATGTCCATGGCGCAGTGAACATGCTGCGCCAAAGAGGCATTATTTCAATAATTGTCACAGGCAGAACCTATGATTCTTTCTTCTCTCTGAACTTAGATCCTTCTTTACTCAATTTATTTCATCATGATGTTTTGCTGAATGATGGAAATGTGATTTGCCATCATCAAAAGAAAACATTTGACGTTAAACAATATCTAGATGCTGCTATATGCCGGCAGGTTATCTCATCACTTGATGGTCAAGCTGAATTTGTCATGGAATCACACGGGAAGCATGTGGCATCAAGTAAAAGCGCTAAGTTGAAATATTGCATGCTTTACACATTTCCACGAGAAAAAATAGAGGTTGGTCACCAGAAAGAATTCACATTTGACCGTGTGACAAAACTATTTATTTTACCGAAAGAAAAAATAGATATCGCTCATCTATTAAGAGATTGTCATTGTGATGTTGCGGATGCCCAGTTTTTAAATGCACAAGTGGTATCCCCGAAAGGAATTTGTAAGGCGGATATGCTTGAACGCCATTTATTAGATTGTTTTGGAGAAAGTGATTTAAATCGTGTGATTGCTTTTGGAAATGGTCATAATGACAGACTGCTGCTCAAGAAGGCGAGGTGGGGGCTGGCAGTTCAAGATAGCCATCCATCGGCGATTGAGTTATGTGATGTTCATCTGGGGGAGTCTATTTATAACTATCTTGATAAAGCTTCACAACCATTAGAAGCATCAAAAGTGATCAATAAAAAGGGAGGAATTTAGTTGAGAACCCTTCAGCTGCCTTTACCAGATGCAATAGAAGATACAATGATACCAGATTTTGTGGAAAGAGTTTCTTTTCTATCAGCCCATATTTTGCACGTTGATCTTCTTGAAGAGGAATCTGTTATTGAAGTAACAGTCGATCATACAGGAGATGCAGAGGCAATATCAGCTGCGTTTTTAAAGTTATCGTCAAATGTAGCTCAACTGCGGAGGTTTCGTGAAAAGGAAATGAAATCAAATATTCATTTTAAAAGTGAGCCTGTTCATTCGAAACTAAGCGGGGATGACCAAAAGAGAACTTTCTATGACGAAATTGAAATGGAACTCGCACACTATTTTGATCAATTATTCTTAAATATGGGGGCTTCACTTGGGGCCAAATTAAGAAAATACCCTTCTACGATGAGTAAAGAATTAATGGAAAAGTGTAAATACCATACAAATTTTCCGCAAAATATTTATTCTGTTTTTGAAATACCTCATGATTACCAAATTATTGATGACATTCGAGAAAAGCATCATGGTTTTCTGCCTGAACACTTCCAGCAAGCAGGTCGATTTTTACAGCCGTGCATTTGTTATCACTGCTACGAGGAATGGGAAGGGAAGACCTATACAGACAATCAAATGATGACAGCAGCGGGGCAGTGTTTTAGACATGAAATTTCTTGGAAAGTAGATCCCCTAAGGAAACTAGAATTTAGTATGCGTGAAATTATCTTTATCGGTGATAACGAATACATTAACGAAACAAGAAAAACACTTCTTGAACACACATGGCAATGTTTTCATCAGCTTGGCCTTAGTGGTAAGGTCACCACCGCAAATGACCCCTTTTTCTTTTATGATGATATGGATAAAGCGAATTATCAATTAATGGCAAACAGCAAATATGAGTTAGTAGCTGTGACAGAAAAGAAAGACGTTTCGATCGCTTCATTTAACGACTGTGGAGAGATGCTTTGTGAAAGGTTCCAAATCAAGGGAGAAAATGATAAGCCGCTTTATTCGGGTTGTGCCGCATTTGGTATCGATCGATGGGTTCAAGTATTTTTACAAACATACGGTCGAAATAAAAAGAATTGGCCGGATGAGATGCTTCATATAAAGGAGGGTCACTATGCTGCAAAGTAATCTGACTCAAGAAGAGCACACAGCCCTCATTTTATCTACCCCTTTTTTAGAAGACATCCAGATAGAAGAGATGAAGGAGCTTCTGTATCAGCAGCAAGACTGGAATGTCATTCTTGGAATGCTGCATGTTCATCGGACAGCTGGTATTGCATGGAAAAATATTAAACGTTACGCCATTCATTTAAGAAAAGATTTTAAAGCAACTTATTTTTTAAAGTCATTAGAGATTATGTATAAGGGGCAATTAGAAACGGCACGAGACAATCTCACGTTAAACGATCAGTTATTTCAAGCACTTGATCAAAAAGGAATTGAATATGCCATTGTAAAAGGAAGTGTGATTGGCCAGTGGGCATACGGCGATGTAGGGCTTCGTTTATTTGGGGACAACGATCTCTTTATCTCACAAGATCAGCTGCAAGAAACTGGACATGTATTAAAAGAATTAGGCTATATTCAAGGTTCTTGGAATTATGAAACGGAGACAGTCACACCTGCGAAACGAAAAGACATTCTTTACCTCATCATGAACTCACATCAAACCTACACCTACATGAAACCTACACCAGAATGCCGCTTTATTGACTGTCATAAAATTGATGTTCAGTTTTCAGTTGACCTCATGACAGGAAACCGGACAGATTCAATTGTCCAAGAAATGCTGTCTAGACGAATTCAAACGTCTGTTGACGAGCACCTTGTATGGTCATTAAAAGAAGAGGATATGCTGATTTTCTTATGTATTCATTTTTACAAAGAGGCGATTTATTTAAATGAAGTGGAGTCAATGAAAGATTTACTGCTTTATAAGCTGCTTGATATATATGGCATGTTTATGAGAGAAGACCTATTGGATGTGGAGTTGTTTGTCCGTCGAACGAAAGCGTATGGCTTTGGAAAGATGGTCTATTTTGCTTTGCATTATGTGAATGAAGTCTTTCCTCATACGATTCCTGATCTTGTCATGGAGGCACTTCAGCCTGAATCACTTGCTTATTTATCCGAAGTGCTGGATGCAAATGATGTCGTTCATACATGGAATCAGCCTATTCGTAAACGATTCTTTCACATTAATCGGTCTTTAGAAATTAAAAAGCATTCTGTTCATAAGGAGTAGTGTGATGAAAGATCCGGCAGCTCTATTTGATTTTAAGGGAAGAAACGACGTGATATGGTTTGGGAATATGAATCAAGAACAAATCTGGGATCAAACAAAGGCTTTACCTGTTATGACAGACCATGTTCAAAATGAACTCGTTCTTCAGCAGGAACAACAACTGCTTTTGATTGCTTCTAAGGATCATCATGTCATCATGCATCATCAGCCAGAACCAGCTTTTTTAGCCTATTTGGAAAAGCAGGGTATCAAGCTTCCACATATGATTCAAAAAGAAGATGCGTTCAATTTAAAGGGACTCATTGTACCCTATCTTTTAGATGAATCGGTTGATCAAGATTCGCCACTTGAAAAAAGAAAGATTTATGGTTCAAATCCAACACTCGTAAAGCGATTTAATCATAAGATTTCGACTAGAAAGTGGGCAGAAGAACATCAGTTTAATGTTACTTGTGGTGCTGTTTGTCAAAATGCTGACGAGTTAAAACAGACGTATGAAGAATTAAGGGCGAATCATTTCTCAAAAATGGTTCTGAAATTACCTTATGGATCATCTGGTAAGGGACTTCGTATTTTAAAAAACGAGAGAGAATTCATGCAGTTAGTGACCTTTATTGAAAGAAGAAAAATCCAAACAGACCTCCTCTTAGAGGGATGGCATCCAATTAAGCGATCTTTAAATGCCCAATTGCTCATTCAAGAGGAAGATTCACACTTACTTTCAATTACAGAACAGAAAATCAATGAGGACGGCATCTACTTAGGGACGAATTTTGCCCCTATTTATGAACAGGACAAAAAACGTGAATATGAAGTAAGCATGCATCGAATCATAGAGCTTCTATATGCAGAAGGGTATCGAGGCGTGGTTGGCGTTGATTCGATCATTGATATAAATGAACAGCTCATACCGATCATTGAAATAAATGCACGGTTTACGCAGGTTACTTATTTACTCCCAATCATTTGCCGTTTTTTTTCAACCTACGAATATATTGAAAGCCGCTTTAAAAGATTCTCAAGCAGTGCCGACCTGCCGTTTGAAGATGTGTTAACGGAGGTAACAGAAGCACTCGATCCCGGAGAAGATGGTGGGTTTTTTATTTATACTTTCGGTAAAACGAGAGCGGATGATATGTGGCACTATCGACTGTTTATATTGTTTTACCATATGAAGAAGGACAAGCAGATTCATATGCTGAAAAAGTTTGATGATATGGAATTTTCAGCTGAAAGGGGGAGGGAATTTGCCGAAAAATGACGCTACGCTCTTAGAGAAAGCGAATGGTTATGGGACGCCGATGTATGTATACGATGGAGATGCATTAAAAGATCACTATGATCACATTACAGCATGGCTCCATCAATCAGCTGAGGTGTTCTTTTCATTTAAGTCCAATGGAAATGCCTCGATTGCGTCACTGTTACGGTCTTTTGGGGCTGGTATAGAAGTGGCTTCTGCAGGAGAGCTCCTTATGGCTGTAAAAGCAGGTTATTCCCCGGAGCATATCATTTTTTCTGGCCCTGGTAAGCAGAAGCAAGAGATCGATGCCGCTATTCAGCATGAGATCTATTGTATTATCGCCGAATCAAAGGAAGAGCTCATTTATATCGCTGAGTCTGCAAAGCATCAGGATAAACAGGTATCAGTAGGAATTCGGATTAATCCTGAATCCATTGAGTCACGGGCAAAAATCAAAATGGGCGGAGTTCCAAGTCCATTTGGGATAGATGAATCCAAACTGAAAGACGTATTTGACCTATTTCAGAAGTATGATCATTCGCTCTTATTTAAAGGGATTCATATGTATTTGGGAACGCAGGTTCTTGATGAAACATCGCTTTTATCATCGTTTGAATACACGCTCAATACAGCTGTTCGAATCAAGAATGAATTTGGACTAACATGCCAGATGGTTGATTTAGGCGGCGGGTTTGGCATTCCGTATTTTCAGCATGAGACACCTCTTCATGCTGAACGTTTATTTCAAAACGTAGCGGAATTGATTCGAACGTACGAAACTGAGCTGGAATTTCCGAGGTTTATTATTGAGATGGGGAGATTCCTTTTAGCGGAATGTGGGGTTTATTTAACCACTATACAATATGTAAAAGAATCAAAAGGACAGACGTTTTTAATTGCAGATGGAGGAATGCATCATCATCAAGCGATGACGTTTAGAGGCAGGCTGCTCCGCAATAATTATCCAATGCGGCTCATTAAACCTTCCAGCAAGCCCTCAGCTGTAGTGAAACAATCGATTGTGGGCCCACTATGTACTCCGGAAGACTTAATTGGCCGGCAGGTGGAGCTTCCGCAAGGCGATGTAGGTGATCTTCTTTGTATTGAGAAATCTGGGGCATATGGACTTTGCTACAGTCCTACCTTATTTTTAGGTCATTCTTCTCCGCTAGAGCTGCTTTTGTTTGAAGGAAACGATTATGTCATTCGAGAGAGAGGGACCCCGGATGATCTTTTATTAAAACAAAATAGATTATTCTTTACACAAAGGAGGGATGAATATGACACTGACAGAGCTACGTCAAGAAACGATTGATCGTCTTATTTTGCAATTTTCGGAAAGGGCGAGTCAGCTTGATGACAAATTTCAGTTCCCGCATCAAAATCTAGACGAACTGATTGATTGTGGATTACATGTCGCCAATATGCCGAAACAAGACGGGGGTCTTGGTTATGGATTTGAAGAAACGGTGACTCTTTTGTCACACATATCTAAAGGATGCGCGTCGACAGGACTCATTATGGCGATGCATTACTATTCGCTCGGCGCATTTTCTGAAGTGCTTACAAGTGAGCAGCAGGCCATGGTTTTTGACGATATTCGGCGTTCAGGAGAACTAATCGCTTCTGTTAGCGATCCGAATGTGATTTTTATTTATCAGCGTAAGCAAATGGACGGAATTCCGACCATTACCGCAGAAAAAACAGATGGCGGATATCTTGTGAGTGGAACTAAATTTACAGTAACTGGTGCACCGCGCATTAAATATTTACCGATTTATTGTCAGTATGCTCCGTCGTCATGCACATCTCAATATGGAATGACGGCTCTATTAATGACATTACCTACTGAAGGCGCTGCGATTGAAGAATCGTGGAATTATTCGGGCATGAGGGCATCGATGAGTCATCACATTCATTTTGACCAAGTGTTTATACCCGATCATCAGCTAATCGGACGGGAAGGCTACGCGATAGAAGATACTGAAAATTTAATTTACTGGTTTCGTCTAGCTGTTACAGCTGTTTATTATGGCATTGCAAAAGCAGCATATGAACATGCCCTCGGTATGGCATATAAAAGAAATGATCGAATTTCCAAGAAAAAATCAGCCTTTTTACCAGGTCCACAATTTCGTATTGCAGATATGAAAATTAAATTAGATGTTGCACATTCTCAGCTTATGGCTTGCGCTCAGCAAGCAGATCAAGAAAAGAAACAAAATCATTACTCAAGTGATTTGTATACGAAGACACTGATTACAAAACATTTTGTGACGCAAGCAGCAGAAGAAATCGTGCAGCTAGCTTCTCAGGTCGAGGGTTTTTCTTCATTACAGCAAGGATCTTTGCTCGAGCGTTTAAGCCGAGATGTGAAAGCGGCAAAATTTCATCCGCCTTCTGAAGATTTATTAAAAGAAGTGATTGCGAAAAAAGAGCTGGGCATTATCCCGTTAAAAAATCGATGGGTATGATGGCAAGAAAAAGGAGGAGACATAAGTGGCTACTGCAGCACCTATTTACCGGAACAATTACTTAAACTGTTCTCAATTAACGATTGCAGCCATGCTTCTTAGAAAAGGGATTGAAATTGATAGGATTTGGAGGCAGGCCGGCCTTGTTTATAGACCCCAAGACAAAGGGTTTGTTTTGATCGGTTCCTTTAAACATTTTCGTGAGGATATTCTTCATCATAATGGCATTCATTTAGAAGAAATTTTTTACACGGAAGAGGAATTAGACCTCTATATCAATCGTGTGTTTAAACAGCATCCAAGCGGAGGGACTGTGTCTGTTTCCCTAGATATATTTGACTTACCGTACTGTCCATTTTACGAAAGAGAACATGGGTATCACACATTGGAAGTACTTGAGGTGAATGATGATCATGCAGTGGTCAGTGATCATGCATACTCCTATCATGGCACATTGAGTAAAGACCATTTGATGAAAGCTGCGCGCTCTGTATATGAACATACACCTCGAACCGAAAATCGTTATAAGTGGATTAAACATGTGGAACTTCAGAAAGAACCGGATGTGTTGGTGATATTAAAAGAGCATGCGGCCATATTAGAAGGAGCACCGCCGCATTTTGATTTGCCTGGAGCTGTCACAGGGCTGGGCGCTATTTCAGTCATTCAAAGGGATTATATTGATAGTATCAAAGACAATGAAACTGGAAATTTATTAGACAATGTTTACTTTGAAGGACTAAAGGATGTGGCTAACTCCAGAAAACATATGGTGACATTCCTATCTTCTTATGAAAATGAGCTTTTACATCCCCTTATTCAAGCGTTTGAAGATGCTTATCAAAGCTGGACAGTACTCGCCAATTTTACGGCTAGAGTAGGCCTCAGTAAAAATCCTCGCAGTATGATAGAAAGAACGGCGAATCGGTTTCAAAAAACATTAGAAGTGGAGACCAGCCTGCTCACAGAACTAAAAGAGGTGATTCAAAATGAAGACTTATCAAACTCTTTCTCTTCATGATTATGTCAATAACAGAGGCATCACATATCAAAATGAATATGAAAAAGGCCAATTAACAATTGGCGGAGCTTCTTTGCCGGCTGAGTTAATTATGAACGTGCAAGATCCTTTTATCGAAGGGATTCCATTTCAGTTCATATATCAAGATCAAGGAGACAATATTGAATTAGAGGGACAGTCTCTTCATTTTCCGCCACTTGAAGCAGAAGCGCTTCATGTCGTTGGCTGTTCATCCAATGGCAATCTTTACGAAGAGATTTCATTATTACGAGAGGGGAACGTTGTCTGTGAGACTCGGCTTTCATTAACGGATGTGATTGAACGTGAACCTGCATTTCATGATCGAGCGGCATATGCATTTGATTATATTCATACGGTATCCGGCATTAATCATCATATGACATCAAACCTATGGCTTGATTCGCTCACCTTCTCGAAAAAAGTAGTTTTTGATGAAATTCGCTTTCAAGATAATCCATTTATGCATATTTTCGCAATGACGATTCAGCAGTCAAATCATTAATGGAAGGGAGCCATGTCTATGTGCGGCATTGCAGGTTATTGTCATTTTAACCAAGCACCACTAGATCCTCACATCTTACTGAAGATGAAAAACGCCCTTGCTGTGCGTGGACCTGATGATAGTGGTGTATATCAAGATGACTCAGTTGGTTTGGTTCATACGCGGCTTTCCATTATTGATATTCAATCTGGACCGCAGCCAATAACAAATGAAGATGATTCTATCTGTGTGATTCTAAATGGTGAGATTTATAATTTCAAAGATTTAAGAGAGAAATTATGGAATAAAGGCCATTTGTTTCGTACGCAGACAGATACAGAAGTACTTGTTCATGGTTATGAAGAATACGGAATTTCCTTTGTTGAGCAATTAAACGGAATGTTTGCAGCTGCGATATGGGATAAAAAGAAGAAAGCACTTTATTTGTTTAGAGACCGGTCTGGGATCAAACCGCTGTATGTTTCAGAATGCCGGGGAGGGCTTATTTTTGGATCGGAAATGAAGGCTCTTTTTCAGCATCCTGACATAAAAACTGCTATTGAGCCGGAGGCTGTTCTTAGTTATTTATCCTTCCGTTATTCGATCGGAGAGCAGACTTTTTTTCAAGGAATTCAAAAATTACCCCCAGGTGTTATCTTGAGAATAGATGAAACAGGCATAACAAAAGAGGCCTACTGGCAATATCCGCTTCCGGCTGATGGGATCGATCGGGGAGAACGTTATTATCAAAAGGAATTGTTTGAATTAATTCAAGATAGTGTGCAAAAACAGATGATGTCTGATGTGCCTGTGGGAGCTTTTTTGAGCGGGGGAGTGGATTCGACTTCGATTGTCGCTTTGATGTCCAAATACAAAAACGAGAATATTCATTGTTTTTCGACCAGCTTTGAAGAGGAAGGCTTTTCTGAAGAAAGTTATGCCAAACTCGCGGCAGATCAATACAATGTCAAGCTTCACTCACATCGAATGAGTGAAGAAGAGTACTTTCAATTACTGCCTGAAGTTGTGAAGCGAAGAGATCATCCTCTTTCTATTCCTCATGAAGTCGCTTTTTACCATATGTCACGGGAAGCAAAAAAGCACGTGACGGTTGTTTTATGTGGTGAAGGAGCGGATGAATTGTTTGCAGGTTATGGACGTGTCTTTAGGAGTCCAGCAGATTGGCGGAAAATTTTATGGCTTCAAAAAAACAGAAAACTGTCCTCCATCCTTTCTAAGGTATTATTTGAACCATCCTTTCAGCACGAGGTCCATCAAATGATCCACCTTGAAGGTGAGATGGATCATTACAAAAAAAGGTATGCATGGTTTACTGCTGGCGAAAAAGAGCTGCTTTTAAGTCGTCACGCTGATTCAATTGATCCTCCTGACTCGCACATGAACCAGTTTATTGCCCATTGTTTTCAAAAGATGGAGGGGGAGTCTTATGAAAATAAACTGCTCTATTTATTTCAGCAGATTCATTTACCCAATCTGTTAGACCGGCTGGATATGATGACGATGTCACATGGACTAGAAGCGCGTGTTCCATTTCTTGATCATCGCATCATCCAATTTGTCAATGACATGCCCTTCAAATATAAGCTTCCTTATAAAGGACTGCCTAGCAGGCTGCAAGCCTTTTTTCAGTCGAGTCTCAAAACAAGTGAGGTACAAGACATTCCGAAATATATGTTGAAAAAGACAATGGAGCAAACGGTGGATAAGCGTATATTATATAGAAGAAAAATGGGTTTTCCGGTTCCTGTGTATCATTGGATGAGCAAAAGGATGAAAGAAATCGAAGAGAAGCTTCTTGATCAACAAAGCTTTGCAACAGAACTGTTTCAAAGAAAGCCGCTAGAGCAATTTTTACGAAATCATTCGAATCAGAAAAACAAAAATGGAGCGGATCAAAAAGTCTGGATGCTTTACAACTTGGAATTATGGCATGATCACTACATGAAAGAGGCTCGGCTTCCTCTCCAAACTAGTCATTAAAGAGATCCGGTCTATTTCTCTTGCCTGCTGCATATATGATACGGAAGGGAAGTGATGCGATTTTGAGGCTGAGTGAACTGTCGGGAAAAGAGATCGTCGATATTAAAAGAGCGGAGCGGCTTGGCGTGCTTGGACAAACTGACCTTGAAATCAATGAACAGGACGGTCAAATTACAGCACTCATTATACCTTCCGTGAAGTGGTTTGGCTTTCGAAAACAAGGAAATGACATCCGCGTCCCGTGGAATCACATTCAAAAAATAGGATCAGATATGATCATTCTCGATGTGCCTGAAGAACTTCAGCTGCACGGAGAAAAAGAGCACCCGCAATAATGGGTGCTCTTTTTCTTTTCTCTCTCTGATTTGTTCACAGGCTGAATCCTCTCCTCATATGCTGAAAGGGAGATTCAGAAAATATTACAGACTTTTTTAAATAAAGAAGGTGAACGGTCAGTATGTTGAGCGGTTTAACGGTTGCGGTGATCGGGGGAGATGCAAGGCAGCTTGAAATTATTCGCAAGTTGTCACAGCAGCATGCCAAAGTATTTTTGGTTGGATTTGACCAGCTGGATCATGGATTTATCGGTGCTGAAAAGCTGAAAATGTCTGAACTTCCATTCGAACAAGTAGACAGTATGATCCTGCCAGTATCTGGGACAACGGATGAAGGCGCTGTTGCTACAGTTTTTTCAAACGAGCAGGTCTTGCTGGAAGCTAAATATTTAGAAAGAACCCCTGCCCATTGTACCTTGTACTCAGGTATTTCAAATACGTACTTAGACAATCTGGCAAAGCAGGTGAACCGGAAGCTTGTGAAGCTGTTTGAGCGAGATGATATTGCCATATATAACTCTATTCCAACAGTTGAAGGAATTATCATGATGGCCATTCAGCAAACGGACTATACGATTCACGGGTCTCATGTCGCAGTCCTCGGACTTGGAAGAACAGGACTCACCATTGCCCGCACATTTCGGGCACTAGGGGCAGACGTAAAAGTAGGGGCGGCAGACACAGCACATTTAGCGCGGGCCTTTGAGATGGGTCTTCATCCATTTTCAATGGACCAGTTAAAAGAGGAAGTAACGGATGTTGATATTATCATCAATACCATTCCAAGTCTCGTATTAGATTCATCTGTCATCGTCAGCATGACACCAAAGACACTCATTTTGGATATCGCCTCCCGTCCAGGCGGAACAGACTTTGACTTTGCACAAAAGCACGGAGTGAAGGCACTTCTTGCACCAGGACTCCCGGGGATTGTTGCACCAAAAACAGCAGGACAAATCATTGCAAAAGTGCTTTCCGGGCTTTTATGTGAACTTGCGGAGGAAAAAAGGGGGATGGAATCATGACAACATTAAAAGGGAAAAGAATCGGCTTTGGTTTAACAGGTTCCCACTGTACGTATGAGGCTGTTTTTCCGCAAATCGAAGCGCTTGTAAAAGAAGGGGCAGAGGTGCGTCCAGTGGTGTCGTACACGGTGCAGAGTACGAATACGAGATTTGGAGATGGAGCCGAGTGGATCGAGCGGATTGAGAAGCTGACTGGATTTCAAGCGATTGACTCAATCGTGAAAGCAGAGCCGCTCGGGCCTAAGCTGCCGCTTGATTGTATGGTCATTGCTCCTTTAACTGGAAACTCGATGGCGAAATTTGCAAATGCCATGACAGACAGTCCTGTTTTAATGGCTGCTAAAGCAACCATACGGAATCATCGACCTGTCGTTTTAGGAATCTCAACAAATGATGCGTTAGGTTTAAATGGTACAAATCTGATGAGGCTCATGTCGACAAAGAATATTTTCTTTATTCCGTTTGGTCAGGATGATCCATTCAAAAAACCGACCTCTATGGTCGCGAACATGAATCTGCTAACTCAAACAGTAGAAGAGGCACTCCAGCATAGACAAATTCAGCCAATTTTAATTGGACCAAACGAATAATAGATTCACTAGAAAATCATGAAAGATTCAAAAAAGATGCTTCAAGCCTTGCTTTTCTATGGTAAAATAAAATGTAAAAAGTCATAGGATGGCCATCCGAAAGAAAAGAATCATGGATGGGTCGGAAGGAGTTTTACTGATGGGAAGAGGATTGCATGTAGCTGTAGTTGGAGCGACTGGAGCTGTCGGTCAACAAATGTTAAAAACACTAGCTGACAGAGATTTTGAAATGGATACACTTACTCTACTATCCTCAAAACGTTCTGCTGGAACAAAAGTGACATTCAGAGGTCAAGAGTACACTGTTCAGGAAGCAACACCTGAAAGCTTTGAAGGAGTGAACATTGCATTATTCAGTGCTGGAGGAAATGTTTCTAAAGCGCTGGCTCCTGAAGCAGTCAAACGAGGTGCGATTGTTGTTGACAACACAAGTGCTTTTCGTATGGACGAAAACATCCCTCTTGTCGTACCAGAGGTAAACGAAAAAGATTTGCATGATCATCAAGGGATCATTGCAAACCCTAACTGTTCAACGATTCAAATGGTAGCGGCATTAGAACCGCTTCGTCAGGCATATGGAATGAAAAAAGTCATTGTCTCTACGTATCAAGCAGTATCAGGTGCGGGACATGAAGCCATTGACGAACTATACAGCCAATCACAAGCCATTTTAAATAAAGAGGATGTAACACCAGAAGTCATGCCTTATCAAATTGCATTTAATGCGATTCCGCAAATTGATAAATTCCAAGACAACGGTTATACATTCGAAGAAATGAAAATGATCAACGAAACGAAAAAAATCATGCATATGCCTGAGCTGGAAGTAGCGGCAACATGCGTAAGGCTTCCAATTGAAACAGGTCATTCAGAATCTGTCTACGTCGAACTAGAATCAAATGATGCAACAGTGGAAGACCTCAAATCAATTCTAAAAGATGCACCAGGAATTACGCTGCAAGATGATCCGTCTCAGCAAATTTATCCAATGCCAGCAGATGCTGTTGGGAAAAACGACGTATTTGTCGGCCGCATTCGGAAAGATTTGGACCGTCCAAACGGGTTCCATATGTGGATTGTATCTGATAACCTGCTTAAAGGCGCTGCATGGAACTCTGTTCAAATTGCAGAAAGCTTAAAAGCATTAAAATTAGTTTAACATTCAATGGATGATGAGGACGAACAGAAGAGAGTTAGGCATCTTTCGCCTGCTCTCTTCTGTTACGTCAGAATGAACTTGGAGTGAAAACAGTGAAAATAATTGTCCAAAAATTTGGCGGTACATCTGTCAAAGATGATCAAGGTAGAAAAAGGGCACTTGCACATATCTTATCTGCAAAAGAGAAAGGCTATAAGTCGGTTGTTGTCGTTTCTGCAATGGGACGAAAAGGCGATCCCTATGCGACAGATACGCTGCTCGGTCTGCTTTACGGCAGCGCGCAGCATATGACAAACAGAGAAAAAGACTTGCTTGTTTCCTGCGGGGAGAATATCTCAGCTGTTGTGTTTTCAAGTATGCTGAATGAAAACGGTCTAAAGGCTGTAGCGATGACTGGAGCTCAGGCGGGCTTTGTGACTGATAAGGAGCATACAAGTGCGAAAATTATTGACATGAAGTGCGAACGTCTGGAAGCAGCACTGTCTGAACATGATGTTGTCGTTGTCGCTGGGTTCCAGGGAGCGGCGAAAAATGGAGACGTGACAACAATCGGACGAGGTGGCAGTGATACGTCCGCAGCAGCTTTAGGCGCTGCATTGCAGGCAGACTTTATTGATATTTTTACAGATGTAGAAGGCGTTATGACAGCAGATCCCCGCATTGTTGAAAATGCAAAACCGCTGAGAGTCGTGACATATACGGAAATTTGCAACCTCGCATATCAAGGGGCAAAAGTCATTCACCCGCGAGCTGTTGAAATTGCGATGCAGGCAAAAGTACCAATGAGGGTCCGTTCAACATACTCTGATGATGAGGGCACGCTCGTTACATCACACTACTCAGATAAAATGAGCCATGATGTGTATGACCGCCTCATTACGGGTATTGCACATGTCAATGATGTGACACAAATCAAAGTCCCTGCAAAAGAAGGTCAGTACAGCGTACAAACAGAGGTCTTCAAAGCAATGGCAAACGCACAAATCAGTGTCGACTTCTTCAATATCACACCGAGTGAAATTGTGTATACAGTGACAGGTGCAATGACTGAAAAGGCAACGTCGATCCTAAAAGATCTTGGCTATACACCAATTGTGACAACAAATTGTGCGAAAGTATCAGCTGTTGGCGCAGGCATTATGGGTGTACCAGGTGTCACATCTAAAATTGTAACGGCTCTATCCGAGCAAAACATTCCGATTTTACAATCGGCTGACAGTCATACGACCATTTGGGTGTTAGTGAACGAAGAAAACATGAGAGCGGCTGTCAATGCCCTGCATGAAGTGTTTGAACTTTCAAGATAAATGTGATTGAATCATGATGAGGTGAAAAAAATGAATTTCGGAAATATCGCAACAGCTATGATTACACCTTTTGATAAAAAGGGCAACATCGATTTCCAAAAGCTATCAATTCTCATTGATTACTTGTTAAAAAACGGCAGTGACTCCTTAGTCGTTGCAGGGACAACAGGCGAATCGCCAACTTTATCGAATGAAGAAAAAGTCGCTCTTTTTCAGCAATCGGTCAAATTAGCAAATGGTCGTTGTAAAATCATTGCAGGAACAGGCAGTAATAATACAAATGCGTCTATCAAACTAACGAAAAAAGCAGAAGAAGCGGGCGTTGATGCAGTGATGCTTGTCGTACCTTATTACAACAAGCCATCACAGGAAGGCATGTATGCACACTTTAAAGCCATTGCCGAGTCTACATCTCTTCCTGTCATGCTTTACAATGTACCAGGAAGAACGGCTGCGTCATTAGCACCAGAAACAACGATTAAGCTTGCGCAAATACCTAACATTGTTGCCATCAAAGAAGCAAGCGGCGATCTTGATGCCATGACAAAAATCATTGCAGAGACGCCAGAAGATTTCGACGTATATTCAGGGGACGACAGTTTAACACTTCCGGCTGTATCTGTTGGTGCAAAAGGAGTTGTCTCGGTTGCGTCTCATATCGTAGGGCTGGATATGCAGCAAATGCTGAAAAGCTATGCTTCAGGCCAGACAGCGAATGCAGCTTTGATCCATCAAAAGCTGCTTCCAATCATGAAACAGCTTTTCTCAGCGCCAAATCCAACACCTGTCAAAACAGCCCTTCAGCTGAAAGGACTAGATGTCGGATCTGTTCGTCTTCCGCTTTTGCCTTTGTCAGAAGAAGAGAGACTGGATTTAAGCAGCGTTTTAAACAGCTGATCAAAACAAAAGATTTCGTAAGCGGTCATTCTCAGATGTCCCTGAGTATGACCGTTTTTTATACATAAACACTTTCTTAAAATGTGACTTCATCTTGTTTTCTAAAATTAGATTCAGTTATAATAGCATTAAGCGATGATGGACGGGCTTGAGACTAGGAGGATAAGAATTTTGAAAAAGAAAAATACAGAGAACGTAAGAATTATTGCACTCGGAGGCGTTGGAGAAATCGGAAAAAACCTATATGTCATTGAGATTGATTCGGACATATATGTAGTAGATGCAGGTTTAATGCATCCAGAAAATGAAATGCTGGGCATTGACGTCGTCATTCCTGATATCTCTTATTTAACAGAGCGTGCTGATCGGGTGAAAGCAATTTTTCTTACCCACGGACATGATGAAGCAATCGGAGGCGTATTCCATTGCTTGAGCAAATTGTCTGTACCAGTCTACGGAACGAAGCTGACCCTTGCGTTACTTCGAGAAAAATTAAAGCAGTATGGCTTCAATCAAAAAGCTGATTTGCGTGAGGTACATGCAAAATCAGTTATTACTTTTGAAACAACAAAAGTATCGTTCTTTAGAACGAATCACAGCATTCCTGATTCAGTTGGGATCAGCTTCAAAACCTCTCTTGGTTCAATCGTATGCACAGGTGATTTTAAATTTGATCAAACCCCAGCGCTTAACCAAGCCTGTGACATCGGAGAGATTGCGAAAATTGGAAACAACGGCGTTTTAGCACTACTTTCAGACAGTGCAAATGCGGAAAAACCAGGCTATACACCTTCTGAGGCGCTCGTCCAAGACGAAATCTCAAATGCGATGTACAATGCTGAAAATCGTGTGATTGTTGCTGTGTCTTCATCTAATATTAACCGCGTGCAGCAGATCATTAATGCAACAAATCAAAATGGCCGTAAGCTTGCCGTTGCAGGGAAGAATATGATGACAACCCTTCAGCTGGCGATCAAGCTTGGTTATGTTACAGCAGACGAAGAATTATTTGTACCCGTTCAAGAAGTGAAGAAAATGGCGAAAAACGACGTGGTCATCCTGACCGCTGGAAGCCACGGAGAGCCGCTTGCTGCTTTAACAAAAATGGCGAAGCAAAATCACAAACAGCTTCATATTGAAAAAGATGACACGGTTGTGATTGCATCTACACCTCTTCCTGGACAAGAACTCACATACTCTAAAACAGTGGATTTCCTTACAAGGAGCGGAGCACAAGTCATTTTTGCGCAAAAACGTGTACATGTATCTGGACATGGGTGCCAAGAAGAGTTAAAGCTGATGCTGAACTTACTAAAACCGAAGTATTTAATTCCGGTGAATGGCGAATATCGTATGCAAAAAGCACATTCTCGTATTGCTGAAGAAGTAGGTATGAAACGCAGTGACATTTTCTTGATTGATAAAGGAGATGTTGTTGAGTTTAGAGGACAGAACGTCAAAATCGGTGAAAAAGTTCATCAAGGAAACATTTTGATCGATGGTCTTGGCGTTGGTGATATCGGAAACATCGTGTTACGCGATAGACGTCTATTGTCTCAAGACGGTATCTTGATTGTTGTCATTACGCTCGATAAACAAAAGAAACAATTAATTTCTGGACCTGAAATCATCACAAGAGGATTTGTCTATGTAAGAGAATCCGAAGAGCTGATTGTGAAAGCAACAGAAATGGTCAAAGAGATTGTCAAAGAGCAAACGGAAAACTCAATTGTTGAATGGTCAACATTGAAACAATCCATGCGCGATGTGCTAAATCAATTCCTATATGAAAAAACAAAACGTAAGCCGATGATCATTCCAATTATTATGGAAGTGTGATGATAAAGCCCAAGGAGCATAAGCTCTTTGGGCTTTTTAGATGTGGCATGAGGAATGCGGATGGAATATGCCCTATTTGTTCATAATAGGAGAAGAGTTTGAGGAAAGGATGGAGACAAATGGACGAAAAGAATGAACAGCAGCCTGAGCGAAAGCCAGAAGAAAAAGACAGCATTATGAGCAAAATACAGCAGCTTGGTGAAACAGCCGTTCCGCAGCTGCCGCAAGATACAAATATCCATTGCCTCACCATTATTGGACAAATTGAAGGCCACATGCAGCTTCCACCGCAAAATAAAACAACCAAATACGAACATGTCATTCCACAAATCGTAGCTGTTGAACAAAACCCGAAAATAGAAGGTCTTCTGATCATCTTAAATACAGTAGGAGGAGATGTTGAAGCGGGACTCGCGATTGCAGAAATGCTTGCTTCTTTATCGAAACCAACTGTCTCGATTGTGCTTGGCGGCGGCCACTCGATAGGTGTCCCGATTGCTGTATCGTGTGACTATTCGTATATTGCAGAAACAGCCACAATGACCATTCATCCTGTGCGATTAACAGGTCTTGTGATTGGCGTTCCGCAAACCTTTGAATACTTAGATAAAATGCAGGAAAGAGTCATTAACTTTGTCACAAGCCACTCCAACATTACAGAAGAGAAGTTTAAAGAGCTCATGTTCTCAAAGGGCAATTTGACAAGAGACATCGGAACAAATGTCGTTGGTCATGAGGCAGCAGAATACGGACTCATGAATGAAGTGGGCGGTGTAGGACAAGCGATTAAAAAGTTGAACGAACTTATCGGAGACAGGGCATCTCAAAACGAGGGGCTGATCCAATGATTTTATATACGCCTATGCCATATGAAGCCATTTACGCTGAGGAACAGGGAGAACGCAAGCTCCAGCAGGTAAACATTCAAGGTGTGCCAGTGATGGTTGAAATGAAAGAAGATGAAGCAGAAATTGTTCAAGTCATGAGCACCAATCCAATGGATTTTCTCAATCAAGAGCTTGCACCAGGCAAGCGATTGAAGTTACATTTAGGCACCAATCAAACCGACTCATATGAATGATTCTATGCTATAATAAAGGGAAAACTTACAACAAGATGCAGCCAAAACCAGGCTGCTTTCTTTCTGATCTTTCGGTAGGTTATATTTTCTTTCGTAGTAAGGTGATGAGTATGGCTAAAAAGAGAAAACGGAAAATGAGAAAAAAACAAAATAAACAGCTAAAACTGAAATATGAATTAAATGGGTTAGTCTGTATTGCCATAGCGATCATTGCCATTTTACAGCTGGGCGTTGTTGGACAAACCTTTGTACATCTATTCCGATTTTTTGCAGGTGAATGGTTCATTCTCTGCCTTATCGGATTATTTCTTTTTGGTGTGACGATTTTCTGGAAAAAACAAATCCCAGATATTTTAACAAGAAGAAAAGCAGGTCTCTACTGCATCATTGCGAGTATCTTGCTTTTGTCACATGTGAAGCTCTTTCAGCATCTTTCATCTGCTGGTGTCATTGGCTCTCAAAGTGTGATTAGAAATACATTTGAGCTCTTCTTGATGGATATGAAAGGTGAAACAGGATCGCCTGATTTAGGGGGCGGCATGATCGGAGCCGTATTGTTTGCTGCTTCTTATTTCTTATTTGCACAAGCAGGCTCGCAAATCATGGCGATTGTTCTGATGCTGATTGGAATTGTCCTGATTACAAACCGATCCCTTCAGGAAATGGTGAAAAAAGTGACGATTCCTCTATCACAATTTATGGTGAAGCAGTGGAAAGCGTTTGTTGAAGATATGAAAGGAATCAGGCAGGCGAAAAAGAGCGCGTCCTCTCAGAAAACAGGTGAAAAGAAAAAACGTTCACGCATTCAAGAAGAAGAAGACGAGGATGATCTGATCTTGATCGAAGAGGAAACGCCGTCTTCTGATAATAGCCAGCCGATTATTTCAAGCTTTGCAGATAGAGATGACATTCTCACCCCGACGGTTCAAAAAAAGCAGGCGGCAAAAGAGACAGCGCCTCTTCAGGACTCTGTGCAAAGTGCACCAGTTCAATCAGATACAGCCGATGAACCAAAAGAGGCACCGCCGATGACATTTACAGAACTTGAAAACAAAGATTACGAATTGCCGTCACTTGATATTTTGGCAGAGCCCCAGCATTCAGGTCAGCAAACAGATAAGAAAAATATTTATGAAAATGCCAGAAAGCTTGAAAAAACATTTCAAAGCTTTGGTGTGAAAGCAAAAGTCACACAGGTTCATTTAGGTCCAGCTGTGACCAAATATGAAGTATATCCAGATGTTGGTGTGAAGGTCAGCAAAATCGTCAATCTAAGTGATGATTTAGCCCTCGCGCTCGCAGCAAAGGATATTCGAATTGAGGCGCCGATTCCTGGTAAATCAGCCATAGGCATCGAAGTTCCGAATGCAGAAATTGCTATGGTTTCATTAAAAGAGGTATTAGAATCGAAGCAAAATGACCGTCCAAATGCTAAGCTCCTCATTGGACTCGGCCGTAATATCTCGGGTGAAGCTGTGCTTGCTGAAATGAACAAAATGCCGCATTTGCTTGTAGCAGGTTCGACTGGAAGCGGAAAAAGTGTGTGTATCAATGGTATTATCACAAGCATTCTCATGAGAGCGAAGCCTCATGAAGTGAAAATGATGATGATTGATCCGAAAATGGTTGAATTAAATGTGTATAACGGTATTCCGCACCTTTTGGCTCCTGTCGTAACTGACCCTAAGAAAGCCTCGCAGGCACTGAAAAAAGTAGTCAGCGAAATGGAACGCCGCTATGAATTGTTTTCGCATACGGGGACAAGAAATATTGAAGGATACAATGATTACATTAAACGTATGAATCAAACAGAAGATGCTAAACAGCCAGAGCTTCCTTATATTGTTGTCATAGTAGACGAGCTTGCAGATTTAATGATGGTCGCTTCCTCTGATGTGGAAGATTCCATTACAAGACTTTCTCAAATGGCTCGTGCTGCGGGAATTCATTTGATTATCGCCACCCAAAGACCTTCTGTCGATGTCATTACAGGTGTCATTAAAGCCAACATCCCGTCCCGCATTGCCTTTAGCGTATCCTCTCAAACCGATTCAAGGACGATCCTTGATATGGGAGGCGCAGAAAAGCTGCTGGGCAGAGGGGACATGCTGTTTTTACCTGTTGGTGCAAACAAGCCGGTTCGTGTGCAAGGCGCCTTTTTATCAGATGAAGAAGTGGAGCATGTTGTGGATCACGTGATCACACAGCAAAAAGCTCAATACCAAGAGGAAATGATTCCGAGCGAAGAAACGCAGGATCAGCTTGCTGCTGTGGAAGATGATCTGTATGATGAAGCAGTTGAATTGATTATCGGCATGCAGACGGCTTCTGTTTCTATGCTGCAAAGAAGATTCCGCATCGGTTATACCCGGGCGGCACGTCTCATTGACGCAATGGAAGAGCGGGGCGTGGTAGGCCCATATGAAGGAAGTAAACCGAGAGAAGTTCTTCTCTCAAAAGAACAATATGACGAGCTCTCTTCATAATTGAAGAGAGCTTTCCTGAAAAATAGTAAACGATAGTATGATTATGTTAACTGGATGTCAGACTATTTATTTATTTGCAAAAACATGATATAGTTATGTTCAACTTATCTCGGAATAGAGATTTCTCATCTTATCATTTGCATTGATTAGACGGAGGGAAAACATGTCGACCAAAACAGACAATCGCCATTTATATTTGAAAGTGATTGACCGTATAAAAGAAGATATTCAAACAGGTGTATATGCCGAAAAAGAAAAGCTGCCTTCTGAGTTTGAGCTCTCAAAACTTTTAGGTGTGAGCAGAGCGACACTGCGTGAGGCCCTTCGTATATTAGAAGAAGAGAAGTATTTAATTAGAAGGCATGGGGTAGGGACTTTCGTCAATTCAAGACCACTTTTTTCGACAGGCATAGAACAGCTGACAAGTGTCACGAAAATGATTGAGCAGGTCAATATGACGCCTGGCACCATCTTTTTATCCTCGCAAGAAGGGGAGCCAACAGAGAATGATGTCATTCGTTTTCAGTGTGATAAATCTGATGGGATTTTTTCAATGGAACGCGTTCGAACGGCAGATGGGCAGCCAGTTGTTTATTGTTTAGATAAAATTCCGGTCAAACATCTTCCCGCTTCTTTTACACATGAAGAAGAGTCTCTTTTTGAGCTGTTTGGAAGAGAACCGCACAGCGGGATTAAATATGCAGTTGCTGACATTGAACCAATTGGCTACCACGATCAGGTCTCACCGATTCTAGATTGTGACCCTGAAACGGCGTTATTATTACTAAAACAAATGCACTATGATCAGGATGATCAGCCGGTCTTATACTCCCTCAATTATTTTCGAGCGGATAAATTCAGCTTTCATGTCATACGCAAACGATTTTAACAAGCAGTCGCTTCCATAGGCGTCTGCTTTTTGTTTGCCCATACATAATACTCGTCAAACTTGCCACACTAATACGTAACAGTATATAGAATTGGGTGAATGATGTTGGGCGAGAAAACAGTCAGTAAAAAGAATATCATTGCATTATCATCAGTCCCTCTAATCATGACACTAGGGAACTCGATGTTAATACCAGTATTGCCAGAGATAGAAAAGAAACTCTCGATTACTTCCTTTCAAGTCTCTCTCATTATTACGGTATATTCGGTTGTAGCCATCTTATGTATTCCAATCGCCGGTTACTTATCAGACCGGATTGGGCGGAAAAAGGTACTGCTGCCGTGTCTTTTAATCGCCGGACTTGGAGGAGCTGTGGCAGCAGTCGCCTCAACGATCATGAAAGAACCTTATATGTGGATTCTGTTTGGAAGGGTCCTTCAAGGTATTGGTTCAGCTGGAGCCGCACCTGTCGTTATGCCGTTTATTGGAGATTTGTTTCATGATGATGAAGAGGTCAGTGCAGGACTTGGCGCCATTGAAACCTCTAATACAGCAGGTAAGGTACTAAGCCCTATTATTGGGGCACTTCTTGCTTCATGGTTTTGGTTTGTGCCTTTTTGGTTCATCCCGTTCTTTTCGATCATCAGCTTTCTCATGGTACTGTTCATGGTAGAGTCGGCGAAAAAAGAGGAGGACCCGCCTACATTTAAAGAATTTTTAAAATCAACAAAGACCATTTTTAAGCATGAGGGACGCTGGCTTTATGCCATTTTTGCTATTGGCGGTTTTATTATGTTTCTTCTTTTTGGTGTGCTTTTTTACCTATCCGATAACCTAGAGGCGGCTTATCAAATAAAGGGCGTCAAAAAAGGGCTCTTGCTGAGTATTCCGCTCCTTTTTCTATCAATCAGTTCCTACATTGCTGGAAAAACGATTGGAAAAGAAAAAGGAAAAATGAGAATCTTTTTAATTGTAGGGATGGCTTTGTTATCACTTTCTTATATTTTTTTATGGTGGAATCACAGCTTTTACGTATTGTTTATCTGTTTAAGCATTGGCGGAGTGGGCATCGGTATTGTGCTGCCTGCACTTGATGCGCTGATTACAGAAGGAATTGAAAAAGAGCAGTGCGGTACCATTACGTCATTTTATAGCAGTATGCGTTTTATCGGTGTTGCTTTAGGACCTCCGATTTTTGCCTATCTAATGGATAAAGGGGACTCCATTGTTTTTATTCTCTCGACCATTTGCAGTCTCATCTCACTATTTTTGGTCCTCTTTTTCATCCAGCCAGATGAAGAGGATGAGAGTGAACAATTAAAAACGGTTTAAATATAGAAAAAAGATGGTATTTTGCCATCTTTTTTCTTTTTTATAAATTGACATGTAAAATTTTGATAGTTAAACTAATGTATAGTAATATCTTTTAAATTATCCCAAATTGGAGGTGTTCAAAAACATTCATTTTCTGTCTTTCTTTAGGCAGAAATTGAGCTCGCGTGCTGATGATGGAGATATGCTTCTTCAACACGAAAGGACAATTGAATAGGTCATCCTGCCATTTGAAGGAGACGCAGTCAGCACTTCAGACACGCTCACATACAGCAAATTGATTGAAGAAGTAGAAGGAGCTTGAAGCAGCTATGTTGCAAATAATTAAAGCAAGATGGATTGTATTAGTGGTGTGGATGATAACAGCTGTGATTCTGTTTATTACTGCGCCCGATTTAGAGGAATTAACAAGAGAAAAAGGGCAATTAAAGGTTCCGGAGGGGACACCAACAGCTGAAGCACTTCACCTATTGGATAAGCTGTCAGATAAGAACGGGAAGAAAGATACAGGTGTGCTTGTATTCTCCGAACAACATCTGTTCCCTGCGAAAGAGCAGGAATTAAAAAAGGCTTTAGCTGCACTCATGTCAAATGCCCCAGAACTCCACATTGACGGAATTACTTCGTATTTTCATGTAGATCCGGACATTCAAAAACAACTTTTATCAAAGGATAAAAGTACACTTCTTGTTCCATTCAAATTCGACCACTACGAAACAAAAGCTGTGAAGATTAAAGAACAAATTGAGGAAGTTTTAAAGCACTATCATGTCTCATATGAAATAACGGGTCAAAAGTTTGTGGATTCAGATGTCATTCAAAGCTCTCAACAAGGTCTGAAGAAAACCGAACTTATCACGATGATTTTTATTTTCTTTATTTTAATTATTGTTTTCAGATCGATATTGGCACCTGTTGTTCCGCTCATTACGATAGGCATTTCTTACGCTGTCAGCCGGTGTATTGTGGCTTTTCTCGTAGAATATACACAATTTCCTCTATCTAATTTTACTCAGATTTTTATGGTAGCCATTATGTTCGGTATCGGAACGGATTATTGCATCCTGCTGTTAAGCCGTTTTAAAGAGGAGATCGGTCAAGGCCGTGATGTCAAAGAGTCGATTATCGTCACGTATCAATGTGCAGGGAAAACGGTATTTTTCAGCGGCTTAGCCGTGTTAGTCGGCTTCTCAAGTATTGGATTTGCTAAATTCCAATTGTATCAATCAGCCGTTAGTGTTGCCGTTGGAGTAGGCATTCTGCTGATTGCCCTTGTCACCATCGTTCCCTTTTTTATGTCTGTTTTCGGAAAATCTCTATTCTGGCCATCTAAAAGAGAAAACATTCGGCACCCGCAAAGTAAAATGTGGGAATGGGCTGGGCGTTTTTCATTTAAAAGGCCGCTGATCAGCTTAGGGTTAGTCGCTCTTATTACGGTACCTCCTATTCTGATGTACGACGGGACCCTATCTTATAACAGTTTAAATGAAATTGGGAATAAATATGAGTCGGTGTCTGCATTTAATACGATATCAGAGCAATTTGGCTTTGGTGAAGCGCTGCCGCTGAATGTGCTTGTCGAAAATGATGATAAGCTAGATAATCAAGAAAAGATTGTCATGATTGAAAAACTGACTCGTAAATTAAATGACATTGACGAAGTCAAAACAGTCCGCAGTGTCACGCGTCCTGTTGGGGACGGGCTGAGCCAGCTTTATGTCACCTCTCAAGCGAAAGAGCTGGGAGGAGAACTTGGCAAAGGCCATGAAGGAATCGGGAAAATTTCAGATGGCTTGACCGAAACAAACCTCGCTCTTCTCAAACAAAAACCAAAAATTGAAGAATCCGCTCAAGGCATTGACCAGCTGATTGATGGAACAAAAGCAATCAAAAGCGGTGTCGGAGAAGTCAGGGAATCGCTAATCTCTTTAGAAGATGGGGTGAGACGCAGTAAGGAAGGCGTCGGCACCATTCGAAGTAAAATCAAAAAAGCGAAAAAAGAATTAGAGCAAGAATATCGCAGCAGCGAAACGATGATTCAAGAGCTAGAGCGTGTGGTGAATACACTTGAACGCCATGCAAAATCGAATCAGCAGCTGATGACAACCATTAAGAAAGTAAAAGCATCCTATGAAAATCTATCATTTGAAGCACTAGAAAATCGTCTTCCAGAAGTAAAAGACATGGATGAATATAAAGAAATCAAGAAAGTATTCAAAGAAACAAAAGGAATGCTTGATCAAGCAGGGGATCAAATGAGTGTATATGAAGAGGAAGCCGCTCATTTTAAGCAAAAGATCAAGCAGGCAGATCAAGTGATTCAAACCTTATCAAGCAAGCAAAAAGAAGTAAAACGCCAAGTGCAAGCGCTCATGGACGGGCTTGATCAAATTTATGACGGCCTTGACCAAACAAATGAGGGCCAAAAACAATTGATTAAAGAAATGCCTAAAATCGAAGATGGTGCAGATCAGCTGACAGAAGGCCAAAAAGCCATCAAAAAAGGATTTAGCCAGCTTTCATCGAAACTTACGTTATTAACAGATGGATTAGATGAAAGTATTGAAGGGCTTGAGCAGGTCAAAAGCGGCTTCACCGAGGCTGACGGCTACTTAAAGCAGCTTCAGCAAGCGCCAGATGAAGAAGTAACGGGCTGGTTTATTCCAGAAGAAGTGCTGAAACGCCAAGAATTTAAGCAAATCTTTCATACGTATATGTCTCCAGATCGTAAATTAACGACTTTTGAAGTCATCTTAAATGTGAATCCATACAGCAATGAAGCGATGAAAGGTGTCGCGAAAATTGAGGAAACCCTTGATCAATATTTACCTGTAAGTGGACTCAAAAATGCCAAATACGGGGTATCTGGTATCTCAAGCTTAAATGTGGACTTAAAAGAAACGTCTGACGGTGACTTTATTCGAACTGTTATCTTCATGTTAATTGGTATTTTTATTATTTTAATTATTTTATTACGGTCAATCGTCATGCCGATATACTTAACACTTTCACTGATTTTAACGTATTTTACATCAATCGGTTTAACAGAATGGATCTTTAAAACATTTTTTGGCTACGATGGTGTCAGCTGGGCTGTCCCATTTTTCAGCTTTGTCATTCTTGTGACGCTCGGGATCGATTATTCCATCTTCCTCATGGATCGTTTTAATGAATGGAAGGGAGAGCATGTACAAGCATCGATGATATCAGCGATGAGAAATATGGGTTCTGTCATTATTTCTGCAGTGGCCATTTTAGCAGGTACGTTCGCTGCTATGCTGCCATCAGGAGTATTATCGCTTGTTGAAATTGCAACGGTCGTACTCATTGGACTTTTATTATATGCTTTTGTTGTATTGCCCCTCTTTATTCCGGTCATGGTTCGTATTTTTGGTAAATGGAATTGGTGGCCGTTTAGAATGAAATAACGACTGGCGTCTCTGCTATGAGCAGAGGCGTTTTTATTTCCTATCCTTTCCTCTGATTGATATAATGTCTATTAAATGGCTGTTTCACGTATATATCAGCCATGTTCTAATACATAATAAATAGGATGAACAAAGGAGGTTTCTCATGACGTACTTACAAGAGAAGACACTGGACACACCCGGTCTTCATACTCATATTGTCAAAACAGAAAAATTCAAAACCGTGACAATCCTTTTTAAAATGCTTGCACCGCTATCCAAAGATGACGTCACCATGCGTTCTCTTTTCCCGCATGTGCTGTTAAGAGGAACAGAAAAGATGCCCAAAACAGGCGCACTGCGTGCCTATTTTGATGAGCTCTATGGAGCAACCGTTTCGGCAGACATGGCAAAAAAAGGTGAGAATCACATCATTACCTTCCGCCTAGAAATGGCGAATGAAAAATATTTAAAGGATCAAACTCCTTTACTAGAAAAAGGGATTTCCTTACTATCCGACCTATTATTCCACCCGTATGTTGAAGATGGGGTGTTTAGTCAATTATATGTGGATCAAGAAAAACGCACTTTAAAACAGCGAATTCAGGCAGTTTATGATGACAAAATGCGTTATTCGAACTTAAGACTCGTGCAGGAAATGTGTAAAGGAGAACCATATGCACTGCACGTCAATGGTGAAATGGAAGACATTGACGCCATCACAGCTCACTCGCTCTTTGAAGCTTATGAGCATGCGCTTCAATCAAACCAGCTTGATCTTTATGTTGTCGGAGATGTTGACGAAGAAGACATCAGCCGAATGGTCTCCCAGTACTTTAAAACAAGTGAAAGAGAACCAGTCAAAAAGCAGACTGAATCAGCAAGACCTCAAAATGAACCAAAAGAAGTCATTGATGAAGAGGACGTGAAACAAGGCAAGCTGAATATCGGCTTTCGCACACATACAACGATTGCAGATAAAGATTATCCGGCACTGCATTTGTTTAATGGCATATTCGGCGGTTTCTCGCATTCTAAGCTTTTCATTAATGTTCGGGAAAAAGCAAGTCTTGCGTACTATGCTGTGTCTAGACTTGAGAGCTTTAAAGGCTTGATGATGGTGATGTCAGGAATTGAAGTCGGCAACTACCAGCAGGCAGTGGACATCATCAAAGAACAATTTGAAGCGATGCAAAAAGGTGATTTTTCAGATGAAGCAATTGATCAAACAAAAGCAGTCGTCAAAAACCAGCTGCTTGAAACGATCGATACGTCTTATGGAACAGCAGAATATTTGTATCAGCATGCCGTTGTGCCAACTGGGGAAACCCTTGATTCCTTTTTAGAAGCATTAGACCGAGTGACAAAAGAGGACATCATCAAAGTGGGTCAGAAAATCGAATGGGATACGACCTATTTTCTTAAAGGAACGGAGGGTGCTTCATGACAGTGAAAACAATTCAATTCGATCAGCTGCAAGAAACGGTCTATCACGAAAAAATGGAAAGCGGACTTGACGTCTATGTGCTGCCAAAGCAAGGGTTTAACAAAACCTATGCGACCTTTACAACAAAATATGGCTCTGTCGATAACGAATTTGTGCCGCTTGGAAAAGAAGACATGATTCGAGTGCCTGATGGAATTGCCCATTTCTTAGAGCATAAGCTGTTTGAAAAAGAAGATGGAGATGTGTTTCATACTTTTAGTAAACAAGGAGCATCCGCAAACGCTTTTACAACGTTTACAAGAACGGCTTATTTGTTCTCAAGCACTTCAAATGTCGAACAAAACCTTGAGACACTCATTGATTTTGTTCAAGAGCCTTATTTTACTGAAAAAACAGTCGAAAAAGAAAAGGGCATCATTGGTCAAGAGATTAACATGTATGATGACAATCCGGACTGGCGTTTATTCTTTGGTCTGATTGAAAATTTATATCAAGAGCATCCTGTGAGAATAGATATTGCTGGAACAGTAGAGAGCATTGCCCCTATTACAAAAGATCATTTATATGAATGCTATGAAACGTTCTATCACCCGAGCAATATGCTTCTATTCGTTGTCGGTCCTGTTGATCCGAAGCAAATTTTAGATCAAGTCAGAGCGAATCAGGCGAAAAAGCCATTTACAGACCAGCCGGAGATCAAACGAAAAGACATCAATGAGCCTGAAGGTGTATACCGGAAAGAATACGAACTTCCAATGAACGTACAAGGCTCTAAATGTATGTTCGGTTTGAAAACAAAGAATCCGCATAAAAAAGGAAATCAGCTGCTAAAGCATGAGCTTGGGATGAATCTCATTTTAGAGACGCTGTTTGGCAAAAGCTCCTTACAATATGAACAGATGTATGAAAAGGGCTTAATTGATGAAACATTCAGCTACGATTATACCGAAGAAGGCGGTTTTGGCTTCACTTCAGTTGGAGGGGATACAAATGATCCTGATCAACTCGCAAAAGTATTAAAAGAAACCCTTCTTCAAGCAAAAAGCCTCATGACAGAAGAGAAAATTGAGCTTGCACGCAAGAAAAAAATCGGCAGCTTTTTAAAAGCCATGAATTCTCCAGAATACATCGCGAACCAATTTACTCGATATGCATTCTTAGACATGAGCTTATTTGATGTCGTCACAATGCTGGAACAAATTCAATTAGCTGATATTCAGCAAATTTTAGATGAAGAAATTGATGAAGAACGGATGTCTGTTTTCAAAGTCGTCCCAAAAACAAAATAAATTTAAAAAGACAAACTCATATCGGCAGAGTTTGTCTTTTTTATGTTCATTGAAAAAGCCGCTTTATTTACGAGGATATTCATTGACATTTGTTTTGGATATTAGTTAAACTCTTTAATAGTTAAACACTTAAACTAAAAAGGAGCAGCGTATGGAACAAAATAAAATTGCCCAGCTCATCCAGAGGTATGCAGATGTCTATCTCTGGATGGAGAAAAAAGTCTCGAGTATGATCACCGAAAAGCTTGATAAAGAGCTGACACTTGATCAATATTACTCGCTTCGATACATCAATTTACATCCAGGGTGTACATCTACGGACCTTGCTTATGTATGTAATGTAAACAAAAGTGCTGTAACATCCATGACCAACCGTCTTTTTACGAAAAACTATATTTTTCGTGAACATGATCAAGCTGACAGAAGGAATGTTCACCTGTACGTCACGCCAGAGGGCAAAGAAGTGGTCAGCCGAATGGAAAAGCAGCTTCAAGACTTAGTTCGGTCTTATTTTGAAAAGCTTGAAGAAAAAGAAATGGAATCATTTATTCAAACATATGAAAAGATCTATCAAGTGATCATCGAAGAGGAGGCACAAAGTTCTAATGAGAGCAATCATAAAGGGTAGATGGCTGATCACGATCCTGTGGGTCGTATTAGCGGCAGTGTTACTCATCACCGCTCCTAATATGGCGCAATTAACAAAAGAAAAGGGGCAAATTTCTGTACCAGACGGCTATCCGTCCTCATATGCCAATCAGTTATTAAAGAAAATGTCTGAAAACGGCGATACAGAAAAATCAATCGTCATTGTCTTTCAAGAAAAGAACATTGTGAAAGAAAGAGAAACATCTTTAAAAAAGGCAATGGATATTTTAGAAAAGGATCAAGATCTCCACATAGAGGACATTACTTCTTACTTTGAAGCCAATAAAGATATCAAAAAACAAATGCTCTCTAAAGATCAAACGACACTCCTTGTTCCAGTTACATACGACTCAAACAAAATCAAAGCGTCCGATTTTAAAGAAAGAGTCAATGAAAAGCTGAAAAGCTTAAATCTGAAATTTGAAATGACAGGGCAGCCGTTAATTGATGATGATGTTATTACAAGTTCGCAGGAAGGCCTGAAGAAAACAGAATTCATTACGATTGGGTTTATTCTCGTTGTCCTTATTCTTGTCTTTCGGTCAGCTGTGGCGCCTTTCGTTCCGTTAGTCGCAGTGGCACTGTCTTACTTGGTGAGTCAATCAATCGTAGCTTATTTAGTGAAATATGTAGACTTTCCGCTCTCGACCTTTACTCAGATCTTTATGGTCGCGATCATGTTTGGAATTGGAACGGACTACTGCATACTGCTTCTCAGCCGTTTTAAGGAAGAGATCGCACACGGTAAAGATAAAATTGAGGCGATTCTGATTACGTATAAAACAGCAGGAAAGACCGTCTTATTCAGCGGAATTGCGGTTCTGATCGGTTTTACATGTATTGGCTTGGCACAATTCCAGCTTTATAAATCAGCAGTAGCAGTAGCAGTTGGGGTTGCTGTGCTCATTGTGGCTCTTCTCACGATTGTGCCGTTCTTTATGGCAGTTTTAGGAAAGGTGTTATTTTGGCCGATTAAAGGCGATATTGCCCACCCGCAGTCAAAAATGTGGGAAACAGCAGGCCGTTTTTCATTTAAGAAACCGCTTTTCAGTTTATTAATTGTAGGAATCATTACGCTTCCGCCAATTCTCATGTATAAAGGAACTCTTTCTTATAACAGCTTAGATGAAATTGGTAATAAATACGAATCGGTTAACGCATTCAATACCATTTCTGATAAGTTTGGACCGGGTGAAGCACTTCCGGCAACAGTGGTTGTGAAATCATCTGACCTTTTAGACAACAATGAAGGGCTGATTGCCATTGAAAAACTCAGCCGTGCAATTGAACAAACAGATGGCGTCAGCAAAGTCAGAAGTGCCACTCGTCCTGTCGGTAAAGGGCTGAGTGATCTGTACGTAAAATCACAAGCCAAAGAACTGAACACAGGACTTGATAAAAGCAATGAAGGCTTGAAAAACATCCAAGATGCACTGACGACAATGAGTCAATCCATTGAGGATCAAACGCCGCAAATCAAATCATCAGGAAAAGGCATTAACAAATTGATTTCTGGTACAGAATCTGTGCAAACAGGGATTCAAAATGTTGAAAAATCCTTAAGAAAATTGCAAAACGGCATCGACCAAAATAAAAAAGGTGTAGCAGCCATTAAAGATGAAATCAAAGGTGCAAAAAAGGAATTAATGGCTCAAGTCGCACAAGTGAATCAGCAAGTCTCACTGTATAAAAGCATTTCCAAAGAATTAAAGGCGGCATTAGCGCAAGTGGATACGTCATCCTCTGCCGCAGCAGATGTAAAAACGTTAATCAAACAAGCAAATACACAATTTAGTACCCTTGAAAAGCAAATCCCGCAGGTAAAAGAAAATCAATCGTATCAAGCGATTAAAGCTTCATACAGTGAACTTTCTGCGACCTTGCAAGAAGGGGCGAAACAGGCAGACAGCTATGCCAAACAAGCGAAAGAAGCTAGAAAGCAGCTTGAAGCGGCTGATGCCTTTATCGCAAAAGCTTCAGAGCAGCAAAAAGTCTTGACGAATCAAATCGATGAACTCATTGCTGGCTTAGATGCAGTTGAAAATGGACTGGATCAAACGTCTAAAGGTCAAGGACAATTAGCTGATAATATGCCAAAGCTTGCAAATGGAGCGGGCGACATCATGAATGGCCAAAAGCAAATGAAAGAAAAGATTGGCGGCTTTGGAGATGATCTAACCAAGCTAACAGACGGCCTGAACAAAAGTGTAAATGGACTGGAGAAAATTTCAAGCGGCTTAATGGGTGCAGGTGACTACTTAGATGAACTGAAAAATGCACCAGATCAAGACATGGCCGGCTGGTTTATTCCAAAAGACGTCTTAAAAAATAAAGCATTCAAGCAAGTATTTGATTCATACATGTCAGATGATCGCAAGATGACAAAAATTGATGTCATTTTAGAGAAAAATCCATATGGAAATGACGCCTTGTCGATAATTAAACAAGTGGAAGCTTCTGTCGAGCGGGCACTTCCTGAAACAAACCTAAAAGATGCGTCATTTGGCGTCTCAGGTGTATCAAGTATGAACGCTGATCTAAAACAGCTGTCAGACCAAGATTTCAATAAGACAGTTCTTTACATGATGATTGGTATTTTCCTTATTTTGGTGATTTTGTTCCGTTCGCTTGTCATGCCGCTTTACTTGGTAGGTTCACTCATATTGACTTACTTTACCGCAATCGGTGTAACTGAATTTATTTTCACCCATTTCTTCGGGTATCCAGGCATTAACTGGGCTGTGCCATTCTTTGGATTTGTCATATTAATGGCGCTCGGAGTCGATTATTCGATTTTCTTAATGGAGCGGTTCAATGAATATAAAACAAAAGACATCCAGTTTGCCATGACTGAATCAATGAAAAATATGGGATCTGTCATTATGTCTGCTGCTGTTATTTTGGCAGGAACATTTGCCGCAATGCTTCCATCCGGTGTGCTGTCTCTCCTGCAGATTGCAACACTTGTCCTCACAGGACTTTTACTGTACGCACTCGTTGTGCTACCATTATTCGTACCTGTGATGGTGAAATTGTTCGGATCAGCCAACTGGTTCCCATTTAAACGAAAAGAATAGGTATTCTATATAGAAAGAAGGAATCAATGTGACGAGTCGTTGGGCGCTGATAACAGGTGCCAGTGGCGGGATTGGGCAGGCAGCTGCCAAAAAGCTTGCCCAAGAAGGCTGCCATGTGATGCTCCATTATTATAAAAATGAACAGGCAGCTGTGCGCCTCGCCGCTCATTTGGATGAGGTATATTCCATTCAAACGCATGTCGTTCAAGCAGATTTATCTAAAACGGGCGGAGCAGATGAGCTTGTCAGCCGTCTGCCGCTCTTTCCAGATATTCTTGTTTTAAATAGCGGCAGGAGCCATATCGGATTGGTGACAGACACAGAAAAAGACGTATTAGCCAGTATGGTGCAGCTTCATGTCACAAGTCCATATGAGCTTACCCAATCCCTTTTACCTGCCATGATTCAAAAGAAAGCAGGCCATATCATTGCGGTCAGCTCGATATGGGGAGAAACGGGAGCATCGTGTGAAGTGCTGTACAGCATGGTCAAAGGTGCGCAAAATGCATTTATAAAAGGATTAGCAAAAGAGCTTGCTCCAAGTGGAATTAGAGCAAATGCTGTCTCGCCAGGTGCTGTCAAAACTGACATGATGAATCGTTTTACGCAGGAAGACATCACAATGCTGGAAGAAGAAATTCCGCTTGGCCGGCTTGCATCCCCTGAGGAGGTTGCAGATGTCATTTGGTTTCTCGCCTCAAAACAGTCAAGTTATATCACAGGTCAAATTTTATCTGTCAATGGCGGCTGGTACTGTTAAAAAACGTGTATAATTCGTCTCTCCATGACAAAAGCTATGGCTGTAATTCATCTTTTCGAATGGAGGAATCGACATGTCTGTACTTGAGAACTGGGACCATTGGAAAAACTTTTTAGGTGATCGCTTAAATCATGCGCAGGATAAAGGTTTAGAAGGTGAGACCATCAATAACCTTGCGTATGAAATTGGCGGATATCTAGCTAACGAAGTTGAGGCAAAGAACGAGCAGGAAAGAGTACTTGCTGACCTTTGGAGCGTTGCATCAGAAGATGAGCAGCGTGCCATTGCAAATATGATGGTCAAGCTGGTTGAAAATAATAGCTCGCACTAAACAAAAAGAGAGGTCGTTTGTGCCTCTCTTTTTATTTTAACCGTTTCACAACATTGTGCTTTCTAAAAATGTGAAAATGCTTTATGATAAAGGAAGGTAAAAATTTGCCACAATGAAGGGGGTAATATCATTTGGCAAAGCTCGAATGGTATTTTGAATATGAGATACAGGTAAACCGTCCCGGACTTTTAGGAGACATTTCTTCTCTAATGGGGATGCTTTCAATTAATATTGTGACAATCAATGGTGTTGATGTATCAAGACGCGGAATGCTTTTACGCTGTGACCACACAGATCAAATTAAGCGCCTTGAATCAATTTTAAATACAATGGAAACGATAAAAGTAACGAAATTAAGACAGCCGAAGCTTCGTGACCGCTTAGCTGTTCGTCATGGAAGATACATACAGCGTGATGCGGATGACAAAAAGACGTTCCGTTTTGAAAGAGACGAGCTCGGTCTTCTTGTTGATTTTATGGCTGAACTCTTTAAAAAAGAAGGACATAAATTGATTGGGATTCGCGGAATGCCGCGTGTCGGAAAAACAGAATCAATTGTGGCTTCAAGTGTTTGTGCAAGCAAGAGATGGCTGTTTGTATCATCAACTCTTTTGAAACAGACGATCCGAAGTCAGCTGATCGCAGATGAATACAGCCCAGATAACGTCTTTATTATTGATGGGATTGTGTCGACAAGAAGAGGTTCTGAGAAGCATTTGCAGCTTTTAAGGGAAATTATGAGACTGCCGGCAACGAAGGTGGTCGAGCATCCAGACATCTTTATTCAAAATTCAGAATATACAATGGATGATTTCGACTATATCATTGAATTGCGGAATAGCGCAGACGAAGAGATTACATATGAACACGCTGAAGAACCACAAGTGTTTGATCATTCTGGTTTTTCCGGCTTCGATTTTTAATATGGTAATGGTAGGTGTTTGTTTTGACTGAATTGGGAAAACGGCTCGTTGAGGCCAGAGAGGAAAAAGGGATGTCGCTGGAGGATCTGATGGCGGCTACCAAGATCCAAAAGCGCTATTTGCTAGCAATCGAACAAGGAAACTATGATATTATTCCAGGTAAATTTTACGTCAGAGCGTTTATTAAACAATATGCCGAAGCCGTTGGACTGAATCCTGAACAATTGTTCGAAGAATTTCGTAAAGATGTTCCAAGCACGTATAACGATGAAGTATCTGATAAATTATCGAATATTAAGCCGCAAAGAGAGCTGCCAAAGCCTGCCTCGAAAGTGCTTGAACTATTGCCGACAATTTTAATTATTGGAGGCATCATTGTGGTCATCGCCATCATTTATGTGATCGTGCAGGCGGTCAATCATGATAGCGGACAGAAGAATAATCAGGCGGCCCCTCAGCAATCAGAATCTAAATATGAAGTATCTGAGGATTCATCTCTTGCAAAAGATCAAAAGAAAAAAGAAAAAACTTCGTCAGATGATAAAGAAAAATCATCTAAAAAAGATGATTCATCAAAAGACGATGAAACTGTATCTTTAAAGGCGACGAATACAGAAGGCTCGACAACAACGTATGAAGTATCAGGTGCAGACGAAATGGAGTTAAAAATTTCTGCCTCGCAAGCTTCATGGCTGCGCGTAAGAGACGAATCTGGAAAAGTGCTGAAGATGGGTGAACTAAAAGATGGCGAATCGTTTAAAACAGACCTGTCTGATCTTTCTCAGGTCGATATCCGTCTAGGCAATGCGTCTGGAATTAATATCAAGGTAAATGACGAGACACTTAAGTACGAATTAGACCCTAAGAACACCATGACACAAAACATTGTGATTGTGAATAAAGGAAAGGAAAAGTCATCTTAAGCAAGTAGATGACTTTTCTTTTGTTCCTACTATTATATACATAAAAAATTGCATTATTGGAGGATTGGATTTCATGTTTAACTTACCGAATAAAATAACCCTTTCTAGGATCGCCTTGATCCCTGTTTTTATGATCATTATGCTTGCACCGTTAGATTGGGGTGTTGCGCGCTTTGGCGACGTCAGCATCGAAGTGACGCACCTTGTTGGAGCGATCCTGTTTATCGTCGCTTCAACAACGGACTGGATTGATGGATACTACGCACGTAAGCTTAATTTGGTGACGAATTTTGGTAAATTTTTAGATCCGCTTGCAGATAAATTGCTTGTTTCAGCTGCTTTAATTATACTTGTTCAATACGACCTCACACCGGCATGGATGGCGATTGTGATCATTAGCCGTGAATTTGCTGTAACAGGTCTAAGGCTTGTTTTAGCCGGAGGCGGTGAAGTGGTGGCGGCGAATATGCTTGGAAAAGTGAAGACATGGGCGCAAATCATTGCGATTTCAGCACTTTTACTGCATAACCTGCCGTTTGAACTTGTATCATTCCCGTTTGGTGATCTAGCGATGTGGGTAGCGGTGTTCTTCACTGTTGTCTCAGGCTGGGATTACTTTGCGAAAAACTGGGAAGCTTTAAAGAATTCTAACTAAAAAGGACGTGTACGCTTTGAAGTCAGAGAGAAAAGCAGAAATTATTGCAGTCGGTTCCGAACTATTGTTAGGGCAAATTACGAATACGAATGCACAATTCATCAGCAAACAACTAGCTGAAATTGGTGTGAATGTTTATTACCATACAGCAGTTGGTGACAATCCAGAGCGTTTAAAACAGGCCATTCAGGTGGCGCAGGAAAGATCTAATTTTATTATCTTCTCTGGTGGTCTTGGACCAACCAAAGATGACTTAACAAAAGAAACGATTGCGAGCACGCTTGGTAAAGAGCTTATACTAAATGAAGAAGCATTTGAATCAATTCAAGACTACTTTCGAAAGACCGGCCGTGATATGTCACCAAACAACCGTAAGCAGGCACTCGTTCTAGAAGGATCTGATGTGCTCGTGAACCGTTTCGGGATGGCCCCAGGTATGTTTGTTCAAGAAGACGATACGTTTTATATGCTTCTTCCTGGACCGCCAAGTGAACTGCACCCGATGTTTGAAAACGAGGCAAAGCCGCTGATTTCTGAGAAGCTTGGCTTAAAGGAAAAGATCGTGTCTGTTGTTCTGCGCTTCTTCGGAATCGGTGAATCGCAGCTTGAAACAGACCTAGAAGATTTAATTGACGCTCAAACGAATCCGACAATTGCACCACTCGCATCTGACGGTGAAGTGACGCTAAGGCTGACTGCTAAGCATGAGGATGAAAAAGAAACAGAGCGTCTGTTAAAAGAAACAGAAGCGCAAATTTTGGCACGGGTAGGTGAGTACTTCTACGGATATGGGGATACATCACTTGTCCGCGAAGCATCCAAAGCCTTGCACGAGCACGGAAAAACAGTAGCAGCAGCAGAAAGCCTGACTGGCGGAATGTTCTCCGAATGGCTGACAGATCTCGAAGGAGCATCATCCATTTTGAACGGAAGCGTGGTTTGTTATACAAACCAAGTCAAGCAGCAGGTACTTGGCTGCCGGGAGGAAACATTGTCTTCCCATGGTGCTGTCAGCAAAGAGTGTGCTTTAGAGCTTGCTGAAGGAGTTAGAAAGCTGACCGGAAGTGATATTGGCATTAGCTTTACGGGTGTAGCAGGACCTGATACCCAAGAGGGTCAGCCTGTTGGAAAAGTGTTCATTGGACTATCTACGAAAGACCAGACGGACGTGTTTGAATGGATGTTTACAGGCAGCCGGTCGGGCATTCGAAAGCGTGCTGTGAAATATGGTCTGCATCACTTACTCAACTTATTAAAAGAGAGTTAATTTTGTTTTTTGTTAGGTTTACTCCTTTATAAAAGAGCGTTTTTTCTAATAGAAAATACTCTTTTCTTAAAAAATCTGCCAAGAAAAAATCGAATATGTGTTCGTTTTTTTCTTGGCAAATGACGTAAAACAAGGTATAGTATAGATAGTGGAATTGATAAAGGAGGAAACAATAGAATGAGTGATCGTCAAGCAGCCTTAGATATGGCTCTTAAACAAATAGAAAAACAGTTTGGTAAAGGCTCTATTATGAAACTAGGAGAGCAAACAGATACACGTATTTCAACAGTACCTAGTGGTTCGTTAGCACTTGATACTGCGCTTGGAATAGGCGGATATCCCCGCGGCCGTATTATCGAAGTATATGGTCCAGAGAGTTCTGGTAAAACGACAGTAGCCCTTCATGCCATTGCTGAAGTTCAGCAGCAGGGAGGACAAGCTGCATTTATTGATGCAGAGCATGCACTCGATCCAGTTTACGCTCAAAAACTAGGTGTCAACATTGATGAACTGTTACTTTCTCAGCCGGATACAGGAGAGCAAGCACTTGAAATTGCAGAAGCTCTTGTCCGAAGCGGGGCAGTTGATATTGTTGTTATTGACTCTGTAGCTGCTCTTGTACCAAAAGCAGAGATTGAAGGAGACATGGGTGATTCACACGTTGGTCTTCAAGCACGTTTGATGTCCCAAGCGCTCCGTAAACTATCAGGTGCCATCAACAAATCAAAAACAATTGCCATCTTTATCAACCAAATTCGTGAAAAAGTTGGTGTCATGTTTGGTAACCCTGAAACAACGCCTGGTGGACGTGCGCTGAAGTTCTATTCGTCTGTTCGTTTAGAAGTGCGCCGTGCTGAACAGCTGAAACAAGGCAATGACATTATGGGGAATAAAACGAGAATTAAAGTGGTCAAAAACAAAGTAGCACCTCCATTCCGTATTGCCGAAGTAGATATTATGTACGGTGAAGGGATCTCAAAAGAGGGAGAAATCATCGACCTTGGAAGCGAGCTGGATATCGTACAAAAGAGCGGTGCCTGGTATTCTTACCAAGAGGAACGTCTTGGACAAGGCCGTGAAAATGCGAAACAGTTCCTAAAAGAAAATAAAGATATCATGCTGATGATCCAGGAGCAAATTCGCGAACACTACGGTTTGGATACAAACGGAGTGAAAGCAGCTGAAGAAGAAGGACAAGAAGAATTGGAGTTTAATGACTAAAAAGACTAAAAGACGCTGAAAAGCGTCTTTTTTTTACATTTACATGACAGCTGGCAGGTCAAAAGTTCTGTCTTTGCTTGAAATAACGACTTACGCCTCAGTCTGACTAGCTTGACAAGTATTTCCGACACAATTACAATGGGAATGTATCACTTGTTTTTCTTAACATGATTGATAACTAATTTAAACTTGACAAGGGCAGTGAGGATCTCATTCCCTGTGAAGGCCCTGTATGTTGAGACACAAAACAATGTACATGCCGACACTTTATTTGTAAAACCAAGTTCATAGCAAGAGGAGGTGAAAATATGTCGCCTACGATGTTTACGATCATCTCCATTTTGCTGAGCCTAATCTGTTTAGTTGTTGGCTACTTTGTTCGTAAAACCATTGCAGAAGCAAAAATATCCGGCGCAAGAAACATGGCCGAACAAATTGTTGAGGATGCAAAGCGTGATGCGGAAGCATTGAAGAAAGAAGCGCTCTTGGAAGCGAAAGATGAAATTCATTCGTTTCGTGTAGAGGCGGAGCAAGAAGTTCGTGAAAGACGAAATGAGCTTCAAAGACAAGAAAACCGTTTACTTCAAAAAGAGGAAAATCTTGATCGCAAAGACGAATCTTTAGATAAACGGGAGTCCCTGTTGGAGAAGAGAGATCATTCTCTGAATGAACGACAACAACATATTGAAGAGATGGAAAGCAAAGTGGATGATATGATTCGTTTGCAGAAAGCCGAGTTGGAACGTATTTCAAGTCTAACTCGAGATGAAGCGAAACAAATCATTCTGGATCAAGTTGAAAATGAGCTTTCCCACGACATTGCAGTCATGACGAAAGAATCTGAAAACCGAGCGAAAGAAGAGGCTGACAAAAAGGCGAAAAACATTCTTTCACTTGCGTTACAGCGTTGTGCAGCTGATCATGTGGCTGAAACAACGGTATCTGTAGTCAATCTTCCAAATGATGAGATGAAAGGTCGTATTATCGGACGTGAAGGACGAAATATCCGTACGTTAGAAACGTTAACAGGTATTGACCTGATCATAGATGATACACCTGAAGCTGTCATACTATCGGGCTTTGATCCGATTAGACGTGAAACAGCGAGGATAGCTCTGGACAAGCTAGTCCAGGATGGCCGCATTCATCCTGCACGAATTGAAGAAATGGTGGAAAAATCACGCCGTGAAGTCGATGATTATATCCGTGAGATGGGTGAGCAAACGACATTCGAAGTCGGAGTTCACGGTCTGCATCCGGATCTGATCAAAATTCTCGGCCGCTTAAAATTCCGTACAAGTTATGGACAAAATGTCCTGAAGCATTCAATTGAGGTTGCACATCTTGCAGGTCTCATGGCTTCAGAGCTTGGAGAAGATGCAAAGCTTGCAAAACGAGCAGGTCTTCTGCATGACATTGGAAAAGCCATTGATCATGAGGTAGAAGGAAGCCACGTAGAAATTGGCGTTGAGCTTGCGACGAAATATAAAGAGCATCCTGTTGTCATCAACAGTATTGCCTCTCACCACGGTGACCAAGAACCGACATCTATTATCGCTGTTCTTGTTGCGGCAGCTGATGCATTATCTGCAGCACGCCCTGGTGCAAGAAGTGAGACACTTGAAAATTACATTCGGAGACTTGAGAAATTAGAAGATATCTCTGAATCTTATGAAGGTGTTGAAAAATCGTTTGCGATACAGGCTGGACGTGAAGTACGTATTATGGTGAAGCCAGATTCAATTAATGATCTTGAAGCTCACCGTCTAGCAAGGGATATTCGTAAGCGAATTGAGGACGAGCTCGATTACCCTGGTCACATTAAAGTGACAGTCATTCGAGAAACTCGCGCAGTAGAGTATGCAAAATAGAGCGGTGCGCTTAGCGCCGCTTTATTTTTTTGTGTAAATATGCAACACTGATAAGAAGATCAATTTAAAAGAGAAAGGGTTCAAAAGCGCATGAAAATATTATTTGTTGGAGATATCGTCGGTTCACCTGGCAGAGACACACTGAAAGAATACTTGCCAAAGCTGAAGAAAAAATATCAGCCGCACTTTACTATTGTCAACGGAGAAAATGCTGCTCACGGGAAAGGTCTAACTGAAAAAATCTATCATGAGCTGCTGCAAGCAGGAGCTGATGTGCTCACAATGGGTAACCATACATGGGATAAAAGAGACATTTTCGATTTCATCGATGATGCAGCAAATATGGTCCGGCCTGCTAACTTCCCAGAAGGCACACCTGGAAAAGGTCTCACCTTTATTAAAAAACAAGGAAAAGAATTGGCTGTCATCAACCTGCAAGGACGTACGTTTTTACCGCCAATTGACTGCCCATTTCAAAAAGTAGATGAATTAATTGCGGAAGCATCCAAACGGACACCGTTTATTTTTATTGATTTTCATGGTGAAGCCACAAGTGAAAAGCAGGCGATGGGCTGGTATACAGACGGCCGTGCATCATGTGTCGTTGGAACGCATACACATGTTCAAACAGCAGATAACCGCGTATTGCCTAAAGGAACTGCGTATATTTCAGATGTCGGGATGACAGGACCTTATGATGGCATTTTAGGTGTTGACCGAGAAACGATCATTAAACGATTCAAAACAAGTCTCCCAGTTCGTTTTGAAATTGCAGAAGGCCGCACGACGTTAAGTGCAGTGATCGTAGAAATTGACGAACAGTCGAAAAAAGCTGTCAAAATTGATCGAATTTTGATAAATGATGACCATATTTTCTTTGAATAAATGTTCACATATTTATTTCAGAAAAATATTAATCAGAAAGAAGGAATATGCGCCCTCTATCGTGAATATAGTAAAAATGGTAGGTAGCCTGCTATTTTTGAAAAACATTTTGGGGATGGATTTTCAAAAAAATAGCATCATCTAACAAAGATTGTTCTAATGAACACTCACTTATCCATTGTAAATTTAAGGGGGAGCAGAAATGGAAATTTTAAAAGTTTCAGCAAAGTCAAATCCGAATTCAGTAGCAGGAGCATTAGCCGGCGTTTTACGTGAACGCGGTGCAGCGGAAATACAAGCAATCGGCGCTGGAGCACTGAATCAGGCGGTTAAGGCTGTCGCCATTGCAAGGGGATTTGTCGCGCCAAGCGGAGTGGATTTGATATGCATTCCAGCCTTTACTGACATTCTGATCGATGGAGAAGAAAGAACAGCCATCAAATTGATTGTTGAGCCACGATAATTCTAATTTTATTATTTTCAACCTGCTTACATCATGTAAGCAGGTTGTTTTTGTTTACCGCTATACATTTCTTATATAACATATTCAGTTCGTGAAATAGATAAAAATGACATATTAGAGCTTGCATTTTTTCACCATGATGATAAATTAAGATTAAGTTGAATTTACTTCATCAAAAATAAATATTTAAGTAGGTGAAATAATGTTCGAAGCTTTTTTGAAAAGAGGAAAGCTAGTTTTTATTTTATTTTTTATCGTTCTCATTGCTGGCGGCTATTTATTCGCGCAGCTTCCTAAACGAGAACTGCCAGAATTCGAGGCGAATCTCGTCACGATTTCTACCGTTTTTCCTGGTGCAGATGCAAAACAGGTGGAAAGAGATGTCACCAATAAGCTGGAATCAGCTCTATCAGATATCAATGGTGTAGAGAAAACGAGCTCGGTTTCAGCCATTGGTTTCTCAAATATTGTGATTGAAATTGAGGACCAAGCCGACTTTCAAAAGACGGCAAGTCAAATTAAGAATGAAACCACAAGTGCTGCGTCGTCTTTTCCTGATGGGGTGATGGAGCCGGAAGTAAAGGATGAATTTGGCAGCGTGCCGGTTGGTTCTTATATGATTGTGTCGAGTGAATCATCGGACTTAGCAAAGAGTCAGAAATCGCTGCGTGCATTGAAGGAAAAAGTGGAGGACATCAAAGGGGTAGACAGTGTCGTTATCAAAGGCTTCAATGACAAACAAGCGATATTAAACTTAGATTCAAACAAGCTGGAGGGTGAAGGGCTCAATGTAACTGATGTCACAAATGCCATCAATCAGGAATTTGACACATCTCCACTAGGCGATATTCGGGCAGGCAAAGAGAAGGTGAAGCTGTCCATCAATACATATGACCGCTTAGATCAGGTTAAAAAGATTGAGCTTTTTTCTAAAACGAAAAGAGAGCCGGTCACAATTAGTCAGCTTGGTAGTTTAAAAGAAGTAGAAAAACAGAAAAGTGATATTGTGTCGTATAACGGAAAGCCCGCTTATTCATTTACTGTGAATATTAAACCAGGGCTTGATATTCCTAAAATGTATGACAAAGTCAGTGATGTCATTGAGAAAGAAAAGCAGCTGCCAAATGGGGTGGAGTGGGTAGACTACTATTCACAAAAAAGTGAAGTGGATACCATTTTCAATGATTTAATAAAAGAAGCCATTGTTGCGGTCATTGCTGTCATAATTGTTACCACACTTGGACTCACGATTGGCGGGGCGTTTATCGTTTCACTAGCCATTCCGCTATCGATTACAATTGGAACGATTCCACTGCCATTTTTACAAGTGGACCTCAATCAAATTTCGATCATCGGCTTTATTATTGCCTTAGGGATACTTGTCGATGATGCCATTGTCGTCAATGATAATATTTTAAGACAAATGAAAAAATACGAAAGTCCGCTTAAAGGAACAATTGCAGGAGTGAAAGAAGTCGCAGGATCCATTTTGACATCAACACTAGCTGTTGTATTTGCCTTCCTGCCGCTTGTTTTCCTATCAGGTGCAAACGGTTCATTTATTCGGGCATTACCGTCTGTTCTAGTTACGACCGTGCTTGCATCCATGGTGATTTCTCTGACACTTGTACCGGTCTATCAATATACTGTGAACCGGAAAAGAAAGAACAAAAACAGTCAAAAAGAGCCGGGATTCCTAGGGAAACCATTAAAAAGGCTGGCTGATTTCTATGCAGACCGTGTGCTGATAAACATTGTGAAGCGGCCGCTCGTTATTGGACTAAGTGGTTTGCTCGTTGCAACGCTTGCTTTTTTACTTATTTTCGTCACACCATTTGAATTTTTCCCTGCGGCGAATAAGAAAGAAGTGGTCGTCACTGTCACACTTCCAAGTGAAACAACACTAGACAAAACAAATGAAACACTAAAGAAAATAGAACAAGAGATCAAACGGCAAAAAGGCATTGAAGAAACGGCGATTTTTGCAGGCGGCGGTGTGCCGAACCTGTTTAATGAAAGTATTTCAAATGCAAGTGACCATACGGGTCAGGTTGTCGTGAGAGTAGACAATGATCAGATAACTAGTAAGGCATTGATAGATCGTATGACTGAGCCTTTGCGAGAGAAATTCAATGAGGCAGAAATTTTTATGAAAACCATTGTTCAAGGGCCGCCAGCTGGAGCACCAGTGACAGTAACGGTTGCGGGTGAATCTTTTTCAAAGCTCATTGATGTCAAAGAAACGCTGACAAATGAAATGAAAGACAAAGGGGCAAGCTTGATTACGGACGATGTCAATCAGCCGGTGAAAACGATCTCCTTTGAATTAAACCGCGAGCGAATGGCAGAGGATGGGCTCAGTGCTCAATTTGTCAGCAGACAGCTTGGTCTTGTGACAGAAGGGATTCCATTAGGTACCTTTCAACAAGGAACAAATGATATCGATTTAGTGATGAAACAGGATACAGGCACACATCAAAATGGTTTAAAGCTAAAAGAAATGAATGTGCCTGTGAAGACAAATGAAGGCGGTATGCCTCAACTTGAGCCGCTTAGCCGATATGTAAAAGAAAAAGAAACAGAGCAGTACGAAAGCATTCCACATGAAAATGAAGTGCCGACCATTACGCTGAAGGCGTATCCCGGTGCATCAGATTCGTTTAAAGACGATATGAAAGAAGTCGTCAATCAAGTAGGGAAAAGTTCTGCAGCGAAGGATTTGACCATTTCACAAGGTGGAGAAAATGAAAATCAGACCCAGTTCTTTATTGAAATTAGTCTCTTATTTGCAGTGGTCTTGCTGCTCATTTATGTGACCATCGCATTCCAGTTCAATTCATTGATGCTTCCGCTGTTAGTTCTAGGAACGGTTTACTTAGCCGTATCAGGAGCCATTATCGGACTATTTGTTACACAAACACCATTCAGCTTTATGGCAACAATGGGAATTGTCTCATTGGCTGGTATTGTCGTCCGAAATGCGGTCGTCCTCTTCGAATTTATTGAGCAGCGGCGCAAGCAAGGGTTTGATCAACAGACAGCTGTCATTGAAGCAGGAAGAGCAAGGATTAAGCCGATTCTCTTAACAGCATTTACGGCACTTGTTGCACTAATGCCTGTTGCATTAAGTCATGATCCACTCTTTAAGCCGCTGGCAATCTGCATTGTATCAGGTGTGTTTTTCTCAACAATTCTGACATTATTCATTGTGCCAGCCCTATATGTTGCCGTTTCAAAGAAACGCTGACGATGAAAGCAAATCTCCGATCGAAAGGAGATTTGCTTTTTTTTTTAGAAAAATATCCAAAAAAATATGTGGGGTGTTCATTTGTATTTATCTGGTGGACAGTGGTATTTACGACTAAAATAAGTCGTGTTAAAATCTGATTGGGAGAAGTTTTTTAACAAAGGGGTTGTACGTCATGTGTGGAACGATGAAAGCAATTGTTAAAAAAGAAAGCGCTTACGGAGCGGCGTTGATGGAGATGCCGATTCCAGAAATCAAAAATCATGAAGTTTTGATCCAAGTGAAAGCCACTTCGATATGCGGAACAGACGTGCATATTTATAATTGGGACGACTGGGCTAAGGGAAGAGTCAAAGCGCCCTACATTTTTGGACATGAATTTACTGGGGAAGTTGTTAAAGTGGGGAAGCAAGTCTCACGAGCAAAGGTAGGGGACTTTGTATCGGCTGAGACGCATGTTGTATGTAATCAATGTTATATGTGCTTAACAGGGCAGCAGCATTTGTGCAGTGAAACGAAAATTTTAGGGGTAGACATTGATGGCTGTTTTGCTGAATATGTCAAAGTACCTGAACAAAATGTGTGGCACAATCCAGCCCAAATGCCGGTTGAGCTTGCCTCTATACAAGAGCCGCTAGGAAATGCTGTTCATACTGTACTGCACACACCTGTTTCAGGTAAGTCAGTGGCGATTTTTGGCTGCGGACCAATCGGTTTAATGGCAATTGCTGTCGCAAAAGCCTCCGGGGCTGTTCAAGTGTTCGCTGTTGATAAAAATGAATACAGGCTCGATCTTGCCCGAAAAATGGGTGCAGATCATATTGTAGATATTGGAAAAGATGATCCAGTCGCGATGATTAAGCAGCTCACGCGGATGGAAGGGGCAGAAGTGATGTGTGAGATGTCAGGTCATCCAGCTGCCATTAATCAAGCACTCGAAGCTTGTGCAAATGGAGGAAAAGTCAATATACTAAGCTTGCCAGAACGACCAGTGACAATTGATATTACGAATCAAATTGTTTTTAGGGGATTAACCGTGCAAGGGATCACGGGGAGAAAAATGTTTGAGACGTGGCGTCAAGTATCTGAGCTGTTAAGAACGAATACCATTGATGTAAAGCCAGTTGTCACTCATACACTGCCATTTGAAGAGTTCGAAAAGGGATTTGAACTTATGCAAAGCGGTACGTGCGGAAAAGTCGTACTGATGATGCCATCATATCAAAGGGGGAAGAAATGATGAAAGAATTCACGTATTTACAAGATGAATTGGACACAATGAAGCAGCAAGGCACCCACCAAACTTTGAAAGAGATCGACTCAAAACAATCATCCACTGTTACATTAAATGAACAATCTGTCATACAACTCTCCTCAAATAACTACTTAGGCCTCACCTCGCACCCAAGGCTGATGAAAGCAGCAAAAGAGGCGATTGATGAATTCGGTGCGGGTACAGGATCTGTACGAACCATCGCCGGCACAATGACAATGCATGAACGCCTTGAAAAAAAGCTTGCTTCATTTAAAAAGACAGAAGCTGCTCTTGTGTTCCAATCAGGCTTTACGACCAACCAAGGGGTCTTATCCAGTATCCTGACAAAAGATGATATTGTCATTTCAGATGAACTGAATCATGCCTCCATTATTGATGGAATCCGATTAACCAAAGCAGATAAGAAAGTATACAGTCATTCTAATATGGAAGAGCTGGAGAAGATTTTGAAGAAATCAATGAATTACCGCGTCCGCCTCATCGTTACAGACGGTGTGTTCTCGATGGATGGAGATATCGCGCCACTTCCTGAGATCGTCAGGCTCGCAGAAGCATATGATGCATTTGTGATGGTAGACGATGCGCATGCCTCGGGCGTGCTTGGCGAGAATGGCCGCGGGACGGTCAACCATTTTAAACTCGACGGCAGAGTGCACATTCAGGTCGGGACACTTAGCAAGGCTGTCGGAGTGCTCGGCGGCTACGTGGCTGGTTCAGCGGTTTTAATTGATTATCTAAAACATAAAGCAAGACCGTTTTTATTCAGCACCTCTCATCCGCCAGCTGTGACTAGAGCGTGTGAAGAAGCGATTGAAGTGCTGTTAGATGAACCGAAGCGAATCGATACACTTTGGGAGAACGCCGTTTATTTTAAAGAAAAAGTCATCAGCCTTGGATTTCAAGTCGCTCCAACAGAGACACCGATTATCCCAATCATGATTGGAGACGAAGCACTTACTTTTCGTTTCTCAAAGGCTTTAATAGAACGAGGCGTGTTTGCCCAAGGCATCGCCTTCCCAACTGTAGCAAAAGGCAAGGCAAGAATTAGAGCCATCATCACAGCCGAGCACACAAAAGAAGAACTAGACCGGGCACTGACAATCATTGAAGAAGAAGCAAAAAAACTAAACATACTTGATTGAGAGAGCGCAGGCTCTCTTTTTTTTTGACGATATTCTTTCCAATTTTCATCAAATCTACCGTTTGTTATGTATAATGTATGTAAAAAGATCTATTGGGGTAAGTGATGAGACAAATGTTATTTAATAAAGAAGATTTTTATAAGCAATATTTAGATTATAAGAGCAATGTAATAACAGATAAGAATCACCCTTTTCACAAAATGTTTAATAAAGAGATACCAAACAAAATTCAAAATGAATTAGAAAAACGTCATATGAAAAATTTGGATAGAATCGATATTAAAGCATCTACAGGAAATGGAAAAGTTTCAGAGTCTATTTGGATAGCGTTTCTAGACCAGCTCTTAACAAAGAATCAAAAAACAAATAAAACAACAACACAAAAAGGATTATATATAGTCATTTTATTCGCTAATAATGGCAAAGACTTTTATTTATCGATTGGTTTAGGTACTGAAAATCTATCTCTCAAAAAGATTGAATATGAAGCGAGTGTTTGGCGAGAACGACTAAAACCTCAATTGATGAATAGTCCTAATTTAAAAGGATTTGAAATAGGTGATTTTTACTTAGGAGAATCTGATAGACCTAAAAAATATGCAGCAGGTTCTTTGGTATTTAAAAGGTATAATATTGATACATTTAATCAATACGAATTTTTAAAGGACATATATAACTTAAATGAATTTTTTTATGATTTTATTTTCGAAATATATTCGAATCCGGATCTTCATATGGACACAAAGATTAATAAGAGTATAAAACGAAAAAGAATCATCCATAGAGACGTTTATAAGCAATTAAGAGAAGAAAGAGCCAAGCAAAATGAAGAGACAGGTCGAATAGCAGAGAAATTTGTTTATGATATGGAAGTAGAGCAATTAAAAGCAGCGGGTCAGGAGCAATTAGCGAAAAATGTCAATTGGTTAGCCGAGACGGAGGATGGTCATGGATTTGATATCAAATCTTATTACCCTGATGGAAAAGAAAAACTTATAGAGGTAAAGGGTTCTAAACTTGCTCATCAAGACTTTCCTTTCTTCTTATCTGAACAAGAAAGAATGGTAGCAGAAGAGGAAAAAGAAGCGTATGTGATTACTTTAGTTGAGAGTGTCGGTACAAAGCAAATGAAGATTGTAAAAGAAATACAAAATCCTTTGGAGAAAGATAACATACTGTTAAAACCTATTCAATACTCATGCAGAATCCGGGTGGATTGAAAAGTGATGACACATATGATTTATTTTCAATTCATCACAAAATAGTCTATACTGTAGGGTGGAACTTGGTTTGAAAGGAGTACAAATTCATGAATGAAGAGCAGAGAAAAGCGAGCGGACAAGTAAGTTCATCGGACAAAAAATCCGAGAAGGACTACAGCAAATATTTTGAAGCTGTGTACATTCCGCCTTCCTTAAAAGATGCAAAAAAACGGGGTAAAGAAGAAGTTGAATACAATCAATTTCAAATTGACGAGCAGTTTCAAGGGTTAGGAAACGGCCGCAAGTTTTATATTCGCACATATGGCTGTCAAATGAATGAGCATGACACAGAAGTGATGGCTGGTATTTTTATGGCGCTTGGCTATGAACCAACAAACTCAACGGAAGATGCAAATGTCATCTTATTAAACACTTGTGCTATTCGTGAGAATGCAGAAAATAAAGTGTTTGGAGAGCTTGGTCATTTAAAAGCATTAAAACGTGAAAAGCCAGATTTAATTTTAGGTGTCTGCGGATGTATGTCACAAGAAGAATCTGTCGTGAGCCGTATTTTGAAGAAACACCCATTTGTTGACTTGATTTTCGGCACGCACAACATTCACCGCCTGCCAGAGCTGTTATCTGAATGCTACCTTTCAAAAGAAATGGTCATTGAGGTTTGGTCAAAAGAAGGCGACGTGATTGAGAACCTTCCAAGAGCCCGTCAAGGTAAAATCAAGGGCTGGGTGAACATTATGTACGGCTGTGATAAATTCTGTACATACTGTATCGTGCCTTACACGCGCGGCAAGGAAAGAAGCCGCCGCCCAGATGAAATTATTCAAGAGGTCAGACGTTTAGCGGCAGAAGGATATAAGGAAATTACCCTTCTTGGTCAAAACGTGAATGCATATGGAAAAGATTTTGAAGATATGGAATATGGTCTTGGCCACCTGATGGATGAGCTGCGAAAAATTGATATTCCGCGTATCCGTTTTACAACAAGTCACCCGCGTGATTTTGATGATCACTTAATTGAAGTCTTAGCCAAGGGCGGAAACCTTCTCGATCATATTCATCTGCCAGTTCAATCCGGAAGTTCTTCTGTGCTGAAGCTTATGGCGAGAAAATATGACCGTGAGCGTTACCTTGATCTTGTGCGCAAAATCAAAGAAGCTATGCCGAATGCTTCATTAACAACGGACATTATTGTTGGGTTCCCAAATGAAACAGATGAGCAGTTTGAAGAAACACTTTCCCTCTATCGCGAGGTGGAGTTTGATGCTGCTTATACATTCATTTATTCTCCAAGAGAAGGAACGCCTGCAGCGAAAATGAAAGACAACGTGCCAATGCGTGTGAAAAAAGAACGTCTGCAGCGCCTAAATGCACTTGTGAATGAAATTTCTGCGAAAAAAATGAAGGAATATGAAGGGCAGATTGTCGAAGTATTAGTAGAGGGTGAAAGTAAAAACAACCCTGAGATCCTAGCCGGATATACAAGTAAAAGCAAGCTTGTGAATTTTAAAGCACCAAAAGAAGCGATTGGCAACATCGTCAAAGTGAAAATCACACAAGCCAAAACTTGGTCTCTTGACGGAGAAATGGTTGGAGAAGCTATCGAGGTGAATTAAAATGACACTTTATTCAAAGAAAGAGATTGTCGAGCGCGCAAGAGAGCTCGCTAAAATGATTTCTGAAACGGAAGAAGTTGATTTCTTCAAAAAAGCAGAAGCGCAAATCAATGAAAATACAAAAATTTCAACGATCATTAATCAAATTAAGGCGCTTCAAAAACAAGCTGTGAACTTAAAGCATTACGGCAAACATGAAGCCTTAAAGCAAGTCGAAGAAAAAATCGATGCCCTGCAAGAAGAACTTGATGACATCCCAGTGATTCAAGAATTCAAAGAATCACAAATGGAAGTCAATTCCCTGCTTCAGCTTGTAGCGCACACGATTTCGAATCAAGTAACAGATGAAATCATTCTTTCAACCGGCGGTGACCTCTTATTAGGAGAAACCGGTTCAAAAGTGAAAAACTCATCACCAAGTTGCTCCATTAAATGAGAAAACCCCGCAGATGCGGGGTTTTTTGCTTTCATATTAACATTTTTTGAAAAGCACTATCCATTCTTTTTCATGCTTCATCGTCTCCAAACCTCTCACTCTCCAACTTTTCCAATTTTCAAGGCAAGTTTATGGGCGACCATGCATACACTGAAACAGAAATGAATTTAATTGAACATGAAGTTCAAAATCGTGACACACTAGACGAATGCCCAGCATAAGATAAAACGATCAAGAACAAGGAGGCATGCCGGAATGTCTGAATACAGAGAAATTATTACAAAAGCGGTGGTTGCAAAAGGGAGGAAATTCACCCAAAGCACACACACCATTTCTCCATCGCAAAAACCAACCAGCATCCTAGGTGGTTGGATCATTAATCATAAGTATGATGCTGAAAAGGTCGGTAAAACCGTTGAGATCGAAGGAACATTTGATATTAACGTATGGTACTCTTACGCCGACAACACGAAAACAGAAGTCGTCACAGAGCGTGTGAAGTATGTAGACATCATTAAACTGAGATATAAAGATAAGAATTTCCTTGATGATGAGCACGAAGTAATTGCGAAAGTATTGCAGCAGCCCAATTGCTTAGAAGTGACCATTTCTCCAAATGGCAATAAAATTATCGTTCAGGCAGAGCGTGAATTCATTGCTGAGGTAGTCGGTGAAACAAAAATTGTCGTAGAGGTCAATTCAAGCTGGAAAGAAAAAGATGATCACGAGTGGGAAGAAGAAGTGGATGAGGAGTTAGAGGATATTCATCCAGAATTCCTAGCAGGTGAGCCAGAAGAGTAATGATTGACTAGGGCGCATATCCCCCTAGTTTTTTTGTGCCTGATCTAGGAGAAAAAAGGTGATTTTTTATGCTATAATTGAAGATGGTATGAATTCGAAAGTAATATAGTGAGGGATTAGAAATATGGCAAGTTATACGCCCATGATACAGCAATATTTAAAGATCAAGGCAGATTATCAAGATGCCTTTTTATTTTTTCGCCTAGGCGATTTTTATGAGATGTTTTTTGATGATGCAAAGGAAGCCGCGCAAGAACTAGAAATTACGTTAACAAGCAGAGACGGCGGCACAATTCCAATGTGCGGCGTTCCTTATCATTCTGCGTCTGCATACATAGAACAGTTGATTTCAAAAGGCTACAAGGTCGCCATTTGTGAGCAGGTGGAAGACCCTAAAACGGCAAAAGGTGTAGTCAAAAGGGAAGTCGTTCAACTGATTACACCAGGAACCGTCATGGATGGTAAAGGTTTAAGTGAAAACGAGAACAACTTTATTGCGTCTGTTACCAGCTTTCAAAATGGGTACGGTCTTGCGCTGTCAGATTTATCAACAGGTGAAAACATGGCGGCATTCATCGATCGATTAGATGAAGTCGTATCAGAAATTTATTCTGTTGGTGCAAAAGAAATTGTGGTGTCAAAGCAGCTGGATGAGGAAACAATCAAAACCCTTAAAGAACGCTGCCAAGCGACCATTTCATACGAAGATAGTGATGAATTATTAGATGAAGCTGAACAGCTCATTTCCCATCTTGATGAAAAGTTAAAAACAGCATTTTTAACACTATATGCCTATTTAAGAAGGACGCAAAAAAGAAGCTTGGACCATCTTCAGAAAGTTCAAGTATTTGAGCTTGAACAAACGATGAAAATCGATCTTTACTCAAAACGAAACCTTGAATTAACAGAAACGATTCGTTCAAAAAGCAAAAAAGGCTCTTTATTATGGCTGTTAGATGAAACAAAAACAGCGATGGGCGGCAGACTGCTCAAACAATGGATCGACCGGCCGCTCATTCGCCTTTCGCAAATTAACGAGCGTCAGGAAATGGTGCAGATTCTGATGGATCATTTCTTTGAGCGAGAGGATCTGCGCGAACGATTAAAGCAAGTATATGATCTTGAGCGTTTAGCGGGCCGCGTGGCATTTGGCAACGTGAATGCCCGTGATCTCATCCAGCTCAAAGAATCCTTAAAACAAGTACCGGATATTAAACAACTCGTTCATTCATTACCAGAGGAAATGGCGAAATCAAGAGCGAATGAGATTGATCCTTGTGGTGACCTCCTTGATTTATTAGAAGATGCACTTCATGAAAATCCGCCGATGACGATAAAAGAAGGCAATTTGATTAAAGATGGGTACAATGCAAAATTAGATGAATACCGTGATGCCAGCCGAAACGGAAAGGACTGGATTGCACGGCTTGAACAGCAGGAAAGAGAATATACCGGTATTCGCTCCTTAAAAGTCGGGTTTAATAAAGTGTTTGGTTATTATATCGAAGTGACACGCGCAAATACACATCTGCTGGAGGAGGGGCGTTACGAAAGAAAACAAACGCTTGCCAATGCAGAGCGGTATATCACACCTGAATTAAAAGAAAAAGAAGCACTGATTCTTGAAGCAGAATCAAATATTAACGAATTGGAATATGAACTATTTACAGCTCTTAGGGAGCAAGTAAAAGGCTATATTCCTAGATTACAGCTGCTTGCAAAACAAATGAGCGAGCTTGATGCGCTTCAATGCTTTGCGACTGTCAGTGAAAAGCGCCGTTATATCCGGCCGGAATTCTCAGAGGATGACGTGGATGTCAAAGATGGCCGTCACCCTGTCGTTGAAAAAGTGCTGGATCACCAGGAATATGTACCGAATGACTGCTATATGGGAAAAGGCAGACAAACCTTACTCATCACTGGACCGAATATGTCAGGGAAAAGTACGTATATGAGACAAATGGCGCTCATCTCGATTCTTGCGCAGATTGGCTGCTTCGTACCTGCGTCAAAGGCGACGCTTCCAATCTTCGATCAAATCTTTACACGTATTGGTGCAGCAGATGATTTGATTTCTGGTCAAAGTACTTTTATGGTAGAGATGCTCGAAGCAAAAAATGCGATGGTGCACGCTACGAAAAACAGCTTGATTTTATTTGATGAAATTGGACGCGGGACAAGCACTTATGATGGAATGGCTCTTGCGCAGGCGATCATTGAATTTGTTCATGATCATATTGGGGCCAAAACCCTATTTTCTACACATTACCATGAGCTCACTGTCCTTGAATCCCAATTAAGCGAGCTGAAAAATGTTCATGTGCGAGCTGAAGAGCATGAAGGCACGGTCGTTTTCTTACATCAAATCAAAGAAGGTGCAGCTGATAAAAGCTATGGTATTCATGTAGCGCAGCTTGCGGAATTGCCTGATGCCATCATTAATAGAGCCCAGACTATTTTAACGGAGCTTGAGAGCGGATCACATGACGTGACCCCAACCGTATCTGCAGCACCAAAAGCAGAAAAGGCTGAAGAAAAACAGCAGCTATCTTTCTTTGAAGTAGAAGAAAAACCGCAGCCCAAAGCTGCCCTAAAACAGAAGGATCAAGCGGTCATCGACGAATTAAAGTCATTCAACCTAATGGATATGACGCCGCTTGACGCCATGACAAAGCTATATGAATTGCAAAAGAAATTATAATGTAAGGTGAGGTGAGCAGAAATGGCAAAAATTATTCAGTTATCCGATGACCTATCCAATAAAATTGCTGCAGGTGAAGTGGTTGAGCGTCCGGCTTCTGTTGTAAAGGAGCTTGTGGAAAATGCGATCGATGCAAAAAGTACAGTCATTGAAATCGATGTAGAAGAAGCAGGTCTTTCTTCTATCAGGATTATTGATAATGGTGTTGGAATCGATGCTGAAGATTGTAAGCTCGCCTTCCAGCGCCATGCAACGAGTAAAATCAAAGATGAAAATGATCTGTTTCGTGTTAGAACGCTCGGATTCAGAGGAGAGGCGCTGCCAAGTATTGCATCCGTCTCTCATCTAGAAATGAAAACAAGTACTGGCGAAGGAGCTGGGACACACTTAGCTTTGCAAGGCGGGAAGATTATTTCAGAGAAAAAAACCTCTGGCCGCCGCGGCACCGAGATTGTGGTCACCAATTTATTTTACAATACGCCAGCCCGCCTAAAATACATGAAAACCGTTCATACGGAACTTGGCAATATATCGGATGTGGTCAATCGAATTGCACTAGCTCATCCCGAAGTATCGATCCGTTTGCGTCATCAAGGGAAAGTTCTGCTACAGACAAATGGAAACGGAGATGTGCGTCATGTACTTGCGGCCATTTACGGGACAGCTGTGGCTAAAAAAATGCTGCCGCTTCACGTACAATCACTTGATTTTGAAGTGAAAGGATATATTTCCTTACCAGAAGTGACGAGGGCATCACGGAATTATATGTCTTCTGTTGTAAACGGCCGATATGTCAAACATTTTCCGCTCGTGAAAGCCATCCATGAAGGGTATCACACGCTGCTTCCGATTGGCCGCCATCCAATTACATTTATTGAGATGAAGATGGATCCCATTCTAGTGGACGTGAACGTTCATCCATCGAAGCTAGAAGTGCGGCTAAGTAAAGAACAGGAACTTCATGAGCTGATTAAACAAGGAATTAAGGAAGTATTTCAAAAGCAGCAGCTCATTCCAAGTGCTTCAGCACCAAAAAAAGCACCAATGCCAGCTGTGAAAAATGAGCAGCAATCCTTAACCTTCGATGCGAAACAAAGGAAATCAAGCCCAGCGGAAACACCGCTAACTTATCAGCCGGAGCCGCTCGAATCGATCGTATACGAGACAAGTCATACCGATGCATACGGAATGCCTAAACAAGAGAAGACAGAAGCATCATCACCAGTATGTTATGAAGAAGCCTCATCTGAGCGTGTTCATTTAGAGGAATCCGCCGCTTCACTTGAATATGAAGAGACGGTACTGCACGAAGAAGTGACAGAAACAATTCCTGAAAATGAGCGCGTCCCTGTGATGTATCCAATTGGACAAATGCACGGCACATATATTTTGGCTCAAAATGAACGAGGTCTTTATATCATCGACCAGCATGCGGCTCAAGAGCGAATCAAGTATGAGTATTATCGTGAGAAGGTGGGAGAGATCAAGCAGGAAGTGCAAGAAATGCTCGTCCCCTTAACATTTCACTACTCTAAAAACGATATGCTGATCATTGAAGAGCATAAGGATATTCTAGCGAAAGTGGGGGTCTTCTTAGAGCCCTTTGGTTCAGGTAGCTACATCGTTCGGTCGCATCCGCAGTGGTTTCCAAAAGGTGAAGAGGCTGAACTGATCGAAGAGATTATAGAGCAAGTGCTTAATGAAAAACGTGTTGATATCAAGAAACTGAGAGAAGAAGCGGCGATTATGATGAGCTGTAAAGGCTCAATCAAAGCAAATCGTCATTTGCGTCATGATGAAATCAAAGCCTTATTAGATGAACTTCGACAAACGAAGGACCCATTCACCTGTCCGCACGGCCGGCCGATCATCATTCATCACTCCACTTATGAAATGGAGAAGATGTTTAAACGGGTGATGTGATATAAAAAAAGCGCTCTAATCAGAGCGCTTTTTTATTTAGCATCCGCAAGGATCTGGCGGTGTGACCACAACTGGTCGTGTATTAATATCAATCGTATCTTCTGCATAAAATGTGGAACCGATGCTGATGGCTCGATTTTCTGCACGGAACGTATATGTACCTGCAGCAGGAAGTACTTTATGTGAAAGCTTTAATGTATATTTGGAAATTCCAAGTAAATCCAATCTGAGCGGGATACGAACGGTTTGTCCGTTGTTCAAAATGTAGCTGTCTTTTAATGCTTTACCGTTCATAATGTCTTTAGTTGTTGCTTGGAAACCCTTTGGCAGAGTGAACTCAACCGCACCAAGACTTAGAACAGAATTTGGGCTGTACGTCAGCTCAATGTCAGAAAAAGACCATTCCTGCTTACTTGCTCCTGTAATTTTTGCGTAAAGTGCAGCTGGTTTTGCATTGGTTGTTGCTTTGCCGGCTTCCTCAGCAGATGCAGAAAGCGGTACTGACAGTGCCATAACCAATGTGAGCATCCCCATCATAAGAATCGTCCACGTTTTTTTCATTTTTTCCTTCCCCCTTGTTGAATATAGGTAAATAATAGATGACAACACCCATTATTTACCTATAATGTTACCATATTACCATATGGTATTAAATGGGATATTATACCCTTATTTTGTCATCCTTTAGTAATGGCGGGGAAAAAGCGCATTTGGTTGATTCATTCCGTAATAATGGCCTGGCATTTGCTGGTTTGTTGGCATCATCATATGCATATCTTGATAACCATATGGATGATGTGGCATCATCCCGTATCCACCATAATGGCCTAGATGATGATGGTCCTTCATTGGAACATGCTTTGAAAAGGTATCATGCTGATTTGGAAACGGTGAATAAACTGAATGATGATGTGGATGGTGCGCGTTATACACATCTTTTTTGCCGCTATGATAATGGTTTGGCATATTCATATGATCATGCATGTTTGGCGCGACCATATGCTCATGATTGGCTGTATACACATTTTCAAATGTGTGATAGGGATTTTCTTGGTGATAATGATTCATTTGGCTGTTCATATCGTTCATGTATATCTCATCCTTTATGTCAGGTTGCCATATCCTATGAGACAGATCTGCTTCATGAGCCTATCCATATAAAAGAAAAAAACCGGCCTTTCAGCCGGGAAAAGGAAAAGCAGGTAAAGCGTCAAGCCTTAAATTGTGTAGCTGTGTCTTCTTCTGCGACGCTTTTTACATCTGCTGCAGACACTTTTAGGAAAATAACAGGGATCGTAGCTTCGAGAGGTATCCCAAAAATCGCTCTCAAACCATTTATCTTTTTTATGACAAAACTTTTTTTCTTTACATGGATCCTCATGGCAATGATCGTCATGCTTTTTATGGCAGTGTGAGTGGGAATGTTTGCACTTGCATTTGCACATTGTCATCCCTCCTAAATGTGACTCAATGCTAGTATATGCAAGAAAGAGTCATGAGGACTGGATGCTCTTGCTTCTTTTATAAAAAAAGGCCTTTTTCTGAAAAAACTCAAATAAAAAGAATTGACTAGTGCTAAATTAACATGATAAAATATAAATTTTTATCCTCTGATGAAATGTGTTATAATGATATTGTGAATACTTTCGGAGGTGGCGGATTTGTTTCAAATAGGTGATAAAATTGTTTATCCAATGCATGGAGCCGGTGTGATTGAAGGAATGGAAGAAAAAGAGATTTTAGGTAAGACGCAGGAATATTTCCTGATTCAAATGCCGAATATGCAGATGATGGTCCCAAAAGGCAGAATCAATCAACTAGGTATACGTCCGGTAGCAGATCAAGCAACGCTGAAAGTTGTGATGAACAATTTTGCAGAAGAAACAAACGACGACACGCTTACTTGGAAGCAAAGATATGATGAAAATCTGAAAAAGCTAAAAACAGGTGCGATCGAAGATGGTGCAGACGTTGTCAAAGATCTAATGAGACGAAATCAGAAGAAAGCATTAAATTCAAGTGAAAAGAAGATGCTTGAAGATGCAAGAGGTATGTTAGTGAGTGAGATTTCACTTGCACAGGGACTGACGCAAGATGAAGTGATGACAGCTTTAGAGAATGAATTAAGAATGTAATGATGATATACAGAGACTAGCTGTAAACTGAAGGGGGCACTCCTTTTGTTTACAGCTTTTTTGTTTGAAGAAAAGAGTAATATTGCCATTTTTGTAGGCGGTTTTAACTAAAATTGAAATGAGGTCATACGATTTAGTTTTTACGTTCACAACAAAAATTTAAAGACCTCTGAAATACCTAGATAACATTAAAAACAGGTAACTTCTCCTGATTCATTCAAATGAGCCGGACAACCTTTGAATTTTCTAAGCCATTGATAGTAAAATATTGCGGTAAGATGACACCTAAGAGAAAAAAGGAGCGGTGAAATGAAAAGGTTACTAATATGTGGATTCATCTTTCTTATTCTGTGTACTCTTTTAATGGTGAAATGCAGCCATTCTGTTCAAGAAAAAAAAGAGCAAAAGCAGCATCATCAAGAGGTAGAAAAGTATCAAAAAGAGCGAAAACAAGGCGATCAATATGAAAACTTTAAACAGCTCATGCGATATGAAAGAGACGGTTATGAGATAGAATTTCACGAAAAGGGCGGAAGTGATTTACTCGTATTTTCTCCTCATGGAGGTGACATTGAACCAGGAACAAGTGAAATTGTAGAAGCCTTTCAAGAAAGCTACTCTACGTATTTGTTCGAAGGTACAAAGCAAGACAATAACCGGGACCTGCATATCACGAGTACCAATTTTGATGAACCCATTTTGGTTCAAATGATTAAAACGTATCCTTTTTCAATTTCCATCCACGGCTATAAAAGTGATAAAAGACACACGCTCGTTGGCGGCACAAATGAAAAAATGCAAAGAGCAGTTGTACGAGAACTAAAAGATCGGGGATTTTCCGCAGAAATGGTACAAAAAGGAGAACGGCTTTCTGGTACAGACCCTAAAAATATAAATAATCGAAATGCGAGTGGTGAAAGCGTGCAGCTCGAAATTAGTACAGCGCAAAGAGAAGCTTTTTTTGACAATTTTGATACGAGAAAGGGAAAGAAAAAAGCATTCAGACGCTATACTAATGCGTTAAAAGAAGTGCTCAGAGAATTCGACCCTTCTTCGTAAAAAAATTTTGATGGGCAAAAGTACTCTATTTAAACTTGGTAAAAAAGATAGGAATATGCGATTTGAACATAAAATATGTAATAACTTACAATTTGCCTTAAAAACATAAATTATGTAAAATAATAGTTATCAGTTTGATATGATAGAATGGGGCTGAAGTGGATGGCACACAAAATACCATCTTCCGAAGTAGGTGTAAAGATCAATCAATGGTACACGCATATTTGCAAATTTGAAGTTGAACAGGCAAACGGCATGAAGCGCCTTGTTGAAGAAGAAATTCATGATATGGAAGAGGATCAAGATTTACTCCTATACTATTCTCTAATGGATTTTCGCCATCAAATGATGCTTCAGCACTTAGCGCCAGTCCATGCAGGGAGTGAAACGCTTCAAGCAGTGTCCTTTCCTAAAGAAATTGACGATGCAGAAGATGAGATGACAGGCTTACTCGGCTATTATTTTCATTTTTTTCATGGAATGTATGCGTTTATCCAGCGCCGCTATATCGAGGCCATTTCATATTACAAGCATGCTGAACATCAACTGATTTTAGTGACAGATGAGATTGAAAAAGCAGAATTTTACTATAAAATCGCAGAAGTATACTATCATATGAAACAAACCTATTTCTCCATGCACTACGCTAAAAAGGCAAGAGACATCTACAAGAAACATCAGCTTTATGGAAAAAGAAGTATTCAATGTGATTTTGTCATGGCAGGTAATTGGATTGATGTTAATCAGTATCAAAAAGCGCTTCCTTATTTAGAAAAAGCTTTAAAGGTCTGTGAAGCGATGGAACAAAAAGAATGCACATCTTACTTTAAAGCAATGGCTCTTAATAACTTAGGCACTTGCCATTATAGTATGGGAACGTACCATACAGCGACTGTCTTTTTTGAACAAGCCATCTCACTTTATCAGAAAGATCAAGCATCCACGATGATCAAATCATTGTTTTCACTTGCCCTTACTTGTTTTAAACTCGGAGATATTCAGCGGGCGGGCGAGGCCATATCTACAGGAATGAAAGAGGCTTGTGTATTGGAAGATGAAATTTATCAGTTGAAATTCCAATTTTTGCAGGCGCTCTATATAGAGAAAGACGGCTGTGAGCAATTGAGGTCGGCCCTTTTTGGTCTGAGAAATAAAAAAATGTTTGCTGATTTAGAGGAATTAGCACTTGATGCGGCTAATTATTATAAGGAACGCGACATGTACAAGGAATCCTCCACTTTTTTTGAGATTGTGATCGAAGCGCGTACGCACATTCAAAAAGGAGATGAGATGTATGAGAACGAAGCATAACATGTCAGCTGCTCAAGTAGATGAAAGACTTCACACTTAAAAATGAGACAAACAACACCCTTTACGCAAAACGTAAAGGGCTTTTTTCTTTATTCTTTGATTGCTTTTTCTGCGTCAATTGCACCTGCTCCATAAATCATCGGGTCATCCCCAGACCACTTGCCAGTATTTTCTTTTAACAGGGTTTTGACTTCATCTGGCGTTAAATCTGGTGAATGCTCTAACAGTAGAGCGCAAATACCAGCACAAATCGGTGTTGCCATCGATGTGCCAGATAACGTTGTATAATCCTCATCGACTCTGCTTGATTTATCGAGTTTATCCAGAAAGGATCTTGGTGATCTGAGAGAAACGATGTTTACGCCTGGTGCGAGGATATCAGGCTTTGCTTCCCCATAAACAGTTGGCCCTCTGCTTGAAAACGGTGCCACGACATCGTCACTTGATTCTGGTGTATTCCTGTCATCGTAGGCTCCGACCGTAATGACTTTTTGGCTGACAGCAGGGCTTGCAATTGTCTGGCTGTTAGGACCAGAGTTTCCTGCAGCGACGCATACAACAATGCCTTGATCCCAAGCCGCATTGACAGCACGCACCATTGGATCGTCCTGTTCGTCATCATAACGCTGGGCAGCGCCGCCTAGCGACATACTGATAATATGAATCGGATCATCAGGGTGGTCTTCGTTGAACTGTATGCACCATTCAACACCTTCTATAATAGTAGAAAGTGATCCAGCCCCTTGTTTATTTAACACTTTCACGCCAATCAGATTTGCTTTTGGGGCAGGTCCTTTGTATAAGCCGTCTGAAGCGGCTCCATCTCCCGCGACATCTCCCGCGCAGTGAGTACCGTGGCCATTATCATCATAAGGCTTTGTTTTTTGTTTGACGAAATCCACAAAATCTCGAATTCTTCCATCTAAATCTTCATGCGGATAAATTCCTGTGTCAATGACAGCGACCGTAATTCCTTCTCCGGTTAAAGTTGTCCTGTTTCGGATGACTTCTTCAGCATGGCTTGCTTGTGTGGCTACATCCAGCAGCGCATGAACTTTCCGGTCTAAATAAATTTTACGAATATGCTCCCCATTTGCTAATAGCTCCTCTAAAGCAGCAGGCGTTAGATCAGCAGCGCAGCAGTCGATATGGGAAAAATGCCGTTTTATATTTGTTTTTCTGCTTTTTTTCATGAGCTGTTTTGTGCTTTGAATCCCTGCTTCGGCTGCACCTTCCTTAAATTCAATAATCACACGAAGCTTCTTTTTCTTCTTCAGCCTGCCTTCGAAAAAACGATGAAGAAAGCATGGCGTCCATTTAAAAGGTTTATAAAGGTGAAGAACGGTCTCTCTTAAAGGCTGATCTAGTTTACTAGCATGTGTTCTGACCATTTGCACCATAGAAAATCCAAACATGTGATGCCCTCCATTCCAGCTATCCATTCTCGTACACTCTTACGTTATGAGAATGAGAACTGCTTGGTTCGGATTCTTGTCCCTCCTTTTCTTTATATTGGCGGCTTGCTTATGTCTTTCAAAAAAGAAAAGCGCTTACATTTTGTAAAATAATAGAAAAAGGTGGAAATCATATAGAATCTGCCGATGATAGGTGGGAGAGTTCTTCTGAGAGAACCAGTGAAACAAAGGATTTTGCAGAAAAAGGAGGGCTGTGGACAGGGTCAATGCTCATATAAATGTGATGCGTGACAGATGGAAAACATCAAATCCTTATCAAAAAAAGCCGAATTAAAGAAAACAGACTGGATAGGACTAGGTCATATTAAACATAACGTCATTTGTTTGTCATACTATTCTAACTCTGTTTTCAAAGAGGAGAGGCGTTTCTGTGTATATAAATGCAATTATCTTATTTTTGAGGAATCTCATGATCTAGAGTGTTATGATCAAACGTGAAGAGAAAATGTGGAAAAAATGATAAGAAATGATGATTCAATATAAATCATAGAAACGGCTTAGAAATCTGTTAAAGGAGAACGGGAATGAAGAAGTTTTTTGCTTTGCTTCTCCTGCTTGCGATCGGATGGGGCGTTTATTATACCATGCAAGCACAGGAACATGATGAGCCAGTGTCATCAGGTGGGGAAGACGAAAGCGGTTCAAATGATATTTATCGAAATTTTAAAGAACTTGAAGAAAACGAATCAACGAGCAGCTATAACATTACAGCCAACCCAGTGCCCGGCAGCCGCCTTCTTGTGATGTCACCTCATGGCGGGAGGATCGAAGGCGGCGTGAGCGAGATCGTCCATTTTTTTGACAACGATTTTTCGACGTATTTATTTGAAGGTCTAAGAGAGAATGCATCAGAACTTCATATTACAAGTACAAACTTTGATGAGCCAATCGGCGTCGCGCAGGCAAAAGCACATGATTACATTTTAGCAGTGCATGGATACAAAGGCGAGGAAGGAATTGACCATACTCTCGTCGGCGGAACAGATTACGACCGTGCAGAGAAAATTGTCAACTCATTAGAGCGGAACGGATTTTCTGCTGAACTAGCTGTCGCACACGCAACCCTGAGCGGGACAAGCAATCATAATATTAATAATCTTACAAAAACAGGGCAGAGTGTGCAGCTTGAGATTAGTAGAAGTCAGCGTGAAGCTTTATTTGACAGTTTCGATTTTCGGAGGCGGTCAAGTACAAAAAACGAGACATTCTATCGTTATGTCAGGGCGATTCGGACAGTGCTGGATGAAGAATATACATAATGGCTGTGCACATGCTAAGACAAGCAGGGGAATTCTTGTTACACTATGAACAGTGATAACAAAAGGAGAGACGGATATGGCGCGTCATCATTTTCATCTTCAGGCAAGCTGGCCTGGTCTGCGTAACGATGTGGGTACAATCGCATGTGAACAATTAAAAACAAAGATTTCGATTCCAAAGGAAATGGACGGTCCTGGTGTTGGAACCAATCCAGATGAGATGCTTTTAGGTGCAGCGGCTACGTGTTATATCATTACACTTGCAGCCATGATGGAGCGGAGTCAATTAGAGAAAGAGAATCTATCGATGAGCTCTGAAGCCGTCGTAGATGTGACAAATGGTGTGTTTACTTATGAGGAAATCATTCATCGACCTGTCATCACACTTAAAGAGTCCGCTTCTGCACATGAAATTGAGCTTGCCCGTAAGCTTGCGCATAAAGCCGAAAGCTCATGTATGATCTCAAGAGCTGTTCAGGGGAATGTGAACATTTCTTTAGAAGAAACCATTCAAGTCGGCCGTTAAAAACAAAAAAGTCATTTTCTCTTGAAATATGGAGAAAATGACTTTTTTTATGACGTCCATTCGGTTTGATCGAGTTGTGCTTTGGTTTCGTTCTGTTGCTTCTTGGATTGATTTAAGACAATCACGCCGCAGATGACAAGTGCAAGGCCGATGAAGCCTTTCGTGCTGATGGTTTCGTTAAACAGCACAAGTCCTACAAGAGCGGTAAGGGCTGTTCCAACGCCAGACCAGGTTGCATAGGCAGACGAAAGCTCAATGGTTTTTAGTGCCAAACTGAGGAAAGTAAAGGCGCAGCCAAATCCGATCAGTACCCCAATACTCGGCAGCAGCTGCGTAAAGCCTTGAGAAAGCTTCAGCATTGTACTGCCAAAAACCTCCGTTAAAATGGCTCCTGTTAAGTAGAGCATTCCTTTCATGATCTCTCACATCCTTTATGACATATTCAATAGTACGACCCCTGAGACAAGCATCGCCATGCCAATGACTGCTTTTTTGTTCAAGGTTTCTTTGAAAAAGAGCACGCCCAAAATAGCCGTGAGGACCGTACCAACCCCAGACCATGTTGCGTAAGACATGCTTAGCGGAATGATATTGAGCGTCAATGACAGCATATAAAAAGCAAGTGTATAGCCAGCCACAACGGCAGCGCTAGGCTTCCAGCGCGTAAAGCCATTTGATAATTTTAACATCACGGCGCCAATGGCTTCTGAAAAAATGGCAACAGCCAAAAAAAGATATCCGAGGATCATGATCATCCCTCCTCTAATAGGTGTAAAATCCGATGAAGTAAAAGGGTTTTTTCCTCTCTTTTCAGCGGTTCAAGCTGAAACATTTCTGAAAACCATATCCCATCACATGCAAGGCGGATCAGCTGACTCAGTGTAGGATCGCTTATTTCCTCAGCTGCTTTTTCTTTGAACTCCGCATAAAAATCACGCCAAGGTTGCAGCAGCGCATCATCAAATGACATCGTAGCCAGCATACTTGTACATAGCTGGGTCGTATGCTGCATATCTAAATCATGTAATGTGGCCAATATATATGCGCGTACATAAGGCGCTTTTTCGTGTTTGTATGTTTCTTGATACGTCTCGAGCTGCTGACGAAAACAAAGAATCGCATGCTCATTCATTTTTTGGATGAGCTCTTCCTTGCTTGAAAAATGATAAAGCAGACCAGCTTTGGTCATATTTGCATGCTCTGCCACCTGCTGAAGGGTGAGCTGGCTGACTCCTTCTTTTAGAATTGTGCTGGCAGCCGCGTCAAAAATTTGCTCTTTTTTGGTTTTAGACATAAAAAAAACACCTACTTTACTGAACAGTCGGTAAAGTAAATGTTAACCCATGAAAAAAGAGTGTGTCAATCGATTCATTTTATGAACGGATGTTTTCACTTAAACGTCATATTTAATACCAAGGGTATGGTCCATATGGCGGGAATGGCGGATAAGGATATCCAAATCCTGGAGCAAGCAAAGATCCAGCAAGCAGACCGCCAGCAAAACCACCTAAAAATGGAGGTCCAAAGAATCCAGGTCTTCCAAAGCCAAAGCCTGGGCGGCCAAATCCAAAACCGGGTCTCCCAAATCCAAAACCAGGTCGGCCAAACCCAAATCCAAAAGGTCTTCTCATGTCTTCTTGAATAAACGGAGGTGCGTCAAAATAATTCATAATAAAAGGCTCCTTTCTCATAAAATCACTGTAACTGACATCAGTGTATTCCAGTTGCCTACATATGTTTGGATGAACGCCTAATATAAGGAGGAATGTTAGAAATGGGCCTGTATCCATCTGATTGGGCAAAGTGTCCGCCGCATGCTCATGCATATAAAGCACGTACGGATGTAACAGAGGGGCATTATCATTTAATAGAAGGTATTTCTCAGCCTGTGAATGGAAGCAATACCGACCGGCATACTCATTTTTATCGCGGAATCACTTCCTTTGAAAGAGGGCATTTCCACAGGTACTACGGGGTCACAGGGCCTGCAATTCCGAGAGTGGATGGAACACATTATCACGAGATCGAGGAAGTCACCTATTCAGCCTATCTCGATTCTGTACCCATCCCATATGGAGGTGTCGTCTATAGTCCAGATGAGAAGCGGCCAACCCATAAGCATCGTTTAAAAGGAAAAACATATGAAGTGGTTGGAAATGAACCGCTTGGCTGGTGATGGGCAGGATATAGGAGAGTAAGAAAAGTTATGCTATACTGTAGGCAGTTTTGTAAAAGTGAGTGATGTTATGAATAAAGCGAAGCAGCCAGTAATCGTGTTAGTAGGGCCGACAGCTGTCGGCAAAACCAAATTGAGCATTGATATAGCCAAAGCATTTAATGGAGAGATTATCAGCGGGGATTCGATGCAGATTTATAAAGGGATGGATATCGGAACAGCTAAAATCACCCCCGAAGAAATGAATGGCATCCCGCACCATTTAATTGATATTAAACAGCCGGACGAATCTTTTTCGACAGCTGAATTTCAGCAGCTGGTTCGTTCGAAGATCAAAGAGATTGCCGCTAGAGGGAAAACGCCAATGATTGTCGGCGGAACAGGCCTCTATATCCAATCTGTTTTATATGATTACACATTTACGGATGAGAAAAGTGATCCTGCTTTTAGAGAAGAAATGACGCTCTTTGAACAGCAGCACGGCGCGCTTTTGCTGCACGAAAAGCTAAAGGCAGTAGATCCTGATGCGGCAAACGCTATTCATCCAAATAACGTCCGCCGCGTGATCCGGGCGCTGGAAGTGATTCATACAACAGGTCAGAAAATGTCGGAGATGCAAAACGGGCATCAAGAAGTTCCTCTTTATGATACAGCCTTCATTGGGCTGAAAATGGATCGAGAGGTTTTGTACGAGCGCATTCATCAAAGAATTGATATGATGATAGATGAGGGCTTAATTGAAGAAGTGAGAGCACTTTATCAATCTGGCTTGAAGGATTGTCAGTCTGTTCAAGCCATTGGTTATAAAGAGCTGTATGCCTATTTTCAAGGTGACTGCTCACTTGATGAAGCCATCCAGCAATTAAAGCAAAATTCCCGTAGATATGCGAAGCGTCAGTTCACGTGGTTCCGTAATAAAATGGCGGTCACTTGGTTTGATATGACACCGCCTTGCCACTTTTCAGACAAAAAAGAGGAAATTTTCGCATATATAGCAGGAAAGCTTGGACTTAAAGCGAAACTGTAGTTATCAGAATCAAGGAGGACGAAACATGAAACCGATTAATATTCAGGAGCAGTTTTTGAATCAGATCCGCAAAGACAATACATTTGTCACAGTATTCTTGCTGAATGGCTTTCAGCTTCGCGGTCAAGTGAAAGGGTTTGACAATTTCACGGTGCTGCTTGAAACAGAAGGGAAGCAGCAGCTTATTTATAAACACGCCATTTCTACATTTGCACCTCAAAAGAATGTAAATCTAGAATTAGAATAGGATATGTTGTATTTAAAATAGCCCCATGCCTCTGCGAATAAACCGGCCGGAACCCGCTACGTTTTTTGTCAGTGCAGAGGGGCTATTTTGTATGCAATGAAACTTTTCTGCCAATTTTCCGTATAATTCCTTATTGGATATTAGAAGGGTGAGGGGATTCATATGGAAAATGCAGAGCTTGAATTAAGAAGGATTAGAGTGATCCTCCTTTTGATTGGAATTGTTGTCTTGTTTGGATCGTGCGCTATCTCAAACATTGAAACGAGACAAGAAAGTTGGAATAACCATTCTCATGAAAATGCAGATGGCGTTTTACCATCATCTGCTGCACTAAAAAATAATCATTTTGCTGTTGTGAAAGATGATCAAGTACATGTGTACCGGTTTGATGAAAAAGAAGGAGAGCTGACTCTCGTTACAACGAAATACATAGATGAATGGGACGACGAAGAATATGATGATGACCTTAATGAAGAAGAGTAAGCACGTAAATTTACAAATGAATGTGAAGCCGCTACACTATAATCATGCATCAGACATCTAGACAGAAAAGGATGAGTTCATGACACATAAAATTAAAATTAATCATTGGGAACAAACTTGTGAAGACGATTCCTGTTTCGAATATGGAACGAGTGTTTCTGTAAATGGGAAAGAATTAGTGAGAGAAGCTTCAATCGTTTCTGCGCTTGAAGCGGTGCTAAAAGAATTAGGTGTTGAAGTGGAAATTACAGAAGTGTCAGAAGATTTACAGTGCGATGCCTACAAAAAATAAAACAAAAAGTCTAGTCTACTAAGCGATTTTTTTTCGTGTTATGATAGATTTCGGTTTCAGTTGAATAGGGAGTAGAGCAGTCTATTTTTAGATCCTGTTCTGCTCTATTTATTTGAACGTACGAGTTCGGCTATGAAGGTTCGGCCGGGTTGGTTGATTTTTTTCGTTTCGAACATCTATATGTTGTGTTTTGAAAAAACATAGTATACTATATATAGTGAATAGCGAAATGATCAACAATACTAAAAACTAGGTCGTGATGGAATTGATTCAAATCGTATTTGATTCAAAAACAGGAAATGTTCAACGCTTTTTGGACAAGACCCCTTTTACAGACAAACGAAAATTGACTGGAGAAGAGTTTTTGGATACGCCGTTTATTCTCGTCACCTTTACGACAGGATTTGGACAAGTCCCTAGTACCACTCAGTCCTTTTTAGAGAAAAATGCTCACCTTTTACTAGGTGTTGCGGTGAGTGGCAACAAAGTGTGGGGAGATAATTTTGCAAAAAGCGCCGATACGATTTCTAAACAATATCAAGTTCCTATTTTGCACACCTTTGAACTAAGCGGAACAAAAAGGGATGTTGAATTGTTTACACAGGAGGTAGAAAGAATTGTCACAAAATCAGGTTCCAAAGTGGATACAATTAAATAACGAGATTATGATTCAAAAAGAAGGAAAGTTTCAGTTCGATAAGGACAAAGAAGCTGTACATAGTTATTTCGTAGATTACATTAATCAAAACACGGTCTTTTTTCACAATCTAGAAGAGAAGATTGATTACTTAATAGAAAACGACTACTATGAGGAAGAATTTTTAAGACAATACAGCATGGCAGATATTAAAGAAGTCTTTGAAGCTGCATATGCCAAAAAATTTAGATTCCCATCATTTATGAGTGCGTTTAAGTTTTACAATGACTATGCACTGAAAACAAATGATAAAAAGAAAATCCTTGAACGTTATGAAGACCGCATTTCAGTTGTAGCACTTTTCTTTGCAGGTGGGGATAAAGAAAAAGCACTTGAGTTTGTAGAACTGATGATCAATCAAGAGTACCAGCCAAGTACACCAACCTTCTTGAACGCTGGACGTAAAAGACGCGGTGAACTTGTGAGCTGCTTCTTGCTTGAAGTAAATGACTCACTAAACGATATTTCAAGAGCGATTGATATTTCCATGCAGCTGTCAAAACTAGGCGGCGGCGTCAGTTTGAACCTGTCAAAACTTCGTGCAAAAGGCGAAGCAATCAAAGATGTCGAAAACGCGACAAAAGGTGTCGTCGGCGTGATGAAGCTTCTTGATAATGCATTCAGATATGCAGATCAAATGGGGCAAAGACAAGGATCAGGCAGTGCTTACCTGAATATTTTCCACAGAGATATCAATGATTTCTTAGATACGAAAAAAATCTCTGCCGATGAAGATGTTCGCGTGAAAACTCTGTCCATCGGAGTCGTCATCCCGGATAAATTTATCGAGCTTGCTAGAGAAGATAAAACAGCTTATACCTTCTATCCGCATACAGTCTATAAAGAATATGGACAGCATCTTGATGAGATGGACATGGAAGAAATGTATGACGAGCTTGTAGAAAACCCGAAAGTCAAAAAAGAAAAAGTCAATCCGAGGAAGCTTCTTGAAAAATTGGCTGTTCTACGCTCAGAATCAGGCTATCCATATATCATGTTCCAAGATAATGTAAACAGAGAGCATGCCTTGAACCATATTTCACGAGTGAAATTCTCAAACCTTTGCTCAGAAGTGCTTCAGGCTTCAGAGGTTTCTTCTTACACGGACTATGATCAAGAAGATGAAATCGGTCTTGATATTTCTTGTAACCTTGGTTCGTTAAATATCATGAATGTCATGAAAAACAAATCGATTGAAAAAACGGTTAAGCTTGCAACAGACTCACTAACGCTTGTGTCTGAAACAACAGACATTCGCAATGCACCAGCTGTTCGAAAAGCGAACAAAGCGATGAAGTCAATCGGACTTGGTGCGATGAACCTTCACGGGTATTTAGCTCAAAACCAAATTGCCTATGAAAGTGAAGAAGCAAGAGATTTCGCAAATACATTCTTTATGATGGTGAACTATTATTCAATTAAACGCTCAAGTGAGCTTGCGAAAGAAAAAGGAGAAACATTCCATCGTTATGAAGGCTCTGGCTATGCAACTGGTGAGTACTTCAATAAATACGTGGAGAATGATTTCACACCAAAAACAGAAAAAGCAGCAGCGCTATTTGAAGGCATGCACATTCCAACAAAAGAAGACTGGGCAGCACTTAAAGAATTTGTAGCGGAACATGGCATGTATCACAGCTATCGTTTATGTATTGCACCAACAGGTTCCATTTCTTATGTTCAATCGGCAACAGCCTCTGTGATGCCAATTATGGAACGTATCGAAGAAAGAACATACGGCAACAGCAAAACCTATTACCCAATGCCAGGTCTTTCAGCACAAAACTGGTTCTTCTATAAAGAAGCGTACGATATGGACATGTTTAAAGTGGTCGATATGATCGCAACGATTCAGCAGCACGTCGATCAAGGAATCAGCTTTACACTATTCTTAAAAGATACGATGACAACGCGTGATTTAAACCGCATCGATCTTTATGCACACCATAAAGGCATTAAGACACTTTATTATGCAAGAACGAAGGATACAGGGCAGGAAGGCTGTCTTTCTTGTGTTGTTTGATTAAAGGAGAGTTTAACGTGACAAAAATTTATGATGCAGCCAACTGGTCAAAACACGAAGACGATTTTACACAAATGTTTTACAACCAAAATGTGAAGCAGTTCTGGCTTCCAGAAGAGATTTCCTTAAACGGAGATCTCTTAACATGGAAATATTTAGGTGAAAAAGAGCGAGATACGTACATGAAGGTACTTGCTGGACTGACTTTACTTGATACAGAACAAGGAAATACAGGGATGCCGATTGTTGCTGAACATGTGGACGGCCATCAGCGTAAAGCTGTACTAAACTTTATGGCAATGATGGAAAATGCGGTGCATGCGAAATCATACTCCAATATCTTCATGACACTTGCACCAACTGAAACGATCAGTGAAGTGTTTGAATGGGTCAAGAAGAATAAATTCCTGCAAAAGAAAGCAGATATGATTGTCAGTTTATACCGTTCGATTCAAAAGGACGATCCTATTTCTCTCTTTAAAGCAATGGTTGCTTCTGTTTATTTAGAAAGTTTCCTATTTTATAGTGGTTTTTACTACCCGCTTTATTTCTATGGACAAGGAAAGCTCATGCAAAGTGGTGAAATCATCAACTTAATTTTGCGTGATGAAGCGATTCATGGTGTGTATGTTGGATTATTAGCACAAGAAATTTACAACAAACAAACACCTGACGTGCAAAAAGAGCTGTATGATTTCTCTATTGACCTTTTAAACGAGCTTTATGAAAATGAACTTCATTACACAGAAGATATTTATGACCAAGTTAATTTATCGCATGATGTGAAAAAGTTTATTCGTTACAATGCCAATAAAGCGTTAATGAACCTTGGATTTGCCCCTTACTTTGAAGAAGAAGAGATCAATCCTATTGTATTGAATGGACTCAATACAAAAACAAAGTCGCATGACTTCTTCTCAATGAAAGGGAACGGCTACAAAAAAGCAACAGTTGAGCCGTTAAAAGATGACGACTTCTTCTTTGGAGATGAATCATAAGAAAAGCGTAAAAGTCAAAACGCATCACTCGTTTTGGCTTTTTGCCATTTCTAACAATGTGTTACATACTGGAGGTTACCGAACATGGGAAAAATGGACGAAATCATTTTAGTTGCACCACGCGCACGCGTGTTTCAAAACGAAACACTTGCGTTTAATGGTGTGAACAGTGAAGAGAAAACAATCAGCACAATAATGAAAGAAATCGAAGAGCACTTCGAGCAAATGCGAAGAGGCGATGCAGAAGAAAATCCTGACTTCAAGCAGCCGATTCCTTATGTTGTGATTAAGCGTGAGGACGAAGTGTATGTATACGAAAGACTTCAAGGCGGGGGAGAGACTCGCTTACATCATAAGTTATCTCTTGGTTTTGGGGGGCATATGAATTTCATCGAAGGAAAAAACTTTGCTGAGATTCTAAAAGAAAATACAGATCGTGAGCTGGACGAAGAACTTTCTATTCAAGAAGAAGACAAACTTGAAATGAAAACCCTTGGATTAATCAATGACGATGACAACAGTGTCGGCCGTGTGCACATCGGAATGTTATCAGCGCTTGAGCTATCTCCGGGTGCTCATGTGGAAGTAAAAGAAACAGATCAAATCTCAGGAAAATGGATGAAAGCAGCCGATTTGAAAAAGCCTGAATACTTCGACCGTCTTGAAACATGGTCTCAATTTGTTGTCAACATCCTAGCGTAAATGAATAAACAACAAACCGGCTCAGCAGAAGACTTGAGCCGGTTTGTTTCGTTACAACAGCTTCAGCTTATTGGAAAACGAATGCGTCGTGACCGGCCTGCTTCAATCTTGCGACGAGATCATCTGCATTTTGTTTTGTACGGAAAGCGCCGGCCTGTACTCGGAACATGCCGCCGTCTAATACAACAAACGCGTCAAAGCCTTTGGATTTAAGTGTTGCTGCTAATTCATCTGCATTGGCTTTCACTTTGAAAGCTCCTGCCTGCACTTTATAAAGATTACTTGCTTTTTTTTTCAATTGAAAGGCTTCTTCTAGACCAGTCGCATGAGCGCGAGCGATGCCTTGAAGGAAGGTTGCGTTGCGGAGCTTATTAGCATCAGCTGCCGTATCAATGAAACCATTCTCTGTTAAAATAGCGGGCATAGAAGTTTCTCGAAGAACGTGGAAGTTCGCAGTTTTCTTGCCGCGGTTCGCAAAATCAACCGAGCGGACAATTTCATCATGAAGGGCATTGCGATACGTGGTGGTCGGTGCTGAAACGCCAGGATACACATAGCTTTCAAACCCTGTGCCCCCGCCAGCATTAATATGAATAGACACGAAATAGTCTGCCCCCCAGCTGTTTGCCGCATTCGTACGCTGGGACAAAGTGACGGATTGGTCAGTTGAACGACTTAAGCGGACAGAAACCCCATCATATTCACTAATCAAAATGTCTCTCAATAAAAGCGCGATTTGAAGTGTTATATTTTTCTCCAAAAGTCCATTAGCACTAGCTCCAGAATCTGTTCCTCCGTGGCCAGGATCAATAAAAATTTTCACCATCTATTCATCACCTCGTCTTTATTTTATGAGAAAATAGAAGAATTGCCTGTACAAAATGCGGAAATCATTGAGACTCTTTTCTGCATCATTTGTGATCAAAAAGCTACATTTTTCTAAGAAAAAGCAAATTGTTGGTTTGTCCGCCCAAACGGGGTGAATACAATGGAAATAGCACATCATTTCCTGGGAAACCGCAGAAACCCCTACAATATTCGGTATCTCGGGTCATTTTGACAGCAAACTTGGGCTTAAGCGGGCGATTGTCACGATTACAGCTCCACCCGAATAGAATAAAGAGAGAAGAGCGAGAGGTGAATACGTTGGAGCGAGCTGTCACATATAAAAACAACGGCCAAATCAATATTATACTTAACGGACAAAAGCAAGTATTGGTTGATGCAGACTCAGAGGCAGAATACCTGGAAGCCTTGCAGAAAAATGAGGCAAAACACAGCATCTTACGGGAAATAGAGCGTGAAATGAACAGCCTTGTCGGTATGGATGAAATGAAACGAAACATAAAAGAGATTTATGCTTGGATTTTTGTTAATCAAAAACGGCAGGAACAAGGGTTAAAGGTAGGAAAACAAGCGCTTCATATGATGTTCAAAGGAAATCCTGGCACAGGGAAAACCACAGTTGCAAGACTTGTCGGGAAGCTTTTCTTTGAAATGAATGTGCTCTCAAAGGGTCACTTAATTGAAGCAGAACGCGGTGATCTTGTTGGAGAGTATATTGGTCATACAGCGCAAAAAACAAGGGATTTAATTAAAAAATCACTAGGTGGTATTTTGTTCATTGACGAAGCCTATTCTCTTGCACGCGGAGGAGAAAAGGATTTTGGAAAAGAAGCGATTGATACCCTTGTAAAACATATGGAGGACAAACAGCACGAATTCATTCTCATTCTTGCTGGCTACTCCAAGGAAATGGATCATTTTCTTTCTTTAAACCCCGGCCTGCAATCAAGATTTCCAATCAACATCAGCTTTCCTGATTATACAGTCGATCAGCTCATGGATATTGCAAAACGAATGATGGCAGACAGAGAATATGTATTTACACAAGAAGCCGAATGGAAGCTGCGGGATTATTTAATGCACATTAAAAGTACCACAAGCCCGGCAAAATTCAGCAACGGCCGGTTTGTGCGAAACACCATTGAAAAAGCCATACGAACCCAGGCGATGAGACTGCTTCTTGTGGATCATTATGATAAAAAAGATCTGCTGACCATTAAAAGTCACGATCTTCAAATGAAAGAGGATACGCCTTCTTGAAATGGCGTATCCTTTTTATAAAGAGTCACTAAAATAAACCATCCGAATAGTGGTATACGTGTGATGTGTTTGGTATGATGGTACTACTGAAAACTTAAGTACAGAAAGGAAACAACTGACGTTGAATGAACATGAAATGACTGAAAAAGCGATCCTTGTCGGCTGTCAATTGCCGCATGTAACGGATGAACGCTTCCAATACTCAATGGAAGAATTAGCTTCCTTAACCAAAACAGCTGGCGGTGAAGCTGTCAGCGTGATGACGCAGAAGAGAAATAGACAAGACAGCGCAACGTATATCGGTAAAGGGAAAGTAGAAGAACTTGAGGTGCTTTGCGAGGAGCTCGAATGTGATGTCATTATTTTTAACGACGAGCTTTCTCCAAGCCAGCTAAAAGCTTTGGCGACTGCTTTAGATGTGAAAATTATTGATCGTACGCAATTGATTTTAGATATCTTTGCAAAAAGAGCCCGTACAAGAGAGGGGAAGCTGCAAATAGAGCTTGCCCAGCTTCAGTATGCCCTGCCGAGACTAAGTGGACAAGGGATCAGCCTCTCAAGACAAGGGGGCGGAATTGGCGCAAGAGGTCCGGGTGAAACAAAACTTGAAACAGACAGACGCCATATTCGAAACCGCATTCACGAAATTAACGGGCAGTTATCTGCAGTCAAAGAACACCGAACAAGATACCGGGAACGCCGGAAGAAAAATGGTGTGTTCCAAATTGCCATCGTCGGGTATACGAATGCCGGAAAATCAACTTTGTTTAACCAGTTAACAGAAGCGGATAGTCATGAAGAGGATCTGCTGTTTGCGACACTTGATCCAATGACACGTAAGATGACATTAGAATCCGGCTACAGTGTGCTGATTTCAGATACAGTTGGCTTTATCCAAGACCTTCCGACCACACTGATTGCCGCATTTCGTTCCACCCTTGAAGAAGTGAAGGAAGCCGATTATTTGCTTCATGTCATCGACTCTTCTAATGAGGATTATGAAGGGCACGAACGAACGGTTCATGAGCTTTTAGAAGAATTAGAAGCCGACCGTATTCCGATGCTGACTGTTTACAACAAGGAAGATCAAATCAGACCAGATTTCATCCCATCTTCAAAGCATCGCCACATCTTAATCAGTGCTAAGCGCAAAGAAGATGTAAAAAGGTTAAAAGCGGATATTATGGCCGAGCTGAAAAAAGCCTTTTTAAAGCCATATCATGTAAAGATTCCAGCGTATGAAGGGAAGCTCATCTCCGCATTAAAATCAGAAACGCTTGTGGAATCACTAGAATTTCAAAAAGAAGCAGAGATATATGACATCATCGGATATAGTGGTGAGGATCAGACCATTTTAGGTCAAATCAAGAAGTATATGTTGGAAAGGAATTAAATCAAGATGTTTCACACATTAAAACACGGCAGTATTTTAGAACAAGCAGCAGCAGAAACAGAACAAGAGATTTTACACGTGCATCAGCAAATTGATCAAAAGAGCGAACAAAATGAGTGGCGGGTGCTTGAAAGCTATCGAAAGCACAAAGTCAGTGACTCTCACTTTAATCCGACGACTGGATATGGCTACGATGATATGGGGAGAGACACATTAGAAAAGATTTATGCGGATGTCTTCGGCGGAGAAAGCGGGCTTGTGCGTCCGCAAATTATTTCCGGTACACACGCAATTTCCATTGCCTTATTTGGTGTGCTGAGACCTGGCGATGAATTGATCTATATGACGGGAAAACCATACGATACGCTAGAAGAAATTGTCGGGATTCGCGGGAAAGAAGGGACAGGCTCATTAAAAGACTTCCAGATTGACTACAAAGCCATTGATTTACGACAAGATGGATCCGTCGATTATGAGAAAGTAAAAGAGTCGATTTCCTCTAAAACAAAAGTCATCGGCATTCAGCGTTCGAAAGGCTATGCGTCAAGACCATCCTTTACTATAGAAGAAATTGAGCAAATGATTTCATTTGTGAAAGAGATGAATGAAGAAATCATTGTGTTTGTAGATAACTGTTATGGTGAATTTACTGAATTAAAAGAGCCGTGTCATGTCGGAGCTGACCTCATGGCCGGTTCACTCATTAAAAACCCAGGCGGAGGCCTTGCCAAAACAGGCGGCTACATCGTTGGAAAAGAAAAATGGGTAGAAGCTTGCTCTTATCGAATGACTTCTCCAGGCATCGGCAGTGAAGCGGGTGCATCGCTGTATGCGCTCCAGGAAATGTATCAAGGCTTTTTCTTGGCGCCGCATGTTGTGGCTCAAAGCTTAAAAGGCGCAGTATTTACGGCTCGTTTTCTTGAGAAGCTCGGATTCCAAACAAACCCAGCGTGGAATGCGAAAAGAACGGATTTGATTCAATCAGTTGAATTTGGAGATCCTAAAAAAATGATTGCGTTCTGTCAGGCAATCCAGTATGCCTCTCCGATTAACAGTCACGTCACACCACATGCAAGCTATATGCCGGGCTACGAGGATGATGTCATTATGGCAGCGGGCACATTTGTACAAGGAGCCAGTATCGAATTATCAGCCGATGGTCCGATCAGACCGCCTTATACTGCCTATGTTCAAGGCGGACTCACGTATGCCCATGTGAAAAATGCGATTTGCAGTGCTGTCGATGCCTTATTGGAACAAGGTTTTATTGAAGTACCTGCTCAATAAAAAAATCCATGTTAATATTCCTAACATCTTGTTGACACATAATATAACATGACATATAATAAATTTAAGCAAAGAGGAGGAGACAGTTGAGATGAGTGATAACATTCGCCGCTCAATGCCTTTATTCCCAATTGGGATTGTCATGCAGCTAACAGAATTATCTGCAAGACAAATTCGCTATTATGAGGAAAATGGTTTAGTATTTCCAGCAAGAAGTGATGGAAACCGCCGATTATTTTCTTTTCATGATGTTGATAAATTACTAGAAATTAAAAACCTCATCGAACAAGGTGTAAACATGGCAGGAATCAAAAAGCTTTTTGCCAAAGCTGAGGCAGAAAATCCATCGTCTGTTACAAAGACGGAGGAAAAAACCACAGCGAAGCACAACTTGACAGATGATGAACTCAGGAAGCTACTGAAGAAGGAACTCATTCAGGCTGGACGTTTCCAACAAGGAACGACCTTTAGGCAGGGGGATATGTCAAGGTTCTTCCGTTAACCAATTAGCAAAAGCATTGCTATACACATTTTACCTTTTGTAGGGGAGGAGTTTTACGAAATGGCAAAGTACACAAGAGAAGATATCGTAAAATTAGTAAATGAGGAAAACGTAAAGTACATCCGTCTGCAGTTTACAGACATTCTCGGAACGATTAAAAATGTTGAGATTCCTGTGAGCCAGTTAGAAAAAGCTCTCGATAACAAATGTATGTTTGACGGTTCATCTATTGAAGGATTTGTACGTATCGAAGAATCAGATATGTATCTATACCCAGATCTAAACACATTTGTTATTTTCCCTTGGACAGCAGAAAAAGGTAAAGTTGCACGCTTTATTTGTGACATTTATAAGCCAGACGGGACACCATTTGATGGAGACCCGCGTAACAACTTAAAGCGTATCTTGAAGGAAATGGAAGAACTGGGATTTAGTGATTTCAACCTTGGACCTGAGCCAGAATTCTTCTTATTTAAATTAGATGAAAAAGGCGAGCCAACGCTTGAACTAAATGATAAAGGCGGATACTTTGACCTTGCACCAACAGATCTAGGCGAAAACTGCCGCCGTGATATCGTGCTAGAGCTTGAAGAAATGGGCTTTGAAATTGAAGCATCTCACCACGAAGTAGCACCAGGGCAGCACGAAATTGATTTCAAATATGCAGGCGCAATCCGTTCTTGTGACGACATTCAAACGTTCAAACTCGTTGTCAAAACCATTGCGAGAAAGCATGGTCTTCATGCGACATTCATGCCAAAACCATTGTTCGGTGTAAACGGATCTGGAATGCACTGTAACCTATCATTATTTAAAAATGGTAAAAACGCATTCTTTGATGAAAAAGCAGATTTACAATTAAGCGAGACGGCTAGACACTTTATCGCAGGTATCGTCAAGCACGCAACAAGCTTTACCGCAGTCACAAACCCAACGGTTAACTCATACAAGCGTCTTGTACCTGGCTATGAAGCACCTTGCTATGTGGCATGGAGTGCACAAAACCGCAGCCCATTGATCCGTATCCCGGCATCACGCGGCATCAGCACACGCGTAGAAGTGCGCAGCGTAGACCCATCTGCAAACCCATACCTTGCACTAAGCGTATTACTTGCAGCAGGTCTAGACGGAATCAAAAACAAACTAGAAGCACCAGCACCAATCGACAGAAACATCTATGTCATGGACAAAGAAGAGCGCCTTGAAAACGGCATCTCTGACCTTCCTGCAACACTTGCAGAAGCACTCGAGCTGCTAAAATCAAACGAAGTCATGATCAACGCACTAGGCGATCACTTATTCGAGCACTTCATCGAATCAAAAGAAATCGAATGGGATATGTTTAGAACCCAAGTACACCCATGGGAACGCGATCAGTATATGTCTCAGTATTAATAAAGAAAACCCCTTGGAGCCAATGGTTTCAGGGGGTTTTTATTTTGGTCAAAAAATGAACGAAACAATATTTTTGGTCCTTGACCAAAATATGACCAAAAAAATTTGAAGTTATGAATTTAACTCCACAATTGATGAGACGTAATTCTCGTAATCCTTAATTCGATTTTGGTCAAGTTTCTTACTAATGTGTGAATAAACATCTGCTGTCACCATCATGCTTTTGTGACCTAATCGTTCTTGGATGTATTTCATGTCAGCTCCTGACTCTAAAAGGAGAACAGCATGTGTATGGCGTAAAGCATGAATTGGCATTTTATCAATATTAGATCTTTTTAAGATACGATTAAAAGCATTAAAAAGAGTAGACTTTGGCAGAAAGTTTCCGTCAACTCTGCAAAACACCAAATTGAGATCATGCTTATAATTATCCTGTAACATTTGTTTGTTCTCAAATTGCCACTTCTTATGTTTTTGCAAAGCAGTGGAAAGGGAAGAGCTAATTAATATTCTTCGTTTGGATTCATATGTTTTAGTTTCTTCAAATAGATCCTCAGCTGATTTTGCAGAGAAATCTAAGGTGTTAGTAATGTCTATATAATTTTCTCTTAGATTAATATTTGTCCATTGTAGAGCGGCAGCTTCACCTTTACGCATACCGGTTTCTATGAGTGATCTAAAAAAGATATAGTAAATATAGTTGTATTTATATGCTTCCTGAAGAAATTTTGGAATGTCCTCAGAAAGCATATATTCGAGAGAGTTTTTTTCTTGCTGTTTTTATTAGAAACAGTTGCACCATAACAAGGGTTTTTTGTGAGTTTACCTATAATGACAGCCTTGCTGAAAGCATTAAACATCGTACCGTGTATGATTTCCACAGTACGCTTGCTATAACCTTGACTGGTTAAATAGTTTAAGAATTTTTGATACATAATCGGCTTAATATCTGTAATTTTGATATTTTTGAAGTAGGGAAGGATATGATTCATGATGTTTCGTTCGTGGAGTTCATATGTGTTCTTTCTAACGGTGTCTTTTTTGTATTCATGTAGCCAATTGATCAGAAATTTTTCGAGTGACATGGTGCTTGTGTCCAACTCGAATCCTGCTGCTATTTGCTTTTCTTGTTCTGTTGCAGCTTGCTGAGCTTCTTTTTTTGTTTTAAAACCACTTTTTGATTTTACTTTGTATTTGAGTGTGAAAGGATCCTTAAAGGAAATACGATATTCCCACTTGTCTCCTCTCTTTCTGAATGTAGCCATAATAATCCTCCAATAAAATTTGTGGCTTATTAAAAAGGTATTTCATCTGGAAAAGTTATTTGACTTTCTTCAATTGATTTTTCTTGTTGTGTGTTATTTTTTATTTCTTCTTCCCATTTCTTCAAAATCTCTTCCTCATAAAAAGTAGATGTAGATCCACAACTTGTACAAAAGCGTGCATCACCCTCAAGTAATTCACCACACCCTTTAGCATGTGAATGCCAAAAAATACGTTGCTGATTGTAACCATACTCTATTTCTCCTGGAGCTAGGCCTGTACATTTATTAACTAAGTAAATTCCACAAACCTGACAATATTCTCCCATGACTTTTTCGTTAGAACATTTGGGACAATTTTTTGCATAATGTGAGTCTGTCAGTTCAATACTTGAATAAATCATATCAAAATAATCTCCTTTCCGTATTTCATAGTTCCCACAGATAAGACAATTGTTTGGGGATTCTTTAGTAAAAGAACTTTTGCAATTTGAGCAACAATATGTATTCTTCTTTTTCCATAAATAATCTTTAAAAATTTTTAGGGAAGGGTGCCTGTTAGAATAGGATACACCCATTCTAACTCCTTCAAGTAAAAAGTTATAAATATTGATAGAAGCTTCATATGATATGTTGCAAATTTCTGAAATGAAGTGTGGACTAGAAGGTTTTAACTCTCTTAGTACAGGAGCAGGAGCCAGTAAGTTTCTAGCAAAACAATTAGCCTCTTTCTCAAATACTTCATATTCTTCACTTGAAAGAGAGCTTCTTGAGAATATTGCTTTTCCGGTAATTTCATTGTGTTTTAACATGAAATGCCCTAACTCATGAGCTATTGTCCATCTTTTTCGGCCATCATTTTCAACAGTATCATTGTATAAAATTATATACTGTTTTTTTGATTTTATATACCAGCAACAGCCTTCTTCAGAATTGGCTATTTCACAAACTTCATCAATAGTAAGACCCCATTTTTTTGCATACCATGTATATTTCTTTATTTTAAGGTTAGCAAAATTTTTAGCTAATCTCTTTACTTTTATTGGTAGTTCGTTAGCTCCACACATTTTGAGTAGATCGTGAGCCTTTTTTTCTGCTTTTTTGTAGTTAGCTTTATAAATCATCTTCTTCATCATCATCTTCCTCAAAAGCGTCAACAAAAGATAATTTTATCATTTCAACCATACGATCCATTCTGTCTCGTTCCGATTGAGTTTTTAGTTTCTTCTTAGCTCTTTGTATTTGGTATAGGTCATCATCTAATAGAGAGACCTTACTGTTAGGATCGTCAGAACGCCCTAATAAATAATCAGTTGTAACGCCAAAAATCTTCGATAATTCTAGAAGAACGTTGCCTGGTGGAACAACTCTCCCCGCTTCATAATTTGCTATATTAGTTCTTTTCATTTCTAATCTTTCTGCAAGTGCTTCTTGAGACAGATTAATTTCTTTTCTTAGTTCTCGTATACGCAAACCCATGCGTTTTTTTTCTTCTGGATTCAATTTATTAGTCCCCCTAATAATAAAATTCATTTTAAATGACGTTTTTAGGGTTGACGTGTTTTTAAATGACTGATATTATGAGGTTGTCAATTTAAAGCACAAAAATATCAGAAAGGAGATTATTTAATGAATACACGTCGTAGAGAGCAATTTCGAAAGTATAGAAAACAATTTCAAATCTCTCAACGTCAACTTTCTTTAGCTTTAAATGTTAGTGAAAGTCATATCCGAAATATTGAAAGTGGACGTGGTAATCCTGATGTAAAACTTCTTTTCAAGATTGCAAATTATTTTGGCACAACTGCTGAAGATCTTTTTCCTGACCTAGCAGAAGAGCGGATTTAGTCTTTCTTCACCTTATGTCAATATTATAAACCGTCAATTAAAATAACGCAAGGAGAAGTAACGCTTTAAACTTCCTTATTTTATGAAATTTATTATGAAAAGGAGAGGTGTTTAAGTGATTCTAAATATAGTTAAAAGAAGAAATCAATTATTTATGGATAGTCGTCAGGTAGCTGAAGTAACAGGTAAAAGGCATGATCATTTAATACGTGATATTGAACAATATTTGAAGATCATAAGTCAAAACCCAACATTGGGGGCTGATCAATTTTTCTTGGAGAGCACCTATAAAGCCGGTACGGGAAAGAAATATAAGAATTTTCTCCTTACTCGAAAAGGCTGTGACATGGTTGCAAACAAAATGACCGGTGAGAAGGGTGTTCTGTTTACAGCTGCTTATGTAACGAAGTTTGAAGAAATGGAAAACAAACTTAAGCCCAACATTCCTCAGTCATTACCAGAAGCTTTACGGCTTGCTGCTGATCTGGCAGAAAAGAATGAAAATCTTCTATTAGAAAACGCACAGAAAAATCAAATGATAAATGAATTACAACCTAAAGCTTCTTACTATGATTTGGTTTTACAGAATAAATCCTTACTCTCAATCAGCAAGATAGCAAAAGACTACGGAATGAGTGGAACTAAGATGAACAAACTTTTGCATGAGTTAGGAATTCAATTTAAACAGGGGAACAGCTGGTTGTTATATCAGAAATACGCTGATAAAGGTTACACACAAAGTAAGACACATGCAATCGATTCAGAAAAAAGCAGACTGCATACTTATTGGACTCAAAAAGGCCGATTGTTTATTTACGAAACGTTAAAAAGTAAAAGAAGCATTCTGCCAATAATTGAACGAGAAGAGCGTGCTTCGTAAGGGGGAACAAGAATTGTTTGAATTAACAATGAAAGCAGATTCTGATTCATTTAGAAATAATCTCTATGATTTGCTTCAGGAAGTTGCTGCTTCAATTATAGAAGACCATAAACAAGAAAATGAACTTCCTTACATGATCAGTAAAGCTCAGCTAGCTAAACATATATTTAATGTCAGTTCTCAAACACTTGATGTTCACGTGATTAATAGACCAGACTTTTCAAAGTTTAAAGTTGGCGAAAGAATATTGTTTCCACGAGACATGGTGCTTGATTGGATTAAAAAGCATATTGAGGTCGTTGAAAAAATCAAACTAAACAATTAAAGGGAGAGAAGGAAAGTGAAGATCAAAAGGAGGTGACGAAATGAGCGACAAACTAAATAAAACAACCCCTGCGGCAACAGAGGTTGAGTCTAAACTTTTTCGACGAATTGGTATTGCGAGTTATCAAATTAAACAGCAAAGAATTAGTGAATGTCCAACTGATAATTTAAAAAGCACACTGAGTGTTGAATTCTTATTTATCAGTCGGAATTCAGGTGTTGAAAAATTCGATAAGTTTTTGAAAGACTTAGCCCTATTCATTGAAGAACAGAGCAATTAAACCTAGAGGCCAATTCTAGACTTAATAAACGCAGCTGCGACTTGAGACACAGTAGGTAATGACACACTAGCGAGTTGGGAAATTTTCGCCTTAGTGTCTTTCCAAATACCATCGTCTCTTATGTTGTCCAAAAATTCATGTCCGGAAAAGGAAATTGAAGAAACAACAATGTCCCATATCTCACCATCGCCTCTTTGGATAGAACCTATAAGGTATTCATTTTCAATTAGTTTAGTGACACAGTAAATTGTTTCATCTTGACCAAACTTGTCTGCGATTTTAGAAGATTTGATATCGTTTAAATAGATATCATCATTGAGACCTAGGTTTTCTTCAAATTCAAGCATTAGCAATCTAACACAATCATGATTCAGTTTCATAGTTTCACCCCCTATCTAAACAGATAGGAACATTATACCAATGATTGGAAAGAAGGAGAAATATGGATCTAAATCAATTTTTAAAAGCTGACCGTGAAAAAGCAGCAAGGTTGATTAAATCACTTCACTTTCTTGTTGATGAGTTACTAACCGATCCTATAACAGATCAAGATTTTGAAGGATGTATAGAGATAGCTGGATCAGTTATTACGAATTGTAAGGAACTTAAACGGATTGAGCAGTCGGAACATATAGTCCAGCTACACGCATCAAAATTTGAAGATAAAGATTTCAAATGTAACGAGACCGATGAAATAAATTTAAAGCGCAAAAAGTATTGAATGATATAAATTTTGCCTAAAAATTTTTTGTTTTATGGTTGACTCACCATAAAAAACATAATTTTTACCCCAGAAACCACATAAGTTAGGAACTATTTTTATGCATTATTTAAAGAATAAAATATATATAGAACCAAAAAAGCCCACACTGCAATGTGGACTTAAAAAAACAAAAGCAAGTTCCATTTTAAATGGAACCTTTAACAAAATCAATTAGAGGAAGGTGTCTCATTTGAATCCATTACAGGATTTTGAACTAAATGAAATTAATAACGGCGAACTGCCGGGAGACCATCCACAGTTTGAAATTACTGATATGAACAGCCTTAATTGGGCTTTCCGGAAAATAGCTGCTCTCAAGTCGCAAGAAAAGGAAATCAAAGCGCTGGCAGTAACAGAAAAGCAACGTATTGAAGAATGGGAAAGGCAGGAGCTTAAGCCTTTAAGTGACAGTCTTTCATTCTTTGAAAACCTAGTTAGCGTCTATCATACAAAGCAGTTGCAAGAAGACCCGAAGGCAAAAACACTTTCCACACCTTATGGGAAATCTAAAAGCCGGACAACCAAAGCATCGCCTAAAGAAGTGGACAAGGAAAAACTTCTGCATCATGTGAAAGATGCTGGCATGACTGAATTTATAAAAGAGTCTGTGGCATGGGGTGATCTTAAAAAGACACTGACTGTCACTGAGCTTGATGGGAAACCGATCGTAATTGATTTAAATGGACAAGCTGTCCCAGGAGTAGAAGTGCAACCGGAAACAGTCAACTTCAAAGTGGAGGTATAAGCCATGTTTCAAGTAACAGATGCACAGCGTCAAAAGGAAAAAGCAATTGTTGGATTTATTGGTACGAGTGGTTCCGGTAAAACAGCCGGAGCGCTGCTAGTAGCTTATGGAATGATGCGGGAAGCATACCCAAAAGCAAGCGATGAGGAAATTTGGTCTAAGATCGGCGTTGTTGATACCGAGCACCGTCGAGCGAAACTATACGCTAATTTACAATTTGATGAAATTCGTATAGGCAGCTTTAAGCATATTGATTTTACGCCGCCTTACACAACCGAACGTTATCAAATGGCCGTTGAGGCAATTAAGAACGCAGGGGCCGAGGTGGTTGTAATTGATTCACTTTCCCACAACTGGCAGGGGGAAGGTGGAATTGTTGAAACACACGGCAGCATGTCCGGCAACTCTTTTCAGAACTGGGGCAAACTTGCTCCGGAAACAACCAAGCTAATCAAAACTTTGACACAAAATAATGTTCATATCCTGGCAACAATGAGAACAAAAACAGAGTATGTTGTCGAGCCCGATAACAACGGGAAAATGGCCCCTCGTAAGGTTGGGACCAAGCCAGTACAAAAAGATGAAATGGAATATGAATTTATGCTTAATTTCACAATTAGCATTGATCATATGGCCGAAACGTCTAAGGATAATACACGCATGTTTGAGGGTTCTTCCTTAAAATTAAATCCTGATGTTGGCCGTAAACTTTACAAATGGCTTGAGCTTGGAATTGATGTAAAAGCAGAGGAAGAAACCGAAAGAATCGGCTTAATTACTCATATTAAAACTTTGATTGAAGGTAACGAGAAGGCAGCTCAAATGATTGAAGAATTTCAGATTAAAGCCAATCAGAAATTGGATCAATGGAATGTCAAACTTGCTAACGCTGCAATTGATAGATTAAACGGCGTCTTGGGAGGTGATCAAGGTGAAAATTGATACAAAGCTCGAGACGATTCGTGAACATGCCAGCATATCAGATATACCCTGGCTAATTTCAGAGATTGATAGATTAAACAGTGGCATAGATAGTGTAATTTATGATTTGCGAAATGAAGACACCATCGATCCGTATGTATTGGATCAAGTAATTCAAAATCTTGTAACCGTTCTGAACGGTAAATAAAAAATTTGGAGGAATTAATATGTTTACAGTAGATCACAGCAAAGGCGATTCATTTGAACCAATTAAACCAGGAGAATATGAAGCAACAGTTATCAATTTTGAAGCCAAAACAGCAGCTACGGGAAATGAGCGACTTGTCGTAGATTATGAAATTCGTTCAGATGTTGAACAGCCATGTCAGGGGCAGAAAATTTTATATGATAACTTCACGGTTACAGAAAACGCTATGTGGCGATTCCACCAGGCATCAAAAGCCGCAGGTTTTCCAAACGGCATGAAATTTAAGGATCATCTTGAATGGGCGAATGCTTTCTTAAATAAACCAGTTCGTCTTGTTGTCGGAGAAAGAGAGCATAACGGGAAAAAGTATCCCGAAGTAAAAGCGTTTAAGCCGTCCGAAGCATCGGCCCCGAATGATGACCCAATCAATATCAGTGACGACGATGTACCTTTTTGATCATAGAAAACACAATTGAGGGAGTGTTTAGCTCCCTCGTTTTTAAAGGGGAGTTATTACATGTACGAATTTAAGAACATACCGCAAGAGCTCAAAAACGCCCCTCAATGGATATTATGGCGTTCCGAAGAACGTGACGGCAAGAAAACAAAAGTGCCGTATCAGATTGACGGCAGCATGGCACAATCCAGTAATAAAAGAACCTGGTCAACATTTCCGACCATTTCAAAATTTTATAATAATCGAGACTACGACGGGATTGGCTTCATGTTTTCAAAAGATGATCCGTTTATAGGCATAGATATTGATCATTGTGTCGAGGACGGGGTTTTGTCGCCATTCGCTCAAGAAATTGTTGATAGTGTAAGCAGCTATACCGAATTTTCACCAAATGGAGAAGGTGTCCACATTATTGCCAAAGGTAAGATACCATTACGGGGACAGGGCACAGGAAGAAAAAACCCCGAACTTGGATTGGAAGTATATCGACACGGCCGCTATTTTACCTTTACTGGTAACAGTCTCGGAATCGGGGCAATTGAAGAACGATCGGACAAGCTCAAGGAGCTCTTTAATAAATATTTGAAGGACAAAAAAGAAGAAACGAAAACATCTAGCCCGCCTGTTGCTTCATCCCGTGATATGAATAATCTTTCTAATAAAGAGATATGGGAAAGGATGTTCAACAGCAAGAACGGGAAGAGCATTCAAGATTTGTTTAATGGTCATTTGATAAACGAGGATCATTCTGCCACAGATATGGCCCTGTGTAATCATTTGGCGTTTTGGACCGATAAAGACACTTCAAAAATGGATTCGATGTTCCGTGAAACGGGATTGTATCGGGAAAAGTGGGATCGGCAACATTCATCCGATGGTGCTACATATGGAGAAATGACTATTGCAGCTGCCGTTTATTCTACTCATAAAACAATATCTGATTTGATGGAAGAACAGCAGGATCAGCCGTACGAGGTGTATATTTCTCATCCTGATAATTCTCAAGTTGAGGATACCGAAGAAATTATAGATACGCCGCCCGTGTTTCATTTGACGGAACTAGGGAACGCCGAAAGGCTTGTCTATTATCACGGAAAAAATATCCGGTATTGCAATGAGCTTGAATGGTTAATTTGGAATGGGAAGATGTGGGAAGAAGACAGTAAACGAAAAATAGAGGCTTTAGCTGCTCAAACATTGCGTGCCATTTATGGTGAAGCAAAAGCAACGGAAGACGGGTACAAAAAAAAACAACTGAACGACTGGGCAAAAAAATGCGAGCGCCGCAATATTCGTATGAATACGATTTTAGATACACGGCCGATGGTTGCCGTTAAAAAAGAGGAGCTTGATTCTCATAAATATCTGTTTAATTGTGAAAATGGTGTGATTGATTTAAAGACAGGTGAGATATTGCCACATGATCGAGATTTACTCTTTACTAAAATTTCAACAGTGGCTTATCAAAAAAACGCAGAATGTCCAAACTGGAAAGCATTTTTAGAAAGTATTTTCATAGATGAAAACGGGCAGCCGAACTATGAAATTATTAATTTTATGCAAAAGGCCATTGGCTATGCATTAACGGGTGATACGTCTGAACAAGTCATGTTCTTTCTGTTCGGAAACGGCCGTAATGGTAAATCTACATTTATCAATACTGTTCAACAACTACTTGGAGACTATGGGCGGCAAACGAACAGCGATACATTTATCAAAAAGAAAAATGATAGCAGCATTAATAATGACATAGCCCGCCTTGATGGTGCACGCTTTGTGTCGGCTGTAGAGAGTGAAGAAGGCCAGCAACTTTCTGAATCATTAGTGAAGCAGATCACCGGAGGCGAAAAGATGTCCGCCCGTTTCTTGCGTCAGGAGTATTTTGAGTTTACACCGGAATTTAAAGTGTTTTTTACGACAAACCATAAACCAATTGTAAAGGGAAGCGATGAGGGTATATGGCGACGCATTCGATTAGTTCCTTTTACGGTTACGATCCCAAAGGAAAAAGTAGATAAGAAGCTGCCGCAGAAACTAGCTGCAGAAATGCCAGGTATTCTAAGATGGGCCGTTGAGGGTTGTTTGAAATGGCAAAAAGAAGGGCTCAAGGAGCCGGAGGTCATAAGGAAAGCAACCGAGGGATATCGAGAAGACATGGACATTTTAGGGCCGTTTCTTGCTGAAAGATGTGTTATTCATCCAACTGCAAAAATCGAGGCAAAAGAAATCTATAAGGAATACAAAGATTGGTGTTATGAAAATGATGATGTTGAATTAAAAAACCGCGCCTTTTATCGTCAATTAGAAATTCGAGGTTTTAAAAAAGGAAAAGGCGCAAAAAATAAGACATTTATTCATGGAATGACATTAATTCAGTATGCAGGAGGAAGTTTCTTACAGAGTGACGATGGTCGGGTTACTGAAAGGGTTACTGAATTTACTTCAAAAAGTAACCCAAATAAGGTTACTTCAATCAATAGAAAGAAGCTCTAACCATTGATATATAAGGGTTTTTAATGTTTTACATTTTTTAGGGGTTATTAAGGGTTACTTAATTTCTATGTTCCTCTCACATGAAAATTAATTAATAAAAAATAATATATATATAAGTATATAGACTTTAATAGAAAAATAGATAACCTTTGATAACCCAGTAACCCGAAAAAGGCTGAAAGCCTTGATATGATTGAGTTTTTAAAGGGTTACTGAAATTTTAGTTCGCTAACCCTTTACTAACCCTTTTTTAAAAGAGGTGGGAAAAATGCACCCGAAACAAATTTGTGCAGACATAGAAACGTTGGGCGCTCGTTTGGTTCTCGATGGTAACGATCTTTATATTGAAAATCCTGAAAACGTCTATCAAAAACTTGTGGAATTTGTGCAGTCATACAAGAAACGAATTATTCGATATTTGAAAGGCGAATACTCGGATCATGAACATAATGTGAAACAAACAATAGATAAAATCATTAATTATTACATGGGCATTGCTCAAGACTTAAATAAAAAAATAGATGACTGGTTCAATCATGATTATGAATCAGTTATGAAGGTGATGAAATTGCTCGTTTTATTTTGGGAGAACGGATGGAGAGACCTTGACACTTCCGTTTCAAATTTTGAAAGTGAGGAAACGGACAAACTCTCATTAGAAATTTATGAGAGGGCCATGTCTTATTTTAAGGGGAATAAATCATGACTATTATTCATTACAGCTATTCTGACACAGAATTAAAAAAATTTTAGGCAGCATGATCATTATTGTGGATACGAGAGAACAGAAGAATCAACATGTTCTTGACTATCTCCGCAAAAAGAATGTATCCATCAAATTCAAAGGGATGAAGACGGGCGACTATTCCGCAATGATTCCCAAAAATGAGGAATATGGGATCAATAGAGATATGTATTTAAACGCAGCTATCGAAAGGAAAAACGGAGTTGATGAGCTTGTTCAATCCATTAAGGACCGTTCCAGGTTTGAAAATGAATTGATTCGTGCATCAAAAAACCCTTTTACTCTTCTTGTGGAAGACCTGGAAGGGTATCAAAAGATACTCAACGGAAAATATCGTTCAAAATATGAACCTAAATCGCTGCTTGGTAGCTTGAAAACATTTGAGGTTCGTTACAATTTCTCAACGGTTTTTATTAATCCAAGTGCGACCGGAAACTATATCTATCATCATTTTCATTACATGGCCCGTGAATTACTAAAGGGGGGCTTGATGTGAATGAATTAATGAAGGCCCTTTATATTGAGCGAAAAAAGGATGAAATCAAAGCGCAGCTGCTTAAAATGGGATATTTTAAAACGCCTGATGGTCGGCAGTTGTATGAACTTTCACTAGATGAATTAGACGGAATATTCAAAAAACAATTGATTGAAAGGGGAAAATAAAAATGGCGTTTGTAGGTTTTGAAGAATCACACGAGGTGCGGCAGCTGGCTAAAAATTTAATTGATGAACACCACCCACATTTAAAAGATTCGATTGAGCATATTGGGTTCTATATTCGAGAAGGCAGCAGCAAATGGGCGGGGAAAGCGAAAAAATGCACGGCCTTTGAACGCCATATGACCGATTACATGCTTTTCGTATTTGTAAATAAGGAAGCCTGGAAGGCAATGAACAAAAAACAGCGTGCCGCCCTGGTTGATCATGAACTTTGTCATTTTACACGAACTAAAACGGAAGAACCTGACCCGAAAGATGCGAGGAATTGGATTACTGTGTACGGGCCCGCCGATGATCCTGACAGCTGGGGAATACGAGAGCATGATGTGGAGGAGTTTTCCGAAATCATTGAACGTCATGGTCTTTGGGATACGGGTATTGAATCATTCGCGGCAGTTGTGCGGGAGGCTGATCACCAAATGAATATTGATGATGTAAACCGTATAACAAGGGTGAAGTAAATGAGAAATCGTCTATTTATCTTTTATATCGTGTTTGGATCGGTTTCCGTTATGGCTGTTATGAATATGAATTAAGGAGGCAATGAAAGACTTGAGATTACAAGACATTCCAAGTAAAATTATAAATATTGAGAATTTAGACAAAAAGGAGCCTTTCGTTTTAGTTTTTTCTGGTGGCGTATTGAAATATACACAATTACCGCCGCATGGTGAAACGAAAATTGTCACTCATAATAACAAAGTGACTCGATTGCTTTTTAACGAAGGCGAACTATTTGAATAAAACCGTTCTACCGGAAAGCCGGGGGGCACTGATCATGACAGCATAGCGCTGTTTGGTTGGTGTCCCTTTTTTATATTCAGAAAAGAAGAAAACGAGGTGTAAATCTATGTCCAAAAAAGAACTGATGTTCCCGAGAACAAACGTGCCCAAAATCGCACGCATGAGCTTTCATATGAAGAGATAAAGGAACTCATGGGTATTTACCGCCCTACATATAAAAGAAGCCGTGGCGGGGCGTTAAAAGCAAATAATGGGGAGGGTATTTTATGTTGGGTGAACCACCTGAAATAGATAAAAAAGAAACGAGAAAAAGAGTTGAAAGTATACTAGACAATTATCGTTTATATCTTCTTCAAGTTCCCGATGACATGCTGCCTAAAATAACGGCCGGATTTAGTATCGTGCCGCCAGCTGCGACGAATGCTTTTCATTCTTCTACAGAGAGTACGGCCATAAAACGTATTGAGTGGGAGCAAAAACGAAATGCATATCTTGAGAGAGTGCAAAAGGCTGTCAATCGTCTTCCGTATAACGAGAGACAGATCGTTATAAAACGTTACATGCAACAAGAACCCGTTTTCGATTACCAGGTTTATAATGAAATCGGCATGAGTGAAAGATCATATACACGCTTGAAAGGAAAGACGTTCCTAGACCTGGCGTATGCGCTCAATGAAGTTGTATTTAAAGCACCCGTTTAGAGGTGTTTTTTTGTTCGACAAGTTCTGCAAAATATAAAATTTTATAAGTGGAGGTCGATAAAAGATGGGGGTGAAAGAATTGACTAGAAATTATAACGAAGCTAAATCTACAATAAAATATTTAAAAAAACGTTATGGTAAATTTTATAACTTAACTAATGATGGACAAAAGGAACTTCAAAAATCAATTATTTTAGATCATAACAAAGATGATTTAAATAGAATGTTGAGAAGAATTAAAGTTGATATAGAAGTAGCCAAAGACACACAAGCGATTAGCGTCCTACCACCATATAATTTCTTATTGGTGATGATTGCATCCCTAGGTTCTGCCGGTGTGGCGATGTTGACTGGTGGTATGTTATTCTTGAACAGCGTTTTTAGTAAGTATTTAGATTCTAAAGAAGTTAGCAAGACGGAAGCCTCAGATATCCTAAATGCAATAGACATCGGATCAATTATTCAAATTGGGGTAATAGCCGTTAGTTTGCCTTTTTTTATAATTTTTATTGTCTGGGGATTCCATTCTAAGAGTGTGACGAAAGATGTAGATAAAAACTATATCATAAAGATATTATTGGAAGAATGTCTAGAGGATTACAATAAGGTAACTCAACAAGTGGTACCAGCGAAACAAAATTAAAATGAAATTTAAGCGCCCTTCGAGGGTGCTTTTTGTATTGGCGTAAAACTGGCGTGTTTTTGGCGTAATGTTGGCGCAGCATGACGGGAAAAGGGTTGTAATATTGTATTATGTGATAAATTGATAGGGCGGCTTTCGAAGGAGGTCGTTTTTTCGTTCGACAAATTTTGCGATTACTTCAGTAGTTATGTCTCCTTCCGATATAAATCCGGGAGGTAATTATAATGATAGATATAAATAAGATATTGTTTTATTTTTTGCGGGTTATGTTTTATTTGGTGGTGGTGATCAAAAAAACTATGATTTTTATATTTATTCCATCAAAAAATTCTTCCGTAAGACTTATCCAGTTGATAATATGGGGAATTTCAGTTTCTATAATTTTGTTGCTTTTTCACGTTTCGATGGAAGTGCTTGAAGTTATGATTTTTCTGTTATTTAATTTAATTTATTTGTCTGTTAATTATTGGGTTGTAACTTTTGTTTTCTATTTAAATAGCAGGAATGACCCAATATATATAAAGAATTTAAAGAGTAATGATTTTTTGCATGAGATGCCGAAAACCAATGACATTATATTAGAGATTCAAAAAATAAAGAAATCTATCAATGATTGGGCAGAAAAAGATAAGGAACAAGATATAGCAAGATTAAAGTTATTAAGAATATTTGATAAAGTTAGTTCAGATAAAAAAAGGTTTAATTTCTTTAGTAATTCGATAATAACTTTAATCCTTGGTTTAACGACTTCTGTCATCTTAAATAAGGACGTAATAAAGTATCTTGACTATACACAAGGGGCAACTTCAATTGATAAAAGTTTTATTAATTATACTAATGGAGTAACTTTGCTTTTACTGGGATTAATTTATGCGAGTAAATTCTTAGTTCTAGGTCACAGGATTAATAAAAAGAACGAGCTTTATGAAGAACTTCTTAATGATCTTATTTTAGAAAAAATTGAAGAAAAAAAGGTTGAGACTGAAAATACTTCAAGTTCCAATAACTAGCCAAACTTATTCAAAATATGTCTAATCAATGTTTAATTTAATATATATGTATTATGGCGCTTTCCCAAAAGGGAGGGCGTTTTTCGTTCGACAAAATTTGCAATCCCTTCAAATTATCCAATTTAGTTCGATAATTCATATGAACATATACATTGGGGGAAATTAGATTGAGAGAAAAATTTCGCGAGTTTTATTTTGATAAGAATGATGAAAGAATTTGGAAAGAATCTATCATTGTTTTAGATACAAATGTTTTACTCAACTTGTATAGATATACCAAGGAAACATCAGATCAAATACTTGGATTGCTAAAAAAGTATAGCGACCAATTGTGGATACCTCATCAAGTAGCTTTGGAATATCATTATAATAGAAAGACAGTAATCATGGAGCAAAACGGGTCATATAAAAAAGTGTGTAGTGCATTTAATGCTATTCCAAATAAAGTGAAAGATTTGCTAAATCAGGATTTGAGTAGTTATAAAAAAAGGCACAAAGAAGATGTGGAAGAATTCATTAAGGTTATTGAAAAAGTTACTGAAGATCAAATAAAAAAATTAAATGAAAATGTTGTTGAATACGACTTAAATAAAGATGATGTTATAAAGACAAAAATTACAGAGCTTTATTATAATAAAGTCGGAGAACCTTACAACGAAGAACAGATGAAAAAATTGGAAAAAGAAGCAGATAAGCGTTTGAATATGGAGATTCCACCAGGATATAAAGATTTCAACAAAAAGAATGGACTTAAGTTTTATAATGGCGTTATTATACAAAATAAATATGGGGATTTAATTCTATGGAAGCAGTTGTTAGATTTTGCTGTTAGAAACGATACTAATATTATATTTCTTACTGATGAACAGAAAGAAGATTGGTGGTACAAACTGAAAAATAAAATAATCGGACCTAAAGTCGAATTGCTAAATGAGTTTACAAGTTTAACCAACAAGGAATTCCATATGTTTACCTCACTAGGTTTTGTGGAACGACATGAGAGTGACTTAAATCCGGATACTGTTTTAGAAGTAAGGGAAGCAAGTGAAGAAAATGAAATAAGTGATATTCTTGCTGATTGGAGTGAGGAGCAACTTATTTCAATAAAACGTATTTTAGATGAGATTTCTGATGATAACAATAGTAAATACAGTGATGAAAGTTTTGACATTAAGGAATCGGATCCAAATGCACTTTCAATATTTTATCGTTGGTTCAGAAATAATCAAGATAGGTTTCGATTAGATAATTATAGTTTTGCTAGATTTTTTAATATTCTTGAGGATGATTTTGATATTTCTTTTGCTAAAAAAATAATGGAATTTTTATATAACGAGAATTTGGTGTACTCAGATAAAGAGAGAGGAATCATGATGATTAAGATGGACCTTTTAAAAAGTAAAGCCTATTTAGCTTTAATGAATAATGAAAATTTTTAAGCACCTTACTAGGTGCTTTTTATTTTGGGGTGAAATCATGAAAAAACCATTAAAACCATGCAATGAAGCTGGATGCCCTCAACTAACGCACGAACGATATTGCCAGCAGCACAAGACATCAAAGCCTTTATATGATCTGTTCCGTGAATCATCGTCTCGCCGTGGATATAACAGCCGATGGCGTAAAGCGCGTGAAGGCTATTTAAGAAAGCATCCTTTGTGTCAGTCTTGTATGCTACAAGGCAAACGTATTGCTGCTACAGTAGTGGACCACATCAAACCGCATAAGGGAGATAAGAAACTGTTTTGGGATTCTTCTAACTGGCAGCCACTGTGTGCGTCCTGTCACAGTAGGAAGACCGCTAAAGAAGATGGGGGGTTTGGAAATGGATTATAAAAAATGTACATGTGATCAGTGCGGAACAATCTTCATAGTTAAATATTGTTCTAGGATTATGAAGGTCGGCCGTGGAATCAAACGTCACTTTCTTGTATGTCCAGGGTGTAAAGCTGAGTACACATCCTACTATACAAACGCGGAAATCAGAAAGCAGCAAAGCAGGATCAGTAAGCTGTACTATGCCATTCGAATGACGAGGAACAACAGCCTACTTGATCAACATCATAAGAAAATGGATTCAATACGAGCAGATTTAGAAAGAGACATGAATCAGCTTCGCATCGAAGTTGAAGGCCCCCTGGGTTAAATCCCTAGAAACGATTTGCCGTAGACCGCGTCTCCCTCAACATCGCGAGAAATTCCCTAAATGAAAATTCGGAAGGAGGTGAGGGGATGGCAAGGCCGAGACAACCAGTTGACTTGTTGCTAGTGAAAGGGAAGAAAAACCTTACCAAGAAAGAGATTGAAGAAAGAAGAGAGCAGGAAATTAAGGCACCAGATGACAAAGTGAAAGCTCCTTCTTACTTACCAAAAGACTTAAAAAGAGAATTCAAAAAGATAGCGGACGAGCTAAAAAACATCGGAATTATCACGAATTTAGATGTTGATGCGCTTGCCCGTTTTTTGTTTGCAAGAAAACAATATTTACAAATAACAGAAATCATATTGGATACGCCGATTACAGCACTCACCGAAAATTCAGATGGTGAAAAATTTGAAATTGCGAATCCTGCTTATAGTGATCTTCTTATAAATCAAGACAAGCTGTTTAAACAATGCAGACAAGCATCAAGTGATTTAGGATTAACCATTTCCTCTCGCTGCAAACTTGTCATTCCGAAAAAAGATGATGGGAAACCGAAGTCAAAAGAAGAAGAACGCTTTGGAGGACGCATGTAATGCTAACGCAGGAAATGACCGCAGAGCTTTTAATTGAGCGTGTATGGTCATATTGTGAAAAGATCCAAACGGGGGAAATAAAAGCAGGAAAGAAGCACAAGCGGGCTGTTCAGAGGTTCTTTAAAGACGTTGAGCGGTTAGCAGATGAAGACTGCCCGTATTATTTTGACGCAGAAGCAGTCCTTGATTTTTATGAATGGGCCAAACAATTTAATCATGTTGAAGGCGTATTGGCTGGTAAACCTATTGAGCTTACAGACTTTCAGTTATTCATGGCTGCTAATATCTATGGGTTTTACAAAAAGATCAATGGTGCAAGGCGTTTTAGAAAGGCTTATATTCAGTTAGCGAGAAAAAACGCGAAATCACAATTGTTGGCTATCATGGCTTCATATGAAATCTTTCCCACTAAGGAAAAACATCGTGTGTTCATTGCTGGTTGGTCAAGGGAGCAGTCAGATGAAGTCTACCAAGCAATCCTTGAGCAACTACAGCACGCACCTATTTTAGAGGGGAAATACACAGACGCTAACGGGCAGGTCACAAAATACGCAACAAATTCAATTATCAAACCGTTATCCCGTGAAGCCCGAAAGGTTGGAGACGGAAAAAACCCATCACTAGGGATAGTCGACGAATATATGTCTCATGAAACAAGTGAAATATATGATGTTATTGATAGCGGTATGGTAGCCCGTCGTAGCCCTTTGATGATTATTATTACTACTGCAGGTTTCAACTTAAACGGGCCGTGTTTTAAAGAGTACCAATATGTTTCCAAAATTCTTGATCCCGTCATAGAAATTGAAAACGATGATTATTTTGTTATGATCTGTGAGCTTGATCCCCAAGACGATATAAAGGATGAATCGAACTGGATCAAGGCAAATCCGATAGTCGCAACTTACCCGGAGGGGATGGAATCACTAAGGGCAGCGTTAAAAGTTGCATTAGATGTGCCTGAAAAGATGAGAAGTTTCCTTACAAAAAACATGAATGGATGGGTTGATCAAAAAGACAACGGATATATGAAAATGTCTAAATGGCGGGCCTGTCATGGTGAAATACCTGATCTAAAAGAAATGGCGATCTATCTTGGTTTAGATTTATCTATGACAACGGACTTGACTTCTGTCGGGTGGGTTGGCGTTCTTGATGGTTTTTATTATGTCGGCCAGCATTCCTTCATTCCAGAGGAAAAGGCAAAAGAGAAAATGGCTACTGATAAAGTGCCTTATGATTTATGGCGTGATCAAGGTTGGATGACATTCACACCAGGGGAGGCGGTTGATTATCAATTTGTTGAAAGGTGGATTGTTGAATTTGCCCAAGTCAACAAATTAAGGGTCATTGAAGCTGCTTACGACAAATGGAATGCGTTGCACCTTGCACAACGGCTTGAGAGTAAGGGATTTAATATGGTTGAGCTGCCGCAAAGGATTCAGCATCTTTCTTTACCCACAAAGGATTTCAGACAAAAGGTATACGAGGGAAAGGTCGTTCATGGGAACGATCCTCTTTTAACTTTTGCATATAATAACGCAATCATTAAACAAGACGCTCAAGAAAACATCATGTTAGACAAAGCGAAGTCACCACAAAGAATAGATCCAGCTGCAGCCGTTATGAATGCTTTTGCTAGGGCCATGTATCACGATATGGGTGCAAACGTTGACTTAAACGAACACTTTTCAGGAAATTTCAGTTTTTAGGATGTGAGAGAGTGAAAAAATTTATTGTTCTTCTTAAATTAATACTAAACGACTTGCTGTTTATCGGAGGGTGCGCCTTTATTCTGCTGGCAGCGTATAGGATAAATACAAACATCGGTCTATTTCTGACGGGTGTATTTTTTATGTTTTATGCCTACTTGCTGTCAAGTCACGCGCGGCAGAAAGAGAGGTGAAATAAATGTTTATAGACAAGTTTTTTGAAAAACGATCCAACTCAACATCATCAATAGACGGTTTCAGTCAGTTGATCAATCTTTTCGGAGGCAGAGAAACGGCAAGTGGTGAAAGAGTCAGTGAAAGCAATTCACTTGTACAACCGGACATTTTTGCATGTGTGAATGTACTGTCTGACGACATCGCAAAGCTACCGATACACACATTTAAAAAAGAGAGTCAAGGAGTCAACAGAAACCCTAGTCACCCATCTGCCTATGTAATCTACGCAAGGCCGAATCCATACATGACTGCTTATGTGTGGAAAAAGCTGATGATGACGCATGTCCTCACATGGGGAAATGCCTATTCCATGATTGAATTTGGGGCACATGGCTTCCCTGAAAATCTTTACCCGTTGCGGCCAGATGCAACTAAAGCATACATCCATCCCGACTCAGGGAGGCTCTGGTACCAAACCAACGTTAACGGAAGAACGATGGAACTATATGAACACCAAGTGCTGCATTTTAAAGGTTTATCTACGGACGGCATACACGGTAAGTCGCCTATCGGGGTAGTGAGAGAGCATATAGGCGCTCAAGCAGCTGCCACAAAATATAACGCAAAACTATATAAAAACGAAGCCACGCCGCGCGGCATCCTAAAGGTTCCATCCTTCTTGGATGAGAAGCCCAAGGAAAACGTAAGGAAAGAATGGCTGCGGGTCAACCAAGGTGAAAACATAGCCATTATTGACAATGGACTAGAATATCAATCTATTGCCATGCCGTTGCAAGAAGCCCAATTCGTCGAGTCGATGAAGTTCAACAAAGCGCAGATTGCAATGATCTACAAAGTTCCTTTGCACAAGATCAATGAATTAGATAAAGCCACTTTTTCAAATATTGAGCACCAGTCCATCGAATATATGAAAAACACCTTGCAACCTTGGATAGTGAATTTTGAACAGGAGTTAAATATCAAACTGTTTACCGACAGTGATCAAAAAAACGGCCATTATGTGAAATTCAATGTTGATAGTGAGTTGCGCGGAGACAGTAAGACACAAGCCGAGTATTTCAAACTAATGATCGAATCAGGAATATTAAATAAAAATGAAGTTCGTGACTTACTCGAAAGAAACCCTATCGAACATGGAGACAAATATCTTACAAGTCTAAACTATGTATCACTTGACTTTATGGAAGAATACCAAAGGCTTAAAGCTGGTTCAGCCATGAAGGGAGGTGACAGCAAGAATGAGTAAAGAAAAAGAAGTGCGGCTGCTCACGACGCCAATTGAGATCCGTTCCGAAGGAGAAGGACAAGCCGAATTTATAGAGGGATATGCCCTGAAGTTTGAAAAGTGGTCCGAGCGATTGGGGTGGTTCAAGGAGATCATAAGCAGGGATGCTTTAGAATCTACCGATCTATCAAATGTTATTGCATTGTTCAACCACAGAGAAGATTTTCCCCTAGCGCGAAATACCGTTTCAGGTGATTCAGGACGGCTTGAACTAGAAATAGATGGAATAGGTCTTAAATTTAGATTTAAACCGTCAGACACGTCATATGCGCGCGATCTCATGGAGAATATACGCAGCGGAGTTATTAATCAATGCTCATTTGCTTTTTCGTTGGATTATAACGGAGAAGAGCCTGACGAATGGCGCATAAATGAAAATGAAGACATATACGAACGAAGAATAAACAACATTCACCGCATTTATGACATATCTCTTGTAACGACACCTGCATATAGCGATACCGAAGCTGTAGTAGGTGCCCGGAGCTTAGAGAAAGTAGAAGAAATGAAAGAACAACGAAGCACACCAACGGATGAAACTTTAAAAATTGAATTGGAACTATTAAGCCTTGATCTTCCCGAATAAGGCTTTTTTGCGTTCTATGAGGAGGAAAAATAAAGATGACAAAAAAAGAAATTGAACTGCGTCAGCAGTTTACACAAAAGAAAGAAGATGCTGATAAAGCACTAGCAGAAGGTAAAACAAGTGAAGCGCGCCAGCTTATTGAGGAAGTGAAGGAGCTGAAAAGTCAAATTGAATTAATGGTAGAAGGACGATCAATTGACGTTCCTGACCTGACTGGCGGTGATCCTTTTGTGCCGCCACAAGATGGAAAACGTTCGCAGGAGGAAGGCGATAAGGAAGAACGTCAAAAGAAATTCACCAAGTTGTTTATGAAGTCTCTTCGAGGTAAATCCTTAACACATGAAGAACGTGAATTCCTAGAAAATCCTGAATTCAGAGCGATGTCAGGAAAAAACGAAGAAGATGGCGGAATCCTGATTCCCGAAGATATTTCAAGAACTATTAAAGAGTTAAAGCGGGAGCAATTACATCAGCTTGAGCAATATGTAACAGTCGAGCCTGTGGCAACGCGTTCAGGTAGTCGTATGCTTGAAAAAAATGCAGACATGACACCGTTCCAAGACATCGAGGAAATGGGAAACATTCCAGAAACAGACCAGCCTAAGTTTACAAAACTATCATATTCCATCACTGATTATGCTGGGCTTTTACCACTTTCAAATACATTGCTGCAAGATACAGATCAAGCGATCATGACATATGTCGCGAAATGGTTCGTTAAAAAATCAGTCGCAACAAGAAATGCACTTATCCTGAAAATCCTTGACGATTTGAAAAAGGTTGAATTTAAAGGCCTGGATGACATTAAAAAGACTTTAAACGTTACGCTAGATACCGCCATTTCTGCTGGTGCGATCATCATGACAAACCAAGACGGGTTTAACTATCTCGATCAATTGAAAGATGCGGACGGTAAATATCTACTCAAGGATATTCCTTCCGAACCGACAAACAAAATGCTGTTTGGTCGCCGCGTGGTGGTGATCTCAAACAAAATCTTGAAAACAAAAGCAGGGAAAGCACCTGTAATCGTTGGGGATTTAAAAGAGGCAGTTGTCTTGTTTGATCGTCAGCAACAGTCTATCGACTATACGAATCTTGCTGCAGGATCATTTGAAACGAACACAACAAAAGTGCGTGCAATTGAACGAGAAGACGTCCGAAAATGGGACGAAGAAGCCGTAGTATACGGCCAATTATCAATAAAAGAAGTAAAAGAAGTAAAAGAAGAAGAGGTGAAAAAGTCATGAGAGTGACGAAAAATTACACCACTGATGGCGGGGATCGAACTGTCATCGGTGGTGTATTGGAGTTAGCAGGCGGAAAAATCGTCAAAGACGGCGAGGAAGTGAGTAGGAGGCGGCGGATCAGCTGCACCAGGAAGCGTGACACATGAAATGCTTGCTGAAAAAGCGGTCCGGTCGGTAAACATCGGGACGGGAAGTGTAATGCCGGAGCATCTTAATTCGTCTATTGAAACTAGACTCAAAGGAATGGAAGACGAAATAAAAGAGCTGCAAGGAAAAATGATCAAAGAATAATAATTGAAAGGAATTGATCTAACATGGCAAAAGACTATCTAAACGAAAGTAATGGAGTATTCACGTCCGCGGAGGCGGGCCCTGATGGTAAACCTATCACAGCAGTTACGGTGAAAGACAATAGCGAAGAAAATCCTCTTTATGTGAAGGGGTTAAAGGGTGATCCTGGTGAACAAGGTCCTAAAGGAGAAAAAGGCGAACCAGGAGAGCAAGGCCCAAAAGGTGACAAGGGAGATCCTGCAGTAATTGAAACGGGATCTATTAAAAACGACCATTTAGCAGATAAATCTGTTAACTCTCGCACTATAGGCACTGGCAGTGTTATGTGGGAGAATCTCAATTCTGCAGTAAAAGACATGATTACCGATTTACAGACGCGAGTCAATGATCTTGAGGGTAAAGAAAATACTGAATAAGTAGGCGGTCTTCTATGGATTTAAAAACGCTGAAAGATGAATATTTAAAAATTGATACCGACCAAGATGACGCCTTGCTTAAAACCTTAATTACTGCAGCAAAGGAATACATCAAAAATGGAATAGGGCGGTATGTAGAAGGTAACGCTCAATTTGAACTTGTAGTAGGGATGTTAGTCGAGCATTGGTACGAAAACAGGGGGATGTATGAGTCAGGTGTTTCCGGCTCAAACATCCCTTTTACCGTTCATGCTTTGCTGACTCAACTTCGATATGTGGATGTGAAAGGTAATGAAGAAGATAAGCAAATTGAACCGAAGGTTAATCTTCCAAGTAAAGAAAAGGGTGCAGGATGACGAACTGAATTGGAATGAAACCTATGAAAATGTTTTTGAGACATGGGGTTCAATTGAAGGTTTTAGCGGTTCAAAGTCAGACACGCTTGTTGCTGGTGCGTTAGGCGTCAAGTCACCGAAGAAAATCACAATTAGATATCGTGAAGACGTTAAACAAGACATGCGAATCCTTCATCAAACTGGAACAGACGAGGCAGGGAAGCCAATCTATCGCATTTTCGACGTAATGGATTTCAACGACATTGAAAATAAAAAGAAGCGACTTGAAGTCACATGCAATGAGGTCGGCATAAATGGCTGATATGGATATTGATGGATTTGATGATTTAACGAGATTTTTCAACAAGATAGGTGACGACGTCGAAAAAGCTGAAAAGATTGCCCTTAAAGCTGGGGGCGAGGTAATAGACGAGCATCAAAAACGAAATGTGAATAAGAGTTCAAAAAATCAGCCACACATGGTCGATAATATCACCGTTTCAGCTGCAAGAGAATCAAAAGACGGTGAGCTATTTGTAACCGTTGGACCAAATCGGAAAGTCGCTTACAGAGGACGTTTTTTAGAATGGGGCACTTCTAAAATGCCACCACATCCTTTCATAGAAAAAAGTGCAATTGAAGGGGAGGGACAAGCTGTGAAGATCATGGAAAGAATTATCACGGCACCTATTAAATGAGTCTTGATGCTAAGAAAGAATTGAGTGCAGAGTTAATAAAAAACAATGAATTAAAGCAGCTTGTCACGGGTGGTTTTCATAATCTTGTGGCTGATGATGTGGCGGCATTCCCCAGGGTTGTATTTTCAGAGATTACTAATAGAGACCAGGAGTACAGAGACAACCATTCCGCAGCAAGTGAGGTTCGATTCCAGTTAAGCATATTTTCAAAAGCAGACACACGGAAAAACGAAACAGAAATAGCGAAACAAATAGACCGTCTTATGAAAGATTTAGGTTACGGAAGATATGATTCAGTGGATCTTTACGAAACAGATACAAAAATCTTTCACAGAGGTATGAGATACGTCAAAACATTTTTCTAGGAGGAAAACAGATGGGGAAAACAATCTACGGATTAGACATGTTTCATTATGCTGAGCTTATTCAGGATGATGAAAAAGGGCTTGAATACGCAAAGCCTTCAAGAATACCAGGAGCTGTAAACGTAAAAGTCGATCCTAAATCAGAGCAATCTAAATTTTGGGCTGATAATGGCGTTTTTGATTCATTTAACAACATGGGCGATATTGATTTAGAGGCTGAAATAGCAGATCTGCCAATTGAGGTGCAGAACAAAATTTACGGTCACAAGGTCGAGAATGGGATTTCTTTTGCCAGCTCTGATGATAAAGCGGTTTTCTTAGCTTTCGGGTTTAGAGCGAAAACATCCACAGGCGGGCACAGATATTATTGGTTCTTGAAGGGGCTTCCTGAATTGCTGGGCAATGAACACAAAACTACCGAAGGGAAAGCCGATCCTGAAACACCAAAATTTAAAGCAGGTTTCATGACTCTTCAAAACAAAAAAGGAAAAAACCGTTGGAAGGCTCAAGTTGAATTCGACGAAAGTTTTGATCCTGAAGATTGGTTTAAACAAGTTGTATACGACGGGGCGTCGTTTGCAAAGGGAAAAGATACAGAGGATTCCACAAGTTCAGTAGATCTTGGAAAGGGCGTTTAATAACGCTCTTTTTTATTTTGTAATCGGGAGGCAATAACATGGAAGCATTGACAATCATCTTGCATTTAAACGGTAAGGAAAAGGAATTTTCCACACCTAACTTTATCACAGGTGCTTTATTCAGGACCGCGGCAGAAATAACAGAAGACCTTGAATCGAATGATCCTGAAAGAATTTATACAAGTAGACAATCAGAGTTTATTTGTGAAGTATTTGGAAACAAGTTCACTGCAGAAGAATTTGAACAAGGCATTGATTCACGACTTTTATATAGAACGATTTACGCAACTGCAAACTATGTCATTGGGAATATCGTTGAAGCGAGTAAGATCCTGAATCCAGAAACCGCAGAGGAAGCAGAGCCGGGGGAGTAAGTTTGTCCGATGCTGTCCTTGATATGTATAACGCATTAGAGGACATTGGCTTTACTCAAAATCAGATAGACGAAATGGACATTGTCTATCACCTAAAACGTCTTGCACGAAGGAAAGAAGTGAGCAAGGAAAAGCCAAGTAAGAACGCTGCAGCATCGGATAAACCTTTGTACATTGATCAGATACCTGGACTGTAAAAAGGTGGTGAGGGATTGAGCAAAGACATTAAAGTAAAGCTGTATTCTAATTCATCCCAATTTAACGGGGAAATGAAAGCAATTGCCGTTCAAATGAAAAACATAAAGTCTGAGTTTGAGAAAAATCGGACTGCCGTTGGTGTTTGGGGCAATGAACTAAAAACGTCGCAAACGAAAGTCAGAACCCTTTCACAGCAATTAGACCAGCATAAAATTAAGGTCAAAGCACTTGAAAGAGCTTATGCAGATTCAGCCATCAAGAAGGGAAAGGATGCGGAATCTACGCAAACCCTAGCCCGTCGGTTGAACTATGCAACAGCTGAAATGAATAAAACGCAAAACGCGTTAACACAAACGACCAACAAAATTCAGAGGATGGAAGCTGAGATAAAAAGAACATCCTCATCGCTTTATAAGATGGGCCAAAGAATGAATACAGTTGGCAACAAAATGAGAAGTACGGGTGCTTCGGTAGCGATGACTTCAGGAGTTGCTTTCGCTGGCTTGGCCCTCCCACTGAAAGATGCTGTAGAAGTTGGTATGTCATTTGAAACACAAATGAGCAAAGTTAAAGCTATTTCAGGGGGAACAGCTGCAGAAGTCGAAAAGCTGAAAAACCAGGCAAAAGAGCTGGGGGCAACAACTGTTTTCACCGCCAGCCAAGCAGCAGACGCGCAAAGCTTCCTAGCGATGGCCGGATTTAAAGCAAATGACATATATGCAGCGATGCCAGGAATGCTGAATTTAGCAGCAGCAGGTCAACTAGATTTAGCAGCTGCCGCCGATATTTCATCTAACATGATGCAGGCGTTTGCAATGAAAGCATCGGAAGCTGGGCACGCATCGGACGTAATTGCATACGGTGCGGCTAACGCAAACACCAATGTCGAACAGATGGGCGAGGCCATGAAGTTCCTTGCACCTAACGCCAATTCATTAGGTTGGGGACTTGAAGAATCAGCGGCCGCAGTCATGGCGTTTGGTGACGCAGGTTTGCAAGGTTCAATCGCAGGACAAGCCTTTGGTACGTCTTTGATCAGGCTGGCAACGCCAGCTAGAAAGGCGCAGAAGGAAATTGATAGATTAGGCTTTGAGTTCTTTGATGCTGCGGGAGACATGAAGAGTATGCCGGAAGTTGTTGCCGAGATGGAAAAGGGCATGAAGGGCATGACGAAAGAGCAGCAAGCCGCAACCTTAAAAACCATTGTCGGAGCTGAATCATATAAACATTGGGCCGTTCTCTTACAAAAAGGCAGCAAGGCATTGAAGGATAACACGAAGGCACTAAAAGAATCAGATGGTGCGGCTAAAAAAATGGCTGATACAATGCTTGATAATGCGCGGGGCAGTATCATTGCTTTCCAGTCTGCAGTTGAAGGGGCAAAGATTAAGCTCACTGAAAGTCTACTTCCTGCACTTGGTAACCTAGCTGAAAAAGGTGCAGACATCGTTTCCATGTTTAACAAAATGGATTCTGCCACAGCTCAAACGGTTGCTAAAACTGCGTTGTTTGCTACGGGTGTCCTGGGCGCCACAACAGCAGTCGCAACGCTGACGATGGGTATTGGTGCGCTTTTAGCATTTACGGGTCCTGTGGGGCTTGCCATAGTTGGCGGAACGGCTTTACTAGGAGGCATTGCTGTTGCGACGTATGCTTACAATGAGCAGCTGAAAAACCAAAAGAAACGACAAGAAGAAGCAAAGGAATCGGCTCTTCTATATGGAGAGGGCGTTTCTAAAGCGACACAAAAAGCGGCCGGATCATACGTCAACTTGCGTGAAAAAGCCACTTCACAACTGTTTCAGTTAACACAGGTTTTAGGAAAAGAAGCAGATAAGATGGCTAGTAATCTTTTGGCTACTTATCAAAAAATGTCCACTTCTCTTATTAAGGAGTTAGAAGGATTTAAGACTGATGCAATCGCAGTTCTCAAAGGACTATTTGAAGACCAAGAGAAAGAGACAAAGAAAATCGGAGAAGATTGGACAGATCAATTAGTTGGTAACATCGACAAGGATGTTCAAAAAGCACGAGAGAAAATGCGCCAACTTGAAAAATTGAAGGATGAAACAGGTTTATTATCATCAAATATGAATGCTTCTCAAAAGAAACGATTTGAAAGCATTATTTCATTCTTTCAACAGGCTACGAGTAAATTTGCGGCCAATCAAAAAGACGCATTGGCTATTCAACAGAGGGTTTCCGAGAGCCAAAACAAACTCTCTTTTAAAAATGCAAAAAGTTACAATGATCAAATCACAGAGCTATACAAAGAAGGTCAGAAAGCAGCGAAAGAAGACCGAGACTATAGAATTAAAGTCTTGGATGAAGCTATTGTAAAAGATGCAAAAAATGCTGAAAGATACAAAGCGTTAAAAGCGAAAACGAATGCCGATTACCAAAGGGATCTTGCTAAGAACCTAGAAGCGTATAAAAACAATTCAAAAGCGCTATTTGATCAAATGGCTCAAAATGGAAAACTGCTGGACTTGGAAACAGGAAAAGCCCTAGAAAAGCAAAAAGAGTATTCCAGCAATTCAATGGGAATCTTTGTTGAAATGGAAGAAAGTGAAGCAAAGTACCAAGAACGATGGGCCGAAAAACAAGTAGCATTCTTGCAAAAACTTGGAGACAGCAAAGAAGAAGCATTAGAAAAAACGAAGCAAGCGCTCATTGAGTTTAACGAGGGATTGGGCCGTTCTACAGAAGAGTCAGCGAGCAAAGCAAATGAAGCTATTGAAAAGATAGAAAACGAATTCAACCGCGCAACATCTGCCCGTGAATCAGGAAAGAAAATGGGGGATGAATTTGCTGACGGCTTAACAGCTGCCACGCCTAACACGTTAGCAAGTGGAACGATCCTTAAACAAACACTGGATCAAAAACTGGGAGAAGAAAACGGCATCCCTAGAATCGCAGGGAAAGAAAAAGGTCAATCGTTTAGTGAAGGTATCAATGCCTCAAAAGTCAGTGTATCAAACAGTGGAACATTGCTGCAGCAAGCGCTAAAACAAAAGTTAAGTGAAGGCAATGCAGGAGCTAAAACATTCGGCTCACAAAAAGGCCAATCATTTAGCGCAGGTATAAGCTCAACAAAAGGCAGCACAAGCACTGCAGCAAGCAACGTAAACCAAACAGCGTTATCAAACCTAAACAAAAATAACACTCAAGCCACACAAGCAGGGGTGACAAAAGGGAAAAGCCACAGTGCAGGAATAACAAGCACAAAAGGCGCCAATACGTCTGCAGCATCTTCCGTTAGTGCGTCAGCAACAGCCCAGCTTGCAAAAACGACCGATGGCGGGGGCGGACAAAAAGCAGGGGTTCAATTTGCATCGGGAATCCGTAGCCAAGCTGGCAACGCCAGCAATTCAGGCAGCACCGTTGCAAAATCAGGAAAACAAGGCTTATCCAGTGTTAAAACAACTAGCACAGGTGCTGATTTTTCTAAAGGATTTGCTAACGGTATTCGTAGCATGGGAGGCACCGGCGGTACGATATGGAAAGCCGCCTGGACTATCGGTAAAGTCGCCATCCAATCCCTGAAAAAATCAATAGATTCTAAGTCTCCTGCAAAAAAGACCATTGCAGAAGGTGTGAACTTTGGCGATGGGTTTATCATTGGGCTTGGAGAAAAAGCGACGGAAGTGAAAAAGAGCACTGCAGCTATGGCGCAAGGTGCTATGTCGTCCTTTAAATCTGAAATTAATAGAATGGCGTTTAACATCCAGGGGGCAGCAGATGAAATAAATACGATGCGCGCTGAACTGACTGTGAGAAATGAGATTGATACGCCTGTATTAAACCAAAAGCTAGATGCCCTTATTAGTCTTCTATCAAACAATTTACAAACGAACAATGAAAGCGTAAGTGCTGCAGGACAAACAATCAGAATCCATCCTGCGCCTGTCATTATTGGCGGCCAGCATTTAGCAGACATCGTTTTTGAACAAGGTGACACATCCATACTGGATAGAAAGAGCGCTCAAAAGTACGAACAGAGTGCTTATAAAGGAGGGCTGAAAAGATAATGGATCTGTATTTTGATTTCAGAGATGGAATGGGGGAGCAACCTTTGTCGGGGTTACTTCCCTATTTTAAGTTGTTGAGCTTTGCACCTGACGCGCCGAGCACTGATAGGGAGCTTGTACAGTTGACGAGGTTTAACGGACTTGTACCAACGCAGCATCCGCGCGACATAGTGTACAAAGAAAGGTCTATCAAAGTTGAGATATTGCTTGATGCTAAAATCGCGGTCAACTTTTATCAGTACAGGCATGAGTTTTATGATCTCGTTGTTCAGCCCTTCTGGTATTACATTTCATGTGATCTGCTTCCAGGGAGGCGTTTTGCGGTTACGTGTGACGGAGGGTTTCAAATACCCAAAGACAAGCAAAAAAACCAGGTATCCTTCCAAGTGGATTTTAACAATATCACAGGGCTGGCAGAGTCAAAGGGCACGTCTTTAAGCGCGCAGAACTTTTCTAATGAAAGATGGTTTTCAGGAATGGGTATCCAAAGGCGCGACGATCTGCAGTACCGATTTAAAAACAAAAAAAGATTCAGTGTATTCAATCCAGGCGTGCCTATTAACCCGTTGCAGCATGATTACAATGTGCTGATAAACGCAAAGGGAAAAAACGTGACTATCATCAACCACACGAACAATGAGAGGTTGAAAATTGAAGCTGAACTGAAAAAGTCTCAGCAAGTAAGGAACCTGAAACAGTATACCGTTGTTGGTAATAAAAGATTGAAAACGTCGGGAAGGTTACCGTCCTTAGATAAAGGCATGAATGAGATTGAGGTACAGAATACAAATGACTTTGAAATTGTATTCGATACGAGATTTTATTTTCCGTAAAAGGGGGTTGTCATGGCTGCAAAAGATTTTATAAAGGAGATAGCAAAAGACGCGCAGAGGATTTATAAGAAATACAATATTTTAGCTTCTCTTATTATCGCGCAGTCTTGCCTGGAAAGCGGATGGGGAAAAAGCGATCTAGCTCAAAAGGGTAAAAATCTATTCGGAATAAAAGGATCATTCAATGGTCAATCAGTCCTCATGTGGACCACTGAATACGATAAAAAGGGTAAAGCAACCAGAGTACAAGCACCTTTTAGAAAGTACCCTTCATGGTACGAATCTGTACAAGACTTAGCAAAGCTGTATCTAAAAGGGGTAAGCTGGGATCCAAACATTTATAAGGCTGTAATCGGTGAGAAAGATTACACCAAGGCAACAGCAGCACTTGTGAAAGCTGGGTACGCCACCGACCCAAACTACGCAACGAAATTGAATAGTATCATCTTCACCTATAAACTTACGCAATACGATACGGTGGAAGGTGTGGACGATGGCCCAAGCGAACCTGAAACACCAACTAAACCTTCTTATCCGAGCAAAGAGTATCAGGGTAAGGACGTAGAGTTAAATGACGGATTACCTTCTGATATTGATTTCAGGCAGCTGCATGTCTCAACCAAGGACGGCAAAGAACTTGTTGAAATCGTGGGCGCTGTGTTGGAGTTGCAAGACGATACAACAGGTAAGAAGAGTTTCACATTCTCCCTTCTACGGACTGAGGATAATGGGGCAGAATTTGACTTGCTCGTTCCAGGAAACATACTGTACTTGGATGAAAAAGTTTATAACCATCAAAAATATTACATTACAGATATTGAGCTTGATCAAAGCAGGAAAAACGTGCTGCAGAAGAAGGTAACGGCCAACCATGTCTATACTGTACTTCTTGTAAATGACAGGGTCGAGGAAAAAACGTCAAAGAAACTGAACATCAAAGAAGCCCTAGACATTGCACTTGCTGATACACCTTTTCAATATGTCCTAAAAGAAAAAGAATCATCATTTGATACCGTTGATCAAGACGGCTTTGGTGAAAAGAATAGGATCGAATTAATGGATCAGATTGTAGATGACTACGAAATAGAGCTTGATGTAAACAACTATGTCATCTATGTATATAAAAAAATGGGAAGAGTAGTAGATTACACTTTTGACAGCCGATACAATATGCCGGGCTTTAAATTAAAGATCAATGACCAAAACACATCCACAAGAGCTTGGGGTTATGGTGCAGAAAAGAAAGAAAAGAAAAGAAAAGAAAAGTGACGCAAAGTCAACGGATACAAAAACGAGCAAGGATGAAAAGGAAAAAGAGCCTGAATATGAATTCGAACCTATCCTATACATTCATCCAGATGAAGATAAGTTTCTTATTGAAGGAAAGCCGCGATGGGGTGAGCCGATAAGAGATGACACAGTAAAAAAACCAAGCAACATGGTATCAGCTTTGAAAAAGCATGTGAACCCATGCCCTGACGTGGTCGTTGAGGCAGAGTACCAGTATATCTATGAGCCAGCACTACAAGGAATAGAAGAGGATTTTTGGAAGGGTGACACCATACATGTCATTGCGGATAAGGCAAACGGGATTACGTTTGAGAACGATGTGAGGCTAGTGTCTGTCACTTATAATCCCCTTAACCCGTATGACAGCCCTAAAATGACTTTCGCTAACTTTAGGAAAGACATTCAGGACTACCAAGTAAGTCAGGCGCGGCAGATTAAGCAGCAAAAAAGATACATTGATCAATTGATGAGAACGCTCAATTAGGGGCGTTTTTTCTTTTGGAAATGAAAGGAGTGAACATATTGGTCCGGCTTAAAAAGGATTATGATACGACAAGGAATTCGGTCTATGAATCACAGTTACGCGGTGACATGCAAGCGGTTGAGAATGAGCTTAATAAAAACGCAACTGAATTACAGTCTCACAAGGATAGTAAAAAAGCTCATTTGTCTAGTCAGATTATGCATGGTCTATTCACGGTTGCCAACAGGATTGACAACATGTGGGCTAGATTGACAAACCTCGTTCTCAATCATGACGGAAATGATGTAAAGGAAGTTGTAGACATTCGAGTTGCAAGGGATGCATCTATTCATCCCACAGCAAAAGATAGATTAGACTATGACTTTCAATTACTTGAAGAAGAAATAGAAGCAGCTGCCGTTTCCCTGAATTTAAAGAGGTTTATTAAAAAGTACGGAAGTTTTACCGCAGGATTCAAGGCAGCTCTTAGTCTTGCAAAATTATATCCTGTGCACATTGTTGTTCCTCAAGGACAATACAAACTAATGGAGACTGCACACATCTATAAAAACACTCACTTAACCTTACAAGCTGGTGCAGTTATTAAACGCGGCTTTGTAGGTTCAATGCTTGTAAATGGTGACAAAGATGATCAAACCAAAGGCTATGAGGGGCATGGGAATTTGCTGATTGACGGTCAGGGGATGTTTGATAGCGCAGGCGATGAATATAAGGAACAGTGTTCCGTTATAGGATTTGCTCACGCAGATGGAATAGTTATCAAAGGTATTCACATACGTGATGTCTGTGGTGGACATGGATTAGATTGCGCTGGTAACAAAAACGTGTTGATTGATGATGTCAAATTCTCAGGATTTGCAGATTATAAGGGTGACAGGTGGTTTTCAGCAGCTATTCAATTAGACCTAATGAGATCATCTGAAAATTTTGGGGCGTTTGGAAGCTATGACAATACCCCTTCTGAAAATATAATCGTTCAAAGGTGCCATTTCAGTAAATCAGATAAGCTAGGCGGCTATGCACGAGCAATGGATTCACATACAAGCACAGATGGTTTTTGGTATAAAAATATCAAGTTTTTATTCAACATTGTGGAAGATACAACTGAATGGGCTATTTCAGGAAACAAGTGGGAAGATGTCTTGATTGAAGGGAACACATTTTTAAATTGTGCATCTGGTGTAAGGTTGCTACTTCCGGCCGTTACATCAAAATATACGCAAGATAAGAATGGGAATCCTACAAATCGAGTCAATAAAGTGAAAAGGCACATTGTTTCAAAAAATACTTTTATTAACGTAAAAGGCCGCCATGCCGTACAAGTTTATGGACGTAAAGGTTATCAAACAATCGAGGATGTAAAAATTAATGGAAACTTTATAGATGGCGTTAAAGTGAAACATGCTATTCATCTGTCTGATGTAGTCGGCTTCACTGTTTCAGACAATGAGTTTAATAATGTAGGACATCATGGGGTTTTATTGACTCGTTGTAAAAATGGACAAGTTGACTTAAGCATTGGAAGAAATATTGAAGGGAACGGCATTAGAGTGGAGTTTGGATGCGAAAACGTCAGCATCAACCGCACGCGACTAGATGAAGTGGGTTATTCAGGAATATCAGTTTCTGGAGACTCAAAAAATATTGATATTGATGGAGCTAATATCAACAATGCGGGAAAGCGTACTTCCTCTTCAAATCCATATTACGGGGTCATCTTGATGGATGGTGTAGAAGATTCTTCGGTTAAATTTGTAACTGTCAAAGGAAAGAAATGCAGGTATGCAATGTATTTAACTAGCAAATGTTCAAGAAATTCAGCATTTCGGAAACAGACTTAAAGGAGCTGGCGCAGAAGGTTCTTTGAAAGATAACAGCGTTGATCCAATTAAATCAATAGAAAATGTAATTTGAGTGAGGTGATAACAAATGATTCATAAGAACGGGCCGATTGAATTTGATGTAAACGCATATACCAGTTCAAGCGTATCAACCAGTATAAATTTTTGGACGCAGGATCGTCAGACAGCAAGACTCATATTCAAACTCACGAAAGATGGAGTCCCTTTGCCTCTAGCAGCTGTCACAGGAAAACTTGTATTAGTTATGTCAGATGGTAGCCGATTCATTCGAGACATAAATATTATTGATCGAGTGGAGGGGCAAGCGGAATACATCTTGTCTGATCAAGAGATTAAGCATCATGGAAATGTACAAGCTGAGCTGAATTTGTATTATGCAAATGATCAATCTATGTCCGTACATCAATTCTCTTTCCATATATCTAAGTCTCTTATAGATCAAGATATTGTGCCGATCACTGAGTATTATGTGGATGAGTTCGAGGCATTAAGAGCAAAGATAAATGAGCTTTACGAAGAATCTATACAAACGATTGATGATCTGAGGGCCAAGTTCGAGGACTTGAAAAAAATTGAAACAAAGGAAGGCGCGCAGTCTAAAGCAGATACGGCGCTTGCAGAAGCTAAAAAATATACGGATGCTCACGCGGAAACACCTGCAGGTGCAAAAGATAAAGTAGCGGCGGCACTGGAAGAGGCAAAAGAATACGTTGATCCGCACCTTGAAAATAAAAAGATTCACGTAACAGAATCAGAGAAAAGCAGTTGGAACAAGAGCCAGCTTTATAGGCTTACGCCTAATGATGGTAAAGTTGCAAGGGTTCCGAATGGTACCGACATATTTACCCTACCCACAGGTCCTTACATGGGGGCCCAGCTCCTAAATGCTCCAGTAGAAAATGATACAAGCTTTTATTACGTCAATGTGTTGGAGACGGCCTATGAACAAAATGAAGTAGTTTATAAGTGTATTATCGCTACAAGGTCTTTTGATAACATAACTTGGATCGGTACATTTCATGCCCAAGGTTTCAAAGGATGGGATCGAGTGTTATCCGAAAAAGACTTAAACAGCAGCTGGAATCAAGTAACGTTAGTCGCTGGAACAACAATAAAACAATTTGCTGGAAATCCACTTAAATTTTCAATTCGTCAAAATGAATTACTACTTAGGGGATCGTTTGAGGGAGTCCCGGTGAATGATGCAGTCATTGCCCGTTTTACTCAAAAACCGGCATCAAAAGCTGTGTTTCTCGGTGCAACGGTAGGTTCTTATGGGTCAGCTAGATTTACATTAGAGAAAGATGGTTCTTTACGCTTTGATGGGATGTCCGCTAACGATAATTCTTTTGTAAGCAGGTTTGAAATAAATGAATCTATTCCGTTGTGGTAGGAGGGAAGGGACATGCACATATATTATTATGACGAAAATTTTATGTATACAGGCGAAGATGTAATAAGTGATTACGACGAGCTACCGAAGAACGCTACGGACGTAAGACCGAAAGAGGATTTATATCTTCCTGAATATGATGCGGACAAGAAAGAGTGGATTGAATCGGCATCCGAAGAGTATATAGAGAGCATGCAGCCGAAACCGCCTTTACCTAATGATATAACCACTCTTAAAAAACAGGCGGCTTTACTCACATTGCAAGTTACGCAGCTGCAGAGAGGCGGGTCATCATGATTTATCCAACGGCGACTGACATAAAAGTCTTTTGGGATTGGGGCGTTTACACTCTTGAAATAATGAGAGAGTATGTTTCTTTAAAGGTAATCACAAAAGAAGAGTTTGAGCAGATCACTGGCGTTTCATTCGACAAGCCAGCTGCTTCTGCAGATTTAGGTTCAACAGCATCTTAACAGGTGCTTTTTATTTTGCCTTCGAAAGGAGGTGACAAACGAATGGGGGATATAAAATTGTTTATTAACTTTGAAACTTTGGATTTAGCGAAGACTTATTTATTTGGCGGTGTGAAATTTTTGGACTTGCTCTTGCTGCTAAGCGTCATCGACGTTTTAACAGGAATCATCAAAGCGTGGAAAGTCGGCAAGCTGCGCAGCCGTACAGCATGGTTTGGCTACGTAAGGAAAATGCTTAGTTTTGTTGTCGTGATTGTTGCTAACATCATTGATCAGATCATGGGACTAAATGGAGTGCTGACCTTCGGGACAGTATTGTTTTACATCGCAAACGAAGGGCTTTCTATCACAGAAAACCTTGTACAGATCGGTGTTAAAATTCCAGCTTCCATCACAGATCGACTTCACGTCATCGAGTCTGACAGCCAAAAAGAAGAAGAGGAAAAGAAAGCTGCTGAGTAATCGGCGGCTTTTTTCTATAAAAAAACAAATTAAGGAGTAGATGAACATGACAAAGAAAATTATGATTGATCCGGGACACGGCGGACACGATCCCGGCGCAGTAGCAAACGGGATGAAAGAAAAAGATCTTGTACTAACTATCGCAAAGAAAACTAAAGCGATTCTTGAAAAGGTGTACGGGGCAACGGTCAAACTCACGCGTTCAACTGACGTTTATATTGATCTGTCTCAAAGAGCTAGACTAGCAAATAATTGGGGCGCCGATTATTTTGCGTCTATCCATATCAATGCAGCTGGTGGCACAGGCTTTGAGACGTTTCGTTACGACAAATTATCTGCATCATCCAGCACAGGAAAGCAGCAAACAATTGTACACGATGCGATCTATAACAAAATCAAAGAAAAAATAGGAGACCGAGACCGCGGGACCAAGTCTAAAAACCTTGCTGTTTTAAGAGAAACAAAAATGCCAGCGATTCTGACAGAGAACCTTTTCATCGACCGTAAAGAAGATGCCGCGCTGCTGAAACAAGATTCGTTCCTAAATCTATTGGCCGAGGGACACGCAGAAGGAATTGCGGCGGCCGTCGGTTTAAAAAAGGTGTCATCGTCATCTAAAACAAGTCCTAAAAAAGAAACGACACCAAAGGGCGTTAAAATGGCCGTAGTGAAGAAGAATGCTGATGGGTGGTTATGGGTCTATGATAAGCCGAATTGGTCAGCGAAGCACAAAAAAGTAAAGCCGGGTGAAGCATTTACGATTGATAAGGTCGTAACAGTCAACGGATCAAAAATGTATAAACTGAAATCAGGTCTTTATATCACAGCTGCCACGAAATACGTTCAAGTAAAACAAAAGTAAAATGAAAAATCCCTCTCTTATGAGAGGGAAAATATCAAAATGGAAGTTCAGTATCATTCATATAAAGCGGACCCCAAGAATTGGTATCATCTTCTTCAATTCCGTATTTTGTTTTAGTACCTAGTATTTTCTCATATCTGTTAAAAAATTCAGTTGTTTCATTCCGATAAAATTGATCATTATTAGAACTGTATTTCTTGATTTTTGTATAATCATCGTTATTTACTTTAGCAATAGCATTGAAAAGTTGTTCCTTGAACCCGAAATCTTCATAAGCTTGTATAAGAGTTTTAAGATCTTCAATTTTTTGTTTATAGTGATACCCGACTACATAAATAAACTTTTTATCTATTTTATAATTATCAATAACTTCCCAACCTTCATTAATGTAATTTTTCAAATCCGAATATTGGATCTCTTTAATGTCTATATATTCGTTCATTTAACCACTCCTTTAATTCTATTTTAAAAAGGATAGCACATTTTTTGAATGCTTTGGGGAGAGTGCGATTTTTTCTAATATAATAGGAGTTTTATATTTTTGGAAAAAAGCCAGGGATCTTCCCCCATTTAATTGATTTTTGATCATATGCCATTTCTTTTAAGGATTTAAAAAAGTTTTTCGAATCATAAAAAAGGAGTTCTTTATCATCTAGATCACCAAAGTATTTTTTTGTGGTTTCAACAATGTACTCTTTAGTTGTATCTTGCGTATCAAAAACCCCATACGCAATAAATTTCACATTAGACTTTTTTATAGCATCTATAAGATGTTTATCGTATTGAGGATTTAAACCTTGGCCTAGAACGGTAATACCACCATCACTATTTAAAAGCTCTTGATAGCAATGACTTAAATAATTATTACTTTTGATTTGTGCTAATTTTTTCTCTGAATCTCCTTCTGAGACATAAATAGGAAAGTGTCCCATCTCATACTCTTTTGTAATATTATCCATTAAAATTTCTCCTGTTACTTTGATTACGTCACCGCGATCTACATAAAGATGTAATGCACCATGTAAGTAAAATAATTTAAATTGATCCTTTTTAAGGGTATCCGGTTGGAAAGAAAGCTTTCGATCATCCCTATATCCAAATCCATCCCTGATTTTCTTTTTCCCTCTCAGAGCTAGTAATGCCCAGTATGACAATAAATCGTAATTAGTTGTGAATATGTTTTTTTTGAAGATATTAAAACTCCAAGCTAATTTATCAATATCTAAGTAAGCATATTCAGGATGTATTTCTTTTACAGACATAATTAGGAGATCTTTGATAGTTTGATAACTTTCATCTAAATAATCTGTATTTTTATCAAACGTTTTATTAATTGTTTGAGCCTTGAATAGTGAATTTAAAACTTGTTCAAAGTTTGTAGTATCAAAAGCTCTAAATAATTTTTTTTCCTTTTCATCAAAAAGCCCCTTTTTTTGTAAAAAATCGTATAGACCACCGTATCTAAAATTCGAATCAAATTCTATTGAGAAGCCATTTCCTGTGAGTAAATTATCTAATATTTCAGGATGCTTTTCTGATAATGCTTTAAAATCATAAACTTCTGTCATATGAATATCCTCTTTCCTTTTTCAAAATATTTCAATCTTACATATTACTTTGTTGGCTTCACGACGATTATTTCGTTTTCTCTGTTATTAACAGCGTGAACATCTCCTGAAAGTTATCCGGTTTTTAATATGCTGATCGTATTTTTCTTATAATCTTATCGGATAAAATCTTCTTTTTTTTAAGAGAGTACTATACTATTACCATCATGTATTGGTCACTATTTAAAATTTTTGACCAAAATCATGACCAAAATTTGACCAAAAAATATTGAGAATCATAGAGGTTCTATTTCAAATTTAAAATAATATAACAATAAAAAAACCTTTGTTTTCAAGGGTTTAGAGTGTTGCATATACTGTATGGGAACGCGATCAGTATATGTCTCAGTATTAATAATAAAAACCCCTTGGAGCCATTGGCTTCAGGGGGTTTTTATTTTTGTGGGTGTTTCTAATATTTCAAAATGAAGAAGCCGCCACCCACAATTCACCCACAAAAAAAGATAAAAAAATCACTCCATTATCTTGGAGATATACTCTTCATACTTATTCATTGAATCAAGGTCAATTTTTTTGCTGATATGAGAATAAATATCAGATGTTACTCTAATGCTTTTGTGGCCCAGTCGCTCTTGAACATATTTCATAGATGTCCCAGATTCTAAAAGTAAAACAGTGTGTGTATGTCGAAGGGCATGGATAGGCATTTTTGGTAGGCCTGCTTGTTTAAGTATACGTTCAAATGCATTGAATAAAGATGATTTCGTAAGTAGAGAACCATCTTTCCGTGAGAATACTAAATTCAAGTCATGCAATTAGTAAGGTTCCTTAGTGCTCTTCAGGGCAAATTCATTATAACCACATTGGGGGCATGAAGCGGATGAAACCAACTGAAATTAAAGTCTTTGAAACAACGATTCAAAACGCAAATGAAGCAGATAATGTCCGCATAATCGTGATTGACGGCAACGAAGGAACTGCACAAATCACAGACGCGCCTGAACACGGAAAAACAATCATTCAAACTGCTAAAGGTCATTTTGTGAGAGTTGACCATGAAATAGGATACAAGATCAAATAATTGGAGGCTGAGAGTTATAACGTATTAAGAAGAAAGTTCGATAAGTTAAGGTAAAACAGAAATTTTAAATACAATGTGTATTTATTTAAAAATTAATGTGAATATTTCATTGTGAAATGAGGACAATACTTATGAATTTATCACAGGAGGGATTTGCATGGAATATCCATTTAAAAATCTTGTTTTTGAGGGAGGAGGAGTTAAAGGAATAGCCTATGTAAGGGTTTTGGGAATTTTGGAAAATCATAAAATTTTAGACAATGTTGAGCGAGTTGGAGGGACCTCTGCTGGAGCTATTGTTGCAATGTTGGTGAGTCTAGGTTATAGCTCAGCAGAATTAGAAAAGAGTCTTAGGGAGATGGATTTAGAACAATTTATGGACTCTGATTTTGGAGTTGTTAGAGATACATTTAGATTGATAACAGATGATCATGGTTGGTATAAAGGTAGAAAATTTATGAAATGGATTGAAAGTCGCATAGAAGAAAAAGGGATAGACAAAAACGTAACATTTAAAGAGATACAGGACAATCCTAAATTTAAAAACATTTACATTCAAGGAACTAATCTGTCAACTTACAGGACTGAGACATTTTCTGCTGAAGATCCTAAATTTGCTGATATGAAAATAAAAGATGCTGTCAGAATATCTATGTCAATACCTATATTTTTTGCTGCAGTCAAATTGAATGGATGTTTTTATGTAGACGGCGGACTCCTTTCTAACTATCCGGTAAGACTTTTTGACAGAGAACAATATGTAGAAACAGAACATTCTGAGGAAACTGAATTATACAAAGAAATAAATGTATCTTTGCAAATTGAAGCATATAAAGAAATGAATTCATCTTCACTTAGTTTAGAAAGCAGTTTTATTCCAGGAAAGTACGTTTATAACAAAGAAACGTTAGGATTCAGATTAGACTCAAAAAATGACATAGAAATTTTCTCGGGATTAGCGCTCCCAAAAGAACATGAAATTAACACATTCTTTGATTTTATCTGGAGCTTAGTGTCGACGATCATGGAACAGCAAGCTAACCAACAATTGATTGGTGATGATATGGACCGAACAGTTTTTGTGGACACTGGTAATGTCTCTTCAATTAATTTTTCAATATCTACTGATGAACAAAATGAGTTAATTAAATCAGGAAAAAAGAGCTGCGAAGAATATCTGAGTAAATATAAGAATCCCGAAACAAATTTAAGAAATAGTGTCTGATAAGATTTTTATTATATGGAAGATGTTCTGTTATCAATCTGACAGACCATCTAATTAAAACACAGTTGGTGTAGCATCTAAATAATAATTTTTAAAAAGAGAAAGAGCCCCGTGGTTCATTCAACGGGAAGTATGGTGTCTTAGCATTCAGAGCTATCAGAAATAAGCGTTCAGTCTGGACCGTTGCAACCAAGCCAACCAAAGACGCTCACTTTGCAACATATCCAGTGGAAGTGATAGAGCCATGTGTATTAGCTGGCTGCCCTGTAGATGGCATTGTTTTGGATCCATTCATGGGTCAGGAACCACAGGTATAGCAGCGCTCAAGCATAGTAGAAATTTCATGGGAATTGAATTGAACCCTGAATATATAAAGATCGCAAACAAACGCTTAAACGGCGTGCAAATTGAACTGTTGCATCATCTATAAAAAGCCTAGCGGCTTAGGAGGAAAAATTAATAAATCTTTATCAGAAATTAAAGAAGTTCTAATTGGATGTAAAAGTACACAATTTATAATTTCTTCTTTTTTAGAGCCATCACGAGGAATTAATTGTATAATTATATTTCTTATAAATAACATTAAAGGATGGTTCGATTTTTGGAAACTAAGTATACAATAACTTTATTAGCTGCTATTTTAGGAGCAATATTAGGTCAGTTATTATCACATTTTTTTACTCATCGGCGAGAACAAATAAAGCTTGAAAAAGAAGTGTATCTTAATCTTGTTGCTCCATACTTAAACGATGTGATTTTTTATATTAATAGCGAAACTATAACTAGACGCGAACACGATGTTGATCACAGAATAGACATTGTACAAGTTATTAATAATATAAATGAAAATATTAAGTATGGAAATTCGGAGTTGTTTCTTGCAATATTCCATTATCAAGAATCAAGGATATACTTTGATGGAAGTGGATTTCATAAACAGAGAGGAGAACTAGAATTTTTATTCTGGTATTTAAATTTTGTTTTACATGAGGGGATAAAAGGTATTGGATATGAAAGTGAAGATACTTTTAAATTGATATCTGTTATAAGAAGTACTCAAATTAAGTGCGGGTTTTGGTATTTAATGTGTAGACATATTGGATTTGACGAGTCGAGATATGCAACAGCAGTTTTATATGAGAATTTGTCTGATCCTTTTTCATATTACACAAATGCTGATGTAACTAAAATGATAAAAAATAAAGAGGAATTGTCAGAGTATAAAATATTATTTAATGATGTTTACAAAAATATAAAAGTTCAAGATATTTCTTATGATTTATTCGGAAAATGATATATTCAGTCCAAGACGGAGAGCCTGCGGACACTGATCAACTCCTTTTACGGGTGCAGGTTGGTGTCCGTTTTTTATTTGTCTGAACGGAGGATGAGCATGAAGAAGGAGAAACCAAAAAAACAGCTAGCCGCAGAAGCTCACTGACAGAGAACTTATGGGGCAAAACATGCAGCGTTTAAAAAGAGCCAAAGGCGAGGCATGCAAGCGCAAACAGGAGGAAACCATGAACGAATTGATTCTTGAGTATAAACGAGCGTTGAAAGATACAAAAAGAAGATATGAGCAGATGGAAGAAACTGATCCAAGCCGTAAGATTTTCAGCGCAATGATAAATGATCTTGAGTACGTGATGAAATGGTTGTCCACTGGTAGGCAGCCGGAAGCAAAACGAGCGATTGACCGAAGATCAGTTTATCAACGCACTGTGTTTGCTTCACCAAAAGTCTTGAAGCTTTAGCGAATCAATACAACTTCCCGAAAGAGTCACCGCGCACAGTGAGTGATGAAGATGAGTACGTCTTATCTACCCTTACACAAAAGCAAAAGGAAAGGAAATGTATCTCTCACATGTTGCTGACGGCAATTCACTAGATAAGATTGCAAGTCTCATGGGAGTTAGTAAAGGAACAGTTCGAAAAACTGTAGATAGAGCAAAGAAAAAGATTGCTATTCAACTAGATTTAATACGATCGAAGGGAGCATGAACCATGAACAAAAAAGAGATTGAAGGACTCATTCACAATTATCACTCGATGGCGAAAGAGGTTCAACGGCTCCAGCGTGTTTTTATGGTACTGACATTCCTATGCGAAGTTGGGGTGTGTCGCAATACGGCATCGAGGCAACCTTACCAAAAGGGAGCAAAGGAAAAAGCCAAGCTGAATTACGTGACATGGATATGAGGGAAGACAGATTGTTTAAACGTCTTTGGAAATTCGAGGAACGTGTATATGCAAAAGAGGCAGCAGCAAGCAAAATAGAAGGAGAAAAGCACAAGGTGGTCTATGACTGCATGATGGAGGGTATGAGTTATCGAGCCATTGGTCTTCACTTGGGCCTGTCTCGTGAAAAGGTCCGCCAGATGAAAGATAATATCATCGACCAATTATGCCAGTATAGCCACTTTGTGCACTTGTTGAAAGACGAAAAATCCGTAGTGTAAAATGGAAGGCAGGACGGAGAGGCATAATTTTCCCGCGTCTCCACAAATTAATATATTTTCACTTGCTCTTGCGAGTTTGGGATTCGTTCGACAAATTTTGCGAACACCACAATTTTATCAAACTTCTCCGATATTAATGTTGAGGAGTGAGTGAAAATTGAGTAAAAAGAAGAAAACCACAACTAATAATAAGCAAAAGAGCGAGCGAAAGAACGAGCAATTAAAGGAATTAGAAGATGTGATCTACACATATCCAGAGAAAGACTTGATTGCTTATTTTAAGGAGATATTCATATTCGGTAAAAAGAAGGAGCATTATCAAAGGAATTTGTCTTTACTTCACAGCCTAGATATTGATTCTATAGATTTTGCAATAGCTAGGTTTTATCATATGGACAACAGTCTAGATCCTGTTAGAAGAAATTTAATGGCAGTGATCCCTTTATTCGTTGCATATCTTACTATTGCTTTTAATGTCAATGTGATTAAATGGATAGGTTTTGGATTTGTGACCATATCAGTTTTAGCTGTATTGAGACAATTGGATAAAGACAGAAAGAATAGAATTGTTACAGGTTACATGTTAAAAACATTTGAGCAAGTAAAGGCAAGAAAAGAAAAGGATGAAAAGTGATTTTCGTTCGACAAATTCTGCGAATAGTTCCATGTGCTCACTTTCTGCCGATATATAAAGGTAGGGGGTGAAATAACAAATGGAAACGAAACTATATTACGATTACTGTGTTCATAAAATAAAAGGTTCACTAGACGATAAAGGTCCTCTAGCTGAACTTGAAAAAAATCTGAAACTTCAAGGTGAAGATGGCTATAGACTCATTAATGCTATACCTCAAGTTTATGAAGGTAGTACAGAGTCAACAATACTAATATTTGAATTAGAATATGAAGACAAGGCCTAAGTTGAGTTTTCAAAAAGCATCCTGCGGGGTGCTTTTTTTGTTCCCTGTAAACTGCTTCCGATAGTTCTTTACACCAAGCATCGGCTTAAAGGTAGAGTGCGGCGGCAGTTTAGAGGAAATAAAAATCCCAAAACAAACACGAATTAGAAGGAGATGGCAGGTGAATGTAAATGGAATCGAAGCACATTCAGGCGGAGAAAGATTACGTCAAAGGTATGAAATACAAGGACCTTGCCGAGAAAAACGGGGTGTCGATCAACACCATAAAATCGTGGAAAAAGCGGCATGGTTGGGAAAGAAAAAAGGGTGCACACAAAAAAGGTGGTCAACCCGGTAATGTTAACGCGCTAGGTAATAGCGGGGGCGCAGCACCAATACGTAATCAAAACGCAAAGACACACGGCTTATACTCAAAGCACATGCCAGCTGAAGCGTTTGAAATCATGCAGGACATTCTGCCAGTTTATTTACTTTGGGAGCAAATTCAAATTCAATTCACAGCCATTGTGCGGGCACAGAAAAAACAAAGACGAAATGAGCAAAGAGCTGAAAAAGAAAAAATCAGTCGTTTCAGATTCTACCGATATTGAGGAAGAAGAATACGAGTTTCAATCCAATTGAAGCGAAGCCAAAGGCATCAACTAGCTTTCTTGATACGGTTCTTCAAAAGTCTGCGGGTACTAACAATTGAATTGGGATCTATCCTCAAAGACCTTAGGGATGAACTAGAGGAGATCCGCAAATGAGAAAGATTGATCAGCTGATAAAAAACATCAATACCTTTGTGCAAAAAGCAGAGGAAGATGAGGTCAAAGAACTTGAAGCAGCTGTAGCAGATTTCCCTGAGCTGAAAGACATTCCCTCTTTGGTAGAAGAATACGAGAAAACCATCGCTAGATTGTTCAGATTGCAACGCAGGACATTTTTGAACGCTCTGAATGTTTTATATCCAAGGACGATTCGGAGACGTTAGAATCCATTCTGGCGTTTTTTAATAATGATCTATTCACTTCAGATGAGTTTGCAGAGCTATTTGGAAAAGAAACGGCTGTCTTTCTAACACTGACCGTCACGCAGCTGGCCGAGAAAATCATGAATTCCATCGATGCAGATATTCCATTCAAGGTGCTTTCTGAGAAAACTGAACAGTGGATTGAATCATGGTCACAGGAATTGGCGCAGCTGATGCAGCTGAATACTCATACAGTCATTGAACAAACGTTGAAAGAGGGCATCAAAGATGGCCGCTCTATCCAGGAGATTGAACTGGAGCTGAAGGACCTTCCTGAATTCAGCCGGAAACGCGCACGTGTAACAGCCATTACAGAGGTGTTGACCGCTTCTTCCGTCGCTCAACATGAATCATATGTCCAATCCCCGGCAGTAACGGGGAAGAAGTGGAAGCACAGCGGAGGGAAAAAGAATCAGTCGAGGGATAGTCATGTGCAGCTGGATGGAACCATCATTCCTTTGGATGAGGAATTCGAGATACCAGGAAGCGGAGAGCGGTGCATGTTTCCGAGAGATACACAGCTCACGCCAAAAGAGAGAGTAAATTGTCACTGTGCGGTTGGCCCTGTGGTTGACCCAGTCATTTTGGGTTTGTCACCTGAGGAAAAAGAAGAGATTAGAAGAAAAAATTTGAAACAAATCCTCCCTTCTTTCGTATAAAAAGAAAAGGGGAGAGATTAATGCAGCTTATTCTTAGTATTTTAAAAGATTATGGAGTAATTATAGGATCTATCTTAACAGTATCTCTTACGTCTATATTGCTATCTCAACGAAATGAAATTAAAAAGAATCGGAAAATTATAGCTGAAAGTCTTACAGGTTCTAGTGGTACGCTTTATATTTCTATGAAAAATATTTTAAATAGAAGTAAAGTATCTGATCTATCAAGAGAGTTAAAAGAGTTTTTTGAGAAAAATGCGAGCGATCACGAATCTATTGTTAAGTTGAAAGACAAACGTATAATAAGACAATTTCTTGAATTAGAGGAGCAATATTATGATTATGTGTTGAATGAAAGTAGTGAAAAGCTAGATAAATTAATGATAAATTTTGTTTATTTAAAAAACGAAATAGAAAAAATATTTTTTGCGGAGCACAGAGTCATTAATAAGGATATAAACTGGCATTTAATCGTTGAAAAAACAGAGAATATTTGGTTTAGATTGTTTTTGAAATTCTATAAATTTATAAACCACACAGTTACTTTCTCAGTTGTTTTAACTGGCTTTCTGGTTTTTTTATCATTAATTGATAAGCTGTTTAACTATCATGTCTATGACGGAATATCTAAATACGCTATAAATGGCTTTATCTTTAGTATTGTGTTGTATTTTCCTGTTTTGCTTATTCAGTTATTCATCTACCTTAATGATCCAGAAAATTCGAATCGGATAAATATATTCTATAAAGAAATAATTCCTAAAAAATTAGGTCAGAATAATACTCTTTTTAGATGGTTAGCAGGAGGCGATGCAAAAAAAGTGGATAAAATAAAAGCTTTAAAGGAATACGAAGAAAAATACAAGGGACAATTTACAACGAAAGGAGGTGAATGAATTGCCACGCGAATTGATAAATGCAAAGATCACACACGTATCATACGTGGACAAGGCTGCTAATCAAAAGCAGTTCTTTTTTATGAAATCAGAAAAAGAAAATGACTTTCAAAAGGAAATCAAGGTCATTGCGAAGGCTGATGATGCACAGCGTCTTGTGTACGGCATTGTATACGAACCCAACGAGCTGATGCGCATGGAGATTACATGACACCAGAGGAAATCGAAAAAGCAGCTCATGGGTTCCTGAAGGATGCACGTGAGATCGACAAGCAGCATGATTTCCAAGGCGGTGTCGGGGAAGTCGTTGAATCATACATTGCTCCGTCTGATTTTGAAATGGGCGGTGAAGTTATCAAGAAAGGGTCGTGGGTCCTTGTGGCAAAAGCATCTGATGAAATCTAGGAACAGATTCAGTAGGGTGAGATCACCGGATACTCAATGGCCTGAACAACGGATATAGGTAAGCAACAGCGTGAGCTCTGGCGGCGGTTTTCTACTACCCGGATAAAGAAGCAAAAAACAACGGTGTTTCTGGCAGCTGTGAAAACATAGTCAGGAAATGCCTATGATGTAGCTTCTAAAACTTGGACTAGATGGCATTAATCCTTGGAATACAATTATTACTGCCGATCTATTTGTTGTGATACCTGCAGTCATTATCACAGCAGTCGTTTACTTTATTAAAAGAAAGAATACCAAAACATCTAATAGTTGATGACTTTAAATAGAGCCGTTCATATTAATTCGGCTCTTTTTTTATATTAGCTAGTCAAAATTGCTCCCGAATAAAGCTTTACTATAGCAAAACACCCTAAATTTTGCGGTTTCTTTTCGGTGTCGAAAGATTCTTAAAATGATAATATATGTCATTATAGGGAATAGCAAGGAAGGGGTAGGGTCTTATGGAGAAAGTGCTTTCTTCTCATGTCGGTTTGAAAATCAATGAATGGTATTACCATATTCAAAGATTTAACGTACCGGACGCCGAAGCATATAAAGAAGAAATAAAATCTTTGCTCGATAACATGGAGGAAAACCAGGATTTATTATTATATTTTTCTCTCATGGAATTCCGACATAAATTAATGTTGGATTATTTAAATCCATTGGAGAATGGAAAAGAGCGTGCCAACTTTAGAGAATTAGCAATGAAGATCAAAAGGGATCAAGAGAAATTAACAGGCTTACTTGATTATTATTTTAATTTTTTCTACGGTATGTATGAGTTTGAAAACTATGAATACCTCAACGCCATTACCTTCTATAAACGAGCAGAAAAAAAGCTATCTCTTGTAAGTGATGATATTGAACGTGCCGAGTTCAATTACAAGATGGCTGAAATCTATTACCACATGAAACAAAACCACATGTCCATGCACCATATAGCCCAAGCAATAGAATGTTATCGAGAAAAAGAAACTTATACTGTCAGACAGATACAATGTTCCTTTGTCATTGGATTAAATTATATTGATATGGGTTGCCCCGAAAAAGCAAAGCCTCATTTTGAAAATGCACTAGAAAAAGCAACGGAAAGCGACACCAAAAGATTAGTAGGATCAGCGCTGTATAATTTGGCTTTAAGTTATTTCCACAATGATGAAATTGTTGCTTCAATAAAATATTTAAATGATTCAATCAATGCTTTTAAAGAGCGAGGATATGAGCATTTTAACAGAATACTCGATCCTTTAAGTGTGCTTGTACGGTCGTATTTTCATGAAAAGGAAAACGATTTAGGGTTATATGCTCTTAACCAGGGCATAGAATTGGCTGAAAAATTAAATGATGACGTGATGCTTAAAGTGTTCACATTTTATAAGGCGCTTTATGTCAAAGATGATTATGATAATGTCTTGAGTGATACCGAATATTTAACCGAAAGAGGAATGTATGCAATTCTTGAAGAATTATCGAAAGATGCAGCAAGGAGATATAAAACAGTAGGAGATAAGGACAAGGCGTCGAACTTCTATGAGAAGGTTCTTTACTTCCAACAATTAATTAAAAGGAGCGATTGCCTTTATGAAATTTAAGTCAGTAGTAGCAACCCTCATCATTATTGGCACTTTGAGCACGCTGGGTTATTTCGCCTTTTCACAAAACCACGAAGAAGCTATCAGAGGACACACATCAAGTATCGGTTATGATAAATTCCATTAGAAAAAAGCCCTTTTCGGGGCTTCTTTTTTATTTGAACATTATTTTTCATCGTTTTAAAATTCTTAATCTACAATCCTTTTTCTTTTCCCCGTTGCTCTATCGAATGATTCAAGGATATACAAAACATGGTTTAACATTAATTATGTTTTCTCTATTGTTATAATTGGTTAAAAAACGATAAAGTGGATTAAAGTGTCAGACTCATTATGGTATTCTAGTAAAAGAATACGCCATAAAAGGAGTCTTTTTTATATGAAAATATTAGATGCTCCATCTTTACTGTCAGCTGTAGAACAAAGGTCAAAAGTCTATCAGGAGCTTCGAGACGAAATGCAGCATGTGAAAAAAGCATTAAAAAGTGTGTCAGGATTAGGTGATGAATTTACTGGAAAAGGTGCAGACAATATCAAAGCCTTTTATGAGGATCTTGCGCTTTACACGGACACTTATCTTGACTTTATTGATATGCAAAAAGCGTTTTTAGATGGGGTAAAAGGAAAGCTTGATGATGAATCGTTAGGCGGAAGTACATTTATTGATGAGCATTTCTTAGACGTTCAACTGAAACAAGGGATTCAGAATAATAAAGATATGGTCAAGGAACAAAAAGAAGCCCTATCCACTATTTTTGATGACATCAGTGATCTCATAGAACTGAATGTATTTTCAAGTAAAGAGGTCAATGAACATTTAGACGATGCAAACGAAAAAAGAAAAGAGGCAATTGATGCTGTACATAAATTAGATAATGCCCTAAAAACAGAGTACGAAAAATCAGAAGCGATTGAGAAACATCTTGCAACCTTTTATGCAAAAATGATGGCTGCTACAGGAAAAGGGAAAAATGCGCAGCCCATGTATTACGATGCAAAAGCATTTCATGAGACAAATGTGTACAAGAATCATGATAAAATCGATGCACAGGTGAAAGCATATTTAAAGGTGAAAAAAGAAGAAAAAGAGAAACGAAGAATCAAAGAATTGAAAGAAAAACTCAACGATCCTTCGTGTATATCAGAGGAAAAATACTTTGAGATTGTAGACGAAATTGGATATGAAAATCTTTCTTACGATCAAAAAATGTATTACAGCCAGCTTCTCCAGACCAAAGCGCAGGAAGAAGCATCAGAGGGATTCGTTGATGTTGTAAAAGGTGCAGCAGTTGGTCTATATGATGTGGCCAAAGATACAGTGACCGGAATATATGATCTTGTGACAGACCCTGGTGGTGCCGTTGAATCGGTCGTAACGGCTGTTTCTCATCCAATTGAAACGTCGAAAGCGATTGGAAAGTCGATTTCAGATTCTTATGAAAGAGATATGGTGAACGGCGATTCTTTTTCAAGAGCGCATTGGGTAAGCTATGCAACAGGCACCATTGCTACTTCTATATTTGGAACAAAAGGTTTAGGTTCTGTTTCTAAAACTGGCGTATCAACAACGAAAACGACGGTTATAAGCGGTGTGAATAAAACTAAGCACTTTGCTAAGAACATTACTATATATGACTTATTACCTTATTCATCAAAACATCAACTAGCGGGTTTATCAAATGTTCCTTATAATGTAGTAGATGGTGCTTCCTTGAAAGAACGCTTAGTAATGATGGCAGAAGGAATAAAAAACCCAAGGACTCGTCTTCCAAGATCAAATGGACGCTGGGAAGGTGCCCCAGGCAATGGAAAATGGTATTCAGACAAACAAGAAGTAAAAGCCATCACAGGAGGAAAACCTGTTGAATTTAAAAACAATCGGCCTAATTTCACTCCTTGGGAAAAGGGACGTATTCCTTTTAAAGAAGGGAAGTTAACTGGAAATAAGTCGGATTTCAGTTTAGTATATAAAGAACTTAAAAAACAATATGGTTTTAAATCTCAACGAGCGGCGAAACAATGGCTTGCAGACGTGGGGCTAACTCCACATCATTTAGATAATAAAACAATACAACTTGTTCCGACTGATTTGCATAAAAATGTACCGCATATTGGTGCTGCATCAGACTTGAGAGGGGGCTATTAAAATGAGTTTTCAACAAATTAAAAAAAAGCTAAATCAATATACTATTGAATACAGATCGACAAGTGATAAAACATTGGAACAAATAAATAAAATAGAAGCAGAAAACATGTATCATATTTCTTCTGATTATAAGAGATTTATAAGCGAGTATGGAGAATGTTGGATTGAGGATAATGTATACACCGATTTAAAAGAAAGTCCTGCTTGGCTAGGCGAAGAGCCAATTTCAGTAGGTTTGTTTTATGGGCTAGAACAGAATAAATATGATATCCGAAATGTCATAAAAACGTATGAAGAACAGCTCCCAGAGCATGTGATTCCTATAGCTGATGCAGATGGTGGAGATCAGATTTGTCTAGATATCAGTGAACAAGACCAAGGTAAAATATTTTTTTGGGATCATGAACTTAGGGATGGTGTACAGGATCTGTTTCTGATTGCTGATACTTTTACTGAATTTATTGAAGGGTTATTTATTGTAGAAGAAGATGATGATGGTGACACTGGAGCTTTAGGCATCCAACTAAGTGACGATCTTTTGAAAATGTTAAAGGAGAGAGATTAAAATTTAGACAAATCCTTTCAAGAAGATTAAACGTTTCTTCTATCTATATGGAAATTAATTCTAATCTGAACAACTTTCAAGTTTAAAGGGTGCTAAAGTGCATCCTTTTTATTTTTTTTTTTAAAACTCTTAATGGGTGTTTTAGTTTGTATTAGCTATAGAACTTTTACCCACGAAGTATTCAGCAAGTTTTATTAGGGAACAATGAATATCTTCTTCGTTGATATCATTGAAATCAAAATATTCGCACTCCCCAAAACTTGCTTTATATAGATATATTTTGCTGAAATCTATGTCATCAAAGGGACGGCTTTTTATTATGGTGATGCATATTCTCGATCACACTGGTTCGCCTATGCGACTGGTTCTCTAGCAGAAATCGTCTTTGGCTCTAAAGGGGCAGGTGCCATTACAAAAACGGGGACAACAGCAGCCAAAACGACGGTGAAGAAAGGCCTTGAGCAAGGAGCAAAATCATTAGACAGAGTTTCTATTCCGAATCTATTGCCATACTCACCAAAGTTTCAAATGGCTGGCGGCCCGAAGCTGCCGTATAACGTGTTTGACGGAGAAAATCTCAAAAATAAACTCCTCTATATGGCAAAGCGTCTAGACAACAATTCAGGATACGGCATCTCTAAGACAGGCAGACGCTTACCAGCACCAAAATCACCACCAACCGTTGTCAGTTACGGAGATCACTATGTGAGATGGAAACGGAAGAAAGTATTAAAACCGAATGTCGTTTATTCAACAAAGCAAGGCTACACCTACACAACCGATCACTACGGACGTATTGTCAAAGTCGAAGCAAGTGATTTAAAATACGGAGAGGTCAAAAGAAACCAATATGCCCAATCCAATTCAGGAAAGCCAGATCGATTACTGGATGATGACGGAGGTCATTTAATTGCGTCTATTTTTAAAGGATCAGGCGATATTGATAATCTACTTCCAATGAATTCACAGATTAATCGAAGCGGCGGGAAATGGTACACCATGGAGCAACGGTGGTTGAAAGCCTTGAATTCAAATCCACCTAAACAAGTAGCAGTGAGCATTGAACCTATCTATAAGGGAGATTCATTACGACCTGTTAGTTTCTCTGTGGAGTATAAAATTGGAGAACGTTATTCTCAAGTATTTATTAAGAATCAACCTGGAGGTTAAAACCCAATGGAAGAATTAGAAATGAATTATAAAAAAATAGCAGAATCAATTAATGAATTAATACCATGTGATTGGGATAAAGTTTGGATGTATGCAGAAATACTTGATGATTCGGCTGAGATAGTGTTTTATTTTAAAGAACAAAATGGAAATGAATATGTTAATGGACATCAAATTCCTCATAAATATAGTGTAAGTAAGTCAACATACATCCACTTATTATACGAGCTTAGTGAAATTTTTGAAGCATTGAAAAAGGCATATATACAAAATGATTTAGGTGCTTGGACAACAGCTACCCTCCAATTAGATTATAAAGGGAAATTCTCTATTGAGTATGGATATGATGATGTTTATTCATTAGGCATAGACAATGTACTAAGAATCGCAGTTTGGGAATATGAAACCTTTGGATTTCTCCCTGAAGATGAAGAAGATAAAGAAGCCGTATTAAATTATATAAAAAATAAAGACGATAACTAACGCACAATACCCTCCGAATAAAGGAGGGTATTTCTCATATATGTTTCATAAAACCTCATTTCCATTATCTAAACCGATAAACCGTCACTTCACAATCACCCAGCACCTCTTCAATCATCTCTTCCACAATCGTCCAATCGCCGCCTGCCAATCCGCAGCCGATCCCGTATGGAATGGCGATGGACGTTTGGTTTTTCTCTTCAGGTGATTGTGTCACTGTATCCTTTAGGTGTTGAAAGCAGCTGCGTAAGGCATCGTAGTCTGTTTGCTTTCTTGTTCTTCCGTATCCAGCTTGGGCAAATAAGTTGGCAATTGTTTTTCCGTCTTTTGTTGTGATGAGTTGAACGGAGCTTAACAAGTCATCTCCTTGTTCTGTACATAACTGTTTATAATCTTTGTACACATTCGGATATTTGCTTTTGATCTGTTTTGCTAATCCAGCGCCCATGACTCCTTTACAGTTCACCTGGTGACAGATGATGTCTTCGCTTGCCTCTAAAATGTTGCCATCCACCGTTTTGATCATATGATGTAACCCCTTTTTGATAAAATGCAAACCTATGTTCTATTATAACAGTTTTGTTCCTGTGATTTAATAGCTTTTGATGATTTTTTAGTTAGTACACGATGTTCAGGTGACAGCAAAGTGACAAACATGTCATATGATTCCATAGTTTGTTCGTTCGATCGATGGAGGCAGACATCTCATTTCAATTATCTTTATCATAAATCAAGTAAAAAGGGATGAAATGAGATGCAGGGACTTAATGAAGATTTATTTAGGCGGGTGAATCAGTTCAGTATCGATCATGGTTACTTGAATCCGATATTTATTGGACTAGCTGAATATACAGTGCTGCTGGCAGCGCTCATGTGTCTGTTCGTATGGTTTCAAAATCGCAGCAGGTACAATAGGGCGATGGTCGTATCTGCCGGAGTGACCTTCATATTGGCAGAGTTACTTGGGAAAATCGCAGGGCTCCTTTATTTCAATCAGCAGCCCTTTGCAGAAATGAGCCACGTCAATCTTTTGATTCAAAAGGAAGTGAATAACTCGTTTCCAAGTGATCATACCATCTTTATTTTTTCGATTTGCGTGATCTTTTGGCTGTTTCACAAACGCCATATGTATTGGCTGATCATTGCGTGTGCTGTTGGTTTTTCAAGGATTTGGGTAGGTGTTCATTATCCATTTGATGTCTTGGCAGGAGCTGCTATAGCGTGTTTAACAGCCGCCGCCGTTGTATATGTGCCGCTATGCCAAAAGAGCGTTGATGCCCTTTTGTCATGCTATGAATGGCTTGAACAAAAATTGGTAGGGAAGAGAACAAAATAACATTGTTGCAGCAAAATACCCCGATCTGTTAACGCTGAGATCGGGGTACTGTTTATTTTCGCCAAAACGTTGAACAATCCGCTTTGTCTTCAATATTAAATTCGATGATTTTTTTTAGGAGAGGATAATCAACTGGCAAGCTTTCTTTCATGCGAAACAGATTTTTCCCATGATCGTACCCAGCTTGTACAATGTCAGCTGAAAATTGATTAATTCCTTTAGCTTCTGGTGCGACAGAAATGTGATGTTTTGCCACGCTAAACCCAATAATAAATGTGCCGTGATCTGTGAACATGGGCTGATTCCAAGCAATTCTTGGCTCTAATTGAGGGAATGTGTCTTCTACCCATTGTAAGATGTCTTGAGTTCGCTGCTTCAGCTCTGGGTTACCGATTTTGCTGATATATTCTTCAAACACATGCATGATATTTTATCCTCCCAATCCATCTACCTCATAAGCCTCAGACGGGATTCGAACCCGCACTCCTTTCGTAAGCATAGGCTAGGGGCAACACGCTTCCCTACGGAATTTCACCGACAGGAATTTCACCTGTCTCAGCTCATGTGCTTTTCGGTGCTTCTGAAACCCTTGCCTTGCGACCCGCCAGCTACAATTTGTTTTACGGCGCTCTTCCCTTCTAGAGCTACTGAGGCGTGTAAGTGATTGATCATATTATATAAAGAAATTGGATAAATGAAAAGCTGCTATGAACCATCATAAGATTAGAAAGCCTCGACATTGGGCTTTTTTCATTTCATCTCGAGATGTTTATTTTAAAAAAAGGCGGAATTTTTTCGCAAATATCGTTGACTAGGAGAAAGAAACGCACTTTCAATGGAAACGGTTGTTGAAGATTCAAGTGATTCATATTAAAATGATGTCAAATGGACTAATTAGCAATTGCTAATAGAAGTTCCATATTTAGTGAATTCATGTGTTTTAGCTGAAGGTGATTGGGGGTGTAGAATGAGCAAAGTTCCTGTTGCGGAATTGGCATCACTATTAAATGACTGGAACATGGAAATCAAAAAAGATCATGCAGATGAGGCAGAACGGTTATTTGCCAAAGCGAAACAAGCGGTAGAGGAAATTGACGATGCGGATATCCTCATATACTATTCTCTTCTTGAGAAGAGGCATCACATTCTGATGTACAATTTAAGAGGGCAAAAGGGCAATGTTTCAACGAAAAGCATAGAGGGTCATTATGGAAAAAAAGAAGATGACCTGTCTAACCGTCTTGCCTATTATTTTGATTTTTATGAGGGTGTGTATGAGCAGCATCAAGGTAATTATGAGGTTGCATTGCAGATGTATCAAAGTGCTGAAAAGCTCTTAGATAAAATTTCAAGTGAGATCGAACGTGCTGATTTCGATTTTAAAGTGGCATGGCTTTATTACCGGCTCAGTCATATTATGCTCTCACTAAGCTATATCCGCAGAGCGCTCCACGTCTATAAGCGGCACAAGCAGTATGAAAGAAGAACGGCCCTTTCATACTCTCTTATAGCAGCGAATCTAACAGAGATCGGCCGGTATGAAGAGGCGCTTGAGAATTATCGTCTGGCGGAAGAAGTTTTGACAAATGAGCAGGATGATTTTATGCTGGCTCAGCTTCATCACAATGTGGCCATTTTATATTCATTTTGGAATAAACCGAAGGAATCGATACGTCATCTTGAAAAAGCACTGTCCCATCAAGAGTATTATGATTCAGATTTCTTTTTCCATTCTACGTATCTGATCAGCCGGGAACTCTGTGTGATTGGTGAAAAGCAGCGTGCAAGCCAATATATAGAGGCTGCATATGCCAGAATGAAAGATGCTTCTCATGAAGTGTTTCAGCTAAAAATAGGCATCGTACATGATCTTTACTTAACGCATGCACCGCAAAGATTTCAGCAAATTGATGAGAAATTAAGAAAGTTAGAAGAGAAGAATGAATATCATGAAGTAAAAGAGCTATCACAATTTGCAGCAAAATATTGTGAAAAGCAAGCACTTTATGAGCAGTCTGTTTTTTACTTGAACAAAAGTTTAGAAGCGGATTTACATATGAAAAGAATGGGGTTGATTTAAGATGAAAACAGGATTAAAAGTATTATTCGTTGTTGGTTTAGCGGTCGCTGCGACTGTTCTGACGCAAAACGTTGCAGGTTCATTCGAAGTTGCAGAAAAAATCATTGGTGGTTAATACCATTTATCTCTCGCCCTTGTTGATATCGTCAGCAAGGGTTTTTTGTGTTTTAATAGGCTCTTCTTATTAAACGCTGCAAGAACGTTTAATAAGAAGAATTCGCAACAAAGGGGGTGTGCAAATTTATTACCTGCTCCATTATTCTAAATAAACATAGGGCAGAGCAACAAGTTAAAAAGGTCACTTTTCTTTGCTTAATTTAATTTTTTGCAGGACTTTTCATTCAAATTTTATCAAATTGGTCTAATGTACATAGAAGGAAAAGAAAAAGCAGGGGCACCGCCCCATTTGTCATGCATATGATGAGATAAGGTCTGATTCGAAGGCAGGTGATTGTATGTATCCACGGGTTTATGGTGGTTTTCATGGAGGCGGATTTACAGGAGGCGGGGCACATATTGGGCCGGTTGGTTCCCATATCGGATTCGGCGGGTATTATTTGAGCCCTGGTGTGTTCTCTGGCTTGGGAGGTTTTCCGGGGTACGGGGGATTCGGGACATTTTCTGGATATCCGTATGGCTCTACGTTCATCATGGGACGCCCTCCTGGTTTTTATGTGAGGAGTTATTAGTTTAAGAGCACAATAATTGAAATAGCCAGAGAGGCTATTTCAATTGGTGAAAGTGCTTTAATGCAGCAGTTATCACAATGACCCCTAGGATGATGATAGGCAGCCAGATGATGATAAATGGATCGTAACGATCTGTATATGCAGCAATAGCTGCACCTAGGCAGTAGAAGACAATAGAGCCTATTCGCATCAAGCTTACAAGCTGGATAGGGGCCTTTCTTTTTTCCCGGTATGATATACGCTGAGCTGCATCTTCAAATAGGTTAGCAAGTGTACTCGTGAGAACGGTTGTGGAAATGCCAGCAACATTCAATTTACGAGCGGCTGCTGTCTGCATACCCATAGCCATACTTAAAAGGATGATCAGCATAAAGTAAGCACCTTGTGTATAAGGGAAAACGGTCATGAGAGCAAATAGAAGCAAAATCATCAATTCGATGATAAAAATGCGTGTAACGGCTTTTGGCCAAAACGTTTTCTCATGCTTTCCGCCTATCACAACTGCAAGTAAAACCCCTAAAACGAACCCACTTAGAGCAATGATGGAATGAAGGGCTGTTAGCTGCAAGGAGCTTCCTGCTGCAATGCCAAGCAGCACAATATTACCTGTCATATTGGCTGTAAACACATGCCCTAGGCTTAAATAGCCAATCACATCCACAATTCCTGCGGAAAGACATAAGAAAACCAAAGCTGTATTTCGAAATGAATGTGCGGTCAAAATAGTCATTCCTTTCTTCCTCTCTAATGAATAAGTGTAACGCTTTATGACCGCGAATGTCCATCTGATGAGATGGTCACATGTGTGCAAGCTGATGTAAGACTTGTCTAAAAGTATCATCATTCACAAGGTGCCTCATGCGGCGGAACGGATCGCCCTTTTCCTTTAAACGCTCTATAACAGCCGGCATCGTAAAAAGAGAAGGATGAAGCTCATCATGATAGAGTTCGTCCCATTCAAGCGGTGTCGCAACAAGTCCAAGCTCATTTCCTCTTGGGGAATATGGAGCGATGATTGTTTTCCCAGCATCATGCTGAATGTAGTCTAAATACAAGCGATTGCCGCGGTTTTTCTTAAGACGTTCCAGAGTAAAAAGATCCGGTGCTTGCTCACATAAAAATTGGCATATAAACGCGGTGAATTGTCTTGTTTCTTCGTATGTGAAGGCGTTTTTCTTTAAAGGAATATAGACTTGAAGCCCTTTACCTCCGCTTGTTTTAATAAAGGCTGTGAGGAAAAGCCCGTCTAAAAGCGCTTTGATTCGTTTAGCAGCTTCTATGGCTAGATGAAACTCATTTACAGATGGCGGGTCCAGATCAAAGACGATTTCTGTCGGCCGATTCGTATCTCTTGTTTCAAAAGGGATATGAAATTCCATTGCCAGCTGGTTGCCAAGCCAAAGAAGCGTACGAGGATCATTACAGACCGTGTAAGAAATATCATCAACTTCATCTGTCAAAACAAAATCCGGCGCATAATCAGGAGTCGTCTTTTGATAAAAGAATTCATCTCCAGTGCCATGTGGATACCGAATTAAAGTAAGATGCCTTTCACGTAAAAAGGGCAAAAGGTAGGGAGCCGCTTGTCTTAAATAAAGTAAGTAATCTGCCTTGTTTAGTTGAAGAGCCGGGACAATCGGTTTCTCAGGGTGAGTGACGTCTATAGCAGCAGGGAGTGGATACAGCTGTTTGAGCATTTGCTGAAATGTACATGCTGCTGGATCAGCATCTAGTAAAAAGGAAGAAAAACGCGGCTCTCTTAACGCCGATCCATCAAAGGATATACAAGCAATGCTGGCAACGATAGAAGGGGGGATTTCGTATAATGATCCTCCTGTTAACTGACCTTTTGTCTGAAATAGCGTACGCAGTGTTTGTTCTTCTTCTTTAGAAAATCCATGCTTGAATTGTACAACCTCGATGAGAGCCGCATCTTGATAAATGGAACCTTGGAAATAGCCATTTTCTTTGTCAAAACGGGTGACAATGACAGAGACATACCGCCAGTTTTTCATTTTCAGCCATTCTTTTGAACGAGTATTGTCATGCCATTTACTCATCTTTTTTTTCGCTACTAGTCCTTCTGCTAAATACATCGTCATCACGTTTTTCATGTATTCAGAGTCTGGATCTGTATGAATGACCTGCAAAAGGGAAGGGTGCTCAAGCCGAACTGATGAGGGGAGCTTTGCTTCTTGGAATAATTGCTGCAGCTGATTTTTTCTTTCCATCAACGGTGAATCAACGATAGGTTTCCCTTTGCAGCTTAATAGATCGAATGCAATAAAATGACATGGAAATCGTTCAGCCTGTCTTTGGATGGCTTCTTTGTTTTTCAGCCTGCCTCTTTGCTGAACCTTCGCAAACTCACTTTGCTGTTCACTTAGTAAAAAGACCAATTCTCCGTCAAGTGTCAGCGGTAAAAAAGGAGCAAATTGGTCTCTTAATTGTTCGCACTGATCCATCACTTCAGGAAATTGCTTATTTAGCTGTTTTCCGGTCCTGCTTTCTAAACGAATCTCGTCTTCTTCCCATACAAGAATAGCCCGAAATCCATCATATTTTAATTCATACACCCAGTCTGCACCGGCAGGTATATCATGTGCAGGTGTTAATCGCATAGGTTTCATTGTGCATGTCACTTCCTTATATCATGTGTTCTTAGAGTGGGATGAAATTTTCAATCACATACATAAGTCTGATGAAAACATTACATAGTAAGGAGAAAAGAACGGAGGAAGCGCGATGCATACAGTATGGAAAGGCGGCATTAGTTTCGGATTGGTCAATATTCCAGTCAAGCTGTTTACCGCTACAGAGAACAAAGACATTAAATTAAGACAGCTGCATAAAGAGTGTCACACGCCCATTAACTACAAGAAAGTATGTGCCAATTGCGGTGAAGAGGTAGCGCCGGAACAAATCGTCAAGGCGTATGAATATGCGAAAAATAAATTTATTGAATTGGACGATGAAGAGCTGGAAAAACTGCGAAAAGAAAATGAAGAAAAAGCCGTTGAAATCATTGATTTTGTGAAAATTGAAGAGATTGATCCCATCTATTATGAAAGAAGTTACTTCTTATCACCGGATACTGGCGGAGCAAAGGCTTATTCATTATTAAGAAAAGCTTTAGAGGAATCGGGAAAAATTGGTGTCGCAAAAATTATGATCCGCTCAAAGGAGCAATTAGCGATCGTTAGGTGCTATGAACATATTTTGCTGATGGAGACCATTCATTTCCCTGATGAAATTAGACAAGTATCAGATGTACCGAATATCCCCCAAGAGGAGAACATTGTAAAGAAAGAGTTAGATACAGCGCTCCTTTTAATTGAGCAGCTGACCACGACATTCGATCCAGCGGCATATCAAGATGAATACAGAGAACAGCTGATGAATTTAATTGGCGATAAAATATCTGGAGAACATACCGTTCAGCCGGAAACGACAGGCAAAAAAGATCCCGCAGCCAATGTGACTGATTTAATGGCCGCACTACAGGCCTCGATCGACCGATCAAAACCAGCCAAACCGAAAAAAGCAGCACCTAAGAAAAGAAAAACACCAGCCAAAAAAGAAAAGAATGCATAAAAAAGACCGCTGACAAGCGGTCTTATTGCGGCTTTAACATATCCTGAATCGTCCCATCTTTTCGATGAATGACAACGGAAGTTCCTTTATTAGCTGAAATCTCTTTGGCCCGGTCAATTGCTTCTTGTTTTGTTTCTTTGACCTCACTTGCTCGTTTCGCTTTCTCTGTTTGAACCGCCCAGCCTTCCTTGTGTTTCACAACATGCTGCGCCTGATCCATGAGCTCTGGTCTTGCGGAGCTGCTGTTCTCAGAAGGTTTGACAGAACCATGAGAGGAGAAATTTTCTACCTCTTTCTCCGTTGCGTTCTTTTTCCACTCTTTCGCTTGACTGATTGCAATTGGAAAGGCTCTATTTTCCTCATAGCCTTCCTGAATCATTTTATTGGCAATCTCAAGCGCTTTTTTTCGAATGACGTTGTCTAATGATTGAAATGAAGCTGGATAATCGTTCATCGTCCAAGGCATAAGAAACGCTCCTTTCTTTTATTTGAACACCTTCCCCCATCTGTAATGGATCAAACATTCAAGTTCTCTCAATCCAATGTTGGGGATAAAATACATCGTTTTGCTGAGGCAGAATCTCATCAATTCCCGCAGAATAGAAGGTAGAAAAGGAGTGATTTTGATGATGATGAAAGGTTTGTATGAAGCACATTTACCTGTGAGTGATTTGAAGGCATCGATTGCGTTTTATGAAAAATTGGACTTGACACTTGCTCATGAAAATGAACGAGTTGCTTTTTTATGGATTGAGAAAGGAAAAAGCTGGCTTGGCCTGTGGAAAGTAGATATAAACAATTTTCCATACCATCCCTCGACTCGGCACGTTGCCTTTCAAATTACAACGTCCAGTATCGAACAGATCAAGACCTGGCTGATTGAAAGAGGCATCAACATTCACCCAATGTTTGGTTTTTCAGAAGAAAAACAGCCTTTAGTTCTCGATAATCCGCCGCAATTTCATGCAGCGATCTATTTTCTTGACCCAGATGAGAATCTGCTTGAATGCATTGCGCCGCTTGAACTTGATACAGCAGACAACTACGATATCATGACATATGAGAACTGGGATCGAAAGAAACATCCGTTTATTGATTGACAAAATCACTCATTGTAACTATATTGATTACAACGTTGGTGAAAGATTGTGAAACAAATTAGCAGCAGGTATCCGATTGCTGTTCATATTGTGTCATTTATTGCAGGTGTTCCAAAAGAGTGTACAGGTGATTTTATTGCAGAGAGCGTGAATTCAAATCCAGCCATTGTTCGAAAAATGATGGCAATGCTCAAACGGGCGGGTCTTATTGAAATTCGCCGCGGAGTAGGCGGTGCTTATTTAAAAAGACCGGCTGAGGACATCACGCTCTTAGATGTGTACCGTGCTGTGGATGTAAGCGAGGATGAAGAATTATTTAACTTTCATCAGCCCGTCATCGCATGCCCGATTGGTCAAGCGATGGATACGAGACTGCGGCATGAACTAAAAGAAGCACAAGCTGCACTTGAGAATCACCTAAAGCAAGTGACAATTCAGCAATTATTAACAGAGGCGGAATAAAAAAGCTCGTACTTTGGAGCTTTTTTTACACCTTTGTTGTAACCATTTTGATTATAACGTATGCACATCACCGTTGAACGAAAAATGAGGAGGTCAAACAAATGAAATTATTAGTAACAGGTGCAACAGGACAACTTGGGACGCTCGTCGTCAAGCATTTGCTCACAAAAGTACCGGCTGAACAAATTGCAGTCAGTGTTCGAAATCCACAAAAAGCAGCACATTTGAAGGATGCTGGGGTGGATGTACGCCACGGAGATTTTACTCAGCCAGAAACCCTGACATCAGCATTTGAAGGCATTGACCGTCTGTTGATCATTTCAACAGCGGATGGAGACCGTGTGCAGCAGCATAAAGCGGCAATCGAAGCGGCAAAAGCAGCAAATGTGGCATTTATTGCTTATACAAGTGTTGTCAATGCAAGAGAGAGTCAGCTTATCCTTGCAAATGACCATGCTAAAACAGAAGAAGCCATTGTGGCCTCTGGCATTCCTCATGTATTTTTAAGAAACAACTGGTATGTTGAAAACGAAAAAGATACGATTCTGGCGTCAGTCAGCGGCGCACCATTTTTAAGCCCTATTGGCGAAGGAAAGGTTGGCTGGGCAACAAGAAATGACTACGCAGAAGCGGCAGCAAATGCGTTAACACTTGCCGTACATGATCAGGAGATATATGAACTGTCAGGACCGCTTCGGACGCATAGTGAACTTGCACAAATTGTTAGTAAGGTGAGTGGAAAAGAAATCAAAGTAGAAAAAATAGATGTAGACACATTTGGAGACTTTTTAGCTTCAAATGGTGTACCAAAAGAAGCAGTGCCATTTGTCAAAGCCATTCAAAGCGGCATTCGCGATGGTGCTTTAGCTGTTGAAAGCCAAGATTTCGAAACATTACTAGGCCGTCCGTTAACACCTATTGAAGAAAGAATCCGTGAATTGATTTCAGAATAAACAACAAAAACGCCCTATGAAAAGGGCGTTTTTTTCATTTAGTCACACGAACCATAAGGACAAATTTTAGACAAATCACTTCGTTGAAATTTCAGAAATTTGGGATTAAAATGAAATTAAGGCATGATATTGAGTCATCAGATGACCAGAATGATGAATCAAAATGCAGCAATAGAAGGGAAGTTCGACGATGAAAGTCCATTTATTCGTTACTTGTTTAATTGACACGATGCAGCCAAATGTAGGAAAGGCGACAGTGGAAGTATTGGAAAGACTCGGTGTTGAAGTGGAATTTCCAGAAACACAAGTGTGCTGCGGGCAGCCAGCCTTTAACAGCGGCTATACAAAAGAGGCAATCAAAGCAGCGAAAAACATGATCAAAGCCTTTGAATCAGCTGAATATGTTGTGACACCATCAGGTTCGTGCAAGGCGATGTTTTTAGAATATCCTCATCTTTTAAGAGAAGACCGAGTGTGGTCGGCCAAGGCTGAGGCACTTGCCGCAAAAACATATGAATTAACAGAATTTATTGTTGATATATTACACGTGACAGATGTAGGCGCGAGCCTGAAAGGAAACGCAACCTATCACACCTCTTGTCATATGACGAGACTGCTGCGCATTAAGGAGGCGCCTTATACACTGTTGTCAAATGTCAAAGATTTGACGATGAAACCATTGCCCCGCGCAGAAAATTGCTGCGGATTTGGAGGAACCTTTTCAGTGAAAATGACCCCTATTTCTGAGCAGATGGTTGATGAAAAAGTACAAAGCATAGAGGAGACAGGCGCCGAATATATCATTGGTGCTGACTGCGGGTGTCTGCTGAACATTGGCGGGAGGCTGAACCGTCTTGATAAACCCATTCAGGTCATGCACATCGCAGAAGTATTAAACAGCCGCGGACTTTAAGAGGGGGAACGGCACATGAGTATGAAAATTGGAGAAAAGGCCTTTAAAGAACGGATCGGGGATGGCTTAGAAGACGCTGTCATGAGAGGAGCTGTTTCCTCTGCGCAGGAACGCCTGTATGAAAGGCGGCTATCTGCGAGCGAAGAACTTGGCAATTGGGAAAAGTGGCGTGAGCTTGGCGAGGAAATCAGGCAGCATACGCTGACGCATCTTGATGATTACTTATATCAATTAAGTGAAAGTGTAAGTGCACGCGGAGGCCATGTCTTTTTTGCGAAAACAAAGGAAGAGGCATCAGCATATATTCAAGACGTGGCACAGAAAAAAGCAGCCAAAAAGGTCGTCAAATCAAAATCAATGGTCACAGAAGAAATCGAGATGAATCAAGCGCTTGAAGAGATCGGCTGCGAGGTAGTCGAAAGCGATCTTGGTGAATATATTCTGCAAGTGGATGACCATGAACCGCCTTCACATATTGTGGCACCCGCCCTTCATATGACGAAAGAACAAATACGGGAAGTATTTCATGAAAGGCTTGGGTATGAGATGTCAGACACACCTGAAGAAATGACGAGTTTTGTGAGAGCCATCTTGCGTGAAAAATTCCTCGAAGCTGATATTGGTGTGACCGGCTGTAATTTTGCAGTGGCCAACACAGGGTCCATCTGCCTTGTGACAAATGAAGGGAATGCAGATCTTGTCACGGCTATACCGAAGACGCATATTGCCGTTATGGGAATGGAGCGGCTTGTTCCAACAATGGAGGAACTGGATGTCCTTGTGGGTCTTTTGTGCAGGAGCGCAGTCGGTCAAAAATTAACTAGTTATATTTCTGTCGTGGGACCAAAAGGAGAAGGAGAAGTAGATGGACCAGAAGAATTTCACTTGGTCATTGTGGACAATGGGCGGTCAAATATATTAGGAACGGCCTTTCAGCCTGTTCTCCAATGTATCCGGTGCGCAGCCTGCATCAATGTATGCCCGGTTTACCGGCATGTTGGCGGACATTCGTACGGTTCGATTTATCCGGGGCCAATCGGAGCTGTTCTTTCGCCGCTTCTTGGCGGCTATGATGACTATAAAGAGCTCCCCTTTGCATCAAGTCTGTGCGCAGCCTGCACGGATGCTTGTCCAGTGAAGATTCCGCTTCACGAGTTATTGATTAAACATAGACAGGTGATCGTAGAAAAAGAGGGCAGAGCGCCTAAAGCTGAAATGATGGCGATGAAAATGTTTGGTATGGGGGCATCGTCTCCCGGAATGTATCAATTTGGAACAAAAGCAGCCCCTGCGCTCTTGAATCGTATGGCTTCAAACGGACAAATTTCAAAAGGAATAGGCCCTTTAAAGAATTGGACAGATATTCGTGACCTGCCAGTTCCAAGTAAAGAAAGATTCAGGGATTGGTTTAAAAAGAGACAAAAGGAGGAGAAGTGATGAAGGGGACCATATCTCACCGAGAGTCGTTTCTATCTCATATCCAGCAGCAATTAGGCAAAAACTCCTCCCCAACTGCATCAATTCAGCGTCCGGAATGGAGGCATCAAGTCCAGTGGGAAACAAACGGAAGTTTGTCTAAAGAAGAGCTAGTCGAGCAATTGAAAAAGCAATGTCAGCAAATTCACACAAGAGTGGTCGAAACAACACCGGAGGAAGCGCCCTCTGTATTACGATTATTGATGACAGAATATGGTGAGGGCTCTGTAATGACATCGCGTGATCGACGTTTTGAACAATATGGTTTCCGCCCTATGTTTGACAGCTTGCAACAGGAAGGAATGTCCATCACCTGCTGGAATACAGATGCATCAAGAGAAGATAACTTAAGGCAGGCAGAACAAGCGAAATATGCAGTTGTGTTCAGTGATTATGCCCTTGCAGAATCAGGTACAGTTGTTCTTTCATCCCACCAAGGTCAAGGAAGAGCGCTGCATTTTTTACCGATGATGTATATCGTGTGTATAGAGAAAAGCTCAATTGTTCCGCGAATGATTCAGGCTGTTTCGGCTCTCAATCGCTCAGTAGAAGAGGGGGAGAAGCCGAAAGGTGCCATCCATTTCATATCAGGTCCAAGTAATTCTGCCGATATTGAAATGAATTTAGTGGTGGGGGTTCATGGTCCAGTTCAGGCCGTTTATCTGTTAATAGATGATGAATGAAGGCTTTCGTCATGAAAGCTTTTTTTCATCCAGAAAGCTCGCACCAGTTTAAAAAAATCATCTTGCCACTAGGTGAATGGACATAGTAAGATACGACATACAAGATGAACTGCTCATCTACTGCTGATGTAAAGGAAGCTGCTAATGGAAATGAAGACAACTGCTCAAACGAAATCAATTGCACTACCGCTTGTGATTTCAATTATTGCCATTTCGTTTTCTGCAATTATTGTGAAATGGTCAAATGCACCTGCTGCTATTTTAAGTATGTATCGAATGATCTTTGCGGCGGCTCTCATGCTGCCGTTTATCCTGCCTAGAAAAAAAGAATTTCTCTCGATAAAGCGAAGAGACTGGTTTTTCTTATGTATGTCAGGCTTCTTTTTAGGACTCCATTTTGTGTTGTGGTTTGGCTCACTGAAGCTGACGACAGTGGCAAGCTCTACCATTATTATCGCCCTTCAGCCGATGGTCTCCTTATTAGGCGGATTCCTCATTTTCCGTGAACGAACAACAATGTCTGCACTATTGACGATGTGTGCAGCGATTGTTGGTGCCCTCATGATAGGCTGGGGAGATATTGGTCATAGCAAGGAAGCCATCTTAGGAGATATTTTATCCTTTTTGAGTGTGATTGCTGTTGTTTGTTATTTGTTAATAGGCCAACAGGCTGTAAGAAAAATATCTCATTGGATTTATAGTTTTTGTGTATTTGGTTTTGCCGGTCTTTTTTTAATTTTATTCAACCTGCTTCAGCAAACCCCTTTCACAGGCTATCCGGGTAAAGAGTGGGGAATCTTTTTATTGCTCGCCATCATTCCCACCATGTCTCATGTCATTAATAATTGGCTTTTAACCTATGTGAATGCGACAACTATTTCAATGAGTATTCTTGGTGAACCTGTTGGGGCAACGATCCTTGCTGTATGGCTCCTTGGAGAAAAAGTCACACTGCTTCAAATGCTTGGCGGCCTGCTTGTTCTTTTAGGCGTCTTTTTCTTTTTGATGCAGCAGCGTCAAGGAATCGTGATGAAAACAAAAAAATCCGGTTAACTTCCGGATTTTTTACTCTTTTAAATCGTTTTTTTCAATCACTTTGTTTAATCTTGCCTCGATTTTTTTCAATTCCATTCGTTTTCTTCTGATTATGCGAAACGCGATGACAATGATTGTCACAATAAAGGCAATGAATAGAAGAGAGAACATTTGAAATAGAAGATCTCCCATGTTGAATGCCATATCCTCTCTATTAGACATACGTAAAACCTCCTTTTCTATCTATATATTACCATAATCATTAAAAGATTGAGATTTATCCATAATTTATCTATAATAGGTAAAATATCACTCATTAAAGGAGAACCAATATGAGAACTTTAGTCCTTTTACGAGGTCTCCCAGGCGTAGGTAAATCAACATGGATCAAAGAACAAGGCTTAGAGCCTTACACTTTATCAGCGGATCAAATCCGGCTGTTAACGCAGCCGCCGCAGCTATCAGTCAATGGGAAACTAGACATTTCAAGCAAGCATGACCACAAAGTTTGGTCATTATTATTCGATCTACTCACGGTCCGTATGGAACGCGGAGACTTTACTGTGATTGATGCGACACATATTTCAAGTAAATCGATTTCTCAATATAAGTCTTTAGCGACTTCGTATCGTTACAGGGTATATGTCGTCGATTTCACGCAGGTGCCTCTTGAAACAGCTCTTTTGCAAAATCGCTCACGTGAATCTCACAAAGTGGTGCGGGAATCTGTTTTGTATCAAATGAACGAGCGGTTAAAAACAGAAAAGGTCCCGTCATGGGTGACTGTTTTGCAGCCGGAGGAATATCCGCAAGTGATGACCTATCAGCCTCGATCCTTTGATCAATATGAGGCCATTCATGTTTTCGGAGATATTCACGGTTGTTACACCGCACTTACCACCTATTTGCAAGGAGACATCAAAGAAAACGAACTTTATATCTTTACAGGGGATTTGCTTGATAGGGGAATAGAAAACAAAGAAGTATTAGAATGGATGCTCGCCCATAGAGAATGCCGGAATGTCATCGTCATTGAAGGCAATCATGATCAGCATTTATACCGATTTGCACATGGTGAAAAAGTCAGAAGCAATATGTTTAACCGGCATACTGCGCCTGAAATCGAAGCAGCAGACTTTGATTTGAAGGAAGTACGAAAGTTTGTCAGAACCTTTCATCAGCTGACTTATTTTACGTACCATGATCAGACATTTCTTGTTACCCATGGCGGACTTGCTCATTTGCCGGAAGAGCTTCTTCATGTCTCAACACAGCAGCTCATTCACGGCGTAGGAGAATATTCAGATGACATTGATCACTTATTTGTTCAAAACACAGCTGGGCTGGATATCATCCAAATTCACGGGCATCGCAATTTATACAGACTGCCTATTCACGCAGCGGAAAGATCTTATAACCTAGAAGGCCAGGTTGAATTTGGGGGGCAGCTGAGGGTGTTGAAAATCACAGCTGACGGGATTGAGACTCATGAAATTGACAATCCAGTCTACAGAGCCTCTGAGAAAAAACAATCGGCTGCTGTTCAGCCAGATATTTCACTGGATGACTTTTTAGCTCATTTAGATCAGCATGAATACGTACAGGAATTAAAGCTTCCACACCATATTTCATCTTTTAATTTTACGAAAAAGGCTTTTAGTGAGCGTCAGTGGGATGATGTGAATGTGAAGGCAAGAGGTTTGTTTGTCAATATGGTTTCAAAGCAGATTGTGTCTAGAAGCTACAATAAATTTTTTAACATTGATGAGCGTCCGGAGACAAGAATGCAGCATTTAGTGAACCATCTTCAATTCCCTGTCGCCGTATATGATAAAGCAAATGGATACTTAGGAACTGTTGGGTATAACGAAATGGAAGATGAATTGGTGTTTACGTCCAAATCGTATACATCACATGTGAAACAAAATCAGCATGCTTCCTGGGTCGAAGAGCTATTTTATAAAACCTTCGGTGATGTGCAGGCTGACTACATCAAATCATACGTCCGTGACCACCATGTATCTCTTGTGTTTGAAGTCATTTTGCCAGAAAAAGATCCGCATATTATCACATATGAACAAGATCAACTCATTTTACTCGATATAGTGAAACGGCAGTTAAGCTATGAAAAAGCACCATTCGCTGAAGTGAAAAGATTAAGTGAACAGCTTGGAATATCCTGTAAGCAGGAAGTGGCTGTTTTCCATGATTGGACGTCTTTTTATAAATGGTATCAGGCGGTCTCTCATGATGACACAATAAAAGAAGAGGGATATGTCATTGAGGATGCTCGCGGCTTTATGACCAAACTCAAGCTTCCTTATTATCAATTCTGGAAGCAGATGCGCGGGATGAAGCAGCGCGTTGCAGAGAAGCGTTCCTCGCAAAAATTTATGCAGGCGTTGCAGACAGCGGAGCAAGCTAGGTTCTATACGTGGCTTCTTGAGCAAGAAGCAGATCATGTGAGGAATAGCACAATTATTGAACTGCGGTCACAATTTGAACAAAGCGGTACTGCCCAATTGAATAATGGTGGGATAAATGCATAGTCTAACAAAGAGTCTTTTCTAAGGAAAAGGCTTTTTTTGATGCAATTGAAAGGTGGACACTTGCATGCCTGACCATATTGAAGTCATTCTTCGGACGATGTTTGCTTTTGCAATTTTATTTGGAGGAGCACGTATTTTAGGAAAACAAACCATTGCGCAAATGAATATTTTTGATTTTATAGCAGCCATCAGCTTAGGTTCAATTGCAGCGAACCTGGCGTTTAATACAACGCTCCCGCTTCAGCACACAACGATTTCCTTTGTGTCACTTGTCATGATTATTTATGTGATTTCCCTGCTTGCATTAAGAAGCCGGAAGATGAGAGGGTTTATGGCTGGTAAACCAACCCTTGTCATACAAAATGGAAAAATTCTTGAAGGAAATATGAAAGGGATGAGATATACCCTTGATTATTTAAATCAACAGCTGAGAGAAAAAGACATCTTTGATATTAGCGAAGTTGAATTTGCGATGATTGAAACAGATGGGCATATGTCAGTGAAAAAATACCCTTCGTTTGAAAAAGTCACGCGGAAAGACCTACATTTATTCATGGAGGCAGAGCGTTACATGCCGATTGAAGTCATCATGGACGGGAAACTCATCCAAAAGAACATACAAGAAAATCAATTAACAGAGCAATGGATAGAAGAAGAGCTTAAAAAAAGGCAGCTGTCCTTAAAGGACATTGTTTATGCTGTTCGTTCAAGTAATGGAAACTTATATATTGATACATATGACGACCATATTCATTCTCCAATAGATCAGGAATGAATGTGTAGTGCTGATGACACCTGTGTGACACACATTTGACAATCTTTATAAGTCCTTTGGGTGTCATACGACTAGGTAGCATTTCTCAATTATTATTATTTTCAGAAAATGTGATGACGGATTAAAATAAGTATGTTTAAGTATAAATAGATGGAATTAAAATATTAATATAATATACCGAAAGCGGAATGAACGTTCATTCCTATATTTTTATAAGGAGGGGATGAAATGCCAGCAGTGACTGATAAACAAGAACAGATCATGAAGGCTTCGCTGGAACTATTTATTGAACGAGGCTTTGACGGCACCACAATGCCGATGATTTCAAAAAGAGCAAACGTCGGAGCGGGCACCATTTACCGTTATTTCGACAGCAAGGAGGCGCTCGTCAATATTTTGTACCAGCGCAGTCTCTCAGCATTTATCGAAAAAATGAACACAAACAGTCCAGATCCAAAGTTAAGTATCCGGGCGTACTTTAAGCATGTATTTTATTGCTTGGTTTTATTTACAAAGGAGAATCCAAGCGGGCTGTATTTCTTAGAGATTGATAAACGGTCTCATTACTTAGACGAGACGAGCAAAGAGAAAATGCAGCATTTGTTACATGAGCTTTTCCTTATCTTTGAAGAAGGGAAAAAGGATGGAATTCATCCAAATCTCTCAGGCAGAACCATTTTATCTATTGTATTTGGTGCCTTCGTGCAGCTGCATAAACAAATTCTTGCAGAAGAAATAGAGCCAACGATTGATTTTTTAGAGGATATTGAGCAATGTTTATGGCGCGCCATCAGCGTTGCATCTTAAAGAGATAAAGGGAGTGGGCATATGAAGCAACCATCAATCATTCCAAAACCAAAAACATACGGACCTTTTAAAAATATTCCCCATATAAAAAAAGGAGAGCTTTCTCAAACCTTTTGGCGGCTGGCAGATGAATTAGGACCGATCTTTCAGTTTGAATTTTCAAATGCAACAAGTATTTTTGTTTCCAGCCATGAACTTGTCAAAGAAGTATGTGACGAGAGCCGTTTTGATAAATATATTGGGACTAGTCTGAGTAAAGTTAGAGCATTTTCAGGGGATGGACTATTTACAAGCTGGACAGAAGAACCGAACTGGAGAAAGGCTCATCAAATTTTGATGCCTGCATTCAGCCAGCAGGCCATGAAGGGCTATCATGAAATGATGCTCGATATTGCCACACAGCTTGTGCAAAAATGGCAAAGAACAGGCCGCGATGAAGAAATTGAAGTAGCTGAGGATATGACAAAGCTGACTTTAGATACAATCGGCCTTTGCGGTTTTGATTTTCGCTTTAACAGCTTTTATAAAGAAAATCAGCATCCGTTCATCGACAGCATGCTGAAAGGTTTAAATGAAGCAATGGAGCAGTCGAGCCGATTGCCAATTGCAGATAAACTGATGATCAAAAGAAGAAAAGAATTTGAACAGCATGTCGATTTTATGAAGAAATTAGTAGATGACATTATTCAGGAACGAAGAAAACAAGATAAAACGGGCGATGATTTACTGTCTCTTATGCTGCATGCAGAGGACCCTGAAACAGGTGAACGTTTATCCGATGAAAATATCCGTTATCAAATCATCACCTTCTTAATTGCAGGACACGAAACAACAAGCGGACTGCTATCCTTTGCGATTTATTTCTTACTAAAGAATCCAGAGAAATTAAAGAAAGCCGTCCAGGAAGCAGATGAGGTGCTGCAGGGCGGGCTTCCGGCATTTAAACAGGTGCAAAAGCTAAGCTACACTCGTATGGTGTTAAATGAAGCTCTCCGCCTCTGGCCAACTGCGCCTACGTTCTCTCTTTATGCGAAAGAGGACACAGTAATCGGGGGGAAATATCCGATTCAAAAGAATCAAAGTGTCTCTGTTCTGCTCCCTAAACTACATCGTGATCAAGCGGTATGGGGAGAGGATGCAGAAGACTTTAAACCAGAGCGGTTTATGCACCCTGAGAAAATTCCGCAGCATGCCTATAAACCGTTCGGAAATGGCCAGCGTGCATGTATCGGTATGCAGTTCGCCCTGCATGAAGCTACGATGGTTCTCGCGATGGTTCTGCACAATTTAGAGTTAATTGATCACACATCTTATGAGCTAGATTTAAAAGAATCTCTCACAATTAAACCTAACGATTTTAAAATCAAAGTACGGCCAAGGAAGCAGCAATTCTTTATGGCACCACCGAAGGAAGAACCGAAGAAAAGCACCAATTCTAGTGAGTCAAAAGTGGCGAGTCACGGTACACCGCTGCTAGTTTTGTACGGATCAAATCTTGGCACAGCAAAGCAAATAGCGAACGAATTGGCTGAAGACGGGAAAGCAAAAGGGTTTGATGTGACCACTGCACCGCTTGATGACTTTACACGCCAATTGCCAGATACAGGTGCTGTCCTCATCGTGACCGCTTCATACAACGGACATCCACCTGACAATGCGAAGCAATTTGTGGATTGGCTGGCGCAGGATGAGGAGCAGGATTTATCAAACGTGACATTTGCTGTCTTTGGATGCGGAGATCGAAATTGGGCGAGTACGTACCAGCGGATCCCCCGTCTGATTGATGAAGCTCTAGAAAGAAAAGGAGCCAAACGTGTAGCTGATTTAGGAGAAGGCGATGCAGGCGGTGATATGGATGAGGATAAAGAAATCTTCCAGAAAAATGTCTTCGAACAGCTTGCAAAAGAATTTAAGCTCACCTTCAAAGAAAAAGGTAAGGAAAAGCCAAACCTATCAGTTGCTTATACTAATGAGCTAGTGGAACGTCCTGTAGCTAAAATATATGATGCCTTTTCAGCTGTTGTATTGAAAAATGAAGAATTACAATCAGAAAAAAGCACACGGCAGACAAGACATATTGAATTAAAATTACCTGCTGGAAAAGCATACAAAGAAGGCGATCATATTGGGATTGTACCGAAAAATAGTGATGCACTCGTCCAGCGTGTGACCCGCCGCTTTAAACTAGATCCTGAGCAGCACATTAAGCTTTCATCTGAGAAAGAGGCAAGTCATTTACCATTAGATCAGCCGATTCCAATCAAAGAATTACTTGCCTCGCATGTTGAGCTTCAAGAGCCTGCAACACGTACACAGTTAAGAGAGCTCGCAGCACATACTGTATGTCCGCCTCACCGCGTGGAGCTTGAAAAAATGGCTGGTGAAGCATATCAAGAAGCCATCTTAAAGAAACGAGTAACCATGCTGGATTTATTAGATCAATATGAAGCGTGTGAGCTGCCGTTTGTGCACTTTTTGGCGCTTTTACCAGGTTTGAAGCCGCGTTATTACTCGATTTCTAGCTCGCCAAAGGTAGATGAAGAAAAAGTCAGTATCACAGTGGCGGTTGTAAAAGGTAAAGCATGGAGCGGAAGCGGAGAATATGCCGGAGTCGCATCAACCTATTTATGTGGTCTGAAAGAAGGGGAAGAAGTAGCCTGCTTCCTGCATGAAGCGCAAGACGGATTCCAGCTGCCCCCTTCATCAGACATACCGATGATTATGATTGGACCAGGTACAGGGATCGCTCCATTTAGAGGATTTGTTCAGGCAAGAGAAGTGTGGCAGAAGGAAGGGAAGCAGCTAAGCGAAGCCCACCTATATTTTGGCTGCCGTCACCCTCAGGAAGATGATCTGTATTTTGATGAAATGCAGCTTGCAGCGCAAAACGGAGTTGTCCATATCCATCGCGCTTATTCTCGTTACGATGAGCAAAAAGTATATGTCCAGCATTTGTTGAAAGAAGACGGCGGCATGCTGATCGAATTGCTTGATCAAGGTGCTTATCTGTACGTGTGCGGAGACGGAAAAGTTATGGCCCCAGATGTAGAGGCTACACTGATCGATCTTTATCAAAACGAGAAACAATGCTCGAGAGAAACAGCTGAAAATTGGCTGACAACCCTCGCAAATGACAATAGATATGTAAAAGATGTGTGGAGCTGACAAAGAGGAAAGACCGCCTATTAGGCGGTTTTTTCTGTTCTCATAGAAAGAGATCGATAGAATGAAGGTTGGGAAGATACAAAACACCTAATTTGGAAATGAAATATTTTGTAAAAAATAAGAATATTCTCTCATTTACTCCAATATGAAACAATCGTATGATTTTTGATATAGGACATAAAGGAGGAATATAATGAAAAAGGTGAAAATGTTACTCCCTTCTCTTCTCGTTTTTGGTGCTTTAAGTGTGCCTAGTTTTGCCCATGCCGCATCGGATTCAGTACTAACGTCTGATTATGACATGGTGACTTCTGATGGTAAAGTGATTTCTTCAAGTGATTTCCACAATGATACGAAAGCCCCCTCATCCTTTGACAAAGTGGATGATCTTTCTTCTACTGTTGGTGAAAAAGTAAAACCACTATCAAAATATTTAAAAGATTTTCAAACGAAAGTCGTCATTGGAGACGATGGTAGAACCAAAGTAGCAAATACAAGAGTGGCACCATACAATTCGATTGCTTATATTACATTTGGCGGCTCAAGCTGTACGGGAACACTCATTGCTCCTAACAAAATTTTGACAAACGGACACTGCGTATATAATACGGCATCGAGAAGCTATAGTGAGAAAGGGACTGTATATCCTGGTATGAATGATAGTACTGCGGTGAATGGTTCAGCAAAAATGACTGAGTTCTATGTGCCAAGCGGATATATTAATACTGGAGCAAGCCAATATGACTTTGCCGTGATCAAAACCGATACGAACATCGGCAATACGGTCGGCTACCGATCCATCCGACAGGTGACAAACTTGACTGGGACAACCATTAAAATCTCAGGATATCCTGGTGATAAAATGAGATCGACTGGCAAGGTGTCACAGTGGGAGATGTCAGGTCCTGTGACGAGAGAAGATACGAATCTAGCGTACTATACGATTGATACATTCAGCGGAAATTCAGGTTCTGCCATGCTGGATCAGAACCAGCAAATCGTTGGAGTTCATAACGCTGGGTATTCAAACGGAACGATAAATGGCGGGCCGAAAGCGACAGCTGCCTTTGTTGAATTTATAAACTATGCGAAAGCGCAATAAAAAATAGAGCTTGTTTCCTTCATAGGGGACAAGCTTTTTTGTATGAATTGATTTGATAGGATTCATATTTCTAACCTGAGAGATTTGAGATTGAGAGCCTCATCATTTTTTTCTCATGTCATCTGCGCACCACTCATACATTAAAATGACACATTTCCTTTCAGTCAAGATGATGCTTAAGATGGATGAGGAGGGTCACGCGCTTTTGAAGATGAAAAGAGGCTGGATCGCTGCTGTCGCCTTATGTTTTGTGATATGGATGGGCACGTTGTTAGGTGGATTTGGAGAGAAGCAGGCAGCAAAAGGGGCTGATCGATATGATCATGTCGTTCAATTTCCAAAGGAAAGGTACCCTGAAACAGGCAGTCATATTCAAGAAGCCATTCGAAAAGGGCATTCAGATGTGTGTACCATTGACCGAAATGGAGCAGATGCCCGCAGGCAAGAATCATTAAAAGGAATTCCGACAAAACCTGGCTTTGACCGGGATGAATGGCCAATGGCGGTTTGTCTTGAGGGAGGAAAAGGCGCAAGCGTACAATATGTTAGTCCATCTGATAATAGGGGAGCAGGCTCATGGGTCGGGCACCAAATCAGCGGGTTTCCTGATGGGAAAAGAATATTATTCATTGTGAAATAAATCGAAAAGAGTCTCCCTAGAGTGGGGTTCTTTTGTTTATCATCAGAGCCTATTCGAGCTAGCAGGGACAAAAGATTCAGTGGTACAATCAATCTATAAGGTACAAAGACTGACAAGAAGAAAATGTGAAGGGACATTTGCTTATGGATAAGAACCGTGCATTATACGATTTTTTTATGCAGCATGCAGAGGAGCTGACCGAAACATGGTATGAATCAATTGAGGACGATGATCCAGAATCCATATATCGTTCAACAGATTCCAGCGTCATATCAGAGCTAAAACGGCAGAATCAAGATTATTACCAGCATTTTATACGAGCTATTATTGAAGATAAGACGTATTTACATACTGAATTTAAAAAATGGTCTGAGGCATTAGCCAGTGACCCAAAGCATTTAAATACACCATTAGATTATGTCGTGAGAGAATACATGTCCAATCAAAGAGTGGTTCTGCATTACTTAAAAGAATTTATCAAACAGCGTCAAGATGAAATTGATATTGACCGCATCTTTTATTGGTATGATTTAATTTCCGAAGCGTTTAATATTTCAATCCATGTGTTTATCCAGCAATATGTGAAAAATACAACCGAAAAGCTCGTGGCTCAAAGAGATATGATTTACGAATTGAGCTCACCGGTGATTGTCTTAAAAAGCCAGATTGCGTTATTGCCTTTAGTAGGTGACATTGACACAGCGAGAGCAAAGATTATTTTAGAAAATACGCTAAATCAGTGCTCGCAAAAAGGTGTTCAGCATTTATGTATTGATCTATCGGGTGTGGTCATTATTGATACAATGGTGGCTCATCAAATCTTTGATCTTGTCACGTCACTTCGGTTAATTGGAGTAGAGACGACCATTTCAGGGATTAGACCAGAAATTGCCCAAACAGCAGTGCAGCTCGGGCTTCCTTTTAATGAATTTCGCACGGCATCATCACTTGCTCACGCGCTGGACCGCATGACTGAATTTTCTCCAATATAAAAAACCAGGCCGTTCATCGGCCTGGTTTTTTATTTAGATGACAGCGTCAATTTGTGTGACTTTCCAATCTTTTTGTACTTTTTCGTACGTTACAGTTCGTTTTACTTTGCGTCCATCAAGTGTTGGGACTGTGAATTCATATGTGCGGACCGTTTGTTTTTTAGAAACAAGTTTAGGTGTGGCTTTTTCCCAATTGAGCATGTTGTCTCCATCACCGACTGGAACAGCCATTTTGCCTTTATGAACAATGAACTGATAATCTTTTAAACCATGTTTGATGGCATCTGGAGTGAAAACTTGAGATAGGTAGCTGTTTAATTTTTTCTTTGTATCAAATGTTTTAGAAAGATAGTTGTATGTCATATCTTTATAGGTAAATGATTTTAATTTGACATTAGAATGGTCTTTAATTTTGTAGCCTGACATTGCACTCCAAAAATGTTCTCTTGCATCAAGGGCAATATGTAACGCTTCTTTATTTGTCAAAGCGGCTGATTTCTTGGAAGCGGCCAATGTTGTTGTTTGTAATGAGATCATAAGCATAATAGCAGTTAATAAAACAAATAATTTTTTCAAGGCGATTGCCTCCTTTTCTCAATGAAAACTTCTTATGTTACAAATGTTACAATAATTACAGTGATATTACAAGTATTAAATCTAAATGTTTTTTTATTTCTTTTGTTTCTAATTATATAACGTTTGAGGGAGACAAAAAGTTTTCATTTTTTTTATTTTTCTTCTTAATCATTATTTAACCGTTCTAAAGAAGAACGAAACGTCTTTTGGAAAAATTTCTATTTAGACGTTTAACACTCTTTTTTATTTATGACATATACTGTCGTGATGAAAGTCTAAAGAAAGTGGTGTTTCGTATGTATCAACCGTATGAAGATATGTGGAATGGTTACTCATATGATAGGCAGATGCAAGGCTGGCCATCGATTTCTATTCCTCAAATTGGAGGTTTTCCTGGGTTTCCGATTGGAGGAGGTACTTGGCCAGGTCAAGGGTCAGGCGGGCAATCGGCACCGCCAGCTCCGCCGCAGCATATCATTTCGCAGTATCAGCAAGCACTCTCTCAGCCTCAAAGTATGCAGTCGCTTATATCTGCGCAAAGTGCAGGAGGCCATCAAGCTGTTCATTTTGCAGCGGGCTGTAATAGAAGATGGACGATTGTGTTCCTAAGAAACGGTCAAGTATTTTTAATGTTTGTCCTTTCCTCACAGCCATTTGGCAGAACAACTGGCTTTATATGGCCGAACTTTACTTTTGGCTCCTTCCCAAGTTCAAGTATTCTTGCATATTCCTGTGCATAAGAAAAAGCCGGTTCTCATCAGCAGCTGATGAAATACCGGCTTTTTTTAATGAATATTTCGAAATACGCCAATCACTTTACCTAGTATACTCACATTCTGTAAAATAATCGGTTCCATAGATGGATTCTCTGGCTGTAATCTAAAATGTGTATTTTCTTTATAGAAACGTTTCACTGTCGCTTCATCTTCCTCTGTCATGGCGACCACAATATCTCCATTGTTAGCGGTGCTTTGCTGACGCACAATGACATAGTCCTTGTCCAAAATACCTGCATCAATCATACTTTCTCCCATAATTTCAAGCATAAACACTTGTTCGTCTGGTGCTGCAAAAGTCTCTGGTAGAGGGAAGTATTCTTCTACATTCTCAACAGCTGTGATAGGAAGGCCGGCGGTTACTTTTCCGATGACTGGAACGTTCATTACAGCACTCTTTGGAATATTCATTTCCTCTTCATCTAGTACTTCAATCGCTCTAGGTTTTGTCGGGTCTCTTCTTATTAAGCCCTTTGTTTCCAGTCTAGCTAAATGTCCATGGACCGTTGAACTGGATGCTAGACCGACAGCTTCTCCAATTTCACGGACGGATGGGGGATAACCCTTGCTTTTTACTTCATCTTTGATGAATTTCAGGATATCGAGTTGTCTTTTTGATAGCTTCGTCATCTTTTGCACCTCAAAACGTCAATTTTAAAGAAATTATAGCATGTTTTTCCTAACAGTACAAACATAGGTTCGAAAAAACGTTTGACAGAAACGTTTGTTCGTATTTATAATGAGAGACAGAAAGAACGAACACACATTCTATTAGGAGAGATGACATTATGAGGTTAAAAGAATCTATTATTTTTATTGGGGTATTCTCATTCATCGTTGGCATATTTCTCTCACTTATTGCAGTCACAAGCCATAATGATACAAATCAATATGTTAAAATAGAGGTTCAATCAGGAGATACTCTTTGGGGATTAGCTGATCAAGTAAATGACAGCAAATCAATCGACAAAAATGCATTTATTGACTGGGTAACAGAACACAATGATCTTGCTTCAACAGAAATCCAGCCTGGAGACATTCTTGTCATACCCGTGAAAAAAGAGCATCCAGTCGTATATCAGCTTGCAACAGTACAGTAGAAAGGTCGATTGAAGACATGAACGCAATCATTTATGCGAGAGTAAGCACTGTGAAAGAAGAGCAGGAAACCTCGCTGAAAAGACAAGAAGAAGAACTGCTGGCTTTAGCTGCCATGCACAAGATGAATGTGGTCAAAGTCATCAAAGAAAAAGCAAGTGGATATGAGCTAGATCGTGATGGCGTGTTTGAAATGCTTGCTGCACTGAAGGAAGAGTCGATCGATGCCGTTCTTATCCAAGATGAAACACGTCTTGGGAGAGGACAAGCTAAAATTGCGCTTCTTCATTGTCTATTTAAAGAGAACGTAAAGGTATACAGCGTGTTTCATAGAGGAGAGCTTGAGCTTTCAGAAGCAGATGAAATGGTCATCGAGATTGTAGGAGTCGTCGAAGAGTACCAACGGAAAATTCATAACCTGAAAATCAAGCGGGGGATGAAAAGGGCTGTTGAGCGCGGATATCAGCCTGAACTAAATTTAAGGCAGCAGGACCATGCACCTGGCCGTGAGCGTATTGAAGTGCCGATTTCAGAAATTGTTCGATTAAGAAAAAATAACATGACGTTCGCCGAAATTGCCGCAACTCTTCAGGCATTAGGTTTTGACATTTCAAAAGCAACAGTGCATAGAAGGTATCAAGAATATGAAAAAGGCCTTACCACCTAAAGCGTGATTTGTTGTCAAAATGATTGATATTTAGTAGTATGTAGAGAAAATGCTTTAAAGGAGTTTGTCATGATTTCTAAAGAACAGCTTGCAAGAATAAATGAGCTTTCAAAAAAGTCGAAAGAAACCGGTTTATCAGACGCTGAAAAAACAGAACAAAAGCAGTTGAGAGAAGAGTATTTAAAAGCTTTTCGTTCTTCTATGAAAAATACACTTAAAACTGTCAAAATCGTTGACCCTGAAGGAAACGATGTCACACCAGAAAAATTAAAAAGAGAAAAAGATCAGAACCTTCATTAAGGTTGTGATTTCTTGAATTTTGAAAAGATGGGAAGAATATTCTCGTCTTTTTTCATATTTGCATAACTTTTTAGGTGATCGATAAACTAAATGTGACAAAATCCTTCTTTTTCAGCGTGAAATAGTTGTGAAAAAAGGACAGTAGATTTATGATAATGGTGTACACAAGATACGGAAGGGGATTTATATGGAAACGATTGAATTGAAATCTATTGCAACAATACGTACTCTCTCCATAGACGCAATTGAAAAAGCGAATTCCGGTCACCCAGGAATGCCGATGGGTGCTGCACCAATGGCATACGCTTTATGGACGAATCACTTAAACGTAAGTCCGCAAAATCCAAATTGGTTTAACAGAGACCGCTTTGTTTTATCTGCGGGCCATGGTTCTATGCTTCTATACAGCATGCTTCATTTAAGCGGATACAATCTGAGCATTGAAGATTTAAAACAATTCCGCCAATGGGGAAGCAAAACACCTGGACATCCTGAATTTGGACACACAGAAGGCGTAGACGCGACAACGGGTCCACTAGGCCAGGGAATTGCTATGGCAGTAGGAATGGCACTTGCAGAAAGACATCTTGCGGAAACGTATAACAAAGACAACTTTCATGTTGTAGACCACTATACATACAGCATTTGCGGAGATGGAGACTTAATGGAGGGAATTTCCTCTGAAGCAGCTTCACTTGCTGGTCATTTAGGCTTAGGCCGTTTAATCGTTCTTTACGATTCAAATGACATTTCTTTAGATGGCGATTTAGATCGTTCATTCTCTGAAAATGTGAAGAATCGTTTTGAAGCGATGAACTGGGAAGTTCTTTACGTGAAAGACGGCAATAACATCGAAGAAGTAACAGCTGCTATTGAAAAGGCGAAACAAAGCACAGACAGACCTACATTAATCGAAGTGAAAACAACGATCGGTTTCGGATCTCCAAACCGTGCGGGAACGTCTGGTGTGCATGGTGCACCGCTTGGCAGCGAGGAAGCAAAGCTGACGAAGGAAGCTTACTCTTGGACGTTTGAAGAAGATTTCCATGTACCTTCTGAAGTGTACGATCATTTCAAAGAAGCTGTCAAAGACGCTGGACAGAAAAAAGAAGCAGCGTGGAATGAATTGTTTGCGCAATACGAAAAAGAATATCCAGAGCTGGCAGCACAGCTGAAGCTTGCGATTGAAGGAAAGCTTCCTGAGAATTGGGATCAAGAAATTCCTGTTTATGAAGCAGGTTCAAGCCTTGCTTCCCGCGCATCTTCAGGTGAAGTGTTAAATGGCATTGCAAAGCAAGTACCTTTCTTTATTGGCGGGTCTGCTGACCTTGCTGGATCAAATAAAACAACGATTAAAAACACAGATGATTTCGGGAAAAATAATTATGCCGGCAAAAACATTTGGTTCGGTGTCAGAGAATTTGCAATGGGTGCAGCGCTCAATGGTATGGCACTTCACGGCGGTCTTCGTGTATTCGGCGGAACGTTCTTTGTTTTCTCAGATTACTTAAGACCAGCGATTCGTCTTGCTGCCTTAATGGGACTTCCAGTCACTTACGTCTTTACTCACGATAGTATCGCTGTTGGTGAAGATGGTCCAACGCATGAACCGGTTGAACAGCTTGCTTCACTGCGTGCGATGCCTAATCTTTCCGTTATCCGCCCAGCAGATGGAAATGAAACAGCTGCAGCGTGGAAACTAGCTGTATCTTCAACGGATAAACCGACAGCACTAGTTCTTACTCGTCAAAACCTTCCAACAATTGACCAGGCACCAGAGAAGGCATATGAGGGAGTAGAAAAAGGTGGATACGTTGTGGTTGAAGCAGCTGATGCACAGCCGGAAGCACTTCTACTCGCTTCAGGATCTGAGGTTGGTTTAGCCATTGAAGCACAAAAGGCACTTGAAAAAGAAGGTATCCGCGCGTCTGTTGTCAGCCTTCCTGCATGGGATCGCTTCGATCAGCAGTCAGACGAATACAAAGAATCCGTTCTTCCTAAAGCAGTACGTGCACGTATTGCAATTGAAATGGGTGCTTCACTTGGCTGGGAGCGTTACACGGGGCTTGATGGTGACGTGATTGCAATTGATAAATTTGGCGCTTCTGCACCAGGAGAAACCATTATCGAGAAATACGGCTTTACTGTCAGCAATGTAGTCAGCCGTGTGAAAGCGAAGCTGAATAAATAAACGAACTCCAAGCATCATGCTTTTTTGCTATCTGTTTGCAGAGCATTTTCATCCGCTCTGCAAACTTTTTTCTTTTTTCTTGTTTTTTTGACAAAACTAGTTTCTTCTTGCTTCATATATAGACAATTCTTTCTTTCACATTTTTGTATAATACAAGCAATAAACGAGATTGACGAAATGTGAAAGGAAGGGATAGACATGGAACGTCATTATTATATTTATTGGATTGAGGATGAATTTGCTCATCACTATTTTGGCAGAGAATCGATTTTGTTTCATTTGTTTGAGTCGTTACATTGGACGAACCGCACTGACGATGAACTTGTAATGCTTGTGAAGCAAGTGGATTATGTGACGAAACGAATCCCTGCTTTTCATATGCACCAGCGTCTAATGAATAACTTAACGAACATTCACTATACACAAATAGGCTCGATTTACAGCGCTTCCTTACCAGATGGAAAAGGAACTGCAGCATTTATTATTAAAGACCGGTATATTCAAATGTCTGCCACTGGCAGTTATGAGGCAGAAGCGGTGTTTTTTGAAGTGCTGAGAAAAATCAGCCCTTGTTTTCTTGCGATGGACTTTAGTTCAAAGAAACACGGATGGCTCAATCCAGTAAAAGTGAGGAATTTTGTTTAAAAAAATAAAATTGAACGTGAAATGTTGTATAATAGCCTTTTGTTTAGTACACTTTATACGAGACAACATGAAGGAGGAAGAATTATGGATTTATGGGTTGTCATCCTTGTAGGCGTTGTTGCACTGCTTGCAGGAGTTGCACTCGGATTCTTTATTGCTCGTAAGTATATGATGAGCTATTTGAAAAAGAATCCACCGATTAATGAACAAATGCTTCGAATGATGATGATGCAAATGGGCATGAAACCGTCCCAGAAGAAAATCAATCAAATGATGAAAGCCATGAACAACCAAGCGAAATAATACGTACGATATTATGATCATAGATGGAACATGGTTTTAAAGAATGGACAAGCATTGTCCTTTCTTTATTCAATTCACCTTCATCAGACGCTTAAAACCACTGTACTTGCATGAATGAAGCAGGGAAGGTGGTTTTTATTATGGCGTCAAGAGTATGTAAAAAACAAAAAACCCCTATGTCAGAGGTTTTTGTTTCGTTTATGGTCACACATATCAACTGTTCTAAAAATGGTGCGGCATGTTTGATATCATGAAGTATGATTAGTTGGCTGAGTTTGAGTGTAAGTGTCGTTGATATTGTAAGAGGAGATGATCTAGCTGCTGGCTATGTTCGATGGTCACTGTTGATGTCATCCCATTATGCAAGACAACTTTCATCAGCTCTTCTCTTTTTTCTTCGATTTGAGTTAATAATGATGTTTTTACCAAAGTCATGTTCCTTTCATGCAAATCTTGATAAAAAGAATCGATTCTATTATATCCATTTTAAGGTTTATTTTCAAATTTAAAGGATTCATTATCTTGATGTCAAATTAAATTATATAAGGTTTTAAGAGAATAGACCATCTTTATTGAGGTGATGTAAAAAAAATGAAATGATTTTGTCATCTCTTATTGTATATTGTAAGAAGGGGGTGTTCTTTTGACAGATTTGAATTACTTTTTAGCATTTGGAGCAGGATTTCTTTCTTTTATTTCACCGTGCTGTCTGCCGCTTTATCCAGCATTTTTATCGTATATTACGGGCGTTAGTATAGATGAAGTGAAATCCGAGAAGGTGATGCTGAGAAGAAGAAGTCTGCTTCATACTTTATTCTTTTTAGTTGGGTTCTCTATTATATTTATTGCGATTGGCTTTGGGACATCGTTTGTCGGGAAGTTTTTTAATGATTATCATCAAGCGATTCGTCAAATTGGAGCCATCCTCATTATTTTCTTTGGTTTTATGACTCTTGGCGTATTCAAGCCCTCTTTTCTCATGGGCGAAAAGAGAATCCAGTTCAAAAATCGTCCTGCTGGTTTTTTTGGATCCATTCTCATCGGAATGGGCTTTGCCGCTGGATGGACACCTTGTACAGGACCTATTTTATCTGCTGTCATCACACTGGCGAGTAACAATCCTGAGTCGGCGGTCATGTATATGATTGCGTATGTATTCGGATTTGCCGTCCCGTTTTTTATTCTCTCCTTTTTCATTACGAAAATGGCGTGGATCAGAAAACGTCAGCAGCTCATCATGCGAATTGGCGGAATCATTATGATTGTGGTAGGGATTTTGCTGTTCTTTGATCTTCTGACATGGATTATCATCATGTTCTCATCATTGTTTGGCGGCTTTACAGGCTTTTGAAATCGTTTTCTACAGTCGCGGCGAATGGTTTTTTTTCGTCAATTGGAGTATATTATACATAGGCTGACCTTAAAGAATAAAGGAATGATTTGATATGATGATCTTGATCTCTTCTATAATTGCGGTATGTATGGCGGTGGCCGTCATGTTTATTCGCATTAAGTCATCTGCAAAACCTGCAACTGCGAAAAAAATTATTTTACCTCCTATTTTCATGAGCACTGGCGCACTGATGTTTTTTGTTCCTATGTTTCGGGTAACTGGAGCTGAATTTCTAGAAGCGATCACAGTGGGGATGTTTTTCTCTATATTTTTAATCAAAACATCGAAGTTTGAAATTAGAGGTAATGACATCTACTTAAAACGGTCAAAAGCATTTGTGTTCATTCTCATTGGACTTCTTGTCCTTCGTATCGGGATGAAGACCATCTTGAGTTCTTCTATTGATTATGGTTCATTAAGCGGGATGTTTTGGATTCTTGCCTTTGGCATGATCGTGCCTTGGCGGGTTGCCATGTATTTATCGTTTAGAAAGCTGTCTAAACAATTAGATCCGCAGCAGATTCAAATGAATTAAACCTCCTTTTCATAAAGGAGGTTACATATTGTTGACAAAGGGCTAAAATGATCTTTTATTTTAGCCCTTTGTCTTCTATTCAGCGTTATTGAAAACCTTTGAAGTCTAGGAAGGACGAGCACTGGCGCGGAGCGAATTTAACATTCGTGAGCACCAGCGCGCAGGACTGACAAAGAATGCGAGGGTTTGTCTAAACGCTGAAACCTCCTTTATAAAAGGAGGTTATTTTAATAACGATTCATATGGCGAGTGATCAATGTTTTTTTCTTGAAGGCGCTTCAGTAAAAACTTATGATCCCGCTTTGGTGTGGCCATAATGTAGCCGCGAATGATTAAGTCTAAATTAATGCTGGCAGCCTGTTCTTTTAATGCCAGCTCACCGATTTTACCTGCAATTTTTTCTTTGGCAACATCTCTAAACAGCTCTGGAACAGGTAATACGAGTTCATTTAACAGCTGTTTGTCCTCATCCCGCCATAGGTGAAGGCTCTTTTGAATATATTCATCCTGCCAATCAAGCTCTGATTTCCCATCTTCCTTTGGCAATCGTTTTAAAAACTTGCGAAACATAAAAAAGCCACCGATTGCGAGTAATCCGATCATCACTGTACCCCAAAATAAAATGAACCACAAAAACCAGCCGCTTAACATGTTCTCACTCCTTATACCCCTTATCTCTCTATTTTATATTACATGAAGAGAGGATAGAAGAAAATAACAAAAATGTATGTCTATGATCTCTATAAATGCCCTTTTTCATTGATAGCCGCCCATTTACTAGAATGACCCAAACCAATTAATAGAAAAAGAATACATTATCATATAGCGACTCTACTATTTGGCCATGGTGGTTCGCAAAAGGTATTGACTTGAAACGAACGGGAAGAGAGCCCACCTATATAAAGGTGGGCTCTTAATGTTTGAAGTGCGGGATTTGAAAGGAAAATGCACCGTTTGGATGGTCGGAACATTTTTTAATTTTGATCGATATGACTCGGTTTTCATAATCTGTTTCAATGTCTTTGTCGTTTAAATAAAAAGGGAGCATCACGCTTTTTTCAATTGGCTGTTCGCCTTCACCATTTGCATGTTGTACTGTGTAAGTCAACGTCAGCTCATGTCCAGCGAAGGTCAGCTTTACATCAGTGATCGATAAGGTGGAGACATCGATTTCGATAATATAATCACGGCTTGTTTCATAAAGATCAATTGGGAGGTGTTCATCATACCAGGCAAATGGATCATCCATTAAAACATTGAGCCAATCATCTATTTCAATAAAATCAGAGGAATTCGATTGCTTTTCATTCTCCATAAACACTCCTCCATCACATCTCATAATAAATCATATGATGAAAATAGAAATGTGTGAAAGACCTAAAACATCCCGTGTGGTCACGGGATGAGAGGGGGATAATTACATATCATGATGAGAATTGTGCTTTTGTCTTGTATGGTTGCGGTTTTTCACTTTTTTACTGCCTGATAACGGCTCAGGCTGACCGCCTTGATGCTCCTTAGGAGAGTTTTGACGGATGTCTTTCCCTGTGTTTTTATTCGTCATGATGTTTGGCTCCTTCTTATTGATTCTTTTTACGTTTTTTATTGTTTTGCCTTTGTTCTTCTGTTAAAACGAGCTGATCATCTTCCGTATAGCCTGCGCCATTACCCTGGCTTTTGGCTGCGTTCATGCCATTAATGACATGATTCGCTTTGCGTTTTGTCATGTTTTATCACCTCATTTATAGTATGAGCCCGCCCCGCTTCGTTTATGAAGAGTAATCATTTCCTAATGATAAGTTAAACTTATTGAATTTAATAAAAGCATTGTTATTTACTTATGTATGAATTTGTTTTAAGATGAAATTGTGAGAAAATTGTGGTGAAATACGACGATTTTTCTGAGAATTGAAATTGATCTTGATCATCAAAAGGGGGATTTTGGACATGTCGAAACAGCAGCAAGTCGCTAAACAAGACGCTTTTCAATCTAGAAAAACGTTTTCGACAAATGGGAAAACGTATCACTATTATTCGTTAGAAGCACTAGAGAAACAAGGAATCGGAAATGTTTCTAAGCTGCCTTATTCCATTAAGGTACTTTTAGAATCAGTGCTTCGCCAAGTAGACGGTAGAGTGATCAAGAAGGAACACGTTGAAAACTTGGCAAAATGGGGAACTGCCGAGGTAAAAGAAATTGATGTTCCATTTAAACCTTCTCGAGTTATTTTACAAGACTTCACGGGTGTACCAGCAGTCGTTGACCTTGCTTCTTTAAGAAAAGCAATGGCAGATGTAGGCGGGGATCCGGATAAAATCAACCCTGAAATTCCAGTTGACCTTGTGATTGACCACTCAGTACAAGTTGATAAAGCTGGAACTGAAGATGCATTAAACATTAACATGGACTTAGAATTCGAACGTAACGCAGAGCGTTATAACTTCCTTAGCTGGGCAAAGAAAGCGTTTAATAACTACCAAGCTGTTCCGCCTGCAACAGGAATTGTTCACCAAGTGAACTTAGAGTATCTTGCAAGTGTTGTTCATGCGATTGAAGAAGATGGCGAGATCATCACTTACCCAGATACATTAGTTGGAACTGACTCTCATACAACGATGATTAACGGTATCGGTGTACTTGGATGGGGCGTTGGCGGTATCGAAGCGGAAGCTGGTATGCTTGGTCAGCCTTCATACTTCCCAGTACCAGAAGTGATTGGTGCTAAATTAGTTGGAGAGCTTCCAAACGGAACAACTGCAACCGACCTTGCATTAAAAGTCACACAAGTCCTTCGTGAAAAAGGCGTAGTGAACAAGTTCGTTGAGTTCTTCGGACCTGGTGTTGCACAATTACCATTAGCAGATCGTGCAACCATTGCGAACATGGCGCCAGAATACGGTGCTACTTGCGGATTCTTCCCAGTAGATGAAGAAGCCCTTGCTTACCTTCGCCTTACTGGACGTGATGAAGAGCAAATTAATATCGTTGAAGAATATTCTCGCGCAAATGGCTTATTCTATACGCCAGATGCAGAAGAGCCAATTTTTACTGATGTTGTGGAAATTGATCTTTCTAAAATTGAGTCAAACTTATCTGGACCAAAACGTCCACAAGATTTGATTCCACTTTCTAAAATGAAAGAAACGTTCCATCAACACATCGAAAGCCCAGCTGGTAACCAAGGGTTTGGCTTAGATAAATCAGAGCTTGATAAACAAATCGAATTTGATCTTGCAAACGGTGAAAAAGCTGTGATGAAGACAGGTGCGATTGCGATTGCAGCGATTACAAGCTGTACGAATACATCGAACCCATACGTGTTAATCGGAGCAGGTCTTGTTGCGAAGAAAGCAAGTGAGCTCGGTATGAAAGTGCCAAACTACGTCAAAACGTCACTAGCACCGGGTTCTAAAGTTGTAACAGGCTACCTTGTGAATTCGGGACTTCTTCCATATTTAAGAGACCTCGGATTTAACATTGTTGGATATGGCTGTACAACATGTATCGGAAACTCTGGACCGCTTGAGAAAGAAATTGAAGATGCAGTCTCTGAAAATGACCTGCTGATCACTTCTGTTTTATCAGGTAACCGTAACTTTGAAGGTCGTATTCATCCGCTTGTGAAAGGGAACTATCTTGCATCTCCACCATTAGTTGTGGCTTATGCACTTGCTGGTACGGTGAATATTGATTTAACAAAAGATCCTATCGGTGTCGATAAAAATGGCGAGAACGTTTATTTCAATGACATTTGGCCATCAATGGATGAAATCAACAGCGTCGTTAAAAGCACTGTCACACCTGAGCTATTCCGTTCAGAGTATGAAACAGTTTTTGACAACAATGAACGATGGAATGAAATTAAAACGACGGATGATGCATTGTACAAATGGGATGAAAATTCCACATACATTGATAACCCGCCATTCTTTGAAAACCTATCAGTTGAACCTGGTAAAGTTGAACCGCTTAAAGGCTTGCGCGTCGTTGCGAAGTTCGGTGACTCTGTCACAACTGACCATATTTCTCCTGCTGGAGCGATTGGTAAGGACACACCGGCGGGCAAATACTTGCAAGAAAGAGGCGTATCGCCTAGAGACTTTAACTCATATGGATCCCGCCGTGGTAACCACCATGTCATGATGAGAGGGACTTTTGCAAACATCCGTATTAAGAACCAAATTGCACCAGGAACAGAAGGCGGTTATACAACTTACTGGCCAACTGGTGAAGTGACATCGATTTATGATGCATGCATGCGTTATAAAGAGGATGGAACAGGTCTTGCGATCTTAGCAGGTAAAGACTACGGAATGGGTTCTTCACGTGACTGGGCTGCTAAAGGAACAAACCTTCTTGGAATTAAATTTGTTCTAGCTGAAAGCTTTGAGCGTATCCACAGAAGTAACCTTGTCTTCATGGGCGTACTTCCTTTGCAGTTTAAAGACGGAGAAAGTGCAGAAACTCATGGTCTAACAGGAACAGAAACATTTGAAGTTCATGTTGACGAAACAGTTCGTCCACGTGATCTCGTCACTGTGAAAGCAATTGACACAGATGGAAACGAGAAAACGTTTGAAGTGGTGGTTCGCTTTGACAGTGAAGTCGAAATTGACTACTATCGTCATGGCGGTATCCTTCAAATGGTGCTTCGCGAAAAATTGGCAAGCAACTAATACAGCAAAGAAGAGAAGGCGATCTAAACAGCTTTCTCTTCTTTTTTAAAATAGTGGAGGATCAATCATGTGGAAAAAAGGAATGGCAAGCGCTGTTTTACTTGTGTTGATTGGTTTACTTGCGTGGAATTTATTTGGGCCAAAAGAGCCCGCAATCGGTCTTGAAAAAGGCGATCAGGCCCCTGATTTTGAACTGAGAACCCTTGACGGCAAAACCGCCTCGTTATCTGATTACCGAGGGAAAAAGGTGCTCGTCAATTTTTGGGCGACATGGTGTAAGCCGTGCAGGACGGAAATGCCGGATTTAGACGCGATTAGGAGCGTAAATGACCAAGTTGAAGTACTAGCGGTGAATTTAACGACCACTGAAAAGAGTGTGGATCATGTGGCAGCATTCACAAAAGAATTAAAGGTGAGCTTTCCTGTTTTATTGGACCAAAAAGGCATTCAAGCAAGATATCAGGTGCTCTCATACCCAACGACATACATATTAGACGAAAAAGGACGCATCATGTCTGTGAAGCATCAAATGCTGACAAAAAAAGAAATTGAAAAAGAGCTGGATCTATAATGATTCAGCTCTTTTGCTTATTTTCTAAATGTTTTGGCGAAAATGTAATCATACATATATGGAGGTGAGTGGAATGAGAAGAAGAAAACGACGCACATTTGAAGAGCTTGTGCTTGAAAATAAAAAAGAATTATTAAGCAATGAGGAATTTTTAAACCAGCTTGAAGAAAAGTTGGAAGAGCGATTTAGACAGAAATAAGTTATGAATTATCCGTTTTCGTTCATCCTAAAGAAGAGGGAGGGATGATAATGGGTAGAGAGCATGATAAACAAGCGCAGTTTACACCAGACCATTTAGGGACAAAACCTGTAGCATACAAACGGAATAAAGGTAAAAAGATGCATAATAAATCAAATGAACAGCCTGATGTGATACAGACGAAGGGCGAATAAGGAGGGAATCATGATGAATGACAAGTCCTATCAATCCAATCCAGATGATCGTTCTGATAATGTTGAAAAGCTGCAAGATATGATCGAGAACACTCTTGAAAATATTGATGAATCTGAAGCAGCGATGTCCGTTTCAACAGAGACAGAAAAGCAAATGATCAAACAAAAAAACGAAAACCGCAAAATGAGTATTGACGCGATGCGTTCTGAGATCAAGGACGAAGAAGCAGCAAGAAAGAATGGCTATACCGAATAAACCAGGGATTCCTGGTTTATTTTATTGCCTCTTTTTAGAAGAACCATTTGGAATGTGGTAAAATGGCAGAGACAGACCTTAGGTTTTGATAGGAGAGCGATGAAAACGTGTATATATCCAAAAAAGAAATAGAAGTCCGTTATGCAGAAACAGATCAAATGGGCATCGTGTATCATGCCAATTATTTAATTTGGATGGAAGTTGGCAGAACAGCATTGATAAAAGAATTAGGTTTTTCCTATGCACAGCTAGAAGCAGACGGCGCTCTTGCACCTGTTATAGACTTGCAGGTTCAATATAAAAAACCATTGCTGTATGGTGAAACAGCAACCGTTCATACATGGATTGAAGAATATAATGGGGTCAAAACGGTGTATGGCTATGAAATTCAAAAACCTGATGGACAAACAGCGATTACAGGGACAACCTCACATATTTGTGTCGATAAAGACACCTTTAGACCTATTCAATTTAGAAAAGCCTTTCCTGCTTGGCATAAAGTATATGAACAGTCGAAGAAGAAGCAGGTTTAATTTATGGCTTTTGGTATTAAACGAAGCGATTTAAACGCTTGGAAATCAGCTGTCCAGCAAGGAAAAGTTGCTTTTTTAACACACTACTGGCTTGATGACCGTTTTCCAAATGCCAATACTGTCACAAAAGCAGCCTGTCAGGATATGAAGCGGTTAGTTGAGTGGGGAGAAAGACATGGACTAAAAAAAGAATGGATTCATGACCGCGAAGGGTTCCCTCATTTTGACTTGATCGGTGAGCTGCAAAAAAGAATTCTGCAAAAGGAACGATCTTTAGGAAACATTCAGGAGTATGGGCTGTATATTGAAGTGTAAAACAAAAAAGATACCCGAGGGATGAGGTATCTTTTTTGTTTATTCATAATGAAATTCTGGTTCTTTCACGGAATCGTTATAATCAATATGCAGATCATGGTTGTCAAAGTACCAAATATCACTTTCCTCAATAAAGAAAGTAATACCTTCTATTTCAGCGGTTGCGCCGGCATTTTGAGGTTCATCTTTTGCGACGCCTAGAGAAAAGCCTTTTTGTACATTACTGCACCCGCCATATCTCACAAAAAAGCGAACTTGATCACCTTTTTCTAAATCTAATTCATCCTTGTACCAATTGAGTGCATCTTCTTTTATCGTTAATTTCAATGTGATCGCCCCTTTTTGAAGTCATGCTGTTTTTAAAATGCAGGATGCAAAAACAGCTTTTCTTTACTTTTACCACATATTTAAATGGATGAAACGGCTAGAGCCATTTGATTTTCGGTTCAGTTTTGTTGAGAATTCGTTTGAGGTTGGCGATGTGTCTGTAGATCACAAAGCCAGCAAGAACGGCAACAACAATGATTAAGAAAAGGTCTTTGGTGAATATGCTGTAAATGAATGTATAGATCCCGGTCAGCATGGATGATAGTGAAACATATTTACTAATGTATAAAAATAAGAAAAAAGCAGCGATCATCGTGATAAATAGGAATGGGGCATAAAATAGCAGCACACCGCCTGATGTAGCGACTGCTTTTCCCCCTTTAAATTTTGCAAAGACAGGAAAGCTGTGACCGATAACAGCAGCAACTCCTGCTAATAAGGGATGGATGTCCAGCTGCATGAAAAACGGTAAAGCTGAAGCAAGCGTCCCTTTTAGGATATCAGCAGTAATCACAATAGACCCTGCTTTTACGCCAAGTGTACGAAATGCATTCGTCGCACCTAGGTTTCCGCTGCCATGTTCACGGATATCGATTCCCTTTGCAGCTTTCCCGACAATGAGACCGGATGGAATACTGCCGAGAAGATAAGCCAAAATAAACATCAAAGCAATTAACATCTGCATAACTCCTTTATATTCTCCCTCTTGTCTTACATTTTAACATGATCTTGTGAAAAACATGGGGAACTTTTTTTGAAAAAATCGAAAGCAGATGGATTCAGCTTTGTTTTTAAGCAGAAATTCGCTAAAATAGAGGAAAAGGAGTGTTTGGATGAACAATCCTACGAAAGAAGAAATTGGCCGTATATTAAAGAGCAGTAAACGAATTGCTGTTGTTGGTTTATCAGATCAGCCGCACCGGACGTCTTATATGGTGTCTAAAGCGATGCAGGATGCCGGGTATGAGATCATTCCAGTGAATCCAACGATCGATGAAGCTCTCGGTGTGAAAACAGTCGCTTCTTTAAAAGACATAAAAGAGCCTGTTGATATCGTCAATGTTTTCAGACGTTCAGAGTTTTTACCAGAGGTGGCAGAAGAGTTTCTCGAAATAGACGCACCTGTTTTTTGGGCGCAGCAAGGCATATATCACGAAGAAGCGAAAAGGCTGATTGAGGAAAATGGCAAGGTCGCCATCATGGATTTATGTATCAAGGTGGCTCATGCGATGACAAAAACTCATTAAATCGTCAAAAATCCTTGGTTTTTCAAGGATTTTTGCTTTTTTGTTGCAGAAATATATTTGCGATTCTGAAAGAAAGCGATAAAATAAGGCGACAGGGACATATCGGCGGCCTTGCATATCGAGAAAAAGAGCGATAAGATAAATATAGAACATTCGTTCTGTTTTGCTAAAACCATCATATGATTGCATTTGGCTTATGAAACAGTCTTGTTTATAATGGACTTCTAGTTCTGATTGCAGAATGTAGAATGATTCTCATAGCTGTGCAAAAGAGCATGTATTGGTGAATCACACATGCATGGTGATGATGCAGCTTATTAAAGTGGACAGTAATGAGCAGCATGATCATCATTAAAATCTAGAGAGATCATTTGATGATTAGCCGGTTATGTTTGTTAGTGAAAGGGGATTAAGCATTTGGTTAAAAAGCAGCAAGTAGATTATAACGATGATTCTATTCAGGTGCTAGAGGGACTTGAAGCGGTCCGTAAACGTCCAGGGATGTATATTGGATCTACGGATTCACGCGGTCTTCATCACCTTGTCTATGAGATTGTAGACAACTCTGTCGATGAAGTGCTCGCTGGCCATGGAGATCATATCATTGTCAAAATACATAAAGATAACAGCATTTCCGTTCAAGATAAAGGGCGTGGAATGCCTACTGGTATGCATAAGCTTGGAAAACCGACACCCGAGATCATTTTAACGGTCCTGCACGCAGGCGGAAAATTTGGTCAAGGCGGATATAAAACAAGTGGTGGACTTCACGGAGTTGGGGCATCTGTTGTGAACGCGCTGTCAGAATGGCTCACTGTCACAATTGAACGTGACGGATTTATTTATCATCAGCGCTTTGAAAACGGCGGTAAACCTGTCACATCACTTGAAAAAGTCGGAAAATCGAAAAAAACGGGAACACTGATTCATTTTAAGCCTGACCCTACCATGTTCAGTGTTACGACCTATAATTTCGATACATTATCAGAGCGTTTAAGAGAATCTGCCTTTTTATTAAAAGGGTTAAAAATAGAGTTGATCGATGAACGGCATGATGTACAAGAAACGTTTTATTATGAGACAGGCATTGAAGCCTTTGTTGCTTATTTAAATGAAGAAAAAGATGTTCTGAGTGAAGTCGTCTCATTTGAAGGAGAGCATCAGTCCATTGAAGTAGATTTTGCTTTTCAATTTAATGATGGCTATTCGGAAAATATCCTTTCCTTCGTTAATAACGTCAGAACAAAAGATGGCGGTACACATGAGTCTGGTGCCAAAACGGCCATGACGAGAGCCTTTAACGAATATGCTCGCAAAGTCGCTCTTTTAAAAGAAAAAGACAAAAATTTAGAAGGCACTGATATTCGTGAGGGACTGTCTGCTATTATTTCTGTCAGAATTCCTGAAGAGCTGCTTCAATTTGAAGGACAGACAAAAGGAAAGCTTGGGACAAGTGAGGCTCGTTCAGCTGTTGATGCTGTTATTTCTGAAAAACTTGCGTATTTCCTTGAAGAAAACCGGGAAACAGCCACTCTTCTTGTGAAAAAAGCGATTAAAGCGCAGCAGGCAAGAGAGGCTGCTAGAAAAGCCCGTGAAGAAGCAAGGAGCGGCAAGAAACGGAAAAAGTCTGAAGCCACGCTGAGCGGAAAATTAACACCTGCTCAATCTAGAAACCCGGCAAGAAACGAACTATACCTAGTAGAGGGTGACTCAGCGGGCGGGTCAGCAAAACAGGGGCGCGACCGTAAATTCCAAGCGGTGCTGCCGCTGCGCGGAAAGGTCATCAATACAGAAAAAGCAAAGCTTGCTGATATTTTCAAAAACGAAGAAATCAACACCATTATTCATGCAATTGGTGGAGGCGTCGGAGTCGACTTTAATGTAGAAGACATCAATTATGACAAAATCGTGATCATGACAGATGCGGATACGGATGGAGCGCATATTCAAGTGCTTCTCTTAACATTCTTCTACCGCTATATGAAGCCGCTGATTGAGCATGGCAAAGTATTTATTGCACTTCCGCCTTTATATAAAGTCAGCAAAGGCTCAGGGAAAAAAGAGATTATTGAGTACGCATGGTCTGATGAAGAAATGGATGACGTACTGAAGAAAGTTGGAAAAGGGTACACGATTCAGCGCTACAAAGGGTTAGGTGAAATGAATGCCGACCAGCTATGGGAAACGACAATGAATCCAGAATCGAGAACACTTGTCAGGGTCAAAATTGATGATGCTGCACGTGTGGAACGCCGCGTCACAACTCTAATGGGTGACAAAGTAGAACCACGCCGTAAATGGATTGAAAAGAATGTCGCCTTTGGACTTGATGAGGAAAGCAACATTCTTGAAAATGAAAACTTGTCGCTAGCTGAGGAGGTTTAAACATGGCACAACAAGAACGATTTCATGATTTACCATTAGAAGAAGTAATCGGCGACCGCTTTGGCCGCTATAGTAAATATATTATCCAAGACCGTGCGCTTCCAGATGCACGTGATGGACTAAAACCTGTACAACGAAGAATTTTATATGCGATGTATGCAGAAGGAAATACGCAGGATAAAAACTTCCGTAAAGCCGCTAAAACAGTCGGTAACGTGATTGGTAACTATCACCCGCACGGGGACTCATCTGTTTATGAAGCGATGGTAAGAATGAGTCAGGAGTGGAAAGTACGGAATGTACTGATTGAGATGCATGGGAATAACGGGAGTATCGATGGAGATCCGCCTGCTGCCATGCGTTATACGGAAGCAAGGCTGTCTGCTATTGCTTCAGAGCTTTTAAAGGACTTAGACAAGGAAACGGTCGAATTTGTCGCAAACTTTGATGATACAAGTAAAGAGCCCGTTGTATTACCAGCGATGTTCCCAAACCTTCTTGTAAACGGATCAACAGGGATTTCAGCCGGGTATGCCACAGATATCCCTCCGCATCACTTGGGAGAAGTCATTGATGGCGTTATTAAACGAATCGAACAGCCGCATTGTACGGTTGAGGATTTAATGACGGTCATCAAAGGGCCAGATTTCCCAACAGGCGGTATCATTCAAGGTGTAGACGGTATTAAGAAGGCGTATGAAACAGGAAAAGGAAAGATTATGATTCGAGGCAAAGCGGAGATTGAAACCATCCGCGGCGGACGCCAGCAAATCGTGATCACAGAAATTCCTTACGAAGTGAATAAAGCCAATCTTGTCAAAAAGATGGACGAGTTCCGAATTGAAAGAAAAGTAGAAGGCATTTCAGAGGTCCGAGATGAGACAGACCGTACTGGGCTTCGAATCGTAGTAGAGCTGAAAAAAGAAGCAGATGCAAATGGTGTGCTGAATTTCTTATATAAAAACTCAGATCTGCAAATCCCATATAACTTTAATATGGTAGCGATACATAATCGAAGACCGACTTTAATGACGCTGACAACTATACTAGATGCATATATTGCCCATCAAAAAGAAGTGGTGACGAACCGCTCAGCGTACGAGCTTCGAAAAGCGAAGGAACGCCACCATATTGTCGACGGCTTAATTAAGGCACTTTCCATCTTAGATGAAGTCATTGCCACAATCCGCTCCTCTAATGATAAGCGTGATGCAAAGAACAACTTGATGGCGAAATATGACTTTACAGAAGCACAATCAGAAGCGATTGTTTCACTCCAGTTATATCGTTTAACGAATACAGATATTACGCAATTAAGAGACGAAGCAAGAGAGCTAGATGTGCGCATAGCAGAGCTTGAAGACATTTTAGCGAACGAGAAAAAGCTGCTGAAGGTCATTACAAACAGCCTGAAAAAGCTCAAAAAGACATATGCTGATGAGAGAAGATCCGTTATTGAGGAAAAAATCGAAGAAATTAAGATTAACCTTGAAGTGATGATCGCATCAGAGGATGTTTATGTGACAGTCACGAAGGATGGTTACATCAAGCGAACAAGCCAGCGCTCCTATGCTGCCTCTAACGGTAAGGACTTTGGCATGAAGGATACTGACCGTTTGATTCATCAGTTTGAAATGAATACAACGGATGTTCTTCTGCTGTTTACGAATAAAGGAAGCTACATTTATTGTCCTGTTCATCAGCTGCCAGATATACGCTGGAAAGACATGGGGCAGCATATTACGAATATCATTTCGATTGATCGCGAGGAATCAATCCAAAAAGCCATTCCAATAAAAGAATTTGATGAAACATCATATCTTTTATTCTTTACGAAAGGCGGAATGGTGAAGAAAACAGAGCTTCTTCAATATAAAGCGCAGCGTTATTCGAAACCGCTTGTCGCCTTGAACCTAAAAGGTGACGATGAACTCGTCGATGTTCATGTCACAACAGGACAGCAGGAATTGTTTATTGCAACGAAAAATGGTTACGGTTTGTGGTTTGATGAAGAAGAAGTAAGTGTTGTTGGACCGAGAGCGGCCGGCGTCAAAGGAATCAATTTGAAGGAAGGGGACGAGGTAGTCTCTGGCCAGATCATCGATTCGAAAAACGATGTCCTTGTGCTCACGACACAAAGAGGGGCTGTAAAGCGAATGAACCTCTCTGAGTTTGATAAAACATCAAGAGCGAAACGCGGGGTTCTTATGCTGAGAGAATTAAAGAAAAACCCGCACCGTATTGTTGCTGTGATCGCTGCATCTCTGCACGATACACTTGAAATAGATACAGAAAAGGGTACAACGATTCCGCTTGAAATCTCTACTCTAAGAGCAAATGACCGTTATAGCAATGGATCGTTTATTGTAGATGAGGAAGAGCAGGGAGAAGTGACTCATGTCCTTCTGACGCCTGAACGTGTGCCAGATGACAATAAATAAGCAAACGAAAACCCCCTGCCAGTCGCAGGGGGTTTCTTTTATATACGGATCTTTTAGCTCTCGTGGTTGCCAAACATGCTTGAAATGGCGTGCACTACTTCAATTCCTTGGTAGACGAAAAGAGAAAGTGAAGTGACAGAGAATAGACCTAGAATGAAAATTCTTAAGAAAAATAACATCGTGTAAAACCTCCCAATTTTTGTTTTGATTTAGATGGTTGGGTTAAACACGAGCTAGTCGGAAATAAGAAGATTGGTAGAACACTGCAAGTAAATGCTTCTTTTTCCGGTCAAATCGATCAGTATGAGTGATGCGTGCAAATCCAGCTGTCATACTGCCAATAATCAGCAGTGCTGTAAATGCGGCAAATACTGCGCTCACATGTTTTTGTTTCTTTTCATCGCCCATTGTCTGAACGATTTTCATTTCATGTGATTCTTGATCGGCAACCACCTTTGCATGATGGTATACCTGAACGGAATGAGGCATTGAGAACAAATGAAAACTTGCAAGTGCTATGCATAAAACACCTAATTTTAATAGCATATTTTTTTTCATTTTTCTCACCCCTTCCTGGTTATTTTCATGATCTTACCACGTTTTCAGTTATTTGAAAAGTCTTATTTTTTTACTTTCCCTCTTTAAAAAAGCGATAAACATCAGGACATCTATAGGACTGTTTCACTTCATGAAAGGTTTCAATTTTATTTTTTAAATTTAAAAAAAGTGCCATGATCATGGATCAGACACTTTTAGTGAGCTTGTAATGAATGCGGTTTTGCTACAGCTTTAGTAAAGATTCCTGCAATACATATGGCAAATAGAACAAAGATAAAGGCATGAAGCAGTCCTACTTGATTGGCAAGCAGCCCTAATATAGGAGGACCGGAAAGGGAGGCTGTGTAACCAGATAAGGTCACAATACTGACGCGTTTGACAGCGTACCGGCTATCATCGCCAGCTGCAGAAATGGTCAGCGGAAAGCCTAAAGATGCGCCAAGTCCCCATAAAAAGATCGATATCATACATACAACAAGTGAAATTTTTAAAATGACTAAGAATAGGCCGGCAGCTGCTGATAAAATCGCAACTCTTAGCAATAACACTCTGCCAAAGCGATCGATCAAACGTCCGCTGATCAGTCTACCACTAATCATGCCGCACAAAAACAAAGCATAGATGACTGTACTCATGGAATGTGAAACTTGGTAGCCATCTACCATTGCAAGTGGAATCCAATCATTGGCCGAGCCTTCGACAAATGCAAGACATAAGGCGATCATCGCAAGAGATATCGTTCGTTTGTTCAGCCATGCCGTTTGACTAGACTCAACTGTATCGAGCTGCTTCTCATGCTGATCCTTTCCTGTCCCATGCGGGATAAACCGTGTACAAATCAATATGCTGAGGAACAGCAGAAGGGCAATAGCGAGAAGGTGTATCAATACAGAGATGCCTAGATGGATAAAAAGAATACCAGCACCTGCTCCAATTAAAGTCCCAATACTAAAGGAAGCGTGCAATATAGGCAGAATGGTTTTCTTGATGCTGTATTCAATCTCTGTTCCTTCTAAGTTCATCGCTACATTACACATGCCAGAGCCTGCGCCAAAAAGAAAAAGACCGGCAGTGACGACAAAGATAGAAGAGAGCGTTGAACCAATGGCAAGAGTAGTGAATCCAAGGAACATCAAAAAAGCACTGATCACAATCGCCACTCGGCCGCCTTTTTTGCGGACGAATACATTTGAAAGAACAAGCCCAACAATTGAACCAACAGATAAACCGAGTAAAATAAGTCCCATTGTTCCTGTGTTTGCTTGTAATAAATCTCTCACTTCCGGTGTCCGTGAAAACCATGTAGAAATGGAGATTCCAGACATCGTAAAGATCACAATAATTGCTTTATACCACTTTAATTCCATCTAATCCCTCACATTTAAAGATATATATGTTATTGAACAAATCTACTCGATTATAAATGAGACTTGCTGATTCGTAAATAACTTGCTGGAGGAACAAGGTCAATTCTAGTCAAAAGAAATCATTCCTTCCCAATTCTTATGATGAGAAGGTAAAATAAACATAAAGGGGGCGGTAGGATGTAATCATATCGCATCGGTATAAATAGAAGGGAGGAGGAGATCAACATGAAAAGTGAAAAGGAAAAAATGATCCAAGGAGAACATTATGTATCTAGTGACCAAACACTGATCGCAGATCGTGAAAGAGCCAGACGATTGACATACGCATATCAGCAAACCAATCAGCAAGAAAAAAGAACATCCATTTTAAAGGAATTATTAGGCGCTTGCGGAAATGATGTCGTTTTTGAAGGAAGACTGCAGTGCGATTACGGATACAATATCGAGATTGGTGATCATTTTTTTGCAAATTTTGATGCAGTATTTTTAGACGTTTGCAAAATTACCATTGGACATCACTGTTTATTAGGTCCGAATGTACATATTTATACGGCTGGACACCCGCTTGATCCGATAGAACGTGCAAAGGGCATTGAATTCGGAAAACCAGTCACCATTGGAAACCATGTATGGATTGGCGGCGGTGCTATTATTAATCCAGGTGTCACAATTGGCGACAATGCTGTCATTGCATCTGGTGCCGTTGTGACAAAAAGTGTTCCAGCAAACGTGGTGGTTGGCGGAAATCCTGCGAAAATCATTAAATATCTTGATGAATCAAAATCTGGCGAATAAACGGCAGATTTTGATTTTTTCTATTTTGTCTCAATAAGATAAGTATACTCAATTATGAGACAAAAGAAATTCGTTTAATACTTAACTTCCTAGAATATATATTATGTAAACTAGGAAATGAGAATACATATTAGCGTCATTCCATTATTTGAATCTCCATCCCCCATGATGTTGTGATATAGAAAAATCCAAGAGGGCTCAGCTCTCTAACTTTAACATCAGGCTGTTCTGCAAAATATTTCAAAGCCTCTTCTATATTGGTCACTGTAATAGCTAAATGAGCTACACCGATATCACTCGGTTTTAGGTGAACATTCTGTTGATCTGGCGTCGACCATTGGACCAGTTCGATCTTTCTACCGCCGTATTGCAAAAATGCCGCCCCTTCTACAACTGAATGATCGTGAACCCCAAAGTATCTTTTAAAACTATCGTCTTCAAAGTGCATCCGTCCTGGCCGGAACAAGACTTCAAAACCCAAAATATTAGTGAAGAATTCAACTGCTGCTTCGATATCGGGTACTACAAATCCTGAATGCTCTATTGTGCCTTGAAAAATTGTATTTTTCATATCGCTAAACCCCTTTGATTTTTTTGGAAGTAAACGATTAATTATAAAGTAGTATTTAATGCAGCTATATAACACAAGCACCGATGATGTTGGCACTACTACAAGATTTAGAACAACAATACCTAAGCCTTGAGATACTATATGATTTTTTTGTAATTTCTATCTTTTTTGATTATCCATTAAAATTTACATGTTCCATCTGAACAATAATCATCGAGCGACGACTCTAATTTATGCTCTTCAACCTTAGCATTCGCGTACTCTTCTTTCCAAACCTGTTGTAATGTTTCTAAAAATACTTCGCTAGGTTGTGCTCCTGAGATGACATATTTATCATTCACTACGTAAAAGGGAACGCCCTGAATCCCAATTTTTGATCCCTCGGCTCTATCAGCTGCAATATTCTCGCTATATTTATCATTTGCTAAAACATCCAAAGCTTCGTTGCCATCAAGACCTATTTCACTTGTAAGTTGAGCAAGTGTTGCGTGATCACCGATATCTAGTGAATCCGTGAAATGAGCTTTCAAAATACGCTCCATAAACTCCCGTATCTTCCCTTTCTCTTTTGCATAATAAGAAAGACGAAGTGCATCATATGAATTCGTGGGAATCATTGTATCAAATTGATAATCTAATTCAACATCTTTTGCTTTCTGTTTCAATTGATTGTTCAGTACTTTTGCTTTTTCATATGGGACACCATGCTTGGAGGATAATACTTGATGGATATCCATTCCTGTATTTTTTTTCGCATATGGATCTAATTGGAAATGACGAAATAAGACTTCTACCTCTTCTTTATATTCAAACTGTTCTAACCCTATTTCAAATTGACGTTTGCCAATATAACAAAACGGACAAACAAAATCAGACCAAATTTCTACTTTCATCATATGTTCCCCCTTTATGATTTTGATGAATGTGCGAGGGGGATTATGTTAATAAACATCTTTTTAACTAATCCCACCAAAGCTCTTTTTTAAAAAGTTCGTGCTGCCGCTTTTGCCTTTTCAATTGCTACAGCAACAACTTCTTCTTTCTTAGTTGGATCATAGTCAATACCTTCAACAAAAATCGTTGGTTCCACTTCAATTCCAACAAACTTTAGCGCACCTCTCACGTAAGAATCGGAATGTTCCATTCCAATTGCCTGCGAATAAAATCCTCCCATTCCATGAATATGGATTGCTTTTTTTCCTTTCATCAATCCTTCTGGACCTTCTGCTGTATATTTAAACGTTTTTCCAGCACTCATGATTGTATCAAAATAGGCTTTTAATAATGGTTGGATTCCTAAATTCCACATTGAAGACTGAATGATGTATTTATCTACTTCCATAAATTGCTTTGTGAAAGCATTCACTGCTTCTATTTTTTGTGCTTCAACATCTGTTAGCGCTTCGCTACTTCTTAACTTCTTTTGTCCAGTTAAAAAATCAGCATCAATTAATGGAACATTTGCATAATAGACATCTACTTCTATTATTTCATCCGTTGGATTTACTTCCTTATATTCATTGATAAATGCTCTAGCAACTTGCGTACTTCTTGATTGTTCCTCACTTTGGGGTGTTCCTTTAACAAATAATACTTTTGACATGATCATTTCCCCTTTATGATTTTGATGAATGTTTTTTGTTCCTAAACACTTTTTGAATACTTATTAAAAGAATTTACACGTTTCATCTAAACAATATTTTCGGTATGATTCCTATAATTTTTGCTGAATCAACACCCTCACACAAAAAGCTGAATTAATGATTATAGACAATGGGCATTTTTCCGATTAATTGGCTTTGCCTAGCGGCGTCATACATGAGTTTAGCGACATTCTCCTTTGATACGGACATTTTAGCTGGCTGATCGCCGAATGAATAACCGTAAGATTGCCCTTTGTATTTGATATTAGGATTAATGATTCGAACGACTGTCCAATCCAGGTTTGATTGTTTAATCAGTTCTCCTATCTTCTTCATTTCGGCATAACCATTTGGCATGAAAAGTTTAGGCAGTATTCTCGGCAGTATCGTCGATAAGCTTTTCTTATCGTCTTCAGATTGCAAGGCTGGCGTCGCGAGTGTAATCAACCTTTTTTTGGTGAACTTCTTCATCGCTTTGACAATCCGGTTATGTCCGTCGGCAATCGGTGTGCCTTTTCGTTTTCGCGACAAATCAATCCCAGGGCCTAAGGTGCTTATCACGACATCAGCTTCTGAAACTGCCGTTTCAATAGCTGAATTGTTCGTTAGTTCCCCCGTTACAATGCGTAAATTCGAATGCTTTTGCTTGATTTTCTCAGGGTTTCTAACATATACCGTAACGAAATCTCCGTTTTCTAATGCAAACTGTGTTAAAAGTTGACCGATTGCACCAGTTGCCCCAAAAATAGTGATGTTCATGGTCTTCTATCTCCTTTTGTTATTCTGAATGATCACAATTATTTCCTTGATCAAAACTTTTTCGTAATAACATGTGTTATTTAAGCAACGCGCGTTGTATAATTTGATGATAAGATGAAAAAGAATAATAAACAATAACCAAAATAGCCAATATGTTGTTTACGCAACACTTCTATTGTATTGTCGTTTTTAAACACCATATGAACCCTTAAAAGGAGAAGAAAAAATGATTATGCCAAAAAAAGATCCAAGAACACTTCGTACAAGACAATTGATTGTAGACTCTTTTCTTTCGTTAGCTAGTGAAAAAGATTTCAACAATATAACGGTACGTGATATCACAGAAAAGGCTACTATTAACCGCGCTACATTTTATGCGCACTTTGACGATAAATTTGATTTATTACATTCTACAATCACCAATACATTTACAGACAAATTGAAAAAAAGATTAAATGATCACGATGGATTCAATGAAAAAGTCATTGCAAATATTTTTCTAGCCATGTGTGATCATCATAAAGAGCTAAGCGAATTATGTCCTAAAGGTTATAATTCTTTAGGAACGATTATAGAAAGTAAAATTAAAGAGGAGTTACAGAAGCTCATAGCTGATCTTGTGCTAAAAGGAACTGAAAATACGATTGAATTAGAGGATAAACAATTGATAACAATCCTATCTACTATGCTAAGTTGGGGGATATACGGAGCTGCATACACATGGAATAAGGATGGTAGACCTATTTTATCAGAAGAGCTAGTGACTAAGACCCTGCCTATCTTTAAAAATGGTATGAGTAAGTATTTTCTTTAATGAATATCAATTATTTTCAGCTATTTTAAAGTAGCCTTTATTAATAAATTACGCAACAAATCGTTATTAGAATAAAACAGTTGCTGTAATTGGCAGTGGGCATTCTGCTGTTAGCACTCTGTTTGAGCTGGCAGAGCTAAAAATACCTCTTTTAAATTTCAAAAACCTCTACGACCTTCTCAATAAATTAAATCGGTCGTAGAGGTTGGGCCTTTTTGGGCTTCCTTGATTTGTTACCGAATTTGTTGGTACTGTAAATCAAATATTCTGTGATATTTCTTTTAAAAATTGCTTTCTCTTTTCATCAGTTGTTAAGTTAACTCCCGAAAAATGAATCCATTTGGTGTCTTCATTTTTAATTCCCAAGTCAGCAAGAGTTCTGTTAATAAAAACGCTTTGAATCGCATTCCCGCCTTCAGATTCTATATAATCCTTATCTGTTGTAGATGTTGAGATGACGGTTGTTTTTTTTATATTTGTCAATAAACCTTTTAAAGCCCCAGTGTTTTTATCTTCCAAGAATGCGAAACCTCTTAACATGACTTTATCAATAAATCCTTTTAAAATTGCAGGTAAATCCCACCACCAGACAGGAAATATAAATATTAATTCAGTTGACTGACTTAATTTCTTTTGATAATCCTTAACTAATTGATAAGGCGTTTCTCCTTTATGAAAATACTTCAATTCCTCAGCTGAAAAAACGGGATTGAACCCATCTTTATATAAATCGATCACTTGAAATGGTTCTCTCTTTGTTTCTAGATTTTCTGTAATGGAAGTCAAAATGGCATGATTATAGCTTCCGTCCCAAGGATGTGCATAGACAATTGTTTTCATGATTCATTCACCCTTTTTTATTATTTTTCATCATATTTTGATGTACATTCATTTTATTGTATGCTATAACGTACTACAAGTACGGTAATTAAAGTGCGATACTAACCTAAAGGAGAGTGTAAAATGACCGAAGAATCCTTTACAGCTCATGTTGATCTAAAAGAAACTGGATTTGGGTACACTTTATCATTAATTGGTGGGAAATATAAGATGACGGTACTGTATGCTTTATATGCAAACAATGCTCCTATTCGCTATAATCAGTTGAAACGAATGCTTGGGGCAATCTCTTTTAAAACATTAACCAATACACTAAAAGAACTTGAAGCAGATCAGTTAATTAATCGTAAAGAATATCCTCAAGTGCCTCCAAAAGTAGAATATAGTTTATCGGAAAAGGGATTATCATTGATACCTGTATTAGATGAGATTTGTTATTGGGGAGAAGAACAAATGAAAATGAAATAGTTAGGCTGGGAAATCTTTCTCCTCAAAGCTGCAACTACAGCTACTAAAATAAGTAACCAACCGATTAACATTCGTTTAGGCTTCATAAAAGCAAAGTTTCCTAAGTTATATAAAAATTTAGCCATTCACTTACTCCTTTTTCATCGAATTCATGATATTCACCTCTTTATTCTACGCAATGAAATAGTGAAGTAAAATTGTACTTTTGGGCAAAAGGGATTGTACATTCAGGCAAGAAAAAGAGCATCTCTCTTGAGATACCCTTCATATATATATTGAAGATCTGGCATATGACAACATATCCTCTTCCTATATAAATCCCAATATCTCATTTTGTTGATGCGCTAGTTCCATTCCCTCTGCTAGATAGAGAGCGTTCATTTTATCTATATCATCATCTGGCCAATGGCGGATCAGTTGACGCAATCTAGCTGCAACGGTCTGACAAACATCTGGTGATAAGCAGCTATCAGAATCGGGCTGTTCCAACAATGGGATGATGTCATCTTGGTAGTTTTTAAAGGGTATTTTCCCACCAAACCCCTCCATATCATCTAAATACATACCAATACAAGCAGCTAACCTTTTTCTAAAACCATGGAAGTCACTGTATGACCAATGTGCTTCGCAATGAGTAAAATCCAAACCCATGAAACATTCCTCCGATATCAAGTTTGGGTTATTTTGATTTAATTCCTGCACCACAAAGAGGTATGACGATTGTTTCTTTTGATTTCTTTTTATATTTCATGTAGCCAGCAAAATTGACTGCAGATGTCACTTCCACATAAAATCCTTTCTCACTTAGTTTAGAGCGTGCATTCAATATCTCTTCTTCTTCAATATCTATAAATGTGCCATTGGTATTTTGTACAGCTTCTAGAATTTGTTTGGAGCGCGCCGGTGCAGCAATGGCTATCCCTTCTGCCAAGGTTCCTGTATTCGTAACAGGCGATGCTGATTCTTTCGCATTTTGATAAGCTTTCACAAGAGGTGCACAGTTTTTCGCTTGTATGGCAATGATTTTCGGTATTTGATGAATCAAACCATTTTCAAATAACTCTTTAAAACCATAATACGCACCTAGGAGGAGAGTACCGTTTCCAACTGGAATGATTAAAACATCAGGTGCTCCTTTTAGTTGCTCATAGATTTCATAGGCGTATGTTTTTGTTCCTTCAAAAAAATAAGGGTTATAGACATGACTTGCATAAAAAACCTTTTCATTGTCTACTGCTTTTTGTGCCGCAGCTGCAATGTCCTCTCGCGTCCCGTGAATTTCTTTAATCGTTGCGCCATGGGCTTTGATTTGAGCGACTTTTTTTGGTGAAGTGTCATCGCTTAGATAGATGTCACAGGCGATATCGCAACGTGCTGCATATGCTGCAATCGCCGTTCCTGCATTCCCACTACTATCAGCAATCACCTTTGATACCCCTAATTCTTTTGCATGTGTCATCAACACAGCGGCTCCTCGGTCTTTAAAGGATAATGTCGGCATCATATAATCAACTTTTACATAAGTGTTTGGCTCATTAGGATCTAAAACGATTAACGGAGTTTGACCTTCACCCATTGTCACAGATTCCCAAGTCTTAGAATCTTTTGAAAATGGCATGGTTTCAACATAACGCCATAAGGAGTTTGGGTAGTGATTCCAAGCCTCTATATCTATTTTAGGGGTATCTTTCACCAGATTTAATACGCCGTTACAATCACATTTCCATAAAGTTGGTGTCATCTCATACTTTTTGCCGCAATGGTTGCAAATCAATTGATTCATCAATCATCAGCCCCTTTAAATAATTTTTTATATGAAATATATTTTTTTATATAACATGGGCAAAAAAATAATCTAAATATAAGAAATAGCATCAATTTCAATTTTGAAACCAAAATGTAATTCATTCGTTGGTACAACAGTCCGTGCTGGTTGATGTTCCCCGAAAAATTCAGTATAAACCGCATCTACTTTGTCCCATAGTTCAATATCCGAAATGTATAATGTCATACGCAAAATCTTTTCTTTTTTACTTCCGGCTGCTTCTACAATCATCTCCACATTCTTAAGCGTTTGTAATGTCTCTTCTTCAATGGGGCCGAATTCTTTTTCTCTCGTTTCTGGATTGATGGCAAATTGTCCTGAAACGTAGACCGTGTTTTGATGAATGGTTGCGAATGCATAGTGTCCGTTGGATTTTAGATTCCCTACCTCAAGGATACTTTTCATTTCGTTTTCCCTTCATTCGATTTATGTTTGATCTCATCCAAATAGCTGTAGACAGTGACTTTAGAAATACCTAACATAGAAGCGACCTTTTCAACAGATCCTTTCATTAAAAAAATCCCCTTTTCATCCATGAACCTTATTAATTCAATTTTTTCATGACGTTTCATAACTGGGTGGACACTGTTTTGAATGATCTGTTGAATCAATTGATCTACTATTCCTTCCACATTATCAAAATCATCATTTGGTGTTGTTTCATTCTCTTGAACTTCAACTTTTGAAGAAAGAAAAGTATCCATAAATTGCTGCATTTGATTCAAAGCTTCAACATCAAAATTGATACAGAATGCTCCAACCACCTTTTTCTTAGAATCACGAATTAATGAAGTCGAAGAACGAATGGTACGGTTGTCTTCTGTTTTAAATGTATACCCAGCAAGATAATCTTCTTTAAAATCTTCTGATTGTAATACAGTCTTGACTAGATGATCAAATGATTGACCGATTTCTCTTCCTGTCACATGGTTATTTACTGTAAACATGACAGATGCTTGAGGGTTCGTTAAATCATGAATCACTACTTCACAATTTGGTCCAAACATTTTTGCCGTAGATTTTGCTAAAGGAATATAGCTCTCTAATAAATTCTTCGTATTTTCCATGCCTAAGCACCTCATTTGTTTATTCCACTAGATTATATAATTTTTTATATATAAAAACAATATATAGATTTTTTTATATATGTTGAAAAGGTTGAGAAAATATAAAAAAAGCAGCCATTGACTGCTTTTTGCTCGTGCTCCTTTCTAATTGATTTCTTACTGTATTCCATACAAAATGACTTCAATTCCCCACCTGAACCGTTCCATTGATACGGTATCACCTGCAAACATTTCTTCTTTTAGGCTATGGATGAAAGAAATGCCGTCATCGTATGCATCTCCTCTTCTTTATGGAAATCGTTTAAAGCTACATCACACTTATATTATAACGAACACTGTTCGTTTAAAAAGTTTATTTCACGATTGTGTGTTTTAATGAAAAGAAACCAATCGTCCGCCATCATATGATACACTCCAACTAGGAATGTGATAACGATGATTCTTGAATCAGTCGTTTCCATTGTTCTAATTCTGAGTGTAAGAGGTGTTTCTATGAATAAATTATTGGCAACGTTGATATTAGGATTGGGCTTTAGTGGTGCGGCTCTCATTCTTTCTGTCCCTTTGTTATTCAAGTCCAAACCAGAACAATTTGAGCTGGTGTTTACTGCTGGATCAGCGGGCGCTTTCGCAGTATTCGCTGTCTCGTGCCTAGTTATTCGAAAACAATTCATTCGCTAAAAAACCTAAACACAATTGGCCATTAGAACAACAAGTCCAATTAATCCTGCTAGTTGACCCATCAGATGTACGTTTTTTTATGGAGAAGGAACTTCCGCGAGAGCAGTATCAAATGAAAGAAGTGCTGGGAGAACTCTATTTTACAACTTCAACATAAGGAGAATGACGATAGTACACTTATTACAGATAGATTTTAAGATGAAGGGTCCTTTCGGTGATGAAATGGCAAAAGAGTTTTCTGATTTAGCGAAAAGTATAAATGAGGAAGACGGATTCATATGGAAAATATGGACGGAGAATCCGGAGAAAAATGCTGGCGGAATCTACTTATTCGAAACAAAAGAAGCAGCTGAAAACTATCTCGATATGCATTCTAAAAGAATCACTAGCTTTGGAATAACAGACATTAACGCTAAAATCTTTGACATCAATGCTCATCTTACTCATATCACAAAAGGTCCATTAAAAACTCATCAAGGTTGACACTCGAAAAAAAGAGCGGCTGATGGCTGCTCTTTTTTTGTTGGGATTTTATCGATTCATCCACTTTACATTTTCTTTTTTCTCTTCATTGACGACGAGCTGGAAAACATCAGGCCTTGAATAATGACCTACTACATCGAAGTCAAATTGACTAGAAGAAATATCACGCAAATCAAGATCAGCCAGCAGTATCTCTTCTTGACCATAGACAGGTTCTTTTATATATTCGCCTAACGGACCGACGATTGCACTTCCCCCTCGGCACATTTCATCAGGAGAAGATGCTAATTCTTCATAGCAGGCTAAATCTTTAGGGTACATCTCTTTATTCACATATTGATTACAAGATAGAACGAAGCACCGGCCTTCTGCGGCAATATGGCGAATCGTAGATTGCCATAGCTCCCTGGAATCTGCCGTAGGGGCTATATAGATTTGGACACCTTTTGCATACATCGCTGCTCTAGCTAATGGCATATAGTTTTCCCAGCAAATTAAAGCGCCTATTTTTCCATACGGTGTATCGAAAACCGGCAGTGTGCTGCCATCCCCCTCTCCCCATATGAGTCGTTCAGAACCTGTCGGCTTTAGTTTACGGTGCTTTCCAAGTAAGGCTCCATCTGGTCCGAAAAACAATACGGAACAATATAAGGTCCCGCGACTTGATTCATCATCTCTTTCAATGACACCAATGACGAGGTAGACACCAGCTTTGCGGGCTGCTTCTCCTAATCTGTCTGTCGTTCTACTTGGAACTGGAACTGAATTTTCTAAGTAACGAAGCCAGTCCTTTCTTCCTTCTGGAGAACGGCTTCCTACTGTGGCGCCAAAAGCTAGTCCTCTTGGATAAGCAGGTATAAAAGCCTCAGGAAAGACAACAATATTGGCTCCTTTTTCTCCGGCCTCAAGTGTTAACGAAATGGCTTTTTCAGTACAGGCTTCTCTATCCATAATGACAGAAGCAGCTTGCACAACAGCAACTCTACATGTTGACATCTTAACCCCTCCTTAGTCTTAGTGTAAAAACAACCGATTATAATGTACAATATATCATCATCATAATGAGTATGCATTATTGGAATAATGGGAGGATCAAATGAACATACGGGACTTTGAAATTTTTAAAACGATTGCGGAATGTGGAAGTTTTTCAAGAGCAAGTGAAAAGCTTTTTATTGCCCAGCCTTCCCTTTCTAAAACCATTCAAAAATTAGAGAAAAAACTGGGTGTCATCCTTTTCGATCGGTCAAATCGAATTTTCAGGTTAACGGATGAAGGACAGCTTGTATATGAAAAAGCGATTACGGTGCTGCAGCAAATGAATGAGTTGCAAATGGAGCTGGGTGATACAGAAACGCATATTCGCGGCCATTTAAAGATCGGACTGCCGCAAGTGATTGGAACCTTTTTCTTTTCGAAAGTGGCAAAAGCTTTTACTAAAAAGCATCCAGATGTGACGCTTGAAATGATTGAGGAGGGCGGCTTGCATGTAGAAAAACTCGTTGAGAATGGCGAAGTAGATGTTGCCTTTGTTGTCATACCTGCGCAAAGTCATGAATTAGAAGAACAACTCATTTTTGAAGCGCCGTTTGTGGCTTGTTTACCAAAAAATCACGCTTTAAAAGATGAACAACAGCTCTCACTCGAACAGCTTAAAGAGGATAACTGGATATTGTTTGATTCTTCATTTGCGTTGAGTCAAGTGATTTTGGAAAGCTGCCGTAAGGAACATTTTGTTCCCAAAATCGCTTACAGCACAACACAATGGGATTTATTGATGACATTAGTTCGTGATGAACTAGGAGTGGCGATCCTTCCAAGTCCTTTAACGAACATGTACAAAGAGGACATTTGTGTAAAACCAATTAGCAGTCAATATATTCCCTGGAAAATTGGAATTGTCGTGAAGAAAGATCGTTATAAGACACGTGCTTTGAAAGCTTTTTTAAAAATCGTCGCGGATATATATTCTAGGGATCAAAAATAGAAACAAATAAAAAATGATCCTTCTTGTTTTCTACCATGTAGAAACTGAAAAAAGCCTAATTCCAAGGCTTTTTTTCATTTTATATGCTGTTATCTGACCATGATAGCACCTGTCAGCCATGCAATAGACATGAGAACTAAACATGTGAGTATGGACCATTTAAGGGCGAAACGTACGTATTCGGCAATATTCAGCTTGAGCATTCCTGTTAATAGAATTGTAGCAGGTACCAGTGGCAATAAGAAATGGGCAGCTTGTGTCAAAACGACTGTTCGCACAATTTCTATTGGTTCAATTCCGTAAGCTTGAGCGGTACTTGCAAAGATTGGAACGACTCCGAAATAAAAGGCATCATTGGACATAACAAATGTAAAGGGAATGCTGATTAAACCCACAATGATAGGGAAAAATGGCCCCCAAGCTTCAGGAATAATTGAAACCAAGTTTGAGGCGATAGAATCCACCATTTTTGTGCCTGATAATATCCCTGTAAATGCCCCGCCTGCAAACACGACAAGTAATACTAACAAAGCGTTGCCACCGTGATCTTTAATTCTACATTTCTGCTGTTCCAGGGTAGGATAATTGATGAGCATAGCTACGACGACAGCAATTAAAAATAAGATCGCCGGCTGCATAAGATCTAATATTAATGCAGCCATTACAGTAACAGTTAAGGTTAAATTCACCCAAATCAACTTTGGCCGTTTAACTGATTCATCTTGGTCAAAAGCTATATTCGCAGATGATTCTTCATTCGCTACAGCAGCTTCCTTAAGATCAACCACACCTAATCTTTTTCTTTCCATCTTTCCTAGAATAAAGGAGACAAGTAAGACCCATAAAGAACCTAAAATTAATGTTGGTATAAGGGGAACAAAGAAGTCCGATTGACTAAGTCCGAGCACTGATAATGCCCGAATTCCAGGTCCTCCCCACGGTGTAACACCACACACGACGCTAAAAGCAAGCATCGAAATTGTCGCTAAAACAAGAGGATTCATCTTTAATTTCTTATATAAAGGTAGCATAGAAGAAATGACAATAATAAAAGTTGTCGTACCGTCCCCGTCTAATGCTACTAAAAGTGTTAGAATTGCTGTCCCAACTGCTACCTTTAAAGGATCTCCTTTAACTGTTTTTAATATTTTTTTAATTAAAGGATCAAACATACCTGCATCAATCATGATCCCAAAAAATAAAAGTGCAAATAATAGAAATGCAGCTGAAGTCGCTACAAGCTTAATTCCCTCAAGCATCATGTCGTCTACAGTTGTCACAAATCCTCCAATAATAGCAAAGATAACTGGAATGATGGTTAAAGCCGTGAACGATGATAACCGCCCTGACATAATAAAATATGTAAAGACTGTTATCATCGTTACCCCAAGTATTGTCAACATGTACGTTCCCCCTTGCATTCTCTTATTTCCCAAAGCTGGCCGTTTTGATAACGCTTACAAAAAATGTTTAAGTGTGAAATATATCAACTCTATTCCACACTATTTACGATCACAGATCATTTGGCCTCAGTATAATGAAAGAATCCTGAGCCCGTTTTTACCCCTAGTTTGCCAGCTTTCACATATTTTCTTAGTAAAGGACATGGTCTGTATTTTTCCCCCAACGTTTGATGCAAATATTCCATATTTCTCAATCTCGTATCCAAACCGACTAAATCTGCCAACGCAAGCGGTCCCATCGGATGGTTTAATCCTAAGTTGATCGCTTTATCAATATCCTCTGCGGAGGCAACTCCTTCCTGTAACATATTCATTGCTTCATTTCCAATGAGGCAGTTCATACGGCTAGTAATAAATCCTGGAAACTCGTTCACTTCTACTGTTTCTTTCTTCATTTTTGTTCCAATGTCTCTTACAAAGTCCACGGTTTTTTGTGATGTATCCAGTCCTCTGATCACTTCAATTAACTTCATCTTATGAACAGGGTTAAAGAAGTGCATAGCGATCACTTTGTCTGGACGGCCAGTTTGCGCACCAATTTCTGTAGGGCTCATTGTAGAGGTATTCGTTGCTAAAACTGTTCTAGGCGGGCAGAGTTTATCGAGCTTTTGAAATACATCTATCTTCACGTCCATAATCTCTAATACTGCTTCAATCGCGATATCACAATCTTCAACAGCTAATGTTAAATCTGAATGAAAAGTAAGATTTTCTAAACATGTCTTGATATCTTGTTTAGAGATATATCCCCGCTGTTCACTTTTAATGAGTTCTTGTTGAATATAGTTTTCTGCTAATGCGAGCGATTCAGTATTGATATCATGTACTGCTACAGAGAACCCATTGAGGGCTGCTACATAAGCAATCCCTCTGCCCATTGTTCCTGAGCCTATAATCGCCATCTTAGTCATAGATTTACCCCCTTCTAAACTTGTAAATTTTCAAAAATCGTCGTAATCCCTTGACCTCCTGCAATGCATAAAGTCACCAAACCATATTTTTCTCCCCGGCGTTCCATTTCATGAAGTAGTTTTGTAGTTAAGATTGCTCCAGTCGCTCCTATTGGATGACCAAGGGCGATCGCTCCGCCATTGACATTTACTTTTTCTATGTCTAAATGCAATTCTTTTATAACAGCTAAAGCTTGCGCAGAAAAAGCCTCGTTTAATTCAATTAATCCAATGTCATCTATTGTTAAATGACACATTTCTAATGCTTTTATTGTTGAAGATACTGGGCCAATTCCCATGATGTCTGGGGCAACTCCAGTGCTTGCCTGCCCAATAATTTTTGTTTTAGGCACGAATCCTTTTTCCATCGCAATGGTTTTATTCATCATAAGTACGGCAGAAGCTGCATCATTTCTTCCGCTTGCATTACCAGCTGTTACTGTACCATCTGTTTGAAATACGGGTTTCAACGCTGATAGTTTTTCCATAGTCGTATTGCGGGGATGCTCATCTGTTTCAAACAAGAAGACGTCTTTCTTTCTCTTGACCTCATATGGCACAATTTCTTTCAGAAATACGCCTTTTTCTATTGCTTTTCTTGCTAATTCTTGGCTTCGAAGAGCAAATTCATCTTGTTCTAGCCGATCGATTTTGTATTTTTTGGCTATATTTTCAGCTGTAGCACCCATTGTGAGATGTCCGTAATCTTCAATCGGCTGTGAATAAGGCTGGCTTTCGGTATTTGGGTCAAGTAATAAGCCATTTCCTGCACCATATCCATATCGAGCATTTCGTAAATAGTAAGGAGCTGTGCTCATACTTTCTGCGCCGCCTGCAATCACTACATCGCTCAAACCTAATTTAATTTGCATGTCAGCAGTATTAATGGATTGTAAGCCTGAACCGCATTGTCTGTGAATTGTATAACCTGGTATATGAACAGGCAGTCCTGCCCTTAGTAATGAAAGGCGGGCAAGGTTAGAGGAATCTGCGCTTTGCTTTGCTTGACCCATAATGACTTCGCTCACTGCATTTGGATCTAGCTTGGCACGATGCAGAACTTCCTTTATCACTTTTGCAGCTAAGAAATCTACTAGTTCCGAACTTAACGCTCCGCCTAGCTTTCCAATAGGAGTTCGAACGGCTTCTACGATCACGACCTCGTTCATTTATTTTTCGCCACCTTGTTTATAATTCTTTATAGAAAGTAGGTTTTCGTTTTTCTAGAAACGCTTTCGTACCCTCATGTTTTTCATCCGAACTAAATAAAATGGTTTGAGCAAATTTTTCTAACATCGAAGCAGTATGAAAGTCTGCATCTTGTCCTTGATTCACCACCATTTTAGCGAGTTTGAGTGCTAAAGGACCCTTCGATAAAAGTGAATTGATGAATCCGTCTAATTCAGATTTCAATTCACTAACATCTACAGCTTTCGTTACGAGACCGATACGTTCTGCTTCTGCCCCATCAACTAACTTTCCCGTTAAGATCATCTCTAGAGCGCGGCCCTTACCGATCATTCTTGTTAATCTTTGAGTACCACCTGCACCAGGAATAATACCTAGGTTCAGCTCTGGCAAGCCTATTTTTGCTTGGGTTGAGGCAATTCTTATATCACATGCTAAGGCAAGCTCACAGCCTCCACCTAAAGCGTGACCATTTATGACAGCGATGGTCACTTTATTGGATTGTTCAATTTCTTGATACATTTTTTGCAGTCCCGGCATGAGCGCTTCAAGCATTGTTCTCTCATGTAATTCTGTGATATCAGCTCCTGCTACGAACGCTTTGCTGCCTGCACCTGTGATCACAATGATCCTCAAATGCTCATCCTGCTCTAATTCGTATAAGGCTTTTTGCAGTTCTTCAATGGTCTTTTTATTTAAAGCATTTCTAACCTCTTGCCGATCAATCATAATCGTTGCGACGTACTTATTTCTTTCAACTTTTATGTGCTGAAACAATTCCTTCACCCTCTATCAAAAATGGTGGAAATTCTGTAGACCTTTTGAAAGCGCTATTATTTGGAAGCGTAAAGACATTCTATTTTCCTTTCCAAACTGGCTTTCGTTTCTCAAGAAAGGCTTGCGCTCCTTCAATTCGATCTTCACTTTCATATACATTAGGTCCGATATCCAGCTGCAAAGCTTGGAATAAAGGGACATCCATTGTCTTCCATATCGTTTCTTTGATTCTCTGTACAGAAAGGGGCGCACACTCGCAAATTTCTAGTGCTAGTTCAGTGGCTCTTTCTAATAAAAGTTCTTGATTTTCTAATATTTCATCGACTAAGCCTATCCTTAGAGCCTCTTCAGCTGTTACTAATTTACCCGTATACAACATGTTAGCTGCAAAGCTGGGTGAAATGAGTTTAGGTAATATTGTCGCTCCAAAGGTAGCACCCATTCCTCTTTTCGCCTCTGGCATTCCCAGCTTGCAATCTACAGTGGCAAGACGAATATCACTTGCCAAGGCGATTTCACAACCCGCTCCAACAGCTACACCATTCATGGCACATATGACAGGTTTATACGTTTCGATAATGGCGTTAAACAATCTCCCTCTTAAAGGTTTCTTCTTAAAAGCCTCTGGATTTTCTTTTGCTTCCTTTAAATCCCTGCCGCTGCAAAAAGCTTTATCTCCTTTCCCAGTTAAAATAAGAACACGAGCTTTCGAATCGCTTTTAAAATCCTCTAAATATTCCAAAAATAAATCCGACATGATGGAATCGATTGCATTTCTTTTTTCGGGTTTATTTATATAAAGGTAGGCGATTTCACCTTTTTTTTCATAATGGATTGGTTTCAATTGATGAACCTCCTATCAATGTTATTTTCCAATAAAGTTTGGTTTTCTTTTTTCTTTAAATGCTGCGACACCTTCCTTGTGATCCTTTGTTTCTTTGATAATCGCATAATGAGAGGAAATTAAATCAAGTGCAGGCTCTAATTCCATATTTCGAGAGTACTTCACGGCTCTTTTTGTCATCTTAATCGCAATTTGAGGTCCGTTAGCAATTTGTTCAGCTAACTCAATTGTTTTTTGCATAAACTCATTCTGAGGATAAACATGGTTGACAATCCCTAAGCTCAAGGCCTCTTGTGAGCCGATAAAGTTTCCAGTCCATAATAATTCAAGGGCTTTTGCTTCACCTACAATTTTCGGAAGAAAGAAAGCGCCTCCATCTCCAGGTATAAGTCCTACTTTTACATACCCCTCACTCACCTTTGAATCATCAATCATTGTACGAATATCGCACATGAGAGCCATATCTAATCCTGCTCCAACTGCTGGCCCATTAATTGCAGCGATGATCGGTTTATCAATATCTCTTAAGGCAAGAGGAATGCGGTGAATATTTTCCCAAAGTTTATTTTTATTGTTTAGAGGTGTTGGATCTGATTTCATTCCGCCCACATCTCCGCCTGAACAGAAGGCATTACCTGATCCCGTTAGCAAAATCACATGAACGTCATCGTTTTCTTTAGCACTTTGAAGAGCAGCTACCCACTCATCGATCATTTCTTTATTTAATGCATTTTTCTTTTCTGGACGGTTTAATGTAATCGTTTGAACATGGTTTTGAATTGCCGTTAAAATGGTTCGTTCCATTTTGATGCCTCCCTTAAACGCATTAGTTTTTGTTTGTCATTTCTTCTTTGGAGCGAATGACTTTCTTATGACGCAAATCCTGTAACTGTTCATGATTCATCCCTAATAGTTCTTGTAAAACTTCATCTGTATGTTCGCCAATTGCAGGCGCTGCAAAGACTTTTTCTAGCGGAGAAGCCGATAATCGAATAGGTGAGCCAGGAACTTTGATTTTCCCCTCTTTTGGACGTTCAACTTCTTGAATCATTCCTCTGTATTTTAGGTGAGGATCGTCTGCTACCTCAGCGATCGATTGAACAGGTGCATGAGGAACGTTTGCTTCTATTAAAGCATCTGCAATATCCATCTTCTTTTTGTTAGAAGTCCAGCTTGTCACGATCTCATCGACAATGTACGTATTGGCTGAACGATCGATATTTGTTTGAAAACGTGGATCATCTAATAATTCATCTTTTTCCATCACCTTCAGTAATGACTGCCACTGACGATCAGCTACACAGAGTATAGCGATATAACCATCTTGTGTCGGATAGACATTGTAAGGAGCCGTTGCCATCCCGCTATGTTGATTTCCTGTTCTTTCTGCCACTTTTCCCCCTTGGCTGTAGAACGCTCCTAGTGCAGATGCTAGTGTTGGATAGATTGTATCGTGCATAGATACTTCTACTAGCTGACCCTTCCCAGTGCTCTCTCGCTGATAAAGAGCTGTTGTAATTCCTCCAAATAAATGAATGCCCCCGAGGAAATCACATATGGCTGGTCCTGCTTTGACTGGTGGTTTATCTGCAAATCCTGTGGTCGCCATCACGCCTCCCATTGCTTGAACAGTCAGATCCATTGCTGGCCTGGCGGCATAAGGACCATCTAAACCGTAGCCTTTACCTGACGCATAAATAAGGCGAGGATTGATTTCACTCAAGACGTCGTATCCTAAACCGAGCCGTTCCATCGCGCCGAGCGAAAAATTTTCTACTAAAACATCCGCTTTTTTCACTAATTCAATAAATACTTCTTTTCCTTCTGGAGACTTAAGATCTAATGATACGCCTAACTTATTTGAATTCAGCATCAATAACTCATGACAGTCTCCTTTTCTCCTTACACGCAGGTTTTCTCCTTTAAGCGGTTCTATTTTAATAACCTTAGCGCCTTGATAAGCTAACATGAGTGAACAATAAGGTCCGTTGTAGATTTGACCTAAATCTAAAACAACAATATCTTCCAATGCCTTTTTCATCATAATCCTCCTATCTTAGTGATGAAGCTGTTAAGTGTATTTTCACGTTATGCCGATAATCGGATTATATTTCCGATAATCAGAATTTTAGCACGAGAATTGATGGTGTTCAATAAAAAGTTTGACAATTCTGTTTATTTGTTTTGATTTTATTTTTTTGAAAAAATAAGAAACTCCCTCGAATTACTTATATCAGTAAGTAACTAGAGGGAGTTTCTATAAAAAACGATATTTATATTATCATATGAAGAGAATAAAAATGATTGGTCGTATTGCACATCCGTTAAGAGGGTGTAGCCTCTGTTTTTTCTACATGACGTTCTATCTCCAGTGCTGCTTCTTTGGCAAGTTGAGCAAAGTACTCAACAGTGTCATCTTTTTTTCGATAAGTAGGGCAATGTATAGAGAGACCTGCAAGAATGTGTCCTTCTTGAGACAGAATGGGCACAGCGACATTTAGCGCGCCTTCATTTACTTCTCCTTCTGTATAGGCAAACCCCTTAGTTTTTATTTGATCTAAATCTTCTTTTAGTCTATCAATCTCTATCTCATATTTGGACGACAATCTTCGAATCATCAGTTCTTGCTGCTTATGATCCATGAATGCAAGTAATACCTTCCTGGATGCTCCTTTATGAATAGGTTTGCTTAATCCGATAGGTCTTGAAAATTTAACATCATGAGGGCTTTCGATAGATGCAATACATACGCCCTCTTTCGTCACTGGATCCATGATATTTAAACTGACGGTTTCTTTCGTCTTTTGAGCAATATCTTCTATAAAGGGCATCGCAATTTCACGAAGTTCTGGGATGGGATCTGCATAAATTCCTAATTTATAAGCATTTAACCCAAGTCTTATTTTTCCGGTTGATGTATTCTTAGTGAGATAGCCGCATTCCATTAAAGTATTTACTAAACGAAAAGTAACAGTAGTTGATATACCCATTTTTTCTGTTATTTCTTTTACAGTAAATTCTTTATTTACTTTATGAAAAAGGTCTAGAATATGCAGACCTCTGCGTAAAGTTTGGGAGGTAGATTTATCAGTCATAAAAAAGCTCCTTTCCGTTCTTTCCTGATAGCTTTATTCTAACTTTAGATTCTAAATCCCTCCAGTGAAAAATTGCCTTTCTTCACTCGACCATCTTTTCAAGCTTGTATAAAAGGGGAAATCTCAGCTAGATCACTTTCTGCTCGTTTTCTTAATCAAGTCCACGCCATCGTATGACAGACTTTCCACATGTACAGGCTTTTGCAGAATGTAATGATCAAAAAAGGTCCTCGTATAGTCTGTGACAAGATTCCGCATCTCCATTGCATCGCGTTCGCCTCTCAGTTCTTCGTTCACACCGGTAAACACGATGTCGCAATAATCTAAATGTGCAGCATGGTCAACAGAGAAATAATAGGTTTCCATGCTATTGTTAGCGCCAATGATCGCATTCATATGATAGTTAGGCTCAGAAAACAGCAGTAAAAAGGGTTTTTTCAGATCGCTGTCAAGAAGACCGAAGGCACCGCTATCGAGGCCAATCCCGCAGGCGAATCGGTCGTCATCCCGGCAAACAATCGCTGTCGTAGGCCCTCCGTAAGAATGTCCGACTATGCCCATGCCGGCGTCAAGCAGCAATCTGCCATTAAAGATGGAATGGAGTTCCCCAGCGTCTAGTTTGTAAAGATAATCGGCTGCATACCTTACATCCTCTGCCTGTAATTCACTATATTTAGTTAACTGATGAAGTATTGGTAGTGTAAGGACGTTACGGCATGTCTCAATGGCAGTTTCATCGTCTGGCTGCATCGTCATCTGACCAGCCAGCGCCATCATTTCTGGATCTTCAGAAAACGCCATAATGTCATCTGAAAAATCCTTTGATACATTAAACAGGCGTCCATCTTTACACTTATACATCGTGCTATTCTGATGACCGATACTGACGACAATGTACCCCATGCTTGCAAGGTCTGTACAGATCACTGTCCCCCATTCTGGAGAACCGCCCCCGCCGCAAACATAGAATAACACTGGATAGCGTTCTTCCTTCCCGGAAAGAGCCAGGTCGTCGTAACAATACGTTTGAATATCGATAGAGAAAAAATCCTTTTCCTTCATATACTCTGTGACAAGCGGCTGGTCATGCAGCATTTCGTATACTTCAGGAAACATGTACGTTGATGGGGTCTTCCCTTCATTGCTATCAGACGGATAGTATACAAATGCGGTCAGTTCTCTTTTTGAGTGATCAGATGCCGTGTACTCTAAATCCATCTGTGTGCGTCCGGCAGTATAGCTGCCGATTGGTTCTGGGAAAGCGTCATACCTTTTCATTCTTTTGTTCCCCCTTCTTGATTTAAAATGAATGTGAAATACACATTGTGATATAAGCGCTTTTCAAAACGATGACCGCTCTCTTTATGTTTCTAGCTTTATGATATAATAACTTGTCAGTGCCAAACGCTTAGTGAAACCGAAATGAACTTGCTGGAAGGTATTCATCATTGGAAAAGATTCTGAAGAAATGATAGGTGATCACAATGAGAAGGCTTGAGTCTGGAATGTCAGTAGACAACGAAATATTTTCTGATATTGTCAGGTATGAACATGAAACAATAAGCGCAGCGACGATCAACAACTCGAATGTTCATTCACCTATATTTTGGAGCTGTCACCTGCGTCATCTTGTATTTGATACGTGTGATCTAACGAATGCGAGATTTTTTGCAGGTAGTACGATCGAGCATTGTACGTTTATTCGTTCCGATTTGCGTTCTGTTGGAATTGCTAGAGAAGAGGCTGTTTTTACGAATTGCGAATTCTCCTCCTGTGATATGAGAGGAATGACATTGGAAAATGCTGCGTTTATCAACTGTACATTTTATCAATGCAGGTTTAATGACCGCGTTTTACAAGCAGCGAATATCGTAAATTGTACCTTTACCGGTAAGCTGGTGGATATAACGTTTGAGGGAAATGGTAAACAAAAGCTGATTGCCAATTTTGAAAACTGCACCCTTGACGGTGTTTGTTTTAAAGGCTGTGACCTATCGCAATGTATTCCGCCAGCATCCAAAAACCATCTATATGTTGAAGAAATCTCCGCGCGTGTCAAATCTGCATTGACGAAGATAAATAATGACTGTCAACTTTCTGACGAGGATCGCAAAGTACTGGTACGCAGACTGCGCAAGCTTGAGCATATGGAACAATATATTTTTAACACGGCGCAAATGGAGAAAATACATGGAGCTGTTTTTGTGGAGCGATTTTTCAGTTATTTAGAATGCAATAAAGAAAACACTTGATGCTTGCTGCATCCCTCTTCCTGCTAAGTCTAGGTCGTATATCAACTTCGAGTATATTTGAGTGGAATGAGTTCTCCAATTTTCACTTTGACTAGTCCGCCATCTATTTCTATGATGACAAAACATTCTGGTCCGAAATCTGAAATGAGCTCTCTGCAGATGCCGCAAGTTCTATATGGACAGCCGAGATCATTTCTCCTGTTTTCATGCGGATAGCGGCTCCTACATGGTGTTTATCCTCTTCATAAAGGCTCATAATCTTCTTTTTTGCTTCGTCTATTAACTCTACATCTTTTGGAGTAAGATCAAATGTGTGCATTGTGTTCCCTTCGCCCTTCTATGCTCGTTTTGAATGTACTGATCTATTATACCAAACTTCAGTTAATGGGCGGTTCCGCAAGATGAAGAATGGGTACAAAAAAGCTGATTTTTTGACCATCAGCTTTTTCGTTATGCTCTTTTATAGCGGGCATACATATATCGAATGATTTTTGTGATGACAGAGGTACACATGCATAAAAAGGTCATCACCACGACCCAATACATATTTGACATGTCAAACCCAGTATAGGCAAATATGAAAATAGTGGAGACTGCAAATGTGATGATAAGAACGATGTAAACTCGCTTAAAGATGCAGTAGCCAACAATCCCCCATATCAAAGATAATAAAGGCAATGTAAATAAGATCAGCGCCATGGGATTGAGAAAGAAAGCACTCATCATGTCACTCTCCTTTTATGAACCGGTGAAGAACCGAATATGTATCATATTAATAGGAAATTAGCACGTTGTAAACAAAAATTGGAATTTAAGGAATATTTAATCTGAGGTGAATTGACATTCCGAATGTATGTCATGTTGAATGGAAAAAGACTGCTTTCAGTAAGCAGCCCATTTCGCTAAGCTTTCAAATATTCAAGCCGGAGCATTTTGATATGTGAAAAGAGAATCTAACTATTTATCACCTGAATGATTTTTTCCTGAGCGTCTTGTGCCTCAGGGATTGGCATGACGACAAATACATGCAGCATTTCTGGATAAACAAAGGTTTTCATGTCAATTCCTTGTTCTGCTAGTTTTTCATCAAGCTTTAGTGCATCTGGATATAAAATATCATGTGTTCCAATAAAATGAGTGATCTTCGCAAGACCGTTAAAGTCACCGTGAATTGGACTGATTAATGGGTCAGTTACCTTTTTATCTGCTGCCCACATTTTTGTAATGACATCTATTCCTTCTGGCGCTAGAATGGGATCTTTATCGGCATATTCAAATATAAGAGGATTGCTTAAACTCATATCAACACATGCAGATAATAAAATGATATCCTTCGGCTGCGGCAGATCTTCCATCTTTAAGAGGTGCGCAAGGCCAAGAGAGATATTTCCGCCCGCTGAATCACCCATGATCGTTAATTGATCGGTACTCTCAACCGTTTTTAGTATTTCTTTATATAGATTTAAGATTTTCGGATAGGTATCTTGGTAGCTGTAATGAGGTAATTTAGGGTAAATAGGAGCGATCACTTTGGCGTTAAGGGACCTAGCCAATTTATCCATGTACCACCAATGGAAATCGAGAGGCTGGTTTACCCAGGCACCACCATGTATATATAAAATCACCTTTTGTTTTTGCGACATTTGGTCATTCAATGTGAAAACCTGCATTCCTTCGAAAGACTGCTCCTTTATCTCACTCTTTAATTTCACATCGTCTCCGATTGCATAAGGCTTTATATTTTCTATTTGAGACAGAAGTTTTTTGGTTTTTTCGACACTAGCAAAACTTTCTTTATTACTTTGGGACGTGAATAATGTTTCAAATTGAATACTTTCTTCAGAACGTTCTCCATTAAAAATGTCGACACTCATTTTGTTTTCTCTCCTTTAAGCATATATGTTTATTCGTCATCCTGATTCATCATACGAAATGATTTGAGATACACTTGTACTTCTTTCTCAGGAGTCTTTAATAAGTTAGATAAAAGGTCTTGTATGAGACGGAGACTGTTAATTTTCTTTTCAATTTCTTCATGTTTTTGATGTACAATTCTTTTTAAAGTATCAGGTTCTATGTCTTGACTCAGCATTTCCAATATTCCTTTTATTTCCTTTAGTGAATAACCCAATGATTTGGCATCTTTGATCAATTGAATTTTCACGATATAATCTTCTGTGTATAGTCTATAACCGTTCGAACGGCGTCTAGGGACAGGTAAAATGTTGTGTTCTTCATAGTAACGAATTGCGGCAGGGCTTATTCCTGTTTGTTTGGCAAGTTCTCCTCTAGTCATCAACTCAAGTCGTTACTCCTTTTTCGTGATTTTGTCTTTCTATATTTACATTATAAAGGTTGAAGGATACTTCAAGGTCAAGATACGTTTTCGTAAAAAACAAAACACCATCGCATGCAGCCGGTTAAGGCGCCCCGCGATGGTGTTTTACATCATTCAATCTGCTTTTATAGATCTTCCCCATTTGATGCGATTACATTTTTGTACCAGAAGAATGAGTCTTTCCGGTAACGATTCAGTGTACCGTTTCCTAGGTCGTCTTGATCCACATAAATTAAACCATAGCGTTTAGTCATTTGAGATGTTCCGCAGCTGATTAAATCAATGCAGCCCCAAGGTGTATATCCCATTAAGTCAACACCTTCTTTTACGGCTTCTTTCATCTGTTCAATATGTTTTTTCAAATAATCAATTCGATAATCATCGTGTACTTTTCCGTCTTGTGTCAATGTATCCCTTGCACCAAGTCCATTTTCACAAACAAATAAAGGCTTTTGGTATCTGTCATACAGTTTAATTAATGAAATGCGCAGACCCATTGGATCGATCGGCCAATCCCATTGTGATAATTCCAAGTGTTCATTTTTAATCGGACTGTCAAACGTACCCGCTAGCTCAGCTGCATCTTCACGTGCTTCTGCTACGTGGGACATATAATAGCTGATCGCAACAAAATCAACAGTGCCCTCTTTTAAAATTTGTTCATCCTGCTCTTTAATATCAAGCTTGATTTGATTATCAGCAAAGTATTTCACCATGTATGTTGGATATTCGCCTCTAGCTTGAACATCAGGATAGAACATATTCAATTGATTCGATTTAACTGCCTGCAGCTGATCCTCTGGTTTTGTTGTTTTTGCATAGGCTTCAATCTGGTTAATCATACAGCCAATTTGGACATCTGGAATGATTTCCTTCGCAGCCTTCACTGTTAAGGCACTTGCCACAAATTGATGATGAGATGCTTGGTAAGCAGCTTGTAATTTATGGTCTACTAGATCCTCTAAAATTCCAGCACCTGTATAAAGGCTGTTGAGGTTCATATTCATTTCATTAAACGTAATCCAGTACTTCACTTTGTTTTTATATCTTTCTAAAATCGCACGTGCGTATTTTTCGAACAATGGGACAAGCTCTCTACTCATCCATCCATTGTATTTCTCTGTTAAAGTAATCGGCATTTCATAATGAGACATCGTTACTAGCGGTTCAATTCCATATTTCGCACATTCATCAAATACTTTATCGTAAAAAGCCAATCCTTCTTCATTCGGCTTGTCCTCTAAATCTGTTGGAAAGATTCTTGCCCATGAGATAGACAAACGAAAGACCTTAAATCCCATTTCTGCAAACAGTGCAATATCTTCTTCATAACGATGATAAAAATCAATTCCGCGTCTTTTTGGGAAATCAAATGCATCAGGATTTTCCTTGTACTTGTTTAGTTCAGCTGAACTAACATCGAATGTAAAGTTGTTCACTTTTCCTTTTGCATATGGATCTTTATATGCAGCGAAGTCTGAAGTTGACAGCCCTTTTCCGCCTTCTAAATATGCACCCTCTATTTGATTGGCAGCGGTTGCGCCACCCCATAGAAAATTATCTGAAAATCCTTTTTTTAATTCTTTCATTTCAATCATCCCTTCTATTATGATTAATGAATAAGCATTAAGAGTTTATTTTCTCCTGCGTTGACATAAGAGTCACCTGTATAGATAACATCCAGGTACTTCGAGGAATTAGTGACAATAATAGGTGTCACGACATCTAATCCTTTTGATTGAATTCCTTCTATATCAAATGATAATAAATGATCCCCGATGTTGATTTCATCTCCTTCTTCCACCAATACCTCAAAGAATTGACCATTTAGGCTGACGGTATCAATCCCTACATGTATTAATAATTCAACCCCATCATCTGAAACCAAACCTATTGCATGTTTAGTAGGTGTAACGGTCACTACTTTTCCGGAAAACGGCGCTTGTACCACCCCCTTATCAGGCATAATCGCTACTCCCTTGCCCATCATTTCGCTTGAAAAGACGGCATCATTTACGTCAGATAAAGGAACGACTTTACCAGTTATAGGTGCTTGTACTTCATAAGGATTTACTTGTCTCACAGCTTGTTGATTGACTGCATTTTCTGGATTTTTAGATGGCTTTTCCTGTTTTTCCGGCTGACCTTCATCCTTTGTGGCAGGTTCCTTGAAGCCAAGAAACATAGTGGCAAGCAGTGAGACCAAAAAGCTCAGCGCTATTCCAATTAAAGCCAGCTGGAAATTATTTGTGCCTTTCATAATGTAAGTTGGCAGAGATGTCATTCCTGGAATTGAAAATGCTGTCGTTTTGACAGAGAATAAACCATAAAAACATCCGCCAACTGCGCCGCCTATTAATGAAGCATAGAAAGGCTTTTTCAGTCTCAGTGTTACTCCATAAATGGCTGGTTCTGTAATTCCAAAGAAACTCGGAAGCAATGTTGATAACGCCAAAGACCTTGTTTCTACTCGTTTTGTGCGAATGATAACACCTAAAACGGCACCTGCTTGTGCCATATTGGCAATAAAGTTCATCGGAAGCAGCATGACATCGTAACCAACTTTTTCAAAGCTGGCAAACGTGCTTGGGAAGAATGCGTAATGCATCCCAGTTAGCACAATTAAAGGCATGAGGCCTCCCATTAATAAACCTGCAATCGGTCCAGCAAAATGGAATAAAGAAGTGAAAAAGATCTCTAAATATTGACCGAAAACGTTCCCAATAGGCGCTATGAAAGCTAGTGTAAGAGGCGCTGTAATCATTAAGCTCAGTACCGGTGTAAATACGATACTTAAGGATTTTGGAATCACTTTCGTCATCCACTTATCGATAAAGCTAAGAAGCAGCACGCCTAAAATAATCGGTAAGACAGAAGAAGTATAATTATTTAATGGAATACTCAATCCTAAAAAACTAAGTGGATCTGCCCCTTTTGCTGCCCCTTCCACCATTGTCGGATATAATAAAATCCCAGCAAGTGCCATCGCGAGAGATTCTCGTGTTTTAAATTTCTTCGCTGCAGAATAAGCAATGAGGAAAGGTAAAAAGTAAAAGACAGCATTTGAAAAGATTTGAAGTACAGCATAGGTAGAGCTTTTTTCCGTCATCCAGCCTAAACTAACGAACAAAGCCATGATCCCTTTTATCAATCCACTACCAACAATCGCCGGCAAAATCGGTGTGAAAATTCCGCTAATGACATCGAATACGACTTCGATTGGATTCATTTTTGACGTATTTTTAGCAGGAGTAGAATCATTGCTGCTCTCACCAATCAGATGGTCGATTTCCTCATAGACTTCTGCAACTTTTGCTCCAATAATGACTTGGAATTGTCCGCTTTGGAATTGTGCTCCCAGCACACCGTCTACTGTTTTCAGTTCATCTACTTTCACCTGTTTTTCATCGTTGATATTAAATCTCAGCCTCGTAATACAATGCCAGCTTTGAGATATATTGCCGGTTCCACCGATTAATTTGATAATTTCTTGCGCCAATTCTTTGTTTCCCATGTCTTCACCCCTTCATTTTCACAAAAAAAACCTAAACAAAATCCACCATTAGAAAGACTTCTAAATGGAGATTTGTTTAGGTTAATGCTTTTTCATAACACGCCTAAAAGAAATCATTTATTCTGTTGATGTTTCTTTGTAATCCTTTCAATATGAATGACTAGAAAAACCAGTTCGTCTTCAGTGACATTCCAATTGAATTCCCGCTTTAACATTTCTTTAATAATCAATCCGCATGCATAGCTCTTCATATAACGATCCTGAATTAATTCCTTTAATGAATCATCCATCTGCTGCGGCGGTTGATTTGTTTCTTGTCTGACAATAAAATATCTCAAATGAGTAATAAACCTCGAATAATCTATCGATGATTTATCTAATACCATCTCGAAAATGTTTTGAATAATCTTAACGATTTCCTTCGTGAGATGGGTCATTTTGATGGTATCTCCCATAGACTGACCATCTATTTGAGCGTTTACAAAATGAAGGGCAATGAGTGAAGCCTCTGTATCTTGAAAAGTAATCCCCATCATTTTTTGAATAATTTTAAGTGCTTTTTTCCCAATTTGATATTCTTGAAAATATAGATGTGGAATTTCCCATACAATAGGGTTTTCATACTCCATTTTTTCTTGATGCCTTTGAATTGAAAAAGTCAGATGATCAGATAGCGAAAACAGCAAGCTAGAACCTAATTTTTTATTCAACATCTCTTCGCCCATATGAATGATTTTTTCAGTTAATAAAAGAATATCAGTTGGGATAGCGGCAAGTTGAGATTCTAATGGAGACGTCTGATCAGAATAAAATGTCTTACTGACAGCGCTCTCATCAAGAGTATCACCCTTTTTCTTCTTAAAGCCTATTCCTGTACCAAAAACAACTACTTCATTTTGAGTGTCTGTTAGAGCTAATACGATATTATTGTTTAAAACTTTAACGACGGTGAACATCTTCATCCCACCTTACCTAAAACTGCTAAAAAAGCATAAAAAAAACACCAAAATCTCAGCAAACAACGTACAAATGTACAACATGTTTACCTGACTTGGTGGTGCCTGATGATATCAGTAACACTCCTGCATCGGTTACGATTTTATTGTAAACACAGGATAAACCAAAGTCAACTATTTTTTTCGGTAAAATAGATTTAAATACCTATATTATAGTATGTCGTTTATAAATTATTTTAAAAGGTAAACATTTTTAAGGTTGCTGTAAGGTTCAGATTAATACGGATTAAGGTTGAGGTAGTACAATGTGTTTGTAGTGAATAAATCATAGAGGTGAAACGTTATGAAAGGAAATAAAGTCTTGTCATCATTATGTTATTTCAGTATCTTTTTTGCACCATTTTTGTTCCCAATTATCGTCTATTTTTTAGGTCAGGACGAAGTGAAATATCATGCGAAAAAATCATTATGGACCCATGTCATACCTTATTTGATTTTTGGTATTGGCATCCTTGGTTCAGGTTTACTTGGTATGAAAGATATCAGCCATGCGGGGCCTTTTTTAATTGCGACATATGCAGTGACATTCCTTGTTGCCATCTACTTCTTCATTTGGAACATTGTTAAAGGCATCAAAGTATTTTCAGAATAAATAATAGGTAAAAAAACGGTTCTGTTGTTGATCAGAACCGTTTTTTTGTCTATTTTCATGCTGGTAGTTGGATATCAATTGTTGTTCCTTTCCCTATACTGCTGCGGATCGTGATGTCCCCGCCGTGCTTGACGATAATATCCTTTGCAATGGCCATCCCAAGACCAGAGCCAGCATGTGAAACTCCTGTATTCGTCCCCCTGTAATAGCGGTCAAACACTTTTTCCAGCTCTGCCTCTTCTATTCCTCTGCCGTTGTCTTTAATCGTGATATGGGTTTTTTCTTTTTGTTCAAGCTGTACAATGATCGTCACATCAGAATCATTGTGAACGAGGGCATTTAAAATCAGATTGGTAACCGCTCTTCGAATGAGGATTTTATCAATATTCAGCATGAGCTTGTCTTCATTCGTTTGAAGCTCAATCGTCTGATCTGCATATCTTGAATCGTTTAAAATATCAATTAACGTTTCCCGCAGCAGTGACACAATGTTGACCAGCTCTTTATTGAGCATTACGCCGTTATTTTTCAGCCTTGTCGTTAAATTCAGATCCTCCATGACATCTTTGATATATAATGATTTATTCTCAATGATGCCCGCGTAATGTCTGATGTCTTGCTTTGAAAGAGGATACTTTGGGTCTTTCATGATTTCTGCATAGCCTTGAATAGAAGCGAGCGGCGTTTTAATATCATGAGAAATATGGCTGATCCATTCTTCCCGCATTTGCTCTAGTTTGTCTTTTTCTTTTTTGCTTGAAGCGAGCTGCTCTGATAAGTGATTGACATTATAGAAGACATCTTTATAAATTCCTTTAGCAGGCAGATTTGTCGTGTAATCTCCGTTTGCCAGCCGCTGGATGCTATGAATGGCACGGCCGAGCGGTTTTGTGAGCTGCCGGCTGAATAAGTAACCAATGAGTAATGCTATGATGGCATCAATTGATAATAAAATCATCGTCCCGATATTGAATCTTGTTACTAAATCCTTCGTGTCAAACGAGAATAGGTATTTTCCGATGGAAGGGTCTTTAAAACCGATAAAGTAGCTGTATTCTTTGCCCTTTACTTTTTTTCCGCCAGCATAAATGGTCGATAATAATTGCTTATCTTTATATTTATGTAAGTTCACGATTTCTATCGGTGTATATTTGTTCTTTAATCCTTTAGGTGCTTGCGCATGATACACGTTTTGGCCATTTTCGTCTAAAATTTGAATCCATGCATTCTGTTGTTTTAAGGCTTTCTGCCCTTCTTTGTTTACGGTCATTCCTTGATCAGAAAAAGAGATGTATTGTTCAAATGATCTTGTGAAGGTTTCGGGCGTATTTTCCTCGTTATGCTGGCTGTTTGCCTGAAGTACGAGCCAAATCATAAATACGAATAAGTTGATAAAGACCGTGATAATGGTCACGATAATGACAGAGACCATATACCTGCCTGTTAATCGCCATTTCATCCTTACGCATCCTTTACAACAAATTTATAGCCAAGCCCTTTGACTGTGACGAGAAACTCTGGTGTGGACGGGGAATTTTCTATTTTTTCCCGAAGTCTTCGGATATGAACCATCACCGTATTGTCAGAACCGAAGAAGTCTTCCCCCCAAACAGTTTGATAAAGCGTTTCTTTACTGATGATGCGGTTCGGGTGCTGCAAGAAGTAGGTCATCAGCAGAAGCTCTTTCGGCGTGAGCTCAATGACCGCGCCATTTTTCTTCAGTTCTGCTTGCTGCTCGTTTAACTCAAACGGCCCTTTTTTGATGACGGGATCCGCTTGAGATGACTGCAAGTATGAGAGCCGTCTTAGCTGCGCTTTCACCCGGTAGGCGACTTCCTTTGGACTGAACGGTTTTGTAATGTAGTCATCCCCGCCGATGGCAAGACCTACAATTTTGTCTGTTTCCTCTCCCTTTGCTGATAAAAAGATAATCGGAACATGGGAGGTCTCTCTAATTTGTCTGCAAATATCATAGCCTTCACCGTCTGGCAGCATAATATCAAGTATGACAAGATCAGGCTGTTCTTGGTGGAATTTCGTGAGCCCATCACGGGCAGTTGAAGCTGTTATAACGCGATCAATGCCTTCTCTTGTTAATACTGTGTTGATTAATTCCAAAATTTCTTTTTCATCATCGATCATTAATACTTTGCTTTGATGCTTTGGCATACATTGATCACTCTCCTGAAGTCATTGCCATTATTATACCCAATGTAAGAACATAGTGAAAAAATCAACTTCCTATTTGCATAAAAAAAGCCAATTTTCTTTTGAAATGAGAAAATTGGCTTTTGGTGATTCAATTGATTCTAGCGTTTGACTACAAATGTTGTCACACTTTGAGCCGGGAGATGAGCCCAAAATTGATTACCTGATATATTTAAGTCTGTACCGGGCTGAAGGTTGCTGTTGCTGCTTGTAATCCATCTTGATGCTTGCGAAGCAGTTCCATTTTGCATTACAAAGTGCTGATTGACTCCTGTATTGTTTTTGTTAATCGCGACAATAACAACCTGATTGTTTCCTTTGTAGGCAGATACGAAAACATTTGGTTCAGGACTTTTCGTTGCATCAATTCTGACGTATCCTGGGCGTACAAACTTGGAGAAATGCGCCATGTTGTAACCGCGTTTACTGATCAGGCCATCTTCCTTCATAGGGCCGTAGGATCTGCGGATGTACCACCAAACATATGCCTGAAAGTCCCCTTCTACCATCGAATGGTGAATATGCTCTGAAACCCCTAATGCCTCAGGCCAGCGGTCCGCTGAATTGTTATCGCTATTCGGGTAGTAGACCTCTGTCATCCAAAGCTCCTTCCCCCCTCCTTTTTGTTTGAAAAGAGGATATGGAAGCTGGCTGATTTGGGTTCCGTACAAATGGGCTCCGAGAATGTCCATATTTCTAAGCGCTTGCGGATCATTTAAGATAGGATCTGATATATTTTTAAGGTATTGAAAGGATTCTGGCGCAATCACGCGGGCATTAATGGAGCCGGCATTTTCTCTCATGAAACGCAGGATTTCCTGAGGAGTCCACCATGTCCATTCATGTGCATAATCAGGCTCGTTTTGTACTGATATCGCATAGAGATTGACGCCATTATTTTTCATATACGTCACAAAATCGTTCAGATGCTGAGCATATGCAGCGTATTGATTGTATCTCAGCCGCTTTGCAGTTGTACCATTACGGTTGAAAGTCTCGACCATATGGCTTGGAGGATTCCAAGGTGAAGCGATCACTAAAGCTCCATGCTCTATTGCTCTTTTGGCTGTGGCGACCTCTCTGTGCCAATTATTTCTGTTCTCATCTACAAAAATTCTTAGAATGGAAAACCCTAACTGATTCTGCCCATTGCCAAAGGCGGTTTCCCTTTGAGGTGCGGTCAAATCACCAATCCAAGCCGGATGGTTCATTCCGCCAAAGCCGCGAATCACTTGTCTTTCTGCATTGATATTAATATTGGCATCTGCTGCTGAAACTTCAGTTGCGCCAGGTCCGATGAACATGACAGACAGCATGGTGAAGCAGATCAATAAAGTACAGATTGTTTTTTTGATCATTGACATCAAATTTTTCCACTCTCCTATCATTTTCTCATCCTTTGTTATTGAGTAAACCGCCAGGAATCAAACTGAAATAGGTTTGCACCTGTTCCAGTAAAGACAAAAAATACGTTGTGCACGCCAGCTGCTCCGTTTACTGTCGTTTCTACTTCTCGCCAATTGTTTGTTCCGCCTGTGGAAGGGACATTTAATGTTCCGACGAGTCTGCCGTCAGGGCTTCCGAGGCGTACTTCTATTTTTCCGCCTGTATTTGATGCTACATTCGCTTTAAATGTTCTTGCGCCGTTTGATCCGAAATCGACGTTACTGGCAGCCACCCAATCTCCGTTTTGAATGTTTGTGACATGCTGGTTATTGACCGGTCCGCCTGGAGCTGAAGAGGCCTCTGTCAAAATGCGTCCATTCCATGCAAATGTTTCAGCTTCTACCCGCTGATAAGGATTCAGGTTGGAAAGCTGTTTGACCCCTTCAAAATTGGCTGCAACCTCTCGAAGGGAGCCGTCAGCATTATGCACAAGCTTATTAATATGCGGAGATCTGTAGCCTTTTCCTGCCCCGTATAAAGCAGAGCTGACCGTTTGGGTATGATACACGACATACCACTCGTTTTTAAAATTGAACACCGCATGATGGTTGTTACCGCCTCCGCCAAAAAATGCACCCGGATTTTTCAGGAAATGCCCTCTATACGTAAATGGACCCATCGGACTTGAGCTCGTCATATAACCGATCTCACCAGGTGGTTTATCTGCTGGGTGGGAGCCGCCAAAGTTGATGCAATAGGAATAGTAATAGGTTCCGTTATACTTATGCATCCCTGAGTCTTCAAACATAAATGGAGCATCAATGGTCGAGGCGCTACTGGCAACACTTGTCATATCAGGCCCAAGTTTTAAGACTCTTGCTGTTTTAGGATTGGCCCATTGTCCCTGCGTTGGATTAGAACCGCCTGGAACGCCTCCGCCGGCATATAAATAACCAGTGCCGTCATCATCTACAAAAACGGCTGGATCAAACAGCCATACCACCCCGGACATTCCTGGTGTATTTGGCGTGACAAGCGCTTTTCCGATAGGATCTGTCCATGGACCGATTGGGGAATCTGCTGTCAGAACCCCAATCCCTCCGCCGCTGTTCGCGAAATAAAGGAAAAATTTATCCTTCCCATTGATTTTTTTCACCGCCGCTGATGGAGCCCAGGAAGCACCTGCCCATTTAGCAATCCCTTTGCCTCCATTTGCCCCATTTGCACCGGCTACTGGAATCGCGCCATGATCTGTCCAGTTCACCATATCTGCTGAAGAGATGACGAAGACCCTATTCAAATTGGCAAAAGAATTATCTTTAATCGTACCGTTGCTGTGATATTCATAGTCATCACTCGACATATAAATGTACACTCTTCCGTTATAGGTGAGCGCAAACGGATCAGCGCCCAAGTGGTGGTCTATGAGCGGGTTTGCATTTCCTACACGTTTTGCAATTGTTGTGCTTGCCGCACTCGCATCATATACCGGTAAACAACTCAGTACCAAAGCAAAAATCAATAAACCAACGCCGCACTTCATCCTCGTCCTCATCGTTTCATTTCCTCCTGTTTTCATCTTCCTAATATTGGGGTTTAGGCCCAATTTCAAAATATGTTGATAGATACTGATGAAGAATGAATAGAAAGAATGATTTCTAGTGCAAATCCTTGCTGTAATCATGATGAAAACCCTTACTTTTTGACTAGAAGACAACAAAAAATGCAGTTCTCCTTTTGGAACTGCATTTTCTAAGTTAATTGATGAGTGTTGATCACATATAACGAGCGGTCACCATCTTCTTTCTTGTGTAAAACTCCACTCCGTCTGTTCCATTGGCGTGCAAATCCCCGTAGAAAGAATCCTTCCAGCCGGAAAACGGGAAAAATGCCATTGGTGCGGGAACACCGATATTGACGCCGAGCATCCCTGCTTCAATATTTTCGCGAAATTCTCTGATGCTTGATGCACTGTCTGTGTACAGGCAGGCACCGTTCGCAAATTTTGATTGATTAGACAGGTCGATCGCTTCTGTCAGTGAAGAGACACGAACTATTGATAAGACTGGGGCGAAAATCTCGTCCTGCCAAATTTTCATTTGATTTGTCACATGGTCAAAGATCGTTGGTCCAACGAAATACCCTTTTCCATTTGTTTCGTGATCTTTCCTGCCATCTCGAATGAGACTTGCGCCTTCTTCAATCCCTGACTGAATGTATTGAAGCGTTCGCTCCTTATGTTCCTCTCGAATGACTGGACCAAGAAAGACCTCTTCATTTATTCCGTTTCCAATGACAAGCTTATTCGATTCATCAACTAATTTTTGAATGAGATCATCTGCCACTTCTTCTTCCACTGCGACAACGGCCGCGGCCATGCAGCGCTCTCCTGCTGATCCAAAGGCAGCACCAATGATTTGTTTCGTTGTCGCGTCTAAATCTGCATCTTTGAGGACAATGGAGTGATTTTTTGCTCCTGCAAGTGCTTGGACACGTTTGCCATGCTCTGTGCCTTTTTTATAGACGTATTCTGCAACTGGCTGAGAGCCGACAAATGAAATGGCTTTGACCTTTTGGTGTTCAAGCAGACCATTGACGACATCATGAGCTCCATTGACAATGTTAAGAACCCCTTTTGGAAGACCAGCTTCTTCAAATAATTCGGCTAATCGTGCGGCAAGAATCGGCGTGCGCTCTGAAGGTTTTAAAACAAACGTATTTCCGCAGGCAATGGCAAGCGGGAACATCCAGCAAGGAACCATCATCGGAAAGTTAAATGGTGTAATTCCGCCGATGACGCCAATTGGATAGCGGTACATGCCAGATTCGAGTCCAGATGCGATATCTGGTAATTGTTTTCCCATCATTAAGGTTGGTGCACCAGCGGCAAATTCGACACATTCAATTCCGCGCTGCACTTCTCCTTTTGCTTCTGTGATGCTTTTTCCGTTTTCAATCGTTACGAGTTCAGCCAGCTCATCCCATTTGTCAACGAGTAACTGTTGGTATTTAAATAAAATGCGTGCACGGCGGGGAACGGGAGTTTTCGACCAAGTGGCAAATGCTTCTTGTGCTGCCTGTACCGCATGTTCGACATCTTTTTTTGTTGAAAGCGGCACTTCTGCGATGATCTCGCCAGTAGCTGGGTTATATACTTCCTCTGTTTGACTAGTTTCTGCCTCAATCCATTGTCCGCCGATATAATTTTTCAACGTTTGTACATCTGTTTTGGTCATGTTCCCTCTCTCCTCTTTGTTAAAGAATGTCATGCTTAAAGGGTGTGTATGTATCGTCATTGTCTCATCTAACGGGCATTCATCTGTATACACTCTTTGTCAAATCAAACGGCAGTTTTGGTTTACGTTGTGATAAACATTTTAGTCAGGCTCTTGTTCAACACAGATTGGTTTGTTTGTGACATTTAACACTAGAATACCGAAATTTCATGATGTGTTTTTGATTAACTATTGGGTAACTTTAGAAAAATCATAATATTAAAATGGGTCTCAGTCAATCCTCTTTTTGCTTCATAAGAAAAACCTGATGCGCGGTGCATCAGGTAGAGGCTGGTTCATTTCTGTTATTTGGTTGATGCGGCATATTGATTTGGTTCTATATAATTTGGCAGCATCTCACCATGTTCTTCAATGAGTTCATCGCATAATTTGATGATGTCATCAATCGACAGTTCAGCACTTGTGTGTGGATCTAGTAATGCCGCTTGATAAATGTGTTCTTTTTTCCCGCTGATTGCTGCTTCAATTGTCATCAGTTGTGAGCTGATATTGGTTCGATTGAGTCCAGCCAATTGTTCAGGTATTTCTCCGACATAGCATGGCATGATACCGCTCCGGTCTGCAACACACGGCACTTCGACACACGCTTTTTCAGGCAGGTTGTGAATGAGCCCGCCTGTGTTCAGCACATTCCCGGCAAATTTAAAGGGAACGTTCGTTTCGATCGCTTCAATGATACGTGAACCATATTCTTTAGAGCGGGTATGTGTGATCTGTGTGTTCCCCACTAGATCATGCTTCATTGTATTCCAATTGTTGATTTGTTCCTCGCAGCGTCTCAGGTATTCATCGAGCGGAATGTTAAACTGACCGATTAGTTCTGGGTACCGTGATTTGATGAAATATGGATGGTATTCGGCATTGTGCTCTGAGGATTCTGTGACATAGTAGCCGAATTTATCCATCAGTTCAAAACGTACCATATCATGATGCCTCGATTGCTGCTTTTCTTTTGCCCGTCTTTTGATTTCTGGATACAAGTCTTTTCCGTCCCGTTTTACCTCTAATAACCATGCCATATGGTTAATGCCGGCAATTTTTTCTTCAATGCCTTCATGTTCCATTTCAAGAGATTCAAATAGGTCCTTTGTACAGACTTGCACACTATGACAGAGACCAATCGTTTGAACCTGAGTATAGCGCAGCATCGCACCTGTCAGTGTGGCCATTGGGTTCGTGTAATTTAACAATAAAGCATTTGGACAAACCTCTTCCATGTCCTTTGCAAATTCCAGCATGACAGGAATCGTTCGAAGGGAGCGGAAGATGCCGCCGATCCCAACCGTATCCGCAATCGTTTGTCTTAATCCGTATTTTTTTGGTATTTCAAAATCAATGACAGTACTTGGCCGGTAGCCTCCAACTTGGATGGCATTGATAACATATTTCGCATCCTTTAAGGCTTCTTTCCGGTTGTGATAGGACTGGATGGTCACATTTGCACCGTAATTTGCTTTTAAATGCCGGAGCATCGTTTCTGATTCTTTCAGCCGGTTGTGGTCGATATCATATAATGCGAATTCAAAGCCTGCAAGGGCGGGAACAAACAGACAATCTCCTAATATATTTTTAGCAAACACGGTACTCCCTGCACCGATAAATGTAATTTTAGACATAGACGACTCTCCTTTTTACATCTATATTGGGCTAGCCTTTGACAGAGCCTTGTGAAAGCCCTGCGATAAAATATTTTTGCAAAAGTAAAAACATCGTGACCATTGGCAGCATCGCAATGAGTGCAGCTGCCCCAACGAGCTGAAGCTGATGCTGATTTTGACCAAAAAAATGGGATAAGGCGACTGTGAGTGTATGCATCTCTTTATCTTGCAAAAAGAAGATAGCAAATTGATAGTCGTTCCAAATATACACGCAGGCAATAATTAATACAGAAGCGGTAATGGGCTTCAGAAGCGGAAAAACGACTGTGAAAAAAACTCTGAGTGTCCCTGCACCATCAATACGGGCAGCTTCTTCAAGCTCCTTTGGAATTGTCGACCGGATAAAGCCTGCGTATAAGAAAATTGTCAGCGGCAAAAAAGCAGCCACATTATTTAAAACAGCAATTTGATAGGTGTTCATCATCCCGATTTGAACGACCATTTTATAGAGCGGGACAAGGGCTGTAAGCGGTGGAATGACCATAATGGCAATAAATAAAACATAGACTGCTTTATTCAGCTTTGTGTTCCTTCTTGCAAGCGGATAGGCTGCAAGAGATCCAAAGATAATGAGCAATACAGCGGAACTGAACGTAATGATCACTGTATTCAAAAAGGACTGGCCAAGCTGAGCCTCTGTCCATGCTGTGCGGAAGTTTTCAAGATGCAGTGCTTTCGGAAACAGCCATTTTGAACTGAAATCTCCTATCCCCTTTAATGATGTCGTCACCAAAATATAAAATGGAATGAGGTGCAGCAATGTGATCAATAGTGCGAGGAAGGAGTAGCATCTTTTCTTGCGTTTATAGGCGTTATCCATCACACCTCAGTCTCCTTTCGTTTGAAATAAATCAGCGCTGCGACACTAATGACAAGGATGATGACCGCCATGAACACCCCTTGCGTCGCTGCATAGCCTGCATCCTGGCGTTTGAAGTACAGATCATACATAAAGGTCGACATGGATTGCGAGGAATCTCCAGGTCCGCCGCCCGTGAGTGCCACAATGACATCAAAGAGCTTGAGCCCGCCAATGACATTCAGTACAACATTAATGGTGATCGACGGCATAAGCAGCGGCAATGTAATCCGCCTGAATTGCTGGAAGCTCGATGCGCCGTCTAATTGAGCCGCTTCATAATAATCCTTAGGAATACTTTGAAGTCCTGCTAAATAAATGATCATCGCAATCCCGACGAATTGATATGTGTTGACAAGCACAATGATCCATGTGTTGAATTGCGGGTTGCCGAGCGCATTTATTTGATCAAATCCAAAAAGCGTCACCACATCATTTAAGGCACCGCCTTGGTAAGCAAACACAAAATACCAAATATAGCCCATCGCAATCGGGCTGATCATGACAGGTAAATAGATGACCGTTCTTGTGATGGCTTTCATCTTTAAGCTTTGATTTAATAAAAGAGCATATCCAAGTCCGATGATATTTTGTAAGACAGTGCTCCCGATTCCATAGAGAAGCGTGTTTTTGACAACAAGCCATGTCGCTTGATCCTGAAGCAGTCTTTGATATTGCTCAAGACCAATCCATTGATAAGTTTGTGAGAAACCGTTCCAATTCGTAAAAGAAAGCTGAATGCCGTTTAAAAAAGGATAAATGATAAAGGTACTGACGACGAGAACAGCTGGCATGTACATCCACCAAAGTGATGAATTCTGGCGTTTTTGTATCTTTTGTTTTGGTAAAGAGGTGAATGCGGCGGGCTGTTTTGCTTTTGTGATGTCATTCATTGGCTTCACTCCTGTTTCAGCATCCATCGGCTATTGTTTTTTCAAACGCTTATATTCCTCTTCCATTTTCTTTGATAACTGTTCTGGTGTGATGGAGCCTGCTAATAATTCTTGACCGGTTGTTGCCATGACCGCCCACATTCCGCTTGGTAAGTATTTTCGATCGAAATACGGTTCAATCTTCACCTGTTCGTATTGATCGTAAAATGCAGAGTAATAGTTTTTCGCTTTCACTTGTTTTAGAGCTGTTTCAGAGGATGTGCCCTCTGCGATTTTTTTTGCGTTTTCAGGTTTTGCTAAAAAATCGATGAATTGTTTTGCTTCTTTTAGATGCTTAGAGTCTTTCCAAGCAGCAACAGTAAAACGTTCTCCGCCAATCCAGCTTTGTTCATCTCCTTTATGAATGGCTGGAACAGGCATCGTGCCTACTTTGATCGATGAATTCAGCTCTGTTGCTTCAGGTCCTAAGGATCCTCCGACAAAGGTGAAGGCGATTTTGTTTTGTGCCATGAGTTCAGGCGCTTGAGAGAGTTTCGCTGTCAGGACATCCTTGTTTAAAAGGTCTTGATCCTTCAGATCTTTCATGAATTGTGCAAGCGGTGTATAGAGAGACCAATCAAATGATCCGTTTTCAAGTTCCTTTCCGTATTGATGCTTTTGATCGGTGATTAATAAAGGCGTCGCCAGCTCATCAAAGACTTGGGCAATATTTGAGTTATCTCCTCCTGGTATCCAGAGCGGCACAACATCTCCTTTGCTCTTTTCTTTCACTGTCAGCAAAGCAGATTTTAATTCATCAAGTGTTCTAGGGACTTCTATGCCATATTCCTTTAATAGATTGGCATTAAAGCTAAGCCCGTCTTTTGCTTGATTCAGCGGGTAAGCGTACACTTTCCCATCTTGGTCTTTTAAAATTTGGTCGAGTGAAGGATCAAGCTGTTTGACCCAATCCATCTCTTTTAAATCAGCCACATACTCGCTATAGCGCAGTTTGGCCCAGCCATGTGTATCAAACAGGTCTGGCATATCGTTTGCTCCCATTTTGACGCGGATCATATCTTCATAGCTGTTGCCTGGAAAATTAGCATCGATTCGAATCTGCTCATGCTTCTTCTCAAACTCACGAATGACTTCTTCAAACGCTTTTCTTTCCCCGCTGTTGCTCATTGTTGAAAATAGCGTCAAGGTGACCTTTCCATTTGCTTCAGATGAGCTGTTATTACCGCAAGCAGACAAAATCATGGTCAAGAAAATGGCTGCAGTCAGCAGCATGATTTTTTTATTCATGGTTTCCTCCTTTTGATCACTGAAAATTCAGACGATTATCGGTAGAATTCATGCAGTTGCGGAAACAAAGGAAGTCCATTATACTGGAATTCTATTCTTTTCAAAGAGATAAGAGAGCATAGCGGCAGGCTGCCTTGTGTTCAGCATGATCTGGCCATCATGCTAAGCAGCTTGCTTTCTGCTTTTTTGTCTCTTTTTTGTTAGCTGAAATCTATGGTTCACCCCCTTTCATGGATGAGACATGTACTGCCTCGCTCGATGAGTGTTGTTGGAACGACGACTTTCAGAGGAAGTTTTCTTCCGTTTATTCTCTCAAGCAAAAGCTTCAGACCGACTTCCCCCATTTCTTCTGTATATACTTTGACGGTCGTAAGCGGCGGGCTTGAAAATGAAGCGGCTTCAATGTCATTAAACCCAACAATGGATACATCTGAAGGTACGTGTAGACCGGCTTCATGCAGAGCGCGCATTGCGCCGATTGCCATAGAGTCACTTCCAATGAAAAAGGCTTGCGGCAGTTTTCCCTTTTTGATCGCTTGCTGCATAAGCGTATAGCCTTCTTGCATGGAGTATTCACCAATGTGGATGTCTTCCATATGAAGAGCGCCCGTCTCCTGCATTCTTTTCATAAACGTCGTTTGTCTTTCGTCCTCAATCACAGCATTACCTTCGAAATAATGCTCCCGCTCTTTCCCGCCAATATAGCCTAGATGTGTATAGCCGAGAGATTGCAGATGACGAATGGCGCGATCTGCCGCTCTGACAAAATCCACATGTACACAATCATACAAATCTTCATCCGCATAATGATTGATAAAAACAATGTGTTCCATTCGATTTGTCATTTTTTCAACCGTATCGGGGCTGATTCGTCCAATGACGATCAAGCCGTCAATTTCCTTTAGCATCGTCCCTTTATCCATGCTTCTTAGGCGAAAGGTATGGAGAGTGGACAGGCCTTGTTTGGCATATTCTTTTTCAATTCCTTTTCGAATCGATGAAAAAAAGGGATCATTTAATTCTTCGTCAATGGATTGAGCGACAACGACACCGATGACTGGGGATTCAGATGGGCTTTTTTCTTCTGCTTGATCGGCTTTTCTTGCTCTCACTGGGGTATAGTTTAACTTCTTAGCAATGTCGAGGATGTTTTGTCTCGTTGTGTGTGAAACGGCAAGCGTTTGATCGCCATTTAACACACGGGATACAGTGGAAACGGACACTTTTGCATCATGAGCAATATCTTTGAGTGTGGTCATAGGCAAACTCCTCATCGTTATTTGACTAAATATTTACTAAAGATATTTGAAGGATAACACATAAATAAAGCGCTTTCAATTATGAATTTTTGATTTTTATTTTGTTTTTGGGTAAGTTTTGGTGAATGAATTGTGTTTTAGTAAAATTTGCGTAAAAAAAGAGGATGGTTTTCATCCTCTCTTTTACTAACGTGATTCGATTGAGGCTGTTTCTTTTGCAAATATTTGCTTCATTCTTTCCCAAGCAGTGTCGAGTTCTTTATGAAGTCCAAATAAACCTGAGGTGCCGATGATGTAGATCTCATTTCCAGCCTCAGCAAGCAGCCGGAACGTGCTCTCATTACAAGAGCCGTCTACTTCAATTGAAAACGAGTATCCTTCGTGTTTTTTGATATCTTTCACCTGTTTAATTTTCTGAAGCATTTCTTTAATAAAAGGCTGTCCGGCAAAGCCTGGATCGATTGTCATGATCGTCACTCTGTCTATTAAATGAATAAAGGAATCTAATGCTGCAACAGGTGTGGCGGGATTTAGAACAAAGCCAACCTCACATTTTCTTTGGTGAATATGGCGTATGATTCGAAAGGCATCTTTTTGCACGACTTCTGGGTGTAAACAAATCATCGTTGCGCCTGCATCAATACATGCATCGATTAAAAATTCCTGCGGATGTTCGGCCATTAGATGAACATCAATCGGTAAATTTGTCAGTTTCCGAAGCTGTTCAATGAAAAAGGGTGATAACGTAATATTCTTCACATAATGCCCATCCATCACGTCGACATGGTACCGGTCTGCTCTCGTGTTGAGAAGATGAATTTGTTCACGGAAATGCGTTAGATCCATGCACATCAGTGAAGGTGAAAAAACGGCTGTCATTCTCAGGCTCCTCCTTTTTACAGTTGAAATAAAAACTTGATCAATCCAATCAAGATTCCGATGATACCAAAGTCTGTATCTCCAAACGTTGTCCCTTCAAAGCCAAGGGTTCCTAACACAGGTAATAAACAAGCAGGTAAAAAGGAAAGAAGCAATCCATTTACAAAGGCCCCAGCGACAGCCCCTCTAACCCCTCCAGTTGCATTGCCATACACGCCTGCTGTAGCACCGCAAAAAAAGTGCGGGACAAGACCAGGGACAATGACAGTTAAACCAAACAAAGGTAAAAGAAAAATGGATACGATACCTCCTGCAAAGCTGCATAAAAAACCGATAATGACCGCATTTGGCGCAAATGGAAAAACGGTTGGCGCATCAAGTGCTGGCTTTGCCCCCTTCACGAATCGATCGGCAATCCCTTTAAATGCAGGCACGATCTCGCCAATGGCCATCCGTACCCCTGCTAAAATAATGTACACACCAGCAGCAAACGTAATCGCCTGAATGAGAATGAAGACAGCGAAGTTCGTGCCCCCGCTAATTTGTTCTATATAAGGAATTCCTGCAAACGGTGCAATTGCAAAGAACAGTAAAGCCATCGTAATCGAAATGGCAACAGATGTATCTCTTAGAAAACCGAGTGATTTAGGCACTTGAATGGTTTCCGTTGATTTTTCAGGAGAACCAACCCATTTGCCGATCATTCCCGCAGTAAAATACCCGAAAGTACTGAAGTGTCCGAGCGCGAGATCATTGCTTCCGGTGACTTTCCTCGTAAACGGCTGAAGGATTGCGGGTGCAATGACCATAGCTGCACCTAATATCATTGAGCCAGTAGAGATGAGCAGCCATCCGTGCAGGCCGGCTGTCGAGAGAACGACGGCGAGCATAGCCGCCATATACAATGTGTGGTGACCAGTCAAAAAGACGTATTTAAAGGGTGTGAATCTTGCAAGTAACAAATTGACCAGCATACCAAAAATCATGATAAGTGCTGTCTGTGTACCGAATTCCTTTTGAGCAATGGCTGCCATAGCATCTGTATTTGGGACAACCCCTTGAATGTGAAAGGCTGCTTCAAACATCTTTCGAAAAACCCCGAGTGAATCAGAGACTACTGTAGCGCCCGCCCCTAATATTAAGAAACCCATGGTTGTTTTCAAGGTGCCTGACACAGTGTCTGCAGCTGATTTTTTCTGTAAAAGTAAACCGGCTAGTGCAAACAAACCGATGAGAATGGCAGGTGTGCCCAATATATCGTTCATGATCAGTTCTATCATGATGTGAATCCCCCTTTTTCATGACTTAAATATGTTGACGAAGGACGTCTTTAATGGCTTCCTGGTCTAACAAATTGTTTAAGCCAGCCACATTTCTTGTGCCGTCATTCAGCTGGTCAATAATATCAGCTGCTCCGATATAAAGGTCTGCTTGTTCATTTTTACTTGTACTGAGATCGGTATGATCCACTTCAGCTTTAAGACCTAATTCTTCTAATGCTTTTTTGACATTCATTTCTACAATAAAGCTGCTTCCTAACCCGTTTCCACATACAACAAGAATTTTTTTCATTTTCTTACTCCTCCTTTATACTTGTGAAAATTGATCGATTAGTTTTTGAACGGATGCTAAATCTTCTGCTTCAATCAATTGTTTCGTCCGTTTCTCTTCACTTAACAGCATGGTCAGCTGTTTGAGTGCTTTCAGGTGGGTCATGCTGTCAATAGCCGCTAGCACTATGACGAGCCGCACCTGCTTTTTTCCATCCTTTGAAAACGAAATGGGCTGTTTGAATGACATGAGTGTCATGCTCAATTTGTTCACGCCGTCCTCGGGCCTTGCATGTGGAATGGCCACTTGTGGTGCAATGACAATATAAGGACCATTTTGAAGAACAGACTGTATCATGGCTTCTACATAACTTGGTTTAATAGCATGTTGATCAAGTAAAGGCTGCGCCGCTTTTGTAATCGCCTCTTGCCATGTGTCTGCTGTTTGGTGGAGCTTGATGGTTTGTTCTGTTAATAAATCATTTAACACTGGATTCCACCCTTTCTGATAGGATACATATGTGGGATAAAGCAGCTCCCTAATATCATGAAGCAGTGCTTGTTTATTTTGTACGATGGTATGCTGCTGAATGATGTTAAATAAAGCGTTTACATGCTTCTCTTCAATCTTCGTTTCTGAGCCTTTCCCGTATTGAAGTAATGTTTTTTTCTCATAGGCAGTTAAAATAGGATGAACGAGATGAACTGGTTTTCCTTTAAACGAAATAGGTGTTGTGGACACAACGAAATCTGCATCAACGGCTGTTAATTCTTCATATGCACGCTTTGATAACAGTCCGCGTACTTCAATGTAGCCAATTAATTCGAGAAGCTGAGTTTTCAGCATGTTACTTGTGCCGATTCCTTCTCCGCAGACAATGTATACAGAACGCCTGACAATGGATGAAATTCCTTCTCTTCTCATCCAGCTGCCAAAATGCATGGCGAGATATGCAATTTCATGGTCACTCAACTTTGAACAGGCCACCTTTTCTAAATGACAAGCAACTTTTTGAGTGATTTCAAACACTTCTGGCTGTGCCTTTTTTATAGAATCCGTCAATTCATTGATGATACCAATGTGATAGATGAGCCTGTAATAAGCTGGAATTAAATGCATTGTCAAGTTTTGCTCCAATGCTTTTGGTTCTTGAAAGGAAATACAAGCATATCTCTGAAAGTCAAATATCATTTGTCTGGCGATCGTGCGAATGAGATGTTCTTCTGGTTTTTTAATTGATGGAAGTTTTTGTTTTTTGGCACTGAGCCATAAGGTGCTAAGAAAATAGATCTCATCATCATGAACAATGAGACTGGCCTCTTTTTGAATCTGCGCCATGAAACGAATAGCAGCCAAGCATTCCTCTGTTTCCTGCAATGTTCGCTTTTCTTCGTTTGAAATGTGTACAGCATGCCCCAGCTTCATCCGCTTGAAGTAGAAAAAGAGATCCAAAGAGAGCTGTTCCAGCATCTCATCTGCAAATTCAAGCTTAAGTTCTTGTTCTGACTGCTGGAGGAGATGGTGTACCCGTTTGGATGAAATAGGTCCCTTTAACCAAAACGACGGAAACGTTTTTTCGTTTTTTATCATGGTGCGAATGAAATGTATATAAGGTTTGAGTGCCAATCGAATGGCCCTTTCGTCTCCTGATATGACATAGCCGCTTGCTGATTGATAGCGGAGTGTGATCTCCTGCTTTGAAAGCGCTTCTTTTAGCTGTTTCATATCCTCGAGCAATGTATTTCGGCTCACCTTTGTCATCTTCATAAAATCATCAATTCTTAGGCAATGCTCGCTGCATGCAATGGATAAAAGCAAAATGGCCCTTCGTTCCTTTACACATGGTTCATAATCGTGACCAATAAGAATGGTATCAGCTTTTTGAATAATGACTTCTTTTTCATGAGGGTTTAAATAATAGCCAAGTTGGCCTTTTCGCTGCACACCACTAAGCTGATGAGTTTCCAGCCAGCTGTTCATTCGTTTGATTTCAGCGTAAACGGTTCGAGTCGAGACATTCATTCGATTCTGTAAATCTTCTATTGATAGAAAAGATGTCGTATGAAGCAGCATAGATAGTAACGTCGTGCCCCTTTTGGTTAAGTACAGTTGGAATTCCTCCCTTCTTCCCTTAGGTTATAAGTTTAATCAACTCACATGCATCAAAGAAGCCCAAATGTCTTCAGCACGTGCTGTGCAGCGATTGTGTGCTCTTTTCATAAGAAAAACACACTATAAGGCTTATATACAAAGAGTCTTTTGTCTTTTTTACGTGTTTAAGGAGCAATAAAAGCAAAAAACCTTGATTGGTATAAAGCCATTCAAGGTTTTTTCACTTCTTATCATTTTTTATTTTTCCTATACGTGACGATCAAAATTATTTGTTGTTTAAACTAAATCCGAAATCCAAATAGTTTTCAAATGAAAGACAGATACACCAATCCCCTTCTAATGATATAAAGTAGTGATGCTGTGGGATATCTAAAAAATAGACTAGTAACTCTTTTAAATGTTTTAATTCAAACTGGTACCCAAACTCTGTAAGGTTATCCCCTATGTAAATTACTTGTAAGTCATTAGCTAAATATTTTTCTTTTAATTCAGTTATAAATAGAAGAGCATCAGAAAGTAACGATTCATTATTTGAGCTCTTACTATGGTGTTTATTGGTTTGTAACCAATTTATTTTTGAAACAGCAAAAACAAATTTTTGTTCTATTAAATCTAAATAAATTTCTGGATTTTCATGTACTTTGACATATTTAAGTAGGTCTTTTAATTCCAAATCCTTTATTAGATCTTCATCATAAGAATTCAATAAAATGAACCCCTTTATCTAAATGTATTTATTTAACTACCTTCTTGTCAAAATTCATAGGAATCGCTGTGAGGTCTAACCAGCATTGATTATGGACAATATAGGAGGAGTCTCTCTTGTAAACCTTCCAAGATTTCTACAGGCATTTCCCTGACCTTGATATCATCGCCTAGGAAAAATAGCCAATTTGTTATTTCGGTTATTTCTTCTGAATGATTAACATCGATAAAAGTCTTTAAAATGGCTGTAGTTTGGTAAGGATTCGTATAAGAAATTGACATTTTGAAAGGATGGTATTTTTTGAACTGTGCAATTGCCTTTGGACCAAGTTCAAGGACAAGGTTGATTACTTCCTCCTGTTTACTTAGTTTTTCTAAAATCTTTTTCCTGCTTAATCTATTTTTTGTAGAGCATGGTTCTACATCTGTGAGGTTGTCGACAGGCAAAATCCGTTTCTTCTCTTCCTTTAAATCAAAGCCTTCAATCAGCCAAAGGCTTTTTTCACGATAAAGATTCAAGAGGTAAATAGGATAGGACTTTATCACGTTCTCCTCTCTCATGGTAATCAGTAAATATCGATCCAAAATAAGCAGTTGGATTAATTTTTCTAACATGGGATGAGGGAGATCTGTCAAATCAAGCAGATCAGGATTATTTGGATTAGTCCCTTCAAATAGCAAGAGGCGATTTAACAGAACAAGGTCATCTTGCTGGGTTTCTGAGATGAGTCCTAGTAATTTTTCAGCTAAAGACTGGCGACTCTTTAAATAAGGGAGTTGTTGGTTTCTTGTGGCCATAAAGGCAATAAAAAGAGCTTTAATCTCATTATCGGTAAAACGAACAGTTGGCAGGACGGAATTGTTCATCACAAAATACCCCCCGTCCCTTCCGACTTCTGCGACAAGCGGCATCCCCATAGCTTCAATTTCTCTGATGTCTCTAATTGCTGTCGAACGAGAGATATTAAATTCTCTCATGATTTCAGAAATTGTAAAGTTGGCGCGGTTGTTGATATACCGCATGATGGTATTAATCCGTTCAACTTTTTTCATCTGGCCCCCCTAAACAGTATCATTTTTTGACATGGTTTAAGCCTATTATATATTTATCAAGTGAAAAGAAAAAACATTTGATCAATTTTTCAAAAGGATGTGTAGAATATGACAGATTATATACTAGAACAAAAAGACAGCTTTCACGTGTTAGGTATTGGAACTGAACTTAAGAGTCATTACACAGACTATGCGGGCATAACGAAGGAAAAAGCAGACTTTTGGCAAGCAGTCAACCAAGAAGGTAAGCTTGACACCTTAAAAGCCATTGCCTCAAATGACTATATTTTTATCGTAAACGAAGCTATAAATAACAAGCTGATGCATTATGTCGGGGTCATGACAGAGGAATCGTTACCAGAAGCGGACAGAGTGATTCAATTTCCTAAAGGGGAATATCTAATCGTTAAAGGGGAAGCTAAAACCGCTGATGACTTGCATCAAACGCTTACTGGTATTGCATTTGGTCAAGTCTTGCCTGAAGCAAAGAATTTCGCCTATGTTGGTGGACCAAATGCAGTGGTAGAGATGGGGCAGCGTAACGGCTTATTACTTGGTGAGATGTGGATTCCTGTTGTACGAAAATAAGAAGGATATGGAGGGATAGAAATGGCCTATATCGTTGATTTTAAAAATGTGTCTACGATTGGTTTAGAGTCTTCACCTGTAGCAGACGCACTTGCTGGCTTACGAGCGAATGAGGCTCGTTACTTTATGAACAAATATAAGCATGAATTGACAGTATTACCTGCCAGCGAAAGTCAGGAGACCCTTGATTATGTGAACCGAGTGTTAAAAGAAGAACGTGAACTAGAGTTTGCAGCCAAACCTTTAGAAACGGCAAGTTTTCAAGTAGAAAATATCAAATGGACCTACGTCTTTTATGAAGATGGTCTTGCAATTAACGTCCTGTATACAGTGGATGACCCGAAAAAACGTGCTGTTGGTTTTAAGCTTTCTGAAGGGATGGAAGTACCAAAGGAATTAGAAGGGAAATTTAAATTTGCTAGGCAGAAGTCTAAACTAGCTGGAACGATTCGTGGGTCATTTTTTAAAATTAAAGGGGAATATTGAACTCGAATTTGTGAATCTGATGAAACAAATAAATTAAAATTATTTCCCCCTTCTAAACAGAGCAGCATTCTCTATGCATTATTAGAGGATGTTTTTCTGTTTATTGTACCAACTTTATTTTCTTATGAAGAAGTTATACGATGAGGTCGATCCCCTTTTGGTCGTTTTTTTAATTTGAAGTCCAATAACACAAAAAGACTTGTAAGGCATTAAGCCAATCAAGTTTTTTTTGCGTAATCTCATTAAAAACGAACTAATTTGAATTCATCTTTGAAAGAAAGTCTTGAAAAATTACTTTTACTAGTGAATTCTCAGTAGTAGCCACTACATGATTTACACGTTCTAAAATTTGAGGATGCTTCAATATCAATTTCTTTCCTTCTTCAATTGGGAAACTTCTCAATGTATCAATACAAATCTCAAATAATTCTTTATCATTAGTATTCAACAAATCTATTAAAATATTTAACTCATATTCATTGCACTCATTATCCAGGCAATAAGCAATTTTACGCTGCCACTCTATTGGTTTATTAAGCACCTGATTTGATAGTTCTTCCCAGTCATTTAGGCTAAAATCAGAGAGTATCTCACTAGCCATCAAACACCCGTCATCATACCATGAATCTACTGTTGTATCAACAGATAAAAGATTATCTAATTCTCTAAACATATTGAATCCCCTAATTATGAAATTACTCTGAGGACACATTCGAGTACCTACAGCCCCAAAAATTGATCATAAACGAGTAAAACTGAAGAAACTAGCGATGTTAATTTGTTAGTAATTAAGTATCTACTATTTTATTTCCACCAGTTGGATGTAATTTCTTTCAAATGAAATTCTATAAAATCAATCACTTTGGTATAGTCATCCGAGCTGAATTCCTGAATAGGATTGTCCCAATCTGTATTTTTAACTATTAGAACAATATAGTTACCATCAGAAGATAAATCGGGATACCACCCTAAATCCAACGTTATTGATGATTTCTCATGATAAAGTTGTAATAAACTTTCAGTGAACATAAACCATCTATCATCTTCTGTTTCTAACTTTTTAGGGTCAATTTCCCTGAAATTATTATAACGTACAATCCAACCTTCAGTTATTCTTAAAGGATGAATGTTGAATACAGGGACTTCGAGTTTTATATTTCTTCTCATTATTCTCCAACTTATTCATAAATTTGATAGTAATTTAAGTCCTAATTTATTATTTAGCCTATAAATTATCAATTAGAATTGTCTTTAATCATTCTACTAATTTCAATACTTAGTTGCTCAACTATTTTCAGAGGTTGCTTCTGTCAATTGGCCAATCTATATTTTTCAAAAACCTTCCTTAACACCTCGCTAATAGTTTTCTTATCCTGAGGATACTCTGTAATGTACGTGTTACAGGCGTGCTCAAGATAATAGTAGAATGTCTGATAATCAACAATAACCTCATCATCATGAAGTGCAAATAGTACTCCATGAAAGGGCTCCTCGTCGGGTTCCAGATCATTTGGAAATGTGCAATCCACATCGTTAATTCCATAACCTACCCCCGTAGATAAATGCTGAACAATATTTACAAAGCTATCATCAGTAATGGCATTGAAAAAAGCCACCACAGGAAAGTGTTCATCTCTTAACATTTGAGTTTCTAAAATTTTTTTTAACATACTATCTGAATCCTCCTACCTATAATTCAGGATAAAACGAGGTCACTGCCCCATCCTTATCTGTATAACCTCTCCATTTTATACCTTGTCCATCATAACCTTCCCATTCTCTCCCTAAAACACCCTTTGAAGAAGCATTATTTACAGCTTCTTTTCCTCGTTTAATAAAATCTTCATCAGAAATTAACTTAGGATCATAAACAGTTTTATCAAATGGCTTTGCTTTCCATCCAATTTTTTGACCTGTTTTAGCATCTAAAGAAGGAACTTGGTAAGTTATTTTTTCCACTCCTGGCAAAGCATCATGCTTCTTAACATTTAATATATTTACATCATTTTTCATAAATTCATCTTTGTTATGCGCCCCACCAATTCCTCTTCTCCTTGGAACATTGGGATCAACTTTTCTTATATGATCTTCTAAGCTAGATGAGAACTTAACTTTTTCCCTACCCGTAATTCCCATCTTCCCCCGAAAGCCTTTCGCCCCAAACGGCAAAAGCATCCCCAGAGCCGCGTTCATACTCGCTTCCTGCTGTTCTTTCGAGATCTTATTTCCAAACATGTCTCGGCCTGTGATCGCTTCGCTGAAGCCGTTGGTGGCAGTGAGGCCATATAGTCCTTTTTGAGATGTTTTTAAGGCGTCAAAGGATTTTTGTGATGTCTTATAGATGTCAACTGCCCTGACTGCGGCTGATGTGGCTTGAGTCGTTTTATAGACGGCCTTTCCGCCTTTGAAAATGCGGCCTGCCCAGCCAACGATAGGGATGTAGCCGGCTGCAGCCATTCCTCCTGCAGCGACTCGCTGGCCTGCGGTGAGTTCCTCCCCTGTGATTGGATCGACGCCTGTTGCGGCACGTTTTGCATCGTTCACACCTGTTAGTTCATTGACAATATTTCCGCCATAATCCAGGGCTTTTTCATACCAAGGGCGGTTGGCGAGGGCTTCTTGTTCCTTTGCGATCTTGCGGGCTTCTTCTTGTTCTTTTTTGATTTTCAGATATTCAGAAGTTTGCTTCTCAATATCGCTTTTTGCCTTGTAAATTTCGCTATTTTGATACGCTTTCTTATCAAAATTCATAGGTGAAATCGCTTTTCCGTCATTTGTCGCATTCATCATTTCAGCATACAATGCCATTGTAGCTTGCTGCTCCGTCTCTGACAAAGCATATTCATCTTTTAAATTTTGATCAAGCTCTCTTAGTTCTTTGACCGTCTTTTTTCGTTCATCTTCCGCATCTTCTATTTTTTCATCAAAGGTTTGGCTATCAAATACCTCTAGGGAAATGAGGTCATCAATGTCTTGAAAAATCGTTTTGAGTGCCTTTTTTTGATCCTTCACAATGCTTTTGGCATTCTTGATGCCCATATGTACTGCGTTGTCTAAAAAGTGTTCTTCTACAAAGGTATCGCCGCCAAAGCTCGTATCATCCAGTGTCCCAGAAAGACCTTCATGAAAGGCTTTTTGCTTATCAATGAAGCTGATAAACATGTCTACATTTCCAGCGAGCTCTTTATAAAAGCTTTTAATGTTATCGGCACCTTTCCCAGTAAAATCATCACCGAGATTGGCCACACCTTGTAATGCCTTTTTTAAATCCACCATTTGTTCGCGGAGTTCCTGGTAGTGTTTTGCCCTTGTGTCCATGGCACTGGTTAGTGCTTTTGCATCAAGTATCTTCCCCAGCAGAATTCACTCCTTCCCATTCATTGACAAGGTCAATTTTACCAATAAAAATTTTGTCATTAAATAGGAATATTGATACAAAAAACAGTACTTATTATGTAAATGAACAATGTTTCAATAGAATACTTTAGCTCCACTTTTGTCAGTAATAATTATGATGCGATATTTAGAACATCTTTTAAATAAATATTTTTTTAAGCTACTTCATTATAAAATTGTTATAGAGCACTTCCATGGTAAGGAAGATGTCACTAGTCGAGGCAATCCCTACATGAATTAGGAATGCACTTAGAAAAAGCACACCCGCATCAGTGTACTTTTTACGATTTAGACTTCAGCAATTGCAGCTCTTGCTCCATGATATCTGCTGCTTCTGTTATAAATTGAATAATTAAATCTAATTCTTCTGCTTTGTATTCGTTTGTAAGCTGTTTAGTTGATGCTGATAAGGATTGGAAAAGTTCTTTCACTTGTGATTTTCCTGCTGTTAGTGGGACAATGATGACTCTTCGTTTGTCCTTTGGGTCCTTTTCTCTTTTGGCGTAGCCCGCTTTTTCAAGCCGGTCAATGAGAGCTGTGACTGCACCTGAGCTAAGGCCTGTTTTTTCACTTAATTCCCCCGCTGTGAGGGGGCCGAGTTCGTTTAAAAGATCGGCGGATTTGAGATCTGTTGGAAAAAGGCCGAGCGATTGAGCGGCCGCTTGGTGGAACAAGACGGTTCGTGTGGCGAGGCGCCTCATTGTATGGATGATCTGGGCTGCTCTGTCTTCAGCCTCGTTCTTTATTGACAACTTGTTCTCCTCCCTTTAAAATCAATTTATCTTGATCATCAAGATAAATGTTCTCTTACTTTATGGTTAAGTTGATCATAGCAAAAATAATGAGAGAACGTAAGCAGGAGGTAAATGAAATGAATCATGTGGATAAAGGCAAGGCATCCACTCGCTTTGTTGTCATCGGTTTGCTGTTAGGGATTTTTATGGCAGCGATGGACAATACCATTGTTGCAACAGCAATGGGAAGCATCGTAGCAGATTTAGGCAGTTTTGATAAATTTGCTTGGGTGACGGCTTCTTATATGGTGGCAGTGATGGCGGGAATGCCGATTTACGGAAAGCTTTCTGATATGTATGGTCGAAAGCGTTTTTTTCTGTTTGGACTTATTTTCTTTTTAATTGGATCAGCGCTGTGCGGTATCGCGCAAACGATGGATCAGCTCATTATTTACCGAGCCATTCAAGGGCTTGGGGGCGGTGCACTTCTTCCGATCGCATTTACGATTATCTTTGACATCTTCCCGCCTGAAAAGCGCGGAAAAATGTCTGGTATGTTTGGAGCAGTCTTTGGTTTATCAAGTGTACTCGGACCGCTTTTAGGTGCTATTATTACGGATTCGATCGGCTGGCATTGGGTTTTCTATATTAATGTGCCAATTGGTATTGTCAGTGTCTTCTTGATCGCCAGATACTATCAGGAATCGCTTGAACATCGTAAGCAGAAAATCGACTGGTCAGGTGCTATTACACTTGTCGTTGCGGTTGTCAGCTTAATGTTCGCGCTTGAGCTTGGCGGTAAATCTTATGCTTGGGATTCGGTGCAAATCCTCACACTTTTTGCTGTGTTTCTTGTGTTCGGTACGATCTTCTTTATTGTCGAGCGTAAAGCTGAGGAACCGATTATCTCATTTTGGATGTTTAAAAATCGATTATTTGCAACATCTCAAATTTTGGCGTTTTTATATGGCGGGACATTTATTATTCTTGCTGTCTTTATTCCTATTTTCGTGCAGGCTGTGTACGGTGAATCTGCGACAAGTGCAGGGTTCATTTTAACACCGATGATGATTGGATCAGTCATTGGCAGTATGATTGGCGGAACGATGCAGACGAAAGTGCCTTTCAGACGTCTTATGACTATTTCTGTCATTTCATTTTTCGCTGGGATGCTGCTGCTTGCCAATATGTCACCAGATACAGCAAGACTGTGGCTCACACTCTTTATGATGATATCAGGCTTTGGCGTCGGGTTCAGCTTCTCCCTTCTGCCGTCAGCTTCAATGAATGATCTTGAGCCGCGCTACCGAGGCAGTGCAAACTCGACCAATTCATTTATGAGATCACTTGGAATGACGCTCGGTGTAACGATTTTCGGGACGATTCAAACCAATGTGCTGACAAATCGTTTAGCTGATGCCTTTAGCGGAATGAAAGGAGCCCCTTCTCAAGTAGGCGATCCACAGGCTATTTTCCAAGAAGGTGCCCGCTCACAAATTCCGCCTGATATTTTAAATAAAGTCATCGATGCGATGTCACAAAGTATTACGTACGTATTTTTGCTTGCATTATTCCCTATTGCACTTGCGGCGATTACGGTCGTATTTATGGGAAATGCACGGGTACGCACATCTAATGAAATGAAGGAAAACGAATAAAGGGAAAAAGCAGAGCGATAGCAGCTCTGCTTTTTTTCTTATTGATATAACGGATGGGCTTTGCCCTCACTGCCAACGATTCGTATTTTCGACTGGACCATGTCTTTCGCTGCTTGTTTTGCTTTTTGTAAATACATACGTGGATCTAAGCTTTCAGGTTCGTTTGAGAAATGATCACGTATTGCTTCGGAATACGCATTTTTCAGTTCAGTTGAGACATTCACCTTTGCCATACCAAGTGCAACGCATCGCTTGACATCCTCATCTGGTACAGCGGAACCACCGTGCAGGACAAGTGGTACATCGACCAGCGCTGCAATTTCTTCAATGCGGGCAAAGTCAATATCCGGCACCCCTTTATAAATGCCATGGGCAGTACCAATCGCAGGCGCTAAAGTAGGCACCCCAGTTTCTTCTACAAATTGGCGGCATTCTGATGGAACGGCTTTTTCAGCATCCTTTTCGTCGACGACGATATCATCTTCTACGCCGCCTACCTTGCCTAGCTCTGCTTCGACATTTACACCGACTTTTAAGGCAAGATCTACGACTTCTTTTGTGCGGCGTACATTTTCTTCATATGAGTGCATAGATGCATCGATCATAACGGATGTATATCCAGCTCTGATACAGGTGAGAATCACATCAAAGTCTGTGCAGTGATCCAGGTGAAGACCGATTGGGATTTGATATTGATCAGCCGCCGCCTTCACTGTATCTGCAATCGCTTTTGCTCCAAGAGATTGAACCGTTCCAACCGTTGTTTGCAAAATCACAGGTGACTTTAATTCTGCAGCAGTTTCGAGCACCCAATAGATACTGTCAAAGGAGTGTACATTGAATGCCACAATTCCGTATTTTTCTTTTTTCGCAGCCTCAAGCATTGGTGTTGTTGAAAGTAAAGGCATGATCAAACATCCTCTCTAGTTAAAATATCCGTTTCTAATACAGCAAGCATGTCTTCATTTGTTCTTGTTTCCAGCAGTTTTTGTCGTTTCGCTTCATCCATTAAGCCTCGTGAAAGGGCAGAAAGAGCCTTTAAATGAGTGGTCCCTGCTTCATTTTTTGGGATCAGTAAGGATAAGAAGAAAAAGCAAGGCTTCCCATCAAAAGCGTCCCATTCAATTCCTGTTTCCGTGCGGACGATCACAAGTGCTGGTTTCGTGATGGCGTCTGTTTGTGTATGCGGAATGGCAAATCCATCTTGAAATCCGGTTGTACTAAGTGCTTCTCTTTCCGCTAAGCCTTTTTTGACATCCTCTGGTGAGGTGCAAACACCTGCTTTGTAGGCAATGTCAGCAATGGCTGCGAACACGCCAGCCTGTGAAGAAGCTGTTTCGTGAAGATTCATATAGATATGTTCCATCATTTCTCCTCCTCCGTTTTAAACTGCGGGGTTGTCTATTTTTTTACGGTAAAGTCCGTAGAGAATCGCACCTACGAGTGAGCCGATTAGTATGGAAAGCACCCATTGGAATGCACCTGTGACGACCGGAAGAACAAGGAATCCACCATGCGGAGCTGGAACCTGTACGCCAAACAAATATGTCAATATAGCAGAGATGGCAGAGCCAAACATGATAATTGGCAGGACAACGACCGGGTTTTTGGCCGCAAATGGGATGGCTCCTTCTGTAATATGTGTCGCTCCTAGAATATAGTTGATTGCCCCTGCATTTCGTTCTTGTGGCGTGAAATGTTTTCGGAAAATCGTTGTGGCAATCGCAATGATAAGCGGCGGTGTGATACATGCTGCTGACACACCTGCCATGAAGTAAAGGTTACCTTCTGCAAGTAAAGCCGTTCCTGTGACATAGGCTGCTTTGTTAAAAGGTCCTCCCATATCAAATCCACACATCGCTCCAACAATTAAACCTAAAAGCAGTGGATTCGTGGATTGTACAGATGAGAGAAAATCCATTAGGGAATTATTTAGCCCTGTGATTGGGACTAACAACGGGGTCATGACAGCCCCAATTAAGAAAATACCGATGACAGGATAGATGAAGATTGATTTTAATCCATCAAGTGATGCTGGTAATTTTTGAAGCAAGAATTGAAGCAATAAAATGATATATCCTGCTGCAAAACCTGCGATAATACCGCCTAAGAATCCAGCACCTCCATCATTTGCAAGGAGACCCCCTATAAATCCGACGACCATCCCCGGGCGTCTAGCGATCGAATCAGCGATAAATGCTGCTAAAATTGGTACCATTAAGCTGAAGCCAAGTCCGCCAATGCTTTTCAAATAGGCAGCAAATGGATGATACGTTTCGTGCTTAGGATCAGCAGAGTAGATACCAAATAAGAAAGAAAGGGCAATTAAGACACCGCCTCCAACAACAAATGGGAGCATGTGTGATACACCGTTCATTAAGTGCTTATAGATCGTGTGTATCCATTTATTTGCCGACTTTTGTTGAGCTGATGTAGGAGCAGATGTTTTTTCTGTTCCAGAAGCTCTTCCTTTCACTTGATGAACGGGGGCATCTCCATTGATAATGCCTTGGATCAGTTCATTTGGCGTGCGGATACCCTTCGCTACAGGCACTTCAATCAGTGGTTTGCCGTGAAAACGATCTGTATGCACATCTTTATCGGCTGCCACGATGACCCCATCTGCTTCCATAATGTCTTGATCAGTTAAAGCGTTTTCAATTCCTACTTGACCATGCGTTTCGACTTTAATGTCGACCCCTAGCTGCTCAGCAGCGATTTTTAAAGCTTCAGCTGCCATAAATGTGTGTGCAATACCTGTTGGACAGCCGGTTGCAGCGACAATTTTTTTACGGCTCATGTGTAATTCCCCCTTATATCTTCTGAATGTGTACTTGCTCAATCAATGAATCAATATCATGTAAATCACTTAAGCCTTTTGAAAACGCAGTGGATGCTCCCGTTGCAATGCCGTAGCGTAAGCATTCTTCAGGCGAATGTCCTTCAAGATGTTTACTAAGAAAAGCTGCGAGCATTGCATCTCCAGAACAAGCTGTGTTTACGACAGTGCCTGTTGGTGCGTTTCCTTTAAACACTGCGTCCTTCGTAATGAATAAAGCCCCTTCTCCCCCGCGGGAAATAAGCACTTGCTCTGCACCCATCTCAATGAGTTTCTCTCCTGATTGAATGAGTTCTTTTTCTGACAAAGGATGTGTTTTACCGAAAAAAGCAGCAATTTCTTCTTCATTCGGTTTTAGTAAATACGGCTTGTATTGAAGTGTTTCAAGAACTGCTGCTGAGCTTGTGTCTAAAATGAACTTGACCTTCTGTTGATGGCAAATAGCTGCTACTTCTGAAAAAATGCTGGCAGGAACGCCTTTTGGCAGACTGCCTGACATGATGAGGATGCCTCCCTGCGGGATAGCCGCAATTTTCTCACGAAAGGCGTGAAGCGCTTTTTCTTCAATTGCAGGGCCCTGATTCACGAGCTTGTATTCTTCTGTCGTATTGATAAAAACATTAATTCGTGTGATTCCTTCAACCGAGATAAAATCGGTCTGAATGGAGAGATCCTTTAAAGATTGTTCAATATAAGAGCCTGAAAACCCAGCGATAAATCCTAATGCAGTGCTGGTGAAGCCATATTTCTTTAGCATAATTGACACGTTCACGCCTTTTCCATTCGGCTGATAATCTTCATCTTCCGTCCGGTTGACTGCATTTGCCCGCATTTCTTTTAATGCAATATATAGGTCAATAGCAGGATTTAAGGTGCATGTATAAATCAATTGGTTTCACCTTCTTTCTTTTCTCTAAAGAAAGTATCTCATACGATTCAGTGAAAATGTTTTCAGAATGTGTAAAGGTTTTCATGAGAAAAAACCTTCCAGATCAAAGTCTCGAAGGCTTTCTTATTGGTTATTTCATTCGGATCACATAAGCGTCAAGTAAAATGCGGGCAATGACATGAAGAGACAGGCGGGATCTCACTTCATAATCTGGGAAGAAAGATTGTTCCCCTTTATATCCGACTAGTGTCATATCTGATATTTTGCTTAATGTAGAATCTATTCTTGTCGTAAGCGTAATAGTTGTGACTTGCTTCATGCTGAGGTTTTGACATGCTTCAACAAGCTCAGCTGTTTCGCCATTTAATGAAACAAAGATGGCAAGCTCACTTTTATCAATGTCTCGCGATTTCAGCCGAATGATATTCGGATCGTCGTGTACTTCACATGTTTTCCCGATGAGCTGTAATTTGATGGTCATCTCTTTGGCGATCATCTCTGAGAAGCCCCTGCCGAAAATATAAATTTTGTCTGCATTATGTATTTTTTGAACGGCATCTTCAATTTGTCCAATACTTTGCAGCTGTATCGTTTTTAAAACCTCTTCTTCATTTTTCCGAATTGCTAGTTTGATGTCTTCATCAATATTTTTGAGCTGGTCGCTTGCATCTGTCATTTTCTTTTCTTGTTTCAATCGATATTTAAAGGATGTATAGCCGTTATAGCCAATTTTTTTCATCAGCCTGACTATCGTGGCCGTTGAAACATTGGCTCTTTCGCTTAAAGTGACAATGGATAAGGTGGAGATATCCTCTAAATGCTGGTGAATATAATTGAGTAAATATCGTTCTGTTTCACTTAACGTTTGATATACATCACTTGGGATGTTAAATAATGATTCATTCAATTCGATTCCCCCTTATTCATTTCATACTATAATTAAATGCCCAATAAAAACAAGATGATTCTTTTGTCATGTATTTAAATAAAAGGCGAAAATGAGTGAAATTTTATTTTTGACATAAACTAAGGAAAAGTTGTGTCTATGTGAAAGGAGCTGATCCGTATGCTTCATCTTTTGTTTTTTCTGATCCTTCTCTATGTCGTTTATGTCTTTTTGACCGCATTTGTTTTGTTTTATTTACCGATCCAAAAAACATGCAAAGAACATTGTATCTATAAAGCCTCTTCGATCTCAGGAGACGATCAGGGCACAAATCAAGTGATGCTTCTTGACGATGGATTTGAGTCTGGTCAGGCCAGAATCCAAATGATTCGTGAGGCAAAGAGGATGATCCGCCTAAGTTATTATTCCATTCAAAAAGGAAAAACAGCCGAATGGGTACTAGGTGCTTTAATTGAAGCTGCTGATCGAGGGGTGAAAGTTCAGCTGCTTTTAGACGGCATCTGCCACAGTTTGCGTGGACCGCTGAAGCATTTACGATATGCCGTGGCAAATCACCCGAACATGGCCATTCGTTTTTATGAGCCCTTTAGGTTATTTAAGCCATGGACGTGGCATAACCGCCTTCATGATAAGCTGCTGCTGGCAGATGGCCGAGTGGCTGTGATGGGCGGAAGAAATATCGGTGATAAATACTTTGCAGATCAGCCCCCGAAAGATTTTGCATTTGACCGCGATGTGCTGCTTTATAACGACAAAAAAGGAAAAGTATTAGATGAAATGGAGCAATATTTCGTTTATTTATGGAATCATGACTTTACGAAAAGAACAAAAGCTGTGTTCTCCAAACAAAAAGCAAAGAAAGGCTTAAAACTAAGAAAGAAACTGCTTAGATCCTATCAGGAGGCAGTGCATGCGAAAGAACCTTTTGTGATGTCGTCCTTTAATTGGGCAGCAGATGGCACCTCAGTAAAGCAGATTGCATTTTTTACAAATCCTGTGGAGCGCTTCAATAAGCGTCCTCTTGTGCTCAAAAAACTAAACGATCTAGCCCACCGGGCAAAGCGTTCTGTGCTCATACAGACGCCTTATGTCATCCCAACACGACCCATGAAAGACGGCCTCACTCCCTTAGACAGCGGAATCCAAACGACAGTTGTTACGAATTCTCTTACAGCGACGCCAAATCCGTTAGCTTTTGCAGGTTACTTAAGCACGAAAAAGGAACTGATGAAAACAGGCGTTCATTTGTACGAATATGAAGGCCCGTATTCCATTCATGCGAAATCAATGGTCATTGATGATTATTTAAGTATTATTGGCACATATAATTTAGATGCGAGGTCTAGTTTTTTAAATACAGAGTCAATTTTGGTCATTGATAGTGCCCCTTTTGCGCTATCACTTACTCAGGCAATAGAAGGTAAAATTGCCTATAGTATACTTGTCGCGAAGGACAAAGCAGCCTATAAAGCGCAGTCCTATGGGCAGAAAAAAAAGCCTTTGATGAAAAGGCTCCTTTTAAATGGTTTATCCGCGATCACTGTTCTATGGCGGCGGTTGATCTAAAGGGCAGCTTACTCTTGTGGCAGCCCTTTTTCTTCTGATTGATCCTCTTCTGCTGACTCCAATTTGGTCAATTTAAACACTAGGATCCCCGCAACAATTACAATGACACCTAATAGTTTTGCGGGAGAAAATTCCACTTTCTCTAACCCAAGCCAGCCAAGCGAATCGAACAAAAGCGCAGAACCGAGCTGTGAAATCAGGACAATCGAGATTCCATAAGTCGGACCAAGACGTTTGATACTTTGAACGAGGCAGATGACCACCCCTACTCCAATGGCTCCGCTCATCCAGTACCACGCTTCCATATGTCTTAATTGAAACATGCCGGTTCCTTCTAGCAAAAGACCCATCAAAAGTGAAGCAATAAAGCCCATACCTAGAACGAGAGTGGTCGTTGACCAAGAGCCTGTCTGCTCATTGACCTTACTGTTAAAAATGGTTTGTAAGCTGACGAGTGCGCCAGCCGTGATGGCTAATCCTATTCCTATAATCATGTCTGAATCCCTTCATTTCTTCTATTCATAAATGTTTCGCTCCGCTATTTCTAAGAGTCCTTCCCGGTCAAGAATCGTAATCTTCCCTCTTCGCCTCTCTATCAGCCCTTTTTCACAAAATTGCTGAATCACCCGGTTAATATGACGGTAGCTTGTACCAATTAAGCTCGCCGCATCAGTAAGACGAAGTGCGCTCGCGCTGTTATCCCCTGTTAACACAGACAATAAGTAGCTTGCAAGCCTGACCTCTACAGGATATAAAAGGTGGAAACTCAAATCGTTTGATTTCGTATAAAATTTGTTTGTGATGCCCTTTAGTAAAAAGGTTAAAACGCGGGGGTCATCCTTCGCATGGCGCATGAGCGCTTGATGAGAAATCCTTAGCATATGTACTTCTGTGACAGCCTCCACTGTATTGACCATATCAGTCTGCTGAACGTATTCAATATCTCCAATCGCTTCAAGAGGATGTTTAAAACAAAGAATAAAGGTCTTCCCTTCTTTTGTGGTGGTGAAAATCTTTAATTTTCCTTTTACTAACAAGTACAAGTGCTCCCTCTGATCTCCCTTTGAACAAATCAGCTCACCTTGCTCATAGCGCCATAAGCTGACGTGTGATATGAGTTTCTGATGAAAGACGGTTTCTAATTCATGTGCCTTGAGATAAGAGGAAAATAGAGATTCATCATGAAGCTCCTCCATCTGACGCCCTCCTTTATAGCTTTAAAATGATGACGCCTGCGATCATCAATAGAATTCCTGCATAATGCGGCCATTTCATTCTCTTCTTCTGTACACCAAACCATCCTTTTGCATCGATTGCAAAGGTAAATGCAAGCTGTGCAATGAGTAAAGCAGCGATGGTCAGTGTGACACCGATCATTTGAATTGCAGTGACTTCATTGAAAATAATAATGGCTGCAAATGCACCGCCTACTATATAAAGCGGCTGCACCTTTCGATATTCCCTGAAGTGTCCGTCACGTACGATCAGTAAAATGATCAGTGCAATAATAAAACCGGTCAGCTGCGTGATGGTTGCCGCCTGCCATGTCCCGATATCCTGGCTGATTCTTGCGTTTGCTACGCCTTGCAGTGTAATACAAGCGCCTCCTAATAAAGCGAAAATAACACCTTTCATTCGTTCAAATGCTCCTTCTTTTTTCAGTCTAGTTCCATTAAATGATAGATGCCCTGATGTTGAAAAGGACATATGTCCCACTTTGCGTATTATATCAGAAACTTTTTCTTTTGCAGTTTCATCGTTTTAGATTTTTCACAGTGGGTACAGTTTTATATCACCTGAAAACAGAATATTGAATGGAATCACATATAAAAAGGAGACATGTCAGAATGAGAAATCAAGAGAAACATTTTATTAACGGAGAATGGATCGCATCAACAGGAAACGAAACGACGGAAGTCATCAATCCTGCTACAGAGGAAGTCATTGGCACCATTAGTTTAGGAACAAAAGAAGATTTAGATAAGGCAGTCAAAGCTGCTCGTGCCGCCTTTCCTTCTTTCTCAAAAACATCTCGAAATGAACGCGTAAAGATGCTGGAAAACATTGTGCGCGGCTACGAAAAGCGTAAGGATGAACTGATAGAAGTCATGACACAAGAGCTTGGTGCACCGCTGAAAGTATCAGAAGAGGTTCATTACAAAATGGGATATGAACATTTTTCTAAAGCAGCGGAAGCACTTAAATCGTATACATTTACTGAGGACCGCGGCGGACACACCATTATAAAAGAAGCGATTGGTGTCAGCGGATTGATTACACCTTGGAATTTCCCAACGAATCAAACATCACTTAAAATCGCGGGTGCCATTGCAGCAGGCTCGCCAGTTGTCTTAAAGCCTGCGGAAATTACACCTTTTGCCGCAATGATTCTTGCAGACATCATTGATGAAGCAGGCGTACCAAAAGGCGTCTTCAACCTAGTAAACGGAACTGGTGACGTCATTGGTGACGGCATTAGCTCACATCCTGATATTGATTTTGTTTCATTTACGGGATCGGGTGCTGTCGGCTCTAAAATAATGGAAAATGCTGCAGACAATATTAAGAAAGTGGCTCTTGAGCTTGGCGGGAAATCCCCTCTTATCGTCTTAGATGATGCAGATGTGGATGAGGCAGGCGAAACAGCCGTTCATCATATTGCGATGAATACAGGTCAAGTATGTTCCGCAGCTACACGTGTGCTGATTCCTGAATCAATGAAAGACGCATTTGAAAAAGCGCTGCTGAATGCTCTGCCTAAGTTTACAGTTGGTGATCCGAGAGAAGATCACGCCACTGGCCCGCTTGTGTCCAAAAAGCAATGGGATACCGTGCAGTCTTATATTGAAAAAGGAATTGAAGAAGGTGCTAATCTGCTTGCTGGGGGAACTGGTAAGCCGGACGGACTAGACAAAGGATATTTCGCCAAGCATACTATTTTCACAAATGTGAAAAATGATATGACCATTGCGCAAGAGGAAATATTCGGACCCGTCATGAGTGTGATCACATATAAGGACCTTGATCATGCCCTTGAGATTGTCAATGATACAGTGTATGGCCTTGCTGGCTATGTGGTTGGAAAAGATGAAAAAACATTAAAATATGTAGCTGAACATATTCGTGCCGGTCAAATTACCATCAACAATGCCGAAACAGATTACTTTGCCCCGTTTGGCGGCTTTAAGCAATCTGGTATTGGAAGAGAATGGGGAGACTTCGGAATCGAGGAATATTTAGAAGTGAAAGCTGTAATGGGACTTCCAACAGCATAATTTGAGAAAGGAGAAAAACCTTAGGGTTTTTCTCCTTTTTCTTGATAGAAAGAATCTGCCCCTGCTCCCCTACTTATCCATCATGATGTGATATTTTTTGACCGTTGCTTTAGGAGGAAACGATTCTTGTAACTCATCAAACCAAACCTCAATCGTTTGACCCTGTGACAGCTCTTTAGAATCTACTTTTGTTAAATCAGAACATAAAAAAGTGATTGGGGTTTAAAGTGGTGCCTATAATAATGATCGTGAACTCACTTTTCCACTAATCCCAAAATTACTTTAACCTCTTTAATATGATCTAATTCATAGAACATAAAAAATTCAGCTTCTTTTCGATTTGGAGATTTCATTAAAATCTCGAAACGGTCAGAATAATGAACACAAGAAATTACCTTCCAATTCATAGCTCTTCTCTTTTGCATTTGTTTATAATCCTCTTGAAATTTTTCCTCTCGTTTTAATTTCATGTCATATATTTCATCAATTAAATTGAAAAGTTTATTTGTTTTGGAAACATCAATTCTTCTACTGAGAAGAACAATAAAAACACAAAACAATATACTTAAAGCGATATTCAGATAAGTATCCATTATATTTATTGAAATTTCATCGAAAGCATTTTGCAATTTCGAATCGTTAGTTTTGTGCTTTTTAGTAATAAAATCTAATCCATAGTTAAAATATGAATTAAAGTAAGAGTTCAAAAATAAAAATGCTGGCACAATTGTTATTGTTATAATAGAAGCTTTTGTGGAAAAGTTGGCAGCTCTCTCGTATTTATCTTTCGCATAAATTCGAAGATCTGCAATTTGTCTCAGATTTAATTTTTCTAGTTCCTGTCTTTGGATAGATACATTTTTTATTAATTTAAACTTAACTTTTGGATCTTCCAAATCTCTAATAATACTCATATTTCCTCCTTGACAGAATAAATTAATTTCACCTTGCAAAGGTATTAGAAATCTTAATCATGACAATCAATATTATATATTTTACTTAATGGCAAACTTTCGGTAAAGTTCAAATTGAACCTATATATATAATTCCTATCGAATTAATCTATGTTTATATTCCTTGTGAGGTGGATATCGTTGCAACTTCATGTATTGAACAGTCCGTTTAGTCAGGAGCAGGCAGAACTGCTTAATCAGCTGCTTCCGACTTTAACAGATCAGCAAAAAATTTGGCTTACCGGTTATTTATCAGCACAGGCAGCTTTAACCGGATTAGAAAATACTGCCCAAACCCCTTCTCCTTCTGCTGCAGCACCAGCGCAGCCTGTCAGTAAAGATGTGACCGTGCTTTATGGCTCGCAAACAGGCAATTCTGAAGGGTTAGCAAAAAAGACAGCGCAGCATCTTGAAGAGAAAGGTTTTCAAGTGACGCTCTCTTCTATGTCAGATTTTAAACCAAATAGTCTGAAAAAAATAAACAATTTATTGATTATCGTCAGCACACATGGCGAGGGAGATCCGCCTGATAATGCCCTTTCTTTCCATGAATATGTTCACGGCAGACGTGCACCAAAGCTTGATCATTTAAGCTTTTCTGTCCTATCACTTGGTGACAGCTCTTACGAATTCTTCTGTCAAACAGGTAAAGAATTTGATGAGCGCTTAAAAGAGCTTGGCGGAACGCGTCTTTTCGATCGAGTGGACTGTGATCTTGATTATGATGAGCCGTTTTCTGAATGGCTTCAAGGGGTGGCATCTTCACTTAGCGAAGGCGGAGCCGCAGCAGCCCCGCAGGAATCAGCGGAAGCAAACACTCAAACAGCTGCATCTGAATACTCAAGAACAAATCCTTTTTATGCTGAAGTGCTTGAAAATATTAACCTAAATGGCCGCGGTTCTAACAAAGAAACCCGTCATTTGGAGCTTTCTCTTGAAGGTTCAGGACTTGTTTATGAGCCGGGTGACAGCCTTGGTATTTATCCAACAAATGATCCAGCGCTTGTTGATGAACTGATCAAGGCATGCGGATGGGATGCAGAGGAAACCGTAACCGTTCATAAAAACGGCAACACGCTTCCTTTAAAGGAAGCACTCACCTCTCATTTTGAGATTACTGTCTTAACAAAACCTCTTCTTCAAAAGATGACGTCCTTTACAAAGAGCGAAGCCTTGCAGGCCCTTTTAGAAGAAGGAAACGAAGAAAAGTTAAAAGCATATATAGCAGGAAGAGATTTAGTAGATGCTGCTCGTGATTTCGGTCCTTTTGAAGGAACAGCGGCAGACTTCACTGCCATTTTAAGAAAAATTCCGGCACGCCTTTATTCCATTGCAAGCAGCCTTAAAGCAAATGAAGAAGAAGTTCATTTGACGATCGGTGCTGTGAGATATGATGCTCACGGAAGAGAACGTCAAGGTGTCTGCTCAATCTTATGTGCGGAGCGCTTAGAGCCAGGTGATAAGCTGCCTGTTTATATTCAGCACAATCAAAACTTTAAGCTTCCTGAAAACCCTGATGCACCGATCATTATGGTAGGACCAGGCACAGGCATTGCGCCTTTCCGTTCCTTTATACAGGAGCGCGAGGAAGTCGGTGCAGACGGAAAGTCATGGTTGTTCTTCGGTGATCAGCACTTTGTGACGGATTTCTTATATCAAACCGAATGGCAAAAGTGGTTAAAAGATGGTGTGTTAACGAAAATGGATGTGGCTTTTTCAAGAGATTCAGAGGAAAAAGTATATGTCCAGCATCAAATGAAGAAACAAAGTAAAGAATTATTCGAATGGCTGGAGCAAGGTGCCTATGTATATGTCTGCGGAGATGAAAAACATATGGCGCATGATGTTCATGATACCCTTCTATCAATCATCCAAGAAGAAGGTGCGATGAGCAAAGAGAAAGCTGAAAGCTATCTAGCCAACTTGCAGCAGCAAAAACGCTATCAGCGTGACGTATATTGATTGAATGCTTGAAAGAAAGGAGCTTTTACTTACATGGTGAAGACAGCATTAACAGCGCCGGATGGACCTCCGAGCGACGTAGAGGAAATCAAAGAAAAAAGTGATTATTTACGGGGTACATTAAAAGAAGTGATGCTTGATCCGATTTCAGCGGGTATTCCTGATGATGATAACCGTCTGATGAAGCATCACGGCAGTTATTTACAGGATGATCGTGACCTGAGAAATGAACGGCAAAAACAAAAGCTTGAGCCTGCCTATCAATTTATGCTGCGCGTCCGCCTGCCTGGCGGAATCGCTACATCCAAACAGTGGCTTGTAATGGATGAGCTTGCTCATAAATATGGAAACGGTACGTTAAAGCTGACAACTCGTGAAACCTTTCAGCTTCACGGTATTCTAAAATGGAACATGAAAAAGACCATTCAAGACATTCATTCCACTATGCTTGATACGATCGCTGCTTGCGGCGATGTGAACCGTAATGTCATGTGTACGTCAAATCCTTATCAATCAGAAGTGCACCATGATGTATACGAGCTCGCCAAAAAATTAAGTGATGACCTGCTTCCGCAAACAAGAGCGTACCATGAAATTTGGCTTGATGAGGAAAAGGTAGCAGCAACGCCTGATACAGAGGTTGAGCCGATGTATGGTCCACTTTATTTGCCAAGAAAATTCAAGATTGGTGTGGCGGTCCCTCCTGCTAACGATATTGATGTGTTTTCGCAGGATTTAGGCTTCATTGCGATTATTGAAAATGATCAATTAGTCGGTTTTAATGTCGCGATTGGCGGTGGAATGGGCATGACTCATGGTGATACAGCGACCTATCCTCAGCTTGCAAAAGTAATTGGCTTTTGTACACCGGAACAAGTTGTAGAGATTGCCAAACAAGTAATCACCATTCAGCGGGACTATGGAAACCGTTCGGTGAGAAAAAGTGCCCGCTTTAAATATACAGTGGACCGCCTCGGTCTTGAGAATGTAAAAGAAGAGCTTGAGCGCCGCCTTGGATTTACCCTATTAGATGCAAGAGATTATCACTTCGATCATAACGGTGACCGCTATGGCTGGGTAAAAGGCATCAATGGCAGATGGCATTATACGATGTTTGTAGAAGGCGGACGCATCACGGATTACGATGACTACCCGCTGATGACAGGCATTCGTGAAATCGCAAAGATTCATACAGGTGACTTCCGCTTAACAGCGAATCAAAATTTGATCATTGGAAACGTCACATCTCACAAAAAGAAACAAATCGAGCAGCTCATTCAGGAGTTTGGTTTGTCAGATGGACAGCAGCACTCTGCACTGCGCCGCAGTTCAATGGCCTGTGTTGCTCTTCCGACATGCGGCTTAGCAATGGCAGAGGCAGAACGCTACCTCCCGCGCTTGATTGACAAAATTGAAGAGATTGTCGAAGAAAATGGCTTAAGTGATAAAGAAATCACGATTCGTATGACTGGATGTCCAAATGGATGCGCCCGTCATGCGCTTGGTGAAATTGGCTTTATCGGGAAATCACCTGGTAAATACAACATGTATCTTGGCGCTGCGTTTGATGGCAGCAGATTAAGTAAACTGTACCGAGAAAATGTAGGAGAAGAAGACATTTTAAACGAGCTTGGCTCTCTTCTCCCCCGCTATGCAAAAGAACGCGAGGAACATGAACATTTCGGTGATTTTGTGATTCGGGCAGGTATTGTAAAAGAAACAACAGATGGCACGAATTTTCATGTGCAATAAAAAAGACAGGATGCTCTCCTGTCTTTTTTTATGGATTTTGTTTTCTTTTCAAGTATTCGCAAATGCTGTTATACACATCAGGATTATCTAGAGACGAAAGATCTGGTGAATGCTGCTGTTCATAAGCTCCTTTTAATAAACGACGGACGATTTTTCCGTTTCTTGTTTTCGGTAAAGCTGAAATGAGATGAATTTCCTTTGGTGTGAGCGCTTTTCCCGCATATGAACCAACATGTATTTTGAGCTCTTGAATGAATGCTGCTTCTTCGAAAGACTGTGAACTTGCCACAATGAAGCAAACTAGTGCTTCTCCCTTCACCTCATCCTTTACTCCAATCACAGCAGCCTCATGTACGGCTGGATGCCCGACAAGAATGGATTCAATTTCAGCTGGGCCAATGCGTTTACCAGCTGTATTAATGACATCATCCGATCTGCCCGTGATATGGAATGCGCCATCCTCTGATTGCATCACCCAATCACCGTGCGTCCACACCCCATCAAATCGTTTAAAATAGGTGTCTTCATATCGCTTCGGATCTTTCCAAAACCCACATGTCATGCCGACCCACGGCTTTTTCACAACAAGCTCTCCTACTTCATTCAGGACGCTCTCTCCTGCCTCATTATACACATCTGCCGCCATTCCTAAGATTGACGCATTAAAAAGGATCGGTTTGATTGGGCGAAGCAGCGTACTTCCTACAATTCCGCCAGAAACCTCTGTTCCCCCTGAGTAATTTAAGATCGGAATGTGCTTTTGACCAATGGTGTCAAAAAGCCATTGCCATGGTGCTTCATTCCACGGTTCACCTGTAGAAATGATGGCTTTCACGTGCGGCAGCTCAATGTCTGAAAGGTTTTGCTGCATCGCAGATCGAACAAAAGTAGGTGAAAGTCCAAAATGGGTGACTTTTTGCTCGTGGATGAATGACCAAATGTGCTGTTCATCTGGATAATCGGGGGCGCCGTCATATAAAACAATTGCAGCTCCATTGATCAAGCCGCCAAAGACGAGAAAGGGCCCCATCATCCATCCCATGTCTGTGAGCCAAAACAAACGGTCTCCTTTTGAAACGTCCATACAAAGACCGGCATCAAAAGCTGCTTTTACAGGAAAGCCTGCGTGTGTATGGACAGCTCCTTTGGGTGTACCGGTTGTTCCAGAAGTGTATAAGATCATAAGAGGATCTTCATTTGAAAGATAAGTCGTTTCACTCATTGGTTCTTCTTTTAACAAATCGTTTAGCTGAATATCCTCTTTATATCCAGTAGGAGAGGAAGCATGTACAATGACTGTTTGGACAGTCTTGGTTTTGTCGATTGCTTCTGCCGCACATTCACGCATGTTGATCGTCTTTCCCCGGCGCGTCACGCTAGAGCCTGTGACGACAATGGTTGCACCTGATGCACGAATACGTACGGCAAGAGGTTCACTTCCATAGCCAGAAAAAACCGGGCTAAAGATGACACCAATCTTTGCAAAGGCAAGCATGACGGCAGCCGTTTCCGGAAGCATCGGCATATAAATGACCGCCACATCCCCTTTTTGTACTCCCTTCTTCAAAAAACCAGCAGCTAGACGATTGACATTTTCCTGAAGTTCGAGGAACGTCCATCTTCTCTCTTCTCCCGCTTCATTTCTCCAAATCACAGCTGGTTGATGCTGGGTTTCTTCATTCTCTGCCCATTTGTCAACAGCCGTTTCGACCACGTTGAGCCGGCCGCCTTTATACCAATTGGGCCACATGAATGAATCTTGGCCTAATGCGGCTTCATACGGCTCCTTCCACACGATGCCGACCGCCTTTTCGGCTTCTCTCCAAAACCAATCGGTGCGCTCGATACTAGCTTGATAGAACGCATCATAAGTAGAAAAACCAAGTGAATGCATCCATTTGTAAAGGCGTGTTTGTTTCATCATCTGCTCTTCGGGTATCCACGCTGGTTTTAGGTTCATCATGAGGCCGCCCCCTTTAGACCGGATAAACCGGGTGTTTTCGTCTTGTAAATGTCATCTCTTTAGAGGTATAGGCTTGTAATCTATGACAAAGCTCATCTCGCAAATGGTCAAATGGGATGACACCATCGACAATCATTTCAGAGGCAAGCTCATATATATTCATATCTTCCTGGTATTCCTTGCGTTTCTCTTGAATAAATGCTGCTCTTTCCTCAGCAGGCAGTTCGGCAATTTTATTCGCATAGACAGCATTTACAGCGGCTTCTGGCCCCATGACAGCAATTTGCGCAGATGGAAGAGCGAGACAGCAGTCCGGTTCAAAGGCTGGACCTGCCATTGCATATAAACCTGCACCGTATGCTTTACGAACAATGACGGATATTTTCGGAACTGTTGCCTCTGACATGGCGGAAATCATTTTCGCCCCGTGCCTGATAATGCCTGCTTGTTCCACTTTTGTTCCGATCATAAACCCCGGTATATCGGCAAGGAAAAGGAGTGGAATATGAAAGGCGTCACATAGCTGAATAAACTTGGCGGCTTTGTCGGCTGAATCATGGAATAAAACGCCGCCTTTTACCCTCGGCTGGTTGGCAATAAGACCGACAGGCTGACCATTCATACGGCCAAAGCCTGTGATCAATTCTGCGGCAAACAGTTTTTTGATTTCAAAAAATGATCCTTCATCAATGAGTAAATCAATGAGCTGATACATATCAAAAGGGGTATTCTGCCCCTTAGGGATAAGGTCTTGGAGGGTGATCTCTGATGGTTTAGGTGCGATTGCGGCTGCCCGTTTTGGTTTTTCTGTATAGTTGGCAGGCATGTAAGTTAAATAAGTGCGGGCGGTTTGAATGGCTTCTTCCTCTGTTTTTGCTAAAATATCGCCGCATCCAGAAATGCTGCAATGCATTTTTGCCCCGCCCATTTCTTCAAGTGATACTTTCTCTCCAATCACCATTTCGGCCATTCGCGGTGAGCCTAAGTACATTGAGGCATTCCCTTCGACCATGACGACGATGTCACAAAAAGCAGGAATGTAAGCACCTCCGGCTGCCGAAGGACCAAATAGTAAACAAATTTGCGGAATACGTCCAGACAGCTTCACCTGGTTATAAAAAATGCGGCCTGCACCCCTTCTGCCTGGAAACATGGCGATTTGATCGGTGATTCTAGCACCCGCAGAGTCAACTAAATACAGCATTGGGCAGTTGAGCTTTTCGGCTGATTCCTGGATTCTAATGATTTTTTCTACCGTTTTGACGCCCCATGATCCTGCTTTGACGGTAGAATCATTTGCCATGACACAAACAGTCTGCCCATTCATCCGCCCTGTCCCTGTGATAACACCATCTGCTGGTAAATGTTTATTTTGACACTCGGCAAACATGGCATCCTCAATGAAAGAATCTTCATCTAATAACAATTGGAGGCGGTCACGGACGAACAATTTTCCTTTTTCTTTGTTTTTTTGATGGTATCGCTCAGCCCCGCCTTTTACAATCCGTTGTTTTTTCAGTTCATATTCTTCGATCATACCCATTCCCCTTTCTTGCTACCTGCCTCTGTATTGAGGCGTGCGTTTTTCTTGGAAGGCTTGAAGACCTTCCGTTCGATCTTCTGTCTCAATGAGCCGTAGATAGGCTTCGTATTCCTTTGTCAAACCTGTATGCAAATCGTGATCAAGGCTTGATTGAATCGCTTGTTTCGCTTCTTTTAAGGCAAGCGGGCCATTTTTGATGATTTGTTTTGCAAGAGAGATGGCCTCGTTCATGAGGGAATCTGCTAAAGAGATATGCTCAATGAGCCCGATTTGAATGGCTTCTTCTGCTTGTAATGATGCGCCTGTGAAAATAAGTTCTTTTGCTTTACCGAGTCCAATGAGGCGCGGAAGCCGCTGTGTCCCTCCGGCTCCTGGTATGATAGCTAGTCCTGTTTCTGGCAGGCCGAGTCTTGCTCCGGCTCGTGCAATGCGGAGATCACAAGCGAGCGCGAGCTCAAGTCCTCCGCCTAGTGCGTGTCCGTTCATCACTGCAATGACAGGTACAGGAATGGATTCAATCTCGATAAACGTTTGCTGAATCGAGAGAACAGCTCCTTTCGCTTCTGCTTCTGTCATCAATCGTCGTTCTTTTAAATCTGCTCCAGCACAAAAGACTTTTGAACCGGCTCCTGTAATGAGCAGACAGCGAATGCTTTCATCGTGTTTGATTTCTTGAATGATTTGATTGATCTCCTCCAGCATTAGAGCAGATAGGGAATTCGCTTGTTCTGGCCTGTTTAAGGTCATGATGCCGATCTGTTCATCTTGTATCGAAAAATGGACCAATGATGTCATGTTATTCATCCTTTATGAAGTAGTCTGAGAGTGAAAAGCGCGTAAACAGTGACTAGGCAGGGTTCGATCTACTTTTGCTTCAATCCATTCTGCCGCTTTAATTAATGCAGGAAGGTGAATATTTGTCTCAATTCCTAGTTTTTGAAGCATATGCACCACATCTTCTGTCGCCACATTTCCGCTGGAACCAGGTGCATAAGGACATCCGCCAAGCCCGCCGCTGGAGGAGTCAAATATGGTAATCCCTGCTTTTAATGCCGTATAAATATTGGCAAGAGCCATCCCCTTCGTATCATGAAAATGAAGAGCGATTTTATCAGCAGGAAAACGTTCAAGTAAAATGTCTAAGCGCCTTTCTACTTGAAGCGGATGGGCTTCACCGATGGTGTCACCGAGAGATATTTCATCAATGTCATAAGAAAGCAAAATATCCGTTAACCGAAGGACTTGATCCATTGGCACTTGTTTTTCATACGGGCAGCCAAACACAGTGGAAATATACGCGCGCGTGTTTTTTCCTGCTGCTTTTAAATCAGCTGTCATTTGTTTGATAACAGGAAGTGTTTCATGGATGGATTGATTCATATTTTTCTTGTTATGTGTTTCACTCGAAGAGATAAACATAGCGCCTGTGTCAAGATTGGCTTCAAAAAAATGAGCTAAGCCTTTTTCATTGGGAATGAGTGCTGCATAGGTGATGTCGTCTTTTTTGTTAAAGGATTGGGTGAGTTCTTTGGCATCTTTTAAGGCTGGAACCCATTTAGGATGAACAAATGATGTGACTTCAATATAAGGGAGCTGGGCTGCTGCGAGCAGGTCAATCCACGTTCGCTTCTCGTCTGTGTCCAGCCAGACTGATTCATTTTGCAGTCCGTCCCGCGGGCCGACCTCCCTGATAATCACACTCTTTGGTAATGTCATCTGGCTCCCTCCTATTCTGTCAGTTCTAGAAGAACCTCTCCTTCATCGACAAACTCTCCCTCTGCCTTATGCACTTTGCTGATGGTTCCGGTCTCTTCAGCAACGATCGGAATCTCCATTTTCATTGATTCTAAGATGGCAACCTCCTGTCCTTTTTGCACTTCATCGCCTTGTTTCACAAGAAGCTTCCATAAGTTTCCGGCCATTTGAATTGTGACAGTTTTCATGAACGGTTTCCCTCCCTTTTTTTCATGAGAAAATCGGTTGTGATGCTGCCTTGTAAGAAAGCAGAAGATCCGGCCATTTCCCTTAAAAGCGGTAAGTTGGTTTTGATCCCTTCTATTTCATATGCTTGTAATGCCTCTTTTAATCGTTCTATTGCAAGTTTTCGCGTATCACCGTAAACGATCATTTTCGCAATCATAGGATCGTAAAAAGGGGTAATGAGGCTTCCATTTGTCACACTTGACTCATGACGGATATACGGAGCTTCAGGTGTGGAGAGCCGAGTGATTGTTCCTGGTGATGGATAAAAGGTGACGGGATCTTCCGCATAAATTCTAACCTCGATGGCATGACCAATTTGATGAATATCTTCCTGATTAAAGGAAAGCGGCTCACGTGCAGCGATTTTCAGCTGCTCCTCGACAAGGTCAATGCCTGTAATTTCTTCTGTGACAGGATGCTCTACTTGTAATCTCGTGTTCATTTCTAGGAAATAAAATTGTTGATGCTGATCGACTAAACATTCAATCGTTCCTGCATTTTCATACCCAATCGCTTTAGCTGCTTTGACGGCCATCTCCCCCATTTGATGTCTCACCGATTCATCGAGACAGGCGGCTGGTGCTTCTTCAATGATTTTTTGATGTCTTCGCTGGAGTGAACAGTCGCGCTCAAATAAGTGGACCCCATGGCCGAAGGAATCAAAAAGGACCTGAATTTCAATGTGACGCGCGTTTTCAATGACCTTTTCCATATACAGCGTCCCATCGTTGAAAAAGCTTTTCGCTCTTTTTTGATTCCCTTCAAAAGCCCTGTACAGCTCATCGTCATTTTGCACGAGCTGCATGCCAATTCCTCCGCCCCCGCTTGATGCCTTGAGCATGATCGGATAACCGAGTGACTGCGCTTGACTGACCCCTTCTTCTGCATCATGCAGCGGAGCTGAAACGCCTGGTACAATGGGGATACCTGCTTGAGCCATCGTTTTTCTTGCTTCAATTTTATTCCCCATTCGCTGAATGACTTGTGCGGATGGGCCAATAAAGGCGATTCCTTCGCTGTGGCAGCGTTCTGCAAAGGCTGCATTTTCTGATAAGAGGCCATATCCTGGGTGGATGGCATCTGTATTTGTCTGTTTGGCTGCCCTAATGATTGCTTCCATGTTTAAATAGCTTTCAGATACTTTCGCGCCTCCAATCGGATAGGCGCTGTCTGCTTCTTGCACATGAAGTGCATGTTGATCTGCTTCTGAATAAACGGCGACGGTGTAGATCCCGAGCCTTTTACACGTTCGAATAATTCGCCTGGCAATTTCGCCTCGATTTGCAATCAGTACTTTTTGAAACATCGCTGCCTTCACTCCTTTATTAGATCAAGCGCCTGCTTTTTCAGACGAAATTTTTGAATCTTCCCTGATGCAGTCATTGGATACTCGTCAGTGATGAAAAAATATTTAGGAATTTTGTAGCGTGCCATTTGCGACTGACAATAGCTGGTGAGTGTCTCAATCGTCACCGCCCTGCCTTGCTTGAGCCGAATGAATGCGGCGGCTTCTTCTCCATACGTCTCGTCAGGTATACCAACGACCTGTGCATCAAGAATGTCCGGATGAGTATAAAGAACGTCCTCAATCTCTTTTGGGTATACATTTTCCCCGCCTCTAATGATCATATCTTTCAGCCGTCCTGTGATTTTCACATAGCCGTCCTCATCCATCTCTGCTAAATCACCCGTATGAAGCCAGCCGTCCTGATCAATCACTTCATTTGTGGCTTCTTCATTTTTATAGTAGCCTTTCATCACATGATAACCTCTTGTACACAGCTCTCCTTGTTCTCCTCTTGGTACTTCCTCCGGTGTGCCTGGAACGGTGATTTTCACTTCGATGTGAGGAAGCGCCCGGCCGACCGTTTGAACCCGCCTTTCAAATGAATCATCCGTTCTTGTTTGGGTAATGACAGGAGAGCTTTCGGTCTGTCCGTAGGCAATCGTGAGCTCCTTCAATCCCATTTGTTCAATGACGGCCTTCATCACATGAGATGGGCAAAGAGATCCTGCCATAATGCCCGTTCGTAATGTGGACAGATCGTATTGGTGAAAATTCGGATGGTCGAGCTCTGCAATGAACATTGTCGGGACGCCGTGAAGGACGGTGCACTTCTCTTTTTCTACGGTTTGAAGAACTCGCTCTGGGTGGAAGGATTCAATTGGAATGATCGTTCCTCCTTTTGTGAGACAAGCAAGCACGCCAAGAACGGATCCAAAGCAATGAAAGAAAGGAACAGGGATACACATTCGATCCTTTTGGGTAAGCTTCATACAATCTGCGATTTGGCTGGCATTGCAGACAATGTTTGTATGGCTGAGCATGACTCCTTTTGGATAGCCGGTTGTGCCTGAAGTATATTGCATATTAATGACATCATCAGGCGCAAGCTCATCCATTCGTTTCTCCCACTCATGATCCTCTGTTCTTTTAGCAGCTGCTTGAATACTATCCCAGCTGCGCATGCCCTTTGGCGTGTGCTCGCCAATATAGACGACACTTTTTAAATAAGGAAAAGATGAGGATGTGATCTCACCTTGATGAGCGTTTTGAAACTCCGGTATAAGTTCTTCAAGCATTTTGACATAGGATGTCTCTTTAAACCCGTCTACGATAAACAGCATGCTGCTATCAGAGTGCTTGAGTAAATAAGCGAGTTCTTGTGATTGAAAGTTTGTATTTACGGTGACGAGAACGGCTCCAATCGACGCGCAGGCGAATTGCAGCATGAGCCATTCGGGTACATTGGGCGCCATGATGGCGATATGATCGCCTTTTTGAACACCTAATGCCATAAGACCTTTCCCGGTTTCCTTGACTTCTCGATAAAACGCTTCATATGAAAAACGTAAGGAACGTTCTGGATACACAATGGCTTCATGTGCTGGATGCTGCTCCATTTTCCCTTTTAATAAGGAACCGATCGTTTGTGGATGAATCGACATCATGGCTTTCCTCCTCCATTGATGGTAAGCGTTTTCATTATCGGATTACGCTAACAGTTGTCTTGCGATGACTAGACGCTGAATTTCAGAGGTCCCTTCTCCAATTTCCATTAGCTTCGCATCTCTCACAAGTCGTTCTACACCACATTCTTTCATGTAGCCTGTTCCCCCGTGAATTTGAACAGCATCAAGACTTGCTTTTGTCGCCATTTCAGAAGCGAAAAGCTTGGCATAGGCAGCTTCTTTTGTAAACGGCTTGCCGTGATCTTTCAGCCAAGCGGCTTTCCAAACCATTTGTCTGGCGAGCTCTATTTGCATCGCCATATCTGCCAGCTTAAACTGAATCGCTTGGAAGGAAGAAAGGGTCTGCCCAAATTGCTTTCTTTCTTTTGCATGCGAGAGCGAAGCATCTAGTGCAGCTTGTGCGATACCAACTGATAACGCAGCAATTGAAATGCGTCCCCCGTCTAATGTATATAAAAATTGCTTAAAGCCTTTCGCTGGGTCTCCTAAAATATTCTGGGCGGGTACACGTACACTGTCTAAAATGATTTCTGCTGTATCTGATCCGCGCACACCCATTTTGTCATATGGATTTGTAATGGACAGCCCTTTTTGCCCTTTCTCCACAATGAAGGCGGAGATGATTGGGCGGCCGTTTTCATCATAATCCGAGACAGCAGTGACGATAATGGTTCTGGCAAAATTGGCGTTTGTGATCCAGCATTTCTCCCCGCTGATGACATATTCTTGTCCGTCTTTGACCGCTTTTGTTTTTGTCCCTTTTGCATCTGACCCTGCATTTGGTTCTGTTAATCCAAAGGAACCGAGTGCTGTTCCAGATGCCAGCGGGACAAGATGATCCATCTTTTGCTCCTCTGTACCGAAATAATAAAGCGGGCTTGCGCCTAAGGAAACGGCTGCAGCATAGCTAAGACCTGTACTACCGCACTGTTTGCCGATTTCTTCTACAGCCAGTGCATATGATATCGTATCTCCACCTGAGCCTCCGTATTTCTCTGGAAAGGGGATGCCCATAAAGCCGAGCTCCCCCATTTTTTGAAACGTTTTGACTGGGAATACGGCCTGTTCATCAATGGTTTGAGCGAGTGGTGCAATTTCTGCTTTGGCGAAATCTTTGACCATCTGGCGGATCATTTGTTGTTCTTTCGTTAATTCAAAATCCATCTTGTTTCCCCCTTTGGCTCTTTTCTATCATATTTATTAATCAAGCAGCTGCTTCATGCCAAGCTTGATTGAATTCAGAAAATTAAAACAAAAATAATAGAAAAAAAGCATGATTGAAGAAAAATCCTCATTCATGCTTTTTTTCTATTATTTCACTATTTTTGTAGAAGGCTTGCTTTCGTGATGAAGACGATTAAGAGCCGTAATCTTGTAAGTATCCATTTTCTTTTGATTGACTGGGAGGTCTTTGATCGTTGTTATGGCGCCTTTTTCTTTTCTGACTGTTTGCAGTAATTCGTATGTTCCTTTATTTGTTAATCGATAGACTGCATAATAGGATACGGTAGAATGCGGATCATTTTTGATTTGTAAAGCCGCACCATCCGCTGTCTTTTTCACAGATTGAATGATTGGTTTTTTAGGTACTTTCTGATGAAGCCAAGGCATTTCTGGAATGAGAGCTGGTTTGCGGTATGACTCTTCTATCAATCGATCCTTTACATTCAAAGGGTTGCGATTGAGATCCTTCAGGCTGAAATGCATGCTTCCCTGCACGAGCTGTGTCTGCCTGTTCAGCTCAATCTGCCTAAAATATTCTTCCGGATCAGACCAAGCAGGATCACTGTTTTGATTAATTTTATACGCCGCCTGACCAATGTACAGGTGAACCGGCTCCCCTTTCACCTCATTTGACCACCATTTCGTCAGCACATCATAAGCGGCAGCTTGAAAGCCGATGCTCCAGTAAATTTGCGGAGTAACATAATCAATATCGTGCTGCTGAATCCACTCTCTTGTATCAGCATACAAATCATCGTAGTTGGTCATTCCTGCTGTGGTGTTTGAACCAGTCGGGTCATCTTTTATGTTGCGCCATACCCCGAATGGACTAATACCAAATTTCACATACGGTTTCTCTTTTTTAATGGTGTCATTGATTTGCTTCACGAGCTGGTTCACATTATCTCTTCGCCAATCTTCTATATGAGTAAATGCTTTTTTTCCATATGTTTCATACGTTTCTTGATCTGGAAACGGGACACCAGCTATTTTATTAGGGTAAAAATAATCATCCATATGAACCGCATCAATATCGTAGTTTTTCACAACTTCTTCTATGCCGCCTACAATGAAGTCCTGGGCCTCAGGAATGCCTGGGTTGTAATAAAGCTGATTACCATACGCAATCGTCCAATCAGGATGCTCTCTTGCGGGGTGATCGGCAGACAAACGGCTGAGATCAGTATGATTCATTGTGATTCGGTAAGGATTAAACCAAGCGTGAAATTCAAGGCCGCGTTTATGAGCTTCTTTGATCATAAACTCAAGCGGATCGTACCCAGGATCTTTCCCTTGTGTTCCAGTCAAATATTCTGACCACGGCCCGTATGCTGAAGGATAAAAGGCATCTGCTGTTGGTTTAATTTGCATAATGACGGCATTCATATTCATCGCTTTGATCTCATCTAACAAACGAATAAACTCTTGTTTCTGCTCTGCTACGGGCAGCCCTTTCTTTGAGGGCCAATCTAAGTTATAAACCGATGCAATCCATACCGCGCGCATCTCTCTTGTGCTCTCAAGCTTTCCTTTTGGCACTGGGCGAGCAGCTAGACTGCTAGAAGGAATCAATAAAAATACAAACATCAACATCAGTGTTAAAACTGTCATACTGATCTTTTTCAGCATGTTTTGCATCACCTCACCTTAAGTTTATTCCGCTTTTTGTGATGGAATGCCAGCAGATGGTGTGAGCAGAATGTTTTTCATTTCATTGAGCTGAGCTTCAGGGACTTTGCAGGCTTCAATTAAATACTGCTCTGCACTCCCGTATGTCTCCAGCATTTCGTGCAGCACATCTTCAAGATAATCTTGCTGCACACCGACAAGCGGCTGAATTTGTTCTTTTGACACCCGGTATAAACTCATCAATCGGACAAATCGTTCCTGCCTTCTGACGAGCATTTGCACGCCTTCATTGGAACGCATATATTCACTTAAAACGACAGCCAGCGGTACACCTGCTGTTAACTGAATCAGGGCAGATAAAAAACCTGTACGGTCCTTGCCACTCGTGCAGTGAAGCATCAGCGGGTAATGGCTTTGATCTGAAAGCAGTGTGAACAGCTGCCGAATCTCTTCTTTACGCTCTGTCAGCATGCTTTCATATAACTCTTTCATGATCGGTGTAAATGAGAGAGACTTCCCTTCTGTTACCAGCATACGAAACATGGTCCATTTACTCGGCATCTTACTGTCAGGCTGCATCGGAATATGAACGATTTTGTCGTGTTCCTTGATCTTTGCTGGATGTGATTTACGTTCTGAGGCTGTACGGAGGTCGCAAACGGTTTGAATCCCAAGTGCTGAGAATATCTCGATGTCTTGTTTCGTCAAACGGGATAAGTCTGCGGATCGATAAATCATTCCCTTTTTGATCACCATCCCATCTGTTGTTTGAAGTCCCCCTACTTCTCTAAAATTCGCAAGCTTTGAAAATGGGTTGTTTGATTGATTCATAGAAGTGAAAGTTCCTTTCTGGTTTCTTTCTTTTTTCTATCATACGCTTTTATATCAAAGGAGAAAAGAGAATCAATTGGCCTAATCCCAGTAAGAGAATTTATTGGTATAATGGAAAAAGGACATTCGGATTGATTGGAGATATGAAGTATGATAAAAACAAAACGGATTCAGCAACTCAAAGAGTATGTATTTGACCGGGAATCTGCCTCACTTGATGAGCTTGTGGCGCATTTTGGTGTCTCAAAAAACACGATACGCCGAGATGTACAGGCATTGGTCGAGTCTGGCGTGCTCAAAAAAGTGTATGGCGGAGTGGCTGTGAACCATTCAACGTTAGTGGTGTATCAGGAGCGAAAGACCCGTCAGCTCAGTAAAAAGCAATTGATCGGTCAGACGGCTGCCGCTTTTGTGGAAAACGGGGATATGATTTTTATTGATTCTGGTACGACAACGCTTGAGATGCTCCCCTATTTGACTGAGAAACAGGTGACCATTGTGACCAATAATGTGGATTTCATTACACAGGCGATGCCTTATGAAAATCTCACCATCTTTTCCACTGGCGGGATGCTTGAAAGAAAAACGAATTCTTTCGTTGGCTATCAAAGTGTTGAGCGCTTAAAAGCTTACAATGTCAATAAAGCCTTTATCGCATCAACTGGTTTATCCATTGATCACGGCGTCACGAATTCGTCTCCGCTTGAAACCGATATTAAAAAGACGCTTGTTCAAAAAAGTGCCAAAACCTTTTTATTAGTGGATGATAGCAAATTCGATCATTACGCCTTGACCACGTTTTGTGATTTGCACGAGATTGATATCGTCGTGACCAATCAGGAGCCAAATGAAGATTATCTTCAATATGGAAAAGAGCATGATGTACGGTTTGTCACACCTTCATCAAATGAATAGATGGACAAAAAAACGGCTCAGGAATTTGAGCCGTTTTTTGATTCATTGATTTCAAGCTGCATGATCATACGGAATAAAAATCGATACACGGCCGAGATGACGTCAATGAAAGCCGTATCTTCGTGGATATCCTCAAGCTCAAGAAGCTGCAAATTCACATCAAATAAGCCATCTTGTCCATTAAATTGAAGCTGAGCACCATTTAATGGCGATAGCATGTCCTTTAGAATATTCGTGTCTTTTTTAGGACGTTTTAAACCGAATAGGACGGTATACGTTTGAAACACTTCATCCCATTCAATGGCCAAGCCATCCACTTTCACGACATCAAACCACTTGGATTCGATATAAATGAATTCTTTTTGATGTTTTTTCACATATGTAAGCGGTGTGTTTAGAAATGAGGCGTTTTCTGTTTGAATCATGTTCTCTGATTCCTTGTCTACACGCTCTATATATACATCGCCAAAACGGGCTTCTTCTTTTATTCTCGCCCCTTCTAATGTCCAATTGCGGCGCGCCGCTTCATCATATTCAAAGTCGGTCAGCGCCTGTCCTTCTTTTAGTAAGTCTTGTAAGCGATTTTGCAGTGACATGGCTATGTCTCCTTTCTTCTCCTTCATGTGTGTTTATTATTTTAGCATAACTCATGAAAAGAAAGATATGTCCCAGCATATGATGGTATGATAGTGTCAAAAGAAACATCTCGGAGGGGTACGTTTTGCTCACAATGACACTGGCAGAAAAAATCGTAGATGAGGTTAAAAAGGTGCTGACTGAGGAAATCATCATCGCACAAACAAACGGCACCATCATTGCAGCAACAGATCCAGCGCGCGTTGGACAATTTCATGAAGGAGCGTATCTGACATCTTTTGAAGGACAGAAACGAATTCTCACAAAGGATGACCAGCAGCACATGAAAGGCGTCAAAGCTGGCATCAATCTGCCTATTTATTTTAAGCAAGAGGTCATCGGGGTCATTGGAATGACAGGAGATCCTGTACATGTGTCTCCTTTTGGCGAAATATTAAGAAAAATGACCGAGCTGCTTATTCATGAACATGAATTTTTTCAAGAAACTGAAACGGATGAACGTCAGCTCGAAGCGTTTGTATTCGACTGGCTTCATCTGCCAGAGACAGCGATTGATCTCACTGAAAAAGCGTCGCGGCTTCAGCTTGATATCAATAAGGAGCGCGCAGTTGTCCTGATCGATTGTCAGGATGAATCGTTTATGAAGCAGAATCAATACAAAGAATTGAAGGAAACGCTGCATCTTACTATGCAGGAGATCATCGTCCGCTGGGGGCATGCCCGTTTTTTGCTCATGCTGCAGACAACAGCAGATGATCGTAAAGCCTTGCAGCAGCGCCTGTTTCACATCCATGCCTCCCTTACGGCGCAGGGCACACAGGGGGTTTTGATTGGAGCAGGAAAACCAGCAGCTGCTCATTTGATGAAGCAATCCTTTCAACAAGCCTTTCGAGCATTAAAAATGGCACATGCTGATACACCGATTGTATTTGATGAAGATTTAACGCTTGAACTTTTTATGGAGGAAGTGAGTCAGGAAACAAAAGAAGTGTTTCTTGATCGAACAATCGCCCCTCTTCTCCCCTATCCTGAATTAGTGAAAACATTGAGGGTGCTTATGACATCAGATTGCTCATTGAAATATACAGCAGAAGCGATGCATGTCCATATCAATACACTGCATTACAGGCTAAAACGCATCCAAGATTTAACGACACTTGATCCAAAGCGTATGCAAGATGCAATGCTCTTTTATTTAGCCTTCATGTTATTAGATCATGATCCAAAAAAACGAAGCGAACAGCCCGATATTTTGTAGAATCGTCCATAGGCATGAGGCGATTCTTTTTTTATACTGAAAGAAACGATACGTCTCATCAATAGGAGTTGAATGCGTATGTTACATTCTGAATTTTTAAATCAATTAAAAAAGATTGTCGGTGCTTCTTACATGCAGGACAGTAAAGCCGATCGGCTTGCCTACTCTTATGATGCAACACCAAATTTTCAGCATATGCCAGATGTCATCGTAAGCCCGCATACGGCTGAGGAAATCCAGCAAATTGTCCGGCTCTGCTCCTCATATAACATTCCGATCGTGCCAAGAGGATCAGGAACGAACCTTTGTGCAGGCACATGTCCCACTCAAGGCGGACTTGTGATGCTGTTTACAAGAATGAACCAATTAATAGAAATAGATGAAGAAAACCTGACAGCAACGGTGCAGCCTGGTTTGATCACACAGGAACTCATTCGCCAAGTAGAGGCGAAAGGCCTCTTCTATCCACCTGATCCAAGCTCTATGAAAATCTCTACATTAGGCGGAAATATTAATGAAAATTCAGGTGGTCTCCGGGGATTAAAGTATGGAGTGACGAGAGATTATGTACTTGGACTTGAAGTCGTTCTGCCAAACGGTGACATCATCAAAACAGGCGGCAAGCTTGCAAAAGACGTGGCTGGGTATGATATGACCCGTTTGTTCGTAGGTTCAGAAGGAACGCTCGGGATTGTCACTGAAGCCACGCTGAAGCTTTTGCCGCTTCCAGAAACAAAACAAACGATGCTTTGCTTATATGAAAGTTTAGAGGAAGCCGCCGCTTCAGTGTCGGCGATTATTGCAGAGCGTATCATCCCCGCCACATTAGAATTTATGGATCAGCCGACTTTGGAAGTCGTTGAAGACTTTGCAAAAATCGGTTTGCCGACTGACGTTCAAGCGGTGCTGTTAATCGAACAAGACGGCCATCCTGAGGCGGTTACCTGTGATATGCAGCGCATCGCAAAAGTGTGCCAGCAGCACGGTGCAAAAGAAGTGAATATCGCACATTCTGAAGAAGAGGCCAATGCCCTTTTAACAGCGAGACGATCTGCTTTATCAGCTCTCGCCCGGTTAAGTCCGACGACCATTTTAGAAGATGCCACAGTCCCCCGGTCTGAAATTGCCAGCATGGTGCGGGCGATCGAAGACATTGCGAGAGAGTACGATGTGAAAATCTGTACATTTGGTCATGCAGGTGATGGCAATTTGCATCCTACTTGTGCAGCAGATGCAAGAAATGAAGAAGAAATGAAACGGGTGGAAGAAGCCTTTCAGGCCATTTTTGAAAAAGCAGTCTCACTTGGCGGCACCATTACGGGTGAACATGGCGTAGGTCTTATGAAAGCCCCTTACTTAGAACTAAAGGTTAAAAAAGAAGGCATTGCGGCAATGAAAGCGATCAAACAAGCGCTTGACCCGGAAAATATCATGAACCCTGATAAAGTGCTTGGAAAAGCCGCAAGAAAGCGGGTGGTGGTCTCATGAGTTCTAAACAAACAGAGATTCAGCAAGCATTTCAGCAGCAAATGGACGAAAAAGAGCTGCTCAATTGCATGCGCTGCGGATTCTGCCTTCCTTCCTGCCCGACTTATATTGAATCTGGTCAACAAGAAACACACTCTCCCCGCGGCCGAATTGCTTTAATGAAGGCGGTGAGAGAAGGCGTCATTGAGCCAGATGAAGATGTCGAGCATTCACTGAATCTTTGTCTTGGCTGCCGTGCATGTGAACCGGTCTGCCCTTCCGGCGTTAAATATGGACGGTTACTTGAAGATGCAAGAGACATCATTCAGCAGCACAAAAAACAATCCATCCCTGTCAAACTTATAAGACGTGTAGTGTTTAAAGGTCTCTTTCCTTCACAAAGCCGAATGCGGAAAGCGGCAGGACTTCTTCGATTTTATCAAACATCTGGTCTGCAAACGGCAGCCCGCAAAACTGGCATGCTGAAGGTGCTTCCACCGCACTTACGCCTGATGGAACAGGCGCTTCCAAAGGTGCCGCGTCAACAGAAAAGCCGTTTGACGGAATACAAAGCCGCCGGCCCAGCGAGAAAACGGGTCGCCTTTTTTACTGGCTGTTTAATGGACACCGTTTTTTCCAGCACAAACGAAGCGACCATCCAGCTTTTGCAGCTGGCAGGCTGTGACGTCATCGTCCCTCCTATTCAGACGTGCTGTGGAGCGCTCCATGGCCATAGCGGTGAAAAAGAACAAGCGAAACAGTTAGCAAAGCGGAATATTGAAGCTTTTGAAGAGATAGATGCGGATGCCATTGTCATGAATGCGGGCGGTTGTGGCGCTTTTTTAAGTGATTACGATCATTTGCTTTGCGATGATCCGGATTTTCAAAAGCGAAGTGAAGCCTTCTCAAAGAAAATCACGGATATATCAGACATTTTAGTGGAGCTGGAATTTCACCGCCGCATGCCGCTTGCTTTGCCAGAGCAAGTCATCACCTATCAAGATTCTTGTCATTTGCGGAACGGAATGGGTGTACAGCATGCGCCACGGGTGCTGATGAAGGCCATTCAGGGTGTATCATTTAAAGAAATGAAGGATGCGGGCCGGTGCTGCGGCTCAGCTGGTATTTACAACATTTTGCAGCCAAAGATGTCGATGCAAATTTTAGATCATAAAATGACAGAAGCCAGCCAAACAAAGGCGGCTGCCATTGTTACATCTAATCCAGGCTGTCAGTTGCAAATGGCAGCAGGCATCAAACGCTCAGGGCACTCGCCGAGCATGCGCGCGGTCCATTTAGCTGATTTATTATTAGAAGCCGTTCTATATGGAAAAAAAGCGTCCAGCCCATCAAGCTGAACGCTTTTTTTCATGCATATCTTTAGACAATTGGTTAGATAATAGAGGCAAATCGCCGAAGGAGCTGGTTCAAATGCTGAAGAAAAACAAACAACAAAAGGACCCGAATTCAGTATTTGAAGCATTGTCACGTTCTGCTGATTTTACAAATGAGCTGTCTCGAAATGGAGATTTTCTGTATAGGACTTCCTTTTTTCGTTCATTGATTAATGGACATCTTCTACATGAACAAATTCTCCCCACCCTCAAACAAATGCATCTGACACCCACTCTTGAAGAGTTGAAAGAACGAATTCCCATTGAGCAGGCTGTCATCACGAGCGATCTTCAAAAAGTGGAAGAAGCCCTTCACCGGGGCAGCATTGCCATTAGACTTGAGACAGACTGGGGCGAAACGCTTCTTTTGCCGATTGAAGAAAAGAAAGGCAGACAAGTAGGTCCGCCTGAGATTGAATTTGGGATTATTAGTGCACAGGAAGCATTTGTAGAGTCTTTAGATACCAATTTGAATTTAGTCAGGCGGCGGCTGCCAACGCCTAACCTGAAAGTTGAGGAAAAGACGGTTGGTACGCTGTCTCAAACAAAAGTAGCCGTGTTATATATTGAAGAAATCGCCAACCCGGAAAACATCGAAACGGTTCTTCAGCGAATTGAGGACGTTAATTATGATCAGATTTTAGATGCGAATTACCTTGCTCAAATGCTTTATGATGTGTCCAATACGATCTTTCCGTTGTTTTTGAATACAGAAAGACCCGACCGCGTGTCTTCAGGTTTATCAGAAGGGAAAATTGCCATATTAGTGGATGGTTCGCCTCATGTCTTGCTTGCCCCGACTATTTTACTTGAGTATTTTTCCACTATGGAAGACTATAATATGTCATGGATTGCGGCTTCTTGCTTTAGGCTGTTGCGCATATTTGCTGTGATATTTTCCATTTTTGCGACACCTTTATATGTAGCCGTTTTAACCTTTCATTATGAGCTGATCCCAAAGGATTTATTAGAAACCATTGTGTCCTCGCGCTATCTTGTGCCATTTCCTCCGATCATTGAGGCACTATTTTTAGAGATTTCGATTGAATTACTAAGAGAGGCTGGATCCAGGCTTCCGACAAAGGTAGGACAAACACTCGGGATTGTTGGCGGGATCGTCATTGGACAGGCGGCGGTGGCAGCGGGCTTAACAAGTAATATCCTGCTGATTATTGTGGCATTGTCTGCTCTAGCTTCCTTTGTCACCCCGATCTATAAAATGGGAAATGCCATCCGGCTTTTGAGGTTCCCTTTTCTATTTGCAGCACAGGTTTGGGGAGCCTTAGGAATTTCACTGATGGGCGCTTTTCTGATCACCCATTTGATGAAATTAACCTCTATTGGGCAGCCATACCTTGAACCCATTTATCCACCTCGTCTAGCTGATTTAAAGAGCAGTTTGATTCGCCCTCAGCTTCGCTTTTTGAATAAAAGGCCGGATAATTTACGCGGACAAAATAGAACCATTCACCAGCCAAAGCCTAAGCAAGGCCGGAAGGGGAAAAATGATTTTTATGAATAAGGAAGTGAAGGCATGAGCTCTTCTTCTGTCAAAGAGAAATTTCAAATATCCCCTTTTTTTGTGTTTTTTCTCATTAATGCCAATCAAGTAGGTGTCGGCATTTTAAACTTTCAAACGAACCTTGTCCGTTCCATGAATAATGACGGATGGATCGCCATTCTAATTTCTGGCATCAGTGTCAATGTGATGATCTTTCTGATTTACTTGATGTTTAAAAAGGCTCCTTCGGATGAATTTGTTCATATTACAAAATTCGTGTTTGGTAAATGGATTGGGCAATTATTCAATATTCTCTACATCTTATACTTTTCATGTTTGTCGCTTACTGTCCTCGTCCATTATATGGATGTAATCCATGTGTGGCTGTTTAAAGAAATTCCGGGTTTTTTGTTTGCTGCTGTACTGCTTGTGCTAGTGTATTACATTCATACCGGCGGCTTTAGAACCATTGCAGGATGGGCGTTTTTTAGCATTATACTCACATATTGGATGACGTTTATTTGCTTTTACGTCATGAAATATAGTCACATTCGCTTTATGTTTCCAATGTTTGATCATACATTCTCGCAGCTGGTAATGGGTCTCAAAGATGCCTCCTTACCCATGTTTGGTTTTGGAACGCTGCTTGTCTATTATCCCTTTATTAAAAAAGCACAAACGTCACAAAAATTTGCCCACATGGGAGCATTATTCACGACATGCTTAAATTTACTTGTCTTTCTCGTATCCATTGCGTATTATTCGAGTGCTCAGCTTAAATTAACAAAATGGCCAACATTGACGTTAACAAGCATTGTGAAACTTCCCTTCATTCAGCGCTTTGAATTTATTGAAGTGTCTCTTTGGCTGCTTCTTATTATTCCAAATATCGCAATTCCATTATGGGCAGCGAGCCGAATGGCGAAACAAGTATTTCATACAAGCCAGCGCGTCAATTTAATCGGTCTCAGCATTCTCATTCTGATCATGTTTTCGTTTTTTGCCGGTGCAACTTCTTTTGAAACCTTTAATCAATGGGTGGAATATAGCGGATTCATTCTGATCTATGGATTGATTGTCTGTATGGTCATTGGACTGATGCTGAAAAAAAGGTGGGTGAAAAAACGAACATGAAACAGTATGTACTCATAGGTCTTATGTTGTTTAGTCTTTTGTTAACTAGCTGTGCACAGCCCCGGCTATTAGATGAATTAAATATCTCTCAGGCGGCAGGATTTGATTTAATGGAAGATGGCGAAATGAAGGGCTTTTTTGTCTTTCCCGTCTTTAAAAGTGAAGAGCAAGGCAGCTATCAAATATTAAGTGCAAAGTCAAACACGATTAGTAATATCCAATTTCTCGTGTCAGAAAAATCGCCTTTTCCGGTGGTTATGGGCCAGGTGCTCGTTATTTTAGTCAGTGAAAAGTTAGCAAAAGAAGTCGGCATGATCGATTTAATGAATTACATTTATCGTGATCCTATTATTGGTTCACGCCAAGTGTTTGCGATTGTTGGCGGAGAAGTCGAAGAATTATTATACACAAAAATGAATCAAACGAACTTAAATATAGGTGTATATCTCTCTGATCTGTTAGCGCAAAATATGCGAAATGGCAATGAGCCGGTCACAAATCAGCATATTTTTATGAATCAGATGATGGCAAAAGGGGTCGATGCTTATCTCCCTTACATTGAAAGAACAAGCAATGCCATCAAGGTCTCGGGCGTTGCTCTATTTGATCAAGAAAAAATGGTGGGTCATATTCCAGGAGAAGACACGTTCACATTTAAAGCGATGATTGAAAATCATAAAAATGGCATCTATGAGTTTCAATTGCAAGATCGAGCGAAGACTCATGTTGTCATTGAAAATATCAAATCACATGTGTCTTACCAGATCAAACCGACGAAAAACCTAACAAAAAAGCCTCATATCACGATTGATATCAAACTAAAAGGCGAATTGAAAGAATTCATGAAGTCCAAAAAAATCGATAAACCGAATATATTGGACCAAGTCGAAAAAGAAGTTGAAAAACGTATCACTCAGCAAGGAGAAGATCTTGTACAGTCCTTTAAAAAGCAAAACATAGACCCGCTTGGACTGGGCCTTAGATATAGATCAAAAGACAAGGCAATGACACCAGAAAAATGGCAAGACATTTATCCTGATGCGGATGTAAAAGTGAAATGCCGCATGAAAATTGTTCAAACGGGAGTCAGCCAATAAAAAGGCTTATTCAAATATGTCTTGTTTGTTCTCCAAGATTTTGGACACTTTCATTTTCACTCGTGGAACCTGATCTTTTTGATTAACATCATGTAAAATCTTCTCTACTTCATTTTTATCAGTTTTAAGGATTTTAGGTGAAAATTGTTCCACTAGGGCCGGTCTATTTCCTGCACAGTTTGCCATTGTATCTAGTGCAATTAAGCTGAAAGACCTTCCTTTGTTTAGCCAAGATTTCATTCTTTCCCAGGTTGGACAGCTGACGGCTGCCAGCCTTCCCCACTGATCGTGAAAATGGGTGCAATTTGACTCCATCCAATCCAATATTTTGTGAGAACGGAAACGGTGCAGGCAAATAAAAGCCTCTAACGGCAATTCTTTTTCACTGATCGATTTCATTTTTTTCAATATATGGTGTAATCCCTCATCTTCTGGCAAACAGCTGGCTGCTGCCCACAAAAGCGGATAAAGGAATTCTTCGTCCGCCTGATCCAAAAGTTCCCTTACCCATTCAGCGGCAACTGTACCTAGAACATCAGCTGCGATTTCTAACATTCGTGATTTCACTTCGGCATGCTCCGTTTCATAAAACCTACTATGAACAGAATCCAAGATTTTTTGCCGGTCGTGCTGTTTCAGCGCATCGATGACATCATCCTCAAGAAACCATCTAGTAATTGAAAAGTCTATTAAAGACGCCAAATCATGCCTAACGACGTGTAATGTTGGTGCTTTCTCACTTTTGGTGACGATGACGTCCTTCTCTGATTGGAAAGCCTGTCCGTCCTCTCCATAAAAATCATCGTGCAGTAAAAATTGGTTAGGAGAATGGAGAACGGAGAACGGCTAAGTGATAAGGCTGTTTCGGTTCATCAGACGCTTCTACAACATTCATTTCGTTTTTTTGACAGGCGTCACATAAAGTAGTTGTCCCCACCATTTTCACTTCCTTTTACTGCTAATGATTGTCATTCGAGAAAGAGCGGAAACCATTTGAGCATAAGTTAATATAAAGATTATTCTTTCTACATTGATCCATGTTGAATCAATTGAAAAAATGACAATATTCTAATCTTCATCCTTTACATCGGGGTCTTCCGGAATCGGTTCATTTAAGATCTCTTGGACGAGCTCTTTATATTGTTCGAGCTGCTTTAAATGCGTTTGAAACTGCCCTTGATAAATAAGATAAGATTCCCCGTCAAATACGTAACGGATCTTTTTTTGCTGGATTAATTTTTTAATATACGCTTCTGATACTTCCAAGTATTCAGCTGTTTCTGCAATTGTTAAATACATGTTTGTGCACCACCCGTTCGTTTCATCTAGCAAATTATATCATGTTCTGCTGAAAAAACGGATGCAGCCTATTCTTTTATGGTGACTATTTTTCACATAGCAAGTAGATCGTCTAAATGCCGGCAAATATGGTATGATAAAATCTGCTAGACGAGAGCTTTTTAACATAGACTTGATGAAAAAGCCAGGTTCAGTGGTGTCTGTATGAGCCGCAAGCCATGCTGGCATATATAGAAAGCATACTCATGAGAAAAGCAAAACAAGCATAGGCTCTTATAAGGATGCTTGAAGAAAAATCGTATTTAAAGGCAGAGTGAAATGAATGGGAACCTTTTTTAATGAAATTTTAACCTGGCTGACAAGCCTTGGTTATGTAGGTGTAGCACTAGGGCTGATGATTGAAATCATTCCGAGTGAAATTGTACTTGCCTATGGCGGATATATGGTGTCAACAGGCACAATTGGTTTTGTAGGAGCTGTGATTGCCGGCGTCATCGGTGGTACGCTCGCCCAGTGTTTTATTTACTGGATCGGTCTGTACGGCGGAAGACCTTTTTTAACAAAGTATGGAAAGTATTTGTTCATCCATGAACATCATATCGCGACTGCAGAGCGCTGGTTTGACCGGTATGGAACCGGTGTAGTCTTTACCGCCCGCTTTATCCCTGTTGTCCGTCATGCCATCTCGATTCCAGCGGGTATTGCCAAGATGCCTTTTTTGAAATTCGTTTTCTTGACAGGATTAGCTGCCATCCCTTGGTCTATCTTATTTATCTATCTTGGCATGCAGCTTGGGACAAAATGGGATCATATTCAAAGTGTTGCTCATGCTTATACAACCCCTATTATGGTCATTGCCATTGTCCTGATTGTTCTCTACTTTGTACTCAAAAAAATTCGGACGAATCGAAAACGGACAATCTAACCAAAACGCCTTTCACTGATCTGGTGAAAGGCGTTTTTTTATGAGTGTGCTGATTGTTTTTCCATATATCGGGATAGCTCTATTATCATTGCACCCATTCTCTCAAGTGACGGGGCAAGAATTCGGTCTATTCCCTCTTCTTTTAAAGCTTCAGCAGTGACTTTCCCGACGGCTACTGCAAGCACGTGCTGCTCGAATAATGCTTGCAATTCTTCTTTTCTTCCCCATTCTGCAGCTAGTTTGAAAAAGGCGTGAACTTGGACAGCGGTTGTAAAACAAACGGCATGTACTTGTCCATCTTTCATTTCTTTCAGCAGCGTTTCAGCTGCCTCTGGTTCAGGAGGTGTGTGCTGATATGGTAAAAGCGGCAAAACATCTGCCCCTTTTTCATGTAAAAACTGAATGAGAGCTGGTGCATTTTCACCATGAAGCTGCACCATCACACGTTTGCCTTGAAATTCCTTGTCTTCAAGCTTTGAAATCAAGTCACGAACTGTACCGTCTTCATCAGAGAGCTCAGGCTGAATTCCGCGTTTTTTCAAAGCAGCAAAGGTTTTGTACCCTCTTGAAGCAATATGGGCATTTGATAGAATGTTCATAAATTCTTTACCAAGCTGCAGCTCTTCTGCACTCTCAATCAATGTATCTGTACCGATGCCTGTTGTCAAGATCACCCAGTCGGCCCCTTGTTTCACAAAGGTTTCTATGCCTGGCTTTAATTCCTCTTTGGCTAAAAATACGGTTCCTTGAAGAGAACGAATAACGGCTTGTCCCCCTTGCTTTTCGACAAGTGTACGCATTTCTTCTGTTTTTCTCGTTCCACAAATGGCAATCGTTTTTCCAGATAAGCCCTTCCTCATTTTATCCCTCTTTTTCTATCACATTTGATATGTATTAAATATAGATTTATTTGGAAGACGATGCAAGTGTCTACTAAAAAAGAGCTTGACGTTTCTATCGAATTCGAGTATCTTTTGTAAGTGCAAATTGTAGGAGGTCATTATGGAAAAACAGAATGTTCAAGCAATTCGATTATCAATTGCAGACCCAACACCACTTGGTTTGTTTGGTTTAGCAATGGTGACGCTCGTTGCGTCCTCACAAAAACTAGGAATCACAGATGGCACTTCCCTTATTTTACCTTGGGCTATCTTCCTTGGAGGAATCGCGCAGCTGATCGCGTCCATACAAGATTCAAAGCATCATAATATTTTTGGAGCCACTGCTTTTGGCGCATTCGGTCTTTTCTGGATGGGCGTTGGAACAACTTGGCTCATTCAAGCCGGCGTTTTTGGGAAAACGCTTGCGGGAGCAGCAGATCCAAAACAGTTAGGTTTTGCGTTTATTGGTTATTTGATTTTCAGCTTGTTTATGACGATTGGTGCAATGGAAACACATAAAGTATTATTTTTGATTTTCGTCTTTATTGATTTCTTATTCATTGGTCTTTCCCTTAGCACTTTTGGTGTGATGTACGATGTGACTCATACCATGGCTGGTATTGCGGAATTGATTATTTCCCTGCTTTCATTTTATGGTTCTGCAGCTGTTGTCCTTAATACACATTTTGGCCGTATTGTTCTGCCAATCGGACAACCATTTCGCATTTTTACAAAAGCTTAAATAAAAAAGAACTGCTCTGTGCAGTTCTTTTTTTATGTTTATTTTTCTTGTGCCTCTTGAAAGATCTCTCCGATGATTTCATACGAACGCATTCTTTCTTGATGATCGAACATATCAGAATTAATCATCACTTCATCTGCTTGTGTAGCTTCAATAAAGGCTTCTAATTCTATTTTTACTTTTTCTTTATCCCCAATGATAGTCGAGCTTAATTGTTCATCCACCATCGCCTTTTCATATGGACTCCAAAGACCGTCCATGCTGTCGACAGGCGCCTTCAGTTTTCCTGGTGTGTTGCGAATGAGACTTAAAAACCGCTGATAATGAGAGGTTGCCAAGTATTCAGCCCGTTCTGTTTGATCTGCAGCAAAAACCGTCACACCGACCATGGCATAAGGCTCTTTTAATACATCAGAAGGTCTAAATGACTGTCTGTACAACTCTAACGCAGGAATTGTATTTTTAGGTGAGAAATGTGCTGCAAAGGCAAATGGTAATCCAAGTTCTCCTGCAAGTCTGGCGCTAAAACCACTTGAACCAAGGAGCCAAATCGGAATGTCCAGACCTTCTCCTGGAACAGCTCTTACATGTTTTTTAACCTGACCGGTCGGCTTGAAATATTGACGAAGTTCTTCAAGCTGCTCTGGGAAATCTTCTCCGTTATGAAGATTACGTCTAAGCGCTCTTGCTGTTAACTGATCCGTCCCTGGTGCTCTGCCAAGACCTAAATCAATTCTCCCTGGATACAATGTCTCAAGTGTGCCAAATTGTTCGGCAATGACAAGTGAAGAGTGGTTTGGCAGCATAATCCCGCCAGATCCTACTCGAATTTTTTCGGTTCCTCCCGCAATATATCCAATTAAAACAGACGTTGCAGAGCTCGCTACCCCTTCCATGTTATGGTGTTCTGCCAGCCAGTATCTATGATAGCCCCACTTCTCCGCCTTCTTTGCTAAATCCATACTACGATCAAAAGATTCTTTAATGGTACCTCCTTCTGTCACTGAGGATAAATTTAAAACGGAATAGGCTTTGCCTTGTAAAACTGATTGACTCATAAATGATGTCCCCATTTCTGTCAAAAATCATACTATTTTATACTTTCAACACCATAACACAAATTCATGAAAGATTTAAATGATTTGATTCGATGATTTTCGAAATGATGATTTCCTAGGTTTTACTTCCAATTTGAAAATTTGCACATAGAATGAAATATCAATTCTAGGAGATGGGCAATTTGTACAATCAATTCGAACACAAATGTCCCTTTTGCGGTAAATACCATGAACAGCCTCATTACAAAAGATCACGTCATGACCGTCCTCGAAAAAGAGACTGTCCATTCATTAAACAAGAATATCCAAAACAAAAGATATCTCAAGGGAATCAACCTTGCCAGATTGCAAAAGGAATAAAACATTCAAAACCAAATCAAAGAGCTGGACCAAGAGGCCCAGCAGGTCCCCCTGGACCAACCGGACCTACTGGACCTGCTGGCGGGTTAACCGGCGCTCTTCCTTTTGATCCCTCACAATCACAAGATTATGATGCAGGGCAAGTGGTCACGTTTAATGGCAGTACTTACATTGCCAATGTTGACGATCCATCAGGAATACCTGGACTCTCCCCCGACTATACCCTTTTGGCTGCTTCTGGAGAAACTGGGCCTACGGGGCCTACTGGGATCGGATTAAGTGGTGTTGAAGCCTATGATCCTGTTATGGCAACAACATATTCAGTAGGGCAAGTGGTCACTTATGGTGGTGGTACGTATATAGTGGATTCTGCACCACCTTCAGGTACGCCAGATACGTCGTCAGATTACACACTTTTAGCAGCACCAGGTGAAACTGGGCCTGCAGGCGCTACGGGTATTACTGGATCTACCGGTCCTACTGGTGCCACCGGTATCACTGGAGCTACCGGATCTACCGGGGCCACGGGGATTACTGGAGCTACCGGTCCTACTGGTGCGACAGGGATTACTGGATCAACTGGCTCTACCGGTGCCACGGGCATCACTGGAGCTACTGGTCCTACTGGTGCCACGGGGATCACCGGTTCAACCGGATCTACCGGTCCTACTGGTGTTACTGGTATTACTGGATCAACTGGCTCTACCGGCGCTACGGGGATCACTGGAGCTACCGGACCTACCGGGGCCACGGGCATCACTGGACCAACTGGTCCTACTGGTGTGACGGGGATCACTGGAGCTACTGGCGCTACTGGCGCCACGGGCATCACTGGTTCTACTGGACCTACTGGTGCCACGGGGATCACCGGTTCAACTGGACCTACTGGTGTGACGGGGATCACCGGTTCAACCGGATCTACCGGTCCTACTGGTGCCACGGGGATTACTGGAGCTACTGGACCTACCGGCGCTACGGGGATCACTGGAGCTACCGGTCCTACGGGTGCGACAGGGATTACTGGATCAACTGGCTCTACCGGCGCTACGGGGATCACTGGATCAACTGGACCTACTGGTGCCACCGGTATTACCGGATCTACCGGTCCTACTGGTGTCACTGGTATTACTGGACCAACAGGTCCTACTGGTGTGACGGGGATCACTGGAGCTACCGGTCCTACTGGTGCCACGGGCATCACTGGATCAACTGGACCTACTGGTGCCACCGGTATTACCGGATCTACCGGTCCTACTGGTGTCACTGGTATTACTGGACCAACAGGTCCTACTGGTGTGACGGGGATCACTGGAGCTACCGGTCCTACTGGTGCCACGGGCATCACTGGAGCTACTGGTCCTACTGGTGCCACCGGTATTACCGGATCTACCGGTCCTACTGGTGCCACGGGCATCACTGGAGCTACTGGACCTACTGGTGCCACGGGCATCACTGGTTCAACTGGACCTACTGGTGCCACGGGCATCACTGGAGCTACTGGTCCTACTGGTGCGACAGGGATTACTGGAGCTACCGGTCCTACTGGCGCCACGGGGATTACTGGATCAACTGGACCTACTGGTGCCACCGGTATTACCGGATCTACCGGTCCTACTGGTGCCACGGGGATCACTGGATCTACCGGTCCTACTGGTGCCACGGGCATCACTGGAGCTACCGGTCCTACTGGTGCCACGGGCATCACTGGAGCTACTGGTCCTACTGGTGCGACAGGGATTACTGGAGCTACCGGTCCTACTGGCGCCACGGGGATTACTGGATCAACTGGACCTACTGGTGCCACCGGTATTACCGGATCTACCGGTCCTACTGGTGCCACGGGGATCACTGGATCTACCGGTCCTACTGGTGCCACGGGCATCACTGGAGCTACCGGTCCTACTGGTGCCACGGGCATCACTGGAGCTACTGGTCCTACTGGTGCGACAGGGATTACTGGAGCTACCGGTCCTACTGGCGCCACGGGGATTACTGGATCAACTGGCTCTACCGGCGCTACGGGGATCACTGGAGCTACCGGGGCCACAGGGGCGACGGGCATCACTGGATCAACTGGACCTACTGGTGCCACCGGTATTACCGGATCTACCGGTCCTACTGGTGCCACGGGGATTACTGGATCAACTGGCTCTACCGGCGCTACGGGGATCACTGGATCTACCGGTCCTACGGGTGCGACAGGGATTACTGGATCAACTGGCTCTACCGGGGCCACGGGCATCACTGGTTCTACCGGTCCTACTGGCGCCACGGGCATCACTGGAGCTACTGGTGATACAGGGGCGACGGGCATCACTGGATCAACTGGTCCTACGGGTGCCACGGGCATCACTGGAGCTACTGGTGATACAGGGGCGACGGGCATCACTGGATCAACTGGTCCTACTGGTGCCACCGGTATTACCGGATCTACCGGTCCTACGGGTGTCACTGGTATTACTGGACCAACAGGTCCTACTGGTGTGACGGGTATCACTGGATCTACCGGTCCTACGGGTGCCACGGGCATCACTGGAGCTACTGGACCTACTGGTGCCACCGGTATTACCGGATCTACCGGTCCTACTGGTGTTACTGGTATTACTGGATCAACTGGCTCTACCGGCGCTACGGGGATCACTGGAGCTACCGGACCTACCGGGGCCACGGGCATCACTGGACCAACTGGTCCTACTGGTGTGACGGGGATCACTGGAGCTACTGGTGATACAGGGGCCACGGGCATCACTGGAGCTACTGGACCTACTGGTGCGACAGGGATTACCGGAGCTACTGGTGATACAGGAGCCACGGGCATCACTGGACCAACAGGGATTACTGGATCAACTGGCTCTACCGGGGCCACGGGCATCACTGGTTCTACCGGTCCTACTGGCGCCACGGGCATCACTGGATCAACTGGCTCTACCGGGGCCACGGGCATCACCGGTTCAACTGGACCTACCGGTGCCACGGGGATTACTGGATCTACCGGACCTACCGGGGCCACGGGCATCACTGGTTCTACTGGACCTACTGGTGCCACCGATATTACCGGATCTACCGGTCCTACTGGCGCCACGGGGATTACTGGATCAACTGGACCTACTGGTGCCACCGGTATTACCGGATCTACCGGTCCTACTGGCGCCACGGGCATCACTGGATCAACTGGTCCTACGGGTGCCACGGGCATCACTGGATCAACTGGACCTACTGGTGCCACCGGTATTACCGGATCTACCGGTCCTACGGGTGTCACTGGTATTACTGGAGCTACTGGTCCTACTGGTGCGACAGGGATTACTGGAGCTACCGGTCCTACTGGCGCCACGGGGATTACTGGATCAACTGGACCTACTGGTGCCACCGGTATTACCGGATCTACCGGTCCTACTGGTGTCACTGGTATTACTGGACCAACAGGTCCTACTGGTGTGACGGGCATCACTGGATCAACTGGCTCTACCGGTGCCACGGGCATCACCGGTTCAACTGGACCTACCGGTGCCACGGGGATTACTGGATCTACCGGACCTACCGGGGCCACGGGCATCACTGGTTCTACTGGACCTACTGGTGCCACCGGTATTACCGGATCTACCGGTCCTACTGGCGCCACGGGGATTACCGGATCTACCGGTCCTACTGGTGCCACCGGTATTACCGGATCTACCGGTCCTACGGGTGTCACTGGTATTACTGGACCAACAGGTCCTACTGGTGTGACGGGTATCACTGGATCTACCGGTCCTACGGGTGCCACGGGGATTACTGGAGCTACCGGTCCTACTGGTGCCACCGGTATTACCGGATCTACCGGTCCTACTGGTGCGACAGGGATTACTGGTTCTACCGGTCCTACTGGCGCCACGGGCATCACTGGATCAACTGGTCCTACGGGTGCCACGGGCATCACTGGAGCTACTGGTCCTACGGGTGCCACCGGTATTACCGGATCTACCGGTCCTACGGGTGTCACTGGTATTACTGGAGCTACTGGTCCTACTGGTGCGACAGGGATTACTGGAGCTACCGGTCCTACTGGCGCCACGGGGATTACTGGATCAACTGGACCTACTGGTGCCACCGGTATTACCGGATCTACCGGTCCTACTGGTGTCACTGGTATTACTGGACCAACAGGTCCTACTGGTGTGACGGGCATCACTGGAGCTACTGGACCTACTGGTGTGACGGGGATCACTGGAGCTACTGGACCTACTGGCGCCACGGGCATCACTGGATCAACTGGACCTACTGGTGCCACGGGCATCACTGGAGCTACTGGTGATACAGGGGCGACGGGCATCACTGGATCAACTGGACCTACTGGTGCCACCGGTATTACCGGATCTACCGGTCCTACTGGTGCCACGGGGATTACTGGATCAACTGGCTCTACCGGCGCTACGGGGATCACTGGAGCTACCGGTCCTACTGGTGCGACAGGGATTACTGGATCAACTGGCTCTACCGGCGCTACGGGGATCACTGGATCAACTGGACCTACTGGTGCCACCGGTATTACCGGATCTACCGGTCCTACGGGTGTCACTGGTATTACTGGACCAACAGGTCCTACTGGTGTGACGGGTATCACTGGATCTACCGGTCCTACGGGTGCCACGGGGATCACTGGATCAACTGGACCTACTGGTGCCACCGGTATTACCGGATCTACCGGTCCTACGGGTGTCACTGGTATTACTGGACCAACAGGTCCTACTGGTGTGACGGGTATCACTGGATCTACCGGTCCTACGGGTGCCACGGGCATCACTGGAGCTACTGGTCCTACTGGTGCGACAGGGATTACCGGAGCTACTGGTGATACAGGAGCCACGGGCATCACTGGACCAACAGGGATTACTGGATCAACTGGCTCTACCGGGGCCACGGGCATCACTGGTTCTACCGGTCCTACTGGTGCCACCGGTATTACCGGATCTACCGGTCCTACGGGTGCCACGGGGATTACTGGAGCTACCGGTCCTACTGGTGTCACTGGTATTACTGGACCTACCGGTGCCACGGGTATTACTGGACCAACAGGTCCTACTGGCGTGACAGGTGTCACTGGGGCTACTGGAACAGGTGGTTTTACAGATACAGCACTTTATGCTGCTAATAGTTCTGGCCCTACCATCGTTACTGTAGCAGGAGGAACGAATATTCCTTTGCCAAACTTTCAAAATATTACTGGTTTTACAGCAAACGGCACTAGTACTGTTTTTACCGTTCTGCAAACTGGTAAATATTATATTACGTATCAAATCAACACCACTACAGCTCTTTTGATTAATACACGTTTGCTTTTAAATGGAACAACTACTATTTCTGGTTCTGTTCAATCACCTGTTATCTCAACTTCATTAATCAACAACACTGTTATTGTTAATTTAACAGCTGGTAATACCATCTCACTGCAGTTTTTTGGGGCGGTTGTCACAGCTATTTTAGTTGGCGGAGGTGGTGCTGCTGGAGCAGCCTTGACCATCATACGTCTTAGCTAAACTAAAAAAAGAAAGGCTTTTTCAGCCTTTCTTTTTTATGTCTTCTATTACATTTATACACTGTTCAATATCATACGATTGCAAAAGATGAAAAATAGATTGGATGATTGAAAACTCTAAATTCCACCATTCTAATAACTGCAGTTTTTCGATTATTTCGGATGAAAATCGATATTTCATGAGCTGCTGGGGATTTCCTGCGGCAATTGCATATGGCGGCACATCTTTTGTGATCACACTATTTGCCCCGATCACGGCCCCGTTTCCTATACGTACTCCTGACATAATCGTCGCACCATATCCAATCCATACGTCATGTCCAATATGAACATCTCCCTTCGATTTGGGATGTCCTTTAATGTCGGCAGCTTCTTTGAAAATTTGATTAAACGGATACGTTGTGACCCAATCTGTACGGTGTTCCCCGCCTAGAAAAATTTTCACTTCGTTTGCGATGGAACAAAACTTCCCAATATTTAATGTCGTTCCTTCCCCCCACGTCAACACTTGGAAATCTGGTCCGGCATAAGAAAAGTCACCGATATTGTACGAGCTCAGTTCACTTCTTTGATTCAAAAACATAGAAGATCCGGCCTCCTTAAAGTGAGAGATCTTCGTATGTATATGCTGCTTTAACCCTTTACATTATGATTGAACAAGCGCTACAATTTGTTTTTTCTTCCATACGAGCTGATAGTAGCTGTATTGGAGGAGTAAGTTTACAAAGAAAGCTGCAGGGTAGCCAATCCATATTCCTTTAATGCCAAGGGATGTATAGTGTGATAGCACATAAGCGACTGGTACTTCTACAAGCCAAATGGAACAAATACTAAAGATCGTCGGCCAAAGAACCGTCCCGCTTGCTCTCATTGTGGCTGCAACAATTTGGGCCGTTCCAAAAATGAGATAGCTCCATAATGTAATGACGACCAAACTATAGGCAATGTCTATCGTCTTAGGATCTGTTAAAAAGATAGATAAAATCTGCGGTGCAAAAATATAAACGAAAATAATGATACATCCGCCTATGGCAAAGTTAAGACCTAACCCAATTTTAATGACATCTTTCAGTCGATTCATATTTCCTGCGCCAATGAATTGAGCTGCAAAGATCGAGACCGCAATGCCAAGGCTCACTGCCGGCATCTGCACATAACTCACGACTTGATTGACAACACCATAGGCAGCTGTTGCCTGTGATCCATAATCGTTGACGAAAGAAATAACGGCAATTTCTGATAAAGAAATGAGGATCATATTAATGCTTGATGGGATACTGAGCTTTAATAACGTTTTTAATAGATCTCCTTTCATCAATAAATGCTTTCTCACCGACGCATCAATGCGAAGCGGGTGCTTTGTCTTATATAAGTAGATGTGTAGAATGATAAATGTCACAATTGTTGAAATCACAGAAGCATACGCAGCGCCGTATAAGCCGAATGCTGGCAGTCCCAGCCATCCAAATAATAAAATGGGCAGCATCAAAATATTCGTTGCCGTACTAATCATTAAGAAATAAAATGGCGTTTTCGAATCCCCTGTCCCTCGCAAGAAGGTCGTATAAACAAAATAAAGAAATAAGATCGGCATTGAGATGAATAGAATTCTAGCATAGCCCGCACTTTCCTCCACGATATTAGCGGGTGTTCCCATAAGGTTTAAGATGTCTGTTGCGAAAAAACCTCCAATGATCGCTAAAGATACTCCGATCAAAAAAGTGAATGAAAGCGTTGTGCCAATAATTTCTTTTAATTTCTGTTCATTTTTTGCTCCATACGCTTGTCCAATAAGGATCGAGCTTCCCGATCCAATTCCAATGGAAAAAGAAACGAGTAAAAAGAAAAGCGGAAAGAATGCAGAAATGGCAGCTACTGCATTCTCTCCAATCCATCTTCCGACAAGAACAATAGACACTAATTGTCCGATCGATTGCAAAATATTACTTAGCAAAAGCGGGATGAGAAAAATGGACATGGTTTTTACTAAAGATTGATTATTATCTAACGTCATGATGGTTCTCCTTCTCTCTCTAAATCTAAAGATTCTCAGCTAGTATGCTGACAATACGGTCTTCTATCTCTTTCCCTTTTTCGTCATCAACAAGGTGATTTAATAAGATGGAAAAAGCGAGCGTTTTCCCGCCCTGCGTGTCAATATATCCAGAAAGTGTGCTGACCGTTGTTAACGACCCTGTTTTTGCACGTACTTTTTCTAGTGTAGCTGGTTCCTTCAATCTGTTCCTTAACGTTCCCCCCACCATTCGTTCACTTGCCCCTGCTAAAGGGAGCGCATGTTCATAGGTTTTAAACCATTTTTCCTTTTGAATGTTTGTCAAAAATAAAGTGAACTGGTTAGCAGAGACAAGGTTAATAGGTGATATGCCCGATCCGTCACGCAGCACTGCAAGCGAAGGATCGATGCCAAACGCAGGAAGCCGTTCATTCATGACGTCCAGCCCAGCTTCAAAGCTCCCTTTGTTCTTCACTTTTTTCCCTAGTTCCTTTAGCAAAATTTCTGCATGGGTATTGTTGCTTAATTTCATCATAGGAACAAGCAGCTCTGATAATGGCATCGATGTATGGGAGGCAATTTTTTTGGCTTTTTTAGGAACTTGTTTTGATTTCAGCGGTCCCTTTACTTGAATCCCTTCCGCCTTTAACGCTCGTTTCATTAAGTCTAAAGCATAGGCGGACGGATCCCATAAAGCTACCCATTGTTTAGATGAGCTCGCTTTAACCGGAATAGTCCCAGTCAACGTAATCTTGTTGGTTCCGTGAGAGCGCTTAAAAGAGATTTTCTTTTTTTCACCTTCTGGAACTGTTTTCACTTGATTGATGACTTGAGCGACATCCGTCTTTGGGATCATATCATATGCGGCTTTCTGTCCTGCTCTTTTTCCTGGTTTTACTTCGAGAATCACGGTCCCTGCATCATAATCTTGATTCGGTGAAGCCGTGAGAGCAGAAATTTGTGCCCCGTAATATTGATCCTCATCACTCCAAGGCAGGTCAATGGAGTATCTCGTGTCATCAAACCAAGTGTCATCTGCCGCAAGCTGCCCGCGAATGGTATGTATTCCGGCCTTTTTGACTTGTTTGGCAAGTGCTGCAAAATCCTCCTCTAATAAAGCCGGATCGCCGGTGCCGCGAAGATAAAGGCTGCCATGTAGCGTTTTCTTTTGAATGGAACCATCCATCCAGATGTCTGTAGGGAATGTGTGTGTTTCTCCAAGTATATCAAGTGCGATGGCTGATGTGAGCAGTTTCATATTAGAAGCAGGAGTAAGACGAATATCGGCTTGATGTTCATAAAGAAGAGAGGTGTCAGAAGTATCGCGGACGCTGATGCCAGAGATCGCGCCCTCTAAATCAGGTGCTGTTCGTATGAATTCGTCTAAAGCTGTCATCCATTGAAGTGAATCGTCACGAGCTTTGAGTTGTTCATCTTTCGCTGAAAAAGGGAGAAATAAAATCGACAGGATACATATTTGTAAAAACATGAGCTGTGAAAAACGCTTCACGCAATCCCTCCTTTTTGTTGCAGCCAATTTTAGAAGAATATGTTCATTATACACAAAAGAACGTTTGTTCTCAAAGGTTTTTTAAACAGAAAAGTCAGCTTTCTTTGACGAAAACTGACAAGCCCCTTACCTCTTTTCTGGATTCCAGCCATCGGTTCCGCGAAGAACAGCCTGAACCGTGATTTGACTTGCTTCATTTTGGGTTAAAATGGTTGACCATTTTACGCGGTTTGCTGGACTGCTTCCCGCTCCTGTCGATCCAAATTCTTTATATCTGGCCGTTCTTTCATTGTCACGGTTATCCCAGTTATGCCATCCCTCTGCTTTCACATGATCCATCCATTTTTGTATGAAGGAATGTTACAGCCGAATGAGGTCTCCACGGACGTCCTAAATAAACCGATTGCGCAGCTGCCGTCCCCTTTTTCAGCGTAGAATCCATGAATACATAGCCGTACCTTTGCGCTTCTGTTGTGGATGCTGCAGTAATATACCCATTTCCAAGGCTTTTTATTTCAGCTCTTTTAAACACAGCTGTGGCTGATCCAAAAATAAAATCGACCGTGCCCTCAATATAGCAATTTTCATAATATTGCCGCCCTGTGCCTGTTGCATAAAGTGTATCTTGATAGCCTAACACGCGTATTTGCTTGAACACAGCCCGGTCGCCAGACACATACAGCGCAACTGCCTGACCAGCATGTCTGCCAGCTGTATTTTGAAAGGTGATATTTTCTGCATAAAAATCGTTTGCACGAATCATTGTGCTTGAGCTGTTTGTTGTACTCCCAGTGCTTGCGTTTGTATCATCATACGTAAGGATCGTCTTGTGCTGGTTTTCGCCAATAAAGGATACGTGTGGTTTATTTTGCGGAAGCAAAATTTTTTCTTTATATACGCCATTTTTAATATAGATCGTTGCCGGTTGTTGATTGTTTGCTGGAATCGCATCAATGGCAGACTGAACGGTGCGGTATGTACCGCTTCCCTTTTGATCAACGACAAGAACGCGGTTATGCCCGGCTTCTGCTGCTTGAAGTGAAGCGAAGTCAAAAAGAAAGAAAGACAAGACCATAACAATCCATACGTTTCTATATTTCATCACATATCTCCTCCTCATTTTGTGAACGTTTTCATCATTCTTTTTGATCCTATTCCATACACGCACAAAAAAACACCCACGTTTTTATGTTGTGGATGTTTTTTTAGACTTTTCATATTGCATCGCATAAATCCCTTCATTTTCAATCCATTCACAAAATAGAACGTCTCGATAAGAGGAAATATGCTGCTTTTTTAATTGCTTATTCAGCCAGGATTCATCAAAGCCGGCTTCTTGTAAATCATCTTTTAAGATTTCGCCGTCAATAATAAATGTTCTAGGCAATTTCACTTCTTTTCCCTTCACGTTCACATCTTCTGCTGTGGCTGGCGCGTATTTCATTTTCGGAAGAACACTGACAGAACCGTCCGTTTCCAAAATGGCATATTCAATTTCATTCAGTGCAAAATGGCCTTTTGCGCGAACCAGTGTCTGCAGCTGATTGATATCAAGCATATTCTTCTTCAACCGATTGTAGTGAATCTTCCCCTTATCAATCACAAGAGTAGGTCTTCCTTCTAAAAAAGCGCGAATGGATTTAAAGCGCTGTGAAAGCCATTCAACTGTATAAATAAGTACGCCCCATACCGCAACAGCAAATAAAATGTGCTGAATCCTGACTTCTGGGTCAAAAATGGCGTTTCCGACCATTTCGCCTAAAATTAGTGCAGAAATAAAATCAAACGGTGTGATTTGTGCAAATTGTGTTTTCCCTAATAATTTTGTAATAAAAAATAAAGCGAAAAATCCGATTAAGAGTTCAATCAAAATATTAACGAACGGCACAAAAATTCCTTCCTTTCTTGCTGCATTTATATACAGCATATACATGAAAGGAAGGATCTAAACCATTTATGAAGGCAATAAAATAAAGACATTGTCCCCTTCAACGAATGTTTCATATGTTTTAACGCATCCGTGATCTGGTGCTTGCACGTTTCCTGATGAAAGATCAATTTTCCAATCATGCATTGGGCAGAAAACGTGATTCCCGCTGACCATGCCTTCAGCCAGAACGCCGCCTTTATGAGGACAGCGATTTTCAATGGCTTTGAACTGCTTATTAGAGGTTTGAAAAACAGCTAATTCAAGTGTACCGGCTTCAACTGTTTTACCTAGCTGTAGCGGAAAATCTGATAGGGTGCCAATGTGAACTTTAACAACTGAAACTGTCATATGATCTCATCCCTTCAATTGATTTATACGGAAGCCGTCGCTTTTTGAAATAATTGTCTCGTGTCTTTTTGACTCTCGCGAAGCTCCTGCCAAGGCTCTTCATATGTTGAAAGCGCAATGTCCATTCTTTCGATTAAGGCTGCTCGTTTTTCATCATCCAGGAGTACTGATTGAATATGATCTAACCCAAGTCGCTCAACCCAAGCAGAGGTTCTTTCTAAATAATTTGCCGTTTCTCTGTAATATTGCAGGTATGCTGCGGCCATTTGCTCTACTTCTTCTGCTGTACTGACCTTCATTAATAAATCTCCAGCCCGCAGGTGTGTGCCGCCATTTCCGCCGGCGTACAATTCAAACCCCCCATCTATCCCCACAATACCGAGGTCTTTAATTCCGGACTCTGCACAGTTTCTCGGACAAGCAGAGACGGCCATTTTTACTTTATGCGGTGTCGCAAGACCTTCAAATTTCTTTTCAAGTGCAATTCCAAGAGCCATGGAGTCCTGCGTGCCGAACCTGCAAAATTGTTCTCCAACACATGTTTTAACTGTTCTTAAAGATTTTCCATATGCATAACCCGATGGCATATCTAGATCCGCCCACACTTTAGGTAAATCTTCTTTTTTGACACCTAGAAGGTCAATACGCTGACCGCCAGTCATTTTCACAAGCGGTATTTCATATTTGTCGACGACATCGGCTATTTTTCTCAAGTCATTTGCATTGGTGACGCCGCCGTACATTCGCGGAACAACTGAATAGGTGCCATCGTTTTGAATATTGGCGTGCATGCGTTCATTTACAAAGCGTGAGCTCTTTTCATCTTTGTATTCAAGTGGATGAAGCATGCCTAAATAATAATTCAGTGCAGGGCGGCATTTTGAACAGCCCTCTTCTGTATTCCAGTCAAGTACATTCATCACTTCTTTGACATGCTGCAGCCCTTTCTCTTTGATTTCATGAATGACTTCATCTCGTGAAAGGGTAGTGCAGGCGCAGATGGTTTCTTTTTGGGCTGTCCGGCTTGCATCCTCACCTAGCGTATGCCAAAGAATCTCTTCGACAACAGGCTGACAGCCTCCGCAAGATCGTGAGGCACTTGTACATTGCTTGACTTCCTGAAACGTTGTTAAGCCTTCTTTCTGAATGGCTTCCACAATCTGCCCTTTTGACACGCCATTACAGCCGCAAACGATATGGTCGTTTGCCATGCTGTCAATCGTGCTTTCTTGCGCCGGATCATTGGAGGTTAAGACAGATACCTTCTCCATATCCGACATATCTATTCCTTCTTTAATGTACGAGAATAAACGAGGTCCGTCGCTTGTTTCTCCAAACATGACGGCGCCTACTAATCGGTTTTGCTGGAAGACGAGTTTTTGATAGATGCCTTTTTGTTCGTCAAAAATCTTAATCGCTTTTTTCTCATCGTTTTCAATAAAATCACCAGCTGAAAATACATCAACTCCTGATACTTTCAGCTGTGTTGACAGAACAGAGCCTTCATATGGAGCAGGGTTCAAGCCGCATACATGCTTGGCAAGTACAGTCGCTTGATCGTATAAAGGAGCAACTAATCCGTACGTTTGTCCCCTGTGTTCCACACATTCTCCGACGGCATAAATGCCCGGGACACTTGTTTCCATAAAATCATTGACGATAATCCCACGGTTCACTTCAAGCCCGCTTATTTCTGCAAGCATTTTACTTGGTTTAATTCCCGCAGCCATGACGACTAGGTCTGTCTCAAGTGTAGTGCCGTCTGAAAATGATAATCCTTCTACTCTTGTATCTCCTAAAATCTCATTTGTCTGTTTTCCTAACAGGAATTTCATCCCCTGTTCTTCTAATGCTTTTTGAAGAAGCTGGCCTGCAATAGGGTCTAGCTGGCGTTCCATTAAATGAGAGCTGAGGTGGATGACATTCACTTCCATGCCTAAGTTTAATAGACCGCGTGCTGCTTCAAGCCCAAGGAGTCCGCCTCCGATGACTGCTGCTTTTTTGTACATAGTAGAGGCATTGACCATTTCCTCAGTGTCTTGCAATGTACGAAAAGCCGTCACGCCTTTTTTATCACTCCCTGGAATTGGAAGGATGAATGGAAGTGACCCTGTTGCTAAAATCAATCGGTCATAATGCACGGTCCGTCCTTGATCACTGGTGACTGTTTGGTTCTCTGTATCGATCTTCACTATGGTCTCGTTTGTAAACAGCTGAATATCATGCTTTTGATACCAGTTCCAATCGTTTAACGTAATATCTTCGACCTTCGTATCCCCTTGAAGCACTTTCGATAAAAGAATTCGGTTATAGTTAGGATGCGGTTCAGTCCCAAATACCGTCATGTCGAAACGTTCGCCGTCTGTTTTTAAAATGTTTTCAAGGCTTCGAATGCCGGCCATACCGTTCCCCACTAATACGAGTTTTTCTTTCATGATAAAACACCCCTCATGTGATCATTTTTTAGAAAGTACCATAATCTAAACATAGATGGAAAATACATGTTAAAATTTCTCACATAGTTTTTCATTCACGCCGGCTGACAGCTGTACAGGACAATATTTAAAGCCTGGCATTTTACTTTGCGGATCTAGTTGATCATCAATTAATTGATTAATTGATTGATGTTTGCTCCAGTGAAATGGAACAAATACGGTATCTTTTCGAATGGTGTCTGATATGCGGCATCTGATGATGACACTTCCTCTTTTTGACTTGATGGTCACGAGCTCCCCGTGCTGAAGTCCATACGTTTTCGCTGTGTCAGGGTGAAGCTCTGCATATGCTTCAAACTGTCTGGCAACAAGAGAGGTGCTCCTTCTTGTTTGAACGCCTGTTTGGTAATGAGCCATCACCCTGCCGGTCGTTAAATAAAGAGGGTATTCTTGACTGACGGGTTCCTTTGCAGCCTTTTTTCCATGTGTGACAACGGCAAACTTCGCTAAACTGTCAGAATGTGAGAATGCATGTTCAAATAATCTTTCAGTTCCCGGGTCTTCTAAATGAGTACAAGGCCACCTTATGCCTTGTTCCTTCCTCAGCCTTTCATAGGTTATGCCTGAATAATCAGCCTTTGCACCTTTCGTTACGGCTCTTATTTCCTCAAAGATCTCTTCTGCGGATGAAAAGGAAAAATGGCTGCCTTTTCCTAATACAGCTGCTATTTCACAAATGATTTGCCAATCGTGCTTTCTTTGGTGTTTAAGTGGATATGTTGCTTCTCTAAGCGTAACGCGCCCCTCTATGTTTGTCACGGTACCTTCATCCTCTAAATATGACGAAGTCGGTAAAATTACATCTGCCAGCGCAGCTGTCTCAGACATAAATAAATCAACGGCAACAAAAAAGGACAAGTTCTTGATGGCTTGCTGAATCAAGTGCGCGTTCGGCCCTGACTGGACAGGGTTTGAGCACATTAAAAAGAGCGCTTTGATCTCACCTGCCTCCATTTTTTCAAACATCTCAAAAGCAGACACGCCCTTTCCTGGGAGTTCTTTTTCATCAATGTTCCATCGTTCAGCCATTTCTTTTCTGTGAGCAGGGTTTGAGATATCTCGATATCCTGGAAGCTGATCTGCTTTTTGCCCATGCTCTCTTGCTCCCTGGCCATTTCCCTGGCCGGTTATTGCGCCATAGCCGCATCCAAAGCGGCCGATCTTCCCAGTAACAAGCAGAATATTCAGGAAATTACGCACAGAGGCTGTACCGTCTATTTGCTGCTCAATGCCTCTTGCTGTAAAAATCATGCCTGTCTTTTCTTGTGCGAATTTCCTTGCTATTTTCTGCATCACATCAATCGTCACACCGGTTTGCTCAGCAATGTCTGGCAGGGAGATGCGTGAGATATGCTCCTTTAGTTCTTGGAAACCTGACGTTCGTTGATGAATAAATGATTCATCGATTAAATGCTCATGCATCATGATGTGCAATATGCCGTTTGCCAGTGCGGCATCTGACCCTGGTTTTAGGCTGACATGTAAATCGGCTAATTGGGCCGTCGGAGTTCTGCGCGGATCAATGACGATGAGAAATGCGCCATTGTTTTTCGCCTCTTCGATGTAGGGCAGGAAGGTTGGCTGACATTCCGCTATATTCGTTCCAACCAATATCAACACTCGTGCATGCTTGATGTCGCTGAGAGGAAAGGTCAGGCCACGGTCAAGTCCGAATGTTTGATTTGCGGCAGTTGCTGCCGAAGACATACATAGTCTCCCGTTATAATCGATGTATTTTGTTTTCAGCGCCACTCTTGCAAATTTCCCGAGTAAGTACGCTTCCTCATTTGTAATTGATGCGCTTCCGTACACACTGATCACATCATGGCCATGTGACAGCTGAAGGGATTCTATGTTTGTTTTGATTTCCTCAAGAGCCTCCTGCCATGTCGCTTTTACAAACTGTCCGTTTCTTTTGATCAGCGGGTGATTCAGGCGATCTTTATGAAGCGCGTGCTGGTGTGCATGCTGTCCTTTCATACAAAGTCTTCCGTGCGAAGTTGGATTGTGTACGCCAATCGTTTGGTAGCGTGTTCGTCCTTCCACATGCTGCTCGATTAACTGCATTTTGCACTGCATACTGCAAAAAGGACATTGGGCTGGGAACACTCGCTTTTGTTCTTCCTGCTTTGATTTTTGCTGGGCATATTGTAAAAAAGATTGACTCATACCTTCACATCCTTATGACTTACATTTTCTTGTCTGCTTTGGTCAAATTGCGCACAGAGCTCTTCTCTTATTTCCTCATCAAGCAACTTTTCTCGAATAGAAATGTTTCCATGCCGGGAAAGCCAATCGCCAATAGATTCTTGAAAGTAAGCATTTTTCCTATACTCTTCAAGCAGCGCTTTAAAAAGTGGGATAAGCTCACTTGAATGAGCCAAGGTGTAAAAAATCTGGCCTCCTATATAAATGTTCCATTCACCCAGCTGCTTTTTCAGACAGATGTCATCAATTAGAGCAAGTTTACACGTGCAGGAAGCACCGGTGATATGAATGGAGGTGACAGCTGGTAAAAGTGTATCTTCCACTTGTCTTTCCAGCTCTATCACAAGTGACGTGACTGCTGGATCACTGCAGTCGCATGAAAGGATATGAGATAGTCTTCTTTTCTCATTGGGCATAATTGGCCAATGTTTTTTGACGATTTGTGCCGCCTGTTTTGACACACCGATAAGCCGTATTCGTTTATGCTTTGTCAGCTCTGCCTGCTCAATCAGCCTGTTCTCTAACAAAGAAGTAATGATTTTCAAAAAATCCAAATCAAGCCGGCCTCCATATAATTGAGGAATCAACATGTCTTCCTGCTCAGCAGCGCCGATTTTTTCCACCGATCCTTGAAATTGCTCGAGATAGTATTGAATGGCCGGCCGGCAGATGCCGCAGCCGTGATTCGTTTTCCATTGAAAATGTCTTCTTATTTCTTCAGCATTCACCGGCTGCTGCTTTTTAATAAACGAAAAAATGGTCTGCTCATCTACTTCTGTACATGGACAATAAAAGGCCTGCAATTCCGTTTGTTCATGTGATGATAACTGGCAGCAAGCACGGACGAGCTCTTGACACCCGCCGCACCCGGTTGCTGCCCCTGTCTGTTTTTTCACCTCTTCGAAGTTTGTCAGCTGATGAACCGAAATGCTTTTTAAAATCGCCCCTTTTGTAACGGTTTGACATTGGCAGACTGGATCTTCCATTTTTAATGAATCTAGTGGGGATGCTTGCTTTTCATAAAGGGATTTCATGACCACACTTTTATCACGTCCCACTTTCACATCTTGCAAAAGCTGATCGGCATGCTCCAGCTCTCCGACGAATAAAATGCCTGCCAGCGCCTCACGTTCAAAGACGAATTTTTTATATACCTCTTGCTCTTCATCTAAATAAGTCACAGCTGACATAAACGGAGAATGATGTTCAATACATCCAGCAGAATAAATCGGCAAATCAGGTACTTTTAATTTTGTTGAGTAAATGGGCTTGGGTGTATGTGTGATTTTTTCCCCTAAAAGATGCTTAGCGAGCACGCTTGCTTGTTCATAAACGGGCTGAACAAGACCGTGCACCATCCCTTTGTGCTCTGCACATTCTCCAATCGCATAAATATTTGGGATATTTGTCTCCATCACGTCATTGACAACAATGGCTTTTCTCGTGTGTATGCCATAATTCTCTGCAAGCTGTATATTCGGACGGATACCTGTTGTAAAAACAACAAGATCAGCCTCCACGCTGTCGCCATTTTTCAATAGAACGCCTTCTACCCTCTCACCGCCTAAGCATGCAATGGTATGGGCATTTGTTTTCACCTGAATCCCTTTTCGTATAAATTGTCGCTGTAATAATCCGGCGGCTGTTTCATCTAATTGTCGCTGCATGAGCCGCTCCGTATGATGAATGATGGTGGTTTCCAGCCCCGCAATCTGCAGACCAGCTGCCACCTCCACACCAAGCACGCCGCCTCCGATCACTGCTGCTTGTTGATAATGCACCGCATCCGCACAAATGGCCTCATAATCATCAATTGTCCGAAAAGCGTATATCCCTTTTTTGGACACACCCTGAATAGGAAGAAAATTCGGCGATGAACCCGTTGCAATGACGAGCTTGTCATAGGAAATTTCCCGGCGCGCATCTGTCATGACACATTTTCGATTTGTATCGATATGTATAACTGATTCTCCTTTGTACAATGTGATGTCATGCGCGGTGTACCATTCTTTATCCTTTAGTTCAATTTGAGCTAATGATTCGCTTTTTTGTAGAATGGGCGAAAGTTTTATTCGATTGTAGGCAGAGTGCTTCTCTTTTCCAATGACTGTTATGGCGTAATGTTCTGGCTGCTTTTGAATGATCTCTTCGATACATTTCATACTCGCCATGCCGTTTCCGATAAACACAAGTTTGCGTTTTGCCATCTGAAATCAACCTTTCTAAGCCTCTTGCTCGAGCACATTGTATGGATTGATTATGGCACACACTTGTAAAAAAGTGTTTATTCATGTCAATTTTTCTCACATAATACTTTCATTACATAAGTGAACTCGCTATCTTTAAGTCAGAAAATTCAATAGAGGAGGCGTTTTATGAAACTCTCAGAATTAAAATCAAGTGGTCATCCTAAGACATTGTTTGGTTCCTTTTTATATTTCGATGTGAGCTTTATGATCTGGGTTTTGTTAGGAGCGCTGGGTGCTTTTATTGCGCAAGATTTTGCTTTATCAACCGTAGAGAAGGGCATGATTGTCGCCATTCCAATTCTATCTGGTTCTTTTTTTCGGATTGTGCTCGGTTTATTCACCGATCGAATAGGACCTAAAAAGACTGCAGTGATGGGAATGCTCTTAACGACCATTCCGCTCATTTGGGGGTTTATCGCTGGTACAACCCTTTCAGAGCTCGTACTGATTGGGATTTTGCTTGGAGTAGCAGGAGCAAGTTTTGCTGTTGCTTTGCCAATGGCAAGCCGCTGGTATCCTCCTCACTTACAAGGAGTAGCTATGGGGATTGCAGGCGCGGGGAATAGTGGAACACTGATCTCCACATTATTTGGTCCAAGGCTTGCGGAGATTTACGGGTGGCATGCCGTAATGGGGCTCGCTCTGATTCCGTTAAGTCTTGTCTTTTTGTTCTTTATTTTCACTGCAAAAGATGCACCAAATCAGCCCGCTCCTCAGCCGATTCGGTCGTACTTTTCAGTATTTCAAGTGAAATCGACATGGTTTTTCTGTCTGCTTTATGCGATCACATTCGGAGGGTTTGTCGGGCTTTCCAGTTTCCTCAGTATTTTCTTTGTGGATCAATATGGGGTTTCGAAGATTCATGCTGGTGATTTTGTGACCCTTTGTGTGGCGGCAGGCAGCTTCTTTCGTCCTGTGGGCGGTCTCATTGCCGATAAAATAGGTGGAATGAAAGTACTGCTTGGATTATTCGGAATCATCGGCATCTGCTTAGGGGGAGTGAGCAGTCTTCCAGCTTTACCTGTGGTCATTGCGCTTTTGTTTGCCGGGATGATGTGTCTTGGGATGGGGAATGGCGCTGTTTTTCAGCTGGTGCCTCAAGTATTTCATAAAGAAATTGGGATTGTGACCGGAATTGTTGGGGCTGCTGGAGGCATTGGCGGATTCTTTTTACCTAATATTCTTGGCAGTTTAAAAGAATTGACTGGCTCATATACGTTTGGCTTTTTGACCATTTCTCTTTTTGTTCTTATTGTCTTCCTCTGTTTAGTCGTATCGCAGCTTAAACGTAAAAAAGTGTTGATCAATCATACCATTTCTGAATCATAAAAAGCCATGACCACACGTTGGTCATGGCTTTTCTTTATATTGTAACACCCTTTGTTTGACCTATTTTGGCAGAACCGAACTCCCCATTAAATAACGGTCTACCTCGTGCGCCACTTGTCTGCCTTCATTAATTGCCCAGACAATCAAGCTTTGCCCGCGTCTTGCATCTCCCGCTGCAAATACGCCTTCTACATTTGTTGTATATTCCCCATATTTTGCGTCAATGCGATTGTTTTTGCTGTCCACGCCAAAGTGTTTCACAAGCGGCTGTTCAGTTCCCTCAAAACCAATTGCAATAAAGACGAGCTGAGCAGGCCATACCTTCTCTGTTCCTGGAATCTCATGAAATTCAAACTTCCCTTGTTCGTTTTTCACCTTTTCCATTTGAATGGTATGAAGCTCTTTTAATTTCCCATTTTTATCTGCCACAATTTTTGTGGTTTGAATTGAATATTGACGCGGATCTTCTCCGAATTTGGCTTGTGCTTCTTCATAAGCATAATCCAGCGAGAAGACATAAGGCTGTTCTGGCCACATGTTATCCCCTACACGTGTATCCGGAAGCTTTGGATGCTTCCCGAATTGAACAACACTTTTTGCTTTTTGGCGAAGTGCAGTTGCAACGCAGTCTGCACCTGTGTCTCCTCCGCCAATCACAATCACGTCTTTTCCTTTTGCATCAATGAAGTTTTTGTCTTTAAATCCTGAATCAAGCATGCTTTTCGTTGCCAGGGTTAAATAATCCATCGCAAGGTGAATCCCTTTTGCTTCCCGGCCTTCAATCAACAGATCACGCTGCTTTTGTGCACCTGTACAAAGGATAACGGCATCAAACTGCTCTTTCAGTTCATCTGCAGTAATATCCACACCGATTTCTGTGTTCGTCACAAAGTCAATGCCTTCTTGTCTTAGAAGTTTGACTCTTCGCTCGACCACTTCTTTATCGAGCTTCATATTCGGAATCCCGTATGTCAGCAGTCCGCCAAGGCGGTCAGAACGCTCGAACACTGTTACAGCGTGCCCTGCTTGGTTTAATTGATCAGCACTTGCAAGTCCTGCTGGTCCTGAGCCGACAATGGCAATTTTCTTCCCTGTACGGCTTGAAGGGATTCTTGGTGTGATCCATCCATTTTCAAAGCCTTTATCAATGATCGTACGTTCGATATTTTTAATCGAAACAGCTGGATCATTAATAGCGACTGTACATGACCCTTCACAAGGGGCAGGACATACTCTCCCAGTAAACTCAGGAAAATTATTTGTTTTTTGAAGTCTTTCGAGAGCTTCTTTCCATCTTCCGCGATAGACAAGATCATTCCACTCTGGAATTAAATTGTAGATCGGGCAGCCAGACACGCCGCCCCTGATCTCCATCCCAATTTGACAAAACGGTGTTCCGCAATCCATACATCTAGCGCCCTGCTTTTTCAATACGTCATCTGTATAAGGAGCTGAATATTCTTTCCAGTCATTTTGACGAGTGAGAGGGTCACGTTCATTTGGCTTTTCTCTTTTATAATCCATAAAACCTGTTGCTTTGCCCATTGTCCTCTCCCCTTTCTTAATGAGCGAGGGCTGCTTTTTGCCCGTTTGCCGTTTCTTGATTTTTCGGTTTTGTGTTTGCTTCAAAGGCAAACATCACCGCTTCTTCATGACTGAGGCCCGCTTGTTTTTGTTCTTCGATGCTTTGAAGCATCATTTTGTAATTTCTCGGAATGACTTTGATGAATTGATCCTTTTCTTGCTCCCAGTTTTCAAGAAGTGCTGCTGCTTTTGAGCTGTTTGTATAATCAAGGTGTTCCTTGATCATTTGTTTCACTTCTTGTTCTTCTTCATGATCTGTGAGCTTTTCAAACATGATCATTTCCATATTGCACATTCTTTTGAACTGTTTTGCATCCGATGTATGGATGTAAGCCACACCGCCAGACATACCTGCACCAAAGTTTTTCCCAACGTCTCCTAAAATAACGACACGTCCGCCAGTCATGTATTCACAGCCGTGATCTCCGATTCCTTCAACAACCACATGTACACCTGAATTACGAACAGCAAATCGTTCACCAGCACGCCCGTTAATATAAGCTTTTCCGCTAGTTGCGCCGTAAAATGCGACGTTTCCTACAATGACGTTTTCATGTCCATTTTGTACAAAATGATCAGACGTTTTAACAGCAATTTTGCCTCCTGAGAGTCCTTTGCCGATATAGTCATTTGAATCACCTGTTAAATAGAGAGACATGCCCTTTGGCACAAATGCGCCGAAGCTTTGTCCAGCTGAACCAGTGAATCTTAGTGTGATGGTATCCTCTGGCAAGCCCTCTTCCCCGTAGCGCTTAGACACTTCACTGCCAGTAATGGTTCCGGCCACACGGTTGATATTGCGAATGTTCAATGATAGATCAACCGGTGTTTGATGATTCAGCGCTTCTTGCACATAAGGAAGGATTTCATTCATATCCAGCGATTCATCAATTTTATGATTTTGCGGTGTTCTGAATGTCCGCGCTCCTTCTGGCTGATAAAGCAGTGTTTCAAGGTTTAGCTGGCCTGCTTTCCAGTGAGCTTTTGCTCGTTCACTGACCGCTAGGACGTCCGTGCGTCCGATTAATTCATCCATTGATGTAAAGCCGAGTTCCGCTAAGATTTCTCTTACTTCCTCTGCAATAAACATCATGAAGTTCACAATGTGATCGGGGTTACCCATGAATTTTTTGCGGAGCTCTGGATTTTGTGTGGCTACACCGACTGGGCAAGTATCTAAATGACATGCTCTCATCATCACACAGCCCAGCACGACAAGTGGAGCTGTCGCAAAGCCATACTCTTCTGCTCCTAAAATCGCAGCCATCACAACGTCGCGGCCAGTCATTAACTTTCCGTCTGTTTCAAGAACGACTCTCTCGCGAAGACCATTTAACACAAGGGTTTGATGCGCCTCTGCCAATCCAAGCTCCCAAGGAAGTCCTGTGTGTTTAATACTCGTTTTCGGTGAAGCGCCTGTACCGCCGTCATAACCACTGATGACAATGACATCCGCAGTTCCTTTTGCTACACCTGCTGCAATCGTGCCAACGCCGGCTTTAGATACAAGCTTGACACTGATGCGTGCATCACGGTTCGCGTTTTTCAAATCATGAATCAGCTGTGCCAAATCCTCAATGGAATAAATATCATGATGCGGCGGTGGTGAAATCAATCCAACACCTGGCGTAGAACCACGTACATCGGCCACCCAAGGATACACTTTATTTCCTGGCAGCTGTCCGCCTTCTCCAGGTTTTGCTCCTTGCGCCATTTTAATTTGCAGTTCATCTGCATTGACCAAGTAATGACTTTTCACACCAAATCGGCCAGAAGCGATTTGTTTAATTGCACTTCTGCGGTCATCACCATGTTCATCTACTGTAAAGCGGGCAGGATCTTCTCCGCCTTCTCCGCTGTTACTTTTACCGCCAATTCGGTTCATCGCAATCGCAAGTGCCTCATGCGCTTCTTTACTTAAAGATCCAAATGACATGGCACCTGTCTTAAAGCGGCGCACGATGGATTCAGCAGATTCAACCTCTTCCAGACGAACCGGCTTTTGTTTTGGCTGAAATGCAAACAAGTTTCTGAGGAAGCCGATTCTTTCTTCATCCGCTGCTTTTGTATATTGTTTAAATAGATCGTAATCTTCATTACGGCATGCCCACTGGAGCGTATGGATCGTTTTTGGATTAAAGGCATGATGCTCTCCATTTTTTCTCCACTGGAATTCACTGCCTGATTCAAGTGTCTGGTCAGTTGCTGCTTGATACCCTGCTTCATGGCGAAGTTTTGCCTCATGAGCAATGGTGTCAAGATCAATTCCGCCAAGCTGAGAAGCTGTTCCTGTGAAATACGCTTGAATGACGTCTTCACTAATCCCGACTGCTTCAAAGATTTGCGCGCCTCTATAGCTTTGCACAGTGGAAATCCCCACTTTGGACATGACTTTGACGACACCTTCTGTCACGCTTTTACCAAACTTTGTAACAGCTTCATCAAAGCTGATCGAAATCGCTTCGTCTGCAATCAGCTGTTTATACGTTTCATAGACAAGGTAAGGGTGGATCGCATCTGCCCCGTAGCCAATTAGTGCGGCAAAATGATGGACCTCTCTCACCTCTCCAGATTCAACGATCAGACTGACCTTTGTCCGCAGGCCTTGACGCACAAGATGCTGATGAAGTGCACTTAGCGCAAGAAGTGGTGGAATCGGTACTTTTTCTTCTGTCATTTCACGATCTGAAAGGATTAATAAAGAGACACCTTCTCTGATCGCTTTTTCCGCCTCTTCAAACATCGCATCCAGTCCGCGCTTTAAATCATCGGTGAAAAGTGTATGGATTGTTTTGCTTTTAAAGGCATTATGAACAATCGTTTTCAAGCCGTTAAATTGCCCGCTCGTTAAGACCGGTGTATAAAGTTTAATTCTTCGGCATGAATATTCATTCGGATGTAAAATATCGCCTTCGGCACCTAACCAAGTCATGGTTGATGTCACGAGCTGCTCACGAATGGCATCAATCGGCGGGTTCGTGACTTGTGCAAACAGCTGCTTAAAATAATGAAAAAGAGACTGCGCACGATCTGATAACACAGCAAGCGGTGTGTCACTTCCCATTGAACCGATTGGATCCTTGCCTTCCTCTAGTAAAGGAATTAAATACTTTTGAATGTCTTCATACGTATAATGGAACGCACGCTGACGCGTCAATAAATCATCCATTATACTAGAATTTTCTGAATTTTCTTCCGAGCGATTGACGTGGACCATTTCTTCATCGAGCCATTTTTGATAAGGCAGTTCATTCGCAATGGTCGATTTCACTTCTTCGTCAGAAATAATTCGTCCTTCTTCTAGATCAATGAGCAGCATTTTACCAGGCTCAAGTCGATCTTTATACTTAACATCTTCTTCATTTGTGTCGATTACGCCAACCTCAGAAGAGAAAATGATATGATCATCATTCGTGACATAATATCTTGCCGGTCTTAATCCATTTCGGTCTAAGATGGCCCCGATTTGTTTCCCGTCCGTAAAGGAAATCGCTGTTGGTCCATCCCATGGCTCCATGAGAGAACTATGGTATTCATAAAATGCCCGTTTCTCTTTCGACATGTGCGTGTTTTCCGTCCAAGGCTCAGGAATCAGCATCATTGCTGTATGAGCAGGTGTACGGCCTGCAAGCACAAAGAATTCAAAGGCATTGTCTAAAATGGATGAATCACTTCCGTCTGCATTCAGCACTGGCAAAATCTTGTCTAAATCGTCTCCGAAAGCTTCAGATACGAATTGTTGCTCTCTTGCTCTCATCCAATTGATGTTCCCTCTTAATGTGTTGATTTCTCCGTTGTGAATTAAGTAACGGTTTGGATGGGCTCTTTCCCATGTAGGAAATGTATTTGTACTAAATCTTGAATGGACAAGTGAAAATGCAGAAACAAATGTTTCATCCTGTAGATCAAGATAAAAAGCATCGACTTGATCTGATGTTAAAAGCCCCTTGTATACGATGGTTTGACTCGACAGGCTGACAAAGTAAAATTGTTTTTCTTCTCTTGTTCCCCAGTTCTCAGCCTGTTTACGGATGACATATAATTTTCGTTCAAATGACAAACGATCTGTGATCTTGTCGTTTGCTCCGATAAAGACCTGTCTCACAACCGGACAGCTCTTCGCTGCGACAGTACCAATTTTTCCTGGATCGACAGGAACCGTTCTCCAGCCAATTAATGTTTGGCCTTCTTGTTTAATGAACCCGTTGATTTTCTGTTCGATGGCTTGACGCGTTTTTTCGTCATCATCTTTTGAAAAGAAGACCATTCCTACCCCGTAACGGCCTTTTTCAGGAAGTGCAAATTCTTTGCAGTTCTTTCTAAAGAAAGCGTCTGGCAGCTGTACCATTAAACCGGCACCATCACCTGTATACGGATCACTGCCTTGCCCGCCGCGATGATCAAGCTGGCACAGCATTTGTAATCCCTTTTTGACGATGCTATGTGTCGCCTCCCCTTTTAAATGGGCGTACAGTCCGATTCCACATGCATCATGTTCAAATTCAGGACGGTAGAGACCTTGTGGTTGTGGTAGTTGATTATAAGTCATCGTTTCTCTCCCCCGTTTAAAAGATCCGTTTTTTCACAGTAATAAAATCTCACAAACTCTGTAACTTATTTTAAGTTTTCAAATTGATATAAACAATATATAATTTAGATCAAAACAATCTCTTTTTGAGATAGATGGGTGTGAAGTGCAAAAATGGAGCTTCGTCAGTTACGTTATTTTGTAGAAGTCGCAGACCGTGAACACGTGTCAGAAGCGGCTGAAAACTTACATGTTGCCCAATCTGCCATCAGCCGGCAGATTGCGAATTTAGAAGAAGAACTTGGAGTGGCCTTATTCGAACGAGAAGGACGAAATATCAAATTAACGAAGATCGGCAGACAATTTTTAGAGCATGTCAGAACTGCACTCAAAGCCATTGATTATGCGAAAGAGCAAATTGATGAATACTTAGATCCGCACAAAGGAACGGTGAATATTGGCTTTCCTACAAGTCTAGCAAGCCAAGTACTCCCTTCTGTCATCTCCGCCTTTAAGCAGGAATATCCAGAGGTCGATTTTTTACTTCGTCAAGGATCCTATAAATTTCTCATTGAAGCGGTCAAAAATCGAGATATCGATCTCGCCTTTTTAGGACCCGTACCGACAAACGATTCTCAAATAGAAGGAAATATTTTGTTTTCCGAGAGCATTTATGCCCTTTTACCGGTTAGCCACCCCTTTAGTGGACAAAGAAGTATTCATTTAAGTGATTTAAGAAAGGATCATTTCGTGTTATTTCCTGAAGGGTATGTGCTGAGACAAATTGCGGTTGATGCTTGCAAGCAGGCAGGCTATGAGCCTACCATTTCATCTGAAGGAGAAGATTTGGATGCCATTAAAGGTCTCGTATCTGCAGGTATGGGCGTTACCTTATTACCCGAAAGCGCCTTTTATGAAACAACACCGCGATTTACAGTGAAAATTCCGATCGATTTCCCTCAAGTGAGAAGAACGGTTGGAATTATTGCATCTAAAACGCGCGAAATGTCTCCTTCTGCCCATGATTTTTATGTGTTTGTGAAGGATTTCTTTTCTAAAATTGAACAATATAAATAATTCACTAAAACAAGACATTTCATTTGTAGAAATAATCCCACTTTGTATATGATGGGTTACAGAACAAAAGACTATATGGAAGAAAGGTATTCATATGAAATCAATTTTATCGTTTTTAAAGCCGTATCGGCTGTCCGTTGTGTCCATTGTCATTCTCACCTTTTTAAGCAGTATGCTCCAGCTGTATTTACCGACGTTAACAGCAGATATCGTTGATGTCGGTATCGTCCAGGGAGATATTGCTTACATATGGAAGGTTGGCGGCTGGATGGTGGCTTGTTCTTTACTCGCCATTTTGCTCACCATTTGGAAGTCTTACTTGTCATCAAAAACAGCACTTGGCTTCGGGCGTGATATGAGAAGACAGCTGTTTGTGCATGTCGAACAATTTTCATTAGAAGAATTTCAAAAGATCGGCACATCTTCCTTTATTACGAGATCAACAAATGATGTGAAACAAGTCCAAGATGTGACGATTATGATTTTACAAATGATGACGCGGGCCCCGCTCATGCTTGTGGGTGGAATTATTTTGGCTGTTTCCAGGGATGCTGTCCTGTCTCTTATCTTTTTAGCAGCCCTCCCCCTTCTTGGCGGATTCATCTATTTAGTGTCAAGAAAAGCCATCCCGCTATTCGGCCAGCTTCAGAAAAAAACAGACCGGCTGAATTTAATTATGCGGGAATCTCTTTCAGGCATCCGCGTCATTCGCGCCTTTAACCGTGTGGATGATGAAAAGGAGCGATTCCAAGAAGCCAACACGTCCTATAAGGATACTGGTCTTAGAGTCAACCGATTAATGGCTTACTTGTTTCCATTTATGCTGATTATCATGAACTTCACGAATATCGGCATTGTCTGGCTTGGCGCAAACCGAATTGATGCCGGAGAAATGGAAGTTGGAAATCTCATTGCCTTCATTCAATATGCGATGATGATTTTAATGGCACTTATTATGCTGTCGATGAGCTTTATTATGGTCCCAAGAGCACAAGCATCAGCTAAACGCATGAATGAAGTGTTAAACATGGAACCAAAGATTAAAGACAAAGAAGAGTCTATCACTGACCTTCACGAGCCCGCCCAATCCATTCGCTTTGAGGATGTGTCATTTTATTACTCAAATGCTGAGAAACCAGCCGTTCAAGGTATCACGTTTGAAGCCAAAACTGGTGAAACAACAGCCATCATCGGAAGTACGGGTTCTGGGAAAACAACGCTTCTTCAGCTGATGACGCGCTTTTATGAAGTGACAGAAGGCCGGATTACACTAGATGGTGTAGACATTAGAGAGCTGCCTCAAGAGAAACTGAGAAACCAGATGGGCTATGTCTCTCAAAAAGCTGTTCTATTCAGTGGAACCATTGCCGAGAATGTACGCTTTGGCAAGCAGGATGCAAGCGATGAAGACATCTGGCAGGCGCTGCGAACTGCGCAGGCCGAAGAATTTGTTTTGCAAAAAGATGGCGGAATTGATGCAGAAATTGATCAAGGTGGTTCCAATCTATCCGGCGGCCAAAAGCAGCGGCTTTCCATTGCAAGGGCGCTAGTGAGAAAACCATCATTCTATCTGTTTGACGATAGCTTTTCAGCACTTGATTACAAAACAGATGCAAAGCTGCGGGCATCATTAGAAGCAGAAAAAGCTCATGCAGCCCTCATCATTGTGGCTCAACGAATCAGTACAGTGAAGCATAGTGATAAAATCATTGTACTTGATGAAGGAAAAATTGCAGGTATCGGAACACATGAACAATTAATAAAGGATAATCTTGTATATCAAGAGATTGTCGCATCTCAGGAAGGTCAGGAGGTGAGCGAGGATGAGTAAGAAAATGTCTTCTGGCATGGGCCATAAAGGCGGCCACCCTAAAGGGCCAGCCGCAAAACCGAAGGAATTTAAGAAAACACTGCTTCGTTTGACAGGCTATTTAAAACCAAGGAAATTTCAGCTGATCATCGTCCTTATTGCAGCGATTGGTTCAACTGTCTTTAACGTCATTAGTCCAAAGCTGCTTGGGGATGCCACCTCTTCCTTATTTGACAGCTTTACGAATGGAACAGGCGTTCAATTTGATGTCATTTCACGAATTCTTTTGCTGCTTGTCGTGCTGTACGTCGTTGCTTCCCTCTTTTCATTCGTTCAGCAATATGTCATGGCTGGTGTCTCTCAACAGACCATTGCTGAATTACGGCAGGAAGCAAATGACAAGCTCACACGTCTCCCCCTTCGTTATTTTGATAAAACAACCCACGGGGACACACTGAGCCGTGTGATGAATGATATCGATAATATTAATACATCGCTTCAGCAGGCGCTCACCCAAGTGATTACATCTGTGATTACAGTCATTGGGATTGTCGTCATGATGCTCTTCATCAGTCCGCTGCTTACGTTGCTTGTTTGTTTGACGCTGCCACTCAGCCTGTTTGCGATTCGCGGCATTACGTCATTTTCTCAAAAGCATTTTAAAGCGCAGCAAAAAGAGCTTGGGACGATCAATGGACATATTAATGAGATGTTCACAGGACATCAGACTGTTCGTGCGTATGGCTACGAAAAGAAAGCAATCGATACATTTGATGAATTAAATGAAAAGCTGTATGAATCTTCAAGGAAAGCGCAGTTCATTTCTGGTTTAATGATGCCAATGATGACCTTTATCGGGAACCTTGGCTATGTGGCAGTCAGTGTAGCCGGCGGGATTCTTGTCATAAACGGGAATATCCGTGTCGGGGATGTGCAGGCGTTTATCCAATACACGCAGCAAATGTCTCAGCCGCTTGTGCAAGCATCAAGTGTCGCAAACTTAGTTCAATCAGCGATCGCGTCTGCTGAAAGGGTGTTTGAAATCCTTGATGAAGAAGAAGAAAGTACCGAAGAAGATGCGGCAATTGATCTTGCATCACTCTCAGGTGATGTGAGCTTTGAACAAGTTCAATTCGGATATGAAAAAGATCATCCGATTATTAAAGATTTGAATTTAGATGTGCAAGAAGGTCAGACGGTTGCCATTGTCGGGCCAACAGGTGCAGGAAAAACAACCATCATCAATCTTTTAATGCGTTTTTACGAATTAGATCAAGGCTCCATACGCATTGGCGGTGTCAAAACAACTGACCTCAGCCGTCAGCAAGTACGAGACTTATTTGCGATGGTTCTTCAGGATACGTGGCTCTTTGAAGGAACGATTTACGACAACATTGCCTATGGCAGGCAGAATGTTTCCAAAGAGGATGTCATCAAAGCCGCCAAACATGCCTATGCAGATGATTTCATCCGCACGCTTCCAGATGGATATGACACACTCTTAACAGAAGATGCCGGCAACCTGTCACAAGGTCAGCGCCAGCTGTTAACCATCGCCCGTGCCATTTTATCTGATCCAAAGATCTTGATATTAGATGAAGCAACAAGCAGCGTGGATACACGGACAGAGATGCATATTCAAAAAGCAATGAATGAATTGATGAAAGGCAGAACGAGCTTCGTGATTGCACACAGACTTTCAACGATTAAGGATGCAGACCTTATTTTAGTCATGAAGGATGGAAGCATCATTGAAAAAGGATCGCACAGCGAACTCTTAAAACAAAAAGGCTTCTATGCAGACTTATATATGAGTCAATTTGCCGAAAATCAAGTGGGATAACATCAAAAAAGAGGATAGACACGCATGTCACATGCTGTCTATCCTCTTTTCAATTGTCATCTGCTCGCTTCTTCACTTTTACACTGAGCTTCGTTATATACTCTGCTTCATCTTTAGACATGAGCGAATGAAGTAAATACTCCTCAAATACATCTCCATCCAGCATCATGCCCTCTTTCTCGATTTCATCTAACAAATGCGAATAAGCAGATTCGATCTGATCAAATGTTCCTTGATCATACATCACCGCATAGAGCCCGCCAGGTTTTTTGACTGCCCCCGGGCCATCCATTCGGCAGAACAGCTGATCTGACTGATGATAGTGCCGCTTACGGAACTGCTCCTTTTTTAAGACAGAACCATTTGCCGCAGCCCCTTTTATGCCAACTCCCTTTAAAAATTCCCCTACAATACGTGATATTTCTTCTACAGGTGTATTGAAGTCGATCGGGTTTGATGCACTTAGTACAACGGGTTCTTCTGGCAGCTCTTGAAACAGGACCTCCCCTATTTTCACATTTGCTAATTCAAGTGTCGTCTCCATCACCCGCATAAGAAAAGCCTGGATGTCTTGAAGCTTTTCAATCTCTTGTTTGACCTTTTTTATTTGGTCGGCCGCTAGGCTTTGCAGTCTCTCGTGGGAAGGTTCTGTGAAATATTGTTTTAACTCTTTGATCGGAAATTGAACAGCTCGCAAGGATTGAATCGCAATAAAATGGTCAAATTGCTCAAGTGTATAGTAACGGTACCCATTTTTATGCACACCAGCCGGCTTAAATAAATCGATTTTATCATAATACAGAAGCGTATCTTTTTTGACATCAAATAGCTTGGCAAATTCTCCAGTGAAAAACGTTTTTTGCACATCATTGATCATGATGAAGACTCCTTTCTTGACTATGGAGTAACTCCATCCTTTATCATAACATGCAGAAACACCACTACGCAGGGAAAGGATAAGAAAATGAACAAAATAACTCAACATGAAGTGACATTAGCACATGCAAATAAAGAGGACTTCCCTTCTATGAAAAAAGAGCTTCAGAAAGCTTTTACAGCTGGCGTGATCGACGCATTTGGCGATGCGCAGGATGGACCGATTCCTCCAGATGAAGTGATTGATGAATCTTTTCATTCCAATGACCACATTGTTTATCATATTATGCTAAATGGTGAAAAGGCAGGCGGCGTTGTGATCAAAATCAACCAAGAGACACATCACAACTCGGTTGATTTGCTATACATTTCATCATCCTTTCACGGCCGGGGCATTGGTCAGGCAGCATGGAAAGCCATCGAGGCGCAATATCCAGAAACGATTGTATGGGAGGTTGTGACTCCATACTTTGAAAAACGCAACATTCATTTTTATGTCAATAAATGCGGTTTTCAAATAGTTGAATTTTATCACTTACACCATCCAGATCCAAACGCACATCATGAAGCACATCACGGCAATGAACCTTTAGCACCTGAGGAATTTGAATTTTTTAAATTTGAGAAGGTCATGAAGAAAAATTGTGCAAACGTAGGATAACGTGTATTTCTTTTAAATAAAGTTAAAAACACTACCTCATAAAAAGGTAGTGTTTCTTGAATCTTTCTAGCTTCTAATCTGACCGTCACCACACAGAAGCAGCTTAGTTGTCGTAAGTGCAGGAAGTCCCATTGGCCCTCTTGCGTGCAGTTTTTGAGTAGAGATGCCGATTTCAGCTCCATAGCCAAGTGCACCGCCGTCTGTAAAGCGAGTCGATGCGTTATGATAAACAGCCGCCGCATCTACTTCGTTTAGAAACGTGAGTGCATTTTTTTCATCTTCTGTCACGATGGCTTCTGAATGTTTTGTGCCGTACTGATCGATATGGCTGATTGCTTCCTCAATTGAATCGACTACCTTTACTGCAAGATCCAGACTTAAATACTCATCTGTCCAATCCACTTCTCCAGCAGGAACCGCGTTTGAGAAGTAAGACTCTGCTGCCTGGTCGCCATGTACAGTGACACGATGCTCCTGCAAAGCTTCATTTAATGAGGCTGCATTCTCTTTCAGCCAATCGCGATGAATAATCAGCGTCTCAAGTGCATTACATACGGCCGGACGATTCGTTTTCGCATTGATCACAATCTCAATGGCTTTTTTCACATTCGCGGTTTGATCAATATAGACATGACAGTTTCCTGTCCCTGTTTCAAGCACTGGGATAGTGGATTCTTCTACCACTGTTTTGATTAAGGAAGCTCCGCCTCGCGGAATTAAAACATCGATCCATTCTTTTAGTTGAAACATCGCCTGAACCGATGAACGATCTGTTTGTTCAATCAATTGCACCGCATCACGAGGAATCTTTGTTTGATCCAATGCTTCATGGATCACACTGACAATGGCTTTGTTGGAAGAAATAGCGGAGGAACCGCCTTTTAAAATCACTGAGTTGCCTGCCTTAAGGGCAAGGCCTGCTGCATCGACAGTGACGTTCGGTCTCGCTTCATAGATCATCCCGATCACACCGAGCGGTACTCTTCGGCTTTTCACGTGTAAGCCGTTATCAAGAGTCCATTCATCCAATATTTCTCCAACAGGATCTGTTAATCTCGTCACAAGCCGCAAACTTTCAGCAAACTCGTGAATTCTTTCTTCATTTAACATTAATCGATCCATGAGTGCCTCTGAGAAGCCCTTTTCTTTCCCAGCATCTAAGTCCTTTTGATTCTCCTGTAAAATAAAGCGGCTGTTTTGCTCTAATGCTTCTGCCATTTTAAGAAGCGCGTCATTTTTTTCCTCTGTCTGAAGTAAACCGAGTTTTTTTGAAACATGCTTTGCTTTCTTCGCTTTTTCTTTGACCGATGTGACAACTTCAGCTGTCAGTGTCATGGAATTCCTCCCTTTTGGTTAACAAACTGGAATCGATAAATCTAAATGACAAACAAATGCTTCTAGATCGACGACATGCACGATTTCATCTTGTAACAAGTCACTCTTACGTGCGAGTTCATCTGATGCATAATTCACAACGCCAAGCCCTATTTCTCTTTTATCTTGATCTAAAATACGGACCACATCGCCTTTTTTAAATGAACCTTTCACATTGACAATCCCATCAGAATCAAGACTTCCCTCACGGTGCATGAGAAATTCCTGTGTTTTCTCTTGAACCACGATCTCACCCTTTGGCCCAGAATGAAAGGCAATCCACTGCTTCTTATAATTGAGTGGCGCTACATTTTCGTCAGCGGTAAAATAAGTGCCGTCCTCTGTCCCATTGATCGCTTTGTCTAAAATGTGAGGCGTATCTGCTTTTCCTAAAAAGCCGTTGATCCCTGCGGCCATTGATATTTTAAAGGCATCGAGCTTTGATTTCATTCCGCCTGTACCTACGCTGCTTCCTGCGTCTCCAGCAGCTGCTTCGATGTCTTCTGTGATGTCTGTCACTTCAAGAATTCTCTTCGCATTTGGATTTGTATGAGGATTATCTTCATACAAGCCATCAATATCAGATAAAATAGCAAGGAAATCCGCATCAATGAGTCCAGCTACTTTTGCAGACAATGTATCGTTGTCTCCAAACTTCAACCGATTGATCGTCACTGTATCATTCTCATTAATAATTGGGATGATGCCTCGATCCAATAACACGTTCATTGTGTTACGCACATTTTGATAGCGCGTTTCATCAGAAAAATCACTTCTTGTGATTAAGAGCTGTGAAGCAATATAACCATGTGATAAAAATAAAGTAGAATATGATTCCATTAATAGCCCTTGCCCAATTGAGGCAGATGCCTGCTTTTCCGGCAGTGTTTTGGGTCTATCGATAAATCCTAGTTTTCGGTAACCAGCTGCAACCGCACCAGATGAAACCAAAATGACTTCGTGTCCTTCATCTTTAAGTTTCACAATTTGATTGACGAGGTTTTCTAGTTTTTTCAAACTAATCTCACCTTGAAAGCTAGTAAGAGAGCTGCTTCCGATTTTCACAACAATTCGTTTTCTCTCTTTATCTGCGTACACCTAATCACTCCTGTACCTGAGCTCTATTTATATAGATACTTTTTGTTTTTGCTGATTGCTTATCTCTTTTGAACGATTAGCCGCATGTTTGACAGCCTGCTTGATCGCTTCTCCCCCGCCAAAATCATCTAATGCATTCAGTCCTGCAGCAGTTGTTCCATTTGGTGACGTAATTTTCTCTCTTAGGACAGAAGGATTTTCCTCTGTTTCTTGCAGCATTTTTGCCGCACCGAGGAGTGTCTGCGCGCCAATTTGGCGAGACAATTCCTTTGATAAACCTGCCTCTTCTCCTGCTTCTTCGATTCTTTCCATTAAGAAATAAAAGTAGGCGGGCCCGCTTCCAGCAATTCCAGTGAAAATATCCATTTGCTCTTCCCGAATGGTATAGACTTCGCCCATTTCAGACAAAAGAGCCTGGCTTATGCTCATATGGTCGTTTTTCACGTAACGTCCAGCAGATAAAGCAGTCGCTGACGCCCCGATCGTACTTGATGTATTTGGCATGACCCTCATAACAGGCTGGCCTTCATGCAGCATGTCTTCAATATACGATAGCTTAACACCTGCAAGGACAGACATGATGAGCTGATCTGGCTGAATACGAGGTTTTAATGATTCAAGGGCTGCTTCAGCATCCTTTGGCTTCATGGCCAGGATCAACATATCCATTTCTTCAAAAGGAAATGAATCCATTGCGGCTGTTTGGATGCCGTATCGTTTCGTTAGTTCATTCAATCGAAGTTGATTTTGTCTGTTTGTTGCGTAAATTTGGCCTAGCGGCATCTGTCCTGATCGCACAATCCCTGCGATCATTCCTTCCGCCATAGAACCTGCTCCAATGAAAGCAACTTTCTTTTGATCAATGATATTGATCCTCTCCCTTGTTCGCTTTTTGTTCGTGTTTTTCGCACGTTAGTAATCGTAACATGATGAGAAATCGTGTCAAGAAAGAGCCAGCGTTTTTCAAAAGTCCCGAATGCATGGCCGGCAGCTTGCTGCAAGTATGTTAGCCGTGTTTTTCAAATACAGCATTTTAGATCAAAAGAACTATGATCATTTGAATCATAGGACCCTTTCGTTCGACTGAATTCACCATTTTATTTTTGGTTTCGGTGACTTCAATTCTATTTTTTAGAAAGCGCTCTCATTTTAATGACTTTCTATTTTCCTATATGGTGAATGTGCTTGAATCTTTCGATTAGACTATTGACATATTTTAGAAAACATGTCCGTTGAAATGATATTTTACTGGTGATACCGTGAAAGAGAAATCATGTGAAAAAGGAGCGTTCATAATGAAAGTGAAAGAAAACTATGTCAATGTGATTCCAATGAAAGAAATCCGTTCTACCGATGACCTTCTTTTCCCATTCCCTATTTACAATGAGCTGCGTGCAGAGAGTGATATTAGATATGATGAGACAAGAAAGTGCTGGGATCTTTTTCGATATGCGGATATTCAGTCTGTTCTAAAGCAGCCTAAAGTGTTCTCTTCACAGCGAGGAAGAAGCACGTCTAAAACAAGTATTTTAACGATGGATCCTCCAAAACATACAAAGATGAGAGCGCTTGTGAATAAAGCATTCACCCCAAAAGCGATCAAGCAATTAGAAGATAAGATCAAAGACCTGACACATGATCTATTAAATCAAGTAAAGGATCAACGTACGTTTGATATTGTGCAAGATTTAGCAGCTCCCCTGCCAGTGATGATCATCGCTGAGCTTCTCGGTGCAGAGGTGCAGGACAGAGAGCTGATTAAAAAACATTCTGATGCCCTTGTGGCAGGTGCTAAGGATGAATCAAAGGAAGCCATTCAGGCTGTTGTAGATATGCAGAAACGCGCTGAAGAGGAGCTGTCCATTTATTTTGCTCATTTGATCAAAAAAAGAAAAGAAACACCTGCTGATGACTTGATCTCGCTTCTCATTCAAGCGGAAATCGATGGAGAGCGTTTAACCGAGAATGAACTGCTTGGCTTTTGTATTCTATTACTCGTTGCAGGCAATGAGACAACGACCAATTTAATAACCAATGCCGTACGACTGCTGACAGAGCAGCCGCATATTGCTGAATCAGTTCGGCAGGACCCCTCTCTTATTCCTCAATTGACTGAGGAAACGCTGCGGTATTATCCGCCTGTTCAAGCCATTGGCCGAATCGCCGCAGAGGATGTTGAAATTGCAGGCGCGCACATTCAAAAAGGAGACTACCTCATCAGCTGGGTTGCTTCAGCAAATCGGGATGAACAGAAGTTTGAAGATCCAGATACGTTCCGGCTTGACCGAAAATCAAATCCGCATATGAGCTTTGGATTTGGCATTCATTTTTGTCTCGGTGCACCGCTTGCCCGGCTTGAAAGCAACATTGCGCTTGACGTTTTACTCCAAACGTTTCAAGACATCACCTGCGCTACAGATCAGCTAAAACCTATTCAAAGCACGTTTGTTTTCGGGATAAAAGAATTTCCTGTACATGTCACCCGTTTTTAAAAGTCCCTTTTTCAGGGGCTTTTTTTCATTTTCTTCAATTCATCACCTCTTTCTTACCTTCCACCTCCGAACATGCTAAAATAAAGTCCATACAAAGTGATAACGGAATGAAGAAAGGAAGCCAAAAACTCATGACCGATTATACAGCGATGAAAGACGGAATATTCAAATCAGTTTGTTCGTTAGATTGCCCGGATCAGTGCGGTCTTTTAATACATAAAGAAAATGGAAAGATCGTGAAAGTGCAGGGAGATCCGGACCACCCTGTCACACAAGGAAACATATGCAACAAAGTGCGTAATGTCACAGCCCGTTTATATGATGAAAAAAGGCTGACCACTCCTTTAAAACGTGTTGGCCAAAAAGGCGAAGGTCAGTTTGAACCGATTACGTGGGAAGAAGCCATTGAAACCATTCGTCAAAAATGGACAAAGCTGATCGAAGAAAAAGGACCAGAAAGCATTCTGCCTTACAGCTTCTATGGGAACATGGGCAATCTCAACGCAGAAGGAATGGACCGCCGCTTTTTTTATCGTCTTGGTTCAAGCCAGTTAGACCGGACGATCTGTCAGTCAGCAGGAACGACTGGCTATAAATATACAATGGGCGCAAGCATTGGGACAGATCCTGAAGACACCATTCATACGAAACTATTTATCTTTTGGGGCATCAATGCTGTGTCGACCAATATGCACCAAATCACCTTGGCACAAAAAGCGCGAAAGCAAGGAGCTAAGATTGTCGTGATTGATGTTCACAAGAACCAAACCGGCCGGATGGCAGATTGGTTCATTCCGCTTCGGCCTGGTACTGACAGTGCGCTTGCACTTGGCATCATGCATGTCCTTTTCAAAGAGGAACGTACAGATGAAGCCTTTTTAGAGGCTTACACGGTCGGCCATAAAGAGCTGCGCGAGCATGTAAAGCAGTATGATCCAGACACGGTTGAGCGCATCACAGGTGTCCCTAAAGGCGACATCATTACACTTGCAAGAATGTACGCTGAGACATCACCCTCTCTCATTCGCATTGGGAATGGTTTACAGCACCATGATAATGGCGGGATGAGTATTAGAACCATTTCCTGCCTCCCTGCCCTGACTGGTCAATGGCTGCACAAGGGCGGCGGAGCAATGAAATCAAACTCTTCTTTTCTCAGCTATAATGAACCAGCTCTTCAGCGGCCGGATTTATTAAAAGAACGCACGCCTAGATCATTTAATATGAATCAGCTGGGCAGCGTGCTGACAAGCGCAGAGCCTTCCGTTGATTCTCTCTTTATCTACTCGTGCAACCCTGCGGTTGTGACACCTGAAGCGAATAAAGTCAGAGAAGGTTTGATGAGAGAGGATTTATTTACAGTGGTTCATGATTTATTCCTGACAGAAACAGCGGCGTATGCAGACATTGTCCTGCCGGCGACATCAGCCTTTGAAAATGAGGATTTCTATACATCATACTGGCATCATTATATTCAAATTCAGGAGCCAGTGATAGAACGCTACGGAGAAAGCAAATCCAATACTGAAGTATTCCGCCTGTTAGCCCATGCGATGGGCTTTGAAGATGAAGCCTTCCGCGAGACAGATGCTGAACTGATGGAACAAGCTCTTCATCATCCAGAAAATCCGCATTATGAGGACATTTCATACGAGGCATTAAAAGAAAAGAAATGGATCAAAGCAAAACGTGGACCTTTCCAGGAATTAAAGCTTCAAACCCCAAGCGGGAAAATTGAGCTTTATTCTGAACAAATGAAAAAAGACGGGTATCCAGCACTTCCAACCTATGTGCCCCTTTATCAGGAAAGCGATTATCCGCTTACCTTTATACCGGGACCGAACCATAATTTTCTGAACTCCACCTTCTCACTTCATGAAAAGCATCAAAAGCTTGAGAAATTTCCGAAGCTTCACATGAATGAACAGGATGCAAAGGAAAGAAAAATTGAAGATGGTGACATGGTGCGTGTGCTAAACGACCGAGGAGAGTGTGAGCTTGTCGTGTCAGTCGGTCAAAATGTATTATCTGGTGTTGTGGTCAGTCAAGGATTATGGGCAGATCAAAAAGGCAAAAAGCATTTAGTGAATGGATTAACACCTGATCGATTGGCAGATATGGGCGGCGGCGCGACGTTCTTTTCTGGCAGAGTGGAAGTTGAAAAATTATCATAGAAAAAAGCCAGCCGTTTTTTGCTGGCTTTTTTCATATGCTTTTATCGAATCATCAGCTGATTCGTCATGACATTCGCACTTCCGTTGCTTCGGTAGCCTTCTACAGTTAATGCTGTTTCATACATTTTTCCCATTGGCATGCCTAAGCTTTCCCATTTTTTAAAATGCTCACTGACGGAGACAGTTCCGCTTGTGCGTTTTGTTTGACGTACACTCCAATATTGTTTGAAGGTAGCGTCTCCAATGATAGAAGGCTGATTGACACGGAGCGTTTCATATATGTCATATGTGCCTCCATCGGCATAAAATGATCCTTTATACGTTCCTGTTGGACGATATGTGCCCCATGACTCAACAATGTAGTATTCAGCTAATGGAGATTGTGTCCAGCCATAGACACATAAATAGGAATTCCCGCCCGGGTTAAAGGCTGCGTTGTAGTTGATGGAGATGTTGCCAAGTTGATGATGAGTTTTAGTGGAATCAAACTTCTTTCCTTTTCGAAATAAGGCATTTCCAATATTGTTCCAGCTTGCACTAAATGCCCCGCCGTTATTGAGTGTCATCGAGGTATTTCCGTAATCCTTCCATAATTCAAAATCGTATCCGCTGTGTGTCCCTATCCTATTATCATAAATCGTTTCCGCATGAGCTGGCACAGCCGTCAGTGTCAGCACAAATCCAATACACATCACAAACAACAGCCTCAATCTTTTCAATTTCATTTTCCATCCCTCTCCTTTTTTCATCCGTATTGTTCTGTCATCCCTAAGGTGAAAAACCCATCACCTCCTTTCATGCAGCCCTTTCTGCTAGATGGAACGATACTGCTTTAACCCGGCATGGATGTCTTTTGTTTGTGTATAAATCCTTTGATACAAATGAAATAGATCGGCATATACTTCTGCGTGCGGCTGATTTGGCTCATAAACAGCAGCTTGATGGATCAACTGATGTGCACATACTTCAAGTGACGGATACCATTCGCAGCCAACTGCGGCAAGCATCGCTGCACCTAAAGCGGGCCCTTGTTCATTGTCTAACTGGATGACTTCAGCCTGAAAAATGTCTGCTTGCATTTGAAGCCATGTCCGGCTTCTCGCACCGCCGCCAATAGATACAATAGAATCTATGTTTTTTCCTGCCTGCCGGAATAATGCGATAGATTCATTTAGCGAAAAGGTAATTCCCTCTAAAACAGCTCTGACAACATGTGCCCTTTCATGCCTGCTGTCTAATCCAATCAAGCTGCCGCGAATGATCGAATCCGCATGAGGTGTTCTTTCCCCAACTAAATAGGGTGTAAAGAGCAATCCTTTCGCTCCTGGTGCAACATGAGCCGCACCTTCTAAAAGTGACTGAAACGATTCCTCAGGAGCCAGTAAGTGTTTTGCCCAGTTCAGGCTATATCCTGCTGAAAGGGTGACACCCATTGTGTAAAAAGCGTCTTTTTTTGCATGATGAAACAAATGCAAATTCCCTTGAAGCTCCCTTTCATGATCCTCTTCATAGGAAAGAATGACCCCAGATGTGCCGATACTGCATAACGTGCGGTCAGAGGACAAGATGCCAGCACCAATTGCTCCGCAGGCATTATCTGCCCCGCCGGCAAAAACCTTTGCGCCTTCTTTCATCCCAACTTCACGTGCAATGTGCGGCAAAAGTGTACCAACCTCTGCCTCTGATGTGACAAGCGGCGGGCAAATGTGAGGAGAAATATCAAACGCCTGACAAATCTCCTCACTCCACGTCTGTTCACCGATATTTAACAGCAAGGTGCCAGCCGCATCAGAATAATCCATATGGACTGCGCCTGTTAAACGAAATCTGACATAATCTTTTGGGAGTAAAAACATGTCGATTTGCTGATCAATATGTGGTTCATGTTCCTTTACCCATAATAATTTTGGCAGTGTGAATCCTTCTAACGCCTGGTTTTTTGTGATCTTTTGCAGCCGGTCTCCCAGCTTTTTTGTCATGTGCGTACATTGTGCTGTCGTCCGTGTATCATTCCATAAAATTGCAGGGCGGAGCACTTCGCGAGATTCATTTAATAGAACTAATCCATGCATCTGGCCGGAAAAGCTGATGCCTTCAACTCGTCTTGAATGAACAGGCTGCTTTGCCATCAGTTCTTTCATCGCAGCCATTGTCTGCTTTACCCAATCCTCGGGGTGCTGCTCACAATATCCAGGCTTCTCTTGAATGAGGCGGTACGGCTTAGAGGCTTCGCAGCACACCTTCCCGCTCTCATCCACTAATATCGCCTTGACCCCGCTTGTTCCAAGATCAATTCCCATCACATATTTCATGTTTTCACTCCTTCAAAACAGGTCCACCTCTTCAATTAATCTTCTAACAAGTATTGATTTAAACGGGCTTTCAGCTGTTCCTCTCTTCCCGATTCGTTTCTGATCAAAGGATGTTTCAGCGCATATTCTTCTAATGTATGAAAGTTTGCCTTTCCTTCTGAAATATCACGTCCAATTCCTTCAGAAAAGCTGCGATACCGGTGCTTTATAACATCTTCAAACACACGGTCTTCTATGAGTCTATGAGCGACCCGCAGTCCTTTTGCGAATGCATCCATCCCGGCAATATGGGCATATAAAATATCTTCAAGTTCAAAGGAAGCTCTTCTCACTTTTGCATCAAAATTGAGACCGCCAGTCCCTAGACCGCCATTTTGCAGAATTTCATACATGGCAAGAGTTGTGGCATACAGATCGGTTGGAAATTCATCTGTATCCCACCCAAGAAGCGAATTTCCTTGGTTTGCATCAACAGAACCGAGCAGCCCATGAATTCTTGCGACACGTAATTCATGCTCAAACGTATGGCCGGCCAGTGTCGCATGATTGGCCTCGATATTTAATTTGAAATGGGAATCTAATCCGTATTGTTTTAAAAAGGCGATGGATGTCGCTGCATCTGTGTCGTATTGATGAGTGGTTGGTTCCTTTGGTTTTGGTTCGATTAAAAATTGGCCATTGTACCCAATTTCTTTTGCATAATCAACAGCCATATGCAAGAAAGCCGCCATGTGATCAAGCTCTCTTTTCATATCTGTATTGAGCAGCGTATCGTACCCTTCTCGTCCACCCCAGAAAACATAATTTTCTGCACCGAGTTCTTTGGCGGTTTCAATGCCTTTTTTGACCTGTGCGGCCGCATAGGCAAAGACATCTGCATGACAAGATGTCGCTGCACCGTGTACAAATCTAGGATGCTTGAACATATTGGCCGTGTTCCACAGCAGCTTGACACCGCTTTGCTTCATGTATTCTTTCATTCTTTCTAAAATGATGTCTAATTGTTGATTGGTCTCTTGAAGCGTCTCTCCCTCTGGCGCGATGTCACGGTCATGAAATGAAAAATACGGAACATCCAATAGGTCAAAAAGCTGAAAAGCCACTTCCAATCTAGCTTTTGCTAAATCCATTCCGCTATAGGAGTCCCATGCTCTTTGCATCGTCCCAGTTCCAAACATGTCTGTTCCATCAGCAGTCAATGTATGCCAATAAGCAACTGAAAAGCGCAGGTGGTCTTTCATTGTTTTTCCGCCAATCACTTCGCTTGGATTATAGTATTGAAAAGCGAGTGGATTTTTTGATTGTTTTCCTTCATATTGAATTTTGCCGATTCCTTCTAAGCTGTATAACGTTTTCATATTTGATTTGGTCATGCTTCATTCCTCCTGAGTACACTTTGTAAGTTTATTCAACAAACTAATGATCAATCTATGAAAAAATCACTTTGAATTTTCCATATTTTTTAGTTTTTTAAAAATATTTTCGTTATAATAAAGTTAAAATCATTTATCTTACTAAATACATGCTGAAAAAAGCAGCTCTTCTCAACTTAATCTAAAGACGAAACAAATGGAGTGGATAACGTGGATATCGCTGATCAGAACTTTGTAAAAAAAATAAATCAAAAACTATTATTAAAAGAAATTCTCCAGCATGCGCCCATTTCGAGAGCAAAATTATCTGAACGCACTGGATTAAATAAATCGACTGTTTCTTCTCAGGTAAGTACGTTAATGAAAGAACATCTTGTCTATGAAATCGGTCAAGGTGAGTCTAGCGGCGGGAGAAGACCGGTTTTACTAATGTTTAATAAACGTGCTGGCTGCTCCATTGGGATCGATGTCGGCGTTGATTATGTCAATGGCATATTAACTGACCTTGAAGGGTCCATTCTTTACGAAGAGCAGATCAAGCTCCCACCCAGCTCTCCTGAGGTCACAATACGTAAATTAATTGAATTAATACAGCAGCTCATCTCACAAATGCCCTCTTCCCCATACGGGCTCATTGGCATTGGCCTATGCATACATGGTTTAGTGGATGCAGGTGAACAAATCGTGTTTACGCCTCATTCCAAATGGAAAAATGTTGATCTGAAAACCACGCTGCAAGAGACATTCCAAGTACCGATCTTCATTGAAAATGAAGCAAATGCCGGTGCATATGGTGAAAAAATCTTTGGTGCCGCTAAACATTATGACCATTTGATCTATGCAAGCATCGGCACTGGCATCGGGATCGGAATCATCATCGATCATCATTTATACAGAGGAGCGTATGGCTTTTCTGGTGAAATGGGACATATGACAATCGATTTTAACGGACCGACATGCAGCTGCGGGAACCGTGGATGCTGGGAATTGTATGCTTCTGAGAAAGCCTTGTTTCAGTCTCTTCAAACAGATGATCAGCACATCTCCCATCAAGACCTGGAACAGCTGGCCAAGTTAAATGATATGAAAACGCTCAATGCCCTGCGCAACTTTGGCTTTTACCTTGGTGTCGGTCTCACAAACGTCCTGCATACCTTTAACCCGCAAGCCATTATTTTAAGAAACAAAGTGATCGAATCACATCAGGCGGTTCTACATGTGATTGAGGAGGAGGTATCCTCGCGAATGGATACGCAATTCAGCTCACATGTAGAGCTGCTCCCTTCATCATTAGGACACAATGCGCCAGTGTTGGGGATGACATCTCTTGTCATAGAAGCTTTTCTGCAAGATGCCACCCTCACAACATGACCTATTTGTTTTTCAAAAAGAGACAGCTCGTAGCGAGTTGTCTTTCTTATTCGTCTGTTTCCTCATAGCGAAAATAGTGAAAATCAGCAGGAAGACGCTCGCCGCTCGTATCTTGGCACTGCATACCGACAAATGCCCCTGTAAAAAACCCCCCGCCTCGAATAAAATCATCGGATAAATGGATGGATTCAAGCGGTACATCAATTTCCTTCCACTCTTTCTGATCAAATGAATAAGAATATTTATATGTCTCTTTCCGAACGGTCACTTTTAAATAGACATAAGTGACCTCCTCTGGAATGATGATTTTATGTGCCAATGGCTGAGAAAAGGCAAGGTTTTCACAGACAGATAGTTCAAGCGTGCGGCCAAGTTCCTCATCATATGTCACCTGGAGTGCTGTCCAGTTTTCCGTATTATAATAATTCACAAGACCAGCTGATTGCTGAAAGTTTTCTGGGAAGAACGAAACAGCTGTCTCTGCTTCAAAATAAAAGCTTTGCCAGCGTCTTGCAACAAATGCTTGGGTAAACTTAGACGTTAAAGATTCGCGGCCGAATAACCTTAAATGCTGAGGTTTCTCCGTTAACGAACCAATCTGATCGGTAAACGGAATTCTTAATGTTTGGAAGTGTCTATTTAGTGTTGATTCTCTAAATTCATCGACTGTATGATAGGTTGGTGCAAAAACCTTTTCTTCGATCTTTGGCGCTTCAACCTCAAGCGTCCCCTCCTTTCCGCCTACAACATAAGGCCAGCCATCCTTCCATTCAAGCTTTTGTAACGCTGTTTCTCTTCCTAAAGGACACCAACCTCTCTGTTGAAAAATAGATTCCTTGTTTGATTGAATCGGACGGCCAGTGAGATGAGCGAGATACCATTCATTTGTATGCGTTTGAACGATTGAAGCATGCCCGCATTTTTGAAGCGGATGTTCAGGCGCGTGGAAGGCACTTAAGATCGGGTTATCAGGATGAACCTCATAAGGCCCTTCAATATGCGAGGAACGGGCGATCGTTGCTGCATGCTCATACCTGGTACCTCCTTCTGCCGTTAATAAATAGTAGTAGTCACCGATATGATACAGATGCGGCGCTTCTGTCAGTTTAATCGGTGTGCCTTTAAAAATGACCTTCCTTCGACCGATGAGCTTCTTTTCAGCCACACTATATTCCTGCAAGGCAATACCTGCAAAGGAATGATGCTTTTCTCTATGGTCCCACAGCATATTTAAGACGTATTTCTTCCCGCTTTGATCATGGAATAAAGATGGATCAAAGCCGGAGCTGTTGAGCCGGATCGGTTCACTCCAATCGCCGTCCACTTCGCTTGCCGTGACCAAATAATTATGACCGTCTTTAAATGGACCATCCACTACTTTGATATCTGAATAAATAAGCCAAAACTGCCCATCCGCATAGCTTAAGCACGGCGCCCATACTCCGCCAGAATCAGGATTTCCCTTCATATCCAGCTGCGACGTTTTTTGCAAAGGACGCGCAGCAAGGCGCCAATGGACGAGATCCTTCGAATGATAAATTTGTACCCCTGGGAACCATTCAAATGTAGAGACGGCCATATAATAATCTTCTCCAACACGGCAAATACTTGGATCGGGGTTAAACCCTTTGAGCACTGGATTGGTAATCTTCATTGAACTTCCTCCTCTTTCAGAGACCTACATTTTAAAATCGTCCATATGATCGAGATACACTTTGTCTCTATTCTCAAGCTCCCGTACGACTTTTTTATGTTTTTCTTCATCTAGGTTATAAAAATTAATATCCACCATCGCTAAAATCAGTAAGCATACAGGAATCACCGTTGTCGTGATTAAAATGCCCAGTAAAGCTTCTGGTGTTTGCATTTGGTTGGCAACATAGCCAAAGCGATCGAGTACAAGCCCTGGCACAATCCCGCCTAATGCCATCCCAAATTTAAAGAAAAATCCGATGATGGCATAGATGAGCCCGCCCATTCTTTTTCCTGTTTTATATTCGCCATATTCAACGGTTTCAGGAATGAGCGCCCACATGTAAGCACCGGCTGTAATACTTCCTGCAGCTGCGACAAGCCTGAAAACAAGTATTAAAGTGACTTGACTCGGCGGTATCACAAGTAATGCAAGAAGACCTACAATATTCAGCAATAATGAATAATTCAGCAGCTTTTTCTTTCCTAACAGCTTGTGCAGTTTTGGAATAAAGGGCAGCACCATTAATGCTGGCAGACTGCCAATGAGTCCGTACCATTTCACTAAATCTTCTCTGCCAAGGTTATACGTCACATAATAGATCCCAACAGAGTTACTGATCGAATTCACGCCAAAAATAATAATAAAGAAAATGCTTAATACAACAAGCGGACGATTGACACGTAACTGCACAAAGATATCACTGAACTTAATTTTTTCCTCCGGCTTTTGAAGCGTGACACGTTCATTCGTGCTTTTAAAACAGAAAATAAGTAATGCACCGCCAAGAACGCCGAGAAAAGCCATCGTCATCTGCCAGCCGAGGGCTGTATTTCCTGTTTTATCACTCAAAAAAGTCGCAAGAAAAGGAACAAAAAAAGCAACAACTAGACCTCCGAGATTAGCAAAAAGCATACGAACAGACGTAATACTGACAACCTCTTGGTTATTTCTTGTCATTGCTGATGTTAAAGCACCATAAGGAACATTGATGAATGTGTATGTAAGCGATAAACCAACATACGTGATGTAGGCATAAACGAGTTTACCCATTTCAGAAAGATCAGGTGTTGTAAAGCAAAGAATAGCAAGTACTACAAAAGGAAACGCACCGAATAACAAGTAAGGTCTGAACCTGCCAAAACGGCTGTTCGTTCGATCCACCAATGCACCAATAAACGGATCTGCAAGCGCATCAATGGCGCGGACAACTAAAAACATCGTCCCTGCTGCCGCCGCTGATAAACCATACACATCTGTATAAAAAAATAATAGATACGTAGAGACAGTTGCATAAATTAAGTTACATGCGAAATCTCCTGAAGCATATCCCACTTTTTCAGACATACGAATCTTTTTTAAATTCTCACTTACCATGAGCTTTCTCCCTTCTTCTCTTAGCCTCTTCTAACGAACAGATGATGGAGGGCAGCAGCAGTCAATGCGAAGAATATAAAGCGCTTTCAATTTGTTGTAAAAATGAAGCTGAACATCTGATCTTTCAGCTTAGCCCACATACGCAGCAAATGATTTGAATGACGGAATCATCCCCTTTAATGGTCGGATCATCACTTGGAATTCATCTTAGTTTATCGACTAAACAAACTAAGATGAATTCATTTTATAAAATCTGATCTGACTTTTCAATATTTTTCGAAAAAATAATCCAAATAATTGATTTCTTGTCATTTTTCCGGCTGAAATGACGTGAAAAACTGAAGTGAATCATTTAATGGTTGCAATTCAGCTCATCCCATGCTATATTTATCAAGCGATGAGCTGAATTGTGTAAGTCGGGTAACATGTCTCCTTGAGACACACACGAATGTGGCGTGTGGTTATTCCGCCTCAATACGCAAAAGACATCTTCTCAGGAAGATGTCTTTTTTCTTATCCTATTTTTGTTCCATTTTCAACAGGCTCATCTGTGGCTAGTAAAACCACGTCTTCTTTTGACGGCATGCCCCCTAAGACAAGCACTTCTGATTTGAACCCTGCAATTCTTCTTGGCGGAAAATTGACGACTGCTACGATTTGTCTGCCAGTGAGATTCTCAGCCGTATAACGTTTTGTCAGCTGAGCACTGGATTGCTTTAAACCAATCTCTTCACCAAAATCAATCTTGAGTTTCAATGCAGGAACTCTTGCCTCTGCAAAGAATTCTGCTTCAATGATCGTTCCAACACGAATATCTAACGCCAAAAACTGTTCAATATCTGCCATCTGTTTCTCTCCTCTTCTTTCAAGGGTAAGTTCATTTACTAGAGTCATCTATTGTTTTTTTCATTGTAGCACATTCATTTCGTAAAAAAGTGAGTCAAAAAGCCGATTCACGGCAAAAACCACCCTTTAGTTTACATAATGTTTTTATCGTCGTGTATTAAATGTTTGCATCCTGAAAATGAATTCAGTAAAATGGCAAATAATCCTACTGCTTCCTCCCAAATATATTGGGGAGGGGTTAACACTTGTTTACATTATCAGATATGTGGACATTTTGCTGGTCGTTTTTCGTCATTCTTCCTATCGTTGCCATCTTGCATCAGCTTGGCCATATTATGGTCGCATGGATGTTTGGCGCAAAGGTTTCTTTTGCTCTTGGCAGAGGCAAAAAAGTATTGAAAATAGGCGTTGTTGAAATTAGACGAATCTATTTTCTAGATGCATTTTGCCATTATGAAGAAATGAGGAAAAATAACCGATTCTCGCACATTCTTGTCTACCTAGGCGGATCATTATGCAACCTGCTCAGTGTTCTCATACTGAATACAATGATCGCCAATGATATCCTGCCAGAACATCAATTTTTCTATCAATTTGCTTACTTCTCAGTCTACTATGTATTTTTTGCACTGCTGCCAGTCCAGTATGCAGATCATCATCCGAGTGATGGGCAAGCAATTGTGAACATCATTCGGCACGGTGAACCATGTGACATCATTGATTAACAGGATGGCTTCCCGCTGTTAATTTGATAATGAATCGTTAAAAAGGGAATACCGAATAGCTTCATTTGATGAACCGCTGTGAGACTTTTATCTGTCTCCGGCTTCATATGAAAGCTTTCTTCCATTGGCAGTTTCATGGTGATAAAAGGTGTATGCAAATACAACCCTTCGTCACCGGTACTGCCTTTTGGACATGCACTTTTTAATAGAAAGTCTTCCTTTTCATTAAAAGGTTTTAAAATGGCGGTCAGCTGAGAATATGGAAGCGGCAGCGCAATATTCATATAGCCGGCAGTCGCATCGTGATGATGAGCATAAAGTGCAAAAAAAACCTGCTCCCCCTTTTCGTTATAACGAATCCACGCCCTGACATTCTTTCGCTCTTCTTTACGATGTTGAAATGCAGTCAGACGCCCCTTCATTTCATACGGCTTACGAGATGTTCCCAAATAGAGCTGGCCTAGTTTCTTAAAAATGGGCTGAAGTAAAAAAACAAACGGCCTCACCCACCAATGAAAACAGACTGCTGCTTTTAACGTAAACGCCATCGGATTCTCATAAAACCTTCGAATCACAGGTGACACCCTTTCAGCTGAAAATGTCGTTCCATTTAAATCATCAAGTGAATTGACTAAACCTAGGTTCTCTCGATCACCCATTCTTTCCTTTTGAAAAGAGATTAAATGAAAACGGCCATGCACTTTTGATATCGGAAAGTGCTTCTGCTTCAATTGATCCTTTGGCCCTTCGATCAGCCATCCAATCAAACCTGGTAAAATCACAAAAAAGGCATTAATACTGCCATGAAACCAAATCATCTGATCAATGCTGATGTAGGTCACGCGCATGAGCATGCCAGCGGAATAAAGAAGAGATAGCACGATTGTTCCCATTAAGACGCAGCTAGAAAACACAATCAGCACTTTTGCCACAGTCGATCGAAACCTTGTTTTCATACAAAGAATGCCGTACAAGTAGAGGGCAATGACATATAGCGTGACGCTGAACGTATCAAATAGACGGGAGAAGCTAATCCCAACAGCGATCATCACAGGCGACAGCAAAATCACCCAGCCTGCCGCTTTGTATAAAGCTGTCTCTTTTTCTCGATTTCTCCCTAATAATCCATAGAAAAGCGGGATAAAAAAAGCCGAGTAATGAAAATGAATAGCGGTCAAAAGCACGATGATTGGTGAAAAGGTCATTACCTGTATATCTGCCGTGTACAGCCAAAACCAAAGCCCTCCTAAAGCGAGATACATCCATGCACCACCCGTCATCAATTCATGAAGTGGAAAGATTCCCCTTTTCAGCAAACGAGTACAGCCATATAACGCCAAAAGAATCGTATACAAAAACCATCCCGATGCAAACAAGGCAGAATGATAGATGAATGCAGCCGTTGCACAAAGAGCAGCTAATGGAAAGGCTTTCATTAAAAAGCCGAGCAGTATCCACGGCTTACTCTCCCTCTCTTCCTTCACAAAAAAGGCTAAAACTGCAGGAAGGAAAAACAGAATCGCTATCAGTACAAACAACTCTGCTAACGGACCTGTCATTAAACGGGTGGCGATAAACCAGCACATAAAGAGGAAGCTTGATATCAAATGCCATTTATTCATCATGAGACATCACCCTTTCAGTAAACCGGCCTTTATATGTAAAAAGGGTCCCAAACAGTCGATTTTTCACATGCACATCAATGGTATACTCACCCGCGTGCTCGTCGTAGCCTTCTGTGACATCTGACACACCGTAAAGCCATGAAGGCAGCGGCCACTCACGTCCTAACATCAACAGCTTCTGCCGGCCGGATTGAATGTGAAGGAACCCATGCTTTGTTACTGTAAAATGAAGCTCTGACATAAGAAGTCTAGGCTTTCCAAAATAGTCTAGTACTTTATGACTCTTCTGATCAATGATCATATCTGCATCAAAGTGACGTTCCTTCTTTGGGAAATAAAACGTACGGAACCAGTGCATGCCTTCCTCTCCCTTATTTGTCATAAAGGGTTTATTGACAATTCGGAAGGGAATGTTTTTTCCTCTCTCAGGGAAAAAACAGTGAAAGAGTGGACCAATTTTGAAGAAAAATCGAATGAGCCTCGTTCCGCCGCCTATTTCCTCCATAGTGCCTTCAGCGGTAAACGCACGGTTGTATCTTTCTTTTAATTTTGGATGAAGCTTATCGTAATCCTTTACTTGATGACGATGAACGACCATGTCTACCTCCCCTTTTTCGTTTGATCGAGAATACGTCTATACAATCTTTTAAATTAATCATTCCTGCAATGGATAGGATCAAAAATGCACTCATCACAAGCGGCTCATGGAGTGTCGTTTGGGGGGATAGGATCCCGATACAAAGCATCAGCAGCAGAAACACACTTTGAAGAATGAACAAATATTTCTTTGATAGCTTAGGTATCAGCCATGATACGCCTATAAAGGCATAAAACAACCGAAATCCGGTGCTATGATCAAAAGCAGAATGTGAAAAAGGAATAACCGCTTGGCATAGCCAAACGATGGCAAACAGCAAACAAATTCCATAATGGGCAAGTGTTCTCTCCAGTAACAACCGAGGGTGCGTACCCTTTTCAAGCCACGTCTTTAGTGCGCCAAAACTAAAGGCCGTCATAAGCCCCATCATCGGGCGAAAAAGAAATCGATCTGCCCACGCCCATCCTTTTCCTTCTTTCGGTTCATAATCAAATTGCGTTTGAAACACAATATGATCGTTTGTTTTCACATATTTCCAATAGCCGCCGCCTTCTTTGATAAAAGACAACGGGTGTGACGATTTGAATTTAAGTGAGGATGACCTTTCATTTCGTTCATCCATCATTCTAGTTCGATATGCTCCTGTCCCTGTGACACTTACACCAAATCCAAGATGCTTTTCATACAAAAAGGTTTGGGGCTGTTCATCTTGAGGTCCATTTAATGAAATGGTTGAAAAACGCAAATCCCACTGTTCATGAAGCTTTGGATTTTGCGTATATTCCCATACTTTCTCTAAAGGTGCATGAATGGTTGTTTCCACATAAACAGGCTTTCTTTTCATCTGCCTCTACTCCTCTATGTGAATTATTTCACATAATAAGCATACCATGTTTCACAAAACTGTCAAATCTTTATTCGTTTTCTCTCAAAAAAATGGTTCCAGAAGGATGCTTCTCTATGCTATCGGTTCACTGTAAAAAAAAAAGACCTGTCAAATAGACAGATCTTCTTTTTGCAATACACCTGTGATATAGAGCCGAACCGCATAGCTCACACTTTCTTCAAGCTGTTCTTTTCGTTGGAATCCCTTTTTATTAGAAATATCACCGAAGCCGTGCAGTAAGCTTCTCAGTCCTCTGACGACATGTGTCATTTCCTCTTCCTTTACACCAAAGCGTGACATGATGGTTTGGACAAACTGAACAAGGCGCTCTGCTGCAATACGTACTTCTTTTTCGTTCATATGTGAAAAGGCAGCTTCATAAAGACCTGGGTGTTCTCGGACAAATTGCACATATTGTCTGGCAAAGGCTAAAACAGCTTCTTCTTTTTCCAGCCCCTCTGTGACTTGCATCCCTTCCTCACAAAGCATGGAGAGCCCCTTTACTGCGAGTGCTGCCTGAATCTCATGAAGGCCGGATACATGATTATAAAGAGAAGGCGGCCTGATATTCAGTCTTTTAGACAATGTAGCAATAGTCAAAGCGGAGAAGCCCTCTTCATCAACAAATGCAGCCGCTGTATCCATAATTTTTTCTTGTGTAATTCCCATTCTTGGAGACACGGTTTACTGCCCTCCTTTTTTTAGCTGGTGCTGTCTTTTTTTAACGGCAGCTTGAAGCTTTTCATGAGGCTCTATGATAAGGTCACCATGTCCTGCAGCAAGACAGGATATGCGCAGCGCTAGTAATTTTTCAGCGCTTTTTAATGCGGTTTCTGCATCCCATGTGGCAAAAGCCGGGAACGGGAAGCTCCACCGAAACTCACCCGTTACTGATAAGCCGCCTTTTGTCACAAGTGCATCCCCTGCAATGACAACTCCTGACCTTTCATCGTATAAAGAAATGCTGCCAGGTGTATGCCCTGGTGTTGCAATCACTTTGAGCGGCCCAATCTCATCTCCTTCTTCAACAAGCACATCTGGTTTTGTATAAATATTTTTCATAAAACTGCCTTTGATTTTTTGCTGAGGTTCATCAGGGAGCAAGGAAAAGTCACCTTCAAAAAGGCGTGCATCACGTTTTGATAAATAGACAACTGCCTCTGGAAAAGCCTTCTTCACCTCATCTAATGCGCCGATATGATCCATATGGCTATGAGTGAGAATAATCTTATGAATTGGTTTGTTCTTTTTACGGGCAAATTCGATGATCGAGTTCGCCGCCATTTTTAAAGCAGCATCAATTAAGATGAGTCCTTCCTCTTCCTCAAAGACATAGCAATTTACCGGAAATAATCGCGGCATCAATGTAAGCTGGTGCAGACGGTCAAAAGTTGTTAATCTCATGATTGCCCTCCTAAAACTAATATCCTTAGTTTTATATTAACTAATGGTATTAGTTTTAGCAATCATTTTTTCATCAACCGCAATATAAATATCAATTTGCGCTTCTTTTGGATCAATAGATCTTTCATCATACCATTCAAAATCACCTGTATAAGTGCGGTATTGACGCTGATCCCACGTCCAAATCTTGTGCCATGTTTCAAGCACGACCTCTTCAATCGGTCCTTTTCTCGTTTGAAATCTTGCGTAGGTGGATGCAGGAATCTCTTTTACATGTTCGATCTGCTGATCCGCAAACTCTCCAGCTGTAAATAAATAAGAACCATGTTCATCTTTTTCATAATCTGAATACAGCCCTATGACTGGAGCTTGTCCCCCATGTAGCTGCTGCGCAAAAAAATCCTGCCAAAGCGGTGCAATCTTACGCTCTTTTGTTTTCTCTATTTCATTTGTTGTTCGAACAGACAACCCTTTGACCCATTGTTTCTCTAATGTGACGATATCGTACATACATTCTCATCTCCTTTTCTCCCATCATATAAAAAGAAACCTGACAACAGTGTGTCAAGTTCCTAATCGCTTCATAAATTGTTTTAATTGGAGATCAAATGCTTCCTTGATGTGCTGCGGTGAAAGAATGTCGGCGTCCGGTCCTAAATGGAATAGGAAACTGTGCAGCCAATCATCTTGCGACACAGTCAATGTTGCCAGATAGGTTCCGTCTGAACATATGATCAATTCGTTCTCATCCACCCATTCCTTCACTTTGCCAACTGATGCTTCCGTTAACCTAAGCGTGAGCGTTGTGACTGAAGGTTCTTCATGCCAAGAGTCATTCCAAGGCTTCTCTTCATTTTTGATTCTTTTCGGCCTGAAATATGCTGAAATGGTGATGAGGTCTGTCATTCTGGTCAGCTTGAATAGACGAAAATCATTTTTCACACAACAAAACGCATACAAGTACCAATGCCTTCCTTTTAAGACAAGCGTATAAGGCTCCACTTTACGTGGAAGTGTTTCACCTTTTGCGTTGCGATAAGTGAATTGAATGAATTGATGCGCGGAAGCAGCTGTATGGATCAGCTGAAGCTTCTTTTCTGCCTGGCTGTCTTTCCCCCAGGAGCTTAAATCAATAAAGACATGGTGCTGTTTCTCGCTTTCATCGCTTTTTGGCGGAATGAGAGATTTGATTTTTTTCAGTACATGTTCACTTTCTTTAAAGGAGTATGCACTCGTCATGCTTTCAAGGGCTGTTAAAATCAGCTCAATGTCATCATCGGTAAATAATTTTTTCTCTAAACGATAGTCGTCAACAAGTGAAATGCCTCCACCTGCTCCTTGGGTTGTCACAACAGGGATTCCCGCTTGATTGATGGTATCAATATCACGATAAATGGTCCTCACACTCACTTCGTGAAGTTCAGCGAGGTCCTTCGCTTGTACTTGCTTTTTGCTAATGAGCAGCATCACAATAGACAAAATACGATCAATTTTCATGACTTTTCCTCTTTTTCATAAATGTAGGTTTTGATTTGATAAAAAAAGAAAGAATGGTAAAGATAAGGAACAGCCAGCATCGTTTACATCCCTGCACATGCAGGAGGAGGTTGCATCATGACACATCACGTGTGGCAGTTATTCATCATTGGGAGCATTATGCTGATCTGCATCATCTTTCGAATGAACCGAATGAGACGCTATCAGCTTGTGCGCCCGATCAGTCTTTTGATGAGAATGTATGTATTTGGACTCACTGCCCTTATTCTCTTATTAGAAGGCTGGCAAAATCACAGCATTTTCATCTACGCCGCTATTGGTATGCTCTTTGGAAGCAGTCTGGCCGTTCATGCCTATGAGACGATCCGCATGAAAGAAGAAAATGGCCGTCTTTATGTGAAAACGAGTAAATGGATTGAAAGCTTCATTTTATGCCTATTTTTATCTCGACTTAGTTTTAAGCTGGGTGAACTGACGAACCATTCGCTCACAAAGATTGGTGTCGTTGAACTGTATCAGCATATTGTGAGTGATGATGCCCTGACCATGCTCAGCTTTTTTCTGTTAGCTGCTTACTATGTTGTTTTTTCTTATCAAATGATGAAAGCAGGTAAACGAACAGCACATACGCATCATGCGTAAAAACCTTCCTATTTGAGTAGGAAGGTTTTTATTAGTCATGCTGTGCATGATGAATCATTTGTTCAAGCACTTCCATCACATGCTGATCTTCAGGGCTGTAAAAAATCGATGTCCCTGCTCGTCTAGATTTCACGAGACGAAGGTTTTTTAAAAAACGCAGCTGATGAGAAACAGTTGATTGCATGAGATTCAGTGTTTCTGCGATATCATTTACCGAGTATTCACCTTGAGACAGCAGGTGCAGAATACGAATACGTGTCGGATCAGATAAGGCTTTAAACGTTTGGGAGACAAGAAATAAACTTTCTTCATCCAGCTCCATCCGTTCCTGTTCTTGATTTGTATTCAGTTCTTCCTTCATTTCGCTTCACCTTTCTTGTTAGTCAAATCACGACTTATTCTATGTATCATCATATACTAAAACGTCCGGCGTGCAAAGCGGGCACACTTTAGAAAAAAGATTTATTCAAATAGCATTGACACTTGGTAGCATTCTTTTTAAAATGAGCATTATTTATTCATTTTTTTAGAGGAGCTGATAGGCAAATTGACTGAAGAGCCAAGACTAAAACGCAGCCTGACTGTCTTTCCACTTGTTGTGATCGGGCTTGCTTATATGGATCCACTTGTCGTATTTGATTCATACGGCATTGTTGCTCAGCTGACGAAAGGACACGTCGCTGCAGCTTATATATTTACGTTACTTGCATTACTATTGACAGCGCTTAGCTATGGGAATATGGTGAAGGCTTTTCCAAAAGCAGGATCTGCTTATACATATGCGCAAAAAAGTATTCATCCTCATGTCGGCTTCCTTGTGGGCTGGACACTTTTACTGGATTATTTATTTCTGCCTATGGTGAATTTTGCGATCGGTAGTGCTTATTTAACCGCAGCCTTTCCTGATGTACCTCATTACATTTGGATCATCATACTTGCTATCGCCATAACGACTGTCAATGTCATCGGTATACGGCTTACAGCCAACATTACGGCGCTATTTGTGACGTTTCAGGTCATTGTCGCCGTCACCTTTGTTGGGTTTGTTATTTATGGGCTCACACAAAACACTGGCAGTGGAGCGTTATTGTCAGCCCGGCCTTTTTATTCAGCGAGCTTAGATCCAGCGCTTATTTTTTCAGGAGCGACCATTTTATGTTTCTCCTTTCTAGGATTTGATGCCATTTCGACGATGTCTGAGGAAACCATTAAACCAAAAAAGACCATTCCGCTTGCCATTTTCTTAACAGTTGCGATTGGAGGCGTACTGTTTACTTTGACGTCTTATTTTTTGCAGCAGGTGTTTCCAAATTTTCAGCAGTTCAAGCATCCTGATGCAGCCTCACTTGAAATTGCAGAATTTGTGGGCGGCGCATTTCTCCACTCGTTCTTTTTAGCAGGCACAATGGTGGCTGTCATTTCTTCCTCCTTATCGTCACATGCGAGTGCAGCAAGGCTTTTATATGCAATGGGAAGAGATCAATCGTTACCGAAGCGTTTCTTCGGGTATATTCATCCGAGATTAAAAACCCCTGTTTTTAATATTTTATTAATCGGAGCTTTCTCCTTAACCGCAGTCGTTGGCGAACTTGAAGTCATTTATTCCTTTATCAGCTTCGGCGCGTTAATTGGATTTACCTTTGTGAATTTGTCTGTTTTTGCGTACTTTTTCGTCAGACAAAAACAAAGAGGTGTGCTGAATACATTGAGATATGCAGTGATCCCTCTATGCGGGACGGCGTTTTGTCTTTGGCTGTTAACGAGCATCAGCACAAATGCATTAATCATTGGCATGATGTGGCTGATTATCGGTTTTGTTTATTTCTGCTTCAGGCTGAAAACACGACCTGAATTTACGTTTGGATATGATTGATTATAAGGTTTTCACTTGGTATCCTGCACAGGATATGGCATAATAAAAAGGCTGTACTTCCCTTTTAAAAGCGGGGCAAAACAGGGGTGAACTGACCTTGAAAAAGAAAAAAACAGGATGTTTTGCCATTTCAGGCTGTTTCACGATTTTTCTCTTTGTTTTCGTATTAGCAGCCATTGCCATCTCCTTTAATCAAAAGGAGTTAAAAAAGCTGCCGATTGATACGGAATCAATTGTTTTGTCGAGATTGGATGATTACAAACCGCTTGTAGAAACAGAGTTAAGAGATCAAGATTTAGATCAGTATACCGGGTTAATCCTCGGTATGATGTATCAAGAATCAAAAGGCAGAGGCGGAGATCCAATGCAGGCCTCTGAATCTCTTGGTTTGAAACGAAATGAAATCAATGACCCTCAGAAAAGCATTAAACAAGGAGTCCATCATTTTTCGACTATGTACAAGCATGGGAAGAAAAAAGGCGTTGATTTGGAAACCATTATTCAAAGCTATAACATGGGAATCGGCTATATTGATTTTGTTGCAAAAAACGGGGGAAAACATTCCGAGAAACTGGCAAAGCAATACTCCAAAAAGCAAGTGAAACGAAACCCCAAGGTCTATACGTGCGGCGGCAACAAAGATAACTTCCGCTATCCGTATTGCTACGGTGACTTCACTTACGCTGAAAAAGTAAAAGAAAAAACGAAAACAGTTGAAGAAAAGATGAAATTGGCTTCTTCATCCACACCATCATCGTAAAAAAGCACTTCCTTGACGGAAGTGCTTTTCATTTTATCGCTGCTCTTTCCCAATTTCCGGGAGGATCGTTTTTGCTAAATGCTGGTCCATTTCCTCATATTCATCATAATGAATCGTTTCATACAGCTCTTTCCTCGTTTGCATATCCCCAAGTATCCCCTGCTGCGTTCCCTTTTCCATGATTTCTGTAAATAAACGCTCATACGCTTTTGCAGCGACTCTAAGTGATGACACAGGGTAAATGACCATTTGAAAGCCAAACATAGAAAATTCGTCTGCATGATAATAAGGCGTCTTGCCAAACTCCGTCATGTTTGCAAGGAGCGGCCCTTTAATATTACTTGACGCATGCGTGAAGTCCTCCGCTGTGATGAGTGCCTCAGGAAAAATAGCGTCAGCTCCTGCTTCTACGTAAAGATTGGCCCGGCGGATGACATCCTCCATTCCATTTACGGACTTTGCATCGGTTCTCGCAATCACCAAAAGCGTTGGTGCCGCTTGTTTGATGGCTTTGATTTTTGCGACCATTTCTTCTACTGGAACGAGTGATTTCCCGTTTAAATGCCCGCATTTTTTCGGCATTTGCTGATCTTCAATTTGAACAGCTGCCACTTTGCTCTCAACCATTTCTTTTGCCGCTCTTGCTGCATTTAAAACACCGCCATAACCTGTGTCCATATCGACCAAAAGCGGCAGCTGGGAAGCTCGAATGATCTCCTTCGCTTTTTCTGCCATTTCTGTTGAATGGATCATGCCGAGATCAGGCAGTCCTTTGCTGGCACAAAAAGCGGCACCTGATAAATAGAGCCCTTGAAAGCCCATTTTTTTCGCATAGAGCGCAGACATTCCATCGTGAACGCCTGGAATTTGAAATAAAGCTGATTTGTTCATTTGTTCTTTAAAGGCTGCGGCTAAATCAGCCTGACTTCTTTCTTCATTCACGATCCACACGCTAGCTCCCCCTTATATGACGAATAAGTCCATAAATGCTGGTACTGTTGTTGTTTTTAATTGATTTGGATTTTGGCAGAGTGACACAATTTGATCCACTTGCTTTTGTGGAAATCTTGTCTTTAAATGATAGACCCATTTCTTTTCAAGCAGCGGAATGCCTTCCTGTCTTCTTCTGCGATGACCAAGCGGGTATTCAATTTCAATTCGGTCTGTCATCGTCCCGTCTTTAAAGAAAATTTGTACACAGTTTGCAATCGATCTCTTTTTCGGATCTAAATAATCCTCTGTATAACGTTTATCCTCTTTCACAATCATTCGATCACGAAGACGATCAATGGCTGGATTTTGCGCCGTTTCTTCTTCATAATGGTCAGCTGTCAGTTCACCATAAATCAGTCCAATGGCTGTAATATACTGCAAGCAATGATCACGGTCTGCCGGATTGTAAAGCGGCCCTTTCTTATCAATAATCCGAATCGCTGACTCATGTGTCGTAATCTCTACCCGGTCAATTTCATCTAAACGATCTTTTACAGCGTCATGCAGCATCACAGCCGCCTCTGCAGCTGTCTGTGCATGAAATTCAGCAGGATAAGCAATTTTGAAAAGAACATTTTCTATGACGTATGATCCAAGGGGCTGGGCGAGCGTAAGTGGTTTTCCTTTCATAAGAACATCTTCAAAGCCCCACTTCTCTGCACTGAGGGGCGTTTGATAACCCATTTCTCCTTTACGTGTCATCATTGCCAGTCTCACTCCGCGGCTTGTTGCGTCCCCTGCTGCCCATGATTTCCTCGATCCTGTGTTTGGGGCGTGGCGATACGTCCTAAGCGGGGAATTATCAACAAACGCTTGTGATAAAACATGCTGGACCTCTTCCTTTGTTCCGCCAAGCATTGCACACACAACTGCACTTGTTGCCACTTTGACAAATAACACATGGTCCAATCCATTTCGATTTAGACAATTTTCTAAAGCAAGGACACCTTGAATTTCATGTGCCTTGACGATTGCATGCAGTACATCATTCATCGTTAGCGGCTCTTCTCCGTTTGCAAGGCGTGTTCTGCTGATATAATCACTTACAGCTAATATTCCGCCTAAGTTATCTGACGGATGCCCCCACTCCTGTGCAAGCCACGTGTCATTATAATCTAACCAGCGGATCATACAGCCAATATCAAAAGCCGCTTGAACGGGATCTAGCACAAACGAAGTGCCGGGAACTCTTGCTCCGTTAGGCACAACAGTTCCAGGTACGATAGGTCCAAGGTGCTTCGTACATTCTGGAAAATTGAGCGCCAGCATTCCGCACCCGAGCGTGTCTATGAGCACATACCGCGCGGTTTCAATGGCCTCTTTGCTCGTAATTTCTCCGTCTACTGCATAGGCAGCGATTTCTTCTAATAGCTGATCTGTTTGATTGACGACTGCTGTTTTGTTCATGTTCATTCCCCCGTTTTTCCATCATCATTTGAAACCTTTAATCCTCTTGGCCCTAGATACCGGACTCTCGGTCTAAAAATGCGATTATGCAAATGCTGTTCAATCACATGTGCGGCTAATCCGCTAGCTCTTGCAGCAAAGAAAATGGGTGTATAAAGTGAAATGGGGATTCCGAGCACGTAATAAATCGGTGCAGCATAATAATCAAGATTTGGATAAAGGTTTTTCTGCTCTTTCATGTATGCCTCTCCTGCTACACACATGTCATATAGTGTTGTATCTCCCTTTGATTCCGTAAGCGTTTTCAATGAGCGTTTTAAAAGAGCGGCTCGCGGGTCCATTTTTCTCATGTATACCCTGTGGCCAAAGCCCATCATTTTTTCTTTTGCGGCTAATTTTCGTTCAATGAGCGCAAGAAATCCTTCTGTTGTTTTTCCTTCAAGAAGCATGTGCATGACAGCTTCATTTGCTCCTCCGTGGAGGTCACCTTTTAATGAAGAGATCGCTCCAGTAAAAGCACCATACATGTCAGAATGCGTGGATGCAATCACTCTAGCCGCAAATGTTGAATTCGGTAGCTCATGTTCGCTATATAATGTGAGTGTTTGGTCAAAAGCGGTAATTTCGTCTTGTGCCGGGGTGCGTCCTGTTAACATGGATAAAAAGTTTTCAGTGTAGGATTTGGACTGATCTGGAGAAATAGCGGCGTCTTTTGTGAGAATATAATAGCTTCCAGCAACAATGGCCGGCAGCTGGCCTAATAATCGAACTGCACGCCTTACTTGGCACGCTTCAGATCGATCATGTAATGCGTCATCATACCCTGCAAGAGCAGATAAGCACGTTCTCATCGCATCCATAGGGTGAGTGGTTTTTGGCAGATTCGTTAATATGGTTTGAATGGTTGGATGTAAGCTCGTTTGTGAGGATATATCTTGCTGAAATTGGTGATATTCCATCTGATCTGGTAATCTTCCATAAATAAGCAGATAGGCTGTTTCTAAATATGTCTTGTTTTGTGCCAGCTCAATGAGGTCGTACCCGCGAATCACAATTTCCTCTTGCTCCACATCTAAGTATGATATGGATGTTTCGCTTGCCACAATGTCTTCAAGCCCCGGTTTATACTGCAATTGTTCAGTCATCATATAACCCCCGTTTCGTCCAATTGTTGATCTCCAAACGAGCAAACGGCCAAAAATGATGTGAATCTATAGATGGGAAGATACCGTGCTAGTCGGATACCCAATTTCCATTCTATCCAAAGCACTTCATCTTGTAAATAAAAGAACGTATGTCCAGTTGGACATACGTTAGCTGTAATATGGAGAAATCATGATATAGACAATGACGCCAGTGAGACTAACATAGAGCCAAAGCGGCATCGTCCAGCGGGCAATCTTACGGTGACGCTCGACCTGCATCTGTGCGCCTCTAAATAGTGTAATCAGTGCAAGCGGTACAATAATAGCTGAGAGTACAATATGTGTAATCAAAATAAAGAAGTAAATCGGACGGATGATCCCTTCTCCTCCGAAGTGTGTATCAGCTGCCATTGAATGATATGTCACATAGGAAATTAAAAAGACAAGTGTTGTTGAAAATGCAGCAAAGATAAATCGTCTATGTGCTTTAATGTTCTTTTGTTTAATCATAATGAGTGCTGAAAGTAAGAAGATAAACGTAAAGCTGTTCATCACGGCATTCAGTAACGGCAGAAATGTAATATCCAGATGACTAAATTTATCTGTTTTTGGCATTAAAAATAATAAAGCGATTAATCCGTTTATGGCAATTGTTAAAATGACAACAATGCCGGTGAAATTTTTCGGTTTTTGATTCTGTTCGTTCATGTTTGAAAACCTCTCTTTATTAGTTCCGACTAAGAGTATGTTATTTAACTTTCTCTATAAAGTCAATGAATTCGCTGTCTTCGTCGAATTTTAGACAAACTTGCCGATTACTGGCGTTTTAACGGGTTGAAAGATTCATCCACTTCCTTTAAAATTGGAATTTATGTGATTTTTATCATTTCTTATATGAAAGGAGTAATGGACTTGTCAATCTTACAGGAAACACCCAAAGATGTGAAGGCGTTAGAGCAAGAATTACAGCAATTGCAGTTCCAAATGTATCGAATGCAAGAAAATATGAAAGATATTTCGAAAAAGGCAAAGATCATTGGCATTGATCAGGCGAAAGAAGATGAATGGATGATTGTCTCTGCCATTGAAAATGCTGATACATGTAAAATCATGCTGACTGATTGTGAAAAAGCTTTTCGCGGACAATCTGATTTTTCCTTAATTGCGGAATATCCTGAAGAAGGAAAGATTCATATTGCTGATATAAAAGGCCCTCCCGATAATGGGTACGGCTCAATCTGTATGAAGCATTTAAAAGAAATCGCAAGAGAGCAGAACATCCCAGTCATCACAGGTGACCTCGTCAAAAGAGATTGGAATCATGTGGACCGCTTGATTCATTTTTATGAAAAGCATCAATTTGATGTCCAAATCAATTGGAAAGAACAAAGCGGAGAAATTTATTGGGTGGACAGCTAACGACAAAAAACCAGCGTGTAAGATGGAATATACGCTGGTTTTTGTCGAAAATGCAAATTTTTCTGAAAAATGTGTGTTTTTTTGACCAAAAAAAGGGTACAATAAAAGCATCAGGCCGCCACCTGATGCTTTCTTCCAAAAAACAATAAGTTACTAGTTAAGTACTTTTACTTTGACTGATTTTACGCCCCAATTTTTTGCTTGGGATTTGCTTGGTACATGAACATCAATTTTGTTACCTTTAATTGCGCCGCCAGTATCTGCTGCGATGGCTTCACCGTAGCCTTCAACATAAACCTTACTTCCTAATGGAATGACATTAGGATCTACTGCAATCACTTTCGCATTTGGGTTTTTGTTTAAGTTTACCCCTGTTGCAGTGATACCTGAGATGCCACCATCATTTGCTGTATAAGCCGTAGCCGTTACAGTCATTTCTTTTTGTACACTTTGACTAGCAGAAGATGATTCTGCTTTAGCTGTTTCCTGTTTAGGAGCAGCTTTTTTCGGTGCTTCCTGTTTAGGAGCAGCTTTTTGTGTTGTTTGCTCTTTTTGGACAGGCTCCTGTTTTTGTACAGGCTCTGAGCTTACCGGAGCTGAGCTTTGACCAGCAACACTTAGTGTTGAACCAATCATAATTATATCTGAGTTTAAGTTATTCCAAGACTTAATATCGCTAATTGACACATTGAATTTTTGAGCGATTTTCCAGAGGCTGTCCCCCTTCTGGACTTTATACTGCTCCTGAGTTTTCTCTTTTGAAGAGATTGTCAATTTATCACCTACATAAATCATGTCTGTAGATAAATTGTTCCAACCCTTTAGGTCCTTTAGAGACACATCATTTTTTTGAGAGATTCCCCAAAGTGTATCACCTTTCTTCACAGTGATTTCCTTTGCAGAAGCTTGCTGTGCTCCAAATGCTGTTGTAGAGATTGCTGCAACAGCAACCAAGGACATAATAGTCTTCTTCATAAAGTAAATCCTCCCTTGTTAGCTTTTTATGGCGGCTAACGAGTGCTATCGTAACATATGTAAATGTCAATTCAATAACAAAACGATATGTTTTAGATTACAGTTCCTTTACATGAAACATCTCTCTCCATTGGTAAATCAGACCACAAAACAGCTCGATTACCCACCATATCAAGGTTTTGAAAGGATCAGAAACCTCCTGTTGAAAACGTGTCCAAACGCAGCGAAAAAAATTTATTTTTCTTCTTCAACCTCTTTATTTTTTTCTTTTTCTATAAATAAACGGATTTCTTCTAAAAAAACATCCCCGTATTTCTCTCTTTTTTGAGCTCCTATTCCCTTAATATGGAGAAGTTCTTCTTCTGTTTTAGGCTGAACGGCTGACATTTCCTTCAAGGTTTGATCAGAAAATACAACAAATGGCGGAACACCCTGCTCTCTCGCCAGCTTCATTCTCACCGCTCTCAGCTGCTCAAATAATGCATCGTTTTCTTGAATCGCCTCTCTTTTCACTGCCTGTTTTTTATACACAGCCTCTTGCCCGACTAACACTTTCTTTCCTTTATGTGTCACTTTTAATGTTGGGTAAGCTCCTTCAGACATGTGCAAATACTCTTCTGTAATTAAAAATTCGATGAAATCACTGATTTGCTGGGCTGATTGCTGCTTCATTAAAGCGTATGTAGGAAGACGGTCGAAACCGAGGTCAAGCACTTTTTTATTTTTAGAGCCTGCCAGTACTTGAGCAATCATCATTTTTCCAAACCGCTCGTTCATTCTAACCGTACACGATAAAACCATTTGCGCTTCTCGAGTGACCTCTTCACGCTCTCTTTCATCAAGGCAATTGCTGCATTTTTGGCAAGGGGTACTTGCTGATTGATCAAAGTAGTCCATCACAAATTGCTGCAGACATTGCTCAGTATGACAGTAATCGACCATTTGCCTTAGTTTAAGCAGTTCATGCTGATAGCGCACTTCATCCTCTGTTGACTGTTCAATGAGGAATCGCTGCATTCGTACGCCCTGCGGCGAGAACAGTAAAATGCATTCACTTTGGAGCCCGTCTCTGCCGGCGCGTCCAGCTTCTTGATAGTAGCTTTCAATATCCCTTGGAATTTGGTGATGAATCACAAAACGGACATTTGATTTATTAATTCCCATGCCAAATGCAGATGTAGCGACCATAACCTGGATGTCATCATTTAAAAACAGGTTTTGCTGCTCTTCTCTTACATTGTCATCTAACCCGCCATGATAAATGCCAGCTTTGATCTTTTGTTTCTTTAGCCGATTGTAAATGTTTTCGGCTTCTTTTCTTGTAGCAGTATAGATAATGCCGGACTCAAGTTTATTTTTCTTCATATAATGTGTGATAAAGCGGTCACTATTTTCTCCTTTGACCACCTGAAAAGATAAATTTTCTCTAGCAAACCCAGTAAAAATGGTTTCTTCTTCGTTCATGCCAAGCTGTTCACATATATCTCGGTGGACCTTTTTCGTGGCTGTAGCAGTTAATGCGACAATCACTGGTCTTTTTGTCAGCTGATTTAAGCATTCTTGAATAAAGCGGTAGCTTGGCCTAAAATCATGCCCCCACTCAGATATACAGTGCGCTTCATCAATTGCAATTAAAGGGATAGTTAACCGATCAAGCAGCTGAAAAAAACGCTCATTTTGTAAACGTTCAGGTGTGATATAAAGCAGCTGATATTCCCCATCTTCACATTTTTTCAGCCTTTTATTCATTTCAGCTGCGGAAAGTGTGCTGTTTAAAAAGGACGATCGTATGCCCATCTCATTTAGCGCATCGACTTGATCTTTCATTAAAGAAATTAGCGGGGATACAACGATCGTTGTTCCTTCCATCATCAGGGCAGGAATCTGGTAGCAAACCGATTTCCCTCCGCCTGTCGGCATAATACAGACGGTATCCTTCTGTTTGTTTACAATCGATTCAATGGCTTGTTTCTGTCCCTGCCTAAATGCGTCAAAGCCAAAGTATTGTTTCAGGAGTGCTTCTGCTTGTTCTAACATCCAATTCCCTCTCCGTCTTTTGTTTTGTCTATTTTAACATACATTCATGCCTCTTCCGGCCGACTGTGCAATTTCGTTTTTTCACAAAATAAAAAGCCATTTTCCGCAATGGAAAATGGCTTGAATCATCCTAGGAAAAGCTGCGGATGCCGTAATCTAAGTAAGAAAGTTTTAAACCACCACTCCTCAAAGTGGGTGTTTGCAGAAACGTTCCTGTCTTCCTCGCTAAGGAGGCATGACATTCCGGCTTCAATATAAAACTCCCTATTACAGCTTAAAGGTTAAAACTTAATTAACATTACGCGCATCGCAGCCTTTAAACTATATTACACGAAAGTTTATTAAATTTCAAGAGATCTTTTTTCTATGAAATACTCATGTATACAAGTTATTTGTTCATGTGTACATAAGAAAAAATTATTCTGAAAAAATTTAACCTTCGCTTATGATCCTATTTTTCCTCATCTACATCAACATCCTGCTCTTCCTCTAATCTTTCATACGTATCTGAATGCATCTGATCCATTGTTTCTCTATTTGTTAAATCGCGCATTTGATCGGAGAATGAACGGTCAAATTCGTTTGGATCTTGAGTGGTTTCTTCATTTTTCTTTGCATCGATTGAATAACGTGTATATGGAACTGCTTTTAAACGCTCGTATGGAATCTCTTTCCCCGTTTTCTCACATATCCCATATGTTCCGTCTTCCATTCGTTTCAGTGCTGCATCGATTTCACCTTCAAGCTGATCATCGACCTGATCCAGCGTTTGTTCTGTCATACGGTCTAAATAGATGCTCCCATGATCAGCGATATGATTTCCAACACCATTTGAAATCTCACTCGATTCAACGAGCATCGATTCTTCTTTCTTTTTTGATCCCTTCACATCTTCTTTTAATTGAATCAATCTTTCGTATAAATCAGCTTGTTGTTCTTTCGTTAAGCCCACGGTCAATCACTCCTTTCTCATTACCTTCCCGCTGAAAGGGAAAAGAAAACATCAAAAAAGCCGCCGCCTCTTTGGCAGCAGCTTTCTTTTCTTACAGATGGCGAAGTGCTTCTTCTACTGATTTTCCGCCTTTCATCAAGTCGAAGGACTTATTTTTCACATTGGATTCTGTTAAGCTCTCCACAAGAACAATGGCTACGTCCTCTCTTGAAATCTCGATGTTTTGATCATCTGGAATATGTTCGGCAGCTTCAATCTTTCCTGTCTTCTCCTCATGCAGCAAGGCACCTGGGCGGACAATCGTATAGGAAAGACCAGACTGTCTTAAGTGCTCATCGGCTTTTCTTTTTGCTTCATAATAGGTTTCCATACTTCCTTGCCCTTTTCCTTGGTTCGGATCATCTGCATTATAGGCACTAAGCATAACAAAATGCTGGATGTTTTCTTTTTTCGCTGTATCAACGAGGCGTTTTGCACCTTCTTGATCGACCGCAATGGTCTTATCTGCCCCTGTTTTTGAGCCTGAACCAGCTGCAAAGATGACAGCGTCTGCTTGTTTTACAGCATCTGTCACATCTTTTTCAAGATCACCGATGACAGGTGCTGCACCAAGTTCCTTTAGTGCATCAGCTTGTTTTTCATCTCGAATGAGAGCAAGCGGCTCATGTCCTTTTTCTTTTAAATAACGAACGACAAGTCTGCCTGTATGTCCATTTGCTCCTGCAACTAACACTTTCATTGTTCATTCTCCTTTCTGTATCTGTTTCATCTTTATCCTTTTTTGCTATCATTCAAACACTTAAGCAGAAAAAAGCCCTTCCCATCAGATGGGAAGGACTTAGCAATGTGCGATCTATAAAAATAAGAACGAAGAATGAGAAAAGTGCATATGATCTATGTAATCGCAAGATTGATCAGCAAAGATGTTTTGTCAAAATGGCTTGCACATCACTCAAATCCGTCTCTTTGGAAAAGTCGAGTTCAAATACTTTTGAGCTTGTGACAAGCAGCATACCTGTGTCCTGATCAAACACGCCAGCTTCTTGTATGGCAAAACTTTCAATTGATCGATACGGCAAGGAGACCCTGACTTTCTTCTTAGAAAATACGCGGTTATCGCCAAAGATCAGTCGTTTATTGGTAAAGCAAATTTGGTCGTGACGCAGTCTGTAAACAGCCTCAATTCTTTCCCCTTCAATCAATAAGGATTCGAATTTCTTATCATTTTGTTTACTGACAGAAAAAATACCCACGTAAACCCCCTCTTCCTGCATCAAATTCCTTTATGACAAAACGGCCACACGGCTCTGTGGGTACGTTTTATTCTCACTTATAGAATACGCTATAAATGGTCGTTATTCCATTACGAATAGATTAAATTTCATTTAACTTTTTCTTTTTGATCCGATGCTCTTTCCTCTACTTATTTAGACTGTTAAAGCAGGAAAAAAGTTTCAGTTCTTTTCGAGAAAAAATGCTGCTTCATTCCAATAAAAAAACAGTGATTATGCAAATCACTGTTTTTAAATGACTATTCGTCTTTTGGTGTATCAATGGTTCCCTCGGCATACACGTCGGAAATCTGTTCAAGCGTAATTGCCATATCAGCGTCCTCATGTTCATGCCAAGCATGTTGACTTTTCTGCTCGTCATTTTGCTGCTTTTTCATCATCATCACCCTTTACTGTTTTTCTTAGTATGAGTGATGGTCCTCAAAATCATTCAGCTGAAATATCTTCGAAATACTCCTTGTAATACCCGCCTACTTTACCCGTATTGTCAACGACAAACAGAAATTCTTCTGTTTCATTTTTCACTTCATATGTGCTTCCAACCGTTAATGCCCGATCGACCATATATTTTTTCGCATTTGTATGTACACATTTTACTTGTTTTAACGTTTGAGCCGTTTGCCAGTTTTGATGGATCATGATTTAAAAACTCCTTTTTTCATCTATACATTTATTGTAGCCAAATTTTCGCGAAATGCAATGAGTGTTATGGATTGCTTTCAAACATGTCGTGTAATATGATTAATGTATACGTTTACATCTTTGTGCGTATAAAGTTTCGTTGCATGTCCGCTTTTCCCACCTAGAACTCGCAGAAAACAATCCATATCTTTAAGGAGGTTTGTTTATTTATGAGCTCTACAACACTTCAAATTAGTTCAAAACTCGAATCTTTTCTCCATGGGACGAAAAAACTCTACATTAATGGTCAGTTTGTCACAAGTCACGATAACAAAACCTTTGCTACTCCTAACCCAGCCACAGGCGAAACCCTTATTGATGTTTATGAAGCAGGTGCAAAAGATATTGATGAGGCAGTAAAAGCTGCAAAAAAAGCCTTTCATGGTCCTTGGCGCTCCATGTCTGCCGCTGAACGCGCCCGCCTCATGTTCAAGCTTGCTGATTTAATGGAAGAAAATCAGGAAGAGCTTGCACAGCTAGAAACTTTAGATAACGGAAAACCAATTAATGAAACAACAAATGCAGATATCCCCCTCGCTATAGAGCACATGCGCTATTATGCGGGCTGGACGACAAAAATGAATGGACAAACCCTTCCTGTCAGTCAAGGATATTTTAATTATACCCGACATGAGCCGGTTGGTGTTGTAGGACAAATCATCCCATGGAACTTCCCTCTGCTCATGGCTATGTGGAAAATGGGCGCCGCACTTGCAACAGGGTGCACCATCGTTTTAAAGCCAGCCGAACAAACTCCACTCTCTGCTCTTTACTTAGCAGAATTAGTGGACAAAGCCGGCTTCCCAGAAGGCGTGATTAACATCGTTCCTGGATTTGGCGAAACAGCCGGAGAAGCCTTAACTGATCATCCTGACGTGAACAAGCTGGCCTTCACAGGGTCAACAAGTGTTGGGAAATTAATTATGGAGAAAGCGGCTAAAACCATTAAGAGGGTCACATTAGAGCTTGGCGGAAAATCACCGAATATTATTTTACCTGATGCCGATTTAAAGAAAGCCATTCCAGGTGCTTTAAATGGCGTCATGTTTAACCAAGGCCAAGTATGCTGCGCGGGTTCCAGAGTCTTTGTTCATCGGAGCCAATATGATGAAGTGGTCGATCAAATGGCCAAATATGCAGGATCCCTCAAGCAAGGCGCTGGTCTTCATCAAGATACGCAAATTGGACCTCTTGTAAGTAAAGAACAGCACGAACGCGTGTTAGGCTATATTGAAAAAGGTAAATCCGAAGGGGCAACAGCCGTTGTCGGGGGCGATTGCCCTTATGAGGCTGGCTATTTCGTCTCCCCTACTATTTTTAAAGATGTAGAAGATGAAATGACCATTGCTAAAGAGGAAATCTTTGGACCTGTCTTATCTGCCATTCCTTACGATTCCATTGATGAAGTGGTTGAACGAGCCAACCAGTCTGAATATGGATTAGCAGCAGGACTTTGGACAGAAAACTTAAAGCATGCCCATGATATCGCTGCACGTCTTGAAGCAGGAACGATTTGGGTCAACTGTTATAATGTCTTTGATGCCGCCTCCCCGTTTGGAGGATATAAGCAATCAGGTCTTGGCAGAGAAATGGGATCATATGCCCTTAACAACTATACAGAAGTCAAAAGTGTATGGATTAATCTCCAAGACTAATGACGTCAAGAAAGCCGGTGACCGTGTCATCGGCTTTTTTGTGTTTGCATGTGACAGGCCGGCACCTGAATATAGTATGAAAGGAAAGGAGCATGGCCGCATATGCAAGATTTTAAATTGAAAGTAAACGAATTTATTGAAGAATTGAACATGCAAATGCAGCGAAGACAACGAGAAGATGGCGCCTTTGTTTTCTGCTTTGAAGGTCCAATGATGACAAATGCTTTTTTGATTATGCTGTTAAAGGCTGTCGGCGATTCGGATCAGGCTTTGGTTCATCAATTAGCAGAAGCAATACGCGAAAAACAAAATGAGGATGGGTCTTTTTCTTTGTATCATGATCAAACGGGACATGTAACAGCCACTGTGCAGGGCTATTGCGGAATGCTCGTTTCAGGCAGGTTTCAACAAGATGAGCCTCATATGGAAAAAGCAGCGCAATATATTCGATCAAATGGCGGATTAAAGAACGTTCACTTTATGACAAAGTGGATGCTCGCCGTCAACGGCATGCACCCTTGGCCGTACTTCTATGCACCACTTTCCTTTTTACTCATCCCTACATACTTTCCGCTTCACTTCTATCATCTTAGTGCATATGCAAGAATTCACTTTGTGCCAATGATGATTGCACTCAACAAACGATATACTTCTCATGAGAAATTTCCAAGCCTAGCACACCTTGATGCAAACATGTCTAAGAATCCATTTGACTGGTTTATGGCAAGAGAAGAACGTTCCACTCATCACTTTCTGACTTACATGCGATCGTATACAGCACTCGACAGCCGGCTGGACTTTTTCGGATATGAAGCAGCAAAGCGATATATGTTTGACCGCCTCGAAAAAGATGGCACACTGTACAGCTATTTAAGTGCAAGTATTTTTATGGTCTATGCACTGATGAGCCTTGGATACTCCCCGGGACATCATCTCATTTTAAAAGCAGTCAAAGGCATGAAAAAGCTAGTCACAAACTGTCAGGGCAGAATGTATGCAGAAAATTCCACATCCACAGTTTGGGATACAGCACTTGTCAGTTATGCTTCTCAAAAAGCTGGCAAAAAACAAGAAGACCCAGTCATCACAAAGTCTTTCTCATACTTACTGAACCGGCAGCAAATGAAGAAAGCAGACTGGGCGATCCATAACCGGCATGCTGCTCCGGGAGGCTTTGGTTTTTCAGATATCAACACGAATAATCCTGATTGTGATGATACGCAAATTGTCTTAAAAGCCATTCCTCGAACGTACGCACCAGTTCAGTGGAATCGAGGATTCAATTGGCTTCTTTCCATGCAAAACCGTGATGGCGGGTTTTCTGCTTTTGAAAAAAATCAAGATCACTTCCTGCTTCGACATCTGCCGCTTGAATCTGCGGAGGATGCAGCTATTGATCCATCGACTCCCGATATTACAGGCCGCGTGCTTCATCTCATGGGTCTTGAAGAGAAAAACATGTCACCGCCTATTCACAGGCAAAAAGACCAATGTGTCAAATGGCTCCTAAATCATCAAGAGAAAAATGGATCATGGTTTGGCAGATGGGGTGTTTGCTATATTTATGGAACGTGGGCAGCATTAACAGGTCTAAAAGCTGCCGGCATCCCCTCCACCCATCCTGCTGTCCAAAAAGCATGCCGATTTTTAAAGCAGATTCAACGAGAAGATGGCGGCTTCGGAGAATCATGTAAAAGTGCAGAGGTAAAAACGTATGTCCCCCTCCCGTTTGGCACAGTGGTTCAGACGGCTTGGGCAGCAGAGGCACTTTTACAATATGAGAAGCCCGATGACAAAACGATTTTAAAAGCCATCTCATTTTTGATCCATCATCAGCACACGAGTGAAGCCTTGCACTATCCAGTAGGCATTGGCCTGCCAAAGCAATTTTACATCACTTATCATAGCTACCCATTTGTCTTTCCGATGATGGCTTGTTCCACATTTTTAGAAGAAATGAGGCGTAAGAATGAATAAGGAAGAGTACCGTTTGCAGCTCAAAGAGTGGCTTAGCTCCATTCAACCCGCGATTCAAGATGACAACATCCGTCAGAAAGTAGACCATTTATGGTTCTCAATGGATGATGAACATTCCAGTGAACAAGAGTGGTACGAACTGGCAGAACGTATTGCTGAGGACATGAACCCACAAGAAGACATGCGAGAGGTAGCAGCTGGAAGTCACAAGTTACCTCCTCTCCCTTACCGGTATGATGCACTAGAACCGTTTATTTCAAAAGAAATTATGTATTTGCATCACCAGAAGCATCATCAATCATATGTAGATGGTTTGAACCAAGCTGAGCTTGCATTAAAAAATGCAAGAAGAACCAATGATTTTAAAATGATTAAGCATTGGGAACGGGAGCTTGCCTTCAATGGTGCGGGGCACTATTTACATTGTATTTTTTGGTTTTCCATGAGTCCTTCAGGAAAACGAAAGCCCACTGGACAAATGCTTCGTCTCATTGAACAATCGTTTGACAGCTATGATGCATTTAAATCTCAATTTTCAGCAGCGGCCAAACAAGTAGAGGGTGTTGGCTGGGCCATTCTCGTATGGGCGCCCAGATCTCAGCGATTAGAGATTTTACAAGCAGAACGCCATCAATTTTTGTCACAATGGGACGTGATCCCCCTTCTAGCCCTTGATGTATGGGAGCACGCCTACTACCTTCAATATCTGAATGAAAAAGCGAAATACGTAGATCGTTGGTGGAGTGTAGTCGACTGGCGTGAGCCAGAAGCTAGGCTTAAGCAGGCACAACAAGTGAGATGGACCCCTTTTTAAAACGATGCTCCATATAGGCCAATGCTTATATGGGGTATTTTTAGTTTACATAATTTTATTATTAACACCTTTATAAAGAATGGGTTGTTTTTTCAGAAAATTCGTTTAAAATAGGAAAGATATGTGAGGAAAGTGAGATGAAGCAATGAATGAACATTCTTTTAACCATTAGTCAATTTGCAGGAAGAACCTTTGCAATCTGGGTCATTATCTTTGCATGTCTTGGATTTACTTTTCCTGACGTATTTTCTCAGATTGGACCGTATATCCCTTTTTTATTAGGTGTCATTATGTTTGGGATGGGGCTTACGTTATCTGGTGAAGATTTTAAGGAGCTTTATCGTAAACCTCTCTATGTGTTAATCGGGGTTTTGGCGCAGTACACACTCATGCCGCTGATCGCCTTTCTATTAGCTTACGGATTACGGCTGCCATCTGAAATTGCTGTAGGCGTTATTCTTGTGGGCTGCTGCCCGGGCGGTACAGCATCCAATGTCATGACCTTCTTGGCAAAAGGCAATATGGCATTATCCGTAGCGGTCACAACTATATCGACCCTTCTTGCTCCCTTTTTAACGCCTCTCTTTATCTATATTTTTGCAAGATCATGGTTACCTGTATCACCGGAGGCATTATTTTTGTCCATTGTCCAAGTTGTGCTAATTCCTATTATCCTAGGTGTTATCGTTAAGGTATTTTTCAAAAAACAAGTAAACTATGCAGTTCAAGCATTGCCGCTTGTATCTGTTGCTGGAATTGTGTTGATCATTGCAGCGGTTGTCAGTGCAAATAAAGAGCAGATTCTTCAATCTGGATTACTGATATTTGCCGTTGTTATATTACATAATGGACTTGGTCTCTTATTTGGTTACCTGATCGCAAAGTGGTGCAGAATGGATATTCCTTCTCGTAGAGCGATCTCGATCGAAGTAGGCATGCAAAACTCCGGGCTCGGTGCAGCGCTAGCAACAGCACACTTCTCACCGCTCGCAGCCGTACCAAGTGCAATTTTTAGTGTGTGGCATAATTTATCTGGTTCCTGGCTTGCGACGTATTGGTCAAAACGAGGACAACATGACAGTGAAAAGAAAAAAAGCTAGCACCTTAACAGGTGCTAGCTTTTTATAATTGAAGATTAACCTTCAAGTAATAGCTGCTCAGGATCTTCAAGCAGATTTTTAATCGTAACGAGGAATCCAACTGCTTCTTTACCATCGACAATACGGTGGTCATAAGAAAGAGCTAAATACATCATCGGACGGTTCTCAAAACGTTCTTCATCAATCGCCACAGGACGAAGCTGAATTTTATGCATCCCTAAAATTCCAACTTGCGGACTGTTTAAAATCGGAGTTGATAGCAGAGAACCAAATGTTCCGCCGTTTGTGATCGTGAATGATCCACCTTGTAACTCATTAAGAGACAATTTGTTATCTCTTGCTTTTTTCGCAAGATGACCAATTTCTTTTTCAATCCCCGCAAATGACAATCTGTCTGCATCACGGACAACCGGTACGACAAGTCCTTCGTTTGCAGCAACAGCGATGCCGATGTCATAGAATTTCTTCAAGACAAGCTCATCACCTTGAATTTCTGCGTTAAGCAGCGGATATTTCTTCAGTGCTGCTACAACTGCTTTTGTAAAGAAGGACATGAAGCCAAGCTTGACATCATTTTGTTCTAGGAAGGCATCTTTACGACGCTTTCTTAAATCCATCACAGCTGTCATATCGACTTCATTAAATGTCGTCAGCATCGCAGCCGTTTGTTGAACTTCAACTAAACGTTTTGCAATTGTTTGTCTGCGGCGTGACATTCTTTCACGTTCAATAGGCTTTCCTGTTTGTTCAGTTTGCACCGCAGCATTTGCTTTTGGCGCGGCTTTCGGTGCACTTGCAGGTGCTTCATTCTTTTGATAAGAAGCGACATCCTGCTTTCGTACCCTGCCCAGCGGATCTACGGTTGGAATCTCAGATAAGTCTAACCCCTTCTCTCTCGCTAATTTTCTAGCTGCAGGAGAAGCGATAGTTCTGCCATTACCAGCTTTCGGCTCTTCTTTCACTGCTTCTTCTTTTTGAGCAGCTGCCGGTTCTTCTTTCGAAGCTGGTGCAGAAGCTTGCTCAGGTGCTGGAGCTGCGGACTCGCTTCCGCCAGCTTCACCTGCTGCAATCGTTCCGATGACCTCTCCAACTTGTACAGTGTCACCAGAATCTTTCAGTACTTCTTTTAATACACCAGATTCTTCAGCAGTCAGTTCGACATTGACTTTATCTGTTTCAAGTTCCAGCAGGTACTCCCCCTGCTCCACATAATCGCCCGGCTGCTTTAGCCATTGAGCAATCGTTCCTTCCGAGATTGATTCCGCTAATTCAGGTACTTTAATTTCCGCCATTTTTCATTTCCCCCTTAGTTTTTGCGAGTCAAGCTATCAGATACAATTCGTTCTTGTTCTTTTTTATGCACAGTTGGATCACCCTCAGCCGTACTTGAACGTCTTCTTCGGCCGATGTAACGTACTTTTACTTTTTCAGGTGCAATTTCACGTAAATATGGCTCAATGTATCCCCAAGCTCCCATATTTTGCGGTTCTTCTTGCACCCATACGATTTCTTCTAAGTTTGTCAGCTTTGTTAAAATTCCTTTAATATCTTTGGCTGGGAACGGATATAGCTGTTCCACTCTTGCAACGTGAAGCCAATCTTTCGGCTCTTCCATTTGAGTAAAACGATCACTAATATCAATGGATACCTTCCCGCTAGATAGCACGAGACGCGATACTTTTTCGTGATCATGTACAAGACCCGGCTGTTCAAGAACTGGACGGAACTGTCCATCTGTTAATTCTTGGACTTCAGACAATGTGTTCGGGTTACGAAGCAGACTCTTCGGTGTCATAATGACAAGCGGACGAATCTCTTCACGAAGCAGCATTTTCGCCTGTCTTCTAAGAATATGGAAATATTGCGCTGCACTAGTCAGGTTCGCAACTGTCCAGTTATTCTCAGCAGCTGATTGCAGGAAGCGTTCTGTTCTTCCACTTGAATGCTCAGGACCTTGTCCTTCATATCCATGCGGCAGCAGCATGACTAAACCTGATTTTTGTCCCCATTTTGCACGGCCAGCTGAGATAAATTGATCGAAATACACTTGAGCCGCATTTGCGAAGTCTCCGAATTGAGCTTCCCAAATCACTAACGTTTCAGGAGAATAGACATTATAACCATATTCAAACCCGATGACTGAGCCTTCTGACAGTGGACTGTTATGGACTGTAAACGATGCATTCGCATCACTTAGTTCATGAAGAGCAATAAATTCATCTCCCGTTTGACTGTCGTGAAGAACAAGGTTTCTTTGAGCAAAAGTACCACGCTCTGAATCCTGTCCGGTCATTCGAATTGGCGTACCGTCTTTTAATATAGATGCAAATGCGAGTGCTTCCCCAAGTGACCATTCTACTTTACGGTCATCTGTAAACACTTTTGCACGTTTTTCAAGGATCCGCTTCAGCTTACCAAATACTTGGAAATCATTCGGCCAGCTGATCAATTCTTCATTCAGCTTTCTGAGTACATCAAATTCTACTGATGTATCAACTGCTGGGAAGCCGTTTGATACAGGCTCTGGCAGTTCGATTTCTTGAATCGTATGCTCTTTCTTTGAAGGCACCTTTTTATAAGCTTCTTCTATTTTTGCTGTCACAGCCTGCTCGATTTCTTCACGCTGCTCTTTTGTCAAAAGACCTTCTGAGACAAGTTTATCTGCAAAGATATTCTTGACCGTTTTGTGCTTTCTGACCGCATCGTACAGCATTGGCTGAGTTGTAGAAGGCTCATCCATTTCGTTATGACCGTATCTGCGGTAACCGATCAAGTCAATAAGGAAATCCTTCTTGAAGCGTTTGCGGTATTCTACAGCCAGCTGAACAGCCGCTAAACACGCTTCTGGATCATCTGCATTGACGTGAACAATAGGGATCTCAAATCCTTTTGCAAGGTCACTCGCATATTTCGTCGAGCGGGATTCATTGCTTTCTGTTGTAAACCCGATCATATTGTTGGCAATAATATGGATGGTTCCGCCTACTTGATAGCCTACAAGTTGGCTTAAATTTAATGTTTCTGCCACAATTCCTTCTCCAGGGAATGCTGCATCCCCATGAATTAAGATGGCTAACGCTTTTTCAACGTCTTGAACTGGATAGCCTTTTTGAGTACGTGATTCCTGAGCGGCACGCGTGCTTCCTTCAATGATTGGATCAATGAACTCCAAGTGACTTGGGTTATTAGCAAGCGTAACTCTCGCACTCTTTGTATCTTCGTCTTTGATTTGACGGTCAGCTCCAAGATGGTACTTAACATCCCCTGTCCATCCGTAGCTGATGCCAATAGAGCCTTCTGATGGAACGAGCTCTTTATTTGGCGCATGCTGGAATTCTGAGAAAATGATCTCATATGGCTTTCCTAACACATGTGCTAATACATTTAAACGGCCTCTGTGTGCCATTCCAATGTTAATATTTGAAGTCCCTTGTGTAACAGACTCTGAAATAATTTCATCAAGTACTGGGACAAGTGCGTCTAAACCTTCTATAGAGAAGCGCTTTTGCCCAACAAATGTTTTATGAAGAAACTGCTCGAACTGCTCAACTTCTGTTAATCTCTTGAAAACAGAAACTAATTTATCTGCTGGTTTTTTCTTAAATAGTTCACCAGATTCAATTGATTTTGAGAGCCAGTTTCGCTCTTCGAAGTCATGCACGTGATCAAACTCAAATGAAATGGTACGTTTATACGTATTTCTCAAATGGTTAATGGCTTCTATGCCGTTTGAAATGTGTTTTGGTGCATCCGGACTAATAATAGATATCGGAATATTCTTGACATCTTCTTCTGTTAAACCGTACTCCTTTAAAGGAAACAGCTCTTGTAATTCCTTTTCTTTGCGAAGAGGATTGACGGAAGCATTTAAATGGCCATACGTTCTGATGTCTTCTGCCAGTTTAACGACTGATGCTATCTTTTGGATTTGTTCAGAAGTAACTACGCTATTTTCTTTTTTCCCAATTTCCTCCTTCATTTCACTCGGTGGTGCACCAAGTTCATCAAATATGCCTCTTAGATCTTCATCAACACTAGTAGGATCCTGGACATACTGATCGTAGAGCTCGAGCACATAGCCGAGGTTCGGACCATGAAATTCTTCCCAACTCAACGGTTGTTTCACATCATTTTGAAACATTTTGAACACTACCCCCAACTTTGATCATCAAGTGATTGAACACTATCTCGATATAACTTCCAGAACACAATGACCAAATTTATGTAATAAAACGCTTCCAATAATATTCTACCACTGTTTTGGATTACTTTCTACATTCTTTGTTCAATTAAAGATAAAAAATTCACAGAAAAACAAAAAATTTAAATCATTCCGAAAAATAATTTGAAGAAAGGGGCAAAACCTTATGCCCCAATGCTTTTATGCAGCAGTTTCTTCAGTAATGGATATAAAACATCTGGCAATGTATCGACATCTGGTACAAAAATGCTGAACTTGCCATACATATCTTGAATGGTTTTCATCTGTGCTTCTTCTATCGGCGAATTGGATAAAAACACATTGATCACCTCAATGCCCTTTTTCCTCGCTTCAAGAACTGCTTCATGTGTATCGACAATCCCATTTTGTTCGTAGCTGAACGCAGCTGGCTCTCCGTCTGAAAAGACAATCAGAAACTTTTGCTCTTCTCTTCGCTTTAAAATCATCTTTGTCATTTGGCGGATCGCATAGCCATCCCGGTTATCCTCTTCTGGCTCAAGAGACATAATAGAAGGCCCTGCGTCAAATAGAGAATCTTTGAACGACACAACTGTGTTGAAGTAGTTTGGCTGACTTGTTTCTGTTGCGTCGTTTGTATCTTCCCAAAACCCAACAATTTGATGTGGGACTTGCACGGATTTTAACGCTTCATGAAAGAGAACAATGCCTTTTTTCGTCTCATCCATCTTGTCAAACATGCTCGCTGAACAGTCTACTAATAAGGTGAAAACAGCATCAATCTGAGAAGACGGTGCCTGTTTTTTATAGAAAAGACGCGGGTTAGACTCTGTAAAGTAGCGAATCAGCTTTTTACTGAGACGTCCTGCATGAAGGTCTGTTTTAGGCCATGATTTTTTATGTTCAAGTGTTTTTTGGATCATTTGTTTTAAGCGTTTCTGATAAGGCTCAATTTCCTTCGCATGCTGCTTGTAGGCATCGATTTGTTCTGGCTTAGGAGGATCTGGTGAAATCATGACTGGAAACGCATATTTGTTTTCTTTTCCATTCTCATGACCATCTGCTCCGCTTTCTTCACCTTCAGCCTCTTCCAGCGCTTCAAGCTTTGAATAATCTTTTCGGTGTGTTTGCTTTGCAGAGCCTTGGACAGTACCGAGTGCCTGATCTCCGTCATCACCTTCTCTTGCCGCATCCTTACCAAGATCACTTTTACCGCCGTGCTCTAAATCAAATTGAAGGAAGCTTTTGGATGGCGCTTCGGTTTCTCGATGCCACACTTCCATATACTCTTGGTGAATGTCTTCATCGCCTTCTTTTTCTCGGTCGACTTTGATGTCCTCACTTAATGTAGGTTTTCTTTTTAAGTCATGGAACAGCGGTTCTTTTGCCGCTTGTTCATAGTCCAATTCAGGGAAGAAAAAGTACGTATTCAGCATATCCTTTTCAAGCAGTTCATCGAACCCTTCCATCAATTCTTTGACAATAGCTGCGATGTCTGCAGTTGAACCCGCATCATATACACGTTCAAGACTTGACTCAATAAACGGAATCATCGGGTTGATCTGCTCATGAAGAGGCGGAATCTCTTCGAGCGGAGAATCAGCTGTCAGCTTCAGATAAATCGCACAAAAGAGTGCATCTGTTAAAATACTTCGTTCTTGGTTAATCGTTAATTGTGTCTTAAAGTGACGCCGGTACAGCTCTCTTCTTCGTTTAAATACCTTTTTTGTTCCTGGGCGGTCATGCTTAATCCGCTCTTCAATCCGGATATCTTCAAACAGCATAAACAATTGTTTACATACATCAGGAATGGATAATGTATGAGCAAAGCGAATGATCTCCTGAAATACCGTAAGATCACTATAAACCGTGCCTACTGCACGAAGGAACACATCACTTTTCAGCCCTGCTAGCATATCTTCTTGTTTACGATCATCCCAAAAATGACTGATGAAAATTTTCTTTTCAAACGGTTCATAGTAGGACTGCACACCGTATTCAAGCTCGACATCATCACTTTTTGCTAACGTTTTGGCTAAATCCGTTAATTCCATAAATAAAAATGAATCGATTCTGCTGTCATTAAATTTGATGAATTTCAAAAGTTAGAACCTCACTCGAATAATGTTTGGGCGATATTTCTTACCGCTGCTTTTTCCCGGTCATCTTCCAGCTTTTCAACAATGCCTCGTTCAACGGCACGAAGCGGCGGGATGTATTGCGCAAGATCACAAGTATCTAGAAGCGCGCGGATGGATGCTGCTTCTTCACTCACCTGTCCGTTATGAGCTTGTGTAATAAGGTCTGATGAGAGCTGAACGAATTGATCAATTAACCGCTCATCCTTTAAAACAGATTGAGATTGCAGTACATCTTTCAGGATACCGCCGCCGATATATGGAACGTCAATGACCACAAAACGGTTTTTTAACGCTTCATTTAGAGGCACTGTGCCGACATATCCTTCATTGATTGCCGCAATGACCCCAAAGCCTTCTTCTGCTTTAACAACCTCACCTGTAAATGGGTTTGTCATCATTTTTCTGTAATCGAGTACACCATTTAAAATAGGCAGTGTTTCTGGCTTCGCCATGTTGATTTCATCAATATATAAAAGATGGCCTTTTTTCATTGCTTTTGTCACAGGTCCTTCAATGAATTCAATCGAAGCCACCTGACCATCATTGTGGATGGTTTTATAGCCAATCAAGCTTTCAGCATCAAGATCAACCGAGCAGTTCACACTGTGCATCGGCTGCTGAAAGAAAGCGGATAATGTTTCTGCTAGTTTGGTTTTACCTGAGCCGGTCGGTCCCTTTAAAAGAACGTTTTTTCCTAGTGCTAATGCAATCATGGCATCTTGAATGATAGAAGTATCCTGTGATTCATAGCCGCCTGTTCCAATAAGTGGACGAAATTCTTCTTCCAGCACTTTTGCTTTTGCTTTAATCATTGCTTGAATTTCTTCTGGGAGTGATTGTTCGTTAAACATGTATGATTAATTCCTCTCTTCGATCATTTTCCTCACCAAGTATACTAAAAAAACCTTTATGCACTCAATACATAAAGGTTAGACTTCTGTTATTTTGCCATTTCTTTTGTTATCGCTCCGCAAGCGATACGTTTTCCTGAGTTACCAGAAGGGTTACTTAAGTAATCATCTGCTTCTGCATGAATGATAAAGCTTCGCCCATTTTGATCGATTAATTGATTCGGGCCTCCCTTTAACATCACATCTGGTACATTCACGACAACATCAATTTGTCCATCTGCTCCTACCTCTAAATTAGGCATATCTCCAGCATGGTGCCCCTTTGGATTGTCAAAACCATGCTCTCTATGGGTTGGATTAAAGTGAGCTCCTGCCGTTTCAAAATCTGGCGTTTCACATATTCCTGTTTCATGAATATGAAAACCGTGAGGACCTGGTGGCAGCCCTTTCGCTTTCACATGCAGATCCAGCCCATTTTCTGAGGACTCTCTTATTTCAATGCTTCCTATTTTTTGCCCGCTTTCGTTTATGAGTGGCGTCGTGACTGGTGCTTGTTTAGGTGCTGAAACTTCGCTTGTTTCTTCTGTCGTTTCTTTTTTTGGCGGTGCATGACATGCTGATGCGGTAAAGATCAAACATATCATGATCATCCACACTGACTTTTTCATTTATGACTGCCCCCTTTTGTTATCAGTATGGACAATCACAGCAGCAGGCAAACAAAAAAAGCCGAAAATCGGCTTTTTTTAGAAGAAACGTTTTGCACCTAAGTAGGCTTTTTTCCAATATGGGTTGCTTAAGTTCGAGATTCCTACTCCATTGTCACTTGCATGAAGGAAATCTCCTCCGCCAAGGTATAGTCCCATATGAGAAGGGCCTGCTTTGTACGTTGTAAAATAAACAAAATCTCCAACTTGTGGTGTGCTTACAGGAGTCATCATATTCCAGTAGCCAGCTGTGCTTAATCTGGATACAGATGAAACTTTGTTAATGAGATAGTAAACAAAGCCGCTGCAGTCAAATCCTGCTGGTGTATTACCGCCCCATCTGTAAGGAACGCCTGTCAGCTTTTTCCCCTCTTGAATCATTGTCGTGATCTTTGCATTCATTGGTACATCATTTTTGTTATTGTCGACTGGCTTTGTTGAACCGTTAGACGTAGAGCCATTCGATCCAGTTGAACCGGAAGCTGCACCATTGATTTTTAATACTTGTCCAATTCTAAGCACATCACTTTTTAAGTTGTTGGCTGTGCGGATTGATTGAACCTGTACTTTGAATTGATTCGCAATTTTCCATAACGAATCACCTGATTTTACAGTATAAGATGTTGTTTTCCCGCTAGAAGACTGGTTACTGTTTGAATTGCTTGGTTTAGTAGGTTTCGGCTGACTTGGTTTTGATGCAGCCGTCCCTTTTACTTTCAATACTTGATTCGGATAAATCATATCAGATTTTAATCCGTTCAATGTTTTGATTTCACCAATCGACATATTTAGCGAATTCGCAATTTTCCAAAGTGAATCCCCTAATTTAACCTTGTATGTACTTGATGATGAACTATTTGAATTCGTTGTCTTATTGCTTGAGCTGGAATTTGAAGATGAGTTTGAATTTGATGACTGGTTTCCGCTCGTCTTCGTGCTGCCAGATACCTTTAGCTTTTGACCAGGACGAATCAGGTCGCTGTTTAAGCTGTTTAGGCTTTTTAAGCTCGCAACTGACATTTTATGATTTTTTGCAATCAGCCATAAAGAATCGCCAAGCTTTACAGTATAGCTGGAAGTCTTTGAAGCACTTGATTTCGTTGCTTTTGACCCTGTTGATGAACTGGATTTCTTGCTTTTTTCGCCAGGAATTTTCAAGCTTTGTCCTGCAAAAATCATTGTCGTTTTTAATTGATTAAGAGATTGAAGCTCCGAAATACTTGTATTGTACTGTTCGGCAATCTTCCAAAGTGAGTCACCGCTTTTCACCTTGATCGTCTGTGCTTCTGCCGGTGCAGCAAACACAGCTGAGCCAGCGATCGCTGAAACTGTGAGTCCGGTTACTACTTTTTTCTTCATAGAGGAATCTCCGCCTTTCATGATTTTGTTCAATAAGACTTATGTACTAGTTTTGAGTTTAGCATTTAATGGTTCTGCTTCTCTTGCACTATTTTATCTTTATTTCTATTATATTACTCGACATGAAGACGTTGGGCAATAACAAATAGGCTAAAGCAGCCAACTCAAAATGCTAAAATAAAGCCATATCGTTTCTATCGGCTGTTTGTTGTATTTATAAACATTTTTTAAGGAATTTTTAAGTTGACGTTTAGAAATTTGTCAAAACAAGCACGCTGCTAGTTTCATAGTTCTATTCTACATGACAAATTTTTCTGTATCAAATGACTTTTTACTTAATTGGCTGATTTTTCTCCGCAAATAAAAAAGCATCCTTCCGAATGAAGAATGCAGCGTTCGTTATTATTTTCTTATTTCCGGATCTTTTACGGTAAGCGGGTAAAGCACGCCTTCTTTCGCAAACGACATTTTTCCCGTTTCTTCTGACACGACAAGAACAAGTGCATCGGTCATACCAGAGAGTCCGATCGCTGCCCTGTGCCTTGTGCCAAGCGAAGGACTCACTTTTTCCGATGTAAGCGGCAGCACATTTGCAGCAGAGACAAGTGTATTTTCTTTGACTAAAAGAGCACCGTCATGCAGTGGATTTCCCGGATAGAAAATGCTTTCTATTAAGGAAGCACTAATTTTCGCATGAAGGTTTGTCCCTTTTTGAATAAAATCCTCAACCTCATCGCGTCTTTGGATCACAATGAGTGCTCCATGCTTTTGTTTTGATAAATTCTCAATGGCTAAAGAAAATTGAGCAAATCCTGGTGTGAATTCTTCCATATACGCTTGTAAATAAAACGACGAGGCCTCTGCATGCATTTCATTAAACTGATCATGCAATGCTTCGAGATCACAAAGTAAACACTGCTCTGTTTCATCAAGAGAATCAATGATGTCACTTGCATCCTTTGTAATGTTCATCAAATGTGTTCTCATCCCGGCTTTAAATATCACTTCTTCGTTCGTCCGATGGATCATCTGACTTTTCCCTCCTTCTTTCGCTTGTTGTTATAAAATAGCAAATTTTGCACATTCTATTTGTATGGAGGTGAGCTTAATATGACCATTCAGAAAATCATTCAATATGCTTGCAGCATTTTAGGTGTTGTCAGTCTTTCTTTTATTTATGCCCAAATGTTTAAAAAAACGAAGCCATCTAAGAAAAATAATCCGACGGAGAATTGATTTTTTTACATAGCGTGGTATAATTCCTCTCGTTATTTCTGTTCAGAGAGGAACTTATAATGAGAGAAACGAATAGCATTCGAGCAAAGCTGACACTATTTTTAACCATTTTGATTCCGATTTTAATTACCCAAGCAGGTCTTTCGCTTATTACCTTTTTAGATACGGTGATGTCTGGAAAAGTGAGTGCAGAAGACCTTGCGGGTGTTGCGATCGGTTCTAGTATTTGGACACCTGTTTATACGGGACTTGCCGGGATTTTGATGGCCGTTACTCCGATTGTGGCTCAGCTGATGGGCGCTGGGCATAAAGAAGATGTTCCCCGGGCTGTCTTTCAGGCGATCTATTTGTCCTTTCTTTTAAGTATCGCTGTGATTGTGATTGGTACGATTAGCGTTCCTTACATACTAGGAGGACTTGGACTCGAGCACTCTGTAGAGGATATTGCCCGGCATTTTCTCAGCTTTCTTGCTTTTGGCATCCTCCCGCTGTTTGGTTATTCGGTTCTACGGTCATTTATTGATGCATTAGGGAAAACACGTGTGACAATGTTCATCACGCTCACAGCACTTCCTATTAACTTTGTTTTAAATTACGTATTTATTTTTGGGAATTTGGGCTTTCCAAAGCTTGGCGGTGCGGGTGCCGGTCTTGCATCTGCAATGACGTATTGGGCGATTTTCATCATGAGCATTTGTATTGTCATTAAAGCAGAACCATTTGCCTCATTTCGTTTGTTTCAAAAACTGCCTCGAATGAATATCTCCCGTATAGGGCAAATACTGAAAATTGGCCTTCCTATCGGGTTTGCGATCTTTTTTGAAACGAGTATCTTTGCAGCAGTGACGCTATTAATGGGTCACTTTGATACCATTACAATCGCCAGTCACCAAGCAGCGATGAACTTTGCTTCTATTCTTTATATTTTACCGCTTAGCATCTCAATGGCGTTAACGATCGTTGTTGGGTTTGAAGCGGGGGCTAAGAGGTATAAAGACGCGCAAAGCTACAGCTATATCGGCATTGGAACGGCGGTATTATTCTCATTATGTACGGCGGCCCTCATCTTGCTATTCAGACCAGAGATCGCTGGTTTATACACAGCTGAATCAGCTGTTTTACAAATGACACAGCACTTTTTGATTTACGCGATCTTTTTCCAGCTGTCAGATGCGATTGCTGCACCCATTCAAGGGGCTCTGCGCGGCTATAAAGATGTGAATTATACGCTCATTGCTGCTTTTGTCTCTTACTGGGTCATCGGTCTTCCTGCCGGTTATCTCATTGGCACATATACCTCCTTTGGGGCGTTTGGTTATTGGATCGGACTGATTGCCGGGCTTGCCGCAGGTGCCATCGTCCTCTTTATCCGTCTTAAGTTGATTCAAAAACGTCAACTTAGGCATGTATCGAATCACTAAATACAACACAAAAAAGCAGCTGACATAGATCAGCTGCTTTTTTGATTAATCATTCCAATGATACGTCCAGAAAATTTCTTCATCAAACCATTTTTGGACGACTGGTTCTTTGTTTTTCAGCTTTTGTTCAAGCTCTCTCAGCATGCCCTCTGTTTGCGTTCTATGCGCTCTCAGTGCATTTAATTTGATATCTGCCACATCTGTAATATCAATCACAATATCCGCATGTCCAAGTACTTCTTCTCTATTTTTCGTAATGGCCATGCAGTATGTGACAGGACGGTCTTCTTTTTTCTTGCGGTATAGAGCACGAATCACAGCTTCACCTGTCGCATCATGATCAGGGTGTACACCGTGTCCTGGATAAAACGTCACAATGAGTGTCGGTTTGACTTCATCAATGATGGTTTCCATCACATCTGCCAAATACTCGTCGTCTTCAAATTCCAATGTTTTATCACGCAGTCCAAGCATACGTAAGTCAGTGATATCCATTTCTTTGCAGGCATTGATTAATTCCTGTTTTCTTAATTCAGGAAGTGTTTCACGGTTAGCATATGTTGGGCTTCCCATATTTCTGCCCATTTCCCCAAGTGTCCCGCATGCATATGTGACGGGAATTCCGCGTTTTCTGCTTTGTGCAATGAGACCAGCAACCCCAAAGGATTCATCATCGGGGTGAGGCAGCATCACTAGTACATGTTCGTTCATGACTTGTCACCCTTTCTTCTACACCTGAAATGGTGTTTCACTAATTTGTAATGAGATCGCTAGTTTGCCGTCTGGCAAGTGTCCAGCTAATAGCAGTCGGCCTTGGTCATCAAACACATAATCGGTTAATCCTTCTGCGTAAATCCAGCCATCTTCTGTTTTCATTCCAATACGGTATGGACCTTGTCCTTTTATTTTCGCCTGTGAATAGACGACTTTCGCGTTGCGGATATACGCCACAACCGTCATATTTTGTTCATTTACATGAGCTGAATAAGAACCAGTTGTCGTTTCAAGATGAACGAAGACTGGACGATTTAAAAACGATTCAAGATGTGTTGTGACATCTTCCGTTTGAATTGGTTTCATGAGTGGTTCCTTCCTTCATTTTGAATTAATTCTCGCAGCTTTTTCGTATGTAAGCTGATCAGCTGCAGCTGATGATCATGCTTAAGCTCACTTTCTAAAATTCTCTCCACAGCAAGCACATACTTTTGGTGTAAGGATTTCCTCGCCCGCGGATGAGTTCGTGCATCGAGTAAATCATCACATATGGCCTCGTGTAAAGAAGACATATCATCAACATCAAGCTGACGATTTTTCCATAAAGATTGATAGGCGGCTGCAAGCTCATGAGCTGACGACATATGATCACCTCTACAGTTTTGTTAACAACTTATTATGACATGATCCGCCTGCAAAAAAAAGCAAACTGCTCGTTTGGCTTAATGAGAATTCGCTGTTTTTTTCATGCGTAATTGAGAGGTGGTAAACAGTAAAATCGCCACCCAAATACAAAGGAACGTCACAATTTTAGCTGCGGATAAGTGTTCGTGATAGACAAACAGCCCTAAAAACAGCGTAATTGTCGGTGCAATGTATTGCAAAATGCCCACTTGATAAAGTGGAATTCTTTTTGCGCCTTCTGAGAATAAAAGAAGTGGTACGGCTGTAAAAACGCCTGCAAAAAATAAGAGACCGAGCGACCCGAAGCTGTTAGGATTCATAGTCACCACAGGTTCTTTTAAGAAAAATAATAAGTACACAAGTGCAGCCGGTGCGAGAAGCAGCGTTTCAATCGTCAAACCAATCGCGCTCGTGAAGCTCATCCTTTTTTTGATCAAACCATAAAAGCCGAAGCTAAGGGCTAATAAGAAAGCAACGACAGGAAATGACCCGTATTGAACTGTTGAAAGGATCACCCCAAATGCGGCAATAAGAATGGCAATGGTTTGCCATTTATTTAGTCGTTCTTTTAAGAAAATAATCCCTAATAGAACGGATACAAGCGGATTAATATAATACCCTAAACTTGCTTCTAGCATAAGACCATGATTGACTGCCCAAATGTAGACATACCAGTTGACTGAAATTAAAATAGCAGATAAAAGTAATGAAAAAAATGCTTTACCATCCAGTATGAGACCCTTTACTGTCTGCATCGCTGGGCGGACTTGTTTTAAATACAAAAGAATACCGCACATAAACACAAATGACCATAAAATTCTGTGTGCTAAAATTTCGCCTGACGAAATATGTTCCATCAGCTTCCAATATAACGGGAATAAACCCCAGAGTGTAAAAGATGCTGCCGTGTAGAGAACACCTTTTGATTGCTGTTCGTTCAATGTAACCATCCCTTTCTAAATCTAACGTATATTATAGCACGCACGCAGGCGAATGGGCATATACTAATTCAGGGCATTTAGAAAGGATGATTCGCATGTTCGACTGGAACCGATTATTCCCTTTTCAAAAGCAGTTCTCAAAAGAAGCTTTAAAGAATTCAGATCCTAAAGACGTTGAGCAGTATGTCAATCAAGTCATGGAAAGTGTATTCGGCTCCAATTATCCTGCTCAGTTCCCATTTCAGGACCCGCTTTCTCAAAATCAAAAAACGAGAGAAACTGATGTCGAAAAAGAAAAAGAGCCAGAAGTCGAAGTGTTCGAGACGACTGATCATGTGTTTGTCAAAATTGAAATTGCTCGTCCGAACACAGAAAAAGTCAAAATCAAACATACAGCCAATCTGCTGTTTATTGATCATTTTCCTGAAGAAGGGACGCAGAAGAAAGTCGTCCTCCCTGCTGCTGTGAAACGAAAAGGAACGAAGGCGTCGTATCAAGATGGTATATTGGAAATTATGTTTTTAAAGCATGATGATCCAGGAATTTCTGAAATTGATATTCCATTATAAAAAGCCTGCTTTAAGAACGGAAGCAGGCTTACTCTTTTTTCTTAATAATATGGTGGATATCCGCCGCCATAAGGTGGTGGAGCAGGCGGTGGTGGCGGCGGGTAATATGGACGGGGATAATTAAAAATCGCACTTCCTAGAAATCCGCCAAGCAGTCCGCCGACTAAAGGAGCGCCAAAACCAAAAAACAAAGGGACTCTGGATTCATATGGCGGAATGCCAGGGGCGCCGCCTCGAAAATACGGAGTATGAGGGTACATGCATTTCTCCTCCTTTGTCATGTGCCTAACATCAGCATATTCATCAGGAGTCAAAATGTTTGGGCAAACCTGAAACTAGGCTTGCTCCTTTTTCCCGTGAGAGTCTGTATACTCCCCTGCCCACCGAGATACCTCATGAAACACATCATGCAACGCATTCCCTTTTTCAGTTAAACTGTAAATGACTTTGACAGGCGTCTCAGGCAGGACGGTCCGCTCTATAATCCCTTCTTGCTCGAGCTCTTTTAAGCGCTCTGCGAGCATTTTTTGACTGATCGACGGGATCGTGTCTGTGAGGTCTTTAAAACGCTTTGGTCCATCAAGCAATACATGTATAATGAGACCGTTCCACCTTTTGCCTAGGAGTAAAAAAGCTTGCTGAATGTGTGGACATAATTGGAATTCCATAAATTTCAGCCTTTCTTTTCATGATTGTTTGACAAACTAACGGTGTACAATTTAAAATAACTCTAGTTACAATAAGTAAGTTTCTCACTTTTTAGTTATTGTACCATATTATTTGCAAAAACGGGAGGAAATATCCATATGGCGACCGATCAAAAAACGATTGATATCTTAAAACAAAGAGCTTCAGTAAAAGAGTATGATACTTCTCATGAAATGACAAAAGAAGAGTTAACAGAGCTTCTTGAAATCACAACAAAAGCACCATCTGCTTGGAACCTTCAGCATTGGCATTTCACTGTTTTCCATAGTGCTGAAGCAAAAGCAAAATTACTTCCAATCGCTTACAACCAAAAGCAAGTATCACAGGCATCAGCTGTTATTGCAGTTCTAGGTGACCTTGAAGCTAACCAAAATGGCGAAAAAATCTACAGTGAACTGGCAGAACTAGGCTTCATTACTGAAGACATTAAAGAAACATTGATGACTCAAATCAATGGCGCATACCAAAGCGAGCAATATGCACGCGAAGCAGCGTATTCAAATGCTTCATTAGCTGCTATGCAATTAATGATTGCGGCAAAAGCAATGGGCTATGATACATGTGCAATGGGTGGTTTCAGTAAAGACGCGTACATCAAAGAATTCAATGTAAGCGGCCGCTACGAACCGGTTATGCTGATTTCAGTTGGTAAAGCAGCGAAAGAAGCTCATAAAAGCAATCGTTTCGACATCGAAGAAGTATCTGATTTCCTTTAAAAATTGGAAAAGCCTCAGCCTTTATGCTGGGCTTTTTTATTTGCTTTAAATATTATTTCTACATACTTTCTTTCACCTCCCCCCTCTTTACATCTTCACTCTTTCTCCTTTTTGAAGAATGAAAGCGTTATATTAGTATGATATTCACCAAAATGATTGTTTTTTCTGAAAATGGTCTTGTGATCTAATCTGACAACTGCTATTATTATGAAATTACAAAATATTCAGGAGGAAATCATGAACAAAAAATTGATGCTGGCACTACTTATCGCGATTCCATTCATCGGACAGCTCGCATTGCTGCCTTTTGCAAATCGCATTCATCCATTTGTCATCGGCCTGCCCTTTTTCCACTTCTGGCTCTTGCTATGGATTGTACTCACACCAATTTGCACATTTATCATTTATAAGATGCAACATTCAAATGGAGGAACTGACTAATGCAAGGAAATTTAACAGCTTTATTGATTACTGCAAGTATTATTCTCATCGTCGTGGTCATCGGATTTGCCGCTGGTCGTGACAAATCATCAAGACAGTCAGTAGAAGAATGGTCTGTCGGCGGAAGAAAATTTGGCGGACTGCTCGTCTGGTTCCTCGTTGGCGCAGACTTATATACAGCTTATACCTTTTTAGGGCTTACAAGTACAGCTTATACAGCTGGAAGCGTCGCTTTTTTCGCTATTCCTTATTCCGTCCTAGCTTATTTTATTGCTTATTTCTTTTTACCGAAACTATGGACTGTTGCGAAAAATCACAACCTTACAACACTTGCCGATTATGCACGTGAGCGGTTTGACAGCAAGCTGTTATCCAGTTTGATTGCGATTGTTGGAGTACTTATGCTGATTCCTTATATTTGTCTTCAGCTGAGCGGGATTCAAGATACGTTAACTGTCGCTGGAACTAGTTATATTAATGTGAATGCAGTTGTTATTATTTCATTTATTTTAGTTGCACTTTATACATTTTTCAGTGGTATTAAAGGTCCTACATATACAGCCATTATTAAAGATATTCTCGTTTGGGTGATCATGCTGTTTATGGTCGTTTCACTGCCGATCATTCATTTTAACGGCTGGACACCGATGATGAATACGTTAGCCAAAGAAGCACCTCAGCTTCTAACGATCCCTGAAGGCGGTCCTAAAGGCATTTTATGGTTTATTACTGCTTCAGGCGTTTCTGCTCTTGCTTTGTTTATGTGGGCACACGCAGCAACTGGGGTTTTTACAGCCAAAAGCGCAGATGCCATCCGTAAAAACAGCATGTTTTTGCCTCTTTATAATATTGTATTGATTTTGGTCATCTTCCTTGGATTTATTGCTTTTTTAGTCTTACCAGAAGATACAAATCCGAGATTTGCTCTTCTTCATTTAATTCAAACATCATATGGCGGCGTGATGCAGGGACTCGCCTATTCTACGATTGCACTGGCTTCCCTCATTCCATGCTCCATCATGGCCATTGGCGCATCGAATTTATTTGCCAATAATTTATACCGTGACTTAATTCATCCGAATGTGTCACCTAAAAGATTGACCATCATTACACGTTCGATGGTGTTTATCGTCATCGGACTCGCTCTTTTATTCGGGATGCTGTTCCCAACTGCACTTGTCACGCTTCAGCTCATTGGTGTTTCAGGAATGGTTCAAATCTTCCCAGCTATTGCCATCAGCTTATTCTGGAAAAAACAATCGAGAGAAGCAACGATTGCCGGGTTACTCATTGGAATCATCGTTACCTTTACAGCGAATATCTCACAAGTCACGTTCGGCCTTTATGAAGGTTTTCTTGGTTTACTAGCAAACGTCATCGTCATCTTGATTTTGAATCCATTCTTCCAAAACAAGGTCACATCCAATTCTGTCATGAATGATCTATTTGAAAAGGATCATGAAAAAACAGAAGCGCTCACAAACGAAGTGTAAGGATAAGAAAAAGCAGTCCCCTGATGAGGACTGCTTTTTTTATTTCATTTCTTTTTTCAAGACTTCAATGGCTTTTTTCATTTGTGTATCGTTGTTCTTTAGCTTATCTTGGATCTTTGTCATCAGAACGGTCGTTGTATCTCCTGTCAGAATACCGTCTGATTTAAGATCGTTGTCTGTTTGGAAGCTTTTGACGATAGACTGGAATGCTTGATCATACTCACCGTTTGCTTTTGCTTTGTAGCCAAGCGCTTGGAACATTTTTTGAGCTGCTTTGACTTCATCTCCATTGTCATTTAGCTCATATGATTTTTTCGGGCTTAAGTAAGGCAGCTTTGCATAACTCGGAAGAGCTGCTTTGACCTGTGGTTCGATACCTTTTTTGTGGATCCAAGAACCGTCTGGTGTCAGCCATTTTGCAATGGTTAACTTGACACTAGAACCATCATTATAGTTTTGCGCATTTTGAACAGTTCCTTTGCCAAACGTCTTTTCACCCACAATTTGAATGCCTGAAGATTGGTGCAGAGCCGCCGCCATGATTTCAGCAGCGCTGGCTGATCCTCCATTTACAAGGACAACTGCCGGCTGATGGACTTTGCGTTCTTTTTCAGCCTTGTACACTTGTTTCTTCCCTTTTTCTTCAACCTGCATGATGACTTTTCCTTTATCAATAAAGTCATTGCTCATTTCAATGGCTTCTGTCATGATGCCGCCTGGATTATCTCTCAGGTCAATGACAAAACCTTTTGCCCCTTTTTTCTCGAGGTCATCAATTGCTTTATCCAGCTCTTTCGACGTGGTTTCAGCAAAGGACGTAATTTGGATTTCTCCTATTTTGTCTTTTGTGAGTTTTGCATACACCGTTTCAAGCGGAATCGTGTCTCTTGTGATGGTCACATCTACATTACCGACTCCTTGACGATTGAGATGCAGCTTAACATCCGTTCCTTTTTTCCCTCTAATGAGAGAGACTGCTTTATTGACCGACATTCCTTTGGTGCTTTTTCCATCCACTTTTAAAATATGATCATGAGGTTTCAAACCAGCTTTTTCAGCAGGAGAGCCTTTAATCGGCGCGACAATTAAAATTTGTCCATCCTTCTCTTCTACTTGTGCACCAATTCCTTCAAATGAAGAAGAAATGGTATTGTTAAATCCTTCGGCTTCCTCCTGATCCATATATGTAGAGTATGGATCATCAAGTGATGCAATCATTCCTTGGATCGCACCATCTACTAGTTTTTGATCATCCGTTTTTTCGTAATACTCATCCTTTACCTTCGTATACGCAGCCATGAGTTTACTAAACTTCTCGTCTCCTGAGACGCTGACAGCACCTTGTTTTGTGATCACAAATGTAATCGCTGAGGACAGTGCAGCAGTCACCAGAATGGCTACCACGAACTTCATTTGTTTTTTCAAAAAAACACCACCTTTATCTCCTTTCATTATTATCAAGGACGATGCTTCATCCGTCAACCAAAGGATCAACTTCTATTTGAAAAGATAAGCCATTTGCCCCTCTATTGCATAATCTTTAGAGAGGAACAGGATAAGGAAAGAAGGGATTATATGAGTGATTATGTAGAAATGCTTGCTTATTTTGGCGTATCAGGTGCCCATCCTGGCGGAATTGAGTTAACAAAAACGATGATTGAGCATATAAAACTGCCGCCTCATGCACGAATACTTGACGCTGGATGCGGTACAGGACAGACCGCCGCCTATTTAGGAAATATAGGTTATCAGGTGGAGGCCATTGATACGCATCCATTGATGATTGAAAAGGCGAACCTGCGATTCAAACGGGAGGAACTACCGATCCGTGCTTTAGAGGCATCCATTGAGCAGCTGCCCTTTCCAGATCAAGCGTTCTCTCTACTCATCAGTGAATCTGTTTTAAGCTTTACCAAGCTGCGTGATGCACTAGCTGAGATCAAACGTGTGCTTGCTCCTGGCAGCCAATTGATTGCAAATGAAGCTGTGTTAAAAGCCCCTCTTACGCCTGAAGAGCTTGCAGCGGTTCGGAATTTTTACGGCTTCCACTCGCTCTTGTCGCTTGAAGAATGGAAGGAGCAGTTAACCGAAGCGGGCTTCCGTGACATTCAGATTCTCTCATTCGATGAACATATGGGGCAGGAGGAGCCGACAGAGATGGAATTATCTGAACACATACCCCCTTCTCTTTACGAAACGCTGCAAACACACTACGATCTCATTGGGGCACACCGAAAGCAGCTAAGTCACATTCTATTTGAATGTACCGTATAAAATGAGCGAATCTCCTATATGTTTTGTCCAAACTCTATGAAGTCTCTCGCATAGGATAAGAGTGAAAAGAGTTTGTCATAAGGAGGAAAAACATGGAGCGCTACTACAAGCTTTGTCAGCAGCACATGGGGAAAGTCGCTAGAATCACTGACCGTAATGGCAGAGTACACGTCGGACGCATTGAGCGTGTGACAAACCGTAAAGTTTATATTCGTCCAGTCGGCGGGTCTCGCGGAGGCTTTGGCTTTGGCTATTGGGGCGGATATTATGGCTGGGGTGCAGCGTATGGCATCGGCCTCGGTTTCATTACCGGCTTCGCATTAGCAGGATTGTTCTTTTTTTAAAAGAAGAATAAGAGAAGGCCTCCCGAATAGCTGGGAGGCCTTTAACTTGTTTAGATTTTCTTTACTTTGTTCATGTATTCTTCAAATGTTAAATCATGATCATGCATCGCTTTTGCGGCTTCTTTTCCCACATAGCGCAGATGCCACGGCTCATATTCGTATTTCGTAATGTCTTCTTTTCCTTTTGGATAACGGATGATAAAGCCATATTTATAGGCGTTTTTAGCCACCCATTTGCCATCTGGTGTTTCACCAAACTTTTCAGAGATCTCAAAACCGGCACTTTTTGAGGAAATGTCCATGGCTAAACCTGTTTGATGTTCACTTTCGCCTGGTAAAGCGACTGCTTCTTGTGCTTTTTCTTTGCCTTTTAATTTGACCTCACTATCAAAAATGACTTTTTGACGGTCATAGGAGCGATAGCCAGATACTGCAGCAAGCTCGAAGTTTTCCTTTTTTGCACCTTTGAATAACTTCTCAAGCGCTTCCGCTGCTTCTTTGCGGATATATCGCTTTTCAATATCTTCCGAAAAAGAGAATTCTACTTTTGGTACAACGAGATCAGAAGGTTTATAGGTTCCTGGTAATGCATATTCTTTGTTGACAAGTGCTAGCACATTTTCAGGATTTTGAATGGTTTTCAGACCGCTCACAACCTTGATGTCATTGAAATATTCACTCTTTAACGTCAGCTCTTGATTCGATGAATCTGCCTTATCGTTTGAGTTGTGCTGGGGAGATGAACTTGCTGCGTTTTTTTGTTCGTTTGTTTTGTTTGAGTCAGATGTACCGCTTTTTTGATCCAGCAACTGGCAGCCTGATAGCGCGGCTGTCAAACCAAGAATCGATGCGATTGAGAGTATTTTGTAGCTTTTCTTCATGACATACCTTCCTTTTGCTCTTCTAAAAAAATAAAGATGCGCTACATTGTAGCACACCCTTTATACTATTATAAAACGGAGTCTAGCGCAATTAAGATCATTTCATCAAACGTTGTTTGACGCTCTTCAGCTGTTGTTTCTTCTCCTGTTAGAACGTGATCACTCACAGTCAAAATTGATAACGCTTTTCGATCAAATTTTGCTGCAAGAGAATAAAGAGCGGTTGTCTCCATTTCGATCGCTAGGATACCATATTGAGCCATGAGCTCAAGTGGTTTTTCATTGTAAAATTGGTCTGCTGTAAATACATTTCCGACACGTACAGCGACATTTTTTGCTTCTGCCGTGTCGTAGGCTTTCTTGAGCAGGCCAAAATCAGCGCATGGCGCATAATCAATCGGTCCAAATGCCACACGATTCATTTGTGAATCTGTTGATGATGTCTGGGCTAAAATGACGTCACGTACATTGACATCTCTTTTGATGGCTCCGCAAGATCCAACGCGAATTAAGTTTTGAACATCATAGCTTTGAATGAGTTCATTCACATAAATCGAAATAGACGGTACGCCCATCCCAGTGCCCTGTACAGAAACACGTTTTCCTTTATAGGTTCCAGTATAACCATACATTCCGCGCACTTCGTTATAGCACTCAACATCTTCTAAATATGTATCTGCAATATATTTCGCACGCAGCGGATCGCCTGGCAGCAATACCGTTTCTGCAATTTGTCCTTTTTCTGCTCCAATATGTACACTCATTTTTTAGCCTCCACTTACGTTTACTATGTATTTTATCCTATTTATTATAAACGATTGAGCTAAAAAAAGAAAATACCAGCTGAATCTCAAGCTGGCATCATCAATCATCTATTTAACTTATCGTCATCATTCGTTCACTGCGTTTCCACCCTGCCGGAGAGAGCTGATAATAGCACTTCCCCTTTTTCTTATCATCAATCACAACAATATCACCTGTTGTGATAAACCGCGCATTGTAATCATTAGGGACTGTATCATGTACATTAAATGTCGAGAATGCTTTTTCCAGTACATCAAGGTGTGTTCTGCCGCCAATCTTTGTCCGGTACACAGGCAGATGCCCGCTTGCAGCGCCATATTCAGGTGTCTGATAAATGGTTAAGTGAAATGCTGAAGGTTTCTTTTGAAAAAATCTCAACGTCAATTGCATTCAAATCCCTCCCCTTTTATATAAAATTGGCTGGGATCTGTCAATTTCCTTCTTCTATTTTTGTCGAATGACAGGCAATCTTTCGTCAATCTTTTTACAAATGAGAAATAAAGCGAGTCCTATCGCAAAGCCTCCTGCAACATCTGTCAAATAATGCACCCCGATATACATCCGGCTGATGCCAATGGCCAGAATGCAAAGCCCTGTGATCAAATAGACGATTTTTTGTCTTTCTTTCAGCCATGGGATCATTTCAACTAATAGATAAGCCATAAAAGGGTATATGGTGGCTGCATTCATCGAATGTCCGCTCGGAAAGCTGTAATACGTTTCACCTACAAGGTGATCAAAGGCCGGACGCTCTCTAGCAAACAGCCCCTTTAATTCATGATTGATTGTTTTTTCTGTGAGATATAGTAGAAAAAGCATCATGATAGAGTAGTAGCGCTTATACATAAACAAGACCACACTAAAAATGAGCATGATTGGAACGAGCAGCGCGCTGATGCCTAAGTCCGTCAAAGCCAGCATGACATCATTTAAAAAAGGGAGTCTGATGCTTTCAAACCATAAGATGATCTGGTTGTCCAAATCTTGAAAAGCCCCAGATACCATGAGCGCAGCAATGGCGCCAAATAAAATGAAAAGATATAGGATGTACACGCGAAAGATTCCCCTCCCTCTCTCTTCAGAATCTCTTCAAAGTATAGTACCTACCACGCCTCTTCTTCAACTATCATTGCTTTTTTCAGCATATATTCAAATGTAATGTCGGCCAGCTCAAATGTTTCAAGCTCAGCAGGTATGTACCCTCTTTTGATCAGCTCCACGTAGAAGAACTCCGCAATTTCCTCTGTATCAATCACCAAATCTGCTTCTTTCATTGCATTCCGCCTCCTTTTTTATGATGTATGAACGCCGGCTGTTTTTTATTACAGTTTGTCATAATGGCTCATTCCATACATATAAATGCAGTAAACAAAAAGAAAAGGGGCTTGAGGCAATGAAATGGTTAAGCATATTAGATGGAGAAACTTTTGATCAGGTGATGGGCCGTATCTTGAGGGGATGGTTTTATGTGATTGCATTTTTCTGTGTGCCTTATTTTTTATTCGTGTTAGGACAAGTCTTTCTTTAACCAAAATGTTCGTGTAAACTTTCCAAAATAAAATCCATCATATCCTTATATTCTGGATCTTTGAAAAATTCATAGAGAATTTTATAATCGTTATAAATATCAAGAAGCTCATCCACTATAGATACAGCCAGAAATTCAAGTGAAGATTCGCTTTCTTGTTTCTCTTCCAGCTGCAATAGAGCCGTTTGGACCATATCTTCTTCTAACTCTTTTGAGGTTTCTCCGACGTAATGCACAAAAAGAAGCTGATGAACAAACTGGTCCATCTCATATTTTCTTAGGACAAGCGTTAAATCTTCCTCTTCTGTTTCCAGCCACTCTCCGTCTTTCAGCCTCGTGAGTTCGTAAATGACATCTTCCCAGCCATCTTCAAGGTAGCGCCAAATTTCAGTCCGATGACCGATGATTTTAAACAGCTCTTTTCCGTAATCTTTTACATATACAACATCGCCAATGAGGAACTCATATTCAATGTCCAGCTTTTCTGTATCGACAATCACTCCGCTATACTCATCGTAAAGCTGAAGTGATGTTTCAAAATAAAGCACCTCATTATGATTGACCTCATATAAATAGTGCTGGTCAATTTGATGGACTTTTGTAATCGTTCCGACTGTGCCGTACATGACAACGACGACAATATCCCCTACTTGATATTTTGGTGCTTTCGCCTTCATTCTGTCTCCCCCTTGCCCGACTTTTGGTCTTAACGTATCGTATGCCGGCGCAAGGAATTCTGCATGGGCAACCACACCATGCAAAACGCCATTTTATTTCTCATGAAAAAACCGCTTCTCCATCCGGATAAGCGGTTGTGTGTTATTTTTTTTTGACTTCTACTTCGTATTGCTCAAACGCTTCGTCAAATGTTGTCATTGAGCTTAAATAATCACCATTTAATTCTAAATAAGCGCACAGCTCATGATAATCTGTGGAAGCTTTAGGAAAGCTGTGATCCTCGTACGCAGCATTTGCGAAATGGCTGATTTCATCTTTCGGTTTTGGATGTCTGAACTTCATTAAATAATGGTAAAACGACTTCACCTGTTTTTCCCTCCGCGACACACTATTTTGTTGTTATATTATACAGCAATTTGATGACTTGTATAGGCAGAGGTACAACTTATGATGAAAAGTCAAAGTAATTTCGTTTTAATAACCGCTCCATGCTCATTAATTCTTCATAGGAGATTTTTTCTGGAAGTTTTGTCTGATCCACTAAAATTAATTGATCTTCAATCTCTTTGACCGTCTCATCCTTTTGATAGGTCATCCCGCAGTGCGTGCAGGAAATGGATGGCGTTTCGATGATTTCAATTGATTGTGTGCCCGTGATCAGTTCCCAATAGACTGTTGTCTGCTCCGCATTTGCTTTATTTTCCTCACACCAATCACATGTCAGCAAGGCTATTTCTCCTCCTTTACGGTTTGTTCTTTTTTGAGCTGCGCTTGATATTTCTTCTCTTTTAATTCATCTCGTTTTTCACGTTTGTTTTTAAGTGTGTCGTGCTCAGGATTTGTCTCATATGCTTCTCTACGTTTCATTCGGCTTAAATTCTCAGGCGTAAACGATCTCGCTTCATCCTCTAATAGTGCGGTAATACCAATTGCCGGTTCTTGTTTCTCTTCATAAATTTCATTAAAATACGCATCTGCCTGGCCTGCGACGTAATGCTCTGGTTCTGGATAAGAGGTGATGACACCTTCAAAGTTACGAAGGACGACTTTGTCAGGGCTTTGCGATAATAAATAATTTGGCTGTAAAGCAATTTTCCCTCCGCCTCCTGGCGCATCTACTACAAAGCTTGGTACTGCATAACCACTCGTATGTCCTCTTAAGCCTTCAATGATTTCAAGCCCTTTTGATACCGGCGTTCTAAAGTGGCCAATGCCCTCAGATAAATCACATTGATAAATATAATATGGTCTGACCCGAATCTTCACAAGATCGTGCATCAGCTTCTTCATAATCGGCACACTGTCATTAATACCTGCAAGGATGACGGCCTGATTCCCTACAGGAACACCGGCATTCACAAGACGTTCGCACGCTTCTTTTGCTTCTTTTGTGATTTCAATACTTGTATTGAAATGGGTGTTCAGCCAAACTGGGTGATATTTTTTCAAAATCTCGCACAGCTCATCTGTAATACGCTGCGGAAAGACAACCGGCGCGCGGGTTCCAATCCGAATGATCTCAACGTGCGGAATATCCCGTAAGTTTTTCAAAATGTATTCAAGCACTTGATCATTGATTAACAGCCCATCTCCGCCAGAAATTAACACGTCCCGCACCTCAGGTGTTTCTCTAATATATCCAATTGCAGCATCTAACTGCTTTTTCGGCACACCCATACCAATCTGGCCGGAAAAACGTCTTCTCGTACAATAACGGCAGTACATGGAGCACTGATTTGTCACAAGAAACAGTACACGATCTGGATATCGGTGCGTGAGCCCCGGGACAGGTGAGTCCTCATCTTCATGCAGCGGGTCTTCCAGATCATATTTTGTTTTATGAAGCTCTTCTGCAATTGGCACAGATTGCATACGTATTGGACATCTTGGATCGTCTGGATTCATCAGTGAGGCATAGTAGGGTGTAATGTTGAGTGGAATGGTTTTAGTGGAAATCTTCACCCCTTCTCGTTCCTCTTCTGTTAAGTTTACGATTTTTTCTAAATCCTCAAGCGTTTTCACAGTATGCGTCAGCTGCCAAATCCAGTCGTTCCACTTTTCCTCAGGTACATCCTTCCAAAGCTCAATGTCCTTCCAGTGACGTGCCGGTTCATACAATTTCTGATTCATATCCATTCCCCCTATCAGCATTCACTTTATACTATGCAAGTTATGTGCCAACATGGGAAAATGCCCCTATTCTTTACAAAAGGAGCTTTTACCCGTCATATTCAATTGGATGTTGTGCCTATATTTCGGCATCTGCATATTTCTTTAATTTATATTGCAGCGTTTGTCGAGGAATTTTTAAAGCAGCGGCGGTTTTTTTAATATTTCCATTATGCTGATGTAAAGCTTCTTGAATCAATGTTTGTTCAAATGAAGACACTTGATTTTTTAAGGAGGATTCAGATGTTTCTTTTTCCAGCTTTTGCTCACGTAAATGAGCCGGAAGGTATAGAGGGATGATCTCTTCCGCTTCCTTTGGCATCATCAACACGGCATGCTCTATCGTATGTTTTAATTCTCTAACATTCCCAGGCCAGTGGTGCGCCATAAACAATCGTTCCGTTTCTTCAGAAAGGCGTGTAACGTTTTTTGAAAACTGCTGATGATAGGTTTGAATGAAGTAGCGGGATAGCAGCGTGATATCTTGCTTTCTTTCACGAAGCGGCGGGATATGAAAAGATGATACATGCAGTCTATAAAATAAATCTTCTCTTAAAATTTGCTTTTTCACTGCTTCGAATGGGTCCATATTGAGCGCAGTAATGAGCCGAACATCCACTTGAATGGATTTTGCGTCACCGATGCGGCGGACAACGCCATCCTCTAACACACGTAATAATTTCGTCTGCAGCGTGAGCGGCATCTCTTGCAGCTCATCAAGAAAAAGTGTGCCCCCATCAGCTAATTCGAAAAGTCCCTTGCGATCAAGCGCGCCCGTATAGCTCCCTTTGACAGATCCGAACAATAAACTTTCAAGTAATGATTCTGGGAGTGCTGCGCAGTTTTGCGGAATGAACACTTGATTTTTCCGGTCAGATTCATGGACAATGGCTTGAACGAGCACTTCTTTTCCTGTCCCTGTTTCCCCGTAGACAACAACTGATGATGGATAAGCAGCTGCTTTTTTTGCCCTTTCAAGCATTTCTTTTAAAAGCGGATCATTTGTTAAAAATGAAGCAAAATCATGCATTTGTACGGCCTCAGCCGCGTCTTGTGTCCGCTTTTTTTGCCCTAACCGATTGGAAAGAGCCGACAGCTTTGATACATCTTTTGCGACTTCGACCGCGCCTATTAACTCGTTATCTTCGATAATAGGCAATGTCGTGTTCACTGTTTCAATCCTTTCTCCATTTTTATTCAAATAGGTTTGCAGCGAATGATAAATGGGCTTTCCTGTTCGCAACACATGCATGAGCGTACTTGTTTTTTCAGTTAAAGAGGGATACACATCAAGGATGTACTTGCCAATCACCTCTTCTTTTTGTAAAGAGTCAAACTTAGCGGCATTATGATTGTAAAAAATCGTCATCCCTCGATCATCTACAACGTGAATGGCTTCATCAATAGCTTCTAAAATCAATTCAAACCAATCTGCTCTTTCGACAACCTTCCCCATTCTTTCCCCCTCACTTTCAGTGCCAAAAAACCGGCATCAATTGCCAAGTTTTCAGCGGCTTGATCATTTCTTAAAGGTTCCTGTCCTTTTCATGTTTCGCTTTTTCCTTTCTACTTCCTGCAATCATTGCGAAAAAAGCACCCCTCTTATGAGGAGTGCTTTCGTCCGGATGTTTGATAAAGAGACATATCGAATTCTTGCAGCGATTCCCTATACAGCGGCACAATCGGCTTTCCTTCCTGAAAAAACGCAAATTGGGATGGGTACAGCTTAATCGGCTGATGATAAAAAGCAAATCGCTTCACGACCTCAGGATCAATACGGCAAAAGGCATAATGCACAAGTAAATAAACATCTTGTTTCCATTTAAACAGGCGCCTGTTTGGCGGACTGAAAACTGGAGAAGCCTGAATTATGCTGCCATCCTCAAATGCCTGAAGCTGATCATTTGAAATCGTATAGATCTCCTTAGGGTGAAACTGAAAATATTGCACGTCACGTTTTGAAGCAAACCGTCTTTTTTTCTGATCTTCAATATAAAAGAACGTTTTCCCATTATCTGCGGTAACGACTGTATAATTGGGTACTGCCAGCTTCTCTTTCATTTCATATTTCATCTCACATAACAGCGGAACACGGATCGCACGCCTGTTCTTTTCATTGATCCAGCGTTTTTCAATTCCATGAAGTTTCCCGTCTGCGATTTGATAATAATCTCCTTCTTTTTCAATGACCGTTCCGTCAATTAAATCATACGGCATACTCGAAAACAGATGATGAAAGGAATGGGGCGTTTTATACGTTGTATCCAGTACATCTTTTAATGGAAAAAACGCAGCGAAATGATTCAGCCTCATCCAAAATACAGAATCTGCATGATGCCAGTGCTTTGGCTCATCATCCCAATATTGTCCGTATTTTTCATAGATCAGTGGAAGCAAGCAGCTTCTGTGCATGACCGAACAATGGTCCACTTGAAAGGACGCATGCTCTAAGATTTGATCTGCTTCTCGAATAAAACTCATCGTTTCCACTAAATGCTGATCAACATGCACGACCCGCTGCGAGGAATACACAATATCTATGTGAGGCTTCGACCGAAAAACATCCACCATTTTAAGCAAACGATCTTGATGGTACATGGTATCATCGGTTAAATAACAAATGAGCTCACCTGTTATACGGGTTAATGCTTCATTAATAAGCGTCGCATATCGTGCGGTTAACAGCCGTTTTGCTGGATGAACTGTGTGCGAATACAGCTGAATGCGTTCATCACTTAAATAGGGCTGGATCTTTTGAATGGTGCCCTCTTCTGAGCCATCATCCATAATCAAAAGCTCCCAATGCGGATACGTTTGTTCTAGCATACTCTTTAGCACACGATCAATGAAATCTGGTTTATTGTAGCTTGTTAAAATCACCGATACTTTCATGATCATTATCCTTTTTGATTAGATTAAAAAGCCCCCCAGCTGACAATGTTCACATAAGGAACACTCACTCTTAGCTGATTTGTCGCGTTTTTAAAGACCGCTACCGTATCAAACAATTGCACGACAACCACGTTTTGAAGTACATCTCCATTAACTAAATGAACACGCGGCACCGGAATGCCAAGCTCAAGCCATGGACGAAGTAATTCTTTGATGTCTGACACATTCTCATCATCACTTTCTTCTAAAAGGCGAAGAAGAAGTAAAATCAAGATGACTTCAAGCACTCCTTCCGACTCTAGTAATTCTTCGTTCCAACCATCTAATAATTGTTCAAATTCCATTCATAATCCCTCTCTCTTCACATTTAATCTTTACTAGAGTATGAGAACTGCTTCATTTAGCCTCAGCATTTGAAAACATTTTTAAAAATGTGTGAACTGATTAATTGAAAAAAAGAACAAGGAATCAGCGTTATGCTTATGCCAAAAAAAATGAATGGCATATACATAGGGGTGAGTTTGAATTGATGAGGAAAGGATGGGGAAAAAATGAGCGAAAAGCGTGCTGAATTAAAAAAGGAACTATTGAAAGTGTTTTTCAAACCAATTACTCATGCATTAACAGCTAATCTCGAAGAAGGAGGAGTTCAAATGGAAGAAAAATTGAACGATTTATTAAGTGAAGTGGCAGCTGAGGCATCACCTTCAGATTCTGCTACAACACTCGATGTATCTCAGCCAGCAAGATGGATCTTTGCAAGACTTGCACCAGGAACAGTCATTAGCATTGTCACTGACTCAGGAGATTTAATTGGGCCAGTTCAATTTGTATCATTCGATGCTTCAACAGGCGTTGTATTTGTTACACAAGAAAGCTCTGTCACACCTACAGGCTCAGCAACGACTCTATTAGATGTAGATAAAGTTGAAAGTGTTACATTCACTTCTTAATGTGAGAGGATCATCATGAAGCTTCTTTATATCAGTTCTGGCTACGGCGGAATCTATCACATGTTTGATCAATGGGTAGAAGAAAGCTTCATTGATTCCCCCTTTTCATGTGTAAAGATTGATAGAGAATCTCTACCCACGAACATGCACAAAATCCGGACATTTTCTCCGGATTTTGTTTTGATGATGATCGGTGATCATGTTCCGAAAGATGTGCTTCATCAATTCAAACAAGAAAAAATCCCGATTGTTCTTTGGATGACAGAAGATCCCTTTTATACAGATGTGTCAGCTGCTTGCGCACATGAAGCTCAGCTTATATTAACGATTGATGAAGGGGTTTTGCCATTTTATAAACAATTAGGCGCTGATCATACGCACTACTTTCCCATTCCGGCAAATACACGTGTCTTTCAGAAAAATGAATCGCCAGAAGAGATGTGCACGTATGACATTGCACTCATTGGCTACCCTTATCCCAACCGCATCAAAGCCATCGATACACTCTTGCAGCAAAACAAATGGCGTATTCTCGTTGCAGGTAAGGAATGGCACCGTCACTTAAACAAATCACGGAGACATTATCGTGATTTCACACTCATAACGAATTGGCTGAGTCCTCAGCAAATGGCGGACATTTATCAGCAGACAGCGATTGTCCTGAATCCGCATAGGCCGGCTCAATTTGCGTATAACAAAAACAAAGCCATGATTCAAAATATGAGCCTCAATAACAGAGCATTTGACATTGCTGCAACTGGGAGTTTTCAATTGACGGATCTACCTCCGCCGCCTGCTTTTTCAAGCTTTGCTTTTTACAAAGATGAGGACGATTTGATAGAACAGGTTGAATACTATGGATCAAATGCAGGTGAAAGAAAGACGGCCGCACTGAACAACTACGAGCAAGCCGTTCGCTGGAATACATTTGATACGATGCCACAAAGGCTTTATGACATTGTAAAAAGCGCCCTATAACTGGGCGCTTTTTCTCGTTGAATGCCAGCTTATGCATGATCTTCCGCATCTCGGTGAGCTAATAAGATTTTCTCTGCCTCTTTCCGGTCTGCCTCCTGTTTCACCACAAGCGACCGCGTGCGATCCATCATATAAGCTCCGACAGATCCTTCTAAAAAGGAATGAATGCATTCTTTTGCATAATGAGCATGAAAAGCATATACCGCACCATTTAGCCGGCCATACGTATATGGCTGCTCATGCTTTGGCATGAAAAAGTAATGATTGTCCTTATATAAAGTAGCTTCATTGTTTTCATGCAGTGTCCAAGTTTCATTTGGGTTTTCTAACGCCTCTGTAAAAGATGCGGTGCAGTCATATCCCCCTTCCACTAAAAGCTGCAAGCACTTCTCGATATCTGCCGGCTGTCTTAGAGGAGACGATGGATGCAGATACAGCACAATATCAAAGGTTTTTCCCTCCCGCTCTAAATAAGCAAGCGCATGCTTCACAGCTAACAGTGACGGCGTTTGTTCTGTCACATGTGTGCTTGGCAGTTCAATCACATTTGCTCCGTAGTGAGATGAAATGATTTGCGTATTGACATCCTCTGAGGAGACGATGACTTCATCTAATTCAATCATTTGCAGTAACGGCTGAATGGTCCAATAGATAAGCGGCCTCTCTGCCAATATGCGTATGTGTTCATCATGCTGGCCGTCGTGACTTCTAAATGCAGGTATCATAGCTAAAATACGATTTCCCCTATACATGTCTTCTCTTCTCCCCTCGCGCACAGCTCCCTTACCATTTTCTTCCCGAGCTGACCGCAGTACTGAAGTATTCAGGTCTCTCGTTTTTCTAGTTGATCTCTTATCTCTCCATATTCTATTAAGACGACTAGCAGATGGTTATAATTTGTTCACCTAATTTATGCATGAAGTGGTTCTTTTCCTCAAACGAATGCCGCTCTTTCACATATGATGCAAAGTAGAGAAATGAGAGTTGGGGGATTAGATATGTCCAAACAGATAGAAACGACTTTGAAGACCTTTTTTCGTGACAAAACGATATTGGTTACAGGCGGTACGGGGTCAATCGGCCGGCAAATCGTGAATAAATTAACAAGTTGCTCTCCAAAGAAGATAATCGTCTTCAGTAAAGATGACAGCAAACAATACATGATGAAAAATGAGTACGCAGAACATCCAGAAGTCGTATTCGCTTTAGGAGATGTCCGGGATGCAAGCCGCGTGAGACAGCTCGTCAAGGGTGTGGATATCATTTTCCATGCAGCGGCCTTAAAACAAGTACCCACTTGTGAAGATAATCCGTTCGAAGCCGTTCAAACGAATATCATCGGCGGACAGCACGTCATTGAAGCCGCCCTCGAACATGAAGTGAGTCATGTCGTCAACATTTCAACTGACAAAGCGGTTTCTCCGACGAATGCCATGGGTGCAACAAAATTGATTTCAGAAAAACTATTTTTCCAAGCAAACGAAAGTATTCCGAATCAAAAAACCAGGTTTTGCTCTGTACGCTTTGGCAATGTGCTTGGATCTAGAGGTTCCGTTATTCCGATCATGCTCCAGCAGCTATTAAATGAAAAACCTTTGACCGTGACTGATCCTCATATGACACGTTTTTTTATGTCTATTGAAGAGGCTGTTTCCCTCACACTTCAAGCAGCAATTATGATGAAAGGCGGCGAAACCTTCATTCTCAAGATGGAGTCCTTACAGCTTGCCGATCTTTTAAAAGCGTTTCACGAATATGCCGCTCAAATCAATGCTCAATCTCCAGATGTTCTTGTAGTCGGAAAAAGACCTGGCGAAAAGCTTCACGAGGAGCTCACATTCCCGCACGAAGCAGATGCACTGTTTGAACATGAACAATTTTATGCCATTTTACCAAGACCACATTTGCACCCTGCCTTTCAAAAAGTCGACTTAACGAATTACACCTCAAAAGAAGCACCGCTCATTACAAAAGAAAAGCTGTTCCACATCATTGAACAATTACATCATACACATCATAAAAAATAAAAAATCGTCACACGGAAGCAGCTGCTTTCCATGTGACGATTTTTAGATGGATCAATCAAATAGATGTTTCAAATCCCCGTAGCCTTCTTTTTCAAGATCATCCTTTGGGATAAACTTTAAAGCGGCTGAGTTAATACAATACCGAAGACCGTTTGGCCCTGGGCCATCAGGGAAAACATGACCTAGATGAGAATCAGCTGTTTTACTGCGAACCTCTGTCCGCACCATTCCATGACTCGTATCAACCTTCTCTGCTACTTCTTCCTCTTCAAGCGGTTTTGTAAAACTTGGCCATCCGCAGTGGGCATCAAACTTATCTAAAGAAGAAAAAAGCGGCTTTCCTGAAATGATATCCACATAGATACCTTCTTCTTTATGATCCCAAAATTCATTTTGAAATGGCGGCTCCGTGCCATTATTTTGCGTGACTTCGTACTGCATGCGGTTTAATTCTTTTATACGCTTTTCTTTTTCATTTGCCATTATTTATCACTCCAATGGGACTCAATAAAACCGGCTCTGCCCGAACCGACATGATATCGTTCGTAGTGCATTTTGTTTTTCTTATAATAATGCTGATGATATTCCTCTGCTGGATAAAAAGGACCTGCGTCTAAAATTTCTGTAACGATTGGCTTTTTGAAAATCCCGCTTTGGCTCAGCTGCTCTTTCGATGCTTCTGCTAGCTTTCGCTGCTCGTCATGATGAACATAAATACCTGTACGGTAAGATTCCCCTCTATCGCCAAATTGCCCCCCATCGTCTGTTGGGTCTATTTGCTGCCAATACAGCTCTAGCAGCTTCTCATACGGGAACACGTCAGGATCAAACGTGATTTGAACCGCTTCTCTATGTCCCGTTGTATTTGTACATACTTCCTCATAGGTCGGATTCACTGTATGTCCGCCAGTATACCCTGATTCAACTTTGATAATGCCCGGCTGTTCATCAAAAGGTTTAACCATACACCAGAAGCAGCCTCCTGCAAATGTGGCTAATTCTTGTTTTTCAGACATATTAGTGCCCCCTTCATTTAAAAAATGGTATCATCATATTATAACATGATAAAAAATAATGAAAATGATACGACTTGTCTACCTAAAATAAAAGAAAGCATTCTGTCGTATCTTTAAAATATAATGGGGGTTTAATGATTGGAACAAAGAAAACAAATGATGTACGAAATGGACACTTTACTGAGAACCGTATTTAAGCAGATCCGTTATGAAATTAACAGCCTGCTCGAAAACGAATTATCTCGGAATGAATTTCTTATTTTAAATCTGCTCCGTGAGCAAGGTGCAAAAAAAGTAACGGAATTCGCTTCCATTCTTGGAGTGTCAGCAAGTCATATTACCGCTGTGACTGACACACTCGTAGAAAAAGGCTGGATCACCCGTATCCGCTCAAAAGAGGACCGCCGCATCATCAAAATCCACTTAACCGATAAGGGTAAGGAAATTACTGAGCATTTTGAGAAAAAGAAAACCGAATACTTTATGGAGCGATTTGAATCATTTGATGACGAAGAACTAAAAACAATGATCAAATTATTTAAAAAGCTGGATAAAAGTCAAAAGGATTAAGCATAGATTTTAGCGCTCAGGACATGCTACGGATAAAAAGAGGTGGAACAAACCATGACAAGCCCTTATCTTTGTCCAAACTGTAAAACAAACAGAACGCGCTTTAATCTCATTGAGCAGCTTTCAGAACCTGTAAAGCTTGATCCAGCAACAGGAGCAGTTGTTGAAAGATACGAAGGAGAACAGCTGTCTCCTTTTCACTTGAGCTATCAAGGTCCTCAAATGAAAGTCCAGTGCGGTGTTTGTGGTTTAATTGAGGATGAAAAAACGTTCATTAAACTAGCTGAATATCATCAATATTCTTCTCCTTCTTAACATGCCGGCCTGACGGAAAACGTCAGGCTTTTTTCTATGCTTCTTTTGCCTATACAGATCGTCTTTTTCATGCATACGCTACAAAAAACACCATTGCATGAGAAAGAAGGGATTGATGACATGCAGCAGCTCTTTTATCATGACTTTCCATATCGGCCATTCGCTGACACCTACGAGCATCTTCAAAGCAGCCCTTCATCAAAAGCCTTTATTCGATTATTTCACGCTGCACCAGATCTCAGTGAGCTCGCTGTTTATGTGAACCGGAAGCAGATAATGAAACCAATGCCTTACAGCCATTTGACCGCTTATATGGAGTGGGATGAGGGAATGTATGAAATAGAAGTGTTCAAACTGGCTACAAATGAGAGAATTCTTCATTCCCGCATTCGATTTAAGAGCGGCGAGGTCTACACATTATGTATCACAGGTGCCCGTGCAGGCTTTGCACTCTTGACTGAGCAGCAGGCTACTTTGATCAAGCAAGATGACCTGTCAGCACTTACATTTGTACAGCTGTCTCCGGACCTTCCTTCTATAGATATATACGAACGAGACCATGGGGTTATATCGAAGGAGCTTGATTATGTAAACAGCACCCACATTCATCATTTCTCCCCGAACAAATATCATTTTGAATTGAAAGCCGCCGGCACTCAAAGTGTACTGCTTGATATCCCAAAAGTTCATCTGCAAACAAAGCGTGCATACCTGATTCTGCTTCATGGTTTTGCTAACGGAGATCCTGAACTTATGGCAAAGGTGGTCTTGTCTCGGCAATTATAAAAAAGAGCCTTTCCTAAAGTGGAAAAGGCTCCTTACGAGACATCTTCAGCTTTTTCTTGCTTTTGAAAATCAAAAGCAAGAATCATCGTGCCTAGAAATAATGCACAGTAGGCAATATTTAAGTAAAACTGATCGATATTTTCTGCTTTTAAAGCATTGGCAGCTGTTATGCCAAAGTACGCAGCAAATAAAAACGACAGTAAACTAAAATATTGATAGACTCGCTTCATGATTTCACTCCTGACTCACACGTTCTATTGCTTTGGATGATAATATGAGAATTCAATTTCATCGTTCTGCAGATCAATTTTATTTGCTTTCACATACATATCATTCGTCAGCGGCATTTCTGAAAGACGCACTTCAACCGTTTTTTGATCCGGTTTTACATGAACGAACTCTGGCAGCTCATAGAACTGACCCATGTAGCTTAAAACAAAACTAATCGGAATGCTCAATTGTCCAATTGAAAAGTCATCCACTTTCAAAAGCACATCACCATTATCTTCAACAGTTGGCGTAAATGAGACGTTTGCATCAATCGTTGAAGAGAAAGCTTTAATTGCGCCTGTTACTTTCACATCTTGATCGATTGCTACATGAAAGTCTGGCATATCATTTGATCCTTGATTTTTCAAATAATCATTCACAAAGCTGGTGAGTGATTCCTTTGAGCTGGATATATTAAAAGCATATTCGCTTTTCACTTCTTTGGTTGAAGCGGATTGACCGCCTGGCAGCAGCATCAAAATACCGCAGCCAATCACAATCAATAGATTGATTGCAAGTAAAATAAAAAATAAGCTTTTCCATTTTTTCATCTGTTTCACCCTATTCCTTCGGCAGTCCTTCTTTTTTCACTTCGGAGAATAAACGATTTGCCATAAGAGAGTACCCCTTTTGGTTTGGGTGGAAATCATCTTCTGCCAGTAATTTTTCATCAGAACCTTCTTCAAATAAATCTGCTACATTGATCATATCCGCATTGCCGTCTTTTTTGAGTTCCTTTTTGGCAGCGGCATTCCAGTCTTGAACGACTTCATCAATATCTCGCAGCTCAGACAAACTGAATTTAAAAGGATTGTACATGCTGACATACATGATTTTCGCATGGTCATTCTGTTCTCTCAGTTGAGCAAGAATGGTTTTAAAGCGCTCTTCAAAAGGACCTTGCTCTTTTTGAAAAGGAGCAAACGTCAAATTAAGCACATTTTGACGGACAACATGCATGAGATCATTCCCGCCGATCGTAAAGAAAATATAGTCAGCGTCTTTCAGTCCGTCCTGCACCTTTTTTTCTTTTAATCTTTTTAATAAATCTACTGTTCTACTGCCTTTAATGGCATAGTTTTTTAATGTGACAGACTGCACGCCGTCCACTGCTTCTATCTTGTCACGGGTTATGCCTGCATAGCCTTTTTTATCTTGATCTCCGATTCCTTCTGTTAAGGAATCTCCAACCGCTGCGATGGTAATATGTTCTTTTACTTTTGGTGTGTCTTCTAGTTTATCCTTTATGCCAGCCTCTTGCGCGGAACATGCAGAAAGAACAAAAGCTAGAGACATCACAATCAAAATCAAACGAGCCTTCAAACGATGATGTCCCTCCTTTTTCTGATTAAAAAAGTGTATCATGTTTTCGCCCATTTGAACATCCTTATGCTAGCTTCGGTTCAGCGTTTTGATGTCCTTGATGATATCATCATAAGGTGTGTTTTGCACGCCATCATAATTTTTCATCACTTTCCCATCTTGATTGACAAGAAAAAACAGAGACTGATGAATCACTTGGTCTTCATCTTCAGGTTTTTTTACAATGGTTTTAAAGCTTTTCATTGCGAATTTTTCAATTTCTGACTGTGAATACCCAGTGAGAAAATCCCAATTTTTAAAGGACAATGGATAGGCTTTTGCAAATTCCTTTAGCTTTTTCGGTGAATCGACCTCTGGGTCCACGCTAAAGGAAATGATATGCGCATCCAATTTTTCTTCTTTTAACCGTTTTTGCAGCTCTGTCATATGAGCAGTCATCGGCGGACAAATCGTTTCACAGCTTGTGAAAATAAAATCAGCTACCCATACTTTCCCCTTCAAATCATCCAATGACACCTTTTGGCCATCTTGGTTTTCAAACTCAAACGGCTCTATTTGATAATTTAAAGCATCCTTGATTTGCCCATTTGAACATGAGACTAAAAGAAGCACGCTTATCGTCATAAGCGCACCAAGTAAGGCTCCCCTTTTTCTATACATGATATGTCCATCCCCTTTTTCTATCAATCGGTATAAAAAGTAAAGCCTATTGCGCCCTTTCCGGTATGACAAGAAATAATCGGTGTTGTGTAGGCGATGTCAATCAGTGCTTCAGGTGTGTGGTCAAGTAGCGCTTTTTTTAGCTTTTCAGCGAGTTCTAATGCATCTGCATGTGCGATCCCAATGGCTTGAACTGTTTTTCCCTTCACCGCCTGTACATACTGTTTTGTCAGATGGCGGACAAGCGCAGAGTAGCTTCTCACATTCGCTTCTGGCGTATATACCCCGTCTGTCAAGCTGGCAATTGGTTTGATGTGAAGAAGTGAGCCGATCAGCGCCTTTCCTCTTCCGATTCTGCCGCCTTTGACGAGATTTTCTAATGTATCGATCGTGACATATAGCTTTGTTTGAAGACGGATTTTATCTAATTCTGTGATAATATCTTCACGGCTTGCACCCTTTTTGGCTAGTTCTGCTGCTTTGACGACTTGAAATCCTAATCCATAGGAAATAAAATTCGAATCAATCACCGTGATATTTCCATCTACCATTTTCGAAGCGCTTTCAGCAGTTTGAACAGTACCGCTCATACCACCAGTTAAATGGATACTGATCACTTCGCTTCCATCTGCCGTCAGCTTTTCATATAATTCGACGAATTGACCGATCGCAGGTTGAGACGTTTTCGGCAGTTCCTCAGCGGCCTCCATTTTTTCAATAAATTCATCTGGCTGTATATTCACCCGGTCAATATAATCAACTCCGGAAATGGAGATATTGAGCGGAATCACGTGAATAGAAAGTTCATTGATTTTTTCTTGCGGAAGGTCCACAGTTGAATCTGTTACAATTTTAATTTGTTTCACTATCGTCTCATCCTTGCTGTCTTAGTCTTTACTTATGATATTACCTTATTTCCTGCACACTTGAAAACAACTGACCTAACGTTTTTGAAATTGTCACATTTTCTTCTTGTCACGAAAAAAATCCTTGCCAAACTGAGCAGCAGCCATTTCAAAATGGCTGCTTCCCCCTTTTGACAAAGATTCCTGCTTACGCATTGTGTTTCAGTGTAGGCTCCTGATAGATCTGTTCATATGTGCTCCACTTGACGTTACGTTTCACATCCTCTCTGAAAGAGTACACAGTTCTCTTTCCTTTAGATACATAGACTTTTTTCAAGAAAGCTTCAAGTCTAAAGGTGAGCATGAAACGATACGTCTCATCTCCCTTTAGAACAGGGACTTCTGTTACCTTGATCTGAGCTCCATCCATCCGTCTAAAACATATTGTTTTGAGCAGCACAAACGATCAATCCTCTTTTCCAATTATCTGTTAAGCCTAAATAAATAGGTGGAATAAATCTTGATCTTTATTCACTTCAACATAGTGAAAGCCTTTTCTATCCATCCGCTCAATCAGCGCTGCATAGTCATCTCTTTCTTTCAATTCGATGCCGACTAGCGCAGGACCTTTGCTTCGGTTATTCTTTTTCGTATATTCAAAGCGTGAGATATCGTCATTTGGCCCTAACACTTCATCTAAAAATTCACGAAGCGCTCCTGCTCTTTGCGGAAAATTGACAATAAAGTAATGTTGAAGCCCTTCATAGATCATCGAGCGTTCTTTGATTTCCTGCATTCTGCCGATGTCATTATTTCCTCCACTGACAATACAGACAACATTTTTCCCTTTGATCTCCTCGCGATGGGCATCTAATGCTGCGATTGGCAATGCGCCTGCCGGTTCTGCTACAATCGCACATTGATTATACAGCTCTAAAATCGTTGTACACACTTTCCCTTCTGGTACAAGACTGATTTTATCGACAACAGACTGAAGCGATGTAAACGTCTTTTCGCCAATCCGCTGAACCGCTGCTCCGTCTACAAACTTATCAATCGAATCAAGTGTCACAACCTCGCCCTTCTCATGCGAGGCATGCAGTGAAGCTGCGCCAAGCGGTTCGACTGCAATGATTTCGGTTTCTGGTGAGATATTTTTGATATATGTACCAACACCAGATAACAGACCTCCACCTCCGACACTTGCAAATAAAAAGTGAGGCTCCACTTCGATATCATTTAAGATTTCGACAGCAGTCGTTCCTTGTCCTGCCATCACATCCAGATCATCAAACGGATGGATAAATTCGCGCTTCTCTTCATCTCCGCATTTTACGGCTTCATGATACGAATCATCAAACGTATCTCCGGTTAAGATAATTTCAACATATTCTTTTCCGAACAGCTCCACTTGTGATACTTTTTGCCTTGGCGTCGTAGCAGGCATAAAGATTTTCCCGTGGATGCCTAAATATTTACAAGAATAGGCAACACCCTGTGCGTGATTTCCTGCACTTGCACAGACAATGCCATTTTCTAGTTTATCTTTTGGAAGCTGGCTCATTTTATTAAAAGCGCCTCTTAATTTAAAGGAACGAACTACTTGAAGATCCTCTCTTTTTAAGTAGACATTACATTCATATCGTTCAGAAAGTCGCTCATTTTTTTGAAGTGGTGTATGAATGACTACATCCTTCAAATTTTGATGGGCTTTTAAGATGTCTTTCACTTGAATTAGCGTATTTTCTTTGAGCAACGGTTTCATGTACAAGATCCTTTCTCTTTAACCTTATTTAATTTGTCATTATAACATGAATATTCAAAAAATAAACCAATAGATCATGGATCCATCATAAATTTTATAAACTTTTTCGTTTTCCTGTACATTTGTTTTAATTGGGTGTTACAATTGAACCAATTAGAACCACAAAGAAAGGAATCACCCAATGGCCACTCAATCATTCGCATCTATCTATGGTGATCATCAAGATATCAAGCATGCAATTCATCTGGCAAAACAATTTTCGAAAAACGAACAGCCGGTCTTGATAACAGGAGACATCGGCACAGGCAAAACGCTATTCGCCCAAGAAATGGCGAACGTATCACACGCATCACTGACACACATGTATTGCCCCATCTTGAATGAAGAAACCTTACAGAAAGCCTTCATAGAAAAAAACAATCAAATTCTTTATTTAGATGAAATCGGTGCATTAAGTATTTCTATGCAGCACCAGGTCTTTCACTTTCTAGAAACGTCACCTGCAACAAAAGTAATCGCTTCTTCGTCTTTATCAATAGAAGCACTCAGGGTTTCTTCTACCTTTTTACCCGAGCTGTTTTATCGTCTGAATGTTCTTCATTTGGCCCTTCCAGCTTTAGCCGAACGAAAAACAGATATTCCTGTGTTAACAAATGTTTTCTTTCAAGAGCTGAACATGGCACCTGATATTGATCCAAGTGTTTGGGAAGCCTTGCAGCAGTATCCATTTGAAGGAAATGTCCAAGAACTCAAAAATATCGTTCATTACGCTGCGTCCATACTCGAGGGCCACACGGTATTTTTACATCATTTACCGCCCTTTGTATTAGCACCTCTTCCCTCAGCCGTGAAAGGTAAAAAGGAAGAACACCAGCTCACACTAATGGAAAAACAAGAGTTTGTTTTCTTGCTGGAAGCCATTAAATCTCTCAATGAAAAAGGAGAAGCAGCCAGCAGGCGCATCTTGTCTGAATTAAGCAAACAAGGAGACATCCCGCTGACCCCTCAGCAGGTGCGAAACCGCTTAGATGATCTTGAGAAAAAAGCATACGTGACGAAAGGAAAAGGCAGGGCCGGAACGAAGATTACACTTGAAGGTCTTTCATTCCTGAAGTCGCTTGATGGTTATATACCGGTTCAATAAAAGGAGGACATCCATTGTTTACTGTAAAAGAAGAAATTGCAAACGCCATTACACATGGCATAGGTGTTATTTTATCCATCCCAGCCATTGTGTTTCTCGTCTTATTCGCTGTTCAATACGGCACTGTCACAGACATTATCAGCTTTTCGATATTTGGTGCATCCATGCTGCTGCTTTATTTAAGCTCAACCCTGCTTCATAGCATTCGGCACAAAAAAACAAAAGATATTTTTGAAATCCTTGACCACTCGGCTATTTATGTATTGATTGCTGGTACATATACACCCTTTTTACTTGGACCACTAAAAGGTGCACTCGGCTATACGCTCCTTGCCATTGTATGGGCGCTTGCTGCTGGTGGGATTGTCTTTAAAATCTTTTTCGTCAAACGCTTTATTATCGTATCTACCCTTGTCTATTTATTAATGGGCTGGATGATCATCATCGCCATCAAACCGCTTTATATCCAATTAACAGGTGCAGGATTTGGCCTCTTACTGTTAGGCGGCATATTATATTCAGTCGGAACCATCTTTTATATTTGGCGGAAAATTCCCTATCATCATGCGATTTGGCACAGCTTTGTTCTTGGCGGCAGCGCATCGATGTTCTTCTGTATTTTATTCTATTGCGTAAACATTCCTGCTGCATAGAATGAAAAAACCAGCATCCACTATTCGGATGCTGGTTTTTTCTATGCACGTTTTTGTGCGTAATCACTGATCATGACAGGAGCTTTAATATGAATATCGACATTAACAGGACGCAGTCTTTTCACGATCTTCCCAGTTAAAAGACGATCCGTTCCGCTAGTTTCAATTGGTACAAGCGGACAATCGTATTCTTCAGCAAGCGCCTCTGCAATATGACGATACGCTTCTGAAAGCAATAGACTCTGCCCAGACACGATTCTTTCCTTTGCTTCTTCTAATAAGACCTCATCCGTTTGATTCTGATGGATAACCGCCATTTTTTTGAGCCATTGTTTTAAAATCGGATACCGAAAAAGCTTCGGCTTTGCCATGAAAGCAAATGGCTTCTCAAGGTGGCCGATCAATAATGTCGTCGTGACTGGATTCAGCTCTTTTGTGACATAAATAACCGGGCCATCTGGCAGCTTCTTTTGCTGATGAATGGTCATGACTGATCCTGATTGATCAATACATCCCCGGGAAAACCTTTTTGCATGCTCATGAATGAGATGCATTCGTTTCGTATAGGAAATGCGTGGATCCGTTAATTCATGATCGTACAAATGCCTCATACTTTTTAAAAAGGATACAACAACATAAATCGTTAAAAACCAATAACGAAACAACCGTACTCCTCCTACTCACTTATCCTTTTTTGTCATATACGACAAATTCATAATTGTAGGGGTTCTTTTCGTCACGATGGCCTTTTTCGCGTGATACAATCGTCCATTCATCTTCATTGTAATACGGGAAATAGCGGTCTCCTTCAAACGCATGGTGAATGTGCGTGATATAGAGACGATCAGCATATGGCATCATTTCTTCATACAGCTTAGACCCGCCAATGATAAATAGCTCTGTCTCGCTTTCCCCAATTGCCAAAATATCAGCAATTGAATGAACAACCTCGCATCCTTCTGCTTTAAAAGAAGAACTTGTGGTCAGCACAATATTTCGGCGGTTAGGCAGCGCTCGTCCAATCGATTCAAAGGTTTTTCTGCCCATGACAATCGTATGACCGCCTGTGACTTTTTTAAAATACGCTAAATCTGCTGGTAAATGCCAAGGCATTTGATTATCTAGACCAATGACTCTGTCTTCTCCTGTCGCCGCAATCATGGAAATCATACACTGACTTCTCCTTTTATATGCGGATGCGGATCATAGTTCTCAAGCACAAAATCATCAAACGTAAAATCAAAAATGCTCTTTACATCTCTTGTAATACGAAGCGTAGGAAGCGTGCGTTCCTCGCGCTCTAGCTGCATTTTCACCTGTGGAAGATGATTTTGATAAATATGAGCATCTCCGAGTGTGTGAATAAACTCTCCTGGCTCAAGATTTGTGACTTTGGCAATCATCATCGTTAGAAGGGCATATGAAGCAATATTAAATGGCACGCCTAAAAAGATATCTGCCGATCTTTGATATAGCTGGCAGGAAAGCTTCCCGTTTGATACGTAAAATTGAAATAGACAATGACAAGGAGGCAGCGCCATTTGATCAATTTCCCCCGGGTTCCAAGCGCTGACGATCAGTCGTCTTGAATTCGGGTTGTGCTCAATATCATGAATCAGCTTTGTGATCTGATCCACTGTCTCGCCGTCTCCGCTCGCCCATGATCTCCACTGTGCACCGTATACACGGCCCAGCTCTCCATTTTCATCTGCCCATTCGTTCCAAATGCGGACACCATTTTCTTGAAGATATTTGACATTTGTATCACCTTTTAAAAACCAAAGCAACTCATGAATGATCGATTTCAGGTGTAATTTCTTTGTGGTTAAAAGAGGAAATCCTTCCTGTAAATCAAATCTCATCTGGTAACCGAACGTGCTGATTGTACCTGTACCCGTTCTGTCACCTTTTTCATCCCCGTGCTGTAATACATGACGGCATAACTCTTTGTATTGTTTCATTTTTTTCATCCTTTATTTATGTTCTTGTTGTAGTTTACCTTATTTCGGCTTTTCTTGAAACCAAAAAAACATGCCTGCATGATGAGCAGACATGTTTTTCTTTTTATGCTTGATTCACTCGTTCCTGCTCTTCATCCTTAATATCTTGGTGTGAGTGAGCAATGCGGCTTGCAGCTGCTGCGGCAAGTGCAGCGACTAGGTCATCAAGGAAAGTATGCACTTCACCTGGACGGCCTTCATCTAATTCACGAATAATACCAAATTTCTCTTTATCTAAATAACCGAAGTTGGTCAAGCCGATTGATCCATATACATTGACAATGGAAAGCGGAATAATCTCATCAATTCCATATAGCGGCTCATCTGTTTCAACTAAGTGCTGTAAAGGTTCTGGCAAGAGCTTTTTTTCTGCCAGCTGATCAAGGGCAAGTCCTGTTAAAACTGCATGGACAATTTCTCTTTTATTCAGCACTTTTTCAACATTTTCAATACAGACACTAAGTGGAAGGTTTGGATGATATTTTTCTTGGAGCTTCAGCACAATGTGTGCGATATCTTCAATTTTCACTCCGCGATCGTTTAACATTTGTTTTGTAATCTGCACCATTTCGTTCATTGTATATTTTTTCAATTGGCATGACATCTCCTTCTAGTGGCTCATCCAGCTCGGCGGGGTGTTTTTGTCCCAGTAAATATTACCGAGTTCGTGATGTGTCTGGAATCCATCTTCTGCTGTATGGTAATGAAAGTTAAACCAATATCCGCTGTGAGGCGGCTGATCTCTTCTGACATGAAAACGGAGCAAATCTTCTCCGGTCTTGCGGTTGTAAATGTGGAAGATTTTTTCGCCATTTCCGCTTGAAGGCTGATCAGTTAAAACAACATCTTGAAATTTTTCGTCATCTTTGAAATTTGTTAAATAGTCGGTTAACACTTGTTCAATCTTCGGCTGAATCTCTTCTCTGTACTCGTCCTCAATGACAGGTGTGATTTTACGGCCAAATTTGAGAAAGGATTGATTTTCTGCACTTGACAGCACCTCTTGCTTATATTGCTCAAAGGGGTCTAACTGTTCTTTGCTTTCCTCTTGCGTTAGTTCCCAGCTGCGCATTTCATCTGATGTATCATAAACAGCTGTATAAGGCGTTTTATCAGATGAAGAAAGTTCAGAGGGCTTGTCTGTCATCAAAGCCGACGGAGGAGAGACTAAACCAAAAGTTGCAATCGTAAAGAGCGCAACAAGCGTTTTTCTCATCCACATCTTCATGATATCTAATTCCTTCCATAAGTTATCATACTGCTATTCTAGCATATAATGAATTTTCAGTCATTCAATTTGGTCACCGATTTGAGACTTTCTTTTTCATAATAAAACGTTTACAATGGCAGTAATGACGACTAAAATTTGGGAGGAATGGGTATGCTTGAAGGTTTTTTTATTACGGCTTCCTTGCTGACATTATTTTATTTTGTCTATATGGAGATTACAGATTAAAAGCCCTGAATAAGGGCTTTTTTAGATGATTGACAAGGAATTAAAAAGAATTGTCTGCACACCTGAACCTTTAGCGAGGGCTTTTTTCTTTCTCAATATATCCATAATGAAATTGGGCTGTTTTTCGTTTTAAAACGTGAAATTGATAGGATTCTGCTAGAAATCGGGTGCTTTTCCAATGATCTTTTAAAACCACTCTTTTTCTCGCCACTCTCAGCGCTTCTTGGACGGCTGTTTCGTGGTCAAAGTGGTGCTCTGCCGCATGACGGAGCGGTGCGATACTTGCAGATTCTTGAATCGTCTCCTCAAACATCGGGTCAAAATAGACGACATCAAATGATTCATCAGAGAGCTTTTTTAGCTGCTCGATACTGTCTCCACTTACAACAGATATCCGGTTCATCGCTTCATCTGCCTCTCTTACCCCTGTCTCCCATGTGTTTAGTCCTTCTCGCACTAGCAATGCTGTCATCGGACTCTTTTCGATACCGACGACCCTTCCATTCGCACCTACTCGCAGGCTTGCTGTAATGGCATCTGATCCTAGGCCAAGCGTACAATCTAAAAAGGAATCGCCCGGCTGAAGCTGCGTGGCTTCGATTAAAGGATCCTTTTCCCCGCGCATGAGCCGCTTCACCCTGAACATCGCTGAGCTTGGATGGAAGAAGAACTTTTCACCATTTGGCTGATACCATTCAAATCTTTCTTTCCCCACAACAAGGACATCTCCTCGTTTCATCGCAAGCTGCTTGACGGATTGTTTGCGCCTTTCTACATACTCACCATGTAAATCCTCTGCAAGGGCTTTTGCTGTTTCAATTGTTTGTTCATTTGCTCTAAAGCTTGTTGTGATAAGCATGCGGTTCCTCCATCATGATCAAGAAAAAATGCCCTGACTTGATCACAGGACATTTCAACATGTGTATTAGCAATGTTTTTCAAATGCAGATAAGACGTTGTTCATGATGTCTTCCATTTCATGACCTTCAATCTCGTCACGCGGAATAAAATGAACGAGTTCATTTCCTTTTAAAAGTGCCATAGATGGAGACGATGGCTCTTCGCCTGTGAAGTATTCTCTCATTTTTGCCGTTGCTTCCCTGTCCTGACCAGCAAAAACTGTGACAATTCGATCTGGAGTTTTTTCTGCCTTCATCACAGCTTGAGTAGCAGCTGGGCGTGCTAAGCCGGCAGCGCACCCGCATACAGAATTAACAACTACAAATGTCGTTCCTTCTGCTTCTAGCATCGTTTGTTCTACTTCTTCTTCCGTTGTTAGTTCTTGAAATCCTGCACTTGTCAGCTCTTGACGCATCGGTACAACGAGCTGGCGCATGTATTCTTCATATGCCATTGACATAAAAAAGCCCCCTCTATAATCCTTATGTTGTGAATAAAGGATACTATAGAGAGAGCCAATTTTCAAATGTTCGATATCAGATTAAATTTTCATGATTCCGCCTGTATTGGCTGATGTCACAAGTTTTGAATATCTAGCAAGATAACCCGTTTTTACTTTTGGCTCAAAGCCTTTCCAGTTTGCTTTTCTTCTTTCCCATTCTTCCTCTGGAACATCTACGCTTAAAATGCGCTGTTCGATATCGACAACGACATGGTCACCATTTTCAACAAATGCAAGCGGGCCGCCCTCAGCTGCCTCTGGAGAGACGTGCCCAATAGACAATCCGCGAGAAGCGCCGGAAAAACGTCCGTCTGTAATTAAAGCAACCTTTGGTCCAAGTCCCATGCCGACGATTTGTGAAGTAGGTGCAAGCATTTCAGGCATGCCAGGTCCGCCTTTAGGTCCTTCGTAGCGAATGATGACAACATGTCCTGCTTCTACTTTTCTATTAATGATACCTTCAAGGGCTTCTTCCTGGGATTCAAATACGATCGCAGGCCCCTCGTGGCGTGTGATCCCGTCTTGTACCCCGCCCGTTTTAATGATGGCTCCATCTGGCGCAAGGTTTCCAAATAAAACGGCTAAGCCGCCTTTTTCAGTAAATGGCTTGTCAATTGGATAAATGACGTTATAATCTTTTACCTCATGCCCCGCAATGTTCTCGCCAAGCGTTTTCGCAGTGACAGTCATTGTATCTAAATGAAGAGCTCCTTCTTTTTTAGACAATTCATTTAGTGCCGCTGTAACACCGCCTGCTTCATGTAAATCCTCAATATAAACGTCTGAAGCTGGAGCAAGTTTTGATAAATGAGGCACACGTTCTGCTACTTCATTGATACGTTCAAGTGAATATTCAACACCTGCTTCATTCGCAATTGCCAATGTGTGAAGAACGGTATTGGTTGAACCACCAAGTGCCATATCTAATGCAAATGCATTATCAATTGCTTTTTCAGTGACAATATCCCGTGGTTTAATATCTTTTTTGATGAGCTCCATGAGTTGTTTTGCAGACTTCTTCGCAAATTCTCTTCGTTCTGGTGATGTCGCCAAAATCGTTCCATTTCCAGGAAGAGCGATCCCGAGTGCTTCCGCTAAACAGTTCATTGAGTTAGCTGTAAACATACCTGAACAAGATCCGCAGGTTGGACAGCCAAACTGCTCTAATTCATTTAATTCCTCTTCATTGATTTTACCTGACTGGTATGCACCAACGCCTTCAAACACAGAAGAAAGAGAAATTTTTCTGCCGTCACTTGTTCTACCCGCTTCCATCGGTCCCCCGCTCACAAAGACAGTCGGGATATTCACGCGCATCGCTGCCATCATCATTCCTGGTGTGATTTTATCGCAGTTAGGAATACAAACCATTCCATCAAACCAATGAGCAGATACAACGGTTTCTACAGAGTCCGCAATGATTTCACGGCTTGGCAATGAATATCTCATCCCGATATGACCCATGGCAATTCCATCATCGACGCCAATCGTATTGAATTCAAATGGCACTCCGCCAGCTTCACGAATGGCTTCCTTCACAATCTTCCCGAATTCCTGAAGATGGACATGTCCTGGGACAATATCAATATAGGAATTACATACGGCAATAAATGGCTTGCCGAAATCCTCATCCTTTACCCCCGCCGCTCTTAGTAAGCTTCGGTGAGGTGCTCTGTCGATTCCTTGTTTAATCATGTTACTGCGTAGTTCTGCCATCTGTTTAAAAAGCCTCCTATACTACAAGTCTTGTTGACTGCATGATTTTGAGTTGATTTTATTTTACAAATTTTCTGTTTATTTAGCCACCTATGAATGACCGATGACTAACATGGCTGCTGAAGCAAGCGCTCAGCAAGGTTCGTGTCATAAAATCTGACCTCCAATATTCTATATTGGTACTACTATATAGAGTTTTTTCGCATATTTCAACAATATTCAAAATAATTTTTCTAAAAAAATTTTTCTGTCTATCATTTTTAGAAAAACAAGCTGCTTTTCATTGGCAGCTTGTTCATCTTTCTCATCATTCTGATGAATTCTTTCTACTTTCTGTCATTTGCTTCCATACAGAGCCTTTTGCTTCTTCTCCATGCTCAATGCGCTCAATCGCCATTTTCACTTGAAGACTGACTTCAAACTCAGGGTCTTGCTCTGCTTCTTTTAATGCTTCAAGTGCCGTTTCGTCCCCTTCTTCATAAAGAAACATAGCTGCACGCCAGCGGACGAGCTTACTCGGGTCCTTTAATGCTGCGATCATGGCTTCGATAGCACTCGGGTCACCAAGGTCAGAAATACAGTCACCAGCCGTTCTGCGGACCGTCACTGTTTTGTCTTCGAGCCCTTTATATAAAATAGGCAGAATGGCAGGATCTTCAATCATGCCAGCATTCACAACGGCTTGTCTGCGAATAGACGTTTTGGGATCCTCCATTGCTTTCATTAAAACAGGTATATCCTTTAGCTCTGGCTGCATTTGCTCTAAATGGGCAAAACGTTTTTTCCAATCTTCCTCTTGCAGCATGTCTTCTGTTACATCATATGCCTTTCGGTTCACCTGTCTATCTACAGCTTCCTGCCCTTCTTTCACTGCCTCTGTTAAGCGGGCTAAACGCTCATCATCATAGGCTGCTTGCAGCTCCTCTGTGACTTCCTGACCGATATCAGCAAATTCTCCAAAACGAACGCCGTGTTCCTTCCAGACACGTTCAAACACGACATTGTCTGAGCTGCTTCTAAGCTTTAAAATGGCTGCTTGAAAACGTTCAGGCATGCCAAACCGCTCTTCTCTTTCACCGTCTGACAGTTTGACCTGCATTGGAATCCCATTAAACATTTGGACAAACACTTTCACTTCCCCAAATGTGTCATCGCCTGACTGCGATCCTTCCTGAAGACCTTCTGTTTCTTGTCCAAAGGCTTCTCTAACCTGTTGTAAAATACCCTGCCAGTCAAACTTTGCATTTCGCTCAACCGCTAAGAAATCTGCAACATGATAAACCCCTTTTACACCTTCAATGCTTAAAATACGCTTGATCATTTCTGGCGCTTCGTCTTTTTGATCCTTTTTGTAGTTGTTGCTTTTACCGCCAGCAAGTGCTTCTGTCAAAATTACCTTCATGGTATTCGGACTTGGCGTTGGTTCTATAGCTGTTATTTTCATTGATATATCCTCCTTACACACATAAAGACCCTACTCATCTGTAAGGCCGCATTCTTCTTTCCACTTCTTGATAAATAAACTCATCAATTCATGCCGCTCATCAGCAAGCTGCTTTCCTGCATGAGTGTTCATCAAGTCTTTTAATTTGAGCAGTTTTTCTTCCATATGCTTTAGCACAGAGCCCTGCTGCATGTCCTCTGTATAATGGGGCTCACCTGTTGCGCCAGCATACGTAAACACTCTAGCGATACCGCTTGCTCCTATCGCATCCAGCCTATCGGCATCTTGAACAATGGCCCCCTCTAACGTCATTGGCCTAAACTGCTTATGCCGATGACGAAAAGACATCGTTGTAATGATGTCCATGATATAGCGGACATCCCGCGTGTCCAATTCCCACAAAAGGAGCTGGTTCTCAAGCTGCTTTTCAGTGACCTTCCATTCACTTGACAGCTTTTCATCAATGACATCATGTACAATCGCTGCCATCTCGATGATAAATAGAGAGCCGCCTTCCTGATTTGCAATACGGACGGCAAGCTGGCGCACACGAGCAACATGAGCCGCATCGTGTCCAGTCGGTTCATCCTTCAGCCTGTCTGAAACAAAGGAGGCAGCTGCCTCCAATTGTTTTCGCTGCATGACTGTCAGCATCTTATTTGTTGAGCAGAGCGATGATTGAGCTTTCTAATTCTTTTGGTGGTGTTTTCGGCGAGAATCGTTCAATAACTTCTCCGTCTTGGTCCACGATAAATTTTGTGAAATTCCATTTCACTGTTTTTGTCCCAAGCACACCTTTCGCTTGACTTGTTAAATGCTTGAACAGCGGGTGCGCCTCTTCGCCATTGACATCTACTTTCGCAAACATAGGGAAGGTCACTCCATAATTCAAAGAACAGAATTCTTGAATGGCTTCTTCTCCTTCTGGCTCTTGGTTCATAAATTGGTTACACGGAAATCCTAAAATTTCAAGGCCCTTTTCATGATATTGATCATATAACTCTTGTAATTGTTTAAATTGAGGAGTCAGCCCACATTTGCTTGCTGTATTTACAATAATGAGCACTTTTCCTTTATAATCTGCCATTGATTGTTCCTGACCGTTAATGGTCTTGACCTGAATATCATAAATTGACATCTCATAGCCTCCTAGGATTCACTTTTTCCTATCGTAACATGCTTCTTTTAGAAAATCGCTTTTTATGCTCCCGTTTAAAAGAGTCCTGTTACACTGCCGTCTTCTAATAAATCCATTTTAAGAGCCGCGGGTTTTTTAGGTAATCCAGGCATTGTTAAAATGCTTCCGGTTAAGGCTACAATAAACCCTGCTCCTACAGACGGCTTTAACTCTCGAATCGTAATGGTAAAGCCTTTAGGTCTGCCGATTAAAGCTGGATCATCCGAAAGAGAATATTGTGTTTTTGCCATACAAACCGGTAAATGAGCCCAGCCGTTTTCTTCAATGGCAGCCAGCTGCCTTCTTGCTTTAGTTGTGAGCGTGACCCCATCTGCCCCGTAAACCACTTTGGCCACTTTAGATAACTTTTCTTCGATGGAATCATTCTCTTCATACAAATAGGTAAAGTTGTTCTTTTTCTTTTCAATGAGTGCTGCTAGTTCCTCGGCAAGAGCTGTCCCGCCTTCGCCTCCTTCTTCCCATACATTCACGGCTTTGACTGGATGGCCATGTTTCTCGCACCAATCTTCTATCGCTTGAATCTCTTCTTTTGTATCCGTCATAAACCGGTTTACCGCGACGATATATGGAAGTCCAAAAGCTTGCACGGTTTCAATATGCTTTTCTAAATTATGTATACCTTCTATTACGGCGTGTGCATTCTCTTCTTTGAGTTCGGTTTTCTTCATTCCGCCATGCATCTTTAATGCTCTCACTGTCGCCACAATGACAACTGCACCAGGTTTGAAATCCCCAGCTCTTGTTTTAATGTGGAGGAATTTTTCTGCTCCAAGATCTGCTCCGAATCCTGCTTCTGTTACGACATAATCAGCTAATTTTGCTGCCATTTTGGTTGCAATTAAACTATTGCATCCATGTGCAATATTAGCAAAAGGACCGCCATGGACAAGGGCTGGGGTTCCTTCAATCGTTTGAACAAGGTTTGGTTTGAGTGCATCTTTTAAAAGTAACGTCAGAACACCTTCATATCCAAGTGCTCCCACTGTGACTGGCTCGCCTTCTTGATTATAGGCAACAACAATAGAAGAAAGACGTTTTTTTAAGTCGTTTAAGTCTTCTGCTAAACAGAGGATCGCCATCATTTCGGAAGCCACTGTAATATCAAATCCGTCTTCTCTAGGATACCCATTTAACTGACCGCCAAGTCCGACAACGACCTGTCTTAATGCACGATCGTTTAAATCAAGCACCCGCTTCCACACAATGCGCCGCGTGTCGATGCCGAGTTCATTTCCGTGATGGATATGGTTATCAATAAATGCAGATAAGGCGTTATGTGCAGATGTAATGGCATGAAAATCCCCTGTGAAATGAAGATTGATTTCTTCCATTGGCAGCACCTGTGAATATCCTCCGCCCGCTGCACCGCCTTTAATTCCCATTGTAGGACCTAATGATGGCTCACGCATCGCAATGATCGCTTTTTTGCCAATTTTTTCGAAGGCTTGACCAAGGCCGACTGTTACCGTGGATTTCCCCTCACCTGCTGGCGTAGGGTTAATCGAAGTGACAAGAATCACGTGTCCTTCTTTTTGTTTCTTTAAACGGTCAAAAATAGTCAAAGATATTTTCGCTTTTGTGAAACCATAGCATTCTAATTCTTCGTCATGTATTTGCAGCTTTGCTGCGATGTCTTGAATCGGTCTCAGCTTAGCCTTTTGGGCAATGTCAATATCAGATAAATGCTTTGTGATCATAACAAAATGGCCTCCTTTTTTTACAGAAACAGCATTCTTTTTTGCTCTATTTTTCATTGTAACATAATTGAAACATTGAAATATCGCCAGAAAGTTCCTATAATGAAGTGAAATTAGCTTTGGTTCAGGGGGTGGCGAGTTGCCTATTAACATACCAGTTCATCTGCCGGCAAAACAAATACTAGAGAGCGAAAATATTTTCGTCATGGATGAGACAAGGGCATTCAAGCAAGATATCCGTCCTTTGAATATCGTGATCTTAAATTTAATGCCAAAAAAAATACAAACTGAAACGCAGCTGCTGAGAATGCTCGGAAATTCTCCTTTACAAGTGTACTTCACGTTTTTGATTCCAAGTACACATACACCGAAGAATACGTCGAGAGAGCATCTAGATGAATTTTATACGACCTTTGAATCGATCCGCCATAAAAAATTTGATGGAATGATCATCACTGGCGCACCAATTGAGCACTTACCTTTTGAAGAAGTTTCTTATTGGAAAGAGCTGCAGGACATTTTGGACTGGAGTAAAACCAATGTAACGTCTACCCTTCATATTTGCTGGGGTGCACAGGCAGGTTTATATCACCATTACGGGATTGAAAAAATCAAGCTTCCCGAGAAAAAATTTGGTGTATTTGAGCATATTGTGAAAGAGAAAAAAGAAAGATTAGTCAGAGGTTTTGATGAAGTATACTATGTCCCACATTCTAGGCATACAGATATTAATACAGAACAATTAAAAAACACGCCGAATTTGAAAGTCTTGAGTATGTCTGAAGAAGCGGGTGTTTGTTTAATTGTTTCAGATGATGATAAACAAGTATTTTTAACTGGACATCCTGAATATGATACAGATACATTGATGCAGGAATATGAAAGAGATTTGTTGAAACATGATACAGTCCAAAAACCTGTCCACTATTTTATAGAAGATGGTGACACATTAATCCCAGTAAATCGCTGGAAAGCCCATGCAACCTTATTGTTTATGAATTGGCTAAATTATTATGTTTATCAAGAAACACCATACGTTTGGGAATAAAATAGACTGTGGTCTGATGATAAATCGTCAAAATGTGTTAAAATACAAATGGCTCTGTCTTCCATTATCAATTGAATCTGTTTGTTTTTTAAAATTAGTTTAATTCTTTCGTAACGAATGATATGCTCTAACTGTTTATATGTTATCTTTATGTATATGTAGACCTATGAGATTAATAGTTTTCGTACGAAGTTTTGTTGTTGTTGATTACATTTGAGGTGAATATTCTTGAATACCAATAAAAAAATATTAATCTTGACCGCAAATTATGGAAATGGACATATGCAGGTAGCAAAAACACTGTATGATGAATGCAAATCCCAAGGGTTTGAACATGTTGTAGTTTCTAATTTGTATCAAGAATCGAATCCCATTGTGTCAGAAGTGACTCAATATTTATACTTGAAGAGCTTTTCCATTGGGAAACAATTTTATCGCTTGTTTTATTACGGTGTAGATAAAATTTACAATAAACGCAAATTTAATATTTATTTAAAGATGGGAAATAAGCGTCTCGATGAATTAATTCAGTTACACAATCCGGACATCATCATTATTACATTCCCGATGATTGTTGTACCAGAATACCGAAACAAAACAGGTAAAGTGATTCCGACTTTTAATGTCATGACAGATTTTTGTCTCCATAAGATTTGGGTACATGAAAACATCGACCGATACTATGTTGCAACCGATTATGTGAAACAAAAATTAGTGGAAATCGGCACACATCCAAGCGATGTCAAGGTGACAGGTATTCCTATTAGACCACAGTTTGAAGCAGACGTGCCAAAATCGATGATCTATAAGAAATATGGATTATCATCAGATAAAAAAGTTCTTCTCATCATGGCCGGTGCTCACGGTGTACTAAAAAATGTGAAGGAATTATGTGAGGCGCTGCTTCTCGACAGTGAAGTACAAATTGTTGTTGTATGCGGAAAGAACGCCGCGCTGAAACAATCGCTTAGCGTTCTTGAACAAGCACACCCAGATCAATTGAAGGCGCTTGGATATGTGGAACAAATTGATGAATTGTTCAGAGTAACAGATTGTATGATTACAAAACCAGGCGGCATTACTTTAACAGAAGCAACTGCAATCGGTGTCCCGGTCATTCTTTATAAGCCTGTCCCTGGACAAGAAAAGGAAAATGCTCTTTTCTTTGAGGATTATGGTGCTGCCATTGTCATTAACCGACATGAAGACATTTTAGAATCTGTGACCAACTTGCTGCAGGACGAAGAAAAATTAGAAACAATGAAACAAAACATGAAAAAACTGCACTTAAAACAATCTTCTCAAACCATTTTGGAAGATATCGTTGAGCAGTCAGATCTCATCATGAATAACAAAACATATGCTCGCGCATTATCATAAAAAGGTGTCCGTCATTGACGGACACCTTTTTCCTCACCCTTGATTTCCATTTGTTGTGTATACTTCTTCAAACGGCTGAACGACAACAAAGCCGCTTCCGGTAAACTTCATTTGAATGGACTCTCCGCTTCCCCTGCCAATAAACGTTTTAAAGGAAACATCTGTCACAAATTCAGTTTTTAAATCCCCTGACCACGCAACAGTCGCATTCGGATCTGTATAAACAGAATCACCCGGCTGAACAATGAGTGTCAGCGGCTCATAATGACTTGTGATTGCAACTAAGCCCGCCCCTTCTAATTTGACATTAAATAATCCACCTGCAAGCATACCAGATACTTTTTTCATCAATTTGATATCCCAGCGGACAGATGGTTCAAACGCAAGCAGGTCGTTTCCATTCACAAAAATGGATTCTCCTTGAGCCAAACGAAGAATCGAGATTTTTTTACCTTGATCTGCCACGTATAATTTCCCATCACCTGTCGCCTTCATTAGTGAGGTGCCTTCTCCTGAAAGCATTTTTTTGAACATCTTGGAGACGCCGTGCTCAAAAACACCTTCACGTTCAAATTTGATTTTCCCTCGATAGGAAACCATGGAACCCGTTTTTGCCCAAATCGTGTCAGTCAAATTAATTTCTAAAAGTCTTGGTGTTTCAAGTTCGAAGACCCCTTCTCCTTTATCTTCTTGCTGCGTATTCTGAACAAATTCTTCAAGTGTATAACGATTCATGATTGCACCTCTTTCTGTATTTTTTTTATATACGGACAAGCTGCACGTGAGGTTCCGAAAACGTTTTATATTTCATTGTTATTCACCAAAAAAACAAAAAAATCAAACATTCTGCTCAAAATTTGGCTCGCCTGCTTGACGCTTTACTTTTGATGGTGTATAGTGGAACCATCATTTAACAACTGCAAAGTCGTTAGGTGATGAAAATTTTTTTTAGTATGCCAAAAGGTGTGCTACAGTACTAGGAGGAAAAAGCAATATGCAAAACGGTAAAGTAAAATGGTTCAATAATGAAAAAGGTTTCGGCTTCATTGAAGTTGAAGGCGGAGACGATGTATTCGTTCACTTCACAGCTATCGAAGGTGACGGCTACAAGTCTTTAGAAGAAGGACAAGAAGTTTCTTTTGAAATCGTTGAAGGTAATCGTGGACCTCAAGCTGCAAACGTAACAAAAATCTAATCAACTAAATCAATGATGAAACGACAAAATAAAGAGAGGCATATGCCTCTCTTATTTGATTTTCAGCTGAATTTCAATTGCTAAAATATTTTGCTTCAGTCGTTGTTCAATTTCAGAAATATCTTTTTCGAGAAAAGGTCTTCCCTTCTTTGCTACATCTACTAGCTGCTCTAGATCGCTGTATACCTCTTGAAATGTTCGATGTAATACCGTTTCGAAATCCTTATTATCCATGCCGGCCTTCCCCTTTTCCTCTATTATCCGTCACTTAGTCAAAAAGTAACTCAACCAAAACTTTCTATAGTTATATCGGCTCATTTTTCAGAATATGTTCTCTTTTTACACATTCTATCCGTTTTTTTTCATGAGCGGATGTTTGAGCAGGGAAAACCGGGGCGGCAGCCGCTTACTTTTTAAGCAGCGTCTGTCCGTATTCTTTTATTTTCTCTCCTACTGTGCATTGCTGAATACAAAAGGAGTGGGCGTATTTTTTTCCATATTCTTTTCGAAAGTGCTTCTTAATCAAACAATCTGAACAATACGTGTCTTGGAGATCCGTCAATTCTTGTACTGCTGTTTTTTTATCCACATTATTCAGCTCCGTCTGCTTCTAATTTCAATTTACTTTCAATTGGAACGTCTGCAAGCATCTGCCTTGCAAGCTGATCCGCTTCTGCATTTTGTTTACGATCGATGACTTCATATGTTGGCGTAAGCCTCAGCTCCTTTAAAGCCGCTTCAATCCGGTCGAGCCATTTGTTATGTATATCATCATAACAAGGCCATTCTCCTTTTAACTGATTCATGACAACAAGTGAATCGCCTCTAATCGTGACAGAATTTCTGCTTGCTCCAAGGTCTTTTAAAGCTTTGACAGCCTCAAATAAAGCTGCATACTCTGCTTCATTATTGGTGATTCCTTGGAAGGGCTGATTTTTTCTCAAACGATAAGCATCTTCTCCGAGCTTATAGTAAACGACAACCCCAAGACCAGAGTCGCCTGTTTCTTTGTGAAAACTTGCATCAAAATAGACCTGAAGCTGATCAGGTTCAAGCTTTAGTTCTTCATTTAGCTTTTCAAGTTCTTTAATAGACCACATCGCCCCTTTTTCATCTTCAAATGATAGGAGTGACTGTGGTTCTTTTTTATCGATATGTTTTGCTAAAATCAAGGCCTCTTTTAGCTCCATCCAATCTTCTTGGAAAAAAGCAATGGACCCAATCGATTTCACTTTCATTGTATAGTGTGCTCTTAATTTCATTGATCACATCGCCTTCCCGTACTTTTAAGGTAAACGTTCGTTATGCTATAATCAAAAAGTTACATTTCACAATGAGAAAGGAAGTTCATGTCACTTGTTTAATGAAGGTATTTGGATCTTATTTGCGATCATTAATTTTATCATTGTTCTTCTATTTTATAAAGGATTTGGCAAGATGGGCCTTTTCGTCTGGATTGGCTTTGCGACGGTTGCTGCAAATTTACAAGTGGTCAAAACCGTTGAATTGTTTGGCTTAACGGCAACACTTGGAAACATTTTATACGGCAGTGTATTCTTTGCAACGGACGTATTGAATGAAAAATATGGACAAAATGAGGCGAGAAAAGCTGTCTGGATTGGTTTTGCCACTCTTTTAACACTAACCGTTGTCATGCAGGAGGCTTTACTTTTCCATCCCGCTCCATCCGACATTTCTCAAACATCCCTGGAAACCATTTTTGGCTTTATGCCAAGGGTCGCACTTGGCAGTCTTGCTGCTTATATCATCAGTCAAATGTTAGATGTTTATGTATATTCGTTTATTCGCCGGATATTTCCTTCCGATGGTGCGCTCTGGGTGCGCAACGCTGGAAGTACGATGATCAGCCAGCTGCTTGATACACTGATCTTCACAACAATTGCCTTTCTTGGCACCTATCCATTTCATGTATGGATCGAGATCTTCATCACGACTTATGTGATTAAATTTATCGTCGCCGCGATTGCGACACCATACGCGTATGCAGCGAAAAAAATGGTTCCGCTTGATGAAAGGGTGAAATAAATTGCCAGCTGAAATATACATTGATGGTGCTAGCGCAGGTAATCCGGGTCCTTCTGGCATCGGCATTTTCATTAAATATGATGGAAAGGCAGAATCTTTCTCGATTCCTCTTGGATCAATGAGCAATCACGAAGCAGAATTTTCCGCTCTCATTGAAGGGATGAAAATCTGCGTAGAAAAAGGACTGCGATCCGTTTCGTTTCGAACAGATTCACAGGTAGTTGACCGTGCAGCCAATGCAGGATTTGCTAAAAATCCAGCCTTTCAGCATTTTATAAAAGAGATGATCGAGCTTCAAAGCCAGTTTGATTTATTTTTCATTAAGTGGATTCCAAGCAAGGAAAATCATGTAGCTGATCAGCTCGCTAGAAAAGCGATTCACCTTTCTAAAGGATGAATCGCTTTTTTTCGGTTATGCTAATGTATGAGGTGATACTGATTGGATAAAGAAAATAAAGGTCGTGTCACAAATGGGACAACGCCTCAAGGTGATGCGCAAACAAAAGATAAGCAGCCACTATCTCAGCTCGAAAATAGAGCGAAGAAAAGCAATACAAAAAGATGAATTTAGGGATCAGCTTAGCTGATCTCTATTTTACTTAAACGATTCACCATCGGTTCAATTCCTTTGATTTGATGGTATCGCAGCATGGCAGCAGCCCGTTCTTGATTGATGTTCACCTTCGTCTCATCAATTGGACAGCTCAGCGGGACATCACATTTGATCTCTGCCAATAAACGAGAAAGCTTCAAATCTTCTAATCCTGCTTGCATTTTCTTTTGCTGGGCAGCCGTTAGTTCATGAACATTTTCTAATAATCCGTCAATGGTTTGATATGTTTGAATAAATTTTAATGCTGTTTTTTCTCCGATTCCTTTGACGCCTGGGTAATTATCACTTGAATCCCCCATAAGTGCTTTCATATCGATCAGCGCCTTTGGAGAGATGCCCATTTCCTCTTCAAATAAAGCTTTAGTATAATGTTTATAGTTCCCGATTCCTTTTTGCATTAGAGCAACCGTCACTTGTTCATTCAATATTTGCAGCAAATCTCTGTCCCCAGTTAGGACAGTCACACGTGCTTCATTCTGATAGACTGCCGCCAGCGTGCCGATACAATCATCTGCCTCAAAGCCCTTTATACCAACGTTTACAATTCCTAGTTCTTCTGTCGCTTCCTTTGCTAAATCGAATTGCGGAATAAGCTCGACAGGTGCCTCTCCTCGATTTGCTTTATAATCTTGAAACAATTCATTTCGGTATGTTTGGCTTCCCATATCCCAGCAGCAAACAATATGGGTTGGCTCAAATGTTTGAACAGCGGTTAATAAATGCTTCAAATAGCCATTTACTCCATTCGTCGGGACACCGTGATCATTTATCATAAAATTTCGATGGACAGCCGTTGCATAAAACGATCTGAATAGAAGCGCCATGCCATCAACAAGCAATACGTGTTTATTCATTCTTATAAACTCCCTTTTTCAAAACAATACTCCTATTCTATCATAGAACATAGAATTCGACATAAAAAAGGCGCCTTCTTCTTTTGGAAAAGAAGTGGCACCTGGAGATTACTTTTGACCGTATTGCATTTTTTTCGATTCTGCTTCTGCGTAGGACGGCATCTCTTTTTGTTTAGGGTGACGCTCATCCTGCTTTTTTGCATGCTGTTTTTTTTCCATCATCATTCCCCTTTCTCGGTTCACTTGTTAAGATGACCAAAAAAGAGAAAGTTACTCTTTACTTCTGTTTTCGTTCGACATACTCCCTGACCATATCAATCGTGACATGCTTACGCAGCGGAACAATTCCGCCTCGTGCAAGCTCATTCATCTTCGAAGTAATTTCATTGATCTCGTCAGTTGTAAATGGCTCGTTTTGCTCACACTTCAAAACAGCAGTCTCTATTGCCTGCTCTCTTTTCTGCTCAAGCGCAAGAAACGACTTGATATGAGCATTCTGTTTTTGTGAATGTGCGGAAATTTCTTCGTGTACGCTCGTCATTTTTTATCAACTGCTTTCTTTTTATATAGTCTATCATGAATCAAATGGTTTTCAACTGGTTCTTCCATTCATTTGTTTGCTTGTATACTTGTTCTATCATCGCCTGCTCTTTCGCATCTGTCGTTAAGCTCATGATAAATGTTTGTTTTTGTTCACTCAGCTGCTTGAGCGCTTCTGTTTCATATCTTTTAGTAAAGGTCTTCACCATCATATCGTATCTGCTCTGTAGTTCTTCTTTTTCTTTATCTGCCCATTTCGTCGTTAACTGGAAAAGAACATCTCGAATCGCTTCTATAAACGCTGCCTTCCCGTTCTGTTCAAAGAAAGATTTCGCTGATTTTTGCTTCTTTAAGAGCGGCTCAAACGGCGTCAGGTCCGCTTCCACTTCAATTTGTTTCAGCTCGGCATTTTTCTCATCTGGCGGCGACAGCCGGAGAGAAAAGTAAGGATCTTCTGCACACGCAGCCTGTAATCCTTTCTCCCACTCCTCTTTGAAATATTGAGTGATAAACGATTCCATTCGAATATCAAGCGCTTTTATCTCCTGTACAAATTCAAATTCATAATCCTTTAGCGCCTGTTCAAGCGCTTTTTTCAACTCCTGTCTGAAGTCCCCTTGAGATATTCCAGGATAAAAGGCTGTCTTTAACAGATCATTAGCATAAAGTGACAAGCGCTGAACAATGTGGTAAAGCTGTTCGTGCAAGTCCTTTTTCACACTTTCTGTTACTAACTTAGATCGTTTAATATAGCTCATTTGATCAACGATCGCTTCATAGGATGTGTTTATCTTTTTCTTTTCTGCTTGCTTTTCATCTTCCGACTGATGCAGCGTCTCATGCAGCTTGTCAACTGTTCTACATAATGTACTAGCTTCAAAATACAGAAGCTCAATCGCATCTTTCGTTAATTCTTCCTCAATAAAATAGTCGAGCTGTGTTCTAAGCTGTGCATACTGGTTATAAGGCGACTGTCCCTTTCCTTCGATCTCTTCCTTACTCGATACGTGATGAAGGTTTGGATGCCGGATGCCTTCTTTTGTGAGCTCATTTTTCACATAGTCAAAGACGGTTTCAAGCTCTGCTTGATCCTTTGCGAGGTCAGCTGCATTGATAATAAAAAACATTTTATCCATGCTAAATGAATCTTTTACAAGCCCGAGTTTACGTAAAAATGACCGGTCTGCTTTTGAGAAAGAATGCTGGTAGTAAGTTAAATAAAGAAGGGCATCAGCATCCTTCATATATTGAAAGGCAATCTCTGTGTGACGTTTATTCATACTGCTGGCGCCTGGTGTATCAACAATCGTCAGTCCTTTATCTGTTAAAGGTGTACTTAAATAGACCGTCACTTCCTTCACCACACAAGAAACAGCCTCTTCCGCCACATATGGCTTTAATTCTTGCAGGGTGACATTGAGCGGCGTTTGTTTTTGAATCGAATCACGGAACTTTTCATGAGCGTTTAAAAAATGGTCAACAATGATGCGGTGATCCTGTTCAAGCTCTCTTTTTTTCAGCGTTCGCTCGAGTTTCGCTTGAAACGTATCTCCCTTTTCTTCTGTTATAGAATAACCGAGAATTTGATCGAGCTCCTCTAATATTTCCTGCTCGGTTTTGAACACCACTTTCACACTTTCATGCGGATGGTCTTCTGTCGGCCGCGTCAGCTTATTGATCGTGGCCGTCGTTGGTGTAGGAGATGATGGCAGCACCTTTCTCCCAACAAGGGCATTGGCAAACGAAGATTTCCCCGAACTAAAAGCACCGAATAAGGCGAGTGTAAATTCCTTCGCTTGCAGCCGCTTTGTTCGTTTTTCAAAAGACTTTCTTTGAGACTCAAGCGCGTTTAATGGCATTAACATTTGAGAAAGCTGCTCAAACTGGCCAATCGACTGCGCTGTCGTGATGTGCTGTGATTGACGCATTTGATCAAGCTCTGTCTGCTGATTTTCTTTCTCGATTTCTTCCGTATGAGTTGACGTTTGATGCTGCTTTAGCTCGTCATGCTGTACACAATGTTTTTTCGCATAAAACCAATCTTCTTCAACCTGCTCATTTGTTCCGTTTTGCCATATATCCCATATATGTTCAATATCTCTTCTGATGTGATCATTTTTTTCCATGTATTGCTCCAGCGCTTGGAGCTCCTGAGCTGCCTGGGTCCATTTTTCTTGGTGCTTTCCCTCTTCATTCATGAGCTGGGTTTTCAGCATCTCGGTCATTTGTTCAATCAATGGTATTGCTTTCTGTTTCGTCTGTCTTTTCAGTGCTTCACCCGCATCTTTTGCATATTGCAAAACGTATTCATTTGAAAATGTCGCACCGTGATGGATCACGTTTTCAAGCAGTGATTCTTCTACAGGTGTTTCAAATGCCATCACTTGATTTAATAGCTCTTCACCAAGCTGATGTTTCTTGACTTCTTTTTTGAGCAGCTCAGCAATATGCCAGTCTACTTCTGCTTTCATTCTTGCTTTGACATCTGCTAAGAACTCGTTCGCCCGCTTTTCTTTTTCCTGCTCGGTTTTATTTTTAGCGAACAGCAGACCTACCTTAAAGCCAGGTGCTTTCGATTCAATATAATCACTTGCGAGCTCCCTCATTTTAAATGGGGTTAGATTTGCATTTTTTAAAATGTTCTCGACTTCAGAAGACACTTCATCTTCTAACTGTTTTGCTCCATTTTCAATGAAGCTGCTTCTCGCTTCAAGTTCCTTCACTTCTTTTCTTTTTTCTTGAAGCTGTAAATCCAGATCCTCTTCCTGCAGCTCTTCTTTTAATGAGTCAATATGTTCTTTTAAAACATGCTCTATTTTCTGCTCGGTATAGGCGCGAAGCGATGCTTTCGGCAATGTTTGTAATTCTTGCAGTTTCTCGATTAAACGAATCATTTCGTTTCTTGGATGCGATTCATCGGTTACAGATGTAAAGTATAGATGTTCTTCTTCAATGCCTTCTTTTTGAAGCATATCAACTACTTGATTTTTGTAGTCTTCAAATGCTGTCTCATGCTCATCATGTCGATCGACTTGATTGACGATGAAATAAAGATTTGGCACTTTCTCTTTAATGGAGCGAATGAAACGAATGTTTTCCTCAGAATGAACATGGTTGTAATGAACGACATAAAAAAGAGCATCTGCTTGATGAAGAATAGACGCAGCAGATAAAAAGTGAGCATGATCCGTTGAATCAATTCCGGGTGTATCAATCACTGCTACCTTTTCTTCCAGTCCTCTATAGTCCCCGCTAATTTCCACCATTTCAATCTGTTCTCCATCCTTACAAAAACGCTGAACTGCTTCTTTATCATAAGAACCGCTCATTTTTGCAAAGCGGCCATCTGAGGTGTGAAGCTTTACTTCACTCTTCCCCTTCCTCACGACGACCAAGTTGGCACTTGTTGGAATTGGACTCGTTGGCAGGATGTGATCATGAAGCAGATGATTCACAAGAGATGACTTTCCAGCTGAATAGTGGCCGGTAAATGCGATATACACTTCTTCTTCTGCTTCCTTTTTGATAATTGATGCAAGTTTGGCTGCGCGTTCATGATCATCCCTTTTAAGAAGGCTTTGATATAAAGCACCTGTAGTTTGAACGAGCGAATCTCGAATAGACAAGTCTTCCATGACGATAAACCCCTTTGTTTTTAGAAAAGTCAGTTATGTATGTGATACCATTTTACACAAAATGAAGAGATTTTTCTTCTGATCTGAGGAAATAAAAAAAATCTGCTTCCCGATCAGTCGCAATTGACTGCGATCAGGAAGCAGATTTTTTAGAGACACCTTTTAATACGAAGCCAATTAATAGGCTGTATACACAGACCGTACCGAGTAAGAAAACCATTGTCATGTGATCACCGTCCATCCTTCGTGATTGAGAATGCTTATCATTAATGAAAGTGTATCACAATTGATAATGATTTTCAATATTAATTTAACAAATACTGATTGAGCGCTTTCTCTTCTGTTTGAATTCTCACACCCATCATCCATGCATTTAAACATGTGAACAAAATGGCGGTAAAATAAGCATTAAACAAAAGCGGGATCAGCAAAAGCTCAATCGCCACCACGACATAGTTAGGATGCTTTAACCAGCGATAAGGTCCTTTTTTCACCATCATCGCATTTGGTACAACTAAAATCTTTGTATTCCAATACGTCCCAAGAGAACATAATGCCCAGTATCGAATCACCTGTGCGGCCAGCAGGAAAACGAGAAGCACAAGAAAATAGCGCGACGGCGGCCTGTTTAACCCCCATACCTCAACCATAAGTGAGACAAAAAAGCCCGCATGCATAGCGACCATATAAGGATAATGACTTGCACCAAATTCAATGGCACCGATCGTTTTTACTTTCTTTTCATTTCTTTTAGCCACAAGCATTTCAATAAGCCGCTGACAAACGAAGAAACCAATGACGAGCCAAATGATCATGATTAGACCTCCTCCCATTTCATGAGCAGCAGCTCTGAGGAAAAGCCCGGACCAAGCGCTCCGCAAAGACCCATATCTCCCGCTTCAGCGGATTGATGTTCAAGATAATGTTTGATCACATACAAAACTGTGGCAGAGGACATATTCCCGTGTTGTTTAAGTACCTCTTTTGATGAAAAAAGTTGATCCTCTTGTAAGGATAGACTTTCAATATAGGCGTCAATCACTTTTTTTCCTCCAGGATGGGCAAGAAAAACTGATAGATCTTCTGCCGAATACCCTTGCTGCTCTAAAAATTGATCAACCTGCTCTTTTAACCAGCCGGAAATAATGGAAGGAATGTCACGGGAGAAAATAACCCGAAATCCGTCACTTGTAAATTCCCAGCCCATTACATCCTCAGACTCTTTCATTGTGACGGATTGTGTACCAATCACTTTAGGGACTGTTTTTAGATGGGTATATTCTGATACACCTTTTTGTCCAGTTAAGAGTAATGCTGCTGTCCCGTCTCCGAACAAAGATGTCCCGATTAAATTGCTTTTTGATTGATCTTGCGGCTGGAAAGTTAAACTGCACAGTTCACAGGCGACAACCAGCACCTTTGCTTCTGGAAATGCCCTTATGTATTCGTAAGCACGGGACAACCCTGCCGCTCCGCCCCCGCACCCTAATCCCCAGATCGGCACTCGTTTCGTATAAGGCGAAAAAGGAAGAACATTCATCAGTTTTGCATCAAGACTTGGTGTCGAAAGTCCGGTGCTTGAAATAAAAAACAATGCATCGATCTCTTCAAACGGAATCGGTTTTTTCAGGAACGCCTTCTCATGAAGACAGTGTATGACCGCTTCTTTTGCATGAGCCAATGCTTTTTCCAAATAGAGATTGTTTTTCTCCTCAAAAGAGTGGTGCGTCTGATACCATTCAATTGGCTGCACAAACTGTCTGCTCTCGATTTCTCCGTTTTGAAAAGCTCTCAGCAGCCGGTCGATATCTTTAAACGATCGTTTAAATTGGGATCTAGCAAAATCAGCCGCCTTTTTCTGATCCACATGATGTTTTGGCAGACTCGTTCCAACAGAAAGAATGTACGCCATCGGCTTCACCTCTTTTTTCGATTAATATCCCCTATCGAAAAAAGGATATACATGCCAAAACGTCACAATTCAGTCAAAATATTTTCCTCCGGCTAACTTTTTGTCTTGACGACAATTGATAAATATTGGATAATATAGGTGAAAACATGATGTAGTTTTCCTCCTTCACAGGTTCGTTCTAAGCCAAGCGAACCTGCTTTTTTTATGCAAAAAAACACCTCTAAAAGAGAAGTGTTCAGAACGTAGACACCCCCCCTTTACTTATACAACACTTTCATACGGAATCTCCCTTTCGCTTCGAATTAATGGTCAAATCTGCTGCTATCTTAGCGTATAAATATTAACGTTTCGATCATTATTCAGAATGATTTTATTTAAACATGAATGGATCACCTTTTTTTGCTGATCAACACAAAGTAACAACCATAAATTTCTAATTCATTTGAATTTTCTATATAAAAAGGATTTTTTCCACTATATATTTAATCAATATGAGTACCAGGAAAAACAGTGAAAAAAGAAAGAATCTACAACATGGTTCGGCTCAAAATTTAATTGACTGGAGTGATTGTAATGAAAAAGGTTTCCAAAAAAAAGACACCCTACAACACGATACTTCTCTCAAAGGTAATTGGTTTAGTGCTTCTTACACTGTTTCTCTTTTTTATCTGGGATATGTCTAAACCCCATTTGCAGGCGACCAATGGGCAAGCAAAAAATGCTGCCAGCAGTGACTTCCGTGACACAAGCATCAGTCTGAAAGCAAAAGATCAGTCTACAAGAACATTGGATACACATTTTAAGACCAATCCAAACCAACAGGCAACGAATAAAACAGTCTTTTTAACATTTGATGATGGTCCTTCTGCTACATCAAATCAGCTGTTAAATGTATTAAAAGCACATCACGTGAAGGCGACGTTCTTCATGCTTGGACCGCAAATCCAAGCACACCAATCAGCTGTGAAAAGACTTTATCAAGAAGGACATCAATTAGGTCTTCATGGCATGACGCATGATATAAACCTCTTTTATCAGAACAGCGAGTCTCCAGCAAATGAAATGATAGAAGCTCAGCGTATTCTTGCCTCTGTTACAGGCGTCTACAGCCGTCTTGTAAGAACCCCCTTTGGCAGTGTTCCAAATTTAACATATCATCAAAAAGTACGTTTAAACCAAAATGGCTTTATTTACTGGGACTGGACGATTGATAGTCTTGACTGGAGATATAAAAACTCACAATATGTTCCAGAGGTATTGAATCAATTGCAAATGTTTGAGAAAAATAAACCATGGGAACCAAAAGTTATATTAATGCATGATCAACCCTCTACCACAAACTATTTAGATAGCCTGATTATACAGCTAAAAGCAAGGGGCTATACATTTGCAGTCATTAACGAAACAATGCCGCCGGTACAACATTAATAGTGCTAATCACAAAAAGCCCGTATCCAAAAGATGCGGGCTTTCAGCTTGTAGACAAACCCTCACACGCTCCTTCCTAGGATCCTAGGACTTCAAAGGTTTTTTATCAAGCTAAAAAGAAGACAAAGAGCTAAAATAAAAGGTCATTTTAGCTCTTTGTCCATAATCTGAACCGCCTCTCCAAGAGAGGGGTTTACATAACAGATTGCTTAGGTTCTTCTACCAGGTCATGCCCGGCTTCTTTTTTAAAAGGAATCATGTGATAAATAATATGAAGCAAAATAGCGGTAAAGCTTCCGGCCACAATGCCGTTACTTGTTAATAATTTAATCGAATCTGGCAGATGCTCAAACATTTGCGGTACGACAGTAACTCCTAAGCCGATTCCCACGGAGCAAGCGACGATCAGCAAGTTCTCCTGCTTTGCAAAGTCCACGCGCGAGAGCATTTTAATACCGTATGCAATGACCATGCCAAACATGGCAACCATTGCACCGCCAAGGACTGACTTTGGAATAATCGTCGTAAAGGCAGCGATCTTAGGAAAAAGACCAAATAACATGAGCAATGCCCCTGTGACGACAATGACTTGGTTTTTCTTGACTCCTGTTAACTGGATCAATCCAACGTTTTGCGAGTAGGCTGTGTATGGAAAAGCATTAAAGATTCCGCCTAATAACACAGCAATCCCCTCTGCCCGATAGCCTTTAGCCAAATCCTTCTCTTTTAATGGCCGGTTTGTTAAATCACCTAGTGCGAAATAAACGCCTGTTGATTCAACTAATGACACAATCGCAACTAACGTCATGGTCATGATCGGTGCAAATTCAAAGGTCGGCATGCCAAAATAAAATGGCTCAATCATGCGGAAAACCTGAGCGTTTGCCACCTCAGCTGTTTCCACTTTCCCCATAAACGCAGCAACTGCTGTCCCAAGAAGAATACCGATTAAAATGGCGATCGCCTTCATAAATCCTTTCGTGAATCGATAAAGCAGTACAATGATAAACAGTACAAGGAAAGCGAGTCCTAGATTTTCAAAAGAACCATAGTCTGCACTTCCTTCTCCTCCTGCCATATTGTTCATTGCTACAGGAATGAGGGTGATACCAATAATGGTGACGACAGAACCTGTGACAACGGGCGGGAAAAATTTCACAAGCTTTCCAAAGAAAAATGAAAGAAGAATGATAATACATCCTGAAGCGATAATACTTCCATAGATAGACGAAATCCCATACTTAGAGCCAATCGCAATCATAGGCGAAACCGCAGTAAATGTACAGCCTAATACAACAGGCAGACCGATCCCAAAGAAGCGGTTTTTCCATACTTGAAGCAATGTAGCAGCCCCGCACATGAAAATATCCGCCGAGATTAAGTAAGTCAGCTGTGCAGGCGTGAGCCCGAGCGCATCTCCAACAATGAGCGGTACAAGAACAGCACCGGCATACATCGCCAGCACATGCTGAATACCCAGTGAGAGCGTTTTGACTTTTTTAGCGGTACTCATGATTGTACCTCCCGTACAAACGTGACTTTCCCTTCCTCAAGTGATTCAATACGTGCGAGGGACTCAACGCGGTAGCCCATTTGCACAAGCGCATTTCTTCCAGGCTGGAATGATTTTTCGATGACAATGCCAAATCCGGCTACTTTTGCCTTCGCCTGCTTTGCAATTGCAGCAAGTCCTTTCGCAGCTTCACCATTCGCTAAAAAGTCATCGATGATTAACACACAATCATTTTCACTAAGATGCGTATTTGAGACAGCAATCGTGCTTTCTACTTTTTTCGTAAAAGAGTACACACTGGCTGTTAACAGGTTATCCGTTAATGTGAGTGATTGACGTTTTCTTGCAAACACAACAGGTACTTGAAGAGCAAGCCCAGCCATCACAGCAGGTGCGATGCCAGAAGATTCGATTGTGATGATTTTTGTAATGCCATCGTGCTTAAATAATCTAGCAAACTCTTGCCCGATCTCATGCATTAACACAGGATCAATTTGGTGATTTAAAAAAGCATCTACTTTTAACACTTGATTTGACAGAACGATTCCTTCGTTCTCAATTTTTTGACGTAACAATTCCATCATTCTTCCCCCTAGCATAATTGGCAAACATTCAATTTTTGGCATAAAAAAAGCATTGCTGTCCATGAGGAGCAAGCAATGCGAAAACGATCAACGGATCTTCAGCTCAAACAAGAGCTGTTTCATTTTGCTCACTCATAGTCGGACCTTATCGGTGTCCGGTAGAAACTTGCGTGCCATCATCACGCGATTATATGAGTGTTATAGTGTTCAAATTATAACAAGATTTCAGACGCTTGGAAAGCACTTTTCTAGAAAAATACCGAACTTAAATAATAGATCAGAACAAAATGTTCGTTTTTAGAATATTCAAGCATCAAAAAAGCACCCCTCTCATGAAAGGGTGCCCTTCTTTTATGATAAATACAGTTTTGTATATTTATCTGTTAAGTAGTCGATTAAATATTGAACATTTAATTCTTCGCCTGTTGCATCTTGAATGATTTCAGATGGCTTTTTCCGTTTTCCATGCTGGTGAACATGTTCCGTCAGCCATTCTTTTATCGGTGCAAAAGACCCATTTTGAATAAGCTCATCAAAATTTGGTAAATCTTTGATCATTTGCTGCTTTAATTGCGCTGCATACATATAACCAAGAGCATATGAAGGGAAATAGCCAAAGCTTCCATCAGACCAGTGAACATCCTGCAAGATACCGAGTGCATCATTAGGAGGCGTAATGCCAAGATACGCTTGATATTTTTCATTCCAAAGTGCAGGCAGATCTTCAACTGCTACTTCTTCATTGAAAATCGCTTTCTCAATTTCATAGCGGATGATAATGTGAAGCGGATACGTCAGTTCATCGGCTTCAATTCGAATGTAAGTCGGCTTCGATTCATTCACTGCATGCACAAAGTCTTCTAAAGAAACATCTTTAAATTGCTCAGGAGAAGCTTCTTGCAGCTTTTGATAATACGTTTTCCAGAAATCTTCGTGTCTGCCGATAAAGTTCTCAAAGAAAAGAGACTGTGATTCATGGATTCCCATCGAAGTCCCATCACATAAAAGTGTTCCGCTCAGTGCTTCATCAATGTTTTGCTCATAGATCGCATGACCACATTCATGAATCGTTCCAAAGATCGCCATTCGAAAATCATGCTCATCATAACGGGTCGTAACACGTACATCGCCTCTGCTTAACGTTACAGCAAATGGATGAACTGTTGTATCCAGGCGGCCTGCGTCAAAGTCATATCCTAATTCTTTTAAGAAAAAGAGACTCAATTCCTTTTGTTTATCGATTGGGAAGCTTTTCGATAAAAATGAAGTATCCGGCTTATTAGGTGAGGCTTCGATTTTTTTCACAAGAGGAACAATAGCGTCACGAAGTGCACCAAACTTTTGATCAAGCTGTTCAACCGTCATATCTGGCTCATAGTTATTGAGCAGCACATCATAAGGCGTTTTTTTCACGCCCCAATATTGGATGAAACGCTTGTTAAAGTCAATAAGCTGTTTTAAGTATGGTGCAAAGAGTGAAAAGTCTGATTTCTCCCTTGCTTCTACCCAAACATGCTCCGCTTTTGATTGTAAAATCGAGTATTCTTTAAATTCTTCTTTCGGAATTTTACTGTTTTCATCATACTCTTTTTGTGATAATTCGAGCGCCTTCTGTGTATCTTTTGACAGCTCATCTCGGTGTTTGTTTAATGCGTGAAGAAGATCTCTCATTTCGTCAGAAGTCTTCATATTAAAAATATCACTTGATAATTGACCGATCGTTTCAGCTCTAAAATCCGCACTTTTTTTAGGTGCTTGTGTTCTAGAGTCCCAGTAAAGTAAATGGAGCGCCTCTGTATAATGGGCGATTTTCCCTAGTAATTGATAAAACGCTTTCTCAGTTGCTTCAAGACTCATGCGTTTGTTCCCCCAATCAATAAAATATGTATGTACGTTTCAAGGCTACTTCAATGAATGTTCTTTTGTCAATGAAAAAGGAGGATACACCGTGGTATCCTCCTCATTTGCAAGTTTTCAGCTATTTAAGATGTGATGATGGGCTTCACTGGCAGGACGGATTCAATTTTACTTTGAAGCTTAGTATCTTCTTTACGATCAAAGTAAATATGAATGCTTCCTGCGTCTTGGCTTGTCCGGATCAGTCTTCCGATACCTTGGCGTAAGCGAAGCAGCATATACGGAAGGTCAACTTCAGCATGTGCATCCTTTGCTTCATTCCGTTTCGCTTCAAATACCGGATCATGCGGCGGATAAGGAAGTCCCCAGATGATCACATTCGTTAATGATTGACCTGGAATATCAAGCCCTTCCCACAGATGAACAGAGCATAACACGGATGTTTCATCTGCTTGGAACTTTTGAACAATCGTGCTGATTTCCTCGTCTCCCTCAAAATATACGTCAAACGGCAGTGATTCATTTGATGCTTCAAGCTGTTTTCTAAAGAAATGAAGTTCATCAAATGAAGGGAAGAGAATCAGAGATCGTCCTCCATTTTCTTTCAGCTGAGTCATCACTTGCTGTGCTTTTGCCTCTTGCTCAGCGAGCTGCTGAATTCCATGGAAATAAATCTTCATTTGTTCATCGTAATCATACGGCGAAGCGACACTCATTGATAAGTAATCTTTAATCCCAAGACTTTCAGCTAAATAATCAAAGGATTGATTCTCAGACAATGTAGCGGAAGAGAAAATATATGGTCTTTTTTGCGAGAATACTTTTTCGCCAAGCACCTCTGCAACCGTCTTTGGCATCACAACAAATGTTGTATCTAATTCCTGTTTTTCCAGCCAGCTAATGGCATTTTTTTGATAAAGCGATAAAGAATACGCCATTTGTTCAATGTATTCTTCCACAACAGATAATTCGTATTGATCGATTGTATACATCTCAGATTCAAACACGAGCGCTTCTCCGATTTTTTCAAGCAAGTCACACAATTCACTTGCAGAACGCTTCACCTCATCGACACGCCCAATTTCAAGCCGGTGCGAGCCTTTGACTTCTTTGGCATGTGTTTTTAAGAGATAAAAGAACTCATCGTTTGTTGCAAGTGCATCTTCAACAAGCTCTGCAAATTCTTCGCGTATGTCGTTTTGCAAAAGACGTTCCAAAAATGTTTCGAGCGTTGATTGCTTCACTCGGTACGTTAACGCTTTTTGTGCGGCAAACTCGAGAAGATGTCCCTCATCAAATACGACGGAGCTATGCTCAGGAAGCAGCGGAAGCTGGCCCTCACGTTTCCGGGATTCCTTCGTCCACACATGCTCCATGTAAAAATCATGTGAACAGATGATGAGATCTGTCGCTTTCCGGTAATGATCTCTTGATAAATTCAAACCACAGCGATGACGCATATCGCACGTCAGACAGTCCTGAAACGAGTCATAGCCAATTCGTGACCATTCATCATTTGATAACTCCGGATACTCTTTTCGATCGCCATACGGATAAAAGGTTTGCATGCCATGTGATTCATGAACAAATGAAGGCAGTGATTCATAAATATCGAGCCACTTTTCATCATCTTCACGCTGCATCGTTTTCTCCAGCTTCTTTAAGCATAAATATTGATCATGCGATTTACTTAATCTCGCATCTATTTGAATATCAAGGTGATTGGCAATTTTATAGATATCACCTTCTTGTTTAACGAGCTGTTCAATTAACGTTTCGTCTGCACATGCAATAATCGCAGGCTTCCCTGTATACCTTGCATATGTGACGGCAAATAATAGATAGACGATAGTTTTGCCTGTGCCTACCCCAGCTTCGGCAAACATCACACTTTTTTCTTTAAAGGCTCTTTCTAGTTGAAAAGCCATAAATATTTGTTCATCTCGAAGATCAAAGCCCTTTTCTGGCAAAATGTCATAAAACACATCACCAATCCAGTTGCCCAGTTCTTCGTAAAAATTGTGTTCTTTTGATAATGAAAAAGGCAAACGAGATGCTGTCACCTGCTTCAACCCCCAACTTTTGAATCATTCAGACATTCAATAGTACCATTTACGCTGGGGAAAAACAATCTTTTTTTATGAGCGCAGGCGATGTTGATAGCTTTCCTTCATTAAAAATGCATGCTCAGAACGTTCTATGTATGCCTGAGCCAGCGCCAAATCTTCGATGGCTGCCGTAAGCTGAGCAGATTGTCCACCTTCATGCCCTTCTATTTCTTGAGCAGTCGAATTGAGTGCTTTTTGGATTAACTGAATTTGATCATAATGAATCATGAAGACACCTCTTTTTTTAAAATCAAGTTCAGTTTATTCCGCCACGCGAGGAGTTATACCTTTTCAGCATAAAAAAGCCGCACCTTCTTTCGGTGCGGCCATTTATTACGATTCGGTTGGTTGCTTTCTAGGCGGGCGTTTTCCCCAATATTGATAATAGTCTGTTTTAATAAATCCATTAAACAGCTTTCTCTTTTTCGTCGCTTTTCTTCCGAAGCACTCTTCGAATTTTTCGTGTGACGTTAAGATGTAAATGGACCATGTATCTAGGTTCTTAAACGCTTCACCCATTCCTTGATACATTTTTTCAACAGCTGGTTTATCACTCAGTCGTTCACCATAAGGAGGATTTCCAACAATCACACCGTACTCTTCTTTTGTTTGAAAGTCTTTTACTTGCATTTGTTTGAACTCAATCAGTTCACTCAGTCCTGCTTCTTCTGCATTCATTTTTGCGATGTCCACCATACGATGGTCGATGTCACTTGCGATAATGCGGAGCGGCTGATCATAGTTTGCTTTTTCTTCGACTTCCACACGCGCTTTGTTCCATACGTCTTCACCGATCCATTCCCATGATTCAGACGCAAAATCTCGGTTAAATCCTGGAGCAATGTTTTGTCCTATCATCGCCGCTTCTATGGCGATTGTTCCTGATCCGCAGAAAGGATCAACAAACGGACGGTCAGGTGTCCAGTTCGTTAATAAGACGAGCGCAGCAGCAAGCGTTTCTTTAATAGGTGCTCCGCCTTGATCCATGCGGTATCCGCGTTTATGAAGACCTACACCAGATGTATCAAGCGTAAGAACCGCTTTATCTTTTAAAAGAGCGATCTCGATTTTATATTCAGGTCCCGTCTCTTCAAGCCATTCAGACTGAATGTTGTAGGAGGATTTAAGCTTTTGAGCGATGGCTTTTTTGACGATGCGCTGGCAGTCAGGCACACTGGCAAGCTGAGATTTCACAGATTTCCCGATGACAGGAAACGTACTGTTTTTTGGTAAAAAAGCGGCCCAGTCAATCGCTTTCGTTTGTTCAAAAAGCTCATCAAATGTTTTTGCCGAAAATTCAGCAACTTGTACCTTGATCCGGTCTGCTGTACGCAGCCAAAGGTTTGCACGGCAAATCGCAAGAGCATCCCCCTTGAAAATCACTTTTCCGTTGTCGACTGTGCACTCATAGCCAAGGTCTCTTACTTCTTTTGCAACAATTGCTTCAATTCCCATTGGAGCTGTTGCGATGAGTGTATAGGTTTTCATTGATTTATCACCTGTTTTCTCGTCCTTTTATGTATTCAAGATAAAAGCTCTCCATATGTTGAAATAGGAGAGCTTTGTTTCATCATGTTTATGATAACGGATTTAACGTTCTGTAAGCCATGTTTTGTTCCATCGTACTGCAAACGGCAAATGCCTCGTACTCAGGTGGTAATCATCTATCTACAGAATTCTCTGTCCTTCTCTCCGTTTGGTTCCTTTGAGAAAGTTCCCCTACCAAGTTTGGGTTTCTCGCTCGAGGGGTTTACCGCGTTCCACTCTCACCATTTCTAGTGAGACTTCGTCACTGTGGCACTTTCAAGGATACTTTGCCATATCCTAAAAAGGACGTAGGCATTTTTCCTGCCGTCAGCCTTTCCCAGGCTGCCCTGGCTTATTTTTTCGCCAGGCACGAACACTACGGGCATCTCAGCACCGTGCGAGCATGGACTTTCCTCTGCAATGCCCTAAATAGCATTACAGCGATTACCCGAACGTTAATCAATAAGCGTTATTATAAACGACAATGACATCTGACACAAGCTTTTTCAGCAAGACTCAATCATAAAGTTTGCTGCCGAAAACGTGTTTCTCAAGGTTCGATAGTCTTTTTAAAATATCAAAGTTTGTTGTATTAGACTGTGCAGGCTGTCTTTTCCCTTGTTCAACAGCTTCTTCAAGCTGTTTTGACAAGTGGAGGTTTTCTTGTTGAAGTTTTTCGATTTCTTGGTTGAATGTCTCATAGTCTTTAATGACCATATCTAAAAATTTATCGACTTCTTCTTGTTTGTACCCTCTGACACCTGTTTTAAATTCTTTTTCTAAAATTTCTTTCGCAGAAAGCTTTACTTTATCAGCAAGCATCTTTTTCACCTCATATCGTGAATTCATAGTATATTTTTTCAGAAATACGTGACGTTGTCAAATTTTCTCTTGCTTTTAATCAAAAAACGGATCTTCCGCCTCGACCTGCGCTCTTAGATCATCCATCGTGATATACATAATGGGGTAATCGGTATAGGCTTCCGCCTCCCTGATCATATACTTCGGCGATCCCTCATGCTCGGAATCATATAAGACGAGAAGACCATCTGTTTTTTCAATAAAAAAGCGATTCTTTTGTTTAAATTGTGCCGGACTTTCGTACGGTCTATGCGTGACACTTTCTACAAAATCGGCCTGTGCAAGAATTCCTTCATACAACTCTTTGTTTTGTTCATTCCAGCGCTCTTCCTGTTCATAAAATGGCGTAATGACTGCAAGTTTTAACGCTGGATATTCCTCCTGAAGCTCAAACACCACTTCGGCTGTCCAAATTTCTGCCCCAAGCTGCCCTGATATGAGCACCCATTCCAGACCTTCTTCGATAAGGGCTGTCAGCCTTTTTTGAAGCTCCGCTTTTATGTATTGAAGTGCAGGCTCGTCTTGTTTGAATATCCCAAGCTCAAAGGGCTTGTACCCTGTGACAGCAATAATTTTCATTTTTTCACCTGCTTTTAAAAAATGGGACTTATAAAAGTCCCATTCACTTTATCTGTTACAGCAAGGTCCACCGCAGTTAAAGTGTTGATGTGTTGTCGGGTCCACCTGAGAAAACGTATGCGGGAAGTAGTGAACATGTTTGAAATTATGGTGGTGAACATTTGTCACATGCTGCGGGTGGATATGCGGCACAATTGTTGTTGACTCGCTGTGTGTACAGCAATGATTCGTCGGATGAACAATTGGCTGTGTAACATTCGGATGGCAATGATGGTGATGATGGTACATGTAGCATTCCCCTCTCCTTTATTTTCTTACATTAACAATGTATGAATTAAGAGGTGTACATGTACTAATGCATTAACCTATTTTAAAAGTTGGCAAGAAAAATATCTTTATAGTTTGAAAACACAAAAGCGACCAAAATGACCACAAGAAAAAACAAGTAGAAAAGACCCTTATACATGCTATACGCTCCTCATTCAATATCTAACGTTATTTTACAGGATTCGCGGACTTTCTACAATAAAAGTGCTAAACAATTTTTATTTTCGGCCGAGAGCCGAACGTTGTCATTTTTTGCGCTTTCCCGGGTAATAATATTTCATTGCCCAGCTTTTCTCAATAGCCGTTTTTTTCGCTTCTCAAGCTCTTCCGTGTCTCGCTCGCTTAACGATGAGAAAGATAATAAAGATTCCGTGATGGAAAGAGCTGACCTTGCATCTTTTTGGCGATGCTCTTTACACTTCGCAAGCTCTATACCCGCTTTTAATGCTAAATGGACATCACTTGATTCAAATAATGTTTCCCAAATTCGAACTGCTTCATCCCACTCGTTTAGCCGTTTATATTGTAAGGAGAGATCAAAAGCCGCCTGATTGGCATGTTCAAAATCAGCACCTGTTAATTCCCGCAAATGCTTCGTAGCTTCCTGTACATCACGATGCGCAAGATGCCACCTAGCCAGCGCGTATTTCTCATCGTGCTCCTTTACTGCATCCATAGATAGAATTTTTTTGGATAGATGAATGTAGAGGCTGATTAACGAAAGGACGTCTAATTCATTATGAGTCAAAATCCCTTCAATGAGCTTCGGTTTTTGTTCCTTTAAAAAGTGAAAATAGATCATCGGTGCCAAAAAACCCGGTGTGTCTCCTTCCCGGTGAACGTGCAGCTCTTCTTTTTCAACCACAGACAGCGCCATTCGTTCATATTTATGCTTCCACAACCGTCTTGACCCATGCAGAAGATCAAAGTGGCCAAACTCTGGAAGCGCAGGGATTTGATCTCTCAACAAAGTATGTCTCGTTTTCACTTGCGGCCAATCGAATGATTTTCCATTATATGTAACGAGTGATTCTACGTTCACTTCATCGAGAAAGCTTTTATAAAGAGCCGCTTCATTTCCCGGATTTGTGAGCAGGTGCTGTTTCACCACTACTTTGTCAGCAAAAACCCGCGCATGTCCTAGCAAGAAGATCATATTTCCCGTTCCGCCAGATAATCCAGTTGTTTCTGTATCAAAGAAAAACAGTTCATGCGGCTTGTAACCTTTAGCCGATAGAGAATGCTGGATGCTGCTTTTGTTCCATGCCTCGATGATCTTTGGCAGTTCCGCAAACGAGTAGAGTCCATGCTTATCATCTAATGAATAGGTGACTTCTCGAATAAGACAAAAAGAATCCTCAAAGTGATAAGGAGCTGTTCCCAACTTCTCCCATTCCTTTAAAAATGGAATGTTTTCGGTCGTCACAGGCTGAGGTTGCCCTTCCACTGCTTTTTGCCGTTTTTCGTTTGGCTGGTTGTGCGATAGGTGCTTCTTCATTCGATTTAATTTCCCTTTTAAAGACATGAGTAGGTATCTTCCTCCTTCCCCTTAAAATACAGACATCAATTCAACAATGCTGCTTTTTCCGCTCACCTCTTTCATTTCCATGCCAATGCAGGATGGACAGCCGTTCTCACAGCGGCACCGCTCTATCAGCTGAATGGCTGCACCTGCTATTTCATCGAAACGAGCTTGGACTTCTTTGCTTAAACCGATTCCGCCAGGGTAATGGTCATATAAAAAGACTGTCGGTTTACCGGTATGTGCCGCTTTAATTTGTGAAACAACATGAATATCTGAGCGGTCACACATCACAAAAGCAGGTACAATGTGCTGAAGAACATTTGCGATGCCAAGCAGCAGCTGTTCAAGTGTCTTCTCTTCAAATCTCCGCTCTGCCTCGTGTAATTCAAACCAAGCAGCACTCGTATGAATTTCTTCTTCCGGTAAGTGAATCGGTCCAGACCCGATATTTTCACCAGTACTGAGCCGGATTTTTTTGAAAATTGTAGGCATTGCGTTGACAGTCACATCACCGTAGTGAACAGATACAGCTTCTTTCTCTGTCGTCTGATCGATTTCCAGTACCTTGAGCTGAACAGCTAAATTCGCATCTGTATAGTATTCTACATCTACTTGTTTCACATAAGCCTTCAGATGCTCGTAATCTAGCTTTTCTACTTGATACTGAACCCCTTCATGTAAATAAATCGCCTCATCATGTAGCAGTGTCATTGCACTGAATCGATCCATCTCTCCAATAATCCGAACATTCGCTACGTCGGATTGATCCACAATCACCACATTTTCTTGGCTTGCAGATCTCAGGCTGATCCCATGCGCTGGGAACGATTGATCTGACCAATAATACCGGTTCCCGCTAAAATGAAGAACCCCTTCCTCATGTAAGTATTGCAAAATGTCTTCTACTTCCATGCCGCCAAACTGTTCATCCGTCCGAAATGGCAGCTCGTAGGAAGCACATTTTAGATGATCCACTAAAATAATGAGATTTTCAGGATTGATTCTGGCTGCTTCAGGCGGTCTATTAAAGAAATATTCAGGGTGTCTGACAATATATTGATCAAGGGGTGAGGAACTTGCTACCATGATAATGAGCGCCTCCTCATGACGCCTTCCAGCACGTCCTGCCTGCTGCCATGTACTCGCTACACTGCCAGGATACCCCGTCATAATGCATACCTTTAGCTGACCTATATCTACCCCTAATTCTAGTGCGTTCGTGCTGACGACACCTAGAATGTCTCCTTCTCTTAACCCCTTTTCAATCACGCGGCGCTCTTTTGGCAAATAGCCTCCGCGATACCCGCGAATCGATTTTGGACCGATTTCTTTTTTCACAAGCTCTTGAATATGACTTAAAATCACTTCTACTCGTACCCTGCTTCTAGCAAAAACGATCGTTTGAATTTTTTCTTTTAAAAATGTTTTAGCCAATTGGTTGACGACAGTGGCAGCGCTTTGTCTAATATTTAATGGTTTATTCACCACTGGCGGGTTATAAAACACAAAATTCTTTTTACCGCTGGGCGCTCCGTTTCGTTCAATAAGATGCACTTTGCTCCCTGTGAGCTGCTGCGCCAGCTCTTTTGGATTCGCAATCGTTGCGGAAGTACAAATGAAAATCGGATCACTTCCATAAAATGCACAAATTCGCTTTAATCTTCGAATCACATTGGCCACATGACTGCCAAACACACCTCGATATGTATGAAGTTCATCAATGACAATATACTTCAAATTCTCAAACAAGCTGACCCATTTCGTATGATGAGGCAAAATAGCTGAATGCAGCATATCTGGGTTTGTGATGACAATATGCCCTGCTTGTCTGACTCGCTGCCGAATGGCCGGGGAGGTGTCCCCGTCATATGTTTCACTATGAATCGGAACATCCATCTCGCGGATGATCTCGTTAAGTTCACTCTTTTGATCCTGTGCGAGCGCTTTTGTTGGGAATAAATAAAGAGAGCGGTTTGTCTGGTCTTCTGCGATCGACTGAAGAACAGGCAGATTGTAGCAAAGCGTTTTACCTGAAGCTGTTGGTGTAACCGTTACTACATGCTCACCATCCATTACTCGTTCAAAGGCTTCTTTTTGATGAATGTACAGCTCTTTCACGCCTCGTTTTTCAAGCGCCTTTTTTAGCCTGTCGTCCACTCTTTCAGGAACGGGAGAGGTCTGTGCAGGCTTTGCTTCAATTTCATGCCAATGCTCTACCTGTTCGTCTTTCTTTAATTCTTCTATCAGTTCATTCATTGTTTTCTTTTTCATATTGCGTCCACCTCTCATTCTAGTGTACCGAATATTTGTTTGCATGACTAGGCGGCAATTTTTTGATGCGGACTTATGAGCAAATACTTTGAACTGTTGTAACAATATCTATTACACTTCTAAAGTGAAATGATTTTATCAAGGAAGAAGATGATCAGATTGAAAAACGAATTTAAGCCTTTATTTGAACCATTTACGTTTCCAGGAGGCGCTTCTATTGATGGCCGGTTAGTCGTTGCTCCAATGACACACTTCGGTTCTCATGACGACGGCACCATTTCAAAAGACGAAATTGACTTCATTACAGCTAGATCAAGTGAAATGGGCATGGTGATTACTGCATGTGCGAATGTGACTCCAGATGGGAAGGCATTTGAAGGACAGCCTTCTATCGCAAGAGATGAAGATATCCCTGGCCTGAAAAAACTGGCTTCAGCTATCCAGGCAAAAGGAACAAAAGCCATCATTCAAATTCATCACGGCGGCTCTCAGGCTCTCCCTCATTTAGTTCCAAACGGTGATGTGGTTGCGCCAAGTGATGTGTTCAAAGATGGAAAACAAATTGCACGCGCTTTAAAAGAAGAGGAAATTACGCAAATTATCGACTCCTTTAAAGAAGCAGCAAGACGAGCGGTTCAAGCAGGGTTTGACGGCGTGGAAATTCACGGGGCAAACGGTTATTTATTACAACAATTTTACTCACCGCATAGCAATCAGCGTACAGATCAATGGGGAGGAAATGAAGAAAAACGTCTAGCTTTCCCTATTGCTGTTGTAGATGCAGTTAAAGAGGCCATCAAAGAACATGCGGCTAAACCGTTTATCTTTGGATACCGGTTATCTCCTGAAGAACCAGAAACACCTGGTTTAACAATGACAGAGACGTTTACATTAGTGGATGTTCTCAAAACAAAAAGCCTCGATTATTTGCATATCTCTCTAATGGAGATTGGCTCTAAAGCAAGACGAGGCGCAGATTCTAATAAAACTCGTATGGAACTGCTAAAAGAACGCTGCGGCGATGCTCTTCCGCTTATTGGAGTAGGCAGTGTCATTACAGCTGAAGATGCACTCCATGCTTACAATCAAGGGATTCCTCTCATCGCTGTCGCACGAGAGCTGATCGTCGACCCAGATTGGGCTAAGAAGATTAAAGAAGGCAGAGAACAAGAGATTGAAACCGTCATTAAACGCAGCCAAAAAGACAAGTATCTCATTCCAGAAGGATTGTGGTCTGTCATGGAAGCAAGTCAAGGCTGGGTTCCGATGGAGGATTAATGTCCTCAGCACAATAAAAAACTACCCTATCAGTGGGTAGTTTTTTCTATTCATGGATTATTTCATTTTCACTGTAAAGAGCTTGGACATCTGCTTTTCTACAGAGCCTTTTGGTTCTTTATCAAGTCGTTCGATAAGGTCACCATTCATAATCACAATCGGTGTCACTGTACTTGATGCTTTCTCTTCAATCAGTTCTAAATCACATGTAATAAGAGGATCACCGATTTTCACTTTATCCCCTTCTTTCATGTGGGCTTCAAATCCTTCACCATTTAACCCAACTGTTTCAAGTCCGATATGAATCAGAAGCTCAAGCCCCGAGAGTGTTCGAATGCCAATTGCATGTTTTGTATGGAAGAGCTGAATGATTTCACCCTCTACTGGAGACACAATCGTCCCACTTTTTGGTTTTACTGCTACGCCGTCTCCCATCATCTTTTGAGAAAAGACGGGATCTGGTACATCAGTCATATCCATTAACTCTCCATCAACTGGAGAATAAATGACTTCTTCCTTTACATCATCTTGTTTTTTTCCGAAACCGAATAATTTTTTCAGCAATGTCAATTTGCTCCCTTCAAGCTTTGCTTCCTAAATCTATTTCGTGTATGAAACTTTACGCCCATACACCTTGCTTCATTCAACACTATTTAATCATAATTTTTTCCTCTCATCAATTGATAACCGCCTGAGCCCCCTCTGCATAGGCTGTAGATGAGAGGTGATTCAGATGAAACATGAAGGCGAAAAAAAACATGAAATGCTGGCAAATGAAGATATGCTATATGAAGCGATTGAACAATTTTTTGCATCCTCCCCGTTTCACGAGATATTAAATAGTGCAGAGGCACTCATGACCACATCGCATTCACTTGCATCCATTACGACCGGTGTGACAGAGGATGAACAGAATGTGTATATCGAGATTCAATTTCCAGACCATTTTGTCGAAGGAGACATTGCGCTAGAAGTAAAAGCCCAATATTTACACTTATCAGTACAGGAAAAAATCAAAACAGATACGACTTCTTCGTATTCAAGCTTTACCAAAACCATTTTAATGCCGGCAAAAATAGATGAAACGAAAATGAAGAGTGTGTGGAAAGATCAATCGCTTCATGTGTCTGCGCCAAAGCAAACAACCCAATAGATCAATCTATTGGGTTTTAGCTATGCTTTAAAAATGCTTGTAAATCCTTTCGCCAATGAGCCTACTTGATTCATTGTACTCATCATTTGGCCAGCTGTATCAAACATTTTGTTAAAATCGTATTGCCCATTCGTCTTTTTGAATTGTGACAGCACACTTTTAAATTGAGATGGCTGCTGTTTTTGCGGCCTTGGCAATGGATAAGGGTTCATAGGCGGCTGCATGGGCATCATACCTGGAGGCTGCTGCATTTGGGGTGGATTCATCGCTTCTGGCGGCTGTAAAGGCGGCACGTTTTCTTGGTATCCATAAGGCGGCTGATAAACAGTAGATGGTGCCTGATTCATTCCCCCTCCACCTTGATACGGCGGCATGAAATAGTCTGGAGGCTGCGGAGGCTGCTGCTGCATCTCTGGATACGGAAAAGGCCTTTGCTTGAATTGATTGAATTCATAAGGCTGCTGGTTTGAATAAGGGAACATCTATCTCGCTCCTCTCGCTCTCAACACATATTGATGACACTCATATATTATGACCAAGAGCAGAAGATGTGCCTAAAGAAGCCATAAGAAAAACGCAGCATCATGTCTTTAGCTGCGCTTTTTGATTTCTTCTATTAAAAGGTTCAGAGTGTAAACCACTGACTCAACTAAATTTTTTACACGGGGTGCGTGCTGTTTACCAAAATAAGATTGCAGGACAACCTCTTTTCCATTTTCTTTTACGGCTTCAAGCTGTTCTTGGTGTAAATATCTAGGTTTGGCCTGCTCAATAAACGAGATGGCAGCGGTGAGCCACTCCTCCATTTTCTGATCAAATGTAACAACGGCCGGCTGAATATCCGTATAAAAATCATACGATGGGTACTCCTCTTCAGCCTTTCCCTTTTGGTACTGCTCATACGCTTCTTCGATCCATATTCTCAAGTTTTGTGTATGTTCAAGTAATGTTTGATTATCCAAAGTGTTCACCTCTATGAACCATCCTATCAAACGTTTACCTATTGCTCAAATAGAAAAGCTATCCGGCGTGATATGCCGGTCTTGCTGCCAGTTTATACTCGGCTGCATGAAGCTTCACTTCACAGTCCTTTACTTCTGATTCAAGCCGGTCAATCATTTGTTCTTGCTCTTCTATCGCTGCACGTTTCGTCTGCTTCACAGCTAGAGACAGCTCTTCCTCTACCGCATCAATTTTTCGCTCGATTTCCTCTAACAACTGCATAATGGATTCTTTTGATACAAATTCGCTCATCATCAGATTCCTCCTTTATCGTCTCTCGTTACATTCTCTTTTCTTTCTCACCCTCCTTCACACATGACAAAACTAGAAGCAAATCGCCAATCTAAGTGTAGATAAGCGCTATTTCTTCCTTTTCGACAGATGCTTGTCCTTCTTTGTATGATTGCGTCCGATTGTGTAAATTCTAAAGACAAAAGGAGGTAGATTTCATGAAAAAGCAGCCAGCACCAAAAGAGCAAAAGCCAAAAGGGAAAGAAAACAGTCCAGATCAGCTGGATAAAAAGCTCGGCGGTCCTAATCGTCCATCTACGTAAAAAAAGCAGGCACCCCCTGCTTTTTATTTATGCAAAAAATAGTGCTCTAATGAGAAAAGAAAACGAAGCTGTCTTTTTTTATGAAAATACCAGTCGGTCAGCTCAATCTGCTTTGGCAGCGGCTCTGCCTCAAATAAAGATGGACTCAATTTCTTTTGAAACCAATCTTCCCTTTGATCGTCTAATGAATGTGTCATCACCGGATAAACCGTCCGAAGAAAAGGTGTTGACCTTCTAGCGATCCCTAAAAACGGTTCAAAATCAAACCGAGACCCCGTATGCGGCACGGTATGCAAAAAATGATAAAAATCCGAAAACAAATCGGCTCGAAATAATAGTTTCGCTAATTTTTTACCTAATGTAATGCGATCCTTTACATTGGAAAACTTCCGTATGGTTAAGCCGTACAAATGCCCGTCCACCGTTGGAAAAACAACGGTTTGGAAATGTCCCCACTCGCTGAAAAGATATTGAATCGAGTGAAAAACATTCTTTTTCAGAAGAGGATTTTGTATAATAGGAGATTGTATAGTATATTGTTCATTTATGATGAGTGCATAAAGCAGACGCTCTGTGTCACGCTTTAGCCAGAAGCGTTCCCACTCAGCGCTCATAAACCGAGACACGGAGAAATAAGGAAGCAGATGAAACAAAGGTTGACTGCATCGCTTAGACCATTCGTACAAAAGAAGCTGAGGGTAAGCATCCGAAAAGATCAGCCAATTCGCTCTTTCATATGCTGTGAAAAAAAGGTGCCCCTGCTGATCCGTTAAACCTGGATGGAAGAGCTCGCCTTTTAAATCCGTCATGGACCACCCAGCATTTCTCGAGACAAAGGAAGCGAGCAGCGACCATTTCATCTCTGGATGCCGGTCATAAAAGCGCTTGTAAGCATTTGTCCTCGTCAGGTTGTCTTTATTTTTTGCTTTCGTTTCACGCAAAATTTGCTGAGTGATGATATGCTCTTCTTGGGACAACATGGTGATCTCTCCAATACAAAATGCATTAAAAGGAGGCTGAAACTTGATGATTCGGTATCCAAACGGAAAATCGTATCAGCCCATACAACAAATTGGGACAAAAAAAAGAATCAGCGGCGAATCCTCTTATAGTAACCGCGGGATGACGCTTGAGGCTGATTTAAATGAAACAAACCAATACTATTTGGTCAACGGGATCGCAGTCATTCATAAAAAGCCTACCCCAGTTCAAATTGTGAATGTGGATTATCCAAAAAGAAGTGCTGCTGTCATTAAAGAAGCCTATTTTAAACAATCATCCACAACAGACTATAACGGGGTGTATAAAGGCCGCTATATCGATTTTGAAGCAAAGGAAACCAAAAGCACTACCTCGTTTCCGCTCAAAAATTTCCACGACCATCAAATTGAGCATATGAAACAGGTTGAAAAGCAAGGCGGTATTTGTTTCGTTATTATATCCGCTTTTGGCTCCGTTTATTATTTGCCCGCTTCAGATCTCTTTTTCTTCTGGGAGCGGCAGAAAAAAAACGGCCGTAAATCCATTAGCAAAGACGAATTAATGGAAGCTGGCCACATAATGACACTTGGATATTCGCCAAGAATTGATTATATTAAAGTAGTGGAGACACTTCATTTTTCGGATGAAAGCAAGCAGCAATTACGTTCGAAAAAGGTTTAACACGAAAGGTTGAGATGTGATGTCTGATCAATTTACAAGTCGTGAACAGCGACGTAAAGCAAGTCAAGAAAACAATAAGAAGCAAAAGAACAAAAAAGGCAAAAAGAAAGCAGGTCTATTTAAAAAAATATTTTTATCTTTACTCGTGATCGGTCTACTTTGTTTAGTTGCCGGAATCACAACTTTTGCCGTTTTTGCATCAAGCGCTCCTTCTATTGATGATAGTAAGCTTAAAACACCATACTCTTCAAAGCTTTATGATAAAGACAAGAAAGTGTTTGCAGAAGTTGGTGCAGAAAAAAGAACGTATGTCTCGATAAAAGATATACCCGATGTGGTAAAAGACGCGTTTATTGCGACTGAAGATGCACGTTTTTATAAGCACCACGGGATTGATCCAATCCGTATCGGCGGTGCCCTTGTCGCAAACGTTGAGGACGGCTTTGGTGCTGAAGGCGGAAGTACCATTACACAGCAGGTTGTGAAAAACTCCCTCCTAACCAATCAAAAGACGTTAAAACGGAAAGTACAGGAAGTATGGCTCTCTATTCAGCTTGAGCAAAAATACTCTAAAGATGAAATTTTAGAAATGTATTTAAACCGGATTTTCTTCTCTCCTTATGCTTATGGAGTTGGGAAAGCAGCTGAACAATTTTTCGGAGTCACAGATTTAAATAAACTAACCGTTGCACAAGCTGCTACACTTGCAGGTATGCCGCAGAGTCCTTCTGCCTATAATCCAGTGAAACATCCCGAGGCAGCGGAAAAACGCCGTAATATCGTTTTAAGCCTTATGAAAAAACAAGGCTACATTTCAGAAAAAGAATATGACGTTGCAAAAGCAACCCCTGTCAGCAAGACAGTTGTTTCAGCTAGTAAATATAAGAGCCAAAACTCTAGTAAGTACTCTGCCTACATTGAAGAAGTGATGGAAGAAGTACAGAAAAAAGCCAAAGTGGATGCATCAACTGATGGATTAAAAATCTATACATCACTTGATCGAAATGCACAGGATCATCTAAATGATATCATCAATGGAGATTCAGTTGGATTTACGAAAGGGATGCAGGCGGGTGTCACCCTGCTTGATACGAAAAATGGTGAAATACGCGCCATTGGCGGTGGACGTGATGTACCAGCAGGCGGCTTTAACTATGCGACGGATGCAAAACGCCAGCCAGGGTCCACAATTAAACCGATCTTAGATTACGGCCCAGTCATTGAAAACAAAAAATGGTCCACATATCAGCAAATTGATGATGCACCATATACGTACTCAGATGGTACACCGATTAACAACTTTGACAGAAGACATTTAGGTAAAATGTCGATGAGAAGTGCTTTGGCACAATCGCGTAACATCCCTGCACTTAAAGCATTCCAAGAAGCTGGTTCAGCCAATGCCGCTCAATTTGCTAATAATTTAGGCATGGACTTACCTTCTGATATTCCAGAATCTTATTCCATTGGTGGATTTGAAGATGGTGTGTCTTCATTAAAAATGGCAGGTGCATTTAGTGCATTCGGTAATAACGGATACTATAATGAACCGCACGCTGTTACATCTGTTGAATTTAATGATGGGACAAAGCTTGACCTTACGCCGGACTCAAAAGCAGCAATGAGTGATTACACAGCATTTATGATTACAGATATGCTGAAAACTGCTGTCCAATCTGGTACTGGTACACTTGCACAAGTACCGAACGTTCAAGTAGCTGGTAAAACAGGTACAACGAACTTCACACAAGATGTTATTAATAAACACAATATCCCTTCTGGCGGTGCGAAAGATTCGTGGTTTGTCGGTTATACGCCGCAATATACAGCAGCCGTTTGGACTGGAATCGGTAATTCAAAAGATGCAGACGGCAAAATGTGGCTGAATGATTACGAGCAGCGTGTTGCCAAAATCGTCTTCCAGCGATTAATTTCTCAAATTGATGATGGAAGCGGCTCATTTGAAAAACCAGACAGTGTCGTTGAAGCTACGGTTGAAAAAGGATCCGATCCAGCAAAATTAGCCGGACCAAATACACCAAGTGACAAGAAGACAACAGAATACTTTGTTAAAGGAACGGTACCAACAAAAGTCTCTGACACATACGAGAAAAAAGAAGCCGATAAGCCTTCTGATTTAAAAGCGGTGTATGATGAAGAGAAAAAATCCATCACACTGACTTGGGGCTATTCTGACGACGCTGATGCTACATTTAATGTCAAGCAAGCAGTTGATAATGGCGGCTATAAAGAGATTCAAAACAGCTCTGCTAAAGAAGCGGTCATCTCTGATGTGAAGCCTGGCTCCACATATAAATTCCAAGTGACAGCCACTGTAGATGATGTCACGAGTAAAGCGGCATCTACCTTCCTCACCATTAAGGATGACGCAGATGAGGAAGAAAAAGCGGATGATGAGAATAAAGAAGAAGAAGAACCGCAGCAGCCTGACGACGATCAGACAGACCAAACTGACGATAACAAAAATCAGCCCCCTGGCACTGATGAGCAAAAGCCTGATGACAAAAAAGATCAAGATAAGGATAAGGATCAGGACCAAGGTGGAAATACAGAAAACGGAAATAATGGTTCTTCAGATAATGGCTCAGACAGTACAAATGGGAACAGCAACTCGCAAACTGATAATAAAGATAAAAAGAAAGATGATGAGAAAGCCAACTCTCAAAGTTCCAATTCGCAATCAAATGCTACTTCTCGAAAAGAAGATGAATAATAAAAAAGCACTTGCCTCCTATGGCAAGTGCTTTTTTTAACGCTGCTGTTTGATTTTTTTAAGTGCTTCATATTTTCCATACTGCTTTTTTAATTCCGTGTATAGCTCGTCCAATTGAATAAAGCAGTGATATTGAGTTGGTTTTAGCAAGATGAACTCTAAACGTTCCGTCCAATTAATCGGAGCAACAGGAAATGTCTCTTGCTTGATATGTTCCCATTCAAACGTTTGGACACTCTCCCCTTTGATCCAGTAAAACATCGCAATCATACTGACGATTCCTTGCAGCATATCATCTTCTTCACAGCGGGATTTTCTTGTTTGGAAACGAGGAAGCATTTTTTCTTTTAATTCGTCCCACAGCTCAAACATCACAGGAACAAATTCTTCAGTTTCCTGCCATGGAAGCTCGTCTGTTAAAGGTTCTGAAGATAGATCATATGCGAGCGGATTGGCCCTCAGTATATCTACTCGATCACCTTTAATCTCTACCTTTTTTTCTTTTAGCTTTTCGACATATGAGGTGAAAACAGCTGCCCCGCTCATGCCAGCTTCACCAATCCTTTTTTCAGCCTCTTCTGCCCTTCTCTGCACATATCAAGAAGCGGACACGATTCGCACTGCGGCCGCTGCGCCTTACAATGATATCTCCCAAAAAAGATCAGGCGGTGATGCGTCACAGACCAATCTTCTTTTGGCACCTTTTTCATCAAGGTTTGCTCTACTTCAAGCACAGAATCTTTCCAGCGGCAGATGCCTAGACGTTTACTGACTCGTTCTACGTGTGTATCTACTGCTATTGCCGGTACACCAAAAGCGACCGAAACGACGACATTTGCTGTTTTCCGGCCAACCCCAGGAAGCTTAACAAGCTCATCCCGGTCCTTTGGTACTTCACCGCCATATTCTTCAATCAGCATTTTGCTCAATTTTTGAATGTTTTTAGCCTTATTTCGATAAAGACCAATCGAGCGAATATCTTGCTGCAGTTCTTCAAGCGGTACACTTAAATAGTCTTCTGGTGTTTTATATTTTTGAAAAAGCGTTTTGGTGACCTTGTTTACAAGCACGTCTGTACATTGAGCAGAGAGTGCAACAGCAATCACAAGCTCAAATGGATTGTCATGAACAAGCTCACACTCAGCCTCTGGAAACATATCTCCTATAATATCTAAACACTCATTGATTTGTTTTTTTGTTAACATGCCTTCTCCTTTATTGGTTATTGTTCCAGCCAATTATAAAAAGGAACTTGTCGTTTATAAGTGGACGTCTCTTCTTTTGAAGGCGGCGTTTTCTGCTGAGAACGGAAATGCTGGCTATGCTCTTTTGCTTCTTCCGCTGTTTTCAGCCCTTTCTTTTTCCACTCAAATAAAATTCGATCAATATAACGGAAATTTAATTTCCCTGATAAAACGGCTTCTCTTAGCGCCAGCCGAATCATCTCAGTATCATGATGGTCTTGATCCATCCAGATCGAAAGTGTTTCTCCTTCAAGAGGAGACAGCGGTCTGCCGAATTCATCTTCAAATAAAGCATATAAAGATTTTTCAGCCTGCACATGATGTTTTTGCGCTTCTTTCGCCTGTTTTGCTTCTAAAAAGTCATACAGCACGCCCCATAAAGGTTCTACTGAATAGCGGTCATGCTGAATACCAGACCTGTCTTCAAATGGCTGAATCGAGATAAATCCTTTTTGAATGAGATGCTGAACCATATACGCACACTCTTCCGCTGAAATGGTCATGCCTTGAGAAAGCTCTTCAAATGTTTGGAAGAAAACGCCTTGTTCTTCATTCATTTTAATTTTAAGCATCACCATCATCTGTGATTCATTCAGTCCTAACTGCTCATAATGAGCAATCAGCAAATTAGGCAAAGTTGTCGACCCCATTTGCTGCATATTAATAAATTGCTGTCTATTCATCGGATACACCTCTTCATTTTAAGTATATCACGTTTTATTTCACGTGCCCCTCTAAAAAGACGTTTGAAAAAGCCTCCATTTGTTGGAGGCTTTCACGTCTTAAGGGTATAAACGGTTTAATAATCTTGGGAAAGGAATGGTTTCACGCACATGCGGCGCTCCGCTAATCCAAGCAACTGTACGTTCAAGTCCAAGACCAAAACCTGAATGCGGTACAGAACCGTATTGTCTTAATTCTGTATACCATTTGTAAGTTTCCTGATCAAGCCCATGTTCTTTCAATCTTGCTTCAAGAAGCTCTAAATCATGAACACGCTCAGAACCGCCAATAATCTCTCCGTAGCCTTCTGGTGCAATCAAGTCTGCACAAAGGACAACATCTTCACGATCCGGTGCTGGCTGCATATAAAACGGTTTTAATGATGTTGGGTAATGAGTGATAAACACTGGTTTATCATAGCTTTCGGCGATCGCAGTTTCGTGAGGCGCGCCGAAATCATCTCCCCATTCGATATCATCAAAGCCTTTTTCCTGCAAGAATTTAATCGCTTCATCGTAAGTGATGCGCGGGAATGGTGCTTTGATCTTTTCTAATTTTGCTGTATCACGGCCTAGTGTTTGCAGCTCCACTTTACAGTTTTCAAGTACACTTTGAACAACATGAGACACATAATTTTCTTGATACTCAAGGTTTTCATTGAATTCGACAAAAGCCATCTCCGGCTCGATCATCCAAAACTCAATTAAATGACGTTTTGTTTTAGATTTTTCAGCTCTAAATGTTGGGCCAAATGAGAATACTTTTCCGAGTGCCATTGCTGCAGCTTCCATGTAAAGCTGCCCGCTTTGAGAAAGGTATGCATCTTCATCAAAATATTTCGTAGCAAACAGTTCCGTTGTGCCTTCAGGTGCACTTCCAGTTAAAATTGGCGGATCTACTTTCACGAAACCTTCTTGATGGAAGTATTCATATGTAGCACGAATAATTTCGTTACGGATTTTCATAATGGCATGCTGTTTTTTAGAACGAAGCCATAAATGACGGTGATCCATTAAGAATTCTGTTCCATGCTCTTTTGGTGTAATTGGATAATCTGTCGCTTCATGAATCACTTCAATGGATTTCACTTGCAATTCAAAACCTAGCGGTGAACGCTCATCTTTTGTCACTTGACCTGTTACATAGACAGATGTTTCTTGAGTGACTGATTTCGCAAGCTTAAAGACTTCCTCTTCCACTTCTGCTTTTACTACGACTCCTTGAATAAAGCCTGTCCCGTCACGCAGCTGCAAAAATGCAATTTTTCCGCTTGAACGTTTATTGGCAATCCATGCGCCGATGGTTACTTCTTGATCGACGTGTTTGAACACTTGATTAATCGTTGTTTTCAACATAATTCCCTCCAAAGCCAGAAAGAAACTCACCTATTTGGCAGGTGTGAATCTTTTTTCATACATTTTATTATAACCGTTCTAAATCAGCATGGTCAACGCAAGACAGGAGAAACTACGGTGTTAAATTTTTTTCCACGTGTCCTGTCGAGAAGTCGACATAGCTGAAGCTATATTGATTGTTCTCATTTAAGTATGTCACTTCCCAAAGAAGTACGTCACCTTCTCTCGCTAATTTGACTTCTTTTAGCTTAGAGACTGTGTTCTCCTTTTGAACGGCTTGTACTGCTTGATTCGAGGTAATGCCTTCTTTTGCTTTTTTTGCGATCACTTTTTCTTTTTTGCTGGCAGGAACCCAAACGTAGGTCGTTTCATTCTGTTTGTTTTTCCCTTCAACAATAAATTGTTTTTCTTTCCCGACAAAGGTTTCCACTTGCTCCACTTGTACGATGTTTGCTTGTTCTTTTGCTCGTTCGATCGCTGCTTCATGCCCTTGTTCTCTTTGCCCCATGGCAATTTGATAAATCCACGTAAAGCTGATGATGCCAATAAGCAGAACGAGAGCCACTACAGATGAAATAATCCAGACTATTTTTTTCATGTCAAGCTTCCCCTATGTGCGGTATATCGTAAATACCGCTTGATTTTGGTCTTCTTGATCTAATGCTAATCCAAACATAAGATCTTCTCTTTTAAGCGTTCTGTTCAATAAATCAACGATTTTGTACAGGTCTTCTGAATGTTTAATTTGAACAGTTGAAAGTACCTCTATTTTACTTTCCACTTCTAATTCCTCCTCGGTACGTAAATATTGTTAGTCATACTTTTCTGCACGGGAACCGATACTATTTTTACAACGGAACACAAAAAGCCGTTACGATAAATTAACTCCAAACCCACACCAGCTAAAGGCCGCTTATGACAGCGGCTTTTCGTTGTTAAGGTTTTCTATATACGCCTCAAGTGACTCTTTTGACATCTCGTGAACCGGCGCATGAGGGAGTGATTCTAAAAATAGTTTTCCATATGAAGCGGTTTTCACTCGGCGGTCTAAAATCAGCAATGTGCCTATGTCTTTTTCAGAGCGCAACAAGCGTCCAGCTCCTTGCTTAAAGGTTAACACAGCTTCTGGTAAAGCGACGGCTTTAAACGGATTTTTCCCTTGTTTTTTTGCTGCATCACATTTGGCTTCAATAAGCGGAGAATCAGGCGGCCTGAACGGAAGACGTGCCATGATGACTGTTGTCAGCTCTGCGCCCGGAAAATCCACACCTTCCCAAAAACTACCCGTACCAAGTAAAATGGCCTGTTTTGCTAATTTGAACATTTTCGTTAATTTTACGGGGCTTCCGCCTGTTAGACCTTGAGCAAAAAGGGCTGACTGCATCCCTTCTGTTTTTAGCTCTTCATAGACTGCTTTTAACATCTCATGTGAATTAAACAAAACCAATATTTTTGCATGCTGCTGCTTTTCCATGATCTTAATATATCGTGCGGCTTGCTTTACATAATCTCGTTCATCACGGTTTGTAATCGGCGGCATGTCTGCTGGAACAATGACCTTAAGCTGTTTTTCAAGTTCGAAAGGTGAATCAATTTGCACGAGATGAGGGTAAAAATCTTGCAGGCCAAACCGTTCCAAGCAATAATCAAAACGGTGATTAATGGTAAGCGTCCCTGATGTGAGGACAACACTCTTTTTGTTCATAAAGAAACGGTCAGCCAAAAGCTCCCCAGTATCTAACGGCTGTGCATGCATAAAGACAGCGTTTTTGGCCCCTTTTGCATCAATTTCAATCCAAACCGTTTCATCGCTTTTCGGTTCAAAGATAAACCGGTACAGTGTACTGCAAAAAGTATGCATAAACGACATGACTTGGTCGTATTCCTCTGCTTCAAAGGCAAAGTGTTCTGTCAGCTGATCACTTTTTTGAAGAAGCTCATTTTTTTGCTGTTCATACAGCTTCTCACAAGCAATTAACAAGGAACAAAGCTTACTTGCCGTTTCTTTAATCCGTTTCCACTGAGCATGCTTTGAATGATGACGTACTCTATGAATGAGACGATTGATGTCGGCTTTTGGTTTTGTCCTTTTCACAAATGAATGGACGGTGCTAAAGAAAGCATCACTTTCCATTTGAAGCTGATTGAGATACTCATCCATTTCAATAAAGGTGTCTGTCTGTAACCCTGCATGATGAAATCTCTTTTTCAGTTTCTTTAACAATCCGCCTTGCAAGGAGCCAAGCTGTGTTAACTTCGCGTGAAGCTGGATATAAGACGCACTATCCCCTAGGGTTTCATTGGCTGTTTTCTCAAATTGATGGGCTTCGTCTATCACATATACGTCAGCATGCTGAAAGATAGACGATGCCTCCGTTTGTGATAAGAGCAGACGATGATTCGTTAAAATTAAATCAGCTGTTTTTGCCCTTTTTTTAGCGCGCTCATAAAAGCAATACTCTTTAAAACGACGCTTTTTCGATGTAAACGGCATATGCACACAGGAAATGCGGTCTTTTATATTGGCAGCTCCTGACGGTAAATTCAGTTCAGATAAATCACCTGTTTCTGTTACAAGGAGCCACATTAAAATTTGCGCCTTCGTTAAGACGACATCATAGTTATCATCTTCCTCATGAAGCACATGCTCAAACTTATCTAAACAAATATAATGCGCCCGACCTTTAAATACACAGGCAGCAGGCTCAAACGGGAGCAATTGATTCAACATCGGCACATCACGCTGAAGCATTTGCTGCTGCAAAAGTATGGAATATGTACTAATAATGACAGGTTTTCCTGATTTCCTCGCTTCTAGAGCAGCTGGGATGAGGTAAGCGAGCGTTTTCCCAATACCCGGTGCCGCCTCAATTAATGCATAGGCTCTTTCATGAAACACATCTCTCACTTTATTCATCATTGTAAGCTGTCCTTCTCTTACCTCATAGCCTTCTACCGTTTGCGGAAGCTTCTTTTTGATTTCCTCAAACAGCTGTTCATCATCTTCACCTACTGAATGTGTCGCCCTACTGATAGAATTGGTGACATCTTTTACAGCAAAAGAGCCGACTTCCACCAAAGAATCTTCCCGGCTAGCATGACTTGTTTCAAGCTGCTGAATTAAAAGTCCTATATCACTTAGGAGATAAGAGGATAATCTGCGCAGCTGCTTCAGCACAATTTTCGGTGTATGTTTTAATTGATGTAATAAAGTTAAAAATAACATGGCAGTAACTTCCGCATCACTATCCGCCCTATGCGGGTGGTCATGTGGAAGCATGAGCTCTTCACTTAATTCAGTGAGCTTATAACCTTCAAGCTCAGGATAAAGAATTCTAGAGATCTCAACTGTATCAATTGCTAGCACATCCAGCTCATTTTTCCCGCATGCTTTTAGTTCATCATTTAAAAAATTCAAGTCAAAATGAACATTGTGCGCAACAAAATAAGCACCCTGTATGAGATCATATACCTCTTGGGCAATATCCTCAAAAAACACCGCATCCTCAACCATGTGCTGCTGAATGCCTGTCAGCTGTTCAATAAATCCAGGGATTGCTTTTCCCGGGTTCACATATTTTGAATACCGTTCGACAATTTGTCCATTTTCAATGACCACCGCAGCTATTTGAATGATTTTATCACCCTTTTTAGGTGAATTTCCGGTGGTTTCAATATCAACGACAACAAACCTTTGATCGGTCATAAAATGGACACCTCAATTCCTCGTTTCACCCTGAAGTGAAACACACTCTGGACAAAATAGATGAAACAGAACAGCCTCTCTTCTGAAACTGTTCTGTTTCCATGGAGCTTGCGTTATAAAATCGTTCTCGCAGGCTCTTGCCCAATCATTTGTTCAATTTGATTTTGTTTATTTAACACGACCACTTTTGGTGTATGTGTCTTTGCTTCTTCTTCTGACAGCATCCCATAAGCGATAATAATGACTTCATCCCCTGGCTGAACGAGTCTCGCCGCCGCCCCATTTAGACAAATGACACCGCTCTTTCTTTCGCCGGGAATAATATATGTTTCAAGTCTTGCGCCATTATGATTATTGACAATTTGTACTTTCTCATTTGCCATCATACCTGCCGCATCAAGTAAATCTTCGTCAATTGTAATACTTCCCACATAATGTAAGTTTGCTTCTGTTACCGTTGCTTTATGAAGCTTAGATGTCATAAAGGTTCTATACATGTTTTTCACCGCTTTCAGGAACATGGAAAATCACATTATCAATCAGTCTTGCCCGTGAAAATTTCACCGCAATCGCCATAATGACTTGACCTGTTAACTGCTCAAGCGGCTCAAGTTCTGGATATGAGTAGATCTCAATATAATCAATTTCTCCGCACGTCTGAACAAGTTCCTCTTCAATCAGCTGGTATACACGACTGACATCACGTTCACCTTTTTCAACAGCTGACCGTCCTTTTTTTAATGCGCGGTATAAAGCGGGTGCTTCTTGTCTTTCTTTTTCTGACAAGTACACATTCCTTGAGCTTTTCGCTAAACCGTCTTCTTCTCTGACTGTCGGTACAGATACAAGGTGAAGATCAAAGAAGAAATCCTTGATCATCGCATCGATCACAGCGACTTGCTGTGCATCCTTTAGTCCAAAGTAGACATTTGTTGGTGACACAAGATGAAACAGCTTTGTGAGCACAGTGACAACGCCGTCAAAATGTCCTGGACGTTTTTTTCCGCATAAGACATCCGTCCGCTTTTGAACCGTCATCGTAATAGATGGTTCATTTTGGTACATTTCCTTCACATCAGGTGTAAATAAAATATCCACCCCTGCTTGTTCTGCAAGACGCTGGTCTCTTTCCATATCCCTTGGATAGGATTCAAAGTCTTCATTTGGTCCGAATTGCAAAGGATTGACAAAAATACTCATCACGACAATGTCATTTTGACCTCTTGCCTCTTTCGCAAGCGTCAGATGTCCTTCATGAAGAAAGCCCATCGTTGGGACAAAGCCGATGGAATGCTGGTTTTCTTGATGCTGCTTAATTAATTCTTTTAGCTCGTGAATATGGGAGACAACGTTCATTTTTTGATTCCCCCATATAAGCCATCAAGGACTTCTTCTTTGATATGAAACGTGTGCATGTCCTCTGGAAATGTGCGTGCTTTTACTTCTTTCGTATATTGAATGAGCGCTTCTTCTAAAACAGTATCAATTTGCGCGTATTGTTTCACAAACTTAGGTGTTCTAGACACCCCGTATCCTACCACATCATGGTAAACGAGAACTTGTCCGTCTGCCTCAGCTCCTGCACCAATTCCGATCACAGGAATCTTCAGCATGTCGGTAATTCGTTTTGTCAGTTCGCCAGGTACGCATTCCAGCACAAGTGCGATCGCTCCGGCTTCCTCACATTTCAAGCTGTCTTCAATCAATTTTTGAGCACTTTCGTGGTCTTTTCCTTGCACTTTATACCCGCCAAGTACACCAACTGATTGAGGTGTGAGGCCTAAATGACTGACGACAGGAATTCCGCCTCTTGTTAAAGCTTGAATGGATTCAAATACTCCATCTCCGCCTTCTAGCTTTAAGGCATCGGCACCGCTTTCTTGCATGATGCGTGCTGCATTTTTCATTGTTTCTTCTAACGAATAATGGTAAGACATAAATGGCATATCAGTCACAACAAATGTGTCTTTTGCGCCTCTTTTCACTGCTTTTGTGTGATGGATCATATCATCCATCGTGACTTGAACTGTGGAATCTAGTCCAAGTACAACCATCCCAAGTGAATCACCAACTAAGATCATGTCGACTTCCGCTTTTTCCGCTTGCTTTGCAGCTGGATAGTCGTATGCGGTCAGCATCACAATAGGTTCGTTTTGTTCTTTCATTTTGAAAAAATCTAGCTTTGTCTTCATTTGTTCCTCCTCATTCTGGAGAGGAGATGGCTAGCCTCACATCACATGCTTTGATTTCTCATGTGCGGCGAATCATCCCTCTGTCCAAGTCCCTTAGGATCAAGGCAGAAATTTATCGAATTTTTCTTCCTAACAGGTACAGTTCTTTGCAGATACTGCCCACACGAAGTATATCAAAAATGCGCCGGGTGTTCCACTCAAGTTGACTTGATCTCAATGTCTGCGGAGTAGATTTTTTGGATACCGTCCTCTGTTTCAAGCAATAAAACACCTTCTTCATTGATGCCAAGCGCCTTCCCCGTATATTGCCCATTGACGGTGCGGGCAACAATATGTTGACCGATCGTCATCGCAAACGATTCCCATAATTGTTTAATCGGCGCAAATCCTTGCTTCATGTAATCGTCATACCTTTTTTCAAAAGTGGACATCATCTGTTGTATGAGTGCAGCCCGATCCACTTTTTCATTCAGTTCCATTCGCAGACTTGTGGCGACATCCTTTAGTTCATCCGGGAAGTCATCAGCTGTTTGGTTCACATTAATGCCCGGCCCAATGATGACCGCATGAACCTGGTCAGCTTCTGCTTTTAATTCAGTCAGAATGCCAACGACCTTTTTTCCATTCAACAAAATATCGTTTGGCCATTTAATAGATGGATTGAGTCCTGTTTGCTGCGCAATCGCTTCTGCGATGGCTACAGATGCCAAAAGCGTCATTTGCGGCGCTTTATGCAGCGCGATCTCAGGCCGGAGAATAAGACTCATCCAAATGCCTGTCCCATTTGGTGAATGCCACGTTCTTTGAAGACGCCCTTTTCCGTTTGTCTGATGATCGCTGACAACGATTGTGCCGTGGGGCGCACCTTCATTGACAAGATCATGGGCAATCAGCTGAGTGGAAGCGACTTCTTTCTGAAAGTAAATATGCCTGCCGAAGCTCTCTGTTTCCAGACCAAACAGAATTTCGTCCTCACTAATTTTGTCCGGTTTACGAAGCAGACGGTATCCTTTTCTTCTAACTGCTTCTACCTCATACCCCTCTTTTCGCAAGTCCTCCATATGCTTCCACACAGCTGTTCGGGAGCAGCCAAGCTCATCACAAATCTGCTGACTTGAGACAAAATCCTGGCTGGATTCTGTAAATAGTTCAATTAATCGTTTTCTAATTGCGGATCGCATGCTTTAAGCCACTCCTCTATGGCTTCTTTTCGGTTTTCTAAACGGTTTTGCAAAACAGCTTTTTTCACAAAATTGAGCTCCTCTGCAATCCATTTCCCAGACGACTTTTGCCGAAATGCCATTAAATCTTTTCCTGAAACAGCGAGGTCTTGGAGCTTTTTAATCGGCAGTGCATCATAAGAACGCTTCGCTGCCTCCAGCTCATCAAAGAAAATGCGGCGCTCATGTTTTAGCTGTGTGATCTTCAAACTAGATAAGAGCACGTGTTCACCAGCTTCAAACATGGTTTCCGCATCCCAGTCACAATCAACGTATTGACTAATAGCTACTGCGTCTTTCAAAAGCTTCGTTGACAGCTTCCATTCTTTTAAGAAGGCCGCAGCCTCCGCTTCATCTAGGCCGAGCAAATGGATGAAAGCCCCCCATACCTCTTCTAGTCCATCCAGTAAATAATATGGAAAGGCTTGAAAGGATTTATTAAGACGCTCCTCTTTGAGACCTGGCAATTCTTCATATAATTTGGTTGAAATGAGTACTTGAATGGCCTTCTCACAATGACGGCCTTTTAAAAGCTTCTCCATTTCAATCTTTTTGCGCTCAACTGATATGTTGGCAAGCAGATGCTTATCCTTTTTCATAGCTTCAGCCGTTTCATCAGCGAGTTCAAAGCCAAGCTGGCTTAAAAAACGGACAGCTCTCATCATGCGAAGCGCATCTTCTTGAAAGCGGCACGCAGGATCTCCTACGGTTTGAATTCGTTTCCGCTTAATATCCTGTTTTCCACCTACATGATCAATAATTTCCCCATTTATATCCATGGCCATCGCATTAATCGTTAAATCTCTTCTTAAAAGATCTTCCTTAAGCGACGTGATAAACGCCACTTCTTTCGGTCTGCGAAAATCTTCATATTCTGATTCCGTTCGAAACGTCGTGACCTCATAGCTGACACCATCATGCAACACAATGACAGTGCCATGCTCCTTACCGACATCTACTGTTTTTTCAAATAAAGACTCAACCTTATCAGGTGTTGCATCTGTCGCAATATCGATATCGCCGATTTCCCGTCCTAATAGAACATCTCTCACCGCTCCGCCGACAAAGTAAGCCTGATGCCCATGCTCGTGCAGTGTATGTAATATAGGGATCGCATGTGTGAATGGTTCATTCATCTTCATCATCACCTTCGATCAATTCTACGTAAAGCTTCTCATATTCACTCACAATCTTATCAGAGGAGAAATGAGCCTGAACACTAGACTGTGCTGCCGCTGACACTTTTTCATGAAGCGCTTCGTCTTTGAGCAGAGACACTGCGTGCTTTGCTGCTCCATCTATATCGCCGAGCGGGACAAGAAACCCTGTTTCTCCATGTGTAATGACCTCTGGAATACCGCCGACATCCGTACCGATACAAGGGACACCGCATGCCATTGCTTCAAGAAGCACTAGCCCAAAGCTCTCCTTCTCCGAAAGAAGCAGCTTCAAATCACTTATTGAATAAAGCTCCTCAACCTTCTCTTGCTTGCCTAAAAACAATACGCGGTCTGTCAGTCCTAATTTTTTCACGAGTTCACATACAACCGATTTCTCAGGACCATCACCAATGAGCAGCAGCTTTGCCTGCACCTGTTCAGAAATCTTTTGAAACACATGAATCACATCATGCACTCGTTTCACCTTTCGAAAGTTTGATACATGGATGATGACCTTTTCGTTCGGTAAAAGACCATAATGTGTCTTTAACAAATCGTGATCTTCACGCAAATACACCCGTTCATCAACAAAATTATGAATCGTATCAATTTTTTTATCTGGTTTGATGAGATCGTACGTCTGCGCAGCTAACGAATGCGACACCGCTGTTACGCGGTCCGATGATTCGATGGCGAACCGGATCACTTCTTTTAATGATGGATCATAGCCTAAAACCGTAATATCCGTTCCATGAAGCGTCGTAACGACTTTCACAGAGTGTCCAGTCATTTGTTTGGCTAGAAACGCACAGACAGCATGCGGGACTGCATAATGCGCGTGAATAATATCAAGCTTTTCTCGTTTTGCGACTTCTGCCAATTTACTTGCCAGCGCAAGGTCATAAGGCGGATATTGAAAAACTGCATATTGATTCACATCCACCTCATGAAAATAAATATTCGGATATACTTTATTAAGCCTAAACGGAATGCTAGAGGTAATGAAATGAACATCGTGCCCTTTTTCAGCTAAACGTTTTCCAAGCTCCGTGGCGATAATGCCTGAGCCGCCGACACTTGGATAACAAGTAATTCCGATCCTCAGTTTTTTCATAATTACCCCCCAAGTAAGTCATCGTCTATCAAAAGTGGTTTCTTTGTGATAAACCCTTCTGCATAAGCTTTGTTGACTTCTCTTCCATACATAGACTCTCTCATTTTGACAAAATCAATATAACCGTTCACAAGAGGTGTCTCTACTGAGTTTGCCGATTTAACAAATTGGCTTTTATACGCGTGCAAGCTATCAATTTTTTGGTGCATTTCCTCAGAAATATCGATCACAAAATCTGGACGATGGTGCCCATTAATCATGTAATAATACATTTGGCTTATTTTATGCGCTGGCTGCTTGTATGAATCTTCAAATTTATGTATACCTGCAGAAAAAGCGGCCTCTTCTACAAGTGAGCCCGCATGGCCATGATCTGGATGCCGATCTTGGTGGTACGGAGCGAAAATCAGTTTCGGTTTGTATGTTCGAATCACGCCTGCAATTTCCTTCATCGCTTCGTCGTTTAGATAAAGCCCTCTATCTGGCAGTGTAAGCTGGATTCTCGCTCTGACACCTAAAATAGCGGCGGCGGCTTTTGCTTCTTCTTTGCGGCTCTCTACTGTTCCATTTGAAGATAATTCGGCCTGGGTCAAGTCGCAAATCCCGACGCGCGCCCCTTTTTTTACGTATTTTGCAATCGTTCCGCCCATTCCGATCTCTACATCATCGCTATGGGCACCGAATGCAAGGATATCAAGTCGTTTCATTTGTTCCTCCGTTTTTTGCTACATCTCGAAAATCAAACGTACCTTTATTTAAATTCCTGACTAAAATTTCAGCAGTTCCCATATTGGTGGCTAATGGAATGGTATACACATCGCAAAGCCGGATGAGTGCAGATACATCCGGTTCATGCGGCTGCGCAGTTAGCGGGTCTCTAAAAAAGAGCACAAGATCCATTGCATTATCAGCAATTAAAGCACCGATCTGCTGATCTCCCCCAAGTGGTCCTGATTGGAAACGATGAATGGGAAGCCCCGTCGCTTCTTTCACTCTCAAACCTGTTGTCCCTGTTGCGTAAAGTGTATGATCTGCCAAAATATCACGATACGCGGTGGTAAACTGAATCATGTCACTTTTTTTCTTATCATGAGCGATTAAAGCAATGTTCATCAGGAATCCACTCCTTATTAGTCGATGATATTTTCTAAACCATAAACGAGCTGATCAATGTGCATGACCTGCTCTACTGAAAGCTTCACGCCTGACATAAAGGATGCACGGTTATAAGAATCATGACGAATGGTGAGCGTCTGTCCGTCCATTCCAAACAGCACTTCTTGATGTGCAATCATACCAGGAAGTCTCACGCTGTGCAGACGGATACCATCATAATCGGCTCCTCGTGCCCCTTCGATTAATTCTTTCTCTTCTGGATGTCCCTGCTTTTTGCTTTCTCTTACTTCTGCAATCATTTCAGCCGTTTTTAAGCCCGTACCGCTTGGGGCATCTAGTTTTTTATCGTGGTGAAGCTCAATGATTTCAACGTCAGGGAAATAATTCGCGGCCATTTTGGCAAATTTCATCATTAAGACCGCACCGACAGCAAAGTTTGGTGCAATAATACAGCCTATGCCCTTTTCTTCTGTTAATTGCTGAAGCTCTTTTAGGTCATCTTCTGAAAATCCAGTTGTTCCTACGACTGGACGCACGCCATGTTCAAGTGCTTTTTTTGTATGTACTTTCCCGATTTCAGGTGTTGTCAGATCAATTAATACATCTGGTGCTGTTTCTGAAAGACACACATCAATATCCGTATAAATCGGTGCATTAGATGTCGTATGAATCACATCAGATAATTTTTTTCCTTCATGCGTGTGATCAAGTGCGGCCACCAGCTCAAAATGGCCTGTTTCTTCCGCCAGCTTCACAGCCTCTATCCCCATTCTTCCTCTTGCTCCAGCGATTACTACTTTGATGGTTTCGTTTGTCATCGTCTCTACTTCCCTTCTTTTTTCGTCCAGCGGTCTTTATCTCTTGTATTGAATTTATGCATCACACGATCATGTGCTTCTTCTAGTGAAATATCAAGTGAATTAGCGAGGCATGTTAACACAAACAAAACATCGCCAATTTCTTCTTCCATGCTTTTTTCTGTTTCCGTTGTTTTTTTCGGCTTTTCTCCATAGTAATGGTTAACCTCTCTTGCCAGCTCCCCTAATTCTTCTGTCAGGCGGGCCATCATCGCAAGAGGGCTGAAATAGCCTTCTTTAAATTGTCCTATGTAATCATCTACTTCTTGCTGCACGTGACGCAGCGTTTTTTCTTTCGTCATGAAGCTCATCCTCCTATCCATCTCTTACATGTTAGCGAAATCATAAATATTTGACAAATGTTTAAGACTCAGTTTGCTTGTTTCTCTCCCATACCATATAATATTATCGCTGTCTAAGCAAAAAAAGGAGTGGTCTCTTGCTAAAAGAAATTCGTCTTAAAAATATCGTATTTATTTTAATAGGATCTGCGATTTTTTCTTTCGGTCTTGTTCATTTTAATATGCAGAACAATTTGGCGGAAGGCGGATTTACAGGTATTACACTGCTTTTATATTTTCTATTTCACATTGACCCATCTATTTCAAACCTTGTCTTAAACATTCCGATCTTTTTTATAGGCTGGAAAATGCTTGGCAGAACGATGTTTACTTATACAATTGTAGGAACAGTGAGTCTTTCTGTCTTTCTTGCCATCTTCCAGCGCTTTCAAATACATATGCCTCTCCAGCACGATTTAGCCTTAGCCGCCCTCTTTGCAGGTGTATTTATCGGAACAGGCCTCGGGATCATCTTTAAATTCGGCGGTACAACAGGCGGTGTGGACATCATTGCAAGACTGATCAACAAGCATTATCAGGTGGCAATGGGACGAACGATGTTCATCTTCGACGCATGCGTCATTACCATCTCTCTGACCTACTTAAATTATAAAGAAGCGATGTATACACTTGTCGCAGTGTTTGTTGCTGCGAAGGTCATTGACTTCATGCAGGAAGGCGCTTACGCTGCCAAAGGCGCCATGATTATCTCTGAAAAAGATGACATCATTCAAAAGAAAATCACGGATGAAATGGAGCGCGGTGTCACCATCTTAAAAGGGGTCGGTTCCTATACGAAGCAGGAGCGCAACGTCCTTTATTGCGTCGTTCCGAAAAACGAGCTTGTCCACCTCAAAAGTGTCGTGACCTCAGTCGATCCTCATGCGTTTGTATCTGTCAGTGACGTGCATGATGTACTCGGTGAAGGCTTTACATTAGATGAACACAAAAAGCCGCTCAATCCACATTAAAAAAGAAGCACCAGTTTTGGGCTTCTTTTTTTATGATTTAGGATAATCAGCCTGACGTTTTTGTTTCTTTTCTTTTTCGGCACGATATTTCCGAAATCCAACATACGTTAACGTTAATAAAATGATACTCCCGGTTGTTAGGATGACCCATAAAAGCGATGGATCAGCTTCATCTTCATCGATGTGAGCAAACACACTCGATAAATCCTCTTCCAGCTTCGTGAGACGTTCAAGCTTTGTCCCACTTGATGCTTTTAAAAACTCACCTTGCTCAATTACTTCCATGTGCTGCTTAATCGTCTGGAGCTTTTCAGGCGAAATATCAATGGTTAAACTTGGATAGATCATATCGTATAAAGAAACCAGCTCATTCCAAGTTTCATAAAATGTCGTCGATTCTGGATCTTTTACTTCTTTTTTCAAAGTAGGAAAAGACCCCATAATGGGCTTCTCCAGCGAACCCCAAAGAGGCTCAGAATCCGACTGGATCGCATCAAGCAGCATTCTAAATTGAGAGGCATAACGAAGCTTTTCACGCTCATTCAATTCTTCCTGCGGCAGCCCTTTTATCATATCTTGATAGCCAAGTGTAATTTGCCGAATCTGCGTATTCGTCAAAGTTCCACGCCAATTCTCAGCTTTAAATGTCTTTTCAACATACAATGCGACTTGTAACGCCTCATCATATTTAGCTTGTCTCGTTAATTGAAAGATGGAATCTGATAGTTCCGTTAATTCTTGCAGCGTGTTAGCAGCTGTTTCCTCACCTTTGGCAACTGCTGGCTGTAATACGAGAAAAAATAATAGAATCATCGCGATTGGCTTTCGTTTCATGCAAGTCCCTCCTAGCCCTTCTCCTTACAGCGTATGAAGAAAAGGACAAGGTTAGACCAACATTGTTAAGGGAGTTCCAGCTTGACCGATTTTTTCGATAGAACGAGATAATACGAAACAAGAAGAACCGCAATACTTAGCCAAAACGTCACGTAGCCGATCTCGTTTGAGTAAGCAGACAGCATAGAATAACGGGGCATCATACCAAATACATAATCAATTACATCATTATGTAAGATCCAAATGCCTGCTACCACGAGATGACGCATTTGAAAACGATAATATGGCGCAAACAATACAGCCTGAACCGCCATCGCAAAGTGAGACCCAATCAGCATGTATCCTTCCCACGGAAAATCATCAACAGATAAAAGCACAAAGATATTCATTCCTACCGCCCATAACCCATATTTAATCAAGGTCACAAGAGCAAGTGCTTCAAAATAAGGAGCATTTCGTTTCATCAAAAACGCAAGTAATACAAATAAAAAGAAAAAGCTGGCCGTTGGACTGTCTGGTACAAAAGCTAAAAAGACAGCCGGTGTCTCTACGAGCTGCGGAATATACCAATAGTAGCCGTACACAGTGCCAAGGAAATTGATCATAAGCACCAGCACAAGCATGTAGCGCGTCGCTAGCAAATATTGAATCCATCTCATATGTCTCTTCACTCACGATCTGTTAAAATCAGAAAAAAGCTGACAGCGCCAGCTTTTTCTCTTTTGAGTATATCCTTGTACTTGCATTTAAACAACTGAATTATTTTGATTTGACCTCAGATAAATATTTAGAGAGCTTCTCGAGTTCTTCATCACTGCCTTTAAAAACACCCTTCGGCATGTTGCCTTTACCTTCTACAGCGATTTTAGCGATCTCTTCAGGCGAAAGACCGTTGTCAACAAGTGACGGTCCAGCTGCTCCGCCCTGCATGTTATCCCCATGGCAGGAGATACATGTCTGCTCTTGATAAATTTTATACTCTTCAGCTGAAGTATCAATCTCTGCTTCTTTCTTAATCTCACCTTGTTTTGCCGCTGCTTCCCAATCATGAGTTGCAACAGACTCCCACGTTAAATATGTTGCTGCGCCGACTGCAAGAATCATCATCCCGACTGCAATTGGTCTTCTATACGGTCTGCGTTCTGGACCTGAATCAAGAAATGGTGCGAGCAAAAGTGCACCAAACGCAATTCCAGGCATAATCATCGCGCCGACGACAGTGAAGTTTCCTGCAGCAAATTCATATTTTAATAACTGGTACAAAAATAGGAAATACCAGTCTGGCAGCGGAATATAGCCAGTATCTGTTGGATCAGCCATCCGCTCAAGCGGAGGCGCATGAACAACAGTTAGGACAAGAAATCCAATTAAAAAAACGGCACCTACAAGCCATTCCTTTAAAAGAAAGTTCGGCCAAAAGGCTTCTGTTTTTCCCGGATATTCGGAATAGTCTTTAGGTATGTTAGGTTTTCTTTCTGCCGGTATTCTGGAATCTCCGACAAACTTCATCCCTTTTCCCCTATGCAAAGTCATCCCCTCCTCATTGAACATTCATCAAACGCAGCATTTTAAAGCGGTCCAGAAATTCCTTGCTTACGAATCATAATAAAGTGGGCAGCCATCAGCCCAAATAATGCCGCTGGCAAGAAAAAGACATGGATAGCGAAAAATCTCGTCAGCGTTTGTGCCCCTACAATGTCAGGATGACCTGCAAGCAGCGTTTTGATCTCTTTACCAATGAAAGGTGTTGCTTCTGCTATTTGAAGACCAACCTTAGTCGCAAACAGCGCCTTCATATCCCATGGTAAAAGATAACCTGTAAAACCAAGTCCAAGCATCACAAAGAAAATGAGCACACCAACAATCCAGTTCAGCTCTCTAGGCTTTTTATACGCCCCTTGGAAAAAGACCCTTAGCGTATGTAAAAACATCATCACAATAACTAAACTCGCACCCCAGTGGTGCATCCCTCTGACAATCTGGCCAAATGCCACTTCATTTTGCAAATAATAGACAGATTCCCAGGCATTTTTAATATCCGGCACGTAATACATCGTTAAAAACATGCCCGAAAGGACTTGAATGACTGTCACAAAAAACGTTAAACCGCCAAAACAATACACAAAAGCGGAGAAATGATGTGCTGGGTTGACGTGCTCTGGCACCTCGTGATCCGCAATATCTCTCCATATTGGTGTAATGTCCAGCCGCTCATCTACCCAATCGTAAATCTTGTTAAGCATCGTTACCCTTCCCCTTTCGGCACAGCTTTTCCAAGATAGAGGTATCCGTCCTTCACTTGCTGCTTATAATGGTCAAGCGGTGCAAGCGGTGGAGTTCCGGGTACGTTTGTACCATCCTTGTCGTACAGCCCATAATGGCACGGGCAGAAAAATTTGTTTGGATTTTTCGGATCACTGTTCCAGTTCACTGTACATCCTAAATGTTTACAGATTGGCGATAAAGCGACAATTTCATCCCCTTCTTTGTACACCCATGCTGACCTAGATTCCTTTGACTCGTACCATGCATCTACTTGATCAATTTTAAAGTCAAAGCGCTTCGGTTCCTTTGTCAGTTCATCTACACTGACAACTTGAACCATATCCTGATCCTCTGTTCCTTTTAGCACAGGGTCAAGCGCAAAGCGAACCATAGGCATGAGCATTCCAGCGGCCATAAATCCCCCCACGCCGGTCAACGTGTAATTCAAAAATTGACGCCTGGACACTCCATGTCTCTTCTCGCTCATTTTTTTCTCCCCCCCTCAGGTCGTCAGCTACTTTATAACTGAATTAGAAAAAATTTCATAAAACTAGGACACCCTCATAATATATCAATCTATTCACAAGGTCAACATCCTAAAAAGCTATGTACAATGCAAATGTAAGGGTTTTTATGAAGGGTTCCATTTTTGTAACAAAAAGTTCAAAATTTGTTCTACACTGTCTTGAATCACTTTTTGCTTTAATTCAACCTTCAAATGCTCCAGCGGAACCGGCTTGAGCAAAAATAGCGATTCACTGATCTCAGTATGCTCTTTCCACTGGTGATCAGATGTGATCAATACGACATGCTGAAAATGATCTTTGAGCGACTGCTTCATTGTGAGTATGTCTTCTTGTTTCCGGTCACTCACTTCCAAATATGTATGTGGCGGAAAAAGAAAAACCCGCCCTTTTAACTGTCTTTCAAGTTCATCTGCTACAAGAATAGTAAACTCTCCTAAAGACACGGTTTGTTTCATTTGATCGGCATCAATCCCAACTAATGGAATGATAGCGGTATCAATGTAAGCTTTAGATTGCAAAAAGCGATCCGCGTCCTCTGCTTGAAACTTCATCAATTTCCCCTCTTTCATGACATAAGCCCTGCCTGTATAGGGCAAGGCTTATTCGCTCAGTTTATGACAATAGGCTTAATTCTTTTGCCAGCTTATTAAATGTTTCTTGATCATGACGGTCAAGTGCTTCATCTATCTCTTTCATGAGCCGTTCTTTTTGGAAAGTTGCGATTGAGTGCTCAAGCACTTTCTCAGCAAGATCCTTATCTTTTTCGTTCTCATAAAGATCCTTTGGAATATGAGGATTTGTTTCAAGAACAGCTGCATATTCCGGCGAACGATAAGCAGAACGGAAATTCAATTGAATAAACAAATCCTGCTGTTTATTCAAACGAATATCATGAAATGACTTTTCAGCATCTGTCGTCATGATGTTTTCTTTATAAAATCTAAAGGGAACTTCATCCACACAGTGTGTTGACATGATGATTCCCCTTGGGCAAAATTCTGCTTGCTCTACAAAATGAACCTTTTCCATCAAAGAGTCGTGACTCATTAAATAATTTAATATCCAAACACACTCTCTTCGCTTTAGCTGATAATGGTTTAAGAACCACCGGATAAATTCCTTTTTTTCATTGACAGAAACAGGGGTCTGCATGTTATTCCCTCCTCTATCGTAAATTAAATTGCTATACATGAATTATTCAACAAACCAGTTCTTCATTCCTGCAAACTATAAGGAAATTTCGTCTTCAATTCTTAAAATCGTTTCTTCAATTTCTTCATTCGTGCCATCTTTCTCTAGAACTTTGCGTAATAACGGCAATGCTTCTTTTTGTCTGCCCTCTTCTAAAAGGAACGAAGCGTATTCATATAAAAAGTCACGTTCCTCATCAAAATCAGGCAGGGCAAGCTTGAAATACTCGGCAGCTTCTTTGTATTCTTCTCGCCCGACAGAAGCAGATGCAGCATACCAATTCCATTTTGGATCATCTTCCCCAAAGCTTTTAACCTCTTTAATAACATCCAGAATTTCATCAAACAGCTCTTCATTTAAATAGATCGCCAGCAATGTTTGAACTGCTTCAATATAACCCGGATCGAGAGCAAGTGCTTCTTGAAGCAGTTTTTTCGCATCTTCTGAATTCCCATTTTTCAAATCAATCTTGGCACCATATAAATATAATTCTTTGTTATACTCATCAACTTTAATACCCTCTTTTACTACCTCTAAAGCCTCGTGATATAGTCCTTCTTCCTCATAACTTTTCGCTAAAGGCATATAAAGTGACGAATAGGAGGGATCAATATCTTTCAGTTCTGTAAGCTGCTGAATGGCTGTTTTCGTTCTGCCAGCCCTCATTGCTGTAAATCCGTAGCCAAAAAGAGTATTCGGGTCTGCTTGATCTTTTACTGCCTTTTCATACCATTCAAGTGCATCCTCAAATTCTCCAGCTGTGCTGAGCGATTCAGCGAGCCGCTGATACACATTGACACCGCCAACCTCATGCTGTTGATCTGCCACTTTGTAGAAATAATCGGCCGCTTTCTTTGAAAGACCTTGAGAAAAATACAACTCACCTAATGCAAAATCGATGATGGCTTCATTCGGAAGTAGTTCTTTCGCTTTTAAAAGCTTTTGTTCACTGACTTCAAATAGTCCTTGCATTTGATACAAATCTGCCATTAACAATAAACTCTCTGGGTACGCATCATCATCTTCAGGAATCGTTTCTAATACTGCAATCGCCTTCTCTTCATCATCAGAGTCAATCAACAGCTCTGCATAAAAACACGTTAAACCTGTTTCCTCTGGATATAAATCATGTAAATCACTGATGAGATTCCGTGCTTTATCGATATCTCCCCAATCATAATATAATTGAGCCGCTTGCGCCTTTTCTTCATCATGCAAATGCTTCTCTGCTTGAGCAAGTGTTTGGAGTCCTTTTTCAGTCTCACCCGCCTCAACTAATTTTATGGCTTCTTGTAATGAACTATTCAAATCAAACCGTTCCTTTCTGTTTCCAAAAACCTAAACTATTGTTACTTCATATCATAATCGACAGGTACACATCCAGCAAATATGTTGCTCTTTTAAAATGAACCCATTTTTGTGTTTTAAAGACTGTTTTTCATTTCATCCTATACGAAACTGATGATTTGTAAACTGCAGACACTATTTTTATCGGACAAAATGTTTTTTTTCAAGGTTTCACCTTGAGACAAGCTATGCTATATTTCTGACAAATATGCAAAAGGAAAGAAAAAGCCTGAGGACCTCCTCAGACTGTTTTCGTTAAATATTCAATGTGTTCAAAGAAATTCGGGTATGAGACACGAACAGCATCTGTATCTTCAATCTCAATGGCTTGCTTTGTCACACATGCGGCAATTCCCAGCATCATACCGATACGGTGATCTCCGTAGCTTGAGACGACTGCGCCGCCTTGAAGCGTAGTTTTACCATGAATCTTCATACCATCATCTGTTGCTTCAATATCAGCACCGAGTTTTTTAAGTTCTGATACGACTGTATCAATTCGATTGGTTTCTTTAACTTTTAACTCAGCAGCATCTTTAATGATCGTTGTTCCTTCTGCTTGGGTCGCAAGAAGCGCAATAATCGGAATTTCATCGATGAGTCTTGAAATCATGTCACCAGAAATTTCAATCCCTTTTAATGATGAAGTAGAAATCGTTAAATCACCATACGGTTCTCCGCCTTTGGCATCTACTTCATTAATCTCAAGGTTTGCACCCATAAGTTTCAGCACATCAATAATACCTGTTCTTGTTTTGTTTAACCCGACATTTTTTAAGACAATCCGGCTGTTAGGAACGATTGATCCAGCTACAAGGAAAAATGCAGCTGAAGAGATGTCTCCTGGAACAAATATATCTGTTGCTGTTAATGTCTGGCCGCCTTCAATGGAAACACTTTGTTCATCTTCATCTAGTTTTACACCAAACATAGAGAGCATTCTTTCTGTATGATCTCTTGATTTATGAGGTTCAGTTAAAGTCGTTGTTCCCTCTGCTTGAAGTCCAGCTAAAAGGACAGCCGACTTAATTTGTGCACTTGCCACCGGGGACTCATAAGAGATTCCTTTTAAATGACCGCCACGAATAGACAGTGGTGTAAACTCGCCATTTGCTCTGCCGTCTATTTTGGCTCCTAGTTGTTTAAGCGGACCCGTCACACGTTTCATTGGTCTTTTGGCAATACTCTCATCACCGATTAGTGTACTGTGAAACTCACAACCAGCTAATATTCCCAACATTAATCGAATGGTTGTACCAGAATTGCCAACATCGAGAATGTCAGACGGCTCCTTGAGCTCTTTCAGTCCTTTACCATGAATGACAACATCTGTCCCTTTTTGTTCAATTTCAACGCCCATCTTTCTAAAGCAATCAATCGTACTTAAACAGTCAGCTCCAGGAAGAAAGTTTTTCACTACTGTGGTCCCTTCAGCAATTGCACCAAACATCACTGATCTATGTGAAATAGATTTATCACCTGGGATATGAATTTCTCCATTCATAGGAGCATTTTTATGAATTTTCATGTTTGTCACCTCAGTCAGCATAAAATGTATCGTAATTCGCTCTATTTTTTATACAGATTTCTGCACGCTTGCGGTCGTCGTCTGTTTGAAAACTAATGCGTAAAATCCCATTAATGTCTTCCCGCGTCTCAATAATACGGATATTTGTAATACTAATGTTTTCACTTGCTAGATGCCCTGTAATCTCCGAAATGACCCCAGGGTGATCCGGAACATCGACATACAGATCATAAAAAGCAGGAATGGCTCCTTTTTTCCTTAGAGGAAGTCCATCGCGATATTCCTTAGCATCTTGAAAATAAGAGAACAATCCTTCAGCATCTTCTTGCTCTACGAAGGTTTCAATGCGGTTAATCTCTTTTTTCCATTCATGGAATCGGTCTAAAATCTTGTGTTTATTGTGCAGCAGGATATCCCTCCACATTGCAGGATTGCTTGAAGCAATTCGTGTGATATCACGAAAGCCTCCAGCAGCAAACCTTTTAACAAGTGGGAATTGTTCTTCAAAATGATGTGCTTGATGCACAAGGCTGGCTGCAACAATATGAGGGAAATGGCTGATAACACTTGTCACAGCATCATGTTCTTCTGGTGTCATTTCGATGAAATGAGCATGTGTCCCCTTTAACAAATCCATCAACCGATCAACAGCTTGACGTTTTGTTTCCTTTGCAGGCGTTAAAATATAGAACGCATTTTCAAATAAAAAGTCTTTCGCTGCAATAACACCTGACTTATGAGAGCCTGCCATTGGATGTCCACCAATAAATTGGTACTGCTCAGGCAGCGCTTTTTCAGCAAAATGGACGACCTTTTGCTTTGTGCTGCCGACATCAGTGATTGTGAGCTCTCTTTCAATTCCAGAGTCTGCAATATCACTAAGCATCTTTATTGTTTGCTGGACAGGAGTTGCCAAAATAATGGTCGAAGATTCTTCTAAACCAGCCAAAAACGAATCAGCTGTTGCATCAATAATTCCCAGCTTTGTTGCAGCAACCATTTGTTCTTTGGAAACATCAAATCCTACAATTTTTTTATGAGGATGCTCTTTTTTAATTGAGAGTGCAATAGATCCCCCAATTAAACCGAGTCCAGCGATTAATATTGTTTCGTTTGCATCATTCATATTCATCACCTGATTTTTCGCGAAAATTAAACAACCTATTTCAACAGCTTATATGTATTGAGGTTGGTACAATGAAAGCCATATCCTGCCTTAGGATATGACTTTCTGGTTATGCTACGCACGAATGCCTTGCAGTAAATCGGCAAGTGTGCTTAGAATGTCTTCATTTTGCTCTTTTGTTCCGACGGTAATACGTAAAGAAGTCGGAAAACCAAGTGCTTTACCGGAACGAACAATGTAACCTTTTTTCAATAATGCATTGAACAATTCATCGGCATCTCTTTTAAAATCAATCAGCACAAAGTTTGTTTGAGATGGATAGATATATAGTCCAAAACGGTCAGCAAAATCTTGATATTGCTTGAGACCTGCTTCGTTTTTCTGTCTGCATGATTGTATGAAATCTTGATCTTTGATCGCTGCACGAGCAGCTGCTTGAGCGATACGGCTGGTATTAAACGGCTCTCTCGCTGGTTCAATGGCAGTAATCAGCTCTTCTGATGCAATTCCGTAGCCTACTCGAAGCGCTGCAAGTCCATATGCTTTAGAAAACGTTCGAAGTACAATGACATTTTGATAATTGTGTAATAAAGATAAACTGTTTGGAAAATCTTCTGCACGAACGTATTCAAAATACGCTTCATCTAGTACAACAAGCACGTGAGCTGGCACTTCATCTAAAAACGCCACAATCTCAGATTCTGACAAATGATTTCCTGTCGGGTTATTTGGATTACATACCCAGACAACCTTCGTGTTTTCATCGATCGCATCCAGCATGCCCTTCAGATCGTGAGCTCCTCCTTCTAAAAGAGGCACTTCTCGAATTTCAGCATGTTCAATCACTGCATTGTGACGGTATTGCGGAAACGATGGAGATGGGATGACGGTATTTGTATGTTGGTCAAGGAATGCTCTCGCAATAATTTGCACAAGTTCATCTGAGCCATTCCCGAAAATTAATTGTTTTTCACTTACTTGAAGAAACTCAGCAAGCTCCGTTCTTAAACTTGCGCTGTATCCATCAGGATAAATCGCTAGATGTTCGAGCTCGGCTTGTATTGCCTCTCTTGCATGTACAGAACATCCAAAAGGGTTTTCATTTGAAGCCAATTTCACAATTTTGTCTAATTGATATTCTTTTTTGACCTCTTCAATTGGTTTCCCAGGTTGATACGGTTTTAGCTGTTTTAATTGATCTTTGATTTGCAAAATGTTTCACCTCATTTGAATGAATAGAGGGGACTAAATGTTTTTGCATATGTTTCAAATTCTCTTAAAGCCTCTTGACGTGTATCACTTGCCAGCAATTGTTCTTGAAGCTCTTCAATTTTTTTCACAAGTGCACTTCCGACAACAACACCGTCACTCAGTTTATTCATTGAGTCTACCTGCTCTCTTGTTGAGATGCCAAAACCGACAGCAACCGGTATGTGACTCAGCTGTTTCACTTGTTGAATAAAATCTGTAATTGACGCGTCAAAGGATTGCCTGACACCTGTTACACCAAGAGATGAAACACAATACACAAAACCTTCTGCCTGCTCTACAATGTTTACTAATCGTTCCTTGCTTGTTGGTGCAACGAGTGAAATATATGAAATGCCATGTGTTTGACAGTTCTTTTGCAGCTCGCTGCTCTCTTCAAACGGCAAGTCGGGTGTTAAGAGTCCCGAAATATGATTTTTGCGCAGTAAAGCGAAAAAGTATTCTGTGTCTAATTGTAACACAGGATTATAATACGTAAATAGAATTACAGGAATTTTTACTCCGTTTTTTTTCATCTTCCCTGCTAATTCTATCGCTTTTACGATATTCATGCCATGATTTAGAGCTCTTTTGGAGGCTCTTTGAATGACAGGACCGTCTGCTAATGGATCGGAATAAGGAACACCGAGTTCAATCGCATGTGCACCGGCTGCTTGAAGGGAGACAGCTAAATCAATCGTAATGTCTTGTGACGGATCTCCCGCTGTGATAAATGGGATAAATAATTTTTCGCCTTGCTCTAATTGAAACGTGATCATTTTGTTTTTCCCTCACTTTCAAGCACGTTCATTAATGTATGCACATCCTTATCGCCTCTTCCTGACAGGCAGACAAGAACAATTTCATCTTCATTCATCGTCTTGCTTACCTCAAACGCCTTGGCTAACGCATGTGCAGTTTCAATTGCTGGCAGAATTCCTTCTTTTTCAGTCAGCAGCTTTAGTGCATCTAGTGCTTCTTGATCTGTCGCACTCACATATTGAACCCGCCCGCTCGCATGTAAATATGCGTGCTCTGGTCCAATTCCCGGATAATCTAAACCAGCGGAAATCGAATATGGCTCAATAATTTGGCCAAATTCGTCTTGGATTAAGTATGTCAAAGACCCGTGGATCACACCTTTGGTTCCTTTCGTGATGGTTGCAGCATGGAGCGGCGTATCGATTCCTTTTCCAGCTGCCTCTACACCAATGATATCTACCTCTTCATCTAAAAATGCCCGGTACATTCCAATGGCATTACTTCCGCCGCCAACACAGGCAATGACTTTATGAGGAAGCCTTCCTTCTTTTTCAAGCAGCTGCTCTTTTGCTTCATTACCAATCATCCGCTGGAACTCACTGACGATTTGAGGATACGGATGAGGGCCTACAACGGAGCCAATCATGTAAAAATGATCACTGCAGTGCTGAACCCAATAGCGGATAGCTTCGTTGGTTGCATCTTTTAGTGTGCCATTCCCGCTTGTGACAGGTATGACTTCAGCGCCAAGCAGCTTCATCCGAAAGACATTGAGTGATTGTCTTTCCACATCTTCTTTTCCCATAAATACCGTGCAGGATAACCCGAACTTTGCGGCCACCGTTGCAGCAGCTACTCCGTGCTGGCCCGCGCCTGTTTCCGCGATGATGTTTGATTTCCCCATTTTTTTCGCAAGCAGGGCCTGACCAAGCGCATTGTTAATTTTATGAGCACCCGTGTGGTTTAAATCTTCTCTTTTTAAATAGATCTTTGCGCCGCCGAGGTATGCTGATAATTGTTCAGCATATGTAAGCGCAGTTGGTCTGCCTGAATAGTTTCGAAGTAGTGATACATATTCTGCTTGAAAAGCAGGGTCTTCTTTTAATTCACGAAATGCCTGCTCGATTTCTGCAAGTGGCTGCATGAGCGTTTCCGGGACAAATTTCCCTCCGAATTCTCCGTATCTGCCAATCTCATTTGGATATGCGTACATCATTTAACATCCTTTCTTCGAGCGCTTCGATCTTAGCGCTGCTTTTCTTCCCGTTTTCTTCTATTCCGCTTGAAAGATCGAGCGCTTCTGGACCATAGGCAAGGAGCTCTGCTACCGTTTCTGGTGTGATACCGCCTGCAATTATGCAAGTTTTCTCCAGCCGTTTTGCGTGCTGAACGTATGCAGGCACCGCCTCCCAAGTAAATGCTGTTCCAGAGCCGCCTCTCATCCCTTTTACTTTCGCATCAATGAGGAAGCCATCGACAACAGGGGCAAATGCCGTCATTTTTTCAAGCGTGTTTGTGATATTGGATTCGTGGTGGAACACTTTCCAAACGACAGCCCCTGTTTGTTGTTTGATTTCTTTAGCGTCATCCTGCGTTTCGTCTCCATGAAGCTGTACGATATCTAAAGGTATATGTTTTGTGATCTCACACACTTTTTCGATCTTTTCATTTACAAATACACCGGCAATTTTTTTCTCACACTTTGTTTGAATGAGCCATTGTTTCACTTGATCTGGCTGGACTTGTCTTTTACTTGGAGCAAAAATAAATCCAATGGCATCTGCGTGAGATTGCGCAATACATTCCACATCGCCTTGTGATACTGCTCCGCAATATTTTAAGTAAGGCTTCATCCTGTTCATTCTCCAAACAATGTTTGAACGGCTTTTTCTTGTGATTGTTCTCTCATTAATGATTCTCCTACAAGAACTGCACCCGCTCCATGTTCCTTCACAAAGGTCAGATCATCAAATGTTTGAATACCGCTCTCACTCACTAGTAAGACATCGTTTGGAACGAGGGGTGCGATCTCTTTTGTTTGTTCAACTGTTGTTGTAAATGTATTTAAATTCCGGTTGTTCACTCCAATGATTTCAGGGGTAAACAACTTCAAAATATTTTCCAGTGTATCTGCTGCATGTACTTCGACAAGGACATCTAGGCCTTTCTCTTTCGCTTCAGCATAGAGCTCGTGCAGCTTTTGCGGCTCAAGTACTTCTCCGATTAATAAAATGGCATCTGCTCCTATACGTCTTGACTCTTCTACCTGTATGGAGTCAATGATGAAATCTTTTCTTAAAATTGGACGATCTACGTGTTTTTTAATGAGGGATAAGTATTCGTTTTTCCCTTGAAAGAACGGTTCATCTGTTAAAACAGATAAGCAATCAGCATTTGATTTTTCGTAAGCTTTTGCTGTTTGTAAAGGATCAAAATTCGGTTGAATGATTCCTTTGGAAGGAGACGCCTTTTTCACCTCCGCAATTAGACCAATTGAGCGATGAGGATTCATGAGTGCTTCTTTAAATGATCGTCTTTCAAAGTGTCCATCCACTGGTAACTGCAATGTTTGGATATGTTCTTTTTTGCGGGCAATGATTTGATTAAGCATAGATCTCTTCCTCTCTCGTTTTTTGTTTTAATCGAGCCAATTGTTCTTTGGCTGCGCCGTTTTTAATTGTTTCAATCGCTTTTAATGTCCCGGCCATGAGGCTTTCTGACTTCCCTGCGACATATAAAGCCGCTCCAGCATTCAGGGCTGTAATATGAAGCGGCGCCCCTTCTGTTTGATGATTCAATATATTCTGAATCAATTTAGCACTCTCTTCCGGTGATTGGACCTGAATATCTGATAAATATCCTTTTTGCAGCCCAAAGTCTTCTGGATTGAGTGTATATTCTGTCATGACATCTTTTTTGAGTTCAATCACATATGAATTTGCTGTAATCGTTAATTCATCCAGCCCATCTTCTCCGCAAACAAACAGCACATGTTCTGGCTCTAACGGTGCAAGGGCTTTTGCCATTAATTTCGCCTTTTCCTTTGAGTAAACGCCGATGATTTGCTTTTTGGCTTGCATTGGGTGGCAAAGCGGGCCTAATAGATTAAATACCGTCCGGAAGCCGAGCTGCTTGCGGACTGCGGCTACTTGTTTCATAGATGAATGATACAATGGGGCAAATAAAAAACCCATGTTTTTCTCTTGTATTTGTCTTCTTGTTTCTTCTGGTGTGGATTGAATATGAATCCCAAGACACTCAAGTACATCGGCACTCCCGCTTTTAGAAGAAACTGATCGATTTCCGTGTTTGGCGATTTTGGCTCCAGCAGCGGAAGCGACAATGGCGGCGGCAGTTGATATATTAAAGGTGGAGAGTCCATCGCCTCCTGTGCCGCAAGTGTCAACAACATCAAGCGATCGTTCCATTGGTGCTGCATTTTGCCGCATAGCTTTCACAAAACCCGTCATTTCTTCAGCGGTTTCTCCTCTATGCGCTAAAATCGAGAGACTAGCAGCGACTTCAGCATCTGTTAAAAAGCCGCTCATCATATCATGCATGAGTTTATTTGCTTCATTTTCTGATAGAAAGCCTCCATTAACAAGAGCTGATAGTCGGTGATTCATCCTGCACACTCTCCTTTTCTGAGAAAATATGTTCCGCAAGCTGAATGGCTTTCAAAAGTGCTCCTGCCTTGTTACAAGTCTCTTCCCATTCATTTTCTGGGACAGAATCAGCCACAATGCCGGCGCCTGCTTGTATAGAAGCGGTCTGATTTTTGACGCTCATCGTACGAATGGTAATACAGGAGTCGATATTGCCGTCGAATCCAATATAGGCAATACAGCCGCCATACGTTTCTCTTGGCTCAGGCTCCATTTCATTTAATAATTGCATCGCTCTTATTTTTGGGGCACCTGTTAATGTGCCTGCAGGGAATGCGGACATGAGCGCATCGACTGGATGTGTATCCCGCTTTAGCTTTCCAGTCACAATGGAGATGATGTGCATGACATGTGAAAAATTCACTACTTTTGTAAAGGTAGGTACGGATACACTGCCGTATTCTGCCACACGGCCAACATCATTTCTGGCAAGATCCACTAACATGTAATGCTCGGCTTTTTCCTTTTCATCTTCAAGCAGCTCTTTTGCTAGCTCAGCATCCTCTTCTATCGTTCTTCCTCGTTTTCTTGTGCCAGCAATAGGATGAATTTCTAAATGCCCATTTTTGGCATGGATTAATCGTTCTGGCGAGCTGCCGACTAAATCACGATCTTTTAATTTCATAAAATACATATAAGGAGATGGATTCACAATCCGAAGCACGCGGTATAATTCAAATGAACTCACTGACACAGGGATATCAAAGCGCTGCGAGAGTACGCCTTGAAAAATGTCACCCGCTCGAATGTATTCTTTTATTTTTTCAACATCTTTTAGAAATTGCGCTTTTTCATAGGTTGACGTCACATGTTCAAAGGACGGCGGCTCATTCATATTCCCTGATAAAATCAGTTCTTTCATATCAACCTTTGAATGAAGCTTGTGAATCATCTGTTCAAGCTGTTTTTGATTTTCTTTGTAAGCGCGTATTTTTTCGTCTTCTGTTTCATGTCCGGTTAGCTGGGTGTACTGGATAAAATGAACATGATTTGTTTCATGATCAAAAGCAATCATCGTTTGGCAGACAAATAATGTGCAATTTTCTGCCAGCGATGCGCTGCGGTGAGGCCTGACAGAAGGTTCAATGTTTGGGATTAGATCGTAGCTTAAGTACCCAACAGCCCCGCCTGTAAATGGGATATCAATATCTGGCGTTTTGATTTGATATTGCTCTTTCATCCAATCCAGCAGTTTTTTCAGCTCTTGCTTTTGCATGACTTCCTGCCCCGCAGCATCACGTGCAACGTATTTGTTTTGGTCATCATGTAAGGTTAAAAACGGATGCAATCCAATGAAGGAATATCTCGACCAGCTGGAAGACTCATCTTTGCTTTCTAGCAAATACACAATATCTTGTTTGAGCTTTTCAACAATTTGAATCGGTGAGAGCGTATCGACTGTAATGGTTTCAACAATTGGGATCGTTTTGTAGGACTCACTATCCTTTAAAAATTGAGTCAGGTTTGATTGGGAATTCATAAGCACACTCCTTAAATGGGATTAAGGAGAATGAGGGGACATATAGAGGGTTTGTATGAGTATACAAAATAAGCCTAAAAGAGGGTTACTCTTTTAGGCAGTATGATTAAATAGAAGTATCGTATCTCTGCTCAACTCTACTCATCTCAACTACCCTAGTCTCATTCTCATCTTCTCTAAGCTTGCAATGCCGTTTACACCTGTGTGTAAACTTCGGCTGTTCATATCGTATTATAATTCCTTGTTTTTTGTCAACTGTAAATCAGGGCGAAGCGTCACAGCTTCTTCCAAGTATACATGCTGTATGTCTTCCTGCTTTGTATCTGTCTGGACAGTCATTAAGACACGAATACATTGCTTTAAACCGCCATCAATGTCCAGTTCCTGCATACAAGTAACCGGTACATATGTCCATCCTTCAAATTGACGAAGTGCTTTTGCCGGAAAAACGGAGTGAATATCTTGTGTAGCTGAAATCAAGATCTGCACGACACGTTCTGGATCTACTTGGTTTCTTGAAATGATCGCTTCTAGCAGCTGTTTCGTTTTATTTAACACTTCTGTTTCTGTATCTTCTATCACAGTTGTAGCCCCACGTATCCCGCGAAACATCATAGACATCCCTCCTCCCGTTTCCATTCTTCGAGCCAGTAGTGCAGCTCATCTTTTGTGAAAGACTGTAAGGTGACGTCTCCAACCTGTTTTAATAAAACAAATTGAACACTGCCGCCTCTTGCTTTTTTATCACCAATCATCCGGTCAACAAATGTTTTCGTGGAAATATCTTTTGTGACTTTGACCGGGAAACCGAGCTCTTTCATCCACTCTTTTAGTTCCAAACGATTAAGGCTGAGCCCCAGCTGCTTTTCGCTCACATACAGCGCAAACTGCATGCCGATTGCAATGGCATCTCCGTGCGTGATGGCGCCATATCCATACTCTGCTTCAATGGCATGCCCTAGTGTATGGCCTAAATTCAAAAATGCACGCACACCTTGTTCTTTTTCATCTTCTTGAACGATTGACGCTTTGACTTGAATGCCTTGATACAGCATATGTGCCAGCTCGCTTTTTGATAAATCCGTCAAAGAACGAATGGACATGAGTTCTGATAAAAATTCTTCACTTGAAATCAGTGCATGTTTGATGACTTCTGCAAAGCCTGATCTTCGTTCAATTTGAGAGAGGGTCTCAAGCATACTAGTATCATAGATCACAGCTTTCGGCTGATGAAACGCACCGATTAAATTTTTACCGAGCGGATGGTTGATCCCTGTTTTCCCGCCAACTGCACTATCATGTGCCAGCAGCGTCGTCGGCACTTGGATAAAATCAATGCCTCTCATATAAGTGGCAGCAGCAAAGCCAGCCAAATCTCCAATCACGCCTCCTCCCAGCGCAATGATGCAGGAGGAACGATCAAGCTGAAATTGAATGGCTTTCGTATGAATATGCTCAAATTCGGCAAAGGATTTTGACTGCTCTCCGCTTGGCACAACCACTTTGTTCACAGGCCACTTCTGCTGAAGTAAGCGAACCATCTCATCCCCATAAATGGCATCAACAGCTGCATCTGTGACGATTAAGAGCTTCGTATAGGAATGCCCAGTGGAAGTTATCAAGTCGACGATATTGCGTTTAATCCCATCACCGATAAATACAGGATAAGTGGCTGAAGACGTCTTAACTTCCAGTGTTTTCATTAAAATTCCCTCTGAAGCTGGCGCATTTTCTCAACATTTTCTTTAATGCGGTCGATTTGGTCAAGGCCAAACTGCTCCACAACTGCATTGGCAATTTCCCATGCAACGACTGCTTCTGCAACAACACTTGCAGCAGGAACAGCACAGCTGTCAGATCGTTCAATACTTGCAGAGAAAGGTTCTTTTGTTTCAATGTCAACGCTTTGAAGCGGCTTATAAAGCGTTGGGATTGGTTTCATAACCCCTCTTACGACAATTGGCATACCGGTTGACATTCCGCCTTCAAGACCACCTAGGCGATTTGTTTTTCTCGTATAGCCCTTTTCTTCATCCCAGATGATTTCATCATGGACCTCACTGCCGTTTTTAGAGGCTGCCTCGAAGCCAATACCGAATTCAACCCCTTTAAAAGCGTTGATACTAAGTACAGCGCCCGCAAGCTTGCTGTCCAATTTACGGTCGTAATGAACATAGCTGCCAACCCCAACCGGCATCCCTTCAACGATGACTTCAACAATTCCGCCAATTGAATCGCCGTTTTTCTTCGCTTCATCAATTGCATCCATCATTTTCTGACCTGCTTCACTGTCATAGCAGCGAACAGGTGATTCTTCTGTTACCTTCTGCAAATCTTCAATAGACTCATATGCTGTATGAGCTGCTTTCACTCCGCCAATTTCAAGAACGTGGCCAGCTACTTTAATCCCTAGATGTGCCAAGATTTGTTTGGCAACTGCGCCTGCTGCTACGCGAACAGTTGTCTCGCGGGCTGATGAACGCTCTAAAACGTTTCTCATATCACGGTGTCCATATTTGATCGCCCCATTTAAATCCGCATGTCCTGGTCTTGGACGGGAGATTTGACGCTTCATTTCACTTTCTTCTTCTTCCGTGATCGGCTCTGCCCCCATCACCTTTGTCCAATGCTTCCAGTCGTTGTTTTCAACAACAAGTGCGATTGGGGAACCTAATGTTCTTCCGTGGCGAACACCACTTAACACTTTCGCCTGGTCTTTTTCAATCTGCATTCTTCTTCCGCGGCCATGACCTTTTTGTCTTCTAGCCAATTCATAATTGATGTCATCCTGCTCTATGTAAAGTCCCGCTGGAACTCCTTCAATAATTGTGGTCAGTTGTGGACCATGTGATTCACCTGCTGTTAAGTATCTCATGACTCAATCTCCCTTCATCGCATTAACGCTTTTAAGTAAAAATATAATAACACACTTGCTACTAAAAAGTCAGCTACATACCCTTCTTTTGATAAAAGAAAGTATCAGCAGATGTCAGTCCAAACTTTTCTGGGTGAAAAATTTGCTCTGTAGAACCAACAAATAATACGCCATTTTGTTTTAAACTGCTGCTCATTTTTAAGTAAATTTCTTCTTTTGCCTCTTCAGTAAAGTAAATCAGTACATTTCGGCAGACGATGAGGTCAAGCTGTTTTTCATATGGATCTGCTAAAAGGTTGTGCTTCTTAAATTGAATATGCTTTCGAACCTCATCCTTCACAGTGTAAAATGAAGAATCTTCTTTTGTGAAATATTTTTGCTTGATATGATCTGGCACCTCTTGCAGAGAGCGTTCATGATATCTGCCTTTTTGAGCTGACTGCAGAACTTTATCATCAATATCAGTTGCAATAATTTGGAAGTCTTTCACAAGAGGATGGCTTGACAGCAGCATGGAGAGTGTATATGGCTCCTCTCCTGTCGAACATGCTGCACTCCAAATCTTTAAGGTGCCGCCATTTTTCGAAAGCAGCGGCAGAATTTTTTGATCAAGTACTTCCCAGCGCTGATAGTTTCGGTAAAATTCTGACACATTTATCGTCATGCGGTCCATCGTTTCATCTAATAATGCTCTATCCTTTTCAAGCGCGGCCGCGAATGCTTCAAAATTTTTATATCCTTTTTTATCATAAAGTGATGTTAATCTCCGTTTCATTTGTGCTTCTTTATATAAATTCAGATCAACCCCGGTTAGTTTTTTCCATTTTCCAACAAATACTTGATATGGATCCATCAATGTCCTCTCCTGTCTCATCTATCTTTGTCCTAGTATAGCTGTTTTTATCGAAAATTTGTATCTTCTCATGCGAAATTTCGTGCAGAAAGTTCAATATAAAAAAAAGCCAAAGTGCCCATTAGATGAACACCTTGGCTTGAATCTTAATAAATCCAGCTTGAGATGGTTTGATCCCAGCTTGTGAGTTCTTCTTGTTTGAAGAATAAGTTAATTTCTCTTTCAGCACTTTCTGGTGAGTCAGACCCATGGATAATGTTTTTCCCAACAGTCAATCCATAGTCTCCTCTTATTGTTCCTGGAAGCGCTTCCTTTGGATTTGTTTTGCCGATAATCTGTCTTGTTACGTCTACTACCTGTTCACCTTGCCATACCATTGCAAATACAGGTCCTGACGTAATAAAGTCAACCAATTCCCCGAAAAATGGTTTTTCTTTATGCTCTCCGTAATGTGTTTCTGCTACTTCCTTTGGAATACTCATTAGTTTTGCACCAACAAGCTGAAGCCCCTTTTTTTCGAATCTTGACACAATGTCACCGATTAATTGTCTTTCCACACCATCAGGTTTGACCATAAGAAATGTTTTGTCCATATACGTTTTCCACCCCGTCGTTATGTATGTATAGGCTTACATTGTTACAAAGTGATCGTATCATTTTTTTTTATAATAATCAATTTTTGACAAAAAATTTCACAAAAAAACCAATCAACATCACGTTGATTAGAATTTTCGTTTCCCAATATATTTTGCAATGGAGGCAAGTGACGTTCTCGCTCGTCCTCGAGGAAGTTTGTCGAGCTGTTCAAAAGCTTTTTTCAAATACATTTCACTTACTCGAATCGAGCGGTCGATCGCATCTGTTTGTTTAAGGCTTTCAATGACAGGCTCCAGCTGCTTCTCCGTCGTTTCACTATTGATCAGCTTCAATTGGCCTTCTAGTGTCGGATTTTTCAGTGCATATAAGACTGGGAGTGTGACATTCCCTTGTAAAAGGTCTCCTCCGACAGGCTTGCCCAGCTCTTCTTCAGTTGATGTGAAATCAAGGACATCATCAATGATTTGATAGGACATGCCGACATAGTATCCAAACCAATAGAGGGCTTTATGTGTTTTTTCATCTGTTCCTGCTGCAATGGCGCCTAATTGACAGCTGCCTGCAATGAGCAAGGCTGTTTTTCGTTTGATTCTTCTTAAATATGTACGGAGGTTTTGATCCATATTATATTTATCTTTCACTTGCTCTATCTCACCAAGACAAAGCTCAACAACCATTTTTGACAAAATTTCATGTGCCATTGGGTGATTGATTTTTGTCATGTATTCAAGTGATCTCGCAAACATATAATCCCCTGTGTACATGGCAATTCTGTTATCCCATTTTGCCTTTATCGTTGGTTTGCCTCTTCTCAGCTCTGCATCATCAATGACATCATCGTGAACAAGTGATGCCATATGAATCAGCTCGAGGGCAACGGCAACATATTTAATTTTATTAATGTCATAGTCACCAAACATGCCTGAAAGGAGAACAAAAACGGGGCGGATTCGTTTTCCGCCCGCTTGCAGCAAATGAAGACCTGCTTCACTTAACAATGCATAATCAGAGCGAACGGTTTGTTCAAGCTCTTTTTCAATTATATCGATATCATGATTTAAAAAAGAGATCATTGCTTTTAGTTTCATTATCTTCACCCAAATATCGTTTATTCAAAGCTTCTTTCCGATATGTGTTGCTGCTACACCGCCTGTAAATGGATGATACGAGACATCAGACAACCCGGCCTCCTCGAACAGAGCCGCCAGCTCTTTCATGCCAGGGAACGTTTTGGCTGATTCTTGAAGCCATGAATACTCCTGATAACTTTTGGCAAACAGTTTACCAAAGAGCGGCATAATGTATTTGAAATAGATGTAGTAGCCCTGTTTAAAACCGATCATCTCAGGCTGTGATGTCTCAAGACAGACAACCATTCCGCCAGGCTTCACTACTCTTGTCATTTCCTTTAGCACCGTTAAATAATCAGGAACGTTTCTAAGTCCAAAACCGATGGTGACATAATCAAATGAGTTGTCTTCAAAAGGAAGCTCCATCGCATTGCCGTGAAGCAATTCAATCTGATTGTAGCCCCCAGTCTTCACCTTCGTTTCTCCAACACTCAGCATGTTTTTACTGAAATCAAGGCCTTTGACCTCGCCTTTTTCTCCAACAGCATCTGCAAGCGCAATTGTCCAATCGGCTGTCCCGCAGCATACATCTAATGCTTTAGAGCCTTTTTGCACATTCATGAGCTTCATTGTTTTATCGCGCCATTTCTTATGCTGTTTAAAGCTGATGACAGAGTTCATTTGATCGTAGTTTTTATAAATTTTTTCAAATACACCGTGTACTCGCTGTTCTTTTGATTGCTGCATGACTTACCCTTCTTCCACTTTCTGATGGTACGCAGGCTCATTTTTCATATGATCCAAGCGATTTAATAGCTCTTTTTGAACGACCGGAGATGACACAAGATGCTCCTCGATCGGTCGTTTGGCCTTTTCATAGCCTTCATTCTCAAAGTTGTCAAAACACGAATAGGCGTCCGTATAACGATCGTTCAAAAAAAGTTTTAAATGTTTGTCATTTTCTGCTTGTTTCATGAAGCGTTTATAAACAAGAAAACGACTTGCAATCTCATTCCAATGCGTTAATTGAAAGTGCTCAGAAATCCTTTGGAAAAGCGCAGATTCAACTGTAGCTACACTTTTGTAAAAGTGCGCTGCATCTTGAATGGACCGGTCATACAGTCTAATTTTATGTTCATTGATCTCTTTGATCGCCGTAGCGAGCGTGCGGATCATATAAATGTCTTTCATGTCAGAGAGAAGAGAATAATAGAGACCACTGAAATAGTCTCCTGCCAGGATGGTCAGCTGACGATTTTTGAATTCGTCTTGCTTGATGGCTGCAGCAGTTGTGACTTCGTCATGGGTATCAAGGGCAATTTGCACAAGCATCGCCGTTAAAATATAATTTTCTTTTTTCTCTGCATCAATTTGAGCTTCTTCAAACATTGCATGAAAAAGAAGGAGCTTATCTTCATCGATGAGTGGTGCGCGTAAATGCTTCGCCAAATAAGGATGAGAAAGCTTTTTATTTAATTTTATATTTAGATTAGATAAAATTCCGTAGATGTCTTGCAAAGATATCACCCTTGTCCCAAAAATTACAGTTTCATATGTAGACCTGCACATTGTATAGAGATTTATTATACCATATCAGCTCTCACTTTTATGCTATCAAGTGCTACAAGTTCTTTATTTCTTTGCTTCGCTTTGAATTTCGCCGAAGCTTGTTTGAATGACAGCATCGCCTCTTACTTTGATCGCTGACGTATGCTCAGTAAATTGTGCAATGATCACTTCACCTTTATCGAGTTTCTCGGAATGGTGAAATCTTGTATCAGAGCCTCTTGTTAGGCCGATGACGTTTACACCATTATCAATGGCTTTAATCACCACAAAATCAGATGCTTTATTTTCACTCATTTTGTTCACCTTCCATCTATTGAATTAGTCGTTTTTAATAAAGGAAAGCACTTCTGCTCTTGCGGCTGCGTCATTTGCAAATGTGCCGCGGACGGCTGAGGTCACTGTTTTAGCGCCTGGCTTTTTCACTCCGCGCATCGTCATACACATATGCTCTGCTTCAACGACAATCATCACGCCATGCGGATTAAGTGTTTCCACCATACTATCTGCAATCGTTGATGTAATGCGTTCCTGAAGCTGCGGGCGTTTTGCCACGGCTTCTACAGCTCTTGCCAGCTTACTAAGTCCCGTTACTTTTCCTCCGCGCGGAATATAAGCGACATGGGCTTTCCCGTAGAAAGGCACAAGGTGGTGTTCACACATTGAATGGAAAGCAATATCTTTTACAAGGACGAGTTCTTCGTGGTCTTCGCCAAAAATGGTTTTAAAATGTTCTTTTGGATCTTCATTTAATCCCGAGAACACTTCTTCATACATTTTTGCGACTCGTTTTGGAGTATCAAGAAGTCCTTCACGATCCGGATCTTCTCCGATTGCTTTTAATATATCGCGTACTGCGTGTTCGATTAATTCTTTATTTATTTCACTCATGTATTATATCCTCCAAAGGCGATTACATTTCATTCAGATTCTAGCACACTTCAGATCCTAAAAGCAAAGGAGAGCGTTCTAAACGAACCTTTTGATTCAAAAGGAAAAGCCCCTTATGAAAGGGGCTTTTCTAGACCAGTGTGAAACTGTATATGTATAACTCCTTCAACAGGATCATTACACATAACGATTATTTACCTGCCACCGCGTCTTTAAGTGCTTTACCTGGTTTGAAAGCAGGTACTTTGCTTGCAGGGATTTCGATCTCTGCACCAGTTTGTGGGTTACGTCCTTTACGAGCTGAACGCTCACGTACTTCAAAGTTACCAAAACCAATAAGTTGGATTTTGTCACCATTTTTAAGTGCATCTAAAATTGTATCAAAAACAGAATCAACTGCTTTTGTCGCGTCTTTTTTAGATAACTCGCTTGCTTCAGCAACCGCGTTAATAAGTTCTGTCTTGTTCATGCCTTTCACCTCCTCCCAAAAATATGCATTCAGTAGATTGTTATCATTTCTTCACAATTCATCTTCTTTCTATACCCTTTTTCAGAAAAAAAGAGCGTCTAGAAAGCGTTATACATGGCTTTTCATTAGAAAACATCTCTTTGAAGGAATGTTTGTCCAACAAAGTGAAGATTTTCTGTAAGTAGATTAACACATATGAAATACCATATCAAGCATTTTAAAGGGAAGAATCCTTATTCGTCAAGGATTAAGGGCACTTTTACGAACGAATATTCCTAATTTCAGCCTGAATCTGACTAATCTTTATACAATTGTCTTTTTATGACTCATTCTACACGCAAAAAAAAGACCCCATCAATGAGAGGTCTCACTTGCTATAAAATAATCGCGATCAAACCGCCTGATCCTTCGTTGATGATTCTTTCAAGTGTTTCCTTCAGCTTATATCTTGCGTTTTCCGGCATAAGAGACAGCTTCGCTTGAATGCCTTCTCTGACAAGGGAGCTGAGGGAGCGGCCAAATATATCTGAATTCCAAATCGAAAGCGGATCATCTTCAAAATCTTGCATTAAGTAGCGGACGAGCTCTTCACTTTGTTTTTCTGTTCCGATAATCGGTGCAAATTCACTCTCTACATCTACTTTGATCATATGAATAGATGGAGCGACCGCTTTTAATCTCACACCGAATCTTGATCCCTGCCTAATGATTTCTGGCTCATCTAAACTCATATCGGACAACGCTGGCGCTGCAATCCCGTAACCAGTCTGCTTCACCATTTTTAATGCGTCTGATACTTGATCATATTCTGTCTTAGCATGAGCAAAATCTTGCATCAGCTCTAGAAGATGGTCTTTTCCTCTAATTTCTACACCAACCACTTCTTTTAAAATATGATCATATAGATCATCTGGCGCATACAGGTCAATCTCTGCAATCCCCTGACCCATTTCAATTCCTGCTAAACCCGCTCTTTCGATAAAATCAAATTCACTGAATTGACCAACGACACGGTCGACATCTCTTAATCTTTTAATATCCTTTACAGTTTCCTTTACTGAATCCTGATAGCTTTCTCTCAGCCAGTGATCTTCTTTTAGCACCATCACCCAGCTTGGCAGGTTCACATTCACCTCTAGGACTGGGAATTCATATAATGCTTCACGAAGAACGCTGAGTACGTCTTGCTCTCTCATACTTTCTACGCTCATGGCGAGTACTGGAATATCATACTTTTGGCTAAGTTCCTGCCGGAGCGCTTCTGTTTCAGGATGATATGGCCTCACAGAGTTAATGACCATAATAAACGGCTTTCCAACCTCTTTGAGTTCATCAATCACACGTTCTTCAGATTCAATATAATCATGTCTTGGAATTTCTCCAATGGAACCATCTGTTGTAATCACTACACCTATTGTTGAATGCTCTTGAATGACCTTGCGTGTACCAATTTCCGCTGCTTCATGAAACGGGATTGGCTCTTCATACCACGGCGTATTGATCATTCTTGGGCCATTTTCATCTTCATACCCGCGCGCACCAGGGACAGTATATCCCACACAATCGACAAGTCTGATGTTGACATCAAGGCCGTCACTCACGTGAATTGATGCGGCTTGATTCGGTACAAATTTTGGCTCTGTGGTCATAATGGTTTTTCCTGCTGCGCTTTGCGGCAATTCATCCTGTGCTCTTGCACGATCTGCCTCATTATTGATATTCGGGAGCACCACGAGCTCCATAAACTTTTTAATAAACGTAGATTTCCCTGTACGAACAGCGCCAACGACTCCTAAATATATATCGCCTCCTGTTCGTTCAGCGATATCCTTGAAAATATCGACTTTTTCCAAGTGATCCCCTCCCGGACTTGCTATCCTCGTTTTCAAATGAAATACTCTATTCTTCAATCAAACTGTGCTTGAAAGGTGTCTGGACAATATATGTGTATGACGTTGTCCTATTTGAATATGACACCTTTTTGTTTTGAGAGTAAGTTTAGCCATAAAAAAACCTTTCTCCTCATTTATATGCAGAGGAAAAAGGTTCATTCTTGTTTATGACGTCTTTTTTTCTAAAAAGGCAGGCTCACCTTTTTTGTTGATGGTATATGGGACAGAAAACGCGGGTACAAACGGGGTTTCCTGCCAATATACATCCTGAATGTTTTCACCTGGTTTCAGCTTTTGCTTCGTATTCTTCAAAATATGAGCAAAATCACTGCGGTAGTCCACATAGATGTCACCGTTTGATGAAATCAGTAATGGGAGGGAATTCCCTGTCACAGGACTTATCACCGCAATCGGCGATTTTAATCCTAGTTTTTTTTCATTTAACGTATATAAATTGGCTGATACGACTTTGCCGTATGGCGGATATGTATGTTCATCTTGATACACCTTGATTCTAAGCCGTAATTCATTGATGGTCTGCGTCATTTTGACATCAAGCAGTTTCACAGTGGGTTTCTTTTCGACGTCTGTGAGGACATAAATATATTCGCCCCCGCCTTCATAAGATGTAGACGGTACATCGTGTAAATATCTTGGTGACAAGCGCTTAAAGTCGATGACATATTTCTGATAAACCGGCGTGTCTGCTTCTTTTGTTTCTATAGGCAGAAGACCATTTGTTGCTTTTTGAAATTCCTCAATCGCTGTCTGTACACTTTGCAGCTGCTCTTCGTATGGCACCCGGTTCTCAGCTTTGCGATTCTCTGGATACAGACATCCTGTTAATAAAATAAGTGCTAACAGCGTGACACTGACTTTTGCTTTGATCATCACATTCTTCCTTTTTCTTTATTCATTAACCGGTCCGCTAATGACAACTAAAAACACAATGATACCTGATATAAGCATCAAGCTGTACGCAACGGTCGAGGCCGTTATTTTAAGAAATTTGCTTTTCAGCTTAAACCTGCTGAAATAAATGGTTACTACGGCTAAAAACATGAGCCCCATTGAACCAAGCGCAAACCACATCTTGATTAAAGCAAAACTCATCGTGCCTGTCCCCCTTCAAAACGAACGAATTGTAAGCGTTTATATTTCATTTTAAACCAAAAATAAGGTAAATATCAATCATTTTTCCAATCATTCAGAAAAAAGCGCATAAAAAAACTGAAGCAAAGAGGGGGACTCTGCTTCAGTCATTGGATCGACTATTTTCCTCATTCTGTAGAGGCAAAGCTCTATTCAAACTTCATTGCTATGTTATGCAAGTCTTCCCCTTCTTGCATCCTCTACATGCCTAAGTTCAGTCTTTCCTTTTATTTTGTTTGGTTTTCAAACATGTTCACAAGGTCTTCCATCTCATGTGTTTTCACACGTGCCATCAACGATTCTACAGCATCGTCAACCTTTTTCCCTTCAAACAGGACGCCGTAAAGAGCCTCTGTAATCGGCATGCTGACCTTGTATTCTTTTGAGAGCTGATAAGCGCCTTTTGTTGTGCGGACGCCTTCGACAACCATGCCCATTTTTTCAAGCACTTCTTCGAGCTTGTATCCTTTACCGAGTAAATTCCCGCAGCGCCAGTTACGCGAATGAACACTTGTACATGTCACGATCAAATCACCAACGCCTGTTAATCCGGCAAATGTAAGGGGATTCCCTCCCATTTTCGTGCCAAGACGTGCGATTTCAGCAAGTCCTCTAGTGATAAGCGCCGCTTTTGCATTGTCACCATATCCAAGTCCGTCTGTGATACCAGCCGCAAGAGCAATGATATTTTTCAATGCGCCGCCAATTTCCACCCCAATCACATCAGGGTTGGTGTACACTCTAAAATGATTGTTCATGAACAAATCTTGAACAAATTGAGCTGCTTCAATGTTTTCTGACGAGACAGTGACAGTTGTCGGATGACGCAGACCTACTTCTTCTGCATGACTCGGCCCTGATAGGACAACGACAGCCTCTCTTTTCTCAGATGGAACTTCTTGTTCAATCATTTGAGAAATTCTAAGAAGTGTATCTGGTTCAATTCCCTTACTGACATGGACAAATGGCACCTTCGATGAGATCAGCTCATTTGCCTGCTTCAATACCTCACGAATGGCCTTTGTTGGCACAGCGACAATAACCGCCTCTGTCCCCTCTAAAGCCTGCTTCATATCGGTTGTCGCCTGAATAGACGCTGGCAGTTCGACATTTGGCAAGTAATCATGATTTTCATGTTTCTCATTGATTTGATCAATGAGCTCTTGTCTATGTCCCCACATGTGTACATCATGATGATTATCAGCTAATACAAGCGCAAGAGCTGTTCCCCAGCTGCCTGCTCCAAGTACTGAAATTTTCTTCATCCTGCTCACCCTTTTTATTTTCTCGCTCTCGCAAATATTTTAATCGGTGTTCCTTCAAAACCAAATGCATCTCGAATGCGGTTTTCTAGAAAACGCTCATAAGAAAAGTGCATAAGCTCTGGATCGTTGACAAACACAACAAAGGAAGGAGGCTTAATGGCCACCTGTGTTGCATAGTAAATCTTTAGGCGCTGTCCATTATGGGTCGGCGTTGGATTCATCGCCACCGCATCCATGATGATATCATTTAAAATATTGGTTTGAACGCGCATTGCATGGTTTTCGCTTGCTGTGATAATAGACGGCATTAATGTATGAATTCTCTTTTTCGTAAGAGCAGACATAAACAAGACAGGTGCATAATCAAGGAACTGAAAATGCTCGCGGATGTTTTGCTCAAATTCCTTCATCGTGCGCTCATCTTTTTCAACAGCATCCCATTTGTTCACAATGATGACAACAGCTTTACCAGCTTCGTGTGCATAGCCCGCAATTCGTTTATCCTGCTCAATAATGCCTTCCTCGCCGTCAAGTACAACAGCGACAACATCAGAGCGGTCAATGGCTTTTAATGCACGAAGTACACTGTATTTCTCTGTTGTTTCATATACTTTCCCTTTTTTCCTCATACCTGCTGTATCGACAATGACAAAGTCACGCTGATTGTACGTAAACATCGTATCGACAGCATCTCTTGTTGTACCAGCAATGTTGCTGACAATGACGCGGTCTTCTCCGAGCATCGCATTCACTAAAGAAGATTTTCCTACATTCGGGCGGCCAATTAAGCAGAACTGAACAACTTCTTCAGCATATTGCGTATCCGGTAAGTTCTTAAAGTGTTCTGCCACTGCATCAAGCAGATCACCAAGACCTAATCCGTGCGTTCCAGAAATCGGAAACGGCTCGCCAAATCCGAGTGCATAAAAGTCATACACATCGCTTCTCATTTCAGGGTTGTCCAGTTTATTGACAGCAAGTACAACTGGCTTTTTCGTACGATATAAAATTTTTGCGACTTCTTCATCCGCAGATGTCACGCCATCTCGGCCATTCACCATAAAGATAATGACATCCGCTTCATCCATTGCGATTTCTGCCTGATGGCGAATTTGCGCCAAGAATGGCTCATCTCCAATATCAATTCCACCAGTATCTATTAAATTAAAGTCATAATTTAACCATTCAGCAGAGCTATAGATTCGATCTCTTGTTACACCAGGTGTGTCTTCTACAATCGATATTCTTTCGCCTGCGATTCGATTAAAAATTGTAGATTTTCCAACGTTGGGCCTTCCAACAATGGCTACGACAGGTTTACCCATAGTACCCTTCCTTTCAATCCAGCCGCGATTCAATATGTTCATCATCATGTTTCAACCGGGATTTATAATTTTCATTCAGTTTTATGAAATAAACCCTTCAAACATGAAGGGTTCAACTTATATATTATATCAATTTTTAATCAGACCACAATGAATAACTTAAAAATGTTTGACAATCAAGTAAAGATCTTCTCCAATGCCGTGTGCAATTCCATCTAAAATGGCCTCTAAATTCATGGCATACATGTCGAGCTCTTCTTTATTTTCACAGAAAAAAACCGCTGTTCCGCCAATGACCCGCTCTTTATTAGTTGTCGCCACAGCCAATATAAATTGTTCAATGGTGTTCGCCATATCTCGTTACCTCACTTTCTTTTTAATGAAATCTGTCGGCATTCTAATGGCATTTTCTAAAATAGGCACCTCTTCTAATACACGGACAGCCAAATCTTCACGCTGCCATTGCGGTAATATGAACACACCAAGTGTACCGGTATTCAGATCACGTTTTGCGAGCGGACAGAGCGATGGTTCACCAGAATCGCGGTACACGCCAAGCACGTTTGATAAATCAAATAAAATGGCTTGCCGCTGTCCAAGGTTGGCAATCGTTGTAGCAGAGTTGAAATTTTTCGGTGTCAAAATAAAGCCCATCCCATGTTCTAAAATGAGTTTTTGCTTTTCAGGCAGCCCGATATTCATAATGTATATATCATTCACATAAAGCCCTGCCCCATCAAAGCGAAGTTCCCCTTTTTGAATGCTGACGATATCCTTTAATTGACTGCCTGACATTAATAGCTTTGCCATGAAAAAACAAAGAATACCGACTACTGTTCCAACAACAAGCGAGAAGAAAATACAGGCTGTCGTTGTAATAAGTGCAGTGAGAATGGCAATATAATTTCGACTTTCAAAGGCAATGGCAATGCCTTCTATATATGTACTGCCTCGTGAGACAAGCTCATACGAATCCATTTGGGTTAACGTATTTCTTTCCATATTTCGGACATCTCGAAATTGTGTGGCTGCCAAAGTGAGAAAGGTAATCGCTGTAAATTCCTCCTGAATTAGTGCAGGCATAATGATCGCACCTAATCCTGACGCAATAAAACCAAGTGCAATGTGAATCACTTGTCCATGAATATACGTCGGGTATTGCCGGTAATCCGTTCTTAACATGTAAAGTCTGGCCGCCATCCCAAAGATGACACCAATAATCACAGGAAACGTATAGTCTGTCATGTTGATTTTGCAGCCCCTTTTACTGATTTTCTTGATGAACGGGCGTTTAAGAGCTTTTCAAGCTGATCGACACCTAATAGGAAGACCGCTCCTTGTACAACGAAGGAAAGAAAAGAGAGATCCCCTAGGACAATTGATGATGTGAGGCGGTGAATCGTCAGCGCATAAAGGGCTTCGCCGAGACATACTGACATCATCCATAAGGTGATTCTTTCCGTTAACGGCTGTCCATATGTCATACACATTAAGATCAGCAGGGCAAATACGACCCAATCCACCTTTATTATCGTGAACCAAACAGGGTCATATAATGCAAACATCATAAAAAAGGCATACGCACTCACCATCGAGCCCAATTGCATGATTCTCATCATTCGGTAACTAGGCCTATATATGACGAAAGCAGCACATGCATATAAAAAAGTCATCAAGAATCCCGCATTGATGCTCATATCTAAAACGGATATCATGATATGACTGAATATAATATGGACAAGTACACAGATGCCCAGCACGCTGCGCCACAAACTTTTTTCCATGATAAATGTCACCATAATCCAAACGAACCATATAGACCAATAATAGTACAAAGCCTCCAACGCCTCATCACCTCAATTACATTATGGGAAAATCTCCAATTTTTAAACATGCGGATCGTTACCGGCTCTGTATGAAATAAACAAGAGGTGACACCCTAATAACCTGAGGAGGGATACATTATGGGAAAAGATAGACAGGAAAAACGTTTAAAGGCGTCAAAAAGAGTGGAATCTGACCGCGATCAATCCATTCATCATAAAGGTGCAACAGCATTAGAAGGTCCAGAAAGCGCTCGAAAAAGAAATCAATAAAAAAAGGCATGTGATAATCACATGCCTTAGATTTATTGACAAAGGGCTAAAATGTTCTTTATTTTGGATCTTTGTCTTCTTTTCAGCGTGATAGAAAACCTTTGCAGCCCTAGGAAGGGCGAGTACCGGGGCGGAGCGAATTTGGCATTCGTGAGCACCGGCACGCAGGACTGACACCGAATGCGAGGGTTTGTCTACGCGCTGAGGCATGTGATATCACATGCCTCTCTGACTATAGTACGTTGTGTCAACGCCTCTTTCTTTGAGCCAATGACTTGTTTCCCCTGAGATCACAACTTGAGCCTGTCTCAGTTCTTCAATCGTCTTCACGCCAAGCACTGTCATCATCATCTTGATATCTTCTTGAAGTTCCATGATATCTTCGATGAGGCCGCTTTCTCCTCCACTGGTCAATGATTTTAAGAAAAATCCAGCTAGACCAGCAGCAGATGCGCCAAGAGCCATTGATTTGGTTACATCAAGAGCATCTTGAATACCTCCGGAGGCTAAAATCGTTTGACTCTGAAAGGCTGTATGTACTTCAGCAAGACTCGCTGCAGTTGGAATTCCCCATTGATCAAAATAACGAAGTGCTTTTTGGCGTCGGAGATTTTCAATCTTGGAGAAGTTCGTTCCACCAAATCCGCCTACATCAACGGCTGCAACCCCAGTATGGAACAACTTTCCTGCCGTCTCCTTGCTCATGCCAAACCCGACTTCTTTTACAACAACAGGCACACCAACAGATTCAACGATCGCTGCAATCCGCTCAAGCGCCCCCCTGAAATCGCGATCGCCTTCAGGCATGACAATCTCTTGGATGACATTCAGATGAATTTGGAGCATATTCGCCTCGAGCATGTTGACTGCTTCTTGAGCTTGCTTCATTGTCGCTTCACTGCCTAAATTCGCAAAGACAATTCCATCCGGATTGACTTTACGAACGACTTCATATGTTCGTCTTTCTTCTTTATCTTTCAGTGCAGCCATTTGTGATCCAACTGCTACTGGGATATTGGTCTCCTTCGCTGCGATCGATAAAGAGCGGTTGATCTCATAGGTGGACTCTCCGCCTCCGCCAGTCATTGCATTGATAAAAATTGGCGAACCGAAAGTCAGTCCGCCAATTGTCGTTTGTGTATCAATTTGTGATGTCGCAAGATCTGGTAAACTGGCGTGAACGAAGGAAACATCATCTAAACCTGTTGCTGCATGCTGGCCAGTGGACAACGCATGCTCAATATGCTGCTTCTTTCTTTCTGCTCGCGTCAATTTTGATCACCAAATTATTTTAGTTTATTGAGTTTATCGCCGATCAGATCACCAAGCTGGAATCCGCTTGTGTTTTCTTCTTTCGCCTGATATTGACGATAATCCTCTTCGATTTGTTTTTCAGGATTTTCTTCTAAATCACGGATGCTTAGTGAGATGCGCTCTTCGTCTTCATTCACATCAAGCACTTTCACTTTCACAGTCTGCCCTTCTTCAAGGACTTCTTGCGGCGTGCCGATATGTTTATGAGAGATTTGGGAAATATGCACAAGTCCTTCTACACCTGGCAGAATTTCAACAAATGCACCAAAGCTCACAAGACGTTGAACGGTTCCTTCAAGCACATCACCTTGTTTTACCTTTTCACCAATTTGGCTCCAAGGTCCTGGTAATGTTTCTTTAATAGATAGTGAGATACGTTCGTTATCACGATCAACAGCAAGTACTTTGACCTTGACTTCCTGTCCTTCTTCTACTACGTCAGATGGCTTTTCAACATGCGCATGGGATAGTTGAGAAATGTGAACTAATCCGTCAATGCCGCCAATGTCAACAAATGCACCAAAATCAGTAAGCCGCTGCACTTTACCATCAATCACACTGCCTACTTCAAGCTTTTGCAGGAAGTCTTGCTTTTTGTCTAATTGCTCTTGCTCAACGACTGCACGGTGCGAGAGAATCACGCGATTTTTTTCGCGGTCAAGTTCTACCACGACTAGTGAGAGTGTTTTCCCTTTGTAATCTGTGAAGTCTTCTACATAGTGTGCTTCTACAAGAGATGCAGGAATAAATCCGCGCACACCAATGTCAACGACAAGACCACCTTTTACAACGTCTTTTACTTCAGCTTCAAATACTTCTTTTGTTTCAAACTTTTTCTCTAGGTCTTCCCAAGCGCGGTCTGCATCAACAGCACGTTTAGATAAAATCAAAGCATCGTCTTCGACCTTTGTTACTTTAAGCTCTAACTCGTCGCCATCTTTCACGACATCTGATGCTTTTTCAACGTGAAGACTTGATAATTCACTGATTGGGATGATACCAGGTTGTTTCACATTGACGATATCTACATTGACATGCTTGTCCTCAACTTTAGAAACAATCCCTTTCACTACATCTCCAACCTCTGGTACCTGAACATCGATTTGATTCATTTCCTCTGTCATTTCGATAACCTCCTTGGTCCAAACCTACACAGCTTAGTTAAAACGACTGGGCGAATATGTGTCTTAAGCATGATGATTGCCAGCCGAATATGTATTATAGAAACATTCAAATCAATATAATTGCTTGAATGATCAATAAAAATAGTATTAGTATAAACTTCTAATAAAAGATCTTGTTTGTCAAGAGATAAACCTCTAACTTATAAAAGTTTTCTAAAATTTCTTACTGTTTCTCCACGCGGTCTGCTGCATCTAAAATTTTCCCTGCCACCTCTTGAATAGAAAGGGAAGTGGTGTCAATTTCAATGGCGTCATCCGCTTTCTTCAAAGGTGAAACTTCGCGCTCAGAATCAAGCTTATCGCGTCTTGCAATCTCTTCGATCAACTGATCGTAATTGACATCGTAGCCTTTTTTCTGATTCTCTTCAAAGCGGCGTTTTGCTCTTTCTTCTACTGATGCAAGCAAGAAAATTTTCACTTCAGCATCTGGAAGTACATGAGTACCTATGTCTCTTCCGTCCATAACGACGCCGCCTCGTTTGCCAAGCTCTTGCTGCCTGCGGACCATTTCTTCCCGAACAGCTCTGTGCTTTGCAACAACCGATACCTGGTTGCTTACGCGGTCTGTGCGAATATCCTCTGTGACATCCGTATTGTTTAGATGGACTTTTTGACCCTCGTCTGTTGTTACTAGTTCAATGACCGTTTTTTTCAGTAAAGAATCAAGTGCCTGTTCGTCTTCAAGGTCTACACCTTGATTGAGTGCCGCAAGTGTAATCGCGCGGTACATAGCACCTGTATCAATATAAATATATGATTTTTTGGCTGCGACAATTTTTGCCACAGTGCTTTTGCCTGCTGCTGCAGGACCGTCAATTGCAATAGATAATTTCTTTTTCATAATACCTCTCCTTGATTGAATCTCCCTTATGAATTGTAACACGATCACCGCTCAAACGGGGGAATTTTCTATCAATCCTTCTGCTTAAACGTTTCAATCCATTCTTTAATACTCATGTTATTCACACCCTCATACTGGACGACTTTTGACAAAAAAAGCTCTCCTTTCGTCAAATGAAGTGTAATCTGAACAGTTAGCAATAAAACAAGCTGAATGAGCACCACTTTCAATAACCATCTTTCCATTGTCTTCATACAAAAAGCCTCCACGCTAGATTCTTTCCTCTCTAGTATGGAAGCTTTTTACACCCTTTATTCTTATGCTTTTTTCACACGTGTTAAAAGCTGCTGCTGGAAGCAGTATTTCATGATGTGCTGCTGGTGATCACTTGTGATCTCTGAAAACTCCATGATCGCTCTTGTTTTGCCGGACTGTTCATCTTGATATACTCGATTCATCTCTGCAACCGCTTTTATTTTCACGGGCTCTTTTAGGGGAAGTTCAAACTCTGTGACCACTTCTCCATATTCTTTCAATGACACGCCCTCTGGAACAGAAATTGCTACGCCGCCAGCACTCATATTCACAATAAACGTTTCAAAGGCTTCTTCATCCGTTTGCATAATGGTGGCTTTGACCATCGTATCCACTCTCAGATATTCTCTTCGCTGAAGCCGAATCATTTTTTCTTTTGGCGGAATGGAAATAACAATCATCGGGATATCTTCTTTTCTTTTTCCGATGACTTCGCTTGTACATTTGTATGGAATTTGGTTTTCGTCAAAAAAGAAGACGGTGATTTCTGTTTGCTGGTTTAAGTAGATGGTGCGTCCCGTTTCTTTATCAGCTGGATAATTAATGCAAATATCATCGTTATTATTTTCCAAAACTTTCGATTTTGCTGTTTTCACTTCTTTGTTCTCATTGACATATTCAATTGTGATTGCATCCCCTATTTGTAACATTCCTCATCACTCTTTTCATCTGTGAAATCGTATCCTCTCCTATATTAAACCATGTCTAAAACAAAAGGAAAAGACTTATTAGCCTTTTCCTTGTTTCCTTTTCTATAGGTCTTTATATATAGGTTCTGCGTTTTTTAGTTTATCTACTCGTTCTTCTTTTCCAGTATCTGCATTAATGAACATGCGATACGTATCGTTTTTTATCGTTCCGAGGAACTCATAGCACAGAACTTCCTCTGACATATCATTTTGCACAATCGCTAAATGAGTATCTTCGATCTTTACATGCTGATTTAATGTTTTCTTCGCTTCTTTTTGCGAGATTTTAGGTGATTTAATGTCACGTGTTTTATGATTCGTTAAATAATCCTTCGCTGAAAACCCAACAACCTCACCATCGTCCAATGCGACTTTCATGCGTATGCTATCTGGATAAAGCAGAACATTTTTCTGAAGAGGAACATAGGTAAATACACCGATATTATCAAATTGTGCACTTTCATCTAAATGGAACGATTCTGTATCAAACCCTTGCTTCTTTAAAAAGCTGAGTGCTTTTTCTGATGCATCATTTAAACTGATTTTCTGTTTTTTCACGTCACGATTCTGAAGAAGGTAAACTGGGTGTCCTCCTTTTTCAGTTAAGTCTAAATAAAAGTTTGCATGGCTGTCTGGATCAGACATCGATAAGCTGTACACGTCGCGATTGGTTTTGCTGCCGCTTTTTCTCACTTTAAAATGTTGATTATGGTCAGGTGTGAATTGCTGTGCAATGCGGATCGCTTCTTTTTTTGAAATCTTATCGCCTTTTAAATGATTGTATCCTTGTGTTTCTTTTTCTGTGGACACATTTGTAGGCCCAAGATCGACATCTGCAAATGCATCTGCATTTCTCTCGACTGTTTTCAGCCCGTCAATGATGGTGTTGTCGTTCTTTCGATCGCCGTCAGCGAGCGCCATTTCAACATCCATCCATTTTAAGTTTTTATTAAGTACGAGGTGCTGCACTTGTCTAAGTTCGTTTTGGATATCTGACGCTTGATTATATAGAGCTGTAATGGTTTTGTGTGTATCTTTATTTAATGGTTCATCTGATAAAGATTTGACTGATGATTTGTAGCTAAAGTCTCCGACATTCGCCAGAAATTCTTCCGTTTTATTAAAAGGCATCAATGTAAGCGGGAGCTGGCTGACATTGTTATGCGCTTCTGATGACATTCTCCATACATCTGCAAGTGCTGGTGAGATGGATGTTTGGCTGTTCATCGCAAGTGTTGCGCCCAGTTTGTCATGCAGCTGATCCACCTGATACGTTAAATCGTGGAAGGCTCTTTGGTAGTTGTTCTCAGCATGAAGCAGGACGGCGTCTTTTTCTTGATGTTCTTTATAGCCCCAGTAACCTGTTGAGATGACAGCAATTCCTAAAATAGCAATCAATATTCCTCTGATCATTTATTTACACCCCTTTTTATTCGCAGAATATATGTTTCCCGATTCGTTTAATTTGTGGTCTTCCCCAAATCCATGGACTTGTTGCTGTATCAGGATTAAAGTAATAGATGGCGCTTTCAGATGGATCCCAGCCATTGATTGCATCAAATACAGCTTTTTTTGCCGTTTCATCTGGCGTCATATAAAATTGCCCATCTGCTACAGCAGTAAACGCAAGCGGTTCAAAAATGACTCCTGCGATCGTATTTGGAAAGGTCGGATTGTTCAAGCGGTTTAAGATAACGGACGCGATGGCCACCTGTCCTTCATACGGCTCACCTCTTGCTTCACTGTAAACAGCTTGCGACAAGAGCTGAATGTCATTACTAGAAAAACCACCAGGCATGTTGGCTGCTGTTTGTTTTGGTGTTTGATTTCCCTGCTGGCTGCCTGACTGATTGCCGGACTTCCCAGATGATCCACTTTGACTTTTTTGATTTTCTTTTGTACCTTGGGCTGTCTTTTTTTGCGAGCCTTTTTGCGCAGGAGCCTTTGTTTGCTGATCAAGAGGCTTTCCGCCATAATGGGTAAACTGGTTCCCTTGCTGCAGCTGTTTTTGAACAAACTCTTTGTAGTATTTCGTCTTTTGAACTAATAAGTTTTTTGTTTTCTCACCTACAAGTCCATCGACCTTCTTCATGCCAAATTGGTTTTGAAAGTTGCGAACGGCCCAGTACGTCCCCCAGCCATAGACGCCATCGATTTTGCCATTGTAAAACCCATTGTATTGGAGCCGCGCTTGCAGCTCGACTACATCTTCTCCTGTTGCCCCGCGCTGGATGACTTGGCCGGTGAATGCTTCACTTTTACTGGCTGTCAAAAGTGAAGACGCAAGAAGAACGATTGAGAAGATAAGAACAATTTGTTTCATGAAACGAGCTTTATCCATATTTGATCCTCCTGTACTTTTGATGTTTGAATATATGTTTCTTCCGATCCCTATTTTTATACATTCAACACAGGAGAGAATTGGATGGAAAAGACAAAAAAACGCCCTATAAACAAATAGGACGTTTTCCAAATTAAATTTGCACCATTTTTACCGCACGGGCTTTTTTTGCTTTCCTTAAACCAAACCACCATAAAAAAATCATGAACGGCACCATGATATATCCCCAGTTTTTCATCCCTAATAGAATGAAATCATACAGGCCGTGAAACAGCACAGGGAGCGTTAAAGAAAGGATCAGCCATTTGCGCTGCTCTTTTTTATCAGAGAAGCGGGCTTTTCCGATATAAAATCCCATCACAACACCAAATAATGCGTGACTTGATACAGGTAATAAAGCACGGGTAAACGCATATTCGACCCCGTGGCCGACTAAGTAAAGGATATTTTCAAGTGTTGCAAAACCAAGTGAGACACTCGTTCCATACACAATTCCGTCATAGTGTTCGTCAAACTGGGCATGTGCATAAACGCTGACCATTAAAATAAACCATTTTAATGATTCCTCTAAAAAGCCCGACGTCACAAATGAAATCAAGATAGGATTTGTTGCAATATTTTCCTCTTGAAGGACATATTGAATAAACATGGTTGGAAACACAAGTATGACACCTAGCATAAAAGATCTGATGACCATGTGAACCGGCTCATTGTCGTACTGATCTTTCAAATAAAAATAACTTAAAAGTGCGATGCCGGGAGCTAAACCTGCTGAGATGATTGCGATCATAACCAGACCTCTTTCCCTACATTATCCTTCATTATCGTACCATGATTTACCCTTTTTTTATATGACTCGGGCCCATTTTTCTAAAAATACCTTTCTATATAATCCCAATTTATAAAAAAAAAGAACCGAACCCCTTTGAAGGATTCAGTTCTTTTTTTATCCGTTAATTCTTTTTTTGATTTCTTCTGCAATGAGTCCGCCATGAAATCTTCCATTTTCGATAAAAATTTCATTGGCATTATTTCCAGCTGCAATGACTCCTGCAATGAAAATGCCTTCAACATTCGTTTCCATCGTCTCTTCATCAAATGCTGGACGGCCTGATTCTTGGTCAATCGTGACACCCATTTTTTCTAAGAAAGAATGATCTGGGTGATAGCCAGTCATGGCAAATACATAGTCACTTTTCACTCGATCCGTTTGATTTTGCTGGTTTGTGAAGATCACATCTTCTTCTGTGACTTCTTTCACCTGCGCACCAAACTCCATTCGAATCGTTCCATTACGGACAAGCGCTTCAAACTCTGGTAAAATCCAAGGCTTGATGCTGGATGAATATTCAGTTCCTCTATACAGCACAGTGACTCTGCTTCCGCATTTCACAAGTTCTAACGCAGCATCAACACTGGAGTTCTTCCCGCCGATCACCGTCACATCTTTATCAAAATATGGATGTCCTTCTTTAAAATAGTGATATACGTGGGGAAGGTCTTCTCCTTTGACGTTCATATAGTTTGGATGATCATAGTAGCCAGTCGCAATGACGACGTAATCACATGCATAGTCGTCTTTTGATGTATTCACCGTAAAACGGCCATCTTGTTTCGTCACGGCGTTTACTTTTTCAAAAGCATGCACACGCAGTTTTTTTCGTCTGACGACCTCTCGGTAATAGGAAAGCGCCTGAATACGAACGGGCTTACGGTTTTCAGTAATAAAAGCAACATCACCGATTTCAAGCTTTTCACTTGTACTAAAAAAGGTTTGATGTGTTGGGTAATGATAAATACTGTTCACGACATTCCCCTTTTCAATCACAAGTGCATCAATCCCAATTTGCTTGAATGCAATGGCAGCTGATAACCCGCATGGGCCGCCTCCTATTATGATCGCTTTTTCTTGTTTCATTTGTTCCACTCCTGTCATTTCACTGCAATAACAATTGCTGGGCTGTTTGATTCTTTGTTCCATTCCATAAAAAAATCTCCTATTTAAGGATAGGAGATTTTAAGGCGCGATGCAAATCAGCCGCTTAAATCCAGCCTCTGAATCGAGAAGCTTCAGCCATTTTACGTACACCGACCATATATGCAGCAAGACGCATATCAATTCGGCGGTTTTGCGCCATTTCATAAATATTATTAAATGATTTCACCATCATATCTTCTAAACGAGTTTCAACTTCTTCTTCTGTCCAGTAGAACCCTTGGTTATTCTGAACCCATTCAAAGTAAGAAACAGTTACACCACCCGCACTCGCAAGTACGTCTGGAACAAGCAGTACACCACGATCTGAAAGAATTTTGGTTCCTTCCAGCGTCGTTGGGCCATTTGCTGCTTCTACGACAATTTTGGCTTTAATGTTTGCCGCATTATCTTCTGTGATTTGGTTTTCAATGGCTGCAGGTACTAAGATATCACAATCCAGCTCAAGCAGCTCTTGGTTTGTAATTGTATCGTTAAATAGTTTAGTGACGGTTCCAAAGCTGTCACGCCGGTCAAGCAAGTAGTCAATGTCTAGACCATCTTCATCGTATAATCCGCCGTACGCATCTGAAATTCCTACGATTTTTGCTCCAGCATCATACATGAATTTAGCTAAGTAGCTTCCTGCATTTCCGAATCCCTGTACGACAACACGAGCCCCGTTAATGTCAATTCCTTTTTTCTTCGCCGCTTCTTTGATGCAGATCGTCACACCTTTTGCTGTTGCAGTATCACGTCCGTGTGATCCTCCAAGAACAATTGGTTTTCCTGTAATAAATCCTGGCGAGTTAAATTCATCAATTCTAGAATATTCATCCATCATCCATGCCATAATTTGAGAGTTCGTAAACACGTCTGGTGCTGGAACATCTTTTGTTGGTCCAACGATTTGACTGATGGCGCGAACATAGCCGCGGCTTAGTTTTTCAAGCTCTCTGAATGACATTTCTCTTGGATCACAGATAATACCGCCTTTTCCTCCGCCATAAGGAAGATCCACAATTCCACATTTTAAACTCATCCAAATTGAAAGCGCTTTTACTTCTTTTTCCGTAACGTTCGGGTGGAAACGGATTCCGCCTTTTGTTGGACCGACAGCATCATTGTGCTGTGCGCGGTAACCAGTGAAAATTTTCACCGATCCATCATCCATACGTACTGGAATTTTGACCGTTAATAGACGAATTGGCTCCTTCAGCAATTCATACACTTCCTGCGGATACCCTAATTTGTCTAGCGCTTTATGTATGACGGTTTGAGTTGACTTTAAAACATCTAGCTTATCTTCTGCGTTATGAGCGGCGTTTTGATCGGCTGCCATTAAAATAAACCCCCTAGAAATCTTTCATGATCTACTGCTCCCTTTCAAGCAATAGTATACACCTTCGTACTGGTAAAGCAAAGGTAAAAAGCGTTTTTTATCAAAATAAAATATCAGCGTTTATAAATATAAAAAAGGATATAAAAAAATACTGTTGTTTCATCACAACAGTATTAAATATAATAGAAAAAAGTGATTAAAAATACATTTGAATCGTTTTCACAGCATCTTCTTGCATGATCACTTTTCCATATTCTTTTAGCCGGTGAATGGTGAGTGTCGTAGGTGAACCAAACTCTGCTAAAATCGAAATGACTGTATCAGCAGATAATTCTCCAACATCATCCAGGCTGAGGTAATATTGACCTTCATAATGGTAAACTGTACCCCCTAAAAGTCCAATACGACTTAAACTATGGGACAGTTGAATCACATCTTCAAACGAGGCAAATTGATAGAGCACATGCTTACTCTCGTCGAGCTTGACTTGCATCTCAATGTAATCTTCATCAAACTCATCATCAGCATCTTCCTGCTGACTCTTTGTGACAATGACGACCATCCCCTGCGCCTGAAGAGAAAATACTTCAACAGCAATCGGTCCATTCGCTTCAAAACCGAGCTCCTGATTCGCTTCGTTCATCATGTCTTTAAACAGCTGATGGACTTTGAACGAATCTTTCCAAAGGTCTTCTTTCGTAAGACCTCGGTCTGTCAGGTCATCTAGTGTGAGAAAAATTTTGATTTTATTATAATTCAGACGCTCCAGTCGCATAACGTTCCCTCCTGCCTCTTCTAAACACACATCATACTGTAGTATATGAGATGATGAGTCATAGGTTCTTAATTTTGTATTCAGTTTACACTGTGTCAAGACGGAAGACAAGCACGAAGCTACGCTTACGGTGACTATTATGGAAAATATTGAGGGTGCCGCAAGTTAACGCGTTTTTAGAGGCATTAAATAGATCAGATGGGTTTCTGGTTCTGCTCCGAGACGCAAGGGAATTTTTGTTGTTCCGTAGCCATTACTAATGAGAAAGAACGCACCTTTGACCTGGCCTGTTCTTCCTTTTTCATACGGTCCAAATTTCCCAATTCGGATCTGTCCCCCATGCGTATGACCGCTCAGGACAAGATCGATTCCTTCTTCTTCACTCATCAAATGATGTACATCTGGATTGTGTGATAAGAGAATATTGACATCATCTTTCACAAACTCAGGCCGTATCGCTTCATAATCTGCTTTTTCAAGCCGAATATCATCAATTCCTCCAATTTTGATTCGCTGCCCTTCGAAATTCCATACAGCCGTTTCATTTTGCAAAGTCGTGACATCGTATGCATGAAGAATTTCTTTAAACCTTTGCTGGTCCAGCTCATGATCATTATTTCCCCAGACAAAATAAACCGGCGCAATTCTTGATAAACGTTTCACATTTTCTTCAATCCTTGCATAGGGTACACCTTTTTCTGCTAAATCTCCGCCAATCATAATCACATCTGGCTCTTCCTGTCTGATTTCTGCTAATAAAGTGTCACTGATGAGACGTCTGTGTGTATCAGAAATAAAGAAAATGACAGCAGGCCGGTCTGATTGAAGTGCTTCTATTGTAAAGTAATGCTTTTTGATGTTGTTTTGTTTTGCCGTTTTCACCATTTTTGCCGTTACACACACACCTGTTGTAACAGCCGCAATGGCGGCAGTAAATCCGATGGCATATTTCATCACAAATGGCTCCCTTACATATCTTTCTTTCATAAGACGCTTGAATGAAAAAAGACGTTTCAACTGTTAAACGTCTTTTTTTCTCATTTATTTACTTTCATAATAGAGATTAATGTCGTATTGCTTCTGCATATAGTGAAAAACCGTCTCGCGCTCTTTCCACTGATTTGATTGCGGCCATAAATCTGTGCTTTTTTGTATAATTTCACATCGAAGCCGATGATATTCATCCTCAGCCTTTTCTTCTTTTTTCTTATAGTAATAAGAGGCGTAAAAAGCAAAGACTTCAGCCATGATCCAAAACAGAAAAACTTCATGACCAAGCAGTGTGGCAATCATGGCTTCCGGCTGAAGCGAGCCGCCTCCCGCATTTGCCGTGATCACAAAATAAAACAAAAGAATGGCCAGCGATAGAAGGGCTGTCCATTGCCATCTTTTGCACTGCTTGGCAAAGCCCTCATATTTTTGCTTTCTTTTGATCAATGTTTCCATCATTTTCTGTGTCGGCTGATCCATATATCGGCTGATTGCGTGCAATGTCATCACATACACCCTGTCCCTTTTTTCTACATATGTATGTGCGTGCTTCTTCATTCATGTCAGGTGATTAGTTTTCTAGTGGAATATTCAGCACTTGACCACTGTATACGCTGTTACCTTTTAAGTGATTATAGGCTCTAATTTTCTCTTCACCCGAACGGTTTTTGTAATACTTCATTGAAATTCGATACAGGTTTTCCTCTGGACCAACAGTGTGCTGCACAACACGGACTGGCTTTTCTTCCTGCTTCTTTTTCTCTTCGGCTTCTTTTCTTTTTTTCTCTTCCTGCTGCTTTTGCAAGGCTAGCTGCTGCTGTTCACGCTTTTTGGCAGCTTCAGCTCTCTCGCGTTCTTTTTCTTTCGCTGCTTGTTCACGCTCTTCTTTCTCTTTAGCTGCTTTTTCTTTTTTCTTCTGTTCAGCTTTTTCTTTCGATCGTTGTTTTTCTTCCTCTTTCTTTTGCTTCTCATCATCAGACGCATCCGCTTTATCAGCGCTTGAGTCATTTTTTGTTTCGGCAAGTGCTGACGGGACTGGGTCTGTGTCAGCACTTGATGTAGAATCAATATTATATACATCTTGATTATTATTATGGTTGATTTCCTTTGATGTGTAGTAGATCAAAAGGAAGAACACCGTGACGACAATAATAGGAAAGATAATAGCCAGTGTTGTAAACAATGGATTGCGCACCTTTTTCGTGCGCTGCTTTTTATATTCATGGAAATCTTCTCGTGTAGGAAAGAGAGAGTCATCTGAAGGCTCTACTTCTTCTTCAAGAATTTCCTCTACATCATCATGGATGTTTGTCAGCTGCTCCTTCTTTCTCTTCATTCTCGACATTTCTTCCATGTTCATCCCTCCCCCTATATTTCAAACGAATTTGACAAGCAAAGACTAAGTCAATGACAAAATGGGTCATGACAGGAACAAATAAATTCCCCGTCCACTCGTATAAAAGTCCTAAAAAAATACTAATAGAAACCACAAGGATAAACAAGAGTATTTTTGATAAGTAGCGAAAGTGAAGGAGCGCAAACACAATACTGGCAATTTCCAGTCCAAATTGCTGCTGGACGATCCCTCGGAATAGAATTTCCTCTGAAAAGGCGATGAGCAGTGTTAACCAAACAATATGCGGGATGCTGCGGTTTTTGAACATTTTTTCATTTAATCCGCCATCATCATACATATGAGCAGGAAACACCTTCATGACAATCGCATCCACAATGATCACAACCGCAGCGCCGCCAATTCCATAGGTCAGTATCCGCGCATCTTGGATCTCCCAAAGAGATGTGAAATCTGTCCAATGATCGAACATAAATATACCTAGTAAAAAGGAAATGACCAGCATCAGCAGCTGCGTGAAATACAGCTGTTCTACCACTTGTCGATCGGTTAATTTTTCGATGATCCGGCGATGTTGTTCAATCAATGCTGCGCCTCTTTTGTCAGATGAAACATACGATCCAGCACGGTCTTCCAGTGTTTCATTTCATTCAGCTCCAATGGTTGATCTTTTTTTTCATAATCAGACAGGTCAAGTCCGCAAGAAGAGCAGCAGCTGCCAGAGGATGCGCTCTCTGTTTGATCAAGCTGTTCGTAAAAGTATGATAACAGAGATTGTCTAAAGCAGCCATGATCTGTGATCCGCTCCTTAAATTGCCACACTTTTCTCAGTTTTTCTGTTTGTCTGTCCTGCAATTTCTCTTTCAGTTTCATCAGGAGCACACGCGGCTCGTCAGACTGATACATCCTGTAATAATGGATCAGCATTCTTGCACGTGTCTCCTGAAGCCCTGATTCCATCAATTGTTCACGTAATTTCTTTTCATCATTTGTCTGCATTTGTGTCAGCCTTGCTAAGAAGAAATCAATTTCTGGCTCATCAAAGCCCTCTGCTTGTATTAAATGCTGTTGAATGTCCGCATCCTCTTCTGTATATAAAAGAATGCTGATACTCTTTTTCCCGTCCCGTCCTGCTCTTCCAATTTCCTGCATAAATGCTTCAATTGACTGCGGCGGGCTCATATGAATAACAAATCGTATATCTGCTTTATCAATTCCCATTCCAAAAGCACTTGTACAACAAATAAGATCAAGCTGTCCGCTGATAAATTGCTGCTGAATAAGCATACGGTCTCCTGCATCCATCCCGCCATGGTAATACTCTACACGCTGATGGGTTTTTTGTTTCATAATGAGCGCCATATCTTCTGTCATTTGCCGGGTTGGGCAATAAATCAGACCGGGGCCCTGCAAATATTCAACAAGCTCAATAGCCCGTTTTTCTTTTGCTTCTTTCGTTTCGTGCGCTTCTTTGACTAAAGCGATGTTTGGCCGGTTGACAGAATGGATATGAAAGTCTGGATGCTGCAATCTTAACGTTTGTACGGTATCTTTTAGCGTTTGTTTTGTTGCAGTTGCCGTCAGTGCTAAGGCGACAGGATGACCTAACGCTTCTCTCCATTCTCCCAGCTTGGAATATTCCGGACGGAAATCATGCCCCCATTCGGATATACAATGGGCTTCATCGACGACGAACAGACCAATATGCATCGATTTGAGCTGTTCTAGCAGCACCTCTGTCATTAATGCCTCAGGGGCGACGAATAAAAATTTATATGATGGCAAATGCCGAATGATATGTCGTCTCTCCTGAAAAGACAATGTGCTGTTCAGTGCCGCCACTCGTTTTTCTCCGCGCATTTTCATTCGTTCGACTTGATCCTCCATAAGCGATAACAGCGGCGAAATAATGAGAACTAATCCATCTGTCATATAGCCGGGAATTTGATAGCAGATGGATTTCCCGCCGCCAGTAGGCAGCATGGCCACCGTATCCTTTTGATTCAGTACACTTTGAATAATGTCCTCTTGACCCGTTTTAAATGAGTCGTAACCAAAATATCGCATGAGCGTCTGATGAAGCTTATCCATTTGCTTTCACCATCCTTGTCAGAGCCAATCGTATTTGAAAATAAGTAAATGGATGTTCGAGTTTTTCTTTAATCAGCTTCATCTTATTTGTTTGAAGCTCTCTGGCTACTGCATGAATGGCCTGCTGCTCTTCTTCGCTCACATACGGCTCTATTGAGAAGCTCGGTTCATGTATGGAAAGCTCGACAATATGGTCTTCGATCGTTGCCTTTTTTAAAGAGCGAATGTGAGCAATTTGATCAATATCAAAGCCTTTTTGCACAAGCTCGAGCGTTTTGTGCGTAGAGGTTGTCAGCACGCGTTTGAATTCAAGGTCACCTACGAGCTTTTGCATGAGCTGCGTCTCACCTTTTTGGGCAGCATGAATAAAATAATGGAGGACATTCCAAAAAAGCAGGTACACATACCACACATCTTCTTTTAGCCACTCTGCCATTTGCTGATACGTAAGCCCAATTCTTTCATTTGAAGTCAATGAATAAACAAATATCAGCGCCTCTTGATCACTTATACGGCTAAGGAGCTTTTCGAGTTCATGATGCAGCTCTTCCGATAGCTTATTCTTCTCGTGATGCTGTTTTAAGAAGGATTTCGTCCAGCTCTGTACAGATACATCTCTTTGTATTGGGACATATTGATGCGATCCAGCCAGATGGTGAGACAGCACTTGTACAAGTAATGAGAGCCTCATCCATAACACCTTTGCTTTATCATGATATTTGGCACCATGAAAATAAGCGGGCATCGGTTTTTCTGAGAAATACTGGTTTAGCATTTGCTGTCCTGCATCTGTAACAATGAATGTCTCCCCTGTTTTTTTGATGTAGTGCTTTTCGTCAAGCTTTATAGTAGAGCGATTCAGCTGATCCCTCGTAAACCCCGGATAACAGCCGAAATACTTTGAAAGCTGAAACAAACTGGCATCCTGTATGGTTTGTGATGATTTTTTTCCTTTAAAAAGATGGTAGACAGCACTTATGGAGCGTTCGCCGTTCAATTTATATACGCTGTCCATTAACATGACATCCAAGTAATGAAGAGTCATTCGCCAAAGCACCTGTCTTCCTGACAAAATTCGAATATTTTCTCCCTTTATTTTAACAGATTTCATAGAAGAAGAAATGTTTAAACTCAATTTGTGGGGGAAAGTTATGAACAAACCCTTATGTGATAAGCATTCTCAATCACTTTACAGTTGAAATGTGAAATTAAAATCATTACAATAAGGTTTGAGGAAATTGTTTTTTATCGGTGAAACTAAAAAGGTTAGACCATTTGTTCCATCGAACAATCTGGGAGGTATTTTTTTAACATGGCAAAATATACAATTGTAGACAAAGACACATGTATTGCTTGCGGCGCATGCGGTGCAGCTGCTCCAGACATTTATGATTATGATGATGAAGGCATTGCATTTGTTACGCTTGATGACAACCAAGGGACTGTAGAAGTTCCAGAAGTACTTGAAGAAGATATGCTTGATGCATTTGAAGGATGTCCAACAGATTCAATCAAAGTTGCGGACGAATCTTTCGATGGTGACCCGCTTAAGCATGAATAGTATAAAAGCCCCTTATACAGGGGCTTTTTTTATATTAACTATTTTGAAGTCGTCGTTTATTTTCAAACCATGGACGCATTTTCACAAAAATGAGACTAAACACGATGGTAATGATGATTCCTTTAATAAAGTTAAATGGTAAGATCCCTGCTGTAATGGTCGTCTTGAGCGCATGATCGGATAGTTCTGGCGCGTTTAAGAACCATGTGTAAGCTGGCAGGAATAAGAAGTAATTTAAAATACTCATCATCACAGTCATAAGCAATGTACCCGTGATCATAGACCATGCCATCCCTTTTGCTGATTTGATTTTTTTAAACATAAAGGCGACTGGCAAGATAAATAGTGTGCCTGCAATGAAGTTCGCAACTTGCCCAACTGGAACGCCGGACATACTGCCTTGAATGAGGTAATGCAGTACATTTTTTAATGCCTCAACAGCAATCCCTGCACCCGGTCCATAAATTAAAATCGCAATAATTGCCGGGATATCACTAAAATCAATTTTCAAATACGCTGGAAGACCCGGGAAAGGAAAATCCAATAAAATTAACACAAACGAAATACTGCTGAGCATACTGGTAACAACTAAACGCTTTACTTTACTTTGATTCAATATTCTCTCTCCTTTTCGATCAAATCTTTCGAAAAGAGGATTGTTCCATTTTAGCCACAAAAAAACCGCCCTTGAAAACAGGAGCGGGGAAATTGGGCTAGACAAATAAACGTGTGAACATCAATGTTTTCAACGTTTATGAACCTCCATCTTCTCCCATCCAGACTATACTGTCGGCTTCGGAATCACACCGAATCCTGCCAAAAAGGCTCGCGGGCTTAGAGACTATGCTCATCACCGCCGGTAGGGAATTACACCCTGCCCCGAAGATTGATCATTATTCAATTCGACATCATTATATATGATATATGAGCATTTGTACAGATAAAAATCTGAGCAAATTCATCAGTTTTAAGAAATCGTAAAAAACACAAAAATTATAATGACAAATGCGCAAAAATTGGTTATCTTTTGTTTAAAGGTGTTCATTCTTTATAAAGACACAAAGAAATGTTCGTGTTTTCTTTTTCACTTTACTGCTTTAATTTGATTGACACAGTGAAAAGGAATATGGTAAATTATCAGATATTTATGACGTTTATTTTAGGAGGAAATCTTACGATGTTTCGAGTATTAGTCTCAGATAAGATGAGCAATGATGGTCTTCTACCACTTTTAGAATCAGATTTTGTTGAAATTGTCCAAAAAAATGTAGCAGAAGCAGAAGATGAATTACACACGTTTGATGCCTTACTTGTCAGAAGTGCCACGAAAGTAACGAAAGAGCTTTATGAAAAAATGACTTCATTAAAAATTGTCGGCCGTGCCGGTGTGGGAGTAGACAATATTGACATTGATGAAGCGACCAAACACGGCGTCATTGTGATCAATGCACCAAACGGTAATACGATCTCGACAGCTGAGCATACGTTCGCTATGATTTCATCACTTATGCGTCATATTCCGCAAGCCAACATTTCTGTCAAATCAAAAGAATGGAACAGAGGTGCATATGTTGGTGCTGAGCTTTACGGAAAATCTCTTGGGATTGTCGGCTTAGGCAGAATCGGAAGTGAAATCGCGCAGCGTGCAAGAGCATTTGGCATGACAATCAACGTGTTTGACCCATTTCTCACAAAGGAACGTGCAGAAAAAATTGGCGTCAATGCGAAATCACTTGATGAAGTACTCGAAGTATCAGATATTATTACTGTACATACGCCATTAACAAAAGAAACAAGAGGACTTCTCAATAAAGAAACGATTGCAAAAACGAAAAAAGGTGTTCGCCTTGTAAACTGTGCGCGCGGCGGCATTATTGACGAGGCTGACCTTCTTGAGGCACTTGAAAGCGGCCATGTCGCAGGAGCTGCACTCGATGTATTCGAGGTAGAACCGCCAACTGATAATCCGCTTGTGGATCATCCACATGTCATTGCAACTCCGCATCTTGGTGCCTCTACAAAAGAAGCACAATTAAATGTAGCGGCGCAAGTATCTGAAGAAGTCCTTCAATTTGCAAAAGGTCTTCCTGTCATGTCATCTATTAATCTACCAGCGATGACAAAAGACGAGTTCAAAAAGATTCAGCCTTATCATCAATTTGCAGGAAAACTTGGACGTCTTGTCTCTCAATCAATGAGAGAACCTGTAAAAGAAGTAGGCATTTCTTATGAAGGCTCTATTTCAAAACTCGAAACATCCTTTATCACAAAGAGTCTTCTGTCAGGCTTTTTAAAAGAGCGTGTTGATTCGACTGTGAATGAAGTAAATGCTGGAATGGTCGCAAAAGAACGAGGCATTAGCTTTAGTGAAAAAATTTCTTCCAGCGAATCTGGTTACGAAAACAGTATTTCCATTGAAGTCAAAGGTGATCTTTCAACCTTTACTCTAAAAGCGACTTACATCCCGCATCTAGGGGAGCGCGTTGTTTCTATTAATGGTTTTAATATTGATTTTTATCCAGATGGACACCTTGTCTATATCCAGCATACAGATGCACCTGGTGTGATTGGAAAGGTTGGACAGATTTTAGGCGACCATGATGTCAACATCGCCACAATGCAGGTGGGACGTAAAGAAAAAGGCGGCGAAGCCATTATGATGCTTTCTTTCGACAAGCATCTAGAGGACGAAATTGTGAAAAAATTAACTGAAGTGCAGGATATTCTTTCTGTCCGCCTGATTGATCTATAAAAAACAGTGATAAACCTCATGCTTTGCATGAGGTTTATTTTGTTGAAACCATTAAACGGTCTCCTGTTCGAATGAGATGAGTCGTCAGCTCATTGATCTTTTTCAATTGTTCCACAGTCATTTCATGCGCCTTTGCTATCGACCAAAGGGTATCCCCTTGTTTAATGACATATGTATTTTTTTCATGTCCATTTACATGAAGAGCCGGCTCTTGGAAACGTTCCACAGCAATCATTTTGAGCGGATCTACCGCATCCTTTTTGCTGACTGACCAATTGCCACGATGTACTTCAAAATGCAAATGAGTGCCTCTGGAGGCTCCTGTGTTGCCAATTATGCCAATCGGCTGTCCCGCTTGTACATGGTCACCCTTTTTCACAAAACGCTCGTGTAAATGAGCATAGACGGTTTCGTATCCATTTGGATGCTGAATAAATATAACTTCTCCATATGTAGCCGATACATACGAACGCGTGACCACACCTTCACTTGCAGCAAAAATGGATTCTCCTTCTGGCGCAGCTATATCTAATCCCTTATGCGAGCCGCCCCTTGTCCCAAACAAGTCAGTGACTTCTCCTTTCACTGGTTCCACCCATTCGTTTGTCTTCTGCGCATGGGCAGATGGCGCTAAGATCAAGAGCAAAAAACAGCTGGCACCTATGAAGCAATACCTTTTCATCAGTGACTCCCCTTTTTTGAGGTTCTTTTCATGACAGCTTAGTATACAGCAAGAAGACCCTTTTCTATACATCAAAAAAGAACGCATTGAAATGCTTGCGTCCTTTAACGATCTTTAATGACAACTGGATTCGGCAGGGCCGGTACCTCTATTGGTTCATTTAATTCATATGGTCCTACTTGATCTGTTCCTTCATATTGAATGGTGACATCTGTAAAACCAAAATCTTTCGCTGTGAGCAGCAGACCTTCAATGAGTAGAGTATGATCAATTGAGTCCGATAATTGTGCTGATGCTCCAAACGTGATGGTTACATGCTTACCTTTTGATGTCACTTCTTTAATGGGTTCTTCTTTAATTAATGGTTCAAGTCCAGAATCACTCGTGCGTTTCATGGCCTCTACAGCTTCTTCATAAGAAGAATAATGTGTTTTGGAGGGCACCAAAAAAGTCCCGCTCTTATTTTCTAGCACGTAATAAGCTTTCTTCGTTTGTTTATCAATTGATATCGTGCCAATGCTGCTAGCCCCTAATTGAAGATGAGAGCCTTTGACTGATTTGACTTCCACTTGTTTATACCTGCTCCATTTGAGCGTTTCTTTTACCATATCTTTAAATCGATTGGCTTCCTTTATCGTATCAAGGGACAAATCATTTTTTAACTGAAAAACAAGTGTATTCCCATTTTCACGAAGGTCCACCATCTCAAGATAAGATTGAAGAGGCTTTGTCATTTCAGGCAGCTGCACCTGTTCATATGTGTTCATCATTTCCTGCAAATGGCCATGATCATTCTCTTTTTCAATACTTATGGGAACCACTTGAGATGTTGATTCATCTATGTATGCAACCGTCATATACTTTTGCTTGTCTTCATGAAAAACAACGTGTGTGGTACCATTTGCCTGTTTGACGGGCTCTAATGTGGCATTTGCCTGTCCTTTGTCAGCACTTGAGTCCATTTTTATCTGTTTATGCTGTTCTTGAGCAGCCGGCTGAAATAAATGAGGAGAAATTAAAAACGCCATAAATAAAACCACAACGGTTGCCACCGCCGGACCGATCCATTTGACACTTTTCTTTTTCTTCCCGCTTGCCATCAGCACCTGCTGGTATATCTGCTTAGATGAACGGTTGTCCTCCACCTTTGGAAGCTGACTTAGTAACACCTTGATTCGTTCTTCGCTCCAATCGGACCTGTTCGTTTTCATTCACTAGCTCCTCCTTCAAAAGCTCCATATGTTTTCGGAGCACTTTCAGGCCTCGGTGCTGCGTTGTTTTGACTTTGCTTTCCGAGAACTTTAGCGCCTTTGCCGTCTCCATGATTGAGTAGCCCTGGATAAACCTTAAAATGATGACAGCTCTTTGATCAATCGTGCAGTGATCAAGCGCGGCATAAATTTCTTTAGTATTTTCATCCTGTACAGCCAGTTCGTCTGGGAGCAAGTCTGGGTCTTTTACATCCTGCTTATCCCAATCAAACGTGCCGAGTACCCGTTGTCTAATGGTTTGCTGCTTGCGAAACCAGTCAATCGCCACATGCCTTGCAATTGAAAACAGCCATGTTTTCTCGCTGCTTCTTCCTTCAAAAGTTTTATATGAGTGAAGTACCCGAATGTAAACCTCCTGTACGAGATCCTCTGCCTGATTTTTATCTTTAACCATATAAAATAAAAACTGGTACAAATCTTGATGGTACGAATCATATATTTTTTGAAAGGTTTCATGCATAGGAAACCCCTCCGTTCACTTATTTTTGTCGAGTGACTCTTATAAAACGTTACATTACAACTTTATGACAAATATATTACAAGTTCGACAGTTTGGAAAGGGCTTTTTGTTTAACTTCTCCTTAAAAATTTTAAAATAGAAAAAACACTTCATTTTCTTTACGAAAAGAAGTGTTTCTCATGTAACAAGATTCTTCGTCAAGATTAGACGAGTTCCTGCTTTTTTCTCGGAATATAGAATGTGAAGTGTGTACCTGCCCCCGCTTTGCTGTGAGCATGTATAGAGCCTTGATGCGCCTCGATGATGTTCTTCACAATCGCAAGGCCAAGTCCAGTACCAGAACGCCCTCTCGTCCTTGCTTTATCGGCTTTATAAAAGCGTTCGAAAATAAAGGGCAGATCCTCTTCCGGAATTCCGCTCCCCGAATCTTTTACATCCATTTTCAGTCCGTTTTCCACCGATTGAACCGAGAAGTGAACCTCGCCGCCCTCTGGTGTATGACGAATAGCATTATCAATGAGATTCGTAAACACTTGCTCAATCTTATCTGGATCGAATACAAAGTGCGGTTCATCCACTTGAATATCATACGTAAGGTCGATTTGTTTTTCTTTCGCAATCCCGAGAAACTTACGGAAGATCTTCTCTGTCAGCTCTTCCGTATCTGTTGATTCAAGATTCAGTGTAATATGACCTGCTTCCATTCTCGCTAGATCTAGAAGGTCATTCACAAGACGTCCCATTCGAAGTGATTCATCATAGATAATTTGCGCAATCTCTTTCTTTTCCTCTTCTGATCCCGCAATATCATCTACAATTGCCTCACTGTACCCTTGCAGCATGGCAATTGGTGTACGAAGTTCATGACTGACATTGGCAATGAAGTCTTTTCTCAGTTTATCAAGTCTTCGTTCCTCCGTCATATCACGAAGGACTGCAACTGCTCCCCTGACATCCTGCTGATTATACAGCGGAGACATGAGAAGAACCCAGGTACGCCCTTGCAGCGTAACTTCGATCATTTGCTCTTTTTCTGTGCTGACAGCTGTATGAAATAGCTCGCGCGCTTCTGGCGGCAGTTCATCTCCATCCTTGATCTTCATATTTTGCTCGTAATACCATGCCTGCAAAAATCGTTCTGCAGGAGGATTTGTCATCAAAATCGTTCCATCAATATTGATGGTGATGACGCCATCAGCCATACTGCTTAAAATATTAGATAAATGTTCTTTTTCTTGATTTAAGGCTGTGATATGGAATTTAAGCTGCTTCCCCATTTGATTAAAGGCGATTGCCAGTTCTCCAATTTCATCTTGCGTTAAAATAGGAATCTTTGTATCAAATTTCCCTTTCGCCAAATCTTGTGCACCCTCTCTCATCTTTCTGAGAGGATAGGTGACACGTGTTGACAAGAAGAAAGCGAATATAGTGGTCAGTACAATCGCAATTCCGGCGGCTAAAAAGATGTAGCGTGTCGTATGTTTCGTTGTTTGTTCTACAGCGAGGAGTGATTGAGAAAGAAAGACCATGCCTTTTTTTCCGTTCGCCTCGTATGGAACACCGACTACAATCCGTTCATCTTTTCGATTGCCTGCATCAGGTTCTGCACGTTTACTGATTTTTTTACGATCTTTCAGTGCTTGATTTAAATCGTTGTCCGCTTCAATTTGTTTCTTTGTAATCGCAGGAAGCTTCCCGTCTTTTTCAGACGAATACCACTCTAGCCCGTCCTCTTGGATGATCGCAATACTCGTCAATTTGTCAGCGAGTTCTGATGTAATCGACCTCGCAAGCGATTGATCCTCATGGCTTTCTAAAATGACCGCTACTTTGTTTGCCATTTGTGTTAAATCAGATTTTGCTTCTTCTACATGATAATTCTCAATGAACTCTAAAAGAAGCACAGTTAAAATAGATAAAACGATCAAGACGAGGAAAAGAATGGTTAACCATAGCTTTCCTACAACACTTTTCCACAGTTTCATTCAGCGCCGACCTCAAATTTGTACCCGACACCCCATACAGTTACGATTTTTTTCGCTGCTTCTGGTGACACTTTATTCAGTTTTTCACGAAGTCGTTTGACATGAGTATCAACTGTTCGTAAGTCTCCAAAGAATTCATATTGCCATACTTCTTTTAGCAGCTTTTCTCTGTCATAGACCTTATCTGGTGTTTTTGCAAGGAAATATAAAAGCTCATATTCCTTCGGCGTGAGGCTGACTTCTTTGCCATCAGCCGTCACTCTATGTGCATCATGGTCAATAGAAAGATGAGAAAACACAAGAACATCCTTTGTTGTTGTCCCAGTATTCAAATAAGACGTTTGAGACGATCTTCTGAGCAATGCCTTTACGCGTAAAACCACTTCACGCGGGCTGAAAGGTTTGACGATGTAGTCATCCGTTCCTGCCTCAAATCCTTGAACACGGTTGGCTTCTTCTCCTTTTGCCGTCAGCATAATGATTGGAGTCGCTTTTTTATCTCGAATTTGATTACACACTTCGATTCCATCTGTACCAGGCATCATTAAATCGAGCAAAATGAGGTCGTAATCGGTTTGAAGCCCTTTTTGAATCGCTTCATCTCCATTTTCCGCTTCATCGATTTCATAATTTTCACGTTCTAAATACATTTTTAAAAGGCGGCGAATTCTTGCCTCATCATCTACGACTAATATTTTCGTTTGAGTTGTGTGTTCCATTAGACAGTCCTCCTGCTTTCTCCGTTGTTACATTCATTTTAACAAAAAGCCGAATTGAATCATAAAAGTTGGCTTTTCCTTGTGATTATGCGTAAGAATGAAGCCCCGCAATGACAAGGTTAACAAAGATGAGATTAAACATAATAATGGCGAAGCCGATCACAGCAAGCCATGCGGACTTTTCACCATGCCAGCCTCGCGACAAGCGAAGATGAAGATAGGCAGCATAAAAGAGAAACGTAATCAATGCCCATACTTCCTTCGGGTCCCAGCCCCAAAACCTAGTCCATGCAATTTGCGCCCAGATCATGGCAAAGATCAGCCCGCCTAACGCAAATACAGGGAAACCAATCGAAACAGCCCTATACCCAATTTCATCGACTAAATCTAGGTTCACCTGTTTCACTAACGGTTGAAGCAGTGCGCTCAGTCGTTTGCGAATGATCAATCGAATGAGTCCGTATATAATCAGCCCTACGCCAAATGACCATAACACTGTATTGACCTTTCTACCTGAAAAAACAGGCGGCAGCTCAACAAACGGTTCCAAACGATCTTCCGTCACAAGCTCCCCTTTATGAGGTCCGACAAGAGCTGGGAGCTCATAGACCATCTCACTTTTTTCTTTATTTTTATCAATCCAATTAAATGTTGCTTCATATCCTGTCATTCTAAAGATAGACGTAACAGCGATAAATGCAAGTGTGACCACAATCATAAACATGACAAGCTCTAAACCAAACGTCTTCTTCCCTGGCTTTGTTTGATCCACATGCTTTAGTAGAAAGATGACACCTGCCACAAAGCTGATGGCTAAAATGGCTTGGCCAAGTGCTGCTGTTGTCACGTGAATATAAAGCCAATTACTTTGAAGTGAAGGAATCAGCGGTGAAATATCTGATGGGAACATACTTGCATAGGCAATAATCAATAAAGCGATTGGAAGTGTAAATAAACCAAGTACAGACACTTGATACACAAAATATAAAATGATGAATGCAAGCACCAGCATCATGCCAAAAGCCGTTGTGAACTCAAACAAATTACTGACAGGTGCATGACCAGATGCGATCCATCTTGAAATAAAATAGCCCAACTGGCTCAAAAAACCGATGATGGTAAGCGTAATGCCAATGAGTGCCGCCTTATTTCTGTGCGGTCCTTCTTCTTTCTTTTTTCCCTTAATGGCACCACCAAAAAAAGGAACTGCCGCTAAATAAAATAGAAAAGCTGCAAATAACAGATTTTCACTGACTGCCGCCATCTAATCCTTCCCCCTTGCTTTTGCTGATACTTGTTGTATCAGGCAGTTCTTTTTGATCAACTGGCTGTTTGATGCCACTGCCGTGCAGTAACACACCAAGATCGGACTTTAAGCCGAACCAGTTTTTGTTTGTATGTCCTGCCACCAATACTTTTCCATCCTTTGCCGACAGCCAGATTCTTCTATGCTGCCAATACATCCCCTGCACGACACCGATCATGAAGATGATTCCGCCTACTATGAGCACGCCAAGTGTTAAATCCTTTCTCACTGTTAACCCTGTGACGTTTTTCGTTTCGACCCGATCAAACTTCATTTTATATAGATTGTTATCAGAACCCTCTACTGTCTCTTGAATGGCGACAAAGCTTTTTTCACCTTTAGGTTTTTCAGGAGAAATCATTTCAAACACGAAAGCAGGATTATTCGGATTCCTTGTTTTCGTACTTGGCGTTCCATCATCGTCAAAATAAAAATCAGGCAGATAGCTCATCACCTTGACTTTGTAACCGCTACCAAGATCATATTCTGACTTAGGCTCCAGCAGATTAATCTTCACTGTACCGAAAGATTTTTCTGTATCTTTACGAATCAGCTGAAAGACCATTTGATCGAGTTCATTTTGTTTAAAATCCACTTGATATAATGAGAAATTGTCAAACTTGAGCGGTTCATTTACTTTGATATCGTGTTCTGTTACCTGCTTCAGCTTGGGCTTTTCACCAAATACAACTTCTCCTTCACGTTTGTATAAAATGGCATCCGTTTTATAGCTTTTCACCACTTGACCATCGCCAGCTTTTTCAATGGCATTCTCAAACACTTCTTTTTCATTTCCAGTTTCATAGCGATCAATTGAAAACGCATTATTTTTCAAGAAGTATTGACCATCCGTACCTGGAATTGGTGCAGTTTCCCCTTCTCTGACCCAAAGCGTTTCATCCACGTACATGCCCGGGACAAACCGGAGCATCGCTCCAATGAGAAAGATGATTAGTCCAATGTGATTGACGTAAGGTCCCCAGCGTGAAAAACGTCCTTTTTCGGCTAAAATATGCCCATTTTCTTCTCGCACGCGGTAACGCTTTTGTTTCATTGCTCTTATGATGCCTTCATATGTATGCTGATCTAATGTTTTGTCTGTCTCGCTAAACAGACGCTGTCTTCTCATAAAGCCTTCTTTTTTGATAACCCCTTGGTTTTTGAGTGCTCGATAAAGAGGAATAACGCGGTCGAGACTGCAAATGACAAGGGAGATTCCGATTGATGCGACAAGAGCTAAAAACCACCAAGAATTATAAAGATCATGGAATCCAAGTGTGTAATACAGCTTGCCAAACGATCCATATTGCTCTTCATAATACGTGGAAGCAGATGCACCTGGCGGAATAAATCGCTCCTGCGGAAAAATCGTTCCAAGCGAAGAAGCGAGCAGTGTAATGACAATCAGCCACACACCCACTTTAACGGAAGAAAAAAAGTTCCATACTTTATCAACAATCGTTTTGTTGTATGTTTGCGAGCGTCTTGCACTGCCGTCATATCTCATATCAAGCAGCTTTGAAGAGTTTTTCTCTTTAGCCGCAATGGGATTCCCGCATGATTCACATAGAACAGTACCGATTGGATTAATATGTCCACACTCGCACTTTACCTCTTTCATTCTATGACCCCTTTGGTTTAATCAAATTCATATATTCATAGACATTACGTTCTGTCATCGTTCCCTTTATGACTTTGATTACCTTGCCTTCAGGATTGATTAAAAATGTGGTTGGCAGCGGCGTAATATCATATGCCTCTGTCACTTGACGATCTTTGTCCATGGCAACAGGAAAATTCACGCCATAGGATTCCATAAAATTTTTCACGGCAATCTTGGATTCCGCAACATTGACTGCAACAATTTCCACACCGCGATCCTTGAACACTTCATATTGATTCGCCATATAAGGAAATTCTTGTTTACACGGTCCACACCATGTACCCCAAAAATTAAGAAAGACACCTTTGCCTTTTAAGTCCTTTAACTCAATCCGATCCCCATCGACAGATTGAAGGACAAAGTTTGGCGCAATAGATCCTTCTTTGACTCGATCCTGTTTGGCAAATACTGAGTTATACATTGTATAACATAGTGCCGCTAGCATCACGAGGAGAATGCCCGTCCGTATGAAAAACCGTCTTTTTTTCATCTGAAGTACCCCTTCCCCATAGACATTCAGGTAAATTATAGCATTCTCCTTCTTTTGATGCTTCTTCATTTTTTGAAGTTTATGTGAAAATTAAAAAGCGCTTTTCCCATGATCGGCAATTGCTCTCAGGCGCTTTACTTCATGCGGAGACAATTCTCTGCGGTCTCCTGGTCTCATACCTTCAATATGAAGGAACGAATATTGCTCCCTTTTTAGCTTTAACACATCATGTCCAATCGCTTCAAACATGCGGCGCACCTGTCTGTTTCTGCCTTCGTGAATGGTTAATTGAACAATACAAGTTTGCTTTCGTTTATCAATAGAAAGCATTTTCGCACGAGCAGGTGCTGTTTTTTTATGATCTAACATGATCCCTTTTTCTAGCTTTCTAAGCAGTTCCTTTGAAGGAATGCCTTTTAGCTTCGCTGCATACGTTTTATCAATTTCGTATTTCGGGTGCATGAGCTTATGGGCAAATTCCCCATCATTTGTAATTAAAATCAAACCGCTCGTATCATAATCTAACCGGCCGATTGGATAAAGACGCTGCGGGACATCATCAAAGAAATCTGTGACGACCTTGCGTCCTTTATCATCCTCGGCAGCCGAAATGACGCCGCGCGGTTTATAAAGCATAAAGTAAACCGGTTCTTCTCTTTCAAGCTTTAATCCATTGACTTCAATTTTATCTGAAGAGCCCACCTTCACTCCGAGCTCTGTCACTGTTTGACCATTAACGGTAACTCGTCCTTCTTTAATTAATTCTTCAGCCTTTCGTCTTGAAGCGACGCCGGCATGTGCAATTACTTTCTGTAAACGTTCCATTTGTCTTTCACCTCATGTACTATCTTACTTGCTTGACTTAAAACAAACAAGCATTCGTGGAAAAATAAGCGTTTCGTCTGTCTAATTTCAGCTAAAAAGCGATTTTCCATCCATGAAATACAAAAAAGCGCCTGATTAGGCGCCGCTAAATAACAAACTGACGATAATGACAGATGCAATGACACCAATGAGATCTGCTAACAAACCTACTTTCAGCGCATCTCCCATTTTTTTAATACCGACTGCTCCAAAATAGACCGTTAAAATGTAAAGGGTGGTGTCTGTTGACCCTTGCATGACAGCTGCAAGCTGGCCAATAAAAGAATCTGGGCCATACGTCGCTATCAAGTCTGATGTCATTCCAAGTGCAGCCGTTCCTGATATCGGACGAATAAACGCAAGCGGCACCACTTCTGGCGGGAAACCAATCGCTGTAAAGACTGGTTTTAATAGTCCCATAACAAAATCAAGCGCACCTGACGCACGGAATATCGTAATGGCTACAAGCATACCGACTAAATAGGGAATGATTGAAAAGGCAATTTGAATGCCCTCTTTTCCTCCCTCCACAAATGTTTCATAGGTTGGTACCTTTTTAATGGTTCCAGCAATCAAAATTCCTGCGATGATCAGTGGTATCAAAGCAAGTGACAGCCAGTTAATAAATGCCACAAGATCACCCCCGCCTGCTTCTGCGATAGTGGAAATAACGATCGATGATAATTGCACCGATTCCTGAAATGAGTGTTGCTAAAATGGTTGGCCCTACAATGTCTGTTGGCTGATCTGCCCCATAGGTCATTCTTATTGCAATGACGGTTGTTGGCACAAGTGTGATAGAGGATGTGTTGACCGCTAGAAATGTAATCATAGAACGGCTTGCTTCATTTTTCCCGCCGTTTAATGATTTCATCTGCTCCATCGCCTTAATTCCAAGCGGTGTAGCGGCATTCCCGAGACCAAAGAAATTCGCCATGAGATTGGACAAAATATACCCCATTGCAGGATGATTAGGCGGAATATCCGGGAATAGCTTTGAAATAAAGGGCCGGCACAATTTACTAAAGAAATTTAACAGCCCTGCCTCTTCGGCAATCTTCATAAGCCCGAGCCAAAAAACGAGGACACTAATCAAACCAATTGAAATAGTAACCGCTTCTTTTGAGCCTTTAAATACAGCCTCGTTCACTTCCTGCATCGTTCCATTAAACATCGCATAGACAAGACCGATGACAGTGAGAAATACCCAAATTAGATTGACCATGAAGATCCGCCTATAGATGTCTGAAAGACAGACTTAAACATTTCTTGGAAACTTTTTTGAGGCATGCGGTTTCGTTTATTTTCATAAAAGATCGGTAATTGCTCGATCACCTGTCCATCTAATAAAATCGTCATTTTTCCGACAACATCTGGGATGGTTTCGGCGTTTTTTTTCCATTTCTTTTTTGGAGCGAGCATTTCCGTTTCAATTTTCACAAGTTTTTTTTCATCTTCATTTAAAAAATAGTCCACATCACGCTTGATAAACGCTTTTTTTTCGTAAAAGGTCCCTTTTAACGAAGCAAGCCTTCCTTTTTCAGCAAGCACATACGTTTTATAGTGATCAAATGCATATTCAAACATAGAGATATGATCCTTCCAGTCGTCCGGCGCATTAATGGTCACAGCGATCAGCTCGGCATCACCTTTTGCAGCGGTGGAGACAAGTGTTCGTTTTGCAAGCTTTGTATATCCTGTTTTCCCTCCAGTGGAATATTCGTATAAACCGGTGAGCAGCTTGTTTTTATTTTTCCAATAGCCTTCCATTGTCTTCGCTTTATAGAAAGTTGTACCGGCAATTTTTTGATATTGTTTATGCTTCATTGCGTATTTTGTTAGGATCGCCATGTCATAGGCTGATGAATAATGATTTTTATGATCATCGAGTCCGTGCGGATTTTGAAAATTTGTATTCTCCATTCCTAGTTCAGCCGCCTTTTGATTCATCATAAAAATAAAGCCTTCTAAGCTGCCGCCAACATGCTCTGCAATGGCAACAGCTGCATCATTTCCAGAACGCAGCATGAGCCCGTATGTCAAATCTTCTAAGCTCACCTTCTGCCCTTCCTTTAAATAAATGGATGACCCCTCTGCCCCAATCGCACGTTTTGATACTTTAACGGTATCTTTCATTTTTCCTGATTCAATGGCTAATACAGCCGTCATGATTTTTGTAATACTGGCGATTCTTCTTTTTTCGTGCTCGTCCTTTCCAAATAGGACTCTGCCTGACTGTCCATCTATTAAAATGGCGCTTCTTGCACTCACTGATAATGAAATGTCTGCTTTGGCATGTGAAGAAAAAGGCAGTAAGAGTGTAAATAGAAGAAGGACTGCTGTTCCAATTTTTAAATAGGGCATGTTCATTCACGTCCTTGTCCGTTTTGTACAAGTGTATGCTCAGCTGAAAAAGTTATGATGCCTCGTCCATAAAAAAAAGCGCCTCTACATGTAGAGGCGCTTCTTCAAGTTGCTTATACCATTTTCACTTGCTGATGAGATGCCGTATATTCCAGCTCTTCTCTCATCGCTAAAAAGTCTTTTTCTAATGAAGAAAATAATTGTTTCATATCAGCGGATACTTCATGGTGAAAGACAATGCTGCTTTTTCCTGTATAGGCCGATCGGCTGTCTTCATACCATGTATCCTTTTTTGGCGTGAAAAATTCTTCAATGCATTGATGATAAATACGGTGAAGCATCTGCTGTGCGGCCTGCTGCGGGAATGTCTGCTGCTGGCCCATTTTCCTGCAAACTGCTGCTGCATCCTCGCTGTACACTGCAAGCTTCCGTAATGTACTCAATATGTCACAATAATAGGCTTCCGCTTCGGGGTTTAATCGTTTCAAGCTTGATAAGGTGGCTTCGTTCAGAAAACCATTCATTTCAATTGCAACCTTTGATAAAAAGACGCCTGCTTGATCAACTTGAGCCTTTACATTCATATGTGCCATTTGTTTCGTGTTTACCTTCCCCTCATGGCTTTGTCACCATTTTATCTGTCATCAAAAGATTTTAGACCTAAAATCTTTTTTATATTTTATCATACATTTTTCCTTCTTTTGAACTATTTTATGTCTTCAAATGTTTGATTGAAGTTTTCAAAAAATAGATCAGCCTCTTCTTGTACCCCGTCTGCTTCCACATTTTCTGGAAGCGGCGGTAATTCATCTAAGGCTTTTAAGCCAAATTGCTCTAAAAAGGTAGGGGTTGTCCCATAAAGAATCGCTCGTCCCGGACCATCGGCACGTCCTACTTCACAGAGCAGTGCTTTGGCTACTAAGCTATGAAGTACCCGCTCTGATTTGACTCCTCTAATCTCCTCTACCTCACTGCGTGTAATCGGCTGTTTATAAGAAACAATGGCAAGCACCTCCAGCGCTGCCTGCGACAAACCCTTGGATGGTGTCTCGACTAATTTTTTTAAATACATGCTGTATTCTTTTTTCGTCAGCAGCATATATGAATCTGCATATTCAATGAGCTCAATCCCTCGTTCTTGTTTTTGATATTCTTCCTTTACGGAAGACATAATGTCGAGTAATACCGACTCATCTACTTCAAGAACAGACATGAGCTGTTTTCTTGTTAAGCCTTCGTCACCTGCTGCATACAGCAGCGCTTCTAAGATGGCTTTCCAATTCACGATATCAAGCGTCATGAATCGTTTCACTCCCTATGATATAAATGTCTTCAAAGTTCCCTTCCTGCTCTAACATGATTTGATGACTTTTCATCAATTCGAGAACAGCAAGAAACGTCACGACAAGGTGCTCCTTTTGATCATGCTGAAATAGAGTCATGAAATTGGTCCGCTTTTTTGTTTTTCTTAAATGGTTCATAATCTCATTCATTTTGTCTTCAATCGGGATTTCTTGTCTTGTAATCCTTGATGGTGCTGGTTTCGTTATTTTCTTTCGATTTAATACCTTTTGGAACGCACCTAACATATCATACACCGTTACGTGTAAATTTGTGTCCTTCGCTTCTGATTCTTTTGCAAATTCGCTTAAATCACTCGGTGGTTTTGTAAAGGCATTTTGCCTTTCTTCTTCGCGTTCCTTTAGTTCTTGTGCTGCATTTTTATACTTGCGGTATTCAATCAATTTGCCAATCAGCTCTTCTCGAGGGTCTTCTTCCTCTTCGAGCAGGTCTTCATCAAACAGCTCTTCCTCTTGTTTCGGAAGAAGCATTCTGCTTTTAATACTCAGGAGGGTTGCAGCCATGACCAAATATTCGCTCGCAACATCGAGCTCAAGCTCCCTCATCGTGTGGACATATAATAAATACTGCTCCGTAATTTTAGCGACGGGAATATCATAAATATCAATTTCCAACCGGTTAATTAAATGCAAAAGCAAGTCCAAAGGACCCTCGAACGAATCTATTTTCACCTGATATTCCAGCATCTTTTTCTCACCATTTCTACTGTCTTCTAAGTACCGTTTCACCGGCTAACCTTTAGTATAAGACAGGATAAAGCTCTCGTCCAATATAATTTCGGCCATAATGCCTTAGGCAAATCAAGAAAAACAGTGGATCCGCCCATACCAATAAGGGCATTTATACATAGAATACCATTGTAATCAGAACTGATGAAAAAGGAGGCCGTATCATTATGGGAGATGGCTATAACTTCGGCGGAGGATTCGCGCTTATTGTCGTGCTTTTCATCTTGCTGATCATCGTTGGCGCGGCTTGGGTTTATTAAAGAAACAGAGCGTCCTTTTCACTAAAGGGACGCTCTTTCTTCTTTTCTTTTCGATATGTTAGACTGAGAGTGGAAAAGGAGATGACCGCTGTGTATCCTGAAGCGTACGTGGCTTTTTTACACGAATTTCATACGACAAGAGATTATTTTGAGTGTCATGAAATTCTAGAGGAATATTGGAAAGAAGATCCCCCTGAGCAGCGCAAAGAATATTGGGTCGGGCTCATTCAGCTCGCTGTTGCCTTGTATCATCAAAGACGGGGAAATGGAAAAGGAGCAAAACGGCTCATTTCTAACAGTCTTCATTTGTTAGAAGCAAACCGTTCAGTATTATCGAATCTCGGTCTGGATGATGAGGCATTTCTGATGCTTCTGAGAACGCTGAAAAAGAAAATGGATGAAGATATGCCCTATGAGAGTGTGATGCTGCCGATCAAAGATGAAGCACTTCTTTCTTTATGCCAAGAAATGGCCCAAAAAGAAGGACTGCTCTTTGGACAGGAGAGCAACTTATCCCATACATTTTTAATCGAAAAACATAGACTCCGTGACCGGACAGAAGTTTTGCTGGAACGAAAAAAGCAGATTGAACGTAAAAAAAGCAGAGGACTGTAGCCTCTGCTTTTACATGTGTGATATTTAATTTGATTCGCTGTGACACTTATGAAAGAAGCCTTGCGTTAATTCATTTGGAATGAGTGTTTTGGTTTTAAATATTTCTTCCACGGCTAAAACCATTTCCTTGCCGATTCCTTGATCACGATGGGATGGATTCACACTAATATGCTCAATTTGTACTTGGTCGTCTGTTTTGAGCACACCAATAGCACCTACAATATCCTCGCCATCTTTCCATAGGAACAGCTGCCGATCTTCATCCATTTCATATGACTTCATCGTCTGCTGAAGCTGTTTGACGTCTTTCTCACCCGGCATAAAGGACAGAAGTCCCATGGCAATTTTTTCAAAAGACCTCTTGTAACGAATTAACATATATACCCCTCAATATTCAAATTATCCTAATTTCCAGCAAATGTCTTATGATTCATTTGCTCATCACACATTATAAACATTTTTATACCGTTTTTAAACTCTTTTTCACTAAATTAAGAGAACGTTCGATTGAGATTCGCCATTTCAATAGCAGCAGCAGCCGATTCGCTGCCTTTATTTCCTGCTTTTGTACCAGCTCTTTCAATGGCTTGTTCAATAGATTCTGTTGTGAGTACACCAAAGATAATCGGTACCCCTGTTGACATAGCACTCTGAGCAATTCCTTTAGCAGCTTCATTACAAACGTAATCATAGTGAGTCGTTGCGCCTCTGATCACGGTTCCAAGTGTGATGACTGCATCATATTTTTTGGTTTCTGCTAATTTTTTTGCCATGTACGGGATTTCAAAAGCGCCTGGTACCCACACAACATCGATATCATCACCATTTGCTCCGTGTCTGAGTAATGTATCTTCTGCTCCATCTAACAGTTTACTTGTAATAAAATCATTGAATCTCGCTACAACGATTGCAAATTTTAGTCCTTCTGCTACTACATGACCTTGTATTGTATTCATATGTTGATCATCCTTTTTTGTGATTTTTATTTTGTTTCAATAGCGGCTGTTCGATTGTTGTTTAAATATGTCTGTAATGCTTCGATTGTCAGCATCTTTAAATCATGCTGTTTTTGGATCTCCTTTAGTTCAGGGACGCGCGCCATTGATCCATCTGCATTCATAATTTCACATATGACACCCGCTGGCTCTGAGCCTGCCAGTTTAGCAAGATCAACCGCCGCCTCTGTATGACCCGGTCTTTCTAGTACGCCGCCCTCTTTTGCAATAAGCGGAAAAACATGACCTGGACGGGCAAATTCGTCTGGTTTTGCGTCTTTATTTAACATGGCCAGCATGGTCGTGGAGCGCTCAAAAGCACTAATACCAGTTGTCGTTGTCACATGGTCGATGCTTACTGTAAATGCTGTATGGTGTGCATCCGTATTATGTTCAACCATTGGATGCAGATTCAGGTGTTTTGCGATCGACGCATCGACTGGCGTACAAATGAGGCCTCTTCCATGTAAAGCCATGAAGTTAATCACCTCAGGTGTGGCATGCTCAGCAAGTGCCACAAAGTCTCCTTCATTTTCTCTGTCTTCATCATCCACTACGATAATGATTTCTCCTTGTTTAAGGGCATTTACTGCCTCATCAACGGAATGATACATACAATCGCCTCCTAGAATCCGTGCTCTTTTAGAAATGATGGGGTCAATCGAGATGGCTGTTTTTCGCTCTGCTCTTTTGTTAAAAAGCGATAAATGTATTTACCGATCATGTCACACTCTATATTCACGATATCCCCCATAGATTTAGTCGGGAAAATAGTTCCTTCAAGCGTGTGAGGAATAATAGAGACTGTGACATGTGAATCTCGCAAATCGAAAATGGTCAAGCTGACACCATCTATTGCGATCGAACCCTTTTGGGTGAGCATATCTGTGAGGGTCTTGTTCATCTTTAAATCATAGTAAATGGCATTACTCTTCTTTTCTATCCGGGTAATGACAGCCGTTCCATCAACATGGCCTGAGACAAAGTGGCCGCCAAATCGTCCATTTGAGGACATGGCTCGCTCTAAATTTACTGGACTGCCTTTTGTCAGCTGATCCAGCGATGTGGCTTTGACCGTCTCTGGCATCACATCTGCCGCGAACTGTTCTTTTGTGAAGCTAGTGACTGTGAGACATACTCCATTAATGGCGATACTGTCTCCGAGGTGAACATCTTCCAGCACACGGCTGCATGTAATGACAATTTCCATGGCATCTGCTGACTTTTTACTTAATGACTGAACGGTGCCAACTTCTTCAATTATCCCCGTAAACATGTGATCCTCCCTTTCGTTTCATTTGTATTTCTCACTTTTAAAAAAAGCGATGTTAGGGACATGTGATCGATTGAGCACCTTCGTCGCTTTTTATGGTCCATACAAGGTAGATGAGGGATCACCTAATAAACACTGCATGCAGTCTATTAACGACAAAATCATACAGAAAGCCCCGGAAAAAATTCCGGGGCTGTGGTTTTTTTGCATCAGAAATAAGACTATGATCAACAAATATTTTTCGTTCATAGCTTTCTTTATCCTTCTCCCATCCAGACTTTCACTGTCGGCTTCAGCTTTTCACTGAATCAACCGTTAATAAATTAACGGGTCACGGGCTGTAAAGCATTTGCTTTATTACCGTCGGTCGGGATTTTCACCCTGCCCCGAAGGATACAATCGATATTTAGCTGTCCTTAGGGGCTATTATAGCGATCCTTGTTGTCAAATGCAACAATCAAGATTTCTTCACAAAAAAAGCCTCCTTATAGGAAAGGAGACATGTTAATTGACGACTTTTACAACTTTTATCAGCCCATCTATTCTTTTTTCATTACTAAAGTAGGCTTTAATACGATCTCCTTTTTTCAGATCGGCCACATCATCTTCAAATTTCTTACCATTAAAAATGATTTTTGTGCCATTCTTCGCTTGACCGTAATATTCATCTCCATCAATTTTCGTAATGGTATATTCATAGATGGTGTAATCTTTATCATTATTTGTTAAGCTTTCGCCAATAGCTGTTGGCACATCTTCAATTTTCATGCCATTCATGTATAAATAACCTGCGCCTAAACAAAGCAGTAAAACAAATAAGATCGCAATTTTTAATTTAATTTTCCCCATATTTAGAACCTCCATCATCTGCACTTCGCCTATTTGTATGTTTTATTCCTTCTTTTATTGAAATAAAACCAAAAAAGCTGATTTTCATTAATGGTTACTTATATAACGATTCAGATGGCCCTTTGGTTCCACCTCTTAATCATTACATATGATACGAATATGCGTTCTTTATTAAGGGGGTCTTTTTCCTATTTATTAGTTCGTAACACACCATACTGCAAGCTTTTCATTATATTCTTTTTTCGAGTGCGAATAAGTCTTCCTCTAACAATTGTGACCGCTGAACAGCGATGCTGCGGCTGTCGCGAACCCCTTGATTATAGTAGTAGCTTCCAAGGTTTTTTGTGATAAATTCTAGTATATTAATGGCTGCTAATTCACCAATCTCTTCTTCTCGTTCTTCGGCAAAATAATACTGAATAGCCATCGTCATTTGATTTCTCTCTTCTTTTGTGAGTGGTTTCAAAGTCTCCCCTTCTTTCTTTTCGCTTTCTACATTTGCATTCTGGATGTGCTGGAGCCCGCGCGAATACGAATGTTTGTTCTCTTATCATATCATAAAAACATATTCTGTGCATGACTGCCCTATAAGAAAAAGCGTATTTTGATGTAATGGATCAAATACGCTTTCACTATGCTGTATGATTTTTTCACGGAAGCTGTCATAGCGTGTTGTCCATTTTATTTTAAAATGGATAGGATCGTCGCTACAGAATGATCTACGAATGAACGCTCTGGACGTGACTTCATGAGGACGGTAAGCCCGATGAAAGAAACGACCATTGTCTGTGCTAAGGCTTTAGCATTCAAGCTGCTTTCAAGCTCACCCGAGCGAATACCTTGCACAATCTTTTCTTCAAATATGACCGAAAGATACATCTGATGCTCTCTTGTCAGAATTTCAAATTTCTCTTCGTGTGGAGCAAGTTCCACTATCGTATTAATGCAAAAACAGCCTTTACTCGGGCCATCCCTATATTCCTCTTCCACTACATCTGTAAATAATGTATGAAATGCTTCCTTTACAGATTGATTGTTTTGAAGTTTTGTTCGAATACGGGCTGCATGCTGCTTTGTATATTTGCGTAAGGCAGCCTCAAATAACTCCTCTTTATCTCCAAAGGCTGAGTATAAGCTTGGCCGCTGTATTCCCATTTTTGCAGTCAAATCGCTTAACGTTGTAGCTCTATATCCCTTTTCCCAAAAAAGCACCATTGCATCATCCAACGCTTTTTCCTCATCAAACTCACGCTGTCGAACCATCATCAATTCCTCTTTTCAACAATAAAATCATTTCATGATAACATTACCAATCAGTACATTATAATTTTATTTTATTCACGTAAAATTGTCAAACTACCTTTCTGCTTTCAAGATTAACATAGAATAACTGGAATAAATCTTGACTTTAAAACATTTTGTTGGTTATCCTTAACAGGAATCATTTTATACCGATTAGTATATTATACTTTTTAGTACAAAAAAGAAGGGATGTAATGAATGGTTAAAGATAAAATGACTCCAAGAGATCATCCTGATATGAAAACGGCTCATTTTCGAATAAAGCCTGGATCAAAAATGACTCACTATATGGCACTACTTTTTGCAGCATCGTGCGGGATGGCTGTTGCAAACATATACTTCGCACAACCGTTACTAGATTCACTGGCAGACGAGTTCGGTATCACGTATTCATCCATCGGTATTGTCATTACGATTACTCAGCTTTGTTATGCAGCGGGGCTGCTACTGATAGTACCACTTGGTGATCTGTTGAATCGACGCCGGCTCATCATTGGTCAGATGCTTTTATCTGTGCTTGCCCTCATTCTAGTCGGCATTGCTCCTATCATCGCCGTCCTATTTCTAGGATTAGCAGTGGTCGGACTGCTCGCTGTAGTCACTCAGGTACTCGTTGCGTTTGCAGCAAGTTGGGCTGCTCCAGAAGAGCGCGGCCGTATAGTCGGCTTGGTGCAAAGTGGAATTGTAATCGGTATTCTTCTCGCCCGGACCTTTGCCGGTGTATTAACCGATTTTGCTGGCTGGAGGTTTGTTTATCTTGTTTCTACCGTCATCATGCTTATCCTGACTGGCGTATTGTTCCGAGTGCTCCCGCATGATAACAGCAAAAGAGAATCATTATCCTATGCTGATCTGCTTCGTTCAATGTTTACATTGTTTATACAAGAACGAATTCTCCGCATCCGTGGGATTCTGGCTCTTCTGATTTTTATTGTCTTTGGTACGTTATGGACTTCACTCGTGCTGCCTCTCAGTACAGCGCCATACTCTCTTTCACATACTGCTATTGGCGCATTTGGTCTTGCTGGGGCAGCCGGAGCGTTAGGAGCTGCTCGGGCTGGCAGCCTTGCTGATCGAGGTTTTGGACAGTTCACAACCGGTATAGCCCTTGTCCTCTTATTCATTTCATGGTTTTTCATCAGTTTGACTGAATATTCACTTATTGCATTAGTCATTGGCATTATTATTCTTGACCTATCTGTGCAGGCAGTACATGTGACCAATCAGAGTATGATTTTTACAGTACGGCCTGAGGCGAGAAGCCGGCTTACTGCCGCTTACATGATTTTTTACTCCATCGGAAGTGCGACCGGTTCAATTGTTTCAACCAGCATATACGCAGCCTATGGCTGGAGCGGAGTATGTCTTTTTGGTGCCTCTATCAGCGCTTTAGCCATTTTGTATTGGCTCATCACCTACCGCATAACGAAACAAATCACGGTAGAATCAGAAACAAAATAAAAAAACACCGCGATTAAGCGGTGTCTTTTATTGTTGACAAAGGGCTAAAATGAACTTGATTTTAGCCCTTTGTCTTCTTTTCAGCGTGTTTGAAAACCTTTGAAGTCTAGGAAGGGCGAGCACTGGAACGGAGCGAATTTAACATTCGTGAGTACCGGAGCGCAGACCTGACACCGAATGCAAGGGTTTGTCTACACGCTGAAACACCGCGATTAAGCGGTGTTTTAGATTAAGCATCTACAACTTCAACTTTTTCCATGCCTTGGCCTTGCTCCATATCAAGTACAGCCTCGATACCAGATGTTACCTTGCCAAAAACAGTGTGAACACCGTTTAAGTGCGGCTGCGGGTCATGTACGATAAAGAATTGGCTGCCGCCTGTGTCTTTACCAGCATGCGCCATTGATAATGAACCTCTTTCGTGCTGATGTGGATTTCCTTCTGTTTCACATTTAATTGTGTAACCAGGACCACCCGTTCCATTACCGTTTGGGTCGCCGCCTTGGCTGACGAAACCTGGAATCACGCGGTGGAATTTCAATCCATCGTAGAAGCCTTCATTCGCTAATTTTTCAAAGTTTGCTACTGTACCTGGAGCAGCCTCTGGGTAAAGTTCAAACTCAATTTTCTTTCCATTCGTTAATTGTATGTATCCTTTTTTCGCCATTTTTCACATTCTCCTTTCAGGTTAAACAACGCTCATTATAGCACATTTTCGGTGATGTTAAACATCCCCTGCTCTTCGATTGTCATTTACCTCTTAACTGATGATTGATAAAATAGGGTTGCTTGATTCTTTTTTCCTAATAAAATGATATTTGACTAAATGACATGTCTTCATTTATTGGAAAAGGAACACATCTTAAAAAGAAAATTGAAACGTCGAGCCAATTTGTTACGTCTATATGATGGAGTGCACTTCAACACGTGTACTCAAAAGATGAGTTTCTCTTGAAAGAGGAACGCTTTCGACTTGAAGGAGGTCAACATGTTTAAAAAAATGATGCTTGGTATGATGGCAGCGCTCCTTTTCCTAATTGGTGCGCCAAAAGTCAGCTTAGCGGATGCAGCTGTCGGCGATGTCATCGTCACACTCGGGCAAGACCTAACACCGGCTGATCGCCAGAAGGTGCTTGACGAGTTGAACCCACCTGAAAATGCGACAAAAATTGAAGTAACCAATAAAGAAGAGCACGAATATTTAGGAAAGTATATCCCTCGTTCTTCTATCGGGACGAGAGCATTATCATCTTCATCGATCACCATTGAAAAATCAGGTACTGGTCTGACTGTGGATACACACAACATCAAGACCATTACAGATGAGATGTATTTAAATGCTTTAATGACAGCAGGTGTCAAAGATGCCAAGGTTGTCGTGACTGCTCCATTTGAAGTATCTGGTACAGCCGCACTGACGGGCTTACTAAAAGCGTATGAGGTGTCAAGCGACAAAGCCATTCCAGAAGATGTGAAGCAGGTGGCAAACGAAGAGCTTGTGACAACTTCTAAATTGGGTGACTCTATCGGAAAAGACAACGCTTCTGCCCTTATTGCAAAAATCAAAGATGACATTGCAAAAAATGGTGTTCCTAAAACCACAAAAGAAGTAGAAGAAAAAGTGGATCAGGCTGCTTCTGATTTGAACTTAAATCTGACGCAGGATCAAAAAGATCAGCTTGTCTCGCTATTTGATAAAATGAAAAACATCAATATCGATTGGAATCAAGTAGGATCTCAAATTGATAAAGCAAAAGACAAGATTACTAAATTCATAGAATCGGATGAAGGGAAAAACCTTCTTCAAAAGATTTGGGATTTCTTTGTCTCCATTTGGAATGCGATCGTTTCTGTATTCACTGGAGGAAAATAATTCATGAAAAAAAGCTGCCTGAACACCAGGCGGCTTTTTTAAGTAGATGATTTCACTTTTGATTGATACGGTAAATCAAGTTTGACAATGTCCTCATATGTTTCACGCTCAACCACAAGCTGCGCTTCCCCGTCTTCTACAAAAACAACAGCTGGGCGCGGGATACGGTTATAGTTGTTTGACATACTATAGCCGTAAGCTCCGGTACAAAAGACAGCTAATAAATCCCCTTGTGATAATTCTGGCAGATCGATATCCCAAATGAGCATATCTCCGCTTTCACAGCATTTACCGGCAATTGAAACCGTTTGATCATGCGTTTGGCTCATTTTGTTGGCACTTGCGGCTTCATATTTCGCTTGATATAAAGCTGGACGAATGTTATCACTCATTCCGCCATCTATCGCCACATAATCGCGGATGCCAGGTACATGTTTTGATGATCCGATCGTATAAAGAGTCGTCCCTGCATCTCCTACAAGAGAACGGCCTGGTTCTATCCAAATCTCTGGCATATCAAACTCATAGCGGGCAACGTTCTCTTTCACAGCTTGGATAATTTTCTCGACATATTCTGTTGCAGGAAGTGGTTCATCCTCTTCTGTATAACGAATCCCAAAACCGCCGCCTAAGTTTAATACTGTAGAAATAAAACCAAATGATTCTCTCCATTCATCCAGCTTCAAAAAGATTTTATCTGCTGCAAGGACAAAACCAGCCGTATCAAAAATTTGTGAACCGATATGACAATGGACTCCTAAAAGCTCGATGACTTCTGATCCAAGCACTTGTTTCACCGCTTCATCTGCTTGTCCATTGTGAAGATCAAAGCCAAATTTTGAATCCTCTTGACCTGTCGTAATGTAATCATGCGTATGCGCTTCGACACCAGGCGTGATGCGGAGCAATACTTTTACTTTTTTTGACAGCTCTTGACCAAGCTGTTCAATGAGCTTCATTTCATAGAAATTATCCACAACAATACAGCCGATCCCATGCTCTAAAGCCATTTTTAATTCTTCTCTGCTTTTATTATTGCCATGGAAATGAATTTTTTCTACTGGGAATCCAGCGCAAATGGCTGTGTGAAGCTCACCGCCTGATACGACATCAAGAGATAATCCTTCTTCTTTGGCAAGCTGAAACATAGCGATGGAGGAAAATGCTTTACTCGCATATGCTACCTGCGCCGTTAATTCTTCTTCTATAAACGCTTTTTGAAAGCTTTTTGCGCGCTCCCGTATTAAAGCCACATCATATACATAAAGTGGTGTCCCATACGTTTCAGCTAAAGAAACGGCATCAACACCACCAATTTCTAAATGACCGAGTTCATTTTGTCTGCAAGTGCCGTGTAAATACAATGTCATTCCCTCTTTCTCCGCTTCGGCTGAAAAAAGGCAGCTGCGTGAGCTGCCTTTTGCCGTGTCTCAAAGTTAAAAATACAATATCACAATCTTCAGCCACTTTCAATGAGCGTTAAGAATTTGGCGGAATTTTTGATCTGTTTTGAGGGTGAACGATGCTCGGCCTTACTTTTGAGCCAGGAACAGACGTCCGAATTAGCACTTGCCACAAAGCCTTCCCATTAAAAGGAATGAACGGCCACATATAAGGCGTCTGCAATGAACGAATGGATGTTAAATAAATGATTAACAACGTAAAACCAATGATGAGTCCATTCAGCTTAAAGATCGCTACTAGTGCTAGGATGATGAGCCTTACAATCTTATTGGCGACACTCAGTTCATAGCTTGGCGTTGTAAAGGTACCGATCGCTGCCAGCGAGACGTATAAGATGACCTCTGGTGTAAATAAACCAACATCAATGGCGATTTGTCCAATTAAAACAGCCGCGATCAGCCCCATGGCGGTCGACAATGCGGTTGGCGTATGAATCGCAGCCATCCTTAAAAATTCCACCCCGAAATCAGCAAGAAATACTTGGAGAATCACAGGGATATGAGAAGGTTTGTTAAATCCAATATAGCTTAAATTGTCTGGCAGGAGATTTGGTTCGAGGATAAAAAGAAACCAAATCGGCAAAAGAAAGGTAGAACATAAAATGCCTAAAAAGCGTACCCATCTTAAGAATGTACCAACGGCAGGTGCCTGGCGGTATTCTTCTGCATGCTGAACGTGGTGAAAAATAGTGGTTGGTGTAATGATGACACTAGGGGATGTATCCGTAATGATGATGACATGCCCTTCTAATATGTGGTTAGCGGCGACATCTGGACGCTCGGTGTAACGCACTAGCGGAAAGGGATTATATCCTTGCTTAATAATAAATTCTTCAATCGTTTTATCAGACATCGTCAGCCCATCGACTTTGATTCCTGATACTTCTTTTTCTATAATATCTACTAAGTCAGGGTCTGCAATATCTTCAATATAGCAAACACAGACATCCGCTTTTGAACGTTCGCCTACTTTGAGCATTTTGTATCGCAGCTTTTCATCCCGTACTCTTCTTCGAATCAGCGCTGTGTTTACAATAATGTTTTCAACAAAGCCGTCCCTTGCTCCCCGGACCACCTTTTCTGTATCCGGCTCCTCAGGCATTCTGCCAGGATAGCTTCTAACATCAATGATAAAGGCGTAGTTTTCACCTTCTACAACGACTGCTACAAGCCCAGACAGTACTTGATCCACTGCTTCATCCAGCGTTTCTACCTTGGACACCTGCTGATTGACAAGGCGGTTCTCGACTACATGTGCAAGATCATCTGATTCAGGTTCGTTGTCATTGATTTCGATTAGCTCTTTTAATAAGTAGATGACATACTGTGTATCACACAATCCGTTTACATAGTAAAGCTGGATTTCCTGATCGTGTATATAAATTTTCCGAACACCAAGGTCAAAGCTGAGACCCATCCCGACATTTTCCTTGAAGTAATCTTCATTTTTCTTCGGGTCTCGGTACACGTTTACCTTGTCTTTCTTCATGGTAACCACTCCTTTCTAGTATTAATTCCACTGCTTTCATCGTGATTGGAGATCCCTTGCTCAGATCATCTTTTCGTCCCATCTTGCCAATATCTCCAATCCCGACAACTAACGGAAGGTTGAGGGAGTCAAGGCAATACACTGTATCCCCGCTCATTTTATGGGGCTCCATTTCGGGAAGACCGTGTTTGTCGACACCATATTCTGTCAGTTCACCTTCCCGGTCAATCGAGACATGAACCTTTGTCCATTCTGCTTGATGCGTCTTGGATGCAACTGCGATCGCACCAATAACTTCGATTTCAGGGTGGCGCGCCACATGTTTCATCGCCGTCTCCCCTGTTCCTTCACCTGTCAGACCAGAATCATCAAACATCACAAAGACTGGATCATACGGCGTTTTTAAAATCATCTGAACAAGTTCAGGTCCTGTCCGTTTGCTTGGATTTCCTTTTGAGCTGGAAATACATCGTCCGCCGACGTTTTTAGCAGCAAGCTCTATAGTTTTGGCAGCATATATATCTCCGTCTGTCACTAAAATGACTTTCCGTCTTTGCCCCATATTCGGTTATCCTTTCGGTTTAAAGATAAGTGCGACAATAAATGAGAATAAAATCGCAGCTGATATTCCAGCAGAGGTTAATTCAAAAATACCGATACCGATGCCGATGAATCCATGTACATCTGCCTGATGCATTGCCCCATGAAGCAAGCTATGACCAAAGCTGACGATTGGTACGGTGGCGCCCGCACCTGCAAATTCAATAAATTTATCATAAATACCGAATCCATCTAAAATGGTACCCGCTACAACAAAAGTAGTCATGACATGTGCAGGCGTGAGTTTAAGTACGTCTAGTAAAAGCTGGCCAATGACGCAAATAAGTCCGCCTGCCACAAAAGCGATAAGATAATCCATTAGCTCTCTCCTCCTGCACGCTCAAATACGACACCGTGCGCAATGGTTGGAATGGTCTCTTTTTGCTGAACCATCATCGGGCTGAGTAACGCCCCGGTTGCCACAACAAGTACTCTTTGCAAATTCCCTGCTTTCATTTCTTGAAAAATATGACTAAATGTCACAATAGCTGAACAAGCACAGCCGCTGCCTCCTGCGAATACGTTTTGGTCGGGTGTATAGATAATTAAACCGCAATCATCGTGCTTTCGCCCAAGCTGAATGCCGTCTTCTTTCAGAAGATCCTTTAAGATCGGTGAACCAATGCCTGATAAATCACCAGTTAAAATCAGATCGTAATCATCTACTGTTCTTCCTAAGTCTTCTAAATGCTGCTTGATGGTGTCTGCCGCTGCCGGTGCCATGGCCGATCCCATATCAAATGGATCTGTAATGCCAAGATCCATGACCCTGCCTACTGTTGCGCTTGTAATTTGAATGTCAGAGATTTCTTGGCTGATAATAACGGCTCCGCTTCCTGTCACTGTACTTGTTGCTGTATCGGGCTTTTGTCCGCCGTATTCTGTCGGATTACGAAATTGGCGTTCTGCCGTCGCATTATGGCTGCTTGTCGCTGCAATGGCTCTATTTGCAAAACCGCCATCAATGAGCGCTGACGCAATGGCAACCGATTCCATTGAAGTCGAGCATGCCCCAAACAAGCAAAGAAACGGGATCTTCAGCTCTCTTGCCACATAGTTTGCAGTGACGTTCTGATTGAGTAAATCTCCAGCCAGCAACAGGTCAATATCGCTTTTTTGCAAATTTGCTTTTGATAAAGCGGTTGATATCGCATCATCCATGAGCTTCCTTTCAGCCATTTCCCAATTCTTTTGATCACAGTGCATTTCATCGTACGTTTTATCAATTAAATGGCCAATCGGGCCTTCTTTTTCTTTCGGTCCTGCAGCAGTTCCTTCTGCATTGACATAAAGCTTGTGCTCAAATACCCAAGATTGTTTACCTGTTAGTTTCACCTTTCATTCCTCCTACGAAAACATCTTTTCAAAGACGTATCGAATGATCCCTACGACATATGCGGAAACGACACCAAACACAATGACGTTCCCAGCGAGTTTAAACATATTTGTGGCAACACCTAAAACAAGCCCTTCACTTTTATGCTCAAGGGCAGCACTTGTCATACTGTTAGCAAAGCCTGTCACTGGTACAGCTGATCCGGCTCCAGCAAACTGGCCGATTCTATCGTAAATACCGATACCCGTTAATAGAGAAGAAATTAAAATGAGGGTTGCCACCGTCGGATTCCCTGCTGTCTTTTCGTTAAAATCAAAAAAATGGATATAGAAATTTTGCAGCCCCTCACCTATCAGACAGATTAAGCCGCCAACTAAAAACGCCTTGATGCAGTTGATGACATAAGGAGGTTTGGGCTGATACGTTTTCACCTTAGATGGATAGTTCTCTTTTAAACTCGACACGTGTTGTTCCCTCCAATTTCTTAAATATAAATAAGCCAATGAAATAGTGAACCAAATACCTTTCCTAAGACGATGGCCATGAGCAGCAAAACAATTTTCCCGTCCATTCCAATTCTTTTCGTTAATATAGGAAGTACATTTAATACTTCAGTGAGTGCAGCTGCAAGCATGCCGACAAAGATACCTGATAAAAGACCGACCGGCAGTGCCAGCCATTTGGTTAAATGCAGATGTATTTGACTTAAGGTGGCCCAGCCGCCAACGACCGCCCCGCTAATGACAGCCGCCTCGTACCCTTGTATGAAGCGCTGCGTTTTGGTTAATTGCATTAAGCGGGGAATGATGCCAAGCACTGTAAGAAATGCCACAAATCCTGCTCCGACCGTTAAACCGCCGCCAAGTCCAACGAGTACGACAAACAGCCATTTACCGATCATGGATATCTTTCAATGTTTCTTTATTTTCGTTGAGTGCGACGTAATGATCGAGATCAAGCTGATATTTAAACATTTCCACCTCGAGCGGACTTGGTTCTTCATTTAAACGCTTTTTAAATACATGATTGAAAAACAAAATCATGCCAAAGCCGAGTCCAAAGCTATATGGAATTTGTAATAAATACGGATGCTCAACCGTTTTTCCAGTGATCATTTCATATAGACGGATATGAACGAGCCGCATACTGACATCCTCGTGGAAATTCATAATGGCAAGGGCCGCTCCGACAAATAATAAGAGCCATACAAACACAAATAAAACGGGAGAAAGCTGGCGTTTGCCTGTATCAATTTCAACAATAGCTTCAGAGCCGCCGACGGTTTGAATGTCGATATCCGGCCACGTTTTTTTGATCGTTTTGACGACATGCATGATATCAAGTACGGCGATGTGACGATCCTTTTTGCTGACATGATACACCGGCATTTTGCTAAGCTTTTGCACAGCAAACTCATCACCAGTGATTTGGGCGATATCCTCTAAATAAATGAGCTGATCAATACCAGTTTTGATTCGATGGCGCAGCCGAATAAAGATTTGTCCGTCCATCCAAGTCACTTCCTATACGATGGGTTAAAAATAGTATGTGGTGAAAAATGGTTCTCATACTGATAGAACTTGATTTACCGGTAATTACCACACAAAAAAAGCCAGCCGAATTGGCTAGCTGTCTTTTTGATCCATTTGCATTTGGATTTGTTTTAAAATTTTCTTTTCAAGCCGTGAGACTTGTACTTGTGAAATGCCAAGTCTTTCTGCAACCTCAGATTGTGTCTGATCTTTATAATACCTTAAATACACAATGAGTTTTTCCCGTTCTTCTAATTCCTTGATCGCTTCTTTCAGTGCGATTTTGTCAAACCATCTTTCCTCAGAATGATCAGCAATTTGATCAAGCAATGTAATCGGATCCCCATCATTTTCATACACCGTTTCATGAATGGATGATGGGGAGCGCACCGCTTCTTGGGCGAGGACGACATCCTCTGGTGTGATATCAAGATATTCAGCAATTTCCTGAACGGTCGGCATTCTTCCATGAGACTTAGACAATTCATCCCTTGCCCGCCGAATTTTATTTCCGAGTTCCTTTAGTGACCGGCTGACTTTGACCGTTCCATCATCCCGAATGAATCGTTGAATTTCACCAATGATCATAGGAACGGCGTACGTTGAAAACTTTACATCATATGACAAATCAAATTTATCAACAGATTTCAGCAGTCCAATACAGCCAATCTGAAACAGATCATCTGGTTCATATCCCCTATTTAAAAAGCGCTGAACAACGGACCAAACAAGACGCATGTTTTTTTCTACGAGGAGGTCTCTTGCTTGCTGATCACCGTCTTGGCTTTTTTTGATGAGCTCTTTGACTTCATCATTTGACAGCTGGGCTTTTTTAGCTTGCTTTTTTACCTCCACATCCATATGAGCAGCTCCTTTAATTACAAAGCGCTTTGCTTTTTGATAGATGCTTTGTTAAACGGATGGTCGTGCCCATTTCTGGTGATGAGTCCACCATGACATCATCCATAAAATTCTCCATGATGGTAAAGCCCATTCCAGAGCGCTCTAAGTCTGGTTTTGTTGTAAAAAGCGGCTGTCTTGCTTCCTCAAGATCTGTAATACCCATACCTTCGTCACGAATGGTAAGATAAACGACATGGTCATCTAGCGTGACATGGATATGCACCTTTCCATCTGGATTCCCATCATAGCCATGGATGATGGAGTTTGTCACTGCCTCAGATACAACGGTCTTGATTTCTGTTAATTCATCTAAAGTCGGGTCAAGCTGAGCGATAAACGCCGCGACTGTCACCCTTGCAAACGATTCATTCTGGCTTAATGCCGAAAAAGTCAGGTTCATTTCATTTCTCATGATGCCACCCCCAATGTTTGCAAAGCCGTTTGCTCAGAAGGCTCCATCCGAATGATTTTAAACAAACCAGACATATCAAATAACCGGTTCACCGCTGGCGAGATGGCACAGACGACCATTTCCCCGCCAAGCTGCTTAATTTCTTTATATCTTCCTAAAATCACTCCGAGTCCAGAGCTGTCCATAAACGATAAATCAGCCAGATTCAGCACAATGTGGCGAATGTCCTCTGTTTCCAAATAATTCGTCACCTTTTGTCTCAATGTTTCTGCGGAGTGATGATCGAGCTCTCCTGTTAACCGAATGCAAAGTACACTCTCTTTTACTTGAAAATCAATACCAAGGCTCATTTTTTTATTCCTCCTTGCTCTAATTTCGGATAAAGAATGTTTCTCTTTTATATGAAGTAAATCCTTCACCATGACAAAACTAGTGACCATTCGTCACATTTAGATGTTCTTTTCTTTTCTCATAGCAAAAAGACTGCCAATTACAGCAGCCTTTCGCCTTTTATTTCCATTTCACAAAATCAGCCATTGCTCGTTTGAAGAAAGTCCAAACGCCTGCCTTTTCCATTCCTTCTTTTGCTTCTACAGGGCTTTCATGCAGCACTTTTCCGTCTTTTTTCAAGACGATCGTACCAAGTTCCGTTCCTTTTGAAAATGGAGCTTTGACATCATGAGACAATTTGATTTCTTTTTTGATCTGATCCACATTTTCGCCTTTTTTCGTTAAAAGGGATATCGGTTCAGAAGTAACGAGCTGAATGTTTTTCTTTTTCCCTTTGCTCACTTTGACCTCCGCCACATCTTGCCCTCTTTTGTAAAGCGGATGAGTCGTATATTGACTAAATGCGTAATCTAACATTTTGACTACCTGAGCATTTCTGTCTTTCGGAGTGCTTGCGCCAAAGACAACCGCAATGACGCGCATGTTGCCTTTTTTAGCAGATGCAGTTAAACAGTATTTCGCTTCACCTGTAAAACCGGTTTTTACCCCATCGACCCCTGGATAAAATTTAATCAGACGGTTTGTGTTGACAAGCCAGAATTTTTTATCTGTGTTTTGCCGTAAATAGTCTTCGTAGACACCTGTGAATTTGGTGATTTGTTCATATTTCAACAGCTCTTTTGCCATTTTTGCCATATCGTGAGCTGTGCTGTAATGGTCTTTTTCAGGAAGTCCTGTTGGGTTTTGAAAGACCGTTGAGGTGAGGCCAAGCTCTTTCGCCCTTTTGTTCATCTGCTCAACGAACTGTTCTTCAGATCCTGCAATATGCTCTGCCATGGCAACTGAAGCATCATTTCCTGACGCAATCGCAATGCCTTTCAGCATTTCTTTCACGGTCATTTCTTCTCCTGGTTCAAGGAAGATTTGTGAGCCTCCCATGGACGCTGCATAGTCGCTCGTTCTGACCTTGTCTGTCATTTTTAGTTTACCCTGATCAATGGCTTCCATGATGAGAAGCATCGTCATGATTTTGGTCATACTTGCGGGTGCAAGCTTTTCATCGCTGTTTTTATTGTAAAGCACCTTTCCCGTGTCTCGTTCTATTAAGATCGCTGATTTGGCTTCGTGTGCCAATTCTGATGTTTGTTTTTCTCCTGGTTTTTCAATCTTTTCTTTTGCTATCGCTGATGGTGAAACCATTGAGATAAGGATCATTAAAATAAACAATGCACATATATGACGTTTCAAGTGGCAGACCTCCATTATCGTAATCCTTTCTATTTTTTCCTCATATAGGCTGTTTTATTCAGAGATCGTATGATTGCAAATAAAAAAAACCTTCTGCTTGGGTAGCAGAAGGCTTCTGGACACATGCTATGAAAGTTGTTTGACAATGTCTTTTACTAAATCAAGAAAACTTGCTTTCACTTTTTCCGTTACTTCGATCACTTCATCATGAGACAGCGGCTGATCCAAAATACCAGATGCCGCATTGGAAATGCATGAAATGCCAAGTACTTTGATTCCCGCATGACGCGCAACAATGACTTCTGGAACAGTCGACATTCCGACCGCATCTGCTCCAAGTGTTCTTAAGAAACGAACTTCAGCAGGTGTTTCATATGAAGGCCCTGTCATCCCTGCATAAACCCCTTGCTGTACAGATATACCTAAACGCTGGGCTGTTTCTTCTGCAAGTGCCATTAGTTCTTTATCGTACGGTGCAGACATATCAGGGAAGCGAACGCCTTGACTGTCATTTGGGCCAATTAATGGATTGGTTCCCATCATATTGATATGATCTGTGATCAGCATGAGATCTCCTGGGCGGAATGACGTATTCACACCGCCGGCTGCATTTGTGACAATGCATGTGTCAATGCCAATTTCTTTCATCACACGGACAGGAAACGTCACTTGCTTCATATCATATCCTTCATAGAAATGAAAACGTCCTTGCATAGCGCAAACGACAGTGCCTTTCAGCGTTCCGATCACGAGCTGCCCTGCATGTCCCTCTACTGTTGAAACAGGGAATCCAGGAATATCTTCATATTTTATTTTGATTGGATTTTCAATCTCATCTGCTAAAATGCCAAGTCCTGATCCTAAAATGAGCCCAACTGTTGGTACATATGTCGATGCTTGTTTAATGTATGCCGCCGCTTCTGAAAACTGTGCTCCCACGAAATTTCCCCCTATTTGAGTTTAGATAAAAAGCTTGTTCCGTATTTTGGCATCGTTGTCTTGAAATTATCTGCAACGGTTGCCCCAAGATCAGCAAACGTTTTTGCTGTTGGCAGTTCATTTGCTTCCTGATGCTTTTTGCTGTAAGCAATGAGCGGAACATATTCTCTTGTATGATCTGTTCCGTGATGAACTGGGTCATTACCATGATCTGCTGTGATCACAAGAAGGTCATCCTCTTTCAACAGGTCAAACACTTCAGGAAGACGTGCATCAAATTCCTCTAGTGCTTTTCCATAACCCTCTGGATCTCTTCTATGTCCGTAAAGAGCGTCAAAATCAACAAGGTTTAAAAAGCTGAGTCCTGTAAAGTCTGTTTTAAGTGTATCGACCAGCTTGTCCATTCCATCCATGTTTGATTTTGTTCTAAGAGATGATGTGATACCCTCGCCGTCATAAATATCAGAAATTTTTCCGATCGCAATGACATCGAGTCCATCATCTTTCAGTTCATTCATGACTGTACGGTCAAATGGTTTTAACGCATAGTCATGACGGTTTGGCGTTCTAACAAATGCGCCAGGCTCTCCGACAAACGGACGAGCGATAATCCGACCAACCATATATTTTTCATCTAATGTGAGTTCACGGGCAATTTCACAAATACGATAAAGTTCATCTAATGGCACAACTTCTTCGTGCGCAGCAATTTGCAGCACAGAATCCGCAGATGTATAAACAATTAAATCGCCTGTTTTCATGTGCTCTTCGCCAAGCTCATCTAAAATTTCCGTACCAGACGCAGGTTTATTTCCAATAATACCTCGGCCTGTTTTTTCTTTTAGTTCATTTAATAGTTCATCTGGGAATCCTTCTGGAAAGACTTTGAACGGTGTGTCTATGTAAAGACCCATGATTTCCCAGTGTCCTGTCATTGTGTCTTTACCGTTTGATGCTTCTTGCATTTTTCCATAATACGCAAGCGGTTTTTCATCCGCTGGAATTCCTTTGATTTCTTTAATATGACTCAGCCCAAGCTTCGCCATATTCGGCATATGAAGCCCGTTCATTTTTTCAGCAATATGTCCAAGTGTATCTGCACCTACATCATTAAAATCAGCAGCATCTGGTGCTTCCCCAATTCCTACTGAATCCATGACGACGAGGAAAATACGTTTATACTGATAATCAGGCATTAAAAAGCGCCTCCTTCAATATTCTTGTCTTTTGACCTTACAAACAGTGAGAGGTCAGACATCTCAAGTATAAACCGTTTACAAGCCAGTTGACAACCATAAACGGTGTAAACATGAAAAAGCATGACACCCGTTCACTGTGTCATGCTTTACTTATGCCCTTGGATGGAATTTGTGATACACATCTTTCAGTCTTGTTTTCGTCACATGTGTATAAATTTGTGTTGTCGAGATATCGGCATGTCCGAGCATTTCCTGTACAGCTCTTAAGTCCGCACCGTTTTCAAGCAGGTGTGTAGCAAATGAATGTCTGAGCGTATGAGGCGTCAGTTCCTTTTGAATCCCTGCTTCGATGGCTCGTTTTTTCAAGTTCTTCCAGAAGCCTTGACGCGACATTTTTTTTCCATGATGATTGAGAAATAGGGCATCGGACGGCTGTTTTTTTAACAGCTTGCTTCTTCCCTTTTCGATATATTCTTCAATTGCGCTTGCAGCAGCTTCACCGATTGGCACAATACGCTCTTTTCTTCCTTTTCCAAAACAGCGGACAAAGCCCATTGTGAGGTGAACATCGGCAAGGGTCAGATCCAGCATTTCACTGACGCGAATCCCCGTTGCATATAAGAGCTCAAGCATTGCTTTGTCTCGGTAGTCAAAGGGAGTGTGCTGATTTGGTGTATCAAGCAGCTTTTCGACCTCCCCTAATGATAAAACTTTCGGTAAAGTCCGCTCTGTTTTTTGCGTTTCAATGTTCCATGACGGGTCATTCGTTGTCACTTTTTCCCGAAGCAGAAATTGATGAAAGGAACGGATCGATGATAGATGCCGTACAGACGTTTTACTCGATTTCCCTTCCTCTTTTAGCTGCTTTAAATAATGAATGATATGCAGACGCGTGACATCGCTAATATCCGTCAGCTGTTCATGTGTCATTAAAAAAGACAAGTAGTTCTGTAAATCTCTTTTATAAGAAACAATGGTATTTTCAGAGAGTCCTCTCTCTACGGTCATAAAATGAATAAAGTCGGATAATTGATCGTTCAATGATTTCTACTCCCCGTTTTGATAAAAATAAATCAATCGGTCTTGCCAATTTTCTTGGTTCGGCTGATCCATTTCCATCACTTTAATTGCTGCACCCTCTGGTTTATCATAACGATGGTAGCTTTCATATTCTGAATTTATCCATATCATAGCATAATAGAACAGGACGGTAAAACCAGTGAACAAGATAAATACTTTGATCACTTCACCTGTTGTTTTGAGCCATTTTCGCATAAACTTCAAGTCCTTTCTCACCTTCTCATTACTTCAGCATATGCCAGGTGGGACAAGGAATATACAGCGAAAATGCAAAAAACCTCTTCATCTTAAATGAAAAGGTTCCAATTCGGATTATTTGCCGGATTCATCATCATGACACCGGTGGCAAATACCATGGAATGTCAATCTATGATCCTTAATTTTAAATTTCCAGTCACGTTCAATAATCTCTTCGACATCTTCTAATAAATCATCTTCTATCTCATCGACTGTTCCGCATTCCATGCAGACAAGATGATGATGGAAGTGAGCGGCTCCTTCTTTGCGAAGATCATATCGCGAAACGCCGTCTCCAAAGTTAATTTTATCAACAACTTTCAGTTCAGTGAGCAATTCTAACGTCCGATAAACAGTAGCAAGACCAATTTCAGGAGACTTCTCTTTTACGAGGAGGTATACATCTTCTGCACTTAAATGGTCTTCTTCATTCTCAAGCAGTACTCTTACTGTGGCTTCACGCTGTGGCGTGAGCTTGTAGCTGGAAGAATGAAGCTGCTTCTTAATTCGATCAATCCTATTTTCCATTGACTTTCCCTCCTACGCCACATTACTTGATCATTATATCAAATGATGTGCTGAGAGCCAACTATAATCATTTTAAATTGATAAATAAATTGATTATTAATTAATAACAATTATAAAAGAACACCTGCCAGCTTTTTCATCAGCATGAATGATATGTACGATTCAAAAAAAGACGACAGTGCAGCAAGCGCTAAAATCATCAGCAGAACAGATGCATACCGGCCAAACCACTGGACGGGTGCTTGACTGATGGTTTTTTTCATGAAGAGCTGTCCAATGAGCCGGATGGAAAACGCAATCGCACAAGTGCCAATCACTAAATAGGCTGGAATGAGCAAAATGTTTTGCGGAAGCACCGATACAAACGAGAGAAAAAATCCACTCAGCCCCATTTGATTCACGAGAAAACCAACAGTAAACCCAACAACAATTCCTTTTAAAAAGATCATGAGAAAGATGAGCGGCAGACCAACGATGGAGATTCCAAGTATCCACATAAGGCCTAAATATTTCATATGATGCAGGAAGCTTTGTAAAAACATTTCTTTTGATTCTGCTGCTTTCTCATTTGTCAGCTGACCAAAAAATTGATTTAAATAATAGAATAAATCCTCTTTCTGGCTGAATGTCATGCTATTGACAATAATCGCCCCGAAGATCACACCCATTAAAAAGAGTACAGAGACAAATAAATAAATCGAGAGATGATCTTTTACGTGCTGAAGAAGATGCTCCTTCCAAGACTTTTTCCGCATGTGTCTTCCTCCCAAATAGTAAGGTTACTAGATTCTATGAGAGAGATTACGAAACATGACAGTTTTATCGAAAGAAAAAAGAGAAAGCAGCCTGCTCACTGCTTTCTCTTTTTCATTTATCGAGCGGCTTTTTGTACGTTCACAAGCCCGGCACCGTAATAAAAAGGTTCTCCAAGCTTTGTCGCCGTTTTTGACAGTCTCTCGCGTACTTCATCGTTTGTCAGATTCGGATGTTTTGATAGAATGACAGCCGCAGCGCCCGCTACATGCGGTGATGCCATTGACGTTCCGCTCATGTAGCCATATTCGTTATGAGGAATGGTGCTCAGCGTTGAAACGCCTGGTGCTGAGACTTCCAGTTCTTCGCCAACAGATGAATCAAAAGCTCTTTGCTTTTTTTGGTCAACAGAGGCAACCGCCATCACGGAGCTGTATTTAGCCGGATAGTCAATCGTATTGAGAGAGCCATAGCTTCCTTCATTCCCTGCAGAAGCCACAATGAGAATCCCTTTATCATACGCTCGATCTACCGCTTCTTTCAGCGCCTCAGATTCACTTGCTCCCCCCATACTAATATTGATGACTTCCATGTCATTCTCAATGGCCCATTCAATCCCTTTTATGATCCAGCTATAGTAGCCGTCACCATTTTCATCTGCCACCTTGACAGCATAGATAGAAGCTTTTGGTGCAACACCCACGACACCTACCTTATTATCTAATGCTGCAATTGTGCCTGCCACATGCGTTCCATGTTTATGCGGATCAACAAACGGATCAGACTCTGCCGGTACAAAGCTCACCCCGCCGGTGACATGTAAATCCTCATGTTTGCCGTCGATGCCGCTGTCAAGAACGGCTACTTTGACATTCTGTCCAGCGTATCCATGTTTATGTACCTTTTGTGCTTTGATGCTTTTGACGCCGTATGGAATCGTTTGAGCGCTTGTTTTTGCTTTTTGGTCTTCCTCGATAAAGGTCACTTCTTTTGCTTCATTCAGTTTCTTTTTCGAAGTCTCATTCAGCGACACTTTCATCATATCTATTTGCTCTATTGATTCTTTCACATGCCCGCCAGCTTCTTCTACAAGCTGTTTTTGTGTTTTGTCTTGAACGGAAGAAGAAAAGCCGATCATGTACTCTTTTTTTGTTTGCTCCTTTGCAGAAATATCTGACGCGCCAAACATGACGGATGTCACAAGCACACTTGCCATACAAAGCCCTGCTCCAAATGACTTGACGTTCACGATACTCACTCTCCCTTTCGTTTCTTTTTGTCATTTAACTACATATTTAGACAAAAAGAAACGACCGTTTGTCCTATTTTTTAAATTTTTCCATTTATTTGATCTAGTTGTCACAAAAAAGCAAAATAAAAATGCTTATGATCCTCTTGATAGTGATCATAAGCATTTCGTCCTTTATGTTTCTTCATCATATGCTGCAAGGCTTCCTGTTTTGTTTTTGTCTTCCTTTCGTGTGTGCTAAAATGCGGCATGTTTCCTCTCGACAGTTCTGGATTTCGGCTCTGCTGCCTTTGGATATGCTCTCGTTTTTTCTTTGCTTTGCTTTTTCCCATTTGGCAAAACCCCTTTCGTTGACGTTATGATACACGATGTTACATAAAAAAGATAGACGTAAAAACGTCTATCTTTCTGTTTTCACCATATCAAGATGCGGAATCCCATCTTCATCATAAACATCTGAGACAGCCTTGAAACCAAATGATTCGTAAAATGACTTCAGGTAGGCTTGCGCCTGTATTTTGACACTTGTTTCACCTAGTTCACTAAGCTTTTCCAAAGCCTTGATGAGCAGCAGCTTTCCATAGCCTTTTTTCCGCCCGGCCTGCGTCACAAGCACGCGGCCGATGGACGCCTCCTTGTACATGATCCCGTTTTGGAAAATTCGGCAATAAGCCACAATCGTGCCGTTCTCTTTTGCGATGAGATGAAGCGCCTCTTGGTCCCGGTGATCAATTTCAGGGTAAGGGCATGTTTGTTCTACAACAAACACGTTGACTCTTTCCATGAGAATCAAGTAAAGATCCTCTTTTGACAATTGTTCAAACGTTTGACATGTCCATTTAATGTGACTCATGATTGATATCCACCTTACCGTACACTCCGCCTCCACCAGCGATCAGTTCGACTTCGCCCTTCCTTGCTTTGATGATGTAGCCCGCTGTCTTTTCTGGCAGAACGGCTTTTAGTTCTTGTTCTGTTGCTTGATGTAGAATATTCATCTCTGTGTGAAACACGGCTTTTAGCTTCTCCAGCGTTTTTGGTCCAACACCCGGAATAAACTGAAGCGGGAGCTGATGAACATAAGGAGGTCTCGTTCCTTTTTCACTTTCTTGGTCAGCAAGCTCTTTTAAACGTTCACTTACTCCTTTTGTCATCCGTGTATGTCCGCATACATGGCACTCTTCTTGATCTGGTGCGTGAGGTCTAACCCCGCATTTCTCGCAGGTCGTATGATAATACTTCCCAAGCCGCGGAGCAAGTCCATAATTTCCTGTGACGGCTCTGCCATCTTTTTCTTCAAGAGCTAGCTTGAATTCGGCAAAAGAGGCATGATCCATTTTGATTTTTGTATATTCCCGCGCGATTTTTCCTAAAGAATGAGCATCTGAATTCGTTAAAAAAGGATACCGGTTCAGCTCACTCAGCTGGGACGCCATTGACGTATCACAGCTAAGACCAAGCTCAACAGCATCAATAAGGTCAGGATCAAATACTTCCGTCAAAGAAGTGTTGACCCCTTTGCCGTATAGACTTTTATGAGGCGTGAATATATGAGCAGGAATAAACAATCCTCCCAGCTCCTTAACCTTGCGCTGAAGTGTTTTCCCATCAACATAGAGGCGCTGTGAACTCAAATGCACATTTTTCATATGAAGCGAAAGCCATGCGGAAAACTCAGACATTTTGTGTAGTGTGGGCATAAATGCCAGCACATGAATCGGACCCTTTGAATGGTCATCATTGATTTCTAATTCACTGCCTAAAAGGAGCACTGTCTCTCCAAATGATAAACCGCCGTCATTTAGTTCCGTGTACCTGCCTTCCTCTACACCTTCTATTAATTCTTCTAGGACTTCTGGAGATTGTGCATCAATCACACCAATCATCCCCATCCCTTTACTTTCTGCTGCTTCAATAAGAATTTGGTCAATTGTCAGTGACCTTGCACCTGTAATTTTGACAGCTCTGCCTGTTCTTGTTCTGCCAATATGGATATGGATGTCTGCAAAAAATTCCTTCATTTTGTTGACTCAAGTACCTCTTGCAGTTGTAAGTACTGAATGGCATAGGCTGTTTTTGCATCATAAATATGCTGCTTTTCAATGAGGTGCAGAGCTTCTTCTAATGAAACTTCCATTACTTCGACAAATTCATCTTCATCCAGCTCTCTTTTTTCTTCAAGCGGAACTAGCTGATCTGCTAGATAGATGTGAACAATTTCATCTGCAAAACCAGGTGATGTATAAAAGGCCGTCAGCTTTTGAAGCTGCTGGGTTGTATATCCTGTTTCTTCTTCTAATTCTCTTAATGCTGTATGTGCCGGCTCTTCCCCTTTTTCTAGTTTTCCGGCCGGAATTTCAACGATGGCTCTCTCTAGTGCTTTACGGTATTGTTTGACCAAGATGATTTTATTTTCGTCTGTACGTGCAATGACGGCTACTGCACCAGGATGTTTAATGATTTCGCGTTTGCCTTGTTTTCCGTTAGGCAATTCTACATCTTCAAGAACCAAATCAATGATTTTTCCGTTGTATAATTCTTTCGACGATAATGTTTTTTCTTCAAAGTCCTTCAATTTTGTCAGCTCCTCGTTCTACTTTCACTTTTTACTTCATTTATTTTAACATAGATGATTTAAGAGAAGCGAAAAGCGAAACGTTTGCTTCAATACGCCATTTGAAATCACCTAGCTTGAATTCCTGATTTTTTTCACTTAATGTGAAGGGATAGGAGTGTGATGGAATTGAAAAAAAGACGAATTGGCACCTCAGATCTCTTAGTGAGCGAGGCGGCACTAGGATGCATGTCTCTTGGGACTGAAAAAGAAAAAGCGCTCTCTTTATTAGATGAGGCCATTGATCTCGGAATTAACTATCTGGATACAGCCGATTTATATGATTTTGGGACAAATGAGGAAATTGTCGGGGAAGCCATTAAAAACAGACGGCAGGATTTGATTTTGGCGACAAAAGGCGGCAACCGCTTTGAAAAAGGCAAACCAGGCTGGGACTGGGACCCTTCAAAAGCGTACATAAAGGAAGCAGTAAAACAAAGCCTCAAGCGGCTTCAAACAGATTATATTGATTTATATCAATTGCACGGAGGCACGATTGATGACCCCATTGATGAAACGATTGAGGCTTTTGAAGAATTAGTAGAGGAAGGCGTTATTCGTTATTATGGCATTTCATCTATCCGTCCAAATGTCATTAAAGAATATGCCAAAAAGTCCAATATCGTAAGCGTGATGATGCAATATAGTTTACTCGACCGCCGCCCAGAAGAATGGTTCTCTCTACTTGAAGAACAAAGCATTAGTGTCGTCGCAAGAGGTCCTTTAACGAAAGGATTATTAACTGAAAAGCCACTTTCTCAAGCAAGTGCAGCGATTCAAAAAAACGGCTATCTTCAATATTCATTTGAAGAGCTTCAGCAGATCATTCCTTCTTTAAAGAAAGTCGCTTATGACCTATCACTCACTGAACTGTCCATTCAGTATATACTGAAACATTCTGCGGTCAGTTCCGTTGTATTTGGTGCAAGCTCAGTGGATCAGTTAAAAGAAAATATAGCAGCAGCAAATGCACGTTCATTAAGTGACCAAGAAGTCAAAGCATTAACTTACTATACAAAACCATCTGTGTATGAAACGCATCGGTTCAAATAACAAAAAAGATCACATGATGTGATCTCTCAGATTGTAGAAGAACTCATGTTTTTCTACAATCTTTTTATTTTAGCGTATGTATGATGCTAGTGTTTCTCTATTAAAAATGAGGAGGGGCTAAAAGCCCCGTTGTCCTTATCTTGCACTTTCATAATATGCATAATTTCCAGATTTTCCTTTAAGATAAAATGTAGTACCAAAGCGACTGAAACTATTTGCAAAAGAACCATTATCTGAATACATACATAGTCGATTACTTGCGCCTTTAAAAGGGGTTACAGAACAATCTACAATTGAAGTAGCCTTTGTACTCAAATCAGCATTCGTTAAATCATTTGTTGCAAGAGCTTGTCCAGAAACAGGTAAAAGCAATCCTAAAGATAAAGCGACTCCAGCCATTGTTTTTCTCAATTTCATGTGAATCATCTCCATTACCAAATTTTGTAATACACCTTCATTATAAGGAGAATGATCCTCTATCAAAAGGGTCTTAATAACCATATTTTCAATAAAAAGGAATTTAAATAATTCAATACTCACCTTTTTACTTCTATCTTAAACATAAGTTATGGGATTTCGTTTCGTTTGACTGTAAATATCATACTGTCACGATTCTGAAATGAAGCGATGTGAAGGGGGAAGAAGTGCTTTTCTTTTTAAACACTTCTATGTTTCTGCTGTGGATCTATCTTAAGAAAAAAAGAGAGCATCATCGCCCTCTTTTTTAGCTTTTATACTTTCTCCAGTCTAAATGGCTTTCATCTAGCAGCTCTGAAAAACTTTTGTTTTTTTCTTTTTCTTTCTGCTGCCGAAGGAGGTCTTGTCGTTTTTGTTCTTCTCTTTTTTCTGTCTCGACGGCAAGGTTCTGCTTCATTTGAAGAAGCTGCTGTTTGACATCATCGTTTATGCCATCCTTTAATTTCGCTTGATCTTGTTTGGTCTTTTTCATTGTGCCTCTCTCCTTTTGACTTAGTGTATCATCCGTTTTATTTTCTGAGCAAGAGGCACGCCAATCTCCCAAGATGTGGTATGATCTTCATAGAAAAAAACCCAGAAAGGAAGAATCGGCTAGATGAAGAAATGGATCGCTATATTTGCCTTCATATTATGTCCACTCGCTGCAATCGGTATTTTTTTCACCAATAAAATGATGTATATTCGAAAATTAACGGATGAAGAGCTCATCAAACGAGAATCAGATGGAGGCCATTATCAACACGAGGAATTTCAACAGCTTAAAAAAGAGAAAGTGTGTATTCCTTCAGCATTTGGTTATGATCTCCATGGCTATTTTGTGCCGTATCCCCATACAACACGAACAATCGTCCTTTGCCACGGTGTTACAGTCAGTTTGATTAACTCCGTTAAGTATATGAAATTATTCCAAAAGCTCGGATGGAATGTGATGCTTTATGATCATAGAAGACATGGAATGAGCGGCGGGAAAACCACAAGTTATGGATATTATGAAAAAGAAGATCTAGCAAAGATCGTAAAGTGGCTCAGACAAAAACTCGGAGAAAGTGCCATCATTGGGATACACGGAGAATCAATGGGTGCAGTCACGACCTTGTTATATGCTGCAAAGCCGGAAGCAAACGCCAATTTTTACATAGCAGACTGCCCTTTTGCTTCTTTTGAGGACCAGCTTCTTTATCGATTAAAAACAGATTTTCGCCTTTCAGGAAAATGGATTCTTCCACTAAGTGATCAAGTGTTAAAATGGCGGGACGGATACCGCATCCGGCAAGTTTCCCCTCTTGATGTGATCGATCAGGTGAAAGAACCTGTACTTTTTATTCATAGCCGCCATGACGACTATATCCCCTGTGAGCAAAGTCAGCAGTTATATACTCGAAAAAAGGGTGACAAACAGTTATTTATTGCGCCACACGGTGCGCATGCAATGTCTTTTAGCGAAAATAAGGAAGCTTATGAGCAAGAAATTCAAGCATTTCTTCAAAGATTTGAATTGAATGAAAATAAAAGAGGAGAATGAACAGCAGTTCGTCCCCTCTTTTTGAGCTAACTTATGCGATAGTCACCACTGTTGTATGGTGTCTGCCCGCAAGCTCCATATGGCTCTCTTCCGATTGCTGCTGACTCATGACCGATAATCCTGCAGTTGCTGCCAATAAAAGAACTATCAAACTCGTTTTCATATAAATGACCCCCATTTTGGATTTTTGATATGGCTTGAATTTTCCTTTCGTAAAACCGGGTAGATACTTCAAACAGTCCAAGCTCATTGTAATAATGAGCCGCATCAAGTGCCAATTCCTCAATATCTGGGTATAAGCGCTTGTCCTCGAGCAGGTCTAATGTATCGTCTATGATTGTTATGTCTGCATCAACGTACAATGCTTTTAAGAATTGAAATTTGCAGATGTAAATTTCATCTTCTAATTCACAGGCCTTCATAATACCTTGTTGATAGAGGGTTAATGACTCTTCTATTTGTTTTTGTTTAAACAGGATTTGTGTCAGCATAAATAGTGGGTCTAGAGAGCGATTAAGATGGGTTAAATTCTCCTTTTCAAACACTTCAATAGAGTCTTTCAGATAACGCCTTGCTTCCGCAAGATCGTTCATTTGATAATAACAGTTACCTAAGTTGAAAAGGGCCGAACCTATGACTCGAGGGTTTCCAATTGAGCGTGCTCGCTTTAGAGCATTTTTAAAGTAGGGCAATGCATGTTCATAGCATTTCAAATCATCATAGTTTGCACCAATGACAAATTCACAGTGGATGATTCTCAGCGTGTACGTTCTGTAGGCAGAATACGTATCTAACGCTTGCAAGGCATAGTGCATCGAAAAGTGGGTTTGTTTCATGTGGTAGTAAATTTCTGCTAATTTAAAGTAAAATTCTGCTCTTTCTATATCATCTGATATGAGATTGAGCTTTTTTTCTGCTGAGCGGTAATAAGCAATGGCACTTAAATAGTTTCTCTGTTCAAATTCAAACATTCCTGTGAAAAAATGAACATAGTATTCAAGCATATCCGTTAATTTCGTTTGTGAATGTTCAATCGTTTCTAGCAAATTCTTAATCTCTTCATCATTCGAGGCTTTCTTTGCCGGTTCAAAATATTCAAGCATCACCTTGTGGCGAAAATCCATCAGCTGGTAAAACAATAATAAGTTTTGATCCTGCTCCATCTCCAGGATTTCCTGCTCGATCTCCGCCTTCAGCTTCTCTGCTTTCATCACATGAAATCCGCAAATCTGCCTATACCATTCGTTTATTTTGATTCCAACCTGAGGCGATGACAGCTTGAGCTTCAATTCACTTTAGCACCTCCCTTCTCATATACGATACATGTTGTATTCTATCACATTTCCTCGAATGGAAGAAATATGAAAAGTCATTTTTCGCAAAGTTTTCGGTATCCCGCAATAAACGCTGCAAATGCCTATTTTTCGGCATTTACAGCCATTATTTTTTTATTTCCAGCTTGCTCATTTTGTCGAATTGTTTGTTGAAAAACGGGTTTTTCCGTTCTCAAAAGCTCATTTTCCGGATTAGACAGCCATACGGTGTGATGAGATGATGAACGCACGAAAAAAACCCTTTCGAAAAAGGGCTTTTATAATACATCTGTTACTTGGTCCATATTCTCTTTGATCCAATTGACAGCTAAATCGAGCGTTGGAAATTCTTCTGTTTCAAATGTGACTTCATCTTGAAGAAGCCAAACGTCCTTTTTCACCGAATCCATTCCACCTATTGACCAGTGCAAAAGGCTATAGGGATGATTGTTATTTAAAAACGACACCCATGTTTTATTTTTTGCCGTATTTTGTATTGCTTTTAGCTTTTGATCCACTACATTTCCACCTTACTTTACAAGTATACCCATTCTCGGGCTGAGTATTTGTTGAGGACTTTTCAACATGAGTGTGTTGGCTTTTTCGTTAAAATCAATCGTCATTTCCTCGTCAAAAAAGACCTTTTGTGCTGTGTGTATGTACAGCTTAAAGAGCTGATTATGCTTGAGTTCTTCCCATTCGCCTGTTCTTTCGCCTGTGAGCCAAATCATTGGGACACCGCTTACCGCACAGCCGCACCCATCTGAATCATATCGAAGGAGCAGTTCTTTTGTTTCATGCCCTGCTTGTTGTTTTGTAAGGAACGCTGCTGCTGGTTCTGTTATATGAATATACATGCCGAACATCCTTTTTTCGTTGATTGTTACATTGTAACATATCAGTCATCAATTAAACATGTTCACGCCCTGTCAGCTCTTATGTCTGATCATTTGTCTTTAACTGGTCTGACCAATTGTACGCTTCTTGTTCAATTTCTTTAATGAGCTCATCTTTTCCTTTGATATAACTTGCCATATCTTCAGGATAGGCTTTTGCCAATTGACGCTTTTTATCTGCATAGACTTTGGCACGGTCAGGTGCAGCTTTTAAATAATCTCGGAACACCAAATGCCTTTTTACATCATCATGTCCGGCTTCATAGGCGTGAACGTGATGTGTTCGGTTCAAGCCGCCTTTTCTAAAAAAACGTCTTCCCTTGAGTCCATTTTCTCCGAGCGGTTCATATCCAAGCTGGCGAAACAGATGGTTACACTCATCTAAGCTGCTGATATGCTTCACCTCTAGCAAGATATCAATAATTGGCTTAGCCGCCATTCCTATGACTGACGTACTGCCAATATGGTGGCCATATACCCAGTTGTCGCCAACTATCTTTTTCAGCTTGTCATGCTCATCTTGAAATTGTTTTGGCCAGCTCGATTGGTATTCAATCACTTCCACCTTTCGAAGCATCAAACGTTCCATCTTTGTTAACATCAGATTGTTTTCCACCTGCAAACGGGCCTTCTGTTTAAACCCTAATTTTTCATAAAGCTTGATTGCTGGTGTATTTGCCTCTGCTGTTGTGAGCTCGATTGTTTTTTGATGCTGGATAATGGATTGCAGGAGCGCTGTCCCGATTCCTTGATTGACATGATGTGGGTGCACAGCTAACCGGCTGAGGATGATCCGATCGTCATGCAGTTCATATGAAGCGATCCCTAACAAATGCCCCTCTTTTTCAAATCCTATGAAAATCTCATCTGTTTCTATTATGTCTTTAACCGTTTCTTTTAAGGGCGGTAAATCTTGATAGCCAATTTGTTCTGCCTCCCGCTGATATGCGGCTAATTGTATATGTAACAGCTCTTTTGCTATTTCTTTATTTTTTTGATCCAGTCTGATGATCATGCTTTCGCCTCCAGCTTTTTCACAAATAGCACCCGGTCTTCATGAATGCCGTCGTAATCTGAAAAAACTGAAATGCCATCCACTGTTTTATCTCCCTTTTCTATCTGAAAACCGAGCTTTGTATGGTAAGCAATCGAGACTTTATTGACAGGAGCTGTGATGGCCTTAATCGTCGTTCTTCCTTCCTTTTCAGCCGCTTCATAAAACGCTTGATAGAGAATTTTACCAATCTTTAATTTCCGGTGGTCTGGATGTACCCCGACAAAGTGAATATACGCTTCATCTGAATGTGATTGCGATAAAAAACCGACTAAAAAGCCGATCAGTTCACCTTTTTCAACAACAACAAAACTTGTTTGCTGAAAATGTTCGAAAAATAGCTTTGGCAATTTTGCGCGCAAATCTCTGCCTCCCCACCAGCTTTGAATGACGGATGTGACCGCATAAAAATCTGACGGTTTTACTTGACGTATCATGATGACCTCGCCCCTTTTCATTTTTAGCTGTACCGCTCTTTTTTCACAAAAAATCAACTGTTTCAATAGTCTACCTGTCTGATCAATTGTTTGTAAAGGTGATGTATCAGCCTTTTTTCCTTTCAGCTTTGTTGGTTCTTCGTTCTTTCGCTGTCATCTCCTTTTAAATCTTCACACTTATTTCAAAAAGTTCACTTTTTGTGCGAAAGTTTTATTCTTTTGTTATGTTAAGATGGATCATATAGGAAATGGAACAAACGTTTATTGGAGATGATGATATTGGTTTGGATTGTTACTTCACTTGTTGTGTTTAGTCTTTTAAAGCTGCTTGTCACTTCGCTGCCTTCGGGTGTTGTTGAACGCCTTTTTAGTCGTTATGCGGTGCATGCAAAAGTAACAAGTGATCAAACAACGATGACGTTTCAAGGACGTCCACTCGATGATCAGCAAACATCTGAAATTATTCAACATTTTAATGATGCGATCTTTATTGAACGCTACTATATTTACCCTGGTGACGAAGAGCGTTTTCTTCATCCACAGGAAGGACCGGCGCCGCTTACCATGCAAACAAAGCTTGGCAAGCATGATGTAACCCTTTATCTGTATCATTACGATGACCACGTGGATGTGGTGCGGCAGTTTACCCATAAGCCTAAGAAAAAACTAACGGCCTATCGTTTGCGTTCTGAGCCGCTCCAAACATCCAACAACTTGGCACATGCTTAAAATGACTCATTTTACCCAGATGAGACGAAGTGGAGACACTTCGTCTTTTTTGTATGGATTTACACTCTTCTCTTTGAATGATTTACCAGTATCAATTTCACCTTCTGGCGGTTAAAATGTATACAGAACATACGTTCTAAGAGGTGAAAATCATGAATGAACGAGCCATTCTGCTTGTGGATATGCAGTCGTTTTATGCGTCAGTCGAAAAAGTGGAGGCTCCCCATTTGAAGGATGTGCCGCTCATCGTTTCAGGAGATCCCGAGCGGCGGAGCGGGGTCGTACTTGCGGCCTGCCCGCTCGCTAAAAAACGGGGCGTACAAAATGCATCAAGATTATGGGAAGCAAAGGAGAAATGCCCTGAAGCCGTCGTTGTACGTCCACGTATGCAGCGCTACCTTGATGTCTCTGTCATGATGACAGAACTGCTGGAACAATACACAGATCTTGTCGAACCCTATTCAATTGATGAACAGTTTCTCGATATTACGGGGAGTGTGACACTACTCGGTTCACCCCGCGAGATCGCTCAAAATATACAAACGACCATTATGAACCAGACGGGCATTTACGCACGTGTTGGTATTGGTCCTAATAAAGTGCTCGCTAAAATGGCCTGTGACCATTTTGCTAAAAAAAACACATCTGGCATCTATGAACTTCGTGCAGACCGGGTTGCGGCTGATTTATGGCCGCTTCCGGTTGGAAAACTATTTGGCGTCGGCAAACGAATGGAGCACCATTTAAAACGAATGGGCATCAGTACCATTGGGACGCTTGCTACTTATCCGTTAGACCGGCTAAAAAAACGCTGGGGAATCAACGGGGAGCTTCTGCAGCGAACTGCTTTAGGACACGACCCTTCCCCGGTCACTCTTCACACACATGATCAGCAAAAAGCGGTTGGGCATCATATGACCCTTCCCCATGATTATGCGTCCTTTGAGGACATCAAAGTCGCCCTTCTTGAATTGAGTGAAGAAGTGGCAAGACGTGCGCGCTTTAAGCATTATGTTGGGCAAACGGTGTCTGTTGGCGTAAGAGGCGCTGATTTTTCTCATCCGACTGGATTTCATCGACAAATCAAGCTCCATTCACCCACACAGTACGGGACAGATATTGCAGAAGCAGCTATTCAGCTATGCCAGCAGCACTGGGACGGCCAGCCCATTCGCAGTGTAGGTATTACTCTCTCGCAGCTGCAGCCTGACAGCCAATATCAGCTGAGTTTATTTGATCACCATTTAAAAAAAGACAGACTCAGCAAAGTATTTGATGCCATCCATATGAAGTATGGACCTGCTGCACTCTTGCACGCCTCGTCACTAACAAGCGCAGGGCAGGCGTATCACCGCGCCGAAAAAATTGGTGGACATTACAAATAACGGAGGCGAAAAGCCATGAATCCCAATAAATTAACACCTGGATACAACATCATGTGGGAATCAAGCCGAATGATGCTCCCAGAGCACCGTGAACAGCTGCTTGCTCAAAAACGAAAGAAAAAAGAATACACGCCTCCTCCGCTGAGCACTGATCAGCTAGAGGAAATGAATTTTTTGATCACACAGTCGATTACAGAGGATCAAGCGATTTGCGTGACATATGCTGCAGCAGGTATGAAACAGCAGTTTTGGGGCTGGGTGAAAGCCATTCATTATGAAACCCGGCGCATAAAAATCGTCAATGATGAAGATGTTCTCCACCTGTCCTTGCAGCAAATTGTCGCGATTGATCTTGATTAAATGGTCTTTAAGTGACCATACGAATCAGAAGATCTAAAAGACATAGAAGCATCGGCAGAAAAAAACATGCTCTCCAAATTTGCGAGCTATTTGGGGCTCCTCTGTCCTATGGCGGATGTCTCCTCCATCAAATTGTGTATTTAATTTGCACAATTTTTCATGTATGATTGGAACATCTTAACACTCAGGGGAGAAACAGCATGAAAAATAACTTACGTACTTTACATCCACTTAGTTGGACGATCATCATCGGCACCATATTCGGCCGAATGGCGACGTCCATGAGCATTCCTTTTTTGGCCGTTTATTTGACACAAGTCAAAGGGGCTTCAGCTTCTTCAGCTGGGTTAATCATTGCCGTCAGCTCCCTTATTGGGATCGTGGCGAGTTTTTACGGCGGCTATGTTTCTGACCGAATCGGCAGGAAAAAGGTCATGCTTCTATCCATCTTCGGCTGGACACTTGTCTTTGTTGGCTTTGCGTTTGCAGATGCCATTTGGGTCTTCTTTCTCATGAACGCTTTAAATGGACTGTGCCGGGCACTGTTTGAACCGACGTCTAAGGCACTCTTATCCGATGTCACCCCATCAAGTATTCGGTTGTTTGTTTTTAATTTACGGTATACGGCCATTAATATCGGGGTGATCTTCGGCCCGCTGCTTGGCTTATATCTAGGATCATCGAAAACAACATTTCCATTTCTTGTCGCTGCCTTCATTTATTTGTTATATGGATTAACACTGGCCTGGCAATTTCAGAAGCATCCAGTTGCTGCTCCAGAAAGTACGAAACAAATCAGCGTCAAAAAAGCCCTTTCCATTATCCAAAAAGATACGGTCTTTAGCATCATCCTCATCGGTGTTACCTTATGTTCGTTCGGGTATTCGCATTTAAGCTCAACGCTGCCTCAATACTTATCAGCGTCACCTATGATTGAGGATGGTCCTAAACTGTTTGGATATCTTTTATCTTTAAATGCAGTGGTTGTCATTGTTGTACAATATCCGCTCATCATGATTGCGAAGCGCTACTCCACCATTTTGTCGCTGACCACCGGGAATATTCTTCTTGCCGGCAGTTTGTTTGCCATTGCTTTTTCACAGAGTCTCGGCATGCTTGCTTTCATCATTGTCGTGTTTACGATTGGGGAGGTTCTGCTGTTTGCGATGATGGATCTTTTTGTAGACAATATTGCAAAGCCTGAAGTGAAGGGATCGTACTTTGGGGCGATGGGATTTTCTCAGCTCGGCAGCGTCATCGGACCATTTGTCGGCGGACTGTGCATTGACTATTTTGGCGCAGCCCATCCCCTCTCCATTTTTACGGTCTTGTCAATGATCACCATCGCAGGCGTTCCATTTTTACTCATTGGATATTACCGTCTAAAAAAGCGATCGGCAGCAGCCATAGCTGTTAAAGTAAGTGGAGATCATTAAAAAAACCGCTCTTTCGTTTGAGCGGTTTTTTCTTTATACCCGGCGGATGGCGATCTCTTCCACCTTGTGCTGATCCCCTTTTTTCAAAATGAGATCAGCTCGATATTTTGTCGGTAAAATATTTTGATATAAATTTGGGCGGTTCACGGTATTCCAAATCGTGCTTGCCATTTGATCTGCCTCTTCATCCGTCAAATCTTTATATTGATGAAAGAAGGATTCAGGGTCTTGGAAGGCTGTTTCCCTGAGCAAACGAAATCGTTCTTTATACCATGATTGAATTTGCGTTTCAGCGGCGTCTACATAAATCGAAAAATCAAAGAAATCTGATACAAACACACGCGGTTCATCCTTCAGATCATCCAGCGCTGGTGATTGGAGCACATTGATTCCTTCAATAATGACAATATCCGCATCCTCTACTGTTTCATACACCCCTTCTAGCCGGTCATAGGTCAGATGCGAATATACCGGGGCATGCACAGTTTGTTTACCTGATTTTAATTCATTCAAAAAAGACAGCAGGGCTTTGACATCATAGCTTTCCGGGAAGCCCTTCTTTTCCATCAGCCCTCGATCCTTTAATTCTTTTTGAGGATATAAAAAGCCATCTGTTGTCACAAGACTCACCTTCAGCCCATCTCCAAGCCTCGATAAAAGCGTTTCAATGATACGAGCCGTTGTGCTTTTCCCGACAGCTACACTTCCAGCAATCCCAATTAAAAAGGGAATTTTGGCATGGTGCGGGTAGTTTAAAAAGGCATTCACATGCTGGTTTTTTTGTTTTTCTGCAAAGACATGTAATGTCAAAAAACGAATAAGTGGTATGTAAATATCTCGAACTTCTTCCAGCGATAAATAGTCATTTAACCCTTGCAGCGCTCTCGCTTCCTCTTCTGAAACAGATACCGGCATATATTCTCCAAGAGCTGCCCAAGCCTCTCTCGTATGGCGCGTGTATAGCGTATTAAAATCTAGTCTCGTGTCACTCAAAGTCTTTCCCACCAATCTTCACTAAACTCGTAACCCAAAAAGACGATAATCCGATTGTAGCTTAAAATGAAGGCGCTGTCTTTATTTTTCAACGAAAGTTTACTTCTTTTGCAAAAAAAAGCATTAAAAAAAGGAATATGAGGGTAAATAAGAGTATTCAGTACGATAGATAGAAGGGAGCAAACCAAATGAAATATGTGATGATTGGCGGAGACGCAGCAGGAATGAGCTGCGCTATGCAAATATATAGAGAGGATCCAGATGCACACATTGTTGCTTTTGAAAAAGGAGAGATTTTCTCATATGGACAGTGCGGACTCCCCTATTTGATCGGCGGTCTCATTGATCATCACAGAAAGCTGATCGCACGCAGTGCTGAAACCTTTCGCGAGAAATATGGAATTGACGCCAGATGCTTACACGAAGTGACCTCTATTGACCCAGAGCAAAAAACAGTGTCGGGTCATCATACGAAAACAAAAGAACCCTTTACAGAAAGCTATGACCGCCTCTTAATTGCGACAGGAGCAAGCCCTGTCACACTGGATTTAGACAGCCAGCCATTAGAAGGCGTACACGTATTAAAAACCATCCCGCATGCGCTGTCCATTTTAGACCATTTAAAAAAGGACGTCACACATGTCACGATCATTGGCGGTGGATATATCGGCCTTGAAATGGCTGAAAATTTAAAAGCGCTCGGAAAAAACGTACATATCATTCAGCGGGGAGCAGCACTCGGCCCGGGCTTTGACTCCGATATGGCAAAACACCTTAAAGAAGAGGCTGACGCCAAGGGCATTCACGTATCGCTTGGAGAAACGGTACAGCAATTAGAAGGCAAGTCACATGTCACAGCTGTTATTACAGACAAACAAACCATTCAAACAGATATGGTCATCATGGCCATCGGCGTCACTCCGCAAACCTCCTTTTTACATCATACAGGAATCAAGCGCCTTCAAAATGGCGCTATTGCAGTAAATCAATACATGCAAACCAATATAAAAGACATTTATGCTGCCGGTGATTGCGCGGCGACCTACCACCGCATCAAAAAATCACTGGATTATATTCCGCTTGGCACAACTGCGAATAAACAAGGGAGAATCGCAGGATTTCATATGACAGGAACAAACCGGGCATTTCAAGGCGTGACTGGAACAGCCGTCATGAAATTTATGGACGTGACAGCGGGACGAACAGGCTTATCAGAAAAAGAAGCAAAAGAGGCAGACATTCCTTTCTCCGTCATCACCATTGATAGTACAGATCACGCGAAGTATTACCCAGAAGCGCAGAAAATGAAAGTGAAACTGATTTACAGAAGCGATGACCGTACCTTGCTTGGTGCCCAAATCATCGGCAGAAACGGTGTAGATAAACGGATCGATATCGTGGCGGCTGCCCTTTACCAAGAGCTGACCATAACAGATCTTGAAGATTTAGATATTAGCTATGCACCGCCTTTTAACAGTGTATGGGACCCGCTTCAGCAAGCGGCAAGACGGATATAGAAAGTGTCACAATGAAGCCTTACCTCAAAAAAAGAAACCAGTTCAAAACCGGTTTCTTTTTTGTTACTTTTTCATCATCGCTTTTCGTGCTGCTTTTTCAAATAAAAATGGGAATAACTGATACAATTTGCTGCCAGCGTTCATCCAGCCGGGCAGATTAATCTCTCTCTTTTTCGTCATCATGGCAGATACGACCTTCCCTGCCACCTTGTCCGCACTCAGCATCATAAAATCAACGTTCTTCACATATTCACCGCTGCGGTCAGCGATGGTAAAGAAGTCTGTGGCAATTGGTCCTGGGTTGACTGTCGTCACGTGAATGCCTGAGTCTGCCAGCTCCATTCTGAGGCTGTTTGAAAATCCAAGAACGGCATGCTTTGATGCGGAATAAATAGCTGATTTGGGAGTTGCAATCTTTCCTGCCTGGGATGCGATATTGATAATATGTCCCTGCCCTCTTTGTTTCATCTCAGGGATGACCTTTTTCGTGCAGGCGATTAAGCCAAACACATTCACCTCAAACATCGACACCATTTCCTCTATGGAGGCATCTTCGACGAGATCGAATACGCCAAAGCCGGCATTGTTGACCAAAATATCGACCGGCCCCACTTCTTCATACGCGCGATCAATGTCCTCAAGCTGGCTGACATCAAGCTGAGCGATGTGACACACCCCGCCAGCACTCATAATTTTCTCTTTCACACTAGTAAGCTTTTCCACTCGTCTTGCTGAAATAATGATCTCTGCGCCTTCTTCTGCTGCCAAGTACGCCATTTTTTCACCAATGCCCCCAGATGCGCCAGTAATCCAAACCCTTTTTCCTGTCAATCGCCCCATGCGTTTCACTCCTTAGTTTGCTCTGTAATAGACGATTCCGTCTTTTTGCATTTCTTCAATTTGCCCAGCCTCTAAGAGCACATCCAGCTGACCGACTGTCTCAGACATCGTTAAAAACAAGGCCTCTTCATACATCACAGGAAATAGCTTGCGGCAAAGATGAAAGGCCGTCATTTCTTTTTGTTTAAGCAGCTGATACATTGTATTTGCTCGTTTCTCTTGTTTCTTAAATCTTTCTTCAATCAATTCATGGTGGGACGTGATGAGCTGACCGTGTCCTGGATAAATCGTCTTGATTGGCAGACGCAATAACCGATTGAGTGATGCTTTATATTGAAGCAGTGATTTTTGACGTTCCTCGCCTTCATACGGTGCTTCCATTAACGGATTTGAAGAAATGGTCGTCAAAAGCAGGTCGCCGCCAATAAAATTCCCCGTTCTTTCATCTAAAAAAGAAAGATGAGATTGTGCGTGTCCGGGTGTTTCCATCACAAGGAAGTGTTCATGCCCGCTTAAACGATCACCTTCTTTAATGATCTCATCTACATGTGAAGTACAAGAATATGTATAAGATTGCTTCACCATTTTTTCACACTCATTTTGCCGAAGCGGGACACCTAACTGCTGAAAAAAAGGAATCATAAAGTCCACTTGGCGCTGCTTAAAGACTGGATCCTGACTAATATACGGCTCATTTAGCTGGTGTCCGATCACACGGACATGAGGTTTCATCAGATTTAACAGACCGACATGATCTGCATGATGATGGGTCAGCACCACTTGATCAATATCGTCTATCGATAAACGATGTTCCTTTAATTGCGTGACAAAAGCATGCTCTGCCTCTTCTGTCATCGGACCGCAATCTACTAAGGTGACGGCCTCTCCTTTTAATACATATGCATGCACATCCCCAACGGCAAACGGCGTCGGGATGGATAATTGAATGATGTTTTCTTTCACTTTTATACGTCATCTCCTGCTTTTTGACTCATGATTGTGGGTACTTAAGCCTTCATACTTCATTGTATCTTGCAAAAGGCAGACTGTCATGCGGTTTAGATGGGCAATTTTTTAAACTGCCCTATTGACATAAACTTGTCCATCGTTGCATAATGAACAACAAATATATGATGCGCGGGTGACAAGGATTAGTAAGCAAAATAACGATGCAAGAGAGTGAGGTCCGCCGGCTGAAAGACTTCACCATCCTCTTATTTGCTGAACCTGCCCTTTGAGCTGTTAGGCAAACCTAAACGTTTCCCGCGTTAAGGGACTAGAGCTGAGTATGCAGGTTTGCATGCTAATTGAGGGTGGTACCGCGAAAAACCTTTCGTCCTTTTCAGGCGAGAGGTTTTTTTATTTTCTACAAGGAGGAGCAGCTTATGAGTAAAATTGGATTTATCGGTGCAGGCTCAATGGCAGAGTCTATGATCAAAGGTTTATTAAAAAGCGGAATGATGTCGAATGAAGATATCATTGTTACAAACAAAACGAATGAAAAACGATTAGAAGAATTACAGGTACGTTATGGGGTCAAAACGGATTTCGCTCGGTCCTTTATTTATGAAGAAACGGATATTCTCGTTTTTGCCTTAAAACCGAAGGATGCAGAAAGCGGAATTTCTGAAGTTCAGCCTCATTTACATGGACAGCTGATCATTTCTATTTTAGCTGGTATTTCCATTGAAACGATTCAACACTATGCTGGCGGAAAGACAGCAGTCGTTCGTGCGATGCCAAATACATCAGCGGCGATTCAGCAGTCAGCAACAGGTATTGCCGTAAGTCATGAAGTGACAGAGGGGCAAAAGAAAAAAGCCGTCGAGCTGTTTGAAACAATCGGGCATGTCACAGTATTAGATGAATCGCAGCTAAATGCTGTGACAGCCATCGCAGGCAGCGGCCCAGCCTTCATTTATCATTTGATTGAAGGAATGGAGCGAGGAGCTTCGGAACTTGGAATGGACCAAGCAACTGCGAAATTACTCATTTGCCAAATGATTGCAGGCGCCGCCAATATGCTTCAAGACAGCGGAAAAGAGCCTGCCCAACTGCGCAAAGAAATTACAAGTGAAGGCGGTACAACAGAAGCCGGCCTGAACACACTGGCTGCCTATCAATTTGAAGAAGCCGTTGTCGATTGTGTCAAAACAGCCACTAAACGCGCAGCAGAATTAAACGAAATGTTTTCAGCAAGCACGTATAAATGAAATTGAAAAGCACCTGTTTTGATGACAGGTGCTTTTTCACATATGACCCTCTATTTTTTCTCGCTGGCCACTGGGTGTGAATTGCGTGATTCACACTTCGGTTCTTTCTGTTCTTTACTAGAAATAGCTTGTTCTAATAAAGAATCACGTGCCTGATAAAAATTCACATCAACTAATAATTCTTGATGCTTCACTTTAGCACCTCCTCATGTAGATGATTCACTCATTGACATGATGGCTTTGATTTGATCCAGATGATGTTGTTCATGTAAAGCGATGGTTTCAGCTAATATTTGGACGGTCATCACTCCTTCTTCCGGATGCAGGCCTGATTGTTCCCAAATATCTTTTTCTAATAGCCGAAGCGTGTTGTTTCTTCTCTCTTTCATCCGTTTGATCAATGCTTTGATATCGTCAGCGTTATACCATTCATACGCTCTTTCTTTCACGTATATTTCAGGATCATACGATTGAAAGGGCGTGTGATCATCTGATATCGCTTGCTCTATCCGCTCTGACCAGACTTCTTCTGTGTCATACAAATGCCCGGCGAGCTGCTTAATTGACCACTTCCCCTCCCCCAAAGATTGATCCAGTGTGTAATCATCACAAGCCTTCACTATTTTCTCTAGTTCACTCATACTTTCCTGAAGCGATGTGATGATGTCTGTTTTTGTTAATTTCCCAGTTTCCATTACGCAATTAACGTCTCCTTTACAGTGAATGCATTTCTACTTTTGATTTATCTTGATGCTTTCCTTTTAGTAGCAGTAAGCTGTTCATCAAACCTGCTACTATCACAAGCCCTGCCATCCCTATAGCGATGACATGTATAGGAATCAAATCTCCGATAAATGCCATGAGGATAAACCCACTAATATAAAATATGCGTGATAATGCAAGACCTGCTGAAAACACACGGGCTCTTAAATGACTGCTTGCATATGTCATAATATTAGTAGAATACAAAACTTCGATTGGGCTATATAATAGATTGGCTAATAAAACAACAATCAAAAATCCAATAAAAGTCGTTTGTTGATACGACAATGCATGTAATATCGCAAGCAATATAACCGCTAATGTAGACCACCTTTTATAAAATTGAAAGGAGAATTTCACTTTTTTGAAGTACGCTGCAAGTGTAAGTCCACCGATAATTTGCCCTAGTCCACTAATTGTATGACCAAGCCCCAAGCCAAAATTCCCTTCTCTTGCCACTTCTAAAATATACAGACTAAATAAAACATAAACGATGCTTAAAGCAAACTCTCTTGACATCAATATCCATATGGCGCTTTGAATTTTGGGTGATCCCTTGATTTCTTTAATTCCTTCTTTAAAACTTTGAACATATGACACATACTCTTTTTTTTCAGACGCTTCTTTCGCTTTAATTGGAATTAACAGCATAGCTGATAATAAAAATGTCAGCGCATCTACTAAATAAATTGTGGAAATTGACCAAATTTCTGTCACCAATCCGCCTAATCCTGTCGCAATGAGCATCGATGCGCTAAAAGATGTGGCCAGTATACTATTCCCCTTAGAAAGCTGCTCCTTATCAAGGATTTCAGGTATCATAGATGAACGAGCAGGCAGATATATACCAGAGAAAGCACCATTTAACGCTAATAATAAATAAAGGATAAACGGTGTAACATTCATTGTGACAACTAAAACAAACCCTAGTCCAATGATAAAACGTGCCACATCTGCGAATATCACAACTTTTTTGTAAGAAAACTTATCTATAATTGGGCTCAAAAGCATGGATGTTAAAATGAGAGGGAGCATGGAACAAATAAATAGAATGCTTAGATGGGTCGCTTTCCCAGTAAGTTCATAAATTAAACCAATCGTCGCTATCGTTCTAAACCAATCTCCAAAAGCAGATAAGTTTTGCCCAATAAAGAAACAGACAAAATTTTGATCTTTGAATAGAGATGTCGTTTCTTTCTTTGAAACCATTAGAGGAGCACCTCAGTCGACTCGTACCAGCCTAACTCTTTTTGCATAAACTCCACGGCTTGATCATAATTTTTTCTCTCTTTTTCTGGTATAAGATCAACTAAGATCGCCGGATACCATGGCTTCGCTTCTTCTTTGATTACAAAATATTGCTCCGCTTCTTCAACTACTCCTTTCATTATGAGTAGTTGTAGTTTACGATAGATTTCCTCACGCTTTGGCATTCGATTGAGATGCGTTTTTTCTATTTTCATTGTTTTAGGGAAGAAGACGAGTCTTCTATCAAAAGCATGATATTCTCTAGATTTAACAATAGGTAATTCTTGATTCGTCAGGCTTTCGATATACTTTTGCGTATTTCCTTCATTTGACCATATCATGCCTTGCATGTAGGAGATCGCTCCTGTTCCCAAACCAATATATTGATCTTCATATCCCCCGTAAATCACTTCGCCATATTGAAAACGTTTATTCTGATGCTCTGGAGCCATAAACGTATACACATAATTTTGATGCCAGCCATTCTTTTTTAAATGACGATATAATGTATCACTAAACTCAAATTTTTCTTTAGAATTTGGCGGCATTGGCACCTTGCCTTTGTTAATTTTTGATAACCACCCCTTCGAACAAGCAATATATTCTAGTGGATACGTATCAATACTTGTGCTTCCTAATGACATCACTCCATTTATGTCCTCTATCATCTCTTCTTTCGTTTGTCCAGGCAGCTGATAAAGCAAATCAATGTTATAAGATTGGAAATGACGTTTCATTAAGTCCACAGTCTGAGAGATTTGATCAAAACTAGCCGTTAAGTTAAACATTTTCCGATAGTGTTCATTTAATGTTTGGACACCAAAGCTCCCTCTGTTGGCTCCACCTTCAGCCATAGCAGCCACTCTTTCTGGTGTAGCTGTTTTTGCTTCACATTCAAATGTCCATTCATAATCAGCAGATAATGAGAAATTTTCTTTTATAGCGGTCGAAAGTCGATAGATTAGTTCTGGGGGCATTATGGAAGGAGTACCTCCACCAACGAACACCACATCAAACGTCATTTTTTGGATATTAGGGGATTGGGATAAGATACGCATCTCATTGATTAAAGCATCTATATACTTTCCGATAATGGGCTCATATTTCGTAGATTTAATAAAAGGACAAAACGAACAGATCGTATCGCAGAAAGGGATATGTAAATATAAAGCGTTTTTCCCTTTTTGAAATGTTCGTTCTTTCTGAATGAATTCTGTCACACGAGATTGTGCTCCTTCTTGGCTCGCTTGGCCAAAAAAAGGATAAAGAAAATTCCATAAAGACGGATGCTCATCATAATAACTTTTCATATTTGACAATTCTCTCACCCAACTCTCGTCTATTTTTATCCCACATACAAATTCACAGAGAAGCTAAGAAAATCACTTCTCTGCGAAACACTCTTTTCAGTAAGTATTGATTCCATTCATTAGATTGCAATCCACTCGTTACGCTTCATTTTCATCACCTCCTTTTAATTAGATAAATTGTAACTTAATTACATAATTGATTATAATAGACTTTTCTGAATATTTCAATCATTTTCACTATTTTTTGTAAGGACTATTGTTTTATATACAATTTACGCATGAAACTTTTGGTATAACCATGAAAATATAGACTGAACATTCACAACCAAAAGCCCTATCATTAAGATAGGGCTCTTCATTACATCTACTTACTTTTCTCTAATAAAGCATGAATCGTTGATTCTAATAATTCTGGCAAAATGCCAAAAGAGAACGGGACGTGTAGCCGCTCTGTCCATTTGTGCGGGTCCTTTCCTAGTGGACCTACGTTGATGACTGGAACGTAAAGGGCTTCCTTTTCTCCTTGCGGTAAAGAATAGCCTTTTTGGTAAAGCGGCATATTGGTTGTATAATGACCTACTTCCTGCTTTTCGAGCTGTAAGTAACTTAAATCAGACAATCCCGGGAAATATTTCACTTCCTCTACTTCAAGTCCATATACCTCTTTTGCCTCTTTTTGAATCTTCTTGAATGTCTTCTGAATATGCGTATCTTCTGTTGAGGACACCGAAGGGTAAAATGGCGGACTATAAAATAGAACAATCAGCGGTCCTTCTTCCTTACATAGTGTCGTCAGCTCCGAGACAATTTTCGTTGAAAAATCACGATCTCCAAGTTCACCTCGGTTGGCGAATGCATAGTTGACAATGCGCTCGACTTCCTGTTCACCAGAGCGATCTGCGGCTTTTTGATACAGCTCGTGATATGTGAGAACCGTCACCTGAGTGTCTATTGGTGTAAAGTGTTTAAAGCGCTGAAAGTCAGCTGTTTTCTGCCGAAGATTTGCCTCGATTTGGTCTGCTGCTTGTTTCGCAGTTTCATAGAGAAGTCCGTGCAGTTCTTCACTTGAACGTTTCATCATGAGCACATTAAATAAAGATACGGCTGTGTGAGGTGTTTGAACGGAATAGGCTTCTTTCAAGTCCTTTTGCATTAAGTTCGTTGGAGGCGGCGTTACTTCACCATCTACTTCCTCACAATAGTCACTATTGAGCTCTAACAGCCGGTTTAGTTCAGATACCATAAAATTCGCATTTAAGCCTGAGAAAGGCTCTCCTACATGCGTTTCGATCCCTTTACAGAAAAATCCGGCTAATACCTTTCCTATACTGCCTGTATACATATAATGATGTTCATCCCCTGGATACTTTTCAAACATGGGCTCACTGTTTAAACACGCAGTATAGTCAAGGTCATGCTTTTCTTTAAGCTCTTTTAGCTTCGGCACAGCCTCAAGCATTCCTTGTGAATTTACTTCCTCATCAGGAACTGTGACGAGCAGGACATTTCCATCAAATGTTCCTGTCATCGCTCTTTCCAGCATAGAAAGATGTACGGTGAGACCTGCTTTCATATCCATGGCCCCTCTTCCAAACAGCCAGTCGCCTGAAGCAAGGTCCTCTCTTGCCCTCTTTGGAAGAAGCTCACTTTTTTGCGAAAAGGAAGTCATTAACTCTTCAGGCTTGCATGCCATGTTTTGAAATTCGCCGTAATCTTCTGTATCGACTACATCAAAGTGACTAAGAAGCAGCACGGTACGCTGCAGCGTACTTCGCTTCACAAGTGCCGTTAAATAATACCGGCCATCTTTCATCGGATGCAAAGCCAAATGATCAGGGTTCTGCTCAAAATAAGGCCGCTCCCTCAGCAAATAATATAAATATTCCGCTAACGCGACTTCTCCTGTTGTACCTGATATGCTTTCATACTGCATAAGAGCTGTCAGGAGCTCCTTTCGTTCACTCTCTTTTTGCCATTTCATCCGTTCTCCCCCTTTGATGTCTCTATCTCTCCATTATACAAAAACGTGTATAAAAGCTATATTCTTTGAGCACCTTTTATGACGAAAGTTTGAATGGCTGTTATAATCGGCTATACAATTCCATGAGGAGGCGAAGGTATTTGGAAACAAAACTCTTTTCACCTTGGACATTAAAAGGTGTTACACTGAAAAACCGCATCGTGATGTCCCCGATGTGTATGTATTCATCCTATGACCGTGATGGGAAATTACAGCCTTTCCACTTCACACATTATATTTCCCGTGCACAAGGTCAGGCTGGTCTCATCATGGTGGAAGCCAGTGCTGTATCTCCCGAGGGAAGAATTAGTGATCAAGACCTCGGGATTTGGAGCGATGAGCACATTGAAGGTTTCGCTTCATTAAACGAACAAATCAAAGCATACGGAACGAAGACAGCCATCCAGCTAGCCCATTCAGGACGTAAGGCTGAACTTGATGGAGACATTCTTGCACCATCAAGCATCCCATTTGATGAAACATCTAAAACCCCTGTCGAGATGTCTGTTGACCAAATCAAAGATACCGTTCAGGCGTTTCAGGATGCAGCTGTACGGGCAAAAAAAGCGGGTTTTGACATCATTGAAATTCATGGTGCACATGGCTATTTGATCAATGAATTTCTTTCACCGCTGGCGAACCACCGAACAGACGACTATGGCGGTTCACCAGAGAACCGTTATCGTTTCTTAAGAGAAGTCGTAGATGCAGTCAATACCGTATGGGACGGACCTTTATTTGTCCGTGTGTCGGCTTCTGATTACACGACAAAAGGACTTGATATTGCAGATTATATTGGGATTGCCACTTGGCTCAAAGAGCAAGGTGTCGACTTAATCGATGTCAGCTCAGGTGCTGTCGTACAGGCGAAAATCAATACATTCCCCGGCTACCAAGTCACATTCGCAGAGAAAATAAAAGAAGGTGCCGGCATTCAAACAGCTGCTGTCGGTCTCATCACATCTGGTGTACAGGCAGAGGAGATTTTACAAAATCAGCGTGCGGATTTGATCTTTATTGGCAGAGAGTTTTTACGGGATCCATACTTCCCAAAAACAGCTGCTCAAGAACTCCGTACATCCATCGAAAGCCCGCGTCAATATGATCGCGCTTGGTAAAAGCTCTTAGGAAAAAAGGTGTCTATTTTTCGAAATAGGCATCTTTTTTGTTTTTAAGAGAAACATATCTGCCTTTTGTGCCGTCTTTTAGCTAAAGAACTGCTTAGAGGAGATGGAAGAATGAATTCGGTAATGATTGAAAAAATGTATCATATAGATGGACACCACTTTTATACAAAACATCGTCAAGGCAAAAGGCAAGCCACGATTATCTTTGAAGCAGGCTACGGCATTTCTAGTGATACGTGGTCGAATATGGCACGTGATATTGACCCAGAGCTTGGGGTTTTCTTATACGACCGTTTAGGAAATGGAAAGAGCAGTGAGAGTGGTGAAGGAAGAACCTTGCATGACCTCGCTGATGATTTAGATGCGCTGCTGAAAGAAGCCAATATTCAGCCGCCATTTCTTATTGTCGCTCACTCATTTGGCTCTCTTGTCAGCCGGTTATGGGCAAGCCGCAGAGGAGATGATGTCATTGGCATGGTGCTGTTAGACCCAGCAAGCGAGGAGCAAGAGCAGATGATCCTGCCGCTTTTATCAAAGGAAGAACGCACTTCATATATGGCGCAGTTTACAGCAGAATGTACGCATGAGGACTTTCAGCAAATGTTAAGCACAATGAAAGAGGAGCAAACTCATTTTGGAATGATGCCGCTTCTTGTCATTTCATCAGGTAAGAGCCGATTGTTTCACCCAGCTCATGAAGCTTGGCTCAGACTTCATAAACGCATGCTGTCTTTGTCATCCCAAAGCGGATGGATTCAGGCGCAAAACAGCTCGCACTATATTCATCATGATGAACCGCATATTGTACAGCTTGCTATCTATGATGTATGGTGCGCAGCCAAACAACCTGTCTCCTATTACCAAACTGCTAATTAAAATAAAAAACTCCTTGACCCGTTATGAGTCAAGGAGTTTCTTCTATTTATGCCGTTGGAGCAGATTGACTTTTTTCAGAAAGCAGCTTTTCAATGCTGACAAGCTGAACACATAATGTAAAGATGTCAATCGCTTGCTCTAGTTCTTCAAGAGCCGGGAAGGTTGGTGCAATGCGAATGTTGCGATCAAGCGGATCTTTTCCATATGGATATGTTGCACCTGCACCTGTCATTGTGACACCTGCTTCTTTTGCTTTTTGCACAACAGCTTTTGCACAATGATCAAGTGTATTTAAACTAATGAAATATCCGCCATTTGGCTTGTGCCATTCAGCGATGTCTTTCCCGCCAAGTTTTTCGTCAAGAATGGAAAGAACGAGGTCAAATTTTGGCTTAATGATCGCCGCATGCTTTTTCATATGTTCCTTCAAACCTTCTGGATTTTGGAAGAAACGAAGATGTCTTAGTTGATTGATTTTGTCTGGTCCGATCGTTTGAATCGATAATTGCTTTTGAGTGAAGCTCACATTGTCAGGGCTAGACGACATCAGTGCAACACCTGAGCCTGGAAATGTAATTTTAGACGTAGATGCAAACATAAACACACGGTTCGGGTATCCTGCCTCTTCAATTGCTTGAAAAATATCTTTTAACGTATCAGGTGTATCCGTTAGATGGTGGACTGCATATGCATCATCCCAAAAAATGCGGAAGTCGTCTGCTTTTGTTTTCATTGAAGCTAGGCGGTCAACGACTTCATCTGAATACGTAATGCCGTCTGGATTGCTATATTTCGGTACACACCAAATGCCTTTAATCGCTTCATCTTCTGCGACCAATTTTTCTACCTGATCCATATCAGGTCCATCAGCCTTCATATCGACCGTGATCATCTCTATGTTAAATAGCTCACAAATGGCAAAATGACGGTCATACCCTGGGCTTGGTGCAAGGAATTTTACCTTTGGCAGCTCTCCCCAAGGAGTTTTGCTGTCACATACGCCGTGAGTCATCGCACGTGCAATGGTATCATGCATCATATTCAGGCTAGAATTACCGCCGATGATGATTTGTTCTGGCTTTAAATTGAGTACTTCTGCAAAAAATGTCTTCGTTTCAGGAAGGCCTGTCAAGCCGCCATAGTTTCGCACATCTGTGCCATCTTCAGCTGTCATTGCATCCTTTGATGTCACAACATCGAGCATGCCCATAGACAAATCGAGCTGTTTTGGTGAAGGCTTCCCTCTAGACATGTCTAAGTGCAAGTTTTTACTTTTGTAAGTTTCATACTCATTTTGTAGTGCCACATATAGGTCATTCAATTCTGCTTCACTTAATGCTGTAAAACCGCTCATCTTTGATTGTGCCTCCCGTATTCTTCATAGTTTAATTCGTCATTTGTTTTTTCTTCACCATTTTACCACTACCTGAAAAAGAGCGTCATCATAAATATCAAAAAAATCACACAACTTTTTTTGACGATTCATCCAATTTTTACAGGGTGCGTTCAATGGGGAAAGAAGAGAAATCATGTGCAGCTTCTGTCAGCGGGAATATATCGCGGGCTTCTTTCAACAGTTGTTTCAGTGCCTCTTCTCCTTGGTAACGTGCACTTATATGGGTCAAAATGAGCCTTTTTGCGCCCGCTTCCTGTGCTGTTTTCGCTGCTTGTTCTGTTGTACTGTGATAATAATTGTAGGCTAAATCTGCATCTTCTTTACCGAATGTTGCTTCATGGACTAACACATCCGCATTTTTGGCAAGCCTTGTTATATTCTCGCACAAACGGGTATCTCCTGAAAATGCAACGATTCTCCCTTTTTTAGGGGGTTCCAAATAATCGGTTCCATCAATGGTTCTTCCATCTTCGAGTGTCACGGTTTCCCCATTTTTCAACTTCTGATACAAAGGTCCAGGTTTTACACCGATTTCTTTTAGGTCTTCGGCTTTTAATGAACCAGGCATATCTTTTTCCACAACCCGATAGCCGTAAGCTGGAATCCCGTGAGAGACTCTTCTTGCTTCTACTTGAAAGGTATCATCTTCAAAGACGATCCCTTCGTCTATTTCTATGATATGCAGCGGATATGTCAAATGCGTTTGTGTAGCTGAAAGTGTTGCATTCACAAAGGCCTTGATGCCCTTTGGTCCATAGATCGTCAATTCATCCTCCCCGCCTTGAAAGGATCTGCTGCCAAGGAGTCCCGGAAGGCCATATACATGATCACCGTGCATATGTGTGATAAATATTTTCTCGATCTTTCTCGGTTTAATCGTTGTATGTAAGATTTGATGCTGCGTCGCTTCTCCGCAATCAAAAAGCCACACTGCATTTCTTTCTTCTAAAAGCTTTAGCGCTGTGCAAGTGACGTTTCTTGTTTTTGCAGGTATGCCTGCACCTGTTCCTAAAAAGAGCAGTTCCATTACTTTTCCTCCTAAAGCCGGTATACAATATCTTCATTCATTTAGAATACATGAAGACAAGGTAAATGTGAATTCAGCGGAATTATTGAAAAAAGTGAAACGAGAGCAGAAAAAGTCGAATCAAATGTTTGCTTTACGAACAATGAAGCTTTAAAATAAAGAAAATGTACATACATTCTCGGTTTTTACAACAATGCTACGAATAAAGTGAGGTACTTCTCGTGAATACAGAAACTAACAACCCTAAAGCAGTCATTGTCATTTTTGGCGCAACAGGAGACCTTGCCAAACGCAAGCTCTACCCTTCTATACATAGACTTTACCAAAGCGGAAAGCTAGGTGATCAATTCGCTGTTGTCGGAGTTGGACGCCGCCCGTGGTCTCATGAGGACCTCAGAGCTGTGGTAAAGGAATCTGTTTCTTCTGATGATGCAGAAGCGAAAACAGAGGAATTCATTTCACATTTCTATTATCACGATTTTGACGTATCAAGCCCTGCTTCCTATCAATCGCTAAACACGCTTTTAACAGGCCTTGAAGATACGTACAGTATTCCAAATAACCGCATGTTCTATTTAGCTATGGCACCGGAATTTTTCGGAACGATTGCGAAGTTCCTAAAGAGTGAGGGCGTATCAGAAACAACCGGCTGGTCACGACTTGTCATTGAAAAGCCATTTGGGCACGATCTGCCAAGTGCCAAGACATTAAATGAAGAAATTCGTGATGCATTCACAGAAGATCAAATTTATCGTATTGACCACTACCTTGGTAAACAAATGGTTCAAAACATTGAAGTCATTCGCTTTGCAAATGCCATCTTTGAACCACTTTGGACAAACCGCTATATTTCAAACATTCAAATTACATCCAGTGAATCCTTAGGGGTTGAAGACCGGGCTCGATATTACGAAAATTCTGGTGCACTAAGAGATATGGTCCAAAACCATATGCTTCAAATGGTTGCCCTTTTAGCAATGGAGCCGCCAATTAAACTGAATACAGAGGAAATCCGCAGCGAAAAACGGAAAGCACTGCGCGCTCTTCGTCCTTTCTCTAAAGATGAGGTCGATCAATTCTTTGTCCGCGGTCAGTATGATACTGGTACGATGAATGGCAATGTCGTTCCTTCTTATCTGGAAGAGCAAAATGTTGACCCGAACTCAAACACAGAAACATTTGTGGCAGGGAAACTGCTGATTGATAACTTTAGATGGGCCGGGGTGCCATTTTACATTCGGACAGGAAAACGGTTAGAAAAGAAATCTACTCAAATCGTGGTTCAATTTAAAGACATTCCCATGAACCTGTACTATGGAAACGGAAATGCCATGCATCCAAACTTACTCGTCATTCATATTCAGCCAGATGAAGGCATCACCCTTCACTTAAATGCTCGCAAGCTGGATGGCGGCACATATGCGAAACCGATTAAGCTCGACTACCAAACAAACTATAACGACATCATGAATACACCAGAAGCATATGAAAAGCTGATTCATGACTGCTTGCTAGGCGATGCGACAAACTTTGCTCACTGGGATGAAGTGGCACTTTCTTGGAACTTTGTTGATCCGATTTCTGAGAAATGGGCAGAAAGCAAAACATTAAAACCAAACTATCCTGCTGGTTCTATGGGACCGAAAGAAGCTGATGAGCTTCTAGAAAAAGATGGATACCATTGGTGGAATATATAAAATCATATGAAAAAAGAGCAGTCTCCCTTGGGGGTTCTGCTCTTTTTTTAACGTCCTGTTTTCGTTATTTCAACCGTTGAAAAGTCAAATTTATCATAGCGATGATGGCTAAATGAATATTCAAACGGCTGCCCTGCGTTTAAATAAGCAACCTGCTCGACTTCAAGCACAGGATCTGTGGGGTCACACCCTAAATACTGCTGATCCAGCTGATCTGATTTAGCCGCTCTAATTTTCTTGTGCGCTCCTGCTATTTTTAGATGAAGCTGATTTGAAATGTAGCCATAGATAGAACCCAGTAGAACTTCTTCATCTATGCCCTTAATGAGATTAACAGGCATAAACGTTTTTTCTAATACATAAGGCTCTTCATCCACAAGACGGAGCCGGATGATATCATAAATAGGTGTGGTTGAGTCAATAGATAGATGGGCTGCCACCTCTTCGCTTGGAAAATGGACATCAAAATGAATGATTTGAGTCGTGACGTTTTTATCTGCCATGACTTTTGTGAACCCTTTATTTTCATGGCCTGATACATTGATTGCCCCTTGATTGAGCGCTGCCTTTACAATAAATGTACCGTGGCCTCTTTTTCTAAAGAGCAGACCTTCTGCAACGAGAAGATCGAGCGCACGTTTCATTGTCATTCTGCTGCATTGAAATTCGGCGGCAAGCGAGTTCTCATCTGGAATGGGTTGATCTTCTGGATAATATGCTGTTCCTATTCGTTTTCTGATTTCTTCTGAAATGAGTTCATACTTCTTCATCTCACACCACCAACTGACTTGTTTTTTCATAGCGCTTTATTCTAGATGGAAATATGGCGTTTTTTAGCCTTCCTCTCATTTTACACTAAGGGATGTGAGCTTAAAAGGTGCCAGCCATTTTTGTTTCATCCACTTCCCGTCACATAAGAAAAATACCTGCTCTTTTCAAGGAAAGAGCAAGTATTTTGATTAAAAACCGTTATTCTTTGAAACGGATTGAAACCAGTATCCGCTTTTCTTAATCGTTCGTTTCCCGTCTTTTTGAAGATCGACTGAGACAAATCCATAACGATTTTTATATGCATTCGACCAGGACCAGTTGTCCATAAAGGTCCATAGATGATAGCCTTTCACATTGCTTCCTTCTTGAATGGCTCGATGAACCCATTTGAGATGCTCAGAAATAAAGTCAATGCGGTAATCGTCATGAATCATTCCTTCTTCATCCTTAAACCGCTCTTCTCCTTCGACACCCATGCCATTTTCAGAAATAAAACATTCAATATTATCATAGTCTGTTTGGACTTTTTTCAATATGTCATAAATGCCCTTTTCATAGATTTCCCAGCCTCGATACACATTCATTTTTCTTCCCGGCATCTCAAAAGAATCAAAATAATGGTTCGGCATAAATGGTGCTTGAGGGTGCGGCATATGCTCTTTCGCTTTCACTCTTCTTGGCTGATAATAGTTGATGCCAAGAAGATCAATCGTATTCTCTCGAATGAGCTCAAGGTCCCCTTCTTCCATACTTGGCATAAAGCCTTCTTTTTTTAAGACTTCTACTAGCTTTTCCGGGAAATGCCCCTTCACCGCAGGATCTAAGAAGGAACGGTTAAAGAAAGCATCGGCCATCTCTGCTGCTTCTACATCGCGCGGATGCTGGCTTCGCGGGTACGAAGGAGTCAGGTTTAGGATGATGCCAATCTTACCGCCTTGCTGCAGCTTTTTATAAGCCGCAATCGCCTTCGCATTTGATAAAAGTTCATGAAAACCGACCTGTACAGCCTTTTGGAAATCGACTTCGTTTGGATAATGAAAGCTATACATATATCCGCCTTCTACAGGCACAATCGGTTCGTTATGGGTAAACCATTTTTTCACCCGGTCACCAAATAATTGGAAGCATAATGCCGCATAGCTGACATAGTCGTCGACCACCTGTCTGTTCACCCAGCCGCCCTTCTCCTGAAGCGCCATTGGCATATCGAAATGGTATAGGTTCACAAATGGCTCGATATCATGTGCAATCAGTTCATTGATCACATCATTGTAAAAAGACACCGCTTCTTCATTGACGGCACCTGTTCCTTCAGGTAAGAGGCGTGACCATGAAATCGACAGCCGAAATGAATTGTGGCCAATTTCTTTCATGAGACGGATATCCTCTTTATATTTTCGATAAAATTGGGATGTCACGTTCGGCCCTACGCCATCAAAAAAACGAGTCGGCTCTTGTTCAAACCAATGATCCCAAATGTTCGGTCCCTTTCCATCGCCGGGGACGCTCCCTTCTGTTTGCGTCGCAGAAGCAGAAGATCCCCACCAGAAACCTTCTGGGAATGTATATGATTGCTTGTTAGTTTCCATCGACATGTATTGAGTCTCCTTCGCCTTTGATATTTGCTGCCTTCGTTTTTTCTGTTGTCGTTATTTTTTCATTTTTCACATTCATACGGTCAATAAACTTCAGGAACGGGAACCAAATGACAAACACAATCATTAGGTTAAACAGCTGAAGCAGACCGCCCGCTAATGAATTTGTTGCCATCATTCCGCTAATAAAGATCGGTACTGTCCATGGGATATTCACGCCTGTCGGCGGCGGTACAATGCCTGATGCCATCGCAAAATAAGTAATACATGTAATGACCATTGGCGCCAAAATCCACGGAATGAGAATAAGCGGATTCATGACAATCGGTAAACCGAAGATAATCGGTTCATTGACGTTAAATAATCCTGGTCCTAAGCCAAGCTTGGCTACTTGTTTTAATTGCTTACTTTTCAGGAAAATTAAAATCGTAAACACAACAGCAAGCGTCATACCGGTTCCACCCATTCCAACCGTATAAATTTCAATAAACTGCTTGCTGATGATATTAGGAACCTCACCTGTTTTTGTATAGCTTTCTAGGTTTTGTATGGACAATGTATTCCAAATCGGATCCATGACAGAGTTGATAATAATTTGGCCATGGAGCCCAAAGAACCAAAGAATTTGTATAAAGAAAACAGCGATCAACGTCGGAATAATACCGCTTCCAAGACCGACAAGCGGCGCCTGAATGGCATGATAAATCAAATCATGCATATTTGTTTTGAAGCCTTGTGTAATGATGATATTAATAAATAAAAAGGTTGTAAGTGTCAAAGTAGCCGGGATCAGTGCAGCAAAAGACTTGGAAACAGCTGGCGGAACCCCTTGCGGCATATTGATCACAAATTTCTTCTGGACAAAATAACGATAAATTTCAGCAGACAAAAAGCCTGTGATCATTCCTAGGAACATCCCCTTTGCACCTAAACGATCAACTGGGATAACGCCTGCAATCGTTGCACCGCCTTCTTGTTCTAGTAAAAATGGAGTTAGAAGCAAGAAAGAGGCTAAAGCAATCACGCCGCCAAAGACAGCTTCTACATCATAGCTTTTTGATAAATAGTAGCCGATCCCAAATACAACAAACACACTCATAATGCTGATGGTCGCACTCGGTGCGATATTCAGTGCAGACTGGACGCCTTCCAGTACGGTTTTACTCATGATTTTATCTAAAAATGGCAAATTCATCAGCACAACCATAATGGAACCAAAGATGGTGAGCGGGAACGCAAGCATAAAGGCATCACGTAAAACGCCTAAATAGCGGTTGTTGTTCAATCTCCCAGCAATCGGAACCAAAATGGCACTTATTTTATCAAACATTGGTTTCCCCCCTTGTTTACACCCTTTATTGTTTAAGCGATTGGAATATCGGCAGGAGCTCTCCCACAAGCTCCTTGATGGTAATGGTCGACATTAAGTGATCTTCAGCATGCATGAGCAGTAAGGAAAAGGATGCCCTTTCTCCGCCTGCCTCTTTCTGCACGAGTTGAAAATGGATGTCATGTGCAAGCCGTAAATCTTCTTCCGCTTCTTTCATAAGACCAAAAGCTTCTTCTTCTAGACCTTCTCGATATTGTTTAAGAGCCTGAAGCAATTTGCTGCGTGCATTCCCGCTGTGTAAGATCAATTGAAAGCTCACTTGTTCCTCCGTGAGCCCTTCGAGTGTTTTCTTTTCCATCCTTTAAGATTCCCCCATCAATGTAAGTGCCTGTTCATACGCTTTTTGTCCATCGGCAAGCCCGTATGCCTGCATATCAATGACCTCTACCTCAATCCCGTATTTTGTTGCTTCTTTTTGAAGGTCTCCTTTTAAAAAGCTCATTTGCGGTCCGATTAACACAACATCTGCATTCGCCATTTCTTTTTTTGCTTGATCTTGACCAACTGCCCAAATTTCTGCTTCGTCCCCGATTGAATCGGCATGTGCTTTCATCTTTGTCACTAGTAAACTCGTAGACATTCCCGAACTGCATGCTAATAAAATACGTTTCATTTCTCTCACCCCATTGTTGTAATAAAAGCGCTTCCAATTAATATTATATAATTTTATTTTTAAATGTCTAGACATTTAATTTCATTTGTCTGTATTTAATGTAAAAAAGAGCTTATTTTACGCTCGTTCAGATTGTTGACAAAGGGCTAAAATGCTTGATTTTAGCCCTTTGTCTTCTTTTCAGCCTGATAGAAAACCTTTGCAGCCCTAGGAAGGACGAGCACAGGTGCGGAGCGAATTTGACATTCGTGAGTACCGGAGCGCAGACCTGACACCGAATGCGAGGGTTTGTCTACACGCTGATTTGTCTTCATTGTCTTATCCTTTTCCTGCCTGGAACCCAGGATACTTTGTCATGCCGCCGTCTACATATAACGTCAGGCCTGTGACATAGCTCGCCTCTTTTGATGCCAGCCAGACAGCACATGCTGCCACTTCTTCCGGCTTTCCAATATAACCGATTGGAATCAGCTCAATCACGCCTTTTTTCAATGCTGGATCATCGAATTTCTCCGCATTAATCGGGGTATCAATGGCGCCTGGTGCAATACTGTTTACACGGATTTTTTTAGGGGCATATTCAAGCGCCAATGTTTCTGTCAAAAGCTTTGCGCCTCCTTTACTAGCTGCATAATGGACAAAATGAGGCCAAGGAATTTGCTGATGAACCGACGACATATTAATGATCGAGCCTTCTATCCCATGGTCTGTCATATACTTCAGTGCATCACGGCACCCTAGAAACATGCCTGTTAAATTGGTAGACATTACTTTGTTCCAATTATCCAGCGTCATTTCTGTAGAGGGTACTTCATTTTCAATGCCTGCGTTATTGATCATCACATCAAGACTGCCAAATGTATCAACAGCTTTATCAATCATCGCCTGCATATCCTCTTCCTTTGATACGTCTCCCTTGATTTTCACAGCCTGTCCGCCATGTTTTTGAATATCTGCAATGGTTTCATCCGGATTTTCTTTATCGGAGAAGTAATTGATCACCACATTGGCTTTTTCTTGTCCAAATCGGCGGGCCATCGCTTGACCAATCCCTGTACCTGCACCTGTTATCAGAACTGTTTTTCCTTCTAAATCTGGATACATTCGTGTAACCTCCTATTTTGTAAAGCCTAGCAGTACACCGCCTGCAATAATCATCAAGCAGCCTGCAATGACAAAGCTTGTTCTAGATGCTTTCTCTTTTAATAAGTAAATGCCGCCTAGTGTTGAGATAACAATCCCTGTTTGTGACATCGAAAAGCTTACGGCTACGCCGATTAATGGAATGGCCAAAAGCAGACCAAGATTTCCTGTTGACCAAACAAGACCGGCAATGATATTTCTAAACGTATATTTACTAAATGGGTCCTGCTTTAAACTAATCGCTAAGGATGAAAGCAGCATGCCGACGGATTGCGGGACAAGTGCAGACCAGCCATCAATATCAAACCATCTTAAAATAACGACATATCCGACGTAGCCAACGGTTGAGATGAGCAGAATAATGATCCCTTTTTTAAAATTGCCTCTGCCATCCCCGCCGCCATTCTTTTTTTGACCGAGCGATGTCATCACAACACCTGCAATAATCAGTAAAATGGCGCAAGAACCAATGAGTATGACCGTCATCGTCTGCCATTCTTTGAAGACCATGACACCAAATAGCGTTGTGCTCACAAGCTGCATGCCCGTTGATAAAGGAACCGCTTTAGATACACCGAGAAAAGCAACACTTGAAAGCTGATTCATTTGTCCAATACTCCAGAAGATGCCTGAAATGACGGAAACCGCAAAAATAAGCGGTGTCAGCTCTGGCATTTTGATGAAAAACGCTGCAATCGAAAATAAAAATGCGCCGAGCGTAATGCCGAGGGTTTGCTGATACGCATTCCCGCCTAGTTTGACACTGATGAGAACAATACTTCCCCAAAATATCGCTGGGAGAAGTGCATATAAAATGCCCACTTCTATCCCTACTTTCTTGTCTTTTTTACATAGCATCCCTCTTTTTCACATTTTTAGCCGAAAAGATACAAACAAAAAAACCTTACCAAAGGTAAGGTTTTTCAGTCGTTCTCTATTTATTTCATCCATTCAGTATGGAATACGCCTTCTTTATCTGTGCGCTCATACGTATGTGCACCGAAATAGTCACGCTGTGCTTGAATTAAATTCGCTGGAAGGACAGCTGTGCGATAGCTATCAAAGTAAGCAAGTGCACTTGAGAATGAAGGAACAGGAACTCCTTGTTCCACTGCAAGTGAAATGACTTTACGAAGTGATGATTGATAGTTTTGAGCAATATCCTTAAAGTATGGATCAAGCAATAGGTTTTTCAGTTCAGGATTACGGTCATATGCTTCTTTAATTTGTTGTAAGAAGGCTGCACGAATGATACATCCGCCGCGGAAGATCATCGCAATTTCACCGTATTTTAAATCCCAGTTATATTCATCAGACGCTGCTTTCATTTGCGCAAAGCCTTGTGCGTAAGAGCAGATTTTACTCATGAATAGGGCTTTTCTAACCGCTTCGATCAGCTCTTGTTTATTCTCAGCTGATTGCGCTGGCTCAGGACCTTCGATCAATTGACTTGCTTCCACACGCTCATCTTTCATTGCAGAAATGTAGCGCGCAAAAACAGATTCAGTAATGATTGGAAGCGGGACACCTAGATCAAGTGAGCTTTTGCTTGTCCATTTTCCAGTTCCTTTTTGACCAGCTTTATCTAAGATCACATCCACAAGCGGCTGGTTTGTTTCTTCATCCACTTTTGTGAAAATGTCAGCTGTAATTTCGATTAAATAGCTGTCAAGCTCGCCCTTATTCCACTCTGAGAATACTTCATGAAGCTCCGCTGCTGACAAACCAGCAACATGCTTCAAGATAAAGTATGATTCAGAGATCAATTGCATATCTCCGTACTCGATACCGTTATGAACCATTTTGACATAATGTCCTGCTCCATCTGGGCCGATATACGTTGTACAAGGCTCGCCATCTACTTTCGCAGAGATCGCTTCTAAGATTGGTTTCACTAGCTCATGCGCTTCTTTTTGACCGCCTGGCATGATGGAAGGGCCTTTTAGCGCGCCTTCTTCACCGCCGGAAACACCTGTACCAATGAAGTGAATACCACTCTCTGCAAGCTCTTGGTTACGTCTTTGTGTATCCTTGTAATATGTATTTCCACCATCAATTAAAATGTCACCTTTCTCTAGGTGAGGAAGTAATGATTGAATGGTTGCATCTGTTGCTGCACCAGCTTTTACCATTAATAGAATTTTACGCGGTGTTTCAAGCGACTGAACAAATTCTTCGATGCTGTATGTGCCAACAACGTTTTTTCCTTCTGCTTCTTGAAGAAACTCTTCTGTTTTGCTGCTAGATCTGTTATAAACGGATACGGAGAAACCGCGGCTTTCAATATTGAGGGCAAGGTTTTTCCCCATAACGGCTAGTCCAACCACACCGATTTGTTGTTTTGACATAATTCTGACGTCCCTTCTAACACACTATATTGATTACTGCTGAAATGATGTACCCTTTGAAATTACCACAACATCACCTCTTTTATCAAGTTTTCAGGCTAGTCATTTCCTCTTTCGTCCTGAAAAAAATCTTTATTAAAACTTGTCCCGCTTGTTTTGCTCTCTTTTTCCTTAATGGTGACCCCTCTTTGCACCAATGACTTTCCATATTTTTCTTTCAGTCCATCTAAAATGGTTTGGAGAGGCTCTTCTTTTGCATCTTCTGTATATGAAAATAAATCAAGCTGTTTAACTGCTGCTTTTCGTTCGACAAGGTCTGTCCCCGTCACACCTAAGAGCCTCACTGGCTGGTCATTCCAATGTTTAAGGAATAACTGCTTTGCCGCTTCAAATATATCTTCCTTTCGATCCGTTGGATTCGTAAGCATGACACTTCGCGTGATATTTTTCCAGCTTGCATACCGAATCATGATGAGCAGACGATTTGCCATTACTTCTTTTCTCCTTAACCTTGCACTCACAGATTGTGACAGCTTATCAATTAACGTGACAAGTTCATCTGAATCATCCGAATCATGAGGCAGAGTGGATGAATTGCCGACGGATTTAAATTCGTATATTCTTTCTGGATCCACGATGCCGTCATGTTCACCATTCGCCTTTTGCTTTAATCTCGGTCCATTAATGCCAAGCAATTCTTTTAGCGTATACTCATTCGCTTTCGCTAAGTCTTCAATAGTATGAATTCCGATTTTTTTTAATTTATCTGCCGTTTTTTGTCCAACCCCGTGCATATCACCAGCAGGGAGCGGCCAGAGCATGTTCGGAACATCTCGTTTACGCAATATGGTGATGCCCATTGGCTTTTTCCAATTAGACGCCATTTTCGCTAAAAATTTATTCGGTGCAATGCCGATACTTGAAGGTAGCATCAGCTCCTCTACAAGCCTTGTTTGAATATCATGAGCCGTTTTTACCGCATGCTCGGCATATGGTGTATGCGTTAAATCAATATAGCCCTCATCAATCGATACAGGTTCGACTAAATCACTGTATTCTCTTAGTATTGTAAACATCTCTTGTGAGGAGCTGCGGTATCGGTCAAAGTTCGGTGTGCGGACAATGAGTCCCGGACATAGCCGCTTCGCCTCCCATAAGGGCATCGGGGGCTTCACACCTAGTGCTCTTGCCTCGTAGCTGCACGTCACAACAATCCCTTTACGCTCTTTTGCATTTCCGCTGATGGCTAAAGGTTTCCCCCGCAAAGAAGGATCATACGCCATTTCTACATTGGCATAAAAAGCATTCATGTCTATATGAAAAATAATATTTGACATTGGCATAACCCCATTTTCTTGTCTACCTGTATTTTGATCAGCTGTTTCCTCATATATCAAACATGATGGATCCCTTTTATGCTCAATTATACATTGATTTATTTCATCTTTCCTCAAAAAAACCTTCTCTAAAAAAGAGAAGGTTCCAGATTGTTGACAAAGGGTTAAAATGATCTTGATTTTAGCCCTTTGTCTTCTTTTCAGCGTGATCAAAAACCTTGGCAGCCCTAGGAAGGACGAGCATCGGAGCGCAGGACTGACACCGAATGCGAGGGTTTGTCTGCGCGCTAGGTTTCACGTTCATTTACACTTTTTCTTCAAGTATACCATGTTGATATTGAATGTCCTCATATGTGAATACTTCATTTTTTTGAGGATATAATTGTTTCACAACCGAAGTGGGCTGTTGATTAAAATTCATACTCAAACTTTGATTGGAGTAGTGTCCAGCCGGATCAATATAATACTTGTAATCAATGACTCTTTCTACATCAATTTCAGCGTAAGCAATTCCTTCCGTTTCAGCTGGAACCATATCACTGATCGGTTCCCCATCCGGCCCGTAAATGCACGTATGCCCGCTCTTAAATGTTTCAAAGTAATCTCTTTGCTCCTGCGTTAAGCAAATCATCTCTTTCATTTCTTCCGTATATATAGATGAAGTCATCAGCACAAATGTCTGTGTCGCGATGGCATAATATCTGCTTGAAATTTCATCGTCAAAATAACCTGGCCAAGAGGCTACATGTACCTGCTCATTTTGGGCATTCATCGCCATAAGATCAAGTGGAACTTGATGCTCCCAGCACATTAATCCGCCAAGGTTTCCAATGTCAGTTTGAAACACCGGCATCATACTTCCACTTCCGTCCCCCCAAATGAGTCTTTCTGCTACAGAAGCTCTCATTTTCCGATGTTTTCCAATTAAATCCCCATTCGGATTAAACCAAAGCTGAGCTAAATAGAGAGATCCGCCATCTTTTTCACTGCATGATATACAAACGTACGTTTCATTTCTTTTTGCTGCCTCACTGATTTTTTGAATGGCTAAGCTAGGGATTTCAACTGCATTTTTATATAATTCATGATAGAACTTTCTTGTGTATTCTGGATGACCAATAAAAGCAAACCAAGGATAACCAGGTAAAAATGCTTCTGGGAATGCCACAAGCTTTGCACCATTTGAAGCTGCCTCGTCGATCAGTTCACATGATTTCTCAACGGTTGCTTCCAAATTTAAGTAGACAGGTGCTGCTTGTACCGCAGCTGCTCGAAACTTTGGGTAAATACTTGTCATATTCAAAACCTCCATTTCTTTTCATCCCCCTCATTATAGGATAGGAAATATGAAGTTTGGATGACATTTACTATTTTATACAAAATAAGGAATTTTATTTAATAGAGAAAACACGTGGTTCTGTTAGACATTTAACCATGTGTATAGTACACTGTGAGTAATGAAATGGATGTGATAATCATGATTATTGATACATTCAATGAAGTCTTTTTCCTTGTTGAATTCTTTACGATTATTCTTCCAGCGCTGACGGCCATCGGCATTGCGTTTTTACTAAAAGACTGCCGTATGAACGAACACCTTGGTGGACATCGTTTGGAAGAGTTGGACGCATCTTGCTTGAATCGAACAGACTTTCTGTTTATCATATATGATCGCATTACAACTTGGATTAGTAAAGTCATTCGAATGAAAAGATCATCTAATGATGATGAAGACCATTCGCTTCCTCTCACTAATTAAATTTTTTAATCATGAGGAGGAAACGAATTGAAACGTTTATTGACTGTTTTTACGACTTTATGTTTGATGATGATTGCGTCACCTGCATTTGCAGCGAGTGCGCAAACGAATACGAGCTCTGATGGGTTTTTCCATCATTATTTTGTTCAGCCTTTTTCTGAGCTGATCATTTGGCTTGCGAACTTTTTCCATGATGATTATGGTTTATCCATTATGTTCGTCACCTTGATTGTCCGCCTGCTGATTTTCCCGCTTTTTGCGAATCAATTTAAGAAGCAAAGAGTCATGCAGGAAAAAATGGCACTGGTGAAACCTCAGATTGACCAAATACAAAGCAAATTGAAGAAAACGAAAGATCCTGAAAAACAAAAAGAACTGCAAATGGAAATGATGAAAGTATATAAAGAGAACAATGTGAACCCGCTGGCAATGGGCTGTCTGCCTATGCTGATTCAAATTCCAATTGTTCTTGGCTTTTACTCAGCGATCCGCTCAACACCTGAGATCGCAACTCATACGTTCTTATGGTTTAACTTAGGACAAACCGATTTATTGGTGGCAGTCTTTGCAGGGGCTATGTATTTCTTGCAATTTTATGTCACGCAAAAATATGCAAAGCAATCAGGCACCCAGACAGAGGCTGCGCTGAAGCAAGCGAAAGTAATGGGCATGATTTTCCCAATCATGATGCTGTTTCTTTCAATTAATGCACCCGCTGCTCTTCCTTTATACTGGATGACAAGCGGACTACTACTCACGATTCAAACGATTATTTTAAATGTCATGTACCAAAAATCAAAAACGAAAGCTGCGGCTAACGAACAAGCCAAACCAGCTGCTGAATAAAAATAAACCCCTTATCTTTAGATAAGGGGCTTTTCATTATGCCAACTCTTCTTTCAACCGGTCTGGCAATTGATCGAGGTCCTCAATTTTCCCAAGGAACTTATTTGGGTCCACTTGTAAAATCATTTTGTTTTCTCTCTCCACAACGCCGAAGAAATATTCAGAGGCCTTCGTGTTCATATGAAATGGCTTGATCTCGCTCTGCTCGATATCGATGATATCTTTTGCATCTGAGACAAGACAGCCAATCATTTGATCGTTAACTTCAAATAACAGCACCTTTGACTGCTCGTTCACATCAAGAGGCTTTCCGTGAAGCATCACGCCTGTATCACTGACAGGAATGACCTCTCCTCTTAATGACATCAGGCCTTTAATTTCTTTTGGAAGATTCGATACTTCTTGTAAGTAAGGGACCTTTTCAATCGAACGAATATGCTCTACACTGATGCCAAACTCCTCTTGTCCCACCTGAAAAATAATAATCTTTTGCGTGCTCACAGAGTCTCCTGCCTTTACGATGGATTTGTCGTTTCTTCGATAATGGCGAGAACCATTTCAGCTGTTTTGACTAATTCTTCAATCGGCATTTTCTCATTTTTCGTATGAATATCTTCATATCCAACAGCTAGGTTGACAGTTGGGACGCCGTTGCCTGCAATGACGTTTGCATCACTGCCTCCGCCGCTCGTCTGCAGTTCTGAAGGACGGCCAATTTTTGCTGCCGCTTTTTTCGCCACTTCTACGACTTGATCGCCGTGTGAGAATTTGAAGCCTGGATACATGATGTCAATTTGTACATCGGCACTTCCGCCCATTTCTTTAGCGGTTTTTTCAAAGGCTTCTTTCATCTTCGCTACTTGAGCTTCCATTTTTGCTGGTTCTAAAGAGCGTGCTTCCGCCAAAATATCGACTTGATCGCACACAATATTCGTTTGTGTTCCGCCTTCAAAACGGCCGATATTCGCCGTTGTTTCTTCATCAATCCGGCCAAGCGGCATGCTGGCAATTGCTTTTGATGCAATGGTAATCGCAGACACACCTTTTTCTGGCGCGACACCTGCGTGAGCAGTTTTTCCGTAAATCGTTGCGCGTACTTTTGCCTGTGTTGGTGCAGCTACGATAATCGTACCAACCTTGCCATCTGAATCAAGGGCATAGCCGTATTTCGCTGTCATCAAATTCGGATCTAACGCTTTTGCTCCAACAAGTCCTGATTCTTCACCTGCTGTGATCACAAATTCAATTGTTCCATGCGGTAAATTTTTCTCTTTCAGCACGCGGATCGCCTCAAACATAGCAGCAAGTCCTGTTTTATCGTCAGCGCCAAGAATCGTTGTTCCATCTGTTTTCACATAGCCGTCCTCAATGACTGGTTTTACGCCATTCCCCGGTACAACTGTATCCATATGAGAAGTGAAATAAATCGTATCTGCCTCTTGATTTCCTTCTAATGTGCAGACAAGGTTGCCTGCGCCGTGGCCTGTTACCGCTTTTGAATCGTCTTCAACCACTTTTAGACCAAGCTGCGAGAATTTTTCTTTTAGGACTTCAACAATTTTCTCTTCGTGTTTTGTTTCTGAATCAATCTGAACTAATTCTAAAAATTCATCTAGTAAGCGTTTTTCATTGATCATAATGATGCTCCTCCTCTTATAGCGGCATGTTGCCATGCTTTTTTAACGGTCTATCTTCTTCCTTACTGCGAAGCACATCAAATGAGCGGATCAATCGCTCTCTCGTTTCAGCCGGCATGAAAATATCGTCTATCAGACCTGCCTGAGCCGCTTTCCATACACTTGGTTTGTTCTCAGTCTCGCGCGAAGCAGGATGAACGATTTCATCTGCGAACGTTTTCCCCATGACATCAATTTCGGCCTCTGGCCATGCATAAACAAAGTCAGCGCCTAAGCCCTTGCTATTCATCGCGACATATGCACCGCCAAACGCCTTTCTTAAAATCACAGTGATTTTTGGAACGGTTGCTTCAGCGTACGCATATAAAAGCTTTGCACCGTGGCGGATAATTCCCGCATGCTCGGCTTTCTCCCCTGGTAAAAAACCAGGAACGTCCACAAGAGTTAAGATCGGAATATGAAATGCATCGCAAAATCGAATAAACCTGGCCGCTTTATCGGCCGCGTCAAGATCAAGGCTGCCTGCCAGCACCTTTGGCTGATTGGCAACAACACCAATGGAAGCTCCTTGTAGTCTGGCAAAACCAGTGACAATATTTTTTGAGAAACAAGGCTGCGTTTCAAAGAATGAGTCTGGATCGGTTATCGCTGTCACCACTTGTTTGACATCATAGGTGCGGGATGGATCCTTTGGCAAAATGCTGCCTGGATCAGCGGTATCTTGCTTTCGTGCTTCAGCCTGCATGAGAGCCTGCTGTTTCGTTGGTATGTACGTTAAAAGAGTTCGAACCGCTTTTAACACTTCCTTCTCATCTTCCCCAGTATAGTGCACATTTCCGCTTGTCTGATGCTGAACACTTGCACCGCCAAGACGGTCAGGACAGACCGTTTCTCCTGTTGCCTTTTCTATTACTTTCGGACCAGTTAAAAACATATGAGCTGTTTGGTCTGTCATGAAGACAAAATCAGTCAATGCAGGAGAATAGACTGCACCTCCAGCACATGAACCTAAAATAACAGATATTTGCGGGATTAGACCAGAGTACAGCACATTCCGTTTAAAAATCTGTCCGTATCCTTCTAATGATACCACACCCTCTTGAATTCTCGCACCACCTGAGTCTTTTAGACCGATGACCGGCATCTGATTCTTAGCTGCCAGATCCATTAAAGAGGTAATTTTTTTGGCATGCATTTCGCCTAATGAGCCCCCATATACGGTTGCATCTTGTGCATAAACACAAACGGGCTTACCGTGAATGAGTCCCGTGCCAATGACGACGCCGTCACCAACATGCTCTGACAGACCGCCTGTTGCAAATGACTGAATTTCCATCAAGCTGCCCTCGTCAAGAAGTTCGTGCAGTCGCTCTCGAACCGTCAGCTTTCCTTTGCTTCTGTGAGCTGCTGCTCGTTTTTCGCCGCCGCCCATTAACGCTTTCTTCCGCCATTCGGACAAGTCATTGAACGATTCATTCATCGCTATGTTTCTCTCCTTTCAAGGACCCGCACAATTCAAATAACACACCTGACGTTTCTTTAGGTGAAATAAATGCAATCTGCTTTCCGCCGGCGCCCATCTGTGCTGTTTTTTGGAGAAGCTGCACGCCAAGGTGATCGAGACGGCTAAGATCCATTTGAATGTCATCTGACTTTAACGCAATATGATGGAGCCCCTCTCCTCTTTTTGTTAAAAAGGTATGTAGTTTACTGCGGGCTGAGATGGGCTCAATTAATTCAATGTGCAGATCATCAAGTAAAGCGAAGGACGCTTTAATCTCCTGCTCAGGAATCTCTTGTATGTCTGAAAAATGCCAGTTAAATAGCTGATGAAGCGTTTGAGATGTTTCTTTAATAGAAAAGACGGCAATGGCAATATGATCGATTTGGTTCATCCGTTCACTTCCTTTGCTGATCACTTGTCGCATATGAAAAAACCAGATAAAATAAAGACAAGTGCGCTTGTCGCAAAAATCTTCGGTTATAGGGGTGCGATATGTCTCAAAAATTCATGAAATTTATGGTATTGCTTATGATTAGCCTGCTGTTAGTTTCTTCACTTTTAGCAGGAGCAGCAGCCTTTTTATAAGGTTTGAATAAAAGCAGACAAGCAGGTGATTCGCGATATCAACGAATGGCCTGTTTGTCTTTGGCAAGCTTTTCAAAGGAATCGCTTGAGGTTGTAATCCATACCTTTGTACCAATTGGAAGCTGATCAAACAATCGCTCTACATCTTGATTATGAAGCCTTACACAGCCTGCTGTGATAAATTTCCCAATCGAAGTTTCATCACTCGTTCCGTGAATTCCGTAGGTTCTGCCATCTGTTCCTCGTGCATCGAATCCAATCCATCTTCGCCCAAGAGGATTATTCTTTGCACCGCCTTCAATATTTTTTCTTCTGTAATAGGGATCTTTCGCTTTGATCATAATCGTAAATTCACCTTCTGGCGTTAAATCTGCTGTTTTTCCTGTAGAGGCAGGATATACTTTTTGAATTTTCCCTTGATCAATAAAGGCAAGTTCATTTGTTTGTTTATTAATAATGACAAATGGGTCACCTGGCAGCGGGTTTTGTCCAAGCGGCCAGATTGGTGAAAGGGACATGGTCAGTACGGTATAAAATAAAAGACGCATAGGCTCCTCCTTTTTCATTAGATTGACCAATGAAGGAGGAACTCATGCGTCTCTATTCTTTCATCCCTTTAAAATAGCTTTTCAGTACTAAATATTGTTCCATTTCACCAAGGAAATGAAAGAGTGCCGCTCTTGCCTCAAATTCTTCTCGTGTTTGCGGGAGCGGAAGTGCATCGAACTCTTCTTTCATATCAATGAGACGTCTTAAAAACTTATGCGCTGTGTTCCCTGGGTGAATATGTTCGCGTAAGTCTCTAATGTATTCTGCAATGATTTGTCCATGCTCCGTTGTGACGGAAATCGACGTAATTTTAGGCAACACACGCTCAATGATTTCAAATTGCTTTTGTCTCATGTTGAAGTAATGGTAATACAGGTTTTCATGTCTTAATACATGGTTTTCAACATCACGATATGCAAGAGCTTTCGCTTCTTTGATCAATTGATGTGTCTCTGGTATTTCTTTTCCTGTCCAGTCTTGTTTCCCTGTCATTAAGTATTGCTCGATTTCCTCAAAGATTTTAGCAAAGTTGGCTTCAATCTGTTCGCTGTAGCGTTTGAGCTTTTTATCAACACTTGGCATATAGAGGTTCATAATCAGCGCTACCCCAACACCAATGGTAATCAGCAGCAGTTCATTCCAAATGAGATGCAGGGTAATCCCGCCAGACATGTATAAATGGAGGATAATGACTGAACTTGTGACAATCCCTTCTTTAATTCGAAGCAGAACCGTTGTCGGAATAAAGACAAGCAGCATCAAACCGATCACAAAAGGATGATACCCAATCAGATCGAAAAATAAATAAGAAAATAAAATGGCAAGACTGCAAGCTGCAAAGCGGGCTCCCGATGCTAACAGGGATCTTTTCTTTGTCACCTGAATACACAGGATCGTAATAATCCCGGCAGCAGAATAATTTTGCAAGCCAAACAATTGTGCAATATAAATAGCGATCGCTGTTCCTAATGCTGTTTTCAGCGTTCGGTAGCCGATTTTAAACATGATGTGATTCACTCTTTTCTGTCTTGTTTCCATTCACTTTTGTGAAATGATGAACTTTTTTTACTTTCCCCATTATAATCAAAAAAAGAAGGAGATGTTAAGTCTCCTTCTCTTTTTCTTTATAATATTTTTTGTAAGAAGTCTTGCGCACGCTGTGAAGACGGTGATTCAAAAAATTGTACAGGGTTTGCATCCTCTACAATTTTCCCATCATCCATAAAGATCACGCGGTCAGCCACTTCTTTTGCAAAGCCCATTTCATGTGTGACGATGACGAGTGTCATTCCAGATTGAGCCAGCTCTTTCATGACCTCTAATACTTCCTTGACCATTTCTGGATCTAGGGCTGACGTTGGTTCGTCAAACAGCATAATGTCTGGTGTCATCGCAAGCGCACGCGCAATCGCCACACGCTGCTTTTGACCGCCGGACAAACGGTTCGGGAAATCATCTTTTTTCTCTAAAAGCCCTACCTTTTTGAGCAGGTCTTCAGCTTGTTTGATGCTGTCTTCCTTCGATTGATTCTTCACATTCATTGGCGCATACGTGATATTTTCCAGCACCGTTTTATGCGGGAACAGATGGAAATGCTGAAACACCATTCCGATGTTCTCACGCACTTTTAGTGCATTCGTTTTTGGGTTGGTGATTTCGGTGTCCTTAATCGTAATGACACCAGAAGTCGGCTTTTCAAGTAAATTGATGCAGCGAAGGAACGTCGATTTTCCTGAACCAGATGGTCCAATGACCGCAACAACTTCCCCTTCTTTAATGGTGGTGTCGATCCCCTTTAAAACTTCATTTTTACCAAAAGATTTTGTGAGTTTCTCTATTTTAATCATTTGATTTTAACTTCCTTTCCACCGATTTGCCGACAAAGGTGAGAACAAGCACGATGACATAATAGATAAGACCCGCAAAAATAAGCGGTTCAAGATAATTATACGTAACGGCCCCTGCTTGATAGGCTCGTCTCATGACATCCCCCAGTCCGATGACTGTTACAATCGCTGATTCTTTTGTCAGTGTAATCGTCTCATTCACAAGTGCAGGTGAAATATTTTTAAACGCCTGTGGAAGCAATAAGTCCTTCATCATTTTAGCATAAGGGATGCCTAAAGCAACGGCCGCTTCTTTTTGACCTTTATCAATGGCATTAATACCCGCACGAATAATTTCAGATACGTATGCCGCCGAGTTGAGTGAAAATGCCGCTACAGCAGCCCAGTATTGGTCGATTTGAAACCCAAGAAGCTGAGGCAGACCAAAATAAATAATGAGCAATTGAAGCACAAGTGGTGTGCCTCGGAAAATTGACGTATAAAAATCTGCAAGCCAAATGAGCGGTTTAAACACACTAATTTTACAAAGCGTTAATAAAATTCCTAAGATAAATCCAAGTAAAAGGGACACCAATACTATAGAAAGCGTGACCTTAAGTCCTTCTAGAATAAAGGGCATCTGAGGTATTACATCTTTAAAATCAAACATGACATTCTCCTTTTTTCTGCCTTCATACAAAACAGGAAAAAAGTTCAACATGAGTTGAACTTTTCAGCGCTTTTCTACTTGATTTTCTTGAATGACGCTGATCCTTTTTCCTGACTTACTTTTCATCAGCAAACCATTTTTTAATTAATTTATCAAGTTCGCCATTATCTTTCATTTCATTTAATGATTTATTGAATTTCGCTGTTAAGTCGCTATTTTTCTTGAATGCAATGGCTGAACCTTCGTTTGAGCTGTTCAATCCAAATGCTTGGAAGTCTTTTTCCTTTTTCAAGTAACCAGCAGCTACTTTATCTTCAATTATGGCTGCATCAAAACGGCCTGCTTTAATCTCTTGAATGATATCAGAAATTTTATTACGGTCTTCAACTGTTAGATTATATTTCTTTTGCAGTCCATTTGCTTCATCCTGTTGAATAGAACCTAATTGAACGCCGACTGTTTTGTCTTTTAAATCTTTCTCTGCCTTAATACCGCTAGATTTCTTTGATACAACCAAGTTTTTAGCATTGTAATAAACATCAGAGAAATCAACTTGCTTTTTACGTTTTTCTGTAGGTGTCATTCCTGCAAGGACAATATCAGCTTTGTTTGTTTTGAGGGCTGATACAAGGCTAGCAAAGTCCATATCTTGAATTTCTAGCTTGTAGCCGTTCTTTTTCGCTAGTGCTGTTGCAAGATCTACATCAAAACCGACAATTTTATCTCCGTCTTTTGATTCAAATGGCGGATAATCTGCTGATGTTGCCATCACGAGTGTCTTGTCATCTCCTGATGCGTTTGAATTATTAGAAGAAGTTCCGCATGCTGCGAGTGCAGCTGCAAGACCAGCTGTCATAAGTAATAATAACCACTTTTTCATATGATGATGCCTCCCAGTATTTAAAATCATGTATTGATTTGAATATTTATTCACTATAATGTATTTTAAACACTTTCTTTTTAAGATGCAATAGTATTTTGCTAAAATTATTTTGATTCTATTGTCTTATAAAACAAAAAGCAGACCGATCTAAAGACCGGACTGCTTTATATTTATTCATTCAAACGTCATATGTTAGATTTCTTCGCAATGCTCATCAAAAGCGGCTTGTAGTTTTGACACGACTTCCATTGGCTCATGCCCTTCAATTTCATGACGCTCGACCATTTTAATGATTTTTCCATCTTTTAATAAGGCAAAGGATGGTGAAGATGGCGGGAAGCCTTCAAAGTATTCACGAGCTCTTGCTGTTGCCTCTTTGTCCTGCCCAGCAAACACTGTCAGCAATTGATCTGGACGCTTATCGTAATGAACAGAATAGCCGGCAGCTGGCCTTGCAATACCGCCTGCACAGCCGCATACTGAATTCACCATGACAAGTGCCGTCCCTTTTTTAGTCAGTGCTTCGTCTACTTCTTCAGCTGACGTGAGCTCAGTGTAGCCTGCCTGCTTAATTTCTTCTCTCGCTTGTTTTACAATATCATTCATAAATAAATTAAAATCAATATTCATGTCCGTCCACTCCTTTTGCGTACCATAACCATTTTAACTCCATCATATCAAGGAAAACGCCTGCGGGCAAATGTGTTGTCTTATCCGCCGCCTCTTTTTCCGAACCTCGTTTATGAGCTGTCAAATTGGGGAAAAGTGATGATAAAGAGAAGAAAGGGAGAACTGCGTGATGGCACAATTCAAAAAAGCGATGCTCATTTATAATGGAAATGCTGGACAAAAAAACATGGAAAAAACACTCGGTCAAACAGTGCCTCTTCTTTCTCTACATATTGATGAACTCATTTTGAAACCAACAAAGCAGCCAAATGATGCTTATGATTTCTGCCGTCAAATTGATGAGACGGTGGAATTGCTCATCATATTAGGCGGAGACGGTACCGTGCATGAATGTATGAACGGTATTGGCGGCTTAGAAAAAAGGCCCGCTGTAGCGATATTACCAGGCGGGACATGCAATGATTTTTCTAGAACACTAGGTATTCCTCAACAAATGCAAAAAGCCGCTCAAATGATTGTAGACGGCAAAGAGAAAAAGGTCGACTTAATCAAAGCAGAAGATCGATACGTGTTAAACTTTTGGGGAATTGGGCTGATCGCAGACACGTCCAACAACATTAACGACAAGGAAAAAGCCGTACTTGGCAAAATCAGCTACTTCACAAGTGCCCTGCGCACCCTGCAGCAAACAGATCCTTTTCACGTACGCATTGAGACCGAAGAGGAAAGCTGGGAAGAGGAAGCTGTCATCGTTCTTGTCATGAATGGACATTTTATCGGTACAAATAAAATTGATTTGCCTCATGCAGCCATTGATGATGGAAAAGCTGAAATTTTAATTTGCAGAAATACGAGTTTCTCTGCTTTAAAAGAAATCTTCTCAATGAACCGTGAAGAGCTGGAGGATTTCACCGGCGATCTGTCTCTCATTCAAGCGTCCAGTATTCGTATCCACACAAAAGAGGAAATGGATGCTGATACAGATGGTGAGGTTTATATGACGGCCCCCTCTTCTTTAGAAGTGTTAAAACATCATTTGACCTTTATTGTTCCAGCAGAATAAAAAAACGCCCGATATCATTTTGATTCGGGCGTTTTTTTGATATAGCGTCTGTATAAATATTCAAGTGCATATCCGAGCAGCGTCCCGGCGAGAAGTGATATTCCTAAAAAGCTATTGGCTGCTCCTTTAAACCCGCCGACAATCAGCAGACAGTACACGATTTGAATGATTGAAACGATCGATATGATAAGCAGTAATCGTTCAGGATGATTGCGTGATTTAGAAATGTATCGCAGAAAAGCGAAGGCAATCGCTGTGATAAACATGAGACCAATCGTGAGAAAAGCAAAAAAATCTAGTCCAGACATATCATCGCTCCTTTCTCCTAGATGTGGAAATCCCCCTCTCATGCCGGGAGGGGGAAAATAATGTTTTAATAAACAGATGTCTGCTCGTCGATGCCTTCAAGGATTTGTTTAATTCGTTGAAGAAATCTGCCGCATACAAGACCATCTAGTACTCTGTGATCTAATGAGAGACAAAGATTGACCATGTCTCTTGCCGCAATCATTCCGTTTACGATCATTGGACGCTTCACGATCGATTCTACTTGTAAAATCGCCGCTTGCGGATAATTAATGATTCCCATAGATTGTACCGAACCAAATGATCCCGTGTTGTTGACAGTGAAAGTACCGCCTTCCATATCACTTTGCTTGAGCGTTCCTTGTCTCACCTTAAACGCAAGCTCATGAATTTCTTTGGCAATGCCCTTAATGGTCTTTTCATCCGCATCCTTAATGACTGGAACAAAAAGCGCTTCATCTGTAGCGACAGCAATCGAAACATTGATTGCTTTCTTCTGCACAATCTTATCTCCGGCCCACATACTGTTCATTTCAGGGAATTCCTTTAAGGCCTGAGCCACTGCTTTGACAAAAAACGCAAAGAACGTCAAGTTAAAGCCTTCTTTTGCTTTAAACTGATCCTTCAGCTGATTTCTTCTTGTCACTAGATTTGTCACATCGACTTCCATCATTGTCCATGCATGCGGAATTTCATGTTTGCTTCTCAGCATATTGGCGGCAATTGCCTGACGGATCGGCGTGACTGGCAGCTCAACATCACCAGGCATAGAAGGGACAGCAGGCGCCGCTTTTGCTTTAGATGACTGCGCAGGCTCCGGTTGAACGGCAAGTTCATTGACAGGTGCTGTCTTCTCTTTGACGCCGCCGTTTTCAATAAGCTGCAGCAAATCTTTTCTAGTAATTCGCCCGCCTGCTCCCGTACCTTGAACAGCCGCTAAATCAATGCCATGCTCATCTGCTAAACGAAGAACGGCTGGAGAATAACGTTTCTTTTGACTTTGATTCTCATTTGTTTGATCTGCTTCAGGCGCTTCACTTTGCTCAGGTGCTTCTTCTTCTTTCACGCTCTGCTGCTCGCTTCCTTCGACTTCAATTTCACAGAACACTTCTCCTACTTGCAGCGTTTCGCCTTCCTCAGCCGATAGCTTTGTAATCGTTCCTGTAAAAGATGACGGGACTTCTGCGTTCACTTTATCCGTCATGACTTCCGCAATCGGATCGTATTTATTCACATGATCGCCAGGTGAAACGAGCCATTTGCTAATGGTTCCTTCTGTTACACTTTCACCTAGCTGAGGCATTTTCATTTGTTCAATTGCCACTTTGAAACCCTCCTCTTTCTTAAAACGCCGCCAGCTCTCTCATTTCAGCTTCTACCTTATCCGGGTTGACCATGAAGAATTTCTCCATTGTCGGCGCATAAGGCATTGCCGGAATATCTGGTCCTGCGAGGCGTTTGATTGGTGCGTCTAAATCAAATAAGCAATGCTCCGAAATGATCGCCGCAACCTCACTCATGATGCTGCCTTCTTTTGTATCTTCCGTTAATAGAAGCACTTTCCCTGTTTTAGAAGCCGCTTCTATAATCGCTTCCTGATCAAGCGGGTACACTGTTCTCAAATCGAGAATATGAGCGGAAATGCCGTCTTTTGCAAGGCGGTCTGCTGCTTGCAGCGCAAAATGGACACAAAGGCCATATGTAATGACCGTGATATCATCGCCTTCACGCTTCACATCTGCTTTTCCAATCGGAAGAGTGTAATCCTCTTCAGGCACTTCTCCTTTAATCAGGCGGTATGCACGTTTATGTTCAAAGAACAATACAGGATCTGGATCACGCACTGCAGCCTTTAAAAGACCTTTGACATCATAAGGTGTAGAAGGCATCACAATCTTCAAACCAGGCTGGTTAGCAAAAATAGCTTCGACCGATTGTGAATGATAAAGTGCCCCGTGTACTCCGCCCCCGTAAGGTGCGCGGATGACCATTGGACAGCTCCAATCATTATTTGATCGGTATCTAATTTTTGCAGCCTCTGAAATGATTTGGTTGATTGCAGGCATAATAAAATCCGCAAATTGCATTTCTGCAATTGGGCGCATTCCATACATCGCTGCCCCAATACCTACACCCGCAATGGCTGATTCTGCAAGAGGTGTATCCATGACGCGCGCTTCTCCAAATTGCTCGTAAAGACCCGCTGTCGCTTTAAATACGCCGCCTTTTTTCCCGACATCCTCTCCGAGCACAAACACTTTCGGATCTCGCTCCATTTCTTCTTTCATCGCCAGTGTAATGGCGTCTATATATGACATAACAGGCATTTTTCTTCCCCCTTACTCCGCATACACGTAACGAAGTGCGCTTTCTGCCTCAGCATAAGCTGCGTTTTCCGCTTCATCAGTAGCTTCGTTTACGATTTGCATAATTTCTTTTGTCATCTCTTCTTTCATTTCAGAAGTCATGACCTTTCCTTCGATTAAATACGTTTCATATTGGATGAGCGGATCTTTCTTTCTTGCTTCGAGCACTTCTTCTTTTTCTCGATAGCTTGAATCATCGTCATCACTTGAATGCGCAGTTAAACGGTAAGAGATTGTTTCAATCAATGTCGGACCTTCACCTCTAGCCGCACGGTCTCTCGCTTCTTTGACAGCGGCATATACTTCAAGCGGATCATTTCCATCAACAGTTACGCCAGGCATCCCATATCCAACCGCACGATCTGAAATGCGTTCACAGGCTACTTGTTTGTCATATGGCACGGAAATCGCATACTTATTGTTTTCACACATGAAAATAACAGGCAGTTTATGCACAGCAGCAAAGTTTGCGCCTTCATGGAAATCACCTTGGTTTGATGAGCCTTCACCGAACGTAACAAAGCTGACAAAGTTTTTCTGCTCTAATCGTCCAGCAAGGGCAATTCCCACCGCGTGAGGAACCTGCGTTGTGACAGGTGAGGACCCAGTCACTATTCGATTTGCTCTTTGCCCAAAATGCCCTGGCATTTGTCTTCCGCCTGAGTTTGGATCGTCTTGTTTTGCGAAACCAGACATCATTAAATCTTTTGCTGTCATCCCAAAAGCAAGGACAACCCCCATATCACGATAGTAAGGTAAGACGTAATCTTCTTCTCTATTAAGAGCAAATGCAGCGCCGACTTGCTGCGCTTCCTGCCCTTGACAAGAAATGACGAATGGAATTTTCCCGGAACGGTTTAAAAGCCACATCCGTTCATCGATTTTTCTTGCTAGAAGCATTGTTCTGTATATATCAATTGCTTGTTCATCTGATAATCCTAATTCCTGATGACGCATGTTACTCATCATGTTTCCCTCCTTGATTAAAAATGGATCGCCTTCCCGTCAACAGCAAGGGCTGCCTCGCCAATCGCCTCTGATAAGGTCGGATGCGGGTGTATCGTCTGCCCCACTTCCCACGGGGTTGCATCAAGTACTTTGGCTAATCCAGCTTCAGATATCATATCTGTTACATGAGGACCAATCATATGAATTCCTAAAATATCATCTGTCTTTTGATCGGCAATGATTTTGACGAATCCATCAGACTCCCCGTACACAAGCGCTTTTCCAATCGCCATAAATGGAAATTTCCCTATTTTGACTTCAAAGCCCTGCTCTTTTGCCGCCTGTTCAGTGAGTCCAACACTAGCGGTTTCTGGGTGAGAGTAAACACATTTAGATACGAGCGTTTCATCGAGCGGCTTTGGATCTTTCCCAGCCATATGTTCAACAGCAATCATACCTTCGTGAGAAGCCACATGTGCCAGCTGAAGCCCGCCGATGACATCTCCTATTGCGTAAATATGCGATTCTTTCGTTTGATAATGTTCATTCACGACAATGCCTTGTTTTTCGGTTTGGATGTCCGTGTTTTCAAGACCTATGCCTTCGATATTAGGTACTCTGCCGACTGAAAGAAGGAGTTTTTCCGCTTCAAACGTCTGCATGTCTCCATCCTTTTCTGCTTGAATTGTCACGAGATTTCCCTGCTTTTCTACGCTATCTGGCAGTACCTTCGCATTTGTCACAAAAGTGATGCCTTTTTTAGATAATAGCTTTTCCATTTCTTTAGAAATGTCATGATCCTCTGTTGGCAAAATGCGGTCTGCAAATTCAATCACAGTGACGTTCACACCAAAATCATTGAGCATGGAAGCCCACTCGATTCCGATCACTCCGCCCCCCACAATCAGCATCGACTGCGGAAGCTCTGGCAGTTCAAGTGCATCATCTGAAGTGAGGATGTGTGTTCCATCTGCTTCAAGCCCTGGCAGCACACGCGGTCTTGATCCTGTCGCGATGATAACCTGCTTTGGAATGAGCATTTCATTTTCCTCTCCATTTGCCATTTCTACGGAGATCGTTCCTGGCATTGGCGAAAAGATAGATGGGCCAAGAATACGGCCGATCCCTTCATATACATCAATTTTTCCTTGTTTCATTAAATGTTTGACGCCGCCTGCTAGTTTTTCGACGATCTCTGTTTTTCTTTTCTGCACATTGGCAAATTGTAAGGCAACGCCTCCTGCCTCAACACCAAAATCAGCTGCGCGTTTGACGGTTTGATAAACTTCTGCACTTCTGAGCAGCGCTTTAGACGGGATGCAGCCTTTATGAAGACATGTTCCGCCGAGCTTTTCTTTTTCTACAACTGCTGTTTTCAATCCAAGCTGTGAGGCACGGATGGCCGCTACATAGCCGCCTGTGCCTCCACCAAGAATGACGAGGTCATATTCAGTTGCCATGACTTGTCACTCCTTTCTTTTCCTGTTGATCATTTGGGTATTCTTTCGGTGATTCTTCTTCTTTTAAAATACGAAGCGCACCTTCTGCTAACGATTGCAGCTCATTTTCACCTGGAAACACCACAACATCTGAAATCCAGTCAATATAGCCGCGAATACTTGACGTAATTTGTTTGCTGTACGCAAGTCCGCCTGTTAATACAATGGCGTCAACTGCTCCTTTTAAGACAGCGCTAGCCGCACCAATTTCCTTGGCAATCTGATAGCACATTGCTTCATAAATGAGCGCCGCCCGCTCATCACCCGCTTCAATCATGCGTTCCACTTTCACAGCGTCTGTCGTGCCAAGATAGCCCGCAAGCCCGCCTTCACCAATAATGCGTTTGAGCATTTCTTCTTGGGTATACTCCCCCGAAAAACAAAGATTCACAAGATCACCTGTCGGCAAGGTTCCCGCACGCTCTGGGCTGAAAGGACCTTCGCCATGCAGACCGTTATTCACATCGATGACTTTTCCTTTTTCATGAACACCAATGGTGATACCGCCGCCCATATGAGTAATAATCATGTTCAAATCTTCGTAACTTTTTCCAAAAGAAGCCGCTGTTTTTCTTGCGACCGCTTTTTGATTTAATGCATGAAAGATGCTTTTTCTTTCAATCGTTGGCAGCCCTGAAATACGAGCAATTGGTTTTAGTTCATCCACTACAACTGGATCGACAATAAAGGCTGGGATATTCAGGCCAAGTGCAATTTCTCTCGCGATGATTCCACCAAGATTGGATGCGTGCTGGCCGGCATATCCTTCTTTTAGGTCTTCCACCATTTGCTCATTGACTTCATATGTGCCTCCTTCAATCGGACGAAGGAGGCCGCCGCGCGCGCAAACTGCATCAAACTTTGAGATGTTCATCCCCTGTTCATGCAGTGTTTTCAAAATGGTTTCTTTACGGAATGAAAATTGATCAATGATATGAGGAAACTGCTTTAATTCCTCATCTGTATGTCTTAGTGTCGTTTCAAAAATAGAACGTTCATTATGAAACACACCGATTTTTGTTGAAGTAGAGCCAGGATTAATCGTGAGAATACGCCATTCTTTTGTCAGCAAAAACAAAACCTCCGTTTCAACTCATTCTTCAATTTAGCGACGGCTTAAAATATGTTGACCATTTTGCAAGAATTGACTTCTTGATTTGCGCATTCTTTCAATTCTCTCTTCAGCCAATCGGTCTGCCGCTTTATAAGTTGGAATGGCATCACGGTTTGAAATTTCAATTACACGTTCAATATTTTGATAAATGCCTTCGACTTTTTTCATCGCACGATCTGCATTATAGCCATAAAGCTCATCAGCAACGTTAATCACACCGCCTGCATTGATCACATAATCAGGAGCATATACAATCCCCATTTCATGGATAAGGTCACCGTGATGCGTTTCTCTTAGCTGGTTATTTGCAGCACCTGCAATCACCTTTGCTTTTAACTTAGGAATGGTCACATCGTTAATGGTTGCACCAAGTGCGCACGGTGCATAAATATCACATGCTTGATCATAAATATCGTCAGGGTCGACTGCTTTTGCGCCGAAGTCTTCAACAGCTCGCTTGACAGAGTCTTTGTTGATATCTGTGACAATGAGCTGCGCGCCTTCTTCATGCAGATGTTTACACAGGTTGTAAGCGACATTTCCAACACCTTGGACGGCAATTGTTTTTCCTTCTAATGAATCGGTCCCAAATGCAGCTTTGGCAGCGGCTTTCATCCCTTTGTATACACCGTAAGCAGTGACGGGAGACGGATTTCCAGAAGAACCAAATGCAGGAGAAATCCCTGTGACAAAATCGGTTTCTTCATGAATGAGATCCATGTCTTCTACCGTTGTACCGACATCTTCTGCCGTAATATAGCGGCCATTCAGCCCTTGAATGTAACGTCCAAATGCACGGAACATTTCTTCATTTTTGTCTTTTCTCGGATCGCCGATGATGACCGTTTTTCCGCCACCAAGATTAAGTCCTGCTGCCGCGTTTTTATAAGTCATTCCTCTTGCTAGACGCAGTGCATCCTCAATGGCTGCTTCTTCGTTTTCATACGTCCACATTCTCGTTCCGCCTAGTGCCGGCCCAAGTGTTGTATCATGAATCGCAATAATCGCTTTTAAGCCAGACTGCTCATCCTGACAAAATACAAGCTGTTCATAATCGTATCGTTCCATATATTTAAAAAGTTCCATCGTGTTATTCCTCCTATTACTTCCGCTTAATTTGATGTACAGATGGCAAGCGCAATTGAATAAAGCTTACTTTCGGCTGAATCAGATCGGCTTGTTAAAGCAATCGGCGCCTTCGCTCCTGCCACCACAGCTCCCACCTTTGCATGTGCAAAGTAGATGAGAGATTTATAAAGAATGTTCCCTGCCTCAATTGTTGGCACAAGCAAAATATCTGCATGGCCGGCTACATCACTCGTAATATTTTTATGAGAAGCTGCCGTTTGAGAAATGGCATTGTCTAAAGCAAGAGGCCCATCAATCAGGCAGCCAGAAATTTGCCCCCGCCGATTCATTTGTGCAAGACTTGCCGCAGTCAAAGTTGAATCCATTGCCGGATTTACGACCTCCACCGCAGACAATACTGCAACCTTCGGCATGTCGTTTCCGACAGCTTTTGCTACTTGAACAGAATTGATCGTAATCTCTTTCAGCATATTTAAATCGGGCGCGATGTTCATCGCAGAATCTGTGACATAAATAAAGCGGTCAAAGCCCGGCACTTCAAATGCCGCGACATGTGATAGGACACTCGCTGTCCTGAGCCCATATTCTTTATTCAGTACCGCTTTTAAAAGAACGGCTGTCGGGACATGCCCCTTCATCAAAATATCTGCATGCTTCTCGCTCACTGCCTGCACGGCAATTTTGGCCGATTCTTCGGGAGTATCTGAATGAATAATATCTATCCAGTCCTCATTGATTTCATGCTGCTTCACTAGCTCCTTCAGGTTGCGTTTGTTCCCAACCAGGAGAAAGCGAGCGACCTTTCGCTTAATTGCCATCTTGATGGCATGAAGCACTTCTTCGTCTTCTGCATGAGCCACAGCCGCCGTTTTATTCTGCAGCTGGGCGGCTTTCATAATCAGATCGTCAAGCTTCATATATGCCCACCTTTCCTTGTGCTCGGTTCATGTTTTATATGCAAGTTCCGTGCCAGTTTGAAATGCAGTGAAAATGAGGCAATTTGCATGACATTCGTGCAATCTTTTGCAGGTTACATGCATTTTATTGCATGCTATCTTTTGCAAGTTGATATTTATCCATTTTATAGTAAAGGTTCCGAATGCTGATCCCTAACGTTTTCGCTGTTTTCGTGCGATTGAATTGATGCTTTTCAAGGGTTTGTTTAATCAGCTGCGCTTCAAATGCCTCAACAGCATCAGAAAGCGTCTCTCCCTCAAATTGACTGACAGCCAGTTCCTGCTGCTCTTTTTCTTCCTGATCTTCTGACTCCATGAAAGAAATATGCCCTTCATCAATCCACTCTTCTTGCGGGTTCAAAAAGATCATGGCTCGTCCAAGTACATTTTCAAGCTCTCTTACGTTTCCAGGCCACTTATATGATCGCAGTCTTTTGAGTGCCTGTTCCGTTAACCCGCTCACGTTCCGTCCATAGTCTAAATTGATCTTTTGGATGAGACGTTTGCTTAACGAGTCAATATCCTCAAGACGCTGCCTTAGAGGCGGGATGGAGATCGGGTATCTGTTCATTCGATAATATAAATCTTCTCTGAACTTTCCTTCCGCCATCGCTTTTTCAATATTGACATTTGTCGCCGTGATCACACGAACATCGACTGGTATGGCCTTTGTTCCGCCTACTCTTACAATTTCTTTCTCCTGCATCACACGAAGCAGTTTCGCCTGTGTACTTGGCGTCATTTCACCAATTTCATCTAAAAAAATGCTGCCTTGGTTTGCCTCTTCAAACAGCCCTTTTTTCCCGCCCCGCCTTGCACCAGAGAACGCTCCTTCTTCATAGCCAAAAAGCTCTGACTCTAAAAGGGTCTCAGATAAGGCCGCACAGTTGACCCGTACAAAGCGATTATATTTTCGGTCACTTTCATTGTGAATGGCGTGCGCAAACAGCTCTTTTCCAGTACCTGATTCTCCCCTGAGTAAAATCGTGGCTGGCGTTTTCGCGCCTAGCTTTGCCTGCTCAAGTGCCACAAGCATTTGCTCACTTTCTCCAATGATGTCTTCAAAAGTGTACTTTGCTTCAAGTGTCCGGATGAGCTGCCTTGCTTTATTTAATTCATTCGTGAGTGATTGAATTTCTGATACGTCATGAATGACCCCGACACTGCCTTTTAAAATGCCATCAACAATGACTGGCGCTACGTTGACAATCACATCTTTTTTATTCGGTCCGACTTTCATTCTGACGCCTCGAACTGGTCTCCTTGTTTCCAGTACCTTCAAATGCATGCTTTCTCCTTCAGAAATATCTGCACCTGCTGGTTTCCCCACAACTTCTTTATCTGTTAATCCAGTCATTTTCGTGTATGCCCGGTTGATTAAGATCCCTTTTCCCTGCTCATCAACAACCGATATGGCTTCATCCGACGATTGAATGATCGCCTCCAGCATCGTTCGTACTTCTTTAAGATTGGTCACTTCCTCCGCAAGCTCAACGGCATCTGTAATATCTTTAAAAATGGATAAAGCACCTAGCATTCTCCCCGCGTCATCAATAATTGGCAAACGCGTTGTCACAATTTGTATTTGCTGATTCAGAAATTGTTTTTGATTAAATTCTGGCTCTCTCGATCTTAAAATGTCGGGAAGCTTTGTATTTGGGATCACTTCTCGTATATGACGGCCAATCGCATCTTTTTGCGAGCATCCAACCATTTTGGCCGCTGATCGATTAAACAGGACGACTTCTTCATCCATGTTTATAAAAATCATCCCGTCATTCGTTGCATTAAAAATGCGGTCATGCTTATAGGTTTGTTCCTTTAATATTTGAATCAGCTGCTGTTTTTCTGACATTAATTCTGATATGACGTAAGCCATTGAACTTGGAACAATGACTGCGTGCTCTGGCTTTTTTTCAATCAGTTCTTTCAGCACTGCTGAACTGCCTGTTGTTTCAATGATGATATCAATGTCATCTTTTATGTATTCTTTCCAATCCGTTGTCGTCTCAATTCCATTCTTTTTCGCTTCTACCATCCCCGGTGCCTCAAGATCAAGGTCGGCGATCGCAATGATTTGAATCGTATTTGTTTTCAGCAATGTTTCAAGCAATGCTGATCCACCTTGTCCTGCACCGACAATCAAGACTCTCTGCATCCCGTTACCCCTTTATATGAAAAAATTTGCACACCATATTTTTCCGTTGCAAAAAATTGCACAACTCTTATATTACCACGTTTTCCTTTCTTGACAAAATATTTTTTGAATTAGACAATGGAAGTAAATGACGTTTAAGGGGACATTTGATGGGGAGAATACTTGCACTAGTGATTATTTTAATACCTGGCGCGCTTGCAGCACTTGGGATTAAGCTGCTGCGTGACACTGTTTTCGGCATCATCATTGCACCATTTCCATATTTATGGCTGCAAGGAATTGCAGGGTTGTTATTTTTAGGGGGTGGTCTTTATGTAGTGGCTGGCTTTATTTTATATAGAGACCGTAAACGAAATAAAGTGACTGCTCGCTTTAAGCAGAGATAAAACGTGAAAAAAGACCCGCTGATTTAGAGCAGGTCTTTATTTCATTTCTTCTCTTATTTTCACGGCTCGATCAGGAAAATCAGTGAAGATGCCATCGACACCTAAGGAAAACATGTTTTTCATTTGCTTTTCACTATTTACTGTAAACGGCCTGATCACTTGCTGAGCGGCATGGAGTGCTGACACCACCTCTTTGGTCACGCCGGCACCCTTTATATTAGGATGGTAGCCTCTTGCTGGTACTGTTTTTATATACATCTCCGGCTGATGGATCACATCCATTGTCAGAACAGCTAGTTCAACATGCGGCATCAGTTTGTGAAAAAGAGCTAAACTGCCGTGATGAAACGATGAAACAAGTACACGATCTTCTATTTGAAAATGCTCGATTTGCTTTTTTACTTTCTCTTCGATACCCGGATATCGATAAATGGAGTTTTTCAGTTCAATATTGATGATGAGTGATGATTGCTGCGTCACTAGCTCTAATACTTCCTCTAAAAGAGGAATGGATACAGCACCGGTTTCTTCGTAGAAAGAATGACTCGCATCTCCTGCTTTTAATTCTTCATATGTATGGTCTTTTACTAAACCTTTCATGTTCGTTGTTCTGTTCAGTTTCTCATCGTGAATGACAGCAAGTCTTCCGTCTTTCGTCAGCTGAACATCCAGCTCAATTCCGTCAGCTCCCGAAAGAAGTGCATGCTCGAAAGCTATCATGGTGTTTTCAGGATAAATGCCTTTAAAGCCTCTGTGTGCAAAAATTTTCGTCATAGGTCACCTCTAAATATGATACTTCCTTTCATTATGACGTGTCTTTTTTCGTTTTTCCAGTTTTGAGCGCATAAAAAAACCTCTTCTGATTCATACGAAGAGGTTGACAGATAAATTCGATCACGTAATCGCTCTGATGGCTTGCTCTGTCGTCTCTGCGTCAAGAGCAAAAAGGGAAGAAACAACTGCGACTGCTGTAACAACGGTTACACCTAACAACAACTTTTTCATAAGATAACCTCCACTTTCTTTTGAAGTATTTGTGCATCGAATTTCTTTTCAAGAAAACGAATGGCATTTTGATAATCATTTCGTTCCTTGAAGTATTTCGATATTTGTTCAGACAAATCCTCAAGCTCCACATATAATCTATTTTTTTCTATGTAGTCTAATTTTTCTGAGAATACGTCTGCTGCCCCACTATTCTCGCACATCAAATCCAAAATTTCAAATTTTACTATATATTCATTATTTTGGATATCACAACTATACAAAATACCCTCTTTAATATATTCCCTCGCCTCTTGATCTCCTAAATGAACCAAGGCATTGGCCAGAACATATAAAGATTGGATGTAATAATGGCTATTGTCACGGTGAATTTGAATGCCCATCCCTTTTTTGGCATAATGTGCGCTTTTTTCATAATCATGCTTTGCATAATAAAGAACCGCTAAATTGTGATAGCATTTCCCAATGAGCACTTCATTGTTAATGCGCTTACTTTTCTCAAGTGCTTCTTTATACTTTTTCTCTGCTTCATCGAATTGGAACAAATCAATACAATTACTTGCATGTAAAATTAAGCTGTCAATCGCCTGCGCTGTGTATTCTTCATGCGCTTTGAACGTATCGATGGCTTTTTTAATATGATTAATGGATATGAAATTTTGTTTCAGTTCGTAATAGATCGAAGCAACCTTATGGTGAAAAGTTCCTACTTCCAGGTCTTCATTCACACGTTTTAGCCGCTGTTCTGCAATTTTGTAAAAGCTAATGGCTTCATCATACTTTTTCACATATGCAGCATATTGGCCTTTGTAAAAGTAAAAATAAAAATTAATAATGTCATCTGCCTTCTCATCGAGCGTTCCGACACTTTTCATAATTTGATTGGCTTTTTCAATATTTCCAAGTAACATTTCATGTCTGCCGTCAACAAGCTGATAATAAAGGAGAACTTCACGGTCTTCATCTGTATTTTTTAGCAAATTCTGAATTTTCTCTTTATAGACAGCAGATTTTTCTAAGTCATTCTGAGAAATGACCCTCGTCCACTTGCTAATTTCGTTCGCTACCTCAGCAGAGTGGATTTTCAGCTTTCCCATAACCTCACCCTCTTCTTTTCATTATTATAGCATAGTAAAAGAATGTGAAAATTATTAAATTCGACAATGGGAATATTCAGTTCAAATGGCACAATCTCTAAGAAGCCAGTGACTTTAAAACGCCAACCAATCAGGTCAATAGAAATAGAACTTTCGATCTCGTTTGCTTTAATTACCAAATCCATGAGACCTTTTCCTCTCATCCTTTTTCTTACGAATGAGCGTTTTCTTCTTCTATTTTGAAGACTTCATGATCAATTGGCGCAGCTGATTACCACTACTTTATGTCTTTTTTATTTTTTTCATGCTTTATTTTTCATTTTATTCTGAAAATAAAGCAGCCCGTTTGTCCAATTTAAATATTAAGATGATTTTATCAACCTAACCAATTTTTGACAACATCTTTCAAAATAAAAAAACGTCTCAATGAAGAAACGTTTTTTCATGAAAAAGATACTAGCTTGCTCTATGCTCTAATCGCAAACGATCAGCTACCATGGCAATAAATTCTGAATTGGTTGGTTTCGCTTTTGACATGCTGACAGTATAACCAAAGAGTGAGGAAATGGAATCAATGTTTCCTCTGCTCCAAGCGACTTCAATGGCATGACGAATCGCTCGTTCTACCCTGCTGGCAGTCGTGTTAAATTTCTTTGCAATGTCTGGGTACAACACTTTAGTAATGCTTCCGAGAAGCTCAATGTCATTGTACACCATAGAAATCGCTTCTCTTAAGTATAAATAGCCTTTAATATGAGCGGGCACGCCAATCTCATGAATAATGGTCGTAATGCTCGCATCTAAGTTTTTACGTTTCGGTTCAGGTTTGTTACGAAGAACACTGTTTTGGATTGATGAAGAGCGATGGGTAACTTGTGTGCCGTTTCCACTGACTTGACGAATATGACCTACTAGGTTTTCCATATCAAATGGCTTTAAAATGAAATAGGATGCGCCCAAATCAACTGCTTTTTTCGTGACATCTTCTTGTCCAAATGCCGTTAGCATAATCACACTTGGCTGTTTTGTCATTTCATTGTTTTCACGGAGGCGTTCTAGTACAGCAAGACCGTCTAAATGAGGCATAATAATGTCTAAGAGGAGAACGTCGGGCTCTTTATCTTTAAATAATGTCAGGCATTCCTGACCATTATACGCCACGCCAAGTACTTCCATATCTTCCTGTCCCTCAATGTACTCTGTCAAAAGGCCAACAAGCTCTCGATTGTCATCAGCTACACACACTTTAATTTTCTCCACGTTCTTTCCTCCCCAATGTCGATTCCTTTAGTCTTTTGCATTTCTCTTCTGAGTGTTCAATTCGACAAAACCATGCTATCCCCTTTAAAAAACTTTAATTTTCCGAATAATAGAGCATTATCTAGCTTTTTCTACGTTTTTCTTAACGAATCGACGATTATTGCAATTTGACAACAAGCTTTTTTCCATTTTGTCGAAAAATCTCTTTTTCCTTATTTTATAACATGATGGAAGAGAAAGAAAGGGTAGAAAAAAACTGCCGGAAAATTCGCGGCAGTTTGATGATCAGCTTGCTTTTTTGTTTTTTTGATAAAGGTCGATTCCTGCTTCTGACAGCATCCATTCAATGTGTACGCCGTACCCGCTAGTCGGATCATTGACGAATACGTGTGTGACAGCTCCAATGACTTTGCCATTTTGGATGATGGGGCTTCCGCTCATTCCTTGGACGATTCCGCCCGTTTTGCTTAAGAGCCGCTCATCTGTTACCTTTAATACCATTCCTTTAGTTGCTGGGAATTTCTGCGGTGTTGTGCTGACAATTTTAATATTAAACTTCTCCACTTTATCATGATCCACAACGGTTAAAATTTCTGCTGGGCCTTCTTTTACTTCATTAGATAAAGCGACTGGAAGTGGTTTATCTGCTACATGATTTTCAAGCTTTTCGGTTAACGTACCAAAGATACCAAAAGGGCTGTTGCGGGAGATATCTCCTATTGTTTTTCTTTCGGAAGAGAATCTCGCCAATTTTTCTCCAGGATTGCCTCCTGTGCCTTTTTCAATCGATGTCACGGTTGATCTAACAATTTCACCATTGTCGACAACAATTGGTTTTTTTGTATCCATGTCAGAAATCACATGCCCAAGGGCACCATATTTTTTAGATGAAGGTTCAAAAAAGGTCATCGTGCCGATTCCTGCTGCAGAATCACGAATGTAAAGACCAATTCGATAGATGCCTTCACTTGCATCTTTTGCGGGTGTTAATGTTGTTTGAAAGGTTTTATGATCTCTCTTTATGAGCAAACGAAGCGTTTCACCCGTTTTCCCTGCTTTCTGAATAAATGGGGTGAGGTCATTCATTTTCTCCATTTTTTGACCATTGATTTCAATGATCATATCCCCTGATTGAATGCCTGCGGCTTCACCTGGTGATTTTTTGCCGTCTGCTGTTGTGATTTGATGAAAACCTACAACGAGAACTCCTACAGAGTGGAGCTTGACGCCAATGGATTGTCCTCCAGGAATGACTTTTAATTCAGGGAGAACGTCAACTTTTGTTTTCTTAATAGGAAATCCTTTAAAATCATAAACAATTTCGGCTTTTCCCGCCTTTTGTCCTGTAATATCCAGCTGATTCTTTTTCTCTGAAAAGCTAAAGGCTGGTGAAGAAGCATTGGCTGACGCTTCAATCGATGTGTCAATTGAGTGCTTTTGTTTTTCAAATACAGCAACATTTGTTGGAATGCTGATGTACTCCTTCACTATGCTCATAAACCCTGTACTTATTAAAGAAACAAGGAGAATCACACCAATGGCTTTTCTCATCTTTTCGGGCATTCATTTTTCACTCTCCTCGCTCCTTACCCACACCAGAACACTCATGTTTTGGCTACATCTTTACTTTTGCCTTCTTCGAGAGGATTTATAACCGGCAGCTTTAGAAAATGATTGGATAAATTGATAAAAGAAAAAGACGATTTTATGGGTATATACGCCGGCTTTTACACAACATAAAAAAAGGCAGCTGATGATTCAGCTACCCTGTTGTTTTGACATCATTTGCTTGGTGCAATAGTTCTTTTGCGTGCTGTTTTGTCAGCTCAGTCACTTCCACACCGGCAATCATCCGGCCAATTTCACTCACTTTTTCTTCATGACTTAATGGTTTGACACTCGTCAGTGTTCTGCCCGCTTTCGAGCGTTTAGAAATGAAGAGATGCGTGTCAGCCATTGCGGCTACTTGAGGCAGGTGTGTAATACAGAGCACTTGTGATCCAGACGCAACTTTGTAAATTTTCTCAGCAATGGCTTGTGCCACTCTGCCGCTGACACCTGTATCAACTTCATCGAAAATAATGGATGTGACGTCTTGTTTAGCTGAGAAAATACTCTTCACAGCGAGCATGACACGTGAAATTTCTCCACCTGAGGCTACTTTCGATAAAGATTTCATCGGTTCGCCTGTATTTGTAGAAATGACAAATTGTGCTTGGTCGATTCCATTTTTCCCGAGCTGGACAGGTTTTCCGTCTAATAGCGGACAATCAGTGCTGCCAAATGGCGCATATCGAACAGAAAAAGCTGTGTCAAATGATGACTTCTCCATATACAAATCCTTGAGCTCTGTTTGAATTTGCTTTGCTAGCTTTTTGGCCCATTTTTTACGCAGCTCCGAAACGTTAAGTGCTTCCAGCAGAGCATCACGGCTCATCGCATCTAATTTATTTTTGAGCGTCTGCAGATGGCTGTCTCGATTTTGGATTTGATCTATTTCTTCTTCAATCTTCGCCGCATACTCCAAAATTTCCTCAACGGTTGTGCCGTATTTTCGTTTTAACTGCTTCATTTCATTCAGCCTGGACTCAATAAAATCAAGACGAGCCGGATCAAATTCTAATTGATCCAGCATGCTTCGCATTTGGAAAGTTGAATCCTCTAATAAGTAGTAGGAGTTCGACACTTGTTCAGATAACTTTTTCAAATCATCGTTGATTTCAGACACCTGCTCAAGCTCGCTTGAGGACATACCAACCCAATCTAGTCCTCCTTGCTCATTACGCAAAGCGTTGTACGCGTTTTGGAGTGAAGAATAGATTTTTTCGTAGTTGCTGATTTGATGTCGCTCTTCCTGAAGCCTCTCATCTTCCCCCAGCTCTAATTGTGCCGCCTCAATCTCCTCTAGCTGAAATTGCAGTAAATCTAAGCGGTGCACCATTTCCTGCTCATTCTCAGACAGCTGCCTGAGCTTTTGAGCCGTCTTCATATATTGATCATATGCTTCTTGATACTGCAAGAGAGCCGGTGCAATTTCTTCTGCTCCAAATTGATCGAGCAAATGCAGATGATTTTCATCTTCCATGAGCAGCTGGTTATCGTGCTGTCCATGTATATCAAGCAAAAGCCGTCCTACTTCCCGTAAAAGTGAGATGGTGACAAGCTTTCCATTAATCCGGCAAATGCTTTTCCCGCTGTTGTTAATATCACGGCGGAGGATCATCATTTCATCTGATGCGTCAATTCCCTGCTCTTCGCATAGAGCAAATACAGGATGATCGGCTGGTACAAGAAAAAGCCCTTCCAGCTCTGCTTTTTTTTCACCGTAGCGGACAAATTCAGAGGAACCTCTTCCTCCCACGAGAAGTGAGACAGCGTCAATCATGATGGATTTTCCGGCACCTGTTTCCCCCGTTAGAACCGTTAGTCCTTTTTCAAATGAAACCGTTAACTCTTCAATGATTGCAAAGTTTTTAATGGTTAGTTCTGCTAACACTCATTTGACACCTCTTTTAGTAAACCTGATTCTTTATAGAAGCTCTAAAATTTTGCTCGAAACTGTCTCTGTATCATCTGGGGTGCGGCAAATGATTAAAATGGTATCATCCCCGCAAATCGTTCCCATAATTTCTTCCCAATCTAAATTATCCATTAAAGCACCAATCGCCTGAGCATTACCCGGCATTGTTTTAAGAACAATTAAATGACTGGCAGCATCCATTTTAATAAATGCATCCATTAGGGACCGCTTCAGCTTTGACAGCGGATTAAACCGCTGATCCGCAGGAAGACTGTATTTATATGTTCCATTGTTCGTCGGAACTTTCACTAAATGTAATTCTTTAATATCTCTAGAAACGGTCGCTTGTGTGATGTTATATCCATCGGCTTTCAAAATATCGACCAATTCATCTTGTGTTTCGATTTCTTGGCTCGCAATGATTTCTCTAATTTTAATATGCCTTTGACCTTTATTCATATTTGACCCCCCTAGGCGTTTTATTCTCAGTTTGTCTTTACGTTCTATGTTATATGATGCACAGTTCAAAAAACAAGCATTACGTGAGATACGGCCAATTCTTGTCTTTTGACCATGTAAAAAGGAATAATAGCGAGCTATTATTCCTTTTGTTTCAATGATTTCATGTGTCAGCCGGCTCAGGGCTGTTTTTCTTTTCTTTCAATACAGAATGGGCTTCCTTCACGACCTTCTCAAGTTGTGAAGCAGGAAGTGCCGCATTTTCTTCTTGATCAGGATGAAGCACTAAATGAAGCAGAAATTCAATATTTCCATCTCCACCAGTGATAGGCGAAAATGATACATCCTTTACATCATAACCTTCTTTTGCAGCAAATTGATTCATCTCTTCTAGTACACCAAGGTGGACAGAGGGCTCACGCACGATGCCTTTTTTCCCAACAAGCTCTCTGCCTGCTTCAAATTGAGGCTTGACGAGCGCAATACAGTCACCACCCGGCACAAGAATATGCTTTAAAGCCGGCAGAATGAGTTTGAGTGAGATAAAAGATACATCAATCGATGCCACTTCTGGCAACCCTTCAGTAAAATCAGCTGGGACGGAATGGCGGAAATTGGTGCGCTCCATGACGATGACCCTGTCATCCTGCCTTAATTTCCACGCAAGCTGATTGTAGCCAACGTCTACAGCATATGATTTGACTGCTCCATTTTGAAGAGCACAATCTGTAAATCCGCCTGTGGATGAGCCAATATCAATCAGCAATTTCCCTTTAACTGTCAGGTCAAATTCTTTGAGCGCTTTTTCGAGCTTTAACCCGCCGCGGCTTACGTATTTGAGAGGATTCCCTTTCACTGTGAGCGGTGTATCACGAGCAATTTTCTCTCCTGGTTTATCCAAACGGTTTTCATTTGAGTAAACGATCCCTGCCATGATGGCACGCTTTGCTTTCTCTCTTGTTTCCATTAGTCCTTGTTCGACTAATAAAACGTCAAGTCGTTCTTTCTTTGATGTCATGATCCAATTCCTTTTCTTGGTGCTGCTGGAAGCAGGTCACGTAAAGTCTCAGCAACATGTGCTTTCGTCAGTCCAATTTCTTCAAGCAGGGCATCAACACTTCCATGCTCAATAAATTGATCTGGGATACCCATGCGTTCTACTTTGATATGTGATGCTTTCTTGTCGTGTAGATATTCTAATACGCTGCTGCCAAACCCGCCTTGGAGCACGGCTTCTTCAATCGTTAAAATCGGAATCCCTTCAGAAAGAATGTCGTTTATCATCGCTTCATCAAGCGGCTTAATAAACCGAGCGTTGACGACACGAATTGATTTCCCTTCTTTTTGAAGTTCCTCAGCTGCTTGCAGCGCCATTTTAATCGTCGTACCGAATGTTAAGATGACGGCATCCTTCCCTGGGCGAAGAACCTCCCAAGATCCAATCGGAATGGTTTTGAGCTGTTCATCCATTTTCACACCAAGCCCATTTCCGCGCGGGAAACGCATGGCAATAGGACCGTCATCATACTGAATGGCTGTATTGACCATGTGCTGGCCTTCATTTTCATCCTTCGGCATCATGAGCACCATATTCGGCATATGACGCATGAAGGCAATATCAAACACACCTTGATGCGTTTCTCCATCAGCACCGACAAGACCCGCACGGTCAATTCCGATAAAAACATTAAGGTTTTGGCGGCAAATATCATGCAGCACTTGATCATAAGCTCTTTGCAGGAACGTTGAATAAATCGCTAAAAATGGCTTCATATCCTGCGTCGCAAGCCCAGCTGCCATTGTGGCTGCATGCTGCTCAGCGATCCCTACATCAAACATTCGCTCAGGAAATTCCTTTGCAAAGCCTTCAAGTTTTGAGCCAACAGGCATCGCAGGCGTGATGGCCACAATTCGCTCATCTTTCCGCGCCAGCTTTCTGACTGTTTCACTGACAAGACCACTCCATGACGGTGCAGCTGCTGCTGGTTTTACAAAATCACCTGTATCAATTTTGTATGGACCTGTGCCGTGCCATGTCCCAATTTTATCGGATTCTGCCGGCTGATAGCCTTTTCCTTTTTTCGTGATGACATGCAGCAGAACAGGACCTTTTGTTTTCTTTGCATATTCAAGGTTTTCAAAAAGATCTTCATAAGAATGTCCATCAACAGGACCTAAGTATGTGAATCCCATTTCCTCAAAAAACATGCCAGACACTAGTAAATACTTGAGGCTGTCTTTAATACGCTCTGCTGTAGCAGCAAGCTTTCCGCCAACAGCTGGGATCCGCTTGAATAAATATTCGAGCTCGTCCTTTACCCATTGGTACTTGCCTGCTGTTCGCAGTCTGCCAAGCATGGTGTGAATTGCACCGACGTTTGGTGCAATACTCATTTCATTATCGTTTAAGATGACGATCATATCTTTCTTTTCATCACCGATATGATTCAGAGCTTCAAGAGCCATACCTCCGGTTAATGCACCGTCTCCGATAATCGGCAGGATATATTCATCTGTCCCTTTAATATCCCGCGCGGCCGCCATTCCCATCGCGCCAGATAATGAGGTTGAGCTGTGGCCTGTTTCCCAAACATCATGCTCACTTTCATTTCGTTTAGGAAAACCGCAAAGTCCTTTATATTGACGAAGTGTATCAAACTCCGCCCCTCTTCCAGTTAACAGCTTGTGAACATAAGACTGATGTCCAACATCCCAAAGGAATTTGTCTTTCGGGCTGTCAAATACTTTATGAAGGGCAACCGTGAGTTCAACGACACCCAGGTTCGGACCGATATGCCCGCCAGAGTTAGCCAAGGACTCAATTAAAAACATGCGAATGTCAGCACTAAGCTCCTCTAATTCTGCATTTGACATTCCTTTTAGAAACGTTGGATTTTTTATTGATAAAAGATCCAATCAGGATCAACTCGCTTTCAACAAAATTTCTATCTACATATATAATGCCTTATTCCTATGAAAACCAAGCGGGAATAAGAGTTGTCTCATCATGATAAACTGTTTACAGTTTACCACAATTGCTCGAAGACCCTCAAATCTAGGCTGTTTTTAATGATCTCTTGAGGCGATCAGATCACATAACTCATGCAGCAATTGCTGCTCTAATTCAAGATTTGAGACAATTTCTTTTGCACGTGTGATGTGCTCGTGCAGCTTTTCTTTTGCTCCTGAAAGCGTTAATAAAGAAGGATATGTCGACTTTTCATTTGCTGTATCAGAGCCGACCCGTTTTCCTATTTTTTCTTCGCTACCTTCGAGGTCTAAAATGTCATCACGGATTTGAAAAGCAATGCCAATATGATAGCTGAACTCTCTTAGTTTTTCGATATCGTCATCTGATGCTCCTGCCAGCATTGCACCTGCTGTGACGCTGAATGTGAGAAGCTTTCCTGTTTTCCGGGCATGAATGGATTCTAGTTCAGCAAGCGGGACTTGCTTTTGCTCTGCTTCCATGTCATCAAATTGACCGCCAACCATTCCTAGTGCACCTGCTGACCGCACAAGCTCATCTACGATTCTGAGCTTTTGGTCAGGAGAGACGCTGCTAGATAGCTGCGATGTAATCAGACGAAAGCTTTCCGTTAAAAGTGCATCACCAGCGAGAACCGCGGTTGCTTCCCCGTATACTTTATGGTTGGTCGGCTTTCCTCTGCGAAGGTCATCATCGTCCATGCAAGGAAGGTCGTCATGTATCAATGAATACGTATGAATCATTTCTACAGCACAGCCAACCGGTATGCCATCTTCTTCGTTTTTTCCGTAGGCATGTAATAAAGCAAGAACGAGAACAGGACGTAGTCTTTTTCCTCCAGCTTTAAGAGAGTAAAGCATCGAAGATTTTAAGTCTTCTGGAATCTTCAATTCCTGAACATATGTAAATAAATACTCTTCAATGGCCTGTTTTCGTGTTGTTAAAAAATCCTGCAAATTACTTGTCACCAGCATCTGCCTCCTTCACCGAGAAAGGAGCCAGTTCACCGTCCTCTTTTAAAATGAAATCCATCTGCTTTTCAACGTGCTGTAATTTTTCATGACAAAGCTTTGAAAGTGTCATGCCTTCTTGAAAATAATGAATGGCTTGCTCAAGTGGTACATCTCCTTCTTCGAGCTTTCCAACGATCTCCTCAAGACCTTTCATCGCTTCTTCAAATGTCATTTGTTCTTCTTTTTGTTTATTTGATTCTGTCATGATGATTGCCCCTCCTTCTCAATAACCTCACAAATCAGCCGTCCATCTTTCATGGTGATAGCCAGCTGATCTTTCGTATCGACTTGGTTTACACTTTTAATCAGTTCATCGTCTTTATAAGCTAAACTATAGCCTCTTTCCATCACTTGAAGTGGATTTAATGCATTTAGTTTACCAAGAACAGATTGGAACTGCGAATGAATTGTTTTCATTTGCACATTCATGCTGCGGATGAGCTGTTCTGTTTCATTGGCGTGACGTTTTTTCGCCTGAAGCAGCTGCTCTTTTGGATGAAGCGGCTTCAGCCTGTATGTCTGGCGGTCTAGTTGACTGCGTTTTTGTTCAATTTGTCTCGTCAGCTGTTTTTGAAAACGGTCAAATACCAAATCGAATTGCTGCTCTTTTTGCTCCTGCAAACGTTTTGGAAAACGGAAGGCATAAGAGGATTGCAGCGCCACAAGACGGTCTTTCGCTTGTGAAGTTCGATTCTTTACGGCCCTTGTAAGCCGAATATCGATGGATTTGATTCGTTCTATTAAATCGGCTGTGCTTGGAACAGCGAGCTCGGCTGCTCCTGTTGGTGTGGGTGCTCTCATGTCTGCAGTGAAATCACTGATCGTAAAGTCCGTTTCGTGCCCTACTGCAGAAATGATTGGAATGTCTGATGCGAAGATCGCTCTTGCGACAGCTTCTTCATTAAAGGCCCAAAGTTCTTCGATCGAACCGCCTCCTCTTCCGACAATCAAGACATCACAGAGCTGTTTTTCATTTGCTTCTTTGATCCGTTCTACGATTGAACGGATGGCATTTTCACCTTGGACAAGCGCCGGAAGCACAATGATTTTCGCCTGCTGATAGCGCCGGTTAATCGTTGTGATGACATCTCGAACAGCCGCTCCTGTTGGTGATGTAATGACACCAACAACCTCTGGATATTCAGGAATTGATTTTTTATAGCGCGCATCAAATAAGCCTTCACTTGCCAGCTTTTTCTTCAGCTCTTCATAAGCGAGATGAAGAGCACCAACACCATCAGGCTGCATTTCTTTTGCATATAATTGATAGTTGCCGCTTGGTTCATAGACTTGAATCCCGCCGCGTACAAACACTTTCATTCCGCTTTTTGGTGAAAAAGGCAGCTTTGCTGCGGAACGCTGAAACATGACAGCTTGCATGCGTGCGTTTTCGTCTTTTAAGGTGAAGTACACATGACCTCTTGAATGAATCTTCACATTGGATAACTCACCTTTGATCCAAATATCTTCTAAATGCGGATCAACTTCAAATTTTCTTTTTATGTATTTTGTAAGGGCTGTGACCGTCACAAAGGCTTTTTCACTCATGACGTATTCCTCCTCTTCAAAAACGCACATTCATCCACCGGCAGCATGCAGGTGGATGAATGGATAAAGCTTATGCTAATGTACGTTTTGCTGATTTAACCGTATTGTGTGCAAGCATGGTAATCGTCATTGGACCGACTCCGCCAGGGACTGGTGTGATATAAGAAGCTTTTTCTTTCGCTTCTTCAAAATCAACATCCCCAACAAGCTTCCCAGTATCTAAACGATTGACTCCTACATCGATGACAATTGCGCCTTCTTTGATTTGGTCAGCTTTAATAAAGTTTGCTCGACCGACGGCAACAACTAAAATGTCCGCTTTTAACGTATGTTCTGAAATATTCGCCGTTCTTGAATGGCAATAAGTAACCGTTGCATTTTCGTTTAACAGCAATTGTCCCACTGGTTTCCCGACAATATTGCTGCGCCCTACAACAACCACTTCTTTTCCAGAAAGACTGACACCCGTTTTGTTCAGTAATTCAACAATGCCTGCTGGTGTACAAGGTAAGAATGTATCTTCTCCAAGCAGCATTTTCCCGATATTTAATGGATGGAAACCATCTACATCTTTCTCAGGTGAAATACGTTCAATGACGGCTTTTTCAGAAATATGTTTTGGCAGTGGAAGTTGAACAAGAATCCCGTGGAATTGATCGTTCGCATTGTACTGATCAATCAGCTGAAGCAATTCTTCTTCTGTTAAAGAAGCATCTAAATGATCAAGCTGAAAGTGCATGCCCATTGCTTCTGCTGCTTTTTTCTTCCCGCGTACGTAAGAAAGTGAAGCCGGATCATCACCGATTAGAATAACGGCAAGACCAGGTGTGACTCCTTTTTGTTTTAGCTCTTCTACTTCTTTTGCTAATTGTTCACGCTTTTCTTTTGCTGTTTCTTTCCCATCGATGATTGTTGCTGTCATGTCGAATCCTCCTATTGCTGCTTTAGGTCGTTTTTAATGTTCGAAAGTACACCATTTACAAATTTCGGTGCTTTATCATCGCCGAATAATTTGGCGAGTTCAATCGCTTCATTCATTGAGACACTAACTGGGATGTCTTCTTGATACACCATCTCGTACACAGACAGCCTTAAAATGGCTCTGTCTACGTTTGCAATACGATCGAGTTTCCAATTCACTAGATGCTGTGAGATCATGTCATCAAGCTTGTCCTTTTGTTCAAGCACACCGAAAACCAGTTCCTCGAAAAAAGGATCTGATTCTTGTTCATCCAGCGCATGTGTAATGGCCTCTTTCGGATCAATATTGCTCACATCAATTTGAAATAATGTTTGTAGCGCCTTTTCTCTTGCAGTTCTTCTTTTCATTATTTACTCCTTTAACCACTTTATCCGCTTGTCGTTAAGCCATACAGAGATCATAACATATTTTGACCGTGGTCGCACCAAGATCCATGCGAGCTGTGACGAAAAACGAATCAATCAACGTGTGATTATCAATATTCGGAAATTACTCAAAAATGGGCTTTAAAAAACCAAAGAGGCAATGCCTCCTTGGTTTCACTTGAACCCTTTTTACATTTCTTGATCTACTTCAGCCTCAGGTGCTTTTGTATCAAATTGAATGCCAACGACATGAATGTTAATTTCATTAATTGTTAAGGCAGTCATGTTCAAAAGGGTTTGACGGATATTTTCTTGTACAGCAGTGGATACCTTTGGAATGGATAGGCCAAATTCAACCACACAATACACATCGATTGTGATGCCTTCATCAGAGACATCTACTTTTACACCTTTACGGTGATTTTTCTTACCAAAGCGTTCTGCTACATCAGCAGCGAAATTGCCGCGCATTTCGGCAATGCCTTCGACTTCTGAAGCGGCGATCCCAGCAATGACTTCAATCACTTCTGGTGCAATTTGCACTTTTCCCAATTGATCTTCATCAAGGTTCATTTCAAGCAAATTGTTTTCTGACACGATCATTCACCTCCGAAAGCTGTGATTATTTCATGATTTGGTATGTTTCTAAAAACTTCGTATTAAAGTTACCGCTCACAAATGTTTCATGCTCGAGCAATCTAAGGTGGAATGGAATCGTTGTGTAGACTCCTTCAATGACGAATTCTTGAAGCGCCCGTTTCATTTTTGCAATCGCTTCTTCTCTTGTCTTACCATATGTGATCACTTTTGCAATCATGCTGTCATAATATGGCGGAATCACATAGCCCGGATAAGCGGCAGAATCAACTCGTACACCTAAACCGCCTGGCGGAAGATACATTTTAATTTCACCAGCTGAAGGCATGAAGTTTTTCTCTGGGTTCTCTGCATTGATACGGCATTCGATCGCCCAGCCTTCATATACGACATCTTCTTGTGTAAGTGAAAGCTTCTCACCTGATGCAACCTTGATCTGTTCTTTGATCAAGTCTACACCTGTGACCATTTCTGTCACAGGATGCTCTACTTGAATACGAGTATTCATTTCCATGAAGTAGAACTTCTCTTCATTATAATCATAAATGAATTCGACTGTTCCAGCACCTGTATATTCAACAGCTTCTGCTGCTTTTACGGCTGCTTCACCCATTTGCTCACGGATGTCTGCATTTAGTGCTGGTGATGGCGTTTCTTCAAGAAGCTTTTGCATTCTTCTTTGGATCGAGCAATCACGCTCTCCTAAATGAATCGTATTGCCATGCTGATCTGCAAGCACTTGAATTTCCACATGTCTAAAGTCTTCAATGAACTTTTCTAAATAGACACCAGGGTTCCCAAAGTTTTGCGCCGCTTCCTGCTGCGTGATGGTGACTCCGTTAATAAGCTCTTCTTCTGTACGAGCCACGCGGATTCCTTTACCGCCTCCGCCTGCAGTTGCTTTAATAATCACAGGATACCCAATACTAGCTGCTGTTGAAACAGCATCATCAAGATCTTTTACAATTCCTTGAGAACCAGGGACGATCGGAACGCCTGCATTCTTCATTGTTTCTCGCGCGACATCTTTCGTTCCCATTTTGGAAATCGCTGACGCAGTTGGTCCAACAAAGATCACATTACATTCCTCGCAAAGCTCTGCAAAGTCTGCATTTTCTGCTAAAAAGCCGTATCCTGGATGGATGGCATCTGTTCCTGTTAATTTTGCTACGCTGACAATATTTGTGACATTTAAATAACTATCTTTAGAAGCAGTCGGTCCGATGCAATATGCTTCATCAGCCATTTGTACATGCAGCGCATCACGATCCGCTTCAGAAAATACCGCAACAGTTTCAATTCCAAGCTCTTTACAAGCGCGGATAATTCTAACTGCGATTTCTCCTCTGTTTGCAATTAATAGCTTTTTAATCATGATCGTACTCCTTACTCTGCTTTCACTAGAAAGAGGGGTTGTCCGAATTCTACAAGCTGACCGTTTTCAGCTAATACTTCGACGATTTCACCTTTTACTTCTGCTTCGATTTCATTAAACAGTTTCATCGCTTCCACGATACATACAACAGTGTTTTCCTTCACCTTGGAACCTGTTGTCACGTATGGATCTGCTTCTGGTGAAGAGGAAGCATAAAATGTGCCAACCATTGGGGATGTGATTTTATGCAGATTTTCAGACGCAGCTGCCTCTTGTGCAGGGGCTTCGGTCTGAGCTGGAGCTTGTGCTGTAGGAGCTTGTTGAGCTGGAGCTGCTTGGACAGGAGCCACTGGTGCTTGTGCCGCAACTTGCTGAACGACTTCTTTATTTTTCTTCAGTTTGATTTTTGCACCTTCGTTTTCGTACGTAAACTCATCGATAGTAGAGTCGTCAATTAATTTAATCAGTTCATGAATTTCTTCGATTTTTAACATGGATTTGCACCCCTATGTATGGATTTATCTTTTTATTATAGGCTAGTACTAAAAGTACATACTATAACCATCTTACAGGAGGATTTCAATGAATTCAACTACTATTGTGGCAAAGCGCCTCGCGAAAGCACCTTGGAGGGGGCGTCAAGCCGCATCAAAAAACGCCCTTTTCCGCAAAGGGCGCCAGTTCTTTTTTATTGATTAGTGGGCTCGAAAGTGACAGCTACGTTATCAAGACCTCTCATTTCTTTTGTGACCATATCAATAATATCGGCCGCTTGAGATTTTGATTTTTTATCAGAACGAACCGTGATACTCACTTTATCTCCTTCAGCACTTACGAGCGCGTCTTTATAGCCTTTTGTTTTGATCAAGGTCTCAAGCTGACGCTCAGTTCCTTCTGCTTCACTGAGCGCTGTCATTTGATCGTATGCTTCACTTTTTTCTTGGGCTGTTGCATCGTCACTGGAGACAATTTCGTTGTATTCTTCGCGCTGCTTGCTTCGTTTATCTTCAAGCTCTAGTCTGTATGTTGTAAAAAGCTCATCGTCTGTTTGCTCTGACACAGCCTTTCCTTCTTCACCGCTTGTTTCGATATCCTCTTGTTTGCCGTTTGTTTCTTTGTCAGTGGATTTCTTATCAGTACCTTTTTCCGTTCCTTTATCCGTCCCTTTTTCTGTTTCAACCTTTTTCTCTTCAGTGCCTTTTGATTTCGTATCTTCTACTGTCACTGCATTTTCACCCTGTGGAGACATGATATAGTACACACTTAATACGACAACTAAACTTAGCATCGTTAATAGCCAAACCGTTTGTTTTTTTAACATCATTCCGAATCCTCCTTAATTTTTTTAGGGGCAACAGCCACTCTATGGCTCGGTACATCAAGCACTCGTGTAACCGCTTCAATGATGGTTTTCTTTATTTGAACGTTGTCTACTCCTTGAGCAACAACGAGGACACCTCGGATTTCTGGTTTTTTCGTTTGAACAACGACTGGTGTTTCTTCATTGCCATTTTTAATGATGACGACTTCTTCTTCCTTTGTTTGATCGGTGACACTTCGCACGCCGCCTTCTTTATCTGTTTCCTCGGTCGTTGTACTTTTATTGGATTTGTTTTTTTCAAACACTTTTAAAGAAGTTGCATCTACATTGACCACGATTGATACATCCTCAACGCCGATAATGGTCTCTAAAATTTCTTTCAGCTGATTTTCGTATTCTCTCTCCACGTCCTCAATTGAATTCTTTGGTTTACCTGAGGACGCCGGTTTGAATACCTCCTGCTCTTCTGAGGATGTTTTTTTAGAAGCAGGAACCGCAGCTTGTTGTTTGCTTGATGGCGGTGACAAGATCTGACTGACTAACATGAAAGATACGCCGATAATGAATACAAGCAGCAAGTAATGGTGCTTCGTTAATTTGGGTTTCCCTTCACCTTTTTCAGGCGGCTGGAAGAATGATTTCAGCTTTTGTTTCCAGTCCTTGTTATTCATGATCTGCTGCGTCACCTCCCTCAATGTTCAGCGCGATGTGCTCAGGACTCGTATTCCAAACATCAGCAAGTGTCTCTTTCACCCTCGTGATCTCTTTGCTAGAAGATCCAGCGCTTTCCTCCTTTTGCTTGGAGAGATCAATGTCCACCTTTGCCACCGTTTCTACAGCATCACCTGTGAGCGGGGAAAGAACTGCTTTGATGCGAAATTGATCCGCCTCCATATTCTGATCCAGATGCTCCTCATCAGCCAGCACTTCTACGTGTTTCATTTCATAGCTCTCCTTCTCCAGTGGCTCCTTTGCGCTTTTTTCTAGTTGGACAGCCATTTGCTTTAAAATATATGCACGCTGAGAGGCTTGTATTTCTTTTTTTTCTAAATTCATCTGATTTTTTATTTCTTCTGACTGCGCTTCTTCCTTCCCTTTCATCAATTCTGAAAAAATTTGATCAGGATCTGCTCGAAATAAAGCAAAAATCGGATTGAGCATGACCACGATGAGCAGCAGGCTGACGACCATTTTTGCATACTTTTGCATGCTCGAATTGGGAAGCAGAAGATCAATAACAATCGCAAATAAGATAAAGAGAATAATACTTGTGATCCATTCCGTGAGAAAACTCAAAAGGTGTCCCCTCCTTACTTCATCATCATGGTCAGGTTACCCGCAGTGATGATGACGGTAATGCTTAAAAAGAACATGAGCGACACAACAGCAAGTGCGGCAAATATATACAGCACACTTTTTGAAATGACATCAAGACAGCTGATGATGGGTCCGCCTCCTAACGGCTGAAGGATGGCAGCAGCAAGCTTATAGATAAGGGCTAACGAAAGTACTTTAATCGCCGGGAAAGCGGCAATTGAAATCAAAATGGCAACCCCAACTAGTCCGACTGTATTTTTGAGTAAAACAGAGGCGCTGATCACGGTATCGGTCGCATCTGTAAACATTCTGCCTAGGACAGGGATGAAGTTTCCGGTAATGAATTTGGCTGTACGAAGAGCGATTCCATCCGTAACGGCCGCAGATGCACCCTGAACGGAAATGACGCCGAGAAAAACGGTTAAAAAAACGGCAAGCCCGCCAATTGCCACATTTCTTAACAGCTGGGCAAGCTGGGTGACCTTGTATTGTTCGGTCAGCGTACTGATAATGCTCAATATTGCAGATAAAAAGATGAGCGGGAGAACGACATACTGAATGAAAACACCGCTCGTGTTCATTAAAAATAAAATAACGGGATGAAAGAATCCGGCTGAGACAAGCCCGCCTGATGAAGCAATAAGCGCTAGTAAAAGAGGAATAAGAGCAAGAATAAAACTGGTCATCGTTTGAATGGCTTCTGTGGCATAAGAAATCGCCACATGAAAGCTGTTAAGTGCAATAATAATCAGCACCATATAAACAAGAGCATATGCGACTTTGCTGACGGTGCTTTGTTCAAAGGCATTTTGTAAAAGCTGCAAAAGCGAACAAAAGATGGTGAGTAAAATCAGAGTACCTAGGAGCTTTCCGTTTGCAATAACCTCGTGAAATAAGTAATGTACAAAGGCTTTCAGCCATGTTTGGGGAGACAGCTCTTTATCGCCGTCAATCATTTCCTTCACTGTGCCCTTTTGGCTCTCTGGCAAAAAGCCGCCATACTCGTCCAAAATGGTTTCCCAAAAGTCACTGATGGAATGAAGCTCAAGTGCATCAGCCTGTCCATTCGCCACTTCCTGTGCTGCTGGCTGTTCATTAGATAAAGATTCTTTTTCTTCTGCCCCTGCATGCGGAGCAATCAGCCAAAAGAAAAGCATCAATCCCATTACAGCGGTCACCTGTTTCATTGTCATCACCTCTTTTCATTTACGTCATGGACGGGATCATTCCTAAGATCGTCTCAATGATGACTGTTAAAATTGGGACTGCCATCACCAAGATGAGAATCTTGCCGCCTAGCTCTATTTTGGATGCAATGGCGCCTTGTCCAGCATCCTTCGTCAGCTGAGCGCCAAATTCCGCAATATAGGCAATGCCAATGATCTTCAATATGGTTTCAACATACTTCATATTGACGCCGGCACTTGCTGCAATTTTTTCAATCATCGAGATAATGGCATAGATTTGATCAATTAAATAAAGAAAAATGACACATCCGGTAAACACAACAAGCATAAAGGCGAAGGTTGGCTTTTGTTCTTTGACGATTAATGCTAAAAAAGTAGCGATTAAACCAAGTCCAACAATTTGTATGATTTCGATTTGTAAGCCCTCCCCTATCCTTGAAATAGAAATACGGCTTTAATCTTTTTAAACAAATCGTCTACAATGGTTGCCACCATAAACAAAATGTAGATAAACCCAAGCAGCGTCACCCACTGAGCGTACTCTTTCTTCCCCATTTGGTCTAAAATCGTATGGAGAAAGGCCACGACGATGCCTACTCCGGCAATTTGAAAAATGACGTTTACATCAACGCCCATGCTCTCGACTCCCTTCCTCTCACATCAATAAAAGAATCAGTAGTAATCCGCTTAAAAATCCGAGGCTTCTGACCATTTTTTCATTTTTCGCTTGGGCGATTTCAGCTTCTTTCTCCTCTGATTCCAAATGACCTAAAGCAAGCCTGATATACTTTTGCTGAGAAGTGACATCATGCTGGCCAAGTGTTTCTCCAAAGTGTTTCAGCGCCTCATATTCGCCTTTTTTCAATACGGTTTTTTTCCAAACATCCTCAAGACTTTCGTTCCATGCATGACGTGCAGAAAAGGTCCCCACTTTCAGCTTTTCTGCAAATTGTTCAAACAGCTGATTCACAGGTGGACCTACCTGCGCTGCAATTTGCTCTGCCGCCCGTGCTAAAGGGGTTTGACCATACATAATTTCAGCTTCAAGAGACTGGAGAGCAAACCGCAGCTGCCGAATTTGTTTAGGTCTGTCGCTATATCGTTTGGCAAACTCGAATCCTCCCCATGTCGTGGCCGCGACAATGAAAATAGCGCCAATGAGCTTTAACATACGTCCACTCCCCGCCTCCATTTCATCTCTTGGCCGTCCCCGCCGTACATCCGCCCGATCGTGCCAGGCCCATTGTTTCGATTTAATTCAACATATCGTTCAAACACACGAAGCTCCCATAACGGTTTAAATGAAGGTCGTTTATATACATCTTCAAGTGAATAGCCATGAGCTGAGACGATGATGCTGACTCCGGCATGAATCGCTTCTAAAAGTGCCTCTACATCCTCACTTTTTCCGATTTCATCGACAATCATGACCTCTGGGCTCATAGACCGAATCATCATCATCAACCCTTCAGCCTTTGGACACGCATCGAGTACATCAATCCGGTGGCCAAAATGGTGCTGCGGCACCCCTCTGATACATCCAGCGATTTCAGAACGCTCATCAATAATGCCTGTTTTTCTAGGAGGAATGGTTTTTGTGCCTGTACTAGCAAGACGTGCTATATCCCGGAGCAATGTGGTTTTTCCCGTTTGCGGGGGACCGATGATGAGTGTATTGTGCCAGTGCTCTTCATATAAATAAGGAAGAAAAGGAAGCGCAATTCCGATTTTTTCTTTGGCAATGCGGATATTAAATGAAGAGATATCTCTTAACCCTTTGACGAATCCGTTTTCAACGATCACCTTTCCTGCAAGTCCCACCCGGTGTCCGCCAGATATGGTGATATAGCCCTGTTTTAGCTCTTCCTCAAGTGTGTACATGCTGTAATTGCTCAGCCTGCCTAATAGCTGAGACGCATCTTCCCAGGTGGTGTGATAAGAAAGGAAACGTGGTTTTCCTTCCTGCATCAATTCGATAGGACGATCCGTGCGAATGCGGATTTCTTCTATTTGCGCCCATTCTGCCTCTTTCAGCAGCCTGAGTTCTTGTCCAATCGAGTGCGGGAGAATATCCAACAAACTCCGCAACGAATTCCCCTCCTTTTTTTCTTCTCTAAAATGTATGATGTGAGCCGTTAATTATGCCAAGCCGTTTCACTTATAGATCCCAACAAGAATAAACACGACACCAATGAAAATGAACACGAGCTTTGCATAGGATAGCTGCCCGGCAATTTGATAGATTCCAATCGTCATCGTGATAATAAAAATGAGCGGCCCGATGATTGCCAATATACTATTGATGACTACCGCTTTCCGTACATCATTTGTGATTAAAATAAGGATGGCTGCAGTCAGTTCAATGGCGGCGGATAAGAATCTCATGCCTGCCATTGCAGCGACTGACGGGTGTAGACCTGGGAGAAATTGTTTCATATAGAACCTCCAGCTTTTTTTACACTATATGCTTGACCAGCTGGAAGTAGTCTTGTTTTTCAGGAAGGAAGAGAGATGAATGAGAGAATTGAGAGTAGGCCTGCCTTGAGGAATCATTCTTCCAATAAAAAAAGACTGTAAACACGAGGTTTACAGTCTTTTTTCGTTCATTACGCTCTTGAAACGTATGAGCCGTCTGATGTATTAATCACTAGTTTATCTCCTTGGTTCACAAAGAAAGGAACGTTGACGATTAAACCAGTTTCAGTTTTTGCAGGTTTTGAGCCGCCTGATGTTGTGTCACCTTTAATACCAGGCTCTGTTTCTACTACTTCTAGTTCTACTGTGTTTGGAAGTTCTACTCCAAGTGTTTCAGCACCGTACATCACGATTTGAACAGACATATTTTCAAGCAAATATTTCAGCTCATCTTTAATTTGTGCTTCACTTAGTTCAAGCTGTTCATAAGAACTTGTATCCATGAAGACGTGCTGATCGCCATTTGCATACAAGTATTGCATTGTTTTTGTTTCGATTTGTGCTTTCGCTACTTTTTCGCCTGCGCGGAATGTTTTTTCTTGAATGGCACCTGTACGCAGGTTACGCAGTTTCGAACGAACAAACGCTGCGCCTTTTCCTGGTTTTACGTGCTGAAAATCCACTACTCTCCAAATACCGCCGTCCACTTCAATTGTCAGGCCAGTACGAAAATCGTTTACTGAAATCATTTTGTCATCCTCCTACATTTCACCATCATAATATGATAAGTTCTTTCGGTGAGTGGGTCAATCGTTTATTGCCGTCAGCTGTCAGGACAATATCATCCTCAATTCTCACGCCGCCGACATCTGGCAAGTAAATCCCCGGCTCAACTGTGACGACCATTCCCTCTTCTAAGACGACCTCTGATCGTGAGGAAAGGCCTGGCGCTTCATGTACTTCCATACCTAGCCCGTGCCCGGTTGAATGCCCGAAGTATTGACCATAGCCATACTTTTCAATGATGTCTCGTGTGATGCGATCAGCTTCTTTTCCTGTTAAGCCTGGCTTGATTCTATCCACACCAATGTTTTCTGCTTCTAATACGATATGATAAATTTCCTTTAGCTTGTCGCTTGGTGTTCCGACTGCAATCGTTCTTGTCATATCAGAACAATAGCCTTTATAGTAAGCACCGAAATCGAGTGTCACTAAATCACCAGATTCAATCACCTTTTCACTCGCTCTTCCGTGAGGCAGGCTTGAACGAACACCTGAGGCCACTATCATATCGAATGAAGATCCTTCAGCACCTTCTTTTCTCATGAAAAATTCAAGCTCGTTCATGACAGCAATTTCCGTCAGGCCCGGCTTGATGTAAGTGAGAATATGATCAAAGGCGTGATCTGCAATCTTCGCAGCTTCCTCTAATATCTTAATCTCTTCACTAGACTTAATCAAGCGCAACTTTTCAACTGATTCAGAGACTGGAACAAGCTCTATACCGCCTGCTTTGGCTGCGTACTGCTGGTACGTGGCAAATGTCATATGGTTTTGTTCAAACCCAAGGCGTTTCACTCCAAATTCCTTTGCCGTTTGAGCAGCCGTTTCCACAATGTTTCCTTTATGTTCAATGATGTCATAGCCTTTGACTTGATCCTTCGCTTGCTCTGTATAGCGGAAGTCCGTGATAAAAGCTGCCCGGTCCTTTGAAACGACAGCAAGACCGGCTGATCCGGTAAAGCTGGTCATATATTGTAAATTAAAACTGCTTGTAATGACAAGGCCATCGATCTCTAATTCACTTAAAAGTGTTCTTAGTTTTTCAAGTTTCATGATACTGCTCCCCCTTCACTGACTAAATAACGAATCGCCAATTTATACCCTTCTAAGCCAAGCCCAACGATTTGCCCTTGGCATACTGGAGCAAGTACAGAATGATGGCGGAATTCCTCTCTCTTATGAACATTTGAGATATGTACTTCAATGACTGATAAAGAAATACTTGCAATGGCATCTCTCAGCGCATAGCTGTAGTGGGTAAATGCACCCGGGTTAAACACGACACCATCGTACTGATCTTCTGCTTCATGGAGCGCATCAATCAAATCCCCTTCGTGATTTGATTGAAAGAACGTTAATTGGATGTTTGCTCGTTCTGCAAACTGGAACAAATCCGTCTCTAAATCTGTCAGCGTCTTACTTCCATAAACAGCAGGCTCTCTTTTGCCAAGCCTATTTAAATTGGGTCCATTTAGTACAAGAAAATGAGGCATATGACCACTCCTTCACCCTAATTCAATCTATATCGAGATCTGTTTCTTTTTCCTTAGAAACCTTTCGTTTCCAAAAATATTTTATCATATGAATAGGTGATTTACACTTTATTCTGTCTTTTTCCCGAGTGCCCTCGCAAGCTTCTGACTCGTCAATTCATTATATTCAAACGAAATGCTGTACCCGACAAACATGCCGTATAAAATATATAGGCAAAATGTCGTGACAATGGTGCTTTGCTGCAACTCTTGTACTTGCTTTACATCTGGGAAAATGGGATTAAATACGTAAAAAACGAGCAGCCATAAAAGCCCGCCATATACTAAACCCATCCAAAAGCCTTTGATCCTTTTTAAAAGCCCAAAATAAATAAAGGCGGCTCCAATCGATAAAATTCCTAACAGCACAATACTGATAAAAGTACCAAGTCCTCCCTTTTTCCATTCTCCAAGCACAAATGGCTGAAGCAGCATATTGGGACTCACCTCTGAAAAATGAAACACATGGGTCAGAAACCCGATAAAGCCCCAAAAAACACCGCCGACAAAGCCTGTAGCAGCCGCTCTTGCCACAAGTGATGTCGTTTGCACGGACTGATTTTTTTCTTCTTGGTTTTTCTTTTCATCACGTTTCATTTGTGAACACCTCCAGCAAGTAGTATGTCCAAAATGTCATGAAAAAAAAGGATTTCCATGCGTGAGTGTAAAATTTTTAAAACAGGGTATACTGGCTAAAAAGAGGTAGATAGAATTCTAGTAGATAATCGACCTGTGAGCTAGTGATTTCCCCTCATTTCCTGTACAATAAAGGTATAAGGAAATGCATGTAAATTACAGGAAACAGGCAGGTTGATGAAATATGTCCAATCAAACAAAACCTCCAGCTTATGGAGGGCAGGCAGTTGTCGAAGGTGTCATGTTCGGTGGTAAGAAGAACTATGTGACAGCGATTCGGCGAAAGGACCAGTCCATTGAGTTTTTGAAGCTTCCCCGGACCTCCAATAAACGAACCGCCTTTCTCAAGAAAATCCCCTTTGTCAGGGGTGTTGCTGCACTTGTTGAAGCAAGCGCAAACGGCAGTAAGCACTTAAACTTCTCCAGTGAGCGATATGACTTAGATCCTTCTGAAGATCATACTCTTGAAAAAGAACAAAAAGGCTCGAAATTATCCATGATCTTCGGCATTGCTGTGATCGGAGTTCTCTCTCTACTCTTTAGTAAATTTGTCTTTACCCTGGTACCTGTCTTTTTAGCAGAGCTTGTGCGCCCCATCTTTTCAGGGAATTTCGCACAAATCGCAGTGGAAACATTCTTCAAATTGATCCTTTTATTAGGCTATATTTACTTTATTTCCATGACCCCTTTAATTAAAAGAGTATTTCAATATCATGGGGCAGAACATAAAGTCATAAACTGCTATGAACAGAACCTTGACATCACAGTGGAAAATGTCCAAAAGCAATCCCGCCTGCATTATCGATGCGGCAGCAGCTTTATTTTATTCACTGTCATTGTCGGGATGTTCGTCTATTTACTCGTACCGACAGATCCTTTATGGGTGAGAGTTCTGAACCGCTTGGCACTTATTCCGGTTGTTCTGGGCATTTCATTTGAAGTGCTTCAGCTCACGAACAAACTCCGAGAAGTGCCTGTGCTTAAAGTGCTTGGCTATCCTGGCCTTTGGCTGCAATTGCTCACAACAAAAGAACCTTCTGACGATCAAGTCGAGGTAGCCATTGCAAGTTTTAATGAACTTCTTCGTTTAGAGGAAGCGTCACTGAAACAAGCGTCAGATTCTGCTCATCAAGTGATCTAACTTATAAATCCGGTAAATTCCTTCGGAGGTGGACAGTTATGAATCGCCGAGTACATCCTGCTTTTACCATTATTTTCGCTTTAGGTGTTTTGGGGTTTGTGTACTTACTCACAACGAACCCAGGCAGACTTTTTACCATGCTGCTGTCTGTTGTGATCGTTGGAGCGGCTCTATTTTTCCTATTTAGATGGCTGATGAATCGAAGAACTGGAACAGAGGGAAATCTTTATCGTAAAGCAGTCAAACAATCAAAACGTCGCTACCAGCAGCCTAAACCAAAAACGAAAAGCCAGATGAAAAATCGGGTCACTCATCTGCGAAGCGTGCCGACTGACCACAAGTCTAAGCCCGTCCTTCTCAAAAAGAAAAGCCAAACACATTTGACTGTGATTGAAGGCAAGAAAAACAAAAAGAAGAATCGCGCCTTATTTTAAAATGTCCAGCTTTTTAAAAATTGCTCGGCCTTCTGTCTGCCTAGATCGACGAGCGCCTTTTTCTTTTCTGTCATGAGTTGAAAATCAGTGGCAATGACGTGTTCTACAGGAATAAAAATAATATGACGTTCGTGTTTTGTGGCGATATGTCTTTCGTCATGAGCACCACGCATCGTTTCAAAAAGAGCGCCAAACAGTTCAAACGCATTGCGGATGGAGTGTTGAGGGCGTTCTTTTTCGTTTGGCGTTAATGTGACACCGACGAACGGTCTTTTTTTCTCTTCAGCAAACAGCCATATTGGAAAATTGCTCAGCACTCCTCCATCTACAATGGTACAAATGCCTTTTGATGACTTCAGTTTGACAGGTTCGAAAAAATACGGCAGGCTGCAGCTCATTCGAATGGCCCTCGCAACGGAAAACCGCTCTGGATTTAAGCCGTATGAAGGAAGGTCGTCTGGCAGCACAAGGATTTTTCCATTCGTTAAATCGGACGCAACGATTTTCAGCGAATCTTTTTTGAGGTCTCCAAACACGGTGACCCCTTTTCGTTTTAGCACATCGGTCAGCCATTTTTCCAGCCGGTCTCCTTTATAAAGACCGAGACGCCAGTAAATGGATACCCACCTGAGCATTTTAAACGGGATGAATTGACATCTCCTATCAAGCAATTGATGCTCATCCATTTCGTCTAAAAGCGTGCGAATTTCCTGGCTTGTAAAACCTGCTGCGATGAGTGAAGCAATGATTGCTCCAGCACTTGTACCAGCAAGACGGACAAATTGAAATCCTCTCGCTTCAAGCGCTTCATAGGCACCTGCAAGCGCTGCCCCCTTAATGCCTCCACCTGAGAACACACCATCTATCTTCATCAAGGAGCCCCCTTTGATTTCACGCTAATAATAGTGTAGGAGCTTTTGCTTTCAATTAGAACTTTAATCAAAAAGGACACCCATGCTGAGGGTGTCCTTTTTGATTAAGATTCTTGATTTGTTTGTTCGTTTTTCTTTTGAATCGCTTTCAGCTGAACAGATCGCTCATCGTTTTCTTCAAAAAATTGAACGAGATCGCCGATGCGGTCAATGCTGTTCCAGCTGAGATGATGTTCAATGCCTTCTACATCATCATAAATTTTCTCTTCATCTACACCAATGATTCTTAAAAATTGCTCTAGCAGTTCATGTCTGTATACGAGACGTTTTCCAATTTTTTTGCCTTTCGGGGTTAAAATTAGACCACGATACTTCTCATAAATGAGGTATTCATCTTTATCTAGCTTCTGAACCATTTTTGTTACAGAGGAGGGATGGACAGCGAGTGCTTCTGCAATATCAGAGACTCTGGCATATCCTTTATCTTCTATCAGCATATAAATTTGTTCAATGTAATCTTCCATACTAGGTGTAGTCATAAAACCCCTCCATAATGCACCTTTACTTAATAATCAACCCAATTCTACACCATCGTTCATTAAAAAACAAGGAGTGTCCATCGGCTTAACGCTTGTAATTCCAATCATCTGAGGCATATTTCGTTTTGGCGAGATGATGGACAAACGCTAATTCTTCATCTGTCAGCTCATAAGGTTCAAGCTCAATATTTAATCCTTTTTCAAACCCTCTTTTAAACGCAGCACGCGCATCGTCTATTGTACATGTTCGGTCTGAGATTTCATTGATGGCAACCGCTTTGTTTTTAAAGCTTCGCTGCATCCGCTCTCTCACCCGGTCGTTTGGATAAAGGAACAAATCGAACAATTTGTCCTCATCAAGGTCAATTAAAATAGATCCATGCTGGAGAATGACACCTTTTTGTCTCGTCTGAGCACTGCCCGCTACCTTTCTGCCTTCTACAACAAGCTCGTACCAAGAAGGGGCATCAAAGCATACAGATGATCTTGGGTTCTTTAAGCTTTCCTTTTCTTTATCTGTACGAGGAATGGCAAAATACGCATCGAGTCCCAGCTCTTTAAAGCCCTCTAAAATGCCTTCTGAAATAACGCGGTACGCCTCTGTCACCGTCGCTGGCATTTCTGGATGTTCCTCTGACACAATCACGCTGTAGGTCAGCTCCTGGTCATGAAGTACTCCCCGTCCTCCGGTTGGTCTGCGGACAAATCCAAGACCATATCGCTTGACGGCTTCTAGGTTGATTTCTTTTTCAACGTTCTGAAAATACCCAACAGATAATGTCGCCGGATCCCATCCATAAAAGCGGATAACAGGCGGGATGAGCTTCTCGCTATGCCAATAAAGCAAGGCTTCGTCCATTGCCATGTTAAAGGCAGGGTCTTGGTTTCCTGAATCAATGAAACACCATTTCTCTTTTTGCATATAAAATCCCTTCTCTTTTACGTAGTCAATGTTAGATGATGGTGGTGACCACCGGTTTTCTCTCTTCATCAGTCTATCAAATAGGGACGGAATTGAAAATAATTCTTACCATTTATGATGACAAGTTTCTTATGCTTTACTATAATAGTATTTGTCTAAAACGTACCATCAGACAGGCTACTGTGCTGATGCTCAAGAAGGAGTCGAGTTGTATTGTCAATATTCAACTATATCGTCCTCTCACTTTGTGGACTTTTCGTTCTTTATTCCATCGGCAGCTACATTTATCAGCAGCGCATTATGAAAACGCTGACGGAAGAAGAATTTATTAAAGGTTACCGCAAAGCCCAGCTCATTGATGTGAGAGAGCCAAATGAGTTTGAAGGCGGACATATTTTAGGGGCAAGAAATATCCCCCTTTCCCAGCTAAAGCAGCGCAAAAATGAAATACGTCCTGACAAGCCTGTTTATCTCTATTGTCAAAATAATTTTAGAAGCGGAAAAGCAGCTCAAACTTTACGTAAAAACGGCTGCCGTGAGATTTATAATTTAAAAGGCGGTTTTAAAAAATGGGGCGGCCGCATTAAAACGAAGAACTAACTAAAAAGACTCTGGGAGCATGATTCCCCCTGAGTCTTTTTTCTTTATTTTCTTTCAAAAACGAGAACTGGATTCCGTGCGGCCTTTGTTTCATCCATACGTTTGACAACCGTTGTATGAGGCGCTTCCTGCACCACTTCAGGATTCTCTTCTGCTTCTTTCGCTATCTGAATCATTGCTTCGATGAATGCATCAAGTGTTTCTTTTGATTCTGTTTCAGTCGGTTCAATCATGATACATTCCTCTACATTGAGCGGGAAGTAGATCGTTGGCGGATGGTAGCCGAAATCAAGTAATCGTTTGGCAATATCCAGTGTCCGCACACCTAATTTTTTCTGACGTTTACCTGAAAGGACAAATTCATGCTTACAGTGACGATCAAACGGCAAATCATAATGAGCACTTAAGCGGCGCATCATATAGTTCGCATTTAACACGGCATTATCGGTTACAGCCTTTAAACCGTCTGGCCCCATAGAGCGGATGTACGCATAAGCTCTGACGTTAATGCCAAAGTTGCCATAGAATGGCTTCACGCGCCCAATTGATTCTGGACGGTCATGATCAAAGTAAAAACGGCCTTCCTTCTTCACAAGCACTGGCTTTGGCAAATAAGGAATTAATTCCTTTTTAACGCCAACAGGACCTGAGCCAGGACCTCCGCCTCCGTGCGGGCCTGTAAAGGTTTTATGAAGATTTAAGTGGACAACATCAAATCCCATATCTCCTGGTCTTGCTCTGCTTAAAACAGCGTTCAAGTTGGCTCCGTCATAATAAAGCTTACCGCCCGCTCCGTGAACGATTTCAGCCATTTCTAAAATATTTTCTTCAAAGAGGCCTAGTGTATTCGGGTTTGTAAGCATTAAAGCAGCTGTTTCTTCATTAACAACGCGGCGTAAATCTTCTAAATCAACAAGCCCGTTTTCGTCAGATGCGACGGTAATGGTTTCAAATCCAGCGACTGTCGCAGATGCCGGGTTCGTTCCATGAGCAGAATCAGGCACAATGACTTTTGTACGCTGATGATCTCCCCTTGCTTCATGATACGCACGGATCATCATGAGTCCCGTCCACTCGCCATGTGCTCCTGCCGCAGGCTGTAATGTCACAGCGTCCATTCCCGTAATTTCTTCAAGATGTTCACCTAAATCGTATAGTAATTCTAATGCACCTTGCACAGTGTCTGCCTCTTGTAGCGGATGAACCTGTGAGAACCCTGCAAGCCGTGCAACCTTTTCATTAATCTTTGGATTATATTTCATCGTGCATGAGCCAAGAGGATAAAATCCGGAATCAACCCCATGATTGCGTCTTGATAATGCTGTATAATGACGCATAATATCAAGCTCAGATACTTCAGGAAGCTCAGCATCCTCATCACGGATGTACGTCTCATCAAATAAAGACGGGATCTCCTGTTCAGGTACATCTAAATCAGGCAGGCTGTACCCAATTCTTCCTTCTTTAGATAATTCAAAAATAAGCGGCTGATCTTGTTTATTCATGGCGATCCCCCAATTCCTTGATAAACGTATCAATTTCTTCTTTTGTTCTTAGCTCTGTCACGGCTACAAGCATGTGCTGCTGAAGCTCTGGGTAGTCTAGCCCCAAGTCGTAGCCGCCGATGATTCCTTTTTCAAGCAATCGTTTATTGGCTTCTTTCACAGGCTCCTGTAACTTGATCACAAATTCATTGAAATGAGCTCCTTCTACATCCGCCTGCAGTCCATATTTTTCTGCCTGCGTCTTGGCATAATGGGCTTTTTGCACGTTTTGATAGGCGATATCTTTTATGCCTGTTTTCCCTAGTGCCGTCATGGCAACAGAAGCAGCTAATGCATTTAATGCTTGGTTTGAGCAAATATTTGATGTCGCTTTATCTCTTCGAATGTGCTGTTCACGCGCTTGAAGGGTCAGGACAAATCCACGAACACCATTTTCATCTTCTGTCTGCCCGACTAAACGACCTGGCACTTTTCTCATCAACTTTTTCGTCACGGCGAAATATCCGCAGTGAGGTCCGCCAAATGCAGCCGGGATGCCGAACGGCTGCGCATCACCAACGACAATATCTGCCCCGAGTTTTCCAGGAGGCGTCAATAGTCCGAGTGCGAGGGGATTGCTAGAGACAATGAACAGGCTTTTTCCTTTATGTGCAATGGGTTCAATGTCTTTTAACGGCTCGACTACACCAAAAAAGTTTGGATATTGCACGAGAACTGCTGCTGTATCATCGCAGACCGTCTTTTCCAATGCAGCTAGATCTGTCTGCCCTTTTTTCGCAGGCACTTCAACAACTTCAATGTTTTGTCCTTTGGCGTATGTTTTCAGCACCGCTCTTGATTCAGGGTGAACCGTTTCAGAAACAACCACTTTTTTCTTCTTTGTATGTCCCGCAGCGAGCATTGCCGCTTCAGCAAGTGCCGTCCCGCCATCATACATCGAGGAGTTGGCAAGATCCATACCCGTCAGCTCAGCAATCATTGTTTGAAATTCAAAGATCGCTTGCAATTCACCTTGCGAAATCTCCGGCTGATAAGGTGTATACGCAGTATAAAATTCAGAGCGTGAGATCACATGATCGACAATGACAGGCTGATAATGATCATATACACCTGCACCAAGAAACGATGCATAGGAAACTGTATCCTTATTCTTTGCAGCTAGTCGGGATAATTCCCTGACAAGCGCTGTTTCAGATGCGGCTTCTTTGATGTTGTATGCTCCTTTGAATCTAACTTTCTCTGGGATATCTGAAAAAAGCTCATCAATCGACTGAACGCCGATGACATCCAGCATTTCTTTTTGATCTTGCTCTGTTTGCGGCAAATACCTGTGCTTCATCCTCTATTCCCCCTCGTTATTTGGCTCTTTTATAAAATGGTGTTGCGACGATTTTGGCTTTTAGACGTTTTTTGCGAACTTGTACTTCCACCTCTGCCCCAAGCTCCGCCACTGAGGTTTCGATCAAAGCAAGCCCGACATTTTTCTTTAATGTTGGGGATTGAGTGCCCGTTGTCACAATCCCAACCTGCTTTTCTCCTGAAAAGACTGGATAATCTGTACGCGGTATCCCTTTATCGATCATTTCAATGCCGACAAGCTTTCGTTTCAGTCCCTCTTCTTTTTGTTTTTTAAGTGCAGCTTTTCCGATAAAATCAGCTTCTTTATCCGTTTTGACAGCAAAACCAATGCCGCCTTCTAATGGAGAGATATCCTTTGTCAGCTCCTGGCCATAAAGCGGAAGTCTTGCTTCAAATCTCAAGGTGTCACGTGCACCGAGTCCGCATGGAATGAGTCCTTTTGGCTGCCCCGCTTCTAATAAAGCTGACCAAAGGTGGACCGCATCTTCTGACTGGCAGTAGATTTCAAAGCCGTCTTCACCTGTGTAGCCTGTTCTGGAAACGAGCACTTCTTTATTTGCGACCTCAGCTTTTGATAAAAACGTAAATGGCTTAAGCGATGTCACCTCTTCATCTGCCACCTCTTTGATGATGTCAGCTGCAAGAGGTCCTTGAAGCGCTAGCAAGGCGGTTTGATCAGAAATATTTTTGATCAATACATCATCCTTCTCTTGGTGCTTCAATAGCCAATCCACGTCTTTATCGATATTTGATGCATTGATGACAAGTAAATAGTGATTCTTTTCTTTTTGGTAGACGAGCAGGTCATCTACCGTTCCGCCATCTTCATAACACATCGCTGTATATAGTGCCTTACCGTCTGTCAGCTTAGACACATCATTGGTTAATAACCTTTGTAAAAATGGAAGGGCATCTTGACCTTTGACGTCCACCTCACCCATGTGAGACACATCAAAAAGCCCTGCTTTTGTTCGAACAGCTTCATGTTCTTCTTTAATGGAAGAAAATTGGACAGGTAATTCCCAGCCCCCGAAGTCAATGGTTTTTGCGCCAAACGTTTCATACGCATGAAAAAGCGGTGTTCGTTTCAACATCAATCGTTTCCCCCTTTTTTCTTACAGTGCAAATGCAAGCTGAATTTTCAGAAAAAAATCACAGCAAAAAAGGACAGAGCGCTCCCTTTTATCAAAAAGAAGTCTCTGTCCTTGCACCTGAAAGTTTACAGCACAATATCCTTGTGCGTTTTCCCCTTTGGTGGTTTGCTAAAACCCTTAAGCAAACACTCTCCAGAGTTGCGTCCGGTAAGAGTACTTTTGCCTGAGAGATTCACTGAATCATTCAGCTTGCTCCTTCGGCGCCTGCCAGTGCAAAATAACCGCCAAGTCTCTCCCCATACCATCATCCGCTCATATTTTTCACATTTATTGGACATACTATCAAAATGGGTGACTTATTTTCTAGATCACTTATCAACATCCTACCATTAGAATTGGATGAAGAGCAACAGAAAAATCATTAACATTTTTAAAACAACCTTTCGATATCGTTCGCTTTTATTCATATATCTAGTCTTTTAGAGACCTCTTAAAAAATGAAGCGTTTAAAAACAGAACAATTTTATCAGACCCTACTAGAAAGAAAGGCAGGCGACCACATTGAATATTCAAACGATTTTTGATCAGGAATGGGCAAATGAATTTCAGCAGCGGCTTTCAGCAGACGGCCCCTGGGCGAACTGGGATATGTATCGTTTAGCGACGCAGGTTCAAAAAGTCACAGCCATTGATTCATTCGAGGGGCTGCAAGCTCCCGCGCACCTGCCTGCATTCACACCTTTAAAGCACCAGCTCGAAGTAGCCAGAAGAGTCGTAGAAGAAATGAATGGGAAAGCCATTCTAGCAGATGAAGTGGGACTTGGAAAAACCGTAGAAGCAGGACTCATTATCAAAGAATACATGATTCGTGGACTTGCCAAAAAGATTCTCATTCTCGTCCCCGCCTCCCTTGTGTCTCAGTGGGTACAGGAGCTGCGGACGAAATTTTATATTGATGCTGTTGAACAAAAAAAGAGCTATGTGTGGGAGCAGTGTGACGTTGTGGTTTCCTCCATTGACACAGCCAAAAGACAGCCGCATCGAGACACGATTTTATCGATTGCGTACGATATGGTCATTATCGATGAAGCACACAAACTGAAAAACAATAAAACGAAAAACTATGAATTTGTGAGAAACCTGAATAAGAAGTTCTGCCTGCTGCTGACAGCGACACCTATTCAAAACCGGATCGGAGAAATATTTAATCTCGTTTCCCTTCTGAAGCCAGGCCACCTAGGGAATGAACATCAATTTAAAGATCTCTTTGCCAAAAAGGACTTGCAGCTTGAAGACCATGACCGATTAAAACAGCTCGTCAATAAAGTGATGATTCGAAACCGAAGACAAGACACAGGCATCGAGTGGACAAAACGGCATGTCAAAACGATTTCCATTGATTTCTCTCCGACAGAACAAGCATTGTATGATGAAATCTGCAAGCTAAAAGAGAATCCGTCTTATACAAAGCATATGTTTTCCATTATGACCTTGGAACGAGAATGCTGTTCAAGCCGTGAAGCAGTTTATATGACGATTAAAAAAATGCAGGAAGAAGAAAAGCATATTCTCGGATCTTCTGCTATAACGCAAATCATGGAGAAAATCAATCAAGTGGAGCAAAACTCAAAGGCGCTTGAAGTGGTCAAACTCATTCAGCAGTTAAATGAGAAGGTCATTATTTTCACCGAATACCGCGCCACACAAATTTATTTACAATGGTTTCTACAGCAAAATGGCATCAGCTCTGTGCCATTTCGGGGCGGCTTTAAGCGGGGCAAAAAAGATTGGATGAAAGATTTATTCAGAGAACGGGCGCAAGTGTTAATTGCGACAGAAGCTGGCGGCGAAGGGATCAACCTTCAGTTTTGTAACCAAATCATCAACTACGACCTCCCGTGGAACCCGATGCGTTTAGAACAGAGAATTGGACGTATCCACCGCCTTGGCCAAGAGCGGGATGTGCACATTTACAATATGTCAACAAACGGAACAGTTGAAGAGCATATTTTAAAGCTTTTATATGAGAAAATTCAGCTGTTTGAAAACGTCATAGGCGATTTAGATGATATTTTAACGAGAATTGATATTGAAGATGTCGAAACAAAGTTGCATCAAATCCTCTTCCAGCATGAATCAGGCGGAGACATGAAAAAGAAATTAACCCAGTTTGCTTCTTATTTAACTGAAGCACAAACACCACTTTTAGAAAAAAGACAGCAGGGCTCATAAAGGAGAGTTGATCAATGGAGCAGCATGACATTCACACCTTTCTTCTCCGTTTTTTCAAGGCGAATCAATGCAGCATATTAGAAGAAAGTGCAGGACATATGACCGTACAGCTGACAATCGAAATGGATAAATTAATTATGAACCGTCCTTTTTATTGGCACTGGCTTGAAAAAACTGGCGGTGTACCTGAACCGCGGCAGTTGACATTCATCACAGATCAAAAAAAAGCGGGTGATACGACCAGTGGTGAATTTATCCATTTCGGCTCCCCACGGTTATTTCAAATATTTGAGGCGGTCAAAGAGCAGGGCCGTTTTATCCGGCTGTATGAACGAGTCAGCCCGCTCACGAACAACCAGATCGCCCTTGAGCCATGGCTTGGTCTCAATGTAAAAATCTCTTATCTGGCAGACCGGAAGAAGGATAAGCTTTTATCATTAGGCCTTCATCTCATTCGAGGAGAAGTCATTGAACAATTTCAAGAGAAGCTGGAAGCTCGTGAGCTGTCATCTCAAATTCCCGATTATTGCTTTACGATGAGTACAATGATTAAGCCAGAAAGCGGAATCAAACGGCTCTACAGCCTCATGGAGCGTTATGCCCATGAAGAGCCAGATGACTGGGCAGTGCGAGCCGTTCAAAAATGGAAGGAAGACTCCGAACTTTTAAACCAATTTTATGAAGGGACTTCAGACACATCTGTAGAATATGAAATAGAAAGACAAGCACTTAAAACTTTATATGAACCAAAAATCAGTCTAACGATTGAAAATGGCGGACTTTTTTACTTACAGCAAAAAAGAGGAGGTTGACTCATGGTCCCCCTCCCCTTTTATGTGACATACAATTTTCGATCAGTCTAAAGCTAAGTTTGTCTGTTTGTATTGGGCGGAAACATGACGCAAGCAAACTATGAGGTCTTACCACCTATGTCTTTCCCTTTCATGCGTTAAGTGCCTGAAATACATGATTCAGTATTTTAGGAGGGTATTTGTATGGAAAAGAAAACGAACAAATTAGACAGTGAATGGATTCAATTATTACGCGAAGCTCGCAAGGCAGGACTAACAGTTGAAGAAGTCCGTCATTTCCTCAAATCAAATGAAAAGTCCTCTGAGTCTCCCCCTCTGGTAAGAAGTCATTCTATCAAACCTTTCTGAATGTGCTATAATATCGAAAGGAAGGTGATGACATTGATTGGCCAGCGTATTAAACAATACCGCAATGAAAAAGGCTACTCACTATCAGAACTGGCCGAAAAGGCTGGGGTAGCGAAGTCTTATTTAAGCTCAATAGAAAGAAACTTGCAAACAAACCCCTCCATTCAATTTCTTGAAAAAGTCTCCGCTGTTCTGGACGTCTCGGTTCATACACTTTTAAACGAAAAAGATGAAACCGAATACGATGGTCAATTAGATAGTGAATGGGAAAAACTAGTTCGAGATGCAATGACATCAGGGGTTTCGAAAAAGCAATTTCGTGAATTTTTAGATTATCAAATCTGGAGAAAAAAGCAAGAAGAGGAGTAAAGCGCACGTTTTAGCGCATACTCCTCCAATTGCTATGCAGACCTTGATATCAGCCTAAAGACTGGCTTTATTTTTTATCTTCGCTGTGTGCTTTTTCGTTTTCTTTCACGTAGCCTTTTTCATCCGTATGCTTTTTTGGATTGATCGTTAAACCATTCCACTGAGTCGCTTCGAAGGAAAGATCAATTTGAATCGCATCGCCTTGGTATTTATTTTGGATATAGTGACCAGCTTTATCCTTCGTCTGGTCATTGATAAATTCAATGATCATTTCCACTTTATCGTAATCAAACGGATTCTTTGGAATGCCGTCATACTCTGGAGCCACTGTTCCATCAACAGTTGCTACATTAATTTTCCCACTTTCATGTAAAAACTTCTCATCGACGGCATGACGAAGCTTTTCAAATGCGGTCTGATCCTGTTTTGACGTTAATTGATGCAAGTCAAGCAGGTTTGCATGGTCTAAAATAATATTTTTCGGATAACCATTTCCACCTTCGGCTCCAACCGTAAGAACACTCACCTGAAACTGGCTGAGAAATTCTTCAGCTGTATTTTTACCGCCATTCTTCGCGGAAGATCCATCTGTAAACTGGCTATAATCAAGACTCATCAGCACTTGGTTTATCGCTAATGATCCCTTATTATCAAAATGAAATTCTTTCTTGATCCGATCACCAGGTTTTAAGTTCGCAAGGTTGATGGCGCCGGAGTTCTCTTTAGCAGATAAATCCAGCTCTCCTGTCGAGTAGACCGCGTTTGCCTTTTCAATATCATTAAACGCCGCCCATGTTCCCCCGCCAATTAATGCAAGACCTAAAGCCCCTGATAATACACCTAAACGAATTGATTTCTTCATTGCCATGAATAATAAACCCCCTAATTTATTGTTTTATTGAAACCTGATTAGGTTACAAACGATTTAAGCTTGTTCCTCTTTCATATGTACATCAGCCGTGTGTCTACGATGTTTCGCTGCGCCCACAAAATGAATGGTTGAATAAACGAGCAGCATGACACCTGGTATGATAAGGAGTAAAGCAGTTCCAGCAGATGTCCCTGCATACGAAAGAAGCTTACCCGCATAAGGAATGTTCACTCCCATATACTGCGCAGTTACCTGATCCGCTTTTACCAGCGTGCCGTCCTGATACATATTGTTGTCACCCTTCGTCTCAAACGCTTTATATGCACCCTTTCCCTTCACCCCAACAATGCGGTGGGTCACAAAGGACTGATCCTGCTTTGTTTGAAACGTAATAATATCTCCTTTTTTGAGCGTCTCAGGTGAGGCGACCTGTTTTACGACAATCAGTGACCCAGCTGAAAATTCTGGTTCCATCGAACCTGATAATACTTGCTTCAATTGATAACCGAAGATCTGAGGTTCTCCTCCTGTTGTTCTTGATGACAACACGACAATAATAGAGGCTATCATTACCGTGAACACCATCACATAAAGAATACTCCCAGACATCTTCATCCATTTTTTCATAACCCCTTCTCCCCTTCGCCTATCATTTTTTCACTTTAAAAGACAGCTCCATTCAGGACGCCTTTTCTTGACACTTTGAGAGCACCATCGGTTTAGACCAAAAGTACGCCTGATCAGATGCGCCAAACCCTTTAGGATAATAGATTTTAAATGCATAGCTTCCATTTGTTTTTGCTTTATCTGACGTGACAGTCGCTGTTTCTTGCGACAACAGGGACTTTATGGAGCCCTTTTCAAGAATATGACCATCTTGTAATGGCTTCTGATCATTTCCTATTTTATGTAATTCCCACTTCCATTCAGAGTGCGCAATAGGCTGTCCACTATTTTTTAGTGTCATGCTCAGTTTTTGAGGTGCGCAGACTGTTCCTTCGATCATCGTTTGATCGATAAGCTCCAATTGACTTTCATCCCATTTTTTAGGCTGACAATGCTGATCTGTCTGTTCAAAATTTTCACATGTTTTCATGACAAAGTTTTTGTGCTCGACATCGTTAAAAGAAGCATTTGTTGGTGTCATGATGGAAGACGTCAAAATCAAACAAATGGCACAAAAGAGTACAAAGAGCGACTGTTTCATTCATTCCTTCAACTCCTTGAACTTATGTTCTTTAAAAAGAACGATTATATACAGTATAAGGAAATACCTATAAAACCCAAAACGTCAAATTAGTCCATTTTGTTCTTAAACAAGAACCATTACGAGAAAATTCTCCCATTTTCTCATTTTTTCACCATATTCAATATTTTTTTGTGTGACATTTGTACTTCTTAAAACTTACATAAAAATGTAGGATTTGGTCAGGATATGAAGAGGTGAGGTGATGTTAAGTGCAATATGGAAAAATCATAATCATGCTCAGTTTACTGCTGAGTCCTATGATGCTAGAGTTCAAACCCGTTGATGCGAGAGGTTTGACTGCCGCCGCAGATCAATGGGAAACGCGGGCAGTCAAAGAAGCAAAAAAAAGATACCCGCTAACGCAAGTATTATTTAAACAAAAAGTATGGGACCGCCACCGCGATAAGGAATCTGTGAAGCAGTATCATATTACCTTAAAAGACCATACAAAGGAATTTGGGGTGTTTGTCACCATTTCCTATAATCCTTACTCAAACAAGGTGAATAAAGTGATTGTTGTGGAGGAATACAGCTAAAACGGCATAGAAAAACCGCCTGCTGGGCGGCTTTTTACTTTCGTTGATGGCGCTGGCGTTTTTTAAGCATCATGGATAAGCCAAACGGCAGAACCCCAAATAAACGCTGTGAAAACGGCGGTTTCGTTTCTATTTTTTCTTGTTTGTGTTCCTTCCGTTCGTCACGTGGTGTATTCATATATTTAATGATTTCCTGCGTCATATATTTTACATAGTCATTTGTTTTCAAGCACTTTCACCTCTTCTTCCTTCAAGTCTTACCAGGAAGAGGATGATTTTATACACTGGCTAATCAGGATTTGCCCATCTCATGATTTCACCGGTCTTCCAATCCAGCATCAGTTCACGCTCATCGGATAAACCATCTTTTGTTTTCACCTTCACCAAAACAAGGACAAGTTTTTTCTTAAGATCGCATTTCATCCGCTTCAATGTCACACGGCCTTCTTCAGTATCAATATGGGTTTTCTGTTCCGCACAAATACGTTCTACTGTGCTGGCAGCTTCACTCACACCCACCCTAAAAAGCTGCTGTTTTTTATAAAAAGAAATCGTAAGCTCTGCACTTTTCAGTTCTTTTTGAAACCCCATCGTTATCGCCCCTAGGATCAAGAGAAAAAATAAAATCGCCGCAAGTACATGCGGATAGATAAACCCTTCCTCCCTTTTCACGATTTACGAACCACTCCTTTATATGTGAAAAAAACGGCTTCATACACTTTACCAGATCCATCTGTGACTTTTAGAATCGCTCTATGCTGACTCGTTCTCACGTGAAATTGTTTCACCTTGTGCAATAAAGGAAGATGTCCAGCCTGATCCGTTCGTTTTCGAAGCATTTCTTGGTATGGCTCAATTGTTACCACTCGCCCTTGATCAGAAATATACTCTAACACTTTTCCTCCTTTCACTGATTTGACAGCTTCTGCACGACTTAATTCCTCATCTAATTGCAGGACAGTCTGTTTCCATTCCATTTGGGAAAATCGATTGATGTCTTCAAATGGACGAGCTTTCTCAGCTGCTGAAAAGATCAGCCCACAGCCAAAAGAAAGAAATAGAAATAGCTGCAGCTGCCACAAAGCTTGTAAAAGGGTAAAAGCTTTGTCATCGCTCCACATGCCGAAAGCATATGGTCTCTTTTTTTTGTACTTTGTATGAAACACATCCCTTCTGTTTACGCCAATTGAAAACATATGTGATCTCGCCTCTCTTCTTTTTGATGGAAGATGTTGTCCCATTTATGAACGCTTCATTCATCTGTTCATGTAAAACCTGATAAGCTTCAAGCTTGGCTCTCACTTCCTTTTTCCCCATCATGAGTTTTTCATAGGCTGGCATGAGCACTAGGGCAGCAAATAGAAAGAGATGACAGGCAAACAGCGTCTCAAACGTACTAAATCCTCTATTGTTTTTGAACATGAATTCGCCCGCTTCCTAAATAAATCGTCAGTTTATACGATTGACTGCCAAATTCGACAATGAGAGATCCACCGCTGCTTGGATGTCCCTTTGCATTAAAATAGATACCTTGCGAGAATGTAGAAGTTTTGATGCTGCCCTTTTTATGCTGATAAGAAGCAATGACTTCGTTACTCTTTTGATCTATTACCTGATAAGATACATGCGGCGGATGGATCTCAACATGCACACGTGTTTTTTTGATAAATGCAGTATATGATGCCAATTGAAGATCTTGTTTCATGATGTTTACTTGCCTTTTTGCTTCAGCGTTTTCTATTATATTAGGGATTTTCCCTCCCATGATCGACAATACAATCGATAAAACAAGTAAGATCATCAGCTGTTCAAACAGGGTAAAACCCTTCTCATGTAAAAATAATTTATTCATGCTTCACGTTGCCGTTTTGAATGACAATCGCTTTTCCATTAGGACAAGTTAATCCTTTTTTGACATAACCTTCTTTTTCTAATTCAGCTAAAGATGGCGTCTTCCCATCATGCTCCAATTCATATGCCATCACTTGTGTGCTGACCATTGATTTAAGCCCTTCACAGCCCTTTGCCTGAATAGCTTGGTGATGACGTGTAATATTCGGTATGGTAATGAGTAAAAGAATGGATATTACAAGCATGACTATTAACATTTCTAACAGGGTAAATCCTTTATCATTCATGTCTCTGTCCTCCTTCTTACACTTGCTCCATTAGTTGATACATTGGTAAAAGAATAGATAAATACACGATGAGTATAAGAAGTGCTGTTATCCCATAAATAACTGGCTGCAGCCAAGAAATCCATTTTTCAATTTTTAGCTCTGCATTCTCTAATAGAAATTGGCTGTACGTGTACATTTCTCTCGCAAGCATTCCGCTGGCTTCACCATGTTTGATAATGGCTGCAAAATGTTTTTCGAAAAAAGGAGACACGCTTACTTGATGGGCCATGCTTTCTCCTTTTCTTAACTCTTCCATCATTTGTTCACCTATTTCTTGAAGAAAAGGCAGGTAGCTTTGCTGTTTAAAAGCTTGCAAACCTTCGTACATCGATAACCCAGCCTGAAGCAGTCCGCTGAGCTGAAGAGAAAAAAGGTACGTATGCATCAGCTGCATCCCTTTATATAAATAAGGCAGCTTACTCATCACCCTCAATTTCTCAAGGGTCGACTTTTTCCTAAAAAAAACAGCATAATATCCAATAAGACAGATACACAGACAACTAGTGATGAGCAGAAAAGCATGAAGGAATTGAAATAGTCCGAACATCCCTTGAATCAGCCAAGACATGCGGGTATCCATCGATGAGTACAAAACAGAAAATTGAGGAATGATCATTTGCTGAACGAGTACCAGCACGACCAAAACCGTGAAGATGAGGAAAAGCGGGTAACGTAACATACGTTTAAACGTGTCTAACTGTTTGATTTTTTTCTCTAAAAAACGGGCGCTTTGTTCTAAAGCACGGGCTAGACTGCCATGCTTCTCAGAAAAACATAGTATAGCGATGACTTCCCTCTGAAAATGGAGTCTCTCCAGCACTACATAAAAAGGCTCGCCTTCGTGCAGCCACTGAATACCTAGTTTTAATTGCTGCCGCTGTTGTTTTGATAACTGGATATTCACCATCACTAATGCCTCAATCAATGTATATCCAGCCTGAATTAATTGAGCCAGTTTTGATAGGCATTCAGCTTGATCCTTTTTAGACCATACTTTAGAGGCTCGCTTCTTCATAAACCCAGCGATGGTAAGTGTTTTTTGATAAATAGCCGAGTGCCACTCCTTTACGAATTAATCTTTGCAGTGTTTCATATGACGAGTGAGCATATTCTCCTTTAGCCTCCTTGATACACTCACCAAGCTCTTTTCCGAACAGCAGCTCAAATACATTTGTTCGTCTGATCGGTCGATTTAATTTACAGTAAAGCTGACATCTTTCTCCGCAAAAAGGACAGGTGAGCTCGATTAATCGCTGGGCAGCAATCGCAACCATTGTTTGTTCAAGTTCATTCATCGTCACACCAAATTCAAGCATGCGGTAAAGGGCTCCTTTTGCATTTTTTGCATGGAGCGTACTCAATACTAAATGGCCTGTCAGTGCTGCTCTAATCGCCGTTCTGGCCGTTTCAGCATCTCTTATTTCTCCTAGCACAATCACATCTGGATCATGTCTTAAAATAGCGCGTAATCCAGCGGCATACGTGATGCCGGCTTTTTCATTCACTTGAACCTGCAGCACTTCTTCATTCCTTGTTTCGACAGGATCTTCAAGGGTAATAATATTTCGGTTAAAATTCTTTTTTGCAAACTGAATCAATGAATATAGTGTTGTTGTTTTCCCTGAATTTGTTGGCCCAGTAAATAAAATGAGTCCATGCGAGTGGTTTAAAAAGGATAATAATCTGGCTGAGGCTTTCGGAAATAATGATAGATGTTTTATTTTCGGAACATGATCCTGCGGTAAAATTCTAATCACTAAGCTCTCATCATTCACTGTCGGCAAGGTAGACATCCGAATAAACACTTGACCGTTTCTTAGCATCACAGCTAGTGAGCCATTTTGCGGCCTCCTTTTTTCCCCGATATCCATAGAAGATAAAAACTTAAAATGTGCAATAAGCCTCTCTCCGCTTTTTTTATCAATGGTTCGCTGCTGGATTAAATCTGAATCAACACGAAATGACACCGAAGCTTCCTTTTCTTTTGGCACAATATGCACATCAGAAGCCCTCATGCGGCATGCTTCTTCTAGCAGCTCTTGCCTTAAATATTCAATCCCATACAAGTGGATCACTCCTTTCTCTGATCACATTGTAGAATGGCGGAACGTGAATGACAAAAGAGCAATTTATGATTTTAATGACTAAACAATGATGAAAACCCTCAACTCACGATGCATTACATCATTTTTTAGAAAAGAGCATATAAAAAAACCTGACTTTTACAAGTACAGGTTTTTTGGTCATGATGTGGCTTCTTGCGGCTGCTCTTCAAAGATACGAAATCCTCTTTTTTCTAACGCTTTTGCAAGGCTATGCTCAGTATTTACTTTTGAGAAATCAATGCCGAGTTTCACTACAGTTTGAGCGATCTCTGGGCGGATGCCTGAAATAATCGTCTCAATTCCTAGCAGCTTCGCACTATCGACCACTTTAAACAGCTGATAAGCCACCATCGTATCAACAACGGGAACACCAGAAATATCAATAAATAAGTGTGTTAGACGCAGTCTTGAAGCCTGTTCTAGTACGGACTCCAGAATGATTTTGGCCCGGTACGTATCGATTTCCCCAATCAGCGGCAAAATCCCAATTTCCTTTGATACTGGAATAACTGGGGCACTTAGCTCTTGAATCATCTCTCTTTGTGCATTCAGCTGACTAAGTGTCACGCGGTCATATTCTTCTGATAAACGCTCAATCATGTCATCAAATGTGGCGTGAAAGTGCTGATTCCACTGACACACATCTTGCAGCGTCACTTCAAGCTCTGTTTCTTGGGTGAATGTCTCAATTCTCGAACAGAAAATGTGGCGGAAAATCTTAAACTGTCCAATGATTTCATATAACGGCACCTCGTGCACTGCTCGATCACGTGCAATATCAACAGACCACTTTTTCAAATGGTTTTCTACTTTGTCAGACAGTGTCACAAGCGTGGCTGCAATGGTTTGAATAAACGCTGTGTTCTGTTCCTTCAGCTTCTTTTCCGTTTCCTCTGAAGCATGTTTAGAATATAATGAGCCTTCTTCTGTTCTTGTTTTTAGCCATTCTTCGGTCATGACAGGGGCTTCTTTTAGGATAAATTCGTATAATTGCTTTGATTTTTCATTTTTCATTTATTTCTTTCGCTCCTTTTTCACTAAAACTCGTGACATACAACTTTTATGTATAAATGACCGCAGATGGTGAACAATAACATTACACGTTTGATATTGGGCTATAGCCAAGTGGTAAGGCAATGGACTTTGACTCCGTGATCGTTGGTTCGAACCCAGCTAGCCCAGTTCAGCACAAAAACGAAGACGGCTGAAGCTTGTTTCAGCTGATCTTCGTTTTTTATTAGGATACCGATTGATGAATCGCTTTCTTCTTTGATATTTTCATAAGTTCTCCGGGATTATAGCCGACCACTAATTTATTCCCATCAATGATGATTGGTCTCCGGAGCAGCTTTGGTTTTTCAATGAGAAGCTGTAAGACCTCGTTTACTTTTAAGTCATTAATATTTAAATTTAAGCTTTTAAAAGCCTGACTTCGTGTGGCTAAAATTTCATCCATTCCCTCTGTTGTTAAAGAAAGAATCTTTTTTAATTCATCTAGTGTTGGCGTTTCTCTGAAAAGGTGACGCTCTTTAAAATCAATTTGATTCGCCTTTAACCAATGTTTTGTTTTGCGGCAAGACGTGCAGCTCGGGTATGAATAAAAAGTAATGTCACTCATTAGTCTTCCTCCTTAGGTCGTTAACCTTTTCTCTTATGGAGTAAGTACCCTCATGTTTTTCGGCATAAACACTTTTTCATCATTTTTTCAAAAAAATTTTTTCTGCATTCAAAATAAATTGTTCACATGATGTCAAAAATGTAAATGTTTACATAACAAGTGATGATCAGCTATAATATGAATCAAAGGGGTTTTTATGGGGAGGGAAAGAAATGAATCGCATGTTCCGCGTGCTTGGCTTTTGGACGGGTATTTTTGCTGTCATGTTCTATTTAGGACATATGAAAGATGCATCGCTGTTATTCTTCGGTCAAACCGTTCTTTTTGTATTTTTATCCTACTTGAATTTATCCGAAAGAATGTATATTTACATTTTCGGAGCGTACTTGACGATTTTCTTTGCCGGATTTACATATTATTCGATTTTCATCATGGTTCCCGGTACCGGACATTAATTGAAAAAAGCATCTCTATAAAAAGAGATGCTTTTTTTCATACGTTTAAAGAGAAAATCCATTAATAAACGGATTTTGCTCCTGCTCCGTCAGCACAGTCGTTTCCCCGCCATGTCCGCTTAAAACAAGAGTTGATTCTGGCAATGACAATAATTTTTGATGGATTGATTGTAGCAGCACTTCCTGACTGCCGCCTACTAAATCTGTTCTCCCGATGCCGCCTTCAAATAGCGTGTCACCAGAAATAACAAATCCCTCTTCCGCCGAATAGTAAGACACACTGCCAGGTGAATGCCCTGGTGTATGGAACATTTCTAATGTAAACGACCCAATTTGAAGCGTTCCTTCTGACGTAATCAATTTTTCAGCTTCTTTGACCGTAATTCCATTCCCAATCAATCGAGCTGAACCGTTTAATTCAGCGTTCGTGAGCCATTCTTTTTCATTTTCGTGTACATACAGCGGCACTCCCCACTCTTCGCGCACCTCATCTGACGCGCCAATATGATCAAAATGAGCATGTGTCAATAAGACAGCAAGCGGTGTAAGCTGTTTTTCTTTTACATAGGAAATCAGCTTTTGCGCTTCACCGCCTGGATCAAAAATTAAGCATTCTCCCTGCTCATTTTTCCAAATATATGCGTTCGCTTGTACATAGCCTAGTGGCATTCTTCTCCAATTCATTTTCATCACCTACTTTATTCATTCTTTTTTATTATGAAGGCTATTCAATAAAAATTCAAACAATCGTCAACTGGAATCTACTCGACAAGCTTTATGAAAACGGTTAAAATGAAAAGAAAGGAAATCAAGGGGATTGATGACAAAGGGGGACTTTCACATGATGCTCGTCATTATTTTTGGTCTAGTCACGATTTTAGCTGCGCTCGGCATCTATCGCTCACTAAAAAAAGTGAACGTACTTGCCATCGCTTTTGCAGGCGCTACATTTTTGGTTTTTGGATGGTTCACTGTCATGACCATCATCTATAGCGGTTATCCAACCGCACATTAAAAGCCTGCTTATAGCAGGCTTTCAGACTGTTGACAAAGGGCTAAAATGATCTTTATTTTAGCCCTTTGTCTTCATTTCAGCGTGATAGAAAACCTTTGCAGCCCTAGGAAGGGCGAGTACCGGAGAGGAGCGAATTGAAACATTCGTGAGCCCCGGAGCGCAGACCTGACACCGAATGCGAGGGTTTGTCTACACGCTGAAAGCCTGCCGATAGCAGGCTTTTTTATTGATTTAAATGCTTATTCACGCTTTCTAATTTGCTTGTAAGTGTTGTGGTTTGATCCCGTCTGTCATCGATGCGAATATTGGTCGCTACTCGGTGCAATCCCTTTTCAAAAGGGGCTTCATGAATGCGCTGAATGACCTCAAATAAAACGGATAATTCGCCTTCAATTAACGTATTCATCGGTGTTAATTGATATTTGATTTTCCCTTCTTGTTGAAAGCCTTCTAAAATTCTTTGTACATCTGCTACATAAGCACTGACACTTGGTGTTTCAGTGCCTATCGGAATGATGGTGACGTCTGCTATAGCCATAATTTTTCCCCTTTCCATTAAATTCTCATGTTTTCTCGTCCTCATTGTAACCTATCCTCATTCAATCATGCCATGCTTACGTTGCGTTTACGGCAGGTTTGTCTCGTTCTATCGTCAAATCCGCTCTCTCTACCTTCCCGATCTTTGTAAACAGAAGCAGGCATATACCTGAAGCAGCTTCAATGATGCCGCCGGCCGCTATGACATACCCAGATCCAAATATTGTTGCCATATAGCCGCCAAGGAGGGCACCTAACGGAATCATTAAGTAGGAAATCATGTTGATGATCGCATACACTTGCGGCTGATCCTCTGCCTTTACTGACAATTGAATCATCGTATGTTCGGGTACGTTAACTGCACTAATTGCTGCTCCTAAAGCAAAAGCTGATATAAACACAAGAGGCAACAATGCGTTCATACCTGTGATGAAGAAGGCGATTCCATCAACGATCCCAGCGCCTATAAACAGCAATCCATACCGATTCACTTTTATCTTTGTCAAAACAAACCCCATCAAAAATGCGCCTAGTGCAGTTGTGACTTTGATGAATGAATAGACGACCGGTCCACTATGTAAGTCTTCCGTTAAATAAATAACAGACAATGCTTCCCATGGTGCCGCAGCAAAGTTTGAGCAGACACAAAAAATCGCTAATGGAAACAAAATATGGTGGCTTCTAACAAGTGAAAAACCTCGAATTAATCTTTTGCCGTAAGATAATCCTTTTTTGGCTTTATCGATGATGACGTCTGTTTGATATGAAATCATGAACACCAATAAAGCGGACAAAAGATAAAGAGGAATGATCACAAGCATTGTATAACCTACGCCTGCAAATGCAATCATGACACCACAAATCGTGACCGTCACAAGTCTTACTACATGACTTGCTGATTGGATGGTTGCATTCGCTTTTTGTATGAGGTCCTCATGGACAAGCTTTGGAATAATCGATACAGATGCCGGTTCATAGGAACCTCCTGTCGCCGAATGCAGCAGCATACAGCCAATGATGAGTGCTAATGGGGTGAAACCATAAAAGTAACTAACCACGATCACAAGAATAATCGCTCCTCGTGTTAAATCAGCAAAGCACATCCAGAATTTCAATTGATGCGGCTTCATCATGGGCGTAATAAATGGCCCAACAATCGCTTGAGGGACAAAGCTGACCGCAATAAAAAAAGCTGTCCCTATGGCCCCTTTCCCTCCTAGTACTAAAAGCCACAAGATGGTGTTGAAAGATAAACTATCAGCCGTAATTTTGCACATTTTAGAAACAAATAAATAAGTAAAATTTCTTTTCCACAGGCTTTGAGCACTCAATAGTCGACATCTCCCTAAATCATATCCTTTTTTTTACATCCATATCTTTCACAATAGCTTACAAGGAGACCTTCGTCAATTGCTTCAACATTGTTTTTATTGACCATAAGCAATTGATTGTTTCTCAGAATATGAAAAAGCACCAGACAGGTGCTTTTAACACTTACACGCTTCCCACAAAAGCCGCTTTGTTTTTTCATAGATCGAATCAAATTGAACCATGGAAAGAGGATTTTTCCCTAGACCAAGCTCGACTGTATAGCCCTCATTATGAAATTGATAAATAAACCAATCGCGATAGCCTGCATAGCTGTCGAGATATTGGATCGGTTTGTAGCCGCTCACTAGTTCGAATCGTTTGACCGTTTCTTTTGAGATGGCTGGCTCATGGCCAAGAAACCCCCAATAGATCTCTTCTCCTTGTGTATGAAGGGCGATCAGCCGGTCAAATCGTTTTCGCAACGCAAGATTGGCCATCGCTTTCGCTTCTGGTTCTGTTAATGGCTCGCGCCCAGGATAATCACGGTAGGACGGTGCCTTCGCCTGATGACGATAGTACTCGATCTCCCAATAAGCAGGGAACTGATTGTTTAAATCCACCCCTCGAATATTTGCTTTCCATTCCCGGTAATCGGAATATCCACCGTTTAGCAGAGTGAATTCTTCACGATGAAGACCTAGTGACTCCGGTCCATTACGTACCAAATCGACTCCATCTGGATTGACCATTGGCACGATGGATAAAGCGGTGGTCTGCAGGATATGAACCGCTTCATAATGTCTAGCCTGAACCGGGTCAGACGCTGCTAAGCAAAGCGATTTCAACCATTTTAATAAAACAGACGTCGTGATCCATTCATTTGCATGAAATGAGGCATTGAGATGAATAGAATGTAAATGCTGAACAGGCTCTGTTCGGATCTCATAAATAGGTGTATCAAGCACTGAATGGCCAATGACGCTGATATGAAGAAAAGGAAATACGGCTTTCAAGCGGCTCAGCTCTTCTTCTAATTGAGCGCTATCATATTCAAATGTTCCATTGATCCAATCATCGGATTGCTGCAGTCTGTAAGGTGCAATAAATCTCTGCACATCACCTATCGAATCAAATACATGGACTCCTTCTGGAAGTCTATATCCTGGTAAAAGAAGCTCATCAGTGCTTGTTTGATTTGATAAATGAAAAGCCGCTTTTCCTATGCCAAGCTGCTTTGCCACAGCATCCCTCCCTGCTTCATCCAGCTGCCATTCAATTTTTCCAAACGACGTTGTCTTCATTTACATCCCTCCTCTCATACTATATGAGCCGGAAGGCAAAAAAAGAAAACCCCTGCTTCTAAAAATAGCAGAGGTTTTTTCATCTATTAGGACGCCTTTTTCAGCTCCGTTTCACCTTCTTTTTTGGATGGTGAATGGTCCGGGCTGTTTCGATCATAAAATCTAAGGAGATCCCCGTAGATGATTTGATCAGAGAACTGAAGCTCCTGCTTCGCCTTCTCTTCATAAGACTGACACACGTTTTTATCATCTGCTGGCTCGCCTGTTTCTTTATTGTAGCAAACACCATCTGTAAAAATGCTGTCTTTCGTAATAAAGCTTCCATCACGGAGTACTGTAAAGTCATTCTTATCTTTCGATAAAAGGTCATGACCAAATTGAATTTGTTTACTTGTATCAATCCCTAGAAGATTGAGTACAGTTGGGCGGATATCGACCTGACCGCCTACCGTATCAATTTCTTTTGGATGTTGATCTGTCACCCCTGGAATGTGTACAACAAACGGGACTTTTTGAAGCTGTACTTCTTCAAATGGCGTAATCTCTTTATTTAAAAATTGTCCCATGGCTTCGTTATGGTTTTCAGAAATTCCGTAGTGATCCCCATACAAAACAAAAATGGAGTTATCGTATAACCCAGCTTCCTTCATCTTTTTAAAGAAAAGCTTAAGGGCTTCATCTTGATAACGCACTGTAGGGAAGTACTTGTTCAGCGTTTTGCTCTTTGAATCATATTCATCAATGAGCTTATCTTCTTCATCTAAATCAAAAGGGAAATGGTTCGTTAATGTAATCAATCTCGTATAGAAAGGCTGCGGGATCGATTTCATTAATTCAGCGGACTGCTCAAAGAACGGACCATCTTTCAGTCCCCAGCCAACTGAGTTTTCTTCATTCACATCAAATGATTTAATATCAAAGAACTTATCGTAGCCAAAGCTATCGTAGATAAGGTCACGGTTCCAGAAGCTTTTGTTATTCGCATGAATAACAGAAGAGTGGTAGCCCTCATCCTTTAACAGCTCAGGTGTCGCTGTAAACTCATTACTTGGATTTGTGAAGAACACAGCCCCTCTTCCAAGTGGATAAAGAGAATTATCTACAATAAACTCTGAATCAGATGTTTTCCCTTGACCTGTTTGGTGATAAAAATTAGTAAAGTTATAGCTCTTCTTGATCAATTTGTTTAAAAACGGAGTAATTTCTTTCCCGTTTAATTTTTCATTGATCACGAAACTCTGTGTAGATTCAAGTGATACAAGAATGACATTTCGTCCTTTTGCTTGACCAAATGTCTTTTCATTACGGTCCGTTTGATTTGCGCTTACATAGTTTTCAATTTCAGTTAAGCTATTACTGTCAGCAAGAGCTCGTTGGGCGGACTGCTTCGATTGCAATACCCCGTCATAAATATGGAAGTTATATAAGCTGATATTTTTCACCAGCATCTCACGGTCAAATGAGCGAGTAAGGAGTTCTGGTCGTTCTGTTTCAGCTAAACCAAGGTTAAAGAAGAATGTAGCTGCCACAAATAAGTAATAGGCCGCTCGTTCTTTTCGTGAAATTGTGACATCTGTTCTAAAGGAAGGCTGTTTTTTATAGAGCCAAATTAAAATGATGATATCAACAAACATCAGTAAATCGACTGGTTCAATTAAAGAGGTAATACTTGACCCGAGGTCACCCATATTGTTTGTTTGAAATAGGACGGGGATGGTTAGAAAATCACTATAGAATCGATAAAACACAATGTTGGCTAACAAAACGAATGTTAGGATAAAGCTTGTCACGATGATATATCGATTGCGGTTTTTTTCTTTAAAAAATAAACCGATACCGAAGATAAACAAGAGAAAGCTAAGCGGATTAATAAACAGGATAAACTCCTGCATGAAATTTTCAATTTTAATATTGAAGCTAGATTTATAGATAACATAGGTTTTGACCCACATCAGCAATGTCGCAATCAGTAAAAATGAAATCGCCTTTAATCTATTCTTTCGCATTGTAACCTCCTTATGCTAAGCGCGCACCCAGGCTCTGGATATACCCTAATTATTGGTGCTTCTAGAAAAATAACTAAAGTATATCTTATCCTGTATATGATGGAAAATCAATGTCTTTTTCCTCATGACAAACTTATGAATATGCTAAACATCCAATTTCATGCCTATCTATCGCTTTTTTTAATAAAAATGACATCATTATGACTTTTTTGTTCAAGACAGCCATTTGGTTTTTGCCATCCATGCCCCGCCGATAACACCCGCATCGTTTCCGAGTGATGCAATTACCACTTCAACATCGTCAGCGCAAGGCGGGAAAGCATGTTGTTTCACAATGCGCTCTACTTTACTGCGAAGAAGCTCACCTGCTTTTGAAACACCGCCGCCAATTACAATTTTTGTTGGGTTTAAAGCACTAGCAAGATTCGCTAGGACAAGTCCAAGATGTGTCGTCACTTCTTCTACAACACGCATTGCAAGATCATCTCCGTTTTCTGCCGCTTCAAATACATTCTTTGCCGATAGCGAAGCGAGCTTGCCAAGTGAAGATGTATGCTGCTCGGTTTCTAATTTATCCTTTGCAATCCGGACGATGCCAGTTGCAGATGCGATCGTTTCAATACAGCCTGTTCTTCCGCAGTTACACGGTGCACCTTGAAATGGAACAGCACAAATATGGCCAATTTCTCCGCCAGCTCCTGTTTCCCCTTGAACAACTTCACCGTTGACGATGATGCCGCCGCCAACCCCTGTTCCAAGTGTGACCATCAGGATATTTTTTGCGCCATCGCCTGCCCCCTTCCACATTTCACCGAGTGCAGCAATATTCGCATCATTTTCAATGACAGATGGAAGTCCCGTCTCTGCCTCTAGGTGATCTTTCAAGGGGTAGTTTGTCCAGCCCAGATTCGTTGTTTTATAGACGATGCCAGATACCTTATCTACAGGTCCAGGTGCACCCATTCCGATCCCAATAAGTGCTGATTTCGGCATACTGATCTCAACCAGTTTATGGTCAATTGATTTGGCAATATCGACTGTGATCGTCTGCCCGGATTTATCCGTAGGAATCTCCCACTTATGCTGAATTTCACCATATAGATTAATGAACGCAAGCTTAATTGTCGTACCGCCAAGATCAATACCTACAAACCAATCCCCTGTCATATGCCCTCCACCTTCACATTGTTTTTCGATTTAATTTGGCTAGCTCCATTTGAAGAATCGTCATTGCGTTTGACCATTCGGTCCGGTCAATGATGCCTGATGTATACATTTCCTTCAATTCGTCTGCCATAAATTCTAATTCTACTTCACGATCTCCGAAATACACATAATTTCCAAATCTCATGAGCAGCTGCTGTACATCATATAACGTTTTCATTGTTTCCACCATTTCTTCTCATCAACAGTTAGGATAAGCGTATTCATAAATGCGCTTTCAGTCAAGTCATTCAACGTGTTTGACTATTTTCGATATATTGTTTCAGCTTTAAAAATTGATCATTTTGAGGATCTTGTTTTAACGCTTTCGCTAATAGATCCTCTGCTTTCGCTGTCTCTCCTTTTTCTACGTATAAAAGCGATAAATGATACAGTTTATTTGGATCATCTGGATCTTTTTCAAGCGACTTTTGTAAAAATTGAATAGCCTTATCAAGTCGGCCCTGCTGCGCTTCCGATAGTGCATAGATATGAAGTGCCTCAGCTGATGCATCTTTATCGTGCACATATTCCTCTAGTCGTTCACTTGCTTCGCTGTACTTTTTCTCATCAAATAAACTCGCTGCCTCACTTGCTGCCGCTGCTTCCTTTTGATTGTCAGAATGAAACCCTGTATACAATCCAAAACCGCCAATAAAGAGCAGAGCAGCACTCGCAAGAAGCATTTTGACAGGCTGCACCTGTTTAGGCAGACGGACTGCTAATGCGGTGAAAAAACCGCCAACCAGGCCGCCAAGATGCCCTGCGTTATCAATACCTGATACAGTGAAGCCTATTCCTAGGTTAATGAGGATAATGACAATAATATTTGTCCCCATCGTCCGAAAGAAAAGCTTTCGATTTGAGATGGCTAAATATAACAGTGCGCCTAAGCAGCCAAAGATCGCGCCAGATGCGCCGGCTGCAATTGCCGTATTAAACACAAAGCTCGCTATGGAGCCAAAAATGCCGGAAATGAAATAGATGAGCAAAAATCTTCCCGACCCATAAATTCTCTCAACAGCCGCTCCAACGGACCAAAGAGCAAAAGTATTAAAGAGTAAGTGCGTCAAGCCAATATGTAAAAACATTGGTGTCATCAGGCGCCACCATTCACCCTCTAAGATCAGCACATTATTTTTAGCACCAAATGCTGTTAAAGTTGCGGTATTGGTACTTCCGCCTGACAGCTCAAGTAAAAGAAACATAACCACTTGGACAGCGATCAGCAAGTAGGTAAAAATGGGTCTGCCATTTTGAAACACGGCCCGTTCTCGTTCTCGCTGCTTTTCCTGATCATCAAATGCCTGAAGCACGTTCCTTTTCAGCTGCATGGCATCCTCAGCTGTATCTTCCTTCGCTTCTTCTACATTTACTGCAAGCGATGTATTCAGCCATTTTTGCAGTTCGTTTACATCGTTTTGAAGCGTGTCTGCATTGAGTAATACAGGAGTAACTGTCACCTTATTCTCTTTTTGCGGCTGACCGTTTAGGTCTTCCCAATCATCTACTGGAACATCAGATGTAAATTGCAGCTGCAGGAGATGAAGAGATCGTTTACGCATAGCTTCTCTCAGCTGATTGATCCGATATGTTTGCTCCTCGATATCTCGAACGATCTCCTGCCTGAAATTCACATCTTTTCTATATAGACGGATAAGATCATAACCTGAGTTTCGTGGTGCTTCAAAAAATATTTCATCTTCTGGGTACGGACTTTGAATCATCTCGTATCCTTTTTGTCTTAGTTCATCAACAACTCGCCAAAATAAACTATCTATGACATTCATACATTCGCGCTCCATTTTTTACATTATTATAGCAAGAATCGTTCTTATCCGCATTTCTAAACAAAAAAATCCCGGCTTTTGCGGGATTAGAATGCTTGGCGAATAAATTTCGTCCGAAAATATGGGATTTTCATCAGCCATTTAATCAAAAAGTGCCGGACTTGATTTTGGCCTAAAACCAAATTCATGAGCCGATAACGATTTTGCACGAGAACGAATGCAAATAGTGTGAACACAATGCTCCAAATCATTTTATTCATCCATATTCCCTCCTATGTTCGTATCGTGGCTTAAATAGTATTTGTTTATGCATGAACCATCGTTTTTATCGCTTAAAAGGTTCCTTTCATAAGCAGGCCTTCACAATCTAATCCCTTGCTCTTTTGATTGAATATAATAGACCTCTCCGCACTCTGATTGATCATAAGAAACGTCAAATTGATGAAGGTCGATTAGTCCCCATGAAAGTATGAGGCAGCTTACAATTCTGCTCTAACTCCTCCACCTTGTGCGGAAAGTAACTGTCGTATGGATTTGGCGTATAAACATATACAGCGTCTAAACAGGGTCATGTTCGTGAATACAAATCCAAGTTTGGTATGGCTTTTCAAAGCCTTCTAGCTGTTTTAGCAGCCTATAATATAAAGCGATATGAGCTTTGATATGCTCTCTTCTTATTTTTAAGCTATTTCCCCCGACTCCAAAAAAATCAAGGTGCGTATGCCAAAAATAAAACCATGAATCACGATCAAGTTTTAAGTCACAAGTATTTACTTCCTCCCACATATGACGGAAGTATCTTTTCTTTCCGCGAAATTTTCTCAAAACATATCCTCCGTCAGCTAAAATGCCTTTTAATGAAGAATGTTGATTGCTATCTTTCTTGTGACTTTTGATCACAAACAAGACCTTCGCTCAACACAAAAAGCCCGTTCTTACGTATAAGCAGCGGACTTTTATTTTGGATATATGGTACCTTTCTCACTGACCATGATTGAGACCGGAATGTCGTGCGTTTCAGCCGGAATATGCTCAGTTTGCTGTACTGTCAAGCAAAGGGCAAGCGTTTCGCCGTGATAGTCAGCTAAGTAGCGGTCATAATAGCCGCCCCCATATCCGATACGGTAGCCTTGTCGATCGAAGCACACACCAGGCACAATGATCAAATCGATTGATTCTTTAGATGCAGCAGCCGACGCCAGAGGGTCTGGCTCTATTAGCCCAAAGTAGCGGGATATCATTTTCGTTTCCGATGTATATTCATAAAACGTCATCTCTTTTGTTTCCGGAAAACAGGTGGGTACACATACTGTTTTCCCCTCCTGCCATGCTTTTTTAATTAGAGGCATTGTCGGTACCTCTTTTCCTCTAGACATGGTGAGTGCAATCGTATCCGCTTGTTTCCATGCTGACAGTTGAAACAAGTGCTCATGAAGTAAAGCGGTGCTTCGCTTGAATTCCTCGGCACTCATCTGGTCCAGCTTGGCTAATGTTTGAAGACGAAGCTCTTTTTTCACACAGATCATCTCCCATCATAAAAAAACAGCAGGAAAATTCCCTGCTGCTTACTTTGTTTCACGATGTAAAGTTTGTTTTTTATCACGTGAGCAATACTTTTTGAATTCAACGCGATCTGGATTGTTTCGCTTATTCTTTTTAGTAATATAGTTACGCTCACCGCATTCAGTGCAAGCTAGAGTAATATTTACGCGCATGTTTTTCCCTCCAAACTAAAATCAATTCACATTCAGACCTAACTATAATACCACTTCTAGCTTAGGAATGCTAGAATGTTTTTTCACCAATTTGAATTTCAGTCAATCCCGTCCGCGTTCTGATCCATATCACACGGTCATTTCATGAAAAATGGCCTGCTCCCCTATAAAACCTCAATCTTTGTCGTACTGTATACATGAGGAACCCTCTTTTATTTTGACAGCGAGCAAGATTTTCATACTCGTTTTTCATATAAAAAGAAAAAAGATGAAAAAAAGGTGATTTTTTCAGCAATTCCTTTTGAAACTAGCTTTTTTATGGTATAAAAAAGAAGGGTCGAAAACTGTCTGAAACAATCATGAAAGCCTTTTATGGCTTTCAGCATTAAAATATGAATAAAAGGTGATGAAACATGGAAATTGCAATTATCGGATTGCTTGTTGTCAGTATCGTACTGATCGCATTCTCATATTTTCAAAGAGAGCCGATTAAAGAAGTCGAGCAGGAACTTGAAACACTTCAACTATCTGCAATGCAAGAAATCTATAAACTGAAAAAGAAAATGAAGGTTCTTGAAGAAGAATTGCTTGAAACAAACATTGTCGTCCGCAAACATTCAGAAATTGATCCATCTATCGCAAGACAAATCATTTCAAAGCATCAAAATGGCATGTCTCCTGAGGCCATTGCGCGCGCTGAGCATGTATCTGTAGATGAAGTCAACATGATCATTAAAGACAACGAGAAGGTGCTTGTATGACGAAAAAAAGCATCCAAACGTTTGCGGCAGGTATGATTCTTGCAACTGGTGTTCTGGCGATCGTTTTTTTCCTCACTGGAAAAGATGAAGCGGCGGCTGATACAGCCACAAAAGAAACGCTCGCAGCGAAAGTAACAGACACTGATGTGAAAAACTATTTAGACTCTAAAAAAGAAGTCTCCGTCAGCCGTGAAACATATCAGCAGCTTCTTGATTATAAAGAAAAAGCACTGAAGGCAAATGAAGACGGCGATTCTAAAAATGATAAAGAAACATCAGACAAGCCTAAAGGCAAATCGGTCAAATTTGTTATTAAAAACGGGATGAGCACAAGTGATGTTTCAGACATGCTTGAAAAGGACGGAATTATCAACTCGTCTAAAGATTTTAATGATTACGTAATTGACGCCGGCTACCATAAAGAAATTCGTGCAGGCAAGTTCAATTTAAAAACAGGGATGACGTTTAAACAAATCGTCAAAGCCTTAACAAAATAACAGCAAAAACCCCCATGGCGGCGCTGACCTCCAGGGGGTTTTTGTTATCCAAATCGACCAGATATATAATCATTTGTTCTTTGATCATTTGGCTCAGAGAACATCACATTCGTATCATTGACCTCAACAAGCTCTCCCATTAAAAAGAAGGCTGTTCTATCTGATACCCTCGCCGCTTGCTGCATGTTATGCGTCACAATGGCAATCGTGTATTTCTCTTTTAATTTCATAATCAATTCTTCAATCTTTAATGTTGAAACAGGATCAAGCGCTGATGTTGGTTCATCCATTAGTAAAATATCTGGGCTTGTGGCAATAGCTCTTGCGATACAAAGACGCTGCTGCTGACCGCCGGAAAGACCTAATGCAGGCGCACTTAAACGATCTTTCACTTCATCCCAAAGGGCAACATCACGAAGCGCTTTTTCAGCGATTTCTTTCAATTGCTGCTTGCTCTTCACGCCATGAATTCTTGGTCCGTAGACGACATTATCAAAGATTGACTGAGGGAATGGGTTTCCTTTTTGAAAGACCATCCCGACGTTTTTACGCAGTTCCACTAGATCAACGCGGCCTTTTAAAATATTGTCGCCGTTATACATCATATCTCCAGTGATTTTCACACCTGGCACTGTTTTGACCATAAGATTTAAGGTCTTGATAAACGTTGACTTCCCGCAGCCGGACGGACCGATAATTGCTGTGACTTCATGCTCTCTAATGTCTAAATCAATATGCTTCAGTGCGTGATGCTGTCCGTACCAAAGGTTCATATCATTCACACGAAACACTTCTTTTTTGGCTGTTTCAGTAGCTATTGCATTCATCAAAATCCACCCGCCTTATCCAAATCGACCATTGATATAGTCTTCTGTTTTTTGCTGCGCAGGACGTGTAAAGATACGTTCAGTGGCATCATATTCTACTAGATCACCGTTCAGGAAAAAAGCTGTATGATCAGATACACGTAACGCTTGCTGCATGTTGTGTGTCACAATGACGATCGAATAATCATTTTTCAACTCTGATAATAACTCTTCAATTTTTGCATTTGAAATCGGGTCTAGGGCAGAAGCGGGTTCATCTAATAAAAGAACGCTGGGCTTCATCGCAAGTGTACGCGCAATACAAAGGCGCTGCTGCTGACCACCGGATAATGACAAAGCCGAGCGGTGCAGACGATCTTTGACCTCATCCCAAAGCGCTGCTTTTGTTAAGCTTTCCTCTACCGCATCATCAAGCACTGATTTTCTTTTTTCCCCCGCATACTTTAACGCATGGGTAATGTTATTGTAGATCGATTTAGGAAATGGGTTTGGTTTTTGGAAAACCATGCCGATTTCTCTTCGTAAATTCACCACATTAATGCGGTCATCCAAAATATTAAGCCCTTCGTACATGATCGCCCCTTCACTTCTCGCACCTGGGATCAAGTCGTTCATGCGGTTAATGCTGCGTAAAAAGGTTGATTTCCCGCAGCCAGATGGGCCGATTAATGCGGTAATTGCGTTCTTCTCAATTTCAAATGAAATGTGATTGACTGCTCTTTTTTCACCATAATAAATGCTTAAATCCTGCACCTGTAAAATCTGTTCCGCTTGAAGTGGAGCCTTTTTTGCTGCAATCTCTTTTTTTTCTGCTAGCATTTGAACCATATCCCCTTCACACCTCTCTCACATTATTTTGACGTAAGCTTTTTATGAATAAATGAACCAAGCCATCTAGCTGCTAAGTTGAATACTAAAACTGAAAGCACAAGTACGGCTGATGCACCATTTGCAATGGCCTCTGCATCTGGAATGATTCCTTGTGTATTGACGTTCCATATATGAACGGCTAATGTTTCTGCCGGTCTAAAAACATTCAGCGGTGACGTATCAGAAAATGGACTCCAGTTTGTAAAATCAAGACGCGGTGTGGTGAGGCCTGCTGTGAAAAGAAGCGCTGCTGCCTCCCCGAAGACTCTTCCTGATGCTAAAATCGCACCGGTAATAATAGAAGGAATCGCTCCTGGAATCAGGACCGTCTTCACTGTATGCCATTTCGTCACACCAAGCGCTAGTGATGCTTCCTTTTGATCCTTCGGTACAGAGCGAAGCGCGTCTTCTGTCACCCTCACCATCACTGGCAGGTTAAACACCGTGAGCGCAAGAGCTCCTCCGATGATCGTATAGCCCCAGCCTGTTAAATTGACAAACATGAGTAAACCAAACATACCAATGACAATAGAAGGAAGTGAAGACAGCACTTCAATACATGTGCGAATAAAATCAGTGACTTTGTTTTGAGGCGCATATTCAGCCATGTACACTCCGCCGCCGACACCAAGTGGTACTGTGATCAGCATTGTAATAAACAAAATGTAAAACGAGTTAAACAGCTGATCCCTAATACCGCCGCCAGAGCCAATTGCACTTGAGCGGGTTGTCAAAAAGTCGAAATTTAATTCTTTTGCACCGTTGAAGATGATATAAGAAAACAAACCAACTAGGATCGCCGTAATAATGGCAGCACATAATCCAAAAACAAACGTGGCAAAACGATCGGTCATTTTGCTATTCATTAAATCTTCCTCCTAGACGACAAGTATCTGATAATGAGTATGAACATAAACGATACAACTAGAAGGACAAGCCCCATTGACCAAAGTGTATTGTTTTCAACACTTCCATACGTTGTGTGACCCATGTTTAACGTAATAATGGTTGTTAATGTACCAGCTGTATCCATAATGCTCTCTGGTAAATTACGCGTGTTTCCAATGACCATCTGAACGGCAAGGGCTTCTCCAAATGCTCTTGCCATCCCAAGAACGACTGCTGTCATTAATGTTGGAAGAGCTGCTGGTACAAGTACACGTCTAATCGTTTGCCATCTTGTAGCGCCAAGTGCATACGATCCCTCACGTAAGCTTTTTGGAAGGGAAGCCATAGCATCAGTTGCAATGGATGTAACGGTTGGCAGAATCATAATAGACAGGACAATCGTTCCTGCTAACACGCTATGCCCTGAGCCGCTTGACTTGAAATGTCCGATAAACGGCACCAATACTGTAAGACCTATGAATCCGTAAACAACGGATGGAATCCCTACAAGCAATTCAATGACTGGCTGGAGAATTTTCCGGCCCCATGCAGGTGCAATTTCTGTCATAAAGATCGCTCCTGCGATGCCTAGCGGCGCTGCAATAAGTGCCGATAGAAGCGTGACGGCGATCGATCCAAAAATAAAAGGAAATGCGCCGTACTCCGGGTTTTCTGCTGTTGGGTTCCAATTGAAACTGGTTAAGAACTCAATTGGGCTTACACCATTTACGATGAAAGATTGTAAACCCTTAATGCCAAGGAAGATGGTGATGGCGATGGATACTGCAATCATTAAGAATGCGCAGAATTTCACCAAAATACTTCCTCTTACTTCATCCATTTGCCTATTTTTCTTCGAGCTGATCAGCCGATCGCTCGCTTCTGTATGTTCTATCTGCTTCATCTTTTTCTACACTCCTATGAATGTCATAAAAGGAAAAGTGAAATGCTCCACTTTTCCTTCATCAGCAATTCAAGACCTCTTACTTATCTGATTGTTTGCCTGTTGCGTCTCTTTCTACTTTCATATTAGAGACTGAGATGTAGCCTTGGTCTTTGACGATTTCTTTTTGTACTTCGTCACTCATAAGGTAATCTAAGAATTGTTTTGTTAGACCTTCCGGCTCACCTTTTGTATAAGAGTGCTCGTATGCCCAAATTGTATATTTACCGCTTTCTACATTGCTTTCTTCTGGTTTCACACCATCAATGCTAAGCGGTGTAATTTTGTCATCTGTTAAATAAGAGAATGCTAGGTATCCAATCGCACCTGGTGTTTCTGCAATCAGCTTTTTCACTGTGTTTGAAGAATCTTCTGTGATTCCTTCTGCAGGTGTTGCGCCGTCAAGTGCATATTTCACAAATGTGGCACGAGTTCCTGAAGAATCAGGTCTGTTGACAAGCGTGATTTTTTGGTCTTTCCCGCCAAGCTCTTTCCAGTTTTTGATTTTACCAGTGAAGATTTTTTTCAATTCGTCCTTTGTGATGTCTTTGACACCCACTTCAGGGTTTACAGCTGCGGCCATTCCAACAACTGCTACTTTGTGGTCTTTTAAAGCTTTTGCGTCGATTCCGTCTTTCTCTTCAGCGAATACATCTGAGTTCCCAATTTGCACAGATCCTTCTGAAACTTGAGAAAGTCCTGTTCCTGAACCGCCGGCTTGTACTTGAATATCGGCTTTTGGATGTTTATCCATGAATTTTTCTGCTGCCGCAAGAACTAAAGGCTGCATCGCAGATGATCCTGAGATGGTAATGGAACCTGATGCCTCATCTTTGTTTGAAGCATTTCCTTTACTGTCTTTTGAATCTCCGCTTGAGCTGCTGTTTCCGCATGCTGTGACGAATGCTAACAATGCGATAGTAAGGAAAGTAAGCAGCCATAATTTGTTCTTTTTCATTTCAAGAATACCCCCTGAATAATTTGTCCTACGAGTAATACATTAAAGGTTCTTTATTAATTTCGTTTAAATGGAATGTTAAGGTTTTGTAAATGTCGAAGTTTTGTAGAGAAATTGCGGCGTTTTTTATGAATTTTGTCAATTTATATCGAAATTTTTGAAGAAAACGTAAAAAAACGCCCACAAAAAGTGAGCGTTTTTACCTATGAAAGGTCTAGTTATTTGTTTCTGCTTCATTTTCAATTTTGTTTTTGTTTTTCGCCTGTGTATCATTGCTTTCCTGTTTTGATTTCAGTTCAAAGTACTTATCTAATACTTGTTCACCAATATCATTTGTAATTGGATAGCGCTGGTTGTAGTCTTGATACACCCATGGCACGACAACGGAAATGGCCACTTCTGGATTATCAGCAGGCGCATACGCAACAAGAGTTGTGTTATACGTCGGTGTACCGCGCTTGCTTTTAATTGGACCGTCATAGAATGATTGAGCGGTTCCTGTTTTGCCAGCTGGATTATACTTTTTGTTGCCAAAGTTTGAATAGGCTGTCCCTCTTGGGTTCTGCATCACAAGCTTGAAGCCTTGCTGGACACGCTTGATTTCATCACTTGTCATGTCTAGCTTATTCAATACATCCGGTTTGACGGATTCCGTTACAGCTCCAATGCCTCGCTGCGGATCTGGCTCTCTCACTTCTTTAACAAGCTGCGGACGTAAACGGTACCCGCCATTTGCAATGGTTGAAACGTATTGCGCCATTTGCAGCGGTGTAAACGTATCATACTGTCCAATCGCATAGTCAAGTAAGAGCCCCGATTGTGTAGACGTTCCTCTGTAGCCCGTTGCTTCGTTTGGCAGGTCAATACCTGTTTTGACGCCAAGGCCAAATTTACTAAAATTGTAGCGGAACGTATCAAATGCTTTCGGATCAATTGGGAGCGGCTGATTCTTACGATATTCGCTTTTCCCAATGGCGATCGCTGTTTTGAACATATACACGTTTGATGAACGCTCTAGTGCTGTTAAATCATTAATGAGTCCCATATTTTGATAGGATTTCTTTGGCGGTGACTGGGCGATATAGAGAGGTTCATCGTATTGGGTACTTCCAATATGAATAGCGCCTGTTTTATATCCAGTCAGTACAGTGGCCCCTTTTACGGCTGATCCCATCGCATATGAGGATGTCATCGTTCCTAATGAGTAGTCATCGAATTTGTATTTTCCGTTTTTGTTTGAAATCTGCTTACCCGCAACAGAGAGAACCTCTCCATTTCTCGGGTCCATCATGACAACAAATGCGCGGTCAAGAAGCTCAGTTCCCCCTCTTTGTTTCGCACTTCTCAAGTTCTTTTCAATAATTTTTTCAACTGCTTTTTGCAGCTGAATATCAATTGTAAGCACAAGGTCTTTCCCGCTCTTACCTTCTGTTAACACTTTAGAGCTTGTGACATTGCCCTGTTTATCAGTTGTACTCTGTTCTTTTTCCTTTTGGCCCTGCAGGACATCTTCATATTGATATTCGAGATAGCTTTTTCCTACACGGTCATTTCGGCTGTAGCCGAGTGATAGATAATGCTCAAGAAGTGACTGCGGAAGACCTTCATCACTCGAAGACACACTGCCGAGCATACTGCGGAGCAGTCCTTTATACGGGTAGCTGCGTGACCAGTCTGTCGTCACATCAACACCTGGCAGCTCGTCCAAATGCTCAGAGACGTAAGCAATTTCTCTTGGCTTTACATCTTCATTTTTAATAAATTGAGGCGTAAGTGCATAGCCTCCATCCATCTGCCTTTTAATGGCAAGCACTTGTAAATCTTTTTTCGTCAGTTGATTTAATTCCTTGTCTGTGATGCGTTTTAGCTGAAGCTCATATAGTTTATCATCAGAGACCTTATCGTCACCCTTTAATTCTGATTCTTTTTGAACAAGCTTTTTCGCTTCATTCGGATGCGTTAAGATCCAGAAATCTTTTTTGTCACGATCTGTGATTTTTTTCGTACTCACATGAATCATATCCGCTAATTTTGATGCCACTTTGAGCCGCTCTTCTTGTGAAGTCGTCGAGGTTCTCGTATATGTAATGGCATTCAGCGCTTTATTGCTGACAATCGTATTGTAGTTTCGATCATAAATTTTTCCGCGCGGAGCAGACGAGCTGACATTCACATCCTCTTGTTTTTCTGCCTGCTTTTTATAATCTTCTCCATTGACAATTTGCACAAACCCGAGTCTAACGACAACGCCGGTAAAAATAATAAAGGCAGCTAAAAATAATAAATTCAGCCGGATCGGAAGTGTTTTGCGCCCTTCCTTCGCGTCTTTTTTGTTTTTCTTGTTTCTCATCACATCACCTTTTCTATCAAGAAAGAAATGGCACCCCTTTTTGTGTATAAAAGGTGCCATCATCATTTTAGCGGTTTTTCTATCATTTATCTAGAAATTTGATGTTCCATTGGTAAGAAATTTTACCTTTCTCCCTTAATAAGGTTCGTTTGAGAAACTGGCTTTTGACCGTCAGCCTCTTTCATATCAGCTGTTTTTTCTTTCAAATGAATATCTTTTACAAAGTAATAAATGAGGGTGTGCCCCGCTCCGAGCACAACAAGTGATGCAGGGATTCCGAGCTCATCACCTAGTAAGGTCACAGACAGCAGGAACAAAACAATCGAACAAATACGGCCGGCATTTAAAAATAGCTCTCTGACCACAATATATTCAATTCGGGCCTTTCTGGCGTACCTTGCATGGCCAATGACATCATATGTTAAGGATACATAAGGAACAAGCAGGAGCGGATATCCTATTGCAATGGCTACCGCATACATCAGAAGTGATACATAGGACAAGTGGAAAACGATTAAAAACAAGGCGCCGTATAAAATCATCCCGCCAAGCATGATGGCCTTCTTCCGCCACTTTTTCTTAATCAAACGTGTAGCGAAGAAATAAGTAAAAAAGGCAACACCTGAATTCACTAAACCAAACGTCCCGAGAGCAAGCTCACTGTTTGTTGCAATAAACACGAAGACACTGATTAAGAAGACAAAGACCCCTTCACGAAGCCCTTGAAAAAAGTGAGCTGTTGTAATCCTACGCCAATTCTCATCTGCATGACGTTCTTTCCAAATTTGTTTGATCATAAATTTGCCTTTTGACTGCCTTCTTTTGAGGAAAAAGCTCATCACAACCGCTAGTGAAAACAAAAAGAGCGATAATGTGAAAATGACGGTGTAGCCTGTATCATCCGTTAACTGAGAAATGACAATTCCCGCAATGAGCGGACCGATCATGCCGGCAGTTGAGGAAAGCACCCCAAGAAATCCATTAAAGAAATCTCTTGTTTCAGGCTCAGTGATCTCAAAGGTGAGTACGTTAAAAGCAAGCCAGTAAAAACCATAGCCGATCCCAAGGACACTTCCCAATAAAACTAGCCGTGCGGCCGCTTGTTCTCCTGCCATTAAGACAATTAAATAAAAAGCAGCTAAAAAGATGACACCGAAACGAAGGACAAACGCCCGGTCTATTTTTTTTGCGAGCCGGCCAGCGAATAAAAATGTAATGGGCTGAAGCACAACAATGGCCAAATTATAAATCGCAAGATCTGTGAATTTCCCAGACTGTTTCCATAAGTACACATTTACAAACGTATTCGAAAGCGCAATGGCAAGTGCGTATAACCCGCCAATCGTGAGGAGGAGCAATAAATCTTTTGTAACATCCATGTCCCCGAACATTTTCTTTAATCTGCTCATACCATTCATTCTCCTTTTCTACACAATAGTCTGTCTCATCAAAAGGCAGATATGTAAAAAAAGGAGGGAAAATATAAAAAGACCTGCTTCTCTAAAGAGCAGGTCTTTTCAAATCAAATGATTTATTTAGCTTCGCTGTAAAGGCGAGCTACTTCATCCCAGTTCACAACATTCCAGAATGCTGAAATGTAATCAGGACGACGGTTTTGGTAGTTTAGGTAGTAAGCATGCTCCCAAACGTCTAGTCCTAGAATTGGCGTTTTTCCTTCAGTTAAAGGAGAATCTTGGTTTGGCGTGCTTGTGATTTCAAGTTTTCCGTTGTTCACAACAAGCCATGCCCAACCAGAACCAAAGCGTCCTGCAGCTGCTGCAGCGAAATCAGATTTGAATTTTTCAAATCCGCCTAATTCTTTTTCGATTGCATCTGCAAGTTCACCAGTTGGTGCGCCGCCACCGTTTGGTGAAAGAAGCGTCCAGAATAATGAGTGGTTCGCATGTCCTCCGCCATTGTTACGTACAGCTGTACGAATGTTTTCAGGCACTGAGTTTAAGTTAGCCACTAGCTCTTCAATTGATTGATCTTCAAGAGCTGATACACCTTCGATTGCTTTGTTTAAGTTTGTTACATATGTGTTGTGGTGTTTTGTGTGGTGAATCGTCATTGTTTCCTTGTCGATATGTGGTTCTAATGCATCGTAAGCATATGGTAATTCTGGAAGTTTAAAAGCCATGGTTAAATTCCTCCTTAAAATGTATGTACTGAAATGCTTCCTTTGTAAGTCAGCAATTCACCCTACTCAAAGAGTATCAAAAGAAACAGCTTGTTTCAACGTTATTGCTCATGTTCTGAAACATTTCAGTGTTTATTTTGTATTTAGCCCTTTTGAAAAAGTTTTAAACACCCTTTTTCAACTTAACGAAGGACATAAAATAAAAAGATGCCAAGCATCAGCGCTTGAATCAATCCTTTTGCAAAAACACCTGATACAAATCCAATTAATGAGCCTAATCCGACTTTCACACTCGTCTTCAGATCTTTTTGATGAACAAGGAGCTCTGCAATAACACTCCCAAGAAATGGACCAATAATAATTCCTGCAATGGGTATCACAAAAGGACCAGCTAATAACCCAATGGTGCTTCCCCAAATAGCTGCCTTGCTGCCGCCAAAGCGCTTTACCCCAATCAGGTTTGAGACATAATCTGCCGCAAATAAGACGGCAGTAAACATGGCTTGAATAAGCCAGAACGTCAGTGTAAGCGGCTCGAAGCTAAAGAAGAAACCATATAGAATAAATCCGAGAACCATAAAGACTACACTCGGGATAATTGGATAAACCAGTCCAACAAACGCAATGATAAATGCACAGCCAATCAGTATCCAATACAAAATGTCCAAGACCCTGCCGCCTCCTTTTATATGCTGTATACATTATGCCTCATTCCTTCTATCTTAACCAGTGATGAAGGCCATACTTGTACTTGATGGATAGACATTGATACAATATGAGAAATAGAAAAGAATGTAGGAAGTGAATGGGTATTGAACGTATTTAATCTATTGTTAAAAGGAATTTATTCACCAAAAGATATTGCTAAAGCACGCTTTACAGGGATCGGTAAAGCAATTTTATTCATTTTTATCCTTTCAATCATCGCAGCAGTTCCTCAGGGCTATCATATGAGCCAAGAGATCTCGAATGCGATGTCAGGATTTCAGCATGTGATCAAAAAAGATTTACCCGACTTTTCAATTGAAAAAGGAAAACTTCAAGCGGATCAAAGTGCACCAATAGAAAAAGAAGAAAACGGCATCACGATCATCTTTGATCCTGCTGAAAAAATAAAAGCAAGTGAGCTTGAATCAAAGCAAACGGCCATCGCTTTATTAAAGGAAAAAGCAGTGATTGCCATTGATGGGCAAATGACAGATATCCCCTACCAGCTTCTTGGCGGAACGCTGACAAAAGATGAACTCGCCCGCGTCACAAATCAGAACCAAGCGATTATCATCCCTGTGATCTGTGTACTGCTATATCTATCAACTGCGGCTCTCATGTTTATCAGCGCAACATTCCTTGCGATGCTTGGTACATTTATTAAACGAATGCAGCAAAAAGAGCTGTCTTTCCAAATGCTTTGGAAGCTCTCCGCTTATTCACTCACATTAACAACGGTCTTTTTCGCCATTATGAGTGCATTAAACACGCCTGTTGCAAACTCATTTTTATTAAATTGGGTCATTAACTTTATCTTTTTATATCTTGTTGTTAAAGAAATTCCTGCAAAAAAAAGCAAATGATCCACCCAACAAGGATTTGTCTACACAATGAAAGCTCCCCCGTCTTGGAGGAGCTTTTTATGTATGTTCATGCTAGGACTCATCTGGATGGATGATCGCAAACAAATAGTGATCCTCCCATACTCCATTAATCTTTACTTTTTTACGATTTAGTCCCTCATGTTCAAAACCTGTCTTTTCAAGTACACGAATGGAACCCTTATTACTCGGCTTTACTCCAGCCTCAATACGGTGGAGATTCAACTCAAAAAAGGCATATTCAATGATTAAGCGAATGGCTTCTGTCATATATCCATTTCCGCCCTGCCTTTGATCGAGTACATACCCGAGCCAAGCTCCTTCTATCGGACCTCTTACGACAGAACTTAATGAGATCGTCCCAATTAAGGCATCGGTTTCATTTAAGAAAATACCGTGCATGTAAGATTCATCTTGTGCACTTTTTTGCCTACTCCGCTGAATTCGCTCAATTTGGCGAGGTAACGTGAAGAAATCATCTTTGATTAAAGGTGTAAATTCCTGAAAATATGAGCGGTTCTCAAGCTCTAATGTTAACAGTGATTCTGCATCATTTTCTGTTAGTGTTCTCACATATATATGCTGACTAACCTTCTTCATAAAATCCCCCCATTATTATTTTATCATACTGGCCATATGAGGTTGCTCTCCTATTTACTACACCAACGACCCAAGAAGTTTTTATTACAAGACATACTAGGACTAACTAGAACCATCCTTTCCAGCTTTTCTCCTCTTTTTGGTTCTATCATTTCAGGACATGCATAGACTGAAGTAAACTCTTAAAAGCGGTGAGTAAAATGCGGCGAATTCTTTTTTTACTAATCAGTTTGTTTGTCCTCTTTATTATCTTTTTTGATTTAAAAAATGGAACCATTCCTGTTGAGGAAAACCCAGCTGTCCCAGCAAGTGCCCTTCAAACAGCTGAGAAAAAGACATATAAGAACGTCACTGTAAAACAAGGTGAAACGGTCCTCTCCATCGTACATACAAGCAAGCCGCTTGATGACGTCATTAAAGATTTCGAGGAGCTGAATCAAGGTGTTAAAGCGAACGAAATCAGAGCAGGCAGCACATATAAGTTTCCTGTCTATAAGAGATAAAACGTTAATTCCTTGTCATTCATACAAAGAGACTGTTACAATATGAACTGTAAAACACGACGTACACGGCAAAGGATTGCTTGTACACTAAGGAGCGATTGACAAGTGAGTGAAGTCACACATCGTACTAAAACGCGTCCCGTCAAAGTGGGACCTTTAACTATAGGTGGAAATAATGAGGTTGTCATTCAAAGTATGGCAACAACCAAAACACATGATGTCGAAGCGACAGTCGCTGAAATTAAACGTTTAGAAGAGGCAGGCTGTCAAATCGTGCGTGTCGCATGTCCAGATGAGCGTGCAGCAAATGCAATTGCGGACATTAAAAAGCAAATTAACATCCCGCTTGTTGTGGATATTCATTTTGACTATAAGCTTGCCCTGAAAGCGATTGAAGCAGGCGCAGACAAAATCCGAATCAATCCAGGAAACATCGGAAGAAGAGAAAAAGTCGAAGCGGTTGTCAAAGCAGCAAAAGAAAAAGGCATTCCAATCCGTATTGGCGTAAACGCTGGTTCATTAGAGAAAAAAATTCTTGATAAATACGGCTACCCAACAGCAGATGGTATGGTCGAAAGTGCACTGCATCACATTAAAATTTTAGAAGACCTAGACTTTCATGACATCATCGTCAGTATGAAAGCATCTGATGTAAACCTTGCAATTGAAGCATACGAAAAAGCGGCTAAAGCCTTTGATTATCCTCTTCACCTTGGGATTACAGAATCAGGTACGTTATTTGCAGGTACAGTCAAAAGTGCAGCTGGACTTGGCGCTATTTTGAATATGGGAATTGGGAACACACTCCGTATCTCATTAAGCGCTGACCCAGTTGAGGAAGTAAAAGTAGCACGTGAATTGTTGAAATCATTTGGTCTTGCATCAAATGCAGCAACACTGATCTCCTGCCCAACTTGTGGACGAATTGAAATTGACCTCATCAGCATTGCAAATGAAGTCGAAGAATATATTTCTAAAATCAAAGCACCGATTAAAGTAGCTGTTCTCGGCTGTGCTGTTAACGGTCCAGGTGAAGCACGTGAAGCGGATATCGGTATCGCAGGCGCAAGAGGCGAAGGCTTATTGTTCCGTAAAGGTGAAATTGTTCGTAAGGTACCGGAAGAAACAATGGTCGAAGAACTGAAAAAAGAAATCGATAAAATCGCTGAAGAACATTATGCGAAAATGGAAGCTGAAAAAGAAAAACAAGCGAATGCCTAACAAAAAACGCCTGACGTCATAGTCAGGCGTTTTTTGTTCTTATTAAAAGAACGGGGTGATAAATATGCCTAGGATGACGGAAACAATTCCGATCCCAATTGACCACGCGCCAAGCGCATGTGCTCCTTTTCTTCTTGCAATATAACCAACGACGATTGCCGCTACCCCTAATAGCACCGGCAAGACAAATAATGAGATAATCGCAATCGCGAGTGCTGTATAGCCTATCCCTTTACTGCCTGAATCGTCACCTGCTTGGTCACGTCCTCGTCTATCTTCTCGATCTCTTGAAGCTTGATATGGCTCTGCAATTTCAGCAGCTGTTTCCTCTAAATAGCCATCATCATTACTAAAATGTGTATCGATTTCACGATCATTTCTTCTGAAATCCTCGTCTCTTTCCATGATCAATTCCCCCTTTTGGTTAATAGAAAGGAGCTTTTTTAGTATGAGCAAATATGTCTGTTTCATGATTGCTAAAACTTGCTGGAATTGTGAATTGATTATGTTACACTTTAAGAGTATAAAAATGAGGAGTGTGGGCATGTTACGTTTAGGAATTGATATTGATGGTACAGTGACGGCACAGGACACCTTTGTCCCCTACTTAAATGAGTCGTTCCAATGTGCCATGACACTAGATGATATGACAGAGTATGATTTGACGAAGCTTTTAAAGATTTCTCAAGAAGAATTTTGGGGCTGGATGGATCAGCACGAGCCTCTTATTTATAAACAGGCAATGCCTGCTGAGGGTGCAAAAGAGATCCTCGACGAAATGAAGCAGCAGCACAGACTGATTTATATTACAGCAAGAAGGCAGCAGCATTCGGATATCACCTACAAGTGGTTTCAAGAACATGACGTGCACTATGATGCTATTGAGCTGGTTGGCGGTCATCATAAGCTGGAAGCCGTTCAAAAGCACAAAATTGATGTATTTTTTGAAGACCATCATGGCAATGCCACAATGATTGCAAAAGAGGCTGACATCCCGGTTATACTTTTCAACTCCCCTTATAACCAGATGCCAATTGACGACAGAATTATACGCGTAAACAACTGGCAGGAAGCATCTAAGTGGATCAAACAATACGAGCAGCGTCTGCAAACTGCTTATTAATGTAACTGAGCACCGAAGCGGAACAAACCCGAGGAATAGTCTACACGCTGAAGCCGATACATTTAATGTATCGGCTTTTTTAATGGAGCAAGCTGCCCTTCTTTCATGAGGAAATGGTAAAGTGCCCCCTTCATGCCTGCCTGATTCAAGTAGCAGCAAGTTTCCAGCTTCACCTGAATGTTCTTCCATGCATGCAGTGTATGTAAATGTTTTTCAATGTTTTGTAATAAATCTGGTCTTGCACTTACGCCTCCGCCAATGAGGATTTTCTCCGGGTTAAGAACAGTCGCTACATTGTAAACGCCTATGGCTATTCGCTTGTACCATTGATCCACCAGCTTCTCAATGGCCGGATCATGCTTCGCCTTTTCAAAAATTTCTTGACCGTCTATTTGAGTACTTTGCGGTATTCCTTGCTTTTCTTTATAGCTCCGAATTAATCCAGCCGTTGAAGCGCTGCTGTTAAGAGTTGTAAACTGGCCATTTTCCGTCTCTGTCAGCATCATGCCGAATTCACCACCGCGGAAGGATGCACCGCGCACAAGCTGACCATTAGCAAAAATACCCCCGCCGACACCCGTGCCAATTGTCATACAAATAAAGCTGTCACAATCTTTCGCATGACCGCTGTATTTTTCTGCGAGAGCTGCACAGTTCGCATCATTCTCCACTTCTACACGAAGAGACGTTTTCTCTTCTAAAAGTGCTTTTACATTTTGACCATTTAAGGCGATGATGGCCCCTGCAAATTCTGTATAACCTGATTCACTGTCCACAAAGCCTGGTAGACTGATGGCGATACCGCTGACATTCGTCATCCTTTGATATTCCTTGACCACATCTGCCATGGCTTCTAAAAACGGTTCAAGCTGCCGGCAGTTCGTCTGATAGTCACCGCTAGAGACCAGCTTTCCATCCTGGTCCATTAATCCATGTTTCGTTCTGGTCCCGCCTACATCAAACACGACATAATAGGCCACTTTTACCCCTCCCTTTACTTCAAAATGTAGTACCTTGATCTCATTTTAATGAAACAGCCTCCCTTTGTAAAACGTTTTCAAAAGAGAAAACAAAAAAGCCAGCTCCAGGGCTGGCTTTCTCATGAGTGAACTTCCTTCGGTTCGCAGGAAGGACACGTTCCATATATTTCAAACTTATGTCCGCTAATATGATAATCCTCTAAATCGGCGTCGAGCTTGTCCATAGGGCAGGCATCGATCTCTTTTGTTTTCCCGCATGTAAGACAAATAAAGTGATGGTGATGATGGGAAAATGAACATTTAAAACGGAATAGTTTCTCCCCTGACAATTCTGTTGTTTCTAATATTCCAAGGTCTTCATATAGTGACAAGTTTCGATAAATCGTATCAAAGCTGAGACCAGGGTAGTCTTCACTTAGTGCCGTCAGCACATTTTTAGCCGTCAAGTATTTATCAGAATCAGAAAACAATTGAAGCATGTCTTCACGTTTGCTTGTATATTTGTAGCCTTTTTCCTTTAATAAATCAAGCGCTTCTTGTACGTTCATGTTGATTCCCCCTTCTGAATTTCCCAATACTAATACACCCGATTAAAATCAAGATAGACAGCATCACAATGGTTCCGCCTGGCGCTAAATCAAGATAATAGCTTAAAATCAATCCGGCCAATACAGACAATTCACCAAATAAGATCGAAAGGAAAATCGCCTGTTTAAATCCTTTGGCAATGCGGATACTTGCTGCAACAGGAAGCGTCATAAGCGCCGACACAAGCAGTGTACCGACGATACGCATCGATGCCGCAATGACAAGTGCAACGACTAAGATAAAAATAAAATGAATCCATTTTGCTGAAATACCAGAAGCCTTTGCATGCTCTTCATCAAAAGAAAGCAGAAACAATTCTTTATATAAAAGCACAACAACTAACACAACAACGAGTGAGATCCCTACAATAATCCAAAGATCAAGTCTTGAAACCGCACTGACACTTCCGAATAAATAACTAAACAAATCTGTATTAAAGCCATTCGCTAGTGAAATGAAGATGACGGAGATCCCAATACCCCCTGATAAAATAATAGGAATGGCAAGCTCCTGATAATGCTTATACACTGAGCGCAGGCGTTCAATAAACAATGAACCCGCAACAGAAAAAGCCATCCCTAAGTAGAGCGGGCTTACCCCTGTCAAAAGGCCAAACTTTTTATCAAGAAATAGACTTGCGGCAATACCGGCAAGTGATACGTGACTGAGGGCATCTGCAATAAGCGAGAGCCTTCTTACGACAATAAATACACCAAGTAAGGGCGCAATAAAACCAATCAGTATACCTGCGATAAACGCATTTTGTAAAAATTCATAATGAAAAAATGGAAATAGCATTATTCATGTCCCCCATGATGGTGATGGTCGTGATGAATCACTTGAATGTCATGCCCGTAAAATTGGGATAGCGCCTGATCATCCATTGAATCAAACGCTTCTGCATCTCCGTGGAAATGCAGTGTCTGATTTAAACAAGCCACATGGGTGACTTTATCAGAAACGGTGCCAACGTCGTGTGTGACGAGAATTAAAGACATTCCTTTTTCTTTGTTCAATGTTTCGAGCAGCTGATAAAAGCCTTCTACTGTCCGCTGGTCTACTCCAACCGTGGGCTCATCCAAAATGAGCAGCTTTGGCTGGCTGACAAGCGCACGGGCAATAAATGCACGCTGCTGCTGTCCGCCAGAAAGCTCACCGATGTTTTGATGCTTTAAATCTTGTATGCCAACTGAGCGAATGGCATCTTCTACTTGCCATTTATCCTGCTTGCTCATTCGTTTAAACAAACCAATTTTCGCGGTCAGTCCGCTTGCGACGACCTCATATACAGAAGCAGGGAAACCCGTATTAAAGCTATTCGCCTTTTGAGAAACAAATCCAATTTGATCCCAGTCTCTAAATTTTGAAACAGGCGTGCCAAATAGCTTTAATTCACCTTGCTGCGGTTTAATGAGCCCAAGCAGGCATTTTAATAAGGTTGTTTTACCAGAACCATTCGGTCCAACAAGTGCTAGAAAGTTTCCTTCCTCTACTGTTAAATGAATGTGATCAATGACATTTCGCTGTCCATACGAGTACGAAATGTCCTTCATTTCAATAATTGGCTTTGCCATGAATCTTTCCACCTTTAATCAATATAAAAAGAATGATTACGATTTATACAACAAAAAGAAAATGGCTTTTGCCATTTTCTCTGTCCATACATACATTTCATTATATAAAAGAAAGATAAAAAAGTAAAATAAAAGCTAATGAATGGCTGTTTTGAATTTACCGCCTTTTGTTTCATGCGTATCCATAATCGTGATAAATGCTTGATCATCAATTTCAAATACAATGGATTTCAGCTTTGTAATTTCAAGCCTTGTGACAACGGCGTAGATGACATCTTTTTCTTCATCTGTATAGCCGCCTTTTCCTCTCAGCTTTGTCGTTCCCCTGCCGAGTCGATGCAGAATCGCATCTGAAATTTCATCATAATAGTCTGATACGATAATCACAGCTTTTGTTTCATCAAGCCCTTGAATAACAGCATCAATTGTTTTCATTGCCAAATAATATGTCATGACAGAATACATAGCCTGCTCTGGTCCGAAAACAAAGCCTGCCCAAATAAAAATGAACACATTGACGATCATGACAAACTCACCGACGGAGAAAGGAATTTTTTTCGTCAGAAGAATTCCCAAGATCTCTGTTCCATCCATTGAACCTCCATTACGGATGACAAGTCCAACACCAAATCCAAGTAATAGCCCTCCAAATACAGTGGCTAAGATCGGCTGTGTTGTAAATGCCTCCACATGATGAAGTGAAGATTCAATCACGGCTAAGCTGACAATCCCAATCACAGTGGAAATCAGAAAGGTTTTCCCAATATGCTTGTATCCTGATATCATAAATGGAATATTTAAAATGACAACAATCGTCGCAAAATTTATAAACGGGTTATCTGTAAAGAGATAATCCAAAATAAGCGAAATGCCGATGATGCCTCCATCAATAATATTGTTTGGCACTAAAAATAATTCAATGCTGACTGCTGCACATGCAGCTCCTACTAGAATCAGAAAAATTCTCAAAATAAAATGAGGCACTGATTCCTTTCTATGCTGTTTACTATTTGCCATACGTTCTCCCTTCTACACATGTTAAATTTTCAATGAACATTTTATTCACTTTACTATTTTATCATTTCACAGAATAAAATAAAATTTTTTGCACATTTTCCGTTTTCGCCCATACATTGTTACAGAGGGGAGGAATGGAATTGATTTTAATTCAAAAAATTGTCCTGCAGCGGCTCAATCAGATCACAGCAAACGATCTGTTAAGGTATGCGAAACAGTACGGCGTCAGTTTAACGTCTCATCAAGCTGCTGAGGTTGCCAAACTCATGAACGGGAAAAACATCAATATTTTTAAAGACTCAGAGCGTAACCGGCTTCTTAAGCAAGTGGAAGCGATTACTTCTAAACAGACAGCACAGACTGTGAATGATTTGTTTAACCAGTTTACAAGTTAAGCAAAAAAGGGCCGCATTTAGCGGCACCTCAACATGTTGCATCCTTTTTTACTGACCCGTAATTTTATCTAGTAAGCCTTCATCAAATTGCTTTTCTTTCAGCATCGCAATTTCGAATTTGTAAGGTGGTTTTTTGTTCTTTTTATCTTCACCTACATAAGGCGTTTCTAGAATTTTCGGCACATCTTGAAGCTGCGGATGATGCACAATATAGCTCAGTGCATCGAAACCAATTTCACCAAAACCGATATTTTCATGTCGGTCTTTTCTTGCGCCTTGTACGTTTTTACTGTCATTAATATGAAGAACTTTGATTCGGTCAATACCGACGATTCGGTCAAATTCTTCTAATACACCATCAAAGTCACTCACAATCGGGTAACCAGCATCATGCGTGTGACACGTATCAAAGCAGACAGAAAGAGCTTCGTTATGTGTCACTCCGTCGATAATTTGGGCAAGCTCTTCAAAGCTTCTTCCGCACTCTGATCCTTTTCCTGCCATTGTTTCAAGTGCAATTTGAACCTCTTGACCTTTTACAATGACTTCGTTTAAACCTTCAATGATTTTTTGAATCCCTGCTTCTGCCCCTGCTCCGACATGCGCACCCGGGTGGAGAACAATTTGTCTTGCTCCCAGCGCTTTTGTACGCTCAATCTCAGATCGAAGAAAGTCTACACCAAGCTCAAATGTCGCTGGATTCACTGTATTTCCAATATTGATAATATACGGAGCATGCACGACGATATCCGTCATGCCATGCTCTTTCATATGCGCTTGTCCAGCTTCAATATTCAGGTCTTCAATTTTTTTGCGGCGCGTATTTTGCGGTGCACCTGTATAAATCATAAACGTATTCGAACCATAAGAGGCAGCTTCCTCACTCGCTGCAAGAAGCATATGTTTTCCGCTCATGGATACATGTGAACCAATCTTTAACAATGTTTCCCCCTACTTTCCATTACGCTTTGACTTTCTACGTTCCTGTCTTTTGATTTTATCCATCTCACGTGTCATTTTCTTTTTATATCCAGGTTTGACGGCTTTCGGTTTTCTCACAAGACGTTTTGCTTTTTCTTCAATTTCATTCGGGGCTTTTTTGCGTCTTTGACGCTTCAGACGGTCATCTGCATCTCGCCATTCGCCATGAACAATGGTTTTGTTTTCAAATACAACGCCCATTTTCTCAATTTGAATGAGTGCATCCTCATCAGCCAGCTCATAAATGGTCATGGCAATTCCAGAAGAACCAGCACGAGCTGTTCTTCCAACGCGGTGCACATAAAAATCAAGATCAGATGGAAGTTCATAGTTAATCACGTGGCTGACGCCTTTGATGTCAATCCCGCGTGCTGCAAGATCAGATGCCACAATATAAGTGAACTCCAAATCTTCAATTTGTTTCATGACTTTTTTACGTTCGCGCGGCGTTAATCCGCCATGAAGCACACCGATTTTCATTCCTTTTTCTTGTAGGAATGCGGCGATTTCATCAACAGTTGTTTTTGTATTGGCAAAAATGATTCCTAAATAAGGCTGTACATTCGTCACCATTTCATGGAGCAATTTTAATTTATCACGCTGTTTAGACGGAACTAAAATATGCTGAATGTTTTCAGCTGTAATCCGTTTTGGTTCAACATGCGCATACTTTGGATTGTCCATATATTTCTTCAAGAAAGGCTTTAGTTTTTCTGGAATGGTTGCAGAGAACACAAGCATTTGCAGCTGTTCTGGCATTTGTGCACCAATACGGTCCACATCTTCTAAAAATCCCATATCCAGCATTAAATCAGCTTCATCAATAACAAGAGAGGTCGCTTTATAAACATTCAGCGCCTGCTCATGAATGAGGTCAGCAATACGTCCAGGTGTGCCGACAACCAAATGCGGCTGGTTTTTTAGCTTTTGAATTGATTTCTGCTTGTCCGTTCCGCCAATGTAAAGCTTTGCTTTGATCTCTTCTTCTGGAGAAGCATTCTTTAAAATCGTTTGAGCTTCTTTGAAAATTTGATTGGCTAATTCTCTTGTAGGTGCAGTAATCACCACTTGTACCTGTTCTTTGCTTGGATCAATTGAATGAATCAGCGGCAGTAAGTAGGCATGAGTTTTTCCTGTTCCGGTTTGTGACTGGCCAATCACGCTTTCTCCTTTTAAAACAGCAGGGATGATTCTTTTTTGAATATCAGTCGGCTCATAAAAGCCTAGTTCATGAATAGCATCTATAATAAAAGGCTTTAATTCATATGTCGTAAATTTCGTTTCTTTCATGTTTTCACTCCTTAAGGCAATGCCTTTTTGCTCATCTCCTCATTATAGCTGATTTTCAGTAAAAAAACCATGTCCGCTTTTCCTACAGGAAACCAATTGGTGCTTCCTTGCATAACCTATGAAGAGAAAGAGAATGCAGTAAGGGAGGTACAAGTATGTTAGGGCAAAGGCCTATGGGCGATTTTCAGCCGCGCCGTCCCTCACGCCGGCACCTTGGAAATGGCGGACAGCCCGGAATGTTTCAAAGAGGGCAGCAGCCTCCTATCCAGCAGCCTTTTCAAGGGCAGGGCAATCCATTTCAGCAAATGATGCCTCGCTCCCCGTCTGTACAGGGAGGCGGTTTACCCGGGATGGGCGGTATTCCAGGAGGTGAGAGCCGTGCACTAGGCGGCGGAGCAGGAATTAAAGGCATGCTCTCTAAATTTCTTCCTGGCGCAGGAGGAGCTGGAATCTCTGGAGGTGGTGCGGGATTACAAGGAATCCAGAGCTTCACAAATCCTGCAACCCTCTCAAGCATGTTAGGAAATGTTCAAAAAGTGCTCGGGATGGCGCAGCAATTTACGCCAATGATTCAGCAATACGGTCCTTTAGTGAGAAATTTGCCTGCGATGATTAAACTGTACAGCCAGCTTGGCAGTGCGGATGATGATGAAGAAAGTGCAAATGATGCTGATGCAGAATCAGCGGAGACCAGCGCGGAAACAGAAGTGCCCGAGGAAGAAGCACAAACTGACGAAATAGAAAAAAATAAAGAACCAGAAGACATCCTCGTCAAAAAAACAGCACCTCACACATCACCTGCTCCTCAAGCAAAACCGAAAAAAAGATCTGGCAGTTCTGTTCCAAAACTATATGTCTAGTGATCTTTTAACGGCGAAGTGTTCACTGCGTATAACAATCTTTGATATATACGCTTACTTTGGCTATAATGGAAGCAAGAGAATGATAAAAAGCCGTTTTTTACGGCTTTTTATATTGTTCTTCTCTAGCAGCACTTCCCTACAGGAGGACGAATAAATGAATGTAATTAAAATATCGCCGCGTGGCTATTGCTATGGCGTTGTGGATGCAATGGTCATTGCTAAAAATGCCGCACTTGATAAGAACTTGCCACGCCCAATTTATATATTAGGTATGATTGTGCACAACAAACATGTCACTGATGCCTTCGAAGAAGATGGCATTTACACACTGGACGGACCAAACCGCTTAGACATTTTAAAGCAGGTTGAAAGCGGAACAGTCATTTTCACGGCTCACGGCGTTTCTCCTGAGGTTCGTCAAATCGCAGAAGAAAAAGGCCTTGTCACCATTGATGCGACCTGTCCAGATGTAACGAAAACTCACGAACTCATTTCAGAGAAAACAGCCGATGGCTATGACATTATTTATATTGGGAAAAAGGGTCATCCTGAGCCAGAAGGAGCTGTCGGAGTAGCCCCTGACAAGGTACACCTTGTCGAAACAGAAGCTGACATTGAGGCACTCGATTTAACATCAGAAAAACTGCTTATCACGAACCAAACGACCATGTCGCAATGGGATGTCCACGACCTGATGGAGCTGATTAAAGAGAAATACCCTCACGTCGAGTATCATCAAGAAATTTGTCTTGCGACACAGGTGCGTCAGGAAGCAGTATCGCAGCAAGCTGGCCAAGCCGATTTAACCATTGTTGTCGGCGATCCAAAAAGTAATAACTCTAACCGTCTCGCACAAGTGTCAATGGAGATTGCCGGAACGCAGGCTTACCGTATTGGCGACTTAAGTGAACTCAAGCTGGAATGGCTGCAGGGCGTCAAAACCGTTGCCGTTACTGCTGGTGCTTCAACACCAACACCTATTACAAAGGAAGTCATTCGTTTCTTAGAAAACTATGAACCAGATGATGAAACGACTTGGAAGATTGAACGGACTGTTCCCCTTTCTAAAATTTTACCTCGCGTCAAAACAAAGAAATAAGAAAACGTCAGAGCATATCCGCTCTGACGTTTTTTGTTTACATAAATTGAAATGGGTTTGTGTTTGATTCAGAAACAAAGAGCTGTACGTCATATTTTTTATCCGCACACAGCGATTGAAGCTTCGCCTTTACGCCCTCTTTCATAATTTTTTCAGCATAATGCCCCGGGTCCACAACGTTCAGCCCTAGCATCATGGCATCGTGCGCAACATGGAAATAAAGGTCTCCTGTCACATACACATCTGCACCCATTCTTTTTGCTTGATGGATGTATTTATTTCCGTCTCCGCCAAGCACCGCCACTTTTTTCACAACAGCGTCTTGGTCTCCTACAAAACGAGCACCATTCACATCTAGCTTCGTTTTCACAAATTGTGTGAAATCTCTCAGTGTCATTGGCTCATTTAGCTCTCCAATACGGCCAAGACCTTTTTGAATAGGAGGAAGATCTGTCGTGTGTACACTATAGGCGACTTCTTCATAAGGATGTGCTTTGATCATTTCGCGAATCACTTGTTTTTCTATACTTGCTGGGAAAATGGTTTCAATCCGCACTTCTTTCACAAATTCTAATTGACCCGACTCACCAATAAACGGCTCAGCTTCTTCTGATGGCAGAAAGCTGCCTGTCCCTTCATTTGAAAACGCACAATGGCTGTAATTGCCGATATGGCCGGCGCCCGCATTTCCTAAAGCTGTCCGGATGGCCTCTTCAAATTCCACTGGGACATACAGAGCAAGCTGTTTGATTGGATCTTCGTATGTCGGCACTAACACTCTTGTTTCTTCAAGCTCTAAGGCCTCAGCAAGCAGGTCATTGACTCCGCCATCAGCTACGTCTAAATTCGTATGTGCCACATATACCGCAATATCATGTTTGATGCATTTTTCAATGATACGTCCAGCCGGCTGATCCGTCGCTACATGTTTTAATGGACGGAAAATCGGCGGATGGTGGGCAATAATAAGATCCACTTTTCGCTCGATCGCCTCATCTACTACATTCTCTAATACATCCAAGGTAATCATCACATTGGTTACTTTTTTATTTAAAGTCCCAATCTGAAGACCAATTTTATCCCCTTCCATGGCGTATGCCTTTGGTGAAAATTGTTCAAACAATTGGATGATTTCATGCCCGTTTACTGTTTTAGCCAACAGTCAAAACCTCCTTTAGCATCTTTATTTTCGCATTCAGCTCTTCAAGGCGTTCTTTATTTTCTTCTGTCCGCGCCGCCTGCTGAATTTGACTTTCTATCTTCTCCATATGCTGAAGCTCTTGCATCCACTTGCGCCGGAAGACGTCATTTTGCTCTTTCGCAAGAAACGGTCCAACCAGCATGCCTGCTTCAAGTGACATTCCTTCATAGGCTTTATCTTTATCGCCTTTTTCTGCAATGATGATTTCGTATATTTTGCCGTCCTCTTCTAAAATGACTTCATCTATCAATTCATACCCCTCTTGATAAAGCCATAAACGAATATGATGGGCATGGATATTCGGCTGAAGAATGAGCCTCTCATGGCCTGCGAGCTTATGCCTTCCTTCATTTAGAATGCTTGCGATGAGTGCCCCGCCCATACCTGCAATCGTCACTGCATTCACTTCGCCTTTTTCAATGACTTCAAGGCCATTTCCTTTTCTGACCGAAATTTCTTCATCTAATTCAAGTCTATGTACTTGCTGCTGCGCCGATTGAAGCGGTCCATCGGTAATTTCACCAGCAATGGCTTTCACTGCTTTTTGATGCAGGATCGCATAGCATGGCAAATAGGCATGATCTGAGCCGATATCAGCGAAGACTGCCTCATCTGGTAAAAAGTCTGCGACTTTTTTTAATCGTTTCGATAAATTCATTTCATTCATACGTATCACTACTTTTCTTTAATGTTCATACTTGTCTATCTTATATAAATTATGGACTTTTTAAAAGTCGTTTTCAAATGAAAAAAGCTCTTCTTTTGAAAAAGAGCTTTTTGTGTAAGATTATTTAATTTTAGACACCCATTCCGCCATTTCATCGAGCTTTTCATTTGGAATCAGCCCGCCTGGCATCCCGTTGCCGCCTTCTTGGATTTTCTTCTTGATGTCAGCTACTTCAAGCTTGTCTCCAACACCTTTTAATGCAGGACCTGCGCCGCCTTCATAGTTTTCCCCGTGACAGCTTAGACAGTTCTGCTTATACAATTCTTCCGGCGTTGCATTTGCTGTCTCTTCTTGCTTTTGCTCTTTGCCCCCAGAGGCAATTTTTTCTTCATCTTTCAGCCCCTTCATTGATAAGAAAAAAGTGAGTCCAATACCTAAAATGGCAATCAATAAAAATGGTATAAGTGGATTCCGTTTCATTTCTTTCATCCTCCCCTTTGTGAAAACCCCTTTGAGACTATGCAAACAATTCTAATTCTACTTTAATTTTACAAAAAGTAAACGAATTATGATACAAAACTTTGGTCAAGTTCACAGATTAGACAAAAATGATTCAAGATGAGAAATGAAGCCTTCAGCACATTTAGATGTATTTTTTATACATCTTTTCTCTAAGAACGTTGCAAATTCATTTGTTATTCAGTAAAATATAATCAGATTGAAAAAAGCGTTTTCATTTTTGATAAGAAAGAACGGATCTCTTTCAAGATCCGTCCGGTTTCTACTCTAAGAAGTCTTTTAATCGTTTACTTCTGCTTGGGTGTCTTAATTTACGAAGAGCTTTCGCTTCAATTTGTCTGATACGCTCTCTTGTTACGCCGAACACCTTTCCAACCTCTTCTAACGTGCGAGTTCTTCCGTCGTCTAGTCCGAAACGTAGTCTTAGCACATTTTCTTCACGGTCCGTCAGCGTGTCTAATACATCTTCAAGCTGCTCTTTTAAGAGTTCATACGCAGCGTGGTCAGATGGAGATGTCGCCTCTTGGTCTTCGATAAAATCACCAAGATGCGAGTCATCTTCTTCACCAATAGGTGTTTCTAAAGATACAGGCTCTTGCGCAATTTTAAGAATCTCTCTTACCTTTTCTGGAGTTAAATCCATGTCTTCAGCAATTTCCTCAGGCGTTGGTTCTCTGCCTAGGTCTTGCAGAAGCTGTCTTTGAACACGGATCAATTTATTAATCGTTTCCACCATATGAACCGGAATCCGGATTGTTCTCGCCTGATCGGCAATCGCACGTGTGATCGCCTGTCTAATCCACCAAGTCGCATATGTTGAGAATTTATATCCTTTGCGGTAATCAAACTTCTCAACCGCCTTCATCAGACCCATGTTTCCTTCTTGAATCAAGTCAAGGAACAGCATACCACGACCGACATAGCGTTTCGCAATGCTGACAACGAGACGAAGGTTCGCTTCCGCTAATCTTCTTTTTGATTCCTCATCGCCCTCTTCGATCTTTTGAGCATACGTAATTTCTTCTTTAGCAGATAACAAATTGACGCGTCCGATTTCTTTTAAGTACATACGAACAGGATCATTGATTTTGACACCTGGTGGTACGCTTAAATCATTCAGGTCAAATTCTTCTTCTGCTTTAGCCAGCTGCTGAACATTTGGGTCTTCTGTCTCTTCGTTTTCACTAATGAGCTCTACACCCTGTTCGCCTAAGTATTCATAGTATTCATCCATTTGGTCTGATTCAATTTCAAAGCTAGACATACGCTCTGCAATTTCTTCGTATGTTAAAACGCCCCGTTTTTTACCCGTTTCAGTGAGCTTATCTCTCACCTGTTCAAAGGTTAATTCAGTTTCGGTTTCGTGGGCTTGTTTATCAGCCATTATGGATCCCTCCTTCCAAAGCTTGCAACGAATTCTAAAGTAACTTGCGATTTACTTCCGCCCTGCTTTTCTCTCTCTATCAAACAGATGACGAAGCAAATAGGAAATAAAATAAATAATGATGAAGGCAAGATGCTTGCGGTCTTATGCTCCTCCCGTAAAGGATTCATTGCCAGCCGTAAGTCCTGTCATTAATAATAGACGTATTACTTCAGCGAACGGTTCAACTGAATAATTTCTTTTGCAAGTGTTGCCGCTTTGAAGAAATCTTTTTGCCTCTCCGCTTCTGCACGTTCTAGTTCTTTTTCCTTTATCATTGACAAATTCCGATGATTCAACACTTTTTTTACATAATCACTTAATTCAGCTTCACTTAGCTCGTCTCCGACTTGAATCATCAATATATCCGTCAACAACTGATTCATGACATCATCTTCTATCCGGTTCATCAGGTGCTGCGGCGTTGGTTCTTTGCCTTCTTCATACAAGGCATAAATGTACGTTGCCAGCGCCCTGTGCGAATCTATATTAAATTCAATCCCGATTCTGTCAAGTACTTTGCGGATCACGTCATCGCTTTTTAACATATGAGCAAGCAGCATTCGCTCTGCATTTTCATATGCCGGCCGCAGACGCTTTCTTCTCACTTGTGTTGACAGATGTGCACGCCGTTTTTCAAGCCCGTTTTCTTCCTGCGTGCTTTTGGTTTCTTGCCGCTGCTGTTTTTCAAACAGCTCCAGTTGTTCTTTTAATGAATCAAGTGAGATCGAAAACTCCCCAGCAAGCTGTTTCATGTAAATCTCTTGCTCCAAAGAGCCGTTTAACCGGCTGATTTCTCGGAGAACCTGCTTCATATAAGTAAGACGGTCTCCTTCATCTGATAAGTTTTTTCCTCTTCGGAAAAAATTCATCTTAAACGTCATTAATGTCACACTTGCATCTATGATGTCATTCCTAAATTTCTCGCCGCCATATTTACGAATGTAATCATCTGGATCAAGTCCATCTGGTATCATGGCAACGCGAACTTTACATCCTCTTTTTCCAAGCAAATCTGATGCTTTCATGGTCGCTTCGTATCCGGCCGTATCAGAGTCATAGCAAAGGATGATCTCTTCTACGTTCCGCCTGAGAAGCTTTACGTGCTCTTCTGTAAGAGACGTACCCATTGTTGCAACACTTTCACCGACACCTGATGTAACAGCTGAGATGACGTCTGCAAATCCTTCAAAAAGAACCGCCCGTTCGCGTTTGCGAATATGCATACGTGCGTCATGAAAGTGATAAAGCAGCTTACTTTTATGAAAAAGCGGCGTTTCAGGACTATTCATATATTTAGGCTGCTGATCACCAAGCGATCTTCCGGAAAAAGCGATGACCGTTCCATGATGATCATGAATGGGAAACATGACACGATCTCTAAAGCGGTCAAAAAAGCCTGTGCCGTTTTCACGTTGAATCAAAAGACCAGCCTTCTCCATCATCACAGGATCAAATCCTCGTTTTTCTAAAAACTTGGTCACGAAATCCCAAGAATCAAGAGCATATCCGATCTCAAACTTGGCAATTGTTTCATCCGTAAAGCCTCTGGACCGTAAATAATCGAGTGCGTTTTGACCTTCCTTTGTATTTACCAGCAAATGGTGGTAAAATTTCTTAAGAAGCTCATGGGCCTCAATCATTTTATGATCTGCAGTGTCCTCTTGCTGAGAGGAACTCATCTGAGCATTCGCTACCTGATCAGGCAGATCAATATGGTACTTATCAGCCACATGTGAAACGGCTTCAATAAATGAGTAGCCTTCCATTTGTCTGAGGAAAGAAAACACATTGCCTCCTGCACCACAGCCGAAACAATGGAAGATTTGCTTATCTGCTGAAACAGAGAATGAAGGAGTATTTTCACCATGGAATGGACAAAGACCGAAGTAATTTCGACCTTGCTTTCTAAGCTGTACGTATTCTCCAATCACTTCGACAATGTCTGCGTTTTTTTGGATCTGCTCCAAAAGTTCATCTGGTATACGTTTGCTCATCCTAATAACACTCCGTCGTACATTATTCGCCTTTTAATTTAAAAATCCTTCATGATTCGACAGGATTTTTTGTAGTTGCGCCATAAATCGCTTCTTATCCTCTTCTAAAAGCTTTTTGGGACCTTTTCCGTATACACCTTTTCTTCGCTGTTTGCTAGAAACATGCCTGCGTTCCAAATCAAAATCAATTGTTTCGTTTGTGTACATTCGTCCTCTTTCAGACAGAACAATGACCTGTCTCGGAAGCAGTAAGGAGGCAAGACCAATATCTTGGGTGACGACAATATCATGTGCGGCAGCTGAGTTTGCAATGACTAAATCCGCTGCTTCCTTATGTGTATCTACAAACCGCCAATCTTCAAGTGGAGATCTTTTGGTTTGAAAATGCTCATATGAAGCAATGAATGTCACTGGTACTTGAAATTGAGATGCGACAGAAAGGATTTCGTCTTTTACAGGACAAGCATCTGCATCGACATAAATCGTCCTCTCTTTTTTACGTTCATTCAGGTGACTAATTCTCCATCCCTCCACCTTATTCCTGCTTTAGAGAAGCAAAAAGACCATACTTTTCCCCCATAAAGCAATCAACAGTAAAACTCATTTTGTCGAAAAGTTATGTTCAGAATCACTTGACTTCTGCCAATATTAGTTTATTCGTTCTTGACTTAACTTAAACCTAAAATCAATCATTTTATCACAATTTTTTATTATAATACAAATGCAGCAAATATGCCATTGTTTTTGTTTACCCGTTTCCCACCATAGGAAAAACCCAGGAGGAGCATCCTGAGTTTATTCGGAACCTCTTTTGGTCAGCATTTGATGAATAACATTTGCCGTTTCCTCAACTGCTTTATTCGATACATCAACGACTTGACAGTTAATGCGGTCAACCACTTTTTCAAAATACTCTAGTTCCTCTTTAATCCGCTCAATGTTCGCATAAATAGCGCGATCATTTAAACCAAGAGATTTTAAACGCTCTTTGCGAATATGATTTAGTTTGTCTGGACTAATTTTTAAACCGATACATTTCTTCGGATCAACTGAAAATAACTCTTCTGGCGGATCAACTTCAGGTACAATTGGAACGTTCGCTACCTTCAGCCGCTTATGTGCCAAATATTGAGATAATGGTGTCTTGGACGTGCGTGATACACCAATGAGCACAATATCAGCCTTTAGAATACCTCTTGGGTCTCTGCCGTCATCGTATTTCACAGCGAACTCGATGGCTTCTACCTTTTTAAAATAGTCCTCATCTAATTGACGTACACGACCCGGCTCATGTTTCGCTTCATTTCCATATGCCGTTTCCATTTTATCAATGAGCGGACCGATGATGTCATAATAAACGACACCGTTTGCTTCTGCTTCCTCGATTAAGAATTGGCGCATTTCTGGCACAACAAGAGTAAAGCAGACGATCCCATTATCTGCTTTCGCCAGTGAAATGACTTCTTTAATCGTACCAACATCTTCTACATACGGGATTCTTCTAATATTTGAATGGTCTGATGAGCCGCCATCAAATTGGCTAAGTGCCGCTTTGACCACGAGCTCTGCCGTTTCTCCAACTGAATCTGATACCACAAAAATTACGCGATTACTCATAACATCCCCTCGCAGTCTTCTGTCATTAGATTATTTCGTTCTCCGATAAGCTGACAAGTATTTTCGTCATATTTGTTTTCGTAATTCTTCCGACCACTTCAAAGCCTTTATCCGTATCTTTTATCACAGGAAGTGCATCTATTTGCTTTTCAATCAAGTGCTTCGCCACATCCATAATGAAATCTTCCTTGCGGCAAACGGTGATGTTCGGCATTCTTGTCATAATAATATGGACAGGGATAGATGGAAGCTCCTGTTTCCCTATACTTGCGCGAAGGAGGTCTTTTCTGGATAACACGCCTGTTAAAATAGAGTGATCGTCCACAACGAATAATGTGCCCACATCCTCTAAAAACATCGTACAAATCGCATCATAAACCGAAACATTCTCATGTATTACCACTGGAATGGATTGAAAGTCTTTCACTTGAAGTTTTTTCAGCTTATCTGCGAGAAGCTGCGTGCCTGTTTTTCCTGTGAAAAAGTAGCCGACCCTTGGTCTTGCTTCTAAAAAGCCTGACATTGTTAAAATGGCTAAATCCGGTCTGAGGGTCGCCCTTGTTAAGTTCAGCCGATCGGCGATATGCTCTCCAGTGATCGGACCATTCTCTTTGACAATCTGTAAAATCTGCTCTTGCCGTTTATTTAACTCGATTGTACTCACCACCTTTAAATAGAGAGAGCGAAATCTTTATTTTATGTATATCATTTTCATAACTCATCATATTATAGCGCATCTTTGTCCGAATGAAACAAAAATCCACTCAAAAACCTTGAATTAAATGAGTAAAAAACGATTGCCCTTCGGAAAAGGCAACCGTTCTTAGGTATTTATTTTACAATTAAATTGTTCATATTCGCAAATGATTGAATGACTTTGGCTAGTTTGACCATTTGTGCTAAACGATTTCGCTTCAGTTTTTCATCATCCGCATGAACCATTGTATGATCGAAATAATGAACAATCGGTGTTTTTAACGTATCCAGCGCCTCAAGTGCCAAGCTGTATTGTCCTGCTGCTACATGTTCCTTTACAGCTTTCTCTACTTGCTGATACGCCTCAAACAGCTTTTGCTCATGTTCATTTTCAAACAGTTCAGGCTGAATCTCTGCATCTTCCCCTTTTTTACTGATTGAAATGACGCGTCCCAATGCTTCAGCCGTTTCTTTGAAGCTTTCTTGTTTCACACTCTCTTCAAGAACAGCTGCTTTTTTGACGACTGCATATGGCTCAATATTTTCAACATCCAGCACTGCATCAACAACATCATGGCGGATATGCTCTGCTTGAAGAACATATTTTAAACGATGCGTTAAAAATTCAATCAGAGCAGCTTCATGTTCTGCCTTTACTTGTGCAAGTGCTAGCAGCTCTTTAAATGAAATATTCCAATGACGGTCGAGCAGGATTTGAACGATACCGCTCGCTTGTCTTCTAAGTCCATAAGGGTCTTGAGAACCCGTTGGGATCACATCAATTGAGAAGAATGAACAAATAGAATCAAGCTTATCTGCTACTGCCACAATCGCACCAATCAAAGTGGATGGCGCCTCGTCACCAGCAAAGCGCGGCATATAGTGCTCGTTGATGCTTCTTGCTACTTCTTCATGTTCACCAAGAGCTCTTGCATATTTCTCACCCATGATTCCTTGTAATTCTGGGAATTCATAGACCATTTGAGTCACAAGGTCAAACTTCGAAATACTTGCTGCTCTCGCCACACGTTTAGTGGTTTCGTCATCTGCTCCGACATGCGCCGCTAGACGGGTTGCAATGTCTGTCACTCTCTTCAGCTTGTCGCCGATTGTTCCAAGTTTCTCATGGAATACCACTTTATCAAGCTTTTTAATATTGTCTTCAATCACTAGTTTTTCGTCTTCTTTATAGAAGAATGCAGCATCTGATAAACGCGCACGAAGTACTTTTTCATTCCCTCTTGCGACATTTTCGAGCGCCTCACTGTTTCCATTTCTGACTGTAATAAAGTGCGGCAATAATTCCCCTTGCTCATTTTTTACAGGGAAGTAGCGCTGATGCTCTTTCATTGTCGTCACCAATACTTCTTCCGGCAATGCAAGAAACTCTTCTTCAAAGGAACCAGACAGCACAGTTGGATATTCTACAAGGTCGTTCACTTCTTCTAAAAGTTCAGGATCAACAGGAATGACCCAGCCTTTTTCTAAAGATAGCGCATCTAGCTGTTCAGTAATGAATTGTTTTCTTTTCTCTGAGTCTGCAATCACAAATTGATCGCGCAAAGTTTGTTCATAGGAAGCAGGTGTGTCAATGCTGGCTGTCGTTCCAAGGAAACGGTGTCCTCTAGTCTCACGGCCGCTTTTCACCCCAGCAATTTCAACAGGTACAATCTCTTCTCCAAATAAACAAACAATCCATTTAATCGGACGGATATAGCGTAAATCCTCGCTTCCCCATCTCATGTTCTTTGGAAAACTTAATGAAGCGGCGATTTCACCTAACGCTGGCAGAAGGTCTTTGACTTGCTTTCCTTCTTGAAACTTTTGGACATGGACATAATCCACTCCTTTGATCTCTTTGAAATAGAGATCATCTGTTGAAGCACCTTGTCCTCTTGCAAAGCCTTCAGCTGCTTTTGTCCAATTGCCTTCAGCATCTTGGGCAATCTTTTTAGCTGGGCCTTTTGCTTCTTCTTTGATGTCTTCTTGTTTTTCTGCGACACCTTTCACAAGTACAGCAAGACGTCTAGGTGAGTTAAATAAAGAAGTCTCTTCGAATGAAATATTTTGCGTTTCAAACCATGCTTTTACTTTCTCACCCAGCTGCTTTGTGCTCTCTGGCATGAAACGAGCCGGCATCTCTTCTAAGCCGATTTCAAGTAATACATCTTGTTTATTCATGAGAAGCCGCCTCCTCTTTTAGCATAGGGAATCCCAGTTTTTCGCGTTCTTCATAATAGGTTTTGGCTACTTTTCTTGCTAACTGACGCACTCTTCCGATATAACCAGTTCGCTCAGTCACAGAAATAGCACCCTTTGCATCGAGCAGGTTAAACGTATGAGAGCATTTGAGGACATAATCGTATGCCGGGTGAACAAGCCCTTTGTCCATTTGGCTATGTGCTTCTTTCTCATAGGTTGTAAATAGCTCGAACAGCATGTCAGTATTAGATGTTTCAAATGTATAAACAGAGTGCTCGTATTCAGCCATTAAGAATAAATCTCTGACCGTAAATCCGTCTGTCCATTCAAGATCGAAGACATTTTCTTTGTCCTGGATGTAAGAAGCAAGACGTTCAATACCGTATGTGATTTCAACAGAAACGGGCTTACATTCTAAGCCGCCGACTTGTTGGAAATACGTGAACTGCGTAATTTCCATCCCATCAAGCCATACTTCCCAGCCAAGTCCTGCACAGCCAAGAGATGGATTTTCCCAGTTATCTTCCACAAAACGAATATCATGTTTCAGCGGGTCAATGCCAAGTGCCTTCAATGATTCAAGATATAGCTCTTGAATATTGTCAGGTGATGGCTTAATGATCACTTGAAATTGGTGATGCTGATACAATCTATTTGGGTTTTCTCCATATCTGCCATCAGCCGGGCGTCTTGAAGGCTCTACATAAGCTACCTTCCACGGCTCTGGGCCGATGCTTCTGAGGAACGTGTATGGACTCATCGTTCCGGCACCTTTTTCTGTGTCATACGCCTGCATTAATACGCAGCCTTCATTTGACCAATGCTTTTGCAACGTCAAAATCATGTCTTGAATATTCAATGATTGCACCTCCATCTTTTCTAGACCAACCGCTATGTATGGCGGGTGGGATGAGAACCTTGTAAGAGAACACAAAAACTCCCGTCTCTATGCTCGCAAGGTTCTTGCAAACATAGGGACGAGAGTTTTTCCCGCGGTTCCACCCTATTTGCTGGTGTAGTAGCACCCAGCCGCTTTGTTTTACGTTGCTCAAGAATGCCTTTCGTTACGCCTCCATCCTTAGCTCACACCGCCCTAAGGTCGCTTTTATGGATTTTACGTAAGTACTTCTTTCTGTCAATGCAACATATTTTATCTTAGATGATCTTACAAAAAGTCATGGGAGATGTCAACTTTTGTTTTCCCCGCCCATTAGCTTTTTCATGGATTCCATCTGATTCATGAATTTTTTTGATTTTAAATAGAGGCCGGAATATTCGTCATAGTAGTGATCAAGCACTTGACGAATTTCTTGTTTCGTCTGCTGTTTCACATCAACCTGACCAAGCCTTGATAAATCAAAATAATGAAACAAACGGAGCAGCCTTGCAGCTGCGGGGGATAAGGGCAGTTTATATGGATCTTTCGAAAAACAATTTTGGCAAATGAAGCCGTTATCTCTTATTGAGAAATGGAACTGCCCTTCTTTTTGACCACAGTGCACACATTGATCAAGTTCAGGCTTCATCCCCATCACTGATAACATTTTGACCTCTACGATAAATAAAATAATATCAGCATCTGTACCTTCGTTGAGATGACGCAGAGATTGAAGCAGAAGCTCAAACAAATAAGGGTTTGGCTTTTTTTCTTCTGTCCCTTTATCCATCAATTCCGTCATATATGCGGCATATGCGGTCAGAAATAAGTCTTCCCGAATGGCCCGCATACTTTCAATCATTTCGCCTTGCTGGAGCGTTCCAAGTCCTGTTGATGATTGGATCAGGAAGGTTCCGTATAAAAACGGCTGGCTTATGGCTGACAGGCGGCTGTTTGATTTTTTTGCGCCTCTTGCCATGACACCAATTTTCCCATGTTCTCTAGTGAGCAGCGTGACAATTTTGTTTGTTTCGCCATAATCTGTTGTTCTAAGGACGATTCCTTCACTTTTAATGAGCATTTGTCTACACTCCGAGCATTGGAGGGGGTCAAGAATTATAAGATTGGAAAATCAAATCGTGCTATCTCTTCTTCAAGTACATCGGGTCTTTCCAGGTTCTCCTTTTCTAACTCTTTGAAAAGCAGATACGTGTCAACGCTTCCTGTTTGTGAAAATACGTTCCATGTAAAATTCAACATAAAAACCCCACCTTTCTTTATTAGAAGCAGCAACGCTACATCCAACATATTAATTTTATCTTGACCAGGCTACCTCCATTTCATGATAAACAATTTTTACTAATCGAACCGCACCATTGTCAGATTTGCTGACAAATGCAGCGATTTTTTAATATTCGTCTTCTCTAAATCCAAAATCACGCAGGTGAGTGGATTTATTACGCCAGTCCTTCTGAACTTTGACCCAAAGCTCTAAATACACTTTTGAGCCTAGAAGTGCTTCAATATCTCTGCGCGCTTTTTGTCCCACTTCTTTTAACAAGCTGCCTCGTTTACCAATGACGATCCCTTTTTGCGAATCACGTTCTACGACAATGGTCGCCGCGACATGGATCTTGCCATTTTCATCTGGCTTAATCGATTCAATCGCAACCGCAATACTGTGCGGAATCTCTTCTCTCGTTAAATGCAGCACTTTTTCACGAATTAATTCAGAAATAATAAACCGTTCTGGATGATCTGTTATTTGATCTGCCGGATAAAATTGAGGGCCCTCTGGTAGATAACCTTCAATCTGCTGAAGAAGCGTGTCGATATTGTTTCCTTCAAGAGCTGAAATTGGCACAATTTCCTTGAATGGGTAACGTGTGCGGTATTCATCAATTAAAAGGAACAGTTCATCTGGATGAATTTGGTCAATTTTATTAACGACTAGGAACACCGGTGTAGATGTTTGCTTTAGTCGTTCAATGATGAATTCATCACCTTTGCCATAGCCTTCCTGTGCGTTAATCATAAACAAGATCAGGTCGACTTCCTTCAGTGTATTTTGAGCCACCCTCATCATAAAATCACCAAGCTTATGCTTAGGTTTATGAATCCCCGGTGTATCGATAAAGATCGTTTGTGATGTGTTTGTTGTCAGAACACCTTGCACTTTGTTTCGCGTCGTTTGGGGCTTATCGCTCATGATGGCGATCTTTTGTCCAATGACACGATTAAGAAAGGTTGATTTCCCTACATTTGGTCTTCCAATAATTGATACAAATCCTGATTTGAAGCTTTCGTTAGTCATTTAAATCCTCCGGTGAAAATGCGCCTGGCAATAGTTCGTTTACTGTTGTTTCGTATATATGTCCTTTTAAGTTCGTTAGAATCACTGGCATATCAGGTGCACATAGCTCTGAAATGACCTGTCTGCATGCGCCGCACGGCGAAACAGGACGGTCTGTATCAGCCACCACTGCTAACATTTGAAAAGATGTAATGCCTTCTGAATAGGCTTTAAAAAGTGCTGTTCTTTCCGCACAATTACACATACCATATGCTGCATTTTCAATGTTGCAGCCGCCATACACTTTTCCATCATTCGACAGTAATGCTGCACCGACTTTGAATTTAGAATAGGGTACATATGCAAAATCTCTTGCTTTGATTGCTTCTGAAATCAACTCTTGTTTGTTCATTCCTAGTTCCCACTTTCAGAAGAAATGGTACCACTGTCACATTTATATTTTACATAATTCACGTGACATTTTCACGCCCATTTCTAAAAATGTTAATAAATAGTAATATTGTTCTATTGCATGATCTTCGGTAAGAAGATGATCAACCCAATCATAACCGAAATCGCGGCGTAAACGCAAACAGCGCCTGCCGCAGCGTCCTTCGCTCTCTCTGCAAGCGGGTGCCTTTCTTCTGTCATCAGATCCACTGTATGTTCAATGGCTGTATTGACAAGTTCAAGCGCAAACATCCCCCCGCAAAGAAGAAGAACGATCAGCCATTCAAATGGGTCAATGCGGAACCAAAAGCCGCAGATCACCACGATGATGGCTGCGACTGTGTGAAATCGAAAATTCCGTTCATTCAAGAAAGTTCGCCATATTCCTCTAAATGCATAGTAAAAACTCCGAAAAAAACGGGCGAGCGGCCTTCTTTTCTTACGATGATCTCGAAAGGCCATAATCATCCAAGATTTTTGTCTGTTTGGCGAACATTTCTTTTTCATCTTCCTCTGTCATATGATCGTACCCGAGCAAATGGAGGAAGCCATGAATCGTTAAGAATCCAAGCTCTCTCATAAAGGAATGTCCATATTCCTCTGCCTGCTCTTTCGTTCGATCCACACTAATGATAATGTCACCAAGTACAGGCGGGATATCATCTGCTCCAATGATTTCAATCTCCCCTTCTCCTTCTTCCTCAAGTGCAAAGGAGATCACATCCGTTGGTGCGTCTTTTCCGCGGTATTCTTTATTGATTTGATGAATCTCTTCATTCGAAACGATCGTCACTGATACTTCCGCTTGATCCTTGACCTCAAGTTCGTCTGCAGCAAACTGAAGAAGCTTTTCCACTTCTTCAAGCTGCTCTTTTGATACTTGTCCTGTTTCATCTATTAAATCGATTAACAATGTCATTTACTTCACCTTCTGCTTCGGGGCATCTGGATATTCAATCCGAGAATGGAAAATCCCCTTTAATGTTGTACAAATCGTTTGGCTGATAATATTTAATTCTTTAAATGTGAGGTCACATTCACTAAATTGCCCGTCCTGCATTTTATCTGAAATAATGCCTTTGACAAGCTTTTCAATCCGTTCTGGATTTGGATTATGCATGGAACGAACCGCCGCTTCAACGCTGTCAGCCACAGAAATAATCGCTGCTTCTTTTGACTGCGGCTTTGGACCAGGGTAACGGAATTCTTCTTCTGTCACCTGATCATCACGCTCTTTCGCCTTATAGTAAAAGAACTTTAAAAGAGACTTCCCGTGATGCTGTTCGGCAATGTCGACAAGTTCTTCAGGAAACTTCTTTTCTCTCAGCATATCAGCGCCATCTGTCGTATGGGCAATAATAATATTTTTACTCAGCTGAGGAGAAAGCTTGTCATGCGGATTATCAATGTTCATTTGGTTTTCGATAAAGTATTGCGGTCTTTTCGTTTTCCCAATGTCATGATAATAAGCGCCGACCCTTGCTAAAAGACCATTTGCGCCGACTGCTTCACATGCAGCATCCGCTAAATTCGCCACCATGACACTATGATGATATGTACCTGGTGTCTCGGTTAAAATCTTTTTGAGCAGCGGATGATTTGGATTGGATAATTCAATCAGTTTCATTGTGGAAAGAATACCAAACATGCTCTCAAAAACAGGCATTAACCCAATGACCAAGATAGATGATGCAAACCCTGACACAATCGCCATCATGAGGTTCACACCGATTTCAAGCCCTGATGGTGAAGAATTTTGGATGAGTGTAATGGATAAAACCACAAGTACATTCACCAAAGCAACCAAAAGCCCAGCCTGCAATATTTTTGATCTTGCATTATGTTTTCTTAAAAATAAAATACCCGCCATCCCGCTCATCAGATAATAAGCGCAGATCACATAGTTAAAGACGCCGGTTACTCCTTGATTAAACATCATACTGCCGCAAAGAGCAAATACAAGACCGGAGAAGATCGCCAGCCGCTCATTAATGAGCAGCTTGATCAGCATCGTGCCAAGTGCCACTGGCACGACATAGCCTATCGTCGTATACTTCGTTTCCTGGAAGAGGCTGAACACTTCCATGATAATTAATATAATCGTGAAAATAAGCGAGTAAAGCAGTAACGACTTATTCTTATGGACAAGCGATTTTTTCCTCGATTCAAGGGAATGAACAATCGCTGCTAAGAAAAGTCCAATTAATATGAGAAGACCACTTACAGGCTTAAATAAATTTGAGCTGTTTAACAGACCCGTGAGTTCTAATTTGCGATAAACTTCCCGGTCAATGAGCTCTCCTTCTTCAACTAAGATTTGCCCCTGCTTAATTTGCACAGGCTGAATATTGTCAGCCGCTTCCTGTCTTTTCTTCTCTGTTGCCACTGGGTCAAATACATAGTTTGGAATGATCGCAAATTCACCGATTTCTTTCGCCGCATTTAAGTATTTTGATGGAATCGAATTGTTTTTAAGCTCTGTTTTGACTTGTTTTTTCTCATCTTGTAATTTCGCTGCTGTGATTTCTTTACTCATCAGTGAATTCACCACTGTGATGATGGAATCCTTAGTAAATGAGAGATTTTCATCACTTGCTTGGAGCAGTGCTTTGATGGATTGATCCGAAACAGCTTCCTGCATATCTGTTGTGAGCTTTTCTTTGACACGCTTGACCATTTCTTGATCTGATGGCGCGTTCTCTTTATCATCAGCTGCTTTCTTCTCTTCTTTAATGGCTTCAAAGAGGGATGAGATGAGGTCTACGCGATTATCAGAATACGCTTTTTTGAGCGTATATTGATCTTCTACCTGATCTGTTGCTTCTTGTTTCTTTTCTTCTGTCGCTTCTTGATCATCAACGGTTGACGGAGAATAGATGGTCTGTTCGCTCACTGAAAATAAATCTAAGTCGAGCGATTCAGGCTTTACATGGAAGAAGAGCACCACGAATAAAATGGCTGCTAAACCAGCGTACAGCAAAACATTTAAATAACGTGAGCGCTCCATTTTCTGAGGTTCTTTTTTAGACAGCAGTCTTTTGCGCTTACTGCCTTTTTGATTCTTTCTCAAGGAAAGTACCTCCTTTTTTACTTTAAACCACGATCGAAACAAAATGACCCGATGAAGACGATCGGGTCACTCAGTTCATTTTTGCTTTTCGTATGCGCCAATGATCTTCGCCACAAGCGGGTGTCTGACCACATCTGTCTGGTCTAATTCAATAAATGAGATGCCCCTGATCTCCGCAAGCATGTCCTTTGCAGCTGCAAGACCTGACTGCATGCCCTTTGGCAGATCAATCTGTGTAATATCTCCTGTAATGACCATTTTAGAGCCAAACCCAAGTCTCGTCAAAAACATTTTCATTTGGGCAGGTGTTGTATTCTGCGCTTCATCTAAAATCACAAATGCATCATCAAGCGTCCGGCCTCTCATATAGGCAAGGGGCGCTATTTCAATCACGCCGCGCTCGATTAAACGTTCCGTATGATCACTGCCAAGCACATCATGCAGGGCATCATATAGTGGTCTTAAATAAGGATCTACTTTTTCCTTTAGATCGCCTGGTAAAAAGCCAAGACTCTCTCCTGCTTCAACAGCTGGTCTTGTCAGGATTATCCGTTTCACATGTCCATTTTTCAGCGAATGGACCGCATTGACGACTGCCAAATACGTCTTCCCTGTACCAGCAGGTCCAATTCCAAAGACCAGGTCATCTTTTTTCATCGCCGCAGCATATTCACGCTGGCCGATTGTTTTCACCCTGATCGACTTTCCTTTGGCATTTTTCGTAATTTCATCTTCATACATATTTTCAAAATAATTCAGCTTGTTTTTTTGCGCCATTTTAATGGCATAGACGACATCCCGTTCAGATATCTCAATTCCTTTACGGATGAGATGTAAAAGAGATGTGATCAAACGGCTTACTGTATCTCTCGATGCTTCCTCACCAGAAACATACACTTTTTCTCCACGCGTAATAATGGAGACGTTCAGCTCGTTTTCCATTAGTTTCAGATAAGCATCTTGATTGCCAAATAAAGCAATCGCTTCGTTTGGACTATCCAATTTTTGTTGAATCTCAAGTAAATGTTCTGTCATTCTCTAGTCTCCCTGAACAATAGGTGTTGGTTGAACAATATCTTCTATTACTTGGTAAAGGATGATTAACTTAACTTTACCATTCCCTGTTGTCTCGTGCAAAACTTTTTCACTTTTCACCTCTCCTGTTTGACCTAGCTTCTCTTCTAATTCTTTTTTACCCATTTTAATCCCTGCTTGAACCGCTTCTTTATTTGTGTATTCGCGATTTATTTTCTCACTTTCGCGTGTAATTTCCTTTTCATAAGAGAATGGGAGCTGCATGTTTAAGAAATGAAGCGGATGAACTTCTGTTTCTGTTTTTGGCTGCTTAAAATCATCCTTTTTAAAAGAAAAGCCCCAAAATGGCAGTGAGCCTCCAAATGCGGAGAGCTTGTGCTTTGTCTTCATTTTACCCGTAAAAACGTCAAAAGATGTTCGAAGAGGGACAGAAACTTCTGAACGATACCACGTTTCACCATAGATTTTCGCTTTGGCTCCTACCGTTTTTTGCTGATCTTCACTGCCAATTAGTCCAGAGACAAGCATCTGTCCTTTCTTTACATGTTCATCAACCGCGGCAAGCGGCTCCCCTTTTTCTACATACATTCTCGTGATGACAGCCTTTTTCTTGGCGACGATATGCTGAGGACTCGTGTATTTTTCTTTTTCAGGTTCATTTTTTTCCACAACTTTCATTTGAAAGGTTGTTCCGTTTAGTTCTACGCCGACCCATGTGATGCTTTGAATATTGGTTGTCAGGGATTTTTGAATTTTTTCAGGTGTTCCCATTAGAAACTGAAAACGTCCTTTTTGCACCCCAATGTCGTCTAAATGCTTTCGCATTTGATGTTCAGTTTCTGGATTGGCTCCTTTAATATCGATTTTCCATACCATGTTTGAAAGCGCCAATATCGTCACTAGAAAGCATACAATCCCAAGGGTAAATCCGATATTCTTCCTTGACCATAGGAGTAGAAATGGAAAGCCCTTTTTTTGATGAAATGAACATGTCACGTCATGATGTCTGCGTACCTTTCTGAAGGCATGTACATCTGATAAGCGAATAAATAAGCGCACGCTGTCTTGACGGCGGCTCACTTGAAACATTGTGATCCCCTGCCTCGTGCACTCATTAATGAGCCGCTCAATGCCATTTCCTTTGATCTCCACTTCCACTCTGCCAATAAAATAGGCGAACCATTTATTCTTCACGCTTCTCCCCTCCGTCAGTTAAGAATCAATATAACGGACCTCATCGATTTTCCCTTCCAATAAAATCTCTTCTGGCAAAATCGTTTTAATCACAAAATCTTTCCCTGAAATAATGCATTGTCCCTGTTTGAGCATCAGCCTTACCTCTTGATCACTGAAAAGCAAAAGCCCTTTATGGTTCTCTATGTAAATGTGGAGTCTGCCAACCATCGTAATACGGGGAAGATCCATCATCACGTCTGGAGGGATTTCAAGTGTTCTTGTCAGCCATGCTTTAATTCGATTTTTTCTTTTTCCCATTCAATAAGAACCCCTTCCCACCTCATGTGTATGAGATCAAACTGAAAGATGGTGAGACTGATGAGAAAGCCTCTATATCATCCTATTCCTCAGGGGTTCATATCATGCTAATGAATCCCGTAAAATAGCCAGTGGACGATCATGTATTTAAGAAGTGCTCTCAATGATGAAGAAGTACGAATAATGAAAAATAAAAAAGCCTCATGAAGAGACTTTATAAATGCAGTTAAGAGTGCTACTCAACTACTGTATAATCATCTGTTTTGAGAAAGTCATACTTAATACTGTGAACCTTATAAATATCTGTTTTGACAATATCTATACACTCTTGACTAAATAAAACTACGTTTAATCCATCACTTAAAGAACTATTAAAAATCATACCCTCATAACCAACGGATTTTATAACTTCAGTAATAAATTGAGTTGGTATATACTCCAAATATGATTCATTTGGAGAGATTGGTTTAGACATTTCATCACTAAGATTGTCAAAGAAAGCAATTTCACTCATAACAGTTTCAGATTGCTCAGAATTTATAACCTTAAACAAACTCATTTGAGAAGAATAAGAGAAATCCATAGTTAAAATATTATCCATTAATTCAAAATCACCAATTGTCACTTCTGCCCCACACCACGGTCTCACTTCTGCTATAGCTGTCTCTTTTTTATTTGCTAAATAAAGGTAGCGTATACCATCAGGATTTGCTCTGCCCATCCTCACCATATCTAGAGGCGGCATCCCCATATCAGATAAGTTAGCATCAAATGGAATCGAGACATTTTTATCGCCACTGCCTATTCTAGCCCGATAAAAAATCTCACCTTTTTCTAAAATTTTTGAGTTCCTACTTTTTTCCTTAAATAATGTCTCAATTTCTAGTGGCAGTCTATTGATAAATCGATGCTCATGTTTAATGTTTTCTCTAAATTCATGCCATTTTATAATCAAATGTTCAAAATCAATCTTAATGACATAATACTCTTTCACATCCAGGTCATAATTAGCGCACAATCTTTTAATAAGGTCATTATCGAAATTGTATTCAAATAGTCCCCAATCAATACTTAATATGTAAAAAAGATCTTTACTTCTTCTAATTGGATGCATTTCATAAATATTTTTTAAAAATTTAAATAATTTAGAGAATATTTCATTATCTAAATAAATGCACTTTGTATCTTTCATCTGGCAAAAATCACAATTGCTTAAGAATCCATTAGAAGTTATATAATTTTTAAATTGCTTGTCAACAAAGCAATTAGAACAACACTTATCCATAATTCCGTCCTTTCTTATATCATTAAAAAACGGTATGAATATATCATACCGTTTTTCTTTATCGTTTCATCGTTCTGTGCGGCTTTTTCGCGCGCGGCTCTCCAAATACTTCTCCAAGGATCATTCCTTGAACAATTGTATCTTGGTTCAGCTTCTCAATGAATTTTGGCCTCATTTCAGCAGATGCAGCCTTTGGCCTTGTCAGCTCTCTTTCAAGCGATTGGAACTCTTTGTTCAGCTCGTTTTTTCTTTCTTCCATTTCGGCAAGTGTAGCCGTATAGCGATCTTGTAAGGACTGAGAAGTTTTTTTCTTCATCCCGCCATGATCATGCACATCGCCGAAATCGTCCAGCTGATCGGTCACGACTGGATCTGGACTTGTTTGCTTTGTTTGCTTTTGGGGCACCTGCTTACGCTGAGGAGCGGGCTTCTTTTGCTGATTCTGCTCTTCGTTCTCCTCTTGTTTGCCGATCTTCCCAAAGACGGCAGAGATGATACCGATGATAATCGCAATTAGTAGCGGATTTTCAAATAGAATGTCCAATGGGCTCCCTCCTTAAAGCGTGAGAGGATGCTTATTTGTTTTCATTATCAGATGGACCTTTTGTCATTTTGCCAAATGAATCTCTCATATCCGTATCAGCATCGATATTCTTAATGTTCATGTAGTCCATGACACCAATATTGCCTTCACGTAATGCTTCAGCCATTGCAAGTGGTACTTCAGCCTCTGCTTCTACGACTTTCGCGCGCATTTCTTCAACTTTCGCACGCATCTCTTGTTCTTGTGCAACAGCCATTGCGCGGCGTTCTTCTGCTTTCGCCTGTGCAATGTTTTTGTCTGCTTCTGCTTGGTCTGTTTGCAGGATCGCCCCGATGTTCTTACCGATATCAACATCTGCGATATCAATTGAGAGAATTTCAAATGCAGTACCTGAATCTAATCCTTTACCAAGAACCGTTTGAGAAATCATATCAGGGTTCTCAAGAACCTTTTTATGATTATCTGATGAACCGATTGTAGAGACAATCCCTTCACCTACACGGGCAATAATTGTTTCTTCCCCTGCACCACCGACAAGTCGGTCGATGTTTGCACGAACTGTAATACGTGCTTTTGCTTTGACTTCAATCCCGTCCATCGCAACACCAGAGATAAATGGTGTTTCAATGACTTTAGGGTTTACACTCATTTGAACTGCTTCAAGTACATCACGGCCTGCTAGGTCGATGGCTGCACAGCGGGCAAAGTTCAATTCGATATTCGCGCGTTGAGCTGCAATTAATGCGTTCACAACTCGGTCCACGTTACCACCTGCAAGATAGTGGCTCTCCAGCTGGTTAATCGTCACATCAAGACCTGCTTTATGTGCTTTGATGAGCGGGTTGACCACTCGGTTTGGAATCACTCGGCGCAGTCTCATTCCTACAAGTGTAAAAATGCTCACTTTTACGCCAGCCGCTAGGGCAGAAATCCACAGCATCACCGGTACAAAAGTGAAAAAGATCGATAGAACAATCAAACCTGCTGCGATAATCACAAATAATAGTAAAGTAGATGGATCCATTTTATTCCTCCTCTAAAATCAGTATATCTATACTTTCCTCACGACAATGCGTGAGCCTTCCGCTTTCACAATTTTTACTTGTTCATCTTTATCGATAAATGCACCTTCTGACACAACATCAATGCGCTCATCTCCAAGTACGATCGTACCAGATGGACGAAGTGCAGTGGCTGTCACTGCGATTTGTCCAACAAGATCCTCTCTTGTTTCATTTGAGACATAACCGCTTTCCTTATTGGTTGAATCGGTTAAAATGAACTTTTTAAAGAATTTCATACGTTTCCCCAACACCTTTGTCAATAAAATAACTGCTATGGTTGAAACAGCAGTGGCAATCAAGATGGAAATCGCCATTTCTGTAAAGCTTCCAGCTGCTAAAAATAAGCTGACAACGACACAGATCAGTCCAATGACACCTACGATTCCCCCTGGCAAAAACAATTCCAGAATGATGAGTGCAATCCCTGCTAAAAACAGGAACAACGTCTCATATCCTGCAAAACCTGCCACGAGATGACCATAAAAGAATAGAAGAAGCGCTGTCACTCCCATGGTGCCCGGGACCCCAAAGCCAGGAGAATAGAGCTCAACAACTAACCCTAAGCTTGCAATGGATAAAAGGATTGGAATGACAATTGGGTGCGTAAGAAAACGCGCAACCTTTTCAGCAAAGCTCACTTCATCGTATTGAACAGAAGCGTCTTGTAATTTCAGCTTCTGAAGCAAGTCATCCATATTTTTTGCTTCCCCTTCTGCATACCCGAATTGAAGCGCACGGTCTGTATTGAAGGTGAGCAATTCTCCTTTTGGTGCACCGGCTTCTTTTGCGTCTATATCTACATCTGCCATGGCAAGAGCATACTTTGGATCACGCCCCTGCTTTTCGGCAGCATCACTCATTTCAGCAAGCCATAGAGATTCAGATTTTTGATCGGCAGCATTGCCTTCTCCATCGATGATCGCAGCAGCCCCCATCTTTCCATTCGGGGTCATATAAATTTGATCGGCATTTAGCGCGATGAAGGCCCCTGCTGAAAGCGCTCTATGATTGACAAACGCTGTCACTGGGATATCGGAAGCACGAATCGTATCTGCGATCTCAAGCGCTGCATCAACTGCACCACCTGGTGTATTGATGTCGAGAATAATATGCTTCGCCCGTTCCGACTTTGCCTGCTCAAACGATCGTTCAATGAATTTAGAAAGTCCTTTTTCTACTGTATCTTCAATTGGGATAACATGAACTTTCTGATCTGCTGATTTCGCGGTCAATTGAACCCCTAATAACAAGCATATTATAAAACAACTGAAGAGAGCAATAGAAATTTTTATTTTTTTCATCTATTTGGTGATCCCTCCTCTCTTTCTTCCATTTTACCGTTCCTTTACATACGTTACAAATGTATCATAGGTTTCATTTTTATATGACAGAATCACGAGGGCATAAAAAAAGTATCCTTCTAACAATAGAAGGATACTTTTTATTGAGACAGCTGCTCGCTGACAAGTCTGTTAATGACAGCTCCATCAGCTTTACCTTTTACTTTTGGCATAATAGCGCTCATGACTTTACCCATGTCAGCCTTCGAGGAAGCACCTGTTTCAGCGACCGTTTCTTTCACGATCGTTTGCAGTTCTTCTTCAGAAAGCTGTTCAGGTAAATAAACGTCTAATATGTCAATCTCTTTTTGAACTTTATCTACTAAATCTAAGCGATTAGCTTTCGAAAATTCACGGAGGGAGTCTTTACGTTGCTTAATCTCGCGGGAAAGGACGGTTAGTTCCTCATCGCCGGTCAAACTGTCTTTCTTAAGCTTAATTGCTTCATTTTGCAGCGAAGCCTTTACCATACGAATGACAACAAGCTTGTCTTTCTCACGGTTTTTCATCATAAGCTTCATATCAGAATTTAATTGCTCAAGAAGACTCATAAAATCCACCCTCTTTAGAATTTACGTTTTCTAGCAGCTTCAGACTTTTTCTTACGCTTTACGCTAGGCTTTTCATAAAATTCACGCTTTCTTGCTTCTTGCAATGTTCCAGTTTTGGATACACTGCGTTTAAAGCGACGAAGAGCATCTTCAAGCGATTCGTTTTTTCTAACGACCGTTTTTGACATTCTCTTTCCCTCCCTCCGAATACACCAATCGACTGCATTAAAAAAAGATATACATGCAAAACATGTACCTAGACATTATAATATAAGCCTAGTGTGAGGTCAACTAAGTGATTTGGAAATATATTTTCGTCATGAGCAGGTAGACAAGTCCATATATTCATTGGTAAGAGGAGGACTTTTCTATGATGGCGATCATTTATTTTTGTGCACTTATTTTCATTTTTTTATGGTCAATGGGTTTGCTGAGAAAAGGATTAATGGCGCTTGCGTCGTCTCGTATTGAGAAATCACTTCTTCTCTTTACAGATCACCCGGTCAAAGCATTCTTGGTCAGCATTGTGTTTACAGGGGTTCTACAAAGCAGTTCTGCTTTTATGGTCATCGTCATTGGCTTTGTCAGTACTGGCATTCTCTCTTTTAAAAAATCGATCCCAATGATTCTTGGAACCAATATCGGCTCCACGTTTACGACAGAATTTATCGCCATTAAAATGGACGTATTCATGTGGGTTTTGATCATAGCCGGTCTTGTATGCATTCTTTTTGGCAGGACATCTTTTAGACATGCAGGAAAAAGTTTATTTGGGCTCGGGATGATCTTTTTTTGCATACAAGGCTTTTCAAAAATTGCAGGGATGATGACAAGCCAGCCTGAGACATTGCGTTTTCTTGAAATGATGCAGCATTCAGACTGGACAGCGCTGCTTTCGGGTACCATTTTCACAGCAATTGTTCATTCGAGCTCAGTCTGTATCGGTATTTTAATGGGATTTATGAATGAAGGAACTGTGGCACTTCAGGAAGGCATCAGCTTTGTGTTGGGGTCCAATATTGGGACATGTATTACGGCTGTGATGGCTGCGATATCCGGCGGCTACGCAGCACGTCAAACGGCTTATGCACACGTCGTGTTTAATGTGCTTGGGGTTCTTTTATGCCTGCCGTTTCTCGCCCTGATTACAGAGGTTGTCGCCCTTCTCGCAAGCTCTCCTGCCCAGCAGATTGCGCATTTCAGCCTGCTGTTTAATGTGGCAAGCTCTCTCCTCTTCTTTCCGTTCATACGCCCTTTTCACAGATTGATCTTGTGTCTCATGCCGAATCAGTCAAAATAAAAAAACCGGCTTGCCCTTTTGGCTGCCGGTTTTTTTATCTATTATGAGGTCATTCTCACTTTGTCTGGCTGCACATCATCGCTGATGCGAACGAATTGTCCTTCGTTATAAGGATAGCCCGCTTTCGTAATTTTCACTTTGACCAGACGGCCGATCATGTCCTCTGTCCCTTCAAAAACAACTTTCATGTAGTTATCGGTATAACCAACATAAAGATTGTGGTTTCCTTCTTGTTCTTTGAAGGATTCTTCCGGAATAATCTCTAGCACATCACCTTCGTATGCTGATGCATACTCTTTCGCAAGCTGGTCAGAAAGAGCGATCAAACGGTGGACACGTTCGTTTTTCACATTCTCATCCACTTGATCTTCCATTCTTGCAGCAGGGGTACCTGTACGTTTGCTGTAAGGGAATACATGCAGCTCAGAGAATTGATGATCTTTGACAAAATTGTACGTTTCCAAGAACTCTTCTTCTGTTTCCCCAGGGAATCCAACGATTACATCAGAGGTGACAGCAAGTCCCGGCAATGCTTTTTTCAGCTTTGTTAAACGCTCTGCAAAGAATTCCATCGTATATTTACGGCGCATTCTTTTCAGCACAGTATTTGAGCCAGATTGAAGCGGGATGTGTAAGTGTCTGACAATTTTATCTGACTGATCAAGCACTTCAATCACTTCATCTGTAATTTGACTTGCTTCAATAGATGAAATACGGATTCGTTTTAAGCCAATAACACGTTCATCTAATTCTCTCAGAAGCTTTGCAAAGTTATAATCCTTTAAGTCTTCTCCGTATCCGCCTGTGTGAATACCTGTCAGCACAATTTCTTTATAGCCCGCATCAACAAGCTGCTGCGCTTGGTTGATGACCTCTTCTGGATCACGAGAACGAAGAAGTCCGCGTGCCCAAGGAATAATGCAGAATGTACAGAAATTGTTACAGCCTTCTTGGATTTTTAATGAAGCGCGCGTTCTGTCTGTGAAGGCAGGAACATCAAGTTCTTCAAACACACGTGCTTTCATGATATTGCCAACCCCGTTGATCGGCTGTCTTTCTCTGCGGTATTCTTCAATATAGCCTAGTAATTTATGTCTGTCCTGTGTTCCAACCACAATATCAACACCAGGAATCGCCATGATTTCTGCTGGTGATGTTTGCGCATAGCAGCCTGTTACACAAATGACACCATCCGGGTTATGGCGAATGGCTCTTCTAATGACTTGGCGGCTTTTCTTATCGCCTGTATTCGTGACCGTACATGTATTAATGACATATACGTCTGCTTTTGATTCATACTCTTTTCTTTCATAGCCAGCTTCTTTAAACAGCTGCCAGATCGCCTCTGTCTCATAGTGGTTGACCTTACAGCCAAGTGTATGGAACGCTACTGTTCCCATCATGATTCACCTCTTAATAACTCTGTTTGATAAGATATAGCAGAAAGCGCATATAAAGGAGCAGTTTCTGTTCTTAAAATGCGTGGTCCAAGCCCGCAAATGACTGCACCAAGCGTTTCAAGCTCTTCAATCTCCTTTTCTGCCAAACCGCCTTCAGGGCCAAAAACCACTAGCAAGGTTTGTCCGCCTTTCATCTGTTGAAGCACAGTTTGAAAGCGGCTTTGCTCTCCTTCTTTCGATGATTCTTCGTATGCAACGACACATTTATCGAATTCACCAGCTAATTGCGTCAGCTCTTTAAACGTTGATACTGAATAAACACGGGGAATGATATTCCGGTAGGACTGTTCGGCTGCTTCTTTCGCGATTTTCTCCCAGCGCTCTCGTTTTTTATGGGATTTTTTTTGGTCAAGCTTTGTAATAGAACGAGCCGCTTGAAACGGAATAAAAGCACTTGCGCCAAGCTCTGTGCCTTTTTGGATAATGAGCTCAAGCTTATCTCCTTTTGGAAGACCGCTTGCAATCGTCACCCTAATCGGAAGTTCTCTGTCTTGATTTGTCCAGCTTTCAAGGTGGCAAATCACTTCTTCCTTTGTTATTGTATCAATTTTACTGAGCGCTTCAAAGCCGTCTGTTGTTAAACAAAGGATTTCCTGCCCTGCTTTCATCCGCATGACATTGGAAAGATGATGTACATCTTCACCTTTTATAACGATGGCTCCCTTTAACGTCACTTCTTCTTTCGTGAGGTCGATAAAATATCGTTGCATACGTGTCCTGACACCTACTCGCTTTATTTTTTCGCTATAATGCTGACCCAATCTTCCATTGACAGCACTTCAACAATGTCAAAACCCGCCTCTTCTAATGCTGTTTTGACCTGTAATTTCTTTTGTCCAATGATGCCTGATGTAATGAAATAGCCATCTTTCTTCAATAGGTCATAGGCTTGATCTGTAAAGCGCAAAATCACTTCTGCCAGAATGTTGGCGACAATCACATCACGCTCACCTGAAATTCCATCAAGCAAATTGTTTTGTTTGACCGTCACTTGGTTACTTACACCATTTAATTCGATGTTTTGCTTCGCACTTTCTACCGCAACGGTGTCGAGATCAAAGGCTTGAATGTCCTTTGCACCAAGCATCGCTGCTGCCACACTTAGAATTCCAGAGCCTGTTCCAACATCAATCACCGTATCGTTTTCCTTCACGTAGCGCTCAAGCGCCTGAATGCAAAGGACGGTTGTTGGATGCGTACCTGTTCCAAATGCCATTCCAGGGTCCATTTCAATAATCAGTTCATCAGAATGAACTGGTGTATATTCTTCCCACGTTGGAACGATGGTGAATTTTTCAGAGATTTTCACAGGATGATAGTATTTCTTCCATGCGGTTGCCCATTCTTCTTCATTTACTTCACAAATTGACAGTGTATTGCGCCCAAGGTCAATATCGTATAGAAGAAGGTTGTTGATGGCTTCTTTGATCTCATCTACCGTTTCCATCAAAAAGCTGTTCATTGGAAGATAGGCTTTCACAATGACACCTTCATCTGGATAGTCATTCGGATCGAGCTGGTAGATCTCACCGTATACATTTTCACGTTCCTTGACTAAATCAAGCGGGTCCTCAATCACGACACCACTTGCACCTGCTTCATGCAAAATATTGGTGATCGGTTCCACCGCTTCATTTGTTGTATGGACGCTAATTTCTGACCACTTCAATACTACCAACTCCTTATCCGTCTTACTCGCCTTTAAATGCGCGTTTTACCTTATCGAAAAAGCTCATTTCTTGTTCGTCTGGTTTATTTCCGCTCACTTCAGCAAATTTTCTAATGATATCTTTTTGATTGTCTGTTAAATTTGTCGGTGTGACGACACGTACAACGATATGCTGATCGCCTTGGCCGTAGCCGCGTACATTTTTCACACCTTTTCCTTTGAGTCTAAACTTCGTGCCAGTTTGAGTGCCAGCAGGAACTTTTAATTTTACTTTTCCGTGTAATGTCGGCACTTCAATTTCGTCACCTAATGCAGCCTGCGCAAAGGTAAGCGGCATCTCGCAGTAAATGTCATCTCCATCACGTTCGAAGAATTCATGCGCACGCACATGGAATACAACGAATAGATCGCCTGGAGGTCCTCCATTTACGCCTGGTTCACCTTGCCCAGACACTCTGAGCTGCTGGCCATCATCAACACCTGCAGGGATCGTCACGTTAATTTTCTTACGCTTACGCACTTTGCCAGAGCCGCCGCATGTTGAACATTTATGATCAATTTGTTTCCCTGTTCCGCTGCAGTAGTTACATACTCTGCGGTTGACCACTTTACCAAACGGAGTGGATTGCTCAACATTTAATTGACCAGAACCGCCGCAATGTGAACAGGTTTTTGCCTGCGTACCAGGCTTTGCACCTGATCCATGACATGTCTCGCAAGATTCTTCACGAGGGATTTCAATGGTTGCTTCTTTTCCAAATGCCGCTTCTTCAAACGAAAGCGTCATTGTATATTGCAGGTCCGCTCCTTGGCGCGGTGCATTTGGATCTCTTCTTCTGGCTCCGCCGCCAAAAATACTAGAGAAGATGTCATCAAAGCCGCCGAAGCCGCCAAAGTCTCCTCCTCCGCCAAAACCGCCGCCGCCAAAGCCTTGGTTTGGATCGGTATGACCGAACTGGTCATAATGCGAACGTTTTTGATCATCAGAAAGGGTTTCATAGGCTTCTTTTACTTCTTTGAATTTCTCATCTGAGCCAGCTTCTTTATTAATATCAGGGTGATACTTTTTTGAAAGCTTGCGGTATGCCTTTTTGATTTCGTCCTTTGAGGCGCTCTTACTTACGCCAAGCACTTCATAGTAATCACGCTTACTCATCTCTTCACACTCCCGATTTTCTCACATAAATACGATTGTATCATTTTGATTTAACCTTTTTCAATTCCTTTCATCGTTGAAAAGAAAAAAAGTCAAAGCCAAGAGATCCTGACTTTGACTTTCTGACGAGTACGTTTCAGCAGTCCTTTTCAAAAGTAAAGGTGATTATTTTTTCTCTTGATCGTCGTTTACTTCTTCGTATTCTGCATCCACTACATTGTCATCTGCTTTTTGAGCACCTTCAGCGCCTTCTTGCTGAGCTTGTGCTTGTTTTGCAGCTTCTTCATAGAGCTTTGTCGTTAATTCTTGAACGATTGTTTGCAGCTCATCTTTTTTCGCTTTGATGTCTTCAAACTCGCCTTTTTCGATCGCAGCTTTTAGCGCATCTTTCGCGTCATTTGCTTTTTTCACTTGCTCTTCATCGATTTTGCCTTCTAGATCTTTTAATGTTTTTTCAGTTGTGAACACTAATTGATCTGCTTCGTTGCGCACTTCGATTTCTTCTTTTTTCTTCGCATCTGCTTCAGCATTTTCTTCTGCTTCTTTGACCATTTTTTCGATCTCATCATCAGAAAGACCTGAAGAAGATTTGATTGTGATGTTTTGCTCTTTGCCTGTACCCATATCTTTCGCACGTACGTTGACAATACCGTTTTTATCGATATCAAAAGATACTTCGATTTGCGGTACGCCGCGTGGTGCCGGCGGGATATCAGTCAATTGGAAGCGGCCTAATGTTTTGTTATCTGCAGCCATTGGGCGCTCACCTTGCAGGACATGGATATCTACAGCTGTTTGGTTGTCAGCAGCTGTTGAGAATACTTGAGATTTACTTGTTGGAATTGTTGTATTGCGTTCAATCAGCTTCGTGAATACGCCGCCCATTGTTTCAATTCCTAAAGAAAGTGGTGTTACGTCAAGAAGAACAACGTCTTTGACATCTCCTGTGATCACTCCACCTTGGATGGCTGCACCAAGTGCAACTACTTCATCAGGGTTTACACCTTTATGAGGCTCTTTGCCTGTTTCTTTTTTGATTGCTTCTTGTACTGCAGGAATACGAGTTGATCCACCAACAAGGATGACTTTATCAATCTCACTAGCAGATAAACCAGCATCTTTCAGTGATTGACGTACAGGTGTCATTGTACGCTCTACAAGATCTGCAGAAAGCTCTTCAAATTTAGCACGCGTTAACGTTAATTCAAGGTGAAGAGGACCTGCTTCTCCAGCTGTGATAAATGGCAGTGAGATTTGTGTAGAAGATACACCAGAAAGATCTTTTTTCGCTTTTTCAGCAGCATCTTTTAAACGCTGAAGCGCCATTTTATCTTTAGAAAGATCAATGCCATTTTCTTTTTTGAATTCAGCCACTAGGTGATCAATGATGACTTGGTCAAAATCGTCTCCACCTAGACGGTTGTCCCCAGCAGTTGAGCGCACTTCAAAGACGCCGTCTCCAAGCTCAAGGATCGATACGTCAAATGTACCGCCGCCAAGGTCGTATACAAGAATCGTTTGATCTTCTTCTGTTTTATCTAAACCATATGCAAGTGCAGCTGCTGTTGGTTCGTTGATGATACGTTCTACTTCAAGACCAGCAATTTTACCAGCATCTTTCGTTGCTTGACGTTCTGCATCGTTGAAGTAAGCAGGAACTGTGATAACAGCTTTTGTTACTTCTTCGCCAAGATAGCCTTCAGCGTATGATTTAAGATGCTGAAGAATAATCGCAGAGATTTCCTGCGGCGTGTAGTTCTTGCCTTCAACTTCTACTTTATAATCAGTACCCATATGTCTTTTAACAGACATGATCGTGTTCGGGTTTGTAATTGATTGACGTTTTGCTACTTCACCCACTTGGCGCTCTCCGTTTTTAAAAGCGACAACAGATGGTGTTGTACGTGCTCCTTCAGCGTTAGCAATGACTTTTGGCTCGCCGCCTTCAAGTACTGCAACACATGAGTTTGTTGTTCCTAAGTCAATCCCAATGATTTTACTCATATTCGATGACCTCCCATTATGTAGTTATTGATTTACTTTTACCATTGATGGACGAATAACTCGGTCTTTGAGTTTATAGCCCTTTTGCAATTCTTCTACAACGATATTTGAATCGTAGTTTTCATCTTCAACTTGCATGACGGCTTGATGAAGGTTTGGATCGAACTCTTTGCCGACAGCTTCAATTGGTTCTACGCCTTCATTTTTCAACGCTTCTACCAGCTGGCGGTAAACCATTTGCATTCCTTCTAACAAACTTTTCGTCTGCTCATTGTCTGGATCAATTCCAAGCGCTCTTTCAAAGTTATCAAGAGCTGGGAGAAGATCACTGACAACATGTTGAGAACGATATTTTTGCACGGTCTCCACTTCAGTTCGAGCACGGCGTTTATAGTTTTCAAAATCTGCTTGAACACGCAGAATTTTGTTTTCTTTTTCATCTAGAAGCTGCTGCAATTCATCGATTTTTTCTTGGAAGGCAGACTGTTCATCATTTGTTACTTCCTCAGTATCTGCTTGAACTGCTTCTTCTTGTGCTTCAACCTCTGCTTCTTGCTCAGGTGTCTGTTTTTCTTCTGACATTGTGTTCACCTCCCTCAAAAGATTCAAAAATACGAAGGGGCTGTGCCCCTATCTTTTATCACCCTACTCATCATACAAATTGGAAAGTGCGTTTGACAAGTCTTTTGATACATGATGCAAGAGACTGACAACCCGCCCATAATCCATACGGGTTGGACCAATGACGGCAATGGAGCCGAGTGATTTTTGATCAATCGAATAAGTAGCTGTGATTAGGCTACAGTTCTCCATCGCTTCCAAATTGTTTTCTGAACCGATTTTAATGGTGATTCCTTGCTGATTTGGATGAAACAGCTGCATGACATCATTCTTTTGCTCAATAAGCATCATGAGTGAGCGGATGCGGTCAATGTCATGAAACTCCGGCTGATTCAACATATTAATCTTCCCGCCAAAGAAAAGTTTTGATTCATTTTGAGTCGATGTAAATGTATTGCCGAGCGCATCTAAAATATGATCATAATCTTTTAAATGCGTACGAAGAAGCATCACAACTTCTTTATACATTCTGTCCTTCAGCTGATCCATCGGGACTCCGGCTAGGCGGCTGTTTAAAATATTCATCAGCTTCTCAATATCGGAGACATCGAGATGCTCAGAGAAGGTAATGGTTTTGTTTTCAACATGTCCGCTGTCTGTAATCATGATCGCCACTGCTTTGTTTGGCTGAACAGGGACAAGCTGAATTTGCTTTAATCGATTTTCACTTAGCTTTGGACCAAGCACAATCGATGTATAGTTTGTGAGATCTGATAAAATTTCCGCCGATTTTTGAACTGTCTTTTCCAGCTCAAAAATTTTCTCCTGAAAGGCCGACTGGATGAGCACAAGCTCTTTAGACGACAGTTTTCGCGGAGAGAGCAAATGATCTACATAATAACGATATCCTTTTTCGGAAGGAATTCTTCCTGATGAAGAATGGGTCTTTTCAATAAAACCAAGTTCCTCCAAATCAGCCATTTCGTTTCTAATCGTCGCAGAGCTGAATGTAATGTCTTCTTTTTTAGAAAGAGTCCTTGATCCAACTGGCTGCGCCGAACGAATAAAGTCATTAATGATGACTTGCAGAATCAAAAGCTGACGATTTGTTAACATCATCATCACCCCTGTTAGCACTCTCTTTCAACGAGTGCTAATTGTATAAACAAAATTACCAAACTCAAATTAAAATGTCAATTATAACTCACCGAGAAACGCTTGAAATACTTCATTGCCTAACAATTTTCCTTTTCTTGTTAAACGTATCCCCATGTCATCTTTTACAATGAGGCCTTTTTCTTCTAAATCTTCAAGAACAGTGGAAAAAAGTGCTTCTGGTGCAGCACCATATTTTGCTTGGAAATCAGCGCTTTTCACCCCTTCGATTTTTCGAAGACCCAAAAACATTTCTTCTTCTATTTGCTCTGCTTTTGTGACCTGATGTGTTTCCTTATACGGGAACCCAGTTTGGTCAATCAGCTCCAAATAATGTTTCACCGGCCCTGCGTTCACATTTCGGATGCCATCTACATACCCGTGTGCGCCTGCACCAAAACCAAAGTAATCTTCATTGCTCCAATAAGTCAGGTTATGCTGGCTTTCAAAGCCAGGTTTGGCGTAATTGCTAATTTCGTACTGCTTTAATCCATGGCGCTCCATTTCATCCATCACAAGCTCATACATTTCAGCCTCACGTTCTTGCGGCGGTAAATGAAGTTTTCCTTTTTGCATTAAGTTGTAAAAAACGGTTTTCGGCTCGACGATGAGTGAGTAAACCGAATAATGCTCTGCCCCCAGCGAGAAAGCCGTCTCAAGTGAATTCATCACATGATGCTTTTCTTGATGCGGCAAGCCAAACATGAGATCAAGGCTAATATTGTCAAATCCAACCGCTCTAGCTCGCTCAAAGGATGTAAGGACATCCTTCTTTTGATGAACTCGTCCAATTTTCTTGAGCAAATCGTCTTCAAAAGTTTGAACGCCAAAGCTCAGCCGATTCACGCCGGCTGCTTTAAGCACATGCAGTTTCTCAAGCGATAATTCGTCTGGGTTTGCTTCTACTGCAAATTCAATCAGGTTTTTTGTCGGCCTTAATACGCTGTGAATGCTGTTCATGAGCTGGTCTAGCTGACTGACAGTCAGTGATGTCGGGGTTCCCCCGCCAATAAAAATCGTCTTTAGTTCCTGCTCGCCTTTTTGCTCGATCGTGTGCTGCATCTCTTTCTCAAGAGCGGCTAAGTATTCGTCGACTGGCTGCGTTTTGATGAAAAATTTATTGAAATCACAATAGTGGCAAATATGCTCACAAAATGGAATATGAATGTATGCTGCTTTCATTTGTTGACACCTTCTTTACAGGTAAAGAGCCGCAGTTTATCGCTGCGGCGTCTTTGTTTGTTATCGACTATAAACGTCAAGGCAGACATTGTAAAGCAGGCAGCCTTGAGGATGTTATTTTTTTGGTGTGCTGTCGTCCATCTTCAGCACGGCCATAAATGCTTCTTGCGGGACTTCAACAGAGCCCACTTGCTTCATGCGCTTTTTCCCTTCTTTTTGCTTCTCAAGAAGCTTTCTTTTCCGGGAAATGTCTCCACCATAACATTTAGCAAGTACGTTTTTACGCATCGCTTTAATGGTGGAACGAGCAACGATTTTTTGACCGATTGCTGCTTGAACCGGTACTTCAAAGTGCTGGCGTGGAATCAATTCTTTTAGCTTTTCTACGATGATCTTGCCTCGTTCATATGCATAATCACGGTGAACAATAAAGGAAAGGGCATCGATTTTTTCGCCATTCAGCATGATATCCATCTTCACCAGCGTCGAAGGACGATAGCCAATCAGCTCATAATCAAAGGACGCATAGCCTTTTGTGTTGGACTTTAGCTGATCAAAGAATTCGTATACGATCTCTGCCAAAGGAATTTCGTACACAATGCTCACGCGGTTCGCATCAAGATACTGCATATCAATGAAATTCCCGCGTTTTCCTTGGCAAAGCTCCATCACAGAGCCTACATAGTCATTCGGCACCATCATTGTGGCTTTTACATACGGTTCTTCAATTCGCTCAATCTTTTGCGGATCAGGCAGATTGGATGGGTTATCTACGACGATTTTTTCTCCATCTGTCATATATACATCATAAATAACACTTGGCGCTGTCGTAATCAGATCAATTTTAAATTCACGTTCAATCCGTTCTTGGATGATTTCCATATGAAGCATTCCAAGGAAGCCGCAGCGGAAACCGAAGCCAAGTGCTTGGGATGTCTCTGCCTCATATTGAAGTGAAGAATCATTTAATTCAAGCTTTTCTAACGCTTCTCGTAAATCGTTGTATTTCGCTGTATCAATCGGATAAAGTCCGCAGTATACCATTGGGTTTAGCTTTCTGTATCCTGGAAGTGCTTCTTTCGCAGGGTTCTCCGCGCTTGTGATCGTATCCCCTACACGTGTATCACCGACATTTTTAATTGCAGCGGTTAAGTAGCCAACATCTCCAACGGTGAGTTCGTCTGTTGGCATGGCTTTTGGTGTGAAAACGCCCACTTCTAGTACTTCAAATTCTTTCCCCGTCGCCATCATTTTAATTTTCTGACCAGGTCTGACGGTTCCTTCAACAATTCGTATGTACGCAATAACGCCGCGATACGCATCGTAAAGAGAATCAAAAATAAGGGCTTGAAGTGGTGCTTCTGGATCTCCAGCGGGAGCCGGCACCTTTTCAACGATTTGTTCTAAAATATCCTCGATTCCAATACCCGCCTTAGCAGAGGTGAGAACAGCTTCAGACGCATCCAACCCGATGACATCTTCAATTTCTTCTCTTACACGCTCAGGCTCTGCACTTGGCAGATCGATTTTGTTGATAATCGGAAGAATTTCTAAGTTGTTATCAAGAGCTAAATAAACGTTCGCAAGTGTCTGTGCTTCAATTCCTTGTGCTGCATCTACTACGAGAATCGCACCCTCACAAGCAGCTAGGCTTCGAGATACCTCATAGGTGAAGTCGACATGCCCTGGTGTATCAATCAGGTGCATGATATATTCTTCTCCATCCTTCGCCTTATACTTCAGCTGGACAGAGTTTAATTTAATCGTTATGCCGCGTTCACGCTCTAAATCCATGGAATCAAGCAATTGTTCTTTCATTTCTCGCTGCGTAATCGCCGCCGTTTTTTCCAAAATACGGTCCGCCAATGTGGATTTCCCATGGTCAATATGGGCGATAATGGAGAAATTTCGAATTCTTGATTGCCGTTCTAATCGTTTTTCTTTATCTGTCACAATCTATCACTCCTACTATAAAACGCGGGTTGCGCTAGGTTAGATTATATCAATAGGGCTGTAAAGATTCAATCGAAATCAAGAAAAGCCGCTTATTGGTCAGCGGCTTTGATCAAAAGGGTGATATCTCATGAAATTCGCTTATTTCCCATTCACCCAATCATAAAGAGAACGGGCTGCATGTGTCATGCCATCAGACAGGGCTTTTCCTGCCTTGGAAAAGGCATTAAAGCCCTCTATTTCCTCCAGCTGTTTTTGTTTTTCGGCAAGATCCTTTTCTGTAACAGCCGTTCCTAAGATAGAAGCTTCCTTCTCTTCATTGTCGTTCATTTGAATGGAGAAAGCTCCTTTTAATTGCGGATCATGGTAGCCCTTCATTTGCAGCATGCCATTATTCGCTTGCTGCATTCCTAAAAAGACACCAAACAGCAAGACCAATCCTAAAATAATGGTTTTTCCAATAAATGAGCCCATATCCGTCACCACCTTAAGAGCGTTTTTTCTCATCCTTTGCTTTGCCGTCAACCTTTTCCGCGTCCCAGAAAATGTCGCTGAATACATCAGCTGCCGCATTGGATGCATTTCTCAATTCTTCCATATTATTATCTACTCCACCAAATTCTAAAAGAAGGGCTTTGTCGGATAAATCTTGATTATAGATTCCATTATCGCCAATTTCTCCTTTGGCAAACACACCGACACTAAGACCTTTATATTTTTTCTCCATCAAATGGTGGAACTCTGTCGCAAGCTTTAAGTTTTTCTCATAGCTTTGATTCTTCTTCCCAACAACAAACGCAATTCTCGCATATTTTTTCCCTTTGATTTCGACAGTCGTATCTTTCTTTCTTCTTGAGTCCCGGTGAATATCAATTAAATAATCGAGGTCATCATTTTTCGCTAAGGCTTCTTTCACGACCAATCTTGATTCATTATAAGACTGCGGATACTTTAATCCTTTTTTTAACAGTCTTTTTTCAATTTCCGTTTTGTCGACTGTATTGCCGATTCCTTGCTGATCAAGCGCCTTTCCAAACATGTCGCCGACAAGGGTGACATTCACTTTTGAGTGCCGTGCATTATTTGGATTCGTTTCTCCTTTTAAAAATGGTAAATATGATTCCGTATTATGTGTGTGATAAATGTACACAGCTTTTCGTTTTCCTGTTGACCGGTCCGGTTCTTTGGCAGGCTTTTTCGGCGTATCATCATCGAGCTTGTCCAGCTCAGCCAAATTTGCTTCTTTTTCATCTTGGATTACTTCACTAGGCGGCGGTGATTCCATTGGCATGTTGGTATAATCTGTTCCTTCACCCGCTAAGATGATTTTTGTATCAAAATGTTCAAATCCTGGGAGCTCTCTTCCTAGGAAACTGCGCGGGTCTTCTAAATTAATACTGGTTGCAAGCTTCAGTGACAGCCCAGAGAAATGAAATCCTTTTTGAGCTTCTGGAACTGCTGAGGCGAAATATTGGTTTTCCATGCCCATTAATGTGGCAAAAAATGCGCCAGAGAGCTCATCTGCTACACCATATAACGAGGCTTGCGGCCTCAGCTCGGGTTTTAAAGAGGTCAAAGCCCCTGATATCACAAACACCACAACAAGAGAGGCAATAAATAAGAAGATGCTTTTTACTACTTTCGTTCCATTAATCGCAACGACCAACTGTCGAGGACGGCGGGGTCTTTTTTTCATGATTTACTCCCTCCAGCACGCTTTCTAGTAATTACACTATGAGCGAGCTAGAGAAAGTAGAACCGATTAATGATTATATGAACCCATGTTATCTTGAGTGATTTTTTGATGAAGCGCTGTGTTTAATCCGTTGGCAAGTACGTTTGCCATATCATCAATGAATGTATCGACTTCCTTAGGCGTGACCATTAAATTTTGCCCCAGGGGCGCAAGCACTTCGTGGATCAGCTGCCTTTTCTCTTCTTCAGGAAGGGTTCCTACGATGCCTAAGAATGATTGACGCGTTTCTTCATCTGGCAAGTCCTCTTCGTTAAGCACTTTTTTCTTCCCGAATGTCAAACCAGCCGGCACAAGAGAGCGGGATGGTCTATCATCTTTTAGTTCTCTACCAAAATGCTTTAAGACATAATCAATTGTGTCACTTGCAATGGTTACTGCATCCACCACTGTCGGAACGCCAATCGCAATCACTGGAATTCCCAATGTTTCTTTGCTTAATTCTTTTCGCTTATTCCCTACACCAGAGCCGGGATGGATACCTGTATCAGAAATTTGAATGGTTGTATTCACTCGTTCCACCGCACGAGCAGCAAGGGCATCGACCGCGATGACAAAATCAGGCTTAGACCGCTCGATCACGCCTTGGATAATGTCACTTGTTTCAATACCGGTCAGTCCCATCACACCAGGTGACAAAGAAGAAACCGGGCGATAGCCTTCCTGAACATTTTCCGGCTGCAATTCAAAGAGATGGCGGGTTACAAGCAGGTTTTCAACTGTGAGAGGACCTAGTGCATCTGGCGTAACATTCCAGTTTCCCAGCCCTACTACAAGGCAGCTTGCATCAGCCTGAATGCCTCGGTCTTTTAAAAACTGAGCAAAATGATGGGCAAAGACTTCAACGACTTTTTCTTGCATCTCAGAGTCTTTCTCCCGAATGCCTTGTGCCTCAAACGTCAAGTATGTCCCTGCCTTTTTGCCGGTCAGCTCCTCCCCTTCTTTCGTGATTTCCACAGTACGTATGCGGATGCCTTGCTCTTCTTTTTCCTTTTCGACAATCCCTTGGATCCCGTCCTTTTTGACGACATTCGGATCGTTCTCTTGTTCTAGTATCTCTTTTGTTTCAACAGCGAGGTCTGTCCGGATTTGATAAACGCTTAAATCAAGTTTCTGTTTCTCCATAAAAAGACTCCTTCCACCAAGTAATTAACAGTAGTCTTTCCATCTCTTGAAAGAAACATTCGAGTACGTCATCAATGAAAAATACTTTACATTTATATTGCATTCTAAAGGTGTGTTTGATAGAATACAATTTGTTCTATTGTGAAGATTTAACCTTAAGACAATTGTGTTTAGGTTGTATCTTAGGAGGTGAAACACATGCCAAATATTAAATCAGCGATCAAACGTACAAAAACGAATAACGAACGCCGTGCACATAACGTAACAATCAAGTCTGCGATGCGTACTGCGATTAAACAAGTTGAAGTTTCTGTAGCTAACAACGATGCTGAGCAAGCAAAAGCTGCTCTTGCTTCTGCTGCAAAACGCATTGACAAAGCCGTTAAAACTGGTCTTGTACACAAAAACGCAGCTGCGCGTTACAAATCAAGACTTGCTAAACAAGTAAACGGACTTTCTGCATAATGCTTGCAACGCCTCAGTGATGAGGCACCTGTTTAACTGTACGTCCGTCCTGACCGGCCGAGCCTTAAGGACAGACTGGCAATTATACATCTAAACAAAAACGACCCTCTTTTTAGAAGGTCGTTTTTTTATGTTCAAGCGCCTAACAAACGAAGCAGGAACAATTCTAACAGCAGCTGCTTGTCCTTTTTACCGGTTTTCATTTCATAATCAATCGTTGAAAGCTCTTTGACGATCTGCTTGAGCTCTTCTTCTGAAAACAGTCTTGCCTGATCCATCGCAAGTTTGACCCGAAACGGATGGACTTTTAGATTTGAAGCAATTTGTTTTTGTCCATATCCTTGCTGAGCGAAGTACTTCGTCTGCAAAATCAATCGAAATTGAGTTGAAATGAGTGCTAATATTTTAATGGGTTCCTCATTTTGCTTCAGCAGGTCATAAAACATCTGCATGGCCTCAGAGCGGCGTCTGTTTACGATTTGATTAATCAGCTCGAAAATATTTTGCTCTAAGCTTCTTGCAACGAGCTGATTGACATCTGCTAACTCAATTTCCTCCCGCTCTCCAATATATGTACTTAGCTTCCGAACCTCTTGGAATAGAGAGGAGAGACTCCCGCCGCATAGCATCACAAGCTGCTCAGCCGCTTCAGATGTAATCGTCTTTCCTTCTGTCTTCACCAGTGTGATGGTGAAATCAGTTGTTTCTTTTGGGTTTAACTCTTTCGCCTCAACGACAGCAGCTTTCTTTTTTAGCAATTTGGTGATTTTCTTACGCTCATCCAGCTTTTCATATGGTGCCAATAACACGAGAATGGTATAGGGCGCTGGCTTTTCTAAATAAGCTTCTAATACAGAAAGCTCATGCTCAATCTTTTCCTTTTTCTTTTCAGCTGTAAGAAAATAAGGATTCTTGATCACGACGAGACGTCTTTCTCCCATAAACGGAAATGTTTCTGCATCCGTCACAGCCTGTTCAAGCGGCACTTCTTCCATATCGAAGACGGAGTAATTAAAATCCTTCGTTTCTTCGTCTACTACAGCTTGTCTCAATTTAGCAGCGGTTTCTTGCAGTAAATATGTTTCTTTCCCATATAAGCAATAAACGGGATGGATATCCCCTCGTTTTAAATTGTTCCATACATCAAAGACCATCAATTGAATCCCTCTCTTTCACTTCCTCCTCTATCCTAAAGTGTGTGAAGACATTAGTAAAGAGGAAGCTGAAAGTGCCGCCTCCTCATTTATAGTAAACGTCCGGCGCAAGCTCCCGGGTCAGCCTGCTGTCAGACGATATTCATAAAATGATCATAAAATGGAAAACGGTTACTTTACCTTCTAGCAATTCCAAATGAGTTCAAGTATACTAAAATTAGCCAGGAGGGATGAAAATGAATGAATTTGAAAAAAATGTTCAAAGCAAGCGGAATGATGTGACCGACTCAGCTGTTGGTTTTATCGTCACATTCGGATTTTTCGCCTCAATGTTTATTTTGGCAACCATTATACACCTCGTTGGATCTTAACTTCATGAAGGTTACATGACTGCCGTTTTGGCAGTTTTTTTATTGAGTTTGTAAGATATCATATGGAGGGTGTGTGTAAAACGTTCCTTCCTCATCGAGAAATTCATACGTCACGCTCCCGTCGGTATCTGTACGATACACCTTCATTTGCTGGTCCTTTAATTTTTTCAAAACTTCCTGATGTGGATGCTGATAACGATTGCGTTCACCTGCTGAAATGAGTGCATGTGAGGCCTTGAGATGCTGAAGCCATTCTTCGCTTGTTGACCCTTTACTCCCGTGATGTCCAACCTTTAAGATATCTGCCCGCAGATGAGGAAAGGCTTCTATCATGTCTCGCTCCCCTTCTTGTTCAAGATCTCCAGTGAGCAGAAACCGCTTCCCGCCTAGAGTAAATGTCAAAACGAGTGAATCATTATTCTTAGTTGTAACCCGATCACGCGATGGATGAAGGACCTGAAATATTTGCTCTCCAATCTGAAGCTGATCTCCTCTCTCTAATTCATCAATCATAATCCCTTGATCAGCTGCTTCTTTTAACAGCTCCGCATCCTCTGGACTCCGCGCAAAGCCTTTTGGAATAGCCAGCCGCTTTACTTTATTTCGTTTGATTAAACGAGCTGCTTCTCCCATATGGTCTTGATCCGCATGTGTAAGAATAAGAACATCAAGTTTTGCTATTCCTTTAGAATGCAGAAACGGGATCAGCGTTTGATCACCGATCGTAGACACCTTACGTCTTTTTTTCCACGGTTCTTCTTCAAAAGAAAGTCTGCCTCCTGTATCCACAAGCAGGTGCCCCTTTCGATAGGGCAGCTGAATAAACAAACTATCCCCCTGTCCTACATCCAGCATTGTCACTTCCCCTTTTTCGAGAAAATTCGGGGTGAAATAGTGTGCACTCAAGACACCAATAAGAAAAAGGATCGGCAGTGCATAGGATTTCACAGAAGTTTTGCTCTCCATCACAAATAACAGAACAATTAAGGCGCTCACCTCAAGCAGAATATGCCACCAAGCAGACTTCATAAAAATCAAGTTGAATTCATCAAAAACAGCCATATAGGCTGACAATTGATGACTAAGCTGAATCACCGAATCAAGCAACTGAAACAATGTTTGTCCAAGCGGAAGATAAATGATAGTGAGAATAAAAAAGAGTAAGGACAGCGGCATAACGACCGTCGTATATAAAGGAACAAATATCATGTTCAAAGGTACGCTCAGTAAAGAGAATTGATGAAAATGATATAAAAGAACAGGAAGTGAAGCAAGCTGTGCAATAAAGGAAATCAGGAATAATTGCATGACTGAACTTTTTGCTTTTGATAAAATCCTAGTCGATAACAAAATAAAAAACGTGACCGCGAATGAAAGCTGAAATCCGATATCAAATAAATAAAGAGGATGAACCGCTAATAAGAGTAAAAACGTTGCACTTAATACCACAGCAGAAGGCTGTTTCATTTCTTTTGGCAGACTAGTCATCACTAAATAGATTCCTGCCATGAGGCAAGCTCTTAAAACAGATGGTGCAGCACCTGTCAAACAAGCATAAATTGGAAGAAAACATAAGAGAAGAATACGTGCTGTCTCTCTTGTCACGCCTGCACGAAGGAGACACCAAAATAAACATGCAAGAAGCGTTTGCACATGCAATCCTGAGATCGCTAGTAAATGAATAATGCCGAGCATTTGATAATCTCTTAATGTGTCAGGTTCTATCAACTCACGATCGCCAAAAATTAGTGCCTGTACAATGCCAACAGAGTGTTTAGGCACATGATCTTCTAAAAATTTCAAACCTTTTTGCCTTATCACTTGAAGAAAATAGGAAGACCCGTCTTTTTTTGTACAGTTTTTGATCGACTGTGGCAGAAAAATGGCGTCAATGCCTTTTGATTTTAAAAATTGATCGTATTGAAACCCGTTAGGAATGGTTGCTTGCTTTGCTGGACGAACATCACCTGTCATGTGACAGCTCATACCAGGTTCTACCTCTTTTAATGCCTCTTTTTCACGCTCTGTTTGAATTGTATAAAAAGTGGCTAGTTGTTCATGGTCTGTTGAAACAGTCGCTGAAAAACGATTGCCATCTGTTTTCGGAATACTTTCAATCACAACGGAACCAGATAGGAATTTTTCTAGTACGGGTTGATCCGTTTCAAGAGACTCATGAATCATAAAAATGAGTATATAGACAGCACCGCATAGGCTGACCATTAAAAAGAGCTGAGGCATATTTTTCAGTAGGCTGAGAAGTAATATGATGAGAAGAAAGAGAAGGAAATACATATGAAGATGATATGCAGCCAGAGCAATTCCAACAGCTGCTGAAATTGCCCCAAACGGCAAATATTTAAACATAGGAAGTAAATAATTGATTCGCCTTCTCATGCATATCGCGAATTTCTGTTTCGCTAAGTCCTGATTCACTCAGCTTCCCAATTAAATCTGCAACAAAGGCCAATTTTTCTTGATTTTTTAAGTCGATGATCATTTCATCTAATTCAACTTGCTCTGTTTGAACACCCGCCTGCTCGAATAAATCAATCGCATATGGATGATTTTTATAATCCTTTGCATAGTACACTGTTCGTATGCCCGCTTGAATGATGGCTTTACAGCACTGTAAACAAGGAAAATGTGTGACATATATTTCAGCATCAGCTGTAGGTGCACCAAATTTGGCACATTGTAAAATAGCATTCATTTCCGCATGGATGGTGCGAACACAGTGATGATCAATGACATAGCACCCTACATCCGCACAATGAACATCACCGGCAATGGAGCCATTATACCCCCCTGCAATGATGCGCTTGTCCCTTACGATGGTCGCCCCAACAGCTAACCGCTCACAGGTGCTTCGTAAAGCAAGCAAATGGCTTTGTGCCATAAAATATTGATTCCATGAAATTCTTTCCACGAGCTGATCCCTCCAGAATGATGGTTGATATTAAGTGTACATGCCTTTCTTCTCTAACGTCAATTCTACTTCACGGTCAATTGACTTTTCAGCCGTTCAATCGTCTTTTCCCCAAAACCTGAAATGTTCCGCAAGTCTTCAATTTGTTGAAATTCTCCGTGTTCCTCTCTATACATTATTATAGCTTCGGCTTTAGCTGGTCCTATGCCGTTAATGGTTTGCAATTCGGCTGCATCGGCCTGATTGACATTCACACCTTCACTCTTTTCAACGCCCGTTGATGCGTCAGCTGATGCTGTTTGCGCCTCTCTTTCCGCTTCCCCCTGCTTCCGAACATAAATCATCATACTATCCTCTAATTTAGCTGCTTGGTTGATTTCAATCGAGTCTGCTTTGCTGGTAAAGCCTCCTGCCCTTTGAATCGCTTCCTCTACCCGAGCATCAGATTGAAACGTATAAACACCTGGCTTCCTTACAGCTCCTTTGACCTCTACAAAAATCGTCGATGGCTCTTTTTCTGTCTTTTCTTGTTTGTCTTCTAATGTGACTTGTATGTCTTTATTTTCCTTCAATACACTTGGCTCTCTGTTGCCCTCTCCTTTTCCAGTGAAAAAGAAGAAACTGAAGATGATCACGACTATGAGTCCAGCGGCGATATAAAGACTGTATTTTTTTAATGAAATGAGTCGTTTCACTTACTCACGCTTCTTTCAATCATATTTTTCTACTGCTCAACATACTGTTTAGAAGATAACAGATCCAATGCGTCTAAGGAGGGAGAACGTTTGAATATAGGGTTAATCGGTACAGGAAACATGGGTACCATACTTACTGAGGCATTTATTGAATCAAAGGCAGTCAATCCCTCATCGATTACTATTACAAACCGAACCATTGAAAAAGCGTTCAATATAAAAAAGAACCATCCAGAGCTTGAAGTAACGAAACAGCTTTCAGGGGCTGTCACGAATAAAGATTTCATTTTTGTTTGTGTCAAACCACTTGATATTTATCCACTGTTAAAAGAGCTGAGCCCTCTTTTAACGGAGCAGCAAACCATTGTCATCATTACAAGTCCGGTTCATCCTGAACAGCTTCAGGATATCGTTCCTTGTCAAACAGCCAGGCTGATTCCAAGCATTACAAACCGCGCTTTATCAGGCGCATCACTTTTAACTTTTGGTTCATCATGCAATGCCGCGACGAAAACTGCGTTAAGACAGTTAGCTTCGTGCATTTCAACACCTATCGAGATCCATCATTCGATTACAAGAGCGGCTTCCGATATTGTCAGCTGCGGACCTGCTTTTATCAGTTTTCTCGTTCAGAAAATGATTGAAGCGGCCGTAGAAGAAACGGATATTTCCAAAGAAGAAGCCACCACCTTATCAGAGGATATGCTTGTTGGACTTGGCCGATTGATTGAAAAAAGAGTCTATACCCTTCCGACACTGCAAGACAAAGTATGTGTGAAAGGCGGCGTCACTGGTGAAGGCATTAAAGCACTTGAAGCAGGGGTGCAAGATATGTTTCACCGTCTCTTTCAAAACACCCATGAAAAATTCGATGAAGATCTAGAGGCGGTTGCGCATCAATATCCGCCAAGCGTGTTCACTGATGATCGCAGAAATTAATCATCTTTGCAACAAGCGAAAAAAGGGTTTTAAAAAACCATCGTTCTATTAAACGATGGTTTTTGGTTTCTTAGCTGAGATGAAATACCTTTCGGCGAATTCACCGGGGGCTTCATTTGTAAAATCAGCAGTCACTTCTATTTGTTCAAAGCCAGCTGACTCAAGGAACGCTGCATATGTTTCAAATGGAAATGTGCGCTGTTCATGTGTCTCATCATAACGCTGATACATGTCTCCGTCTTTTACAAAAAAGCTTAAATCATGAATGACCGAATACATGTCATCCCCTTTATCACTCTGCCAAATATAGCTGATCTCTTCATCTTGATCTGCATAAGTCGAACCCGGGAATACCTCTTCCATTTTATAAGGCGTATGAACATCAAAAAGTAAAACCCCATCTGCCTCTAAAAGCTGAAACATGTTTTTAAAGGTTTTTTTGACGTCATTTTCGTTTTTTAAGTAATTCAAGGAATCACAGCAAATAACAGCTGCCTGGAAGGCTTGCTCAAAGCCCGTAACCTCTCTCATATCTTGATGTAAAAATTGAATCGACTGCTTTTTCGCCTGCGCTTTTTGCTGCGCGAAGGCCAGCATTTCTTCACTGAGGTCAATTCCTGTGACCTTGTGGCCCTTTTCAGCTAACCGAAGAGAAATCTCTCCAGTTCCACAGCCTACATCGATGATGGCAGCATTCGGCTTCATATACTGCTGGATCCACTGAACCCATTCATCATAAGGTGCATGTGTCATGAGCTCGTCATACACACCTGCAAACCCTTGATAAATCATGAGTTAATGCCAAGTGAAAGCGTTTCTCTCGGCGCATCTCCCCATAGCTTTTCTAGATTGTAGTATCCTCTTTCTTCTTTGTGGAACACATGGGCAATGACATCACCTAGGTCAATCAATACCCATCTTGCTTCATCAAAGCCTTCCATCTTCTTCACTTCGATTCCGCTTTCCTCTGCAAAATGTTTTACTTCTCTTGCAATGGCTTGCACTTGTTTATCAGAATTCCCGTGACAAATGAGAAAATAATCTGCAACAAGTGAGATTCCTTGCATATTAAGGGCAATAATATCCTCAGCCCGTTTATCATCGCATGCTCCTGCTGCGACGTTTAAAATTGATGATGAATCCATCCAAATTCCTCCTTAGTTGTTCTTATGCACAAGCGAGTTGTAAGTAGCAAGCGTATCTGGAAAGACTGGCTGATTCTTTTTCATTAGAAAACTGATGGTGTTTTTTAATGATTGGATCAGTGCACGATCTAGATCATGTTCTGCTAATTCCCTTACTTCTTCGACACCAGGGAAATGACGTCCTGGTTCAATATAATCTGCGACATAAATGACTTTTTCAAGTAAGGTCATGTCTGGTCTGCCGGAAGTATGAAATTCAATAGCTGTTAACACATCTTGATCATCAATTCCAGCTTCTTTTTTGACCAAATAGGCACCAACCGGGGCGTGCCAAAGCTCGGGCGAATATTCAAGCAATAAAGGGTTCATCTGTTCTTTTTGGATAATCCCCTTCATTTCTTCTTTTGGTCTAAATTTCGCATAATCATGAAAAATAGCGGCGATCTCTGCTTTTTTCACATCTGCACCGAACCGTTCCGCTAATGAAATGGCTGTCTCCATGACTCCGAGTGTATGTGTATATCTATGCTCTGTTAACTGCTCTTTGACACAGTTCAATGCTTCTTCACGATTCATATAAATGATGCTCCTTTATATAACGCTCAACAGCTTTCGGAATCAAATAATCGACAGGGTTCCCCTGCTCTATTCGCTGCCTAATCAATGTCGATGATACATCAAAAGCTGGAACATCTGCAAATAAAACAGGATATCCCGTACTTCCAACGTAACCCGGCCTTTTCATCCCAATAAAGGTGATCATTTGAAGCAAATCATCGATCCGATGCCATTTTGGCAAATACTCGACCATGTCCGCTCCTATCATAAAAAAAAACTGATCTTCTGGATGACGCTTCTTTAACAGATCGACTGTATCTACCGTATAAGACGGACCCTCCCGCTCCATTTCAATGAGCTCGAGCCGAAAATATGGATTTGACTGAATCGCCGCCTCCACCATTTTTATCCGGTGATGACTATCTGCTCGTTTCCGTCCAGTTTTATGAGGAGGCATATGGTTTGGGATAAACCAAATTTCATCAAGCCCCACTTGAATCCGCACCTCACTTGCCATCAGCAAATGCCCGTTATGGGGAGGATCAAACGTACCGCCGAACAACCCTATTTTTTTCATATCGCATCCACCTTTACGGCAGCTTAATTTGTTTATTTTCCTTAGATTCTTTGTAAAGGACAATCACATTTCCGATCGTTTGAACGAGTTCAGCCTTTGCACCTTTTACAAGTGCTTTCGCAACTTCCGTTTTGTCCTCGTCGCAATTTTGCAATACGCTGACCTTTAACAGTTCTCTTGCTTCAAGCGCCTCGGAAATTTGCTTGACCATATTGTCATTCACCCCGCCTTTTCCAACTTGAAAAATAGGTGATAAATGATGTGCTTGTGCACGTAAAAAACGTTTTTGCTTACCTTTTAACATGGTGTTCCTCCTAATTTCTCTATAACAATTGACTTCATTTTTCCGGCGTCAGGTGTAATGCCTGTCCACAGTTCAAAGGCTCTTACTGCTTGTCCAACAAACATGCCAACCCCATCCACTGTTTTCAAGCCTAAACCTGCTGCTTCACTGAGCAGTTTTGTTTCTATTGGATTATACACAATATCACAAACGACCGCTGTTTTTTTTGCGTTCGCTAAAGAAATCGGGGTTTCTTCAACATTCGGATACATGCCGATCGAGGTCGTATGGATGATGACATCATATTCCCCAAGCCGCTCTTCCGCTGCATTTAATGTGATTGCTTGAGATGTGATTTTCCCCTCTGCACTTTCAATTAAAGCTTCAGCTTTTTCAATGGTGCGGTTCGTAATATCAAAGCTCTTCGGTGCATACTGAGCAATTGTCGTATAAATCGCTCTTGCCGCTCCGCCAGCACCAATCAAGAGAAATGACAGCTCTGATAGCGGCTGATCCAAGGCTTCAAGCAATGAATGAAGAAAGCCTTCTCCATCTGTATTGTACCCAACGAGCTGACCCCCTTCGAGCCTCACCGTATTGACGGCACCGAGGCGTTCAGCTGTCACATCAATTTTGTCGAGGTACTGCATGATTTCTACCTTGTGAGGAACAGTGACGTTAATGCCGCTGATTCCTAACGCTTTCATGCCGCTAATCGCATCTTTCAGGTCATCACTTTCTACTTGAAAGCCATGATAATGTCCATCAATTCCAGCGTCCTTTAGTGCTGCATTATGAATATCCGGAGACATTGAGTGGCCAACAGGGTTACCGATTACTCCGTATAAAGGTTTCAAGGTCTCTCCCCCTTTGAACATTTAAATTAACGAACGTCTCATAAACACATGAACGCCTTTTGGCGCATAAACTTTGATTTGCTTGCCCGCATCATTTGCAGTAACCCAGCCTAAACCTGAAAAGACGATGTCCATTTTTGGCTGATCAATGGTAAAGGTATGCGGAACGAGCGGCGGGAAATCTTCCATTCCCTCTTTTGATGGCGGTGACAAGAGTTCCCCTGCATGTTTTTCATATAAATCATCTGCGTTCTCCAGCTTTGTCCGGTGAATGTTCAGCTCATTTGGCATATAGCAGACAAATGATGTTCTGCCGCCTTTTACGTAATCAAATCGAGCCAGTCCGCCAAAATAAAGCGTTTGTGCTTCATTTAATTGGAACGTTCTCGGTTTCAATTCTTTTTTCGGCGTTAAAATCTTCAAGTCATTTTTGCTGACATAGTGCGCCATTTGATGGCGGTTGATGATGCCCGGCGTATCAAATAAAGCAGACCCGTCATCAAGCGGAATTTCAATCGCATCAAGTGTAGTACCTGGATATTGGGATGTAGTAATAACGTTCTCTTCGCCAGATACTTCTTTGATGATTCGATTGATAAATGTTGATTTTCCAACATTCGTACAGCCGACAACATAGACATTTCTTCCCTCGCGGTAATGATCGATCGCTTCCATCACCTCAGGCACACCCTGGCCTCTGCTTGCACTGATTAAGAAAACATCGATAGGATTTAATCCGTTTTCTTTTGCTTCCCGTTTCATCCAATGAATCAGACGATCTTTTTTCACGGATTTCGGTAAAATATCCACTTTGTTGCCGACAAGTAAAATCGGATTACCGCCGACAATACGGCTCAGTCCATTGATCCAGCTTCCGTTAAAGTCAAAAATATCAACGACCTTCACAATGAGAGAATCTGTCTCTCCAATGCTGTGCAATATATTTAAAAAGTCGTCCTCTGTTAAAGAAACATCTTGAATCTCATTGTAGTTCTTTAACCTAAAACAGCGCTGACAGATCACATCTTCTTTCAATAGAGATGCTGCCGGCGCATATCCTAATTGATCTTTATCTTCCGTCTGAATGGCTACACCGCAGCCAATACAAACAACCTTTTCCATTATTACTCTTCCTCCCACTGAATGTGGCCCTTACGCTTTAAGGCTCCTAAAATTCTGCGTTCAATCTGCCTGTTAAACTTTGTGAAAAATCCGTCCGAGGCAGCAACAGGAACGACCAAAATCGTATGGAAGCCATGACGATTCCCGCCAAGAACATCTGTCATGAGCTGATCTCCAATGACAACCACATCTTCTTTTTTCAACTGCATATCAGCGACTGCCTTATTAAAGGCTCTTCCCATAGGCTTTCTCGCTTTATAAATAAACGGAATATGAACCGGTTCAGAAAAAAGCTTGACCCTTTTTTCATTATTGTTCGATACAATCGTCACTTGTATCCCGTGATCTTTCATTTCTTGAAACCATTCAATTAAGCGCGGTGTCGCACTTGGACGGTCCCATTCTACTAGTGTGTTATCTAGATCGGTAATAATTCCTTTTACATTTCGTTCTTTTAATTTTTGCGGTGAAATGTGGAAAATACTTTTCACAAATTCATCCGGTAAGAAATACTTCTTTAGCACAATTTGCACCCTTTCTTCCATTGGTTTTCAGCGATTGTGTCGAATCAAATCACAATTTGTCTGTCTATCGAATACAATGAAAAAGTTTTCGACATATGATGAGGACCTTCAACAGGTGTGGATAATTTTACACACATTATCCACCTATATTCCATCACGCTTTCATTCAATTATAAACACTCTACCCACAAGTTATCCACTTAACCATGTGGATAACAGAACGATTGTTCTTGTTTCCCATTCATGGTAGATTAAAGGTACTTCAAAGACAGTCGATCAACCTATGATGATATGTCTTTTCCTCAAATTTTATGCCAACTTTTTCAGGGGAGGTGTTTTTCCCATCATATGGGTTTCTAGTATGAAAAAGCTGTCAGATGATTTACTTATAGAATCGTATTATAAAGCAAATGAAATGAACTTAAATCGCGACTTCATTGAATTAATTGAGACAGAAATGAAAAGACGTTCGCTCGGGCATATGCTCTCTGTTTCCTCTTAATTCCATATCACAGGAACCATGCCTCCCGAGCACTCTCCTTTTTTAAACTCAGGTGACTGATATTATATCACTTGCGCTATAGGCTTACTACTATTTTCCGTAAAAAACACCCCTTCTGATGAAAGAAGAGGTGTCTTAATTGCAAGGCTGTTCATTCCAAAACCATAACCCTCCGCCTACGACTAAAATGACCACAAGGAACACAACAAGAAAAGCGTAACCGATTCCTGCTCCTTGTGCTGGATAAGGCGAACACGCAGGGTAAGGATAAGGACATCCCCACATATCAGTTACCTCCTTCTAGGAAGATATACTGTTAGACTATGCTGGATGGATGGTCTTGTTTAGGCAGATGGCCATCATTTAAAAATGTTTGATGACATCACGCTCTTTGATTTCGTTATAAATAATTCTCGCCCCTTTTGGTGTCATATGATTGCCAGAAGGGTCGATCAAACCTGATTGAATCAGGGCATGATCACTATCTTCTCCAGCTTCTCGGATGAAAGCTTTCCAGTTGTCGACAAGCGGCACCTGCTCATCATTCGCTACTTCTCTGATGATATCATTATAAGAGTTTTGCCAGGCTCTTGCCCCGCCTCTCCCGGCAAAATAAGATGACTTATATCTAGAGTAATAATACAAGCCCTTTTTCCCGCCTTCTACAACAGGCACACAGGTCATGAGAATCGGGGTTATGCCTTCTTTTCTACTTTCAGAAACAAAGTAGATTAAATTTTCTTTAAACCGTTTTTTCGTCACTCGGGGATGTTTCCCGTCTAAAATCGCCGCATCATTCGTGCCGAACATGATGAGGACGTAAGTTGGTTTCTGTTTTAAAATATCCTGCTCAAAGCGAAGTTTCGCGTCTTCAGTCGTCTGCCCGCCAATACCTGCATTCTTCACTTGAATTTGGCCGCGCTCGACGTTTTTCATGAGATTCACCCATTTTTCAGATGTTGGATAATCTCGAAAGTCCCAGTTTGATCCTCTTGTATTGCTGTCACCAAATGCAATGACGCTTTCTTGTACTGGCTTAGAGCAACCAGCAGCAACACATAGTAGGATAAAAAGGAAAACATATTTCTTCACAACATTCACCTCCAAAAGCCCTCTTCATATATTAAACGACAAGACTTTTGGTTTCAATGAATGAATGTTTTTGACGAATGCTGCCTATTGCAGCTGAACAGGCATATATGCTTTGTCATGGTGCAGCAGTTCACTTACTTTTACAAATTCATAGCCCCTCTTCTTCAACTCAGGAATCACTTGTTTCAATGCTTCTACCGTTTGCTTGCGATTTCCTCCGCCATCATGTAAAAGGATGATATCGCCGCCTTGAATATGATCAATGATTCGGCTTGCAATTTTACGTGCGCCTGGTCTTGACCAGTCCTTCGGATCTTGCGTAAAGGACCACATGACCACATCGTACCCTTGCTTTGATAGAATGCGGAATGATTTCATTGTTAAGCGTCCACCAGGAGGGCGAAATAATAAGGGACCGCCAGGCTGGAGTGAAGCGATATGAGCCGCTGATTCTTTTAATTCCCGCTTGATCTCCTTTGACGACAAAAGGTCAAAATACGTATGATTCATCGTATGATTGCCGAGTTCATTCCCCTCGTCCACAATCCGTTCTGCGATCATTGGATATGTATGAATTCGGCTCCCTATCACAAAAAAGCTTGCATTCACTTGATGGTCCTTCAGCACATCCAATATTTGATTTGTATACACTGGATGAGGTCCATCATCAAAGGTGATCGCAATCTTTTTCCGTTCCGCTCTCACATCCCAAAAGGCACGTCCCGTTTTTTCAAGATCGACTCGTTTTAATGTACGTGCCTCTATTTTATTAGGAATAAAAGCACATAGCAGCCATATACACATCAAGATATGCAGCCCTCTCATTCGACCGCCTCCTCCACCGAACATCATTACCGATAAATTGCCCGCTTTCTCATCAATTCATGCTCATATCCGCTTTTTTTTAAATAAAAAAAGCCGGCCATATTGGCCCGCTCTTTGTTTCACGTTTGGTTTCTCTCTTCAACTGTCGAACGTTGCTTAGAATTCATACAGACACTCTCCTTCTTGGATTTGATTTTGAGCCCATAATAATTTCTGATAATACTGGTTGGACTTCTTGTATTGTTGAGAGGCTTCTAAGGCTGTCGCAATTTCTAGTGAGATATCCTCTATATAAGAGTATAGGCTAAGTTTTTCCAAATAATCAATGGTTTTTTGCAGTTGGTCTTCATTGATTTCCTGAACATATAAAGCATCCAGGTACTCAAACATATGACAGAACAGCTGGTCTTCATGCTTCTTTGCAGCCAATTTCCCATCTTCTAATATGCGCAGGGCATCCGCTTGTTCATTCTGTCTAAAAAGCAGCTTCGCCAGCGTATAGAGCGTATGCGGAAGCGTTGGAAGCAGCTCTTTGCGGGCAAGATCAGCAGATTCCGTTAAATATCGTTCCGCTTCCTCTCTATAGCCAAGCTCACCATAACATTTTCCTAAATTATAGAGCGCTGAACTGTATATGCGCGGGTGATCAATTTGAGATGCGAGCTGTTTTGCCTTTTTTAAATGAGGCAGTGCCCGGTCTTTTCGTTTTAAATCTTGATAATTTCCTGAGATGACAAAGAGACATTGAATGATGCGAATGGTATACGCATCATGCTGATCGTATATTTCCAGCGCCTTTAAAATATGGTGCATGGAGACATGTGTTTGTTTCATGATATAGTAGGCTTCTGCCACTTTAAAATGAAACTCTGCCTGCTCAATATCATCAAATACCATGGACAGCTGCTTTTCTGCGACTCGATAATATTTGACTGCTTCTAAATATTCTTTTTGACTAAATTCATGCATGCCACGAAAAAATGCATGGTAATAATGCAGCATATCAGATAACTCATGATTGGAGTTTTCGATTTTATCGACTAGATTAGATACTGAGAAAGGTTGATATTTTGAAGGGTGTATATAGTCAAGCATGATTTGGTGCCGAAAACACATGAGCTGATAATAAATCAGTAAATGCTGGTCCTCTTCCATCTGTTCAATTTCCGCTTCAACTTCCGCTTTCAAGATTTCCGCATCTGGAACACTGAACTGCCGTATCATTCGATACCATTCATTAATTTTCATACCTACATGTGAAGATAGAACCTTCCCCATGTTCCGAAAAAACCCCTTCCTTTTCGGTCTAATATTACATATTTTAGCACGCTTCTTGACCGCCAAGCACCGCAAAGAAACCGCAAACATATGAGGGGAGCTGTAAAAAGAGACGAACATTTTTCGAAAAACATGATTTTTTCATCGTACAGACACAGACAATCCCCCCTTCACATACATTTGAGGATATAGGCAGCGGCCTAAACATGGTGGAGGTGAAAATCGTGGCAGGAGTATTTACAGCGATGGGATTGATGGTCAAAGAATTGGTGTTTTTAGTGTCCTATGTCAAAAACAATGCCTTTCCACAGCCCCTTTCGGGAGATGATGAAAAAAAATACTTAGCCCTCATGGCACAGGGTGATGAACATGCAAGAAACATGCTGATTGAACATAACCTTCGGCTCGTCGCCCATATTGTAAAGAAATTTGAAAATACCGGGGAAGACGCTGAAGACCTCATCTCCATCGGGACGATCGGACTCATTAAAGCCATCGAAAGCTATTCCTCTGGAAAAGGAACAAAGCTGGCAACGTATGCGGCGCGGTGTATTGAAAATGAAATTCTCATGCATTTACGCGCGCTCAAAAAAACGAAAAAAGATGTCTCCTTGCATGATCCCATCGGTCAGGATAAAGAAGGCAACGAAATTTCATTAATCGATGTCTTAAAATCCGAAAATGAAGATGTGATCGACACCATTCAGCTCAACATGGAGCTTGAAAAAGTAAAGGAGTATATTGACATTCTCGACGGCCGAGAAAAAGAAGTCATCGTCGGCAGGTTCGGCCTTGATTTAAAGAAAGAAAAAACGCAGCGGGAAATAGCCAAAGAGCTTGGGATATCGCGGAGCTATGTGTCACGTATTGAGAAGCGCGCGCTGATGAAGATGTTTCATGAGTTTTACCGGGCGGAGAAGGAGAAACGGAAAAGGGAGAAGGGGAAGTGAAAATAAATTTTCCTAACTTCTAACAAAAACAGACCTCACTAGGTCTGTTTTTTATTTCGGCAATAAGCTACTGTCTCTCTGCATTTCTTTTGATAATAGCTGCCGCCTTAGCCCTCAAGAACAGTGGCAAGATTTTGGTCATGAACTAAGGCGTGAAGGAAATCAATTCATTATGCTCCACTATTTAGAGTACTGCAGGAAATGATGGCAAAGCGATTTGCATATAAGTATTGTATTCTGCATTAATGCTTAAAAAATTTAAATACGAAAAAATAAAATATGATGCTTCGTGTATTCTTGCTAATCAATTTTTTTGAAGAGAAAAAGGCTCTGTTAAAAGTAAATGTTGATATTTGATACCTGTCAGAAAGCTTAGTATAATCAATACAAGAACAAACATTCGGGATATTAGAAGTATGAGGAAGGCGTTTAGTAATTTGTTAAAACACATTGATAAACTACCGCTTACCCAAAAGAACAACTTGCTGCAAGAGACCCTATAAACGTAACAGTTTCCAAGGGTCATGTTATGAAAACAAGGTTGATAGTATGATTGGTTCTAAACTGACACCAGATCATGTAGATTGTGTCGTTTAATTCAACAAGAATATTTTTCAGAGATAGCAGTACTTAAACAAACAATTTAACTTTGGAGTGATCATAATGATTAAGTTTTTTGAGTACAACTGGCAAGTTAGAGACGAATGGGTTAACTGGTGTCATCAACTAACAACAGAAGAGTTGTTACAAGACCGCATAGGTGGAGTGGGGAGTATTTTATACACTCTTTTTCACATTATCGATGTTGAATATAGTTGGCTCCGTGGTATTCAGGGTAAAGAAGACGTGGTATTGAATTTTGATGATTACAAGTCTCTGACGAAGGTAAAAACTCTCTCATCTACTTTACGACATGAAATCGTTGAAATTTTAAAGTTTCATTTAGATGAAAAACAAGATCGAATAGTAACAGTTCCTTGGGATGAAGATGAATACACTAAAAATGAAATATTACATCATATAATTGCCCACGAAATTCACCATATCGGTCAACTTTCTGTTTGGGCAAGAGAAAAAGAATTAACACCTGTATCTGCTAATTTTATCGGTAGAAAGTTAAAATCAGTACATTCTTATGAAAAGTAAGGTCAGTTAAAGATCCATTCATTTATTCCACTATGCCATTTTCTTTTAAAAAGCACTCAAATAATTGCTGACCTTTCTCTTCGATTTGAGCATCTTCAATTGAATATTCCCCAATGAATAAGCCTAAATGATTGTATTCCTCATAACTCTTTAAGAGATTCAACCCGTAACTTTTTTGATCAAAAAACAATAACCATCTTCCTGTTTCTAAACTCTTAAAAAACACGCCTTCATAATCACAACCTTGTTCATAATATCCTACATGTACATGCATACTCTAACCTATGTATTCTTTCATCTGTACACACTTTTATCTTGCTCCCTTAACTTTCATATCTTGCTGAAAATCAATATTCCTTAACTCAACCCAATCAACAAAATCAGGTACCGTTTTTGTCGTCAAAAAGTATTGGACGATTTGATAAGCCTGATTGCGGTCGACATAGCTGCACGATGGCACATGCAATGGTGATCCTGCTATGAAATGCTCGATCGTTTCGATCTTTTCTGCCTTTTGAAAAGGGACTAAACAATCTGGATATCTGATGATAAAGAATCCATACGGCTCAGTATAAAAGAAAACTAGAGTCTCGCATTCCCAATCTTCCTCTATCTCAATGGAAGATTCCCCGTTACCTTGTTTCCAATACTCTTCACCCTCCTGAAAGAAGATCTTTTTCATGAATTCTTCTCCCGGATTTTCTACTGGAGCTCCTGTAGGCCCGTAGTATAAAAACATCAATATCGCTCCTTCATGCCTATATCAATTTGGATTTAACCAATTGTTCTATTCCCCTCAAAATCATAAAAAGCTTGTGTTTGCTGGTTTAATTTTAGCATGTGAGATAGCTTTGGGTTTAGCTTTTGAAAGGTTTGAGTGCTGACCCATTTTACTTCTTCAATATCCTGATCCGGATCTAGAATGTTCATCTCTCCTCCGGTGATTCTCGCAAAGAACGTAATGATAAGCGCATGATGTTTTTTATCTTGAAAGAACGCTTCTCGAACCGAATGAAGTTCATTTACTTTGACAACATACCCTGTCTCTTCTTTTACTTCACGGATGACAGCCTGCTGCAGGTGTTCACCTTTTTCCACAGCACCGCCCGGAAGTTCCCAATATCCCTTTACATTCTTGACTGTTAATAGATTTCCTTCCTCATCATAAATAATAGCTGAAACCACGTCTACTCGTTTCAAATAAATCCCCCTCAACATTCTCCATTCAATTGCCGAATATATGGCACGAACTGTTCATTTTATACATTCTTATTATACTGTATTAGTAGTCAGCGATTGGAGGCCAGAGCATGTGGATGATCAACATTTTACTTATTGTACTCACAAGATTTACAAGAAATATCGTTTCTCTTTTGAGACAACTCAAAGCGTCAAACGAGAAAATCATTCAACTGTTAGAACATCAAAAACCGAAAAAAACACCTCACGCAACCGGAGGTGTTTACAATAGGAGAAATCTTATCGTTTTTCATCAAACAACATATATCTAATTCGCCGAATATAATGAAGCGCAATATGACCGAGACATAAAATAAGCCCAATCATCGCAAGGATATAGATGGGCAGCATCAAACCAGGTACATAGTTTACGACAAATCCCAAACTAAACGCTGTCAGCATATATATGCTGATCAACCTCATCAATACCATTCGAAGCCCTCCCTTTCTACAATCACTTTAACATATTTTCCCTTCATTCTCATAATTGGCTTTAAAAAAGATGCGAATCCATTAAGACTTGCATCTTTTTTACGTATTCAATTCACCTTTTTCGCCCGGGCTTCCTTCCACTGCTCAAGCTCCGAGACTGTTAGTAATTGAAATCCTTGTTTGGTCAATTCTTTGATGATCGTGACAGCTGCGTTTGCAGAGGTGTCATAGATGTCGTGCATTAAGACGGTTTCTCCGCTAGACGCATGTGTAAGAATGTAGTTGGCGACGTATTGGCTGTTGCGATATTTCCAGTCTTCAGGATCTACGTCCCAAAGTGTGACTTTCATGTTGACAGCCGCGTTGATCTGACTGTTTGTTCCACCATATGGCGGTCTAAAGTGAGTCGGTGTGAACCCGCCTGCTTTTTCAATGATTTGCTGTGTATCTTCTACTTGTTTGATAGCTTGTTTTAATGGCAGTCTTGTGAGTAAAGGGTGGTTATAGGAATGATTTCCGATTTCATTTCCACCTTTTCTGATTTCACCCAGCATATCAGGATAATATTGAACCCTGCTTCCTAATACAAAAAATGTCGCATGTCCTTTGTTTTCTTTTAAAGCTGTTAAGATTTTTGAGGTCGTTGATGGATTTGGTCCATCATCAAATGTAAGGGCAATGGCTTTTTGATTTGGGTTGAATACTCCCTGTTTTGGCAGTTTTACGATCTTTCTTTTTGCGATCGGTTCTTTTTTCTCGTTTTTGTTCTTTTCTTTATTGATGTATTCTGGCTTTAACATGCCTTTAAGCAGTGTTTTCTTAATCGCCAGCTCTTGAGGGCCTTGTTTGTCTGGTGCAATTTGCCCTGCTGGGAAGTAGAATTCAATAAAACGATCTTTGATGGCAAAATACTGATAATGCTCTGCTTTAGGAGACGTTCCTTGTTTGAGCAAATGCTCGTTTTCAGCAAGAGAGCGATCTTTTTTCAACTCCTCAAATGTCATTTGAGACAGTTTTTGCAGACTTTTTTTCTTTGATAAAAATAGATCATCAATTGATAAAAACTGCTGTTTCTTGAAATCAAAATTGAATATCTTCGTTTCATGTGCGCCTTTTACTCCGCCTTTCCATTCATATGTATTGAATTTGATCGCAGCAGTTTGTTTGGCATAATGAGTAATCTCGTAATCTATGTTTAATTCGTATCGATGATCTTCATCGACATCACTTGCTTCACTAAACGATGTTTTGAATTTGTCCAGCGCTGTTTCTGCAAATCTTTTCATCTCTTGATCTAGCTTTTTTTGATGAAACACAGGATAGTTCACAGCATATCTCAAGTATCTCCCGTCATTCACGAGGGTCACAATTTCAACTTCTTTATAGCTCGCATCTGGTTCTACCTTCTTCTTCTCTGTCCCGCTTGCCTGCTGATTATGATAAAACGCAGCGATTCCGATGATCATCGCAAGTCCGCATAGGACGAGACTGACTTTCCATTTCATTGACACAATGATTCTCCTCTCGTGATGCCGTCATGCCTGAATGACGTGTGTTTGTAGGATAGACTTTGCATGCACCCTTTTTAGTTTGCAAATCACATAACTGTCACATTTTCGACACATTTTTAGAGAGGAATAAAAAAAGGACTTGATTTCTCAGTCCTTTGATTACTTTTGCATATATAGTTGAAATAATTTCGTTTCTTCATCAATGGAACGCGCTCGATCAAATGCCGCTCTGACCGTCTTTGTATTGTTCATGAGCTCGTACAGCATGGTCAGCACAAAAATAAATGCTGCATTCCCATCGATGTAATCGTCCGGTGCCGTATAAGATGTAGCTCCTGACTCTAAGAAAGCATCTGCTAAATTTTTCTCTCCTAGTGTGCAGCCTGTAGAGATGACATGAACTCCTTTTAAGGAGGCATACCGCTTGATTTCATCCACTCCAAAGGCAGTATCTCTAGGCTCCTCATCTTCGTAAACATCTTCCCCTAATTCAGGCATGATAAATGCTCCTTCTTCACCGTGAAACGATAAAAGAAGGTAATCTATTTCACCTCTAGCTCTACCAGATAACACATGAATCAGATCATTCGGTCTTCCGATCCAATGCATATCGACTTTCACGCCGAAGTTTTCAAGTGCTGCACGCAGGGCAAAAGATTCCAGCTCACTATTGGGTCCTGCTGCTAATATGATACGCATGGCCTGTTGATCCACTTCTATCTCCTCCAGACTATGATAAAAATAAAACCATTTTTTCCTCATCTGCATATGTATCAGCCCATTTTAGCGCTTTTTCTTCGACAGCGTACGACTCAAATCCAACGGAGCGATAGAGGCGCTTGGCTGAGTGATTAGTTGTCACCACTGATAAATACATTTGCTCGATATCCTGCCGTTCTCGCGCAAAGGAAAGAGCTTTTGTCATCAAGGCCTGGCCTGCTCCTTCTCCGCGGGCACTAGGTGTTACATACATCGCTGTCAGATTCGCTCGGTGCTTTAACTTCTGCAAGGTTTCTTGGATGAGCGTGACTGCCCCCACAAGCTGCCCTTGATGAAAAGCGCCAAAAGTCCACATAGATTGGGCCGAATCAAAACGCGCTTTATATTTGTCCTTTGTATTGATTTGCTCTTCCTCATAGCTCATCGCAAAACCCTCTGGATTTAATCGCAGTGCTTCTAGTCTGAGTGCTGCATATTCTTCAGCATCATCTGGTGTTAACAATCGAATATTCAGAAAACCGCCTCCAAAAGAATGATGGATACTTCCAATTTTATCTTGAAAGAAGATTTTGATCAAAGGATATTGGTCCCTCTGCACATATCTCTTTACCTATATGCAAATTAGACTCGCTTTCCCACCTGTAAAAACAAGGTATTTCAGATCATGTTTACGTGTTTTATTCTAGCAAAAACGATTCTTTTCTCACTTATCTTTTCACCTTTTTTATATTAATCTATAACTAATTCATGAAAAAAATGAAAAAAAAGGATTGCGATAAACTAAAAGATATCTTAAGATAAAATAGTAATAAAAATACAAAAAAGGGAGGAATTTGATATGACAGAAACAAGAAATGAAATCAAACTACATGTTCTTTTTGGTGCTTTAGCAGTAGGATTCCTTATGCTAGCTCTTTTTTCCTTCTCGCTACAAATGCTGCCCGTTGCTGATCTAGCAAAAGAATTTGGTATTCCAGGCAGTGTTGCAGCTGTTGTTCTGAACGTGGTTGAAGCGGGCGGGGCTGTTACAACAATTGTCTCCATTTTAACTGCTGTAGGATCAGGTGGTCTTTCTCTCATTGCAGCGGCTGGTAAAGAGACAATTCGTCAGTACCTTAAAAACGAAATTAAGAAAAAAGGCCGTAAAGCTGTTATTGCTTGGTAATTCAATTTTATGACCCAATAGAAGGAGACTTTGTTCTCCTTCTATTTAAATTTTTATGCAGGTGAGAAGATGTTATATCCATTATTATCACTACTTCTATCAATTAGAATGAAACAACAATATTCAAATCTAGCTCAGTTTATAATACGCAGGGTTTCATTTTTCAAATCGTTTTCTTCTAAACAATACATATTATTTTCTTGCATTCTTGATACTTTATTCGGATGCCTGATTGTATTCGTTATTTATTCATATCTTTACTCTTCGGTCTATCAAATAGAATGGGAAAGTGCTTTTGTGATATTTTTGTTCCTTTTCTCTATTGTCAAAGGAATTGAATCTTATAGAAGAACGCATATTCTTCCTTTTGAAGAGTTAATACAGCTTGCACCTGTTTCCGCGAGACGCCTTTTTCAAACGCTTTTATTTTCAGAGTTGGTATGGCTTCTATTTACGAGCTTGAGTACTTATTTGATTTATTTTCTCTTTCAATATTTCATTGCTCAAACACATGACTGGATATTTTGGTTGAAGCATCTCAATGTTTTATTGACAGGCTTCTTACTTTTTATCGTCAGCAATAAGATATTTGGTGCTTACATCTATAACATTGTCGTAAAAAAAATTGGGATCATTCGTGTTCTTTTTTTCGCAAGCATCTCTTTACTTTTCTTCTTATTCGGAAGGGTTCTAATATCGAACGTTGTTTTCCCTTTTTATCACACCTTCCGACAACTTTTTCAATCAATTTCTTCGCTTGCAGAAGATGCGTTTTGGATTACACTTTCAAACAACTTGGTGTCTTTATATCAGAATAATCTTCAGCAAATCCATCATGCTTTATTTTCACAGGATTCGGTATTTCTACAATTTCTAGCGCTTTTTACTTCACCTGTCACATTTTTCGTGGTGATATTAGCTGCAACACTCGTCATGAAGACTCCTGTTCGCTGGATTCCGACTGGGAAAGAGCATGATCAAAGCTCAAAACATTTTAGAGATTTATATTATTGGTACTTTCAAGCACTTGATAAAATTCAGGGCTCGCTGTTTCAAAAGAATATGTTGATTCAAAAAGACCTTAAGGTGTTAAAAGAAAAAAGGTGGCTGCTGTCTAAAGAGTTTTTTAATTATATGTTCATGTCATATGAAGCCTTCTTCTATGTCGGGGTTATGACAGGTTTGATCTCGCTTATTGATCATCAAGCTTTGCAAATTCAGATATTATTCACATTAAATGTGATGATTTTAGCTAATCAAACATATGAAATGAGAATGCTGACCCCTTCTATATTCTCTTTGAGTGCTGAAAAAAAGAATATTTGGCTCTATGAGCTTTCTCAAACATCTCTTATGCAGTTTTTCTTATCAAAAATCCAGTTATTTTATTGTTTATTTTCTATACCATCACTCTTTCTACTTTTCATTAATCTATCAATCATAAGTGTATATCACCTTTTTGATGTTCAGATGCTCATTCAATTGGTGGCATTGGGGATTGGCTTTTACATTTTTCCATTGATTCAGCTGTATTTGTTTCCATTCACAACAAAATTCAATTTTATTCACGAGCATGAAATAGGGACAACCAATGAAGAAATAGAAGTTATCGATAAAGGACAGGCCTTTGCAAGGAATTTTCTCGTGTTGCCTTTCATGTACTATATGATCTTGACCTCTTTTCTACCTATTTTGCAGCATTCTACAAGTCTCATAAGCGTTCTGTTTGCTTTATATTTTGTGATCGTTTCAGTGATTTGCTGGGTGTTATGCCGCAAGACCATCTATAAAGGGATTGAATATGTTGAAAAAAATAAGATGTTTTATATCGGAGAATAGACTGATTCTACGCCTCGGTTACCTCTACGCTGCTATCTTTATTGCAGCTGTGCTAATCGGAAGCCTTCTTCCTTATGATCAGATTCCTTATCTTAAAAAGGATGAAGAGATGTTTTTTCTATCTATTTTCTTAAACAATTTACAAGTTGGAATGGCGATATTAGGCATTGGAGCTTTTACAGGCGGCATCATGTCTGCAGGCATTCTCTTTTACAACGGCTACATTATCGGCAAACTCGTTCAGTATTTGATTGTCAATCACGAAGCGCAGCAGCTATTCACAGGACTCCTGCCTCATGCTTTCGTAGAAGTCCTTGGTTTAATTCTGTTTTCAATCGTCAGCTCTTATCCTTTTATTTATCTTTATCGATTTATAAAAGGAGAAACAATTGAATTAAAAAAACTGACCCTAACTGTGCTTCAATTGATTTTTGCAGCAGCCATTCTTTTATTCATGGCATCTCTTTTAGAGCAATACGTTAGCCATGTACATCTACCATAGAAGAAAGGAGAATGTGGTTCCATGGAGCTACTTCTACGACCTAAGCAATTTTTCAATCAGAATCAATCAATTAAAACCATTGTAGGACTTGTCTTACTATCATTATTTGTGTCGACTGTTTTTTTAACATTTTTTATTATTGATTTGTTAGTAGATGAACCTTTATCCACTGGGAAACAACTTGCCAGCATTGTTTTCATCTTTTTGCTGACAATACCGCTTTATTTCATTCTAAATTTTCTCAGTACTGTCCTAACTTCTATTTATATGTATTTTTTTCATAAAGCTTTTATTTTACGCAAAATGTATCTTGTTATTTTGGTTTATAATGCATTTCTTTTATTAGTGAATAGTGCAGCGATCTATTGTGTGATGGTGTTACAATTAGATCACTATTTTCTCTTGATTCAAATAGTTTCCTTCTTATTCAATTTATATCTTTTACGCATCCTTTATGATGGAATTATTTACTATGCTGAAGGATCCAAAAAAGCTGCCTTAGCAACTGTGATCTTGTATATGCTGGTGACGACTGCGTTTGTTATTGGAGGATTCATCAATGGCTAAACTTCAAGTGTCTCAGCTATCTTTTCGCTATGAAACAACAGAAGAGAATTCTCCCCTTCTCGATCATGTGTCATTTGATCTGAAAGAAAGTGATCGAGCTTGTATTATTGGAAAGAACGGCAGCGGTAAATCGACACTTTTAAAGATCATCGCAGGTCTGCTTCCTTCAGCATCAGAAACGATTTTACTTAACGAGCAGCATCACCCTGGAACCGCTCAATATAAAAGTCTGGTAGCATACATCCCAGATAAACCTTTAGTCTATGATGCGCTCACTGGTTTCGAGCATATGGAGCTTATCCAGTCTTTATGGAAAATGAAAAAGTCGGAAAAGGTTTTATACAAAGACACCTTTCTATCGCTTTGTGATACATTTGATTTAACTCATGCCCTAAAAATGCCTGTCAAACAATATTCATTGGGCATGAGATATAAACTTTTCTTTAATTGTATGGTGGCAAGATCTCCAGAGCTGATCATTCTTGACGAGCCTTTTACCTCTCTTGATGAAGCCTCTCAAATACAATCGATTTCTTTATTAAAAAAAGAGTTCTCTCATCGATGTGTTTTATTTACAAGCCATCAGCGCTACCTTTATTCAGAGTTAGGAAATCGTTTCTTCCAGCTGGATCAGGGACAATTAAATGAAATGGAGCATTAGACATACAAAAGGCATCCCATAAAAGGATGCCCCTTCATTACCACTTACAGCGCTTCACCGGACGGCAGCAAGGGTTTTTAATATCACTGCCGCAATCGTATTCTTCTACAATATACTCGTTGTGAGTCGATTCAGTGACCGGATAGTAGTTTTCGATTCTTTTGATGTTTTTATTGACGTTTGTGATATGCGTTGGATGAATTTTTCTGATCGTTTGTTCATTCGTTCTTGTGTTGACAATTTGACGTGTGGGGAAAACAACCGTTTCGTCTCCTCCTTGGTTTCCTCTGCGAGGTCCAAAGAAGAAATCATCTAATCGATTTCGGCTCATCTTAACACCCCTTCAAGTTGTCTTTCACTTACACTCTATCGTATGTCAGAAGCACCTTTCGTGATTAGATGCATGTCTATTTTTAAAAAAATCCACTTTCTATCTATTTTTCTCTTTCTTTACAAAAGGACAATTTTAACATATTATACAAATGATATCTTAGGAAGACAGGTCATCCATGAAAACAAAACATCAGCTCTTTTTATTCAATGAATTTTTCCACTCATTATCAAATAAGAGGTGAACGATATGATCAACACGACACAGCCATTCGAACGAAACAAGCTAGACATTGCACTTGAACTAACTCAATTACATCTGAATCAATATCAAACAAACCATCCTGATCAGCTGAGTGAAATTTACGCGAAATATTACGCACTGCTTGAAGTGCTGGATTTGTCTTCCTATGATCAATTGATTGATTTACTGCCAAATGAGCTCAAACAGACGCTTGAGTAAAAAACCATCTACCCACATGGGATAGATGGTTTTCTTAAATTTATACACGTGCAGCCATATCGGTTTCGATTTGCTCTAAACTTCTTCCCTTTGTCTCGACTAGCACAAAACGGGTGAATAACAGCCCGATTAAGCAGATGACTCCGAATGAGGAGAAAATGACCCCAAAGCTGAATTGATCAGCCAAAATAGGGAAAACGAGTCCAACTGCTAACGATCCGGTCCAGTTAAAGGCAGAAGAGATACCTGCTCCGATGCCTCTGACAGAAAGCGGGAAGATTTCGCCGATGATGATCCAAGTGATCGGTGCCCACGAGAAGGCATAGCACAAAATAAAGCAGCAAAGTGAAATCAATGTCACCCAGTTTAAAATTCCTTCACTAACGCCAAGTGCCCCTAATGCGGCTGGAGCAAAGAAAGAAAGGGCCATGCCCGATCCCCCTACGGTGAGAATCGTTCGGCGGTCGAAGCGGTCAACAAATTGTAAAAAGATCACGGTCGTGACGACGAAAATGACACCGACAATGACTGTAAAACCTGCGGCGACCTGCGGCGCAAGACCTACATTCCGAGCGATACTCGTTGCATAATAGACAATGGAGTTCGCGCCTTGAATTTGCTGAAGGGTTGCCATTCCAACCCCAATGAAAAGAGCCATTCGGAATTTCTTTTGAAACAATTCACGAATTCCCGAGCGTTCTTCTTTGGCGACTTCTAAAATTTCCTGCATTTCTGATTCGATTTCTTCACGGGAAGAACGCAGTGATCCTAATACTTCCCGTGCTTTATGAGCCATTCCGTGTTTAATCAAATATCTCGGAGATTCAGGGAGCTTCAGCATCCCAATATAAAGCACGATCGCAAATAAAGCGGCACTTCCCAGCATCCAGCGCCAGCTGTCCGGGATGGGTTCAAACACAAACGCGACAATATAACTGAGCAATAGACCAGTGACAATCATGAGCTGATTGAGTCCAGATAATTTCCCGCGGATTTTAGCAGGAGCGATTTCAGACATATAAGCCGGAACCAAAGATGAGGCTGTTCCTACTGCTGTCCCTAAAAAGATTCGAGCGATGGTGAGTGAAATCTCTTCTGGTGCGACAGCTGATCCGATCGCCCCGACAAAAAAGATAACGGATGAGACCAAAATGAGTTTTCTGCGGCCAAATTTATCCCCTAAGAGACCGCTTAAGATGGAGCCAATGATGGCCCCGCCCATTAATGAAGAGACAACGATTCCAAGCCATAATGGGCTGAGCTGAAATTCTTCCTGAATATGTCCTTCCGCCCCTGCAATAATCCCAATATCATATCCAAATAAGATGCCTGCAAAGGACCCGAAAAAGAAGATAAATTTGCTTGACACTTTTTTCTCCAAGTGGATGACCCCCTCACTTAATTAACCGCTTTCATTTCACCCGGTGCTTCTACTGTAACCAGTAGAAGACCTTTCCCCCTTCTATAAAACCACATATTCTGCATTGACTAGCTTTGCAAAGTGAACAATTTGATCAACCTTTAAATTGAGAGACACGACTGTATGATGGCCCCCGCCTTCTTTAATCCATGCTTTGACGCCATCCTGAAAATTCGGTTTGATTTTCCACAATACACGCGCAACTGGTAAATGAGGTGCTGCTTCCTCTGGCTCAAAGGCTTCGACTTCTTGTATGAGCCATTTGAAATGTGTTCCAAAATCCGCTATAGAGACAACGACACCCTCGCCTGCTTTTCCATCAAACACAAGACGTGCTGGATCTTCCCGGTTTCCGATCCCAAGTGGAGATACGACAATGACAGGTTTTGTATGGGCGAGCGCTGGATCTACTTCCAGCATATGAGATTGCAGCACTGCTTCCTGCCCAGATGTCATTTCATACGTGTAGTCCTCCATAAACCCAGTGGATTGATGATGACTCATCACCTTTAATAAGCGGTCCAGTGCGGCCGTTTTCCAATCACCTTCCCCAGCAAAGCCGTATCCCTTTGCCATCAGTCGCTGTACCGCAAGTCCAGGCAGCTGCTTCATCCCATGTAAGTCTTCAAAGTTTGTTGTAAAGGCATTATAGCCGCCTTCATCTAAGAAACGTTTGATGGCGATCTCATATCGCGCCTGCACCTTGACACTTTTTTCCCACTCTTCAACTGAATACGTTCCATAATTCACATCATATTGCGTTAAATACTCAGCAAATAATGCATCTACCTCTTCTTCTTCTACTGCATTTACATATTCGACGAGATCGCCTATTCCAAAGTAGTCAACGGTCCATCCTAATTGAATCTGCGCTTCGATTTTATCGCCTTCTGTCACGGCTACATGCCGCATGTTGTCGCCAAACCGGGCTACTTTGATGTGAAAGCTCTCATGATAGGCAGCCGCAACATCCATCCAATCCGCAATTTGCTGCTGCACTTCCGGCTTTGACCAATGACCGGTCACAATTTGGTTTTGTTTATTTAAACGTGCATTAATATAGCCATATTCTCTGTCTCCATGTGCGGATTGGTGGAGATTCATATAGTCCATGTCGATCGTGTCCCACGGAATCTTTTCATAATATTGTGTAGCAAGATGCAAAAGAGGCTTTTGCAAAAGACTGGTGCCGCGTATCCACATTTTTGCTGGAGAAAATGTATGCATCCATGTCATCACACCGACAACTTCATCGCGATAATTGACCTCTTTCATAAGCTTTGTGATTTGATCGGCACTGACAGCCAGGTCCTGCAAGATCACTGGATAAGGAAGTAAACCGCTCTCATTTAAAGCATCCGTCATCTTTTGTGCATCTGCTTTTACTTTTTTCAGTGCTTCATCACCATATAAATGCTGTGACCCAACGATAAACCAAAACTCTTTTTTCAGGCTTGTTAACATAAATATCCCTCTTTTCTTTATCTTGAAGGTTTTTGTCCGTAATACGCATGCTTTCCATGTTTTCTTAAGTAATGTTTATCTAAAATTCGCTGCGGCAATGGCTCCGCAAATTCGTTCAATTGCTTGGCAAAAAGATTCATCTTGGCGACTTCATCTAAAATCACACTGTTTGTGACCGCACTTTTAGCATCCTTCCCCCATGTAAATGGACCATGCCCTTGAAGCAATACACCCGGCACCGCCATCACATCTAGGTTTCTTTTCTCAAACGTTTCGATGATCAGCCGGCCCGTTTCTACCTCATAACCCCGATTGATTTCTTCTTCTGTTAGAAAACGAGCGCACGGAACGGCGCCGTAAAATGTATCGGCATGTGTTGTGCCCATTGCTGGTAAATCAAGTCCTGCCTGCGCCCAAACGGTTGCCCACATGGAATGGCTATGTGAAATGCCGCCAATTTCCTCAAAGTGTTTGTAAAGAACTGCATGTGTAGCTGTATCTGACGAAGGACTCAATTCTCCTTCCACCACTTCACCATCAAAGTTCACCACGACCATATCTTTTGCTGATAGTTGGTCATACGCTATGCCGCTCGGCTTAATCACAAACAAACCACTGTCACGATCACATGCACTGACATTACCCCATGTAAATTTCACAAGTCCGTATTTTGGCAAATCTAAATTTGCTTGATACACTTCTTCTTTTAAGCGATCTAGCATACCGTCGTCACTCCTTTCTTTGGCATGAGATGCGCTACTGCCGCTTCTTCAATCGCAAGACCTTCTTGATAGCGCTTTAAAAATTCGTCAAAGCCTTTGACATCGAGTGGATCAGGCTCCATGAGCTCTTCTGATGTATGGGCAAATACTCGATGAGTGAGAAATTCAGCCAATGTTTGCTGCTGCTGATGGATCATATATGAAGCAAGGACAGCCATCCCAAACGCACCGCCTTCTCCCGCTGTTGAAACGACTGATACAGGTGTATTCAGCGCTGCGGCAACCATTTTTTGTCCAACGAGCGGTGTTTTAAATAATCCCCCATGCCCTAGTAAGCGGTCAATCACTACATGTTCCTGTTCCTTTAACCGGTCCATGCCTATTTTCATTGCACCAAAAGCGGAGAACAAATGGGTTCGCATGAAATTAGCGAGGTTAAAGCGGCTTTCAGGAGACCTGACAAAAAGAGGTCTTCCTTCTGGCAGTCTCGTAATATTTTCACCAGAGTAATAGCCATAGCTTAAGAGTCCGCCGCCATCTCGATCTGCTTTTAAAGCTTGCTGCAATAAGGATTCGTATAACCTTTCTGACTCCACTTGCAGGCCAAGTGCTTCAAATGCCTCTCTGAATATATTCATCCAAGCGTTTAGGTCACTTGTACAGTTATTCGCATGAACCATGGCAACTGGCAGTCCATCCGGCGTCGTGACAAGATCCACTTCTGGATACACACCTTTTAGATCCTGCTCCAGCACAATCATGGCAAAAACCGACGTCCCAACAGAAATATTCCCGGTCCGTCTTTCTACACTGTTTGTCGCCACCATTCCCGTTCCAGCGTCACCTTCCGGCGGGCAAAATGGAATGCCTGGCTGCAAATGTTTTCCTTGATCTAAAATGGCTGCTCCTGCTGCCGTTAACACGCCAGCCTCCTCACCTGCTAAATAAACACGCGGCAGAAGATGACGAAGCTTCCACGGATAGCCTTTTTCTGCAATCAATGCTTCAAATTGCTGGAGCATTTCTTCATTGTAGTCCTTCGTTTGTTCGTCAATTGGGAACATCCCTGACGCATCGCCAATACCAATGGCCTGCTTTCCGGTTAACAGCCAGTGAATATATCCTGACAAAGTGGTCATATATTCTAATCGGGATAGATGTTTTTCATCTTCTAATACCGCTTGATACAAATGGGCAATGCTCCATCTTTCTGGAATATGAAATTGAAATACGTCTGTCAGCTTTTGACTCGCCTCGATGGTCGTTCCGTTCCGCCATGTTCGGAACGGAACGAGAACCTCTCCTGTATGATCACATGCCACATAGCCATGCATCATCGCTGATACCCCGATTGAGCCAATGGTTTGAATGGTCACACCATACTTTTGCTCGGCCTGTTCTTTCATCTCTCGATACGCCACTTGCAGACCTGTAATGATATCAATTAAGTTGTACGTCCATATTCCATCTTGGAGAAAACTTTCCCATTCATATGCACCTTGTGCAATTGGCTGAAATTCCTCATCTATTAAAATCGCTTTAATTCGTGTTGAACCAAATTCAATGCCTAAAGATGTCCGTCCTTCTTTCAAGGCTTTGGCCGTCTCTTTGTGATCCACTCTACGTTCACCCCCATTTTTGATAGCGGTTTCAATTTTCTTTTTCTAGATTCATTGATTCTCTGGTACAATCACAATATAATATTTGTACGTACATATGTCAATAATAAATATAGTTGTACATACATAATGCGGCAAAAACTTTCATTTTTTCTGAAGGGGTCATAACAGAAAAGGGAAGCGCCTGTTTTTGATCCGACAACCATGTTAAAATATGTCCATACAATTTCTTCTCAATCCGAGTAGATGATCAACTGAGAAAGAAGTGAAACGATGAAAAAGAAGTACCAGATCATTATTGATGATATAAAAAGCAAAATACTCACAGGGGATTATCGGATCGGGGAGCGTATTCCAACCGAATCAAGCCTGCAAGACATGTATCAAGTGAGCAGACATACAGTTCGAAAAGCCATTTTGGAATTGTCCAGCGAAGGATTTTTGCGCAGCGAAAAAGGTTCAGGCACATTTGTGACCAATCAATATCAAACAAAACCTGCGGGACATGCACATATGAAAACGATTGGTGTCATTACAACATACATATCCGATTACATTTTTCCTTCTATCATTCGAGGCATTGAAAGCCGTTTAAACGAAGAGAACTATTCCTTGTTACTGGCAAGTACAAATAACGATGTTGAGCAGGAGAAAAAAGCGCTTGAAATGATGCTGTCGTTTGGTGTGGACGGACTTATCGTCGAGCCGACGAAAAGCAATTTATATAACCCAAACATCTCGTACTATTTATCCTTTAAAGAACAGGATGTACCGCTCATTATGATCAATGCCTATTATGAGCAGTTAGAGGTTCCTTTTCTCTGTTTGGATGATGTGAAGTCCAGCTATTTAGCCACAAAAGAGCTGATCACCTCTGGACATCAGCAAATTGGGCTTATTTCAAAAACAGATGATTTACAGGGAAAATATCGGATGAAGGGCTATATTCAGGCGCTAGGTGAAGCGAAGCTTAATTTCCTGCCTGAGCATGTGCTTTTTTTCGATACAGAATCGAAGCAGCATTTAGGGGAGCAAATTTCCACATTCCTGATGGCGCACAGGCATGAGCTGACTGCCCTTGTTTGCTATAACGATGAGGTGGGTTTAGAAGTAGCCAATGTATGCAGCGAAATCGGGCTGTCCATTCCAGATGATCTCTCGATTATTGGACAGGATAATTCATATATCGCCCAGAAAAATGCCCATGTGAAGCTGACAACACTGACCCATCCTCAGGAGCAAATGGGCCGTGATGCAGCAGACTGGATGATTAAAAAAGTACAAGGAAAAAAGAATCTCCCTGATCAAACGTTTTACGAGCCTGAATTGGTTCCAGGTGAAACGATCAAACGAATAAAATGAGCCCCTACTCCAAGTGGCTCATTTTATTTTAGATTCCAGCATATCCAGCAGATCATACGCTATACGATCGGGAGAGTCTTGCGTGATTCGATTACGGTAGTTGGATAAAACGACCACGCCTGTTTTTGAATGCGGGCGGAAGCCCATGAAACTGGAGAATCCAGACGTCGCCCCATTATGGCAAATGAGTCCTGTGTCATCGATGACCCAGCCGAGTCCCATTGACATGTTCCTGCCCATATCCCGTCTTGGTTCATGCGTGATTTTCCAAAAAGAATCCGCATCTGCGTGTAGATGGCTAGAGAGAAATGACAATAAATCTGTGATGGTCGAGCGAATAGCGCCAGCTCCTTGATAGTCAAGCATATGAAGCGGCGGAACCTCTTTTCCATTTTCCCGATGCCCTAAGATCATCTTTGCTTCTACATTATCCTTAATCGTAATAAAGGTACTTGATAGATGAAGCTCATCCACGATATATTCCATCAATAGCTGTTCATATGTTTTGTGACGAGACCAGCCCATGATTAAACCAAGCAGACCCATACCCACATTGGAATAACGAGATGGAAAGCTTTTTGGCTGATTCCACTTTTTCGAATTTAACAGTTTCATTAATTCATCGAGTGAATACTGACAGAACATATCTCTTCTCACTTTAGGAAGGAAGCATAGCTGCAAATCTTTAAGAAGACGATGCGGAGGAAGACCAGACGTATGGGTTGCCAGCTGCTCTATTTGAATGGGGTGATTCTTTCGAATGTGAGGACAATACAGAGAAATCGAATTATCGAGTTTCATCTGCCCTTTTTGCATCATGCTTGCCAATATACTTGTCGTAAAGACTTTTGAAATCGAGCCAATCTCAAAAATGACATCCTCTGGCTGCACTCGCTTTTGTATAGGGTGATCCCCGAAATGAAAGACATGCGTTTCCCCTTGATGAATCAGTCCGATCACAAGCAGCGCCTCCTTCTTTTTCTCTGTATAAGAGGAAGCGATTCTCTGTACTTCTTGTTTGAGCGTCATTCATTCTCATCCTTTCTCTTCGTTTTGATGTGGGATCAATTGATCAAGCTTTTCATAAATCGATGTCAATGTGGAGATCTCATCGAAGGATAATGCTGAATAATATTTTTCAATAATCGCAAGCTCTACCTTACGCATATTCTCAAGGTACGTTTTTGCCTTCTCAGAAAGTTCAACATGCAATTCCCTCCGGTTATTCGGGTTAATGCTGCGGCGAATCCATTCTTTTTTTTCAAGCGTGTTTAACAATTGACTCACTGCACTTTGAGTGATGCCTAATTGCTGGGCAATTTGAATAGGAGAACTTCCCCCTTTCTGCTCAATAAAATTCAGTACAATATGCTGCTTATCGGTTAACTCATCTACAAATAATTCTTCAAACTCTAATCGGAGCTTTTGATGGATGCGGGCTTCGATATTGTTTAGCTCTTGAATCATAGCTGTTTTGGATGTCACTTTTATCACCTTCATAATTAAGATAACTTAAGTATAAAGCAACCTTTATATTAAAACAAGAAAAAATCCCCATCTTTTAGAAAGATAGGGAACTTGCCTATTACGCTTCTTCTTTAGGGGTAGGCACCGCACATACGCCATCTGCACATGCTGCTTCAAATGAATTGGCAGACGCTTTCTCTGCTTGAGCTGCTTCCTCTGTCCAAGCTGTTTCAAGTGCGCGCAGGAACGTATCGGCCGGCTGCGCACCTGCAACTGAATACTTGTCATTGATCAAGAAAAACGGAACAGCATTGATACCAAGCTGTCTCGCTTCTTGTTCATCTTTTCGGACATGATCGGTAAATGCTTCGCTGCCCAAAACTTGCTGTACTTCCTTCTCATCAAGACCTGCTTTTTCTGCAATTTGTAAAAGGGTTTGACGATCACCAACATGCTTTCCATTTGTAAAATACGCTTGAAACAGTTCTCCCATGACGAAATCGCCTTTCCCCATTTGACCAGCATATTGTGCCAATCGATGAGCATCAAAGGTGTTGGTCAACACGAGCGCATCAAATTGAAAATCGATTCCTTTCTCTTTGCCGGCCTGCTTCACCTGCTCATTCATCGCCATGGCCTGGCTGCGGCTCATGCCATATTTTTTGACGAGCATATCATGAACGTCATGATCGACTTGAGCAGGTGCGTGGGGATCAAGCTCAAAGCTTTTAAACTCGATCTCTACCTGGTCCTTCTCTGGGAATTGTTCTAGCGCTGTTTCCAGCTGTTTTTTTCCTATATAACAAAAAGGACAGGCGATATCTGACCAAATTTGTACTTTCATGTTCATCTTCCTTCCGTGCTTGCACTTTTTCTTTAACGATGTAACTATTATAGTTACATCAAATCGGTTATGTCAAGATTCTGGGCTTGATTGAAATGAAAAAGCCTCTCCTTTTAAGAAAGGAAAGGCGTTGAAAATGACTATTCTAAATTTGCATGGTGACCGTACATTGTATGTGTATCGAGCTCTTTCATTTCCATTAACCGCAAAATGACCGCATCGTATGTCAAAAGAAGCAGCTGCTCAAATAGTGAACCCATTGGCTGAATGGTATGATGACTTCCTTCCTGTTGATCCTTTGGTGCACCTGACAATAAGATGATTTCATCTGCTAGATCAGCTATTGGTGACTCAGTTGAAAGCGTGAAAGCTGCCACTTTTCCGCCAATTGCTTTTGCCTTTTTTGCAAGGACAAGCAAAGACTCTGTGCGACCAGAGCCGCTCCCCACAATCAAGAGATCCTCTTCTGTAAAGGAAGGCGTATTCGTTTCTCCAATGACATAAGCCTTGACGCCAATATGCGTAAGTCTCATCGCAAACGATTTTCCCATCAAACCAGACCTGCCTGCACCTGCCACAAAGACTTTTTGTGCAGATAAAATACTTGTGACCAGGCGCTCTGCTTGTTCGTCTTGAATGGCTGGCGAATGCTCAGAAAGCTCATTTAAAATGGCCTTCACATAGTCGCTGGTCTTCATGATTGTGCGATCAGCTGCTTCATTTGTGCCGCTACTTCTGCTTTATTGTCCTGGCTTGCGATACCGCCGCCGACAATGATTAAATCAGGGTTTAATTTCACGACTTCAGGTAACGTATCAAGCTTAATTCCGCCTGCAATCGCTGTTTTTGCCTGCTTGACGACTTGTTTAATTGTCATAAGGTCAGCAAATGAGTTTTGACCAACCGCTTGCAGGTCATAGCCTGTATGCACACAAATATAATCGACTCCAAGCGCATCCAGCTCTTTTGCACGGCCTGCGATATCTTTGATGCCAATCATATCAACTAAAATTTGTTTTCCTCTTGCTTTTGCTTCTTTCACCGCTCCTTGAATGGACATATCTTCTGCCGCTGCAAGAATGGTGACGATATCTGCTCCTGCTTCGGAGGCCTGCTGCACTTCATAGCCGGCAGCATCCATAATTTTCAGATCAGCGAGTACACGTAAATTCGGAAAAGCCTGCTTGACTTCTTTTACAGCACGAAGCCCTTCGTTAATCACAACAGGTGTCCCAATTTCGACCACATCAATGGATGCTTCTACTTCTTTGATCAGCTCAATTGCCTCTGGTATATTCACTAAATCTAATGCTAATTGTAATTTCATCAACTTTCACTCCCGTTTTTCATCTCATCTTCAAGAGCTCCGCGGATGATGCATCTTGAACGATGAAATGAGTATAACAACAGGATGGACGCAATCCAAGTACGCACTTTTTTTTTACATACTATACTTTTCCGCATATGGTTACAAAAAAGATACTGTCTTTTGGCCAGTATCTCAGCGTAAAGACAAAGGGCTAAAATAAAGTTATTTTAGCCCTTTGCCTACAATCGGTCATCTTTCTATTTATCATCTTTTAAAAAATTACTGTCGAGATACTGTTTTCCCCAATCATACATCGCCTCTAAAATCGGCATTAAGCTTTCTCCTAGTTCTGTGAGAGAATACTCAACCTTTGGCGGGACGACAGGATAAACCTCCCGGTGCACAATGTGATCTTCCTCTAATTCTCTTAGCTGATTGACAAGCATTCTTTGCGTAATCCCAGGCATTAACGACTTTAACTCACCAAAACGTTTTGTCCCTTCTCTGCCAAGGTGCCATAAAATCAGCATTTTCCACTTACCGCCGATAATATTCAGCGTCAGCTCTTTTTCGCAATTGAATACTTTATTTTCCATTCGTGATGACAACAACATACACTCCTTTAATTTCAAACCATTTACGCTTTATCATATACTGCGGCAAAATGAATTGCCCAAGCATACGGTCTTCGTTATTGATTTTGTTTTTTGACAAAAGCCATCACAGCCTCTGTCATTTTTTGTGCTTCTTTTGGCGCTCTGTCTGATCCAAACCATTTGTTCAGATCACTATGGCTTAACGTATGAACCCGAAAAACAAACCGAGAGCCTTTATCATGATTTAGTTTTTCTGCAAATCGGTACACCTCAGGATTTTCCCAGCCCGTGACCAAATAGACAGGAGGTACATTCGCTTGATTCATATAAGTGACAGGTGATGCCTTTGTCCAATTTTTCTCTTGTTTGCCAAAGACTTTTTTGTACGATGGGATGGCTTGTATAAATTGATTGAGGTTTAACGGCCCATCTAAAATCACGATGGAATTAATCGCTTTTGGCGACAGCCCCACACGTTTTAAGTAGGTCGAATCTGTGGCAACCAGCGCCGTCAAATGACCGCCCGCTGAGTGACCCATGACATTGATTTTTGATGAATCAATTTGATATTCATCCGCATGATCCTTTACCCATTTAATGGCGTTTGCCGTATCATCTGCCATCTGCTCATAGTTGGCATCAGGGTGAAGCCTGTAATTCATTGAAACAAACACATACCCTTGACCTGTAAAATAATCAGCCTTTGAAGCGACTCTATTCTTATCGCCGCCTGTCCAGCCGCCGCCATGGAGATAGATTATCACAGGATGCTTCTTCTTTTTGTATTCATCTTTGCCCTTTGGCATATACATATCGAGTGTTTGCTGTTTGTTTTGTGTGTCTGCATAATGGATATTGGTTGTCGGCTTAGGCTGGTTGAAACGGAACACAAAGAATGCGCATACCAATAAACCAGCGATGACCGCCGCAAATAAGAGCCATTTCATGAATCGATTCAATGTCATTGCACCTTTCTATGTTTGGGATGGGGAAGCACGAGTTTCAGCAGATATGTAGATAAACTAGCACGAAACTAAATTCATATGGGATGTGCAGAGCAATACAATTGATCAAGTCGTAAGATTCATTATACTCCTTAAAGTGGTGAAATTCATTGATTTGCTCTAGAGGGTTGACATCGAAATCAAGAATTAGATTCTGGATTTTTCATCTAAAAACCATGTCATAGTTTATCCTCCAAGAGGTTATTGTATAAATGCAATGATTCGTTTTCTTGTTTCTTCATGGTACTGGACATAGGAATGTAATAAAGGATACGATTCAAGGACGTGTTGAAATGATTTGATTTGAGGGTATTGCTCTTCAAATGACTGACGCAGCACGTTTAACTGTTTTTTTGGAATTCGTTTATGATCGATCACATAACTTAAGCTGCCTGTCACAAGAGTGAAAAATTCATAAAAATCATCGGACCACATACCAGTTTCCTCCTCAAAAAATACGATATCTTCTGGATAAGTGGAATGAAAACAATATTGATAGCGCTGCTTCAAATCATTGATTAATGCTGTTTTATCTTGGCTGATGTTCATGGCCTTATGCTCCTTTTATATATAGACATTACTGATAATCATTTCTTTGTCTATCATTAGTAATTGATACTTCCTAATTTAAACCACAAGTACCATTACGGATAATTTGATAGCAATTGACTGAAATATTCATTGAATGTTTTTTGATCCTTCAATAACAGTTCTAACCAACTTGCTAAATCAGGATGATCCAGTGGTTTCCATCCTTCTTCTAATAAAATATTTTGGGAACACTCTTTTTTTGATACCATACCTATTATACAAATTTCCATATCTCTATCTGCCCAAATCGCCCACTGCAAAGAACGGGATAACCAAACCACTATGTTTGAGTTCGTAATTATATTATCAGCTATAGAACCTTTTGGGTGCATCCATAGTGCATTTACATAATCCTCACCTGAAATGTTCACACTCGCTTTCAGCCAATGATAATAACCAAACTCCTTCAAATAGTAATCAACTGGATCTGGCTTAAGGATTGCGGTCAAAAATTCTCTATCACGTGTTGAATTTGATAACTCCTTGATTGTTGGTAAAATATCATCACTTAATGCCCAATCAAACTCTTGAAACAAAAAACAATCAAAATTCTTACGGAAGACTTGCTGTGGCAGCCCTTTATTTTGATCAAATACATGATCCACTAAATTCTGATAGAACCTGAATTCTTTTTCTGAACGAACAAATAAGTGCTCAGGCTGGTTCAAGCAAAAAGCCTCCTTCTCATGTGATATCACTATCATTTTCCTAAAACTAACCCATATATCATCATCTTATCAAAATATCCCCTTTTATATATAAAAAAGCACCCTAAACGGATGCTTCCATCAAATGATATTTTTTCAAAATACGATAGGTAATTTCTTTTGCTTTTAGTCCGGTGCCTTCGATATTTGTGGCGAAAATGTAGGTTTTGTTTTCATGTTTGATGAAGCCTGCGTACCAGCCGATGCCTGAGCCGGAGCCTGTTTTTCCGTATAGGGTGGCATGTTTCTCTTCTTCTTGTATCATCATTCGTTTGACGGTTCTCATGACAGACAGGTCAAATGGAAGACTTTCTTCATATAGCTGTTTGAGGAAATGGACTTGTTCTACTGGAGAAAGTTTCAACGAACTGCTTAACCAAAATTGATCGATTCCGCCAGATATGTCTTCGTTCCCATAATGAATGGCTTTCACCCAATGATTCATGCGTTCTTCTCCGATGTCACGCGCCATGGCTTGATAGTACCAGACGACTGAATCTCTCATGCCAGAGCCCAGTGTATGATCCTTATTCCAGTTATCAATCTCTCTTTTCACTCCGTCCCAATATTTGATGTCGTATTCATCTCTCACTGCGCCTGTTTGGAGTCCGATGAGGGCATTTGCCACTTTAAATGTCGATTGTGGGGCAAATCGCTCGTTCGCTCTTTTTTTGTTATACACCCATGGCGATTTTTCTTTTACTTCTTGGATGACAAATGTGCCTTCTCGGTCTTTCATGAATTCATCTACTGACCAAGCTGGAGATGTTCCCTCACTTGATGAAGGCTGGCCGATACAAAATGCCATCAGCATGATGGTGCAAAACAGCCATTTCATATGCTTTTTCTTCAAAAAAATCGCTCCTTTTCCTATGATTTGTATCGATTGTAGCATGCCTGAGTGATGAGACATAAGGTACGCTTGTCCTCTTTTCTGCCAAATAAAAAAAGCCGGTTTCATCCGGCTTTTTGATCATATTAGCTTTCTTTTTTCTCTTCAATGGCCTGCTTCGCAATTTTTGAAATCGTCATATCATCCATTGGCGGGTTATGGAGCCCAGCCCGGATATCTCGATAGTAACGCTGAAGCGGACAGCCAAGGCTCAAGCTTTTTGCACCGACTAAACGCATGGCTTTATCGACCACTTGCAGACTATGATTAACGACTGTATGCTTCACAGCACCGAATTCATTGATTAACAGCTCTCTTTTCTCAGGCTTTTCATACAATGTTGTCGTTGAATAGATGACGTGGCGTGCTTGCTTTAGTAGTAAATCAATTTCGCCAATCAGTGTTTGGACATTCGGCAGGTCACTAATCGTTCCGCTGATACTGTTCGGTGAATGTGTGATGGCATACTGTACAGCATAGTCTCTTGCCGCTTGTGCAATTCCTAAATAGCAGGAAGGAATATGGGCGATCCAAGGGTTTAACGTACCGCCCCGAGGTCCTTTTTGCACTTCAACAAGCATATCATCTGATACCACAACTTGATCTAAGATTAAATCATGGCTTTCTGTTCCTCTCATGCCGACAACATCCCATGTTTCTTCTATAGAAACACCTTCTGTGTCACGGTGAATTAAGAAGAATCCCATCGCCTCTTTTTCTTCGATCCATACGCCGACTAAAAAGTATGTGAGAGCTGGTGACATTGTTGTGAAAATTTTACGTCCATTGATCACCCAGCGATCACCTGATTTCATCGCTGTTGTCCCAGGCTTGCCGCCTCTTGTTGGGCTGCCTGTCTGCGCCTCACTCACAGCGCGGTTGACAAGGGCGCCCTTCTTCACTTCTTCCGCAAAGAATTGCAGCTGCTTCTCATTCCATAGTTTCTTTTCATAAATTTCACCAACAACTCCTTGGTGCCACCCAATCGATAAGGCAGTCGCTCCGTCCATGCTGCCAAGCGTTTCTTGAAATAGAACCATATCTGTTACAGATTGACCCCCGCCTCCATATTCAGCGGGAAGAGACAGGGCTGTATATCCCATGTTTACTAATGATTCGATATTCTGTTTAGGAAAATAAGCGCCTTCATCATGTTTTTTTGCGTTTTGTTCAATCGTTTCACGAAGAGATTCCAGCTGATTAAGCCATGTTTTTTGAAAATCGGTATCGACAAATAATGCTTTAGACAAAACGTATCCAACTCCTCTGTTTCTCACAATCTATGATATCTCATTTTTCCAATCGGAATGAATAAAACACACTTTACTTATAGGATTTAATGTGTTAAATTTTATCAATATTAAGTACATCTGTCAAAGGAACGTGATGCTTTTATGATCTCAGCTACTAATCTACATAAATCTTATGGGCAGACCCATGTGTTAAAAGGCATTGATTTCACCGTACAAGAAGGTGAAGTGGTCGCAATTATTGGACCGAGCGGATCAGGAAAAACAACACTTCTCCGCAGTTTAAACAGCCTCGACATTCCAGACAAAGGAGAGCTGACTGTTGGAGAAGCCACGATTCAATTTGAACGATATCATAAAAAAGATCTTTTAAAACTAAGGCAGCAATCTTCCATGGTATTTCAGCATTATCACTTGTTTCAAAATAAACGAGCACTTGAAAATATTACAGAGGGATTGATTGTGTCCCAAAACATGTCTAAAAAAGAAGCTGAAAAGGTTGGAGAGCAATTTTTAGCGCGGATTGGACTGCTTCATAAAAAGGATGCATTTCCGAGTGAATTATCTGGCGGTCAGCAGCAGCGGATTGGAATTGCCCGCGCTCTTGCGATGAATCCTGCGGTGCTTTTGTTTGATGAACCAACGTCCGCACTTGACCCAGAGATGGTCGGAGAAATCCTTGAAATGATCAAAGATATTGCGAGCCAAGGGATGACGATGGTCATTGTGACGCATGAAATTTCGTTTGCAAAGGACGTAGCGGATACCGTGATCTTTATGGCAGATGGGGAAATCGTTGAAAAAGGCTCCCCAGAAGACGTCCTCATGAAGCCGCAGCATGAACGAACGAAACAATTTTTATCTAGGATTCATCGCGGAATGTGGCAAGGATCGGAGGAAGACATATGAAGCAAAAGACAGCATTCATGACAGCTGGTGTCCTTCTGATTCTCCTCTCCCTGATTGGCTGCAGCAGTGTGAAAACAACAACAGATGATGGAAAACAAATTGTGAAAGTCGCACTGAGTGCAGAGGTCAATCCACCCTTTTTAGCCACAAATGACCGAAACGAACCGATTGGCTATAACATTGATTATTTAAATGAAGTGGAAAAAAGACTTCCACACATACATTTTGATTACATCTTTGGCGAGGAAGAATCCAATTTAATTGGTGTTGGCGCAGGGAAGTTTGAAATGGCAGCTAATTGGTTTTTCAGTAACCCTGAACGCGAAAAACGGTTTCTTTACCCTCAAGTTCCATACGGCTATTCGATGACAGGATTAATTGTGAATAAATCAAACCGGGATATTCAATCGCTTGATGATATGACATCAAAAAAGCTCGCTCCTGTCAGTCCCAGCGGCGGATTGCGTTCCATATTAAATCAATATAATGAAGAACATGATCCAGATATTCCGCTGACAACCATTGAAAGCCCTTCAAATGAACTCAACTTAAAGCGCGTTGAAAGCGGACGGTCTGATGCGGCTTTTATGAATATTTCGACCTTCGATACCATACAAAAGCATCTCAACCTAAAGGTCAAAGTTGGCGGCATTGTGTCAAAGGAGCCGATTTATCTTGTCTTACAGCCGAGTGAGAAGCAGCTTGCGGCAGATTTGGACCAGGTCACACAAGAGATGATTGATGATGGAACACTTCCTAAGCTTGCGAAAAAGTGGTTTGGGGTTGATTTCTTTCAAGATATTGACTACATCTCAGAGCAAGGCTATCAATATGAAGAAAGGAAGGAAGCGTCATGACGTTTACAGCTGGAGATTGGCTGCGAATTTTTTTACAGGTGCTTGAACGCCTGCCACTCACTTTTCTCATTATTGCGGTGTCATTGTTTTTTGCCATCCTAATAGGGCTCTTATTTGCATGCATTCGTATAAAACAAATCCCAGTGCTGAAGCAATTGGCTGTTATCTATTTATCTTTTACACGAAGTACGCCATTAATTGTTCAGTTATTCTTAATTTATTTTGGACTTCCTCAGCTTTTACTTGTGGCAGGAATTCAAATCAATCATTGGGATCGTGTGTTATTTGTGATGATGACGTTCTCTTTACATACGGGGGCTTATTTATCTGAAGTTTTTCGCAGTGCGTATTCGTCTGTTGGGAAGGATCAGCTGGAAGCCGCCTACATTGTGGGGATGACAGATACACAGGCCTTGATCAGGATCATTATCCCGCAGGCCTTTCTCATTGCCCTGCCAAACCTCGGAAATTACACCATTGATCTTGTGAAAGACACGGCGATTGCCTTTACGATCGGACTCATCGATATTATGGGACAGGTGAAGATCATCTTAGGAAATAACTATGGAATCGGCATGTTTGAAGTGTATGTGATCATTGCGATTGTGTACTGGCTCATTTGTATGAGCATTGAACTAGTCACCATGCTGCTTGAAAAGAAATTTGTAAAAGGCCGTACCAGTCTGTCACGTTAAGGAGGCGATTTGATGCAAACCATTGATATTCCATTTGCGATTGACCAAGTACCACATATTCTAAAAGGTGTTCCTTTCACCTTATTAATTGCTCTTGTTTCCATGGCTGTGAGTCTTGTGATCGGATCTGTTTTTGCTTTCATTCGCCTCTTTCGCATCCCTGTACTCAGACAGCTCGTTACGCTATACGTCTCCTTTTTTAGAGGAACGCCGCTTATTGTTCAACTGTTCGCTTTCTTTTATGGGCTCCCTTTTCTTCTAACCAGTATGAGCGGCACATTCGGACTGACCTTTCATCCAGATATGGTCTCCCCTTTAGCTGTGGCTCTTATTACCTTCAGCCTGCATTCAGCCGCTCATTTAACAGAGGTGGTCCGAAGTGCACTTCTGGCAGTAGACAAAGGGCAGCTTGAAGCGGCAAAAATTGTAGGCATGACCACACGTCAGGCGATGATACGCATTATTTTGCCGCAGGCATTTGTTGTGGCCTTACCAAACCTAGGCAATCAGCTCGTTCAGTTATTAAAAGCGACATCTCTTGCGTTTACAATTGGGGTACTCGAAATCATGGGTATTTCCCGGATCATTGCAAATGACGGCTATCAGTTTTTAGAAACTTATCTCGTCTCTGCTTTGATCTATTGGCTGCTGAGCATTGTCTTTGATTTAGCCTTTGCATTATTAGAGAAACGTGTCAGTGTATACGGAAGAACTCTCGGACGTTAAAAAGTCGATCAGGCCCAAAAACCTGATCGACTTTTTTATTCACCCTTTTTTGGTGTGTTAAACAGCTCTTTTGGCGCGGGTTTGAGCTTTGGTGCAGAGCCAAATACGACAGGTGCAGAAATATATCTGAACTCTCCTTTTCCATCCATGCTGCGGCCATGTGCCCATCTGCCTTGCTTACTTTCTTCCCCTCTTGAGAAGTTAAACAAGTCATAGGATACTTGCTGTTTTTCTAGTGAACGAGGGAAGGTGGTTGGTACGACGACATCTCCTTCTCGCTCTTCTAATTCTTTAATTGCGGCAAGCCACATATTTTGATGGTATGTATCACGAGCAATGAGGAAGGAGAGCATATCTTTGACGCCGCGGTCATCTGTCATTTCGTAAAGTCTTGTGACCTGAAGGCGGCCCTGGGCCTCTGCATTTAAATTGGCTCTGAAATCCGCCATTAAATTTCCGCTTGAAATGATGTATTTGGCATTCCACGGGTATCCTTGACTATCCGCTGCCATTGCCCCTAAACCTGCAACAATCGCATGCTGCGGGTTCATTCCGCCCATGACAGCTGCAAGTGCAGGATCACTTTGGTACGCCTCTTCTTGTTCCTTAACTGGTGCATTATCAAGTAAACGCGCAATCATCGTTGCCAGCATTTCGACATGACCAATTTCCTCTGTTCCTACGTCAAATAATAAATCCCTATATTTTTGATCTGCCCGGCAATTAAAGCCTTGAAATAAATATTGCATCATCACGCTGATTTCACCATATTGACCGCCTAATACTTCTTGTAATTTCTTTGCATACACCGGATCCGGCTTTGAGGGCTTTGCTTCATATTGCAATTCTTTGATGTGATAAAACACGATGTCATCTCCCTTATCAAAAACATCTTTTCACTTATCACTATTCGACCGCAGCTCCCTTTATGAAAATGATCTGAATACATAAAAAAAGAGAACGGCTTATGCCATCCTCTTTGTTATCTTACTTATTCAGCACTGACTAAAATTTTCACTTGATCTTTTTCATTGATTAATGCATGGAAGCCATCCTCGATCACATCATCCAGCTTGATTTTTTTCGTGACGAGTGTATCTGCAGAGAAATAGCCTTTTCTCATTAAGTTTAATACAGATGGGAATACGTCTCTGTAGCCGATAATTCCTTTTACTGTACGTTCTTTAATGACAATGTCATTCGGCATAATTTCCGCGCCTTTTTCCCAAATGCTTACAATGACTGTTTCGCCTGAAATTCTAGTTGATTGGATTGCTTGCTTCAATACAACAGGTACACCTGTCACTTCAAAAGAAACATCGACGCCACCGTTTGTACGGCGAGCAATTTCTTGAACGACATCTTCATACTGAGATGGATCTACAATGATCGCTCCAAGCTCTTTTGCTTTCACTTGGCGCTCTTTTGATAATTCAACTGCATAAATATCAGTAGCACCAGCTGCTTTTAATGCTTCAATGACAAGTAAACCGATTGGTCCGCAGCCAAACACAGCCGCTGTATCCCCAGCTTGTACTTTACTAGAACGAACCGCATATAAAGCAACTGCAGAAGGCTCGACAAGCGCGCCTTGCTCATATGAGATTTCGTCTGGTAATAAATGAAGTAATTCTTCATCGACTGATACATATTCAGAGAATCCACCGCCGCCTCCGGCAAGCCCTAAAAAGCCCATGTTTTCATCTAAGTTATAAGCACCTTGATGTCCGTGAGTTGCAAAAATAGGTTCAACAACCACTCGGTCGCCTACTTTGTAATTGCTCACGCCTTCTCCTACTTCAACAACTTCACCAGAGAACTCGTGTCCCAGTGTAACGGGTGCTTTTTCTTTTGTAAGTGGATGAGGTTCATTCACAGGAATGAAGATCGGTCCGCCTAAATATTCATGTAAATCACTACCGCAAATGCCGCACCATTTTACTTTCAGTTTCACTTTTCCTGGAGCAACTGTTGGTTCATCAATTTCCTCTAGTCGAATGTCCTTTTGATCGTGCCAGCGTAGTGCTTTCATTTGTAAGACTCCTTTTCTCATCAATTTAATTAACTTACTTAAATAATGATAACATAATTTTTTTAATTTTCTAAGTAGGATGCACTATTTTTTTGGCAGTCAATGGACGAAAGATGACAAAACATAGCAATAGACAGATAAGAAGCATACATAGACACCCGATGATGACGGAAATTCTGATCGATAGAATATGAGCGAGTCCGCCGAATATTCCTGTCATGGTCATCGTCAGAATGGCTTCAACCAAAGCATAAAAGCTGGCTACCCTCCCCATCACCTCTACGGGGATATTTGTTTGATAGAACGTCATAAAACCTGTATTCGCAAATGCTAAAAAGAAGGCTAATATAAAAAATCCACCGGCGGCTGCAACTAGACTGCTGGAAAATGCATAAATAAGATAGCCAAACGCCACAAACAAACTGCCGATTCCAAGCATCAGCGAAACTGACAGCCTTTCGACAATGACCGAATTAAGACTTGCCCCTGCGATAATACCCGCTCCAGCTATACTGACAAGAAGGCCATATTGTGTATCAGTCAGCATCAATACTTCTTTTGCAAAGGCTGTTTCAAGTGAGTCTATGGCCGTAGGAAGGACCGATATCGCGGCACTAAATAATAAATATACCGTCATGATCTGGCGTGATGTCAGACTAAAACGCAGAACAAGCTTTGCATCCTCTTTTAACATTGAAAGGGAAAACCGCTTTTGGGCAGCATCTGTTTTGACCAAATTCGGTAAACACATCGTTAACAAAGCAGATATCAACAGGCAGATCGCATTTACATAAATTGAAAGCACAGGAGTCCCGATGAGAAAGAGCAGACCTGCTGCTGCGGGCCCAAGTAAAAATCCACCGGATTGTAATAAAGAGCGAATGGCATTAAACCGTTTTCGGTTATCCGCCGGGATTAGTCCTGTCATATACACCATCGACGCTGGATGAAACATCGCTTGTGCCATCTGTATGAAAAACACCATGACATACAGGATGATCAGATGTCCTGAAAATAAGGCAAAAGGGATGCATGCAATGAGCAGAGCACGGGTAATATCTAAACTGATCATCACATTCCGCTGATTCAGCCTGTCAATCAAACTGCCGGACCAGCTATTGGTCAAAAGAGCAGCAGCCGGTCTTAGTAAATAAACTGCTGTTACAGCAAGTACAGAGCCCGTTTCTTGAAAAATAAGCAGATGGAGAGCAATCATATAAATCCATTCTCCTATGTTCGCGATCCCGATGGCTCCAAGCAAAATACTCATATCCCGCCAATGTTTTTTCATCATGGTCCCCCCTATTTGTCATAAAAAAATCCCGCCCCCAAGACATGTCTGTCTTGAGGACGGGATTTACTCCGCGTTGCCACCTCAGTTCATTCATCTGTTGCCAGATGAACCTTAGCGGGTGATCATTCACCCTTCTCTGTAACGGGAGAAGTTCGCTGCACCACCATCCGAGGGAATTCGGTGCAAAGCTAAGAGGCTTGGTTCCATCATGCTTCCCAGCTCCTTCTCAGCTTCACGGAGTTCTCTGTGTGGGGCAGCTATGATGTACTCTTCTCTATTTGCGCTGTGTCTTTTTTTCATCACGATCTTCAGCTGAATTGTTACATATTGTACTGCGCCTCGATCGAAGCGTCAATATTTTTTTCATGTTAATCCGCATAAATCATTTTTCTAGTCATGCCGCCATCAACAACCAAATCTGTGCCGGTCACAAATTGATTGTCTTCATCAGTTAAATAAAAACAGGCTCTCACAATATCCTTTGGCGTACCCACTCGATTGGAAAGATGCTGCTGATGGTCAATTTCTCGAAGACTTTTCTCATCTTTCGTTTCAATCCATCCAGGGGAAATGCTATTTACCGTAATGTGATCCTGACTAAAAGAAACTGCCAAGGCATGAGTAAGCGAGGAAATGCCGCCTTTTGATGCAGCATATGCTTCTGTATAGGGCTCTGACATGGCCGCACGGGTAGAGGAAATGTTCACAATGGAACCGCCGTTTGGATTCTCTTTGATATAACGTGCTGCTTCTCTAGCACATAAAAAAGTTCCTCTTACATTTGTATGCAGCACATGATCCCATTCATCAACCGTTAATTCATAAGGCGATGCTGTGCACATGACGCCGGCATTGTTGATGAGAATATCAATCGTTTTGCAGTGCTCCGCCGCAAACGACATTAAGCGCTGAATATCCTTCTCCTGTTTCACATCTGTTTTAATGAAATAAACTTCACAGGACTCTTTTCTCAGCTGCTCCTCCAAACGCTTCCCCTTCTCTTCATCTATATCCGCAAGCACCACACGCGCCCCTTCTTTTGCATAACCGCAGGCGATCGCTTCACCAATACCATTGGCTGCGCCTGTGATGATGACGGTTTTATGTTGAAAATTCATCATTCATCCAATCCTTTCTCCATGAGATGTTGTCGTCTATCATATCATTTTGAGGAATCTCGGCACAAAGCTGAATTTGTATGACTAGATCAACTGATCAAAGAGGATCACCTGCTTCGTAAAATTGAGCAGTAATTGATTTTTCATTTATCGTAGATAAAGTAAAAACATATTATAGCGAAATCAGAGGTCCTCCATCTCTTGATTTGTTGTTATTTAGAGTCTAATTGAATATATAAAATGATTAAGATTTAGGAAGTAGGATGTTGTTCTTGTCCCATTTCCATTTCATTCGTTTTTTTAACGTCTTTACTTTCAAAGAATAACAAAAGCAACTGACTCGAAACATTTTCGTTTAATCTTCAGTTAAACGACCATTTTGCCAAAGCTGTTGATAATACGGATGAGTTTTTTGTAATTCTTCATGTGTGCCTTGACCTGACAAGCGTCCGTCTTCAAAGACAAGGATTTGGTCTGCACTTGTAATCGTGGATAACCGATGGGCGATAATGATGGTCATCCGGTTTTTCGTTAACGCTTGAAGAGCAAGCTGCACTTCACGCTCTGATTCGTTATCTAAGTTCGATGTCGCCTCATCAAGTAATAGGATTCTCGGATTTCGTAAAATCGCACGAGCTATCGCAATACGCTGTTTTTGACCACCCGAAAGCTTAATACCTCCTTCACCAACCTCTGTATCGAGGCGTTTATCCAGCTGCATGACAAAATCATAGGCATAGGCTGCTTTTAATGCGGCAAGTACCTCTTGTTCACTTGCTCCATTCGTCCCGTACATGACGTTGTCACGAATCGTTCCGTTTAATAACGGTGCATTTTGACTTACATAGCCAAACAGCCCACGCCACTCTGTTAAATTAAATTGCTCAATGTTTTCTTTGCCATACAATATCGCACCTGATGACACGTCATAAAAACGTTCAATAAGGGAGAACATGGTCGTTTTCCCGCCACCACTTCGGCTGACAAAGGCCGTTGTTTCATTTGGCTTTAACGTAAACGTCATACCTTTTAACACGTACTTTTCGTTGTACTTAAACGACACATTTTCAAAAAGAATCGGCTGTGACGCAGCAGTTACCGGTTTACCGTCTTGGACTTCACGCTTCTCATCTAGAGCCTCGACAATACGCTCTGTTGCGCCAAGTGTTTTTTGTAAATCAGTAAAGAATGTCGCCATTTGTGTAAATGGCATAATAATTTGTACTAAATAAATCATGATTGCCACAAGCTCGCCAGAACTAATGGCACCTGAAGCAACCTGTGAACCGCCATACCCAAAAATCGCAATGATCACAACCATCATGAGCAGCGTCATAAGTGGTGAAAGAATCGCAACAATTTTTGCTTCTTTTAATCCGTACTTGTACAGCTGCTGAATTTGCTTTTCTCCGCCTGCTAGCTCTTGCTGCTCTGTTTGCGAAGCTTTCACAAGGCGAATGTTTGTTAAAATTCTCCCTAATCGTCCGCCAAATCCTGCCAACTCATCTTGATTGGCTTTCGAAATCGCGTACATTTTTTCCCCTAGCGGATACGTCACAAAAATTGTGAGTGGTACGGCGATCAGTAGCAGCAGCGTCATTTTCCAGTCAATCCATAGTAAAACAACGATTGCACCGAGTATCGCGAAAAGCCCCGATACAAACGATACGAGCTTTTCCGTTACAAACTCCTTTACGACGTTTGTATCCTGCGTAATTCGACTCATCGTTTCGCCAGATTCATGTGCATCGTAATATGTTAATCGTAAATGCAGCATATGCGCCCATACTTCTGTTCGTAAATTCGCGACAATTCCTTCACCTAAACGACGCATCATATAAAATGTAACCGCACTAAGCATCGCCTGTACAATTAAAACACCAATGACTGGTAAGAGTGACGTTAATGCAAAACCAGTATCTGAAATTTGGTTAATAAGCTTCATTGTGAGTAGTGGCACAGCAAGTCCTGCTGCCACCTCTACGATACTTATAAAAAATAAGAGAACTAATTGACTATTCGCCATTTGACTGCGCTTCATCAAAATCCAAAGCTGTGAGATTTTCCCTTGCATTATGATTCACTGCTCACTTTCGTCATGACCTTTTCAAAACGGAAAAACTCATACTCTTCATCCGATTCCGGCTCTTTGCCTTCAACATTAGGTCCTGGGTTGCCTTGGTGATAAAACTCAACAATTTTAAAGCCGCATTTATTCACGTAAAAATGAATATTACGCTTTTCAAAATATGGTGTGTGCAGCTCCCAAACCTTCGTCTCTGGGAACGCTGCTTCTATCGCTTCCCACATTTTAGTTCCAAGACCTTTGCCATGTGCATTTGCCCTTGTATACAGGAAGTCCACTTCGTTTCGCTGGGTTTCGTTATTCATTTTCAATACGACACCACCAATTCTTTCGGCGTTTAGTAAAAGTTGACGTACAACCGATTCTTTAGCAGTAAGTGAATGATTGAAATCTTCCTCAGACGGGATTGGTCCCATTTCTGCCGGATCTTCCGCATCTGTAAAACGATCTTGTAACCCTTTCGTAAATGCCTCTAGTAATTCTGCCTTAAATGCTGCTAGCTCGTCCTGCGGTACAGGTGCTAACGTCATTTGTTGATTTAGTTTTGTCATTTCTAAAAAACCCTTTCTTTTAAACTGATTAAAATATTCGACCAACTGTTAAAAATAGCTCACTATAATGGCCTAGACTCCGTATTTTCGAATCCAACCTTCCGCCTTATTACTCCATTTCATTGAAAAACCCAACCATTTACCAAGCCAAGTTCGTAGTAGTCGAATGTTAGGTCATGTTAAGTTCACAAGAAATAGTGTAAGGTATGGAGTAACTCTAGAGTAAAGAAAGAAATAAAAAATATATTCGAAGAAATAATTATCAGCTAAACCTCTTATGTAAAGCGACGAGAAAATAGGTTGGTCGGTACCAACGGAGAAACTTTACGAGCAATCTACGCCATTTTTTTAAAAAACTTGGGATTAAAATACGGTATTGTGTATGCAAAAGGAGATGACTTAAATGAGGAGTCTGGAGATGTGAGTTGCCTATTTGTCGCCTATATGACCGTCAGCAAGAATGAAACCAGCTGGGTTCTATGAGATTATTTATCATCAAGGACCTTATGAAGAAACCTTAGAAAGTATCTCTTTCGTTGATATGTATTGTATATTCAATGTGAATTCCACAATAAAGAGCCGTCCCATTTATGGAGCGGCTCTTTATTGTTAAACATTTATCGAGAAACCAATACCATTGGCTGCGCCTGTGATGATGACGGTTTTCCCTTTAAAATGTAGCATATGATTAATTTCTTTCAATGACTCGTATGAATGATTTACTTTTACCCTTTCCTGAAAAGAACAATCCAGTCATCCACCTCTATTGATTCTATCTGATCCTCTGTCATGTTCAATCTATAATATTGCTTTATTTTCTCGTTAGCATCTAACATGTATTTTGTAACGATCTCTTCTTCCTTTAAAGTTTTCGTTGTTCGCTTGACCCATTCTTGAAAAGGGTAACGTTTTTTTCGTTCCATTGATCTTACTTCTTTTATTCCCTCTTTATAAAACAATTCCCGCCATTGTTCTGTAGATAGACAGGACACATGACTTGGGTCTCTCAATCTTTCCAGCTCATTGATAAATAGTGCAAGCTCTTCATCATTTGGCGAAACATTATCAATAAAGAAAAACAGACCATTTGGCTTTAATACGCGAGATGCCTCTTTGGCAAACTGTTGAGGGTGCGGGAAATGGTGTGCTGCAATTCGGCATGTGACCACATCAAATGTGCCATCTAAAAAAGGAAGGCTTTCTGCATCCGCTACTACATAAAAAATTTGGGGATACGCTTTTAAATGAAGTGATGTATGAGAAAGCATCTCTTTCGTTAAATCCGTCGCAAATACTTGATTCACATATGGAGCCAATGCTTTTGCGGTATGCCCGCCACCAGTTGCTATATCGAGGACGATCCAGCTTTCTTTTGGAGCTGTCCATTCAACGATTAGATCCAGGTCTGCTCCCTTTGCATGAGTTTGACTCGTCACATACTTTTCTGCATTTCTCCCAAATTGTTCTACAACCCTTCTTTTGGCTTGATCTGAATTCATCTAATTCCTCCCCTTTGAAATGGATTTGTATAGTCTATGTGATTTTCCACAATAAAGAGCCGTCCCATTTTATTGAGCGGCTCCTTTCATGTTAAAAATTATCGAGAAAGCATCCCGTGCGGGTCAATGACAAATTTCTTCGCCACACCCGAATCAAAGTCACTATATCCTTTAGGGGCTTGATCAAGGTCAATGACGGTCGCATTGACGGCTTTAGCGATCTGTGCTCTGCCGCTTAAAATGGATTTCATTAGACTGCGATGATATTGCATAACAGGGGTTTGACCTGTCACAAAGGTATGAGCTTTCGCCCAGCCAAGTCCAATTCGCACTTTCAGAGAACCGACTTTTGCATCGGCATCCACTGCTCCTGGATCTTCTGTGACATAAAGCCCTGGAATTCCAAGCTTGCCGCCAACTTTGGTAATATCCATAATCGTATTTAAAACAGTTGCTGGTGCTTCTCCCTGGTCTCCATGACCTGAAGCTTCAAAGCCGACACAATCGACGGCACAATCAACTTCTGGCTCCCCTAAAATATTCGTGATTTGTTCGCCGATTCGATCATGTTTTCGTAGATTGATCGTCTCACAGCCGAAGCTTCTTGCCTGTTCCAGTCTTTGCTCATTCAGATCTCCAACAATCACAGCAGATGCGCCAAGAAGCTGAGCCGAATGTGCTGCTGCAAGACCTACCGGCCCAGCACCTGCAATATATACGGTCGAACCAGGCTTTACTCCAGCCGTATAAGCACCATGAAAACCTGTCGGGAAAATATCGGAAAGCATCGTGAGATCAAGTATTTTTTCCATCGCTTGATCTTTGTCTGGAAATTTGAGCAGCTGAAAATCTGCATATGGAACCATGACATACTCGGATTGGCCGCCAACCCATCCGCCCATATCTACATATCCATAGGCAGAGCCTGGGCGGTCCGGGTTTACATTTAAGCACACATGGGTTTTTTGTTCCTTACACATGACGCAGCGTCCGCAGGCAATATTAAACGGAACGGACACGAGGTCCCCTTTTTGAATAAACTCCACATCTCGCCCAACTTCCACGACTTCACCTGTAATTTCATGACCAAGGACAAGCCCTTCAGGTGCAGTCGTACGCCCTCTCACCATGTGCTGATCACTTCCGCAAATATTCGTCGTCACTACTTTTAAAATGACGCCATGCTCACATTTGCGCCCCACATTGGCTTTAGGTACACCCGGGCCGTCTTTTAAGACCAAATCAGGGTATCCAATATCCTCAACTGCTACTTTTCCTGCTCCTTTATAAACGACACCTTTGTTTCCCGACATGATTTCATTCCTCCCTTTTGTTTAAAAATGAAGTCTCTACAATTTTCTCTATTTCTTAAGCAATTTCCTTCTTCAAACAGCACATTATGTGAAAAAGAAGGAGGCACATGTCTATGTGAGAAAGAAAAATGTGTCTTCCAGCGAAATAAAAAAGAAAATATTGAAAAAAAAGCTAAACTTTTGCAGAACGGTGTCGATATAAGAAATAAGCCAGACAGGTATCCTTAATCGACAAACAAATTCCTTATATATACTATCATTCCTTACACACCTGGCTGGCGCCTATATCACATACAAAAGGCTCTTCATAAGAAGAGCCTTTTTTTATTTTTACATTCGATTGCAGGCAAAGAGGCTCCTCTGACAAAGAGCCTCTTTTTTGAGTGCTTGTTCATTACCTGGGAAATATTTTCATCATTTTAAGGCTTTGATACAAATGTATGTATCATAGTGATAAACCGAGACTTCTCTAAAGTGATATGCTGAAAACAGACGGCTGATCTCTTCTTCACTGTACGATGAAAAAGATGTTGACCGTTTTTGTTCGTTGATCAGCTCCTGCTTTTGGAAGGATAAAAATACTTCTCCATCCACTTGAAGGACGCGGTACACTTCCTTCATGACTTGCTCAATATCCTTCAAGTAATAGATCGTCTGCACCGTAAATAATTTATTGAATGATCTGTCTTCAAAAGGTAATTGCTCAGCCTTACCAAGCGTAATAACGGCTTTGTCCTGTTCCGCAAGCTTCTTATGTTTTCTTTTTGCATATTTAATCATATGACGAGAGGCATCCACTCCATATACTTTTCCGCGGTCAAGTTTTTCAGCTACCTTTGATAAGGTGATGCCTCTTCCAGTCCCAATTTCTAAAATTCGGTCATTTTCTTGTATATTTAAGAGTTGAAGCGTCCATTCATTGATATTATGATGATTTTTTTCCATATAGCGGGCAACCCATTTTGAGAACAAGCCTTTTGGTTCCCTCATTTGTTTTCCAATCCAGCTTTGAATCAATGTTAACACCTGCTTTTCACCAGTAAATAAACTATTTACAAATTTTCTTACTTTTCATATCGGCTCTCACCTAACAAAAATTAAGACCTAGTCCTAATTTATTTGTCTTTTATAAGACGCTCCTTTTCAGAAAATGTTTCGCAGAAAGTGAAAATTATTTTTTAACTTGAATAGGCGTTTTCATTATTTGTGCTCAGATTGATTTCGTTTTCTGCATGAGCTGCATAATTTATAAATGTATCTTGATTAGATAAAGGTGGTGCTAGATTATGGGCTTTGGCGGTTATTCTGGAGGCTACTGCGGTGGCTACGGTGGCGGTTTTGCAGGCGGATTCGCATTGCTTGTTGTACTGTTCATTTTGTTGATCATCATTGGTGCAAGCTGGATTTGCTAACGTAAAAGGAGCAGGAAACGTCATGGTTTCCTGCTCCTTTTCTTTAATACCAATAAGTCCGGTACTGATACATATAACGTCTGAGCATTTCCTCTTGCTCTCTTTGCATGCGGTATGGATTGCCGTATCCGTGCTTTAAGGAATGCGGAATAGATGCATACCCGTGCCCCACAGACGGAAATCTCATATATGGTGACATCGACATTCATTGATCACCTCACAATCACCTTTTACGGTATCATATGTGCAGGTGATCAATGTGGAGCGTGTCTAAACCTGGTCCTTCTCCATCGTATAACAATCAAGCATGGCTAGCATCATAAACATGTCAATCTCCTCCTTTTCACATTTTTCATTTCCTGTTTTAGTTCATATACTTTAGTTGTTTCTGTTTCATTTCTTCATAAATTGTTTCGACTTCTTGTTCGTAAAGAACGGTCTCAATGTCCTTGTATTTCCGCTTAATCGTCAAAGTAATAAAAAATAAATGGATTGTCATATACGCTCACCTCCCTTCAGTTCGCAGCACGCGAAATAGCCCGCAGATCTTCTTTATCAGTTGACCTGCGGGCACACAAAAATGCAGATCAAAAGACAGTGTCTTCCAACCTGCAATGGATGATACGTGTGAAATCCTCGTTTACTTAAACAGTTTTGAAGCGTGCACCGTATAAGGCAAAGGAAGGACACGAACTCTTCCACAGGCTGATGACATGATGAAATTGTTGGTTGAATTGATCACAAGTAGATACGAATAACATATTCTTCAGCCTCCTTTACGTTTTTTTTTAATTACTTTGTAAGTATATCCAGCAAGCACCATTTTGTAAACCTGTTTTTAGTCATATAGGTGATTTTTGTGTTTTTGACTAAATTTCTACAGTTATTCTTGTCCGATTATCCAATACAATAAAAAAAGCCTCCTCAGGCAAATGAGGAGGCTTTCGAATTAATCTTCATCTAATTCTTGCAGTTTCTTTTGAAAGAAAATCGCGCGTTTAACACAAACAAAAGCTGCTAATAAGAAAACACAATCTATTCCCATCATCAGCATTTTTGGAGATGCTTCGATGTGCTGGTTCGGTAAGATCGTACCAATATATAAAAAGGTGCTGACAGCAAGCAAAATAAAAGCGTACTGCTTGTAATCTGTCACTAAATCACTCCACTTTTTCTTCACTTGTTTCACCTTCCAGTTATCAATGTCTATTCATAGCTTAACATAGTGAGAGAAAGCGAGGAGCATGTAAATCTATCCATTCGCCAGTGCGCTTAGTCCTTGCTTGATATCATGTAGTAAATCATCCACATCTTCAATTCCGACAGAAATACGAATTAAACCATCTGTGATGCCAAGCTCCTCCCGGCGGTCTTTTGGAATGGACGCATGGGTCATCCGGGCAGGGACAGAAATTAAGCTTTCAACCGCTCCAAGGCTTTCTGCGATTGTAAACAGCTTAAGCTGGCTTAAAAATACATCGACATGTTCTTCTTTTCCAATATCAAAAGAGATCATGCCGCCGAAGCCGGATGCTTGTGTTTTCGCAAGTTCATGTCCAGGGTGAGTATCGAGACCTGGATAATAAACACGTGTGACGGCTGCATGTTGCTTTAAAAACTCAGCGATTTTCTGTGCATTTTGTTGATGTGCTTCCATTCTTAGTCCAAGCGTTTTCATCCCTCTCATGAGAAGCCATGAATCCTGCGGTCCAAGAATTCCGCCTGTCGAGTTTTGAACAAAGTGCAGTTCTTCTCCAAGTTCTTTTGTCGCTGTGACGACAAGCCCGCCTACAACATCACTATGGCCGCCTAAATATTTAGTCGCACTGTGCAAGACAATGTCTGCGCCATATTCAATCGGCTTTTGGAAATACGGTGTGAAAAATGTATTGTCGACAATCATCAAGATGTTGGCTTCTTTTGTCAATTCGCTGATGGCTTTTAGATCCGTCATTTTGAGTAAAGGATTGGTTGGTGATTCAATGTAAACGGCTTTTGTTTCAGGTAAAATGGCTTTTTTCACTGCTTCAGGATCACTTGTGTCAACAAAGGTTGCAGTAATGCCAATGCGGTTTAGCACCTTTGTGATGACGCGGTAGGTTCCGCCGTACACGTCATCTGTCAGGACAATATGATCTCCGCTGTTAAACAGCATCATCACAGCCGTAATGGCTGCCATCCCTGAACCAAATGCGTAGCCGCTTGCTCCTCCTTCAAGATCACGAATGACTGTTTCCAGTGCAGTTCTTGTTGGATTTGCTGTTCTGGAGTATTCATACCCCGTATGTTCGCCTGCTTTCGGCTGCTTATAAGTACTCACTTGATAAATCGGCACAGACACGGCGCCTGTTCTTTCATCACCCGTTGTTCCGCTGTGAATCATCATTGTTTTTGGTTTCATGCTATTTTCCTCCCTCATAAATTCCTTTACTTAAATATCGCTCACTGCTGTCAGGAAAAATGGTGACAATGACTGTCCCAGGTGCTGCTTTCTTTGCTTCCTCTAAAGCGGCAAATAAAGCGGCACCAGAAGAGCTGCCGATGAGAACACCTTCTTTTTCAGCTGCTTCTTTCACCATTCGAAACGCATCATCATCACTGACAGTGTAAATCTCATCGAATAAAGCCTGCTCCATATAATCTGGGATAAATTCAAGGCCAATTCCTTCCGTTCTATGCGGGCCCGGGTCCCCTCCATTTAAAATTGATCCTTCAGGCTCCACAACCACTGTTTTTAACGCCTGATGCTGCTCTTTTAAATAGGCGGCACACCCTTGAAAAGTCCCGCCAGATCCTGCTCCAGCCACGAATACATCGATATTCCCTTTTAAGTCGGACCATAATTCGGGACCGAGTGTTCTATAGTAAGTCAATGGATTTACTTGGTTTTTAAATTGTAAAACACAATAGGCATTGTCAAGGCTTGCCTCTAGTTCAAGGGCTCGATCAATCGCACCCTTCATGCCTTCTTTTCTCGGCGTATGAATAATTTCTGCACCGAGCGCCTTCATCAGCTGTTGTTTTTCTTGACTAAAATGTTCTGGTACACAAAAAATGGTCTGCAATTGATGCTTTCTTGCACTTAGGGCAAGCCCAATTCCTGTGTTTCCAGCAGTCGCTTCAATAATAGTTCCGCCTGGACGCAGTTTGCCAGATGCCAATGCTTCTCTGATGAGCATATCACCTAATCGATCCTTAATACTTCCACCTGGATTCATCATCTCAAGCTTTGCATACACCTCAACGCCTTTTGGGATGCCAATCCCTGACAGCTTTAAAAGCGGTGTGCGGCCAATTAATTCAGTAATATCCTTTATGACAGCCATATGATTCCCTTCCTTTGCATGGAAAAGAAGGGGGAAACCCCTTCTTTTATTGTGTTTGCTTTATCATACGCAAGACAAGGTCGGTTGAGTGAATCGCTGCTTGCTCAAGGAATTGATCAAAGGAGATATTGGATTCTTTCCCTGCAATATCCGATAGCGCACGAACGACAACAAATGGCGTACCAAAGAGCTGGCAGACCTGTGCAACGGCTGCGGCTTCCATTTCCACCGCATATAGCTCTGGAAACTTCTCTCTCACAAACGCTACACGATCCGGATCATTCATAAACGAATCTCCTGTTGCAATCGTTCCTTTTGCCACTTGAATATGATCAATTTCTAAAGCAGATTCTTCTGCCAGCTTCACAAGCTTGTCATCTGCAATGAAAGCAGCTGGAAGTCCCGGCACTTGTCCATATTCGTAATCAAAGATGGTCACATCTACATCATGATGTCTCACATCAGTAGAGATGACAATATCACCTACATTTAATGAGTGGTGAAAACCGCCAGCAGATCCTGTATTGATCACATAATCTGGCTGAAAGCGGTCAAGCAGTAATGTTGTGCTGACCGCTGCATTTACTTTTCCAATCCCTGATTTTAATAAAATCACTTCTTTATCTTCATAAACACCTGTTGTAAATTCACACCCGGCGATGTTTTCTTGTGTAGCATTTTTTAGTTGATCTCTTAAAATCGTCACTTCTTCTTCCATTGCACCTATAACTGCGATTTTCAAATCAAAAACATCCTTTCATTCCCTTTTCTTCGCTTCTACGATCCAAACAAAATCATTCATTTGATGAAAGGATGTGCTAAAACCTTCTTCTTCAAAGATTTGCTTTAGCACATCAATGGATGGATAATATTCCGTTTCTAAATCCTCTGCAAGCTGATCGAACCCTGCGGCTCTCGCTTTGTCGATCTGAGCTTGATGTGCTGCTTGATTTTGAAACATTGTATCAGCAAAAACTATTTTACCATCTGAGTGAAGGATGTTGCTATAGGTGTGAATGGCTTGTTTTTTTTCTTCATCCGTTAAATGGTGGAATGCATATGAGCTGACGATCGTATCTGGCTCAAAAGGCGGCGCTGGAAATGATAAAAAATCCCCATCATGAAATAGATCTGGCAGTCCTTTTTGAAGAGCCGCTTTCTTCATGGCATCTGATGGTTCAACACCAAACACGTTTTTATCAGCTGCAAGGAGCAGCGCTGTTAGATTCCCCGTACCGCTTCCAAACTCAAGAACATCTTGGCCTGAACGGCGGGCAATTTCTTTTAAAATAGCCGGATACCGGCGAAACACTTCTCTATACTGCTCGTCATGACCACTTACCGTGTCGTCATAAGAGTCGGCCCAATGATCAAATAAAGAAAGAAATTCGCGTCCCATTTTCTTTCCCTCCACTTTATCTATTTATTCCTATGCGTATAGTATGTTTTATTCCATCGAACAGTTCCTATCCTACCACAACTTCTGTTTCTTTCCTACTAAAAAATACTGGGAGAGACAGAAAAACATTTGCCCTCCTGAGGGAGAGAGATTAAGATGAATGAAGAGTATAGAGAGGTGAATCAAATGGATTTTCAGCTGGATTTTTTAAAGGATAAAATAGAATTTTTTGAAGCAACATCTTTAAAAGAACTTGAACAAAAGATCCAAAAACAAATTGAACATAATCAGGCGATTCTGCTGACCGTTCATTCTGTCAGTCATCAAACGACTGTGATCGATGAGCGGATTTTGTATACAGCAGTTGTTCATTTTAAAGCAAATGTTTAAACAAAAAAGATAGCATATCTGCTATCTTTTTTTCATGTTCATCTTAATTTTTCAACCTTCACAGGTTTCCAGCCTTTTTCATCTACCCACGTAATTTCCACGCGGTAGCGTTCACCTGTTGTTTTATCACGGATGGTTCCTTTTGCATCTTGAGGACCTCCGTTATTTCCTAACCAAAGAACGGTCATTTGATCTTCTGAAATTCCTGTCGCATAGGACATGGCTTTGATCATTTCTTTCCAGTCTTTTGAGCTGGAATCATAGGTTGCTGTATGTGAACCGGATTGCTCTGTTCCTACAGGCTCCCAGTCATCATTTTCGTATGTTTTGTCTACATCACTCGTTTTGCCGCCATCTGTTTCTTTGGCGTCTTTTAACGCATCTTTATTAGGCTTTTCTTCATCATCTGTCTTCTTCGTTTCGTCGTCTTGATCAGATGAATCATCTTTTTTTGCATCTGAATCATCGGATGTGTCTTTCTTTGGATCTTTCACATCTTCTTGTGAGTTTTGTTTATTTTCACTTGTTGCAGGTGCCGTTTTTGATGGCTCTTTCGCTACATCTGGATCTTTCGGCTTATTAAAAATTAACAAACTCGATGCGACAACCAAAATAAGCACCACAACGATACCAATTAATATGTTAAGCACCATATTTGCCTTTCTGCGCTTATCACGATGTTCAAATCGAGAATTTCTACTCAAAATCTCTGCACTCCTTTGCCTCTGTTCCCTAAGTCGTTACTATTCTAACATGTCATGAAGGGATGTTCTATGTCTGTTTCTTTTCAATTTCATTGACCTTTTTTACAATATCATAAAACGCATCATTTGTCTTAGCCCGGCCACTTGTCTCATCAAGGTGAACAACAACAAGGGCGTATTTTGGTTTTTCTACCGGAAAGTATCCAGCAAACCACTTATGATAAAGCGGATTCCCCTTTTTGTCTTGACTGCCGGTTTGGGCAGTACCTGATTTTCCTGCTACATCGTATGGCAAATCTTGAAACCTTCTTCCGGTTCCCTTGTCAGAGGTCACCACCTGCCTTAAGAATTTTTGCAGCTTTTGAGCTGTATAGCGGTCAATGCTGCCCCCTTCAGGCCGTTTGTTTTGAAAGGACAGCATCGTTGTTCCGTTTTGATACAGCACTTTTTCTGCGATTTTCACTTCTTTTCGTTCTCCTCCTCTTGCGATCGCAGCCATCATATTCGCGATTTGCAGAGGTGTCGTTTTGACATTTTTTTGTCCTATTGCGGTTTGTGCAATGGCTTTTTTGACATGCTTGTCTCTTTTATCTCCCCACACACTGCCTGTTTCTTCACGATCAAACTGTTTGAAGTGCTGCTTATGATAGACATCCCCTTCCCAGCCAGCTCGATCTATGAGTCCAAGCTTTGCAGCCGTCTTTTCGATGATTTGATCATCAGTTTGAATGAGCTTTCCAGCAAGTGCCGCAAAGGTATAATTGCAGCTCTGCGAGAAACTGTCCGTCAGATTCAGCACTTCCTGTTTTCCTTCAGGCTCTCCATATAAATTCTTTCGACAGTCATACATGGTTTGTGGCTGGTCAAGGTTTTTTTCGATTGCTGCGGCAAGTACAGCTGTTTTAAAGACAGAGCCTGGAGCAATCGCTGTCAGCATGTAATTTCTTGCCTCATGCCGGTTTTTGCTTGTGACATTTGGGGTACTTGCCATTGCCAGTACACTGCTGCTTTCAATGTCGAGCAGAACGGCACCGCCTTTTTCAACGCCTTGGTCTTTGAGCACCTTCTCCATTTCAGCCTGCATGTCTTCATCTATCGTTGTCTGTACCTGAAGTGGATAAAAGGAATGAGCTTCTGCTGTATATTTGACGTCCATACCGAACAAAGGGTTTCCCCTTCCGTCCACATGATATAACAATTTTGTGTCTTGTTCGGGTAATAGAAATTCGTCAAAGGTGCTTTCCAGCCCAAATGTGCCGATTTCAGTACGTATGGAAAGCTCTTTTTTGTCAGGATAACGCTTTCTGAGTAGTTCTGGATTTTCGCTTGTGAAACCTAATGTGTGGAGGGCAAGTCTTTTTTTGTCCTTCTCTTTCATATATACGCCGTACACACCTGAATATTTCATATCATTGATGTCTTTCAGTTTTTTTTTCGTGATGTCATCTTTTAAAATGAGAGGTTTTTTCGTTTCTGTTAACTGTTTTTTGAGTTCATCCTCTTCCATCTCAAGAATAGAGGCGGTTTGGTGTAAGCGTGGAAGATCATATTGCAGGAAAGGAAATAAGATAACCGCAGGCTGTTCTTTTGTAAGAAGTGCTTGACCGTTTCGATCTAAAAACTCACCGCGCCCGTCTGAAATAACGACTTCTTCTGTTCGCTGTTTGACACTTTCTTGTATTAAATTGATATCAAGCTTTGAAAACGATTCTGTGAAGAACAGCTGAATTTCTGCCAGTCTCATCAGAAGACCGAGCAATAGTATAAAAATAATCGCACCTGTCCATTGAATTCTTCTTTTTTTGCGCATAAAAACACCTCGTCCCTATTGTGGACGAGGTGTTTACCTGATAAACGTGATTATGAAATTTTTACAATTTGGACGAACATTTCTCCGCCAGGTGTTTGAACGGTTACTTTGTCGTCTACTTGTTTACCTAAAAGGCTTTTTGCAATAGGTGAATCGTTTGAAATCTTGCCTTCGAACGGATCAGCTTCTGCACTTCCAACAATTGTGTAAGACTCTTCTTCCCCATCTGGTAATTCAACGAATGTCACCGTTTTACCAAGTGAAACCACATTTGAGTTTCCTTCATCTTCGATAATTTTAGCATTACGAATCATATTATCAAGCGTTGTAATACGGCCTTCTACAAACGCCTGCTCTTCTTTAGCAGAATCATATTCCGAGTTTTCAGAGAGGTCTCCAAAACTTCTAGCGATTTTAATACGCTCTACAACCTCTTTACGTTTAACCGTTTTCAAATATTCAAGCTCTTCTTCTAATTTACGTTTTCCTTCTTCTGTCATTGGAAATACTTTCTCTTGTGCCATGAATCATTCACTCCTTCTATTAATCCTCATCATACAAACTTTCTGCACGTGAGTGACGACTGAAATATACAAGAATGAGGACATGTTCAGGCCCTCATTCCTTCTGTACCATATTCGTAAAAGTCCATCTTACATGGCGTCCCTTTTAGATGCAACTATTATGCCTTTTATTAGACAGGACCACTCGCAGCGGTCTAAAATCGCACAAACTGTGGAAAGGCACAGGAAGCTCCTGTACCTCGTTCGGCCATTTCGATCATATGTAGAAGAATAACTTATCCATTCTCCATCTTCCAATACATAATATGGTCAGTGTACGATATGTCTATGCTATATTATTACAAAATTGCATTTTGATCAAGAATTGTTTGAAAATTTGTGATGATTTGTGTGTCGTTTTTTTAATATACTTTTTCAACTTCATTCTTTCGCTATGTGGTAGTGATTTCTCCATCTCTTCTTTTCTTCATTGTTTTCTTATCATATCAAACCCTTAAGATTTTTTCCGAGAATGCTGCTTTAATAAAAGTTTCACATATAATTAACAAATATCAATAAGGAAATATTTGGTTTTCACTGAATTTTATCAATGAAAGACCAAATACATGCTAGGGAGTGTTTTAAATGAACATGAAGAAAACAATTGTTTCTGTTCTATCCATCTCTACCTTATCTTTTTCACTAATGGGCATGGCTTCAGCCAAAGAAACAGCGGATTTCACAGTCAATAGCTGCTCCTCGGGATTTAAAACATTAGATGTAATTTCGATTCAAAATTACGATTTACCTATGAGAGTTGGTGAGCAATGCTCAGTCTATAATGCTGCAGCAACACGTTATTGGACAGATAACCAGAGTGTTGCTTCTGTAAGCTCTAGTGGGCTAGTGACCGCTCATTCACGTGGCGATGCCACTATCACTCTTTATAAAGGAACGTCTGTCTTAGGACAAGTTTTTGTGAGAGTTTGGTAAGATGATGCTGAAAAGACCTTTACAATGTAAAGGTCTTTTTCTTCTCCACCATTTACTCTGCTCGGTTTTGAAGAATCGTTTGAATTTTTGTCACCATTAAGTCTATCGCCACATGGTTTTGGCCGCCTTCTGGGATGATGATATCGGCGTATCGTTTCGTCGGTTCAATGAATTGATTATGCATCGGTCTGACAACAGATACATATTGTTCAATCACAGAATCGATCGACCGGCCTCTTTCCTTCGTATCGCGTAAAATACGGCGGATGATGCGAAGGTCTGCATCTGTATCAACATACAGTTTAATATCCATTAAATCTCTCAAACGTTCGTCTTCGAGCGCAAAGATACCTTCAACGATAATGACATCCTTCGGCTCAACATGAACCGTCTCTTCTGAACGTGTGTTTAGTTTAAAATCATATATTGGTTTTTCAATGGATTCATACCTTAAGAGCTGTTCCAAATGCTCAAACATCAGGTCATTGTCGAATGCAAGTGGATGATCATAGTTCGTGAGCAGGCGCTCTTCAAATGGCATATGACTTTGATTTTTGTAATATAAGTCTTGCTGAAGCATGAGGATGGAATGTCCTTTAAATTTTTCATAGATCGAATTGGTGACGCTCGTTTTACCTGAACCCGAGCCGCCAGCAATACCAATGACAACTGGTTTACTCCTCATGTGGCTGTTATTTCCCCTTTCTCATCATGTTGCTAGGGTATACTTTTTGATCAAGCTTGAATTTGACGATTTGCAGCGGATGACGAGCAGCATCTAGTTCATTTCCTTTTTCATCCCAAATCGTTTCAATTTTGCATGTGAAATTCTCAATTTCTGGTCCGAAGAATTCGACTTCGTCGCCTTGCTTAAAGAAGTTACGCTGCTGCAATGTCACGATTTGTTCTTTTTCATCATAATGAAGAACAAGACCTGCGAAATCAAATGTCGTTTTCTTCCCATGGATGCCAAACATTTGTTCATCCGTTCCTGGTACGCCTTCGAAAAAGGCTGGTGCTGTGTCACGGTTTGCACATTTATCTAATTCATCTAACCATTCCTGCTGAATGACAAAATTGTCTGGATCAGCACAATACGCATCAATGACTTTGCGATATACACTTACAACAGTGGCAACATAATGAATGGATTTCATCCGTCCTTCGATTTTTAAGCTGTCAATTCCCATTTCGATCATTTGAGGAATGGATTCAACAAGCTTCAAATCTTTTGGACTCATTGCAAATGGCGCATCTTCCTCACCAAATAAAGGCGCTTCCTCAGAACCTTCTAGTTTATAAAGATCATAATCCCAGCGGCAGGACTGGCAGCAGCCTCCGCGGTTAGAATCTCTTGCCGTCATATGGTTACTGAGCACGCAGCGGCCAGAGTATGCGATACACATCGCACCGTGAATGAATGTTTCGATTTCAATATCGACCTTTTCTTTCATTTCTCTAATTTCTAGCGCACTAGTTTCACGTGCGAGCACCACACGCTCAAGCCCTTCTTCCTTCCAAAACTGAACAGCTTTCCAATTTGAAAGAGATTGCTGTGTGCTTAAATGGACTTCAAGCTTCGGTGCAACACGTTTACATGTTTCAATGATCAGTGGATCAGCTACAATAATGCCTGCTACTCCAGCGCCTTCGATCCCTTGAAGGTATTCCTCCAGCCCGTCCATGTTTTCATTGTGAGCGAAGATATTTGTTGTCACATAAATGCGTGCACCATATTTGTTTGCAAATGCGACACCTTCTGCCATTTCTTCAATTGAAAAGTTATCTGCATTTGAGCGAAGTCCAAATTCTTTCCCGCCAATAAAAACAGCGTCAGCTCCGTAATGTACAGCAATTTTCAGCTTTTCCAAGTTTCCTGCGGGTGCAAGCAGTTCTGGTTTTTTTGTAATGACACGTTTCCCATCAATCATTTCAGAAATACCATCTTTCAATAATGCCATTTCCTCTGCCTCCTCTTATCTTAATAAACCGTTTCTTTAAAGAAGAACCCTGTATCAATCGAACGATTCACTGGCTGAATCTCTTCAATCCGCTTCACCCAGTCTTCTTTCTGATCTTCATACGCGTCTTTGTCAGTCGTTAGTAAATCAATTGCTTTTCTATAAAGTGATGTCACCTCTGTCATATAAGAAAGTGACTTTAAAATTCCGTCAATTTTAAATGAGTCAATGCCTGCGTCAACAAACTCTTCTAATTCGTCAATCATACACACATCATTTGGACTCATAATATGTGTCCCGTTTGCATCCTCGAAAATAGGGTATTTGTTTTGACGCTCTTGGTCATGCAGGAATAGCCCTTCCTCCATATTTCTGCCTTCGACATCCATTTGCTTGCCCTGGTATTCAAAGTAGTTGCCGATGAGCGTACGTTTTGATTGAAACATACATGTCATGCCATGGACTTGAATTTCAATCTCCACCTCAGCATTTTCTTTGATGTCGATCACACTGTCCATGTTCAGCTCTTTAGCAAGAACAGCACGCAATGCGCCCTTTCTGCCCCAATAGTTACAAGTGTAATAGTTGGTTCCAGTCGTTTCTGTACTCCAGTGAAGGTTCAGTTTCACCCCTGTTTCCTTTGCGGCCATGATCACGGCCGGGTCTCCAAAAACGACGCCGTCCACGTTTAATGAATCGAGAAAGGTTAAATAATCTCCAAGCAGCTGCACGCGGTCATTATGAAAAATCGCATTCATCGCCACATACACTTTTTTGTGATGGGCATGTGCAAGCTCTACCGTTTGTTTCACATCTTCTCTTGAAAACTCACCTGCAAGACGAATACCGTATGTTTGTTCGCCTATTAAGAATGCATCAGCTCCTGCCTCAATTAATGGCAGTACGTCTGACACGCTGCTTGGCGTCACAAGCAATTCTGGTTTCTTCATGATTGGTCACCTCTTTTTGTACTAATGGCGATCCCGTCTCCAACTGGAATAATGCACGTTTGGAAATCAGGGTTTGACATGAGCCATTGATTGTATCGATCAATCTTTCCAATTAATTGTTTTTTTCGTTTATCTTCAATTTCTTCTTCATAATTTGTCGCCACTAAGCCTTTAAATAAGACATTGTCTGTAATAATCATTCCGTCATGAGCGAGCATCGGTTCAAACAATTCAAAAAAACGCTTGTACTGCCCTTTTGCGGCATCAATAAAGATCACATCATAGGGCGCCATCGTTTGGACCGTTTTAGCCGATTCCATCGCATCACCAAAAAACACGTGTATTCTTTCTTTTAACTTTAATTCCTCAATGTTCCGTGTCGCTTCTTCATAGCGCTTTGCATTGCGCTCAATCGTATAAATCTCAGCATCTGGCAGAGCTGTTGCCATTCGAATGGCGGAATAGCCAATCGCTGTCCCGACCTCAAGAATTTTCTTCGGCTTTTTCATCGAAAGCAGCTGCAATAAAAGCTCGATGCTCACCTTTTCCATAATTGGCACATGATGCTCCTTTGCATATATCTCTAATTGAGCGATTGCATCAGGACTTGGGTGAATTAAATGTTCAATATAATCATTTATTCGATCATCTTCGATAGTCATTATCTGTCTAGCTCCTTCATGACCTGAAAAAGAAGAGTCCTGCCTATTGCAGCTCTCTTTCTCGTCAATCTTTCGTTCATCTAAGTAAAAACAACCCGATATATTTTACCACAAAGAAGTGGTAATTGCGAACCTATAAAATGGATATTCCAACGAAAAAAACTGCAGGCAATCTCATATTGTCTACAGTCTTTTTCGATTCACTTGTACGTTAATTGCTGCCTGTGATGTATTTCGCTTTTGCTTTATTATGCTCATTTAACGTTTTCGTAAATACGACTTCGCCATTTTTCTTCGCAAGGAAGTAAACGTAATCCGTTTTCTCTGGATGCAAAGCGGCTTTCCAAGAGGATTCACCAGCATTTGCAATAGGTCCAGGCGGCAGCCCTTTGTTGTTATACGTGTTATAAGGAGATTTCACTTTTAGGTCTTTGTAATACACGCGGGATTTATGCTCACCAAGTGCATAAAGAACGGTTGGATCAGTTTGAAGCGGCATGTCCTTTTTCAACCGGTTATAGAATACACTTGAGATTTTTGCCCGATCTGTCTTTTCTGTTGCTTCCATTTCAATCAGTGATGCCATCGTTAACACATCATGTATGGACATGTTTCTTTTTTTCATGTCTTTTTCATACGTTTTCACGTATTGATCTGTTTGTTTAATCATCGTTTCAATGATCGTTTCGAGCGATTCATCCTCACGATAAAATGGATACGTAGCAGGGAATAAATAACCCTCCAACGGATGTTTCACCTGTTTTCCATTCACATGTGATGTCACGGTTTTCGGATATTTTTTCATTAGTGTTTGAATAAAATCAGGATCATCCAGCTTCGCTTCAACTTCCTTCGCTGAAAAATTCGTCTGATTTGCAATAATGGCTGCAATATCAGACAGCTGTCTTCCCTCTGGAATCACAAGCTGAAAGGCGTAATCTGTCCCGCCAGATGTCAGCTTTTTGATCAGCGTGTCTGCGTCCATTGTTTGTTTTAAATGAAAATATCCCGCTTTAAAGCCGGACGCCTTTTTGTATTTTGCATAATAAGTAAAAATCGCGTCATTCGAAATGAGCCCATTATCTTTTAAAATGCCTGCAATTTCGCGGACAGATGTCCCATTTGGAATATGAATATTAATGGTTTGTTTACTTTTTTGATCGACCGGTCCGAGTGCTGATTTAACATATAAAAAGCCTGATAATGCTGCAATGATGATGACAGCAAGGACAGATAACAGGACGATCCCCATTTTTCTTTTGAAGAATGGTCGTTTCTTTTGTTCTGAAAACATGCATGGCCCTCCTCACATCTAGCTTTTATAGTACATGATTCGACGGAGTTCGGCAATTCCTTGCTTATGCATGTCATGACAGAACTTGACATAACACGGCTAAACCAATGCCGCCACCACTTCCAATAGCAGCCATGACATAGCTTCCATTCGGTAAGGCGCGCCCTTCATAAAATAATCTCACCATCATAGCAGCTCCTGACGCGCTGTAAGGATGCCCAAGGCAAAGTGCACCGCCTCTTCTATTGATCCGGTCATATGGTATCCCCAGCGTCCGGGCAATAAGTGCAGCTTTCAGCGCAAACGCTTCATTGATTTCAAATAACGCCACTTCCTCTGCCTTGATGTTCTCTTGATGTAAAAGCTTCTTGATCGCATCAATTGGTGAAGCAGCTGGAAAATGAGGATGTATCGCTGTCACAGCACTTCCGGCATACCGTAGCATCACCTTATATCCACTTGCTTCCGCTAGCGATCTTTCCATCACAGCGACGGCGGCTGCTCCGTCTGCTTCCTTACAGCTATTGGCGGCGGTCACAGTTCCTTTTCCCGGTAAAAATACAGGCTTTGCCCGCTTGATCAGCTTTGCCATTGGTCTTATTTTAGCAGCCGCTTCATCTATGTTCATCCCGTCAATCGAAACGATTTCTTCTGAATATGTACCATGTGTGAATGCTGCTAAACTTCTTTCCCAGCTTAAAAGGGCATAGTCATCTTGTTCTTTTCTCGTGACAGAAAATGCCGACGCGGTCAGCTCTGCTGCTTCTCCCATATGCGGATCTCCTATCCGCTCCGGTGAAAAGCGTGCTCTCTCTTTCATTGGTGAGCTGGAAATGCTCTCAGTCCCGCCAGCGATATACATCGTGCCCTCCCCCGATTGAACCATGACGCAAGCTGTTCGGATCGCTTCAAGACCCGAGGCACACTGCCTGTCAATTGTCATACCGGGAACGTGTAAAGGAAGACCTGCTTCTAATGAGGACAGACGGGCCATATTTCCACCGCCTCCGACGACATTGCCTAATATGACGTCATCCGGCGTCCTCATCTGAGACAAATGCCGAATAAGGGGAGCGGCTAATTGCTCTGGGCGATAATTTTTCAGCATCCCATTTTTATCACCGAAGGGTGTTCGTTTTGCTTCTACGATCACTGCTTGCATGACAATTGCTCCTCCGCCCACTTTTTTATGCTCGCGCGGGCTATTTTTCCGCCGGATGTTTCAATCATTTGATCAATCACAAGCCATTTTTTTGGTACCTTGTAGGCCGCCAGTTTTTCTTTAACAGCTTGTCGAACCGCCTTTATTTGCGGCACTTGCTCCAGTATGGCAACAGGGATTTCACCCCAATATGGGTCAGGAACGCCAACCACAATCGACCGTTTGACCTCTGGCTGTTCATTTAGCACACGCTCAATTTCCTCTGGGAAAATATTCAGTCCTCCATAGACAATCATGCCATTCTCACGACCGCTCATATACAGATAACCGTCTTCATCCAGCCCTCCCATATCGTAAACTGTCAGCCACTCCTCCGGCGGTTTCTGCTCATGCAAGTATCCTGAAAACGTCATTGGGCTCTTTACATAAATTCTCCCTGTTTCATTTGGCTGACAGACAGATTGATCGGGCCGCCTTACTTCTACTTGAATGGAGGAGAAAGGCCGTCCAACAGAAGTAGGTTTTTGCATAAAGTCATTTGAAGACAAATAAGAGACAAAACTTAACTCTGATGTGCCATAAAAATCAAAAAAAGTGACATGTGGATAGTTGATCACGAGCTGTTCTTTTGAAGAGATGCTCCAATCTGCTCCCGATGACATGACAAGAAGTGGATTGTCTTCTCTAAAAGCTTCGATTTGTAGTAACGTTTCTGTCATTGTTGGGACAGTATACATCACGGTGATATCACCTGTCTCTAAGGCTTTCTTCGCTTTTACTGGCACAAATTTTTCTAAAAGCGTCACTGTGCCGCCAAAGTATAATGTACTAATAGCACCATATAAAAAGTGAGAGGATAAGAGTGTACCTAATATAAGAGCATGATCTTGATGAGTGATTCCAAATGAAGCAGTGGTCATTCGAAAGCTCTCGATCCAAGACTGCTGACGCCTAATAAAGGCTTTCGGTGAGCCCGTTGATCCTGACGTAAACCCCATATAAAAGACAGGATTCTTCTCGGTATCGCAGCTGTTATATGGACTGTCTGTGAGAAGGCTCATTCTTTCCTTCCATTCTGATAAAGAAAGAAGCGGCATGTCCACGCTTCCCTGTTCAAATCTCTTTATCAATCGATCCTCTATAATGGCGAGATCCGCCTCACTTAACAGGAGCTTTTCGACACATTCTTCATGACTCCATCTCGGATCAAGCGGAACGGCTGTCCATCCTGCATAAGCAGCGCCCGCAAATATTTGCAAAAAAGAAGCACCATTTGATAATAAAAAAGCGATTCTTTTTTGCTGATGAACCGTTCCTTGTAACCACTGTGCTGATCTCTGCACACGTTCATACCAATCTTGATATGTAATGCTTTCTTGCTCATCTATGATGGCAATCTGATCTGGTTTCATTTCTGCATGTACTGCATAGCTTTCCGTTATTCTGTTCAAACTGCACGCCTCCCTTTATGCAGATCCCTTTTTCGATATGACAGGGCCTGTATGATTTTGACCGTAAAGACAGCACACATTCCCGCTTTGATGAGATCGCCTGGAAGATAAATCAAACTAAGGAAAGTCGCCTGCGAGACCTTCATATGCATCATCATGGCTTGAAAGGGGATACCGCACATATACAAAATCACAATACTGCAAACCGCATAGATCACAAAAAGACGCAGTGCGGTTACTTTTTTCAGCCGGTTCACCCATAAGCTGATCATGAAGGCAGCAGCAGGATAAGCAAGAAGAAAACCACCGCTTGGACCAAAAAAGACCCCTATCCCGCCTCTCCCGCCTGACAAAAGAGGTGCGCCTGCTGCCACAACCAAAAGAAAAAGACATAAACTGATTAGTGCTTGTTTAGGCTTTAACAGCCCGCCAGCAAGCAAAAGACCTGCGGTTTGCAATGTAATCGGTACAGGTGTAAATGTAAGTAAAATCGGCGGGATTAAGCCTAACATCCCGATGACCGCTGTCATTAACGCTATTTGCATCATATCTTGTATTTTCAATCTCCATGCCCCTCACTCAATTTATTGTTAAAAACAGAGTAAAAGGTACAATTCATTATGTCAACATAAAATAAAATAAAGTTAACATATTAATCGTAAAAAAAGACCTGTGAAGAAAGATCAAGAAGATCTGTTCACAGGCCTTTTATTTGTTCTATTCTTCGTCTTCTTGATCTAAGAACGTATTTAACGTTTCTTCAATCATGTCCCATTCTTCATCCGTTTCAATCGGCTCTAGCTCGCCATCTTCACCGTCTTCGTTCGGTGTAAAGCTTGATGCATGAATTTCAATTTCCTCATTGTCTTGCTCAGAAATTGGGTAGTAAAGGACATAAGATTTGTTAAAATGGTCGCTTTCAAAAGTAAATAGTACTTCGCAAAGCTGTTCATTTCCATTATCATCAACGATTGTAATTTGCTTTTCTCCGTGTTCCATTTGATTCACCTCATTTTAATTTAAGCTGTCTAAATATCCTTGCAGGATCATAACAGCCGCCATTTTATCAATGACTTTTTTACGCTTTTGTCTGCTCACATCTGCAGAGATGAGCATTTTTTCCGCTGCCATTGTTGACAGACGCTCGTCCCAAAGCACAACAGGAACATTGTACGTGTTTTCTAGCACTTTCGCAAATGATTGGCTGGCTTCGCCTCTAGGACCGACCGTGCCGTTCATATTTTTTGGAAAGCCAAGTACAATTTTATCCGCTCCAAATTCTGCAACGATCTCAGACAGGCGGCTGAGACCAAAGTCTCCGCCTGCTTCATCAATTTTAATGGTTTCAATCCCTTGCGCTGTCCAGCCCATTTCATCACTGATCGCAACACCAAGGGTTTTCGTGCCTAAATCTAAGCCCAGAATTCTCATGTTTTACGCCTCTTTATGTGTCTCTAAGTACGATTTAACCAATTCCTCAATTAATTCGTCTCGTTCTAGTTTACGAATTAGGTTGCGTGCATCCTGATGTCTTGGAATATAAGCAGGGTCGCCTGACAGCAAGTATCCGACAATTTGATTGATCGGGTTGTATCCTTTTTCTTGGAGTGCGTCATGAACTGTAATGAGCACTTCATTCACATTGGTTTCAGCTGAATCATCAGAGAAGTTAAACTTCATTGTCTTATCAAATGAACTCACTGCTTCTTGCACCTCTCTTCCAACATTCTACTAGCAAGCTTTTTTCTAACCGCTCATCTAATACCATTATTCTACACTACATCGCCTGATTATAAAACGGATTTGACAGATTCTTCGACAGTTGCCAGTGCTTCTTCAAGCTTTTCTGGTTGTTTTCCGCCTGCTTGTGCCATGTCTGGACGTCCGCCTCCGCCTCCGCCGCAGATTTCAGCTGCCTGCTTCACAAGCTTTCCTGCATGAAGACCTTTTTCGATCACGTCTTTTGTCACTCCTGCTGAAATGTTTACTTTTCCGTTTTGAACGGCTCCCAGGACGATGACAGCTGATCCTAATTTAGCTTTTAAGTCATCAACCATTGTTCTTAAATGGTTCATGTCTTTAGCATTTACTTTTTCAGTTAATACTTTCACTCCGCCAACTTCTGTCACTTTCTCTAAAATAGAGCCTGCTTCTGCTTGGCTTAATTTCGCAAGGAGAGATTCGTTTTCTCTTTGAGCCTCTTTTAAATCTGCCTGTAATGAAGCAATCCGTTTTGGTACATCCTTCGTATTTGACTTCAGCTCACTTGCTGCCTGTTCTAAAATCGCCAGCTGGTCATTTAATTCTTCATAAGCGCCTTTACCAGTCACAGCTTCAATACGGCGTGTTCCAGCACCAATACCCGACTCAGACGCGATTTTAAACAAACCGATTTCCGCAGTGTTCTGCACGTGACAGCCGCCGCATAGCTCGATGCTGTAATCACCCACTTGGACAACACGGACAATATCGCCATACTTCTCGCCAAAGAGCGCCATTGCACCCATTTCTTTTGCTTCAGCAATTGGTTTCAGATCAATAGCAACTGAGATGCCTTCCCAAATCTTTTCGTTCACGATTTTTTCAATCTGAGACAATTCTTCTTTCGTCACTTGTCCAAAGTGAGAGAAATCAAAGCGAAGTCTGTTTTCATTCACCAATGACCCTGCTTGGTTCACGTGGCTGCCTAATACATCTTTCAGCGCCTGATGCAGAAGGTGTGTCGCTGTATGGTTTTTCACAATGCCTTTTCGAAGAGCTGATTCCACTTCAGCAGTGACCTCGAGACCTTTTTGAGCCGTACCGCTTACGACGACTCCTTCATGGACATGCTGACCGTTTGGTGCTTTTTTCACGTCTTTGATCTCAATGATGGCTTCTGCACTTTTTAGTGTTCCTTTATCCGCTACTTGTCCGCCGCTTTCCGCATAGAAAGGTGTTTCATCTAACAAGATTTGCACCGTGTCTCCTTCATGTGCTTCAGAGACAAGTTCACCATTTTGAAGCAGTTCGATAATGCGAGTTTCCGCAGTTAAATTTTCGTAGCCAACAAAGGTACTTTCCACTTTAATATCGCCTAAAGCGCCGCCTTGAACCTGCATACTGCCGACATCTTGTCTCGCATTTCTTGCCCGTTCACGCTGCTTCTCCATTTCCGCTTGGAAGCCTTCTCGATCAACTGTCATGTTTTCATCTTCTGCGTATTCTTCTGTCAGCTCGACAGGGAATCCATACGTGTCATACAGCTTAAATACATCTTCACCTGAAATTTGTGAACTGCCTTTGTCTCTTTCTTTTTTGATCACTTCTGACAAAATCGCTAACCCTTCGTTCAGTGTTTCGTGGAAACGTTCTTCTTCGTTTTTGATGACTTTCGCAATAAATTCTTCTTTTGCTTGTACATCTGGGTAGAAATCCTTCATGATCTCAGCAACAACTGGCACTAGATCATACATAAACGGACGGTGGATATGAATCGTTTTTGCATAACGCACAGCGCGGCGCAGCAAACGTCTTAATACATATCCGCGGCCTTCATTGGAAGGAAGCGCACCGTCACTTACAGCAAAGGCAACTGTCCGGATATGGTCAGCAATGACTTTAAATGCTGTATCTTTTTCCTTCGCCAAACCATAGCTTTCTCCAGAAATGGTTTCGACTGCACGAATAATCGGCATGAAAAGGTCTGTATCGAAGTTCGTTGGCACATTTTGAATGACAGATACCATTCGTTCAAGGCCCATCCCTGTATCAATGTTTTTCTTCGGAAGCGGTGTGTATGACCCATCTGGATTATGGTTGAATTCAGAGAACACGAGATTCCATACTTCTAGATAACGCTCGTTTTCCCCGCCTGGATATAATTCTGGATCGTTCATGTCGTCACCGTATGATTCACCGCGGTCATAGAAAATTTCTGTATTCGGTCCGCTTGGGCCCTCGCCAATATCCCAGAAGTTTCCTTCAAGGCGAATAATACGTTCTTCAGGCACACCAATTTTATCTCTCCAAAGAATATATGCTTCTTCGTCCTCTGGGTGGACTGTCACAGATAACAAATTCGGATCAAAACCAATCCACTCTTCACTTGTGAGGAATTCCCACGCCCATTCAATGGCCTCTTCTTTAAAATAGTCACCAATAGAGAAGTTGCCAAGCATTTCAAAGAACGTGTGATGGCGTGCTGTCTTCCCTACATTTTCAATATCATTCGTACGAATCGATTTTTGCGCGTTGCAAATACGCGGATTGTCAGGTACGACGCGGCCATCAAAATATTTTTTTAATGTTGCCACCCCACTGTTGATCCATAAAAGTGTCGGATCGTCATGCGGTACAAGTGACGCACTCGGTTCTACAGCATGTCCTTTTTCTTTAAAAAAGTCTAAAAACATTTGACGTACTTGAGCTGAAGTTAAAGTTTTCATTCAAAAATCCTCCCTTTTCATTCATCAATCTCCACACAAACGAAAAAACACCCCGCCCTATGCAAGCACAAAACGACTTACACAGGGACGAGATGTTCTCGCGGTACCACCCTGATTATAGACAAATTCGTCTATCACCTTCACATCCGATAACGCCGGAAGAGAGCGGCAGTGTTTATCTGCACTCGGGACTAGCTTCCGTTAAAGGTCTGATAAGGCTTTTCACAGCAAATAAAGCCTCTCTCTGCAACAGCTTTTTAACGTACTCGGGTCCGTCATTGAATTTCAATATGTATGAATCGAAATTATTATAGACAACTCGGCTCGTCTTGTCAATGAACGCTTCGTCTCATCAGGATATATTGCACAATGATCACCCTGATAATCGCAGCTGCTGGTACGGCTAAAATCATCCCAATTAAGCCAAACAGCTCCCCTCCTGCAAGCAAGACAAGCATAATGACGACAGGATGCATATGAAGACTTCGCCCTACAATGATCGGACTGAGGACATTGCTCTCTAAAAATTGCAGCACCGCTACTGTGATCAATACAATGATGACCGATTTCACTGAGATGGTAAACGCTATAAAGATGGCAGGAACTGCGCCAATTATCGGTCCAAAATACGGAATCACGTTCGTTGCTCCTATCAGCATGCCAAGAACGAGCGGATACGGGATATGGAAAAGCCAGAGCACAATGGCTGCTGCACCCCCGATTAAAGAACAGACAAGCAGCTGCCCTCGAATATAATCACCAAGCGATTCATCCACTGCTTTGACAAAGGCATGCCCCCTCTTCCTAAATGATGGCGGCGTTAAATACCATGCCGCCCGCTTCATCGTGTTCATGTCTTTTACCATATAAAAAACAAGAAAAGGGATGAGTGCTGCAACTAAAACGTAATCAAATAAAACTTTACAGCTAAGAATCATCCGCTCAGCGCTATTGGCTGCATATGTCTCCGATTGAACAATGAAGCGGTCCAAGCGGTCGTGAAGTCCGTCAGGCCAGTGGCTCGTATGATGATGAATATGTGATAAAGCGCCATTATACGTTTCCGCGATGACAGGAATTTGTTCTGACAGCTCATTTAACTGTGCGATCATAACAGGCGCTCCTTTATAAACCGCAAAACCAATCCCGCCAAAAAACAGGACATAGATGAGTAAGAGACTGATTGTTCTCGGCAGCCCTCGTGCATGCAGTCTTTCGACAATAGGATAAAGCAGGTAAGAAATAAAAATGGCGATGAGAAGCGGAATGAGAACCGCCTTCAGCAATACAAAAACAGGCATCCATAACTCGTCGAGCTGCAGTAAAATGAGCAAGGATGCAAGGACAAGCAGGACCCCTGCAGCATATATCAGAAATTGGATCGGACGTTTCTTCACCTTTTTCACCTCTTTTCTTATTGTTTAACCATTTTCTGCAATTATCCACGTAAATAAAATTTGTCCTAACTTTGTTAAAAATGAATACACATGAAACATACAGCTCCATCCAAAGTCACTGTTTGCAGTAAAATCTCGTCAGAAAATATTCCATTATTTACTTCTTTTTACACAAGTTGTGCTAGAATCCACTTTAGCTTTAGCCAATGAAACACAAGAGGAGGTTCTTCATGATCACATTCGAAGAAGTCAACAAGCATTATGGCCAGTTCCATGTACTTAAGGACATTAACCTACATATTCAAAAAGGGGAGGTTGTTGTGATCATCGGTCCTTCAGGGTCTGGTAAAAGCACGATGCTCAGGTGTATCAATCGTCTTGAAAGCATTGATGCGGGAAAAGTTCTCGTCAACCAAGTGTCTGTTCAGCATCCGAAGACCAACATTAATCTTGTCAGGCAAAATATCGGCATGGTCTTTCAGCATTTTCACCTCTATCCGCATAAGACGGTGCTTGAAAACATTATGCTTGCGCCGATGAAGGTCAAAAAAGTGAGCAAGGAAGAAGCAAAGGAAACAGCTGAATTTTATTTAAATAAAGTCGGCATTCCTGAAAAGGCAGACACCTACCCTTCACGACTCTCTGGCGGACAGCAGCAGCGCGTTGCCATTGCAAGAGGGCTTGCGATGAAGCCGGAGGTGATGCTTTTCGACGAACCGACATCTGCACTTGATCCAGAGATGATCGGCGAGGTATTAGATGTGATGAAGCAGCTGGCCCGTGAAGGCATGACCATGGTTGTCGTCACACATGAGATGGGCTTTGCCCGCGAAGTGGCCGACCGCATTGTCTTTATTGATGAAGGCAGAATTCTTGAAGAATCAACACCGGCTGCATTTTATGAAAAACCGCAAGAGAAACGTGCTCAATTATTTTTAAGCCGTATATTAAATCACTAGGGGGGAATGGTTTGATGAAAAAAATGAAACGCTTTGGCCTGATGCTCTTTATGACTTGCTGCATTGCCGCTTTGGCTGCTTGTGGATCGACTGAAAAAGGGTCAACTGAGGCAAAACAAGGAAGTTCTTTAGAAACCATTAAGAAAGACAAAAAAATCATTTTCGGTGTAAAAAATGACACACGTTTATTCGGTCTAAAAAATCCGAGCAGCGGTGATATTGAAGGATTTGATATTGACATTGCAAAAGCCATCACAAAGGAAATACTCGGCGATAAAGGAAAAGCAGAATTCAAAGAAGTCACATCTAAAACGAGAATTCCTTTACTTCAAAAAGGAGATATTCATGCGATTGTTGCGACCATGACAATTACAGAAGAACGTAAAAAAGAAGTCAATTTCTCAGATGTATACTTTGAAGCAGGACAATCACTGCTTGTGAAAAAAGGAAGCGACATTCAATCCATTGATGATCTTAAAAAAGGAACGAAGGTACTGGCCGTAAAAGGCTCTACTTCTTCTCAAAATATCCGCGAGAAAGCACCTGAAGCATCCGTATTAGAATTCGAGAACTATCAGGAGGCTTTTACAGCATTAAAATCAAACCAAGGGCAAGTGCTGACAACTGATAATGCGATCTTATTTGGTATGGCAGATGAGGATTCAAATTATGAAGTGGTCGGCGGCACCTTTACAGATGAGCCTTATGGCATTGCTGTGAAAAAAGGAGATCAAGAATTAACAGATGCGATCAATAAAGCCTTAAAAACGTTAAAAGACAATGGAGAGTATGACAAGATTCTTAAAAAATGGATCAAAGAATAGCATTTGATTCGTCAAGATCAATGCCTCAGGTGAGCCGCTCCTTGGCTCCCCTGTTAATCAGGAAGGAAGTGAACTGATTGCTGCGGTTTTCCATTCTCACTGAAAATGTTCATCTTTATTTAGAAGGCTTTAAATATACCATTGGTGCAAGTGTCATTGCTCTGATTGGAAGCTTTTTGATCGGTACACTCATTGCCATTATGAGAATAGCGCCACTCAGGCCGCTCAACTGGTTAGGGACGGCTTACGTGGAATTTATTCGGAATATTCCGTTATTATTGATCACCTTTGTTTTCTTCTTTGGTTTACCAGTGCTGGGTATAGTAGCAGATGGTTTTACTGCTGGAACGATCGCTCTTGCCATTTATACCTCTGCCTTTATTGCTGAAGCCATTCGTGCAGGGATACAAGCTGTGCCGCTTGGACAAATGGAAGCAGCCCGTGCTTCAGGTCTGTCATATGGCGGGACGATGCGGTATATCATTTTGCCGCAGGCGATTAAAATCGTCATTCCCCCTCTTGGGAATCAATTTATTAACCTTGTCAAAAACTCCTCTATTTTAGGTGTCATTGCAGGGTTTGATCTTATGTATCAGGGAGACCTCATTGCGTCTAGAACATTTGTGACGTTTGATGTCTACATCTTTGTCGCCATGTTCTATCTGCTATTAACCATTCCGCTCAGTCTAGGTGTTGGTTATTTAGAAAGAAGATTAGCAAGAAGCCACTAGAAAGGAGGAAACATCATGGATTTTATAGGTGCCTACCAGCCTGATCATCTCGCCTTTTTACTTGAAGGATTTGCTGTCACCTTAAAAGTGGCTTTTATTTCCATCATTTTGAGCTTTATCATTGGATTAGTCGTTGGCACATTGCGGTTCGCTCAAATTCCGGTTTTATCAAAAGTGCTTGCGGTTGTTGTAGAAACCATTCGGAACCTGCCGCTTTTACTGATCATCTTTTTCACATATTTTGCATTGCCTGAAATCGGCATCAAGCTGAGCATCACAGCCTCTGCTATTGCAGCTTTAACCGTGTTTGAATCTGCGATGCTGTCAGAAATTATTCGGAGCGGCCTTAAATCAATTGATAAGGGCCAGATCGAAGCAGCCAGGTCTTCTGGTTTAACCTATATTCAAACATTGAAAATGATTATTATGCCGCAGGCTCTGCGCCGAATGGTGCCGCCAATTGTCAGTCAGTTCATATCTCTTTTGAAAGATACGTCGCTTGCTGTTGTCATTGCGCTTCCAGAATTATTACATCACGCACAAATATTAAACGGTCAAAGCCAATCCTATTTACTGCCGATATTCCTATTGGCAGCTATGATGTATTTTGTCGTCAATTTCAGCTTATCTATTCTTGCAAGACGATTAGAATACAGGCAGGCATAAAATGAACATCCGCTCTTGACGGATGCCTCAGCGTATAGACCGGTTTGCGATCACGCTGAAAAAAACAAAGGGCTAAAATGAAGATCATTTTAGCCCTTTTTGTTTACATCATTCTCATAACACGTTTTCTTAGCTTTTTCATATCCCGCTTTGATGGCATATCATATCGGCTTGCAAAGTGATATGCGAGTGCACCTGCACCAAGCGTTAATAGTGAAGAAGTCATTTTGCCCATTCGAAATTCCCCCTTAACACTTATAATTGAATTGAACGTTCATCGTCACTAAACAGATCATCTAAGCTGCTTAGTGTCCCGTCTTCCTCCACTTGGTGTGTAGATATTTTGCCTTTTGACAGCGTCAATTCAATAAAACAGCCCCAGCAATAATATTGATTGACCCCAATTTTTCCGATGTCTTTACATTTGCAATTTGGGCAAATGAGCATAATCAGCACCTCTTTACGTTCGGTTTAGAACCAGTGCTTCCTTTTGAACGTTCATCAAGGTTCCGGCAGCCTGCAGCTGTTTCCGAATCCCTGATAGCTCTGTAAAGAAGCCGTCCGAGAGTTCATATGCTACGATTGTGCCCGAATTTGAGCAAAAGTATACATCTTCCAAAATGCCTAAATTTTCACCATCAGGCGACTGCATCATTTTCTTTTTTAATTTTGAAAATAACAAGAATGGAGCAGAGGAATCCATGCCCACTCCCTCCTGACAGCTCACATACAAACCTTTATCTGTCAGCTGATCAAAAGCAGAGAATGGAACGAGTGCACAGTCTTTCTTTTTCCCCTCTAACACATATCCTCCGCAGCTGCCTCCGGCTAAAAAGCAAATATCTTTTATGGAACCAAGTGATTGGGACAGCTCATCTGTATAGATCGTCATTCCTTCAAGTTCTCGGCATGTTCTCAAAATGTGCTCAACCACCTTTTGCGGAACAGTCTTATCGTGTGCGTTTGCTTCATGACTCATACGAAGAAATGGCTTCCATGAACAGAATGGGAGAAGTTCTTTTCATACTAAAAGGCTTCCATATGGAAGCCTTCTACTCATGCATAAAATCAAATGGAGTGATTCCCTCCATGCCAATATTTGCGTCATGTACGCTAAACGGAAGCTCTTTTTGGAGCGCTTCAAGTTCTGCATCCATGATTTGTTCGGTTTGCACTAGCCGCATCGTTAAGGACGTTTGTCTAAGGGAATCCTCATTGTTTTTCACACCCCATTCCAGCGCTGATTCCTCGCCGCACAGTATTAAAAACTTTTTACTGCGTGTAATGGCTGTGTACAGCAGATTCCGCCGAAGCATTCGGTAATAGCTCCTGACGACTGGCAGCACAACAATCGGGAATTCACTTCCTTGTGATTTGTGAATGGAGCAGCAATAAGCATGTGTAAATTGATGAAAATCCTTTTTTGTAAAGGTGATTTCATTCCCATCAAAGGAGATCACGGCCATGTCTTCTTTTTCTGTATTTTCTTTTGCATAAAAAATCGAGACAATTTCGCCGATATCGCCGTTAAAAATGTTGTTCTCCGGCTGATTCACAAGCTGAAGCACCTTATCACCTGTCCGGTACACCACATCACCAAACGGGATTTCTCTGCCTTTTGGTTTTTTAGGATTCAAAATGTGCTGCAGCATTTTGTTGAGCTCATTGATGCCTGCTTTTCCTTTATACATTGGTGCGAGCACTTGAATGTCCTTTGCCGAAAATCCTTTTTGAGCAGCATTGCTGACAACTTTCTCAATGACTTCTTTCATTTGATCAGCTGAACACCGAATGAAGGACCGATCCTTTGAGCGTGCAGTAATATCCTTTGGCAGCACACCATTTTTCATATCATGTGCCAGTTCAACAATGGTTGAGCCGTCTGCCTGCCGGTAAATATCTGTCAGGGTAACAGCCGGCACGGCTTTTGAGGCAAGCAAATCCCGTAAAACTTGGCCTGGTCCGACAGATGGCAGCTGATGTTCATCTCCTACCATAATCACTTGGATATGATCAGGAATCGCTTTAAACAAATGATTCGCCAGCCAAATATCCAGCATACTTGATTCATCAATGATGACAAGCTTTCCTTCAATCGGCTGTTCCTCATCATGCGAGAAGCCCTCCGAACCGTTCCAGCCTAGCAGCCGGTGAATGGTGACAGCTGGAAGCCCTGTTGATTCTGTCATCCGTTTAGCCGCCCGTCCAGTTGGTGCCGCAAGCACAAATGGGAAGGATTCATCTTTTTTATAATCACTCGGATCAAGAGAAACACCGTGAAGATCACTGTAAAGCTCGACAATTCCTTTAATGACCGTCGTCTTCCCTGTTCCAGGCCCGCCTGTTAAAAGCAGCATCGGGGACATGAGTGCCTTTTGAATCGCTTCCTTTTGTGTCGGTGCATATTGGACGCCTAACCGCTCCTCCAGCTCGCCAAGTGCTAGCAGGAATTCTGATTCAGGAAATTGATCTGCATATTCTGTTTGGGAGACGATTTTTTGAATGCGTTTGGCGACACTTTGTTCTGCATAAAATAAGGATGGATGATAGCAGCGGTCGTCTTCAATGATCATTTCTTTTCCTTCGCCAAGTGCAATGATCTGATTGGCAACATCCATTTCAGTCACTTTGTAATCATTGCCTGTTTGGTTGAGCAGTTTGCGGGTTTCGACGATCAAATCTTTCGTTTGTATGTACGTATGACCGTCCTGTAGACTGGCTGTCTCCACTGTATATAGCAAGGCGGCGCGAATCCGCTCTGGGTCATTACCTGAGATGCCTGTTCTAGCACCAAGCTCATCCGCCTTAATAAATCCGATTCCCTCGACATCCTTGACAAGCTGATAGGGATTTTCCTCGATTTTCTGCAGCGTTTCACTCTCGTATACTTGGTAAATCTTCATGCTGAGCTGCGGACCAAAGCCATACTGATTCAGGCTGATCATGATTTGTTCCAGCCCTTGATGCTCCTGAAGCGCTGCGGCCAGCTTATCCGCCTTCTTTTTTGATAAGCGCGGTACATCATACAAAACAGCTGGGTCACGCATAATCTTATGAAGCGTCTGATTGCCAAGCTTCCCGACGATTTCTTCAGCCGTCTTTTTCCCTATCCCTTCAAATAAATCACTTGAGAGATAATGTATGATTCCTTGCTTCGTTGTTGGTACTTCCTTTTGAAAATGAGTGGCCTGAAACTGTTCACCAAATTTCGGATGGCTTGTCACTTTGCCATAAAAGGTGTAGGTTTCCTCCTCATGAAGTGCTGGGAAGTAGCCTGTGACAGATGCTGTTTTTTCCTCTAAGTTTTCCGATGTTTCAATGACTTTTACCTTTAACACCGAGTATAAATTACTTTCATTATGGAAAATAACGGCTTGAATGGTCCCCTTTAAAAACGGTTCGTCCTCAAGCTTCATTTGATCTGGATGTTCCTGCACAGGTCTTCCCTCCTTCCATCTATTCTGCCTCTTGAATCAGCTTTTGCGCATGTAGTGCCAGCATATGGTCAGGCTGCACGTCAATGGCTTTACCCAGCATCTCAAGTGCTTCGTCTTTTTTCTCTAAGTACGCATACGCAACACCTAAATTATAAAAGGCATCTGCATGCTGCGGATCACGCGTGATGACTTCACTAAAAGTTGTCACCGCTTCTTCCAGCATGTGTTCATTGGCTAAGCACATACCAAATTGGAATCTTGCTTCATTATCTTCTTCATTTAGTTCAACGGCACGCTGAAGATACGGCATCGCAAGCTTTGGCTGCTCTAATTTGATGAGCGTCTGCCCAAGCATATAAAACAAATCACTATTTTCCATGCCCGCTTTTAGTGCTTGTTCAAAGTAGTCTTTCGCTTTCATAAAGTCTTCTTTTAACGTATACACATTTCCTGCTCCATAATAGGCTGCAGCTGCGGTATGATCAAGTTCAATTGCTTTCTGAAAAAAGTTTAAAGCGCGTTCAAATTCATTGATACTTGAAAGTAAGTTCGCAAAGTTAATATATGGAACCGGGTCCTTCGGGCTTTCTTCGATCGCTTTTGTAAAAGCTTCAGCTGCTTTTTCGATATTCCCTTGATTCAAGGCTTCTATGCCGATTTCGTTATAATTCATTCGCTCTCTCATCCTTTCATTAAAAAACCTCAACAGCGACGTTGAGGTTTTGAAACATGCTACACATACGACAGCTTTTGACCATCTTTGAAGACATCGTCAATTGTACCGCCGCCAAGACATTCGTCGCCATCATAAAAAACAACCGCTTGTCCCGGGGTAACAGCACGAACAGGTTCATCAAAGATCACCATCGCTTCTTGCTCACCTGTCATTTTGACCTTCACATGGTGATCTTCTTGACGGTATCTGAATTTTGCTGTGCAAGTTAATTCACCGTTTTCTCCGACAATATGAGGACGAGTCCAGCTGATATTAACAGCTGAAATGCTTTCAGAGTATAAAAGTGGATTGTGGAAGCCTTGTTCAACAAACAAGATGTTTTTCTCCAAGTCTTTTCCAACGACAAACCAAGGATCACCGCTGCCGCCAATGCCAAGTCCTTGGCGCTGACCGATCGTGTAATACATCAGTCCATCGTGCTCCCCTTTTACTTCTCCGTCCATTGTCTGCATCACACCAGGCTGTGCAGGCAAATATTGACTGAGGAACGTTTTAAAGTTTCTTTCTCCAATAAAGCAGATACCTGTTGAATCTTTTTTCGCTGCTGTTGCGAGCTCTGCTTCTTTTGCCAATTCACGAACCCTTTTTTTCTCTAAATCACCGATTGGGAACATGACTTTATCAAGTTGTTCCTGTGTCAGCTGATTTAAGAAATACGTTTGGTCTTTGTTTGCATCAAGACCTCGCAGCATTTTGACTTCATCACCAGTTCGATCAACACGAGCATAGTGTCCTGTTGCCAAATAATCCGCACCAAGTGAAAGTGCATGCTCAAGGAATGCCTTGAACTTAATTTCTTTGTTACACATGACATCTGGGTTTGGCGTTCTGCCCGCTTTATATTCATCAAGGAAATATTGAAACACTTTGTCCCAATATTGCTTCTCGAAATTCACTGCATAATAAGGGATTCCAATTTGGTTACATACGCGGATGACATCCTCATAGTCTTCCGTTGCTGTGCAAACACCATTTTCATCGGTGTCATCCCAGTTTTTCATAAATATGCCGATGACATCATAGCCTTGCTCCTTTAACATAAGAGCGGCAACTGATGAATCGACTCCTCCGGACATACCGACCACAACTCTTGTATCTTCTGGTCTTTTTGTCATCTTCATCAACTCCAATTTCAATGAAACAACATGCGCGTTTCGTTCTTCAGGTGCTTCGCTGTTTCATTTTTCACACACGAACAAAAGGAAGCATTTATTTGGCTAGGCGTTTGACAACAGCCGCTATCTTATGTGCCGCCTGCTTCACATGATCCTCTTCATTCCCAAGACCGAAGCTTATTCTGACTGAGGATGTCAGCTCTTTTGCTTCTTCGCCATACATGGCGCTTAACACGTGCGAAGGAAGGACAGATCCAGCCGTACATGCCGATCCGCTTGAAACAGCAATTCCTTCCATATCTAAATTCACAAGCAGCGATTCAATGGAGACGCCCGGGAAATGAACATTTAAAATGTGCGGCAATGTCTCTTTCGGATGTCCATTGATAGAGAAATTGAGAGATTCCTCTTCGAATACTTGCAGCATGGTTTCTTTGAGCTTACCATAATGCATCGCTTTTTCTCTTCTATTTTGCTTCGTTAATTGAACAGCTTCTGCAAGCCCAACAATTCCTGCCACATTTTCAGTGCCGGCACGGCGCTTTCTTTCTTGTTCGCCTCCGAATATTTGCGGAGAAAGTTTCACGCCTTCGTTTACATATAAAAAACCTGTTCCCATCGGACCATTCAGCTTATGGCCAGAAGCAGATAAAAGATCAATATGGAGATCTGCTGCATCAATGGGCACTGTGCCAAACGCCTGCACTGCGTCTGTATGAAAATGAGCAGTGTGATCACGCAGAAGTTCGCCAATGGCTTTGATTGGCTGAATCACACCTGTTTCATTATTGCCGTACATGACGGTCACAAGAATCGTATCATCTCTCAATGCTTGTTTTAATTGATCAAGATGAATCAATCCTGTTTCGTCCACATCTAAATATGTCACTTCAAATCCTAGTTTTTCTAGGCGTTCACATGTATGCAGCACCGCATGATGCTCTGTTTTCACTGTGATGATATGTTTTCCTTCATGCTGTCTTGCCATGGCAACACCTGTAATTGCCAGGTTGTCCGCCTCGGTTCCACCGCTTGTGAGGATGATCTCCTGCGGTTTACAGTGTAATTCTCCTGCAATGACTTCTCTTGCTTCATCGAGCCACTTTCTTGCCTCGCGCCCATATGAATGAATACTAGAGGGATTGCCAAATATCTCTGTAAAGTACGGCATCATCTTGTCCACAATACGCTGATCCATCGGCGTTGTGGCCGCATGATCTAAATAGATTCGTTCCATTTCCGGTACACCTCTGATCTAAATATAGAACATATACGAGTCTTGATCCCCGTCATCTGTGTAGCTTGCCAAGTCTTCAAGAGTTGTATTGTCTAGTACGTCTTTTACTGCATCACGAATACGAATCCATAGTTCACGCTTTGCTGGTTCTTCGTTTTCGATGACTTCAACAGGACTAATGGGTCCTTCTAATACACGAATAATATCACCTGCTGTGATCTCGTTTGGTTCATGTGCAAGAACATAGCCGCCATACGCTCCGCGGATACTTTTTACAAGACGGGCATTGCGGAGTGGTGATACAAGCTGCTCTAAATAATGCTCAGACAAATCATTGTTTTGAGCGATTGATTTTAATGATGTAGGGCCTTCGCCATGTTTTTTGGCTAATTCGATCATGATCGTCAGACCATATCTGCCTTTAGTTGATATTTTCAAGTTAAACACCTCTGCGTTTTCTATTCTATGTCATCAATTATTTTTCTGATTTCATATACGCCGATATATAGACCAGAAGCAATTATATCATACTTTCAGCCAACTTTCATTTACGGGTTCTGAGCATGATAGAAGGACGAATCTCTTTTCTATTTGAAGAAATTTCGGTACTCTATACAAACAAGACATTGCTATAGGAGAGATAATTATGAAACCTTTAGCGTACCGGATGCGCCCAAGTCATATTGAAGACATTATTGGGCAGGAGCATCTTGTTGGAGAAGGTCAAATTATTAGGCGAATGGTCGAGGCAAAACATTTATCCTCGATGATTTTATACGGACCGCCAGGCATCGGCAAAACATCGATTGCAACCGCGATTGCTGGCAGTACAAGTATTGCTTTTCGAACGCTGAATGCGGTCATTCATAACAAAAAGGATATGGAAGCTGTTGCCGCTGAAGCGAAAATGAGCGGCCAGGTGATCCTTATTTTAGACGAAGTCCACCGGCTTGATAAAGGAAAGCAGGATTTTCTTCTTCCTTATTTAGAAAATGGCATGATCATTTTAATTGGGGCAACGACGGCTAATCCCTACCATGCGATCAATCCTGCCATTCGAAGCCGGACACAAATATTCGAGCTGAAGCCGCTTGAAACAGAGCAAATCAAAGCTGCGTTAACAAGAGCCTTACAGGATGAGCATCGAGGGCTTGGCGGCTATGAGGTGACAGTGGACGATGAAGCGATGAATCATTTTGCCAATGGATGCGGAGGAGACGTGCGTTCTGCTTTAAATGCACTCGAGCTCGCTGTCCTATCGACAAAAGCTGATGAGACAGGGCATATCACAATCACTCTTGCCGCAGCAGAAGAATGTTTACAAAAAAAGAGCTTCTCACATGACAAGAATGGTGATGCTCATTATGATGTCCTCTCGGCTTTTCAAAAATCCATTAGGGGATCTGATACAGATGCGGCGCTGCATTACCTTGCCAGACTGATCGAAGCAGGAGACCTTGAAAGCATTACAAGGAGATTACTCGTGATGGCTTACGAGGACATTGGCTTAGCCAGTCCGCAGGCAGGCCCCCGCGTGTTAAGCGCAGTACAAACAGCAGAAAGAATCGGTTTCCCAGAAGCACGAATTCCACTGGCGAACGCAGTGATTGAGCTGTGTCTTTCTCCTAAGTCTAATTCGGCATATAAGGCGATTGATGCGGCACTTGGTGACATTCGTACAGGGAAAATTGGAGAAGTTCCAGTTCATTTAAAAGATGCTCACTACAAAGGCGCCACAGCACTTGGAAGAGGCGTCGATTACTTATACCCGCATGATTACGAAAACGGCTGGGTGAAGCAGCAATATTTACCTGATCCGTTGAAAAACAAGCAATACTATGTACCGAAACAAACCGGAAAATTTGAAGGTGCATTGAAACAGGTCTATGAAAATTTAAAACGCCAGAAATAAGAAAAGCCCCCTGCATGTTATAGCAGGCGGGCTGTTTATTTATCCTTCACACGTGTAATTGGAATATCTTTTAAAAGCTTCATAATGACATGACCACCCATGATCAGTCCGGCAACAGACGGAACGAATGCATTGGATGATGGCGGCATTTGTGCCTTGCGAATCTTCGCTTCATCATTTCCAACTTCTTTTCTGACATCTTCACGAATAACAATCGGACTTTCATCAGAGAAAATGACTTCAATTCCTTTACGAATCCCTTCCTTACGCAGACGTGTTCTCACAACTTTTGCTATAGGATCGGTATGCGTTTTTGAAATATCATCAATTTTGAAGCGTGTCGGATCTGTTTTGTTCGCAGCTCCCATACTTGAAATGATGTTCACACCTCGTTTCAGACACTCTTTCATTAAATGAATTTTATAGTGAATGGTATCTGAGGCATCAATGACGTAATCAAGCGGATGCTCAAAAAATTGCTCGTATGTTTCCTCTGTATAAAACATCTTCAGCGCAACAACTTCACATTCTGGATTAATATCAGCGATTCTCGCCTGCATTAAGTCAACCTTTGGCTGGCCAACTGTTGATAGCAATGCTGGAAGCTGACGATTTACATTTGTAATATCAATATCATCTTTATCAACAAGAACAATACGGCCAACGCCTGAACGAGCGAGTGCCTCTACTGCGAATGAACCAACGCCGCCCACACCAAGCACTGCAACTGTACTGTTTTTTAGTATATTTAAGCCTTCCTTGCCAATGGCAAGCTCGTTTCTTGAAAACTGATGTAACAAGTGCCTCACTCCACCTTTATTTAAAATGAATCGAAAGAATCATATCATATTCAGACTTCTCCGTCATCCTTCTCTAAAAGAAAAAAACACAAAAAAGTCCCGATGACGCCGCCAGCATTTCCTTCGTTTTGAACCCCGCACCATGCAGGTGGGTGCTTTCTTCCTGACTTTATAAGTCCTCTAAAGAGGCATTTATGCAGAAAGGAAAGGCAAGCTCCCGTATAAAAAAATGTTCGGTCAAAACTAGGTAACCACCGTACGTATCAGGACTTTATTTATTATTGATGAAAGCATATCATAGGCATATTTCTTTTTCAAGCGTTTACATACCTATAAACATGCGCCTATTTTACTGTTTTACTTTTGTTTTAATCGCTAAACTCAGCTCATCAAGCTGCGCCTCGCTTACATGGCCAGGGGCATCTGTGAGAACGCAGCTCGCACTTGCCGTTTTTGGGAATGCAATCGTATCTCTTAAGTTAGAGCGGCCTGCAAGCAGCATCACTAAACGGTCAAGACCCAGCGCGATTCCGCCATGCGGAGGAACACCATGCTCAAACGCATCCAGCAGGAAGCCAAATTGTTCGTAAGCTTCTTCTTTTGAAAAACCAAGTAAGCCAAACATTTTTTCTTGAATGTCCTTTTCGAAAATACGAATAGAACCTCCGCCAAGCTCGTAGCCATTCAGCACAAGATCGTAAGCCTGTGCCTTCATGTCTTCCGGGCTTGTTTCAATTAATTCAAGATCATCGCGAACTGGCATTGTGAATGGATGATGGGCAGCATAGAAGCGGCCTTCTTCTTCATCTTTTTCAAGCAGCGGCCAATCGACAACCCATAAGAAATTGAATACAGACTCATCGATCAGTTCAAGCTCTTTACCAAGTTTTAAGCGAAGTGCACCAAGCGCATCATGGACAACAGACGTCTTATCTGCAACAAAAAGTAAAAGGTCGCCTTCTTCAACTTGCAGCTGTTCTTTTAATTCAGCTTGCTTTGCTTCATCAAAGAATTTAGCGATCGGACCTTTTAATTCAGTCCCTTCTGCTTTTAGCCAAGCTAGACCTTTTGCACCGTAGTTCGCTGCAAATGCACCAAGTGCATCAATGTCTTTTCTTGAGTAGTTCGCTGCAGCCCCTTTTACATTGATCGCTTTCACAGCTCCACCATTTTTCACAGCTCCGCTAAACACTTTGAAATCGGAGTCTTTTACCGTGTCTGAAATGTTCACTAGCTTCATCTCAAAGCGTGTATCCGGCTTATCAGATCCATAAGAATTCATCGCTTCATCGTATGTCATACGAGGTAATGGCAATGTAAGGTCTACACCTTTGACATCTTTCATCACCTTCGCCATCATCTCTTCAGCAAGCGTCATGATGTCCTCTTGACTCATAAAGGACATTTCAATATCGACTTGTGTAAATTCCGGCTGACGGTCAGCACGCAAGTCTTCATCTCTAAAACAGCGGGCAATTTGATAATAACGGTCCATTCCAGAAACCATCAGCAATTGTTTAAATAATTGCGGAGATTGAGGCAGTGCATAAAATTCTCCCTCGTGTACACGGCTTGGAACAAGATAGTCACGCGCACCTTCTGGGGTACTTTTCGTTAAAATTGGTGTTTCAATGTCTAGAAAGCCGTTGTCGTCCAAGAAATGGCGGAATGCTTTTGTAACTTCATGTCGCATTTTCATTGTTTCAAACATTGCAGGGCGGCGAAGATCCAGGTAACGATATTTTAAACGAACATCTTCTGATACCTCATCTGCTTGATCTGAAATCACAAAAGGAGGAGTCTTCGCTTCATTTAAAACGGTGACCGTTTCGACTTGAATTTCAATTTTGCCCGTTTTTAAATTTGGGTTGATCGTTGCTTCTTCTCTTGCAACAACCGTTCCTTTAATATCAAGGACATATTCATTACGAATTGATTCTGCTGTCTCAAGCGCCTCTTTTGATAGGTCTGGATTGAAGACAACTTGTACAATCCCTGTACGGTCGCGCAAATCAATAAAGATTAATCCGCCTAGGTCACGCCTTTTTTGAACCCATCCTTTTAATACAACTGACTGACCGATTTGGTCTTCTGTTACTTCTCCACAATAAAAAGTTCTACCAAACACAAACATTCCACTCCTTCTTTACGCTTTCTGGTGGGCCTTCAACATTTGAATCAGCTCATCAAGCTTCACTTCAATTTGTTCACCCGTTGTCGTATCTTTCACATTCACAATTTGCTGCGCAAGCTCATCTTCACCAAGAACTGCAATAAATTTGGCTTTTAATCGATCAGCCGCTTTAAATTGTCCTTTTAGTTTCTTCCCTGTATAGTCCATTTCACTTGAGATACCTTCTTTTCTCAGACGGTTTAATAATGAAACAGAATAATCCTTCGCTTCATCTCCGAGAGCAGCAATGTATAGATCAATACCATCTTGCAGAGGAAGCTCAATTCCTTCAGCATCGATCGCAGATAAGAAACGCTCAATACTCATCGCAAATCCGATACCTGGTGATTCAGGACCGCCAATTCCTTCAACGAGCCCATCATAACGGCCGCCGCCGGCTAATGTTGTAATCGCACCAAAGCCTTCTGCATTACTCATGATCTCAAATGCTGTGTGATTGTAGTAATCAAGACCGCGTACTAAATTTGGATCAACGACATACTCAATGCCTATATCCGATAAGTATTGTTTAACCTTTTCAAAATAAGTCCGCGATTCTTCATTTAAGAAATCTTGAATGGATGGAGCTGTTGCCATCAATTCATGATCACGATCCTTTTTACAATCAAGAATACGAAGCGGATTTTGATGTAAACGCGTTTGACAGTCGTGACAGAATTCCTCAATTCTTGGCTCAAAGTGCTCGACCAGTGCTTTGCGGTAGTCTGCACGGCTCTCTTTGTCACCAAGGCTGTTAATGACGAGCTTTAAGTTGGAAAGACCTGCTTTCTCATACACACTCATCGCAAGCGAAATGACCTCAGCATCAATGGCAGGATCTTTGGAACCAATCGCTTCTATCCCAAATTGATAAAATTGACGATATCTTCCTGTTTGCGGACGTTCATAGCGGAACATTGGTCCGATGTAATACAGCTTTGTTGGCTGAGCAGGCTGTGCAAACAATTTATTTTCAACATAAGAACGGACGGTTGAAGCTGTTCCCTCTGGACGAAGTGTGATGCTGCGTCCTTTTTTATCTTCAAATGTGTACATCTCTTTTTGAACGATATCAGTTGATTCGCCTACTCCCCGTGCAAACAGCTCTGTATGCTCAAAAATCGGTGTGCGGATTTCTTTGTATTGAAAGGCTGCACATGTATCTCTCGCAATTTGTTCAACATACTGCCAGCGTTCTGACTCTCCAGGTAAAATATCCTGTGTGCCTCTTGGAATATTAAAACTCATTTTTCGTCCTCCTACGACCATCATTCATTTTTTATGTGGACATATAAAAAACCCCCGCCTCTACTATGTGTATAGTAGGGACGAGAGTTATACCCGTGGTGCCACCCTAGTTGGAACATGATCCAGCCATGTTCCCGCTCAAATCCTTAACGCAGATTCACGTTCTCCGCCTATTGACTCATTTTTAGAGCGTTCAGCAGGAAACCTACAGAGTGTTCTTTCGTGATAAATGCCATGCGGATTCGCTTTCAGCCTAAGGCGATTCCTCTCTGCTCACGCAATTTACCCTACTATTCTCTATCATCAGTTCCACATTTTAAATTTTCAAGTGTGTTGATTTATATTATAATAAGGTCGGTGCTGCCACTCTGTCAACCCTTGCCGTGCCTCTTTTTCTTTTCCAGCTCTTCTTTTGACGTACATCCGTATTCAGATGCGGTCTCTTCAAGGAAGCCTGGCTGATCCATTTCGTCGTGCTGCCAGCGGTCGATATCACGATGTCCATTATATTGCACTCGTCCTAATTTTCTGCTTAATCTCATGTTTGTACATCCTTTTATATCACATTTTTATTTAGTATAAACAGATTGATTCATTTTTATTAGGGAAACTGCAAGGAATTCATCCACTACATAACGAATTAACATTCATCGGTTTTACAAGGGAGGGGAAAACACCGTTTTGAATCTGAAAAAACACAATCAAATGATGATGCTGCTTACTTGTTTTGTTCTCATCGCGAGTTCTTTGCCTATGACACATGCTACAGCACAAACAGATCAAGCTGTTGTCGCAACAGATGAAATCAATGTGAGAACGGGCCCTGGTTTAAGCTATGGAATTGCAGCTGTTGTAAAACGCGGCGAAAGCTATCCCATTCTCACTGAACAAGGAGAATGGGTGCAGATCCAATTATCAAACGGACAAAAAGGCTGGGTCGTCTCATGGCTGATTACCACATCATCCGGCGCTCAAAAATCCGCGAAGCCAAAGACGCAAGGTCAAAGCACGGCTGGAGGCAGTACAATTACATCAACAGCTTCCGACCTTCGCATCCGGACAGGCCCCGGGACTTCCTATCAAGTGATTGGTACTTTCCCGCAAGGTGCTACCGCTAAAAAGCTCGAGACAAGCGGCGAATGGACGAAAATTTCGTATAAACAAGCAGAAGGCTGGGTTCACTCTGATTATGTTTCAGGGGGGCAGAAAACTTCTCAATCAAGCTCCGGCGAGTCCTCTCGCTCTAACCAGACAGGCACAGTTGGCGTATCGAGCTTGAATGTAAGGCAATCGGCCGCACCAAATGCACAAGTCGTCGCTTCACTTGCCCGCAACACACAGATCACCATTTTGCGAGAGCAGAACGGCTGGTATGAAATTGAGGGGAAAGGCGTAAAAGGCTGGGTTGCAAGCTATTACATTGTCACAGGCAAAGGAGCAGGCTCTGCACCTGAAAAGAGTTCATCCTCTTCGACTTCTGAACAAAAAGCGTACATTGTCTATGATGGCACCAATATTCGAAAAAGCGCTTCTACCTCTGCTGGGATTGCAGAAAGAGCAACAAAAGGAGCTGCCTATCAAATCGTTCGGACGCAAGGTGACTGGTACGAGGTGACACTATCAAACGGCGGAACTGGCTATGTGGCGAGCTGGGTCGTTCAAACGAAGAAAAATAGCAGCGACGCGCCAAGACCTCAGCAGGATTCATCGTCTGGAACTGGTTCTTTAAAAGGGAAAACGATTGTTCTTGATCCTGGTCATGGCGGAAAAGACAGCGGCACAATCGGCGCAGATGGTGCTTTTGAAAAGAACATCACCATCAAAACCGCCAATTTACTGGCAGGCAAATTAAGGGCTTCTGGTGCAAATGTATATTTAACAAGAAGTGATGATACCTTTATCAGCCTTCAATCAAGGGTGGCAACATCTCATTACCGAAATGCAGATGCATTTATTAGTCTTCATTACGATAGTTTTATGGATCAAAGTGTTAGAGGAAGTACAGCGTATTATTATCAAGCAGCAAAAGATCAGCAATTAGCGTCAAGCGTTCATTCAGAAGTTGCAAAACGCTCTCAAATCCCTGATAAGGGTGTCAAATTCGGAGATTACTTTGTTTTAAGAGAAAACAAACGCCCTTCCCTTTTATATGAACTCGGGTATTTAAGCAATCCTCAGGAGGAAGCGATCATTTATAGCGCCTCTTACCAAGAACGAGTCACAGAAGGAATGACTGAAGGATTAAAACAATATTTCCGTTAAAAAGAAAGAGGCCGCTGCGCCTCTTTTTTGTTTATCCGCAAAAGAAAAAGACTCTAAACAAACTCCCGCACGAGTTCATCTACAGTCTAAAGAGAATCTATTCTTTGCTGTCCATCAAGATCGTGACTGGTCCTGAATTGGTCAATGTCACGTCCATCATCGCACCAAAACGGCCAGTTTCGACATGGATGCCTTTTTCTCTAAGGGTTTTATTGAAACATTCATAAAGCGAGTTGGCTGCATCCGGCTTGGCGGCTTTCATAAAATTCGGCCGTCTGCCCTTTCTCGTATCACCATATAGGGTAAATTGTGATACAGACAGAACGCTTCCTTTTATGTCCAATAATGAACGATTCATTTTCCCATTTTCATCTTCAAAAATACGTAAATGTGCAAGCTTTTCAGCTAAGTAAAGCACATCTTCTTCTGTATCTTCGTGTGTGACACCAACAAGCACCATATATCCTTCGTTGATGGCACCTGTGATCTCTTCTTCTACCTTCACAGATGCATTTGTCACACGCTGCACAACAAGCCTCATAGACGATATACTTCCTTTCTAATTCATGAATCGGCGAACAGAGTAAATGTCTTTGATTTGTTTAATGCGTTCGACCACTTTGTGCAAGTGATTAATATTTTGGATAAAGATCGCCATATGGATCGTCGCCACTTTGTTACGATCAGACTTCCCAGAAACAGAGGAGATGTTCGTTTTGGTTTCGTTGACTGCTTGTAGCACCTCATTGAGTAAGCCGCGTCTATCATATCCTAATATTTCAATTTCTACATTGTATTCTTTACGGTTTTGAGCAGGCTGCTCATGCTCCCACTCAACAGGAATTAACCGCTCCTGCGCTTCTCCTGTCTTCACGTTCGGACAGTCGTCGCGGTGAACAGATACACCTCGGCCCTTCGTAATAAAACCGACAATGCTATCGCCAGGAACAGGATTACAGCACTTAGATAAGCGGACAAGCAGGTTATCAATTCCTTTGACCCTTACGCCAGCTTCCCGTTTTTTCCCGTGATACGTCTTTGGCTCCACCGTCACTTCTTGAACGGTTTTCTCTTGCTCTTCTTGATCTCTTTGTTTTCTTTCTTTTTCCGTTAAACGATTGGCGACCTGCAGTGCAGTAATGCCGTTATATCCAACTGCTGCATACATGTCCTCTTCGTTTGAAAAATTAAATTTGTCAGCCACTTTTTGCAGGTTTTCAGCGGTCAAAATGTCTTTGACATCAAACTCAAGGTTTTTGATCTCTTTCTCCACGAGCTCTCGGCCTTTTTCGACATTTTCTTCACGGCGCTGTTTTTTGAAAAACTGTCTGATCTTGTGCTTCGCTTGGGAAGTTTGGGCAAGCTTGACCCAATCCTGACTTGGCCCGTAGCTGTGCTTTGATGTCAGAATTTCAATAATGTCACCTGTTTTTAGTTTGTGATCGAGCGTGACCATCTTGCCATTGACCTTGGCACCGATCGTTTTATTCCCAATTTCCGAGTGAATCCGGTAAGAGAAATCAATCGGAACTGAACCCGACGGCAGTTCAATGACATCTCCTTTTGGCGTAAACACAAACACCATATCAGAGAAAAGATCAATCTTTAACGACTCCATAAATTCTTCTGCATCTGTGGATTCGTTTTGAAATTCAAGAATTTCTCTAAACCAAGAGAGCTTCTTCTGGAAGACCGCTTCTTCCGTTGATTCTGCTGACTCTTTGCCTTCTTTGTATGCCCAGTGTGCCGCAATCCCGTATTCTGCGATTTCATGCATTTCCACTGTACGGATCTGAACTTCAAGCGGATCGCCTTTTGGTCCAATCACCGTTGTATGAAGAGACTGGTACATGTTCGGCTTTGGCATCGCGATATAATCCTTAAACCTGCCTGGCATCGGCTTCCAGCATGTATGGATAATCCCGAGCACAGCATAACAGTCTTTAATGCTGTCAACCAAAATACGAACGGCAAGCAGATCATAAATTTCATTAAACTGCTTATTTTGCAAGACCATTTTGCGATAAATACTATAGATATGTTTTGGTCTGCCGGAAAATTCAGCCTTGATGTTCACCTCAGACACGCGGTCTTTCACTTCATTGACAACCTCGTCCAAGTATTCCTCTCGTTCCGCTCGTTTGCGCTTCATCAGATTCACAATCCGGTAATATTGCTGCGGATTTAAATAGCGGAGTGCTGTATCTTCAAGCTCCCACTTAATCTTTGAAATCCCTAATCTGTGCGCAAGCGGTGCAAAGATTTCAAGTGTTTCATTTGAAATTCTCCGCTGCTTTTCCTGCGGAAGATGCTTGAGCGTTCTCATATTATGAAGACGGTCTGCCAGCTTAATCAAGATCACGCGGATATCCTGCGCCATTGCAACAAACATTTTTCGATGGTTTTCGGCCTGCTGTTCTTCTTGTGATTTATATTTAATCTTCCCGAGCTTTGTGACACCATCAACAAGCATTGCTACTTCCTCGTTAAAATGCTCTTTTAAATCCTGTAATGTCACATCTGTATCCTCAACTACATCGTGCAGGAAACCGCCTGCAATGGTTGATGGGTCCATTTCAAGATCAACAAGAATACCCGCCACTTGAATTGGATGGATAATATAGGGCTCACCAGATTTCCGGTATTGCTCCTTGTGTGCATTTTCAGCATATTCATATGCTCGCTCTATAAATTGAATATGTTCAGCGGACAGGTATTCTCTTGCCTTGTCAATGACCTGCTGCGCCGTTAAAACTTGTTCGTTCGCCATGGAATCACCTTTTTAAATGAAAACTGTATTGTAGTTTATTATCAAGAAAAATTCGATAGATGTAAAGAGAAGAAGTCCGCTAAAAGATTTTTGATAGGAAAAAAGCACCCTTCTTACTGAGTGCTTTTTACGAAAACTCCATTAGTATTGCATTAACGTCATGATGTCGTAGCCGTCAAGCTTCTTTCTGCCGTCCAGATACGTCAGTTCAATCAAAAATGCAATCCCTGCCACAACGCCGCCTAATTCCTCTACAAGCTTAATGGATGCTTCAATTGTTCCACCAGTCGCAAGTAAGTCATCAGTAATCAGGACACGCTGACCAGGACGAATCGCATCTTTATGAATCGTTAATACATCTTTACCATATTCCAAGCCGTAATCGACTTTAACGACTTCACGAGGAAGCTTTCCTTCTTTACGAACCGGTGCAAAACCTACACCAAGTGCGTATGCTACAGGGCAGCCAATAATGAATCCACGCGCTTCAGGTCCAACAATGAGATCAATGTCTCTTTCCTTCGCGTAATCAACGATTTGATCCGTTGCATAACGGTACACTTCGCCTTTATCCATTAACGTTGTAATATCTTTAAATTGTACACCTTCCTTTGGGTAGTCAGGTACAACTGTCACATATTGTTTTAAATCCATCTTTTCCTTTTCCTCCTCGTACGTCAAAGCACAGGTGAGACTTCGCTCATCATGCTATTCAGCCATTCCTTCAGCTCTTTAGCTGAGGAATATGTTAGTGTTTGATCGAGTTCCATCAATCGTTGTTTTGCTGTATAGGATGCTGATGCCGTTAAATCTTTTTTAGGGGCATCAAGTACTATTGACAGCACACCATTCTCTATTTTAACAAAACCGAGTTCAAAAAACACCTTTGTCATAAAAATGATTGTATCTTTTGTCCAGCCTCTATGTTTGGCAAGGTCCATTCCTTGTTCTTTGATAGGAAAACTTCCCCGTTTAAACAAGAACCCATAAAACCATTTGAATTGGTCACGGCTTGGGAAAGAGGACATAAAATGATCTTCTTTTCTTTGAAAAACCGTATAAATTCTGGCAGGCTTTTGATTTTCTAAAAGCTGCTTCAGCAATTGCTCATCTGCGGGAACATCCGCAAAGACCACATATTTGCCCTGTACATCAAACGTTGATACATTTTCTGCATGAACATGATGAATGGGGATATCGACGTCCTGTTTTGTTGCTTCATCAAAACAGACAACCAAAGATTTTTCTGAATCAAGCGTCGAAACTTTCTTCTCCCAATCCTTTTTCCCGCGCAGATCAAACAGCTGCCATTCATCAACTCGTGCATCTTTTAGCATCAGCTGGGGCTTCTTCCGGTTATTCCATTCATTGACGGACATTTCTCCAATCACGGAAATGCGGCTTCCTGGAACAATTTCTTCTTTTAATTTCCCTTGGTGAAAACCGACACAGTCAAGCAGCTTGTCTTCGTCTTTCAGAGACATTTTAATATGGTTGTGATTTGCCCCAATCGTTCGGATATCTTCAAGCTTCGCATCTTCAATCATAATGAACGGTTTTGGGTTTGACATACCGAATGGTGACAGCATCCCCGCTTCCTCAATCGCTTCAACCGTCAATTCGTCTACCTTGCATACTGCATCGACCCGCTGTATTGGAATAAAATCTTCTTCCGTCAATGTTTCATTTGCATATTGATTTAATCTTTCCCTTAGTAAAGCGACATCATCCGCTCGAAGTGTCATCCCTGCTGCCATCGGGTGCCCCCCGAAATGCGGCAGGATGTCGCGGCATTTGCTTAGATGGAAAAACAGATCGAAGCCAGGAATACTCCGGGCTGATCCTTTTGCCATTTGCGTCTCTTCATCTATTCCAAGCACAATCGCCGGACGAGAAAAAGTATCCGTCAATTTAGAGGCAACAATTCCGACAACGCCCGGATTCCAGCCAGCTTTCGCTACAACGATCGCAGACTGGTCATCACCTGTCTCTTCCACCATTTGAATGGCTTCTTCTGTGATCGTACTGACAATCTTTTGACGTTCTTTATTCAGTTCCTGTACAAAACGAGCGAGCTCTTCTGCTTCATCCTTATCCTCAGTCATCAGAAGATGAACGGCAGGATCTGCCTGTTCAATTCGTCCTACAGCATTCAGCCTTGGCGCAATTTGAAAGCCGACCGTTTCCTCATTGGCTTCTTCTAGAGTGGCTCCCGCTTCTTTCAATAACGCTTTCAGCCCCGGTCTATTCGACTGCCGAAGCTGTACAAGGCCTTTTTTGGCGAGCCACCTATTCTCATCATGAAGCGGTACAAGATCCGCGATTGTCCCGATTGCTGCAAGATCTAACAGCTGTACTGGCAGCTTCCCAAGCAGTGCATGCGCCACTTTAAACGCTACGCCTACACCAGCAAGTTCTTTAAAGGGATACTCACAGCCAGGCTGCTTAGGATGGACAATGGCAAGTGCCTCAGGCAGCTCCTCACTTGGTTCATGGTGATCTGTAATGATCAGGTCTAACCCTATTTCTTTTGCAATACGTGCTTCATTTACAGCAGCAATGCCTGTATCGACCGTGATGACAAGCGATGCTCCTTGCTCCTTGATATATCGAAATGCCTGTTCATTAGGCCCATAGCCTTCTTTAAATCGATCTGGAATATAAAAGTCTACTATCGCAGACCGCTCTTTTAATGTATGTAAAAGTACAGACGTACTTGTCACACCATCTGCATCATAGTCTCCGAAGATCACAATCGATTCCTGCTCTTCGATCGCTTTGTTGATGCGCTCTACTGCTTCTTTCATTCCTTTTAATAGAAATGGATCATGAAATTCGGCTTTTTGATCAAATAAAAAAGACCTCGCCTCTTCTACTTCTTCAATTCCTCTTTTTACGAGAAGCGATGCAGTCAGCGCTGAAATATTCAGATTTTCAGAGAGTGATTTCACTTTTTCTTCGCTTGGATGTTCATATTCCCAGCGCATTTTGGATAATAACATAAATTCACCCCTCAACCACACTATTATACTAGAGTGGCCTGAGGGGTTTCAATTTTTATTTTATGAAATTGTGCTGGAAGATTATTTTTCCTTCCGGTCAAATGATGCTGGCTGTTCTTTTAAAGGCGTGACATGAGATTTCTTTTGAAGATCTCTGTCTGCCTTTTTCGTCGCCGCAGCAGGTGCAGCGGCTGCACGCTCAGCTTTTAATGCTTTTAGTTCACGTTTCAGTTTCACAATTTGGAAGATCCCTGCAAATGCCACAATCAGCCCGCCCATTAAAACTGAACCGATAATGACAAGGATCAGCGGCCATTCAGCCGTTCCAAATAAGTAGTGTACCTCGACAGGCCGTACATTAATCACGGCAAATACTGAGACAATTAATACGAAAATAAATGCGAGTATGATGGTCCATTGTTGTTTGTTCATCTACATATCCCCCAAGCTTTTTCTTTTATTCTTCCCTTTTCGCTGCCTTTTTTAAACACCGAAAGAAAGCAGTGGAAGAAAACCTATCAGCATGGGCATCATCAGCTGCTGAGTTTTTCTTTAATCAGATTCTTTAATTCTTTTCTTTCTCCAGAAATGACAAGGGTATCCCCTTCTTCGATGATGGTATCTGGTCCTGGATTTAAAATCTTCTCATGTGATTTTCTCACAATGGCGATGACTGTTACTTGATAGTTTTGGCGAACATTGAGGTCACCGATGCTTCTTTGAACAGCTGGTGCATTCTTTTCAATTTTAAACCATTCAATCACCAGTTCATCAATGGCTACCTCTACGGTTTCAAGCGCTTTCGGCTTATAGACCATGCCGCCTAAAATAGCCGCAATTTGTCTTGCTTCTTCATCGTTTAGCAGGATGCCAGAAATCGTTTCTTCATGGTCGTCCTCCTGAAAATGATACATTTCTCTTCTGCCGTCATCATGTGTAATGATGGCAAGCTTCTCATTATTTCTTGTGATCATTTCGGCTTTATGACCGATACCTGGCAGTTCAGTTTCCCGAACCTTCATAACAGCCCCTCCAATGAATAAAGCCAAATGCCTAAACAGACACTTGCTTTCTATACTGGTCTAAACGTAAGTCATTATAGCAAAAGACCATTTTAAGATCAATGAAACCCGAAATGTTTTTTCGAATCATCTTATTTTCAGAAAAATCGATAGAAAAAGACTGCCGAAAAAGGCAGTCTTTCTAGATTAAATATCTTGATCTGTATCAATCTTAGCTGGTTTTTTCAGCTCACGGCCTTTCCACATCAGCCAAATTTGTGCCGCGATATAAAGGGATGAGTACACCCCTGTTAATAAGCCGACAAGTAAGGCGATGGAGAAGTTTGTAATCGACGCTGATCCGAAGATAAGCAGTGCGACAACAACGACAAGTACAGTCAGCACCGTGTTGACAGATCGCGTAAAGGTTTGCTGTAAGCTTAAGTTCACAATGTACGATAGATCTTCAATGGTTTTCGGTTTACGTTTCTTCATTTGCTCACGAACCCTGTCGAAGGTAACGATCGTGTCGTTGATCGAGTACCCAATGACCGTGAGGATCGCGGCAATGAAGGTGACATCCACCTCTAAGCGCGTGATACTAAAGAAGGCGACAATAAAGAATGCATCGTACAGCAGTGAGATAATCGCCGCAATCGCCATCTTATACTCAAAACGGACGGATACATATAAAATGATCCCAATGGAAGCAATGATGACGGCATATAGCGCATTACGGGCAAGTTCTTTTCCGACAGTCGGTGATACTGTACTTACATTCGGCTCAGTGCCGTATTTATCTTTGAAGTAATCCTTCACTTCAGCGATTTTTTCTTTGTTCGGCACCCCGACAAATCGAGCAGCTGCCTGATTTTCTTTTTGCCCCGACAGCACAACACTGTCTGCTTCAAGACCAAGCTTTTTAAAGTCTTGCTCTACTTGTGCAGTTGTCAGCTTGTGATCGCTTTGAACATCAATTCTCGTTCCACTAGCAAAGTCAATACCAGCATTGAGCTTGAAGATCGAAAGGACGATGATTCCCGCAATAGTAACAGCTATGGAGAAAATCATAAAGCCTTTACGTTTGCTGACGAAATCCCATTTATCAAATGGCGTTTTCGGTTCGGTATTTTCTGTTGTTTCGTGGATACTCATGATGTCTTTTTTGCGGACACCAAACCAGCCTTTTTTGCGGTCGAGCGCACGGCTTTCTACAAGCAGTCCAAGAAGGAATCTTGATAGGAATACAGCCGTGATAAAGCTTGTTAAAATCGAGAGGATGAGCATTGTTGCAAATCCTTTTACAGAGCTTGTCCCGAAGAAGAACAGCACTCCGCCGGCAATAATACTTGTTAAGTTTGCATCAAAGATGGTCGCAAATGATCTGCGGTTCCCTGATCTGAAAGCAGAACGGACAGATTTGCCGAGCTTCAGCTCTTCTTTGATCCGTTCATAAGTAATAATGTTGGCATCAACAGCCATCCCTACCCCTAGAATAAGTGCGGCAATTCCAGGCAGTGTCATGACCGCGCCCATCCAGTCAAACACTTGCAGCGTAATGTAGATATAGGCTGATAGTGTGATGACAGCTATAAGACCAGGTAATCGGTAATAAAGCAGCATGAATAAGAAGATAAATGCGATTCCTACTATTCCTGCGAACACTGTTTCGTTCAGTGCTTGTTCACCAAACTGTGCACTCACAGATGTGGAATATTTTTCTGTTAATTTTACTGGCAATGCCCCGGCATTTAAAATACTTGCGAGGTCTTTTGCCTCTTGGACAGTAAATTTCCCTTCAATTTGTACGTCACTGCTGTTAATCTCTTGATTCACATTTGGTGCAGATACATACTTGTGGTTTGATTTTGAGACTTCTTTTTTGAAGGAATCTCCTTTGTGATAATCAAGCCAAATGACAAGCTGGTTATTCGGCGCCATCGCTGCTACTTTTCTTGTGACGTCACCAAATTTTTTCGCATCCTTTAGTTTAACCGTCACAATTGGCTCATTCGTTTGACTGAATGTTTGTTTTGCACTGTTTTCGACTAGGTCAGCCCCGTTAAGAAGTTCTTTATCATTCGTATCTCTGAAGGATAGCTGTGCTTCAGTGGAAAGAATCTCCCTAGCTCTGTTTTGATCTTTTACCCCTGCTAGTTGCACACGGATACGATTATTGCCTTCAATCGAGATGTTCGGCTCACTTACACCTAGCACATTGGCTCTTCGGTTTAAAGCCTCCACTGTACTAACGAGAACACTATTTGTGATCTTGTCCTCTTTTTTCACTGGATGTACATCATACAGGACTTCAAATCCACCCTGTAAATCCAGCCCTAGCGTCATATCTTTCGCAACAGGCTTTGTCAGTAAGCCCACGCCAGTTCCGATTAACAGAACCACTAAGAAAAACGCAAGAATGCGCCCTTTTTTCATTATGTATTTCCTCCTTAAACACCTGAATCCATTAAGATGGCTTATTTCAACAGTTCATCAAGCATATTCTTGCCATCTTCACTGTCCAAAAAAGCAGACGTTTTAAACGACTGAACGGTTGCATAGTTCATAAATTCGCCTATTTTCACAGATAAAATATCTGCAACCATTTCATGAATCGGATACTCTTGTTTTTTCTTCCACTTCTTATTCTCTAAGTATGACCATAATTCCTCTAAATCTACATCTTTATAGCCCAAAACGATGAATTCTTCAAGCTTACTGAACAGAAAAGGCTTTAAATGGTCTTTGTATATAGCAGCTGGGTGTTGTGTCATTGCGTAGCTCCCCCTTTTCAGTTTTTTATCGAGAGACTTGTCATGCTTGGACGATATACACGCATATCTTATTGTATATGATTCTATGTCGTTTGAGAAGGCAGGTGATCTGTGATTTGACGAAGCAAACGTTTTTAAAGGGGACCATTATTTTAATTTTAGCAGGTTTTATCACGAGAATATTGGGTTTTGTCAATCGAATTGTCATTGCGAGGTTCATTGGCGAAGAAGGGGTCGGGCTTTATATGATGGCTGCACCTACCTTTTTTCTCGCCGTGACGCTCACACAATTCGGACTGCCTGTCGCCATTAGTAAGCTTGTCGCAGAAGCAGAAGCCCGGGGTGACAAACAGAAAACAAAACGTATTCTGGTCATGTCCCTTGCGATAACAGGAACACTCAGCCTGATATTCACGCCGCTCTTTTTATGGTTTGCGCCCATCATGGCAGAAAATATGCTGACTGATCCTAGAACGGTCTATCCACTGCTTGCCATTACACCCGTCGTACCAGTCATCGCCATTTCCAGTGTGTTAAGAGGCTATTTCCAGGGCAGACAGCAGATGAGCCCGCTTGCGATGTCTCAAGTTCTAGAGCAGGTCGCAAGAATTTCACTAGTGGCAGTATGTACAACGGCTTTCCTTCCTTACGGGATTGAATATGCGGCAGCAGGTGCGATGATTTCATCTGTGATTGGAGAGATGATTTCACTTGCTTACTTACTGATCGCCTTCCGCTATAAAAAGACGATTCGTATTCGAAAACGATTTTTTAAGGCGATTCATGACGGGAAGGACACGTTTAAACAGCTGATGAGCATTGCCCTGCCAACAACAGGCAGCCGTTTTATCGGGAATATTTCGTGGTTTTTAGAGCCGATTGTTGTCGCGCAAAGTCTTGCCATTGCTGGTTATGCAGCTGTAGAGGCGACAAGGCAGTACGGGGAGTTGACTGGTCTTGCCCTGACCCTTTTGACACTGCCTAGTTTTATTACGTATTCACTCTCCACTGCATTAGTTCCGGCGATCAGTGAAGGAATGGAGCAGAACAAACGTAAAACGGTCGAATACCGGCTGAAGCAGGCGATGCGCCTTTGTTTACTCAGCGGAGGCATTTCATGTATTATTCTTTTCGTTTACGCAGAAGATTTAACACTCTTTATGTATGGTTCATCGCACGCGGCCATTTATGTGAAATTCATGGCGCCATTTTTCCTTCTTTATTATTTTCAAGGGCCCCTTCAAGCCGTGCTTCAAGCACTCAATTTAGCTGGTGCGGCGATGACCAACAGCCTGATAGGTGCAATTGTGAAAACAGGGATGATTTTTGTCCTTGCTTCCCAGCCTGGCTTTGGCATTATGGGCGCAGCACTTGCGATCTTAATCGGCATCATCCTTGTCACGCTGCTCCATGCGGCAACTGTCGGAAAGGTGCTGCCTATTCATTTACCATTAAAGGAATATGGACTATGCGTCCTTGTGATTATCGGTACAGGGGCTGTCAGCCTTTGGCTGAAATCTCAAGTAGACGGACTCTTTTCTGCTCCTATTGAACTTGTGACACTCATTTTTGTTACGTGCACGCTCTATGTCATTCTATTAATCTGCCTAGGGCTAGTGAAACGAGAAGAGCTGCGCCGCATCCCGTTCATTGGGAAGCTGTTTTAGCTCATCTCTTTTTGATCACTTCATCTTTCAAATCAATATAAAATGTTTTTTGATTAAAGCTGCAGTAAGAGATTTGATCGATATCATGATAGCCTCTTTTAGCAAGCTCATCTTTCAGCCACTGTTCATTTTGATTGATTTGCTTAAGGTGGTCATGCTGCACGACACCGTCCGCAACAAGTGGAAGCTCAAGCGCTGCATGTTTGCGCTTGTTTTCTTTTTCGACAACGGCGAGCTTTCCAGACGGCTCTAAAATGGCGTAAGAGACATCCTGAATGCTGTCGATGTTATTTTCTCTTAATTGAATGAGAAGGTCATCAAAATTGTATCGCTGTTTTCTCATTGCACCCTCGTCTATTTTCCCATTGATGATGAGCAGGGCCGGTTTGCCGTCAAGAAAGCGCCGGACGCCTTGGAATTTCAGTGAGAGGTAAGCAAGTGTGATTTGAATGAAGGTTAACAGCAGGATTGGCCATACCGTATGTAACATGTGATCCTCTACTTCTTCTATGGCGAGAACCGCAATTTCTGCGATCATCATAAAAATGACTAAATCTAAAATGCTCAGCTCGCCAATTTCCCTTTTGCCCATTAAGCGAAATATAAACCAAATAAGAAAATATAAAATGATGGTTCTCATGGAAATGATCAAGATATCCTGCATGTGATGTAAACCCTCCTTCTCCAACATAGCTTGTGTCAAAACACTTTATTTATGTAGAAAAGAAACGTCTGAAACATGTCTATTTTTTCTTCACTGTGAATACATTTTAGTAAAAGACAAGCTTCGTTCAATTGGAGAGGAGACGAATCTACATGCAGGAAACGAAACATATTGGAAAAGGCATTTTATCCGGCTTAATTGCCATTTTTGTCGTGATGGTTGTCACAAGTTTACTTGTGTCGCTCATGCTTACATTCACAAGTATGCAGGAAACATCATTTAAATGGATGATTATGATTTTGTCCTTTGCTGCCCTTTTATTAGGAGGCATCATTTCTGGAGGGAAAGCAAAGGAGCGTGGCTGGCTGATTGGTGCGGTCACGTCTATCATTTTTTCCCTCACTGTATTTCTATTTCAATATTTGGGATTTGGAAAAACGTTTTCACCAGAGCAGTTTATCTATCATGGAGCATTTTTAGGCATTTGTATGCTGGGGGGAATGATTGGCGTCAATCTTCGAGGCAAATAAAAAAAGAGCGGTTATATCGCTCTTTTTTTTATGGCTATGTATCAGAGGATTAGCCTTTGTCAGCTAATTCTCTAATAGCACGACGATCGAAAGTTAAACGGTTGTTTTCGCTTGTTTTGATGACCACTTTTGATTCATCAATTGAGTCGATTTCACCGTGTAAACCACCGATTGTGACGATTTTATCGCCTTTTGATAAAGATTGCTGCATCTGACGCACAGCTTTCTGTTGCTTTTGCTGTGGACGGATTAACAAGAAGTAAAGCACAGCAAACATGACAACAATCATAATGATTGAACCCATACCACCATCCATTCTATTTCACCCCTTTCTAAAGCATTGTAAAGCCTTTCGTTTATGCGTTAAAAGTTTTTCGCATTCGGTTTGTTAAAGCCGTAACGCTCAAAAAACTCTTCTTTAAAATCACCTAAACGATCCTCACGGATAGCTTCTCTCACTTGCTCCATTAATTTTAACAGAAAATGAAGATTATGATAAGTTGTTAATCGAATTCCGAACGTTTCATTTGTTCTGATGAGATGTCTAATATAGGCGCGTGTATAGTTTTTACATGTATAGCAGTCACAGTTTTCATCGATTGGTCTAAAGTCACGCTCATATTTTGCATTTTTCACAACAAGACGGCCTTCACTTGTCATCAAGGTGCCGTTTCTTGCAATTCGCGTCGGCAGTACGCAGTCAAACATATCTACACCGCGAATGGCGCCGTCTATTAAGGAGTCTGGTGAGCCGACACCCATTAGGTACCTCGGCTTGTCTGCCGGTAAAAATGGTGTTGTGAACTCTAGTACACGATTCATCACATCTTTTGGTTCCCCTACAGATAAACCTCCGATGGCGTAACCTGGGAAATCAAGTGAAACAAGGTCTTTTGCACTTTGTTTTCGAAGCTCTTCGTATTCTCCGCCTTGGACAATCCCAAACAGCCCTTGATCCTCAGGACGCTGGTGCGCTGTTAGACAGCGCTCTGCCCATCTGCTTGTCCGCTCCACAGAACGTTTCATATAATCGTACTCTGCAGGATACGGCGGGCATTCATCAAATGCCATCATAATATCAGAGCCAAGTGCATTTTGGATGTCCATGGCTTTTTCAGGAGATAGGAACAGCTTGTCTCCGTTTAAATGATTACGGAAGTGAACGCCTTCTTCTTCAATTTTTCTAAATTCACTCAATGAAAAAACTTGGAATCCGCCTGAATCTGTTAGGATTGCTCGATCCCAGTTCATAAATTTGTGCAGACCGCCTGCTTCCTTTACGATATCGTGACCTGGACGGAGCCATAGGTGGTACGTATTGCTTAAGATGATGCCTGCATCCATAGCCTTTAATTCTTCAGGCGCCATTGTTTTGACTGTAGCCAGTGTACCTACTGGCATAAATACAGGTGTTTCAAAGGAGCCGTGCGGTGTATGAACGCGGCCAAGACGTGCACCTGTCTGTTTACATGATTTAATGAACTCATAACGTATCGGTAATTGCGACAAAAATGAGCCCTCCTGTCTTTGTTGTATGATGTTATTGAATCAGCATGGCATCGCCAAAGCTGAAGAATCGGTATTCCTCTTTAACAGCCTCATTGTACGCTTTAAGTACGTGCTCTCGTCCAGCTAATGCGCTGACAAGCATAATTAACGAGGATTTTGGCAGATGGAAATTCGTGATCATGCCGTCAATTGCCTTGAATGTGTAGCCAGGGTAAATAAAGATCGACGTCCAGCCGCTTGAGGCTTTGAACTCACCATCATGTGCACTTGCAATGGTTTCAAGCGTTCTTGTTGACGTTGTGCCGACTGAAATAATCCGCCCGCCTTCCTTGCGAATGCGGTTAAGCTCATCAGCTGTTTCTTCATTCATTTCATAAAACTCTGCGTGCATTTCGTGTTCTTCAATACGTTCTGCACTTACCGGACGAAATGTGCCAAGCCCTACGTGCAGCGTAATGAAAGCAATGTGTACACCTTTCGCTTTCAGCGCATCCAGCAGCTCGGTTGTAAAGTGGAGACCGGCAGTTGGCGCAGCAGCGGAGCCAACCTCTTTTGAATAAACGGTTTGATAGCGTTCACGGTCGTCAAGCTGCTCTTTAATATATGGAGGCAGCGGCATTTCACCAAGGGATTCAAGCACTTCATAAAAAATGCCTGTATATTGAAACTCGACTTTTCTTCCGCCATGTTCCATTTCCTCTGTGCATACTGCTTTGAGCCTTCCATCACCAAACGTGATAACCGTCCCTTTTTTCACCCGTTTGGCTGGTTTGACAAGTGTTTCCCAGTTGTCTCCCTCTTCTTGTTTCAATAGAAGCAGCTCTAGTTTGGCACCTGTATCCTCTTTCATACCAAACAGACGTGCAGGCAGAACGCGCGTATTGTTTAGAACGAGACAATCGCCCTTTTGAAAATAATTGATGATTTGTGAGAATGTATCATGTGTAATCGCACCCGTTTGTTTGTTTAAGACCATCAGTCTTGATGCATCTCTTTTTTCAAGCGGCACTTGTGCAATCAATCTTTCTGGTAAATCAAAATCAAATAGTTCTAGCTTCATTTCCTTCACCTATTCTGTAGTTAACTAGTTAACGTTATTTCATCCGTCCAAAGATATTAAGTAATATGGTTAGTACGATGCTAATGACAATGCATGTAATGACAGGAAAAAAGAACGTTACATTTCCTTTTTTCACAAAAATATCACCTGGAAGCTTACCAACCAATTGAAATACTAATCCTGCGGCAAAAAGGACACCACCTAAAATCATTAATATTTTAGGGAATTCAGTCACGAATCGGAACCTCCATTTGAAAATGTTCATACGCTTCTCTTGTGACGACCCGCCCTCTTGGTGTTCTTTGCAGGAAACCAATTTGCAGTAAGTACGGTTCGTACACATCTTCAATCGTATGTGATTCTTCTCCAATTGTCGCTGAGATCGTATCAAGCCCAACAGGACCGCCTCTAAATTTTTCGATCATACTTAAAAGCAGCTTATGGTCTATATGATCAAGGCCAAGCCTGTCGACTTGAAGACGCTCTAGGGCATCTTCCGCAATATCCTGCGTAATGGCATGATTCCCAAGCACCTGCGCAAAATCTCTTACTCTTCTGAGCAAACGATTGGCAACCCTCGGTGTTCCCCGGGAACGTCTCGCAATCTCTTCAGCAGAGCGAATATCGATCCCAATCTCAAACAGCTCGGCTGTTCTTGCCACAATGTGAGCCAAATCTCTTTGTTCATAGTATTCCAATCTTGCATGTACCCCAAACCTGTCACGAAGCGGCGCTGTTAACAGCCCGACACGGGTTGTTGCACCTACAAGCGTAAATGGCGGTAAATCAAGCCGTACAGAGCGTGCTGTATCTCCTTTTCCAATGACAATATCTAAACAAAAGTCCTCCATTGCTGGGTACAGCACTTCTTCAATTGAGCGCTGCAAGCGGTGAATTTCATCAATAAACAATACATCACCTGGCTCAAGAGATGTTAAGATGGCCGCCAAATCACCAGGACGTTCAATCGCTGGTCCTGACGTTGTACGCAGCTGAACATTCATTTCATTGGCAATGATCGACGCAAGCGTTGTTTTCCCAAGTCCAGGAGGTCCATATAAAAGGACGTGATCAAGCGTTTCCTGCCTCATGCGGGCAGCTTCAATAAATACGCTGAGGTTATCCTTTACTTTTTGCTGACCGATATATTGGCTAAGTGTCTGTGGCCGCAGACTTTGCTCAATGGCTGATTCATGGTTGTCTGCTTCAGTTGAGACGAGCCGTTCATCCATGAGACATCACCCTATTTCAACATTTTTTGTAAAGCTTTTTTCACATATTGATCGGTTGTGAGATTCTTTTCTTCTTTTAATAATGGAAGAACCTTTTTGATTTCACGATCACCGTATCCAAGGACACTTAAGGCTTCAAGCGCTTCATCTAATGCAGTTTGCTGCGTTTCGACCTGAATGTGGTCCTCGTGATTAAATAAGTTGCCAATCATTTCTGGCACCACATCTGCAAGTTTGCCTTTTAGATCCAGAATGATTTGGCGTGCTGTTTTTTTGCCCACCCCAGGGAATTTAATCAGGAACGCTTCATCTTCACGTTCTATCGCTGAAATGACAGCGCCAGGATCCCCGGAAGCAAGAATGGCGAGAGCGCCCTTTGGCCCAATTCCTGTGACATTTAACAGTTTTGTGAACAGCGCTTTTTCTTCTCGTGTTTGAAAACCGTATAACGAAAAGGCGTCTTCCTTTATGTAATGATACGTATAAATCGTTTCTTGTTTATTTACTCGATAGATAAACGGGTTTGGGGTATAGACTTGATATCCCACTCCGCCGTTTTCAATGACAACATATTGCGGGCACACATAATCAATGGTCCCTTTTACAAACTCTATCACCGTTTTCACCTCTTTGACTGTTCTTCATTGTAACATAAATCGAAGAGAAAACCGCAATAAAAGTTAACATACGTTCGCTCAGTACATTTTTATGATGAAACCACGAAAAACAGCTTGCGGCCTTCACACCAGCAAGCTGTTACACGCTTTAAAACGATACTTCATTTCGATAAGGCTTCATGACTTCAAGCACATGCTCAAATTCATCCTTTGTTCGAAAAGGAATGCCTTGCTCAAGCTGCTTTTCCACATGACTTTCTAAACGGGACGTATCAATTTGAAAAAAGAGATGAATAGGCTCCGCCCAGCCGTCAGGCCTTCCATGAAACGTAGAAATCACACCGTCCTCTGATAATCCGATATATCCATTTGCTTTACTTAATGGAGAGATATCATCAATTTGCTTTCTAAAAAGGGCAAAATCCTCTTTTTGTTCTACGAGCGTCCAGCCTTTATACTGCGCCCAGAATGTGTCTTTGTCTTCTAATGATGCCCGGTGTCTTTCAATACTCACATCGCCGTCTAGATAGACTTTTTCAAGCTGGACGGTAATAGAGTTTGACTGCTTTTGCAAGTGTTCTTTCCCTTCCATATCCGCAGCAAAAAAAAGCACACTTGTCATGATAAGTCCTGTAACGAAACATTTCATCTTCACTTTCACTATTTACACCTCTTTAGAACATGAGATCGATGCATGACATATGTAGTTTGACCCATTTTTCTAAACATTAACCAAATCGATCATTCAAATGTATGGTAAGAGTCTTTCGTTGTATCCTTCATTCGTAAATGTTATGTTTTATACAATCCATTGCTTTATCGAATGACACGGTTTTTTCATCATTCGTTTTTCAGCCGCATAAACTGAAACCAAAGAAGGTGAAGTCAATGTCAGATGTCAAAAGATTAGCCGAATCGATTCAATATCATGAAGAGAAACGTTTTCATAAGCTTGCCTATAAACCGGCAGAGCTTGAACTGTGCGGCAAAGGAAGAAGTGCCTATGTCTTTTTATACAAAAAAGACGGCAAGAAAATGGCACTAAAAGTCTTTTTCCCTTCTTATCAGCATATTGCCCGCAAAGAGGCTGCCATCTACGAAAAACTTTCTGGTTCGTCTTACTACCCTGAGATTTATGAGTCTGGGGATCAGTATATTTTAATGGAATATATTAAAGGCTACACATTCTATGAATGCCTTACAAAAGGAATTCCTATTAAAAAACAAATGATTGAACAAGTCGATGATGCGCTGGAGGAAGCGCGCGAGAAAGGATTGAATCCTTCTGATATTCATCTGCGCAATTTGATCTTAACAAAAGAAGGACGGATCAGGGTCATTGACGTTGCCAGATTCACGCAAACGAAAGCATGTCATCAATGGGATGATTTAAAAGCCGCTTATGCCTATTACCAAAAACCTTTTTTCCCTAAAAAAGCACCGCGTCTGTGGCTTGAAGTCATTGCATATTTGTATAAAAAGAACTGGCTGTCCCGCGGGCAGCTTAATAATCGAAATGATTTTTCTGCATAATGAAAGCCGCTCTCTTTGAGCGGCTTTCTGCGTTATTCTGTTTCTACATGGATACTATTGACGTTTAATAGGTTAATGATTTCATTATTCAGCTTAAACCAATGATTGGCTTCTTCAATTTTTTTATACACATCATAGGTAGCTGGACGTTTGAGCTCGAAATCAAGCACTTCCCCATTGTTCATATGAAATGTTACCTTAAATACTTTCATCATAAAGATCACCTTCCACTCTTCTTGTTCGCTGGTCAAATAGATCAGCTCTTTTCATTCATTCTCTATTCAACTCGTTTCCCCTCCTTGTTTCCATTCAAACCCAAGAAGTTTAAATTTTGTTTAAATTCACACAACATATCTATCTCTCAGATCTGCAAAGAAGTATATTGATTAAAAAGGAGGCTGCCCTTAATGAAGCAGAAAAAGAAACGAACATCTCCCGAAAAACAAACAGTCTTTTTTCATTTAACAGATGCTCTCATTCCAAGTGTGGACATGCTGGCATATGCAGCAAAGGCATTTTTTCACCTTTTAAGAAAAGCCTTCTCAGCCGTTTGATAAAACCCCGCACAGCATGCGTGCGAGGTTCTTTTTTTAGGGCTGATAAATTTGACTTCCCTGACTGACAAACTCCTTCGCCTTCTTTTCCATCTCTCTTTTCACTTCTTCAGATTGATTGCGGATATCATGAGAAATTTTCATACTGCAAAACTTCGGTCCGCACATCGAGCAAAAGTGAGCGGTTTTAGCGCCTTCGGCAGGCAATGTTTCATCATGGAACGCCAAGGCTCTTTCTGGATCAAGTGACAGGTTGAATTGGTCCCGCCATCTAAATTCAAACCTCGCTTTCGATAAAGCATCATCGCGCTTTTGAGCAGCAGGATGTCCTTTTGCTAGATCAGCGGCATGTGCCGCAATTTTATAGGCGATCACGCCTTCTCTCACATCTTCTTTGTTCGGCAGACCTAAATGCTCTTTTGGTGTTACATAGCACAGCATGGCTGTTCCGTACCAGCCGATCATGGCCGCACCGATTGCGGATGTAATGTGATCATACCCCGGCGCGATATCTGTTGTAAGAGGCCCTAACGTATAAAATGGTGCTTCCTTGCAAATGTCCATTTGCTTGTCCACATTCTCTTTGATTTTATCCATTGGGACATGTCCGGGCCCTTCAATCATTACCTGCACATCATGTTTCCAAGCGATCTCTGTTAATTCACCTAACGTTTCCAGCTCTGCAAACTGCGCCTCATCATTGGCATCAGCAATCGAGCCTGGTCTAAGTCCATCTCCAAGTGAAAAGGCGATATCATATTTTTTCATAATTTCACAAATGTCTTCGAAGTGAGTGTAGAGGAAATTCTCTTGATGATGAGCAAGACACCATCTTGCCATAATTGCACCGCCTCTTGAAACAATTCCAGTCACCCGATCGACTGTAAGCGGAATATATCTTAACAGCACGCCCGCATGAATTGTGAAATAATCTACACCTTGTTCTGCTTGTTCAATTAATGTGTCCCTGTACACGTCCCACGTCAAATCTTCTGCGACTCCATTCACTTTTTCAAGGGCCTGATAGATAGGAACGGTTCCTACTGGGACTGGGCAATTCCGAATGATCCATTCTCTCGTTGTATGAATATCCTTTCCAGTAGACAGATCCATCATTGTATCTGCCCCCCATCTGATCGCCCATGTCATTTTTTCAACCTCTTCATCAATGGATGACGTGACAGCTGAATTACCAATATTCGCATTGATTTTGACATGAAAATTCCTTCCGATAATCATTGGTTCACTTTCTGGATGGTTAATATTCGAAGGAATGACGGCTCTTCCGCTCGCTACTTCCTCTCTAACGAACTCAGGGCTTAGCTCTTCTCTTATTGCGATAAACTCCATTTCAGGCGTAATGATGCCTTTTTTGGCATAATGCATTTGCGTCACGCGCGCTCCTTGTTTCGCGCGGAGCGGCTTATGATGAAAATCAGTTTGGACAGAATGGAAGGACTCCTTCTCTCTTGAACGATATCCGTTATCTTCCGGTTTTACATGACGCCCTTCATAGCTTTCTGTATCTCCTCTTTCTTCAATCCATGCTGCCCTAAGACGCTTTAATCCCTTTGTGACGTCAATATGAACGTTCTCATCAGTGTACGGTCCACTCGTATCGTATACACGGACTGGTTCATTTTTTATGCCGCCCGCCTCTGTCACAGTATGTGAGAGCGCAATCTCTCTTTTCGGCACTAAGATATCGGGCCTTGATCCTTTCTCATACACCTTTCGGCTGCCGTCAAAGCTGGATAATAATGATTGGTTGGATGGGACACTTTTCTTTTCCTTCATTTGCTGTTCTCTCCTTTTCTTCTTGTCACCGGACAGGATGGAATCAGCACCAGCAAAAAACCAGGCTCTATTGAAAGAACCTGGTTTCGTCGTCAGAAATAAACATGCATATCATTGATAGGATACATGCATCATCTTCAACTTCCCCACGCTGGTACGAGCCAGATCAGGTCCAAAGGGTTAAGAAGCTTATGCTACTCTCTCAGCCCATTTACGGGCACCCCTAGTCACTTTTATTGATTTCCACATCAGTGTAGCATAGAGACATCATGAAAAAAAGAGAATTCAGGAAAATAGTTCCTTTCCCCTACAAGCTTTATGGATTATATTGATATACAGATTTCTATACATGATCTGTCTCTCTCATTTCAATTAAATCTGAAATAATCGTTGATCCTTTTCTCCTATTATGTATAATTAATCTAAACGGAGAATTTTTATACAATTTATTCAAAGGAAGTTCTAGTCGATTGCAAACATTTCTCACATTTATCGTCGTAGGATTCTCAATTGCTCTGCCTGTTGGAGCGATCACGGTTGAAATGACAAAACAGGGACTCAAAAACGGATTCTTTCATGGTTTAACTGTCGGAGCAGGCGGTATGACCATAGACTTATTACTTATCTTGGCTTTATATGCTGGATTTGCTCAGTTTTTATCTTTGCCGTTTGTTCAAATCCCGCTCTGGCTGATCGGAGCTGTATTTTTAATGATTCTCGCATACGACTCCATTAAACACGCGGATCAAGATATCCATTTAGCAGGAGAAAAGGTCAATAAATCATTCGCAAAAACATATCGAAACGGCTTGCTCGTGGCGGTATCTCCTGGAAATCTTGTGTTCTGGGTTTCTGTTTTTGGTGCTGTACTTGCGGATGCGTATACAAAAACAGATTCATCTGAATTTATGCTGGCTGCCGGCGGTATCTTGGCAGGGATTTTCCTTCATGACATCGGTCTTCTCACACTTGTATCGTTAACAAGAAAAGTGATGAATCGGACGATGATCAAGTGGACATCCATTATTGCTGGTATTTTATTACTAGGGTTTGGCTGTTATTTCTTTTACGAATTTTATATAGGCATCAAGGTTTATTTTTAAGAAAAGGCTAAAGTTCGTGATGAACTTTAGCCTTTTTGTGTCAAACTATCGGGTCATGCCTGTTTGGCCTGTTTCAAATTGCGTTCTTCTCATGTCTCTAAAGCGTGTGAATGCACCTTCATCTTTTATGACTTGTACTGCTCTTCCATCCGCATAACGAGTCGCTGCTTCTTCTACTTGTGATACGCCTTCTGACGTCAGGCGGCCATCTGATTTAATGGCAATATACACATTCTCATCCGTCACCATGACTTGAGAGTCTGCCACGTGATTCATTTTATTGATGCGGTTGGCAATTTTTCTTGAACGCTGGATGTTCTCTTGTTTATCGTAGCCTGAGAACGACATTTGATTATGATAGTTCATATCTCCATGACTGTAGCGTCCATCTCCACCTGTGAGAGGCATTCGATCATCAGCTTGAGGACGTGTACGGTAATCAACATTTGTTGTATTTCTCCCGTTCATTCCCTCCATGAGTTCAGAAACTGGTCCTTGATGATCTTGGTTGTTGTCTTCCGCTCGTTGATTTGAATGATAACCAACCGGCTGGCCTGATTGATTATGACGTGTATCGACACCTGCGTTATTATTTGCACCACATGCCGTTAAACCAATAGGAAGAAGCACTAATGCGATTGTTTTTTGCCATTTTTGTCTCAAACGAAAAACCCCCTGTACAAATTCAATCTCATGAGCGCGAAACAGGCTCTGTTTTAGCATGTACAGTTAGGAAAAAAATCAAGCTGTCAGTTATAAACAAAAAAAGGAACGATTGAGATCGTTCCTTCTGTCATTAATCTTCTTCCTCTTCCTCCGGCCTTGCAAAAACGGATTGACCTGGATATGGCTGCATATAAGGCTGAGCTGGATAAGCCCCCATTTGGCCATAAGGAACAGGATTCGGATCATGTCCTGGCCAAGGCTGATGATGCTTCATGCCATCATCGCATCCGCAGTCTCCCTTTCCATATGCTAGATTTGAAACATTTGGATAAAACCCTTGATTTGCGTTAGCATTTGCGTTGGCGTTTGAATGCATATGGTGATGCCAGTGATGTCCGTCGTTTGCATGGTGCTCATGATTCTCTCCGTAGTAAGCTGGCGCTTGATACGCAGGATAATACGGATGAGCCGGGTATGGATATGGCATCATATGATGATGATAATATGGCTGGATTGGATAACATAGGCCTGATCCCGGTAAAATTGGCGATGCCGGCACCATTTGCTGCGGATATGGATACATCGCCGGCATGTAATGACCATAACCAAAATAAGGATCATATGGTTCATGATGATGGTGCTGATGATGATGCTCGTTATTTTCAGCCACTCCCCCTACCGCTGCCCCTCCCATATTTGGCATTTGCGGGAAGTTAGGAAGGTTCGGATAATTGCCATGCTCCATGTCTTTTCCCTCCTCTTTTTGATGCGGAATATGAATAAACGGATCATACCCCTTCGCCACTTCTTCTTTTAGATGACCTTTATTTTCATGATGAAAATGATCCTTGTGGTCTATATGTTCCTTATTTTCATGATGAAAATGATCCTTGTTATCTTTATGGTCTTTATTTTCGTGATGAAAATGATCCTTGTGATCCTTTTTGTGATGAACGTGATCTTTTTTCTCATGATGATCTTTTTTGGGAGGAGGCGTGAATGGCTGATAGAGATTGGTCTGATAATAGTTCACATCGACTTGCGGAAAAACTGGCTGCTCGATCTTTGGCACTGGCGGTACATATGGTACCGGTTCATTTGGCTTTTCCTTCGGTTTCGTATCTTGCACTTGCACAACATCTTTTGGCTTTTCTTTCACATACGGATGTTCTTTCGTTTTTGGCATTTCTTTTGCTTTGTGATGATCTGTTTTCACAGGAACACCACTAGATGGAATTTTAATCTTCATACCCGGCATGATCAAATCAGGATTACTGAGCTGTGAATTTAGTTTTTTCAATTCTTGAAAGTCGACTCCGTATTTCTTTGAAATTTTCCAAAGGGAGTCTCCTTTTTGCACAATATGAATTTTCAACGTTTTCCCCTCCTATGCAAAACGTGAACGTAACGGTTATGTCAGAAGTACAATATGTTTCAACATAAATTTATGCCTATTTACAAGCCGATATGATAAAAACTTGTTTTCTGATAGGAGGGGCTGATTCATTATTTAATGGTGAGCATTTTCTTGAGTGCAAGCAATGCGTCTTTCGTGATGTCTTCATTGACCTGTATCAACCCGGCCGGCTGACCCTTCTCAATGCTTTCAAGTGACCATAACAAATGAGGCAGATCAATCCGGTTCATAGTCAAACATGGACACATATCTGGGTTAAGGGATTCAATTTGTTTATCTGGGTGCTGCGCTATGATTCGTTTGACTAAATTCATCTCTGTTCCAATCGCCCATTTGCTTCCTGCTGGTGCCTGTTTGATCGTATCAATAATAAATTTCGTTGAACCTGCTAGGTCAGAAGCCCTTACGACCTCATGCGTGCATTCAGGATGGACAAGAATTTGAATGTCACGGTCTTTTTTTCTCATTTCTTCTATATTCTGAACGGTAAACTTCTCGTGTACGGAGCAATGGCCTTTCCATAAAATCATCTTAATACGAGAAAGCGGCTGATCGGTGATGAGCTTTTCTTCTATCTGATCCCACACAGCCATTTCTTCTAGCGGAATACCTAAATCAAAAGCCGTATTACGCCCTAGATGCTGATCAGGGAGAAACAGAATCCGCTCTTTTTGTGTCAGTGCCCACTCGAGTACTTTTTTAGCGTTTGACGAAGTAACAGTCGCCCCGCCATGCTTGCCGACAAATGCTTTAATATCTGCTGTTGAATTGACGTACGTAAGCGGAAGTATTGTATCCCCAAACAGATCAGTGAGCTGCTCCCATGCTCTGTCTGTTTGTTTCATATTCGCCATATCTGCCATTGAACAGCCCGCCCTCATATCTGGCAAAACGACGCTTTGATTCTTGTTTGACAGCATATCTGCCGTTTCTGCCATAAAGTGAACACCGCAGAACACAATGTATTCAGCCTCGTGATTGTCGGCAGCAATTTGTGCCAGCTGCAATGAATCTCCTGTGGCATCTGCAAATTCGATGACCTCATCCTTTTGATAATGGTGGCCCGGTATAAAAAGCTTTGAACCAAAAGCCCGCTTAATTTCTAACACTCGCTGCTTCATCTCATCATCAGAGCGGTTTTTATATTCATCTGGCATCATGACTGCATGTTGATTGGCTAATACATTAAGCATGGACATGAGTTGTTCCCCCTTTATGACTGAATTCCATATTCATACTAAAATCAAATGCTGGGGCTGAATGAGTCAGAAAACCAAGTGAAATAAGATCGACTCCGGTCCCCCTGTAGCTTGGCAATGTCTCTAACGTGATGCCCCCTGAAGCCTCTGTCAGAATGGACTCTGGCGTCATTTGTTTAAAACGTTTTACCTCGTCCGGAGAGCAGTTATCAAACATGATGACATCCGCTTTTGCTTCAATGGCTTCCATTAGCTGCGTTTCTGATTCAATTTCCACTTCAATTTTCACCATATGACCGGCATATGCTCTTGCTTTCTCTACAGCTTCACGGATAGAACCGCATGCGGCAATATGATTATCTTTAATCATCACCCCATCCGATAAGCCAAAGCGATGATTCTTACCACCGCCTGTCTTTACTGCGTATTTTTCTAACATACGCAAGCCGGGTGTCGTTTTTCTCGTATCACAAATCGTAATAGACGGGTCACCTAATCGCTGCACCGCCTCATGTGTTAAGGTGGCAATACCTGTCATTCGCTGCAATAGATTTAAAATGACCCTCTCTCCCTTTAATAAGTCGTTGACTGGGCCCTTTATTTTCGCCAGTACAGCGCCTGAATGAATCCAATCACCTTCTTGAAAAAACAGCTCAGTTTGAATCTGTTCATTCAACAGGCGGTACCCTGTATCAATCAGTTGTGACCCTGCCAATACACCAGATTGTTTCGCAATGATAAGAGCTGTTCCTTTCTTGTCTCCAAAGATGGCATCTGCTGATACATCTCCAAAGCCAATATCTTCTGTGAAAAAATGAGTGAGCATTTGTTTTAACTGTAAACGTTCCATTTGGCACCGATCCTTTCATTTTTCATAATGTGAATGTGGCCTTTTTCATGAACAATCTGCCTGCCCCGCCAAAACGCATCACTCCGCTCTGGATAATCCATTCGATAATGGCCGCCTCTGCTTTCTGTACGAAGTAATGCAGATTTAGCAAGGCAAACCGCTAATGCCCATTGATTGCTTAATTCGATCTGTTCATTTGTGATATCCTTCACATTAATTTGCTGAAAATTGACATGTTGCAACGAATGAAGCAAAGTCTGCAAGCCTTTTTCATCTCTCACAATGGCCGCAAATGTAGTCATCCATTGTCTCAGCTGAGCTGTTGAAATCATTGGGACCATCCATATTTCTTGAATAGAAAAAGGTGGACTTGTTTCTTTCAGTTTAGGCAGCTGTTCAATTCTCTGTGCCGCTTTGCTGCCTAACACGAGACCTTCCAGAAGAGAATTACTCGCCAATCGATTCGCACCGTGTAAGCCAGTGCAGGCCGCTTCTCCAATGGCAAATAGTGCTGGAACAGTCGTTTCTCCATATTCATTCACGCTGATACCGCCCATTAAAAAGTGCATACCTGGGGAAATTGGCAGCCTGCCGCTTGCCATATCGACGCCTGCACGCTGGCACATCTGAGCTATGGCCGGAAAACGAGCTGAAAAATGCGGAATATCATGGATGTTAAGATACAATTGATGACCTAATTGCTGCTCATGAAAAATCGCTCTAGCGACCACATCTCTAGGTGCTAAATCAGCTTGCGGGTGAATATCTTTCATGATCCGCCTGCCTGTTTCATCTTCTAAATAAGCTCCCTCTCCCCGTACTGCCTCTGAAATGAGACCAGCTGCTTTTCCCGCGATTGTTAAAAGAGTAGGATGGAATTGAACAAATTCGAGATCCACTAATTGCGCCCCGGCTCGATAGGCCATCATCAGTCCGTCTCCTGTTACAGAAGGATCATTTGTGTTTGTCTCATATAGGGAGCCGCAGCCGCCAGTTGATAAAACAACGGCATCTGCGGTCATCGTATGTACGTGTCCTGTCTCGTCTTTCCATACAACACCCGTACATGTCCCTTCATGAATCAATAGATCAATGACATGATGATATTCGTATAAATGAATATGTGTGCCGAGCTGACTTTTCAGGAACTGTACAAGGGTTTTGCCTGATTGATCCCCTCCCGCGTGCAAGATGCGATGAGTGGTATGTGCTCCCTCTTTGCCTAATTGCGGCTCTCCCGCCTCATCTTGATCAAATGGACAGCCTTCTGCTACGAGCTGCTCCACAAGATGTTTTCCAAGTTTCACGATTTCTTGTACGGTTCTTTCATCATTGTGATCACAGCCGGCAGCTAGTGTATCTTGCACATGCTGCTGAACTGAATCATGTGCTGAAAAGGCAGCAGCGATTCCTCCTTGTGCCAGCATGGAATTACTAGATGAACATTGTTTTTTTGTCATCATGATGACCTGGCAGCTTTTAGAAATGGTTTTTGCAAAGGAAAGCGCTGCAATGCCTGATCCCACCACAATAACTTTTTTGATTGATGACACCATCGCCCCTCCTGTCATTTACACCTGTCTTGACACATATCATTACACAACACTAAAATAAATACAAGAAAAAATTTTCACACGGGAGATGGATGGGTTGGTTTATTTAGATTACGCAGCTTCTACACCTGTTTCAGAGGAAGCGCTGCATGTTTTTGAGCAGCTGAGTAAAAATTTCTACGGAAATGCAAGCAGTCTTCATGATGCCGGGGGAAAAGCAAATGACATATTGACTTACAGCAGACAATCACTCGCTGCCATGATCGAGGGTGAACCAGATGGAATCTACTTTACAAGCGGTGGAACTGAATCCAATCTCCTTGCGATTCAATCGATCATCAATGGACTGCCAGCACATCAACAGCATGTCATCACAACTTCAGTTGAGCATCCTTCTGTTCATCATGCAGTTAGCAGCTTAGAGCGTCTTGGCGTAAAAGTCACGATCATTGAACCGAATCAGGATGGAATCATAACAAAGGACATTCTCAAAAAAGCATTATTGCCTGAAACAGGGCTAGTATCTATTCAGCATGCTAATTCAGAAACAGGAATTATCCAGCCGCTTGCTGAATTAGCCCCTCTTTTAAAAGAAAGGAACATTCTTTTTCATACAGATGCTGTGCAAACATTTGGAAAGATTCGTGTGTCCATCAAAGAACTTGGAGTCGATGCTGTGTCCATCTCAAGTCATAAAGTGTATGCTCCTAAAGGCGCTGGTGCTGTTTATATGGGCACTCATGTTCCTTGGAAACCTTTATATACAGGTGCAGTTCAGGAAAATGGCTTACGTCCAGGGACAGTGAACGTTCCGTGTATCGGTGCTTTTGCTGCCGCAAGTGAACAAACGATGCTTAGGCTGGATGAACAGCATAAATTAGATGAGCAGCTGCGTGATTATTTTCTTCAGCAGTTAAAAATAAGACAGCTGCCAGTTCGTACACTTCAGGACAATGACAACCGCCGCACGCTGCCTCATATTATTGGTTGTTTTTTTGAAGGGTTTGAAGGACAATATGTAATGTTAGCATGTAACCGGCATGGGATTTGTCTTTCAACTGGAAGCGCATGTGCTTCTGGCTATCACCATCCTTCCCCTGCTGTGAAGGCATTGCGTGTATCAGATCGTGATGCCCTTCAATTTATTCGACTATCATTTGGATGGCAGTCATCAAAAGAGGACATCGATCAGCTTTTGCATACATTTGAGCATTTGCAAAAGGAGAAGAAGGGAGCTTAGGACGTGGAGCAAGAGAGGAAACTCATTGGCGAAGAAAGAAGAAACGCCATTTTAGAGTGGCTGAAAGAAACAGACACACCGCTTACTGGAAGCTTTTTAGCTAAAAAGGCGGCTGTCTCTCGGCAAGTCATTGTACAAGATATTTCATTATTAAAAGCAAAAAACGAACCCATTATTGCCACAAGCCAAGGCTATGTGTATATGGCAGCGCAGCATGCGCCAGAAAGAGAAATTGAACAAATCATCGCCTGCAAGCATGATCCTGCTCGTACAGAAGAGGAACTGACCTTAATTGTAGACTTTGGTGTGACGGTGAAAGATGTGATCATTGAGCACCCTGTTTATGGTGAACTGACGGCCTCTATTCGCGTCAGTACACGGAAACAAGTCGCTGATTTTGTGCATCATATTTCTAACACCGGCGCTTCCTACTTGTCAGAACTAACAGACGGCGTGCACCTGCATACTCTCACTTCTTACAGCCAAAAGCAGCTTGACCAAGCCATTCAAGCGCTGGATGATGCTGGGTTTTTAATAAAAGACTAAAAAAATAGTGTCCTGCACGGGACACTATTTTTCATTCGTTAATTCATATGTTTGATAGCTGCCGAGCAGCTTAACCTCACAGCCAATCGCCTCTAATTCTTGAATCGCACCAGGAACGAGGACATCATCCATTTCTTTTTCAATATCAATAATAAATAAATAATGTCCAAGACCTGTTTTTGTCGGACGAGATTCAATTTTTGACAAGTTGAGATTCCGCCAAGAAAAAGCAGACAGCACGCGGTGCAATGCGCCTGATTGGTCATCCTTAGGCAGACTGACCACAATGGTCGTTTTTGGCTTTGATGAGAAACCAGAATTCATTGGGAACGATGCGTTAGGATCTTTATGTAAAATCACAAAGCGTGTATGGTTGTGCGGATAATCATGAATGTCTTTTTTCGCAATCGTCAAACCATACGTTTGTGCGGCAATTTCATTAGCAATAGCCCCGACAGCTTCATCTGGATGCTCACTGATGTATTTTGCTGCATAGCCTGTTGATTCCACTGGCCGATGAGGAATATGAGGGTACTGCTTTTTCAGAAATTGATGACACTGGGCAATCGCGTGAGGATGTGATTGAATGACATCTAACGTCTCCCAGCTCTCGGCTCTTGATGGGTGGACAAGCAAATGCTGCCGAATTGGTGCTGTCATTTCCCCCACAATGGACAGCGCTTCTTCATGAATTAAATAATCAATCGTTAAGTTCACAGAGCCTTCGAGTGCATTTTCAAGTGGAACGACCGCCAAGTCGACTTCGCCCTTTGACACAGCATCCATACATTGCGGAATCGTTGCATAGGCACGCTGCACCGCATCTTTTGGAAAACAAGAGCATACGGCCAAATGAGTAAATGTTGCCTCTGGTCCAAAATAACCTACAGTTAATTGCTTCATCTGCTATGATCTCTCCTTTTACGCCCCGGAACCTAAAATTTCGACTTTTTCGACAAATTCAAGCTTTCTTAATTGATTCATGACGGTGTTGATATCATCTGCCATACCAGCTGTACTAATTGATAAGGTGACATTCGCTCTTCCTTGCAGCGGAATCGTTTGGTGAATGGATAACACATTACAGCCAGAGTCAGCCACAATTTGAAGCAGTCTTGATAAAGCCCCAGACCGGTCCTCAAGGTGGAAAAACAATGTGATGATCTGCTCTTTCACCATTGTATAAAATGGAAAAACAGCATCTCGGTATTTATAAAAAGCACTGCGGCTTAAATCCGCTTTTTGAACAGCATCGGCAACTGAATCCGCTTTTTTGCGATCGAGAAGCTTTTTGACTTCAAGCGTTTTTCGCATCGCATCTGGAAGTACATCCTCTCTTACTAAATAGAACGTTTCTTCTTTCACCTGTTTTCTCCCCTTTTAAAAACGGGAGAGCCCATGGTCTGGACCCTCCTTTTGATCAATCAATAAATTCGAATTCAAATTCAAGCAGACGAATGATGTCGCCATCTTTTGCTCCGCGCTCACGCAAGGCATCATCGACACCCATTCCGCGCAGCTGTCTAGAGAATCGTTTAACAGATTCATCTCTTGAGAAGTCTGTCATCTTAAACAGACGCTCAAGTGCTTTACCCGTTAAGACAAATGTGCCATCAGGATCTCTAGAGATCTCAAATGGTGCATCGCCTTCATCAAACCTGTACATCACGCGGTTATCCGACAGCTCCTCTTCATTATAGAGCGGGAATTCCGGTGTTGTTTCAAGCTGATTGGCGATTTCAAATAAGAGCTCACGAAGCCCTTCTCTTGTGATCGCACTAATCGGGAACACTTTATAGTCATCCGTTAATTTTTCTTTAAATGCCTCTAGATTGTCAGCTGCATCTGGCATGTCCATTTTGTTCGCAACAATGATTTGCGGACGCTCATTCAATCTCATATTGTACTGCTCAAGCTCTTCATTAATCGTCACGTAGTCTTCGTATGGGTCACGCCCTTCAAGTCCAGACATATCAATGACATGGACAATGACACGTGTACGCTCAATATGACGTAAAAATTGATGACCTAAGCCAACGCCTTCGTGCGCTCCTTCGATCAGTCCTGGCAGATCCGCCATAACAAAGCTTCGGTTATCGTCTGTTTCAACAACCCCCAGGTTCGGTACAAGCGTTGTAAAATGATAATCCGCTATTTTTGGTTTCGCAGAAGAGACAATCGAGAGCAGCGTTGACTTCCCGACACTTGGGAAACCAACAAGTCCAACATCTGCAAGTACTTTTAATTCTAAAATGACGTCACGTTCTTTACCTGGCTCACCGTTTTCAGACAGCTGTGGTGCAGGGTTTGCTGGTGTTGCGAAGCGTGAATTCCCACGTCCGCCACGTCCGCCTTTGGCAATTACAGCCCGCTGCCCATGCTCTGTCAAGTCAGCTAGTACTTGTTCCGTCTCTGCATCTGTCACAACCGTACCCGGCGGAACTTTGACAATCATTTCTTCCGCATTTCGGCCATGCTGGTTTTTACTCATTCCGTGCTCGCCGCGGTCAGCCTTGAAATGGCGCTTATAACGAAAGTCCATTAACGTTCTGAGTCCTTCGTCTACTTCAAATACAACATCTGCACCATTTCCGCCGTCGCCGCCTGCTGGGCCGCCCTTTGGTACATATTTTTCACGACGGAACGCCACCATACCGTTTCCGCCGTCACCGCCTTTAACATACACTTTAACCTGATCTACAAACATAACTTCCTCCGTTTCTCTGCATCACATATCTCGTTCTTGCCTCAAACAAAGCTCAATCATGGACTCATGAGGCGTCACATGAAATTGCGTTATACTCATACATGGATAGTTTGCGTAATGAAACGCATTTAACGCATCCAAACTTGTTAATTTTCCTTTGAAATCAAAATATAAGATCACATCATTTTCTTCATGATCTGTTTGGAACGTGACCGTTAAATGATTTTCAGTTTTTTGGCAAACTGATTGATCGAATATCGAAAACAACTCCTGTGATACCGTTAGCAGCTGCGATTCATATGCTGATAAGTCTCGGGTTTCACCAAGCACTTCATATTCTAAGGTGATAAAATGCGACTCCCAATTAAATGTTAGAAAGTAATAGGCCAATTGGGGAATTTTTAAATTTGAGAGTTTGGATTCATGCTGTGCTTCAATGACCATTTCTTCTATAATTTCAAACACGCGGTCATATTTTTCTAATGTCAAGTTGCCTTTGATCAGCTGTAATTTATTCATCCAGTCGTGTCTCGAACGACTGAGCAGATCAATCAATTCATTTGTTAATGCAACGTGAGTTAATTTTTCATTTTCTTTACTTGGTATCTCTTCCATTATCGCACTCCCAATCGTTTGGTCTCTCTTTTAGGAGTCTTATCATCAATATGTCTCCCTGAATTATAACAGAGAAGACAGCATAGAAAAACACTAGTTATGTGAGGAAAGGTTGTTTTTTCTGATTGTATAGGAGAAAATGAGGCAAAGTCAGCAAACGTTCTTTGATATTTATGGAGTGCATCTTCTTTTATCATCTTCGGTACTGCTTGTAAAAAGTGAAAAAAACTCCAGTCAATGACCGGAGTTTTTAGCAATTATTGTGCCGCAGGATATACGCTCACTTTTTTACGGTCACGACCGAAACGTTCGAATTTAACTGTTCCGTCGATTTTAGCGAAAAGAGTGTCGTCGCCTCCGCGTCCAACGTTTTCACCTGGATAGATTTTCGTTCCACGTTGACGATAAAGGATAGAACCACCAGTTACGAATTGACCATCAGCACGTTTAGCGCCTAAACGTTTAGACTCAGAGTCACGTCCGTTCTTTGTAGAACCTACCCCTTTTTTAGATGCGAAAAATTGAAGATCTAATCTAAGCATGAAGTTCACCTCCTATTTTTTTGTTGATATTCTCACATAATCGTGATAATCTCGTTCAATTGTCTCCAAGGAAACGACCATGCCTTCTAAAAGCAGCTGGGCTTTTTCAAAGGATACTGGATCTGTATCAGCCGGCAGTTCAAAAGAGAAGTAGCCGCCTTCTTCACCAATATCAAGCAGTGGGTCCAATCCTGTCAGTGCAATAATTGAATTGACTGAGCCGAAAACAACAGCAGATACACCTGCACAAACGAGATCCTGACCTTTTTCAGCAAACTCGGCATGTCCAGTCATCTGAAAAGACGTAATGCTTTCATCTGCTGAAGACCGAGTAATGGTTGCTTTGATCATATCACTCACACGCCTTAAGCGTTGATTTTTTCGATAACAACTTTAGTGTAAGGTTGACGATGACCTTGTTTCTTGTGGTTGTTTTTCTTCGGTTTGTACTTGAACACAGTAATTTTCTTACCGCGACCTTGTTTTTCAACTTTAGCCGTTACTGTTGCTCCAGCAACTGAAGGGTTACCCACTTTGACAGTGTCTCCGCCGACAAACAATACGTTTTCGAAAGTTACTGTTTCACCTGCTTCAGCAGCTAGTTTTTCAACATAAACAGTTTGACCTTCTTCAACTTTTACTTGTTTACCACCAGTTTCGATAATTGCGTACATCTCTGCACCTCCTAATAAACTCAGACTCGCCGAATACAGGGGGCCATAGGCACTTTACACCTGCTCCGCGCGGTTGTAGCACGGGTGCTACATATCCATAACATTAAAAAATATATCAAACTAGACGCAGAATGTCAATGTATTTTCACCATTAGTACGGTAAAAGAAGCTCTTCCATTGAGGAGGTGGTTCTGCGATCTGAAAAATACGCATGGAGCAGTTCATTTTCATCAAGCTGGCTCATCTTCACGCCATCTCTTTCAATAATAATCGGATGTTTGCAGCCCCTTTGAAATCGTGCCATCACTTCGTATACTTTTTCCTCTGCACTTGCTCTCAGCGGAATCAGTTTTACTACCTTTTGCTCTTTTTTACCGTAATACCGTTCTAGTAAAAAGCGAACCCTGACGTAATGCCGCTGCCTGTGCTCCATCACGAGTGAATAAGCTAAAAAAGTGAGCAGCACCCAGCCATTGAATTGCAGCGGTGCAAACAAAAGTAACCCTCCTGTCAATAGACCGAAAAAGACAAGTGAGCCTTTTATTGCTAGGGCATGTGCACGTTGGAAAGGGTAAAAAACGGATAAGAGCAAAAAGAATAATTTTCCGCCATCAAGCGGCCAAACGGGCAAAAGATTCACAAGAAAAATCGCCATATTATAAAAGGTAAACATCGTAAAGACGTCATGCGAGATAAGAGAAGCCTCCATGAAAAGCCATGCCATGAGCTGGAGCGGTACATGCTGAAGCGGCCCGCACAAAATTACCGCCAGCTCTTCTTTTAACGGACGGTTTCCATGTTCCTCTACTTCCACCGTTCCGCCAAATGGCAGTAAAAAAATCCGCCGAATGCGCCAATGATAATAGCAGGCAGCCGCTGCATGTCCAAGTTCATGGACACAGACGATGATAAGCAGACAAAGCAGCGGCTTAATTTGGCCTGACAGAACCGCAAACGCCATCACAATCCACAGCAGCGGATGGATATGAATTTTCGTCAGCATGAGCAGCCATCTATTCAAAGGTCATCACCTGAATAGGATCGATAAATTGTTCATTTTGCTTAATGGCAAAGTAATACGTGCCCTTCCCTTGATCATCAAGCGAAATCTGGCCAATTTTTTCACCCTTATCGACAAAATCGTATAAGGCCACATCCGCTTTCTTTAATTGACCGTACCAGCTATAGCTGTTATCTGCATGCTGCACCACCACGGTAAGCCCTGTATCGCTTTTCTTTTTCACCTCAACCACATAGCCTTCCTTCATACTATCTATGGCTTCAGCGGATGTCTCCACTTTGACACCTGCTCCATTTTGCGTAAAGGATTCCTGCACTTTACCAGAGGCAGGAACAGCCAGTTCTTGATTCGCTTGTACGTCCTTTTGGCCATCTTTTTTCTCTGTTAAAAAGGCCAGCGGATGTCCAACTGTTTTTTCAAACCAGCGGTTAGCAGCAGCAAATTGAAAATCTTGCTCAAAGGTCTGAGTAATCATCGGCTTCAGCTGCTGAAACGGACCTGTCTGACCTTTAAATGAAATGGCTGCAATCAACACAAGGGACGCTGATAATAAACATTTAAGCACAAAGGTATTCGGGTTAAATAAGGGATGACGATATTTCTTTGGCTGATGGGACGCCGGTTCATAGGAGGTCGAGCCAGAATGCTTTTCTTCCTCTGTCAGCATAACCCATGGCGGGATATCTTCTTTTTTCTTGAAAGCCGTCTTCTTAGGGAGAGCAGCTGGCTGCATCGTTTTGCGGCGCTGCGCGATTTTCTTTCGGTACTCGTCCACTCTTTTCATGAGATCACCCTTTACATACAAACAGTTTGTACATTTTATGTGACAACCCCATCTGATATGCAACAAAAAGACCGATTCTCATCGAATCGGTCTCAGCGTGCAGAGAAACCCTCGCATTCATTGTCGGTCTGCGCTCCGGTACTCACGAATGTCAAATTCGCTTCGCAAAGGCAGCCGCCTTTCCTGACTGCAAAGGTTTTCTATCACGGTTCAGTGATTATGCTCTTACACCAAAGAATGCTTTCAGCTTTGCAAACATTCCCTTGTTTTCTTCTTCAAAAGATTGAAGCGGTACTGATTCGCCTAGTACGCGGCGGGCAATATTGCGATAGGCAATCGATACTTTGTTTTTAGCATCCATGACAATCGGTTCACCATTGTTTGAAGCCTTAATCACATCATCATCATCTGCTACGATGCCAAGTAGATCAATCGATAAGTGATGTACCACTTCATCTACATCCATTGAATCGCCATTTTTCGCCATGTGTGTACGAATACGGTTGACAATCAAACGAGGCGGTTCGATATCTTCTTGTTCTAACAAACCGATGATTCGGTCCGCATCTCTCACAGCTGAGATTTCAGGCGTCGTCACGACAATAGCCTTGTCTGCACCGGATACAGCATTTTTAAAGCCTTGCTCAATTCCAGCAGGGCAGTCAATGACAACATAATCAAAGTCTTGTTTCAATGATTGAATTAATTCTTTGATCTGTTCCGGCTCTACAGCCGTTTTATCGCTTGTTTGAGCAGCAGGTAAAAGATACAAAAGATCCTCGAAACGCTTATCTTTTACAAGCGCTTGGTGAATTTTGCATCTTCCTTCTACTACATCGACTAGATCATAAATAATGCGGTTTTCAAGCCCCATCACGACATCCAGATTCCGAAGGCCGATGTCAGTATCAACTAGACACACCTTTTTCCCTTGAATTGCTAGTGCTGTGCCTAAGTTTGCAGATGTTGTTGTTTTGCCAACGCCGCCTTTTCCTGAGGTAATCACAATAGCCTCGCCCAATTTCACATTCCTCCCTCAAGCCTTGTCAGATTAGGTCTTATATGAGCCAATTGCTGCAGGCGTTCAATGATCATATTGCCATCTATATCTAAATAAGCACATTCCATTTCATTTCCATCTTCTTTTTGGTCTGGTGCACGGTTAATAACTTGTGCGATGCGAAGCTGTGTTGGAATCATATGTGATGCCGCAATAACAGCCTGTTTGTTGCCATTACATCCAGCATGCGCCACACCTTTTAATGCGCCAAGTACAAAAATATTTCCCCCTGCGCGAATCGTTCCGCCAGGATTGACATCTCCTATTAATAAAAGATCTCCTTCGACATACAGCACCTGTCCAGAGCGTACAATTTTTGCTACAGAAGTAATTTCAGCCTCTGCTTTTAATCGTCTCGCCTCTTCAGTTGACATGACGTCACTTTCAATGGAGTGGATAACGAGATGTTCATTTTCAGACACCGCTTCGGTCAAACGTGTCTCCTGATCCTCTGTTAAATAACGAAAACCAAGCTTAATATGCACATTGACCTTATGTCCTTCTCTTCCATCTGTATATTGCTCAAGTAACAGAACCTCTCGCAAGCCAGAAAGAAGGTCATCAAACGAACAGTCATCATTTAACTGTAATGTTAATCCGTTTTTTGTGCCTTTTATCGTCACATATTGCTGTTTTTGAGTTTTCAAGATGCTCACCTCAACAACATACTCATTTCGCCGTAATTGGACAAACTCCTGCTTTTATTCGTCGATCAGTTCTTGTTTCACATGGGTGAAAAAGAGCCTTAGCGGCACAACAAGTATGAGAGACGCAGCAGTATTTAAAAGAATCGTTGGAATAAAACGTTCGATGACATACGTATAAAACGGCATAATCCCTGGTTGAATTGTCGCTTGAACGCCGTATACATAAAACTCCATCACGGAAACAGCAATAATCGACAGAAAGACGACAACTAACATATTCGTTTGCAGAACTTTAAAGGCTTTTGCTAACAAATAGCAAAGCGCCCCAAAGCCAAACATATGAACTCCAAGTATACCTGTATATGAAATATCATATAAAAGTCCAAAGATAAATCCGTAAATCACACCATATTTTTGATTCACAAAAGCAGTCATAAATACAAGTGCGAGTAAAATGAAATGAGGAGCTAAAATTTGATTCTCTGAAACAAATGGGAGCTTCACTAAATCAACAAAAATGCTGTCAAATACGAAGATAAACAACATGACGAAAGCAAGAAGGACACGTTTCACGAGCCTTCCTCCTTCGTCAATTCAGATGCATCTGCTGTACTTGTGCTGCGATTCACCACAATCACGCGGTCTAAATTGTTGAGTTCAGCCGCTGGTTCTACGTAAATGATCTTTGTCAGGCCGTAATGGTCTGGCTCAATTTCACTCACCTTACCAATCGTTAAGCCTTGCGGGAATACGCCCCCTGCTCCAGATGTTTCAACAAGATCTCCTTTTTTGACATCCCCATCTGCATCGGATTTCAGAATATTCATAGTCAGCATTTTTTTCTTGCTGTCATAACCGTTAATGATTCCATTGAGTTCTTCTTTGCCCTTTTTCGCATAAATTTTCGTTGAAATTCTATTATTTTGGTCAGTAGAGCTTAGCAACCTTACAGTCGAAGTAAAATTGTTGAGCTTATCACTTTCAATTTTCCCAATTAACGCACCACTCTCATTTGTGACCGCCATATCTTTGTCCACGCCTTGTTTTTTCCCTTTATCAATCATCACAAAGCTATCCCAAAGAGATGGGTTTCTTGCGATAACAGTTGAGAGAATTGGCGTGTAGTCACGAATAGAGTTCACATAGCCAAGCTGTTTGCGAAGCTTTTTGTTCTCATCTTCTAGTTCTTGAAGTTTCGCCTCATATTGGGTTTGTCCATCAAGTTTTTTTCGAAGACGCTCGTTTTCATCATATGTGTTCTTTAAATCTTGTACGTTCCCATAAATACCGGCAATAAATTGTGATGGTTTATGAAAGACACCTTGAAAAAAGCCTGTCGTATCCCCCACTAATTTTTCCGGCCATGAAGCACCTCTGCCGCTTTTCACTGAAAAACCAATCATGGCCACCAGTACGATGACACAGACAAGGAGCAACATTAATCTTTTATTCATAAAAAACTGCGGCATGTCTTACACCTCTTTAATTACGACCGATTATCGATTATCTTTTGATTTTCCTTTGAACAAGTGAATATGTTCTAGTGCTTTCCCTGTTCCGATTGCCACACAGTCAAGCGGGTCTTCTGCAATAATGACTGGCATTTTCGTTTCATCACTAATGACTTTGTCAAGATTACGAAGCAATGCACCGCCTCCTGTTAAAACAATTCCGCGGTCCATAATATCTGCTGCCAGCTCAGGCGGGGTTTTTTCAAGAGTCATTTTTACTGCATCGACAATTGTTTCCACCGTATCGCGAAGCGCTTTTGCAATTTCTTCTGCCGTAATAGAGATTGTTTTTGGCAGACCTGTTAAAAGGTCACGGCCGCGAATGTCCATCTCATCATGTACATCAGGCTGCGCAGAACCGATTTCCATTTTAATCGCTTCTGACGTACGATCACCGATCATTAGGTTATACGTTTTACGGATGTAGCTGCTGATCGCATCATCCATCTCATCTCCTGCCACGCGGATTGATTGTGATGTCACAATGCCGCCAAGAGAAATAATCGCTACCTCTGTTGTACCGCCGCCAATGTCCACAACCATACTTCCTGTTGGCTCCCATACAGGCAGGTTAGCACCGATTGCCGCAGCAAATGGCTCTTCAATCGGGTATGCGTCACGTGCACCAGCTTGTCTTGTTGCATCAATGACTGCACGCTCTTCTACAGCTGTAATACCAGATGGTACACATACCATGACGTAAGGTTTACGAGCAAAAAGCCCTTTGCCTTTTAATGCTTGATTAATGTAATATTTCATCATTGTTGCTGTCGTCTCGTAATCTGCAATGACTCCGTCTTTCATTGGGCGTAATGCCACAACATTACCAGGTGTACGGCCAATCATGTTTCTAGCATCATTTCCGACTGCCACTATAGACTTCGTATCAGTTTCCAAGGCTACGACCGAAGGTTCTCTCACAACAATGCCTTTTCCTTTAATAAAAACAAGCGTATTCGCTGTTCCAAGATCTATTCCAAGGTCTTTTGTACCAATTCCAAACATATGTATGTATCTTCCTTTCTTAAACCAAAATTCCCTTAGGGAAAAACTCATAAACTCTATTATATCGTAAAACATTGAAAAAAAAAGTGTTACAAATACCCTTTTTCCTTCAAACTCACAAATTTTTGATCACCTATGACAAGATGATCAAGCAGCTGTATTCCAATCAGCTGTCCACATTCAAAAAGTCGCTGTGTGACTTCAATATCTTCCCTGCTCGGCGTCGGGTCTCCAGATGGATGGTTGTGCACACATATAAATGAAGCAGCCGAACGTTTAAACGCCTCTTTGAAAATTTCACGCGGGTGAACGATGGATGAGTTAAAACTTCCAATAAACACAGTATGTTTATGAAGAACTTGATTTTTTGAATTGAGATAAAGACAAACGAAATTCTCCTGTTGTAAAAACCTCATATCTTCCATCACATATTTTGCCCCATCCTCTGGTGTGCGGATCACATAGCGGTTGTCCGTCGTTTGATGGTGTAATCTAGTGCCGAGTTCTAAAGCAGCTAATAGAGAGACCGCCTTCGCCTTTCCAACTCCTCGAATCTTCGACATTTCTTCAATTGAGGCTTCTCTTACAGAGCGAAGACCGCCAAATGTTTGCAGAAGTCTTGCAGAAATTTGGAGAACTGATTCCTTTTTTGTGCCTGTCCTTAAAAGAATCGCAACAAGTTCATGGTTTGACAGACTGCCGGGACCATATTTCATAAATCGTTCTCTCGGCTTTTCATCTTGAGGAAAATGCTTTAGCAACATAGGGAAATCGTTCATGATGCCCACTCCTTTTAGATTCCTTCCTGTCATCAAAAAGGGGTGATTCCAAATGTTTCGAGCACTCTAACTGTTTTGGCAATAGGGAGACCGACAACGGAAAAATAATCACCATCTATTTTTTGAACAAACAGTGCGCCTTTTCCTTGAATGCCATAGCTTCCCGCTTTATCAAGCGGTTCTCCCGTTTCGATATAGCGGTCTATTTCATTTTGCGCAAGTGTCCAAAACGTCACTTCTGTTTGTTCATAAAATGTTTCTTTTCTATTCTCTGACTGAATCGTGACACCCGTCAAGACTTGATGTGTCTTTCCTGACAATAATTGAAGCATTGAGGCCGCTTCTTCCTTGTCTTTTGGTTTCCCAAGACATTTGCCGTCAATTGCAACAATCGTATCTGCACCAATAATCACAGCTTCGGGATATAATCTTTGAATATCACTTGCTTTTTGTTCTGCCAACCATTGGACGTTCTCTGCAGGAGAAAAGTTTCGATTTATTTCTTCTTTTAATTGACTTGCTTGAATGTCATAAGAAAACCCTGCTAGATCAAGCAATTCTTTTCTTCTAGGGGATTGAGATGCGAGAATCAGTTGGTTCATGTTTGTTCATCCTTTCAGGGTTTAGCCTAAGAAGTAAGATACCCATTCATCCTATCAAATGTACATCTTACCGACAATTTACGAAAATTCATTTTTCATATTCCTTCATCATTATGTTGGATGCAAAAGAAAAAAACTAGTCATTTTTTGACTAGTTTGGTTTCTTAAAATATGATTTTACGTATTTAATTGATCAAGCAGTGCCTGCTGAGATTTCCACCCGTTTTCAGCAGTAGGTTCATTTAACAGCTGCACCGCTTTCAGCAAACTGCTTTTAGCTGGTGCGTCCGTTGTTTTGGCACTTTCAAGCTCAGAGATCAGCTGCGCAACGTCCTTTTGATCCACATCATCCCCTGCAATGACCTTAGAGGATAAAACAGATGCCTTTTCTATTAAACTAGTCAGCTCCTCCGGTACTTGAAATGAGAGCTCCTTGCCTCCCCACGCCTCAAAGTGCTGATCAATCAGCTTCTTCCCAACAGCACTTGTCATGCCCTGTTCTGTCGCAAGCCCGGCAATAACATAATAGCCATCATCCATTGAGACCTTTTTCCCCGCATATCCTGCTTCTTTTAAACTGCCAACTAATTCATCTGCTCCTTTTTCAGAGGAAAACTTTCCAGCCTGTACAACATATGTTGAAAAGCTGCCAGAGGCGCTTTTTTCATCTTTATTCTCTTTTGATTCATCAGCAGTATCTGCTGGCGGCGCATCCCCGCCTGCTTTCATTGATGATTGATTTCCGGAAGCTGAAACGCTGATATCTCCCCCTGATGGATTCTGATTACCATCTTGACTTAAGCTAAGTGCAAACACACCTAGGCCTGTCCCAAGAACCACTGCAAACACAATCGTTGTCATCACTCTCTTAAACGGGCCGCGGTTTTTACCGAACTTCTGATCAAAGGAGCCTTTTTTCTTTTGATAAGGTGTGACGACCTTTGGATCAGAATGATAAATATGATCAGCTGCATCATCCCACTGGAAATCTTCTTCTTTCGGTTTAGCCGGTTCTTCCTCGGAAGCAGCAGTCTCCAGTTCTGACTGCCTTTTTTCCTCCCAATTCGAAAACGTCACTTGATCATCCTCTTGTTGTTTTAGCGGCTGATGGTCATCTTCATGAAGCATTTCTTCTTTGCCATTAATATTGACTTTTAACCCTTGTTTTTTTGCCTGCCTTTTTTTCACTGTCATTCCCCGCTTTCTGACATTGTTTGTAAGAAAGACCTTTTTGTCCAATGAATCAGCGCGAATGTAACCCGTCCTTCTTTCTGTTTCACACTTTAACATAGCGGATAAAAAAAAGAACAAGACTTTTGTCGGCAGGGAAAAAAAGTGTTCGCCAATTTTTTCAACCGGTCGACCCGGTGAATGAGAGCATGACATGAGCTCCATAGAGATACAGCCAAAAAGAAAAAGAGATCGCAGGAACAAAGGGAAATGGCTCATCTATTCGAAAGGAAAAAACCTTCGCATAGACGATTCCAGCGATACACGAGAGGAAAAGAATGAGAAGGAATGGCTTGAATCCTAAGCAAAATGCAAGCACTCCGAACAGCTTGATATCAGCTCCGCCCATGCTATTTGGCTTGAGACGATCTAAACTATAAAACAAGAGAAAGCAAAAAAGAAGCGAAGCCGCTCCTTCCCACCAAATAAGAAGAGGTTCAAGCGTGCGGTATATGACGAAAAGAGGGAAAAAGAAGAGAAACAGCTCGTTTGGCACCCTCATATAAAGGAGATCGCTCACGACAGCAATCACAAATAAACTACAAAGAATCACAAGAAAAAGACCTTCAAACGAAATACCAGCGATTCTATACATGAGCAAAAAAAGACTGCCTGACAGCAGCTCAATCAGTGGATATAGCAAAGACAGCCGAGTGCCGCAATGTTTACAAGCCCCCCTCAATAATGCATACGAAACTAGCGGAATCATCTCGCGCAAGGAAAGCGGCTGTTTACAGGCTGTGCAGTGAGAACGAGGAAAAAGAATAGACCGCTTCAGTGGCAGCCTTTCACCAACTAGATGAAAGAACGACCCCATGGTGATGCCTGCAAGAAACACAAAAATGCCTATCATATATTGTGACCCCTTCCGAGAATAAGATAGACCAGATTTTACCACGACCGTATTCATTGAGCACATAGCGAAAATATGATTTTACTTCCCTTCTGCGTATCAAAAGAAAAAAACGCAAGAGGCATTGAAGCCATTTGCGTTTTTTTGTTACCCGATCATACGATTTCGTATATCTGAAATAAAATAAAGAGAGCCTGTCACAAGAATCACCGCTGAAGGATCATCACTTTTTTTCTGAATGAACTCAAGCACTGTACGAGGGTCATCATCATACGACTTTGCGTCTAAATGACTGCATACATAAAGCTTTTCAGCTGATTCGGCTCTTGGAAAATCAAATGAAACAAAATGGATAGAAGAACTAACGGCTTCAAGCTTTTGAATCATTTGCTTGTACGGCTTATCTTTTAAAGCACTAAAACATATATGCACCTGTTTACTAGAAAAATGAGCTTGCACAGTTTCAATTAAACGGTCGATCCCTTCTTCATTATGAGCACCGTCTAAATACACTGAAGGATGATCTTTGACTTTTTCAAACCTTCCAGCCCAAACTGCCTGCCGAATGCTTTCATATATTTGCTCTTCTGTCACGCTAATATAGCCTTCTTGCTCCAGCCATTCAATGAGTAAAACAGCAAGGGAAGCATTTTGCCTTTGATGCGTTCCAATTAATCCTGTTTCAAGCTGAGGATACCGCATTTTTGATGTGCGTAACGTGAATCGTTCACCTGTTTCTGTCGGCTGCTGCTCATCAAAGATACAAGTATCATGTAAGGAAATACATTCGGCATTCTTTTCTTTGGCTGTGTTTTGAATGACAGCAAGAGCTTCAGGCTGGTGAACTGCCGTGATCATCGGAATACCCTCTTTGATAATGCCTGCTTTTTCAGCTGCAATTTGTTCAAGTGTGTCACCTAAAATGGCCATATGATCATGACCAATCGACGTAATCGCTGTTAAGATAGGCACAGCAATATTTGTAGAATCAAGCCTTCCGCCAAGCCCTGTTTCCAAGAGGACAAAGTCTACTTGGTGCACATGAGCAAAATAAGCAAATGCACACGCTGTAATGATTTCAAATTCTGTCGCTGCGCCAAGCTCAGTTTGATCTAATTCATCAACAAGAGGCTTGATTTCATTCACCAAACTCAGCCATTCTTCATCCTCTATAGGCGCTCCGTTCACGCTGATTCTTTCATTGAACGTTAGTATAAATGGGGAGGTGAAAGTTCCGACAGAATAGCCGGCTGCCTGTAAAACAGAACGCGTAAACGCAATGGTTGATCCTTTACCATTTGTACCTGCAACATGTATTGCTTTTATGCTTTGTTCCGGATTGCCTAGTCTGTTCATCAGCCATTTCATTCGTTCAAGACCCGGTTTTACACCAAAGGCCAGTCTGCTGTGAATCCACTCAATCGCTTCATGATAGGTTGTAAACAATGTCATCTCTCATTTCATACGAAATTTTCAAAAAAGACGACTCCATTTCATTAGGAGCCGTCTTTTCAACCTTATGCTTTCAGCTCTTCAATACGCTTTTGAACAGCTTCGCGTTTTGCGACATAATCACGTTCTTTCGCACGCTCTTCTTCTACGACACTTTCAGGCGCTTTTTTCATAAAGCCTTCGTTGCCAAGCTTTTTCTGTACTCGTTCCACTTCTTTTGTCAGCTTATCAAGCTCTTTTTGCAGACGTGCAATTTCTTCATCCAAGTTGATTAAGCCTTCAAGCGGCAGAATGAGTTCTGCTCCAGAAATAACAGCCGTCATCGCTTTATCACTAGCTGGAACATCTGTGCCAATTTCAAGAACACTTGGGTTCGTGAAGCGCTCAATATATGAACGATTTTTCTCTAAACGTTCCTGAACATCAGACGTAGATGCTTTAATGTAAAGCTCAACTTGTTTGCTCATTGGCGTGTTCACTTCACTGCGAATGTTACGAACAGAACGAATGAGTTCAACAAGCAGCTTCATATCAGCAGAAGCTTGTTCATTAGAAAGCTCCGGCTTCACTTCAGGCCATGCCGCTACAGTAATGGACTCACCTTCATGCGGTAGATGCTGCCAGATTTCTTCTGTTAAGAACGGCATAAACGGATGTAGAAGCCTCATCGTTCGATCTAATACATACGCAAGGATCGAACGAGTCGTTTTCTTCGCCGCTTCGTCTTCACCATAAAGCGGAAGTTTCGCCATTTCAATGTACCAATCACAGAAATCATCCCAAATGAAGTTGTATAAATGTCTGCCCACTTCACCGAATTCATACTTGTCAGCAAGCTGTGTGACACTTTCAATCGTTTCATTTAAGCGTGTTAAAATCCATTGATCAGCAACTGATTTTTCCCCTGATAAATCAAGCTCATCATACGTTAAACCATCCATATTCATTAAAGCAAAACGGGATGCGTTCCAAATTTTGTTCGCAAAGTTCCAAGTGGATTCAACCTTTTCAAAGCTAAAACGAAGATCCTGACCTGGTGAGCTTCCAGTCGCTAAGAAATATCTTAATGAATCCGCACCGTATTTGTCGATGACCTCCATTGGATCAATTCCGTTTCCGAGCGACTTACTCATTTTACGTCCTTGTTCGTCGCGGATGAGCCCATGAATGAGGACATCTTTAAACGGTTTTTCTCCTGTGAATTCAAGACCTTGGAAGATCATGCGGGATACCCAGAAGAAAATGATGTCATAGCCTGTTACAAGCAGATTGGTTGGGTAGTAGCGCTTGAAGTCTTCACTGTCTGCATCTGGCCAGCCCATTGTAGAAAACGGCCAAAGTGCTGAACTAAACCATGTATCAAGCACATCGTTATCCTGTTCCCAGTTCTCAATATCTTCTGGTGCTTCAAGTCCAACGTATACTTCTTTCGTTTCTTTATGATACCAAGCCGGGATGCGGTGTCCCCACCATAGCTGACGAGAAATACACCAGTCACGGATATTTTCCATCCAATGTAAATATGTCTTTTCAAATCGGTCTGGAACAAATTGAACTTGGTCGTCCCCTTTTTGCAGATGAATGGCTTCGTCTGCCAGCGGCTGCATTTTCACAAACCATTGTGTCGATAAATACGGTTCAACGACAGCTCCACTTCGCTCACTATGACCAACTGAATGCATGTGGTCTTCAATTTTGAACAAAATGCCTTCCTCTTGTAAATCCTTCACAAGCTGTTTGCGGCATTCGAAGCGGTCCATCCCTTTATATTGCAGTGCATTCGCATTCATTGTGCCATCTTCATTCATGACAAGAATACGCTCTAACCCATGGCGGTTTCCAAGCTCAAAGTCATTCGGGTCATGAGCAGGTGTAATTTTCACAGCACCTGAACCAAACTCCATATCGACATAGTCATCACCGACGATTGGGATTTCACGGCCTGTAATTGGTAAAACCACTGTTTTTCCAATCAAATGCTGGTAGCGTTCGTCATCAGGGTGTACGGCTACGGCTGTATCCCCCAGCATAGTTTCAGGTCTTGTTGTCGCAATTTCAATTGAACCTGTTCCATCTGAAAGCGGATATCTCAAGTGATAAAACGCACCTTGAACATCCTTATAAATCACTTCAATATCAGAAAGTGCCGTTTTCGTTGCTGGATCCCAGTTAATGATGTACTCTCCGCGATAAATAAGCCCTTTTTCATACAATTGAACAAACACTTGGCGAACAGCTTTATTCAGACCTTCATCTAAAGTAAAACGCTCACGGGAGTAATCGAGGCCAAGGCCCATTTTCGCCCACTGGCTGCGAATAAAATCTGCATATTCTTCTTTCCACTTCCACGTTTCTTCTACAAATTTCTCCCGGCCAAGGTCATACCGGCTTACGCCTTCTTCGCGAAGCTTTGCCTCGACTTTTGCTTGAGTCGCAATACCGGCATGGTCCATACCTGGAAGCCAAAGAACGTCATAGCCCTGCATCCGTTTCATACGTGTCACGATGTCTTGTAGTGTAGAATCCCATGCATGCCCAAGATGCAGTTTTCCTGTCACGTTTGGTGGAGGAATGACGACTGTATATGGATCTTTCGTTTTGTCATTTTGTGCTTCGAAGAATTTCCCTTCAAGCCAGTACGTATAGCGGTCTTTTTCAATCGCATTTGGATCGTACTTTGTTGGCATTTCTTGATTATTTGTTCCCATTTGTGTAACCTCCACATTTTTTCGGCTGATGAAACATAAAAAAAGCCTTTCCATCCTTATAAAAGGACGAAAAAGCTTTTTCGCGGTACCACCTTTTTTCACGAGACACATATACGTGTCCCATACACTCTAAAGGATAACGGGGTTCTCCCGAATTTCTCTACTTGTTCATTCAAGAAATTAAGCTCACAGGCGACCTTCCAAACAAGTACATCCTAGGAAACCTTTCAGCTCTTGGTTTCCCTCTCTTTAGGGTCTTGCTCGTACTCTTCCTGATCCACGCTTACGATATATCACGTTCATCAGCACATACTCATCTTTTATTAATATTACTAAATGCCTTTTGTTTTCGTCAATCATCTTTTCCGCTTTTCTTCTTCTTTATACAAATTGGGCAGGCACCCTTCGCCCTTTTGCCCATATGATAATAACAAAATGAAGAAGGAGGGCGTTTGATTTGAAGAAGATCAATCCTTACACACTTCCCCCCTGGCTGAGACAAATTCGGGCAGTTGCTTCCCAAGTCGTTCTCCCGATTGCTATATTTCAAGGATTTCGTACGATCATTTTCCCTACGACATTTGACGTCCTCATTCTAGGTATTCTTATTTTTCTCGCCTGTGCCTTTCACCTTGATTGGTTTTAAAAACTCATCATTATGTACCTGCCCATATAAAGCCAACGCAGCATAACCTCGTCATTCCGCCGATGACGAGGCACTTTGTTCTTCTTCAAGCCGTCTAGCCTGCTCAATCTCGTGAATCTTCATGACAGTCGGCTCTGAATTTTTCATCTGCCAATACGCTCTTAACAGCTGCTGGCAGCTTTCCATTTCATCCTGCCCGCCTGCTTCATAGGCTTTTACCGTATCAAACAGACCTTGCGGATAAGCGAGGTAGCTTAGGAATAAATGCAGTTCTTCCTCCCGAAGAGGGTTTCCTTTTTGATACGTATAAAACAAGGAAGTGCATTCAGGACAAGACGTGGGATAGGTTTTGAATGTCCGAAAGTAAAAGGTCAGAAGATCATAAATGGGGGCGGCTTTTTTAGACCGCTCAAAATTGGTGAAATGTCCTGTCCCTACATCATTATACAAAAAGTGATGGATCGATAGCTGTCCATGATTTAGCACAACACGCGTTGTCTCTTTGTCTATCATTTCTTCATGCCAATCTTCTAAACGTTCAAGCGCAAATTCACTAGCAGACATCGCCTCTGAAAAATACATAGCAGCGGCCAGCTCAAATGGCGACATATACCACGTTTGTTCTGCCCGCTCTATGAATCGTTCATACATGTCTTTCTCTGTTTCCCATTTGGTCTTGATTTGTGTGTAATGTGCTTCTATCTCTTGCGCTGTGATATCCATCATGACTTCAGTCCGCTTATGAAGTCTTGCAATCTCTTGAAATAAATATTCATGCTTATCGTCCTGCTCTTCTCTCTTTTCATTCGTCAGCCACGGCATCAAATAGTATGCATACTGGCTTTCCCGATGACTTGAGAAAAAGGAACCGCTCTTCGTCCGATAAATCGGCACAAAGGAGCGATAGCCCTTTGATTCCAGTTCAAGCATTTGTTCTGTAAATTGCATATGCCGGCTGGCTTTTACTCGTTTCAGAGCAAATACACCCTGCTTTGTATAGACCTTGATGACAGCAGGACTGACAGGTTCAATATATTCAGCCTCAAGCCCGTATTCGTATAAGACAGATTGGATTTCATCCACGTTCACTCACCACATTTTCTCGGTCAGTCATCGCTTGCTATGCATTGCTTTTTTGATATTCAGGAATATAAAGAATCTGCCCTTCCTCAAGCTCCGCATCCATCGATAATGAGTTTGTGCGAAGAAGCTGCTGCACATTCAACTGATATCTCTCACAAATACGATCGACCGTATCTTCTTGCTGAACTATACATATTTTCATGCGGGAAAAATCTTCCTCCTCCTGCTTAGCGAACAGCTTTGTTAAATAAAGAGAGTTCTCACTGCCAGACGTTTCTCTCACGTCTTCTTCAAGCTCCTCTTCTTCTTGAGCTGACTCATATATTTTAGGTGCTTCCCGTTCATATAAGCGCCCGAGCTGATATTCATCATCGTGCGCCTCATGCTCAGGTTCCACTTGATCAGCAGGTGTTTCAAAAGCCGGATACGACTGTACCGTTTCTTCCTGCTCTTCAGCAGCTTCCGGATCCTTTCTCACTTCCACTTCAAAGAACGGATCTTCTCGGTCCTCTTCTTCTAAAAGCTTTGGCGGTTCAAAAAATGGCGGTTCCTGCACCTGAGCTTCAGGAATAGATCGATAGCCAGACGCCACCGCTTCTTCTTGGTTATTAGGCTGTTCCAGCTCTTCTTGTTCTTCTAATTCTTCCGTTTCTTCGGGCGTTTCTTCGGGCGTTTCCGCTACCTCCCTCACCAGCTCTATCTTAATTTCTTCTTCCTCTTCTTGTTCTTCTTGTTCTTCTTGTTCTTCCTGTACTGCCTGTTCCTCTTGCTCCGCGCGCGTGTCATGTTGGAATACAGGCTGAATCTCATCATGCTCACGTTCTTCGCTTTGCAGCTCTTCTTGTTCTTCTTGTTCCGGCTGCAACTGATAATCGTAGGCCATATCGCCATAATCCTCTTCAGGACGATGGACAAATTCATATGGCTCCTCTACAGGCGCTTCAGGCGTTTCCTCGTCTAACAAGCCCTCAATGGCTAAATCAGCCTGAATGGTGAGCAAACGATTCTCTGTCAGCTGGTAATCAAACGCATCAATAAACACAAACACATCATTTAAATGACTAATTTTGTTCTTCGGAATGGTGATATCGACTGGAAATTGATGCAGAAGCTCCGCCGTTCCGTCTTCTCTGACCTTTACCTCATCTGCTTCCCTGTATGTTGGAAAGGAACTCAATTCACCCAATAGCTCCTCTTGATTTATGTTGTATTCTCCTGTTAGCTCGAGTGAACCTCTAATGGAAACATAATCATTCACTTCTTGAACGAGAATGTCAGGGTCGAGAGAAATTGACAGCAGCTCACTGACTTCCTGTCCGCTTTTGAAATAAATGGATTCTTCTACCGAAAACTGTAATCGATTGTTTTGAGACAAGTCGGTGTCCTCCTTTCATCTAATCCTTAAAAAATAAAATTAGATGTCAATACAGTTGTATGAGGGAAGAAGTGAAAATATGATTGGTTTTCTCCAATGCAAAAAAGCCGATATGTCCCCATATCGGCCTTTTGTTTTATCGACGTAGTTTTTGAAAAACCTTTTCCACTGTCTCAATCGTATATTCGATGTCTTCATCTGTATGAGCTGTTGACAGGAATAGTCCTTCAAATTGAGAAGGCGGGAGGAAAATGCCGTGATCGGCCATTTCCTTGTAAAATTCAGCGAATAAAGCAAGATCAGCTGTTTTCGCTTTGTCATAATTGATCACTTCTTCATTTGTAAAGAAGAATCCGATCATGGAACCCGCACGGTTAAACGTTAATGGAATTCCGTATGCTTTTGCTGCTTTCGAAATACCTTCTTCTAAACGGTCACCTTTTCGTTTAAACTCTTCATAAGACTCAGGTGTCAGCTGTTTTAGGGTTTCTAAGCCTGCTGTCATCGCAAGAGGGTTACCAGATAACGTTCCTGCTTGATAAATTGGACCACTTGGCGCAATTTGTCTCATAATATCCGCTCTTCCGCCATAAGCACCGACCGGAAGACCGCCGCCAATGACTTTACCAAGGCACGTCAGATCAGGTGTGATGCCAAAATAGCCTTGCGCGCAGTGATAATCCACGCGGAAGCCTGTCATGACCTCATCAAAAATAAGTAATGATCCATATTGCTCCGTGATGTCTCTCAGTCCTTGCAAGAAACCTTCTTGCGGAGGGACAACCCCCATATTTCCTGCAACCGGTTCTACAATGACACCCGCGATATCGTCTCCAAATTCTTGAAAAGCAACTTGAATGCTTTCTAAATCATTGTACGGTACTGTGATTGTGTTGCTTGCAGTCCCTTCAGGAACACCAGGACTATCCGGCAGTCCAAGCGTCGCCACTCCAGAACCCGCTTTGATGAGCAAAGAATCACCGTGGCCATGATAGCAGCCTTCAAATTTCACAATTTTATTTCTGCCTGTAAAACCGCGAGCTAGACGAAGTGCACTCATCGTCGCCTCTGTACCAGAGCTGACCATACGAATAACTTCGATGGAAGGAACCCGTTCTGATACAAGTTTAGCTAATTCATTTTCAACTAACGTAGAAGCACCGAAGCTTGTCCCATTTTCCGCTACTCGCTGAATGCTTTCAACAACACGGTCATTCGTATGTCCTAAAATAAGCGGTCCCCATGATAAGACATAATCGATGTATTCATTTCCATCAATATCATAGATCTTGGCGCCTTTGCCTCGTTCCATAAAAATCGGGTCTGTGTTGACTGATTTAAATGCACGCACAGGGCTGTTGACACCACCAGGCATTAATTGCTGTGCTTCTTCAAATGCTTGCTTTGATTTTTCATAGCTACGTCCCATTTCAACGTCCTCCTGTCTATCCGTTCTTTATTCTGAGAGCCATTTTGCTGCATCTTTTGCATGATACGTAATGATGAGTTCTGCTCCTGCACGTTTCATGCTTGTCAGCATTTCAAGAACAAGCTCTTTTTCAGAAATCCAGCCATTTTGAGCGGCGGCTTTCACCATCGCATACTCTCCGCTCACATTATAAGCAACAACAGGGAGTGTAAATTCATTTTTCACATCACGCATAATGTCTAAGTAAGAAAGAGATGGTTTGACAATCAAGAAGTCAGCTCCCTCTTCTACATCAGATTGCGCTTCTCTTAGAGCCTCTAAACGGTTTGCAGGGTCCATTTGATATGTTTTACGATCTCCAAACTGCGGTGTACTATGTGCCGCATCACGGAACGGACCGTAAAAAGCACTTGCATATTTCACCGCATATGACATGACAGGTACATGAATAAAGCCTGCTTCATCAAGTGCCTCACGAATGGCAACAACAAATCCGTCCATCATATTTGAAGGCGCGATGATATCTGCACCTGCACGCGCTTGGCTGACAGCAGTTTTCGCTAATAGCTGAAGAGATTCATCATTTAAAATTTCTCCATCTTCAACGATTCCGCAATGTCCGTGATCTGTATATTGGCATAAGCAAGTGTCTGCAATGACCACGAGCTCTGGGAAATGCTTTTTGATCTCAAGCGTTGCCCTTTGAACAATGCCATGGTCGTGATACGCCTCACTGCCTACATGATCTTTATGATCCGGCACACCAAATACAATGATCGATTTGATGCCAAGATCAACAAGCTCTTGGACTTCTTCTTTCACGAGGTCTACAGAAATGTGATATACACCCGGCATTGAAGAGACTTCTTTTCGTACATTTTCTCCCTCTACAAAAAAGATCGGGTAAATGAAATCAGATGGTCTTAAAAAGGTTTCTCTGACTAATTCTCTCATTCCTGCGCTTGTCCGCAATCTGCGGTGTCTGTTAAATTTCATCAATGGTTCAACTTCCTTTCAGATAAACGGCACATTAAATCTAGCATTCCGTCTATCGTATAAGTATCTGGGGTTTCAGAAGAAATCCCGTATTGATGCAGTGCCTCTTTTGTCAGAGGACCGATCGTCACAAAACAGGTGTCAGATGCAGCCAGCATCGCTGCGTCTGGTTCCATCACATGCATAAAAGAATGAACAGTGGATGAGCTCGTAAATGTAATAAAATCAAATGATTGCTTTGTCATTGCTGATTTGAGAGCAGCAATTCCTTCCTCATCCTTGACTGTTTCATATAAAATCCATTCTTTTACCTCTATGCCGAGCGGAATGAGGGTCTCTTTCACCACATCTCGTGACAGATGCCCTTTTGCTACAAACACACGCTCTCCTGGGCGTACATGATCAAGTAATGCATCTGCCAGCTCTTCCGCTATAAATCGTTCTGGCACCACATCTACCTTCAAGCCGTGCTGCTCAAGATAGGCAGAGGTTTTCTCTCCTACAGCAGCCACTTTCAAATGGGTTAAGCTCTTATGTAAATGATGGTCTTTTATGTAATTCAGAAAAAAAGACGCACCATTCACACTCGTGAAAACAAGCCATTGGCTATTTTGTAAGTCCTTTAAAAAGGCCTGCGCTTTTTCTTTTGTGAGCGTAGCCTCAAACCGAATAAGAGAGGTTAAAACCGCATGGCCGTTCAGCGCTTCGATCTTTTGCTGAAACACGCCCGCTTGACGTTCATTTCGAGTGACAAGCACCGTCTGTCCGTAAAGCGATTTGCCTATGCTCATTGAGACAGATCCTTTTTCACCTTGTCGATCAAATCCTTTGCTCCCTTATCGGCCATCTGCTTCGCACACGCTGTTCCTATGGCTTCAGGGTCAGTGCCTGTGACGGTTTCTCGAATAATCGTGTGCCCATCAGCAGATGCAACAAGACCTGTTAGTTCAATTTCATTATGCTCATTCATCGTTGCATAGCCGGCGATCGGCACCTGACAGCTTCCATCCATTTGTTTGAGGAAGGCTCTTTCTGCGAGGACCGTTTTCTTCGTATATTCATTCGTAAATTGGGCGAGAAGCTTAAGCAGCTCTTCATCATCCCCGCGGCACTCAATCGACAGCGCGCCTTGTCCAACGGCAGGAAGGCACGTCTCAGGAGATAAGAATTCCGACACGACCTCTTTGCTCCATCCCATTCTAGACAGACCGGCGGCCGCTAAAATAATGGCATCATACTCTTCATTTTTCAGCTTTTCCAATCTTGTATCAATGTTTCCTCGAATCCATTTAATCTCAAGATCTGGTCTCTCCTGAAGAAGCTGGGCGCTGCGCCGTAAGCTGCTCGTTCCCACAATTGCGCCCTTAGGCAGTTCGCTGAGACTCAGATGATCCTTCGAAATAAGTGCATCCCGCACATCTTCACGCTCAGGAATACAGCCAATCACTAAACCTTCCGGAAGAGCAGCCGGCATATCCTTCATGCTGTGCACCGCCATATCGATGTCATGATTCAGCATCGCCTGCTCGATCTCTTTAACAAACAGTCCTTTTCCGCCAACCTTAGATAAGGTCACATCTAAAATTTGATCACCCTTTGTCACAATTTCTTTTATTTCAAAAGAATAAGAAGGGTTTAGTTCAGACAGCTTTTGAATGACCCATTTTGTTTGTGTAATTGCCAGCTTACTTCGTCTAGAACCTACTTTAATTGTACGCAATACGTCTTCCTCCCGACAATGCCTTTAAGACTCATCATTATTGAAACCAATGAAAGGTTGATAAGCTACCAAGCAGAAAATAATTGATCATCAGCACAAGAAATGAAGCGACATTCCATAGTGCTACGATTTTGCCCTGCATATTTCTCACCAATCTGATATATAAGTAAAATCCGTATAAAAACAGCATAATAAACGAACCAAGCACCTTTGCATCTGTCCAGTACAACGTATCATACGAAATATATGCCCAAATGATGCCAAGAATTAAACTAAGCAAGAGCATTGGCACACCAATAATGTTTAATACGTACGCCATATGATCGAGCTTTGATAAGTCTTCAATTCTCAGAAGCCATTTTCCCCATTTTTTCTTTTTCAGTAAACGATATTGAAAGAGATAAAGCAGTGAAAACGCAAATGAAAGTGAAAAGGCACCGTAGGATAAAATCGCCATCGTAATATGAATCACGAGCAGTTCACTCGTGAGCTTCCCCGTTAGTTCTGCTGAATGGAGGTCAGATGGTGTAAAGGTGTGAATCGCCATCATGGAAAAACCGATCACATTTGTAAAAAAGACAATAAATTCAACACGCAATACCTTTGTGAGGACAAGAGAAAGTGTCACAAGCACCCACGTATAAAAATATAACCCCTCTGCTACATTCAACACAGGGAATCGGTCTGTTTCCATCATAATATAGAACATGTAGACTGTTTGCAGCAGCCAGACAATAGAAAGCAACCAGAAAGCCATTTTTCCAGCCTTCCGGTTGTGTTGAAGAAAATCTATGAAATAGAACAAGACACTTAGTGCATAGATTAAGATCGTCGCTTCATTGAGTCTCGCTACAATGGATTCCATCATCGCTTAATCACTCACTGGCAACTGTAGCAAAGCCTTGTGCCATATTTGGTTTGAACAGCTGAAATGATCCTTGCTCCACCTGTGCAGATTCGACCTTTTGCTCTTCATCTTCAACCTGTAAATCAAAGATTTCTTTAAAGAGTAAAAGCTTTTCCTCTGCATTCGGCTCCGCGGCAATTTCTTTTGCCTTTAAGATAGGATCTTTCAGCATTTGGTTGATGATGCTTTTCGTATGTTTATTTAACAGCTTCATTTCACGGTTTGTGAGGTTTGGAAGCTTCCGCTCAATACTCTGCATCGTATCGGCTTGAATTGTAAGTGCCTTTTCTCTAAGGGCAGAAATGACCGGAACAACACCTAACGTATTCAGCCATTGCTTAAATTCCACAATTTCTGCTTCAATCAGAAGCTCAACCTGCTCAGCCACTGCACGGCGCTCTTTTAAGTTGGCAGCCACGATGCCTTCAAGGTCATCAATGTCATACAAAAAAGCACCTTCTACTTCAGAAATAGCTGGATCTAAATCACGGGGTACAGCAATATCCACCATAAATAGAGGTCTGCCCTTCCGTTTTTTATTCGCACTTTCGACCATTTCTTTTGTAATGACAAATTGTTTCGCACCCGTTGAGCTGATTAAAATGTCCGCTTCGGATAATGTTTTTTCTAATTGGTTTAAGCTCTTAGGCTCTCCTGAAAAACGACCGGCCAATTCCTTTGCTTTTTCAAACGTTCGATTGATGACCGTTACTTGGCCGATTCCTTGACCTTGAAGGTTTTGAGCCGCCAGTTCGCCCATTTTGCCCGCACCAAGAATCAGGACATGCTTATCAGAAAGACGTCCAAAGATTTTTTTGGCAAGCTCAACAGCTGCATAGCTGACAGATACGGCGTTAGACGCAATATCTGTTTCCGCATGAGAGCGTTTTGCAACGGTTACCGCCTGTTTAAATAAATAATTGAAAACGGTACCAATGGTCTTCTCCTCTTGAGCTACTTTAAAGCTGGAGCGTACTTGACCGAGTATTTGCGTTTCACCAATGACCATGGAATCAAGTCCACAGGCCACACGGAATAAATGCTCAACCGCTCCATCGTTTTCATAGAACTTCAAATATGGAGAGACATCTTCCTTTTCTAAACCGAACCAATCAGCTAAAAATCTTTTTATATAAAACCGTCCAGTATGAAGCTGATCTACTACTGCGTAGATCTCTGTTCGATTACATGTTGAGATGACGATATTCTCTAGAATGCTTTTTTCTTCTTTAAGCTTGGACATCGCTGTTCCGAGCTCACTCGGTTCAAAGCTCAGCTGTTCCCGTATCTCAACAGGGGCTGTTTTATAATCTAAACCCACAACAAGAATATGCATAACTTCAGCTTGCACCCCCAACGCCCTGTCTAATTTATAATAATTACAATATAGAATTTATTATTTATAATGATTATAACATATATTCATTTTTAACTGGATAAAAATTGTGAACAGATTTCAAAAATGTTGTGATATAGTAGAAAAATGTTCGACACTGTTTATGCCATATCATCACTTCAAGCAATTTACCAGATTTGGCGCGTGCGGACAAATGATCTGCTTAAAAGAAGGTGACATCTTTGAAGAAGAAATCCATTTTGCTGCCGCTTACTTTACTGGCTGTAGCGCTATATGCCATTCTCTCAGGAGGTCAATTTGACATTTGGAAGGATCAAGAGAAATGGTATACACTTGTACTGCTTTTTGGTCTCGCTTTTTTATATCAAGGAAAGAAGGAGCAAGAAAGCGCTCATGTGTTTATCGGTATGCTTATGACAGGCCTTTCGCTACACTTTATTCTTCAGCCTAAATTGGACCACTGGCCAGACACATTTACAATGATTGTGTTCATCGTAGGACTTGCACTCTTTGTGAAATCATCTCAGAAAAAAGAATATCGTATTGAAAGTGTTGTGCTGATCGCACTCGGTCTGTTCCTTTATTTCTTTCAGCAAATTACAAAACAGCTAAGTTCCCTTTCGATTCCTACTTCCGGCTTTGAATTGTACTGGCCTTATGTACTGATTGCTGTCAGTCTCCTCTTATTATTTTTAAAAAGGAAATAACTTATACAATAAAAAAGCATCTGCTCATCGCAGATGCTTTTTTTAACCGTTTACTTTCGCAAGGATCGCATTCCAGGCTTCGTCTTTTCCCTTTTTTGTTTCAGAAGAGAATAAGATGAGTTCATCTGATGGGTCAATGTCGAGCGTCTGTTTGACGACTTTCGCATGTTTTTCCCATTTGCCTTTTGGAATTTTATCCGCTTTTGTTGCGATGACGATCACGGGAACTCCGTAATATTTAAGGAATTCATACATGTTCACATCGTCTACTGATGGCTTATGGCGCAGATCCACAATTTGGACAACTGCTTTTAATTCTTCACGCATTGTAATATACGTTTCGATCATTCTACCCCAGGCTTCACGCTCTGTTTTTGATACTTTGGCAAAGCCGTAGCCCGGAACGTCCACAAAATGGAGCATATCATTAATAATGTAGAAATTAAGCGTCTGGGTCTTACCTGGTTTAGAAGACGTACGCGCTAAATTTTTACGATTAATCAATGAGTTGATAAACGAGGACTTTCCAACATTTGATCGTCCAGCAAGCGCGATTTCAGGCAGCCCGCCGCTCGGGTACTGCTCTGGTTTCACCGCACTAATGACGATATCTGATTTTGTTACTTTCATCTTCCCTCTCCTACTAACGCTTTCTCAAGCACCTCATCTAAATGTGAGACCGGAATAAAGGTTAGTCCTTCTCTCACACTTTCAGGAATATCATCAATATCCTTCTCATTGTCCTTTGGAAGAATAATGGTTTTCAATCCTGCACGATGTGCGCCCAATGCTTTTTCTTTTAGTCCGCCAATCGGAAGCACTCTTCCTCTTAACGTTATCTCTCCTGTCATACCAACCTCTTTTGACACAGGACGTCCTGTGAGTGCTGATACAAGAGCCGTCGCAATGGTGATACCAGCTGATGGCCCGTCCTTTGGAACCGCACCCTCTGGAACATGGATATGAATATCGTGCTTTTCATTAAAATTAGGATCAATGTTCAGTTCATCTGCTTTGGAACGAATATAACTGAATGCCGCCTGTGCAGATTCTCTCATGACATCACCAAGCTTACCTGTTAACAAGAGCTTGCCTTTACCAGGCGAGAGTGATACCTCAATTGATAAGGTGTCTCCGCCAACAGTCGTATACGCAAGTCCTGTGACAACCCCCACTTGGTCTGTCGTTTCAGCCTGACCATAACGGTAAAGTCTTTTTCCGAGAAATTCAGATAAGTTCTTTTCCGTCACTGTGATGCGTTTGCGGTCTTCAGCCACAATCGCTTTTGCTGCTTTCCGGCAAATGGACGCAAGCTGACGCTCTAATCCACGAACACCCGCTTCTCTTGTGTAATAGCGAATCGTATCATAAATCGCGGCTTCACGAAGCTGCAAGTTCCCTTTCTTTAATCCGTGCTCCTTTAGCTGCTTCGGCAGAAGATGGTCTTTCACAATCTCTGCTTTTTCAACCTCTGTATACCCTGCAATCGTGATAATCTCCATTCTATCACGAAGTGGACCTGGAATGGTTGCTAAATTGTTGGCAGTAGCAATAAATAACACCTGCGATAAATCAAATGTCTCTTCAATATAGTGATCGCTAAAGTTGTGATTTTGCTCAGGGTCCAGCACTTCAAGCATCGCAGAAGACGGATCACCTCTAAAATCAGAGGACATCTTATCGATTTCATCTAAAAGAAACACTGGATTCATAGTGCCTGCCTTACTCATCCCGCGAATGATACGGCCTGGCATCGCCCCTACATACGTTCTTCTATGTCCACGAATCTCAGATTCATCACGCACACCGCCAAGAGAGATGCGGATAAACTTTCGGTCAAGTGATTTAGCAATCGATTTGGCAAGTGACGTTTTCCCTACCCCAGGAGGTCCTGCTAAGCAAAGAATCGGTCCTTTTAATGAATTGGTCAGCTTCTGTACAGCAAGGTATTCAAGCACACGTTCTTTGACTTTCTCCAGCCCATGATGCTCATCATCTAAAATTTCACTTGCAAGTTTTAAATCTAGACGATCTTCTGTATAAATGCCCCATGGAAGATTGATCAGCCAATCAATATAATTTCGAATGACAGAGCTCTCCGCAGAGCTTGAAGGAATTTTTTCATAACGGTTCAATTCTTTTAACGCCGTTTCACGAACAGAATCCGGCATGCTGGACTCTTCAATTTTAGACATTAATGAACTGACTTCGCCTGTTTTTCCTTCCTTGTCTCCAAGCTCCTTTTGAATGGCTTTCATTTGTTCACGCAAATAATATTCTTTTTGCGTTCGTTCCATTGAACGTTTGACGCGCTGTCCAATTTTCTTTTCAATTTCCAGCACTTCTTTTTCATTGTGGATTAAGCTGATGACGCGATTCAGACGTTTTTTGACATCCACTGTTTCCAGCACTTCTTGCTTGTCCTTTAACTTGAACGGCAGGTGAGAAGCGACGATATCTGCCATTCTCCCCGGTTCTTCAATATCAGTCACCGTTGCATATGTTTCAGCTGAGATTTTTTTTGAAATTTTTATGTACTGATCAAAGTGATCTAACAAAGTGCGCATGAGTGCTTCTGCTTCTGCGTCTTTTAATTCTTCTTCTGCCAATTCTTTAATATCGACGGACGTATAGTCCTCAAGCTCCACGTATGATTCGATCTGCGCTCGATTTAAGCCTTCAACGAGTACACGAATCGTTCCATTCGGCAGCTTCAGCATTTGTTTGATTTTTGTGTAGGTGCCGACTTTGAAAATTTCCTCTTCACCTGGTTCATCTATTGAAATTTCCCGCTGTGTTGCTAGAAAAATCATATGATCGTTCATCATCGCCTGTTCTAAAGCTTGAACAGACTTCTCGCGTCCAACGTCCAAATGCAAGACCATTGTTGGATAAACAAGCAAGCCTCGCAGTGGAAGGAGCGGAACATTCTTTTTGATTTCATCTGCCATGTTGATTGACACCTCCGTCACTAGTATGAATCATTATAATATACCTGTTTCAGTCTTGTACAATGTAAAAGACTTGAGAAATGATGATCTTACCGTAGTATACCCTTTCTTTTTATCTTGAAAAAGAAAAAAAGATCTATTTCACTAAAAAATCCCCATATGTGATGGGGATTAAACAGATTTTCTTTTCATTTCCTCTTCTAGTCCATCTTTCTTCTCGTCTGGCGGGTTGACCAAACACTGATCCAGCACCTCTTGGAAGTGCTTCACAGGCACAATGGTGACGCCTTCAATCTCTTTTAAGATCGACTGCTGGTTGTCATAAGGAATAATCACGGTTGTGGCACCAGCCTGCTTCGCCGCCTTAATCTTCGGTATCACACCGCCGATCGGCTTCACCTGACCCTGCAATCCGATTTCACCTGTCATCGCTGTCAGATGATCAATCGGGATTTGATGAATGGCAGAGAAAATCGCCGCCGCCATGGCAATCCCAGCAGACGGTCCATCAATAGGGGCACCGCCTGGAAAATTAATATGGATGTCATATTCATTTGTCCGTATGCCCAAGTTTCTCAGCACTGTTAATACATTTTCAACAGATCCTTTTGCCATACTTTTTCGTCGAATAGATTTAGACTGACTGCCAATGCTTTCTTCTTCTGCAATGCCTGTAATGTTGATACTTCCTTTTTCGAGTGCCTTACATATATTCACTTCAATCTCGAGCAAGGCTCCGCTGTTTGGTCCGTAGACAGCCAGACCATTCACTACACCGACTTTTGGCTTTTCCGGTACTTTTTGTTCATATCTTGGTGTCAGCTGGCTTGAATGAATGACCCACTCGACATCGGCGATCGTGATGTCTTTTCGGTTTTCTGTGACGGCCATTCCAGCAGCGATCTGCACCATATTGACAGCTTCACGGCCATTTTTCACATATGAGGTTAACAGGTTCAGCCCTTCATCACATAATTCCTTTTGGATTTTCTGGACAGCCTTAGCAGCGACAATTTTCAGTTCATGCTGGTCAAGGTCCTTAAAGAAAATTTCCAAACACCTCGATCGAATCGCTGGTGGAATTTCTTCAGGTGTTCTTGTCGTGGCACCTATCAATCGAAAATCAGCCGGAAGTCCATTTTGAAAAATGTCATGAATGTGATTCGGAATTTGAGTGTTTTCCTCACTGTAGTAGGCACTGTCTAAAAATACTTTCCGATCTTCAAGGACTTTCAGCATTTTGTTCATTTGAATCGGATGCAGTTCCCCAATTTCATCGATAAACAGAACCCCGCCATGCGCATGCGTAACGGCTCCTTGTTTTGGCTGCGGAATGCCTGCCTGTCCCATCGCTCCCGCCCCTTGGTAAATCGGGTCATGCACGGAACCAATGAGCGGGTCTGCGATGCCCCGTTCATCGAACCTTGCGGTTGTGGCATCGAGCTCTACAAATACCGCATCTTTCTTAAACGGTGAATCAGCATGACGTTTCGCTTCTTCCATGACAAGACGGGCAGCGGCTGTTTTACCAACACCCGGGGGTCCGTAGACAATGACATGCTGAGGATTCGGTCCGCACAGCGCTGCTTTTAGAGCACGAATGCCGTCTTCCTGCCCTACAATATCTTGAAATCCCTTTGGCCGGACTCTTTCTGATAAAGGCTCACTCAGCTTGATTGACCGCATCTTTCTGAGTGCTTCCATTTCTTTTTTTGATTCTTTGTCTATCGTCACCTTTTGTGTGCGCTGATTTCGCAGTAAGTTCCAAAAGTACAGCCCGATGACGATACCAAAGAACAGCTGTATAAATAATACGATTCCTGTCCAGCTCAATCGGTGCTCCCTCCTTCATCTATCGTATGTATTGGTTTCTTTCTGCTAGTATTTCCTAGAGCTGGACGGAATAAACACGTCTTCTACGATAAATAAAAAACTCCTGAATCAAAATGATTCAGGAGTGATAACTTCTCTTATGCAGATGTTTTAGTATCCTTGTTGACGACTGTGCCATCCTTTAACACAAGACGCGGCGGCTCACCATCAGCAACCGTTGCACCAGTGATGACACATTTTTCAATATCATCACGAGATGGAAGGTCAAACATGACATCAAGCATGATGCCTTCAATGATCGAGCGAAGACCACGAGCCCCTGTTTTACGCTCAATTGCTTTTTTCGCAATTTCGCTAAGAGCATCTTCTTCAAATTCAAGCTCTACATCGTCAAGCTCAAGCATTTTTGTATATTGCTTAACAAGCGCATTTTTAGGCTTCGTCAAGATTTCTACAAGTGCCTTTTCATCTAACGGCTCTAGGCTTGCAATAACCGGCAGGCGGCCGATGAATTCTGGAATTAAACCGAAGCGAAGCAAGTCTTCTGGCAGTACTTTTGATAGAAGGACTTCTTTTTCAAGATCTTCGACTTTATTTTCCGCACCGAATCCAATTACTTTTTGACCTAAGCGGCGTTTGATGATTTGCTCAATCCCGTCAAAGGCTCCTCCACAAATGAAGAGGATGTTCGTCGTATCAATTTGAATGAATTCTTGATGCGGATGCTTACGTCCACCTTGAGGCGGTACACTAGCGACTGTTCCTTCAAGAATTTTCAAAAGGGCTTGCTGGACGCCTTCCCCAGATACATCGCGAGTGATAGAAGGGTTTTCTGATTTTCTTGCTACTTTATCGATCTCATCGATGTAGATAATGCCTTTTTCCGCTTTTTCTACATCATAATCCGCTGCCTGGATCAGCTTTAGTAAAATATTCTCTACGTCTTCACCAACATAACCTGCTTCAGTTAATGATGTAGCATCTGCGATCGCAAATGGAACATTTAAAATACGTGCAAGTGTTTGAGCAAGTAATGTTTTACCGCTTCCTGTTGGTCCAATCATAGAAATATTACTTTTCGAAAGCTCAACATCATCAATCTTGCTGTTGGAATTGATCCGTTTGTAGTGGTTATACACCGCTACAGCTAAGGATTTTTTCGCATTGTCTTGTCCGATGACATATTCATCAAGAATCTCCCGAATTTCATGAGGCTTCGGAACATCCTTGAATTCAACTTCTTCCTCAGTGCCGAGCTCTTCTTCAACTATTTCCGTGCAAAGCTCGATACATTCATCACATATATATACGCCAGGTCCTGCGACCAGTTTACGCACTTGATCTTGCGTTTTTCCGCAAAACGAGCATTTTAATTGACCTTTTTCCTCGTTGAATTTAAACATTCTTTCACCCCTTATTCTTCTTCACTTGCCTGTAGCTAACAGTCAGCTACCTTTCTGGGTCCAGTATGTATGCATTTTACCATACTTTCCTAAAAGACGGTAACGATGTGTTTCTAACACTGCACATTGAGATATGTATGACAGAAAGATGCGACTTACACTATCGTTTCCAAAAGAAGCGATGATAAGTCAAAAATTGTACAAAACAAGGCACGAGTCACTCGCGCCCTGTTTTATTATTATGCACCATATTAACGGTTTTCTACAAGAAAATCAATTGCTTTACGAACTTTTAGATCTTCTTTCATTGCTTCAGTAGATCCGATCGCTTGTTTGATATTTTCAATTGGCATGTTGTATGCTTCAGCCATTTTTGAAAGTTCTTCTTCCACTTCTTCGTCAGACACTTGTAAGTTTTCTGCAGCAGCAATTGCTTCAAGTGTTAGGTTAGATTTTACGCGTTTAGCAGCATCTTCTTTCATTTGCTCTTTCAGCGCATCTTCATCTTGTCCAGAGAATTGGAAGTAAAGCTCAAGGTTCATTCCTTGCATTTGAAGACGTTGTTCGAATTCTTTCATCATGCGGTCTAGCTCTGTGTCAACCATCGCTTGTGGGATGTCAACTTCCGCATTTTCAGAAGCTTTCGCAACTAGCTCTTCACGAAGTTTTCCTTCTGCTTCGTTTTCTTTTGCTTCTTCAAGACGTTTCTTCGTTTTTTCAGTTAATTCAGCAAGCGTTTCTACTTCTTCATCAACATCTTTAGCGAACTCATCGTCAAGTGCTGGAAGTTCTTTTGCTTTGATTTCATGAATTTTCACTTTGAATACAGCTGGTTTACCTGCAAGGTCTTCAGCGTGGTATTCTTCTGGGAATGTAACTTCTACGTCTTTTTCAGCGCCAGCTTCAAGACCAACTAATTGCTCTTCGAAACCTGGGATGAATGAACCAGAACCAACTTCAAGAGAGTAGTTCTCAGCTTTTCCGCCTTCGAATGCTTCTCCATCAACGAATCCTTCGAAATCAAGAACAACTGTATCGCCGTTTTCGATTGCGCCTTCTTCTTTGACAACAAGCTCTGCTTGACGGTTTTGCATGCCTTTTAGCTCTTCTTGTACATCTTCATCAGTGACAGCTGTGTCGTCTTTTTCTACGTTAAGACCTTTGTAGTCACCAAGTTTTACTTCAGGCTTCACAGTTACTTTTGCAGTGAAGATTAAGCTTTCGCCTTTTTCGATTTTCTCAACATCGATTTCAGGGCGGTCAACTGGCTCGATACCAGCTTCGTCGATTGCTTTTGGATATTCAACTGGAAGAAGAATATCTAATGCATCTTGATAAAGAGATTCTACACCAAAACGCTGCTCGAAAAGACCACGTGGTACTTTCCCTTTACGGAATCCAGGAATCGATACTTGCTTAACCACTTTCTTAAATGCATCATCAAGTGCTTTGTTAAATGTTTCAGCGTCAACTTCTACAGTTAGAACGCCTTCGTTACCTTCTTGTTTTTCCCATTTTACTGACATGTGTGTTTCCCTCCAAAAATCTATTCAGATTGTGCGTTGCTCCATTCTAAAGCATCATAAAGACTTCGTCCAATCAAAAACCACGCACTCCGCTAAGAAGCTTGCATTATGTATACAACATTTGACTTGATTATACATATCGTCTTTCAACCGTTGGAATCTGACAACTGCACTATATATGCACAAATACAACCATTATATTATAACATAACAAGTCCGTCTTTCAACTAAATCGACAAATTACAAATAAGAAATTTCTTCAATATCTTTCAGCATTGTGCAAGCTTCTCTCAGCTCTCGTTCGTTAAATTCATACAATAAATGCAATTCTTCGAGTTCAATCTCGATCCCATGCATTTCATAGCCGACTTTATGAAGTGCCGCTGCCCAAAGACTCGGATCTGTGTACTTAGGAAGAAATGGATACAGCACAAATAAGTGCCGGCGCCATAACTCTTCCACGCCTTGGTAAAGGGTCGGATTCTCATTGCCGAGCGTGTCATCGAGCATACGAAGCACTTGCTGGAGAAGCGGCATCTGCTCTGGCTTTACAGCCTCAGAAGGAATAAGGGTTAAAGAATCACCGAATTTCGTCACATGAACCGGCTTTGCCACATCATGATCTGCCAGAAGCTGCAGGATCATTGATTTGACCAAAGGGTTCCCATCAGGGTTTTGTAAGATGGTATTTAATAGACCCATGTGCGGTGTAATATTCCGGTCTTTCAATGAATGAATGTACTGGACCTGTTCTTCCGGACGCTTCAGCATATCATCTATGTTGACCTCACTTCCGGCGTCCTCATCTTCATCTAAAATCTCTTCAGGTGATTCGATCATTTTTCTGCTAAATTCGAGCAGCTTGTAAAAATGCTCCGCGCTTTCTGCTGGAAGGTGGTTTTCCTCGAGCACAGCCTCAATCGTCTGTTTGACTTCTTCATATTCTTTCAGCTGAATTAAGATCGTCATATACACTTGTAGCACAGTGAAATAGTGACCATATCCTTCATGCAGCATTTTTTCACAAACACGCTTTGCATCCTGCAGCTCACCCAGCTCCAGAAAACAAATGGCCATTCCGAGGTGAATATCGGATTCTTCATCGTCATCATACGATTTTGCTTCTGAAAACAAGTGAAGCGCCTCTTGATACTGTTTATCTTTTAATGCTGCCATTCCTTTTTCAATCAGTCTTTCTTTCAGACCAGGAAACAAAATGACATTATCTTTCTTCTTGTCATGCTTCATGCTTACGTTCCTTTCGGGCGCATATTTTTTATCAGTTTACCAACGAAGATTAGTAAACACAAGTAACGAGAGGTTTTCATGCAAAAAAGAAGCCGTCACACCTCGGGCGGACAGCTTCTCGTTGCTTAAGTGCGCAGCCAGCTGCTGCGCTTTTCTTCAAATGCTTGAATGTCATCTTCTAATAGTAATGTTAATGAAATCTCATCATAACCATTCAGGAGCATTTCTCTCCAGTGAGGGTCGACTTGAAAAGGGGTGATATTCCCTTCGTGATCTTCTATCTGCTGTTTTTCAAGATCAACCGTCATCTCATACCCTTTGTTCTCATATGACGCAGCGAAGGTTTTCCACACATCATAATCAAGGCGAATCGGAAGCATCCCATTTTTAAAGCAGTTTTGATGAAATATATCTGCGAATGATGGTGCGATGACAATTTTAAAGCCATAATCATCAAGCGCCCAAGGAGCATGTTCCCTAGATGATCCGCAGCCAAAGTTCTCCCCTGCGATCAAAATGGATGCTCCTTCATAGATCGGCTGATTTAGTTCGAAATCTGGATTTGGGCTGCCATCGGCTAAATAACGCCAGTCGAAAAAGGCAAAGCGGCCATATCCTGTTCGTTCGATTCTTTTTAAAAATTGCTTCGGAATAATTTGATCTGTATCTACATTGATACGGTTAAGCACAGCGGCTTTCCCTTTATGAGTGACTAAAGGCTCCATCTATGACAACTCCTTACACGACTGTTTTCTCTTGATTAAACTTCCTGACATCGACAAAGCGGCCATGTATCGCAGCCATTGCAGCCATTGCCGGGCTGACAAGATGCGTTCTCGCACCCTTCCCTTGACGCCCTTCAAAGTTACGGTTTGATGTGGACGCGCAGCGTTCACCCTCCGGTACCACATCGTTATTCATACTAAGGCACATACTGCAGCCTGATTCTCTCCATTCAAATCCTGCTTCAAGGAAGATTTCATGAAGACCTTCTTTTTCTGCTTGCAATTTGACACTTTGAGAGCCAGGCACCACAATCGCTCTGACATGATCTGCTACTTTTTGTCCTTCAATCATAGAAGCAGCTTGGCGTAAATCAGTCATTCTTGAGTTCGTACATGAGCCGATAAAGACATGCTCAATTGTAATATCTTCTATACGCTGATGCGGATGGACACCCATGTATTCGTAAGCACGAATCGCTTCTTTTTGATCATCTTCTTGTGCAAAGTCCTCAGGCCCTGGGATCGATGCATCCACAGGGAGTACCATTCCTGGGTTAATTCCCCATGTAACCATTGGTGAAATCTGATTTCCATCTAATACAATGGTTTTATCGTAGGTTGCACCTGGATCTGTTCTAAGTTCTTCCCATTCTTTAATAGCTGCTTCGAAGTCTTCGCCCTGCGGTGCATATTTGCGGCCGCGGCAATATTCGAAGGTGACTTCATCAGGTGCGATCAATCCTGCTCTTGCACCTGCTTCAATCGACATATTACAAACGGTCATCCGCTCATCCATCGTCATGTTTCTGAATACTTCCCCAGTGTATTCAATGACATAACCTGAGCCGAACTTCACGCCGTGCGCACCAATGACGGCTAAAATGACATCTTTGGCGGTTACCCCTTTTTGAAGCTTTCCGTCTACTCTAATTTCTAGCGTTTTCGGACGCTGCTGCCAAAGTGTTTGTGTAGAAAGTACATGTTCAACCTCACTAGTACCGATCCCAAAGGCAAGTGCACCAAACGCGCCGTGAGTTGATGTATGACTATCTCCACAAACGATTGTTTTCCCCGGAAGTGTCAATCCAAGCTCAGGTCCAACGACATGGACGATTCCTTGGTCAACACTGTGAAGGTCAGCAAGACGAACGCCAAATTCCGCACAGTTGCGCTCTAAGGCACTCACTTGCTTTTTAGCAATCTCATCTTTGATCACAAATCGATTCACAGTTGGGATGTTGTGATCCATCGTCGCAAACGTGTTTTGAGGTCTTCTCACCTTGCGCCCTTTTTGTCTTAATCCTTCAAATGCTTGAGGTGATGTCACTTCATGCACCAAGTGCAGATCAATATATAAAAGGTCTGGTTTTCCCTCGCCGCTTTTGACTACATGCTGATCCCATATTTTTTCGATGATTGTTCGAGGCATAACCCTTTTCCTCCCTCTACCTAATTCCACAAGATTCTATTTACACAATGGTTTGCACGCGCTGCTTGAGTGCGTCTACAACCGCATTAGTGATTTCTTCAGTCGTTTGATAAGTTCCCTCTTTTGCTGCTAAATCTTTTGTTCGTTTGCCAGAGGCAAGAACAGCTTCGACAGCTTCTTCTATTGCAGCCGCTTCTTCTTCTAATGCAAAGGAAGTTCTAAGCAAGCTTGCTGCTGATAAAATGGTTGCCAGAGGGTTTGCAACGTTTTGCCCCGCAATATCGGGTGCTGAACCATGAATCGGCTCATATAAATGAAGGCCTGTGCTTGATAAACTAGCAGATGGCAGCATGCCGAGTGATCCAGTAATCATAGAAGCTTCGTCACTTAAAATATCGCCGAACATATTCTCTGTCACAATGACATCAAATTGAGCGGGCTTGTAAATCAGCTGCATGGCAGCATTATCGACGAGCATATGCTCAAATTCAACTTCTGGATATTGGGCAGCAACTTCTTCTACCGCATCCCGCCATAGTTTACTAGAAGCAAGAACATTCGCTTTATCCACAGACGTCACTTTTTTCCGTCTTGTTAACGCCATATCGAACGCTTCTTTTAATACGCGGACAATTTCTTCCTTTGTATAAAGGAGCGTATCAACGGCAGCTTCTTTTCCTTCATCATCCGTATAGCGTTCGCTTGGTTCACCAAAATAGAGACCGCCTGTTAATTCACGAACGATGACGAAATCGACTCCGTTAATGTGATCCTGTTTTAACGGAGATGCCCCGCTTAAACTATCGAACACCTTTACAGGGCGGATGTTTGCAAATAAGTCCAGCTGTTTACGAATGGCGAGCAGGCCTTTTTCTGGACGAAGCTCTGGCGGGTTTTGATCCCACTTTGGTCCGCCGACTGCTCCTAATAAAATCGCATCAGCGCCTTTGCATACATCTACTGTTTCCTTTGGAAGCGGGTTATTTTTTTCATCTATTGCGATACCGCCAATTAGCGCAGTTTCAAATTCGAATTCGTGTCTAAATTGAGCCGCTGTCTCTTGAAGGACTGCGACTGCAGATGTCACGACTTCCGGTCCGATTCCATCGCCGGGCAAAAGTGCAATTTTCTTTTTCATGAGAACCTTCCTCCTTTCCTATGAAATCGCGTGATGTTTCTCAATTTCAATCAGATTTGATTTGAAGATTAAATGCCTGTTCACTGCATTGACGTAAGCTTTTGCCGATGCTTCAAGTACATCTTGCGCTACACCGCGTCCTGCTGTTTCTTTTCCTTCTATTGAAACAGTGACATATACTTCTGCTAGTGCATCTCTGCCTTTTCCATTTGATTGAATGCGGTAGTCCAGCAAATGAATTCTTTCTTCCATACAGCGCTCAAGCGTGTTGTACACAGCCTCTACACTGCCTGCACCTGTAGCTGCTTCTTGAATGACTTCCTGTGTTTCTTGATTTTTCAGAGAAACTGTTGCTGTTGGCATTTGTTCTGTTCCATAGTGCACTTGCAGACTTTCAAATTCATAGCCGATTTTTCGGTCTGCTACTTTTTCTTCTAATATAATAGAGATCAAATCATCATCTGTAATTTCTTTCTTCTTCTCTGTCAAGTTCTTGAAAGTCTCAAAGAATTTATTGATTTCGTCTTCCGTTAGTTTAAAGCCTAGTGTTTTCATGCGGTCTTTAAACGCGTGTCTTCCGGAGTGTTTTCCAAGGACAAGCACATCTGTTGTCACACCGACAAGCTCTGGAGAAATAATTTCATAGGTTGTTTTTTCTTTGAGGAAACCATCTTGGTGAATACCTGATTCATGTGCAAAAGCGTTGTTTCCAACGACTGCTTTATTACGCGGCACAATCATTCCTGAGTATTTGCTCACTACATCACTTGTACGCTTAATTTCATTCAATTGAATCGTTGATTCGACCTGGTAAAAGTCTTTTCGAATATGAAGAGCCACTGCAATTTCTTCTAACGCGGCATTTCCAGCGCGCTCGCCAATTCCGTTGACAGCCGTTTCAATTTGATCTGCTCCATTTTCAATGGCAGCAAGTGAGTTTGCCACAGCCATTCCTAAATCATCGTGACAGTGAGCGGACAAGTTGACGCGGTTGATATTTGGAACGTGTTCCTTCATATATTTAAAGATATTTCCGTACTCTTTTGGCGCTAGGTATCCAACTGTATCTGGCAAGTTAATGACACTCGCCCCAGCGTCAATCACCTTTTCTACAATTTCTGCCAAGAAAGCAAGATCTGTACGGCACGCATCTTCTGCTGACCATTGGACAACTGGAAAACGTTCTTTCGCATATTTCACCATTGCGACAGCCTGTTCTACGACTTCTTCACGTGTTTTCTTGAGTTTATGCTTCAGGTGAATGTCAGAAGTGGCAATAAAGACATGAAGCCTTGGCTCCACTCCATCTTTTAATGCTTCCCATGCAGCATCAATGTCACCTTTCACACATCGTGCAAGACCAGCAACAGAACAGTTTTTAATCGTTCTTGCAATTTCTTGTACGCCTAAGAAATCCCCTCGGGATGAAGCGGGAAATCCCGCTTCAATGATATTAACCCCAAGGCGCTCAAGCTGCTTTGCAATGATTAGCTTTTCTTGTGCATTTAAGTTCACTCCTGGAGATTGCTCTCCATCTCGAAGTGTTGTGTCAAAAAAATTAATTTTCCGCACCGACGCTCACCGCTTCCTTTTTCTTTCCTTGTTTAACGAAAGGCATCATTTCACGAAGCTTTCTACCAACGATTTCAATTTGGTGCTCATTTTCATTTGCATTGATTGCATTGAAACGCGGACGATTCACTTGGTTTTCAACAATCCATTCTTTTGCAAATGTTCCGTTTTGGATATCAGTCAAAACAGCTTTCATTGATTCTTTTACTTTTGCATCCACAACACGTGGTCCTGATACGAAGTCACCCCATTGTGCTGTATCAGAGATTGAATATCTCATGCCTTCTAAGCCTTCTTCATACATAAGGTCAACGATCAATTTCAGTTCATGCAGACACTCGAAGTATGCAAGCTCTGGCTGATAACCAGCTTCTGTTAACGTTTCGAATCCTGCTTTTACTAATGAAGTAAGACCTCCACAAAGAACTGCCTGCTCACCGAATAGATCCGTTTCTGTTTCTTCTTTAAATGTTGTTTCAAGAACGCCCGCTCTTGCTCCACCGATTGCTTTTGCATAAGCAAGTGCTTTGTCTTTCGCTTGGCCAGATACATCTTGATAGATAGCAAATAGGGCAGGTACACCAGCGCCTTGCTCATATGTTCTTCTCACAAGATGTCCTGGACCTTTCGGAGCTACAAGATACACGTCTACGTCACTTGGAGGAACAATTTGATGGAAGTGAACGTTGAATCCGTGTGCGAATACAAGTGAGTTGCCAGCTTCTAATTGATCTTTGATTTCTTCATCATATACTTTCTTTTGCTGCTCATCTGGAAGTAGTACCATGACTACGTCTGCTTGTGCTGCTGCTTCTTTTACTGTAAATACTTGATGACCGTCTGCTTGTGCTTTTGTATAAGATCCGCCTTTTCTCACGCCGACGATCACATCTACGCCGCTTTCTTTTAAGTTCAATGCATGTGCATGACCTTGTGATCCGTAGCCAATGATCGCTACCTTTTGACCATTTAATACGTTTTCTTGAATATCACCGTTATAATATACTTTTACCATTTGACTCTCTCCTTTTGTTTAGACAATTGAAATTGTTTTATTTGTTTGCGGCTTTTGCTGATTATCTCTCGCAAAGGCCGTGGTGCCAGTTCTGGCGACTTCTTTAATGCCGTATGGCTTAAGTAATTCAATGAGTGCTTCAATTTTTGAAGACTCACCTGTCACCTGAATGACGACACTCTCTCTGCTTACATCTACAATAGAAGCTCTAAAAGGTTCAATGACTCCTGTGATCTCCATTCTTGATGCTGGTGCAGATACGACTTTTATCAAAGCCAGCTCTCGCTGAACGATTGATTGGTTTGTAATGTCTGTTACTTTCAGAACATCGATTTGTTTGTTCAGCTGTTTTGTCAGCTGCTCGATGTCTTTCTCCTGGTCTACATGGACGACGAACGTGATGCGTGATACATCTTGAATCTCAGAATGGCCGACCGTAATGCTTTCAATGTTGTAGTGTCTTTTGGTAAAGAGGCCTGTGATTCTGTTCAGTACGCCTGATCGATTTAATACAGTCAACACAATAATTCTTTTCAAGGTTTCACCCCCACCATCTCATGAAGTCCTTTCCCCGGTGCTACCATCGGGAATACTTTTTCATCTCTCGCTACATTGACATCGATGAAAACAGGCTCTCTAGAGGTTAAGGCTTCTTCAAGCTTTTCTTTCGCCTCTTCGTCTGATGAGATTCTGATTCCTTTAATGCCATAAGCTTCAGATAATTTGACGAAGTCTGGCTGCTCTGAAAATTTAGAATGTGAGTAGCGTTCTTCGTAGAAAATTTCTTGCCATTGTCTTACCATTCCAAGGCTGTGATTATTGAGTACAATCACTTTGACTGGAAGGTTCAGCTCACGGATAACGGCAAGTTCTTGCAAGGTCATTTGGAAACCTCCGTCTCCTAAAATTGCCACAACAGTTGCCTCTTGATCAGCCAGCTGAGCGCCGATGGCTGCTGGTAATCCGAAGCCCATTGTGCCAAGACCTCCAGATGTGACCCACTTATCTGCATTTTCAAATGGATAGAACTGCGCCGCCCACATTTGATGCTGTCCGACATCAGTTGCGACAATGGCTTCACCTTTTGTGAATTGATGAATGTATTCAATCAGCTTTTGAGGCTTAAAGCCTTCTGCTTCGTTTTCAACGTACCAGAGTGGATATTCTTCCTTCCACTGATCTAATTGATTTTTCCATTCGTCTGATTCCCCTTGCTTCCCGTCCTGCTTGATCAGCTCTTCAAGAACGAGCTTACTGTCTCCAACTACCGGGATATGGGTATGAATGTTCTTGCCGATTTCCGCTGGGTCGATGTCAATATGAGCCACCTTCGCATGTTTCGCAAAATGATTAAGGTTGCCTGTTACCCTGTCATCAAATCTTGCTCCGATTGAAATGAGCAGGTCACATTGATGAAGAGCCATGTTCGCTGCATATGTGCCATGCATACCAGCCATCCCTAGGAAAAGAGGATGCTTTGCCGGGAATCCGCCAAGTCCAAGCAATGTATGAGCGACTGGGATTTGCTGCTGCTCTACATACTGTCTTAATTCTTCAGATGCTTTGCCATGAAGAACGCCAGCTCCTGCTAGAATAACTGGTTTCTTCGCTCTGCTGACAGCTTCTACTAATTTGCGAATTTGCAAATAGTTTGGCTCTACTTTTGGCTGATAACCAGGTAAATCAATTGGCTGATCATATTCAAACGTTCCTTCAATGCCTGCGACATCTTTTGGAATATCAATCAAGACTGGACCAGGTCTGCCTGTTGTTGCGATATGGAACGCCTCTTTAATGACACCCGGTAATTCCTCTGGATTTCTTACCTGATAGCTGTGCTTTGTAATTGGCATTGTGATGCCGAGTACATCAGCTTCTTGGAAAGCATCCGATCCAATGACTGACGTTGCCACCTGCCCTGTGAATACAACAAGGGGAAGTGAATCAATCATCGCATCTGCAATTCCTGTCACAAGATTTGTCGCTCCCGGCCCTGATGTGGCAATGACAACACCCGGTTTACCAGATACTCTTGCATATCCTTCTGCTGCGTGAATCGCTCCCTGCTCATGTCTTGGCAGGACATGAAATAAACCAGAATCGTAAATTTTATCGTAGATTGGCAAAACCGCTCCGCCCGGATAGCCGAAAATGACTTCTACTTTTTCTCTTTTGAGTGCTTCAATTAACATGAGTGCACCGTTCATCGTTTGTGGTGCTTTTGATTTTTCCGTCTCCATTTGTACATTTGTCCCCATTTGATTTCCTCCTCTTTGTCTTGCTTCAGTCAAGTCCTTTCACCCTTTTCTATTCAAGATAGAGATATGAGACCATATAAAAAAGCCTTCTCACCCCACAATGACACTACTTTTCACTAGGTCAAAGGGGCGAAAAAGCTTTGTTTTTCGCGGTACCACCCTTGTTCACGGCAAACCCTGCTGCCGTCTCATGGACATCTTTCGTCCATTTTGGTAACGAGTGAGCAATGTCACTCGGTCTGCCCTACTATCATTTCAAGCAGACACTCAGAGGTGAGTTCACTTTAGAAAGTAACACCGGTTTCCAGCTAGCACCGGCTCTCTGTAGATACTGACTCTAAAGCTACTAGTCCTCTTCAACGTTTATCGATATCTATTTAGCTTGCATGAATGTTTTCATCTGCAAAAACGACTTTTTCTCCTTCTTCAACCACTCGCTTGCGGAATTGTTCAAGAAGTTTGTTTGTGTGGAACCCAGGTTTCCCTTCACCGATTGTACGGCCGTCAACTTTTACAACGGCGATGACTTCGGCTGCGGTTCCTGTTAGAAATACTTCTTCAGCTGTATACACATCATGTCTTGTGAATGGTTCTTCTTTCACTTCGTAGCCTAAGTCTTCTGCAATCTCCATGATGGCATTTCTTGTGATGCCTTCAAGTGCGCCGATATAACCTGGCGGTGTATAAAGCTTGCCTTTTTTATAAATAAACACGTTGTCTGCAGAACCTTCCGCCACGTACCCTTGATCGTTCAGCATCAGCGCTTCACTCACACCGGCCATATGGGCTTCGATTCGGACAAGAATGTTATTCAAATAATTTAATGATTTCACTTTTGGGCTAAGGACATCTGGACGATTTCGTCTTGTTGGAACCGTCACAATATCAATACCCGTTTCATATAGGTGCTTTGGAAAAATGGCCAGCGGCTCTACAATGATCACTGTATTGGCTCTCCCGCAGTTGTTAGGATCTAATCCAAGATCACCTGCTCCTCTTGAGACGACAAGGCGGATATAGGCATCCTTTAGGCCGTTCCTTTCAACTGTATGAATCATTTTCTCCGTGAGTTCCTCAAGTGAATATGGAATGTTCAGCATAATGGATCTGGCGGAATCATACAGGCGGTCTAAATGTTCTTTCATTCGAAAGATATTTCCGTTATATACGCGAATCCCTTCGAACACACCGTCGCCATATAAGAAGCCATGATCGTAAACTGAAATTTTCGCATCCTCTTTTTTCACGAGTTCATCGTTTAAAAAGATCCACTGTTCCTTTTGGTCTTCCATTTTCAGTGAGCACCCTCTCTTTCAAACAAAAAGTAGTTGAATTTTCAGACACTTTATATTGAAGTGTCTCTCGCTTGCACTGCGTGTTTGTTTAGCTTTTGTTGAACCCATCTTACGCCGCTTTCCATACAGTGTCAACAGCATTTTTAAAATTATTAGACAATTTAGACTAATCAAAATTAAATGTATACGCTTACACCTTTGCTAGACAAGGAATGAAAAAACTTAAAATTTTTTGTATTTTTTCTTCAATTTATTTACTTTACATGAACGCTTTTCTTTTGAGAAAACTTTTGTGATATTTTTTCACATGATTTTTGATGAATATTGTGAGATTTCAATGACTTGGTTTTTTCTTTTGACATGCCTTTCTAAAGCGTTTTCCTATGAATTTATGATAGAATGAGAGCATCTAATAGAAGGAGGGCAATACATGGCTAACATCAGAGGTTATATTGGTACGTATACTAAGGGAGACAGTAAAGGTGTTTATACGTTTACATTAAATACGGACAAACAGCAGATTGAGCAAGTAGAAGTCGCTGCTGAACTTGAAAATCCTACATATTTAACCGTGTCAGAGGATCAAAAGTTTGTTTATGCTGTTGTGAAAAAAGGATCACAGGGCGGCCTTGCTGCGTATCAAATTGATTCAACAACAGGCAGACTTCACTTCATCAACCAAGAGCTTGCCGATGGAGCTTCTCCTTGCCACGTCAGCGTAGACAGTCAAACGAAAACGGCGTATACAGCGAATTATCATAAAGGGACAGCAGAGATGTATGAAATCGATGCTGAAACTGGCTCAGTGATCCGCACGCTCTCACAGGCGCAGCATGAAGGAGCTGGCCCTAACGAAGATCGTCAGGAAAAACCGCACACTCACTTTATGGGTCTCACGCCAGATGAACAATTTGCAGTAGCTGTTGACCTTGGAACAGATGGAATTTATACGTATAAGAAAGAAGACGGCAAACTTGAGCTTGCTCATACATTTGAAACAAAGCCTGGCAGCGGACCTCGTCATATCACATTCCACCCAACGAAACCTGTGGCATATGTAATGACAGAGCTAAGCTCCGAGGTCATTGTGCTTCGTTACTTTGAAGATGGTCATTTTGAAGAGATCCAAACAATCGCGACCATTCCAAGCGATTTTACAGAGAACAATCAAGGCAGTGCCATTCATGTCTCTTCAGACGGACAATTTGTTTATGCAGGAAATCGCGGTCATGACAGCATTGCGATTTTTAAAGCAGATGATGACGGCCAATTAAGCCTAGTCGAGATTGCTTCTTCTGAAGGAAACTGGCCTAGAGATTTTGTGCTTGATCCAACAGAAGAATTCCTCGTCGGTTCAAACCAAGAATCTAGCAATCTTGTCTTATACAAACGCGACAAAGAAACAGGACGCCTCACTGTCTTACAATCAGACATTACCGTCCCTCATCCAGTTTGCGTGAAATTTTTAGGGTAAAGAAAAAAGCCTCCAATAACGGAGGCTTTTCTTTATGCAGACGGCATACCGCCATCCTCAAGCTTTTGATCAATCAGAGACGTATCCGTTTTTTCACCGAACCATTTTGACAGCCTGTCTTTTGCTTTCCCTTTCACATCATCATCAATGTACATTGCTACTTGAAGCAGAGCAAATGTGATGGCTCCTAAATCATCTGTGTAGCCGACGCCAATCAATGTATCCGGAATGAGATCAAGTGGAAGGATAAAATAGCCGAGTGCTCCAATAATCAAGGTCTTTGCTTTGACCGGCACTTCGGGTTTTTGCAATGTATAGTAAAGTAATAGCACAGCATAGACAAGAGAGACACCAGCTTTTTGTGCCGTCTTTTTTAACTTTTCCCAAAAGGCATGATCATTAAAATGCTTCTTTGAACGCTTTAATAGTTCTTTTTTCTCAGAACGATTCATCATATCGCCTCCATCTACAGCATAGCCCTTTTCCCTCAGTTATACAAGATATCCGCTGATTCGACAAACAAAAAGCAGCAGAAAGCTGCTGCATTCTACTGCTCTTTGTAAAACTTTTCAATTGCCTTATCGATGTACACCCATCCTTTATAAGACACATGAATCGTATCTTTAAAGAAATATGGATCGTACTCATGCTTAGTCAAATCCGCGACTTCATACCCATTATCTCGAATTTGACGATTGATTTTTTCATAATAACCTGTACGGCCTTCTTTCGGAAAACCGGTGTAATCATACCACTTTCCGTTGACAGGAATCGTCACAAACAAAGGCTTCGCCCCTGCCTGTTTTAAAATATCCAGCATGATTTGAAAATCTTTGTATTCTGGTGATTCCGCATAAGAATGACCTTCACGGGAATCCTTCATCTTTTTCATAATCGGTTTCAGCTTGTGGTCAAACAGTTTTTGGTTAATATAAAACGGGTTGTCCCCTGCTCTTTTCGCACCAAAAATGCTCGCTTCTTTTTCAAGCTCAGCCCATGTTTTTCCTTTGACTGAAGGAGACGGTTGAAGCTTGCGCTCATGCCCCGATCCAATCGTATAGTACATGTCTTTCTTTTGAAGCATACCATAATACATTTTCGCAATAGGAGAAATCGCGCCATAAGCGAACTTGTTCCCAGATAGCTCTGCTTTAAAAAGCTCTGTAATCACCATGTCGTTTTTGACTGCTTTAAACTTCATGATTCTTTTAATCAGTTCTTTTTTCACAGTTGGATCAATTTCTTTATTATAGGCGAGATTCAGCGCTTGAAGCGCTGAATAGTTAGGTGCAAAGTGATTCTCGTCAGATCCCCATTTCACAAACCACTGCGGAGACACGATAAATACAAGCTTCTTCCCTTTTAATTCATCCATATGCGCTGCGAAGTTCATCGCATGAATTAATGATTGCGATCCACCTTTTCCAATAAGATAAGGTGTAAACCCTTGAGGATTCTCATGAAAGAAATTCGAAGGGTGATATGGATCAAAACGTGATAGTTCAGAAGATCCATAGATCGGCAAATAAGTTGGATCTTTTAGCATTTCATCTTGTAAATAGAGCCCTTGAAACATCCCTGGATCTAATTCTGTGGCTGACTTTTGTAATTTGTCTTTTGGGATCATGTGTGAGAGCCATGCATTTGGTACAAGAAGAACACCAATGAATAGAACAGCCGCTAAAATAAGCGGCCCAAAAAAACGCTTTTTCATTACTTCATCTCTGCCAGCTGCTCAGCAATATGATTCGGCGTATCCCACACATCACGATCGAATTCTGTAATCGGAACAGTGATTCCGAGTTGACTTTCAATTGCCATAAGCAGTTCTACTGTACCAAATGAATCAAGAAGACCTTCTTCAAAAATCGCAATTTCTGGATTTTCTTTCACAACGTCATCCTGACAAACCTCTGCAATAATACCGTATACTTGATTTTTAAATTCCATAATTTTCTACTCCCTTAATCATTAATGATGAAATGGTTTTCCTGAAAAAATATAAAATCCGAAACAAATCACATGGAATGTAATAATGATCGACACAACCATTGTGACCTTATTATCCGGCCACCACTTGTGCTTTTTATTCCATTTCTCAAATAAATTGTAACCGGACATGACAACTGCATGATATAGTCCGTAAATAATATATTGAAGGGCAAGACCATGCCAAGCACCCATCAATAGAAAGAGGACAAAGTACCCAATATTTGATACAGCCATTCGGTTCTTGATCCACTTCTTTTTAGTCATAAAGAACACAAATCTCATAAACACGTAGTCTCTGAACCAGAAGGACAGGGACATGTGCCAGCGATTCCAGAAGTCTTTAATGTTTCGGCTGATAAACGGTTTATTAAAGTTCTCTGGTGATTTAATCCCCATAATATAACTCACACCTACAGCAAATGCTGTATATCCAGCAAAGTCAAAGAACAAATACATGCTGTAAGCATACATATATGTTAACTGTTGAACAAAGTGACTGCTGCTAATGTGATGAATATTCATCAGAATATATGTGTGAATCAGATAGCCAATAATGAACTTATATAAGAAGCCAATAAAAATTTTATGAATACCGGCATATAGAAGATCACTGTATGCTTCTTTTTCAGGCGGCGTATCCATATCCTTTTCAAATCGGCGGTAACGGTCAATCGGACCTGATGAAATCGTCGGGAAAAAGACAATGAAATAGACCAAACGGTGAATCGGAATTTTCTTCTTAATCAAGCCGTCTCTTGTCTCAATAATTAACTGAACACCTTTAAATGTTAAGTACGAGATCCCCAAAAAGCTCAGCCAGTTCATTGGCGCCGGCTGGTGCGGCTGATGAGTTAAAAAGAACGGTAAAATCTTAGACAGCACAAGCGGCAAAATAGATGCCACCACTGCTGCATAGAAAACAGATGCCTGATTCGCCTTTAACCGATATGCAAGGTACAGGCGGATGATGAAGACTTGCCACACCGTGAACAAGAAGAGCAGCAGCGCGCCATGAGCATCCTTTGAGAAAATAAGTGCCAGCGCCACCACCGTTGCAAACATGTTGTAGCCCTGCATTCTTTTGCCGCGAAGACCAAGAATGATCGTCGGCAAAAGAAGAATACCAATTAGAATGAAGAAAAAGAATGAACTAAACGGAATCATAGAAGAACCTCTTTCGCGATTCTCTTACGGTCAACCTTCCCGTTTGGCGTCATGTACAGCTGCTCAAGATAAACAAATTTTCTTGGAATCATGTACGCTGGCAGTGAATCCGCCATTTCCTTCTTAATCGCACTTGTCAGCTGATACTCTTTTTCAAATGAATGAGCTGCTGGAACAATCGCTGCAATCAAGTACTCGACATGACCGTTTGGCTGGAATGGCACAATCACACAAGCATTGACATAGGTTGTCTCGCTCACATGATACTCAATTTCTTCAAGCTCCATCCGATATCCATGAAGTTTAATTTGATAGTCGAGACGGCCATGGCACGTAATTAATCCATCCTGCGCCACACCTGCATCACCTGTACGGTAAGCAGGACGTCCTTCGTATTCAAAGAACACTTTATCTGTCAAGGCTTGTTCACCTAAGTAGCCTTTTGTGACGCTTGGCCCCACAATGACAATTTCGCCTTTTTCACCATCAGGAAGTGTCTTGCCTTCTTCATCTAAAATGACGATGTCTGTATCCTGTTTGGCATAGCCTACTGGTAAAGAATCGTGCTGATCAAGAATCGCCTGCGTCACTTCAATCGATGTGATCGCAACAGTTGCTTCAGTTGGACCATACGTATTAAAGACCTGCGCCTTTGGAAAACGCTCAAGAAGTGCACTTGCTACAGCTACAGGAAGCGCCTCACCGCAGAACAAGAAAACTTTCAGCTCTGGTAAAAGCTCCCCTGTAAAGGAAGGATCCATTAAGCACATTTGCACAAAAGAAGGGGTTGATGTCCACACTTCAACGTCAGATTGACCAAGTGCTACAAACATATCCTTTGGCTTATTCACAAGATCTTTCACTAAACAGTAAAGCGTGCCGCCTGATTGAAGGGCTGGATAGAGATCCATCACTGATAAGTCAAAAGAAAATGGTGCTTGATTTAAGAATGTGCGTCCTTCACCAATTGGGAAGTCACGGCACATCCACTCTGTAAAGCTTTCTAAATTATTGGCTGTTACCTGAACGCCTTTCGGTTTTCCAGTACTGCCAGACGTATAAATAATGTAAAAAACATCATCTTGTTGAACCCACTGCGTGGATGGCGGTGCTTCTTTTTCAAGTGCTAAAAGCGATGCCGCACTTTTCACTTGAATGTGTTCTTCTACATCTAATACATTCTGCTCATTTGCACAAATCAATAGACTGGCTTTTGAGCTTTCAATAATTGAGACGATACGCTCGACAGGTATTGAGATATCGACCGGAATATACGGTCTGCCTGATTTCACACTGCCTAAGAAAGAAATCAGCATCTCTGGCTCCATATGACCGTATACAATGACAGGTTCACTGCCAGCTGCGACTGCATCGATCGCACCAGCCATTTGGTCTGATAAATGCCAAAGCTCATCATATGTGATCGACGCGTGTTGAGAAACAAATGCTGGCTGTGTTGGTTTTGTTTGCTGGTATTCATGAATCGTTTGTAATAGTTTCATAATTTAATCTCCAATTAAAAATCGTTGTAAATGAATGATCCCGTATTTGCTGTGTGGAATCCGTAAATAAAGAACAATAATAGCAAAATAAGTAAGTAAAAGCTTGTATATCCTATCCATTTTACAGACTTATTTTCTGATAGCTTTTTGAATAGCATATTGATAACCTCTTTTCTTTTGACACTTATAGAGACGCATGACTCATTCAAAGAGTTTCATATCAAACCATAAAAATTTTAAGAAATGCTAAAAAAATGTCGAACCTTGGAACGTCTCTTTTGAGCAAAGCTGTCTTATTGTAACAAAGATTTAATGTATTTGAAATGAAATTCGATCTTAAATTTGCCTTAAAATTGCTGAAAGCTGTCGAACTAACGCAAAAGCCATCTAGTTGGACTAGATGGCTTTGATTTTAATTACTTCTTATATTTATTGACTTCGTACATGAGAATGTTTTTGAACACCACATAATCCTTTTTACTTTCAAAGGGGCCTTTGTTGTTGTCATGCTCATCAATTTCATAAAAACCTGGTCCTTCACCTGCATCACGTTTTTTGTACCAGGATAGGAAGGCGTTGACTTCTTTCATTGAAAGGTCATACTCTTTCTGTAAGCCATTGACCATTGTTATGTGAGAAGGGCATCACCGTCTTCATTTGTTGCATCGTCTTTTGGTGGTGTGGTTGGTTCTTGGTCTTTGTCTCCTGGATTTGTAGAATCATCTTTTGGTGGTGTTGTCGGTTCTGAATCTTTGTCACCGGGTGTGTTTGATGGAAGTTCCAAGTCTTTTAAAGAAATAGAGATAACTGATTTATAGTTTTTATCAGCAATATCAGTATAATTCAAGTTTATATTATATTTACGTCCTCCTATTACATATAACATATCCCCTATAATAACTGATGAAGCACCAACACGTATATCATTGTTAGGTACAACTACTTTCACCATTTCTTCTTTTTCAGCATTATAGACATATAATCTATTAGGTGAAATGCCTGGTAAAATCATATTATCTTTATAAGTAACTCCACTCAGATATACTTTTTTGAATCCTCCTTTTTTGGCGGACCAACTCTCATTAGCAGCATCAAATTCAAAAATTTCACTATTATTGTTTTCTCCAATAATATAGAACTTCCCTTTCAAAACTAAACCAATTGCTCTTTGTGTTTTAAATGATGGTGAAGCTTCCTTTTTCCATTTGTTTTCTGTTAGATCATAACTAAAAAATTCATTGCCACCTAATACATAAATTTTATCTCCCATAACACCAGCTTGAACATTATAAGCACCTTTAGAAGGACTTTCAAAAGGAATATCAGTTAAAACTTCCCACTCATCTTTTTTTGTATCATACACTTCAAATTTATTGAAGGATTTTTGGTGATTTCCTGCTAGAACATAAATTTTAGACCCCACAACAACAGATGCTGCTCCCCCTCTCCCACTAGGAATATCTTTCCTTTTCGTCCATTGGTTAGTAGAAGGGTCATATTCTACTGTTTCATTAAGAGCATTATAGCCACCAACTACGTATATTTTCCCATCTACAGCATTAGCTACAGCTCCCACTCTTGCTGTTGGCAAATCAGCTAATTGATTCCATTCATCCTTAGCCGCATGTATCATTTGAACTGACTGTGTGAATGAAAGAATTACTAGTAACATCATGACGAACCATTTTTTCAAAAAAAACACTCCCTTTTCATTATCTTACTTCTTCATTATCGGAGTGTTTTTTTATTTTTATAGAATCATTGATCTTTTTAAAGAGAAATTAATAGAAAAAAGCACAGGAAAAGTGACTTACTAGAGAGTCGCTTAAAATAATAGGTTCAATCAAAAGCTGCCTAAGTCTATAATCAAAGAACAATAAAAAAACCCATGATTTCATGAGTTTCACATCAGTCCATTATTAGAAAATCCGTCACAAGGCAAGCGGGTTCTCCATTTTCATCCAGCCCCCAAAAGCTTGGGTACATCCCGTCACCGAATCCTGTCGTAAACATGGCAATATCCACTTTGTCATGGAAGCGGGTGACGAGCCAGTCCCACGTGTGCTTGTAGTTTTGCTCAAGCGCTTCTGCAAATTCCTCGTAAAGATAAAAATCATTGTCCTCTTTATATCGCTTATCCTCATAAGCTTGAAGATATAGTGCTGCCTCCGCATCCATGAAACAGCCCATTCCCGTATTCACACCGTAACCTAAGAACTCGTCTTCTTTCAAATGTTTGAGTTCCTGCCCTGCTCTTGTGGCGAGCTCCCATTCTATTGCTTGCTCGTTTGTAATTCTTGATGATTGCATAGGCTACTCGTTCATCTCCGCTTTCCAACCGCTTAACTACCAATATAATAGGATATTTTCCTAGAGTAACTTTCCTCGTAAACGATTGGTCCCCTTCTGAAACAAAAGGATCACAGGCAACAATATGACCGCTCGTGATCTCGATATTTCCGATCTGTTTGGCGAATAATTGATCACCTTCTTGACTGCTTGTTGTCTCTCATTTTTATATAACAAGTTTGTTTGATTGATGTTGTACAAGTGATCTTTCTTCTTTCAGCATTTTGGGCTCTAATTCTTAGTCGATATTTAGTAATATATATAAAAATCCTTGAAATAGTTATGTATATCTAGAATTTTATTGCCAATCTTCTTATAGTCTTCTTCTTTCTGTAACATTCCCTCCAGTTCAACAATTTTTCTTGCCAAGTCTTTTGGTAATATTGAAATGTATTTGTATATGTAGCCGGACAGTATTTCCTTAGTATCATTTCTGAAAACGCTGAGATTTTCCGTAGTTATACTAGAAGCGTCCATAGCTTTATTAAGATAGTAATTAGTGTGTTCATGTAGTAATTTTTCACTATCGTAATCTTCAGATTTAATTCTTTCTACATCTCCCTTTATAGAAAAATATATGTTAGATAAACACACTGTTCACTCTAAGTGTTGCACACCAATGGTATAAAATGCTTCTTCTTTTGTTTCCCTCCCCTCAATTTTCTTTTGGGTATTGTTCACAAGTATTGTAATAAAGATGGCAGTCACAGGTATGAGTAGGAAATCCACAATTAAATTAGGTAATATACTATCTAACCACTGTGAACAGTTGTACCTATTCATAAACACTGCTGTAAGTATAGCACTTAGAAAAAATGAAAGAGCAGCAATCCACTTATACTCTTTAGGTATATTTAAGTGTTTGTATTTTCTCCTTATAAAAAGTGTTAAGTAAGTTATGACTAGATATATTCCAATAATTATCGTTAAACTTAATAACTCATTGCCTGGAAAACATGAAGCAATACCATTCATAATAATTTCCCCTTTTTATTGAACTTCACATTAGAACAATATTGCAAGCCCTAGTCAAAGTAAATACCAAAAATTACGATACTGTGTTTTGTTTCAGTTTGTTTTATCATTTCTATCTTCTCTTAAAATAAAGTAATATATCAATTATGATTAGGATGTTAAAATTCCAATAAATTTTCAATTGAGATGTCAACTTTATATATTAGTATCGGCCATTCCATTAATCAACAGTTTTCATTAGGAATTATATTGCTGAAAATTTATTGCATTTGATAAGTGAGTAACAAATATGTAAGCGTGTCCACGGGGCATTTTGATAAATTCTAAATTGTTTGTTCTCTTTTTTCCACAAATATTATAATCGAACATAGAAAAAGACACTTTTCTAAATAAAAGTAAAGCGCCTTCGTTTTATATATTATTATTATTTTATTAATCATAAACATGGATTGTTGCCATATCTGTATTCAATCCATCTTCTACATCATTTAACAAATTTTCTATAGAATATCGTATTTCCTGAAGTCCAACCTTATCTATTATATAATCTGCTAATTCATCCTTATTGTTTATAGTACCTCCTTTTGGCCGAACATTATAAAGCCTATTTAAACTACCTGTAAATAAATCTGCTGCTTGTATTAACCGACTCAATTTTGAATCTAGTGGAACATAGCTATTAAGTACTAGATCATCTCCGTATTGTTCTTTAAATTTGCTACTTAGTAATTCAGAAAACTTACTAATGTTATAAGTATTGTCATTATCATCTCTATCTTTGAAATAATTTATTTGCCTTGGTAGCACCACTCTTCCAGTTAGAATTTCATGTTCCATACCTTTAATTGTTAATCGATAGAATAAATCATTTATTATCTCATCGATAGGTGTCGATAGTTTGGATTTGTTCACTGCGATCGCTCTAAAACTGACCATTGCGGAATTATCCAGCAAAACCTTAAAGAATTCTTTGTATAATCTTAGTTCATCTCTATTTTTATTATTTAAATTCTTAAAATGAAACTCTTCTGGAAACCTAATATTTTCTTCTTTAGCTTTTTTTGTCCACTCTATTAACTCATGATTCAATAAACCATTATGTCTGTCATCTAATGCCCATACACTTCCTATAATTATATATTCGCTGTCTTTACCTGTCTCATCAGCATAAAGATGCATAATAGGAACTGTTGGTTTGTCTAATAAGGCCGCTTCCTTTTCAATTTCTTCACGTTCTCTTCTAATTTTTCTAGTTCTCTCATCTGATAAGAACAATTTGTATTCATTTTGGATTTTCGCTCTTGCTCTTACCAATGAACTTAACCTTTCATATTCATACATTTTCTTCAAATCTACTTGTTGGGAAATATGTCCATGAAATTCTTCCCAAAATTTTATTTGCAGTGTAATATCTGACTTTCTTGCTTCAGGGTATTTGTTTAGTATTTTAGCAACCTTTTGCCTTAAAGTATTTGTAAGTCCAGATTGCACAGCGGTTATTAAAGCTTGTGCTTCCTGTCTTTTCCTCTCCTCTATAACTGGATCGATTACTTTTTCTTGAATTTCAATTTCTTTTTTATTTGAATAATTCATAGAAAATAGCCCCCTATATTCAAAAGTAATTATGTTATTACTCTAAAATTTAATTTCTTTCCAACTATTTTGCTAATCGAGAAATCCAAATTTTATGTTCCACTTCTATTTAGACAAAGTCTAAATCGTTAGACTCCAATAAGAAATAGTGTTCAGTATTTTCGGGATAATAAATTTAATCTCATTTTCCTTGATAAATTCATCAAAAATCTTTCAAGTTTGCCATAATAGAATTGTGTTTTATTGTATATAAACCTTCCAAAATGTTTTTTGATTTGACTATATTATCAACTCCTACCTTTATATCGGCAGGAAAAGAGCACACAGAACTATTCTCGAAAATTGTCGATCGACAAATCAATTTTCACCTTTCTCTTTCCTAGCCTGGACTTGCTCAAATGTTCTTAACATTGAGACAGCAACACTTCTGGCTCTTTTTCCTTTAATTACTATTCTTATAATGAAAATAAGTGATATAGCTGTGGCAACTAAAGCTAAAGCTTTACTTGCATTAACATTAAATGCCATATTGAAATATACAGCCACTAAAGGGACAAATGCTGGATAGTACTTAGAGACCTCTCTTATGTTCTCAATATGGGCAAACCTCGATATTTTCTGAATATGTGTAGATAACATCTTCTAACTCCATTAATTTCTTTGAGTATATTTCATTATCTAATTTCTTAATTTTCTCATTCTGTCTTTTATTTTTAATTACACGTTTCTTTCCTTTACCCAAATCTACTTACTTCTTGATTTTAATATCGGAGAAAATTGATAAAGTTGAGGTGCTTGCAAAATTTGTCGAACGAATCCTATAACTCGCTCGAGTAAGAAAGAATATATTAAATTTCAGAAAGTTATACTTCTCCGTCCCACCTTCCATCATTCAGTCATAGCTCCCTGATCTTTTCTCCTTCAAACTTGTGTGTTGACGTTTCTATTGCATACTCACGTTCCTCAAGTTTCCAAAGACGTTTAAACAATCTTTATTCCTTCATATCCATGCACTTAATTCAGATTAGCTCTCTCCTTTGCTATCTTTTAGTAAATTGCCTCGATGCCATGTTGAGCAATCCACCAGGACCCATTTTGATAGCTTCCTTGATACAAAAACAGGGAACGGAAATACTTAAAAATAAATCCGCTCCCAAAACCCTGTTTTGAAGTGAGTTGCGAACTTAAGTTCCAATGAACAAAAAAGCCTGAAATCCTTTATTAATAAGGGTTTCAGGCTCTTTTAATAGTACGTCCCAGGAGAGATTCGAACTCCCGACCGACGGCTTAGAAGGCCGTTGCTCTATCCTGCTGAGCTACTGGGACATGTTGTTATGTAGTGTGCTGTGGTGTAATACCTCAGCGACAAGATTTATTATATTACTATTGTTCTTTAATGTCAACGGTTTTTCGAAAGTTTTTTCATAAGGGGCAAATGCTGCACCCTTATGAAATACCTTCCAATGTGACAGTGTTTTCGAGGTCTTGTATTGCAAGACCTTCGTCCGTGAAAAACTGTACGTTTGCTTCGCTTCCATCTAGTGTCAGTATAGCATAGCTGCGCTCTTTTCGCACTCTTGGCAGGTGCACGCTGCCTGGGTTAATGAGCAGTTTTCCTCTGAGCAGTTCACTGCCTGGGATGTGCGAGTGGCCAAAGCAGATAATGTCTGCGCCCAGCTCTTCTGCACGGTAGTAGACTTGAAGTAAGGATTGTTTGATGCCATGCAGATGTCCGTGAGTGAGAAATAGTTTTCCGCCTCCATCAAGTGGGAGCAGGAGCTCTTCTTCAAAATCGCCCATAAAGTCACAATTTCCTTTGACGACTTTGTATCCTTCGAGTGCCGGGTGGTTCGTTTCGAGTTCTGAATCTCCGCAGTGAATCATCATGTCAACTTCAGCCGCATGCCGTTTGGCAATGGTTTGAAGTTCGTCTGTGAGTCCATGACTGTCACTAATGATGAGTATCTTCATGGCTTCATTCCCCCTTATTCATTTGCGTCTAGCAGTGATGAAAGCTTTTGAAGCGCGACCGCTCGATGGCTGATCTTGTTTTTCTCCTCTGGTGATAATTCGGCCATCGTCTGGTCTTTGTCTTTGACGATGAAAATCGGGTCGTATCCGAAGCCGTTTTCGCCGATCGGTTTTTCAGCGATGAAGCCTTCTACTGATCCTTCTACCGTCTTTGTTTCTTTTCCCGGTATGCTGACAGCAAGGGCACATCTGAATCTGGCTGTGCGGTCTTCTTTTTCAATGCCTTGAAGTTCGCTCAGCACTTTTTCCACATTCTCCGCATCGTCTTTATGCTCACCTGCGTATCTCGCTGAATACACGCCAGGTTTTCCGCCCAGATAATCAATTGACAGACCGGAATCGTCTGCAATGACCATTTCACCTGCTTTGGCTTGAATGGCCTCCGCTTTGATGATGGCATTTTCTTCGAAGGTTTGTCCTGTTTCTTCAATTTCTTCAGTAAAGCCAATGTCTGCTAGTGTTTTGACCGTGAATCCTTTTGGCTCAAGAATGGCTTTGAATTCTTTCGCTTTACCCGCATTGTGCGTTGCAATGATGGCTGTTTTCATCCTGATCAAACCCTTCTCTTTATTCGATGACTTCTCCTGTTAGTGCTTTTTGCTTTTCGATTAATTCTTTGATGCCCTTTTCGGCTAAATCAAGCAGTCCGTTTAGCTGTTCTCTTGAGAATGTCGCTTCTTCGCCTGTTCCTTGAAGTTCAACAAAGCGACCAGCGCCTGTCATAATGACATTCATATCTACTTCAGCAGAAGAATCTTCTTCATAGTTTAAATCTAACAGAAGACCTTGCTGAGAATCAATTCCGACGGATATCGCCGCTAAATAATCAGTAATCGGGTTTTCTTTGATGACTCCTTCAGCCCGCAGCTTTTGAATCGCAAGTGTCATGGCAACAAAAGCACCTGTGATGGATGCTGTGCGTGTGCCGCCGTCTGCTTGAATAACATCACAATCAATCCAAATGGTGCGTTCGCCAAGCTTTTCTAAGTCAACGACTGCGCGGAGTGCTCGTCCAATTAAACGCTGAATCTCCATAGTGCGTCCTGTGACTTTTCCTTTAGATGATTCTCTTATCGTTCTTTGTGCAGTTGCTCTTGGAAGCATGCTATATTCTGCTGTGATCCAGCCTTTTCCTTCTCCTCTTAAAAAAGGAGGTACGCGGTCTTCGATCGATGCGTTACAAATCACCTTCGTATTTCCCGCTGAGATTAAGACAGAGCCTTCTGGGTGCGTGATGTAGCCTGCCTCTATTTCAATTTTTCTCAATTCGTCATATTGTCTTTCATCTAATCTCATGTTTTACCTCCGTTACGATATACATTCCTCGCGAGTGCCAGCGGGGTTCTCCTACTAACTTTGACAACCTCAGCTCGTTCTAATCGCTTGGAATAAAAAAGAGGCAGCGAATATGCATGCCTCTTTTTCTCCATTATATCAATGTGTGACGTTAAAAACTACCTGTATTCACTTGTTCTGGTCGTGAAACCGGCTTTGTGAGTTCTGCTCCTTTTTCGTTCACAAGCTCAGCCTTGCCGTTCACCTTGACAGATACGCTTTTGACGTCCGGCAGCTCGGTTAATGTGAGCACAATGCTATCAAGAACTTTTTGTGAAATGACCTTTTTCTTTTCATCTGCACTGCCAAAAATGGATTCGTTGAAATCAAGTGTCACATGGCCATCTTTTACTTTTGGTACATCATTCAGCTTCACATCTTGATCGAAGTCTGTAAGCAGATGGCTTTTTTTGCTTGGTCCAGAGACGAGCTCATCAATCGCTGCAGTAATCGGATCATCCTCGTCTTTTGGCGCTCTTTTAGTCACCGGAACATAGTACGTCTGTTCATCAGATTCAGCTAAATAGTAAACTGTCACTGGCTTTGTCGCTGTCATATCAGCAGCAGCCTCGTGCTGGATATTAATACCGTCTTCTCTGCTTAAATCATCTGAGATAGGTGTACCGTTCACAGGCATTTCTTTTAGTTCATGTCCATTCATCTTCAATTTGACTTTGGCTATGGAATCAAACTGTGTTAACGTCCAAGTAACAGATTGCAAAATGCGCTGCTCGTCTTCTTTTTTATAGTTTTTAAATTCATTTGAAAAATCGACAACCGCCGTTCCGTCTTTAATATCGACAGATACGCTCGTATCCGCTGGCAAAACTGCTCTGAATCCATTCGGCATTAAGTTCGAAATAGGCCCCCCATCCACGAGATATTCAAGGGTTTGTTTGGCACTCCCTTCATTTTTCGGCAATGGAATGGATTGAGATACGACATACCCGTTTTTATCTATTAAATATAATTCTCTCATGACCGTATCTGCCTGCTTCTCTTCTTTTCCTTCTTTGGCTGTTTGTTTATCTTCTTTATTTTCTTTCACATATGTGACGTTTTGTGGCGGGTCAATCTCTGTTTTCGCTTGGTCTGTTTGAAACAATCCGCATCCTGACAAAAGCATGGCTGACGCGATACACGTAACAGCTGCTGTAGATCCTTTTTTCAGCATACTTCACCCTCCTCTAGTAGTTTGTACTACTATGTATACGAGCTCCCCCAGAGGATTAGACCCTTTTCATAAAAAAATAACCCACTTCAAATAGAAGGGGGTTATTGCTGATAGATGTGTTCAAGTGACACGGTTTCGACCTTCCCTGGCAGGTAGCCAAACCAGTCACGAGCGATGTTTTGAAAATTTTGCTGCTGCCCTGTTGTGTAAAATGTATGGACAGGTGCTTCTTTAGAGGTATTTAACAGCCCTTTATATGAAAGAATCGTACTCGCTTCTCTCGCTGTCTCATCCCCTGATGAAATGATGCTGACATCACTGCCCATAAAGCGCTGAATCGGCTCTTTTAAAATCGGATAGTGTGTGCAGCCAAGAATAAGTGTGTCAATTCCTGTCTCTTTCATCGGTTCAAGGGAATCTTTCACCACTGCCTCTGCTGTCTGATCTAAAAACGTACCGCTTTCCACAAATGGGACAAGAAGCGGACACGCCAGACTTTGAACAGTTAGACCTGCTTTTAGTGACAGCAGCGCTTCTTTGTATGCCTCGCTTTTGATCGTATTGACTGTGCCAATAACGCCAATATGCTGGTTGTTCGTCACTTTAATTGCTGTACGGGCGCCAGGCTGAATGACGCCAATAACCGGAATATCAAGCGTTGCTTTAATTTCATCCAGTGCGATCGCTGTTGCTGTGTTGCATGCAATGACGAGCATTTTAATATGGTGGTGTTTTAATAAGTAGTGTGTCATTTCCCATGTATATTGAAGAACTTCTTCTTCTTTCCTTGGGCCATATGGACATCGTTTTGTATCGCCTACATAAATGATTTTTTCTTTTGGCAGTTGTCTCATGATTTCCTTTGCAACGGTTAAACCGCCGACGCCGGAATCAATGACGCCGATTGGTTGATCCAACAAAATCGCCTCATTTTCTTTTCATTTGCTGCTGTAGTTTCGTTAAGGATTGGTTGAAAACGATGGCTTCTTCTTCTGAGAAAGCCTCTAGAAGTTCACTGACGTATTCTTGGCGTTTAGCAATCACTTCTTGAATGATCCGCTCGCCTTCAGGCAATAAATGAATGCGAACCACGCGGCGGTCAGATGGATCTTTCACCCGTTCGACAAGTTCACTTTTTTCCATTCTATCAATTAAATCAGTGGTTGTACTGCAAGCCAAGTACATCTTTTGTGACAGCTCGCCTATTGTCATATCTCCAAATTCATAAAGCCACTGAAGCCCAATGAATTGTGGAGGTGTAATCGTATATTGATTCAGGATTTCTCTGCCTTTTTGCTTAATAATTGCGGCAATGTGACGCAATGATTTTTCAATCTCTGCAACATGGCCTGACTCATTCGTTTCCATTTAATTGATACCTCACTATAGCATCTCACTTTGATTAAAACGTACATGTCTATTTTCCTCGTTTTTCAAAGAAAATGCAAGAAGAGACTCATGGAAACCATATAGAAATAACCGGTTCCTTCCCGATATGGAAGGAAAACCGGCTGACTTTAGAGCTCTAGCTCACCCATACGCAGAAGCTCGACTACAGCCTGTGAACGGCCTTTGACTCCTAGCTTTTGCATGGCATTCGAAATATGATTTCGAACAGTCTTTTCGCTAATAAAAAGCTCGCTTGCAATTTCTTTTGTTGTTTTATCTTGGACGAGCAATTCGAATACTTCTCTTTCTCTTTTGGTTAATAGCGGCTTGGATTGAAACTCTTTCTCCTTCAAGTATTGTAACCCTCCTTGCTAAGGTGAGAGCTCTAGTCTCTATAGAATGGGATTCTGTATAGTCGAGATATCATATGCCGGGTGCCTGAGGTAGGTGACGTTAAAATCAAGAAATCCCGCATATCAGCGTCCAATTTCTGCGCTTTCATCCACGCAAAAAAGGACGAGTCTCCTCCCTGAGACATCGCCTTTTTTTGCGTGGTATTTAAAAGATTGAAATGGCGCCTGTTAACAATGCAATAAGTGTTGTAAAAAGGGCAGTTAACACGGTCCATAGCAGTGCATATTTTTGCAAATCACCAATATCTTTGTTCAGCATACTGACAAGCAGCAGTGTTGAAGCGACAAGCGGACTCAGTAAGTGGACAGGCTGCCCTATGATAGAGGCACGTGCAATTTCCACCGGATCAATCCCGTAAGCTGCGCCGGCTTCAGCCAGGATTGGCAGTACTCCGAAATAGTAAGCATCGTTTGAAAGCACAAATGTAAATGGCATACTCGTCAAAGCCACAATCAGCGGGAAAAATGAGCTGTAGGAATCCGGAATCATGTAAATGACCAAATGGGCAATGGACTCAACCATTTTTGTTCCAGAAAAGATCCCTGTGAAAATCCCTGCTGCAAATACAAGTGTGATAACCGTTAATGCGTTGCCTGCATGAGATAAAATTCGCTCGCGCTGATCTTCAACCTTTGGATAGTTGATCATCAGAGCGATGACAAATCCAATTAAAAAGAGTACAGGAATTGGTATGATATCCATGACGAGTGTGACCATGACAGCAACTGTAAGGAAGAAGTTAATCCAAATCAGATTCGGTCTCTTGATATCGGCTACTCCATCTTCAATTGACGCAGCCAATTCAGGAGAAATGGACGGCTCTTCTTTGTACTGAATCTCTGCAATCCCAATCCGTTTTCTTTCTTTTTTCCCAAGTACATAAGCAGTAAAAAGTATAAAAAGACCGCCTCCAACCATCGTTGGGAGTAATGGAATGAAAAATTCGCCTGCATCTAATCCAAGCGCCGCGATTGCACGAGTAGCCGGACCGCCCCATGGCGTCATTCCGCTCATAATTCCTAATGATAATAATGAAATTGTTCCTAAAATTAATGGGTTCATCCCGATTCTTAAGAAAAGTGGCAGCATCGCTGATACGGTAATCATGTACGTTGTTGTTCCGTCACCATCTAATGCAACAAGCATAGACAAAATTGCTACCCCAAAAGCAATTTTGACAGGATCACCTTTTACTATACGTAGAATGAGTTTAATCAGAGGATCAAACAATCCAGCATCCAGCATGACACCGAAGAATAAAATCGCAAATAACAATAAAGCAGCTGATGGTGCAACAGTTTTCAGTCCATCAAGCATCATGTCCCCTAACCCTTTGTTAAAGCCGCCGATCAATGCAAATATGATAGGTACAACGGTTAGAGCCACCACCGGATGCATACGTTTTGTCATAATGAGAAATGTAAATGTCAAGACCATCAAGATCCCTAAAATAGCTAGCACTTTATATCCCTCCATCCTCTTCTTTACATGATCTGCAAGCGCCCCCTTGCACTTGCGATCTATATGTTAGCGCTTTCTATTTCAAGGATATAATAGCTTTTTTTATAATGAAAATATCGATTTTTTCGTTTATTCAATAAATTTCTTTTATAATCAACCTTGCTGATTTCTTAAAAACTCAATGAACGCTTTCACCACAGACAAATGAAGTGAGTCTGGCTGGTACATGAGCCATGTATCTCTTAAAACAGGCTGTCCATCTTTATACGAAAGTCCTTTTACAAATAACTCATCACTTGGTCTGAGGCAAATTTCTGGGACAATGGCATAGCCTAAACCATGCTTCACCATCTCTTTTGATGTATCCTGACGGTCTGTCTCCATCGTGACAAGCGGAGGCATTGTGAATGTTTCCTGCCACCATCTGTTAATCAGCCGTTTTAATGAACTGTCTGTATGATAGTCAATGAGCGGCAGATTCGGGAGATCCTTTAGCTGAATCTCTGATTTTGAAATAATGCAAAGACGCTCTTTATCAAGCAAAAAACGCTCTCCATTCCAGTCATAATCACCTCTTAAAATCCCTAAATGCACACTTGATGTTCCTAATAAATCCATTACCTTTGTGCTCCATCCTGTGTTGACCATAAATTGAACATGTGGATACTGCTTAGAAAATTCTTTTAATATTTCTGGCAGTTTATATTGGGCAAAGTTACTTGAGACCCCTAACCGGATCGTTCCTTTGACCTTTTTTTGCATATTGAGCATGCCATCTTTCGTTTGCTGCAGCTGTTTGAGCATGTCATTTGCGTATTTAGCCAAGTATTCGCCCTCTGATGTAAATTCAATTCCTCGTTTTCTTTTAAAGAAAAGCTTCATATCAAACTCCTCTTCAAGCTGTTTCAATCGATAGCTTAAGGCAGGCTGAGAGACAAATAATTTTTCTGCCGCTTTTGTGATGTTCTTTTCTTCATAAAGTACCTTTAAAAACCGCCAATCTTTTTCATCCATTGTATGCCCTCCTTTTTTACTAATTATAAAATATTTTTATTGATTTCTCTTAAAATAATGTATTTAACTTATTTCTTATTATACTTTACCATTTTGGTTAGATAAACAGTTCATTAAAAATTGAGGGTGAGAGTCATGAGAAAAGTTCCAATCACAATCATGCGAGGCGGTACAAGCAAAGGGGTATTCATTCACGCAAACAATGCACCATATGAACACGATGAGCTCGAGGCATTTCTATTAGACATTATGGGCAGCCCTGACCGGCTGCAGGTCGATGGGATCGGCGGCGGTAATTCTTTAACAAGTAAAGTGGCCATTATCGATAAAGCCACACGCCCGGATGTGGATGTGAACTATACATTTGCACAGGTCAGTATTAATGAGAGATATGTCGACTTTAAAGGAAACTGCGGGAACATCTCATCAGCCGTTGGACCGTATGCGATCATTAAAGGACTTGTTCAAGCAGTTGAGCCCATTACGACTGTACGTATCCTCAATACCAATACAAATAAAGTCATTACGGCAGAGGTCGAAGTTGAAAATGGGGAAGTAAAATTTGAAGGACAGGCAGAAATTCCAGGCGTAAAAGGAACCGGTTCTCCCATTTATTTATCCTTTGAGAAACCTGAAGGCGCTGTCACAGGTAAAACCTATCCGACTGGAAACAAAATGGATACGATTCAAACAAAGTTTGGGGAGATTCCAATCTCGATCGTTGACATTGCAAATCCAATTGCCTTTATTCGCGCGAAAGATATTCAATTAAAAGGAACTGAATTACCTGAAGAGTTTACAGATGAATTACTGGATGATTTAGAAGAAATTCGTTCTCTCGCTGCTGAAATGTGTCACTTTGCACCAAAAGAAATGGCCACATTACAGTCTCCAGCTGTTCCAAAGCTTGCGCTCATCAGCGAGCCTGCTGATTATGTAGATACAAATGGAATCTTGAGACGAGCAGAAGATATGGACATCATCGTTCGTATGCTATCAATGCAAAGACCACACCAAGCACTTGCCATTACTGGCTCTGTCTGCGTGACAACCAGCTGTTTCTTGGATGAAACGCTTCCTTCTCAGCTGTTCCAAGGTCAAGATGACACCCTTCGTATTGGGCATCCTGCCGGGATTATGCAAACGGAAATTGACATCTCTCAAAACAGAGTCAAAGTCATTCGAACGGCAAGAGAAATTCTAGACGGAGTTGTTTTCACAAAACAAGACTATGTGATTCAGCCTCATATTAAAAGAGAAGCTTAAAGCAGACGATGTTCTCGTCTGCTTTTTTTAATGCTGAAGCGGTGCATCTATATCTCCGGCAGAATGAGCTTTTATCTGCCCTTTCTCATCTTTGAGCTGGAGATGACCGTAGCGGTTGACTCCGCAGCAAATGCCCTCTTCCCATGTTTGTTTTTCACGGTCTAACGAGATCCGCAGCGGTTTATGAAGACGATATAACCGTTTGTTATAGAGGGAAGTGAGTGCTTCAAACCCTTCATTCTTCCAGCGTGTATGATATTTTTCAAAAGCTGCCGCAAGTTCCTTCACAAGCTGATCAGCTTTTACCTCTGTAAGCTCTGATAGGCAAATGGTTTTGTACGGAACATGCTCTGGCTTTGTCTTCACATTGATGCCAACCCCGATATAAATGGCGGTACGGTCCGCTTCAATCAATGTGCCTGATACCTTTGCTTCATTGATGAGAATATCATTTGGCCATTTGATCGCCAGCTGATCCTCGGCCCTGATGAGAGGTTTGAGTACATCGTAGATCGCTAGTGCCGTCAGCGGAGCGATCGTTGACTGGGTGGAGAGTTCTTCTGGCGGCAAAACTGTCATGGTCACAGCGACATTCCCTGCAGGCGTTTCCCACGGTCTCCCTAGCCTGCCTCTTCCTGCTGTCTGCTGATGTGCATAGACAGCAAATGAAGGTTTTTCTCCTTTTTGCAAAAGCCTTTTTGCTTCATTGTTTGTACTATCAATGGTGTCATATTGAAAAATCTTCATGTGTTCTCCTTTTGTTTCTTCTTGATATGATCCTTTTATTATAACAAAATGAAGCTTACACGATGATGAGGGCTCTATGTTATTTATTTCGTTGAGCTTGAAATGTCTCTTTTTCTTCCTCTGTAAATGGGACAGATGCGCCTGTTTCTTTATTAATTTGCACCATGGTGACTGAGCCGGTAAAGCATGGTTCCTGCTGCTCGTTTTCTCCTAAATAATGAAGGATGAGTGAGCTTGATCCGACTTTTTCTGGCTTTACATACACACGAAGCCGCTCCCCTATCTCCACCTGTTTGATGTAATCACATTGCAGGTTTGCCACGACTGTAATCGTCTCTTTCACTCGTTTCATTCGTTTATCAACAATTCCCGTTTTTTGAAAAAAGGCAATCCGTGCTTCTTCAAAATATACAAAAGGGGTGACATTGTTCATATGGCCAAACATATCCGTTTCTGAAAAACGGACAGTCGTTTCGACATAAAATCGAAAGGATGCTCTCCATTCTTCAAACGGTTCTTCAATATATGACGGAAGTCTCACTTCATCATCTCCTTATTCATCAATAAACGCCTCTCCCATATTGGAAGAGGCGTTTATTTTGTGTTCCATCCAGCCTCTTGTAAACACTCATCATGATTGGCAAAGAGGACTGAATGTGATGTTATTCTGCGTGATCGCTTCCGAAGAAGTTACGGAAAGCTTGTAATGTTGTATCTCGGTTAAGTGCTGCAATTGACGTTGTCAGCGGGATTCCTTTCGGACAAGCCTGCACACAGTTTTGAGAGTTCCCGCAGTTCGCAAGACCGCCGTCTCCCATAATTTCTTCTAGACGGTCAGACTTATTCATCGCACCTGTCGGATGTGCGTTAAATAGACGAACTTGCGAAAGCGGTGCAGGGCCCATAAAGGAAGACTTATCATTTACGTTTGGACAAGCTTCAAGGCAGACACCACATGTCATACATTTAGAAAGCTCATACGCCCATTGACGTTTTTTCTCAGGCATTCTTGGTCCAGGTCCAAGATCATATGTGCCATCGATCGGCACCCATGCTTTTACTTTTTTCAAGGAGTTGAACATGCGGCTTCTATCAACCTGCAAGTCTCTCACGACCGGGAATGTCTTCATCGGCTGAAGACGGATCGGCTGATCTAACTGGTCAATCAAGGCTGTACATGACTGGCGCGGTTTTCCATTAATGACCATGGAACAAGCTCCGCACACCTCTTCAAGACAGTTCATGTCCCAGTTGATCGCCGTTGTTTTTTCACCTTGTTTATTGACCGGGTTACGTCTAATTTCCATGAGTGCGGAAATGACGTTCATATTTGGGCGGTAAGGGATTTCGAATTCCTCATCATAAGGCTTTCCATCTGCTGTATCTTGACGTGTGATAATGAATTGAATTGTGTTTTTTTCACTCATCTTATTTCTCCACCTTTTTCTTCGAGTAATCTCGTTTACGAGGTGCAATTAACGATACATCGACGTCCTCATAGTGGAATGCAGGCTTTTGATTTTTCCCTTTGAACGTAGCCATCGTTGTTTTAAGGAATTCTTCATCGTTTCTTTCAGGGAATTCCGGTTTATAGTGTGCGCCTCGGCTTTCATTCCGGTTATAAGCCCCGATCGTAATGACTCTTGCCAGCTGAAGCATGTTGTCAAGCTGACGTGTGAAGGCAGCGCCTTGGTTGCTCCATGATGCGGTATCATTGATGTTGATCTTCTTGTAGCGCTCCATTAGTTCTTCGATCTTCTGATCTGTTTTTAAGAGTTTGTCATTGTAACGAACCACTGTCACGTTATCCGTCATCCATTCTCCAAGCTCTTTATGAAGCACGTACGCATTTTCTGTTCCGTCCATGCTGAGGATGTTGTCCCATTTCTCCTGCTCTTTCTTCACGGCACTGTCAAATAGTGCAGAAGAAAGGTCTTCCGCAGATTTTTCAAGACCGCTAATGTACTTCACCGCATTTGGTCCAGCGACCATTCCGCCGTAAATCGCAGAAAGAAGTGAGTTTGCACCAAGTCTGTTTCCGCCGTGCATTGAGTAATCACATTCTCCGGCAGCGAATAGACCTTTGATATTCGTCATTTGATCATAATCGACCCATAATCCGCCCATTGAGTAATGAACAGCTGGGAAGATTTTCATCGGCAGCTTACGCGGGTCGTCACCCATGAATTTTTCATAGATTTCAATGATTCCGCCAAGCTTAATATCAAGCTCTTTTGGATCTTTGTGAGAAAGATCGAGATATACCATGTTCTCTCCGTTGATGCCAAGCTTTTGCTCGACACATACGTCAAAGATTTCACGCGTTGCAATGTCACGCGGTACAAGGTTCCCGTATGCTGGGTATTTTTCTTCAAGGAAGTACCAAGGCTTCCCGTCTTTATACGTCCAAACACGTCCGCCTTCACCACGAGCCGATTCACTCATGAGACGAAGCTTGTCATCTCCTGGGATCGCTGTCGGGTGAATTTGAATGAATTCTCCATTTGCATAATGCGCACCTTGCTGATAGACGATGGACGCAGCAGATCCAGTGTTAATCATGGAGTTCGTTGATTTACCGAACACGATTCCAGGACCGCCTGTTGCCATGATGACTGCATCTGAACGGAAGGATTCAATTTCCATTGTCGTCAAGTTCTGCGCGACAATCCCGCGGCACACTTCCTCGTCGTCTAAAACAGCGCCAAGGAATTCCCAGCCTTCATATTTCGTGACAAGTCCTGCTACTTCATAGCGGCGAACCTGCTCATCCAGTGCGTATAATAGCTGCTGGCCTGTTGTAGCTCCAGCAAACGCTGTACGGTGGTGCTGTGTTCCCCCGAAACGGCGGAAGTCCAATAATCCCTCTGGTGTTCTATTAAACATAACACCCATACGATCAAGTAAATGGATAATGGACGGCGCTGCTTCACACATTGCCTTTACTGGCGGCTGGTTGGCTAAGAAATCTCCGCCGTATACCGTGTCATCAAAATGCTCATAAGGTGAATCCCCTTCACCTTTTGTATTAACCGCTCCGTTGATTCCGCCCTGTGCACATACAGAATGCGAACGTTTCACAGGTACGATTGAAAATAGTTGAACAGCTGTTCCCGCTTCTGCTGCTTTAATAGTTGCCATGAGACCAGCTAAGCCGCCTCCGACAACGATGATGCTAGAATTACTCATTGTAGCCCCTCTCCCTCTTCTACTAATCTATTTCCTCTTAAACAAAAGCGAAAATTGCTCTTAGCCCTACATATGAAAGCGCTATAAATATACCTAATGTCACATATGTGGAGATTCGTTGTGAGCGTGGTGAAACAGTAATTCCCCAGCTGACAGCAAATGACCACAAGCCATTAGCAAAGTGGAAAATAGTAGATAAAACGCCGACAATATAGAAGCCTAGCATAAATGGAGAGCTTAAAATATTCGCCATCATGTCATAGTTGACTTCAGCTCCAAGCTGAGCTTGAATTCGTGTTTCCCATACGTGCCAAGAGACAAAAATCAATGTGATAATACCTGAAATCCTTTGCAGTCTGAACAGCCAGTTTCTTAAGTAACTGAAGCGAGACGTGTTGTTTTGTGCCGTAAAGGCTATGTACACCCCATAAACAGCATGATAGATCAGTGGTAAGAAAATCACGAACAGCTCAAGTGCATATCTGAAAGGAAGCTGTTCCATAAAGTGTGCAGCTTTGTTAAACGCCTCAGGTCCATTCGTCGCAAAGTGGTTAACCACTAAGTGCTGTATTAAAAATAGACCGACCGGAATGACGCCAAGCAAAGAATGCAATCTCCGATAAAAAAATTCTTTGTTCCCCGACATTACTTTACCCCCTAGTAAAAAAAGTGCAATTGCTTGAAAATTGTCTTACCCCCGCTTCTTTCAATTGTAAGCACTTTATTCAAATTTATTGACAATTTCATTTTACTCCTATGTCAAAAAAGCGTCAAGAAACCGCGTACATAAATTAAAATTTTCCGAAATTTAAAAGTTTTAAATCAAAATTCGTTTTACTACAATAAGAATTTCTTAGACTTCAGGGAAAACTCTGTCATCATATGCCCACATAAGCTATAATAAATTGTTGAAAGAGGGGAGCCGTACAATGAATAAATTCGAATCTAACTTAGAACAGCTAAAAGAAATTGAAGTCAATGGATTTGCCTACGAGCTGATACGCGAAGTTCTGCTGCCTGATATTCTTGGTCAGGACCATTCATCTATGATGTATTTTGCGGGTAAACTGCTTGCTCGTAAATTTCCTCAAGAGTCATGGGAGAAGATCCCCGAATTTTTCCATGATGCCGGATGGGGGACTCTCACAATGGTCCATTCGAAAAAACAGGAAATTGAGTTTGAGCTCGAAGGTCCACTAGTATCAAATCGACTCACCTATCAAAAGGAGCCATGCTTTCAGATGGAAGCGGGTTTTATTGCTGAACAAATTCAGCTTCTGAATGAGCACGTGGCTGAATCCTATGAACAAGTGAAAAAGCGTGCTGAGAAAGTCATTTTAACCGTTAAATGGGATTTAAGAGACCCTAGCTAATACTCTTGATAAAAGGCGCGGACTTCAGGTCACGCCTTTTTTATATGTCTACATCTATCATAGCATACTTAATGAATGGGTTTACGCCCGTTTCAGCCGATTCCATATAGAAAAAAGAGGTGACTCTCTTTCATGAGAGCACCTCTTTACCTTTTTAAGAATGAGCAGCGGCGCTCACCTTTGATAAATCAAACGCATCATGCAGCGCTTCAACCGCTTTGACCATATCATCACGGCCGACCACTGTTGAGACTTTGATTTCAGACGTACTGACCATTTTCACTTGAATGTCTTTTTGCGCTAACACAGCAAACATTTCAGCAGCTACGCCTGGGTTTGAGACCATTCCAGATCCCACGATGGATACTTTCGCTAATTTGCTTTCTGTCTCAATCTGCTCGTAGCCAAGCGCCCCCTTATATTCTTCTAATACTTCAACTGTTTTGGACAAATCATCCGTTTTGACAGAGAAAGAGATCGACGTCTGATTGGTGCTTGTGACAGACTGAATGATGATATCAACATTGATATTCTGTTTCGCAAGCGTCGTAAAAATGGTCGATAATGTTGTTAAACCGCTTGAAAGCCCGCACACAGTCACACGTGTAATCTGATCTTCAAATGCAATGCCTCTGACGACTAAATTTTGTTCCATGGATGATTCCTCCTCAATTAACGTACCCGATTCATTTTCAATACTAGAACGGACTTCTAGCGGGACTTGATAATTTTTCGCAAATTCAACAGCTCTTGGATGCAGAACGCCAGCTCCTAAATTAGCCAGCTCAAGCATCTCATCGTATGAAATGCCTGCAAGTTTCCGCGCAGATGGTACATAACGCGGATCTGTTGTAAACACTCCTGGTACATCTGTGTAAATATCACATTTATCAGCTTTTAGTGCGGCAGCCAGTGCCACAGCTGTTGTATCTGATCCGCCGCGGCCAAGAGTTGTGATATGTAAGTCATCTGCAATTCCTTGGAAGCCTGCCACAACAACAACTTTCCCCGCACTTAATTCCTCTTTTATTCTTGATTCATCAATGTCCACGATTCTTGCATTTCCGTGTACATGCTCTGTTTTCATACCAGCCTGCCAGCCTGTAAAGGAAATGGCATCATAACCTCTTCTTTGGAGCGCCATCGCTAATAATGAAATGGTCACCTGCTCACCAGTTGCGAGCAGCATATCCATCTCTCTTTTGCTTGGATCGTCTGTGAGTTCTTTCGCTAAGTCTACTAGAACATCCGTTGATTTGCCCATCGCTGATACAACCACAACCACATCATGTCCTGCCTCGCGTTCAGCGATCACTCTCTCTGCGGCATTGCGAATTTTTTCTGCCGACCCAACGGAAGTTCCGCCAAATTTTTGTACAATTAGTCCCATGTCTACCACCCTTTTTCAAAAGTTCACGTGTGAGAGAAGAGGCAGCTTTGGAGACTGTCCGCTCACTGCAAATAAAAAAGCAATGAGAGAACAAATCTCCCATTGCTTTAAAATCATCATTAAACGATGCAAACAATGAGATAGCCCTCCAAGAAATGAATTCTTGACAGCCCTACATTTCTTCAATGTACAGCCAGCGAATAAAATGAGTGGATTTTATTCACTTCGGCGACGCTCCCCTTTCAGCCCTCTTCTTAGATCCCATCGATCTCCGAAGGCTTACTCTTGAAGTTCGCACCTCTATCTTCAACAAACAACACGTTCATTTATTAAATTAGTCACATCTTAACAGACTTTTGGTAAAAGTACAATCTATTTTTTTAATGCTTCCATTAAAAGTTCAGCCGTCTGTTTTGGAATGCCAGCCTCCTGAAAGTCTTGGATAGAGGCTTCTTTCATCTTTTTCACAGAGCCAAAATGTTTGAGGAGCTGCTTTTTACGCTTCTCTCCGATACCCGGTACATCGTCTAAAATAGACTGGAATGCATTTTTTCCGCGCAGCTGCCGGTGAAAGCTAATGGCGAACCGGTGCACTTCATCTTGAATGCGCTGCAATAAGTAAAAAGCCTGGCTATTCCGCTCCAGCGCAACAATTTCAAGTGTATCTCCCATCATGAGATTCGATGTCCGGTGTTTTTCATCTTTTACAAGACCTGCGACCGGGACAGACAGATTCAATTCATTTTCAAGCACATCGATGGCTGCGTTGATCTGTCCTTTTCCTCCGTCAATTAAAATTAAATCTGGCAGCGGCAGTTCATCCTTTAACACGCGGGTATATCGTCTTCTAATGACTTCACGCATGGATGCATAATCATCTGGCCCTGAGACAGTTTTAATTTTGTATTTTCGGTATTCCTTCTTATAGGGTTTTCCGTCCTGAAAGACGACCATGGCAGAAACCGGGTCTGCCCCTTGAATATTTGAGTTATCAAATGCCTCGATTCTGTATGGCATATAAATATTAAGCGCATCCCCGAGCTGTTTCACCGCACCAATTGTCCGCTCTTCATCACGCTCAATGAGCGAAAATTTTTCTTTTAAGGCGATTTTGGCATTTTGATGGGCAAGTAAAAGTAAATCCTTTTTCTTTCCTTTTTTCGGCTGGTGAACGTTCGTCTCAAGCAATTGCTCAATCATCTCTTGATCGACACTGTCAGGCACCAAAATTTCCTTCGGCAGAAAATGGTTGTTCTTTTCATAAAATTGCCCCATAAACGTGAGGAACTCTTCCTCAGGGTCCTGATACATAGGGAACAGGCTGACATCACGTTCAATTAATTTCCCCTGTCTGATGAAGAAAACTTGGACACACATCCAGCCTTTATCATAGGCATAGGCAAAGACATCTCGATCTGATAAATCACTCATCGTCATTTTCTGTTTTTCCATCGTTGAGTCGATATATGCGATTTGGTCTCTTAGTTCTTTTGCCCGTTCAAACTCTAAATTTTCAGCAGCTTCCTGCATCTTTTCGGTGAGTTCTTTTTTAATTTGCTGATGTCCTCCGTTTAGAAACCTTGTGATTTCATCCACGAGCTGCTTATTCGTTTCCTCGGAAATGTCATACACACATGGCGCAAGACATTGCCCAAGATGATAATAAAGACAGACGCGGTCAGGAAGGGTGGCGCATTTTCTCAGTGGATATAAGCGGTCGAGCAGCTTTTTCGTTTCTCGAGCTGCTTGTACGTTTGGGTATGGACCGAAATATTTCCCTTTGTCCTTTTTTACATTGCGGGTGACGATCAGCTTGGGATGGCGTTCATTCGTAATTTTTATAAATGGATACGTCTTGTCATCCTTGAGCATGACATTGTATTTTGGGTCATATTTTTTGATTAAATTCAGCTCTAAAATGAGCGCCTCGATATTAGAAGAGGTGACAATGTATTCAAAGTCTTCAATTTCACTGACAAGCCGCTGCGTTTTGGCGTCATGTGATCCAGTGAAATAAGAGCGCACCCTATTTTTTAAAACCTTTGCCTTTCCTACATAAATGATCGTATTTTGTCTATCTTTCATTAAGTAACAGCCTGGTTGATCCGGCAGGACTGACAGCTTTTCTTTGATTAGTTTGTTCATCTTTTCATCCGTCCTTGTTTTCCTCTTTCACTCCTTCTAGTGTATCACGAACATTTGTTTTATACCATGTTGAAAGAAAAGCGGCTCTCGTCTTTACGAGAACCGCTTCAATGATTATGCCGCTTGGACATAGATCGGTTTATAGATGTTTGTTGACAAGCTCAGCAAGTGCTTCTTTTGGTTTGAAACCAACAGAAGTTTCTACAACTTCACCGTCTTTTAAAACAAGAAGTGTCGGGATACTCATAACGCCGTATTTACCAGCAGTTTCTTGGTTATCGTCTACATCAATTTTTACAATTTTCATTTTGTCGCCCATTTCTTGATCAAGTTCTTCAAGAACTGGAGCAATCATTTTACAAGGTCCACACCATGGTGCCCAAAAGTCTGCAAGAACAACACCTTCTGCAGTTTCTTGTGAAAATGTTGCGTCAGTAGCTTTTACGATTGCCATTATTCATTCCTCCAATGTAAATTATGCTTTTTAGTATAGCATCTACCAATGTGACTTGCGAATGAAATGCTTACGAATCATTTTTTAGGAAATGAATTAAAAAACAAACCGTATAATCGCACCAATAACAACAATCGCACCGATGATCATAAGAATGGTTCTAAGCATATGACATGACACCCTTTCCGCTTCATTTACAATGTATGATGCCCCAACATTCTTCTCATCAAACATCGAAATATGCAATTAAGCGAGGTCGACAGTTATCATGACCACTGACATTGGCGGCAGCTCCACCGTTAATTCGCCGGACTTTACAGCCATTTGCTCAAAGTCTTTTGGCTGAACAGAATGAGGATCATCGAATGTATTATGGGCATTCATGCGATCAGCCGTCAGTACACGTCCAGTGACTTTCGTTTGTTCTTCAATCCCTGCAATGGCAAGGGATATCTCTGTTTGTTCATGCGGATTCAAGTGACAGTAGCTAATATGCATCTTACCTGATGAACGCGAGGCTGACACACTGACCTGAGGAATTTTTTCACCTCTTCGTTCATACGGCGGTGAAACGAACTCCACTTCAAGCGCTTCTTCCTCTTGATGCACTTGAAACATGTGAAATACATGATACGTAGGTGTCAGAAGCATCTTTTCGTCCTTTGTTAATACCATCGCTTGCAGCACATTGACCGTCTGAGCAATATTTGCCATATGAATCCGCTTGCAATGGCGATGAAAAATATGAAAATGGAGTGCGGCCACAAGGGCGTCTCTTAGTGTGTTTTGCTGATATAAAAACCCAGGATTTGTCCCTGGCTCTGGGTCATACCATGTCCCCCATTCATCAATAATCATCCCGATTCGCTTGTCTGGGTCATAACGATCCATGATTTCTCCATGGTCTTCGACAAGCCGTTCCATCTCATAGGCCTTTTTCAGCGTGATAAACCATTCATCCTCATCGAATTCAGTCGCTGATCCTTTCTTCTCCCATGTACCCGGTACGGTGTAATAATGTAAACTGAGCCCATCCATCCACGGTGCGGCCCGCTCCATCAATACCTTCGTCCAATTCACGTCATTAGAGTTCGCGCCGCAGGCGATTTTGTAAATACGCTGCCCTGCAAACTCTCTTACGTACGTCTGATAGCGTTTATATAAATCTGCATAGTATTCAGGCGTCATATTCCCGCCGCAGCCCCAGCTTTCATTGCCTACACCAACATAGGTCAGCTTCCAAGGCTCTTGTTTTCCATTTTGAATGCGCCAGTCTGACATAGGTGTCCCTTTTGGAAATGTCATGTATTCGACCCAATCGGCTAATTCTTGAACAGACCCGCTTCCCACATTGCCGCAAATGTAAGGTTCACATTCAAGCAGCTCACACAATGCCATAAATTCATGCGTACCAAATGCATTGGATTCAACAGTACCACCCCAATGGGTGTTGACCATTGGCTTTCGTTCACTCAGCTCACCTACACCATTTGCCCAGTGATACTCGTCTGCGAAGCAGCCCCCCGGCCACCTCAGCACCGGAATATGTAATGCTTGAAGGGCCTTCAGTACATCAGTACGAATCCCCTCAATATGATCAATCTCTGAGTCTTTTCCTACCCAAATCCCGTCATAAATCCCTCTTCCTAAATGCTCTTGAAAATGCCCGTAAATGTGTTTAGAAATGCGTCCGATCACGTCATTGACTTTTACTGTCCCCTTCACTTGTCAACCGCTCCTTTTCTTCTTAATAACATACAAAAAAACCCAGAATACCTAGGCATTCTGAGTGTATGAGCGTTACGAGTGGATATTCATCTTTTTTAACTCTTCATTCAAAAGCGGTACCACTTCAAACAAGTCACCAACAATTCCATAATCGGCGATTTTGAAGATTTCCGCTTCTGGGTCTTTGTTGATGGCCACAATGACTTTACTGTTAGACATTCCCGCTAAATGCTGAATCGCTCCTGATATCCCGCATGCAATATAAAGATCAGGTGTGACGACTTTTCCCGTTTGACCAATTTGCAGGGCATAATCACAATAATCAGCGTCACAGGCTCCGCGCGAAGCTCCGACTGCTGCCCCCAGCGTCTCAGCGAGTTCATTCAGCGGTTCAAAGCCTTCCTTGCTCTTAACCCCGCGCCCTCCAGCAACAATGACCTTTGCTTCGGATAAATCTACACCTTCTGACGTTTTTTTAATGACTTCCTTCACGATCGTCCGAAGGTTTTGAATGTCGACAGAAACTGGTGTGACTTCTCCGCCTCGTGACGTATCCCGCTCATGTGGTGCCACGTTATTTGGCCGGATGGTTGCTAGAAGCAGACGGTCTGTCGAAATGACTTTTTCGAAGGCTTTTCCAGAGTAAATCGGTCTAGTGAAAACAAGATGTTCACCGGTAACGCTTACATCAATCGCATCTGAAATCAAGCCAGTCTGGAGACGTGCGGCTATTTTCGGCGACAAGTCTTTTCCGATAGATGTATGGCCAAAGAGCACAGCATCTGGATCAACTTGATCTAATATGGCTTGAAGCGCCTGCGCAAAACCATCTGACGTATAATATGAAAGGTGCGGATGCTCCACAATCATGACATGATCCGCTCCATAGTAAAGCAGTTCATCTGCTAGGCCTTTGACGTCATCCCCTATTAACACGCCAATGACCTCGCCGCCCTCTGCCACTTTGTGAGCGGCAGCAATGGCTTCAAATGTCACATTTCTTAATTTACCGTCACGACTTTCTCCAAGTACAACAACTTTTTTACTCATCTTCAAGCTCCCCCTTGTTCTCGTGATATCGTAAAGTGGATGTTTAGATGACTTTTGCTTCATTTCTGAGTAGATCTGTCAGTTCTTTGACTTGATCCTGAAGCTCGCCGCTCAGCACCTTGCCACCCTCTTTTTTCTCCGGTAAGAAACGTTCAATTGTTTTGATTTTATATGGTACATCGTCTTCATCCAGATCTAAATCATCAAGCTCCAATTCTTCTAAAGGCTTTTTCTTTGCCTTCATAATGCCTGGTAATGATGGATAGCGAGGCTCATTGAGTCCTTGCTGAGCTGTGACGACAAGCGGGAGTTCGGCAGAAATGACTTCCACATCCCCCTCTGCATCTCGTTCAATCGATACAGAGCCGCCGTCAATTTGAATACTTGTTATCGTAGTCACATATGAAAAACCGAGTAATTCAGCAAGACGCGGGGCTACCTGTCCAGAGCCGCAGTCAATTGCTACATTCCCTGCTAAGATCAAGGAAGCCTCTTTGTCTTTTAAATAGTGATAAAGAATGGTAGAAGCTGAATATTGGTCCCACTCTTCTAAGTCATCTTCGACGTTTAACAAGACAGCTTGATCACAGCCCATAGCAAGCGCTGTTCTCAGCTGTTTCTCTGCATCCTCACCGCCAACTGTCACAACGGTCACTTCTCCCCCGTGCTCATCGCGAAGCTGAATGGCTTCTTCAATGGCATACTCGTCATAAGGATTAATAATGAACTCTGCTCCATCTTCTTGAATTGCACCAGACTGAATCGAAATTTTCTCTTCCGTGTCAAACGTACGCTTCATCAAAACAAATATATTCATTTATTTCTCCCCCTTGTGTCGTACTTATCCTTTATTCCCCTTTAAAGTTCGGTTTGCGCTTTTCGATAAAGGCCTGAATGCCTTCTTTGGCGTCATTTGATTGGAAAACCTCACCAAATTTTTTGGCTTCCAGCTTCATTCCGCCGTCATATGAATACAGTTTTGTTGCGTTCAATAAATCAAGCACATATTCAAGTGATTTAGGGCTTTTTGCGGCAAATTTCCCCGCAAGTGTTTTGGCCGCTTCGAGCGCTTCTTCCTCTGTTTCTGCCAGCTTTGTAACAAGGCCGCACGTAAATGCTTCTTCACCTGTAATCGGTTCAGCTGTTCCCATCATTTCAAGTGCTTTAGCAGAACCAACGTAGCGCGGGAGGCGCTGCGTGCCGCCGAATCCTGGAATAATGCCAAGATTTAATTCCGGCAGTCCAAGCTTTGCATCTTTTGTTGCGATTCGGATATCACAAGACATGGCAAGCTCAAGGCCTCCGCCTAATGCTGCTCCATGAATCGAGGCAATGACTGGCTTTGGACACTGTTCAATCCGTTCAAAGACTTGCTGTCCTCTATCAGCGAGGCTTGCATAATCAGACTCTTCCTGTAAAGTCGTAAATTCTTTAATATCAGCACCTGCTGAGAAGAATCTGCCTTCCCCGTGGATCACAATCGCTCTTACTTCCTCATTCTGTTCGAGCTCTTCGAACATGTCATTAAGCTCAGTGAGCAGCTGAGAGGATAAGGCATTTGCAGGCGGGTTCTGAATCGTGATGAGCGCTGTCTGTCCTTCATGATGTAAGCTGAGTATTTTTTCCATGTCAATCATCCTTTTTCACATTGTCTTTAGGATTGATGTATTCCGTTTAACAGCAGATCATGTACATTTTCTGCGAGTGCAGGCAGATCATACTTTTGATCATTCATGACCCATGTTGTTGCGGTTTCATCAATCGTCCCAAATACCATTTGTCTCGCTAAGCGGACATCTAAATTTTGTCTAAATTCTCCTGTTTTCTTTCCTTCTGTTAAAATAGACTCGAGCATATTTAAATACCCTTTTAGCACCTCATTGATTTTTTGCCGCAGCTCAAGGTTTGACTGCCTGAGTTCAAGCTGTGTCACAAGAGCCAAATGATGATTCTGCGCCAGCATGCGAAAATGCTCCTCAATCAACAGTAGAAGCTTTTCTTTGGCAGATGGCTTCTTTTGGATATCTGTTTCCATCCGTTCGATGAATTGTCCCATTTTTTCTTTGAACAATGAGATGAGAATATCCTCTTTGTTTTTGAAATAAAGATAAATGGTTCCGTCTGCCACCCCTGCTTGTTTCGCAATCTTTGAAACTTGTGATTGATGATAGCCGTTCTCCGCAATCACCACAACTGCTGCATCAATAATTTGCATGTACTTCGGTCTTTTCTGCTTCAATGTGCTTCGTCCCTTTCTAAATTGAATGAGCATTCATTCATAACTTTATGTTAAAAAGAAACGGGTGATTTGTCAAGAGATCTTCTTCTTTCTTTTCAACCTTTATCATACCAGAGCAGACTGTCATCATTCAAATCATCCGGCCGCTCGACCGGATGATGAAGGTCGTTATTTCTTCAATTGATCGACAGGTGTCTCAGATGATGAAGCTTGCTTTCTTTTTTCTTCTTCAATTAATACTCTGCGCAAAATTTTTCCGACAGCCGTTTTAGGCAGTGATTCTTTAAATTCATACACGCGCGGTACTTTAAATGAAGCAATTCTCGTTCTGACAAAGCGATCGAGTTCATCCTCTGTTAAATAAGCATCCTTTTTCGGCACAACAAACGCTTTTACTGTTTCTCCTCTATAAGGATCTGGTATGCCTGCGACAACGGCTTCTTGTACAAGCTCATGCTCATAAAGGGCTTCTTCGACCTCTCTTGGGTAAATATTATAACCGCTCGCAATAATGACATCTTTTTTCCGGTCAACGATATAGAAAAAACCGTCCTCATCCATATACCCAATATCTCCAGTGAAAAACCATCCGTCCCTTAATACAGCTGCTGTCTCCTCTGGCTGATTCCAATAGCCTTTCATAATTTGCGGCCCTTTGACGATAATTTCTCCGTGCTCATACGGCTCTTTAAGGCCACCCGTTTCCTCGCAATAAATGCCTGCGTCTGTCCCAGGCCACGGACAGCCAATGCTGCCTGTTTTGTTCGCTCCCCATAAAAAGTTAGAATGGGTCACTGGCGAAGTTTCTGAAAGACCATACCCCTCAACTAAACGCCCTCCTGTTAATTTCTCAAAGCTCTGTTTGACTTCAACAGGAAGAGCCGCCGAGCCGCTTAAACATGCAGTGATGGACGACAGATTATACTTTTCAATGTTCGGATGATGCAGCAAGGCAATATACATGGTGGGTGCACCTGGAAAGAGTGTCGGTTTCTGTTTTTCAATCGTTTTGAGGGTATCAGCTGCGTCAAATCGCGGAAGGAGAATCATTGAATGCCCTTCTTTCACAGCAAGGTTTAATACGGTCGTCATTCCGTATACATGAAAAAACGGAATGATGCCAAGGATTCGTTCTTTTCCTCTTGTCGTTTTATACATCCAAGAAGCGCACATTTCAGTATTCGCTAAAATATTTTCATGCGTCAGCATGACCCCTTTTGGTAAACCAGTCGTTCCGCCTGTATATTGCAAAACAGCGACATCCTCTTTCGGTTCAAAGGCAAGAGCCGGAATCTGTTCTTCTGACGATTCTTTCATAATTTGTGAGAAGTGATGAATGGTCTCGCTTTTCTCTACTTGGATGACCATTTTATTTTTTCTTTTTTGGACGATAGGAAACAGAATGTTTTTCGGAAATGGTAAATAATCCTGCAGTTTGGTGATGATCAAGTGCTCCATACTTGTCAGCGCTTTCATTTTATAGGCCTTTGGATACAATAAATCCAGTGTAATCAGCACTTTTGAGCCGCTGTCCTCCATTTGATATGCCAGTTCTTTCTCCGTATAAAGCGGGTTCGTTTGAACAACGATGCCGCCTGCAATTAAAACAGCATAATAAGAAATGACAGATTGAGGACAGTTTGGCAGCATGATTGCTACTCTGTCGCCTTTTTTCACGCCAATTTTCATCAGGTGACCAGCTAGTTTCAATGCTTCTTCCTGGAGCTGTTCATAGGTGATGTTTTTTCCTAGAAAATGAATGGCTGTATGCTCAGGTGCAGCCTCTGCGGAGCTGAATAAGTAAGATTGTAACGTCTCATTTGGAATGGTGAGTTCGCGGGGAATTTGATTCGGGTAATGCAGAAGCCAACGTTTATCTGACTGCATAAAAACCCTCCTTCCTGAACTTTCGTACTATTTTATTATAGCAAACTTTTCCTTAAGGCAGTTTTCTTTTTTCAAATAGAGCTTGGTTCCATGGCATCTTTACTTCTTTGCCGGTGTTTCGATCGATGCTCTTTTTCCTTCATGATGCCACTGTTCATATAATCCACCGATTGCACGAAATGACTCATTTACTCTCTCCACGATCTGTTGATGGATACTCGGGTCATTAGGTAAATGCGTCTGGATGTTGTCGACTTGATACTGCCTCATCATATCTATGTAGACTGTAAGAAAGATTGTGTCTTCTAAAATCCAGTAAATGACTTCATCCGCCGCTTTTGTTCTTTTATGCAGCATTTGGATTCCTCGTTCATATTGAATAAGAATATAGCCACTCGGATCGATTTGAATATAAGGGCTCAAATCATCAAAAAATCCAGTCGTTTGAAATGGACGTGCAATATACGGTTCGTATATGTCTCTTGGCAGGGAAGTCATTTGGAGACAAGTATCAATTCGCTTTATGAGTTCGTCTTTTTGCAGAATTTGCTTCATGTGATTCACCGCCTTCTGGTGAGATAAAAGCTGCCAAGGAATCCCTGACAGCTTTCTCACTTTGTCTTCTTCATTTCACAGGAACATGTAAACGGCACCAATGACCGCAAAAGTGCAGGCAACTACGATTAATACTTTTGCTAGCTTTTCCATGTCGTCTCCTTAAATGCCGGCTGCTACTACATAAGACAGCCCAACTGAAATAATGAGTGAAATAAACCCGACCGCTCTATTATCATTCTCAATTTCTTTGTCTACTTTAAATCGTGGTGTTAAAAATTCAAAAATGAAATAGCTGACAAGCAGCATCACAAAGCCGTATACGCCCCATCCAATCATTTGCAGAAGGGAATTGTGCTGTGCGATAGAATGCTGAAACACATTCGCAATCCCAAAAATCTTTCCGCCTGTTGCCATGGCAACAGCTAAGTTCCCCCGCTGGATCTCTTCCCAGTTTTTATAGGAGGTAACGAGTTCAAAAATGGTTAGAAATAAGACAAGACATAGGACGGCCACGCTGTAATAGGCGGCAATTTCCACAAGTTCATTTTCCCAAAAGGCTTTCATGCGTTTTCTCCTTTTTACTTTAATTCGACGATGGTAACGCCTGATCCTCCCTCGCCTTGTTCCCCAAAACGAGCATTTTTCACACTTCGGTGCTGTTTCAGTAATTCCTGAACCCCTTTTCTAAGGGCGCCAGTTCCTTTTCCGTGAATGATTGACACACGCGGATAACCAGCTAAGACAGCATCATCTAAATATTTCTCGACTCTGCTTAAGGCATTTTCATAACGCTCTCCCCTTAAGTCAAGTTCAAGCGATACATGATAGTCTTTTCCTTTGACTGCCGTAATGGCTTTCTCCTGCTTAAATTCAGGTGCTGATTTGATAAATTCCATGTCTTTTTCTTTTACTTTCATTTTCAGAATGCCCATTTGGACACTCCATTCTTTGTCACCTGTTTGTTCAAGCAGCGTTCCTTTTTGCCCGAAGGTGAGCACTTTCACTTCGTCGCCTGATTTTAGCTGTCTTGCTGCTTTTTTCACTGGCTCTGGCTTTTTCTTCCGGTCAAACTCAGGGACTGCTTCTTCAAGACGCTTTCTCGCATCGATGAGTTCATGTTCTTTAAATGATCGATGCTCATTTTTTATCGAACGAAGCTCTTGAATGATGTCTTCTGCTTCTTTTGAGGCTTGTTCAATTTTTTCTGCCGCTTTTTTTTCAGCTTCTTCAAGCAGTTTGTCCTTTTGCTCATTCCATTCAAGAATTTGTCTCTGCAATTCTTTATGAAGCTTTTCTGCTTCTTTTCTATAGACTTCTGTCTCATGCAGCTCTTCTTCTGCTTGTTTCTTGCTATCTTCTAATGAAGCAATCATTTGGTCTACTTCATTATGCTCGGCATGCATATCCGCTTTTGCACGGTCAATGAGGTGATCTGGCAACCCAAGACGTTTAGAAATTTCAAATGCATTACTTCGTCCGGGCACACCGATGAGCAAGCGGTACGTTGGTGATAAGGTTTCAATGTCAAACTCCACGCTCGCATTTGTGACACCTTCCCGGTTATATCCGTAAGCCTTCAGCTCAGGATAATGGGTCGTTGCGATGACGCGTGCATTTGTTTGATGCACTTCATCTAAGATACTCATGGCCAGCGCGGCACCTTCTGCAGGGTCTGTTCCTGCCCCTAATTCATCAAATAACACGAGTGAGTTAGATGTCAAATTCTTTAAGATATCTACAATATTGACCATATGAGATGAGAACGTACTCAAGCTTTGCTCAATAGATTGTTCATCTCCAATATCAGCAAAGACTTGGTCGAATACAGCCACTTCCGAGCCTTCTTCAACTGGAATATGAAGGCCTGCCTGCGTCATCAGCGTAAGAAGACCAAGCGTTTTCAAGGTAACTGTCTTACCCCCTGTATTTGGGCCAGTAATAACGATGGTTGAAAAATCTTTGCCGAGCTCAATGTCATTTGCCACAACCTGATCCCTAGGCAATAGAGGATGTCTTGCCCGCTTTAAATAAATCTCCCCTTGATCATTCACAGCAGGCTTTGTGGCTTTTTCTGCCTTTGCATATTTGGCTTTAGCAAAAATAAAATCTAACGTCTGAAGCTCTTTTACATTGTGAAGAAGTTCCTCAATGTGTTCTGACACGCTCGCTGTCAGCATTTGGAGGATCTTTTCGACCTCTTGTTTTTCTTTTAAACGGGTTTGCTGCAAGGTGTTATTTAAATCCACGACCACTTGCGGCTCAATAAAAAGGGTTGCCCCAGATGATGATTGATCGTGAACAATTCCGCCGTAATTCGAGCGGTACTCCTGCTTTACCGGAATCACAAACCGATCATTACGAATGGTGACAATCGTGTCTGACAGCATTTTTGAAGCAGATTGTGAGCGAATCATGGATTCTAATTTATCTCGAACTTTTGATTCTAATGAACGTAATTGCGTACGTATTGTTCGTAGCGCCGGAGTTGCGTGATCAAGCACTTCTCCATTATCACCGATACAGCTTTCGATTTCTTTTCTGACTTCAGGCAGTAATATCAGCGTCTCTGCATATGTATGAAGGCGAGGTATGTCTACACCATCTTCATACAGGGACGTGAGAAAGTGCTTCATATTTTTCGCAGTGTATAACAGCGCTGCAATTTCCATGAGCTCAGATGGGCTTAATGTACTGCCGATTTCTGCCCGTTTGACTCCGCGTCTAATATCCGTCAGCCCGCCAAATGGCGCAGATCCCTTTAAGCGGATGACATCCTGTGCTTCTGCTACCTCTTCCAGCAAATGCTGAATGGTTTCTATATCCGTCAGCGGCGTTAAATCCTGCGCTCTTTCTTTTCCTAATGAGGATGCGGTATAGGACATGACTTTTTCTTTTACTTTATGAAATTCTAATGATGCTAACACTTTTTGTTGCAGCATGGTCCAGCCTCCTAACGACTACCTGTCACGCGTTAAAAACTTTTTGATCTCGTTTAGAGAAAAAGTATTCACGACATTTGCTTTTGGTGTCCAGCCTTTTCTTGCAGCTGTTACACCAACTTCCATATGATCCAGCATGGCGATATTGTGCGCATCTGTATTGATCATGATGTTCACACCTGCTTCGTTTGCTTTCATTAAATGCTCTGTTTTCAAATCCAGTCTTGACGGGTTGCTGTTGAGCTCTAGTGCAGTTCCCGTTTTCTTCGCAAGCTCTATGAGCTGATCTATATTTAAGGCATAGCCGTCCCGTCTGCCGATCAAACGGCCTGTTGGATGTGCAATTAAATCCACATGCTGATTCCGCAGGGCATTTTCAAGGCGCTCCATAATGACTTCTTCCGGCTGAGAAAAGCTCGAGTGGATAGACGCAATGACAAAATCCATGTCTGCTAAAAAGTCATCATCATAATCTAATGATCCATCCGGGAGAATATCCATTTCGACCCCTTTGAAAATGTGAAAATGCTCGAATTCTTGATTCAGCTTGTCAATTTCTTTTGCTTGCAGACGTAAACGTTCTTTTGTTAAACCGTTTGCTACTTTTAAATATTGCGAGTGGTCTGTAATCGCCATGTATTCATAGCCTTTTGCGATACATGCCTCTGCCATTTCGCGAATAGAAAATGCGCCGTCACTCCATGTCGAGTGCATATGAAGGTCGCCTTTGATATCTTTTAACTCTACAAATTGCATACTTTCTTTATACGTATCAATCTCCGTTCCGGTTTCACGAATTTCTGGCGGAATAAGCGGAAGTTGAAAATGCGCATAAAAAGCAGCCTCGTCTTCAAACGTTTTTACTTCTCCAGTTTCAATTGTTTCCACACCATATTCACTAATACGCTCTCCGCGTTCCTTCGCCAGCTGACGCATGCGAATATTGTGATCTTTTGAGCCAGTGAAATGGTGCAGCGTTGTTGCAAATTGGTCTGTTGTCACAAGCCGGAAGTCTACACTGATCTCAAAATCAAGGGCAAGAATGACAGATACCTTCGTATCACCGCTTGCAATGACGTCTTTGACATCATCAAGTGCAACGAGCTGCTCTCTGACTTGTTCAGGATCGCTGGTCGCAATGATATAATCTAAATCTTTGACAGTTTCCCGTGCACGTCTTAGACTGCCAGCTCTAGAAAAACGAATAATACCCTTCATCTGTTCAAGCGCATGATCAATCCGCTCTGCCACATCTAATGCAAAGCCAATTGGCAGTCGTTCTGGCTGCTTTCCGGCCTCCTCAAGAGCTGCGAGAATCTTTTCTTCGGTTTTTTTACCGAAGCCTGCAAGCGCTTGTACTTTTTCCGCTTCACATGCTTCTTTTAATGACTGGGCATCATGGACACCAAGCTCTTGGTAAAGCTTCGCAATCTTCTTCCCGCCAAGCCCTTGCAACTTTAAGAGCGGAACAAGTCCTTCAGGCACTTCCTTTTTTAATTGTTCGAGTGTTTCTGATTGTCCTTTTTCGATATACTCTGTGATCACAGCAAAGGTTCCTTTTCCAATGCCGGGTAATGCTAATAGATCATCTATTTGAGAAAGGCTGCGGTCGTCTTGTTCCAGTGCCGCTGCTGCTTTACGAAAGGCAGAAATTTTAAAAGGATTATCTCCTTTTAGTTCCATATATACTGCAATTGTTTCAAGAAGTTTGATAATATCTTTTTTATTCATCTCTCATCCTCCAGCCGCTTTGGCATCTTCCTATATAAATATACAAACTTTCCCTTCATCCTACAACTTTCTGTCATGGAATGAGAAAAAACTTCTCCAGAAAAGGAGAAGTTTTTAAACTCCATACGTCGACCATAGGTCTTTGACAAGACCGGACAGGTAAGGGGTGTTGTTTACGATCACATCTGCTAACATTGATTTGCTCATCATTGTTTGGAGCGCATCTACTGGAAGTAATGCAGCGACAAACAATAGAATAAACACAAATAAATAGGTTTCCAGAAATCCTAAAACACCGCCAAGCAGTTTGTTCACCTGTTTAATCACAGGTATACTTGCAATGGTTGTGAGCAATCCGCCAATGATGGCGAGCAGGATTTTGGTCAAGATAAACAGAATGATAAACGCAATGGTATTATAATAAGCTGTTTCTAGATTCCCGCTAAAGAAAGCGAGCTGCGGTTGACCGCCGCTAAAATTAGGTGACGGAATCCACGTAAGCTGTGGTGCAAGTGACTGATAAAACATGGAAGCCACTAAGATAGAAACAACAAAGCTGATCAATTTAATAAATTGAAGAATAAACCCGCGTTTTAGACCGACAAGCGTTCCCATAAGAAGCAAAAACAAAATGATGATATCGATCACGGTAATTTCATTCCTTTTCTTTTAGCTGAATCTCTAATTTTTCGTATTGCTCTTTTAATTTCAAGTAGTCGTGGACGACATTGACTGCTGTCAGTACAGCTAATTTGTTTATATCAAGATATGGATTTTTTTCATTTATTTCTCTCATTTTATCATCAACAATTGACGCAACATGTCGCATATGCATCTTCGTTTCTTGTCCGATGATCGTATAGGACTGTCCGTAAATCTCAACTGTTGTTTTCGTTTTACCGCCGTCAGACAACGTTTCTCCTCCATTCCACGAGAATCCTAGTCTCTATCATAACATGTTTAGACATTGAATGGAAAGACGAGCCCTTCCCTGTTATGGTACACTTTAGAAATCAATGATATCAAGGTAAAAAGGAGTTATCCACTGTGCCCCAATCCGTTTTAAAAGCAACATCAGAAGACCTCAAAAAGATGAAGAGCGCGTATGCGCACCATTTAACAGACAATTTGCCGCCAGGCGCCCTCTTTCAAGCAAAAGTCCCTGGCTGTACGATTACAGCCTATCGATCTGGAAAAGTATTGTTTCAAGGACAAAAGGCAGAAGCTGAAGCCAGTCAATTCAGCCACTTGCAAGCAGCTGATACGAAAAGTCAAAAATCACCTGCTGTTACAAAATACAGTCCGCCGCCCGGCATTGCTTCCATGTCGGTCATCGGTTCAGATGAAGTAGGTACAGGTGATTATTTCGGACCGATCACAGTCTGTGCGGCCTATGTTGATGCCAGCCAGCTTGCTTTAATGAAAGAGCTTGGCGTAAAAGACTCAAAAGGGCTAAAGGACCCGCAAATTATCAACATTGCCAAGGATCTCATCAAAACCATTCCGTTCAGCCTTCTCGTTCTCCGAAATGAAAAGTACAATACGATGCAGGAAAAGGGCATGAGTCAAGGAAAAATGAAGGCACTGCTTCATAACCAAGTCATCACCTCTGTGCTAGAAAAACTGGACGGACAGCAGCCTGAAGCCATTTTGATTGACCAATTTGCAGAACCAGGGATTTATTTCAAACATCTTGCCGGGAAAAAAATCATCCGGGAGCGGACATATTTTAGTACAAAAGCAGAAGGCATCCATTTGTCAGTCGCTGCAGCTTCCATTATCGCAAGGTACGCCTTTTTAATTGAAATGGACAAATTATCACAGGCTGCAGGCTTTGACATCCCAAAAGGAGCCGGTCCTCATGTAGACAAGGCCGCCGCCAAGCTCATCAAGCTGCACGGTGAAGATGCTTTACGTCAATTTACAAAGCTGCATTTTGCCAACACACAAAAAGCGAAAAAAATGCTATAAAAAAAGCTAGAGCCCATGAGGCCCTAGCTTTTTTTCCTTTAACCGCGTAAGACGGCTTGATACGTATCTTCTAGTGCTTTCAAAACTTTTGTATGAACAGCTGTAACTTCTTCCTCGGTCAACGTTTGTTCAGGATTTAAATATTGAAGAGAGAATGCAACAGATTTTTTGCCTTCTTCCATATGTTCCCCTTCGTATACATCAAATACAGATAGGTCTGTGAGTAATTGACCGCCTGCTTCATAGATCACACGCTCCAGCTGTCCGCTTGAGATATGCTGATCAACAACAAGTGCAATATCTCTTGTCACAGCAGGGAATCTCGGAATCGCCGTATATTTCATATCCTTCGTTTCAGATGTCATCACATCTGTTAAATCAAACTCGAAGACATACGTTTCTTTTAAATCCAATTCCTTTTCAACGACTGGATGCAGTGCGGCAACAAAGCCAATGACTTGACCATTTAAGTGAACATCTGCAGTTCGCCCTGGGTGAAGACCCTCACGCTCTGCTTGAACATAAGTGATTTGGCCTGACACACCAAGCTTTTCGAACAATCCTTCAGCAATTCCTTTCGCTACATAAAAATCGACGGCTTTTTTCTCGCCCTGCCAAAGATTTTTATGCCATAAGCCTGTCAGCGCACCAGCGACATGTTCTTTTTCCACTGGTTTTGCCCCTTCAGCTTCTGCTAAGAAAACAGAGCCCGTTTCATAAAATCCAAATGAATCAGCTTGTCTTGCCAAGTTATATGCAACAGAATCAAGTAAGTTTGGCAGAAGACTTTGTCTCAACACACTGCGTTCCTCACTCATTGGCAGAGAAAGTCTCGTTTCATAGGCTGGATGCAGTGCAAAAGCTGTGGACTTATGCTGATTCGTCAATGAATACGTAATCGCTTGAGAAAGTCCTGCCCCCTCTAAGAAACGTCTTACCTTTCTGCGCTTCACTTGGTATGGCGTGAGACCGCCAACGGTGCCAGCTGTTGCAGGCAGTGTAGATGGAATATTATCGTAGCCGTATAATCTTGCCACTTCTTCAATGAGGTCTTCTTCAATCGTAATATCCATTCTGCGGGAAGGAACTGTTACGACAAGAACATCATTTGATTCGCCCACTGTAAAGCCTAATTTGTTGAAAATCTGAATCATATCTTCTTTTGAAATGTTCATTCCAAGCACCTTGTTCACACGCTCAGTTGATACGTGGATGACATTCATACTTGCTTCAAGGTGGTTTTCCTCAACTGTACCGCTTAGCACTTCGCCGCCTGCATACATGCTGATCAATTGAGCTGCTCTTTCTGCTGCCGGCTTCGTACGCTGCGGATCGAGTCCTTTTTCAAATCGTGTGCTTGATTCACTGCGAAGTCCTAAGTCTCTAGATGTTTGACGGACTGTTTGACCGTTGAAATATGCCGCTTCTAAAAGAATCGTCGTCGTCTCATCACGCACCTCTGATTCAAAGCCGCCCATGACGCCTGCTACCGCGTGCGCTTTCGTTCCATTCGTGATGACAAGATGCTTTGATGATAATGTACGCTCTTGCTCATCCAGTGTTTGAATGATTTCGCTGTCAGACGCTTTACGAACGACCACCTGCTTTGAACCAAAGCGGTCATAATCAAAGGCATGAAGCGGCTGGCCGTATTCAAGCAGTACAAAGTTTGTAATATCCACAACGTTGTTAATTGGACGGATGCCTGCATTCATCAACCTTGTTTGCATCCAAAGCGGTGCTGGTCCAACCTTTACATTTTTAATGATCTTCGCAGCATAAAGTGGATTCGCTTCTTGATCCTCAACTTTAACAGAAATATAGTCTGCTGCTTTTTCGGAAGAAGTGTCATGTGCTGTATCAGGAAGCTTGATGTCTCTTCCTAAAATGGCGGCAACTTCATAAGCCACACCCAGCATATTCAGGGCATCGGCACGGTTTGGTGTTAAGCCAAGCTCAAGTACCGCATCATCTAATTGAAGAGCTTGAAGGGCATCATCTCCTGGTTTCACGTCGTTCGGGAAAACAAAGATGCCTTCTGCATATTCCTTTGGTACAAGCTTGCTTTCTACACCTAATTCTTGCAGAGAACAAATCATGCCATGAGACTCTTCACCGCGCAGTTTTGCTTTTTTAATTTTAAAGTTGCCAGGAAGGACTGCGCCCACCGTTGCGACGGCCACATACTGTCCTTTCTCCACATTCGGAGCCCCGCAAATAATTTGCACTGGTGCGTCTTCGCCGATATCAACAAGACATTTGTTTAATTTATCTGCATTCGGATGCTGTTCACGTTCAATGACGTATCCAACGACAACTCCTTTGATGCCTTCGCCTTTATATTCAACGGCTTCCACTTCAATTCCGCTTCTTGTGATTTTTTCTGCTAATTCAGCCGGCTTGATGCCTTCTAAATCGACATAGTCTTCTAACCATTTATATGAAACAAACATGTTGATTTCCTCCTCTTAGTCCTGCTTGAATTGCTTTGTGAATCTAATGTCATTTGTGTAGAAATGGCGAATATCATCAATGCCGTATTTCAGCATCGCAATCCGTTCCACACCCATTCCAAAAGCAAAGCCTTGGTAAGTTTCTGGATCAAACCCGCTCATTTTCAGGACATTCGGATGAACCATTCCTGCACCTAAAATCTCAATCCAGCCTGTTCCTTTACATACAGAGCAGCCCTTCCCGCCGCATTTAAAGCAAGACACATCGACTTCGACAGATGGTTCTGTGAATGGGAAAAAGCTTGGACGCAGTCTAATTTCACGATCTTCACCAAACATTTTTCTTGCGACTGTCTCCAGTGTTCCTTTTAAATCACTCATGCTAATATTGTGATCGACGACAAGCCCTTCAATTTGCATAAATTGATGTGAATGAGTCGCGTCATCACTGTCACGTCTATATACTTTCCCAGGACAGATGATCTTCACAGGACCTTGTCCTTTATATTTCTCAAGTGTACGTGCTTGTACTGGTGATGTTTGTGTTCTCATCAGTGTATCTTCGGTAATATAGAAGCTGTCCTGCATATCACGTGCCGGATGCTCCTTTGGGAGATTCAGTGCTTCAAAGTTATAATAATCCGTTTCCACCTCAGGACCTTCCTCAACGGTATAGCCCATGCCAATAAATAAATCTTCAATATCTTCGACAACTATCGTTAATGGATGTCTTGCTCCCATTTTGATTGGACTTGCCGGTAAAGTAACATCGATCGTTTGAGAAGCAAGTTTTTTCTTCACTTCTTCTTTTTCCAGCTGTTCATTTTTTTCAGCAATGGCACCAGCAATCTGCTCTCTTACTTCGTTTGCGAGTGCACCCATTTTCGGTCTTTCTTCTGCGGAGAGCTTGCCCATTCCGCGAAGTACTTCTGTAATCGGTCCTTTTTTCCCTAAGTATTGAACACGAATGTCATTGACCTCTTTGAGCGAGCTAGCTGCTTCAACCTTCGCTATCGCCTCTGTTTCAAGCTGTTTTAACGTTTCTTGCATGAGTGTAATCCTCCTTTTGATATACAAAACCGCTCGGATAAACGGCTGTTTGATCGTTTGAAGACAATAAAAAAACTCGTTCCTCCATAAAAGAAGGGACGAGTTGTGGTCGCGGTACCACCCTTGTTAAGCACAAATGCATGTGCGAATAAGCTTCATTGACATAACGGAATCAAACGAATCCGGTTCACCTTTACGCAAAGCCTGCGGTCCCGGTGACAACTCCAGAGGTGAATTCCTGTTTCAGCATTCCTTAAATGCACTTTCAGTCTACGATGCATTCTCCCTAAAAGGCCGCTTCTTGAAACAATCTTCCTCTATCATGGTTTTTAAAATATTACTTTCATTATAGTGAAAATGAGCACTTGATGCAACACTATCCGCGCAAATGATAGACAAGAACAGCTGCTGCAACAGCGACATTTAATGATTCTGCCTGCCCATACATTGGCACATATAAATTTTGATCTGTCATTTGCAGAATCGCTGGATCAATACCTGCTCCCTCATTTCCAACAATTAATGCAAACGGACCTTCTGCCGTTACGCTTCTATACTCTTTCGCATCTTTTAAGGCACTCCCGTATACAGGTATGCCTCGTTCTTTCAGTTCGGTGATCGCCTGTTGAAGGGTTTGCTTTAAGATAGGCAGGTGAAAATGAGACCCTTGTGCCGAACGGAGCGTTTTTCCGTTAAACGCATCAACTGTTCCTTCTCCTAAGATCACAGCATCAAGACCAGCGGCATCTGCTGTTCGAATGAGTGTGCCTAAATTCCCCGGGTCCTGCACTGCGTCTAATAGAAGAATTCGTTCAACCTTCTTTTCTTCAAAAACAGGAACTGTACAGACTGCGGCAATGTGCTGAGGCGTTTCCGTTTCTGTCATGGCAGAAAAGGCCTCTTCGCTCAGTTCATAAAGCTCAATGTCAGGCTGGATATGAGAAGGAAGCATATCGGGCGAGGTGACCATTAATTCCTTCACGATCCCGCTCTTTAATGCTTCTTCGACTAAATGTATTCCCTCAACGAGAAACAGCCCCGTTTTCGTTCGTTCTTTTTTCGTATGGAGCTTTTTCCACTGTTTAATGTTTGTGTTTTTAGCTGATTCTATATATTTCAAGCGACGTTAACTCCTTTAATTATCATGAATTTATTATATCTCATGCTCACTACATAATAAACCTGTCTTTGAGACAGAATAGGGCTATTACCATCAAAAAAGGAGTGTGGGCAATGGATTTTAATTTAAGAGGCGCAGTCATTCAAAACATTACTGGCCATAATCAAGAACAGCTTGAACATACGATTTTAGATGCTATTCAAAGCGGCGAGGAAAAAATGCTGCCAGGCCTTGGCGTGTTGTTCGAAGTGCTATGGCAAGAAGCATCAGAAAACGAGAAAAATGAGATCCTTGAAACATTAGAGCAAGGCTTAAAGCCTCAGCAGCAGCAATAAAAGAAGCCGGTTTGCTTATATAAGCAAGCCGGCCTTTTTCCTTTAGCCAGTGATAGGCGTTTCCATTCGAAGGGCTGGATCACGCCAGATTTCGACCCATTTTTTTATCGCAAACACAATAATCACAAAACCTAAGATCAGCATGATGATCGACAGCACCGCATTCAGCACGCTGTAACCGGATGCTTCAGGATTGAGATATACATTTGCTACCATCCAATAGCCTGCATAATTCACCGTCACATATAAGTAAGCAAGCGGAATTAAACAAGTCAGCATATATCGTCTTTTATCTGCAATTTTTAATACAACGGTTGCCCCGATGATCAACCCAACCGAGGCCATTAACTGATTTGAAACCCCAAACAGCGCCCAAATAGACCCGATGTCCCCTGAGTAAAGTAAATATCCCCACATAAAACAAGCAAGCGCACTTGCAAACACCGAACCAGGTATCCAGTCAGTTCGTTTAAGCGGTTTATATGCTTCACCTAAGAAGTCTTGAATCAAATAGCGTGCCACACGTGTCCCCGCATCAATAGCAGTTAAAATAAAGACAGCCTCAAACATAATGACGAACTGGAAGAAGTAAGAAGCCAAATGACTAAAGAACGGAATCCCCGTAAAGATATACGCCATCCCTACCGCTAATGTTACGGCACCACCCGTTCTTCCTTCTAAGTCAAGGCCGATTTCCTTACTCAGCTGCGGAAGGTTTTCGACACTCATACCGAGTGTGCGGAACACTTCTGGTGTACTGTTTATCGCAAAATAATCTCCTGGATGCAGAGCAGTAGCCGCAATTAAAGCCATAATCCCAACTAAGCATTCCACAAGCATTGCGCCAAACGCAACAGGCTTCATATCACTCCATCGGTCCAGCATCTTAGGTGTTGTCCCTGACCCAACAAATGCGTGGAAACCAGAAATGGCACCGCAAGCAATGGTAATCGAAATAAATGGCCAGACAGGACCAGCTAATACAGGTCCTCCTCCATTCACAAACTCTGTAAACGCGGGGAATTGAATGGACGGATTCACGACAAAGATACCAGCAATCAGCGCAATGAATACACCAATTTTCATAAAACTACTTAAATAGTCCCTCGGTGCAAGCAGCAGCCAAACTGGCAGAGCCGCAGCAAAAAAGGCATAGATCGGCAGGGCAAGAGCAAGCGTTTTTGTATCAAGTGTTAAAAAATCACCTAGTGCCGTTCCTTGAATATTTGGACCAAGGAATACCCCAAACATCAGCAAAATAAATCCCGCAGATGTCGCCAGCTTTAAATTGCCTGTTTTTTTATAATACAGACCAACCCCCATCGCAATCGGAATCGTGATTCCAACTGCAAATGTCCCCCAAGGGTTACGTTCTAAAGCATGAAGCACAACCATAGACAAACCTGCCATTGTGATTGTAATAATAAACAGCATCGCAAGCCCTGTACAAAACCCGGCAACAGGTCCCAGCTCTTCCTTCGCTACCTCTGATAATGATTTCCCCTTTTTTCGCATCGATGCAAATAAGACGACTAGATCATGTACAGCTCCGCCTATGACTGCTCCAATTAAAAGCCAAAGGAGACCAGGTAAATACCCAAATTGAGCGGCTAAAATCGGACCCACTAACGGACCAGCAGCTGCAATGGCAGCAAAGTGATGCCCAAATGTGACCCATTTATTTGTCGGCACATAATCTTTCCCGTCCTCTAGTGTGTGAGCCGGTGTAGGATGATCATCTGTGACCTTTAATACCTTGACCATCATAAATGTGCCATAAAGACGATAGGCAATCGCTAAAATACACATAGATCCTATGACAATTGTAACCGCATTCATTTAACCATCCCCTTTGTATAAACAATTTGTTACAAATATAACATAAATTGATTGATTTTTCTTTCTTTTAAAACCAAGTTGACAAATAAGAATAATATGTTTATTCTTAAGGTAGCTTCACCTACTTCCATAAACTCTCTTTTGACAGGGCATTCTATGGCTCTGTCCTTTTTATTGCTTTCATCTTACAAAAATAAACGCTCGATCACATGTGCCTTATTCACTAGGAAACATTCTCCTCTTTTACTGAAAATAGTTCTTTTGACTCACTTTGAACACACCGTTCATTTCCTGGGAAATTCAATAAAAAAGCCTTTCCCCTGTACTGAGGAAAGGCTTTCTTACTTAAGAACCGTACGTAATCTGTTCAACGGTTTTTTGATCAAGTCTTTTGATCACTTCTGTTAAAAGCTTCACTGCATTTTCATAATCATCTCGGTGAATCATTGCGGCATGGGTATGAATATATCTGCTCGGAATTCCGATAGATAGTGATGGAACACCATGGCCTGTTAAATGAATACCGCCAGCATCTGTCCCGCCGCCAGGCATTGAGTCATATTGATAAGGAATGTTCAGTTCATCAGCTGTTTGGACAACAAAATCACGAAGCCCTTTATGAGAGACCATTGAAGCATCAAATACAACAATCGTTGGGCCTTTGCCAAGTTTGCTAGTTGCTTCTTTCTCAGTGATGCCCGGTGTATCTCCTGCTACACCTACATCAATGGCAAATCCAATATCGGGCTGAATCGTAGCCGCTGCTGTTTTAGCTCCGCGCAGGCCTACTTCCTCTTGGACAGTTGCGACGCTGTAAGCAATATTCTCATGCTGAGCATTGTGCAAATTTTTCATGACATCAATGGCGACTGCACAGCCAATGCGGTTGTCCCATGCTTTTGCAAGGAGCATTTTTTCATCATTCATGACTGTAAACTCAAAGTAAGGAACGATTTGATCTCCAGGCAGCACGCCCCACTCCATTGCCTGTTCTTTGCTTGACGCCCCAATATCAATAAACATATCCGTAATCTCAATTGACTTTTTACGAGCTTCAGGTGACAAAACGTGTGGTGGCTTTGAACCAATTACCCCTGTGATCTCTCCCTTTTTCGTCACAATGGTGACACGCTGGGCGAGCATGACCTGTGACCACCAGCCGCCGACTGTTTGAAAACGAATGTAGCCTTTGTCATCAATTTTTGTCACCATGAATCCTACTTCATCTAAGTGACCAGCGAGCATAATTTTAGGTCCGTTAGCGTTTCCTTCCTTTTTAGCGATCAAGCTGCCAAGGCGGTCTGTAGAGACTTCATCTGCATATGATTCTATGTATGTCTGCATGACTTTTTTGACATCACGTTCATTTCCTGGAATCCCTTTTGCATCCGTTAGGTCTTTCAGCATAGTTAATGTTTGATCGAGCTTTGTCATTCCATTTATCCTCCTTTATCTTCATGGTGCATTCTTATTATACAAAACCTCTTTCGTTCAATACGATCTTTTTATGAATATTTTTTCGTTTTACGAAATATTTTTTTAAAAAAAGTTGAAACCTTTTGGCGTTTTCATTCGTAGTACATCAGATAACGGTATTGGAGGTGCATCCTGTCATGTTTGTAATCCTCATGAGACTAGCTCTTGTTGCACTGCTTGTCTACATCTTCTACATGGCGGTAAAATTCTTCTCAAATCCGAGAAGAAAGCTGAAACAAGCACAATTAAAAGAAGGCTTTTATTTTATGGACGAACAGCAAAATGCGCGCAAAAATTTTAATTTCGTCTATAAAGGTGTCTTGTTTGAAGGGGAGAAGCATGTTCCTTCTAAGGATCATCCTCTGTTTGTCCACTCCATTTACGTTTGGACGGAGTCACCTGAGAAGCTGAGTGAATTTACATTAGAAGACTTTGAAAAACTGGAGGAAAACATTATCGAGCGTTATCCTCAAACAAAAATTGATTGGGATCAGCCCATAAAAAAAATCAAACAAAAAAAAGGAGCAGACACGCCGTCCTAATGGCGTCTGCTCCTTTTTCAAATAACTTGGATATATCCCAATAGGATCAACTGCAAAATAATTAATAAAGGCATGCCGATTTGAAAGGCAGGATGCTTTGTTTTATGCCGGAAATACTGCATTCCTAGATACGACCCGGCAGCGCCAAAAAGAACCGCAGCACTCCATAAATGCGCCTCTGAAATTCTCCATTTATGTGCTTTGGCGCGGCGTTTGTCTTCACCCATGAGAAAAAAGCCATAGCCATTCACCAAAATAAGCAGCAGGATCAAAGCCATATTCATTCATTTCACCTCACATGATGAGAAAAAAAGATCACCCCTCGAAGGAATGATCTTTTATAGAACTTACTTGTCTAGTTGTGCTTTTGCAGCATCAGCAAGCTGATTGAATGCATTTATGTCATTCACAGCAAGGTCAGCAAGCATTTTGCGGTTTACTTCGATACCAGAAAGCTTTAAGCCATGCATTAAACGGCTGTAAGAAAGACCGTTCATACGAGCTGCAGCGTTGATACGAGTGATCCATAGTTTACGGAAGTCACGTTTTTTCTGACGACGGTCACGGAAAGCGTAGTTTCCAGATTTCATCACCTGTTGGTTTGCTACTTTGTATAATCTATGTTTTGAACCGAAATAACCTTTTGCTAATTTAAGAACCTTTTTACGACGCTGACGCGACACAGTTCCGCCTTTTACTCTTGGCATTGTAATTCCCTCCTATGATTCCTATTCCAAATTACTTAATGTTTGCAAGTTGTTGTTTGATACGTTTGAAATCTCCAGCACTTACGATTGCACTCTTACGCAATTTACGTTTTTGCTTTGTAGATTTGTTAGCGAACAAGTGACTTGTGTACGCATGAGAACGTTTAAGTTTACCAGAACCTGTTTTTTTGAAACGTTTAGCAGATCCGCGGTGAGTTTTCATTTTTGGCATTGGATGTTTCCTCCCTCTGTTACTTTACTTTTCGACTTTTGGTGCAAGCATGAGGAACATGCTGCGTCCGTCCATCTTAGGTTTTGTTTCTACTGTTGCTACTTCAGCGCAGGCTTCAGAGAAACGGTCTAACACGCGCTGTCCGATTTCTTTATGCGTAATCGCACGGCCTTTAAAGCGGATAGAAGCTTTCACTTTATCTCCCTTTTCAAGGAATTTGATTGCATTACGGAGCTTCGTGTTAAAATCATGTTCATCGATTGTCGGGCTCAACCGAACTTCTTTTAAGCTAATGATTTTTTGATTCTTACGTGCCTCTTTTTCCTTCTTCTGCTGTTCGAATCGGAACTTACCATAGTCCATGATTCGGCAAACAGGTGGTTTTGCATTTGCAGCAACTAACACAAGGTCAAGATTGGCTTTAGCAGCAATTTCCAGAGCTTCCTGGCGGGTTTTAATCCCAAGCTGATCGCCATTTTGTCCGATCAAACGAACTTCACGCGCACGAATACCTTCATTAACTAATTGATCTTTGCTAATAGTGAGCCACCTCCATGAGATTTTGAATTGAGTTCACAATTCATTTGACCATTTCGTTGTATGTTTTACAGGCAAACAAAAAGTGTGGGCATATAAAACACCCACACTGCGAACATTTGCATGAAAAAATAAATGTACGGTCAACCTGTCAACTACAAACATGTGTCAATCAGGTGAGAAGCGGGTGCTTCTGCTTGTGATATCTATTCAATTCGTTAATTATTCTACACAATTTTCATTCGTCCGTCAAGTAACCGAACTCTTGAAACAACTTTTTCAGTTTAACATGATGAGACGAATTGGGCAAGACTTTTTCACACAATGACGCCATCAAAGAATCAACTGCATAAAGATTGGGATGACGATAACGGTCACAACTCCTACGACCACAACGGCGATACTTGCCATCGCTGCTTCTACTTCTCCCATCTCAATTCCAACAGAAACCCCAAGCGCATGTCCTGATGTACCAAGTGCAAGACCTTTTGCCACTGGGTTTTTAATGCGAAATAATTTTAAGAAGAAGGCACCTAGTGCATAGACAATGACTGCGTTAAATATGACTGCAAAGGCTGTGATATCTGCGATTCCGCCAATATCCTTTGCAATCGGAAGAGCAATCGCTGTTGTCGCTGCTTGTGGAAGCATGCTTTTCATCACAGCCGCATCTAAATGAATCCCTTTCGCTACGAGATATACGATCGTAATGGAACAAAGTGAACCGACAAAAATAGCGGATAAAATTTGCCACCAATATTTTTTAAGCAAGGCTCTCTGCTTATAAAGCGGGATAGCGAAAGCAATCGTGGCAGGCTCTAAGAAAAATTTGATAATCTTGCCGCCCTCATTATAATCTGCGTAGGAAAAACCGCCAACTTTCAAAAATAAAATGCCCAGTACCATCGCCACAAACAGCGGAGTGAACAAGAAGAAACCTTTTGATTTTTTAAATAAGAATGTCCCTATTCCAAAGGCGACCAATGAGACGACAATGCCAAAGTAAGGACTCATTGTACTTGTACCCATTTTGCATCTCTCCTTTAATGCGTACTTGAAGCTGGTTTATTTGAATGAGAAGGAGCAGATTTACTCTCCTTTGTCTCTTTACGTTTCTGCGGTCTTTCTGATAATTGCATGAGAAGCTGCGAAAACAGCCCTGTCGCTGCAAGTAGCATAATGGTTGCAATGATAATGACGCCGACTACTTGCACACCTACTTCTTGCATGACACCTAGTGATTGAATGACTGAGATTCCAGAGGGAACAAATAGAAAGCTAATGAGTCCTGTCAATGATGTACCTAATTGCTCCACCTGCTCCAGTTTAACGATTTTCGTTGTTAACAAAACAAATAATAGAACCAAACCAATGACGGATGCGGGCATCGGAATCGGTAAATACATTGAAATGAGATTAGAAACAAACATTACGGTTGCAAAAATAAATGCTTGAGATAGAAATCCATATACTTTCGTGGCACTCATGCCGCTTCACCTCTTTCTTCGACTGCCCTCAGTATAAGGCATGAAATAAACGAATGAAGCGTTTACAATAAAACTCGCTGGATTCAATGACTGAAATGCAAAAAACGAGTATTGAAATACAAACAAAAAAAGCCCTCCTACTCTAGCAGGAGTGACTTCTTTAATTCTTTGGCATATGTGCGGCTGACAGGAATGATCGACCCGTCTGTCATATGCAGATTATACGTCGAATTAAACCACGGCTGTACTTCTTTCATATGAGAGGTATTCACGATATAGCTGCGATGAACCCTCATAAAGTAAGCCTCAGGAAGTTTCTTTTCAATGACCACAAGCGGTTCTGTGACCTCATACATGTGATCCTTTGTTTTCACGACCTTTTTCCCCTCGCTGAGTCCAACATACATGATCTCTTCAACTTGCAGGATCACAATTGAGTCATCGACTGAGATGGCTAATTTTTGCTGGCGGGGCGCTTTCTCATCTGACAGCTGGCGCTCTTGCGTCTCAACAGATTTCCACTTTTTAAACTTTTGAATCGTCTGGAGCAGCCGCTCTTCATCAAATGGTTTTGTTAAGTAATCAAGGGCACTTACCTCAAACGCCTTCAGCGCATATTGATCAAAGGCAGTCGCAAATACAACCGCTGGCGGATCAGACATCCGGTTGAGCCTTTTGGCAATATCAAATCCGTTCTCACCAGATAAATCAATGTCTAAAAAGAGCAGATCCGGCTTATGATCGACCATCCGGTCAAAAGCAGATTCTATATTTTCTGCTTCCTCTATTTGAACATCCTCTTTCGTTCTTCGTAATAAGTATTTTAATTCATCTCTTGCTAACACTTCATCATCTACGATTAATACTTTCATCAACGAGAATCATCCTTTTTTACATAGTCCATCGGAATGCGAAATGAGATGTCAGTGCCTTTGTCACTATGAATGGATAAAGCGGCTTGTCTGCCAAAAATCCCTCTTAACCGCTGATCTAAATTAAAAAGGGCTGTCCCTGTTCCTTCTAGTGATTCGACAGGCGCTTTTAATAGCTGAGCCATCTTGTCATCATCGATCCCTTGTCCATTATCTGTCACTTTCATATAAACATGCCCATCTTTCATCAAAGCAGATACGATGACTTCACAATTCTTTTGATGTTTAGGAAAAGCATGTCTCACTGCGTTTTCAACAAGCACCTGAAGCACAAAGGGCGGAATCATCACCTGCTCCAGCTCCTTTTCGATTTGAAAGGTCACATGGTATCTATTTGGAAACCTTGCTTGTTCGAGTGATAAATATGCCTCCACATGCTGAATCTCCTTCTGCATTGGAATCAGCAGCTGGCGGGCGCCTTGCATATTTGAACGGAAATAAATACTTAGCTGAAGCAGCAGCTTCCTTGCCATCTCCACATTGGTTCTGCATAAAACAGAGATGGTATTAATAGCGTTAAATAAAAAGTGCGGGTTCACTTGTGCTTGAAGTGCTTTGATCTCTGCATCTTTTAAGAGGCGGCTTTGAGTTTCCGCCTCCCCCAGCTCAAGCTGTGTGGAAAACAGCATCGCCAAACCTTCTGCAAGCTCCTCTTCCACCCTGCTTAATCCGACCGGAGAATTGAAATACATTTTTAACGTTCCAATCGTTTGACCGTTAGAAGTGAGCGGCAGCACGATGGCCGCTTCAAGAGGGCAATGGGCGACTGAACAATTGATTTCGCCCTTCGAATGTGCCTTCATAATCTTGCCGCTCATCAAGACCTGTTTCGACAGCCCTGTAATCAGGCTTTTAGATGGAATATGATGATCTGTTCCATCTCCGACATGCGCTAAAATCTTTTCTGTGTCTGTTAAGGAGACCGCATCTGTTTCAGTCAACCGATGAATGATCTCCGCCACACTTTTACATGACTGTTCATTTAACCCTTGGCGGAAAAAAGGCAGTGTTTGATCGGCGATCGAAAATACACGATGTGTCTGCATCGCTTTTGCCTGCTCTTCTTGCCGAATGACTGACTGTAAAATAGATAAAAAGATAAAGCTGCCGATTCCATTCACAAAGATCATCGGCAGGGCGATGATACTGACAAGCCCCCATGCATCCGCAAATGGCTTTGCAAACAGAAGGATAATGATCATCTGTAATGATTCCATCGCCACCCCAAAAAGAGCTGCTTGGCGAGGTGTCACCATTCGATTCCTCCGCTTAAACCTGCTGCCGACATAGCCTGCAATGACACCCGCTAAAATGGAAGAAATCGCACAGCTGAGCGCGGTGCTTCCTCCTAAGGAATAGCGATGAATTCCAGCTAAAAGCCCTGCGCCAATCCCTACAAACGGCCCCCCGATTAAACCTCCCATTTCGATCCCCATAATTCTCGTATTGGCGATAGAGCTTGACGAGCCAAGGTGATAAGAAAACTCATGATTCATGACAATTTGCTGCTGAATTTCAATTCCTGTGTAATTGCTGATAATACTAAAAGAAGCAAAAATGAAGACAAGAATTGCCTTTTTCCGAAACCCTTGATTATGTAGCAATAGATTGCGAAAGCCCTTCACATGGGCAAGCACAAATCCTAAAATAACGATGATCCCCACACGCTCGATCATCATGATAATTAAATGAAGCAAACCGGCCACCTCAAATGATGTATGTCATATCTACTGTCTTTCTATTCTATCATGTGCGGTCAATGATCAAATATCTCTCAAATCTTTTCTTTATTGCCCTCTTCTTCTATTGTAAAATGAACATGAGCCTGTCACTTGCAATTGAAGGTAACACATACATAACAAGGGAGAAGATCATGAAAGCCGTATTTTTCGATTTAGATGATACTTTGCTTTGGGATGAAAAAAGCATTCACACAACTTTTCAGGAAACTTGCCGGGAAGCGGAAAAGAAATATGGACTTGATCCAGAATCGTTTGAACAGATTGTACGTGAAGAAGCAAGAAAGCTGTACTCTTCCTATGAAACATATGATTATACTGTCATGATCGGCATTAATCCTTTCGAAGGACTGTGGTCGAATTTTAGTGAACCGATTAGCGAAGGCTTTCAAAAGCTGAACGCCCTTGCACCTGAGTATCGCAAAAACGCTTGGACCAATGGCTTAAGGGCAGCGGGAATTGACGATGAGGCATTTGGACAATATTTGGCTGATTTCTTTGCAGCAGAGCGCAGAAAACGCCCATATGTCTATGAAGAAACATACCCTGTTTTAAACCGCCTGAAAGGCAGCTACGAATTGCTCCTTTTAACAAACGGAGATCCTAGCCTTCAAAAGGAAAAACTGGCAGGTGTTCCTGAGCTTGCCCCTTATTTTAACGAAATTGTGATTTCAGGAGACTACGGGAAAGGCAAGCCTGATCCGGGTATCTTTGAGCACTGCCTTCAGCTGTTAAACTTAACAAAAGACGAAGTGATCATGGTTGGAGATAATCCGAAAACAGATATTCTCGGCGCATCTCGCGCTGGCATCCAAACCGTTTGGATCAATCGCCATGGCAAGAAAAACGAAACAGATGTGACGCCTGATTATGAAATCAAAGACTTACATGAATTGTTTGATATATTAAAATAGAACAAAAAAACACCCTTCTCCTGACGACGAGATTGGGTGTTTTTGTAGTCTTAGAGCTATATGATTGCCGCTAGACTTTGCGCTTGCCGGTCTAAGCCGCGTGCTGCTTCTCCTACAATGATGAATTCCTCACTTGCCTGCTTTACAAGATCCCGGTTAGTAAACACGGTTGTCTTTGCCCGGCTTGTTCCGCTGCTGACTTTCTCTACTTCTGCATGAATCGCCTTCACGTATTGATCTACCTTGACGATCGCTTCTTTTGAATTTGTCGCTAGCTTTCGAATTTCTGCTGCCACTACACTAAAGCCATTTCCATAGGAACCCGCATGTGCCGCTTCTATTGCCGCATTTAAGGCGAGCAGCTGGGTTTGTGAAGAAATGCTGTTAATGCTTGCAGCAATGGAGCTGATGGACTCTACCTGCTCGGTTAATCCTTTTAGCAAGCTCATATTTTGATCGGTTTCGTTTGCTATATGATCAAAGGAGGCATTGACACTTTGACTATGCTGAATGCCAACTTCTGCTCGTTCCATTAATTTTGCAGACATCTCCTTTAAGTCTTCTACGACTTGCTTCATTGTATGTTCTCTCTCCGTAATATCTGTCGCCACTTTCACAACACCTACTACAGTCCCTTCTTCATCTCGAACAGGTGAATATGTCGCTTCAAGCCATAAGCTGCTGCCGTTTTTCGTGATCCGCTGCACTTTTTCTTGAAAAACTTGACCTTCTCTCAAACGCTTCCAAAACATGTGATAGCTTGTGTGTTCTGTAATATGCGGAGGACAGAACTGTCTATGTTGAAGACCGATCATCTCTTCTTTAGAATATCCCATGGCTTTTGCAAAAATATCGTTCACCCATAGAACTTGACCTGTCACATTAAATTCAATCATTGCCAGCGAGTGCTCTAATGCGCGAAGAACAGCTGATTGCTCCAATACATGTGACGATAAATTGTTTGTTGTTTGCATCATCGCTTTCATTCCCCCAATTTGTCTCGAACCAATAGTACATACTTACCCTTACTTTTGTACTATCTAAACGTCTCTTTTTAGGAATTGGATCACTAGTGAAGGTGTTTTCCAAAAAGAAAAAAGCCAGTGACCTAAAGAGAATCACTGGCTGTGCTTATTATTTCTTTGCTTCTGCTACTGCATGTTTCACAAAGGCTTCAAGATCCATTGTTTCTGAATCTTGTTCCCCGTACTTTCTTACATTGACAGCGCCATTTTCTGCTTCTTGATCTCCGACGACAAGCATGTACGGAATCTTTTGCATTTGCGCTTCTCTAATTTTGTACCCAATTTTTTCATCGCGGCTGTCAAGCTCTACACGAAGGCCTTCAAGCTGCAAACGTTCTTGTACTTTTTTCGCATAGTCTAAATGAACAGACGGTGAAACTGGGATGACTTGGAATTGTACAGGTGCCAGCCATGTAGGAAGGGCTCCTTTGTATTCTTCAATTAAGAAGGCAACGAAACGTTCCATTGTAGAAACAACGCCTCTATGAATCACGACTGGACGATGGTGCTTTCCATCTTCTCCGATATATGTGAGATCAAAGCGTTCTGGAAGTAAGAAATCAAGCTGTACAGTGGATAATGTCTCTTCTTTTCCAAGAGCTGTCTTTACTTGTACATCAAGCTTCGGCCCATAAAATGCCGCTTCGCCTTCTGCTTCATAGTAGTCGTGACCAAGCTCGTCCATTGCATCCTTCAGCATCGATTGTGCTTTATTCCACATCGCATCGTCATCGAAATACTTCTCAGTATCTTCCGGATCACGATAAGATAAGCGGAATGTGTAGTCATTCAAGCCAAAGTCTTGATACACTTCTTCAATTAAACGAACTGTACGGATGAACTCGTCTTTGATTTGATCTGGACGAACAAAGATGTGTGCATCGTTTAATGTCATACCGCGAACACGCTGAAGGCCGGATAAGGCACCTGACATTTCATAGCGGTGCATTGTACCAAGCTCTGCAATACGAATTGGCAATTCGCGATAGCTGTGCGGCTCGTTTTTGTAAATCATCATATGGTGCGGACAGTTCATCGGACGAAGAACAAGATCTTCGTTGTCCATTTCCATTACTGGGAACATGTCTTCTTGATAATGCGCCCAGTGTCCTGATGTTTTATACAATTCAACACTTGCAAGAACTGGTGTGTACACATGTTCATAGCCAAGACGCACTTCTTTATCGACAATGTAACGCTCAATGACGCGGCGGATTGTAGCGCCTTTTGGCAGCCAAAGCGGAAGTCCTTGACCAACCTTTTGGGAATTCGCAAACAGTTTCAGCTCTTTTCCAAGTTTACGGTGATCGCGTTCTTTCGCTTCTTCCAGCAGACGTAAGTGCTCATTTAAATCTTCTTTGCTGAAGAAAGCTGTTCCGTAAATACGCTGAAGCATTTGGTTGTTACTGTCGCCTCTCCAGTATGCACCGGCAAGGCTTAACAGTTTAAACTCTTTGATTTTTCCTGTAGACGGCAAATGAATCCCGCGGCAGAGGTCAAAGAATTCCCCCTGCTCATAAATCGTCACAGCTTCGCCTTCTGGAATCGCCTCTAACAGTTCAAGCTTTAATTCATCACCAATCGCTTCAAAGCGCTTTTTCGCTTCTTCTCTTGATACTTCAATTCGCTCAATTGGCAGATTGCTGTTAATGATTTTCTTCATTTCTTTTTCAATCTTTGGTAAGTCTTCAGGTGTGATGGCAACATCGATGTCCACATCGTAGTAGAAGCCATTTTCGATGACAGGACCTACGCCAAACTGAACGTGATGCTCTTTTCCATAAAGGCGTTTGATCGCCTGCGCTAGCAAATGTGCTGTGCTGTGGCGCATAATGTCGAGTGCTTCTTCACTTTTATCTGTGATGATCTCGATTGTCCCACTTTCTAATAGCGGCGTACGCAGATCTATTTCTTTACCGTTCAATTTACCGGCAAGTGCTTTTTTCTTTAGGCCCGGGCTAATTGATGCCGCGATGTCTTCTGTTGTAGCTGTTTTGTCAAACTCCTTGACTGCTCCATCTGGAAATGTTAGTTGAATTTGTTCTGACATCTCTGGTCACTCCTTTTTTTGGCAATATAAAAACCCCGCCCCCTGGAAAGGGACGAGGTTGAATAAACGGAATCGTGGTTCCACCCTTTTTCCCGTACTTGCAGCTTGCTTTTTCATAAGCAAATACGGCTTGTGTTTCGATAACGGGAATTCCCGTCAGCCATTACTAAAATGTTCACAGCTGATGTTCAAAGGTGGTAAAGCAAATGGTCCTCTGCTAGGAAGCTTTCAGCCGCGGCTTCCCTCTCTTTAAGCGGGTGTTCATTTGTTCATGTCCTTATCAATACGGTCTCTGTATGAAGTTACACCGTATTATAAAACGTTTTTTCGTGAAAATCAAGAAAGCTTTTCACTTTTCTTTTCGAAATGGTCATGTACAAATTGAACATTCTGCTCTTGGAATGAATGAGACGGGAACACCTCGACCCTTTCTTGAAAAATATTTTGAATGGTTTGCACCATCGAGTGACCTGTATCATTTGTAAACAGGTCAATTTTTTGCGGTGCAATGGAGACAAGCGGTGCAATCAGCTGCGAATCAATATACATTGGATGCTCTCTTACAAACTGTCTGTCTATGTATTGTTTTTGATCACGCTCAGAAGCGTAGCGAAATTCCCAAATCACCAGGCGGTCCTGATGCACAACATGTACTTTTTCGAGCCTAGGCTCTCTTGCCATCACATAGTCTCGAAGCGATTGAATGAAGTTTTGATACTCTTGCTCCATTTTGTATTCTTCAATGGACACTTCAACATAGTTCTTCAGCCTTCGGTCATACTCTGACAGCCTAAATGTCATAAATGAACCAATTGAAAAAACACCTTGCTGTAAAGAAATCGCTTCAAGCTCCTTTTTTAAAAGGGCTTCTCTTGACGGGTCTTGCTGAATGCCGGGAATATCATCTAAGTCCCCGTTCATGATACTGTGAGCGATGGAAAGAATTTGGTGCTGCTCTTCGGGATCTTTAAACAAATAGGTGTTTTCAAGGATGCTGCGCATGCGCTCATTTTCTTTGCATTCCAAAAAAAAGTGAACCAATAATGGCCGCACAATGTGCTCAAGTGCTTCTTCGGATTCCTTCGCCTCTATGAGAAGCCGGTCTTTCCCTTGTTGAATTGACATGTGATGCCGACTGTCTAAGTGTTCAGCAAGATGTAAAAAAGCGGCGGTATCATATTCATCTTCAAAGATTATTTCAAGCATGTTTGTCCCCCCTAACGACATCTGTTACATATATATGGGGGGAACATAAAAAATAGACGCCTAAAATAAATCAGGCATCTTTCTTTTTAAAATGAGTGGAACAGAGATAAAGATCAAATAAATCAAACAAACAACCGCTAAGGCGGCATAATTGCCGCTGACAAAGCTTGAGCCGAGAACATTTAACGCAATTGTACCCGGTATTAAGCCTAAAAAGGTGGCTGTCACAAATGCACGATAATTTGCACGTGAAGCAGCTGCCGCATAGCTGACAAAATCAAAATGAATCGGTGCAATACGCAATAACAAAATATAAAGAAATCCATGCTCCTGAATACGGGACGTCACCGCTTTCAGCTTCCGGCTGTTTGATTCCGTTTCCTTCTTTTTTGCTCGAAAGGTTGAAGCAATCATGAAGGAGCCTGTTGCCCCGGCTGTCGCTCCAATGAGGGCATAAATCGTCCCAAGGACACTGCCGAATGCCAAACCTGCCGCAAGCGAAAAGACCGTAATCGGGACGAGAACAAACGGGCGGAAAAGAGATAAGAAAAGAAAAACAAAGGGAGCCAGCATTCCAAATTGAAGCACCCAATTCTTCACATCTTTCAGCGCCAGCTGAAGATGCTGTTTATTCAGCCACCACAGCGCAGCAGCAAGAATGCCAATCACAAGAAAAAGCAGCCATTTTCTTTTGTTCATTTCATTTGCTCCTCCTTCAGGTGACATACGCTTTTATAAATGACGGCGGTTTTCTCCTTCGAGCAAGACAGGCTCTGCTAAATAGAGAATCCGTTCCATTAAACGAGCGGCTTTGACCTCTTCTTTTTCCCCCCGCTGTGAGTACGTAAAGTGATGCTTTAGCTCATTTGGTGAGAAATTAGAAGAGAAAAATGTCGGCAGCTGCTCTGCCATACGGTATTGTAAGATCGTACCGAGCAGTTCATCCCGCACCCAGCTTGTCATCGATTCTGCCCCAATATCATCAAGCATTAAAATAGGAGTGGATTTAACCATATTCAGCTTTTCTTCTAGCGTATGATCAGCTAATGAATTTTTTAACTCTCTTACAAATTCAGGAACGTAAACAAGGAGAGATGGGTATTCTTTTTCCGCTAGCTGCTGCGCAATAGCTGCTAGTATATACGTTTTTCCTACTCCAAACTTTCCGTGTAAATACAAGCCTTTTCCTTTTCCAGTCTCATCATAGCTTTGGAGGAATTGACCTACTTTTTGAATGACCTCTTGTCTTCCCACAACGTTCAGATCAGCGAACGTCGCTTGAAGGACATTTTGCGGAATATACATGCTTTTCATCAGCTCTTGCTGTTTTTTCTGTCTATCGAGCCGCAGCTTGACCAGGCAAGGGGAATATTCAATATCAATACTCTGACCTTTGATCACAAGCTTCGGGTGATACCCATCTAAAATGGCATTGACGTTTTCGTCATCTAAGCAGTAAGAGCAGCCCTTCGACTGCTGCACATATTCAAAGAGCCGGTTCAAGCTGCGATTGATCATGTCTTCATGTATCTCTTCTTGATGCTTCTGTAAAAATGCCTTCACATCTTCATCAGACAACACACTTTCTTTAATCTGATTGTATCTCACGCGAAAATCTACTCGTCCTTTTAGCTGTTCAAATGAACGACCGATCGGTTTCATCCCATCTCACCTCACCTTAATGTGCATTGTACTTTTTCATATTTTTAAACTGATCTAACAGTTTTTCTTTTTCTCGTTCAAGGTCTTCTGTAGACAGATTGTCCGTTTGCTCTTTTGCCGGCTGTTCTTTTGTTTCGGTTTCTTTCATCCAGTCAGGCAGTTTCTCTTCCCGGACGACTTTTCCTGAACCATATGGGCTGCGCTGCTTTTTCTGCTGCGCCCACTCTGTCATTTGTCTGTTCTCTTCTTTGGCAATTTTCATGGCCGCAGCAACGGTTTTGATTTTCTTTCTCACCCAATGAGCGGCGATTTTTTGCATATATGCTTTCGACAGCTTCATATCTGTTTTGAGTAATGTATAGTAGATGAGAACATTCATGACACCTGGCTCTAGCTGCTGCTCGATCATGATATCTTCGACAATTCTTAAGTCGGCATATGTTGGCTCAATGCCATCTGCCATGTCTTTTAGCAGCTCCCTAGGCGAAATATGATCTAGCTTTTCAATCAATTTTGCATCTGGAGTATCTGCCGCCTGCGTCTTTGAAGCATCTTGGCGCAAGTGTCTTGGCTGTTTTTGATCAATCAGCTTTGGCTGTTCGCCTCTGTATTCAATTTGGTACCAGTCTCTTGCTGCTTTTCTCAGCTCTTCTGTTGAGATCATTTGATCCGAACCGCATGCACCTGCTACAATATTTTGCATTTGAAGCGGGGTGATGCCGTATACAACAGCTAACTTCTTAATTGTTTCTTTTACCTGCTTTGTCAAAGCCTTTCTTGGAATCATCATGTCAGACATACCCGCTAATAATAGATCGAAATCAAAGGATTTGTCCGAGAGCGGTGCCGGCTGACTCGATCCAACGGTCACATATTCATAGCCTTGATCAAGCGATGACGCCTGATGAATTTCTTCTGTCATCTTGCGCTCGCCTGGCTGCAATACGTGAAACACTTCTTCAAATGACCGTGAAATATTCTTTGCTTCTGCAGGAACACCCGGATAAGAGAAATAATCGCGAAGCTGCATATATTTTGCTTTTTCTACACGATGGTACAGCAGGACATTCAGCATACCATCTTGGAAAAACTCATCTGGTCTTAGCGGCGGTACAAGCTCATATGTAAACAGTCTGCCTTCTTCCGTTTCCTGTTCATATGTGCGGAGTAAGCCGATCGCTTCAAGCTTTAAACGTTCCTCAAAAATATCATTTAAATTCGTTTGCAGCATGACCATGAGCTGCCGATGAGGTGCAGGTTTCCCCCACATACGATTTTGTTCCAGCTCTCCCCACAGCGTCATGTATAAGCTGAAAGCGGACATGCCAATAAGCGGCTGATATAAAAGAGTGATGAGCTGTCTATCGATGTCACCGAGCAATGAAGCGCTTTTGACGACATACGGATCGACGGCTAGCACTTCCTTCCAATGCTCTGTCATATGCTGATCCTCCCCATGAATTGCGATTGTTTCCATTGTACACTCTTTTTGCGTTTTACGCTTTACGCAGGAAAAAGAGCATGAAGAATCTCCAGCTCTTTTTAGCGTTCTTTCTTTAATAGGTCTTTTAATTCATCAATAAAGACATTAATGTCTTTAAACTGCCGGTAAACCGAGGCAAACCTGACGTAAGACACTTCATCAATTTTCGCCAGCTCGTCCATGACCATTTCACCTACAAGCTCGCTTTTCACTTCTGACATGCCTTGATTGCGCAGTTCTTTTTCAATATTAAAGCAGACATCCTCCAGCTGCTTTAAAGCGACAGGACGCTTTTCACACGCTTTGATGAGTCCTCTCAGCATTTTTTCGCGGCTGAATTCTTCTCGAATCCCTTCTTTTTTCACCACAATCAGCGGTAATTCTTCTAATTTTTCAAACGTCGTAAAGCGATATTGGCAGCTTTCGCACTCTCTTCTACGACGGATGGATTTCCCTTCATCTACTGGTCTTGAATCAAGCACCCTTGTGCCAAGGTGCTGACATGTGGGACATTTCATTTTATCAGCTCCGATCTATTCTTGGAAGTTGTTTGTCTAGTTCATCATAAAGCGACAGAACGGTCTTTTGACTATAGCCGAAATCTGTTGGCAGGGCCGTTTCTGTTGTTACATTAAAATCGACAGCTGTTTCAAAAGGACGAATTGAAATAACAGTCGCCACGAGAAAGGCTTTTTTCGGCAATCGTATGTTTGCGCTGATTTCACCTCGTTCTGCTGAAACAGATGTCACTTGATAGGAATCGCTTTGGGAAAGAATGGTTTCCACCGCTTGAAAAACTTGTGCATTCGTCGATTGGTAGTAATGGCTTTTCAGTTCTGACACTAGATGCTCGTCAGATGTTTCTGTATGGTTTGACATGAACCGTTTAAACTTTTGTCTTAAAGTCATACACGTATCCCCTTTGCCATAATGCCTCTTTCTTTATTTTATAAAAAAAACCTTTGTTTTCCTAGAACAAAAGTATAGACAAGCTGGGGAATGTTGGATTTTTTATCAAAAAAAATATAAAAAGGAGCATAACACAAAGGCATTCAATGCTTTTGGCCAGCTCCCATTGCAATCTTTTTTATGTTTACAGTGCTTTGGCTTGTGCCTGTTTTACTTGTACAGGTCCCATGCCTCGAGGAATTTCGATGTTTTCTCTTGTTTCAGCACCTAATTCATCTCCGATATGATCTGCTGCAATATTCGGATCTAGGTCACCGCAAGTATAAACATCTATGCTCGCATAACCATGTTCAGGAAAGCTGTGAATTGTCAGATGAGATTCAGAAATAATGACAACTCCACTTACTCCTTGAGGTGCAAATTTGTGAAAAGCAACCTCTCTTACCTCAGCTCCTGATTTCAAAGCTGCATTTACAAACGTTTTTTCAATAAAATCCATGTCGTTCAGTTTATCACAGTCGCATCCCCATAGCTCGGAGATAACGTGACGTCCGATTGTTTCCATCATGGACCCCCCTTTAAACAAGAATGAAAGAGTGAAGTTCTAAGCAGCCGGACCGGACATATACCACGGGGGAAAGTTAGTCCTAAGAGGTCCTAACCCTTTAAGTATACCCGAATGAGTCTGCGAACAAGAAGTTCACGAAAAATAGTATACTTTGTTTAGACCCATTTTGCAAGCTGTGTTTTTAGTGGGATTTTCTCTCATTTCTTGAAAAGGGACGATCGTCTTCTTCATTTCAAACAGCAGACAGCTCTTTCATCTGTGCGCCGACAAACTTTACAAGGTCAACCACTCGGCATGAATAACCCCATTCATTGTCATACCATGCAAGAACTTTCACTTTTCTCCCTTCCATTACCATCGTTGTCAGTCCATCAACGACTGCTGAATAAGGGTTTGTGTTAAAGTCCGTAGAGACAAGCGGCTCATCTGTGTAATCTAAAATACCGGCAAGAGATGTTTTAGATGCATTCGAGAAGGCTGCATTGACTTCTTCTGCTGTGACATCTTTTTTCAAGTCAACGACAAGATCAACCATCGACACATTGGAAACTGGTACGCGGAGTGCAAGTCCATGTAATTTCCCTTTCATGTGCGGAAGCACTAAAGAAAGCGCTTTAGCGGCACCCGTCGTAGTTGGAATAATGGACTGAGCACATGCTCTTGCCCGGCGCAGATCCTTATGCGGGTTATCGATATTTTTTTGATCATTTGTATAAGCATGAACCGTTGTCATTAAACCATTGTCGATGCCAAATTCATCATCTAACAATTTCACAACTGGTGCTAAACAGTTTGTTGTACAAGATGCGTTTGAAATAATGACGTGCTTTTCAGGATCAAGATCATCCTCATTGACACCCATCACAATCGTAATGTCTTCATTTTTACCTGGAGCTGTTAGAACGACTTTTTTCGCTCCGGCATCTATATGGCCCATCGCTTGTTCTTTTGAATTAAATTTACCTGTTGCTTCAATGACGATATCAATCCCAAGCTCTCCCCATGGAAGCTGCTTCGGGTCTCTATTATTAAGCAAAAGAACTCTTTTGCCATTCACAATCAAGGCGTCATCTTCTGCTGTCACATCACATTCGTAACGTCCATGATTTGTATCATATTTAATTAAATGTGCTAGCGTTTCGGCAGGATAGCTTGCGTTCACCGCTACAATTTGAATTTGATCATCAAGCATTGCTTTTCTGAAGACCATGCGTCCAATTCTGCCAAACCCATTGATCGCTGCTTTTACCTTCATGAACAGGTCACTCCTCTATTATGTGTTATACTCAATAAATTTATTTATGAAATTAGTATATCACATTAGAATGTAATTGCCAGTATATAAACGTATATTTTCTAAAAAGGGCTGTTCTTTTCTAAGGAAATCAGAATAAAGCATAAAAAAAGAAGAGTACGTGTATGTACTCTTACTTATCTGTATGTTCCCATTCATTTAATATGTTCTGCAATTGCTTTCTAATAAACGCGAGATCTTGTGTGTTCTCTATCACGCGGTCTGCTTTTTTGCATTTCTCCTCAAGAGGCTGCTGAGAGTGAATACGATTCAGCGCTTCTTCCTCGCTGAGGTCATTTCGATTCATGAGCCGCGACAGCTGCAATTCGGGTGTTGTATACACCACAATGATGCGGTCGACGAGACTTTCCAGCTGACTTTCAAATAAAAGCGGGATATCGAGGACGACGAAGGTTTCCTTCTGACTAACCCCTTCATCTCTCTGTTTGAGCATTTCTTTTCTCACTTCAGGATGAACAATCGCATTCAGCTGCTTTCTTTTCTCTTCATCAGAAAAAATGACGGCTCCTAGGTGCTGTCGGTTCAGCTCCCCATTTGGCAGGAGAACATCCTCACCAAAGGTTTGAACGATTTGTTGAAGAGCTGGTGTTCCTTTGGCAACTGCTTCTTTTGCAATGACATCTGCGTCCACGACCCTGATGCCCTGCTCTTTTATCATTTGCGAGACGGTGCTTTTTCCACTAGCAATCCCGCCTGTTAATCCAATGACAAGCGTCAATTGATTTCCTCCTTTACAGCTTCCACACTCCAATTAAAATGAGCAGAAGCCCTGGTAAGCATGCAAGTTTATCGATCCAGCGCCAATTGGCCAAGTAATGACCGGAACGGAGCCCGATACACACAAAAAGTGAGCTCATCACGGCCACAGTGATACTCATGACAATTGGAGAAAAGCCTAGAATCGCAGCGCCAATCCCTGCGCCAAATGCATCAATGGATAAAGCAATCCCAAGAAGCACCGCTTCTATTCCATTGATCGTCCCAGAACGGTCAATATCTGCACTTGTCGGCTTTCGCAAAATTTGAATGACAAGACCAAGCGATTGCACTTCCACATTGAGCAATGTCTTTTCATGAAGGAGCAAATCACGCTCTTTCGCTGGTTTGTAAAATTGATAAAGGACCCAAAGTCCAATGGCGATTAAAATGCCTCCACCAAGTTTATCTGTCACTGAGACAGGGAGGAATGTCGTCAGCAGGCTGCCAATCAGCATGGAAATGAGCAGCACAATCCCTGAACAGCACGCAATAATGACAATCGCTTTAAATGGAATCTTCATTTTACGAAGTCCATACGTAAATCCTACAGAAAAGCTGTCAATGCTGACTGCAATAGCTAAAAACAGGAGCGAAATCGAAATCATACCTGAACTCTTCCTTTCTGTTCATGCAACGATGATCAAGAGTCTCTAGGCGTCCTTAGACTCTTCTTCACTATATGAAGAGCAGGTGGGCTGTGTGTCAGTCTACACCTTGCTGAAAAATGAATGTTTTTTATCGTATGCACAGCAAAAAGGAAGCATGCTGATGGCTGATTTTTATTGAGGACGCTTTTGGCAGGTCACACAAAAATGAGTGCCGCGCCCTCCGACTACTGTTTTCTCAATGATGCTTCCGCATGTTTGACAAGGCTCTCCCCGCCGGTCATACACAAGAAGCTGCAGCTGAAATGTTCCAATATCACCTTGTGAATTGATATATGAGCGAATCGTGCTTCCTCCTGCATCTACCGCTACTTGAAGTGTATCGATAATATGCCTGTGAAGCACTTTGCACGATTCAAGGCTGAGCTGATTCGCTTTTGTTTCTGGATGAATGCCTGCTTTAAACAAAACCTCATCTACATAAATATTACCTAGTCCCACGACAATCTTTTGATCAAGCAGCGCTGTTTTGACCACACGGGAAGTTTTTTCCAATTGCTCCCATAAATATTCCGGAGTGAATTGATCATCAAAAGGCTCATACCCCAGCTGCGAGAGCGGGAGTTCCTTTTCTTCTTCACCCGGATGAAATAAATGCATCGTGCCAAATTTACGCACATCATGATACCGAAGCTCAGTACCGTCTGTAAACGTAAAGACGACGTGTACATGTTTATCGTATGGCTCATGCGCTTCATGTACACGGTATTTCCCTTCCATCCTTAAATGGGAGACCATTACGTAGTGGTCTAAATGAAAGAGCAGGAACTTTCCTCTTCTTTCAATGGTTTGTATCGTTTCTCCTACCATCCTTCTTGCGAACTCTTCCGGCTCCCCAGGACGTTTGATGATATTTGGCCATTTGATATTGACCGTTTCAATCGTCTTTCCTTCGACTAACCGCTTGAGTGTGCGCCGGACGGTTTCAACTTCTGGTAATTCCGGCATGCTCCTCGCTCCTTTTTCTCTCTCTATTATTTTGCGTCGTACCAAGATGGCCCTGAAGCAAAATCTACTTTTAGCGGCACATCTAGCTGAAGTGCATTTTCCATGACTTCAGGAACAATTTTTTCGAGTATGGCAATTTCTTCTTTCGGCGCTTCGAAAATCAATTCATCGTGCACCTGTAATAAAAGATTTGCCTGCAAGTTTTCTTCTTTTAATTTACGCGCCATATCAATCATGGCCTTTTTAATAATATCAGCTGCACTTCCTTGGATCGGTGTGTTCATGGCTGTTCGTTCGGCAAAGCTTTTGATATTAAAATTACGGCTTGTGATATCCGGGATATACCGTCTGCGTTTGAGAAGCGTCGTGACATATCCTTTTTGTTTCGCTTCCTGCACGATCTCTTCCATATAGGTTTTCACGCCTTTAAAGCTTGTTAAATAGCGTTCGATAAAGGCAGCTGCTTCTTTTCTTGTGATCCCAAGGTTTTGAGATAACCCATAATCACTGATCCCATATACAATACCGAAGTTGACAGCCTTGGCTTGTCTTCTCATAGAGGAAGTCACTTCTTCTTCTGAGACATGGAACACGTCCATCGCTGTCTTCGTGTGAATATCCATATCTTGCGTAAACGCTTCGATCAAATTCTCATCCTGAGAAATATGAGCGAGTACACGCAGCTCAATTTGTGAATAGTCAGCAGCAAACATGAGCCAGCCTTCTTTTGATGGAACGAATGCTTGTCGAATCTTTCGTCCTTCTTCTAAACGAATTGGGATGTTTTGCAGGTTTGGATCTGTTGAGCTTAGTCTTCCTGTTTGCGTGAGCGCTTGATTAAATCGTGTATGCACTTTATGGGTATCCTTGCGCGTTACTTTCATTAAGCCTTCCACATAGGTCGATTGGAGCTTTCCAATTTGGCGGTAATGCAGAATGGACCGAATGATCTCGTGCTTATCTTCAAGCTTTTCAAGAACATCCGCAGATGTCGAGTAGCCCGTCTTTGTCTTTTTAATAATCGGCAGTCCTAATTTTTCAAAAAGAATCACGCCAAGCTGTTTAGGAGAATTGATGTTAAATGTTTCACCTGCTAAGCGGTGAATGGTTTCTTCATATTCTTTCAGCTTTTTCGTTAACTCTTCACCCATCTTCTCTAGGCGCTCAATATCTACCTTTACCCCAAGGGATTCCATTTCACCTAGGATGAGGGCAAGCGGCAGCTCTAAGTCTTCATATAGTTCATGCTGATCATTTTTTTCTAACGCTTCAAGTGTTAAATCATGCAGAGCAGAGATCGCCGCTGCTTTTCGTCCAAGATGTTCCTTCAGTTCATCTTCAGGTGGAATCGCCTGCTTTGCTCCTTTTCCGTACACTTTTTCATCAGAAAGAGCGATGTTAAGACCATATTCCTTCGCCACACTTGCGACGTCCTCATACGATTTCTGAGGGTTGACGACATAGGAAGCGAGCAGGACATCGTTATCGACACCTTTTAGATCGACATCATGCCATCTGAGGGCGACAACTGCTCTTTTTGAATCAAAGACCCATTTCTTCTTCGTTTCATCCTGTACCCATTGTTTAAATGCGTCTGATTGAAGCGCATCTTCTTTCGTGATAAAAAACGCACCATTTTCATTATGGATCGCAAACCCAATCAAATCTGCTTCATGATAATTATCTCCAAGCTGCTCTACCACAAGAGCAGCTTGATCTGTCAGCATCTCATCCGTTACTTCGGTCATTTTTTTCACTTCTAATGCTTCTACTTCGACCTGTTCACCTGTTTCTGGTGCTTCTCCTAGACGCTCTAGCAGCGTTTGAAAGCCTAGTTCTTTATAAAGAGAGATCACTTGATCCATATGAGGACCTTCATATGCGAGATCCTTGCTTGATACATCAATTGGCGCTTCTACAAGAATCGTTGCGAGTTTTTTACTCATCACCGCTTGCTCTTTATATTCTTCAAGCTTTTCTTTGAGTTTTTTACCGCTGACTTCGTCAATATGTTCAAGCAGGTTTTCAACCGTTTCAAACTGCTTTAACAATTTAATCGCTGTTTTTTCACCTACACCCGGCACCCCTGGGATATTATCTGAGGAATCTCCCATCAAACCTTTCATATCGATGATTTGATCTGGGCGCAGGCCATATTTCTCTTCAATATGAGCCGGTGTGTAATATTCTACTTCTGTAATGCCTTTTTTCGTAATTGCCACCGTCGTATGGTCTGTTGAGAGCTGCGTTAAGTCCTTATCTCCTGAGAAAATTTTGACTTCAAAGCCGTCTTTTTCTGCCTCCACAGCCAATGTCCCGATAATATCGTCTGCCTCGTATTGAGGAAGCTCGTACCTTTTCACCTGATAGGCATCTAATAACTCACGGATGAACGGCATTTGTTCTGATAGCTCTGGCGGCGTTTTTTGTCTTCCGCCTTTATATTCTTTAAATGTCTCGTGGCGGAACGTTGTTTTTCCCGCATCAAATGCGACAAGCATATGGGTTGGCTTCTCGTCCTCGAGCATCTTCATTAAGATCATCGCAAAGCCGTAAATGGCATTTGTGTGGACGCCTTTATCATTTGATAATAGCGGCAAAGCAAAAAAGGCTCGATATGCGAGACTGTTTCCATCCACTAGTACTAATTTCTTTTTGTCTGTCATGTTTTAATCCTCCATCGGCTGAGCCATTTCAGCCGTCTCTTTCACACATTGTATCATCATTTTATCAAAGTTTATTTTGAAAAGAAAATAGTCGAACCTGCATAAAAAAAGGGACAAAAACAACAAGTGTTTTCGTCCTTACAAAATTGGCTCCTTGGATGAAGGGGTTCCTATTCATCCTACCAATGATTGTTTAACTAAACATGAATCCATTGTAAAGATCATGTAAATTTTAACGCGACTTTCCTTTTTTCCCTATTTTGATTTCAGGCTCACTGTAAAAGTCGTTCCTTTACCTTGTTTGCTATGGACCGAAATCGTCCCTTCATGCGCCTCCACAAGGTGTTTGACGATGGCAAGACCAAGTCCTGTACCGCCTGAATTTCTACTTCTATCTTTATCAATTCGATAAAATCTCTCAAATATTCTTGGAATCTCGCTTTTCTTCATGCCGATTCCTGTATCTGCTACATCAAATTCATAGGCGCCTTTCCGCGGTCTTGCCGAAATGGTGACACTCCCTCCCTCTGGTGTATAGGTAAGGGCATTGTTCACGAGATTGAGGAAGATTTGTTTTAACCTCAGCGGATCTGCCATCACATAGACAGGCTCTTTCGGGATACGCACTTGTAGTTGAATGCCTTTTTCTGCAGCCTTTTGTTTTAAAAGGACTTCAATCTCTTGAATGATTTCTGTCGCATTGGCGTCTTGAATATTCAGTTTGAAATGCTGCTGCTCGATTTTGGAAAGATCGAGTAAATCTTGAATGAGTGTTTCGAGACGGACACTCTCTTTTAGAATGATGGAAAGGAATTGTGTCAGCGCTTCTTTGTCATCAATCGCTCCATCAAGAAGAGTTTCGGAGAATCCTTTAATCGACGTAATCGGTGTCTTTAACTCGTGAGACACATTGGCGACAAAATCTTTTCGCATCTGCTCCAGCTGCTTTGTTTCTGTCACGTCATGAAACACAAGGACTATTCCTTTCCATTCATCGTCTGTACTTAAAATGGGAACACCATCCACCTGGAAGTAGCGCCGTTCAATGTCAACGGCCAGGCGTAAAAACTTCCGCACCTTCGTTTCTGTCATGAAAATTTCGTCAATCAGCTCAATAATTTCTCCATGTGTAAATGCTTCATGATACAGCTTGTGCATGTAAATATGCTTTTGCACCTTAAACTGCTTGCGGAAAGTTCGATTGACTAGGTTAATATACCCCATCTTATCAATCAAAATAATCCCTGCTCCGATGTTTTCAATGACTGTTTGCAGACGGTCTCGCTGCATCTCCCCAGTGCTTGTCATTTCTTGAAGGCTTTCTGCCAGGCGCTTCATTGATGTATTAAGCTCACTTGTTTCAATGATGAGCTCTTCATAATGATTGGTATCATAGTTCCCGCGTTCCAGCTGTTTGGCTACCTTTGTGGCATAATCTATCGGTTTTACATATTTCATCGACATGCGGTATCCAAAGAAAACGATAATAATAATCGCCGTTCCAAGACAAACGGCTAATGCGAGCCAAAGCTGGCCGTCAATTTCATTTAAAGGCTGGAATGACGCATGGAGAAATAAATAGCCTGCCGGTTCGTTTTGTTTCAGGATAGGGACTGCATAATGAAACAGCGCATCCTTTTCTTCCTCAATGACGACTCCTTTTGTTTGAAGGCGTTCATTGTTCAGTGTGTTTTGAATGATGCCCCTTTGCTCCGCTTGACCTGTTGTATGTATGATATTCCCCTTCAGGTCCACAATTGACGCATTCATATCGAGATGCTGCTTTGCCTGATTGAGGATCTCCTTGTTCTGCTTCGCCTGCAGATCATCACCATCCATGGAAGAAAGAAGAAAGCTCGATTCATTTTCCATTCGTTCCGTTAATTTAGTTTCATAAAAAACATGGAACATGTGATCCAAAAAAAGGCCAAGTGCAACAAACACAATAAAAAGGAGAAAAATAAGTCCCGAAAACAGGCGGGTTCGAATTTTACTCATTTGGCTTTGGCTCCTCCAATTTGTAGCCTAAGCCGCGAATGGTTTTAATGTATGTTGGTTTTTTCGTATTCTTTTCAATTTTGTCCCGCAAGTGGCTGATATGTACATCCACAATACGAGTGTCACCTGCAAAGTCATAATTCCAAACGGCACTTAGCAGCAGATCACGTGTGAGGACACGTCCTTTATGCTTGGCCAAATAAAGCAGCAGTTCAAATTCCTTCGGCGTAAGCTCTAGGCGTTCTTCTTGGAAGTAGACTTCGTAGTGTTCTGGTAAAATGCGCAGTTCACCAATTTTGATTTGGTCTGCAATGACCTCTTCCTTCTCCTCTTGCGCGGGGACAGGCTGAGATTGCTGCGCTCTTCTCAAGATGGCTTTTACACGAGCACCCACTTCTCTAGGACTGAATGGCTTTGTCATGTAATCATCGGCTCCAAGTTCAAGACCGAGCACCTTATCAAATTCATCGTCCTTTGCTGTCAGCATTAAAATAGGGAACATCATTTTTTGAATTCTCAGTTGTTTGCACACTTCAATACCGTCCATTTTCGGAAGCATTAAATCTAATACAATGAGATCAGGCTGTTCACTTGCTGCTTTTTCAAGCGCTTCTTCCCCATCTCTTGCTGTGACGACATCATAGCCCGCCCTTTCAAGGTTATAGCTTAGAAGTGTTACAATTGATTCTTCATCATCCACAACTAATATTTTTTTATTCATGTTGTGCCTCCAATTAGTGATTTCCCCTGCATCCGTTTTTTTGTATCTTATGTGAAAAGCGAGAAGTCATGCTTTCTCTTTCATTTTAACGAAAGCTTAACAAGAGGACAATTTAAAATTTCGACAAGATTGGTTTTGTAAACAAAAAGAAGGCCCCTCATAAGAGAAGCCTTCTTTTTTTCATATTAAGATAATACTTTCATGACGTTCTTAACAGATTCAACAGAACGGTCAAGCTGACTTCTTTCTTCTTCTGTCAGCTCAAGCTCAATGATCTGCTCAAGTCCGTTTCCACCTACGATTGTTGGTACACCAAGGTAAATGCCTTCGTAGCCATATTCACCTTCAAGGTATGCAATCGTTGGGATCACGCGGCGCTGATCTTTTAAAATCGCCTCAACCATTTCTACTAGTGAAGCAGCAGGTGCATAATAGGCACTACCGTTACCTAATAGGTTTACGATTTCGCCGCCGCCTTTTCTTGTTCTTTCAACAATCGCATCAATACGATCTTTTGGAATCAATGTTTCCAGCGGGATACCGCCTGCGTAAGAGTAACGAACAAGCGGAACCATGTCATCGCCATGTCCACCAAGCACAAAGCCCGTCACATCTTTGACAGATAGGTTTAATTCTTGAGCAACAAACGTACGGAAGCGTGCTGTATCAAGAATGCCCGATTGTCCAATGACTTTTTCTTTTGGTAATCCTGATTCTTTATAAACGGCATATGTCATTGCATCAACAGGGTTTGTTAACACAACAATAATGGCTTCTGGAGAATATTTAACGATTTCGCGTGTCACGCTGCGCATGATTTTTTCATTTGTTGACACGAGATCGTCACGGCTCATTCCCGGCTTTCTTGCAATTCCTGCCGTAATGACCACGACATCAGAACCGGCTGTATCTTCGTAGTTAGAAGTGCCTGTAATGTTCGCATCGAAGCCTTGAACAGGGCTTGCTTCCAGCATATCAAGAGCTTTCCCTTTTGTTGGGTTCTCAAGCTGCGGGATATCAACTAATACGACATCCGCTAATTCTTTTTGAGCCGTTAGAAATGCTGTAGTTGCTCCTGTAAAACCTGCTCCGATGACAGATACTTTTTTACGCTTGTTTGCCATTTCCTTTTTCCCCTTTAACTTTAAAGTTTAAGAATCAAGACAAGTTTTTGATGAGCTCGTCAGCAAACTCAGAACATTTCACTTCTGTTGCGCCATCCATTAATCTAGCAAAATCGTATGTGACGACTTTAGATGCAATTGTTTTTTCAACAGATTGAATCACTAGATCAGCTGCTTCCTGCCAGCCAAGGTGCTCAAGTAAAAGCACGCCTGATAGAAGAACAGAAGATGGATTCACTTTATCAAGACCAGCATATTTTGGTGCTGTTCCGTGAGTCGCTTCAAAAATAGCGTGTCCTGTTTCGTAGTTGATGTTTGCACCTGGTGCGATACCAATTCCACCAACTTGTGCTGCAAGTGCATCAGAGATGTAATCTCCATTTAAGTTCATTGTAGCCACAACATCGAACTCAGCTGGACGAGTTAGGATTTGTTGAAGGAAAATATCTGCAATGCTGTCTTTGACAATGATTTTGCCAGCAGCTTCTGCTTCACTCTGCGCTTTGTTTGCCGCATCTTTTCCATCTTGTTCTACAATACGATCATATTGTGCCCATGTAAAGACTTTGTCGCCAAACTCTTTTTCAGCCACTTCGTAGCCCCAGTTTTTGAAGGCACCTTCTGTAAATTTCATGATGTTTCCTTTGTGAACAAGCGTCACAGATTTACGGCCTTGGTCAATTGCATATTGGATAGCCGCTCTGACAAGACGGGATGTTCCCTCTTCAGAAACTGGCTTGATTCCGATACCTGACGTTTCTGGGAAACGGATTTTATTCACACCTAATTCGTTTTTCAAGAAGTCAATTAACTTCTTCACTTCGTCTGAACCTTTTGCATACTCGATACCTGCATAGATATCTTCTGTGTTCTCACGGAAGATCACCATATCTGTGTCTTCTGGACGTTTCACAGGAGAAGGTACGCCTTTGAACCAGCGAACTGGACGTAAGCATGTGAATAAATCAAGCTCTTGTCTAAGTGCCACGTTTAATGAACGGATTCCTCCGCCAATTGGTGTTGTTAGTGGTCCTTTAATCGCAATTAAGTATTCACGAATGTCTTCAAGCGTTTGCTCAGGAAGCCACTCTCCAGTTTTATTGTAAGCTTTCTCACCTGCATATACTTCTTTCCAAGTGATTTGCTTTTCACCTTTATATGCTTTTTCTACAGCTGCTTCAAGTACTCTTGATGCTGCCTTCCAAATGTCAGGACCGATTCCGTCCCCTTCAATAAACGGGATAATTGGATTATTTGGTACATTCAATACGCCGCCAGTAACTGTAATTTTTTCGCCTTGTGACAATGATATTACCTCCCAGGTTATGTAGTGAATATTTGAAACTTCTTGGCTTGATGTCTGCAAACAAAGAAGTTTTTCACGTGATTCGTTTTTTTGTTGATATGGAGGCTGATTGGCCTTTTGAAATCAGCCCCCGCTTATTCTATAAACATTAGTCTCTTTCACTGATCGGAACAAAGGTTTGAAGATCAGGTCCAATGTAGTCAGCTCTTGGACGGATAAGACGGTTGTTGTCATATTGCTCTAGAATGTGAGCAATCCATCCAGAGAATCGGCTGATCACGAAAATTGGTGTAAACAAGTCATGATCAATCCCAAGACTGTGATATACAGATGCAGAATAAAAATCAACATTTGGTGGAAGATTTTTCTCTGATGTCACGATTTCCTCTGCGCGAACAGACATTTCATACCATTTCGGCTCGCCAGTGAGGTTTGTTAAACGCTGGCTCATTTCTTTTAGATGCTTTGCACGCGGGTCACCTTGACGGTATACACGGTGGCCAAAGCCCATAATTTTTTCTTTCTTCTCTAGCTTACCATGAATATAGGAATCTACGTTTTCAACTTCGCCAATTTCTGAAAGCATCTTCATCACGCCTTCATTAGCGCCGCCATGAAGCGGTCCCTTCAGCGCACCGATAGCCGCTGTCACACCAGAGTAGATATCTGATAGTGTAGCAACACATACACGTGCTGTAAATGTCGATGCGTTTAATTCATGATCCGCATGCAGAATAAGTGCCTTATCAATGGCTTCAATTTCTACTGGTGATGGCTCTTCGCCATTTAGCATATACAAGAAGTTTGCAGCATAGCTGTATTCTTCTTTTGGCTGTACAGGCTCAAGCCCTTTGCGGATGCGTGAAAACGCAGCGACTAGTCCAGAAATTTTCGCCTGTAAGCGAATCGCCTTTCTGTAATTCGCTTCTTTGTCCATAATCTCTGATTCGTCATCAAGTAAACCTAGTAAAGATACTGCTGTACGAATCGCAGACATTGGATGAACCCCATCAAGCGAATAAGATTTAAAATGCTCAATGATTTCTTGCGGAATCTGAGCATTTTCATTGAGCTGCTGTTTTAATTCACTCAGCTCCTGCTCATTCGGCAGCTTTAAGTGCCATAACAGGTAGACAATTTCTTCGAATGTAGCTTTTTCAGTTAAATCATCGATATTGTACCCTACATAAGTAAGAGTATCATCAATAATTGAGCTTACGGATGAAGTTGTTGCCACGATACCTTCAAGACCTCTTGTTGCTGTCATGTTCAATCTCCCCTTTTTAAAAAGATTCCCCTTCGTTGCAGAATTCTCACTTTTTGAAAGCGCTATCCAATCCGGATAAGATAGCAGGCTCAGAAAAGAAAATGCTTACATTTACCTATACGGTTAGAGCGCTTTTAGCCTCATATCTCTTGTGTGATCAATGAGTTCAAAATTAAGCCTATTCCCATTATAAACAATAATCAGACATTTGTTAAATGTTTAACTATAATTTTTTTTGATATTTTTTTTTCCAGTCTCCCATATCAGGCATGGAATAAAGGGATTTTGCTTCTTTTAATATATTTAATTATGTTTTTTTGCAAAAGCTCACGCAAGAAAAAATTTAAAAAAGAAAGTGGCAGGAACCACTCTCTTTTCACCCGCTGAAAAATTTCACAGCCTGCATCGCCAAATAAGCAATCCCAGCCCCGATAAGCGGTCCAACTGCCACACCTTTAAATAAGCTGACTGCCAAAATGGTACCGAACACAAGCGCTGCCGTAATATGCGGATCATTTTCGAGTAGCACAATTCCGTTTTTTGCAATTAATGCTACTAATATACCCGCTCCAAGAGCTATCCAAGCATAGGAAGATTTCATCGCTTCTCCAAGCTGCTTAAATCCAATGTCACCTGTTGCAATCGGGACCAGAACTGCAATGGTAATAACGGTGACCCCCCAATTAATGCCTTTAGATTGGAGAACCGGGAAAATTTTTTGATCCAGGCCAATCAGCTTAATCGCGATCAGCACAGAGACTGCTACAATTAACGAATTGTTTTTTGCAATAAGTGCAATAACGAGTAAAAGAACCAAAAACAAATTTGCTTGAGTAAACATACGCCGCTCCTTTCTTTCTTTTTATTGCGACCTTTTCATATTACTAATCTTTTTGAATAAAATGAAGTATCGGACATGCTTGTTTTTTGGAGGGGATTGTGTGAATCACGCCTATGTGGCCATTTTTCTTCGAAGTTTGATGATGATCAGCATTGCTGTTTTTGCGGTTGTCTTTTTATATCAGTCTTTTCCGTTTTTATATCCTTTTTGGATCGCCCTTATCGTGTCTTGTTTAATTCATCCTGCCGTCTGCAAAATCGAAGAGATCACCGGGATGCCAAGAGGATTTGTTGTGGTCATTGTGCTCTTGCTCTTTTTAGTCGCAGCCGCCGGCTTAATGACGCTTTTAGTTGCGGAAATCATTTCAGGAAGTGCTTATTTGGCAAAGGTGCTACCCCGTCATCTTGATCAAATGATTGGGATTGTAGAGCAATTTTTCACAGACAAGATTCTGCCTTTATATCATGATGTGACGGCCCAATTTAATACGCTTCAAGCAGGTCAAAAGGAATCGATTTTGGGACAAATTCAAGCACTTGGTGATGAAGCGGCCGCAAAAATCGGGTCTTTTCTTTCAAAAACATTCGAGCTTATTCCGGCTTTTTTAGGTCTTTTGCCTGATGCAGCAGCCACACTGTTATTTTCTGCTCTGGCGACTTTTTTTATCACGAAAGATTGGTTTACGTTAAAAACATATGGCTCACGTATCTTTCCCGCAAAATGGATGCAGCATACACGCGCTATTTTATCTGAAATCAAAAAAGCCATTACCGGCTTTATGAAGGCTCAGCTTCTGCTTGTTGCCATGACGATTGGTATTGTATTGATTGGACTCATCATTTTAAAGGTCAAGCATGCCTTCGTTATCGCTCTATGTATCGGGCTCGTCGATTTACTTCCATATATCGGGAGCGGCACTGTTTTTCTACCGTGGATCATTTATTCTGCTATGACAGGAAATCTTTCCCTCGCCATTGGACTGGGCATTTTGTATATTGTCGTCCTCATTCAAAGACAAATATCAGAGCCAAAAGTTTTAAGCAAATCCATCGGGCTTAATCCTTTAGCAACGCTTGTGGCGCTATTTGTCGGGTTAAAATGGTTTGGTTTTCTAGGACTTGTGGTTGGCCCTGCTGCCCTTGTCGTGTGGCAGGCATTCCGTAATGCAGGAGTTTTCAGAGATATTTATGAGTACATTCGGTATGGAATGCAAAAATAAAGAGACCTTCAGCTGAAGGTCTCTTTAACGAATGATCGTGTAGCGGTTGCGATTAGACATGTTTCTAAGCCAGCGTTCAAAGAGCGGCTTGATTCCCTTTCTCGTCACCGGAATGAGCAGCAAAGCCCCAATGAGATCCGATAAGAAGCCTGGAATGAGCAGCAACAGACCTCCGATTAGAATACAAAAACCATCGACAATCGCTCCCCCTGGCATCTTGCCATATTGTAAATCTCGCTGCACTTTTTGGAAGGCTTCTATACCTTGTTTTCTTGCAAAATAAGCACCTAAGGCACTTGTCAGCACGATGAGCAGCATGGTTGGCAAAATGCCAATGATTTTACTTGAGATTAAAAATAAACTAATTTCCACCGCAGGGAACAGAATTAATAATAGTAGAAAATATTTCTTCAACCATATCACCTCATGGGGTATCTTTCATCGAAAGCTGTTTACTTTTTTTAGTGTAACATAAAAAAAGAGAGGAGTCAGACAACTCCCCTCTAGTATGATTTAAAGGACGCTTGCACGGCCTTTGTAGATCGCTCCGCGTGCTGGATCTACTGTAATCTCTTCGCCTTCTTTTAATAGTGTCGTTGCGCTGTCAAGACCAACAATCACTGGAATGCCGAGGCTTAGTCCAACAACTGCTGCATGGCTTGTTAAACCGCCTTCTTCTGTGATAAGGGCAGATGCTTTTTCTAAAGCTCCCATCATATCACGATCTGTGCAGTTTGCAACCAGGATCGCACCATCGTACATTTTTTCTTCTGCTTCTTTTCCGCTTTGTGCAATGACAACCGGTCCAAATGCAGATTTACGGCCAATACCTTGACCTTTCGCAATGATGTCACCGACAACATATACTTTCATTAAGTTCGTCGTACCTGTTTCACCAACTGGCACACCTGCTGTAATCACGATTAAATCGCCGTGTCTTACATAGCCTGTTTCAATTGACTTTTCTACTGCATTCTCAAGCATTTCATCAGTAGATGTCGTTTTTGATCCGCTCTTTGCAAATACACCGAATACGAGTGAAAGCTTTCTCGCCACTGATTCGTTTGCAGTAACTGCTACGATTGGTGCTTTTGGTCTATATTTTGAAATCATTCTTGCTGTATGTCCGCTTTCCGTAGGCGTCACAATTGCTGCTACATCAAGCTTCATTGCTGTATGTGCAACAGATTGACCAATCGCGTCTGTAATGCTGACTTCTACTTCTTCGCTTCTGCGAGAAAGAATGGCTTTATAGTTTAGTGCTTCTTCTGAACGTGATGCAATGTTATGCATTGTTTGTACGGCTTCTACTGGATATGTTCCTGCTGCTGTTTCACCAGAAAGCATAATCGCATCTGTGCCGTCAAAAATAGCATTTGCCACGTCACTTGCTTCCGCACGGGTAGGACGTGGGTTACGCTGCATGCTGTCCAGCATTTGAGTCGCTGTGATGACAGGCTTGCCTAAACGATTGCATTTTTTGATCAGCATTTTTTGGACAAGCGGTACTTCTTCAGCCGGGATCTCTACACCAAGATCTCCACGCGCAACCATTAAACCGTCAGATACCTCAAGGATCTCGTCGATGTTATCAACACCCTCTTGGTTTTCAATCTTAGGGATGATTTGAATATCAGTCGCATTGTTCTTTTCAAGAAGCTCACGAATTTCAAGAACATCAGAAGCTCGTCTCACAAAAGAAGCTGCGATGAAATCGACGCCTTGTTCAATTCCAAACAGAATATCATTGGCATCCTTTTCTGTAATACCTGGCAGGTTCACACTGACGCCAGGTATGTTGACGCCTTTTTTGTTTTTGAGCGTGCCTGTATTCATGACTTTAGTGACGATTTCTTTGCGGTCCTTGTTAATTTCTTTTACTTCTAAACCAATCAGACCATCATCTAATAGAATCGTTGAGCCTACTTCTACATCATGAATTAAATCTTCGTATGTCACACTAATTTTTTCCGTATTTCCAACAATGTCTTCCATACTCACGATAAGATCAGCACCAGCGACTAGCTCAATTGAGCCGTTTTCAACTGTACGTGTACGGATCTCTGGACCTTTTGTATCTAGAAGGATCGCAATGTCCTTGCCTAATGTTTTACCTGCTTTACGTATGTTTTCAATGCGTGCACCATGCTCTTCAAAATCCCCATGGGAGAAGTTGAGTCTGGCTACATTCATTCCTGCTTCAATCAATTCAGTCAGCTTTTCAATGCTTTCACTTGCTGGACCGATTGTACAAACGATTTTTGTCTTTCTCATTACTGTTCCTCCTAAGGTCTTCTCGTTTTATATAGAGAGCTCTTGTGAAAGTCGGTACATATTTTTATCGACTGTATGTTTTTTATCTAAGATTTCTAAAATATCGTGATGAACGAGTTCATTGCTTTGAATGCCTACACAGCGTCCGCCTTGTCCTTCGAGAAGAAGCTCGACTGCATATGCTCCTAAACGGCTTGCCAGTACACGGTCAAACGCACTCGGAGAACCTCCGCGCTGAATATGCCCTAAGACAGATACACGTGTTTCAAGGCTTGTCTCCTCTTCAATCCGCTTACCAAATTCAACACCGCTGCCTACGCCTTCTGCAACGATGATGATACTATGCTTCTTGCCGCGTTCGTGACCTCTTCTTAACCTAGCAATAATTTCGTCCATGTCATAGTCTGCTTCAGGAATCAAAATAGATTCGGCTCCGCCCGCAAGACCTGACCAAAGAGCAATATCACCAGCATGTCTTCCCATTACTTCCACTACGTATGTACGTTCATGAGATGTGGCTGTATCACGAATTTTATCAATGGCATCAATGACAGTATTCAGTGCTGTATCAAAGCCAATAGTGAAATCAGTACCTGGAATATCGTTGTCAATCGTGCCTGGAACACCTACACATGGAAAACCGAGCTCTGTTAATTTCTTCGCTCCCATAAATGACCCGTCTCCACCAATGACTACAAGTCCTTCAATACCGAATTTTTTTAAGTTTTCAATTCCTTTTTCACGACCTTCAACTGTCTTGAATTCAGGACATCTTGCCGTGTAAAGTTTTGTTCCTCCACGATGAATGATATCGCCTACTGAACCTATTTCGAGTTTCTCAATTTTACCGTTAATTAGACCTGAGTATCCATTATAAATACCGTAAACTTCAACATTATGGTAAATTGCTTTCCTTACAACTGCGCGCACAGCTGCATTCATTCCTGGGGAATCCCCACCGCTTGTTAAAACTCCTATACGCTTCATCTTTTTCACCTCAGAGACCATATATGAATTAAACATACCATTTCCACTGCTTGAAAACAATCATGAGCAAATTTGGATGTTTTCAATACGAATTTCTAAAACCGTACTTATTATACAATTAAATAAACCGTTTTTAAACAAAAGTTAAGAACGTCATGAAAGCAAATCTCTCTGAAATATGTGAAGGGAGTTGCTATAAACCTTATCATATCAAGGTTTTCAGACGTTTCAAATTTTATGAAAACAAAAGAAAATTATTTTCAAATAGCGCTTACATGAAGTCGGTTTTCATGAAAAAAGATGAAAAAAAATAAACGCCAGCCAAAATGGCTGTACGTTTATTTAGTTTACCCCAATATATTGATTTTCAATCGATACTTTCCCGATTGCTTTATATTTTTCATATCTTTGTTCGACTAGTTCTTCAGGTGTTAGTTTGAGCAAAGATGTAAGTGACTGTTTTAATGTTTTTTCCATGTAAGCTGCTTGTTGTTTCACGTCTCGATGTGCTCCACCTTGCACTTCTTTAATAACATCATCTATAATATCTAATTCTTTTAGGTCTGGAGCGGTAATTTTCATTGATTCTGCAGCTTTTTTCGCAAGTGATGAGTCCTTCCAGAGCAGCGCTGCTGCACCTTCAGGTGAAATCACTGAATACGTTGAGTTTTCTAGCATGAATAGGTGGTTTCCTACGCCTAAGCCTAGTGCGCCGCCGCTTCCGCCTTCTCCAATGACAATACAGACAACTGGTACACGAAGTCCTGCCATTTCAAATAGGTTTTTCGCAATTGCTTCACTTTGTCCGCGCTCTTCAGCTGCTTTACCAGGATAAGCTCCTTTTGTATCAATAAAGCAAATGATCGGGCGATTAAATTTATCTGCTTGTTTCATCAAGCGCAGCGCTTTACGATAGCCTTCTGGATGAGGCATTCCGAAATTACGGCGCAAGTTTTCTTTTGTATCTTTACCGCGCTGATGGCCAATAACAGTGACAGGAAGCCCTTTAAACGTGGCAATTCCTCCAACGATCGCTTCATCATCACCATAAAAACGGTCACCGTGACATTCGAAAAAGTTGTCAAACAGCTCTTGAATGTAATCGAGAGTTGTTGGGCGCATCGCATGCCGAGCAATCTGCACTCTGTCCCACGGCTTTAAATTTGTATAAATGTCTGCTTCAAGCTTGCTCAGACGTGTTTCAAGGCGCTCAATTTCTGCACTTAAATCCATTTCTGAGTTTTGTGTGAACTTTTTCAGTTCATCAATTTTCGCTCGAAGTTCAATGACAGGTTTTTCAAATTCTAGTTCTCCAGCCACTCTCGTTCACCTCCTGTGCTGTGTAGTGCTAAGATTCGGCCTAGTGTTTCTTTCATTTCTGCACGATGGATGACAGCATCAAGCTGTCCATGCTTCATTAAAAATTCAGCCGTCTGGAAGTCCTCTGGCAGGTCTTCACGAATCGTTTGTTCAATGATTCTTCGTCCTGCAAAACCAATTAAAGCACCAGGTTCTGCAAAATTGTAATCACCGAGAGACGCAAAACTAGCTGATACACCGCCAGTTGTTGGGTTCGTCATCACAGAGATAATCAAACCTTGATCCTCGCTGAACAGTTTTAATGCTGAACTTGTTTTTGCCATCTGCATGAGACTAAGAATTCCCTCTTGCATTCTCGCTCCGCCAGATGCAGTAAAGATAATAAAAGGCACCTTGTCCGCTTTTGCTTTCTCGATCGCCAGCGTGATCTTTTCACCAACAACGGATCCCATGCTGCCCATACGGAACGTGGCATCCATGACAGCAATCACAGCACTTTGGCCTTCAATTTCACCTTTACCTGTGACAATGGCTTCATTCAAAGATGTCTTTTCTCTGTCTTTCTCAAGCTTTTCTTCGTAGCCTGGGAAACCGAGCGGGTTTGCTGAAATGAGGTGCCCGTTAAATTCTTCAAATGTGCCTTCATCTACAAGGCTTTCAATACGCTGTTTTGCATTCATTTGCAAATGTCTGCCGCAATTCATACAAACACGTAAATTTTTATCTAGTTCTTTGGTGAGCATTATTTTTTTACATTGCGGACATTTGGTCATGATGCCTTCAGGCACATCTTGACTTGCCTGTTCAGAGGGTACAGATGCATATTTTTTCTTTTTACTGAAAATATTCTTGATTGACAAATGACTACCTCCCTTTTTGAAGGGTTTTTTCTTTACACGCACATCCACTATTATAGGACATGTCATAACTGTACCGAAACTATTGTACTTTTTTTGTCAAACGCTGTCATCCTTCATTCAATTTTTTCAGTGGGGAATTGATGAGAAATGAGTATGTGTTTGGGGCGCTGAGCAGTTGATATGTTTGAATTGTGAACGTCTACAAAAAAATCTCATTCCGGATGAAAAATTTTTCGCATAAGAGAGGAAATGGTGCACGTTTTTCCTCCAATTTCAGAAAGAACGTGCACACTTTTCCAGTTGATTATTCGCCGATAATCGTTAATTTTCTTGTTTTTTCAGCGACAGCTTCTGGGTCGACCTTGATTCTTGCAACGCCAGTTTCCATTGCTGCTTTTGCCACCGCTTTTGCTACCGCTGGTGCTACGCGTGCATCAAATGGTGCAGGGATGACATATTCAGCTGACAATTCTTCATCTGAGACAAGAGACGCAATTGCTTCAACAGCTGCGATTTTCATTTCTTCGTTAATGTGAGTTGCACGTACATCTAATGCTCCGCGGAAAATTCCTGGGAATGCCAGTACGTTGTTCACTTGGTTCGGGAAGTCAGAACGGCCAGTTCCTACAACACTTGCACCTGCTGCATGTGCATCTTCTGGCATGATCTCTGGATTTGGATTAGCCATAGCAAAGATGACAGGATCTTTTGCCATTTTTCCAACCATTTCTTTTGTTAAAGCGCCTGCTACAGAAACCCCGATAAAGACGTCTGCACCTTCAATGACTTCTTCTAATGAACCTTCTTTGCGGTCTTGGTTCGTGAATTTAGCTACTTCGTTTTTCACTGCATTCATACCGTTCGGGCGGCCTTCGTAAATAGCACCTTTCGTATCACACATAATGATATCACGTACACCGAAATGATAAAGAAGCTTGATAATCGCAATTCCTGCTGCCCCGGCGCCGTTTGCCACTACTTTGATTGAAGACATGGATTTTCCAGATAGCTTCAGTGCATTCACAAGTCCTGCTACTGTCACAATGGCTGTTCCGTGCTGATCATCGTGGAAAACTGGAATGTTTGTCTCTTTTTTCAAGCGCTCTTCGATGATAAAGCAGTTAGGTGCTGCAATATCTTCAAGGTTCACACCGCCAAAAGTCGGCTCAAGAAGCTTCACTGTTTCAACGATTTTGTCAACATCGTTCGTTGCAAGCGCGATTGGGAAAGCATCTACGCCTGCAAAACTTTTGAATAATACAGCTTTCCCTTCCATTACTGGAAGAGATGCTTCTGCGCCAATATTTCCAAGCCCTAAAACAGCGCTTCCGTCTGTGACAACAGCGACCATATTGCCTTTCATTGTATAATCATACACTTTGCTTGTGTCGTCATAAATATCTTTACATGGTTCTGCAACACCAGGTGAATAAGCCAAGCTCAAGTCTTTCGCATTTTTCACTTGTACTTTTGATTTTGATTCGAGTTTGCCTTGATTCTCTTTGTGCATATGTAATGCTTCTTCTCTTAATGACATGTGATGAACACTCCTTCAAGTGGAAAATGATTTAATGATTTGCTAAGTTGATAAGCACATACTGGCAGTTTTAAATACACAGAATCTTTAAAATGATAACACAATAGGTGAATTTGTAAAACATATTCAGGCGATTTGTCATCATTTAATCACAACGTTTTGTTCACCGAGCAGCTCTTTTAACTGGAAAATCACAGCATGATTTGCATGAACTTTGTATGCATCTGGAAGTCTCATCGTCTTTTTTTGCTTCTCATAATACAAATAGACATCTGCTTCTCCGCTGTGCATCGAGAGGACTCGTTTTACTTGCTCTAGCAGCTCCTGCGTATGATTCTCTTCTTTGACCCGAATGTAGACAGACTCTTTTCTTTTTGCGTCCATCTCTTCCAGCAAAGCAGCTTCTTGCACGATGATTTGACTGCTGTCATTTCTGACCTCTACTCTGCCTTCAACATAAAGCATGGTGCCCTCCTCAAGTAAGGGGGACAGCTTTCTAAATTGCTCTGGAAAGACGACGCCTTCCATTTCTCCCGTTTCATCCCCAAATGTAACAAATGCCATCGATTGTCCATTTTTTGTCCGAATCGATTTCACTTTTGTCAAAAGACCACCCATTGAGATTTTACGCTTTATATAGGAAGAAAGTCTGATGATTTCCACTGCACCATTCTCTCTTAAGCGGTCTCGGTACGCTTGTACTGGATGATTTGATAAATATAATCCGAGTGCCTCTTTTTCAAATTGCAGGAGGTCAACAAGCGGCATTTCTTCTATCTCCGCATATTTTGGCTTAATGGAGAAGGTTGTATCCCCAAGAAAGTCAAGCTGATCCTCTGGATTTAAAAATGACACGTGGTCTAACGCAATATCTATCGATGCTAATAACGAAGCACGATTGGGATAAAATTCATCCATCGCTCCTGAAAAAATGAGCGCTTCAATCGTTTTTCGGTTGACACTCTTTGGTGATACTCTTGCGCAAAAATCAAATAAATCTTCAAACGGCTTTTCCTGTCTTGCTCTGTATATATCCTTTACAGCTGACACTCCGACATTTTTGATCGCTCTTAAGCTGTAGCGGATCTCCCCTTTTTCAACCGTAAATGGAAACTCACTCTTATTAATAGAAGGCTTCAACACAGATATCCCTTTTTCCTTCGCCTCATAGAAATATTGAGCAACTTTGTCTTCATTTCCAATTACACTCGTTAAAAGACCGCACATAAAATATAACGGATAATGCGCTTTTAAATAAGCAAGCTGAAAGCCAATCATGCTATATGCAACAGCATGGCTTCTATTAAAACCATAGTTTGCAAATTTGACGATTAAGTCATAAACGTCATTTGCAATGTTAACAGGATACTCCTTTTTTAGGCATCCTTCAACAAAATGGCTTCGCTCTTCATCAAGGACCTTTTTATCCTTCTTCGAAACAGCTCTTCTTAATAGATCTGCCTCGCCCAGCTGAAAACCAGCCATCTTCGCTGCAATCAGCATGATTTGCTCCTGATAGACGATGACCCCATATGTATCCTTTAATATGTCATACAAATCAGGATGAGGATAGGAGACCTTGACTCTGCCATGCTTTCGGTCGATAAAAAGCGGGATATTTTCCATTGGACCTGGACGATAGAGGGCATTGACCGCCACGATATCTTCTAAACTAGACGGCTTCAGGCGTCTCAGCACCTGTCGCATTCCCTGTGATTCAAGCTGGAATATTCCAGTTGTATCTCCGGCGGATAACAATTCAAACGTTTTCTGATCCTCGTATGAAATGTCACTAAAGTTAATGTGGACGTTTTCCTGTCTTTCAATCTGGTTTTTAATGGATTCAATTAATGTTAAGTTTCTGAGCCCTAAGAAATCCATCTTTAAAAGTCCAAGGTCTTCTAAATAATTCATTGCGTACTGCGTTAAATACACACCTTCATGGCCGTCTTGAATCGGAACGACCTCTGTCAGCGGCTCTTCGCTCAGCACAACGCCAGCTGCATGTGTCGAGGTGTGTCTTGGCAAGCCTTCTACTTTTAAAGCCGTTTGGAAGACCTTTCGAAGCTCTTCGGATTGCTGAAGCATCGTTTTTAATTCAGAAGATGCAGTCACCGCTTCTTTCAGCGTCGTTCCTGGCTTTGATGGAATCAGCTTGGCAAGACGGTCCGCTGCTTTTGAATCAATTCCCATCACACGTCCAACATCCCTTAAAGCAGCTTTTGCTGCAAGTGTTCCAAACGTGACAATTTGCGCCACATGCATGTCTCCGTATTTGTCTTTTACATAAGAAATGATTTCATCTCTTCTCGTATCGGGGAAATCAATATCAATATCTGGCATACTGATCCGCTCTGGATTTAAGAAACGCTCAAATAAAAGACCGTGACGGATCGGATCGACATCCGTAATAAACAGAACATAAGCAACAAGTGAACCCGCTGCTGATCCCCGTCCAGGGCCTGTGACAATCCCTTTGTCATGCGCATACTTCATAAAATCCCACACAATGAGAAAATAATCACTGAAATTCATTTTTTGGATAATGCTCAGCTCATATTCAAGCCTTTTAACATACATGTCATTTGAAGCAATCTTTCTTTGCTTCATCCCTTCTGCGCACACTCTGCGTAAAAACTGATCTGCTGTTGATTGATCAGGAGTTGGATAGGATGGAAGTTTTGTCTGCCCAAGATTTAAATCGACTTCACAGCGGTCTGCAATCTCCACCGTTCTTGTCAGCAGCTCTCGATCATCTCTATACCATTCCAACATTTCATCAAAGGATTTGAAATGCTTTTCTCCTCGGTCTTCCTCTATCTCTGAAAGCTGCTTACCTGCTTTAATCGCCTTTAAGCACGTATAAGCCATTTTGTCTTCTCGATTGATATAGTGAACATCACCCGTCGCAACAAGAGGAATGTCCGTACTTTGTGAGACGTCCCGCAGTTTGCCGGCGAGCGATTCGTCCTGCTGAAATGGCTGAAGTGCGATATACACATGTCCCTCGCCGAATATATGCTTCAATTGTTTGGCGGCTTCACGCGCTTCTTCTAACTGATCATGCTGCAAAAGCGTTTCAATATACCCAGATGCGCCTGGTGTGATGGCAATGAGCCCGCGGTGATAGCTTTTGAGCCATTTCTCTTTCAATCCGGCTTTTGATTTTGATTTCAGCACACTGCTGATTTTGATCAGGTTTTGATAGCCTTCATTGTTTTTTGCAAGGAGTACCAAGGGATAAGCCTCTGTCTCTTGTTCATCTATGAAGACAGAAGCTGTTAAACCGATAACCGGCTTGATGCCATGTTTTTTACATTCCTTATAAAATTCAACCGTGCCATACATCACATGGTCATCGGTAAGAGCGAGCGCCTTGCAGCCAAGTTCTTTTGCTTTCAGCACAAGCTCCTTTACTTTAGCTGCACTGCTTAACAAGCTGTATCCACTGTGGACCTGAAGATGAACATAAGACATGCTTAATCCACTCCTTTCGTCTAAAGTCATTCTTTCATTATAAAACGCGATGCGATGAGAAACAAATGTTCTTTCTTTTCTGTCCGTTCATACTTGTCCAGCACACGCCATATATTGAATAGAGTGAGGTGGACAAAATGGATGTGAAGGAAGCTTTTATTCCGAATTTTATCAGCTGTTATTTTATCGCCCTTGGGGTCATTTTGGGTGGTGCTATCATAGGCGGTGTTGGTGCGTATTTATCTGGTCAGCCGCCTTTATCCATTATTACTAGTCTTGCCAACCGTTTAAAGATTTGGGCGCTTGTCGCCGCTATCGGTGGAACATTTGATGCTGTTTATAGCTTTGAACGAGGCATTTTCGAAGGAAACACGCGTGATATTTTTAAGCAGATTTTATTAATTATCTCTGCCATGGGCGGTGCACAAACGGGGTATCTCATTATTACGTGGCTCACCCAGGAGCATGTGTCATCATGAGGGTGCCGGAGCTGTATAAACGCCCAGGCTGGCAGCGTTTTTTTGCAGGAATGATGTTTGGTGCGATTGTAAGCTGGCTCATTTTTCTCTTTACATACGGAACCTTTCAGGAAAAGCAAGTGACACTGCTGAGAAGCCAGCAGCATCATATGGACAGTCTGAAAGAACAAATCACACTCTATCGGGAAGATTTGCATAAGTTAAATGAGGATAATAAGAAGCGGCTGCTGATTCAAAGCGTAGATGTTCATCTCGTGAATCGTGAGCAGTATAAAATCCCAGAGCCAGATACGCTAAAGTTTGAAGATCAGGTCAAGGAGGATATCTCAGAAGTCATTACAAAGGATATTGAAAGTGTCTATAAAACAAAGGAATTACTAAAACGGACAGTGGAAAATAAAGAATATACCATTCGGGAAAAGGCATATCGCGCGAAAGTGACAGAGCTGACAATTTATACGAAGCTTTCACTTGAAGTACGTATTTCATTTGCTGAATAAGGAGGTTGTGGAATTTTTATGAATTTCTGCCCTCAATGATCGCTTTTCACGCTTCATTTTTATACACTAAAAGTAGAACGAAATCTTAAATAGAAAGAGGTGAGGACAATGGAGGTTTACAGCTATCGTCAAATGGCACGAGACAAAGCAAGCCGGATCAAAGACGGCATGTGCGCCTATGCTGAGACAGAAATGATGGCTCATTTAATTAAAAAAGAATTAAAGCATCAAAATCTCCAAGCCTATGAAGATTCAACAGACATCGGCTCCTGGTTTATCCCTGTATGCAAGTAACCCTTTTCTCCATGACAAAAAAGAGAGAAGGGACTTAAGTATCCCTCCTCTCTTATGATGATGATTTACATACTTCCTCTAAATCACGCAAAATCTCATCTGCTACTGCCCAATCATAAATGGACGCACCGGCTGCAAGCGGGTGGCCGCCGCCATGATATTTTTTCGCAATGGTGTTAATGACGACTCCTTTAGAGCGGAATCTAACACGAATCTGATCGTTTTCTTCCACAAAAAAGACCCATGCCTTAATGCCTGCAATATTTCCTAGTGTCCCAACAAGCTGTGAGGCTTGCTGCGCTGTTGTTTGGAACGATTCCAAAATTTCACGCTTAATGAAAACAGATGCAACCCCGTTCTCTGACAAAGAAATATGTTGAAAAATATAACCATTTAATTTCACGACATTCAAATCTGTCTCATACAATTGATTGAAAAGATCTGAAGATGAAAATGGATATTCGATGAGTTCACCTGCATATTTGAGTGTCTTTTTCGTTGTGTTTGGGAAAAGGAAGCGGCCTGTGTCTCCTACAATGCCGGCATAGATCAATTCAGCCGCCTTTGTATTCAGCTGATATCCTTCTTCTTTCCCCTCTAAGTACAATTCATAAATCATCTCGCTCACAGAGCTTGCCTCTGTATCCACCCAAAGCAAATCACCATAAGGATCTTCATTTGGATGATGGTCGATTTTCATCAGCTTATCGCCCTTTAAATAGCGCTGATCATCGATTCTTGCTTGATTGGCCGTATCACAGACAATGACAAGGGCCCCTTTATACACGTCGTCTGGTACCTCATCGAGTTCATATAAAAATGAAAGGGATGGCTCAGGCATTCCTGTCGCATAAATATTTTTTTCTGGATAGGTGGCACGCAAGATTTCCGTAAGGCCGCACTGCGATCCATACGCATCAGGATCTGGTCTTACATGTCTATGGATGATGATGGTGTCATATAATGATATGGTTCTAATCAGTTCTTTTTTCATAAAAACTCCTTCTCATGCGATACTCTTTTTATTATTAAATCATAATCTATCGTGACGGAAAAGTGAGGAATAGACAATTTATTCTAGTAAGCAAGCCTATTTACGTTTAAAATAGGGTTGTAACCACTTACAATGGAGGCTTGGCACATGCTTGTTTTGATTGTGTTTATTATTTGTTCTGCCATGTTTTATTTATACTACAAAGCAAAAAATGTCCGGACGAACCGGCCAGTCGAGAAAAAATTCTGGTCGGCGAAATCCAGTATGGCCCTTGGCTGCTTTGTCCTGCTCTTCGGTGTGAATCAATTATTTTTAAACCGCTCGTCACTCGCATTTGTCATCGGATTTATTTTTGTTGCCGTCGGTATCGGCAGTACGTGGGCTGGGTATAAAGCCTACAAGCATTACCTTCCGCTCTTCTTAAAGGAAGGCGAAAAAGATCACGCGTAATAAGGAAAGGGGCGACATAAGTTCGCCCTTTTTATCATTATCCCCTCTCCATCAGCTGCACCATCAGCATCGCTTTGCCTACGATATTCGATTGGTGATAAACCTCCACTTCCAGCTTTCCAAACTTGCGTCCTACTTCTAAAATATTCGGCTTAATCTGGATTGTGGATTCCATTTGGACCGGTTTTAAGAAGTAGACAGAAAGACTCTCGACGATCAGTTCGCCCTTTTTATGAGATTTTAAGAAGCGGTTGGCAGATTCGATTAAAATTTGTGTGAACACCCCATATGAAATGTTTCCAAGCTGATTCGTCATTTGCGGAGTGACCTCGTATTGATAAACCGCATCTGCTTTTGGTTTTTCTGTATCGGTTTCTTTAAACCCTCTTGAGACAACATCATCCAGCTTTTCTCCGACCTGCGGCTGCTTTTGAATCATTTGGAGAGCCTTGAGCACATCCTGACGGCTGATCATACCGATCAACTTCGCATGATCATCCACAACTGGCAGCACCTCAATGCCTTCCCACACCATCATTTGTGCAGCTGAGGCGACAGATGTCTTGCCAATGACCGTCAGCGGATTTTTCGTCATCACTTTTTCAATCGGTGTGGAGCGGTCATGCCCCGCAATATCCTTTGAGGTGAGGATTCCATGAATCTTCATTTGATCATCTGCGACCGGGAAACGGCCGTGGCCAGTTTCATAATTCTTTTCATACCATTTTTCAAGCTTATCCTCTGGTGATAAATACACGGTGCGTTCAATCGGCGTTAAAATATCTTCTACAAGCACAATTTCTTTTTTAATTAATTGGTCATAAATGGCTCTGTTAATGAGGGCCGCTACGGTAAATGTATCGTAGCTTGTCGATAAAATCGGCAGCTCCAGCTCATCTGCGAGCTGAATGATTTCATCATCTGTTGAGAATCCGCCTGTGACCAGCACAGCCGCCCCTGCCTCTAATGCCTGTCTGTGGGCATTGATTCGGTTTCCGACGATGAGCAGGTTGCCAGCAGCCGTATAGCGCATCATTGCGTCCAGCTCCATCGCTCCAATGACAAATTTGTTTAACGTTTTATGTAATCCGGCGCGTCCTCCAAGGACCTGGCCATCAATGACATTGACCACTTCTGCATATGTCAGTTTTTCAATATTTTCTTTTTTCTTTTGTTCAATTCGAATGGTGCCGACTCGTTCAATGGTACTGACGAATCCTTTATTTTCAGCATCTTTGATGGCCCGGTAAGCGGTGCCTTCACTCACTTTCATTTCTTTCGCTATGCGCCGGACAGAGATTTTCTCCCCGACATCTAATGAATCAATATACGATAAAATTTGCTCATGCTTTGTCGCCAATCCCGTTCACCCTTTTTGTTTTCAGCGTTTTCATCTATGTTTCATTATAAGGGCAGGAGGCTTTTAATAGCAATTTGTCTTTTCTTTCAGCAGATGAAGGCAAATAAAAAAAGCCGGCATTTGTGTGCCAGCTTTATTCATATGAGGATTAAATCTCGATTGATTCCCCGCTGTTTAACACATGCCCGACGCCGCCATGCAGGCTGTCTGCAAATGCATGCGGATCCTGTTCAATTGGCGGGAATGTGCTGTAGTGAATCGGAACGACCTGTTTTGCCCGCAGCCATTCTGCTGCGATTCTTGCATCCTCCGGTCCCATCGTGAAGTTATCACCAATTGGAAGGAATGCGAGCTCAATATGATTCAGTTCACCGATCAGCTTCATATCTGAAAAGAGTGCAGTGTCTCCAGCATGATAAATGGTTTTGCCCTCTGCGGTAAATAAAATACCTGATGGCATCCCTGTATACGTAATTGTCTGTGCCTCTTCATCAATGACAGCTGAACCATGGAACGCTTGCGTGAGCTTCACTTTACCAAATTCAAACTCACGGCCGCCTCCAATAGAAAGCGGGTGCGTTTTCACCCCTTGCCAGCTTAAATACGTGGCAAGTTCGAAAGGCGCGACAACAAGTGCATCATTGTTTTTAGCCATTTCAATGGTGTCTCCGATGTGATCTCCATGTCCATGTGTCAGTAAAATGACATCCGCTTTCACATCTTGCGGTTTGATCTCTGTGTGCTTATTTCCATTTAAAAATGGATCAATCCAAATATGGTATCCGTTTGTTTCAATGTGTACAACTGAATGTCCATGATATGTAGCTTTCATGTGAGTATATCCACCTTTCAATTTTTGATCTCATATCATTTATTCCCTCTATAAAAAGCTGAAAAACTTAATGCCTGTGAATCACGTTAAGACCACCTGTTGCTTCAATGACGGTCCCTGTAATAAGATCTGAACGGTCATCGCATAGAAATGAGATGATACGTCCTATATCCTCTCCAGTGCCAGACCTGCCTATCGGCGTTTCATCATCTTTGATTTGACGGGCTTCCTCTATTGTCGATTCTTTCATGTCTCCAACGATTTTGCCTGGACACACCATATTGGCCGTGATGCCATTTTCGGCTTCTTCAATCGCAATGGTTTTCGTCAATGACGCAAGGCCCACTTTTGCCGCTCCAAAGGCTGATCTGTGCATCCAGCCTGGCGCATGGTCTGCACCTTGGAAGCCATAAGTGATAATGCGGCCAAAGCCTTGTTTTCTCATCATTGGGATGACCATTCGGAACAAATGGAATACTGCTGATAGGTTGCCTTCCATCATTTGATACCATTCATCCTCAGAATAATCAGCCAGTTTTTTTCGTTCAAAAATATAAGGGCCAGCATTGTTAATCAGGGCATCAATCCGCCCAAATCGCTCTGCTGCCAGCTCTACCATGTTTTTTAAATCTTCTTTTTTTGTCACATCACCTTGGACAAATTGAAGCTTATCTTCGTACTGCTGTAGTTCTTCTTTCATCTGCCGGACAGCTTCATCATCACTTCGATAATTCACTGTCACAGAATACCCCATATTCAGTAAAGACTCGGTGACTTTCCGGCCAAGTCCTTTAGAACCCGCTGTTATTAATGCGTGTCGCACACAATCTCCTCCTAAAGCAAAGGTTGCAAGTTCACGTGTTTCTTTTGTTATCTTTACTTTACTATAAACCGGCATCTGGCGCACTTATGAACCCTTTATCGATATGAGTCAAACAGTATAGGGTGATTCATCCACTTTTTCAAATCCCATGAGCCATGGATATCGAGCAGCAGCGAAACAAAACGATAGCATTCTCTCACCTCATGAAGCTCGCGAGGAAGCGGGCAAATTTCTTCATAGCCCAATTGAACATTGCGGGCAGCTTCTTTCGTCAAAAGGTATTCCAATGCAATAAAATCAAACGCAGCTGGTCCATATACGACATATTCTGTATCAACTAAACTCATCACTTGATCATCATTTTCAATATATTGAGACGGATCTAAATCAATTAAAATAAGACTGGCTGAATCAGGTGTCCTTAGCTTTTCGATCTTTTGCAGCACAATTTCTGCATAACAGTGAAATTCAGGCTGATCAGCGTAATAGCGGTCTATGAGTTTGGATACAGCCTTTTTTAACACAGCATGGAATTCTCTCAAATGCTTCTTTTCAGCTCCGTAGACTGCACCAAAAAAGTCAGTACGATATGAATGAAGTTGTGCTAGTTTCCTCCCATAATCCTTATAAAAGTCTGATGAACGTCCCTCAAAAGATGTACAAGGTGTTCCTTCTACTTTTTCCATTACATAAAAATGTCTCCCTGCCTTCTTCACTTTACGAACAACTTCTGGAATATGAAAGGAATTCATATGAGACAGCTTTTGATTGATTTGATCGATATGCTCTTGTACAGTACGGTCATCTACTCCATAGATCATCTTGATCCCAAACACAAATTCACTTTCTTCTCTTGCAGTTTTAGGAGATTTGACTACATATTCCGTTTTATCTTGTAAGGAGATCAGCCACACATCATTAACCCGTCCGTCATATTGTTCTCCTAACGTTTTCACTGATACGATTGGTTGATGAAACAAAGCCTCAAGCGTTTTCTTCATGATCTGCTGTCACTCCCTCTTCTGCTTGACGCAGGTATGCTTTCATTTCTCCAATGATCATCAATCTCCTTTTTCCATGACAAAAAAACCATCCGTATAAACGAATGGTTTTGATAAGTTATGCCAGGCAGGCTTTTGCTTTTTCTAAAGCGAGCTGAATTTGTTTGAATCCAGTTCCGCCTGCACTTGTTCTTTTTTCAACAGCAACATATGGGTCAAGAACTGTGTAAATGTCTTGTTCAAAAAGTTCGCTTGCTTCTGTAAATGTTTCAAAAGGAAGATCACTTAGATAGATGCCTTTTTGAATACATGTATACACAAGCTTGCCAACGATTTCGTGTGCTTCACGGAATGGCATGCCTTTTTTCGCAAGGTAGTCTGCCACTTCTGTCGCGTTTGAGAAATCTTCTTTTGTTGCCTTTTTCATGACATCTTCGTTCACTGTCATCGTTTGAATCATGCCTGTAAAAATTTGCAGGCTGCCAGCGATGGTTTTCACTGTATCAAACATGCCTTCTTTATCTTCTTGCAGGTCTTTGTTATACGTAAGCGGCAAGCCTTTCATAATCGTGAGAAGCCCCATCAGGTTGCCATACACGCGGCCTGTTTTCCCGCGGATTAATTCAGCCATATCTGGGTTTTTCTTCTGCGGCATCATGCTGCTGCCTGTTGCATACGTGTCATCGAGTTCAATGAATTTAAATTCTTGCGAGCACCATAAAATGATTTCCTCACAAAAACGTGAGAGGTGCATCATCACAAGACTGCTATTAGATAAAAACTCTAAAATGAAGTCCCGGTCACTCACACCATCGAGGCTGTTTTCGTAAATGTGGTCAAAGCCAAGCTGCTCTGCTGTATATTCACGATCAATCGGGAATGTCGTTCCTGCTAACGCTCCGCATCCAAGTGGAGACACGTTAATTCGCTTTAATGAATCTTGAAAGCGCGCTTTGTCACGCTCAAGCATCCAAAAATAGGCGAGCATATGATGGGCAAACGAAATAGGCTGTGCACGCTGCAGGTGCGTATATCCTGGAAAAATTGTTTCAACGTGCTGTTCTGCCTTTTCTACAAGAACCGTTTGAAAAGAAGAGATCAGCTCAATAATATGCTCGACTTGGTTATTCAAATATAAGTGCATATCGGTTGCAACCTGATCATTCCGGCTTCTCGCTGTGTGCAATTTGCCGCCAAGCGGACCAATCTCATCAATGAGCATTTTTTCAAGGTTTAAATGAATGTCTTCATAATCGACTGAGAATTCCAGTTCATCCGCCTCTGCCTTTTTCATGAGCGTATTTAGTCCGTCTTTGATGGCAGCGGCCTCCTCATCGCCGAGGATACCGCATTTATTCAGCATACTTGCATGAGCAAGGGAGCCGGTCAAATCTTCTTTGACTAATTGTTTGTCGAAATGAATGGACGCGCCAAACTCATCGACCCATTTTTCTGGTGTTTTTTGAAATCGGCCTCCCCAAAGCTTTTTCATGCTTTAACCTGCTCCTTTTTATTCACGATGCTGTTTACTTTTGTCGGTAAGCCCCAAAGGTTAATAAATCCTACAGCTGCATCATGATCGAATTCGTCTGCTTTTGTATAAGTTGCTAGATTTTCATCATAAAGTGAATATGGTGATTTACGTCCTTCTACAATGGCATGACCTTTAAATAGTTTCACACGTACAACACCCGTTACGTTCTGCTGTGTTTCTTGTAAGAATGCATCTAGTGCTTCTTTAAGCGGTGAGAACCATAAGCCGTTGTATATTAATTCAGCCATTTTTTGTTCAACGATTGGTTTAAAGTGTGCCACTTCCTTGACAAGCGTTAAGTCTTCAAGCTCTTTATGTGCTTTAAGAAGTGTGACAGCACCTGGGCACTCGTACACTTCACGGGATTTGATGCCAACAAGACGGTTTTCAACGTGATCGATTCTGCCTACACCATGCTGACCAGCGACTTCATTTAAATGAAGGATGAGATCAGATAATGAATATTGGATGCCATCAATCGCTGTCGGTTTTCCTTTTTCAAACGTGATCTCAATGATTTCAGGTGTGTCAGGCGTTTTTTCAAGTGGATTTGTCAGATCGTATGCACCCTCTGGCGGCGCAGCCCAAGGATCTTCTAAAATGCCACATTCGTTACTTCTGCCCCAAAGGTTTTGGTCGATTGAATATGGGCTGTCTAAGTTAATCGGGATTGGAATACCGTGTTTTTGTGCATAATCGATTTCTTCATCACGAGACCATTTCCATTCACGCACTGGTGCAAGAACTTCTAGGTCTGGGTTCAATGCTTTAATGGATACTTCGAAACGAACTTGGTCGTTCCCTTTTCCAGTACATCCATGAGCAACTGCTACTGCATTTTCTTTTTCTGCCACTTCCACTAATTTTTTTGCAATAAGCGGGCGGGATAGTGCAGATACTAGTGGATATTTCCCTTCATACATTGTGTGTGCTTGTAATGCAGTGAGCGCAAACTCTTCAGCAAATTCTTCTTTTGCGTCAATCATGTATGATTGAACAGCTCCGACTTGAAGTGCTTTTTGTTGAACGAATGCTAAATCTTTTCCTTCACCTACGTCCAGGCAGCAAGCAACGACTTCGTATCCTTGCTCTTGTAACCATTTAACTGCAACAGAGGTATCAAGACCTCCGGAATATGCTAATACGACTTTTTTATTTTGTGACATGATTGAAAAGCTCCTCTCGCTTGTTTTGATTCTGTGAATGTTTTTGCATAAAAATAAGTTTTAATTTATAAACATGCATTTAGTATGTATACACTGTAACAAGGAAAAATTGTTTTTTCAACCCCTTTATGAAAAAAACTCTGCCAAATTTTCTTGGCAGAGTCATTTTGGGCTATTTTTGATCCTTTTCAAGCTCTCGTAAGACATGAGGAAGCTCTGGAATCACGAGTTTGGTCATGGCTAAACGAACGGCTCCGGTAGATCCCGGCGTGGCAAAGACAGCCTTTTGATTGACGACCCCTGCCGTTGCCCTGGATAAAATAGCAGCTGAACCTATGTCTTCTGTATAACTGAGCATGCGGAAGATTTCGCCAAAGCCAGGCAGTTCCTTGGAAAAAAGAGGGGTGATCGCTTCAATGGTCACATCCCTTGCAGCAATCCCTGTGCCGCCATTTAACAAGACGGCATCTATTTTCGGTTCGCTTGTTCCTTCCAGCACAGCGTCTTGAATCGATCCTATATCATCTTTTACAATATCGTATGCAAGAACAAGATGTCCCTGTTCTTTGAGCAAATCAATCATCAGACGGCCGCTTTTATCTGTATCTTTCGTTCTTGTATCACTGACCGTAATGACTTTCACATAAAGCCTTTCTTTCGCCTCACGTTTATGTTCTGTCACGCTCATCTTTCGCACCGCTCCCTTTTGCTTCGTATTGGACAACATTATAGCATGCTGCTTTTAACAGAAAAAAGCTCTTTTCCTTATTGGAAAAGAGCTTCTCAAACTTGATTACGCTAAACGCATAACGTCTCTTGCAATCATTACTTCTTCGTTTGTAGGGATGACAATTACTTTTACAGGTGAGTGCGGGTAGCTGATGAATGCTTCTTCGCCTCTCATGTTGTTTAGGGATGGATCCCAGTAAACGCCCATGAATTCTAGACCACGAAGTACACGTGCTCTTACTTCTGAACTGTTTTCACCGATTCCAGCTGTGAAGATGATCGCATCTACGCCATTCATTCTTGCTGCATAAGAACCGATATATTTATGAATACGACTCGCAAAAATATCAAGAGCAACTTCTGCACGGTCGTTTCCTTCTTCTGTTGCTTCTTCGATATCACGAAGGTCACTTGACAGACCAGACACACCTAAAAGACCACTCTTCTTATTCAAAGTAGAAAGCACTTCTTCAGCAGTATGTCCTGTTTTTTCCATAATAAATGGAATAAGGGCAGGGTCAATGTTACCAGAACGTGTACCCATTGCAACACCAGCAAGTGGTGTAAAGCCCATAGATGTATCGATTGATTTTCCGCCTTCAACTGCTGCGATACTCGCACCATTTCCAAGGTGGCAAGAAATCAGACGAAGCTCTTCTAGTGGACGGCCTAATAGCTCTGCTGCACGCTCTGTAACGAACTTGTGGCTTGTCCCGTGGAATCCGTATTTACGAATACCAAAGTTTTTGTAGTAGTCGTACGGAAGGCTGTATAGGTAAGACTGCTCTGGCATAGTTTGGTGGAATGCTGTATCGAACACAGCAACCGCTGGTACGTCAGGCAGAATTTGTTTGAATGCTTTGATTCCTACAACGTTTGCAGGGTTGTGAAGTGGTGCAAGCTCTGAAAGCTGATCAATGTCATTGATCACTTCATCAGTTAAAAGAACAGAATCGCTGAATTTCTCTCCGCCGTGAACAACGCGGTGTCCTACGCCATCAATTTCATTAAAGTCTTTGATGATGTGAAATTCAGTTAGTTTTTCAAGCAGCATTTTGACCGCTACTGCGTGATCTGGAATATCTGTCACTTCTGTTTTCTTTTCTCCATCTACAGAGATCGTGAAGATACTGTTGTCCATTCCGATTCTTTCAACAAGCCCTTTTGTTAAAACGGTTTCTTCTGGCATGTCGAACAATTGGAATTTAAGAGATGAGCTTCCTGCGTTGATTGCAATAATTTTGGACATTACTGTCGCTCCTTTTACTCAGTTGTTATATAAGGTTTCACGTTTTTTCCGGTGCTATATTCAACCTGTTTGACGGGTCTTTTATAGTTTAACGATAAGTCCGAAAAATATCTGACTTTTTCATTTAAACATTGAAAACTTTGCATTTCAAGTGTACCTTCAAACTGTTATCGCTTACATCAATAAGTCGTTATTTTCTGAATAGTAAAATAGCCAGAAATCACTCTGGCTATTGTTTCGTTTCTTTTTCTTCTATAAACCACTGGTCTAGTTTTCTCATCACACCGACCATTGCTTCCTTCTGTGAGAAAGATGGAAGATTGGCAAACAGCATTCGTTTTGGTGCTTCCAGCCCTTCTTTTTTCTTTTGCATCACAAATAAGCTTTTGGCGTGTTTTTTATCCTTAAACATGGACACTGGCAGCTGAATTAACGCATTCATATACGCATGATCTTTGATGAAATCCTTTAATTGTACGCTCTCTTTTCCTTCAAACAAATCATTTGGAATGATGAAGAATAAGAAGCCGCCTTCTTTTGTGTAGCGAAGGCTTTGTTCAATGAATAAATAATGGGCAAAGGCATGTCCTTCTTTTGCCTTTAATTCAAAGTCTGCTGCACGCTCATCATTTGGATAATAGCCGACTGGGAGACTGCATACAGTGACATCTGCCGGTGAGATCAGAAGCGGCTCAAGACTGTCCTGGTGGAAAAGCTCAACTTCTTTCTCCTCTAAATTCGCCTGCGCCCAAGCAATTTTAATGAGCACATCATCAATTTCAGATGCAAAGCCGCGTTTTGTTTCTGCAGTGAGATTATTTAAAACAGCAAGAAGTAAGTTTCCTGTTCCCGCTGCTGGATCAAAGACTACAAGCTCTTTTTGACCATCTAAAAATTTGTTCACCAAATAGCTGACAAACAGTCCAATCGTATCTGGTGTCATCTGGCGATTTGGATGAGAAATATCCTTTTGACCTTTCAATACGGCGAGCTGAAACGCTTTACGAATCTGCTCATGATCATAAGAAGCAAAAACTGCTTTCTCTATCAAATCCTTTAATAAACCGTTTCGATCATTTGCTTGGAAAAAGGCTTCTCCTGCTTCTGCCAATGCTTCAATATAAGAAATGCTCTGTTCCTTTTTTAATCGAATAGAAGCTGTATCGAGCAGTTCAAAAATCGTACTTACTTGATCTTTCTGCAATGCTTTTCTCTCCTCGCTTTGTTAAAAGCTATATGTTCTCATTGAAAAGAGCCCCAGGATGAAGCCGGAGCTCTTGTCGATGCTGCTTTTATAACAGTGATTTTGCAGCTTCAATGGCTTTTTCATAATTTGGGTGATTCGTTGCTTCACTTACGTATTCAGTGTAAACCACTTTTCCGTTAGGGTCTAATACGAAGACTGCGCGCGCCAATAAACGCAATTCTTTCATATACACTCCGAATGCTTCACCAAATGACATATCTCTGTGATCAGATAATGTTTCGACATTTTCAATTCCGTTTGCTCCGCACCAGCGTGCTTGTGCAAATGGAAGGTCTGCACTAATCGTATAAATATTGACAGGACCTAAACCCGCTGCCTCTTCATTGAAACGTCTTGTTTGTGCGTCACACACACCTGTATCAATAGAAGGAATCACTGAGATGATCGTCACTTTTCCTGCTAAATCAGAAAGTGAAACTTCTCCAAGTGAGTTCGTTAATACCGTAAAATCAGGAGCCTGCTCGCCTACTTTTACTTCATTTCCTACAAGCGTGACAGGACTTCCTTTAAATGTGATCGATGCCAAAACAATTCCTCCCTTTTCAAATGTATGGTTCTATCATAGTAGAGAAAGCAAAAAACTGCAAAGCCTAATCGTCCATTTTGCAAAAAAAGTTAACTGCAGCGCAGCTAACTTTTTAAAGGTCTATGTCATCTAGTTTTCGTTCTTTGTGACGGTGCTCCCGCTCATCCTTCTTAAACATGTGCTGAAGACGTTCAATTGCTTGAGGAGCAGAATCCAATATTTTATCGAGCAGATGGGTGTGTTCATCCAAATGAAGCATTCGAACTCCGTTTGTTCCTACAATTAAGAAGGCGATTGGTGTAATCGACACCCCGCCGCCGCTTCCGCCGCCAAATGGGAGTCTCGGCTCTTTTCGTTCCTGTTCATCAGAACGCTTTTCTTTCTTTTGGTTCCCGTTAAATTCACTGCCGCCGGCTGCAAATCCAAAACCAACCTTTGACACAGTGAGAATGACACTGCCGTCAGGGGTTTCGACTGGATCGCCGATGATTGTATTCACATCTATCATTTCTTTTAAGTTTTCCATCGCTGTCTTCATGAGACCTTGGATTGGATGATCTGCCATTTTCGGGTTCCTCCTTAAACAGATGATTCATTCTTCGTTGCTTGAAGAGAGGCACTTTTTCTCGCCTTTCTTCCTTTTAACCAATGGACAAGTAAACGAATGGCTGCAAGCATAGCATGTCCAATACGGAAATAAGCTATACATGTAAACTGAGTCTGTGACACATTGTGTTGAAAGGCCGGAATGACTTCATATATCGGTTTATGCTTAAAGGTGAGATGCTCCTGCATAAAGGCAAGCAGCGCTCCTTTAACTGACCATACACCGCCGGCTGCTACACCTGTTAAAGCGGCGTCTTGAAAGCCGATCCATGTCGACCAGTGAAACGAGTCAATCTTTACGTGGATGAAGAACTTGCGCATGATCCGGTTTAAATCGACAATCTCTTTTGTGATGCGCTCCATTTGATGAAGGATCTGCTTCATATCACGTTTTCCTACTTTTTTATGCATCGATTCTTTTTCGTGATCAGGCGTTTTGGCGCTCTTCATTTTCTTCTCACGAATATCAATCGTTTGGTCTTCTGGATTGATCCTCACCATCGGAATCTCTTTTTTGAGTCTGACCAATCCATAGAAGGTGATGACCTTCAGTGCAATGTGGTCATTGTCGTTTGTATGCGAATAGTCCAGCGAAATGGTTACTTTCATGAAAATCAACAAGATCACAAGAAACAAAAACGCTGCGATCCAAACGTAAAGCACTGTGCTCACTTCCTCCATAACAAATGATGCTTCCCCTACGATTATGGCTCTCATTCTGGATTTTATACCCAATCAACAAAAAAGAGTTTGACCGTTACGGCCAAACTCCCTCTGATTATACGTTTGATTCTATTTTTTCATATAAATGTTCATGGACGACCACCGTATCGGCAAAGTAATCATGAACCCCTTGCTTTTTCGGTGAGAACCCAACGATAGCATAGAGAATAAAGATCGTATTAATGTAGCGTCCTACAATCTCTCTAAAGAAAATAACATCCCATGCCAGCTTCTTCTCAGGCTGAAGTGAGACCACTTTAATCCCAAACACCATCTTGCCAAGTGTTTGTTGAAAGATTTTCGTCATGATGGCGAAATAAAGGAGGAATACAATCGTCGTTGTGACGGAAAATGGAGAAAACCATCCCCCTCCTTTGGACCAGCCAAACAGACTAAAGATTGGAGAAACCGTCAAATGGTTTACACCCCAGACGACGAGCCAATCAAGAATAAATGCCCAAAATCTAATCCAAAAACCTGCAAACGCCTGTGCTTCAATTGAAGCGCGCTTCACAAAGGCCGGCTTCGATTCTTCCTCTTGGCTGCGGCTTTCGCTTACTTCATCGAATGTAGAATCCATCTATGATCCCTCCTTTATTTTGAATAGAGATACATCGGTTTAGACCCATTTGAGCCAGCCAGTGTTTCTTTTAAATTCAGAAAATCAATTTCGCTTTTAAAGAGCTTGCTTGCACTCATGTTGAAAAGAGAGTTCCAGCCAAAGCTTTGAGAATAGCTGACCACTGTTGCTCCTTTTAAGCCTTTTTCATTTTTCTTCATCGCTTTTAATGCATCTTCATAATACCCAAGCTCATCGACTAATCCGTTCGATTTTGCTTGTGTCCCGTCATATACCCGGCCGTCAGCGATTTCCTTGACTTCCTGTTTTGACATACCGCGACCTTCAGAGATCACTTTGACAAATCCTTCATAAGAGTTGTCGACCATGCTTTGCATGATGTTGCGCTCATCTTTTGTCATATCACGGTTTGGAGACATGATATCTTTGAATTTCCCGCTCTTAATCGTTTCATATTTAATACCCAGATTATCTGCGAGCTTTGAATAATTCAAGCTTTGCATGATGACACCTAACGATCCTGTTAATGTTTCAGGTGAAGCAAAGATTTTCTTCGCTGGAGTTGACACGTAGTAGCCGCCTGAAGCTGCCATTGATCCCATAGATACGTAAATCGGCTTCTTCGCTTTTTTCACTTCTTCTAATTTTTTATGTATTTCAGCACTTTCATAGACACCGCCGCCAGGAGAGTTTACGCGCAGAAGTACACCTTTTACAGAAGCATCCTCTTTCGCTTTATCTAGTTCCTTGAGGAATGCACGATGATCATAACCTTCTCCGCCTAATAGGCTCGATGCGCCGCCATTATCTTGAATGGTTCCATTAATCTCAAGAACAGCAATCTTGCCTGCACCGCTGCCATTCTCTAGTACCTTCTCTTCTATTTCATCCCCGAATTGATAACTCATTTTATTGTCATTGAAGCTATCGAACAAGGCCATCGTGACACTAATTACAATTGAAAATCCGAAAACACCAAGTGCAATAATTAGTGCTACCCATCTTTTCGCATTCATCTTTTTCTCCTCCTTTTTATCTCACTTCATTCATACGAATGCCCACACGAAATGTTTCACAGGAATTGTGGTTTTTTTACATTTCATGTAGGCATATGATAGCACCTCTTTTAAATAACGATCAACTTTACATCGTCTACTTAGACATGCGCATGACGAAAAATTGGCTTTTTTATCCTCTCCCTGCACCTAATAGGCTAGATCTTCACCGCAACGAAACACCTAAACCATTCTTTCATGAGAAAACGGCTATTCAATTATGCTCAGAATTCAGCCATTTCAAATCACTCACATCGACTCATTTCTCATAAAGCAATCCGATCATCAGATGGTTCTTTCTAAAATTTTTACTTTCATATGAAAAAAGTGTAAAATGTGAGCAAGGGTTTTCATGTAAGCCCTTTATCATTGAAATTTATTTTTGACAGCAAAGGGGAGAACGTCAATGACAGACAATCGTCGCAATGTATTTTTCTTTTACAAAAAAGATCATGAATTGGATGGACACATTTCTTCTCTCGAGAAGCTCGCTACTGATCAAGGCTTTCACGTCGTCAAGCGTGCAGAGGATGCCCACATTATTGCTTCAATTGGCGGGGATGGCACATTTCTTCAAGCAGTACGTAAAACAAAATTCCGGGATGACTGCTTGTATGTAGGGGTATCAAAATCAGAGAATACGCACCTATACTGCGATTTCTCGTTAGAGCATTTTGATAAAATGATTGATGCCATGAATACTGAACAGCTTGAAGTGAGAAAATATCCGATCATCGATGTAAGCGTTGACAGCACAAACCAGTTCCATTGCTTAAATGAACTGTCAATCCGCTCCAGCATTATTAAAACATTTGTGATCGATGTGTATATAGATGATTTCCACTTTGAAACTTTTAGAGGCGACGGCATGATTATTTCCACTCCGACTGGCTCAACGGCCTACAATAAATCCGTGAGCGGCGCCGTGGTTGATCCGATGCTTCCTTGTATGCAGGTCACAGAACTTGCATCGCTGAATAACAACTCTTACCGTACATTAGGCGCTCCTTTCATCTTGAGCAGTGACCGCAAGCTGACGCTGAAGGTAGTGCAGGATGGAAACGATCATCCAATTATCGGGCTTGATAACGAAGCACTCGGCACAAAACACGTCAAACAAATTGACATTGGCCTTTCAGGAAAAGTCATTAAAACGGTGAAATTAAAAGACAACTCTTACTGGGAAAAAGTAAAACGAAGATTCCTTTGAGAATTTGTCCGCACGCTGAAAGCTCCTTTACGGGGCTTTTTTCTATGTTTTTTCATTCACGGTCATGGTTATGGTATGATGTCACAAGTATGAATGTACGAAAAGGAGAACACGATGACATTACAACATTTTGATCAATATCCATTAAGTGATGAATTGAAACAAGCGTTAGAAGCGCTTCACTTCCATACACCTACACCTGTTCAGCACGAGACATTATCAATTGCTTTTTCAAAGCAGGATTTAATCGTCAAATCTCAGACTGGGAGCGGCAAGACTGCAGCCTATGGTCTGCCGATTTGTGAAATGGTTGATTGGGCTGAAAATAAACCTCAAGCCCTCATCCTCGTTCCAACACGAGAGCTCGCCATGCAGGTCAAACAAGACCTCACAAGCCTCGGGCGATTCAAACGAATCAAAGCCGCGGCCATTTATGGAAAAGCCCCTTTTCAAGCGCAGAAAGTAGAGCTTTCACAGAAAAACCATATTGTGTGCGGGACACCAGGCCGCATTTTGGATCACCTTGAGAAAGGCACCCTTTCTTTAGAAAATCTCAAATTTTTCGTGTTAGATGAAGCGGATGAAATGCTGAACATGGGATTTATCGATCAAGTCTCTTCTATTATTCAGTATCTGCCGCCAAAGCGCATGTCGATGCTGTTTTCAGCGACAATGTCTGATGACATGAAGAAATTGAGCGAACAGTTTTTACAATCACCCAAAGTCATTGAGATCGCACGTGAAGAAACGTCTGTACAGCAAATCACTCACACCGTGATTGAAACAGAAGAAGAATCGAAATTCTCCCTTCTTCAGCGTACGATCGTCATTGAAAATCCAGATAGCTGCATTATTTTCTGTAATACACAAGACCGGGTGAATGAACTCACGCTGAAGCTGGACGAATGGGATGTGCCCTGTGACAAAATTCATGGCGGCATGAGACAGGAAGACCGCTTTGATGTGATGGATGAATTTAAAAAAGGTGAATTCCGTTATCTGATCGCAACAGATATAGCAGCCAGGGGAATTGATGTCAGTGATATGACGCATGTCATTCATTATGATCTTCCTTATGAAAAAGAGCGCTATATTCACCGGACTGGCAGAACAGGCAGAGCGGGGAAAAGCGGGAAAACGATTGCGTTTATGACAAAGAATGCAAAGCCGCTTATTGATGAATTAAAGCAGGATGCCGGCATAGATTTTCAAACTCAGCCTTATCCGACAAAGGAAGAAGCAGAAAAGCATGTAGAAAGCTTTGAAGAAAAGATTGAAACGCCTATTCAAAAGGAAAATAAACAGGCAGGCGTTGAGAAGGATATTATGAAGCTTTATTTTAACGGCGGAAAGAAAAAGAAACTGCGGGCTGTTGATTTCGTTGGGACCATTGCCAAAATAGAAGGCGTTGCATTCGATGACATTGGGATTATTACGATTCAAGACACAAAAACATATGTCGATATTTTAAACGGCAAAGGCCCTCTTGTGCTGAATGCTATGCGCCACACAACCATTAAAGGCAAGCAGTTAAAAGTACATGAAGCTCGTTCATAAAAAGTAAAGGCCCAGCGCCTTTACTTTTTTTATTGATGAGAAATAAACTCAAAACCGTGATCCCATCAGCCTTTTTGAGGTCAAACATGACAAATGTCATATTGAATACATGATGGGTGCTACTATGAGTATGACACCTTTCCTTCTATACTTTGAAGAAGAAAGAAACGGAAAGGACTTGAACGTTCATGACGACTTCAACAAACACACAGCAGCAAGCCTCTTTAAGAAAACAAGTTGGCCAATTCTCTGGTGCTGATTCAAAAAAAAGTATCATTCAACTCTTTAATACATTCATTCCATTTTTGGGGCTTTGGTTTCTTGCCTATTATAGCCTGAACATCTCCTACCTTTTAACCCTCTTTTTTGCGGTAATTGCAGCTGGTTTTTTAGTACGTGTCTTTATTATTTTTCACGACTGCTGCCATCAATCCTTTTTCAAACAGAAGCCGCTGAATCACCTGTTCGGTTTTTTAACGGGCGTACTCACCCTTTTCCCTTATCTTCAATGGCAAAGAGATCATTCAATTCACCATGCCACAAGTAGTAATTTAGACAAACGAGGTACTGGCGACATTTGGCTCCTGACAGTCAAAGAATATCAAGAAGCATCAGCATGGACAAAATTTCGCTACAGATTTTACCGTAACCCTTTTGTGATGTTTATTTTAGGTCCGATCTTTGTCTTTCTCTTAAAAAACCGTTTCAACGTCAAAAATGCACGTAAAAAAGAGCGCTGGAACACGTATTTCACAAACGTGAGCATCATTGCGCTAGCAGCTGCAACGTGTCTTCTTTTTGGCTGGCAGGAGTTCCTGCTTGTCCAAGGTCCAATCTTCCTGATCTCAGGATCAATCGGTGTATGGCTGTTTTATGTTCAGCATACGTTTGAGGATTCTTACTTTGAAGCAGATGAACATTGGAATTATGTGCAGGCAGCGGTAGAAGGCAGTTCTTTTTACAAATTGCCAAAGCTTCTCCAGTGGTTAACAGGCAATATCGGTTATCACCATGTCCATCATTTAAGTCCGAGGGTACCGAATTATCACTTGGAGCATGCACATGATCATAGTGAGCCGCTTCAAAATGTTCCAACCATCACTTTAAAAACAAGTATTGAATCAATGAAATTTAGACTTTGGGATGAAGAAACGAAAGCATTCGTTACCTTTAAAGAAGCACGGCAATCTAAGAAGATGCCCGCACCTGTCATTAAAGGAGACATTCTAAAGAAAAATGCATAATTGGTGCAAGCTCTTTCTTACACTAGAAGGAGCTTGTTGTCATTTACAGGATGCAACCATAAGTTGAATTTGATAAAGTAAGGAAAAAGAACGAAAACGGAAAAGGTGGCACACGGATGAAAAAACAGTTTAAAATTCAAAAGTTGCATGGAATTTCTCCCTATATATGGGCCATTTTTTTCATCCTGCCCTTCTATTTTATCTTTAAGACACCTTCGACTTTAGGTATTGTGATCGGCATTATTTTGAACGTCGTCTTTTTCGCTGTGTATCGTTTTGCCTTTGTCGCAAAAGGCTGGTCTTTATATGTCTTCGGTCTTTTATTGATCTGTATTTCAACTGGTTATGTGATGCTCTACAGCTATATTTATTTCGCTTTTTGCATCGCCTATTTCAATGGGCATATTAAAAGAAAAGTACCTTTTTATATCTTATACTATATTCATCTAGGGAGCGCTGCTATAGCGGTGAACTTTAGTTTGATCTTAAAAAAGGGCTGGTTTCTCACACAAATTCCTTTTGTCGTGATCACCCTGATTAGTGCCATTCTTCTTCCTCTCAGCATTCGGAGCAGGAAGGAACGTGAACGGCTTGAGGAGAAATTAGAATATGCCAATGAACGGATTGCTGATCTTGTGAAGCTTGAAGAAAGGCAGCGCATTGCACGCGACCTGCATGACACCCTTGGACAAAAGCTTTCTTTGATCGGGTTAAAAAGTGATCTTGCCCGTAAACTCGTGTATAAAGACCCTGAACAGGCCCGTGCCGAACTCAAAAGCGTCCAGCAGACCGCCAGAACGTCTCTCAATGAAGTACGGAAGATTGTTTCCTCCATGAAGGGGATCCGAATCAAAGAGGAAATGTCGAACATCGAGCAAATTCTCGATGCAGCTGGCATTGAGTTGATCTATGATGAAAAGGAAGCACCGAAACACATCTCACTTCTGAACGAAAACATTGTGAGCATGTGCATCAAAGAGGCGGTGACAAATGTCGTCAAACATAGTGACGCGACTGTTTGTAAAATCACCATTCACCAAAAATCAAAGGAAGCCATCATCACCGTTGAGGACGACGGAACATTTAAAGGCGACTATCCGCCCTCTCAAACGAAGGGTCACGGCCTTTTAGGCATAAGAGAAAGATTGGAATTTGCAAATGGCCGCCTGCGTATTGAAACAAAAGACGGGACAAAGCTCATTATGAGCATTCCAAATGATTCAGCAGCAAAAGAAAAGGAGGGGATGAAATGATCAACATCTTTATCGCAGAAGATCAGCAAATGCTGCTTGGTGCACTCGGTTCACTTCTCGATTTAGAAGACGATATGACGGTTGTTGGGAAAGGTACGAACGGCCAAGATGCCATCGATTTTGCCAAAACACACCCTGTTGATATTTGCTTAATGGATATTGAAATGCCGGGAAAAACCGGGCTTGATGCAGCGGAAGAGCTTAAAGGATCAGATGTGAAAATCATCATTTTAACGACCTTTGCCCGCTCCGGTTATTTCCAAAGGGCGCTAAAAGCTGGCGTCAGCGGCTACATGCTGAAAGACAGCCCAAGCGAGGAGCTGGCAAGTGCCATTCGCAGTGTGATGAAAGGGAAAAAAGTGTACGCACCTGAATTGATGGAAGACTTATATAGTGACGAAAACCCTTTAACGGAGCGAGAGAAATCGGTTCTTGAACTCGTCGCAGATGGTAAAAACACAAAAGAAATTGCAAAAGAACTCAGCATTAAAAGCGGCACTGTCCGGAACTACATTTCCATTATTTTAGATAAGCTGGAAGTGAAAAACCGCATCGAAGCCATTACACGATCAAAAGAAAAAGGCTGGTTTAAATAAAAAAAAGATCAGGACACATGCTGCCTTGATCTTTTTTTATCGAAAATCCCCTCTTTATTTTTTTATCACCAGCTATCAAAATGTCATTGACAACAGCCCACAGTTCTATGATATGATATCCAAGTGATAATAATTATCATTATCACTAATACAACCAATATCCGGCTTATGTGCCGATTTCAAAGGAGTCTACATTCATGAAGAAAATATTGTTCCCTCTGATGCTCATCTTTGTACTTGCATTGAGCGCATGTGGCAATAGCAGCAGCTCTTCCTCAAATAAAGGAAATCAATCCACATCATCAGACAAAATTACATATCAATCTGAAAATGGGCCTGTGAAGCTGCCAGCGCATCCAAAACGTGTTGTTGTGCTCGGTTCTTACACAGGGAATGTCATGTCACTTGGTGTGAACCTTGTCGGCGTTGACTCTTGGTCCAAAAAGAATCCGCGTTTCCAAAAGAAATTAAAAAATGTTGAAGAAGTATCTGATGCAAATGTAGAGAAAATCATGAAGCTAAAGCCTGATGTCATCATTGGCTTAAGCAATACTAAAAATGTAGAAAAGCTCAAAAAAATCGCACCAACCGTTTTATTTACGTATAACAAAGTTGATTACCTTCAGCAGCACATTGAAATTGGAAAAGTATTAAACAAAGAAAAAGAAGCAAAAGCTTGGGTTAAAGATTTCAAAAAACGCGCAGCTGAAGCTGGAAAAGAAATCAAAGCAAAAATCGGCGAAGATGCAACCGTTTCTGTCTTTGAAAGCGGCACAAAAGATCTTTACGTCTTTGGAGATGCATGGGGCCGCGGAACAGAAATTCTTTATCAAGCCATGAAACTGAAAATGCCTGAGAAAGTAAAAGAAAAAGCATTAAAAGCCGGCTACTACGCGGTTTCACAGGAGGTCATCCCTGAATTTGCAGGAGACTATATGATCATTAGTAAAAACAGCGAAATGGACAATTCCTATCAAAACAGTGAAATTTACAAGTCCATCCCGGCTGTCAAAAAACATCGTGTGTATGAAGCCAATGCAGAGGAATTCTATTTTAATGACCCACTCACACTTGAATTCCAACTATCATTCTTTAAAAAGCACTTTTTAGGTAAATAAGCTGAAGCAAGGGACCTCTTCCCTTGCTTTTTTCTTGTCTGCTTCTAGCGGCAGGGACTTTTTTCCGCTACAATGACAACAAGCGAATACAAAAAGTGTGGTGCTGATTTTGTTTAAGATTCTACTGATTGAAGATGATACAACCCTCTTCCAAGAAATCAAAGAACGTCTAGTCAACTGGTCCTATGATGTCTATGGGATTCAAGATTTTCATCAGGTGCTGCAGGAATTCACGTCTGTCCAGCCTGATCTCGTCATTATTGATATACAGCTGCCAAAATACGATGGCTTTCACTGGTGCCGGATGATTCGGCATCATTCAAATGTTCCGATCATCTTCCTCTCCTCAAGAGACCACCCTGCTGATATGGTCATGTCGATGCAGCTCGGAGCCGATGATTTTGTGCAAAAGCCCTTCCACTTTGACGTACTCATTGCCAAAATTAGTGCTGTTCTTCGCCGCGTGCATGATTATAATGCAGAACCGGCCAGCCTAAAGGTATGGTGCGGCGCTGCGATTGACCTAGAAAAAAACACCGTAACAAATGATCACGGTGAGGTTGAATTAACGAAAAATGAGTTATTTATTCTCAAGGAATTGATTCAGCATAAAAATCATATCGTCAGCCGTGAATCACTCATTCAAGCATTGTGGGAGGATGAACGGTTTGTCAGTGACAATACACTGACTGTAAACGTCAACCGCCTCAGAAAAAAACTAGACGAGATCTCCCTTGGCGCCTTCATTGAGACAAAAGTGGGTCAAGGCTATCTTGCAAAGGAAAAGGATGATCAATGATGCTGCAAGCATTTTTAAAAGAACGAAGAAGCTGGATTCTTTTCTTTCTTAGTTTGCAGCTCCTCATTCTGTTTGTTGCTTATTTGGATACGACCATTCCAATCGCTTCTCTTTTTTATATTGTGCTATTGTCTACATTTCTCATGATTGTCTTTCTCTTTTTTCGATATCGAAAAGAAACGGCTTATTATGAGAGGCTCAAAGAATGGGATGATGACATTGAACATCAAATGCGGCTAACCCCCTCTTCCCCATTTGAGCAGCTCATCCATGATGCGACGTCAGAGCAAATTGCACGCTACCGGCGGATGGCAGCAGAGCAGAAAATCGCTCTTGAAGAAGAAAAAGATGAATTGCTCTCTTGGATACATGAGGTCAAAACACCGCTTACAGCGATGCGTTTAATGATTGACCGCTTAACAGATCAGCCGCTGAAATCAAATATGACGTATGAGTGGCTCAGAATCCATTTATTACTTGATGCCCAGCTGCACCAAAGCAGAGTACGTCATATCGAAAATGATTTATTCATTGAAAAGCTGGACCTGCAAAGCATCATAGCGAAAGAAATCAAGGCTCTCCAATCATGGTGTATGCAAAAAGGAATCGGCTTTGAGCTGACGCTGGAGGAACGTACCGTATTAAGTGATATAAAATGGTTATCCTTTATGATCAGACAGGTACTCACAAATGCAGTCAAATACAGCCATTCTTCCGATATTGTCATTGAAAGCAAGCAAATAGATGAAAAAGTCATGCTGACGATCACAGATCAAGGCAGAGGAATTGATCCAAGAGACATCTCTCGTATTTTTGAAAAAGGCTTTACCTCAACAAGACATCACAATGACACCGCCTCAACAGGAATGGGGCTCTATTTAACGAAAAAAGGAGCAGACGCTCTTCAGATCACGATCGAGGTCAACTCCACGATAGATGAAGGTACAACCTTCACCTTCATCTTTCCGAAAAAGAATGATTTTGTTCATATTGCGAGCATGTAGCAATCGCAATCTCTTCGCGGCTGTCAAAACTTGCGCGAAGAGATTGCGGTGGTTTACTTAGGAAATACTCCCCGCTTCTTGGCGAAAAACATCTCCCATCTGTCTCCGTCTATAAATACTTAAGATCAGCCCAACAGCCATCATTTCTAGAAGAATATGTGAACCTCCATAACTCATGAAAGGCATAGACACTCCAGATAAAGGCAGAAAGCCAAAGTTTGTGAAAATGCTTAAGAGACATTTTGCTGCAAACACAGCGGCTAAACCTGTCATGACCATTTTGCCATAAGCCATTTTCACTCGTTTTGCTGTATGAAATACTCTGTAAATAAAGATGACAAACAACATGAGCGCAATGAGCCCTGCGAACCAGCCAAATGAATAAATGATATATGTAAACATCCAATCCGTGTGAACTTCTGACATGGCATAAGGGGTGATCTGAAGCCCGTTTGAGCTGAATTCATGAACTCTATAAAAGGAAAGGTGCCCATCTGCTTGAAAAAGAGAAAATAATTCAACCATCAGATATAAAATGCCTGCTGCTGTCAGCATAATGATTTGCCATAAACTTGCGCTAGACACATACATCACGGTTAAGCACATGACCAGACAGATAACGGTCGCAGGAAGAAAACCAATCGTACTGATTAAAATAATCGGTAAAGCCATAATCCCTACTCCAAGCCAAGCTTTGAGCCCATTCTCCCAACTCCAATTGTGAAAGATACCTGCTAAAGAAATAGCTAGAAGAAAAGGCATAATCTCAGTCAAATTTATTGATACATCACTTATTCTTAAAAAAAGTATACCGTTCACTCTTGCCCCGAACATCATCGAAAAAATCAGCATTCCGAGTGTCCCAATGTATAAATGCCAAGAGTATTTCAATAAGCGCCGATAATCGAATGAAAACAAACCAAACATAAGCACTAGACCCACTAAATAAAAGGCAAGGCTTTTATAAAAAATGTTCATGTTTTGAAGATTTGTAAAATCTGAATGAAACTGCAAAAAGTACATCACAAACAGCCCGCAAAAACAAGTGGCTAACACTAGAAGAATCATTTTAAAATCCATTTGGGTTTTATGAGTTTCATGAAGCTGCATTCCAAGAATTTCCGCATCACCAATTTGGTTCAACGCTTGATCTACCGCCTCTTCTTCAGACACCCCAGCATTCATTGCTTCCTCTTTTAGTGTGTATAAATGATCCATCAGTTCAAGCTTTACACTCGAATGAACATCTTTATTTTTAATTCGTTTACATACACTTTTGACATACTTCTCGAACTTTTTATCTAATCCCATGCGATTTTCTCTCCATTCAAAACGCCATCAACTGCATGTTTAAATACTTTCCATTCTTCTTTCTTTTCCTGTATCAATGCTTTCCCTTGTTCATTGATTTTGTAATACTTTCTTTTCCGGTTGCCACTCCCTTCGCCCCAGTAAGAGATAATGAATTCTTTCGCCTCCAAATTGTGCAAAATAGGATAGATTGTCCCTTCTTTAAAACTGAAAATCCCTTCCGACTTCGCCTCCAATTCTTTAATCATTTCATATCCATACATTGGTCTTTCATTTAATAAGCTTAATATAAGGGTAGATGTACTTCCCTTTAGAAGCTCTTTACTCACTTTCATTCTTAGTTACCTCCAATACATAGATTTACTATGCATATATTCAATATGCATATCATACATGAATAAAATGACCATGTAAAGCTTCCAAACAACATCATGACATGAAAAATCAGAGAAGATTGATACATAAGAGTAAAAAACAGATAAAATAAATGGGGAAAGAAAACTCATCCTGATAAGAAACTGGTATACATACAATTTGTTTAAAAAACAGGCATGTGACAACAATGTCACATGCTCGTCTATTTTGTTCGCCAAATCGAAGGACGTCCAGCAGGCTTCTTTTTATACTAGAGATATCAATTAAAAGAAAAAGGGGTTCAGCAAATGAACATTTTAGAAGCTCGCAAAATTTATAAAAGCTATGGAAATAAATTCAACAAACAAGAGGTGCTGAGCGGTATTGATTTGAACATTGAAGCCGGGGAATTTGTCAGTATTATGGGGCCATCAGGCTCGGGGAAAACAACCCTTCTGAACGTATTGTCGTCTATCGATCATGTGTCCAGCGGATCCATTCGTATTGCAGATGCTGAGATGACGCAAATGAAGGATCAGCAGCTTGCGGAATTTAGAAAAAAGCAGCTTGGCTTTGTTTTTCAAGATTATAATTTACTTGATACACTCACGGTCAAAGAAAATATTCTTTTGCCTTTATCCATCTCCAAAACACCAAAAAAAGAAGCTTTTGAACGTTTTCAGCAGCTCGCAGAAGACATGGGGATTTATGAACTAAGAGACAAATACCCGAATGAACTCTCTGGTGGACAAAAGCAGCGGACATCGGCGGTGCGTGCCTTCATTCATGAACCAAGTCTTATTTTCGCTGATGAACCTACAGGGGCACTTGATTCCAAATCTGCATCTGACCTGCTCAACAAGCTGCAAGATTTCAATCGTAAACGAAAAGCGACCATTGTGATGGTGACACATGATCCTGTCGCAGCCAGCTATTCAAGCCGCGTCATTTTTATCAAGGATGGACAGATTTATACACAGTTGAATAAAGGCGCTTTAGAAAGAAAAATGTTTTTCGAGGATATTATGAAAACGCAAGGTGTCTTAGGCGGTGTGAAGCATGAACATTAATCAGCTCATCTTCCGTAACCTGAAGAAAAATTTGAAGAATTACTATTTATATGTGTTTGCTCTCGTGTTTAGTGTCGCGCTCTATTTTTCCTTTGTCACCTTGCAGTACTCACCAGCACTTGATGATGTAAAAGGCTCCATTAAGGGCGGTGCGGCGATCAAAGCCGCTTCTGTACTACTCATTGCCATTGTTGGGATCTTCCTGTTATATGCGAACAGCATTTTTATTAAACGCAGAGGGAGAGAAATAGGCCTCCTTCAGCTCATTGGCATGACGAAACAAAAAATTGCCAAACTGCTTAATGCAGAAAATTTTATTCTATACGTATTCTCCATGGGTGTTGGCATCATAGCTGGATTTATCGGTTCAAAACTCATGCTGATGGTGCTATTTAAAGTAACCGGCGTCAGCGCCATCGCCAACCTGCACTTTTCAGGCAGGGCCCTTTTACAGACACTTATCGTCTTTTTCATCATCTATGGATTAATCATGTTAAGAAATAGATGGTTTATTAATAGACAGACCATTTTATCTTTGTTTAGAACAACATCTTCGACAGAACAGCGTGTGAAAAAGATCTCTGTGTTTGAAATCATCATTGGGGTTTTCGGTATTGTCCTGATCAGCTCAGGCTATTATATTTCTTCTAAGCTTTTTACCGGGTCATATACGTCGATGCTTGAGTTACTTTTAGCCATGATTTATATTCTAGCCTCTGTCATCATCGGTACCTTTCTTTTTTACAAAGGCTCTGTTTCTTTCATTGCCAATATCGTACGTAAAAGAAAAAATGGCTATCTCGCCATTCATGAAGTGTTATCTTTGTCATCCATTATGTTCCGGCTAAAATCAAATGCACTGCTTTTAACGATTATTACAACCGTATCTGCACTTGCCATCGGTTTGCTGGCTCTTAGCTACATTTCCTATTACTCAGCAGAAAAAACCGCTGAGCAGCAAATTCCAGCTCATTTCGTCATGGGCTCAGAAAAAGAAGCAGCAACCTTCACTCGTGCACTTTCTGACAAACATATTGCTTATGATCAAAAGCAGGTCAAAGTGATTCAAGCAAAATTTGATGCGAAAAAAATCATGGATTCAGAGTTGAAAAATATGAATAATGATCCAGGCGTATTGACACTGCCTGTGATCAGTGAGAAAAACGCACCAAATATTCATGTGGAGAAAAGCGAAGTGATTTTAAGCGGCTACAGTGATCTATTAAAGAAATTCATGCCGATTCAAAGCTCAGGCGATGTGAAGCTTCTCATCAAGGAGCCTGTTGATTTGAAAGTCATGGATATGAAGAAAGATTATCTCATTTCTTACAACTTCACTTTTGGCGGTCTGCCTGTTGCCGTCGTGAGTCAAAATGTTTTTGAGGAGCTCGACAAGCAGAAAGATCCAAAGCTGCAGCTTGAGAATAGCCAATATAACGCAGTTAATATAAAAGATGATAAAAATCTTGAACAAGCAAATAGCGTGTTTACATCTTTAAAACTAAGTGACAAAAGCATGTCTCAATTAGCTTCAGCTCAGCAGCAAAAACAAACAATAGGACTAATGATGTTTGTGGTCGGATTTTTAGGTCTCAGCTTCCTTGTCACATCAGGCTGCATTTTATACTTTAAACAAATGAATGAAAGTGAAGAGGAACAAAGCTCCTACACGATCTTGCGTAAGCTTGGTTTTACTGAGAAGGATCTATTAAAAGGCATCCGGCTTAAACAGCTGTTTAACTTTGGGATTCCGCTCATCATCGGATTGCTGCACAGCTACTTTGCTGTACAATCAGGCTGGTTTTTGTTCGGCGGAGAATTGTGGACTCCAATGCTCATCGTCATGTCGATTTACACTGCCCTCTATTCTGTCTTCGGATTTCTGTCTGTCCAATATTATAAAAAGGTCATTAAAGAATCCTTGTAATCAATTCCCCATAGGCATCGCCTATGGGGTTATTTTATTTACGAAGGTGTTGATTCAAACTTGTGTGATAAAATATGGTCTCTTGCTGCATAAGCTTTTCGTTTGACCTCTTCTAGATTCACACCGACAAGCTTTCCGTTTTGTTTCACGGCTTTTCCAGCCACATAAACAGAATCAACATTTGAAGGGTGTGCCGTTTGGACAACCGCGCCAGCCGGATCTGTCATCGGCAGAAGATTCATGCTTGTCCGGTCGATTAGGATGAAATCAGCTTCTTTCCCAGGTGTAAGCGACCCAATTTTATGATCGAGCTGTAATGCACGAGCGCCATTGATCGTCGCAGCCTCAAGCATTTGATGAGCAGACAGCCCAAGTTCAGGCCCCGGCATGATCCCATCCATTAACAACGATTGATTTTGGATCGCGCGCTCTGCTTGAAGTCCGAATTTCATTTGGGCAAACAAATCTCCTCCTGTCGCTGTCACTACGTCTACACCGAGCGTTGGAAGAACACCTTGTGCAATCGCAAGTCCTGTGACAGGATAACCGTGACCCATCATCATTTCAATTTCAGGGGTAATGGATATGGAGCTTCCGCTGTCTGCCAGCATCTTCATTTGATCCGCATCAATTGCATTAATATGCACCATGTTCAAATCCGGTCCGAGTAACCCTGCTTTATGAAGCCGCTCAATCGATCGATCCTCCGCTCCCCAATTCCCAAAGCCGATGTGCATACTGCATAGAGCATCTAGAGACCGGGCTGTTTCAATTTCAAATACCGACGTCTCCCATGAAGAAAACTCTGGTCCACGAATCGCAAGTCCCATTGTTAAAAGCTGATCTGATGATTGAAAATGCGCTTTTTTCACACGTGCTGCGTCCTCCATATTGGTGAGCGTACTCTCTCTATCCCAATATTCAGCATCTCCAGAGGAACCAAAAGCAAAAACAGCTCGAATACCCGCATCTTTTAATCCTTCAATGAGCTCTTCTGTATGATCCATTGAATTGATCATCGTCCAGTCTAGAAATGTGGTCACGCCTGCATCTAAAGCCTCTAATGCCCCTAAATAATTGGCGATTCGATCGTCGGATGGGCGTCTCATCGATCCATAGTTGCCATAATAGATTTTGCTCAAATATGTCTGCAAAGACCAATCTGTTCCTATGCCCCGGATGACAGACTGCCACACATGCCGATGTGTATCTACAAGACCTGGCATGATGACCATATCAGATGCATCAACAATGTCAGCATCACTTACTTCAATTGAAGGTCCAACTTCTAAAATATGTTTCCCTTCAATTAATAAATCTCCCTTTTCAAGAAAACCTAAAGATGGATCCAGTGTTAAAAGAGCTGCATCTTTAAACAATGTTTTCTTCATCCATATCCCCCTTTTCAAATGACGAGGATGAGTGACCCCGCCTCAATGTCATTTTAAAACATAACAGGATCAAATTAGAAGAAAAGTGACTTATCTCAACATATGAAGAGCAGACGTTTCTGAAATAGTTCTTTCGATCATCCCAAACTCAAAGAATTTCATAGGTTTGATTCCGATATATTGTAAGACTGCTACACTTCCAACATAAAAAAAGCGCAGGATCATTACGTCCAAACGCTTCTTTGTTTGATTCTCTATGTACCTTTACACAATCAATTGATACGCAATGTATAACGCAACCAGCCAGATCATGACCGCTGAAGCCTTATTAATACGGTTCATCCATTTGCCGTTTGTATCTAACTTTCCTAACATCTTCCCTAAAAGGGCGAGCCCAATAAACCATAACCAGGACACGATGATACAGGCAAGTGTAAACGCCAGATTTTCTGCTCCGCTATATTGCAGCGAATTCGTACCAATGACACCAATCGTATCGAGAATCGCGTGGGGATTTAAAAGAGAAACTGAACAAGCAAATAAAATTTGTTTTCTTGCAGGCATTAATTTCTGCTTCTCTTGATCCCCTGCTGATGAGCTTGTGTTCCATACAGACCATCCCATATAAACTAAAAAACAGAAACCAATGATATAAAGACCGATTTGCAGCACTGGAATGGTAAACACCACAACAGAAACACCTATGACAGCTAAAGCAATTAAAAGTGTGTCACAAAGAGCAGCCGTGATGACGACAGGCAATGCTCGATATAATCGAGGCTGCAGCGCTCCTTGTTGAAATACAAATACATTTTGTGCGCCCAAAGGTAAAATGAGACCAAAGGCAAGTACAATTCCATGAATGATCGCAATGGACATCTACTAACATTCTCCTTTTTCAGCAATTCCTACACATTTTAACATAAAACATTATGCTCACTTTCAACGAATTTGATTTTCCATACAAAAAAGCGCTGGATGCTTCCATCCATACGCTTCTCACTTCTTTATGATTGACCTTTTCGTGCAAGCTCTCTTTCTCTCAGCTCTACACGGCGAATTTTCGCTGACGGTGTTTTTGGCAGTTCGTCAATGAATTCGATTTCTCTTGGGTATTTGTATGGTGCTGTTGTGTTTTTCACATGTGTTTGCAGCTCTTTGATCAATTCATCACTTTGCACAGTTCCATCACGAAGGACGACGTATGCTTTCACGATTGATCCTCTGATTTCATCCGGGCTTGCCACAACTGCACATTCCTTCACTGCTGGATGCTTGATCAGCGCATCCTCTACTTCAAACGGTCCAATTGTATAGCCTGAGCTGACAATGATGTCATCTCTGCGGCTTTCAAACCAGAAGTACCCATCTTCGTCTTTTTTCGCGCGGTCACCCGTAATAAAGTAATTGCCGCGGCGCTGCGCCTTTGTACGCTCTTCGTCTTTATAGTATTCCTTAAATAAAGCCGGCGTTTCAAGATGGACCGCAATGTCACCAATTTCTCCAGGTGCGCAGATGTTTCCATCCTCATCAATGATGTCTACTTCGTTGCCAGGGGTTGGTTTTCCCATACTGCCTGGCTTGATGTCCATTCCTTTTAGCACCCCTACGAGCAGTGTGCTTTCAGTTTGGCCATAGCCGTCTCGTACTTCTATATCGAAATGCTTTTTGAATGTATCAATGACTTCACGGTTCAGCGGCTCTCCCGCAGAAACAGCACTATGCAGCTTTGGCAGCTCATACTGACTTAAATCATCTACTTTTGCCATAAAGCGATATTCTGTCGGTGTACAGCATAGGACATTGATTTCATTTTTTTGAAGCAGCTCTAAGTATGTATTTGGATTGAATTTCCCTCCATACACAAAGCCTTCTGCTCCACTTCCTAACACAGATAAGAGGGGGCTCCACACCCATTTTTGCCAGCCTGGTCCTGCTGTTGCCCATACTTTATCTCCTTCACTAATGGAGAGCCATGCTTTTGCAGCTGTGCGTAAATGTGCATACGCCCATCCGTGTGTATGAACAACCCCTTTTGGGTTCCCTGTTGTACCTGATGTGTAGGATAAAAACGCCATGTCTGTGCGCTTTGTATCTCCCAATTCAAGTTCGTTTGATTGCTCTTCTTTTTGCGCTAGAATGTTTCTCCAGCCATGATCGTTTTCACCGATTGAGAATGTTTTAAAATCGTTTGGCTGTTTGGTTCCGTCGAACGATTGAATGAATGAAGAGTAAACGATCGCTCCCTTTGCTTCTGCATGTTCAATTCGATAATCTATATCTTTTGCACGCAGCATTTCTGAACAAGGAATCACGACCATTCCTGTTTTCAAAATCGCTAAATAAATGCTGTATGCCTCGAGCATGCGCGGCACCATCACAATGATTTTATCGCCTTTTTTGAAGCCTGCTTTTAATAAAACATGTCCAATTTTATTTGCCTCTTCCACTAATGCTGCATACGTCACATGCGCTTCGTGGCCATTGCCGTCCTGCCAGTGCAGGGCCATTTTCTCCTTGTCATGACTGAACGCTTCAATCTCGCTGACTAAGTTATATTGTTCTGGTGCAATTAAGTCTTCTCTTTTCATGGTACAGCTCCTTTTAGCCTCTTTCTTATGAAACGAAACATGTTTCAATTTACCTATTTTAACACTCATAACTGAAAAATGCTTGAATTAGGACCTACTCCTAGTATTATGCCATAATTTTTTTCATCCGTCTTCTTTTTTAAAAATATTCTAACTATTTATATGTACAAAAAGAAAAGAGCGGGAAGGATCCCGCTCATAAGCCATAGCTTTTAAATTGTGTGTCTTAGAAAGATCCGCCACCCATATGTTGTTGAGCGTAAGATACAAGACGCTTAGTGATTTCTCCACCAACTGATCCGTTAGCGCGAGATGTAGTTTCTGCACCAAGGTTTACACCAAATTCAGAAGCGATTTCGTACTTCATTTGGTCGATAGCTTGTGCAGCGCCTGGTACTAGTAATTGGTTAGAACTGCTTTGTCTGTTTTGTTGAGCCATGTGTTCTCACCTCCTTGTGAATATAGAATGTGTAGAAACACATGACTTCATGCGATTGATTTTATGGTAATTATTATGAAATTATCGTTTTAGAATAAATCAGCGAATTCGTCTGCTGCTTTCTTTTCATTTGTCACAATAATTGTTTCAATTTGCTCTACTGCCTCGTCCAGCATCGGCTCGAAATCAGCAAAGCTTTCGTAGCGTTCTACCTTCTCAAGCTTTGGTTTTGTTTTAGGGGACGGCGGCGTAAAGATCGTACAGCAATCCTCGAAAGGCTGAATGCTTGTATCGTATGTGCCAATTCTTCTCGCTTCATCAATAATGTCATTTTTATCGACAGCAATGAGCGGGCGGATAATTGGTGTATTGGTCACATGGTTAATGGCATACATGCTTTCAAGTGTCTGACTTGCCACTTGACCAAGGCTTTCTCCGGTAATAATCGCAAGGGCATCGCACTTTTCTCTTATTTTGTCAGCTATTTTCAGCATCATTCTTCTTGTTGATGTCATCGTATAGTTTTCAGGTACTTGTTTGTGAATCAGCTCTTGAATTTTTGTAAAAGGTACGATGTGAAGCTTCACTTCGCCTCCATATGCTGCCAAGCATTCTGCAAGATCAATGACCTTTTGTTTGGCACGTTCACTTGTATACGGCGGACTAAAGAAATGCACAGCTTCAATTTCAATTCCGCGTTTCATTGCTTGATAGCCGGCAACCGGGCTGTCAAAGCCGCCGGAAAGCATGAGCATCGCTCTTCCGCTAGAACCGACCGGCAGGCCGCCTGCACCTTTAACATCTTTAAATGTAATGTACGTTGCGTTCTCTCTGATTTCTATGCGTAAATGCACATCCGGCTGTTTCACATTGACCGTTAAGTTTTCCGTATTCCTTAGAACATGTCCGCCAATTTCACGGTTCATTTCATTTGAATCAAGTTCAAATTGTTTATAAGAGCGTTTCGTTGAGACTTTAAATGTATTTCCTTGTTCATACACTTCCTGTACCGCTGTTAGTGCCGCTTCTTTAATCGCATCTAGATTCGTCTCACATTTAACCGCAAGACTAAAGCTCTGAATGCCAAATACACTTTTGAGCTGTTCTGAAATTGGTTCAGGGTCTTCTCCGTTCAGCATAATCGTGATGCGGTCTCTATCAGATGCAACCTTTAATGCTTCAAAATCCTTTAGGACGAATCGAATGTGCTGTCTTAGTTTTTCAATAAATTTCTTTCTATTCTTCCCTTTTGTTGAGATCTCACCAAAACGGACTAAAATATGATCATATTTCATGCTGTTATCTCATTCCTTTTAATTTTTTCACACTTTGTGCGATCGATGTGATGATTTGCGGCGTTAGCTCTGGTCCTTGTCCATACGTCAAGCTGATTCTCATACTGCTTTTGGCTACTTCCTCTGGTTTTCCCATTGCCAGCAGGACACGGCTTGGCTCTTTTTTCTTTGCTGAGCAGGCAGAGGTTGTAGAAACATATATGCCTTCTTTTTCAAGCATATGGAGGAGGACCTCAATTTGAATACCCGGCACTGAAAAATTCACAATGTGCGGCGCACTTTGCGCCCTCGGTGTATTCATCACAATACCTTCTACCTCTCCAAGCTGTTTTTGCAGCTGCGTTTTTAAGTTCAGCATCTCATTATGATACTTGTCAAGCTGTTCAAATGATTGTTTCATGGCTTTTGCTAAGCTGACAGCTCCAGCAGGGTTTTCAGTACCTGAACGAAGTCCTAATTCCTGCTCTCCCCCAGTAATGAAAGGGGCGAGAGTGACATCTTTCTTTAAAAAGAGTGCTCCAGTGCCTTTTAAACCATGAATTTTATGGCCTGACATCGTCAAAAGGTCTACATCCAGCTGTTTATTGAGTGCTACCTTGCACATTCCCTGCACCCCGTCGACATGAAAAAGTGCGTTTTCGGCATGCTCACGAATGATGCCAGCAGCCTCTTCAATCGGCTGGATGGCACCGGTTTCGTTATTGACGTGCATCATGCTGACAAGCACTGTATCAGGGCGAAGCACTTCTTTTAAATGAGTCATATCTGCATGGCCATGCTCATTTACTTGAATATAGGAGATGTCAAAGCCAAATAACGCCTTCAGCTGTTCAAACGATTCAATAACAGAAGGATGCTCAATTGCTGTGGTCACAATATGCTTGCCCCGGTTCATTTTGGCAAGTGCTGCCCCTTTAATGGCAATGTTATTCGCTTCTGTTGCACCAGAAGTAAAAATAATCTCATATTGTTTCAAGCCCGTGTAGTGAAGCATTTGTTTTCTCGTTTCATTTAACAGCCGGCTTGCATCAATTCCGAGCTGATGAAGCGAAGATGGATTTCCAAAATAACGTTCACTCACTTGCTGATATACTTGTAAAACCTCAGGGTACGGTTTTGTGGTTGCACTATTATCAAGATACATCATGGCGAAACTCCTTATCCTCTTGCGTTTAACTAATATGATCCGAATTCCCTTTTATTTCAATATAAAGCGGTATATTGACAACCTCATCAATTCACTATATCATGCATAGTGCCATTGTCATATTTTTTCCTAAATTGACAGAATATTTAAACATGGCGGAAAAATAAAATAATAGGGGGATAACCTTATGAATAATAAGTTAAGTCAAACAGACACATTAGCCATCGGCTTAATGTTGTTTGCACTCTTTTTCGGCGCAGGCAATATGATATTCCCTCCTGTACTTGGACAGTACGCAGGTGAAAACGTATGGCTTGCGATCGGTGGATTTTTACTGACAGGAGTTGGACTTCCGCTCTTAGGTGTCATCGCCGTTGCCCTGACAGGAACTGGTGCAAAAGGGCTTGCTGACAAAGCTCATCCTACATTCGGTACCATTTTCACCGTCATTTTATATTTATCCATTGGGCCTTTCTTTGCGATCCCTCGTACTGGAACGGTTTCTTATGAAATTGGGCTGGCGCCGTTTCTGTCTGAAGCGCAGTCTGAATCATGGATTCCATTATTCTTGTTTTCGATTGCTTTTTTCGGCATTACCTATGCTCTTGCTTTAAATCCATCGAAGCTTGTTGACCGAATCGGTAAAATTTTAACACCAATTTTACTCGCTGTCATTGCTTTAATTGTGATCAAAGCGATCGCGACACCAATGGGTGGAATTGGCAGTCCGCATCCAACCTATGAAGGAAGCCCGCTGTTTACCGGCTTTTTAGAAGGCTACAAAACGATGGATGCTCTTGCTTCAATCGTTTTCGGAATTGTCGTTGTCACGGCTGTGAAAGAGCGTGGTATGACAGAACGAAAATCGATTGCCGCAGCCTGTATTAAAGCAGGGCTTGTCGCAGCTGCTGGACTAGCTCTTGTGTACATATCACTCGCTTATGTCGGAGCGTCAAGTCCTGAGGCAACAGGTATGGTCGGGGCAAATGAAGGCGGAAAACTCCTTTCGCTTGCGGCGAACTTTTTATTTGGTTCTGCTGGTAATATTGTGCTAGGGGCTGCGATTTTATTTGCATGTTTGACCACAAGTATTGGACTTGTTTCATCCTGTGGGGAATATTTTTCTTCGCTATTTCCACGCTTTTCTTATCGCACAGTAGTTTTAGTTGTATCTTTATTCAGTACAGTTGTAGCAAACCTTGGACTAGCGCAAATTATTTCGCTCTCTGTTCCAGTTCTTGTTGCGATTTATCCGTTAGCCATCGTGATCATTCTCTTATCTTTTCTCGATCGCTGGATCAACGGAAGACGAATCATTTATATCGCTTCACTCATTTTTACAGGTATCTTTGCCGTAATCGACGGCTTAGTGGCAGCGAAGATTCCTCTTGGCGGATTAAATAAAATTTTAGAAGCTACTGTTCCTTTATACAAACTTGGGATAGGCTGGGCTATCCCTGCCGTACTTGGAGCCATTATCGGTCTTCTTATTTCTTTATTTACGAGTCCACCTAAACAGCCTGCTTAATCAAGCATCAAAACTAAAAACATCCCTTTCCATAAGAGAAAGGGATGTTTTTTTATGTTCTTCATATACTAAAATAGAAAAATTCATGACTTTTGTATGAAAACACATGTTGACATCAGGCGTACATCCTTTATAATTAGTGAATGTTAATGAAGAACCGTTTTAGCAGCTAATTAACAGAATATTTCAACATAATATTGGAGGCTTTATATTCAATGAAGGCAACATTGTCGACGAAAGATACGATTATTATAGGTTTTATGTTATTTGCTTTATTCTTCGGCGCCGGAAATATGATTTATCCACCAGAGCTTGGGCAATATGCCGGAACAAATGTATGGAAAGCAATGGGCGGATTTTTATTAACAGGTGTCGGTTTACCTCTACTCGGGATTATTGCAATTGCTTTAACAGGGCGTGATGCAAAAGGACTTGCAGATAAGGCTCACCCAGTGTTTGGAACAGCATTCACCGTCATTTTATATTTATCCATTGGACCGCTTTTCGCTATTCCGCGTACAGGAACAGTTTCGTATGAGATTGGGGCATTACCATTTTTATCAAGTGTACCAGCTTGGCTGTCCCTTCTTTTATTTACACTCGCCTTTTTCGGTATTACTTATTACCTTGCTTTAAATCCAACGAAAATCGTGGATCGTGTAGGGAAAATATTAACACCGATTAAATTTACGATCATTTTTATTATCATTGTTAAAGCCATTTTGACACCGATGGGCGTCATTGGTACACCAGATGTATCTTATAGCAACGGATCGTTTTTCAAAGGATTTTTAGAGGGCTATAAAACGATGGATGCTCTTGCTTCTATTGTATTTGGAATTGTTGTCATCAACGCGATTAAAGGGCGCGGTGTGACAAGTAAAAAGGCACTGGCTTCTGCTTGTATCAAAGCGGGTTTGATTGCAGCTGCTGGATTAACCTTCGTTTACCTGTCACTTGCGTATCTAGGCGCTTCTAGTACACATGCCATTGGATTCGTTGGAGATGGAAGCAAAATCTTGGCTCAGTCTTCTCAGTTCCTTTTCGGAAGTCTAGGAAATATTGTGTTAGGTGCTGCCATCACAGTCGCTTGTTTAACAACAAGTATCGGTCTTGTCACATCATGCGGAGAGTATTTCTCAAAGTTACTTCCTAAGCTTTCTTATAAAATGGTCGTGACACTTGTTACATTATTTAGTTTCATTATTTCTAACTTTGGACTTGCTCATATTGTTGCTTTCTCTGTTCCAGTCTTAACAGCGATTTATCCGCTGGCGATTGTGATCATCGTTCTATCACTTGCTGATAAATGGCTTGGACATAGAAGACCTGTGTATGTCCTCTCGTTAATTTTAACAGGGTGCGTCAGCTTATTTGACGGCTTAGCAGCAGCAAAGCTTCCAATCGGTCCAGTAAAAGACATTTTCCAAACAGTGCTGCCTTTTTATGACCTTGGCATTGGCTGGCTTGTCCCTGCGATACTTGGGGTCTCCATTGGGTTCGTGATCTCACTTTTCACTTCTTCTGCTTCAGAAGAACGCCAGAAACAGGCATCATAATACAAAAAAAGCTGAAGTCCTATCAATGGACTTCAGCTTTTTTATTGATGCTGATATTCTTTTTCGTGCTGAGCTAATAGCTTCTGAACGGCTCCAGGTGATGCTTTTTCAACAGCTGATGCTGCTACATCAAATGAACCATTATAATCATACGCATAAAATCTTCGCTCTGCCTCTTTTAATTGTTCTGAAAGAATATGATTTTGGCTTCTAAAACGATTGCCATATTGAATGATTCGTTCAATTTGATCCACTTTAGTGAGCATTTCTTCCGTCTCATTCACAGCATGTCTCACTGTGTCAGAGGCTTCTTTTAATTGCTCATTCACAGCTGGCATGTTGAGCGGCAGGTTCTCCAGCTGCTCGTGCACTTGCTGAATCATCTCCTGCGCTTTTTCAGCCTGCTCTTTCATATCAGCAGGTATACCTGGAATATTGCTTTTTTGCAGCTGACGCACTGTATCTGTCAGCATCGTTTTGAGCTCAGCCAGTGTTTCTCTCGCTTGCAGCTCTTCTTTTCTTAATGATTGAAGATGATCCTTAAATGTATCATGCAATGCTTTTGCATCATCGATAAAGGTCTCAAGCTGATTGATTTCATTCATTAATAATGAATATGCGACATGGTCACGATCCAGCTTCTCGCGAATTTGTTTCATGAGCTTTTCAATTTCTTCTAAGCGTTTTTCGAACGCCTTCTGTTGATCAAGCTCTCCAGCTGTCAGTTTGTAGCTTTCTTTTACAAGAGCTGTTTCTGCCTTTGTTTGGGTGTGATCCTGCTCTAGCTTTTCAAACGCTTCCGTCAGCTCAGGCATTTTGCTTTTGATTTCCTGACCTGCTTCTACTTCCGCTTCCAGCTGATCATACAGCGTCTGAATGGCATCATCAATCATTTGGAGAATGCTTGATGCCTCATCCAGATTGAGTTCATCAATAAGCAGTTTTTCCGCACGGGTCAGCTGTTTGTTTAAATTCTCAAGCTCTTTAGTGATCTGGATGTGTTCGAGCTTGTAGCCTTTGTCTGTCATTTCTTTATATCCGTCTTTCAGCTTCGTCAGCTGGCCTGGTACGGTTTGTTTGCAGTCTGCAATGAGCTTCGGTACATCATTGATATACAGCTGAAGCTGATCGAGTCTGCGGTCTTGCTCAAGCAAAATCTTTCTTGCTTTCATATAGTTGCCGTTTTCTGTCTCTTCCTCGTACTGCTTGATCCCTTCCCAGGCTTCATCTAAGTCCTGCTCCATTTTGTCATAAAGGGTGCCGTATAAATGGCTGTACGCAAGCAGATTTTTTCGAACTGTTTGATATTGTTCTTTGACCTTTTCAATGTCCTTGCGATTTTGCTCCTCGCTTGTGACAAGGTCTGCAATCTCTTTTAAAATGTCTTCAATGTTCGAATCAGCAGCACTCAGCAAGTCCTCAATGTGCGTAAGAACCTGCTTGGCTTTGGAGAATCGATATTTATCAGAATACTCTTCTGCATCATATAATAGCTCCTCTACCTTTGGAAGATGGGCTGTGACGATATCGTCCCACTCTGCACGCCATCTTTCAAAAAATTGCTCTGTTTCTCCGGTCATTTTTAAATGTTTGATCTTTGAAATTTCTTCTACAATTGATCTGTTTAAAATTTCAATTTTCCATGCTTCCAATCGGTCAATCTCTTTATATATATTTTTTCGCAGGAAATAACCGACTGAAAACAAAGCAAGCAAAATGACAATTAAACCGATGATTAACTCCATAATGAGCCCCCTTGTTGTGATCTAAGTGATGTCAGGGTAAAAGTGTCCCGAGTAGACCTGAGAACCCTTTCGTGTCCGCTTTGCATTTGTTTTTTATAAGCAGGATCGTATGTTTTCCAATACCATCCATTCACGGTTTTATGTATGTTTTTTCAAGAAAGTATTTGTGCGCTTTCTATCATTTGATCACACGTATCAATGTGACCTGCTTTTATGTATGCGGAAGCTGTCGTTTTCATTGTTATTATGATACCATGTAACCAGCATTTTTGGTCATGATTTTTCATTATTTTCGCTGATAAACATCACGTTTTTCAAAATATCGACAAGAGGTGACGACATGCTGAAACAAGATGCACATCTACATACACCGTTTTGCCCGCACGGTTCGCTTGATTCTTTTCATTCTTATATTGAAAAAGCCATCAAAAAGGGATTTGATTCCATAACCTTTACCGAGCACGCCCCGCTGCCTCCATCGTTTCAAGATCCAACACCTGAGCAGGATAGTGCCATGAAGCGCCAAGACCTTGAAGCGTATATAACGAAACTGGCTCAGCTGAAACAAGAATACAAAGGACAATTAATAGTAAAAACTGGGCTTGAGGTTGACTTTATCAAAGAGTATGAAGAGGAAACAAGAACCTTTTTAGACTGCTACGGTCCAGAACTAGACGACGCCATTTTATCTGTTCACTTTCTTCCTGCTGGCGATGATTATATTTGCCTTGATTTTGACGAGCATGCCTTCCAGCAGCTAATAAGCATCTATGGCAGCATCGAACAGGTCTATCAAAGCTACTATGACCAAATTCATTCTTCTATTCTATCATCTTTAGGCCAGTATAAGCCAAAGAGAATCGGTCATATCACCCTTGTCCAGAAATTCAAACAGCTTTTTCCATATGAAATGTCACCTGAACTTTGTCAAAAGGTCACCCTTTGCCTTGAAGAAACGGCAAAAAAAGGCATGTCCTTAGATTTTAATACATCAGGTCTTCGTAAAACATATGCCAGAAGTATCTATTTAGATCAATGGATGATTGAGCTTGCAAAAAAGAAAAAAATTCCGCTCATATTCGGCTCTGATGCCCATCAAGCGGAAGATCTCGGATATGCGTATGATCAATTCGAGGACATCATGAGGTTCAGATGAGAATCTAGTGCCGGCTCTTTTGGTTCTAACAAATAATGAAGCGAGCGGCTCAGCTCCTTAAAGTACATTTGATAGAAATACGGCTCACTTGGGTTCAAATAAAGCACCTCTGTTAAATATTGCGGCTGTAAATATGGCATCATGAGAAGTGATTTAAGCTGAATCATAAAGGATGCGAGTGAAAGCTGCTCACAAATGACATGGGTGCTTTTTCCTTTTTCAATGATAAGCTGAAACAAATATTTTTCTTTCGTTAAATATGTCGACATGATTTCTCTGATGAGTGTCGAATCAATCGTCACCTCCCGATAAACGAAACGGGTTAATTGACGGTGCTTGTGCTGATAAGATAAAATATCAAAAACCACATGTAGTAAGCATTCTTTTGCATGACGGGTTTCCATGTGATGGAGATGTGATTCAATCATGTGAATGTAACCTTCATAAAAATCGGATACGAGCTGCTCAAGCAGCCCTCCTTTTCCTTGAAAGTAATAAGAAATGTGGGCAACGTTGACGTTTGCTTCCTTCGCAATCTCACGGACAGAGGTTCCAGAAAATCCTTTTTGGTTAAAAAGTCTGATGGCAGCATCCATAATACGGTCTTTTGTTTGCACGGTTGTTGATGTTTTCATCCGCTCACCCCTCTTCATGTGTACATACTTCAAGATGAAGGCGGAAGTTCCTTTTACAATTGCTCGACAAATCCCACATGCGAGACGCAAGTTATGTATTTTTAAGATAGAAAGTAGGAGATTTTCATGTTTCATGTCGAAAAACAGTCTGGCGATCCTTCAAAAGACTATCAATTGCTTGTCAAACAGGTAGAAGCCATTACAAATGGTGAACCTGATCTGATTGCCAACTTGGCAAATGCAGCTGCGCTACTCTATCACTCACTTCCTGAAGTCAATTGGGCCGGGTTTTATTTAGCAAAGGGCGGCGAGCTTGTGCTTGGACCATTTAACGGACTGCCTGCATGTGTGCGCATCCCTTCTGGAAAAGGCGTTTGCGGTACAGCCTTTGCGACAGGTGAAGTGCAGCGTATCGCTGATGTCCATGCATTCCCTGGACATATTGCCTGTGATGCCGCATCGCAATCTGAAATAGTCATTCCGCTCAAGGTCAATGGACAGATCATTGGGGTACTCGATATTGACAGCCCTGTGAAAGACCGCTTCAGTGAAGTAGATGAGACCTACCTTATTCAATTTACAGAAATTCTCCAACAGGCGTTATCCGTCTCTACGGATGCGTAATCATGCAGAAAAAGCAGGCACATTGTCTGCTTTTTTATGTTTCTTTATATAATGGAGAACGTCACCTCTGCCTCTAAATAGGTTGACTTCTCCTATCCAGCGTCATATAATAGAGTTTGTGTGAAATATGGCAGCCTTTTTGTTCGGCTTTTTTGTATCATTTTGTTCCTTCTATATTATGAAGGTGCATCTTGTAACTCCCTGCTGCTGGAGCGAGGATGCATGAAAACATAATGACGAAAAAGAGGAAGAACAGACGGTTTTTATTTTTCACAAATAAAAACAATAAGGAGGAGTCACATTATGGCTCGCTATACAGGTCCAAGTTGGAAGATTTCCCGCCGTTTAGGCATTTCATTAAGCGGAACAGGTAAGGAACTTGAAAAACGCCCTTACGCTCCAGGCCCACATGGTCCAGGACAACGCAAAAAACTATCTGAATACGGTTTACAATTACAAGAGAAGCAAAAGCTTCGTCACATGTACGGTGTCAACGAACGTCAATTCCGTACACTATATGACAAAGCTGCTAAACTTCCTGGTAAACAAGGTGAAAACTTCATGATCCTTCTTGAAACTCGCCTTGACAACCTAGTATACCGTCTTGGCCTTGCTCGTACTCGCCGCCAAGCTCGTCAGCTAGTAAACCATGGTCACATCCTTGTTGATGGAAGCCGTGTAGACATCCCATCTTTCTCTGTGAAACCAGGTCAAACGATTGCTCTTCGTGAGAAATCTCAAAACCTTGCAGTAGTGAAAGAATCAGTTGAAGTAAACAACTTCGTTCCTGAATACCTTTCTTTCGATGCTGAAAAGCTTGAAGGAACTTTCACTCGTCTTCCAGAGCGTTCTGAATTAGCGCCTGAAATCAGCGAACAACTAATCGTTGAGTTCTACTCTCGTTAATTTCATTACTTCTCTAAGAGAGAGCAAACAAACCCTAGATCCCTTGATTGTTCAAGGATTTCTAGGGTTTTTTGTATGTTCTCAATTATACATGAAATCATTTGAAGTCATCTTCCATTTTCAACACTTATTTTCCCCGGCTGCCTGCTCCATTCTTACTTCAATCAAACCTGTCTCTATTTTTATATACAAATATAGGAAGTATTTCATTGAAGTGCCTTTTTTCTATTGGTACAATCATAATAGATGACATATCAGTCGTATGGTCTTCTATAGTACTTAGATGGAGGAGTTCCATGTATAGTATCACGATTATTCTATTCTTACTTTTAACCTTATCAGTGATTGCCTATTCTCTTCTAAGAAAAAAACAGATTATCGATGAGCCGCCCAATAGATTTGCTGCAAGTCTGTTTATCTTTCTGCTCTTTTTTTCTATCTGCTTTGTGATCGCGGTTCCAAGTGTATTCCTATACATCACTGTTTTAGGCGTGAATTTTCTTTTTGGAGAAACCATCACGTATGATTCGTTTTTTTCTTTGATCTCTTTCTCTTTGTTAGTGAGTGTTATCGTCGTTTTTTGGTCACCTGTCCTTCTATTCATAGGAAAAGGACTGGCTTATCTCCTTAAACTTCCTATATGGCTCACTTATACTTTGGAATGGGTGAGTTCTTGGATCGTTTTACATCTCTCTATCAAGTATGTCCTTTACTTAAACTTAATGAATGTATCGATAGGGGATTCCGGCGTATTGATTTTATCATTCTTTGTCAGTTTTTTATTTATTGAGATTGATCTCGTTTACTCACGAAAGAAACAACGAAAACAATCGCTGGACACATATCATTAGCATGAAAAAAGCTCCTAGATCTCTTTCTAGGAGCTTTCAAACTTTTATTCTTGACTTGTCCATTTTGCGATGAGCTGCTCTGTTGACATGACAGTCGCAAATTCATCATGCAGGGTTGCAAGTGAGAGCCGGTGGATCGTTTCTGGGTCAAAATATGTACCATTTTGATCTGTTAGTCCAAAGGCGGCTGTTGCATCTGAGATCAGATACGTATCAAAGCCAAGATTTCCGCTCATTCTTGTGGTTGTTGATACGCAGTGAGGGGTTGTTAATCCTGCGATGACGACCGTGTCAATCTGGTTTGATCTTAGATGTTCCTCTAAGTTAGTACCAATAAAGCTGCTGTTGACTTTCTTTTGTATCACCATTTCTTCCTCTAGCGGTTTAGCCATATCTTTGAAAAGGTGCCCTTCATTTGCTGGATGAAATACAGAGTCCGGATTGTCGGATGTATGCTGAATATGAATCACTTTCCAGCCTTTCTCTCTCCAAAACGTTAATAGCCGGCTAATATTCTCCTCTGCCTCTAGGTTATTGCGTTCTCCCCATTTTTCATGCTCGAACGCTTTTTGTACATCTACAATGATGAAAGCCTTTTGATTCGTTTTCACAAACGCCCACCTCCGAAAATTCTCATTCACTACATGTAGTGTAAGGAATGGCGATCGTTTTGTACAAGTTTTTATTCAGCTATGTACGGTGGTCTGTTTCTGTATCATCGTTTTGCCACCCTTTTCAATATCTCTAGCTGCCATATGCCAGCTGACATCAAAAAAGACAGCATATGCCGCTGTCTTTTTTCGTTTTTTAATTCGTATTTTGTCCTCCGCCGTTCAGTCCTTCTTTAATATACCCTTTCACTTGGCTTGAGGTTAATAGACCGATATGACCAACGCCATGGATCAGGATGTTTCTTGCGCCAATTAAACGAGAGAGGCTGTTGACGACAATAAGATCTGCTGAGCTATAGACGGATGTGTAAAGAATTTTTTGATTTGGATCTGTGCCTGGTAATGCTCTGCTTGAAACGAGTCCGTTTGCTCCACCAATTGTGACAACGTTCTCAATTTTATCGCCGCCATCTAGATTCTTGATATAGTATAGCGTGTTCGCTCCACCCATACTATGAGCCACAATATCTACTTTTTTGGCACCCGTTTTGTCTAACACATCTTTGACGAATCTCGATAGACGCGGACCATTGTTGCGGTTATTTCCTGTTTTGTCTATGAAATCAATAGCATATAATTGGTTTCGATCCCAGCCTTGTGTGGCCAAATAACTTTTAATAGAAAAAAAGTTATAAGAGGCACCGCCAATGCCGTGCACCATCACAACCGGATTATGCTCAGCCGCCTTCGCCTCTTTCGGCTGGATAAACGCCATTGAACCAATCACCAATGCAAGCGCAATGAGAATTTGCAAACTCCTTTTCTTAACAAACATCACTTTCATTCCCCCTTATTCATCTTATACGACTCTATTTTATACAAGAAAAATATGTCAGAAAAGTGAACAAGGTAATGTTTATGAGATGATTTTACAAAAATATAAATAATCAAAAAGCACCTTGGACTTTTTTAAATTAAAACAAAAAGACTACGAGAACCACTTTCTTTCATATATAATGTCAATAGACAAAAGGAGGTTCTACTAGATGCTATTTACTCAAACACCTGCACCACCCTACTACGCCGCGATTTTCACATCAAAACGAACAAATGTCGAGCAGAAAGAATACGCTGCTGCTGCTCAAAAAATGGAAGAATTAGCGAAAGATCTAGATGGGTTTCTTGGAATGGAAAGTGTACGAGATGAACATGGTGTTGGAATCACTGTCTCTTACTGGGATTCATTAGAATCCATCAAAGAATGGAAAGCACATACAGCACATCAGCGTGTTCAAAAAAAGGGGAAAAAAGATTGGTATGAATCCTATACAACCCGAATTTGTAAGGTAGAACATACTTATACAAACAAAGATTCACTCCTTGAACAAGAAGCAGACGCATGAGCTGCTTCTACATAAAAAAGAAAAACACCTCAATGTATACGAACATTTGAGGTGCTTTTCCATGATGCTTACTGTTTCATACTTTATTTATACGTCACGAGGAAGTATTTCTTTTTCCCTCTTCTTAAAACGGTAAATTGGTTTTCAATTCGGTCGTCAGCGGAAAGAACATAATCTTTATCTGTTTGTCTTTCTCCGTTGATGGAGACAGCACCATTTGTAATATCTTCACGTGCTTGACGCTTTGATGGAGACAGCTTTGATTCCACAAGGATATCGACTAGTGTTAATTCTTCTGTGCTGCTTTTCTCCATTGATGGAACATCCTTAAAGCCTACTTTCACTTCTTCAGCTGTAAGAGATTTGATCTCACCTTTGAATAGCGCATTTGAGATGTTAACAGCCTGTTCTAGTGATTCACGGCCATGTACAAGTGTTGTCACTTCCTCTGCTAGACGGCGCTGCGCTTCACGCTTTTCAGGTGCTGTTTGTACTTTTTCTTCGTACGATGCGATCTCTTCTTTTGATAAGAACGTAAAGTATTTTAAATATTTCACGACATCACGGTCATCTGTGTTGATCCAGAATTGGTAGAACTCGTATGGAGACGTTTTTTCTTTATCTAACCAGATGGCGCCGCCTTCTGTTTTACCAAACTTTGTGCCGTCTGCTTTTGTGACAAGCGGCATCGTCAGACCAAATGCTTTTGCCCCTTCTGCTTCAGACTTACGGATCAGCTCAAGTCCAGATGTGATATTTCCCCACTGGTCACTTCCGCCAATTTGCAGCTTACAATTTTCATTTCTGTAAAGGTTTAAGAAGTCTAAAGACTGCAGGATGACGTAGCTGAATTCTGTGTAAGAAATCCCTGTTTCGATACGTGAGCTCACGATATCTTTTGCCAGCATGAAGTTTACACCGAAGTTCTTACCAATATCACGAAGGAACGTGATAACATTCATTTGGCTGATCCAGTCGTAGTTATTCACGATGACGGCTGGATTCTCGCCTGCTTCAAAATCAAGAAATTGAGACAGTTGTCCTTTGATTTTTTCTGACCACTGTTCGACGATTTCTGCTGGGTTGAGTGAACGTTCTGCTTTCTTGAAGCTAGGGTCGCCGATTAGTCCAGTTGCGCCGCCAACAAGAGCAATCGGATGATGACCTGCTTCTTGGAATCTGCGTAATGTTAAAATTGGCAATAGATGACCAATGTGTAAGCTGTCAGCTGTCGGATCAAAACCGGAGTATAGTTTGATTTTTTCTTCTGCTAATAATTTTGTTAAACCTTCTTCATCTGTTTGCTGCTGGATTAATCCTCTGAACGATAGCTCTTCCATCAATTGACTCATTTCCAAATCTCCTTTTTTTACAATTCAACAAAAAAACGCCCCTTCGAATGAACGAAGGGACGATATATATCGCGGTACCACCCTGCTTAAAAGACAAAAAATCTCGTCTTTTCACTTACACTGATAACGGACAGATCCGTTCTTTCACTAATCAGGGCATGCTCCTTTTCGTAAAAGCGGTTCGTGAGGGTAATTCGAATATCTCTTTGTACTGACTCGCACCAGCCGTCAGCTCTCTTCAACAGGGAAAGATCATTCTACTGAATCTCAGTCAAAACCTTTTCATATTCAACTAATGTCATTTTTAACACACTTTTGATATCAAGTCAACTGATGAAAAAATTTAATCTTCCATTGTCGAAAGGTCGCCAGCAGGTAAATTCAGCTCCCACGCCTTTAGCACACGTCTCATAATTTTTCCGCTTCTCGTTTTCGGTAGTTTGTCTTTAAACTCAATTTCTCGCGGTGCCGCATGTGCTGCGAGTCCTTTTTTCACAAATGTACGAATCTCTTCTTTCAGCTCATCTGTCGGCTCATATCCGCTTCTAAGCGCTATAAATGCTTTAATAATTTCACCGCGGACCGGATCTGGCTTTCCAATGACACCAGCCTCCGCAATAGCTGGATGTTCGACCAGTTTACTTTCCACCTCAAATGGACCGACCCGCTCTCCTGACGTCATGATGACATCATCGACACGTCCCTGGAACCAAAAGTATCCGTCTTCGTCCATATAAGCTGAATCTCCTGAAACATACCAATCTCCCGGCATAAAGTAAGATTCATATTTTTCAGGATTGTTCCAGATCGTATGCATCATAGAAGGCCAGCCTTTTTTAATCGCAAGGTTGCCCATCCGGTATGGCGGAAGTTCATTTCCTGCATTATCAACAATCGCTGCTTCTACGCCTGGAATCGGTTTTCCCATCGAACCTGGCTTGATGTCCATGCATGGATAATTACAAATCAGCTGTGCTCCGGTTTCTGTCATCCACCAAGTGTCGTGAATCCGTTTGCCAAAAACAGCATCTCCCCAGCGGATGACTTCTGGATTAAGCGGCTCTCCCACACTTAAGACATGGCGGAGCGAGCTGAGGTCATATTTTTGAATGAGATCATCCCCTGCCCCCATGAGCATTCTAAAGGCGGTCGGGGCACTGTACCAAACGGTTACACCGAGTGATTCAATGGTTTCATACCAAGTATCAGGATTAAACCGGCCGCCTAAAATCACATTCGTTGCCCCATTTAACCACGGTGAAAAAATACCGTACACTGTGCCTGTAACCCAGCCTGGATCAGCTGTACACCAGTAAACGTCATCCTCTTTCAAGTCAAGCACCCATTTACCAGTCTGACCTTGCTGGACCATTGCACCATGGACATGAAGCACACCTTTTGGCGTCCCAGTAGATCCTGATGTGTAATGAAGCAGGAAGCCGTCTTTTTCATCCATCCATTCAATCTCAAGCTCCTTTGCTGCCTCCTCAAACGCCTTTTCATAGTGAATTGTCCGCACGCCATCGACGTCTTCGTTTTCACCGCCGACAATGATGACAGATTCAAGCTTCGGAAGCTCTGCAAATGGAATTCGCTCAAGCAAATCTGGTGTTGTCACGATCACCTTTGCCTCACTATTTTCTAAACGGTCTTTGACGGCACCTTCCATAAATGCCTCAAATAATGGGCCAACGATCGCTCCAATTTTAACTGCACCAAGCAAAAGAAAATAGAGCTCAGGTGATCTTGGCATAAAGATAAACACGCGATCCCCTTTTTCTACATGTGCCTTTTCTCTGAATAGATTCCCCGCTTTGTTTGTGTTGATTTTCATATCCCTGAACGTATACTTTTCATCCCGCTGTGAATCTTTGTAGTGAAGCGCCACCTTGTTCTGACGAAACGAGTCCGCATGTCTGTCAATCGCTTCATAGGCTGCATTTATTTTTCCTGTTTCATACCAGGAGAAGTTTTTTCTAGCTTCCTCCCATGAAAAATCTTTGTATGCCTGCTCATAATCATTTAAATGATAATCCCCTTTTACTGATGGTAGCGTTTCCAATTTCATCAAACAGTCCCCCTTTGCATACGTTTACAATGACCATTATAGTATAGATGACTTTTTTTCTCAATTTTTAAAAAACTTCTGATGAAACCGTTTTAATTATTGCAAGTTTTAAGATAGAATAGAGACGACTCACTAGAATTAGGGGCGGTGGATACGTGGAGCATCCTAAAACTTATTATTCAAAAACCATTGAGCGAGAAACAGGTTCCATCCTGGTTGAAGGACCGGTACCTGCATCAGAGCTTGCGAACTATACGTTTCATGAAGGACTAACGGCATTTCGCACGCCTGAGGAACAGAAACAAGCACTTGTTGAAATAGCAGATCTTCCAGAAGGACGTATTATCATTGCAAGAGCGAATGAGCTTGTCGTAGGCTATGTCACGTATTTGTATCCTGATCCACTTGAGCGCTGGTCAGAGGGCAAAATGGACAATTTAATTGAGCTTGGCGCGATTGAGGTCGCTCCTCCATTTAGAGGATGCTCACTTGGCAAGCATTTGCTTGATGTGAGCATGATGGATGAGCAAATGGAGAATTACATCATCATTACAACTGAATATTACTGGCATTGGGATTTAAAGGGGACAAAGAAAAACGTTTGGGAGTACCGCAAAATGATGGAGAAAATGATGAACGCAGGCGGTCTTGTCTGGTTTGCAACAGACGAGCCAGAAATCAGCTCACATCCAGCCAATTGTTTAATGGCCAGAATTGGGAAACATGTGAGTCCTGATTCGATCGAGCGTTTCGATCGTCTTCGCTTCCATCAGCGTTTTATGTATTAACGTTCAATTCGTTTTTTTGGCAAAGGGGATTGGTAAACAATGATGATTGAACAAATTATGGAGCGTGATGTGATCACGCTGCGAAAAACCGATACGATTGAAGAAGCCATTCAAAAAATGAGTGCACACCACATCCGGCATATCCCGATCGTATCTGATCAAGGGTCTGTCATTGGGATGGTGACAGATCGGGATATTAAAAATGCCAGTCCAAGTATTTTTGAAACAGAGAAAAGGAAGCTCTTTATTCAGCGGCCAGTAGAAGAGATCATGGTATTAGAGACGATCACTGCTCACCCGCTTGATTTCGTTGAGGAGATATCAAGTGTCTTTTTTGAGCACGGAATTGGCTGTCTTCCAGTGGTGAGACGCGGCAAGCTTGTAGGCATTATCACAAAAACAGATCTGCTTCGTACGTTTGTAAGACTGACAGGTGCAGATCAGCCTGGGTCGCACTTAGAGGTTGAAGTGGAGCAGATGACAGAAAGCCTCGCAGATATTACAGCCATTTTAAAGGAGCAGCATATTCAAATGCTGAGTGTGCTCGTGTACCCGCATGCCAATGAGGCATCTAAAGTGCTCGTATTCCGCCTTCAAACCATTCATGCAGATCATGTGACGAAGCTGATTCGCGCAAAAGGCTATAAAGTGCTCTGGCCTATGGAGCAGACGATCAAATGAAGGAAGCGACCTTTGTTTTTTCACCATCTTTTCAAACGTACCAATTTAACCAAGATCATCCCTTCAATCAGCTTCGTGTCTACTTAACTTATGATCTACTTCAAAAAATGAAGACGTTAACAGAGGATGAAATCGTTGCACCGCGTATGGCTACTCTGGAGGAATTAAAGCTCGTCCATACAGCAGATTATATCCAGGCTGTGCAGCGGGCAAGTGAAGGAAAGCTGTCTACGGCAGAGGGTGAACGGTACGGTCTTGGCACTGAAGATACACCGATGTTCGCAGGCATGCATGAGGCGGCATCTCTCCTTGTTGGCGGAACATTAACAGCGGTTGACCAAGTGATGCTCGGTCATTCGCAGCATGCCCTCAATCTCGGCGGCGGGCTTCACCACGGATTCAAAGGGCGTGCATCTGGCTTTTGTATTTATAATGACAGCTCTGTGGCGATTCAATATATTCAAAAGACATATGGCGCTAGAATTTTATATATTGATACGGATGCTCATCACGGCGATGGTGTCCAGTTCAGCTTCTATGACGACCCAGAGGTATGTACGGTGTCCATTCATGAAACGGGACGCTACTTATTCCCTGGAACCGGACAAGTACAGGAAAGAGGCCACGATAAAGGCTATGGCTATGCTTATAATATTCCACTAGATGCATTTACGGAAGATGAATCGTTTCTCGAAGCATACCGAACAGCAGTGACTGAGATTGCTGCTTTTTTTAAACCAGATGTGATTTTGACGCAAAACGGGGCAGATGCACACTACTATGACCCGTTAACTCATTTATCTGCCACCATGAAAATATATGAAGAAATTCCTAGACTTGCTCATGAGCTTGCACATCAATATTGTGACGGCAAGTGGATCGCTGTTGGCGGAGGGGGATATGATATTTGGCGCGTCGTTCCAAGAGCGTGGAGCCGCATTTGGCTTGAGATGAAAGGCATTACACCGCCAGATGAGCTCCCTCAGGACTGGATTCAGGCATGGAATAAGCAATCGCCTGTTACCCTTCCACCTACATGGAAAGATCCTGACGATTTATATCCACCGATCCCAAGAAAAGCAGAAATCACAGAAAAAAATGCACAAACAGTAGAAAAAGCACTTATGCCTGTTAGAAGAGAAAAGAAAAAGGCATAAGAAAAGCAGGCTTTCCCTCATGAGGTAAGCCTGCTTTTTTTGTTTTATTTTGTTGATTGTCTTTCTTCAATTCTGTGCGGAAGCTCAACAATTTGATCGTCCACTTGTTCTTTGTTCATCAGCTTTGTGAGCAATCTCATCGCAACAGCACCAATATCATATGTCGGCTGTACAACTGTTGTCAGCTGAGGACGCACCATGAGAGAAAGTCTTGTGTTATCAAAGCCAATCACTTCTAAGTCTTCAGGAATAGATACCCCTCTGTCTTGTGCTCCATGAATGACACCTAGAGCCATTTCATCTGTAGCTGCGATAACAGCTGTCGGCTTGTCAGACTGCTCAAGCAGATGAGCAAGTGCTTCAATTCCAGAATCATACGAGTAATCGCCTTCAGCGACGAGCGTATCGTCAAACGCTATGCCCGCTTCTTCAAGTGCTCGCTTATAACCTGCAAGCTTTCTCACGGAATTAATTGGTTCTGACATTGGACCAGAAACAAATGCAATTCGTTTATGTCCTTTTTCAACTAACAGCTGAACTGAGTCATAAATGGCCTGCTCATAGTTGATGTTGACGGATGGTGTTTGAGCCTGCTCTTCAACAGATGCTGCAAGAACAATCGGCACAGGAGAGCGCTTAAATTCTTCCACATGCACATCTGTGATATTTCCGCCCATAAAGACAATTCCGTCTACTTGTTTGCCGAGCATCGTATTTAACAAATGAAGCTCTTTATCTGTATTTTGATCTGAGTTGCTCAAAATAATGTTGTATTTATACATCGTAGCGATGTCTTCAATACCGCGTGCTAATTCCGAATAGAAGATACTAGAAATATCAGGGATGATGACCCCGACTGTCGTTGTTTTTTTACTTGCTAGGCCTCGAGCCACTGCATTCGGACGATAGCCAAGGCGGTCAATTGCTTCAAGCACCTTTTTTCTTGTTGTTGGTTTTACGTTTGGATTACCATTTACTACGCGTGATACCGTTGCCATACTTACATTTGCTTCTCTTGCTACATCATATATTGTAACATTATTCACATAAATCACTCCTTCAAATACACTTCATATCTATAGCATTCACCAATTGGATAGAGACATGTCAGATACGAGGAAAATAATATCCTATTTGTCATTAAAACGATGAAAAGAGACACATAATTTTTCAATCTACATCAAAATGACATTCTTTTATGAAATTATACACGTTTTTTTGTCATATGAAAACGTTCCCTTTCTTTTTATAACTAAATTAAACAAACTTTAATCAGCTTGTTACCTGTAAATTGAATCATATTTCATAAAAAAACATTGAGAACGCCAGCTATGACAATGATCTTAGCAGATTCTATCGAATTTTAAAAATGAAAACATTGTGAACAAGCACTTTTTAGGGTTGCAATGTGCTTTCTTCCTTTCATTCCCAAACTCCATGGTATTTCTCCATAAAAAAACCGCCGGGCAGTTATCCGGCGGCTATTTCTATCTATGATTACGCGTGAATATTCACAAGTGGTCTTAACGCATCTAACCATTTTTCGAATTGTGGAATGTCCATTTGCTGCGCTGAGTCAGACAGTGCAACAGATGGATCTGGATGTACTTCTGCCATGACACCGTCTGCTCCAATCGCAAGAGCTGCTTTTGCTGTTGGAAGGAGAAGATCTCTACGTCCAGTTGAGTGCGTCACATCAACGAAGACTGGTAGATGTGTCTCTTGTTTCAAGATTGGCACTGCCGAGATATCTAGTGTATTTCTTGTCGCTGTTTCGTATGTGCGGATACCGCGCTCGCAAAGGATGATTTGATCATTTCCTTGGGCGATGATGTATTCAGCTGCATTGATGAATTCTGAAATGGTCGCTGCAAGACCGCGTTTTAAAAGAACTGGTTTCTTCACGGAACCGGCTTCTTTTAACAGCTCGAAGTTTTGCATGTTACGTGCCCCAATTTGGATAACATCGATATGCTCAATCGCTTCTTCAATATGAGCAGGATTGACAATTTCACTAATGACAGCAAGACCGTATTCATCCGCTACACGCTTTAGAATCTTTAGACCGTCTACACCAAGTCCTTGGAAGTCGTATGGACTTGTGCGAGGTTTAAATGCGCCACCACGAAGTAGTTTTAATCCCTGCTGTTTCGCTGCTGCCGCTACTTCTGCGACTTGCTCGTAGCTTTCAACGGCACATGGTCCAACGATGAAACGCTGTTTTCCATCACCGATCGCTTCCCCATTGATATTCACGATTGTGTTTTCTGGCTTTTTCTTACGAGAAACAAGAAGTGCTTTGCTGTGGTCATCTTCTTGAAGCTCTAGACCTGCTTTGAAAATCTCTTTGAAAATATGCTGAATCGTTGAGTTTTCAAATGGCCCATCATTTTCTTCAAGAATTTGGTTCAGCATTGTGCGCTCTCTGACAGGATCATAACGGTTGACACCTTGCGCTTCTTTTGCTTTTCCAATTTCTTTGACAATGTTTCCTCTTTCATTGATCAGTTTTAGAATTTGAAGATTTAGTTCATCTGCTTGCTGCCTCAATTTTTCTAGTTCATTGTTGCTCATTTTTGTCATCCTTTCCTCTGCCTACTCTCGCTTTTTATTTTTTCATTCTTGCATGATAGGGTTTATTATAAACAAAGATTTCGGAATTGTCACGAAAATTTTCTTTATTACCCAAACGCTTTTAAGCGATAAAGTATTGTATGTAAGATTATAGCATACTTTTCGTTCAAGTAAACCTTTTTTATAAAAAAAACGTCAGCCGCTGCTGACGTTTCTTTCTTTTACAGATTATGTTCAAGCGCTTCTTTTGTAATGCTTGAGTGAGAAGCATGCCATTTTACTTTTCCACCGCTAAAGACGAGTGCCTGCGGACTTTCGTGCTTTACACCTGATTTTTCAGCCACGTAGGATGAAAGCTCTCTCGTGTTTTGAATTTGCAAGAAATACGTTGGCACGTCTTCATGTGCAGACGCAAATGCTTCAAACTCTTGAAAAGCCGCTTGGCTGATCGGACATGTCAAACTGTGCTTAAAAAAGACAAAGGTCCCATCTTGATTCGTTAGTTGATCAAACTGTTCTTCTGTTTCAATGAGTTGTTTTGACATGATGTTCTCCTTATTCACTTCGAGCAGTGAGAGTTAGCCTTTAGTAGATTGTTCTACTTTTTCTTTGACATCTTTGATGCCATCTTCAATTTCTGATTTTGCTTCTTGTGCTCTTACTTTTGCTTCATCTGCTACATCAGATGCTTCGCTTGCCAAATCCGCTGCCGCATCTTCTGCTTCATTTTTCACATGATTAGCTTTTCCAGCCGCACGCTCTTTTATGTCTTTCACTTTGTCTAAAATCTGGTTTGACTGCTCTGCTACAAGCTGAGACAATTCAGACGTTTTATCTTTTGCAATCGTCACATATTCAGTGCCTTTTTCTTTTGCATCTGTTGTGAGCCGGTCTGTTTTTTCTTTTAACGCATTCGCTTGGGTGTTCAAATCATCGCGAAGCTCTTTCCCTGACTTCGGTGCTAAAAATAATGCTGTTGTTGCACCAACAATTCCACCAATAAGTGTTCCGATCAAAAAGTCTTTGCTATTGATTCCGTCTTTGCTCATGATTATTCCTCCTATGCGAATATGGTTTATTTTTGATGTTTACGCTGTTTCCATTTTTTATAAATTTCAAGTGCTGCGTTACTCCAGCTTACCACATCCGTCACTTTTTCTTGATTTCTTTCAACGGATGAAGAAACCGCACCAGCTGCCTGCTTTATGCTTGTATTAAATTGGTTGATCGAGCCGCCAATTCCCTGCACCGCATCCACAACTGTGTTAAGTTTTGCTGATTTGTCTTGAATATCTTCAGCAAGCTGATTCGTCTTATGTAGCAACTGTGCTGTCTCTGTGGTGATGCCTTGCATCTGACCTTCAAGACCTTCTAAAGTTGATGCAACATTCTTTAATGTCAGCTGTAAGGATTTTAATGTTTTGGACAAATAGATGACAAGAATGAGGAAAGCAATTGCGATCAGTGCAACGCTTAGATATAGAATAATAATCATCTGATACCGATACCTCCTTTGCTGCGGGCATATTCAATTCATTACCCTCTCGTTGTATCATTCAAACATCGCCTAGAATGACCGATTGAATAATAATTCTACACTTATTCGCTAATTCCTGTCCACAGCGAACGAAAAAAAGCGCCGCATGTTGACACATTTAGCCCTTTTGTCACATTTTATTCAAAATAAAAAAAGTGCCGTGTGAAACGGCACTTTTTTAAAGCATTTATACAGCGACTTTTTCATAAGCACGCAAATACTTCTGAATGTCTCCTGCTCCCATAAAGATCAGAATCGCATCTTCGTGCGTTTTCAGCACAGATGTATCTTCTTCCTCAATTAATTGGGCCTGCGGGATTTTTTCTCGTAAATCTTCAATGCTCAGCTTCCCAATGTTTTCACGGGCTGAACCGAAAATATCACAAAGGTAGACATAGTCGGCTTTCTTTAGACTGTCAGCAAATTCACTTAAGAATTGCTGTGTACGTGTGAACGTATGCGGCTGGAAGACAGCCACAATATCACGGTCCGGATATTTTTGGCGAGCTGCTTCAATCGTGACTTCAATTTCAGTTGGATGATGTGCATAATCGTCAATTAAGACCTGCTCACCGACCACTTTTTCATTAAAGCGTCGTTTCACACCGCTAAATGTCGTTAATGCGCCTTTGATAAGCTCTACATCAATGGACTCATAGTGACATAATGCAATGACAGCTAACGAGTTGAGGACATTATGATTTCCGTAGGCAGGAATGTAGAAGGTATCATAAAACGTATTGCGTACAAATACATCAAATGTGGTACCTTCCGTATTTTTCACAACATTGCGTGCTTGGAAATCATTTTCTTCGTTGAAACCGTAGTACACAACAGGTACCTTCGCTTGAATCTTTGGCAGATGCTCATCATCACCGCAGGCAATAATGGCTTTTTTCACTTGAAGCGCCATGTTTTGAAACGCATCAAACACGTCATCAATATCCGAGAAATAATCAGGGTGATCAAAATCAATATTGGTCATGATCGCATAATCTGGATGATAGCTGAGGAAGTGTCTGCGGTATTCGCATGCTTCAAAAACAAAATACTCGCTGTTTTCTTTCCCCATTCCAGATCCATCACCGATTAAGTACGAAGTAGGTTTGGCTGCCTGCATGACGTGAGCAAGCAGTCCTGTTGTCGATGTTTTGCCATGAGCACCAGTAATCGCAACGTTTGTGAATGAATCCATGTATTCTCCAAGGAATTTATGGTAACGAATGACAGGAATCCCTTCAGAAAGGGCGCGTTCAATCTCAGGGTGTGTATCAGGGAATGCATTTCCTGCGATGACCGTCATCCCTGGCTGGATATTATCTGGGTCAAATGGTAGAATTTTAATATTTCGTTCTTCTAATGCTTTTTGTGTAAAGATATGTTTTTCGATATCCGATCCTTGGACAGTATACCCAGTATCATGAAGAATTTGGGCCAGTGGACTCATACCTGTCCCTTTTATTCCAACAAAATGATAAACAGTCATAATTGTACCTCCAACAAACGTCTATCTGACTTACAGTATATGACGCTCATTTCAATTTGCAACTTGTGATTTTTGCCTCTAGCTGATCACAGATCGCAGCTCCAAATAAAGATTTTTTCCGATCTTCCTATTCTAATCAATATTAACTATGATTAGTATCCGACAACTTTCCCATTTCTAACACCTGTTTCCGCTTATTTTACATAAAAAAGCGTTCTAGCAGACATGCGAAAAGCGTCCAATTACAAAATTGCACCTATGTGCTATCATACCATGTTTATGAAAAAAATGAAGTGGTTTGTTTAGATCAACTGTTCTAAGTCACTCAGTGTCATGAGCACTTCTCTTGGCTTACTGCCTTTCGCACCAGAGATCATGCCCTCGCGCTCCATCATGTCAATCAACCTGGCTGCACGGTTGTAGCCAATTCTAAATCTTCGCTGCAAACTTGATGTACTAGCGCTATTCTGCTCGATGGCAAAACGGCAGGCATCCATAAACAATTCATCTTCGTCTGTAATCGCAGAGCCCTGCAGCATGAGTTCCTCCTGTTCAAAAAGGAACACTGGCTTGCGCTGCTTTCTCACATGTGCCACCACTTGATCAATCTCACGGTCTGATACAAAGTTCCCTTGCAGCCTTGTCGGTTTGCCGGAGCCATTTTCTAAGAAGAGCATGTCTCCTTTTCCGAGAAGCTTTTCTGCACCTGCCATGTCAATGATCGTTCTTGAATCCACCTGACTTGAAACAGAAAATGCAATTCTTGTTGGAATATTAGCTTTAATGAGACCTGTAATGACATCAACAGAAGGTCTTTGTGTCGCAATCAATAAGTGAATGCCGCATGCTCTTGCTTTCTGCGCAATTCGGCAGATGCTTTCTTCGACTTCATTTGGTGCGACCATCATTAAATCAGCCAGCTCATCGATCACCACGACGAGATAAGGCAGTTTTTCTCCCATTTGTTTTTCTTTCACAAGCTCATTGAATCGTTTAATTTCTCTCACGCCAGAGTGTGCAAATAGTTCATAGCGTCTTTCCATTTCATCCACTACCCATTTCAGAGCAGCAGTTGCTGTCTTGGCATCGGTGATGACTGGACTCACAAGATGCGGAATGTGGTTATACGGCGCTAATTCAACCATTTTAGGATCAATTAAGAGCATTTTCACTTCATCTGGTGATGCTTTAAACATTAAGCTCACTAAAATCGTATTAATGCAGACGCTTTTTCCTGAACCAGTGGCTCCGGCAATTAAGCCATGCGGCATTTTTTGCAGATCAACCACGACAGGCTGGCCTGAAATATCTAATCCGAGTGCCGCTGTTAAAGGAGATGGATTGTCTCTAAACGCACTGCTTCTGATCATTTCTCTTAAGAACACCATTTTACTGTGCAGATTTGGCACTTCGATCCCGATCGTGTTTTTCCCTGGAATCGGGGCTTCAATTCGAATATCCTTTGCGGACAAACTAAGTTTAATATCATCTGACAGGTTCGTGATTTTGTTCACTTTGACACCTGGTTCTGGATGTACTTCAAACCTTGTCACAGAAGGTCCCTGTGTGACGTGAACAACACTAGCTCTTACGTTGAAATTTTTAAGTGTCGCATTGAGCAGCTCAGCCCGCTCTTTCACCCATGTGCCGTCCTCTTCTTTTTGAGCTGGCGGTACGTCTAAAAGGGCGAGACTTGGAAAAACATACCCTTGTGTATCGGCTGCTTTCTTTTGTCCTTGCACGCGCTGATCGCTTTTTAACATCATGACATTAAACGGAACCGTAGAGGTTTGCCCGCTTGTGCGTTGTGGCTGCGGAGATGTCTGTTTTGGTTCTTCTTTCTTGACTTCATGCGTTTGTTCTTGCTGCTCTGTCTGCTCTATAACCGTTTCTGCCGCTTCAGATGCAGTTTGTTCCTCTGTTACTTGTTCTACTGGCATCACTTGATCTTCTTCAATTTCAGCTTCTTGGACCAGCTGATCTTCCTGCAGGTCATGTTTGACTGGCTCAGCTTCTTCAAATGCTGCCGCAGGCGCTTCTTCTTGTTTGTCTTCTATTGGATCAGCCGCTAGTTCTTCCACCGGTTCTGCTGAAATGTTTTCTGTTAACGCCGCTTCTTCTGATGGCATGTCTACTTCCATTTCAATCGCTGGCTGCGAAGGTTCCGGTGTTTCGAAGGTCAACATGTCTATTTCCTCAGTATGATCTTCAAACTGATGGACAGGCTCGTCCTTAATTTCTTCTTCATCACCGGAGACAGTCTGTTCCGGCTCAGACTCAACGGGCTGCTTCTGATAGACTTCTGCTTGCTGCTTATGTACATCAGCTTCATGATGATCTTCTGGCTCGTTTTCTTCTTGCTGGACGAACGGCTCGTCAGTTAAACGTTCCATCGTCGTTTGAACATGATCTTGATAAGCGAGTTCTTCTTGCAATGTATGCGGGGTTACTGCTGGCTCTTTGTCCGTTCTCTCTTCTGCTGACGCTGAAGCCATTTCCTCGATACGTTTTTCTTTCTGTATAGACGGGATGTTCATTTGCTGTCTGACATTCCGTTCACGCTCTGCCTCTTCTGATAACAGTGTGACACGCTGCGCCGTTTCTTCTGCTGATTTCCTTTGAACTGAAGCTGTTTCTTCTTTTGCATCTGCCCGTTTTGGACGCATATCCTGATGATAGCCATAGATCGGTGATGGAATTTGCTCTGGCTTGAATGGCTTTTTATTTATATCAGGCTGAAGCGTTTGTTTAGGCTGATAGGTTTTCTCCTTTGCCTTTGGCTGGCTTGGTTTCACGCGTCTTCTCTCCTGCTTCACTCCATCACGCTGGGGTTCATCTGGAACGAGCGGAAAGCGAAAGTTCCCTTTTGGATATTCATAATACACTTTCGTATCTTCGATTTTTTTATATTCTTTATGCGGTTCAAAAGCTGTCTGCTTTGGTGCAGCTAGATCTTCTTCAGGTCTTGCAGCTTTTTCTTCTTTCTTTTCTTCTCCTAAAAATACACTGAAAAATTTATCTAACCAACTCATCATTTATCACTCACTTTAACTCCCCTTACGTTTTCTTGGGCGATTTTTAGTATACCATTGCTTTTTCATGCAGAAAAGCGAGAAAAGTGCCGCTTTATGCTGTTCATGCTGTTGTAGATGAAAAAAAGTCACTAAGTACGTACTTAGTGACTTTTGGTATAACACATTCTTCGCTCCTATGTGCCCGTTTATGGGAGGTTACGCTTTAAAGGGTTCGCCAGCTTGATGGCTTCCATCTAAAACAAGAATCCCTTTTTCAGCAGGTGCGTCTGGAAGATCTAACTCTTTTGCAGAACAAATCATACCGCTTGATGGAACGCCTCTTAGCTCAGCATCTTTGATGACCATACCGCTTGGCATCACTGCACCGACCTTCGCCACCACAACATATTGGCCTTGGTCAACGTTTGGTGCACCGCACACGATTTGTAAGGTTTCATCGCCCACATCAACTTGGCAAATGTTTAATTTATCTGCATTCGGATGCTTTTCTTTTTCCTTTACATAGCCGACAACAAATTTTGGTGATAGATCCACAGTCAACGTTTCACTGACACCGTTACGGTTTAAAATTTCATTGATATCTTGAACAATGGTTTCAGAAAGCGGAACAGATCCGTTTTCTTCAATTTTCATGTAAGTGGACGCATTGAAGATATTAAAGCCTGTTGTTTCTTTTGTTTCTTGATTGAAGATTCGTACAACATCTCCAAACGTCTCATGACCTACTTCTTCTCTCGTCACATCTTTCAATGAAATAAGGAGTGTGTCGCCTACACCTTCTGCATTATAAAAAACGTTCATTCTTCAAAATTCCCTTCTACTGCTGTTTTGGTCTGCTTTTTGCAAGTATAAAGATCGGTTCAAGCTTACCCTCGTCATATAAAAATGACAATGCGGTAATCGGAACCGTGCCGCTGGCGAAGAAGCTCATCGACATCTGTCCTAAAATATCATAGCCTGAATCATTGCGAACATCTGCAATGATGAATACATCTTGATGGGGAACAGAAATTGCCATCTGCCCTTCTATTTTTTGCGCGTATTCTTGTAATAACGATTCATTTAAAAGTCTGCTGGCGTCATACCCGTCATTTGCACGGAAGAAATAAAACCGGTTGCCTGCCACTTCATCCATTTTCACTACTGTTTCTAGAGAACGGACGTTGAAGCTTGCAGTTTCTCTGATTCGCTCTTTTGTCCAGTTTTCCTTTTGGAGCATCTTTTCATCAATTAGTCGGTAGGTGCTTCCAAGGTCAAGCGCATAGTAGATTCTCGTTTCTGCTGTATGCTCATCAAACACGAGCGGAATCCCATCACTTGATGCCTCAGGAAAGGAAGTGGAACGAATGACCGGATAGATCTGCTTTTCTTTTCCTGAGATGTGCTGCGCTTCGCCTTTCATGGCACTCAGCGCTTCTTTCACATAATAGACGATCTCATCGATTGTTTCATCAGGCTTTACTTCCCACTTTGCAATAATTGGCGGGAGTTCTAGTGTGATGCCTTTGCCTGTTTGTTTATCTTCAATACGAAGCGTATCTTTTTCCCGGTCAAACTCGTGTGACCAGCTGTCGTTCGTCAGACGGCTTTTGAGTTCATTCGCAAGCTGTCTTGATGTCATTTTTGCCATCGTTTTAGACTCTCCTTTCGTTATTTAGAAAGAGAATCTGTTAAAAATGCTTCAATCTCTTCCTTTGTCTTACGATCTTTGCTGACAAAGCGGTTAATCTCTTGTCCGTTTTTAAAGACTAAAAAGCTAGGAATACCGTAAATTTCCCACTCTGCACAAGTGTCAATGAACTTGTCTCTATCGACATAGAAGTACTCAAATTCTGGGTAGTTTGCTTCAAGCTCTGGCAAGAATGGCTCAATAAATGTGCAGTCCGGGCACCAGTCAGCCGAAAATAGCAATACGGTTAAGTCTTCTTGAATCACTTTTTGTAATTCTTCGTTTGATTCAATTTTTTTCATGTTTCATTCCTCCAGTTTGTATGGTTAAATCTCCGAATTGTATATAGCCTTTCTTTCTCATCCATTCTGATACTACCAAACTAATCACTGCCGGGCCAACGATATGCAAGAGAGCGATCGCCAGAAATACAGATGGATGAAACCCCATGACGGTCAGCGTCATGAGTTGTCCAACAAGCCCGCTCGTTCCCATTCCCGCTCCTGCCGCATTATTGACCATCCCAAAGCCAATAATACCAATTGGCGCGAGAATCAGACCAGCAATTGTCGGCGGAATCAGGATGAGGGGGTTTTTCACAATGTTCGAAAGCTGCAACTTTGACGTTCCAATGCCGACAGCCGCAAGACCGCCAAAGCGATTTTCTCTAAAGCCTGCAGCGGCAAAGCCGACCATTTGAGCACAGCAGCCAATCGTTGCAGCACCAGCAGCTGACCCGCTTAAGTCAAGCATGAGCGCAAGTGCAGCACTTGAGATCGGAGAACTGAGAGCAAGTCCAACAATGGTCGCTACCAGCATGCCCATGATCAGCGGGCTTTGATCTGTCCCCCACATGATGAGCCTGCCGAGCCCTGTCATCATGGCTTCAATTCCAGGTCCGATTAGGGCAGCGGTGAAAAAGCCAGTGATAATGGTGACAAGCGGCGTTAAAATAATATCAATTTTTGTCTCACCACTGACCAGCTTGCCGAGTTCCACACCAATTAATGCTGCGGCAAAGCTTCCAGCAGGCCCCCCAAGCTCTGCTCCTGCAGCGCCTGAGACAACACTTGCAAAAATGATCAAGGGAGATGCATGTAAACGGTACGCAACCGCTACGCCGATCGCCGGTCCCATGAGCCCCATGGCAAGGGTTCCCATTTTAATGATGAGTGGAAGTGATAACAGACCGCCTGCTGTTTTTAAAATCAGTCCTACCACTAATGTAGCAAATAGACCTAAAGCCATATAAGAAAGTGCATCAATGAAATACACCTTTGGCGAAAGGGAGATCCCCTTTCTTTTTAAATAAGTCATCAACGTCGTCTTCCTGCTTTCTCATAGGAAAGACGAAGAGGCCTGTCCTTCCCATTATATGTAGTATTCTTGCGATGAAAAATAGTCTCTACCATGAATATCATAATCATATTTTTTTTGCTTTATCAAGCACTTCTTGTGTAACATGAAAAGAAACAGGACAAACCTTTACTAAGTTTGTACAAAAGGAGGAGATCGTTATGCAATTAACTGTCTATTTAGCTGGAGAAATTCATAGCCAGTGGCGTGATGAAATCAAGGAGAAAAGCCAATCTTTGAAGCTGCCGGTGACATTTGTCGGTCCAATGGAAAATCATGACCGCTCAGATAACATCGGTGAGGATATTTTAGGTGAGCAGCCGAATGCCATTTTCAAAGATGATGCAGCTTCTGATTTGAATAATTTCCGCACTGAAATTTTATTAAACAAAGCAGATGTCGTCATTGCGCGCTTTGGTGAGAAATATAAGCAGTGGAACACAGCCATGGATGCATCTGCTGCGATTGCAAAAGGGAAACCTCTTATTTTAATCCGTCCAAAAGAGCTGCACCACCCGTTAAAGGAACTCTCAAACAAAGCAAATATCACTGTGGAAACCGTAAACCAAGCGATCAAGGCGTTATCTTATGTGTTTGAACAGCAATAAGAAAAAAGGCTGCTCTCATTGAAGAAGCAGCCTTTTTCTATTCTATTTATACTTGTTGGTAAATAGAATCCACTGTACTTTGATCACAATTTTTGACAAGGCGGACAATTAACTCTTTTGCCGCTGCGTAATCGTCCACATGCAAAACAGAATGACTTGTATGAATGTAGCGTGCGCAAACCCCAATGACAGCAGAAGGCACACCTTGGTTTGAAATATGAACACGTCCAGCGTCCGTACCACCCGGTGATACGAAATATTGATATGGAATGTTGTTTGTCTCAGCAGTATCAAGCACAAAGTCTCTCATTCCGCGGTGCGTAATCATTGTCCGATCAAAAATACGCAGAAGTGCACCTTTTCCAAGCTGGCCGAACTGTGTTTTGTCACCTGTCACATCGTTTGCAGGACTCGCATCTAAAGCGAAGAAAAGATCTGGCTGAATCATATTCGCAGCTACCTCAGCTCCTCTAAGCCCAACTTCCTCTTGAACAGTTGCTCCTGAGTACAGCTGACATGAAAGTGATTCGTCTTTTAATTCTTTTAATAATTCAATTGCAAGGCCGCAGCCATAGCGGTTATCCCAAGCCTTCGCTAAAATCTTTTTTGGATTCGCCATTGGGTTAAAAACCGTTGCAGGAACGATTTGCTGTCCTGGACGAACGCCAAGCTCTTTTGCCTCTTCTTCACTGTCTGCACCAATATCAATAAGCATATCTGACGGCTTCACAGGTTTGCTTTTTTGTTCTGGCGTGAGAAGGTGAGGAGGTGTACTAGAGACGACACCAGGAATTGGCCCGTGATCGGTATGGACGTCCACACGCTGCGCCAGCATGACTTGACTCCACCAGCCGCCAAGTGTTTGAAAACGAATCATCCCGTTTTTCGTAATCGATGAGACCATGAATCCGACTTCATCCATATGACCCGCTACCATAATTTTCGGTGCGTTTTCCGGTCCCTTGCGTACGCCAAACACTCCGCCAAGACGGTCTTGAATGAGTTCATCAGAATATTTCTCAAGTTCCTTTTTCATAAAAGCACGCACATGGTGCTCATTTCCTGGAGTTCCCTGTAATTCTGTTAAATTTCGGAAAAGCGACAATGTTTCTTCGTTCATTCTACAGTTTACCTCGTTTCTATGTAATGACCATATATATTCCTATAAAAATAACACTCACTTTATACTATAAGAATTCTTTCGGTTTTCCAAGTATCTCTCCAGAAATTTTGAATATGCTTTCAAGTATTCGGATTCCTTAACATCGTTGGACAAGTTTTGTATAATGGAAAAAACAGCAATACGGAGGTGCAGCACGTTGAAGTTAAAACATGTTCTGATTGGTGCGAGTATTGGCGTAGCCGCTGCAATTGTTGCAAAGAAAGTATTTTTCCCTACGTATATCTCATCTGAAAAAGCATTAAAAATTGTGAAATCTGCTTTTAAACAGCGCGGCCCGATTGATGGCTCTTGGATTTATACTGTACCAGAACCGTATACCGTAAATGGCGAAACGATTGATGTATACAAATCTGGCATTACCCGCTCTGCCTTTGGTGAGCTTGAACAGTATGAAGTGATGATTGATGCCAAAACTGGCATGATCGTGGATGTAATTGATTCTGTTGCTTGATCAAGAAAGCTTCGCAAAGACATGTCCTTGCGAAGCTTTTTTTATATGGCTTTGATTTTTTTGTAAACAGGATGCCACATAGCGTCCTGCACAGCCTGAATGAGATCATCAGGCGTTTCTTCTGCAATTCCTTCATCAATTGCTGCCTGCGCCACACGGACGGCTACTGTCGCTGAAACGGTTCGAAGCTGATCGACACTTGGCAGCATCGCTGCACCCGGCTTCCCAACATTGACCATGCTTGCAATGGCTTCAGCACTCGCAACAAACATACTGTCTGTCATGAGGCGTGCTTTTGACACAATTGTGCCTAGACCAAGGCCTGGGAAGACAAGGGCATTATTCGCTTGTCCAATTTCATATGTGACACCGCCATATTCGACAGGATCAAATGGACTTCCCGTTGTCACAAGGGCACGTCCTTCAGTCCACTCGATCAGATCTTGCGGCTTTGCTTCTGAAAGAGGTGTCGGATTCGACATCGGTAAAATCGCAGGACGCTCCACGTGTGACGCCATTTCTTTTACAATTTCCTCTGTAAATGCTCCTCCGACCGTCGAAGTGCCAATTAAGATTGTTGGTTTCGCCTGCTTGACGACCTCTAATAGATCAATCGAATGCTTTGGACCATTACGGGCATAATCCTTTACTTCGTCAGAGCGCCTTGCATACGGCTTTTGAAATGGCTGAATGTCAGGTGAATCATCTGTGAGCAGCCCCGTTTTATCAATACACCAGAAATGATCATAGGACTCCTCTTCTTTGACTCCATCTCTGACAATGGCATCACGGATTTGCTCGGCTATGCCAATACCTGCCGTACCCGCTCCAAAAATGACAATACGGTGATCTTTCAGCGGAACCTTCGAAGCTTTTGCACATGCCAGAACTGCAGCAAGTGAAACGGCGCCAGTCCCTTGAATGTCATCGTTAAATGTACAAATACGGTCCTTATATTTTTCCAATATCGCACGTGCATTCTTTGTCCCAAAGTCTTCCCAGTGAAGGAGGGCATTTGGGAAAGTAGCGCGGGCAAGCTCGACATATTGATCAATGAACTGATCATAGCGCTCTCCTCGAACGCGGGAGTGCTGGTTTCCAACATAAAGCGGATCATTCAAGAGACTTTCCTGGTTCGTTCCGGCATCAAGCACTACTGCCAGCACGCGGCTGGGATCAATGCCTGCTGCAGCTGTATAAACAGCAAGTTTTCCAACTGAAATGGCAATCCCGCCTACACCCCAGTCTCCAATGCCTAAAATGCCTTCTGCATCCGTTGCAACGATTAAGTCGATTGATTCATCGACACCATAAGAGGCAAAAATCTCCTCCATGCCTTCCAGATCATCAATCGATAAATACAGCCCTCTCGGCTTTCGATACTCATGGCTATAACGCTGAATAGCCGTTCCTACAGTCGGCGTGTAGACAATCGGAAGCATTTCCGCTAAGTGCTCATTTAATAGTTTGTAAAAAAGCACTTCGTTTCTGTCATGAAGTGATGTTAAATACACATTTTTTCCCAGTTCATCCGGCTGTGCCTTAAATTGCTCATATGCACGCTTTGCTTGATCCTCTAAGGTTAAGACCTTAGGCGGAAGGAATCCCTTTAAACCGAGCTCCTCCCGCTCTTCCTTTGTAAATGCAACCCCTTTGTTTAAATAAGGGACTGACATGACTTCCAACCCTCTTAATGGTGTTTCGATCACATCACCATGTACACGATAAAATTGGTTCACCTGCACTCTTCCTTTCACAAGTTCATTTTGTCGTTATTTTGTGTGAAAGGCGAATAAAACATACAGATGATCTTTTATCTTCCTGTTTCTCTTTTGATGTCGTGTGTGATCTGCCCATCTTCGTCCCATTTTACAGCACGATAAATGGCATCATGATAAAACAAGTACCATGCATTTTTTTCTTCAGCATATGCCTGCCACTTTTGCTTGGCTGGAATCGAGGTCATTGGGTAATCATCATATGCCAGAACCCAGAGTGGATTTTTATGAGCGTGTGTTGGCATGATATCAGCTAAATGAATCGCTGTTTCGCCCTCACTTGTGAGCGTTAAAATACTATGACCATTGCTATGGCCGCCTGTATGATGCAGCTCGATTCCTTCTGTCACTTCGATGCTTTCTTCAAATGTGACCACTTGGTCTGCCACAGGCTCCCAGTTTTCTTTCCAATATGTATTTCTTGAGCGAATGTTTGGCGCTCTCATTTCATCCCATTCGATTTTCGATGTGATGATTTTTGCCTGCTGAAAAACAGACACGAGCTTATCGCCTTCACGTTTTGTTAATCCGCTGGCATGATCGAAGTGCAGATGTGTCATCAATACGTAATCAATATCTGATGGGCGCAGGCCAAGCGCCGCTAGAGATTCTTCCAATTTGGTTTCCTCTGTCACGCCGTAATTGCGTTTTTGTTTATCTGTCAGCTTCCCTGATCCGATGCCGGAATCCACTAACAGATGAAGACCTTTCCACCGAATGAGAATTGGATCACATCGTAATTCAATTTGATTGCGGTCATTTACCGGGTATTTTTTTGACCATAATGGCTTTGGCACGACACCAAACATCGCTCCGCCGTCCATGTGCGTATCTCCCCCGTTTAACCAAAACAGTTCCATTTCACCTATTTTCATTGTCTCCATTGCTGTCATCCCTCCTTTTTCTATCGTAGCAAATACAGCCAAAAATCGCATGCACCAATCTTTTCATAAAAAAAGCCGGCTGCCATTTTTCTTTGCAGCCAGCTTGATGTCACTTGTTATTCTGGGAATTTGACTTCTGATCGATAGATGGGTTGTCCCATAGACGAGAATTTCTCTTCATATTCAGTCATCACGTTTTCTTCTAAGCCGTCCTCATGTAAATCTAGGCTGACATACGTTAAAAGAAGGCCATATGCAGAAAAACTTTTTAAGGAATATTCAAATAACCCGCGGTTATCTGTTTTGAAATGTAACTCACCGCCTGGACGGAGTATATGTTCATATCGCTCTAAAAAGGTTTTAAACGTCAATCTGCGCTTTTCGTGTCTTGCTTTTGGCCACGGATCAGAGAAATTCAAATACACCCGGTCAATCTCATTTTCCGCAAACACATCTGTCAGCGTCTCAGCATTGATGTTCAAAAGCTTTACATTTTCAACATCTGTCTCTTTGATTTTATCTACTGCCGTCACAATAACACTTTTAAATAATTCAATGCCAATATAGTTGATATCAGGATGAAGCTTGCCCATTCCAGCAATAAAGCTCCCTTTTCCTGTCCCAACTTCGATATGGATTGGATGATCATTTCCAAACAGCTCATGCCATTTCCCTTTATATTGCTCGGGACTTGCTAAAGCAATATGAGCATTCTCAGCTAAGTAATCATCCGCCCATGGTTTATGTCGCATTCTCAATTTGATACACCTCTATTTTCTTTACATTTTATCAAGATACCATGAAACATAAAGACCCGCAAGACAGCATCTTCTATGTCCATATAAAAAGACCAGCCCTTCGCTTGAGCTGGTCTGCCGCATGTATAAATTGGACGCTGAATGCACAGTTTAACCTCATAAATGACACGCAGGAAAGGAGCATTTGTATGGGTTTAAACCGTCAACATCAGCTTCAATTAATCAAAGATATTTTAACCGATCACCAGCTGGATTGCTGCGGGACTGTTGCAGAATATGAACAGGTGGGACGCGTGATTCAATTAATGCTGGCAAAAGAAGATCTGGATGCCGACATTCGTCAGCTGTTAACAGATATTTATGATTACAGCCAAAAGGGCACCTCTGTCAGTTCAATTGATGCACATATTGAGGAGCATCAATCACATCTGTCTGAGTGGGTCGAGAACATTCCACTGTCTTAATGGATGTTTAACCGTTTTAAGAGTGCATTTAGCTCCGCTTGCACTTCTTTTTGCGCCTTTTCATTCCCTTTTCGTTTATGCCAAACGACAAACGATACGGTTTCAGCGAGCACGTACCACGCCATGCGCTTTCGCAAATTGTCCGTCAGCGGGGCGCCGTACATAGAGAGCCAGCTTTCCCAGTTCTCTTCCTCAACATAATGGTATAAAAGCGGTCCAAGATCAATCGCTGGGTCTGCAATCATCGCCCCATCCCAATCGATCAAATAGAGCTGGTTTTCATCTGTCAGCAGCCAATTATTATGATTGAGATCGCAATGACAGACGACCTTGTCCTCAAAATGGACAGCCTCCACATGCTTCTCTAAATACTGGATGGCACGCGAAATGTCTTGTGAATCAATTTGCTCGTTTAATATGGACTGTTTCAGATGCATCAGAATGGATTCTGGGTCTAGAGAGTGCTTCTCTAATCGTTTCAGCATATCGAGCAATTCTTTTGATGTATGAATTTTTCTTAGCTGCTCTGCTACAGGACGATCATTCATGTCCTTTGGCTTCAGCTCTCTGCCGCTCAGCCAGTGCTGTGCAGTAATCACATCTCCATTTTCCATCCGTTTTGTCCAGACAAGCTTCGGCACAATGCCTTCAGCTGACAAAACCGCAAGAAACGGTGACGTATTGCGTTTTAAAAATAGCTTTTGGTCATTGTGTGTTGCGAAGTACGCATCTCCCGTAGCGCCTCCAGCCGGAGAGATGTGCCATTCGCTACCTAATATTTGTCCCAACCAGTTCATATCAATTTTCAACCCATCATTTCTTAAAATATTTTAAATCTTGCTTTTTTAGTCGACAAAATTCAGCCGATTGAGGATCAATTGGCTGTTTCTTTTTTTATTTATATGATCATAAAAACAAAAAGGACAGCTATTGAGAATGAGATGCTAAACAATAGCCGTCCTATAGATTTTATCGTTACCTTCTTATACTCGTCAAGCAAAACTAAAAAATCAGGACAAGAACCTTACGAAAAAGAAGGCTTTTTTCATGGTTCTTTGACTAAGGATATACCGCAAGTTATTTAAGCACGTAATTTTAAGGATCGTTCACTTGCCTTTACAAAGACAGGCGTTGCGCCGATCACTTCTCCATCTGCGTGAAATAAGATTTTTTCATCTGCTTCTAAAAACGCTTCCTCATGCTGAAACAGGGTAACCCCCTTCATCCCAAGGTGCTTTCGGAACACCATCGCGCTTAGAAACAAGAGGACTTTGAATGGATTCAAATCTGTGACAACCAACGTTTGAAAACCTGGCTGCCTCGCACTCACTTCCGGTGCCGCTTCCAGCCCTCCCCCGTAATACGGGTGATTGCAGACGATCACAAACCACACTTGGCGAAAGACTTTCTTCTCATTTTCAATAAATAACGCAAGATCAAACGGCTTAAACGACCATAAAGAATGGAGAAATGACAGAGGGTAGATGATAAAGCCAAGCCCCAGCCGTTTCAGCCACTTTTTCCCTCTAAAATGCACCGTTTTCCTCAGTACATGTGCGTCAAACCCCGCACCGATATGATTGAGAAAGAGAACAGATTGCGGACTTTCGGCATGATCTTGAAAGGAGCCGAGAGAAAATGTTTTGGTGAGCATTCTCTTTTGCTTTCTCACTTCTTTTAGAACATCATGACGATGGATACCGAGACCCTTCGCAGCATCATTCCAATGACCAGCAGGGACAAAACTAAGCTGCACATGATCGATTTCCTTTAAGCCATTCAGTACTTCATGAATGGTGCCGTCACCGCCAATAACAATCAAGCGCTTCAGCCTGTCATCCTGCATGGCACTGATTTGTCTTGCCAAAACTTCTGCATGGCCTTCATGCTGGGTGAGAAATGATCGATAAGAGACCTCCACCTTTTGTAATTCTTTCTCTATGCTCCTCCATGTGCGGAGTCCTTTTCCATGTCCTGCTTCTGGATTAACGATAAAGTACCATTCATTCATATATTAGCTCCACTCAGGTCTCATTTTTCGTGACCTTCCATCATGCCTTTAATCGAGCCATTCCTGTCTTCTTTTGCTGTCTGATTCACCATAAGCAAGCAATGCCTTTGTCGCCTTAAATTGCTGATGCTTTGTCGGCGCCGTATTTTTCCGCTGCTTTTCAAACCACTCTTCTGCCTTCTTCTTATCGATAACCTCCATCCCATATGGAACTTCAGGTAAATCAATATAAGAGGTTCGGCTGATGAGGATTTTTTTCACAGGAAGGTCTACACCACTTTGCTGTAAGATCTTTGACACGACGGTGCCAGATCGCAAAAGGCTTGCACAAGGATTCAAGACGGACTGAACAGCTTTCCCAGTCGCCCGTTTTTCCCAAAAACGTTCCTTCGTTCCGATATAGACGCTGTCTGGCTCAGCCTCTAAGAAAGATAAACAGATCACTTCGAGCGGCGTGATGAGTATCGGACATAATTCCATCTCAGCTTTTTGAATGAGCAGCACCGGCTTGTACATCACAAAATAAGAATCCGGAAGCTGCCTTGCAAGCATCCGCAGCTTTTCATCATACCGAATATGATGGGAAACGGTTGAAATATGTGAAATCGTCGAACTCGCCCATTTTAATTGCACTTCAAAGAGATGATCCTTAAAAAAGTGAATCAGCTTCGTTTCATCGGTAGGAACGTTTCTGAAAACCCCTTGCTCTATATCTGTCGGCTCGTTAAAAAGACTCAGGTCCCGTTCCTTTTTCATATCGGCTTCTTTTTGCTTTCTCTTTAAGGAGAATTTCTTTCTCTTTTCTTCCTCTTGTTCTGGCGCTTGTTGAGGAATTTGATCAAACGGTTGCTGCGCCTCCTCTTTTGAAGCCTTTTTTAACTCGTCCCATCTTTGTTTTTTCAACCGATTGAATTGATTGATATAGTGATGCGGGTCTTGTTCATATCGTGATATATAATCTTGAATTTTGATAATTTGCGCCATCTGCTGCTCACTCCAACTTCTAGAATCATTTATGTAGTGTAAATTGTTTGATTGCGTGATAACGAGGGGTTTCCTTCGGACGTATTTCAAATAAAGTGATACGAGAAACCTCCATCACATATGGCTCTTTGCGTAAAGGTGCTTGCTTTTCATAAGGGTCATCCGCATTCCATTTGCGCGCAATCGTCATATGCGGATGAAACGGTCTCTTTTCAACAGGGTGTCCTGCTGACAAGACGGCTTCCTTTACCTTTTCTCTTAAGTGCATGAGCGGCTCACTTTCATGAGGCTTTGCAAAAAAGACTCTTGGGCGTTCCTTCGCACCAAACTGCCCTACCTCATTCAGCTCTAGTGGAAATGCAGACGCTTCATTTGAAAGGATGTCAAGCAGGTGAATGATCTTTTTTAAACGTTCTTCTGGAATGGCGCCTAAAAAGATAAGGGTCACATGATAATCATGTGGTGCTGTCCATTTTTGAAAGAACAGTCCGCTCCTTTGATCAATGTCTTGTTTGATTTGATGCGCAAGTTGTTCAGGGATGTGAATCCCTATAAAATAATGACGGCTTTCTGACACAATATCACCTGTCCTTTTTTAACAAACTTTACGAATCCCCATTGATGATAGTATAACTAAAGAAATGCGGAATGAGAAGAAAGGGTGTCATCTGATGAAAGTTGCACAAAATATAGCTGAGCTGATTGGCGATACACCGCTTGTCAAATTACAGCGGCTCCAGCCAGAAAATGCGGCGGCTGTTTACTTAAAGCTGGAATCATTTAATCCGAGCGGAAGTGTAAAAGACCGCGCGGCTTACAATATGATCATTGAAGCAGAAAAACAAGGGAAGCTCACAAAAGGAGCAACCATTATTGAGCCTACGAGCGGGAATACAGGGATTGGTTTAGCCATGAATGCCGCCGCAAGAGGCTACAAAGCCATCCTTGTCATGCCTGATACGATGACAAAGGAAAGAATCAATATTTTGAAGGCATACGGGGCGCAGGTCGTCTTAACCCCAGGAGAAGAAAAAATGCCAGGCTGCATCCGTAAGGCTGAGGAACTGGCTGCTCAAATTCCTCACAGCTTTATTCCCATGCAATTTGACAACAGGGCGAACCCAGATGCGCATAGAGGAACAACAGCAGTCGAAATTATGGAAGCTGTGAAACAACTTGGACAGCCACTTGGAGCCTTTGTCGCAACAGCTGGAACTGGCGGTACTATTACAGGAACTGGAGAGGAATTAAAAAAAGCATTCCCTCATTTAACCATCCGTGTGGCAGAGCCTAAGGGCTCCCCTGTCTTATCTGGCGGGAAACCTGGGAAGCATAAGCTCGTTGGCACAAGCCCAGGATTTATCCCCCATATTTTAAACGAGCACGTCTATGATGACATCGTTCAGGTAAGTGACGAAGATGCGTACCACATCACACGGCAGCTCGCTCAGCTTGAAGGAATTTTAGTAGGCCCATCCTCTGGGGCGGCTTGCTATGCAGCCATTGAAACAGCCAAGCAATTGCCGGCAGATCAAATTGTGATCTGTATGACAGCAGATACGGGCGAACGATACTTATCAAGTGATGTTTTTCAAGATTAAAAAAGGAACAGGGCGATGAATCCCTGTTCCTTTTTCTTCGTTTATTGGTTAAGATGCTTTGACAGATTTCACCTCAGCCTGCTCCCCTGTGACAAGTAAAGCCTGTTCATCAGTAAGCGGACATAAATCAAGCGTCTGCTGATGCTTCTCTGTGATTTGCTGCGCAGCCTCGCCTAAATAGGTATTGTGCATATGCGGTACTGGATAGCGGCTTATTTCATTGAAAGCTTGATATGATGAAAGCTCCGGTGCCTTCTTTTGATCATCCATCAGAGAGATATATTCAATGCTTGGCGCCATGATAATACTCCCAGCAGACTCTCCGATGTACAGCTTGCCGTTGTTGATTTCTTCTTTCAACACGTCATCGAGACGATGCTTTCTTAATTCCTGCAATAAATAAAACGTGTTGCCTCCTGACACGTAGATCACATCATTTTGTTTGATCATCTGCGAGATCTCTTCAGCGGACTGTTCATCTATCTGCACAGTCTCAAGCTGCATCCCTAATTGCTGAAAGGCTTCCTTCGCTGCCTCTACATAGTGCGTGACTTCTTCTACAGCACTTGCCGTTGGAAAGAAAGTCACGTGCTTTCCTTTTAATGATTCCCCCGCAAAGTCAGATAAGAGAGAATAGCTGTCTTTGAATGAAGAGCATAAGAACATTTTTTTCACTATGAATCCCCTCTTCTCTTTTCCATTTCTATTTTGCTAATTCATACATAGCTTGTGCGTAAAGAGCAGCTGCTCTCAGTAAGTCATCAATTTCAATATATTCATCCTTTTGATGGGCGCAGTCTGGCCTGCCAGGAAATAAAGGTCCAAAGGCAACGCCTGCTTCTAAAGATCTTGCATACGTTCCTCCCCCAATGGCAATAAGGGTTGCAGGATCTCCCGTTTGTTCCTCATATACCCGCTGCAAGGTTTTCACAAGCGGATGATCTTTTGAGACGTGATGCGGAGGGCTGTCTTCGAATTTTAGAACGGACGCCCCTTTTATGCTTTCAATTCCTTTTTTGACGTCCTTGCCGTCTGCTGTTACTGGATAGCGGACATTTAACCCTAGCTTTGCTTCCTCATTCTGTTTAAAGCGGATTGTCCCAACATTCAACGTCAAATCTCCACTAATCTCATCTTTGCAAGCAATTCCCAGCTTTTGTCCTCTTGTATCTTGATCAAATAAAGCGTTGATTTGGGAAGTAAAGGCAAGTCCCTGCTCATCTAATTCGTGTCCGCATAAGAAATTCGCCATATGAATGCCCGCATTTGTCCCATGCGCCGGCTCCATGGCATGAACGGATACCCCTTTTAATGTAAAATGCAGTCCATCCGCCGTGTTCTTTACCTCACCAGATAATTGGTGATCAGCAAGATAGGCTTCGAAGGCTGTTTTTAATGATTCAGCATCGTGTTCCTGTGCAGCAGTCACAGTAGCAGCTGCCTCATCTGGTACCATATTGAGCCTCATACCCGATGTAAATTGCTTCAGCGTATAGCGCGGATGATTCGCTGTTTGTTGATATGTAAATGACACAACCGCATCAATGATCCCTTTTTCCGCATGAATAATCGGAAAATCGGCATCTGGTGCAAATCCAATTTGCGGCATTGGCTCATGCTTGAAATAATGATCCACACAGCGCCAATCACTTTCTTCATCTGTTCCAATGATCATGCGGATTTTTTTCGACAGCTGCAGACCAGAATCTTTTAAGATCTTCAGCGCATAAAATGCCGCCATGGTTGGGCCTTTGTCATCAATAGCCCCGCGTGCAAAGATTTTATTTTCTCTGATGTCAGCTGAAAATGGCGGGGTTGTCCAGCCGTCACCAGCAGGCACCACGTCCACATGGCAAAGCACACCTACAATGTCATCGCCTTCCCCATATTCAATATGACCCGCATAGCCGTCGACATTCTTGACTGTGAAGCCTTCGTCTTCCCCTTTTTTCAGCATATACTGCAGGGCATCATCGACTTTTTCACCAAATGGCTTTCCTTCTTTGCCGCCTTCTTCATCAAGGACACTTTCAATTTGTAAAAAAGATTGTGTGTCCTTGATCAAATCGTCTTTTTTTCGTATTACTTCAGCTTCCCAATTCATTTTTCCATTCCTCCTTGAAAAAAGGTTGCAATCCACCCTTAAAACGAATATTATATTAATTGTTTTGTAATAATGTTCGTAAATGGAGGATTTTATGTTTCAGTTAAAAGAAAATCAAACCAACATAAAGAAAGAAATAATCGCTGGTATGACGACATTCTTTACTATGGTCTATATTGTTGCCGTCAACCCGGGAATTCTTTCAAAAGCAGGTATTCCTTTTGACCAAGTCTTTACTGCAACAATCATCGCTGCTGTTGTCGGTACGCTCTGGATGGCACTATTTGCAAACTATCCGATTGCCATTGCACCAGGCATGGGGCTGAATGTCTATTTCACCTTTACCGTTGTCGGCGGTGGCGGCATCAGCTATCAAACAGCGTTTAGTGCGGTATTTGTTGCTGGTATACTCTTTATTATTTTATCGTTAACATCCCTTAGAAAACAACTGATTCAAGCCATTCCAGATAATTTAAAGTACGGCATTACAGCAGGAATTGGGCTTTTTATTGCATTCATCGGCCTCCGTCAGTCTGGGATCATCGCTGCTGATCCAGAAAACCTTGTGAAGCTTGGCAATTTAAGCTCGCCTGTTGTCATTTTAACGCTTGTCGGCTTAATGATTTCGGTTATTTTAATGGTTCTGCAAATAAATGGTGCACTGTTTATCGGTATGTTAGCGACCACATTGATTGCGCTCGCAACAGGCCAGCTTCATTTCCCTAAAATGCTGATGGACATTCCTGCACTGCCTGAAGGCATGCTGATTACAAATCCAATCTCTGCCTTTGGTGACGTGTTCTCTCATCATTTGTATGCTGTCGTCTTCTCCTTCTTACTGGTGACGATTTTTGATACAACAGGCACGATGATCGGCGTTGCAGAACAAGCCGGATTAATGAAAAATGGCCAGCTGCCAAAAGTGCGCAGAGCCCTGCTCGCTGACTCGGCTGCAACGACGGTTGGTTCTATGTTTGGTACAAGCCCAACCACTGCTTATATTGAATCATCATCAGGAGTTGCTGCTGGCGGAAGAACTGGGCTGACGTCTCTAACGGTCGCTGCATTGTTTATTGTGGCATTATTTTTTGGCCCGCTCGTTCAAGCGATTTCTTCTTTACCATCCATCACATCACCTGTTTTAATCATTGTTGGCTGTTTGATGATGAACTCAGTGTCACGCATTCGCTGGAACGAACTAGACGAAGCATTCCCTGCTTTTCTTGTCATTCTTTCGATGCCGCTGACTTCTAGTATCTCTACCGGGATTTCACTTGGATTTATTTCATATCCGCTTGTGAAATTGGCGAAAGGGAAATGGAGAGAAGTACATGTGCTTGTTCTCATCTTTGCGGTCTTATTTTTCATTCAGCTCTTTTTCTTAGAAGGATAACAGAAACAAAAAAGGCACATCCTCACATGGAATGTGTCTTTTTGCTTTTCACTGAATTTTTTATTTTGTAAATTTTCTGTGTTTATTTTTCGGACATTTGAAAATGTCAGCTCCAATCGCATCCCTTATCATTATTGGGTTGTAACCGGATTCAAATCATGATATATACCATATTTCATTTCATGAAGACAAGTTTAAAAACACGTAAAGTTGACTTTTTGGTGGAACTAGATGCATAATAACGTGTATAATAGAATAAAACATTAACAAACACGAACATTTACCATTGTTGCATGTCCTTATTTCGCAGTTTTAGTGTAGTAAGTTGTGGTTAGTCAAGTCCATCCGATCTTATTGATAGGGAGTGGTTTTTTGAAACCTTCAACAAACCGTATGATGACTCGAATCAAATCAGTCTATATGTTCATTCAAGAGAAAGGTCTTGTGACGACACAAGAGCTGGTTGATGAATTCGGGATCACACCTAGAACCATTCAAAGAGACTTAAACGTGCTTGCCTATAACGATCTTGTTCATAGTCCAAGCAGAGGCAAATGGGAAACAACGAGAAAAAAAGTAAAAATATCATCTTAAGCGTATAATGAATTGTCCATATAACAAAAAGAACCGGCGATATGCCGGTTCTTTTCTTTTACAAATTGTTGACGAAGGGCTAAAATGATTTTTATTTTAGCCCTTTGTCTTCTTTACAGCGTGATAGAAAACCTTTGAAGTCTAGGAAGAACGAGCACTGGCGCGGAGCGAATTTAACATTCGTGAGCACCAGCGCGCAGGACTGACAAAGAATGCGAGGGTTTGTCTACACGCTGAAGAACCGGCGATATGCCGGTTCTTTTCTTTTGTTCTTACGTTATTCACGATTCATTAAGCTGTCTAATTCTTCATCCGTCAATTCACGGTACTCTCCAGGTGCTAGATCTTCATCTAAAGAGACAGCCCCCATCGAGAGCCTTTTTAAAAAGATCACTTCATTTCCCACCGCTTGCGCCATCAGCTTCACTTGATGGTACTTCCCTTCAGTAATCGTTAAACGGATGCGTGTATCTTCGTCTTCATTCGCATCTACTTCCACCTTCGCCGGCTTCGTGTGATAATCATCTAAGATGACAACGCCCTCTTCAAGACGCTTAATGTCTTGATCTCCTAAAGGATATTTCAAATGAACCTCATACGTTTTTGGCACATGCTTTTTTGGAGAAAGTAATTGATGAGCAAGCTGTCCATCATTTGTGAGGAGAAGGAGACCGACCGTATCCTTATCCAGTCTCCCCACAGGGAATGGCTCCCTTGCGATATCCTCCGGCTCAAGTAAATCGACAACCGTTTCATCCCGCAGATCTTCAGTTGCTGAGATCACCCCGTCTGGCTTGTTCATCATTAAGTAAATGAATTCTTTATATTCTACACGCTCTCCGTGTACGAGCACTTCATCATTTGATGGATCAACATGATCTTTCACCTGCTTTGCCACTTCTCCATTCACTGTGACCGCCCGGGCCTTGACAAGCTTTTTCACATCTTTTCTTGAACCAAAGCCGCTGTTAGCAAGTAATTTATCAAGCCTCATGAATATCTACCTCTTCTTAACTCTTTTTTCTTAAAAATTTCGGCATACGGCTGCCAAGTACACGCTCTAGTAATCCCACCTTATAAGACAAGAACATATACACACCGCCGCCAGTGATCATGGAAATTAAAATGACGATACCCGCTTGTACAATTCCGCCTTCATAAGAAATCACTTGGCTCACAAGTTGACTTGTCAAATATGCCACGACAGCCATGATCGCCGTTAAAATACCAATGAGAATAAAACGTTTGAAAATTCTGCGGAACGAATAGCCGGCATGGCGTTTAATCATGATAAACATATACAAGATGGACGCACTGTAGCCTAATGCTGTTGCAAGTACAGAACCATTTCCTTGCAGCCAGCTGATCAGCGGGATGTTCAGAACCGTTTTAATAATGATCCCTAACAAAAGACTGACGATGGCAAATTTTTGTTTGTTAATCCCTTGCAGAATCGCTGCATTAATGGTGAATAAAGAAAACAATAATGCAACAGGTGCATACCAGAACAAAATGGAGATCCCAATCTCAGGATGAACAGACGGATAGAAAAACCAATAAACCGGTCCAGCCAATGCTGAGATACCAAATGATGCAGGAAGCACGAAAAATAAAATGACTTGCATCGTCTGATCAATTTGTCTATTGAGCAGCTTGTAATTACGTGCTGTAAATGATTCCGTTATCGTCGGAATCAAGGTTAAGCCAAACGCTGTTGCAAGTGACACAGGAATCATCACGAGCTTCGGTAAATATAACGTCACAATGGACAATACCGCTGTACTAATATCCTGATGTCCTGATGCAATCATGGCTCTGTTAATTGTGTTTGTATCGATATAAGAATAAATTGGAATCGCAAGTCCAACAAATACATACGGCGCTGCATAGCTAAACAGCTCTGTAAACATTTGCTTATAAGATAATTCAGAGTGAGCGCCTGTATTCGGCTGCATAGCTAAGAGCCGGTCTTTCCGTTTCAGCCAATATAAATAAAGCGTGAATAAACCGCCAAATGCACCGATCAGTGCGGCAAATGTTGCATATCCGACAGCAATGACAAGCCCGCCGTCAAGCACCTTTAAAATAATAAACGTCGCCGTTAATAGGAAGATGATTCTGACAAGCTGTTCAATCACTTGGGAAACAGCTGTCGGTCCCATCATGGAGTGTCCTTGGAAGAACCCGCGTACAAGACTCATGATCGGTACAACCAAAAGACCTAAGCTGACCATTCGAATCACATATACTACTTGATCGACAGTCAAACCGCCTGTTTCATTTGATCCGCCAAGCTGAATTTTGGCAAAAATCGGTGCGGACAAATATAAAATAGAAAAGGCGATAATCCCGGTGACAAGCATGACCGACATACCCGCCCTGAACATTTTTCTTGTTGTCTCATAATCGCCGATCGCATTATATTTGGAAACAAATTTTGATACCGCTGTTGGAAAACCAAGCGTAGCAATACTTAAAAAGATCGTATATTGATTGTATCCATATTGGAATAGCGCTCCACCAGTAGCTCCAACCATTGCGCTAAATGGAATTAAATAAATCATACCAAGAATACGAGAGAGATACGTCCCTATCGTTAAAACCAACGTACCACGAAGCAGTTTATTAGACATGCGCTTAACCACCATTTTTCTAATGAATATTCAACTTAACTATTTTACCACATCAATTCAATACACAGGTAACAAATCCAATACGGAAGTCACAAAACCAATCAATTCATATTTCAGCCTTCCCTAATCTTCGATATAATAGAAAAATGACTGAAAGTAGAAAGAGGAATGTAACATGAAACATTATGATGTCATTGTCATTGGCGGCGGACCTTCTGGGCTGATGGCCGCGATTGCATCAGCAGAGCACGGTGCGACTGTTCTGTTAATTGACAAAGGAAACAAACTTGGCAGAAAGCTGGCCATTTCTGGCGGCGGACGCTGTAACGTCACCAATCGCCTTCCAGTAGAAGAAATCATCAAGCATATACCCGGAAACGGCCGTTTTCTATATAGTGCATTTTCTGAGTTCAACAACGAGGATATTATTTCGTTTTTTGAAAACCTTGGCATTGAACTAAAAGAAGAAGACCATGGACGTATGTTCCCTGTCTCAAACAAAGCACAATCTGTTGTGGATGCCCTTCTAGACAGGCTCCGCGCCCTCAATGTCACCATTCGAACGAACGAAAAGATTAAAACGGTTCTGTATCAAGACGGACAAGCAGCTGGAATTGTTACAAATAATGATGAAAAAATTTCAAGTAAGGCTGTCGTCATTGCTGTCGGCGGAAAAAGTGTGCCGCATACCGGCTCTACTGGCGACGGCTATGCATGGGCAGAAGCAGCGGGTCATACCATTACAGAGCTCTTCCCAACAGAGGTACCGGTCACATCCGATGAACGATTTATTAAAGAAAAAGTGCTTCAAGGTCTTTCTTTAAGAAGTGTGGCTGTCAGTGTTTTAAATAAAAAAGGGAAACCCGTCGTCACACACGTCATGGATATGATCTTTACTCACTTTGGTTTATCAGGTCCAGCTGTTCTTAGATGCAGTGGATTTGTTGTGAAGGAATTGAAAAAACAGCCGAGTGTACGTCTTCAAATTGACTTATATCCGAAGCTGAATGACGAGGAGCTGTTCCAAAAGCTTCATCGCGACCTAAAAGATGAACCGAAGAAAGCCATTAAAAATGTCCTCAAGTCTTGGATGCAAGAACGCTATTTATTGTTTCTGTTAGAACGGAACGGGATTGATCCACAAGACACATTCTCTGGTCTAGCCAAGGATAAACTGCGTGCATTTGCCCATGATTGCAAACATTTTATTGTGCATGCAAATGGTACGCTATCCTTGGACAAAGCGTTTGTGACAGGAGGCGGCGTTTCTGTGAAGGAAATTGAACCGAAGAAAATGGCGTCTAAAAAAATGCCCGGTCTTTATTTCTGCGGAGAAATTTTAGACATCCATGGCTACACAGGCGGCTACAATATCACATCAGCACTTGTGACAGGCAGGCTTGCCGGCATGAATGCTGCACTAGAAGCAAAGGAGAGAGATCAATGATCAGACGTGCATTACCGATTGTTCTTGCGGTCGTTATCAGTTTGACAGCTGCTGTTTTCTTGAAGCTGTCCATTACCCCGTTAAAAGTCGCCATTGTTTTGGCGTTTACCATTTTCGCAGTATGTTTAAAAGAATATGTCTACCGTCTTCGTAAACGAATTGAGGAGAAATCGTCTTCCCATATCGATAGTTGATAAATGGAAGCAAAACATGTTACGGTAAAGTAGAGGTCGAGTGAGAAGCTCGCCTCTTTTTGTTTGAAATAAGTTGAGTTAGGGGATATTAAGCGAAGTCCTCTGCTTAAACGTGTAGAACAACAGGAGAGTGAGATGGTGTGAAAAACGTATCAAGTGTATTTTGGATTGTGATTGCGATCACATTTGTTGCCGTGATGTGGGGAGCGTTTTCTCCAGACACATTGCAAAATGTCACAGATCAAATTCAAACATACATTACAAATGACTTTGGCTGGTATTACTTGTTAGTGGTATCACTGCTTGTCGGCTTTTGTCTATTCTTTATCTTTAGCCCAATCGGTAAGATTACGCTAGGAAAACCCGGGGAAGAGCCTGAATTTGGTTTATTTTCTTGGTTTGCTATGCTATTTAGTGCCGGTATGGGAATTGGTCTTGTTTTTTACGGAGCAGCTGAACCGATCAGCCACTATGCTATTCAGTCACCAACAGGAGAGACTGAAACAGCTCAGGCCTTCCGCGATTCCCTTCGCTATACATTTTTCCACTGGGGGCTTCATGCATGGGCTATTTATGCCATTGTTGCACTTTGCATTGCTTACTTTAAATTTAGAAAAGATGCACCTGGCTTAATCAGTGCAACGCTGCAGCCCGTTTTAGGAAATAAAATTCACGGATGGATCGGTAAAACCATCGATTGTATTGCGGTATTTGCAACTGTGGTTGGTGTTGCAACAAGCCTAGGATTAGGCGCGGCACAAATAAATGGTGGATTGAATTACCTTTTTCATATTCCAATTGCCTTTAGCACACAATTGATCATTATTATCATTGTGACAGTGCTTTTCCTTGCATCTGCTTTAAGCGGGATTGGAAAAGGCATTAAATACTTAAGTAATATCAATATGGTATTAGCAGCTGTTCTGATGTTTTTCTTACTTTTGGTAGGTCCAACTGTTTTTATCTTAAATTCTTTTACTGATTCGATTGGACAATACTTATCCAATATCGTTCAAATGAGCTTTCGTCTATCTCCCAATGATCCTGAAAAGAGAGAATGGATTAATGGATGGACGATCTTTTATTGGGCATGGTGGATTTCTTGGGCTCCATTTGTCGGGATCTTTATCGCTAGAGTGTCACGCGGGCGGACAATTCGCGAATTTTTAGTGGGTGTCTTAGTCGCTCCTTCCATCCTAGTATTCCTATGGTTCTCGATTTTCGGTGTATCTGCAATGGACTTACAGCAAAAGAATATTGTCGATGTTGCAGGTCTTTCAACTGAAACGATGCTCTTCGGTGTACTGCATGAATATCCGCTGGCGATGATCACATCGATACTGGCACTCATTTTAATCGCCGTATTCTTTATTACATCGGCTGATTCAGCTACATTTGTGCTTGGAATGCAGACAACCTACGGATCATTGAACCCTTCTGGCAGTGTCAAAGTCAGCTGGGGCATTATCCAATCGGCTGTTGCTGCTGTACTTTTATTTTCAGGGGGACTTGAAGCCCTGCAAAATACAGCCAAGCTCGCAGCCTTACCGTTCTCCGTTGTCATTATATTGATGATTGTCTCGCTGTATAAATCACTAAATGATGAACGAAGAATCATCAAACAAACCAATCAAGTCAATAAACCAAGAAGTCCAAGAGTAAAAAAAGCATAATCGCAAGCGAGAAAAAGCCGTTCCTTATCCGAACGGCTTTTTTCTATATATACAATTTAAGATTGTCGCGAGCTTGACGATTCCTTTAAAATAGTGATGAATCATCACTTTCTACATAATGGAGGTTTATATGACGTTACCTACGTTCAAGTACAACCCAGATCCAGTTTCGTTAAACGTGATCAAAAAAGAGCATACGACATGTCCTGTTTGTGAGAAAGTAAGAGATTATGTGTACCATGGCCCTTTTTATACTGTGGAAGATGTGGAGGGAATTTGTCCTTGGTGCATTAAAGATGGATCAGCAGCGAAAAAATACAATGGAACCTTTCAAGATGATGCAAGCTGTGATGATGTCGATCAAGAGGAATATATAGATGAGCTGATCTTCAGAACGCCAGGCTATCGCGGATGGCAGCAAGAATATTGGTTAAGTCATTGCGGAGATTTTTGCGCAATCGTCCAGTATGTCGGCTGGAAAGAGATTGTACATCTAGAGGAAGAACTCGCCGAGGATATCGAAGACATTTGCAGCGGCGAAGGATTAACAAAAGAGAACCTAAAGCAATGGCTCGTCAACGGAGGAGACTTACAAGGCTACCTCTTTCAATGTGTTCACTGCAACAAGCATCGTTTATATATTGACGCCAGCTAACCAAAGAAAAAGGACCCTTCAAGCAGGTCCTTTTTTGAAGCCGTCTATTTTTTATATAAAATGAGTGCAGAAAAACAGTAGAGCTGTTCCCCTCCCTGCTCACAGATCACCGCTACATTATACTTGATGTCAATGATTTGGTCGTCATCCATTCCTTTTAAAAAATGATTGATTTCACTCTGCAAATCTTTCTCATGCTCTTCATCAAATACAGCTACCTTTAGCACCTATGCCACTCTCCCTTCTCTCGCTACTCTATCTTTATGCAAATAGAAAGAGGCATATGAACAAAAAAACCTTTCATCGTTAAGATGAAAGGCCTTCTATTTACAGCTTCGGTTTTGTTTCTCCTGTCCAAGCAAGCATCCCGCCAACGACATTTGTCGCTTGGTAGCCTTGATCTTCTAGGTAATAGCAGACATTTTCACTACGTTTACCAGAACGGCAAATAATATAATATTCCTGCGTTTGATCGAATACATCCAGCTTCTCAGGGATATCGCCCATTCGAATGTGGATGGCTTCCGGGATCATCCCTTCTGCTACCTCTTCATCCTCACGTACATCGATAAGCTGAATGGCGTCTTCCTGCTCCAGCTTTTGTTTTAATTCTTCTATTGAAATTTCTTTCACTGACACGACTCTCATCTCTCCTTTTCATTACGGTGACACCATTATAGCAAATGATTCACTTCACTGCGTATTCACCCGCTTTGATTGAAGGAAAGACGGCAGCCGCTTCTTCACTTCGGCTGTCTCGTGCTCAATTTCAAACTCTACCTTTTTAAAGACTTGATAGGCCAGCCACATATGACCATAGGCGAGTATGCTCACACTGAAAAACGGCACGATTCCCGGTAAATAAGCAAACAGAACAAACAGCACAGCCGAGAAAACAAGCATAGAGAGTGTATATTGCAAATATGAGATACCGAGCAGAAGAGAGAATTTCAGATAGAGACGTTTTTTCCAATCGTAATGCGCAAGCAGCGGAAAAATATAAAATAAGCTCACAATAAACAGAAAACCAAAAATATATATAGCAAAGCGAAGCACATGTAAGAGCCAGCTCGCCGGATAGATATAAGCAAGGTCGACATAAATAATCGTTCCAATGATGAATAGCACCACTCCAATGATGTTAGAGCGTATAAACTCCTCCCTGAATACCTTCCAAAAAGTGCGGAATACATTGACCTGCTCATGCCCTTGAATCCACTTTCTCATCACGGAAAATAACGCAGTGGTCGCAGGCATCAAGCCAAATACGCCAAGCCCCAGGATGGTGAACAAAAGCCATAACAAATTCGTATAGGCGAGCCTCATCACCCAATCACACATCCTCAGCATTCTGCTCATTGAACCATCATGATCCATCTCCTTCCCCTCCTCTCTTTCTCTTTACACCGTCTCTTTATGGAACAATTCATCGATTTCAATTGGGCGCTTTTCTGCGACAGAGCGCCACATGCCTTCCCCAAGAGCAATCGAATAAGCACCAGCCTCTGCTCCTGCTAAGATGTCATAGTGAATCAAGGGATCTTTTCCTATAAATAAATCAGCCAAAAGCAGAGGATCTCCTCCGCCATGTCCGCCTGGCTGCTTTACGACTTCAATCGTCTCCTTTGATCCAAACATCGGGTAATAAGAAATTGTTTGTTCTGGGAATTGAAAAGGAATTCTTGATGGCACATGAAACTCATTTGTTTCAATACGCCCCTTCGTCCCATTAATGGCAAGACGATAGCCTTCATATGGGGCTGAGAATTGAATCGAATAGCTGAGCAAAGCCCCTTGGTCATAAGCGACTGACGCCACATAAGTATCCTCAATATCAATTTCCTGATCAAAAATGCAGGCATCAGGGCGATAGTTTGAGTACTGCTGCGTTTGCTCCTGACCGGATTCAATATGGTCGTCCTCCACCTTCGAGCGCTCAACCCGCGGATTCCACCTTGCTTCATAGTGACATATATCCTTCACATGACATGTTCCGCAAAATCTATTTTCCTCCCCCTGCAAGGGATTCCAAGTGCTTTCGCTGCCGTAATAGTTCAGCGCCCCGTAAGCAAATACTTGCTTCGGCTTTTGATCAATCCACCAGTTGACCAAATCAAAATGATGCGTCGACTTATGAATGGACAGCCCGCCAGAAAATTGACGTGTGCGATTCCACCTTTTGAAATAACTAGCACCATGGTACGTATCAATGAGCCAGCTCAGTTCAACAGATGTGACCCTTCCAATTTTCCCGTCTAAAATAAGTTCTTTTACTTTTCGATGGAAAGGATTGTAGCGATAATTAAAGGTGACCGTGACCTTCCCTTTACTTTCCGCCTCTTTTTCCATCACTTTTTTGGCGTCTTTTGCTGTTGTCACCATCGGCTTTTCAGTGATGACATCTAGATCATGGTCAAGTGCCTGCATGATATATGTGACATGGGTGTCATCCCTGCCTGCCACAATGACGATATCTGGCTTTGTTTCCTTGACCATCTGATCAAATGCATCTTCATGAAAAAACGAAACGCCCCGGAGTGATGGAAAACGCTCCTGACAAAGTGTATACCGCTGATGATCTATATCTAGGAGTCCTGTAATCCGATAATGCTCATTGAAATCCTCTGTGAGCGGTTTAATAAACATATTGAACGCACGATGGCTCAGCCCGCAAATCACGACCCGTTTCACATTCCCCACCCCATTTTCTATTGGTTTTCACGAAGCTGTTTCATAAGAGACAGCGCCTCTTCCGTCTTATCAGCATACACGGGAATGAAAGCGACCATATCTCGGTGTAATTGAAAGGTATAGCCGTTGAGTTTTTTCTTTCCTTTATTGATTTGAACTGCATAATCGACCGTTTTCCCTGTCTTTTTGTCCTCGACCGTATATGGTCCTGCTGCTTGTCCGCCTATTTCCATCTCTTCAAGCAGCTGAAAGCTTTCAGGATCATCATATGTTCTGAACATTTCTTCTGGAACAAGCATCACGTCCCCCTCTTTTGAGGTAATTTCAACAAGAAGCTTTTCAGGAATCGCCGGAAAGATGTGGACGCTATACGTCTCTTGTTCCGGCTGAAAAGCCTTCTCCACTAATTGATCCTTCATCCCCTTTGACATATCAGAAAAAATCAGGACATCGATCCCGTTTGTTTTCCCCTGACAGGCAGATAAACAAATGGCAGCGATGAAACTGATGAGCCATACGGCGGCTCTTTTTTGCCACCTCATGCCTTTTGAAAAACAGACAGCTTTTCTAGCTCAGTTAACGCCATAATAAAAGCGCCTGCCCCGTGCAAGTCATTAGTGCTCCGCTCTCTTCCAACGTAGTAATCATAAAATCCCGCAGATGTTCCAATACAAATATCATTGATGGTAAAATCACCATTTTCTTTCTCAGCCGTCTTATGCTGAATCAAGCCTTGATATGCTCTGACCACATGATCAACATAACGGAGGCTCACATACCCTTCATTCATGGCCTTTGCCATGGCATACATGAATAAACACGATCCCGAGCTTTCAAGCCAATTGTCACTGTGATTTCCTTTATCAATGATTTGATGCCAGAGACCTGTCTTTTGATCCTGGTACTTTGCCACACTTTCCAGCATGTCTGTCAGCGTTTCCTTCCACACCTTCCGCCTTTCATGATGCTCGGGCAGATCCTCGATCATATCTGCTAATGCAAGGACATACCAGCCAAACGATCTTGCCCAAAACTCTGGGGAACAGCCGGTCTTTTGATCAGCCCATGGCATCGTTTTCCGTTCATCCCACGCGTGATAATACAGACCTGTTTGTTCATCTTTCGTATGCTTTCTCATGAGATGCTCTTGATGGATGACCATATCCACTAGTGACTCTTCACCTTTAAGCTGAGCATACTTTAAGGCAAAAGGACCGCCCATGTAGAGACCATCCAGCCACATTTGATAAGCATAATTGTCTTTATGCCAAAATCCGCCCTCAGACGTGCGGTTTAGCGTACGATATAGTCCGCGCAGCTTCTCCGCCGCCAGCACATACCGCTTCTCTCTCGTTCGTTCGTAAAGAGGGAATAAAATGAGTCCTGCTTGAATGGCATCAAGCTCATCCCTGCGAAATAACAGATTACCGTACTCATCAATGAGGGAGTCCGCATAGTTTTTCACATAATCGAAATACGCCTCGTTCCCTGTTGCCTCATATAGCTTCATGACCCCGCAAAGGAAAACGCCTTGATGATAATGCCACCTTCCAGCTGGCGGCAGCTCAATTGGTGTATACGCTTTAATAATGGTTTGTGCTAATTTCTCTGCATGCTCAAGCGGTGATCCCTTTTCAATCGATAAAGTCATTCTTCCTCATCTCCTTTTTTAATAAATACCTTCTTCCCCGAATTTCTTCGCTAAACGGTTTGCCAGCATGACCAAAATAAGTCCAACAGCTGCTTTAAATAAACCAACAGCGGTACTATAGCTGAATTGTCCTTGCTTAAGACCTGCTGTATAGACGTACGTATCAAAAATCTCCGCTACTTCCCGGTTCGTTGCGTTCAGTAATAGATAGACATGCTCAAAGCCAAGCTCAAGCGTATCACCGATTTTTAAAATAAGCAGAACCACAATGACACTTTTAATGGCAGGAAGTGTGATGTGCCACATTTGTCTCAGTCTTCCGGCCCCATCCATTTTTGCTGCTTCATATAGCTGCGGATCTACTGCTGTAATCGCCGCAAGGTAAATGATTGTTGACCATCCTGCTTCCCGCCAGATGACCTGTAAAATGTACATCGGTCTAAACCATTCCTGACTAAGAAGGAAGTTAATCTTTTCTCCTCCAAAGAAAGCAATCAATTCATTCATTAACCCGCCATCTACTGTTAACAAAACAAAAGATAAGGACACGACAATCACCCATGACATGAAGTGAGGAATATAAATCATCGTCTGTACAAATTTCTTAAACAATGCCAATCTCACTTCGTTTAAAAGAAGCGCTAATAAGATCGGAATTGGAAAGAAAATCACGACATTCATGGCAAATAAAATTAGTGTATTTTTTAATAAGATGAAAAATGTTGGTTCTGTAAACAATCGAATAAAGTGTTTGAAGCCAACCCACTCACTGCCAAGAATGCCGAGAAACGGCTGGTAATCTTGAAAGGCAATGATGAGCCCCCACATTGGCACATATTTAAAAACAATAAAATAAATGAGCCCCGGCAAAATCATTAAATACAAAAACTTTTGACTTAGCAATTGATTAAGTAAGCGCTTTCTTTTTTCACTTTTCAAAGCTGCCGCAGGCACACCCTTGGCAGTGACATCCTCTGTTTTCATTGATAAAGCCTCCCCTCATGCGAATGCATGTGTTAACTGTATCTTAAGGATGAAAAATCCGTCTACAATCATATCAACAGATCATATTTTCATAGGTGATGCTGATCAAAACGTTACATAAAACATAAGAAAATGATCCTAATCTCAGAAAATGATTATTGACAAACCTACCAGATTTTTGGATTAATAAATTAAGGGGAAAAGATTGTTTTGTTTGAAATGGGGGGTTTTATGAAAAGAAGGCAGTACAAATTTTATTACAAGCTAGTGACGTTTTTTTTCATACTTAGTACGATTCCTGTTATCATTGTCGGCATTTTTTCTTATCAGCATTCGCAAAAAACAGCACTTGAAAATATCTCAAATGAAAAGCTCGACAGCGTCAAACAAACGCAATCCAATATTGAGCATATTTTAAAAACTGTTGATCATTCTCTCACTCACTATGTCAGTTCGCCGCCTCTCCTTCAAACACTGGCAGAACCTTTAAATCCAGACCAATTTCAGCTTTATAATCAAGTACAGCAGGAACTGAACTACCTGCAAACCTTTGACACCGATCTTTCCAATATTACACTCGTCAGTAAAATGGAAGACTGGTACATGAACAATTCGGGGCTTTATCATGTCACAAGCGAAGACCAAGAAAAAGCGCTGACCTCTTACCTCAATATACCAAGTCACTCCAGCTGGGCACTTGAAGAGAATAATCCACTTGTTGCGACAAAAGAAGGAAAAGCATCCTTTTGTAAGTACAATGTGAATTTAATCAAACAACTGCCTATGAACAGCGTTCAAAAAAAGGGAATCGCTGTCGCCAGCATTCCAAGCTGCGTAATTGCTGATAACATGCCTGACTTCTCTCAATCAGATAGTATGTTTGTCATCGATACCAACGGAAAAGTGCTGCTACATAACCGCAAAGAACAAATTGGTGAATCGCTGAAACATCAGGATTTCGTCAAGCATGTGCTCTCACTTGAAAAACGATCAGGGCAATTTGATATGAAGATCGACGAACTCAACTATCAAATCACATTTCAAAAATCAGATTATAATGAATGGACGTACCTATCCTTTGTTTCTATTCCAGAACTTAAGCAGCAAACGAAATCAATTGGGTGGATTACCTTTATTATCTGCACTATTTTGTTAGCGCTTTCATTACTATTTTCATGGTTTGGTTCCAGACACTTTTATAAACCAATCCGCTTATTATACGAGTCATTTGCACGCAATGAATCATTTTTGCAAAAACAGCCTTTTCAAAATGAATTTGAGTTGATTGAATCGAGTATTAAACAAATGAAGGATCAAAACAATGATTTAGAGGAACGGATTGAGCAGCAAGTGACACACTTACAGCAATACTTTATGGTACGGCTGCTGCTTGGAAAGCTGACAGATGAAGAAGTTAACAACCGGTTCCAAAGCTTAGGCTTTCCTCAGGGCTGGTCTCATTTGTCTATGCTTGTGACCCAAATCGATACGTTAAAAGGAACACCTTATGAAAAAAAAGATGCTGACTTGCTTTTATTTGCGATCAATGGACTGATCGAGCAGATTATTCCGCAAGAGGAGCACCTTCAGCCAACCGTTGTCAATCAGCATCAAACGACGATTATCCTCAACCACTCAAAGTCAGATGAAGAGTTTACTGAATATTTAAATCAATTAGCAGAAAGCATTCAGCAGCGTATTGAAGAAGAGCTCGGTTTATCGATCAGCATTGGGATCAGCCGCCAGTTTAAGGAACTCACGATGGCAAAACATGCTTACATTGAAGGAAAAGAAGCCTTAAAATACAGACTCAAAGCAGAGAAAAAGTCCATTATCTTATATGAGCATATCCAGCAAGGAAAGACGTTCAAAACCCATTTTCCAAAGCAGCTGCAGCATGATTTATTTGATGCGATGAAAGCTGGCGATCAAGGCAAAGCGGATCACTATTTACATGTGCTCCTGCAATCCATTTTTTCTAAAAATGCAGGACCCCACGAATACCATATCGCCCTCGCTCGTTTCTTAAACAATTTAATTGAGCTGATGCATTTGCTGGGCATTGAATTATTTGAGGTTGAAGATAACAAAATGCTCTATGATACGATTTTTGAATTTAAAACCTTTGAAGATACGGAAGCATGGCTGAAACATGAAATCATTCGGCCAATTATTGACCAGCTTGCTGCACGTGAAGACTCACAATACAAAAACATCTCAGAAAAAATCATTCATATCATTCATCAAGAATTCGACTCAGATCTCACATTGGATGAAATCGCCACCCGCCTGCATTACAATCCCAATTATTTAAGCAGCATTTTCAGAAAGGAAATGGATATCTCCTTTAGTGAATATCTCTCTTCCTACAGACACCATGTCGCTAAAAACTGGCTTGTAGAAACCGATATGTCCGTCAAAGAAATTTCGGAAAAACTGAAATATAAAAACCCGCAAAATTTCATCCGATCCTTTAAAAAGCTGGAAGGTACAACTCCTGGGAAATACCGCGACCAGAAAAAAGGCATGTAAGACAAAGAATCCCGCTCTCACAAGAAAGCGGGACTCTTTTATTTAAACTGTTCATTTAAGATGCTGTCTTCCAGCACGGAAAGCGGCTCTCCATACACACGTTCAATATGAGCTGCTCCCCAATCGCATAGCGCATTGAGAATTCTTTCGAGCGACTGTCCGTATTCACTTAATTCATATTCCACTTTAGGCGGCACCTGTTCATAAACAATCCGGTTAATGACCCCATCACTTTCAAGCTCTCTCAGCTGCTGCGTGAGCATTTTTTGTGTGATGTTTGGCATGAGCCGCTTCAATTCGCTCGTCCGTTTTTTCCCGTGTGTCAAATGACATAAAATCACACACTTCCACTTTCCGCCTATGACCTCAAGCGTTGCTTCTACAGAGATATTATATTTTTTCTTTTCCATCGAATGTTCACTCCTCTTTGTACGAACAGGCACTTTTTAGTACCTATATTACAAAAAAGTACGTACTTTTTTTTTCGTCATCTATGTTAGATAATAACTCTTGCCGATCGGCTTCGTCTATCAAAATGTCATCACAGAAGGATGTGAACTTACTTATGAAGAAAAAGCAAAACCATTTTGCTCTTCTCGCACTAGCGATTAGTGCTTTTGCTATAGGAACAACTGAGTTCATTAGTGTCGGTCTTTTGCCAATGATCTCAGAGGACTTTGGAGTGAGCGTCAGTCAGGCAGGCTGGACTGTCTCTTTATATGCACTTGGTGTGACATTTGGCGCGCCTATATTGACTTCCCTTACTTCCACGATGAAAAGAAAGACATTGCTTTTGCTCATTATGCTCGTCTTTTTGATTGGTAATACACTTGCCACCATTGCCCCGACTTTTTCAGTGCTGTTAATCGGCCGGGTGATTTCAGCCTTGTCCCATGGAATCTTCATGTCCATCGGCTCTACGATTGCTGCAAGCCTTGTCGTGAAAGAAAAACGGGCAAGCGCCATTGCCTTTATGTTCACTGGTTTAACAGTAGCGACTGTGACAGGTGTGCCATTCGGGACATTTCTTGGTCATGAGCTCGGCTGGCGAACATCATTTGGTGTGATTGTGATCATTGGTCTGATCGCACTGATATCCAACTATTTTCTTGTGCCGTCTCAATTAAAGCAGGGGGTGAAAACATCTTTTAAAGATCAAGCTGTCCTATTAAAAACAAAGAGAATTTTGCTTTTATTCGTCATTACAGCCACAGGGTATGGAGGAACCTTTGTCGTCTTCACGTATTTATCTCCTCTCTTGCAGCATGTGACAGGTCTTGCGCCTGGGGCTGTGGCCTTAATCCTGCTTTTATACGGAATCACGATCGCAGCCGGAAATGTCATTGGCGGAAAAGCTGCTAATGAACAGCCAATGAAAGCACTGATCTATATGTTTATCATCCAAAGCATTATCTTGTTTATCCTTAGCTTCACTGCTGGATTCACAGTGTTAGGCATTGGAACCGTCATTCTGATGGGACTGTTTGCTTTCATGAATGTACCTGGGCTGCAAGTAGCCGTCGTTGACTTTGCAGAAAGATACACACCCGGAGCGGTCGACGTCGCATCTGCTATGAATATCGCTGCCTTTAATGCCGGTATTGCCATCGGCTCATTTTTAGGAGGCATCGTGACAGATACACTTGGTCTTGTGCATACAGGCTGGGTCGGCGGCATCATGGTCCTCATCGCAGCCATTCTTACGATGATCAGTTATCAAATGGAACAAAAAGAACAAACACAAACCATTTAAAGGAGTTTTTATGATGGAACATTTACAAAGTACAAAAACATTAAACAATGGGGTCCTCATGCCAGGCTTTGGCCTTGGTGTATTCAAGGTGGAAGATGGAGCAGAATTAGTTGATGCTGTCAAAACAGCCATTCAATTAGGCTATCGCAGTATTGATACAGCGGCTATTTATGGAAATGAAGAAGGTGTTGGACGAGGCATACAGCTTGGTTTAGCAGAAACAGGACTGCGCCGCGAGGATATCTTTGTCACATCAAAAGTGTGGAATGCCGATTTAGGATATGAATCTACCCTAAATGCATACGAAGAAAGCTTAAAAAAGCTTCAGCTTGACTACCTTGATCTGTATTTAATCCATTGGCCGGTTGAAGGAAAATACAAAGAAGCTTGGCGTGCACTGGAAACCTTGTATCGTGAAGGAAAGGTCAGAGCCATCGGAGTGAGCAACTTCCAGCCGCATCACCTAGACGAACTATTAAAAGATGCAGACATCAAACCAGCGATCAACCAAGTAGAATTTCATCCAAAACTAACGCAGGAAACACTCTCTACGTATTTGAACTCTCATGGCATTCAAATGGAAGCTTGGTCACCGCTGATGCAGGGTGAACTGCTGCATCACCCGCTGATCACAGAGCTCGCAGACACATACGGTAAAACACCTGCTCAAATTATTTTGCGCTGGGATGTACAAAAAGGTGTCATCACCATCCCAAAATCAACGAAAGCACATCGTTTAAAGGAAAACGCTGATATATTTGATTTTGTCTTATCTGATGAAGATATGAAACGTCTTTCTGACTTAAATGAAAACAAACGTATCGGTCCAGATCCAGATAACTTCGACTTTTAATGAAAACACCCCCGCTTTTTTGCTTTGCGGGGGTGTTCCTATTGGTCATTTTGATTTTTTAAAGGAAGCTTCATATTCTTCTATGATTTTATTCCCACCATTGGATTTCCACTTCTCTACATCCTTCTGAAATTGATCTTCACTGATGTCTCCAAGAATGAACTTATACGTCGCATCATCGATGATTTTCTTCAATTCGTTTCCACGCTCTGATGCTGTTTCTGAATACAGGCTTTCAGCAGGATTGGCAACGATGATGTTTTGATTGTCTTCTTCTAGCTCTTCATATTTAGAACGAACTGCATCCCCTTTATTTTTCAAGTAACGTTTATCAATTCCTACAAGACTGACAAGCGGCTGTACATCTGTCTGCCAGCTTTTCACTTGGCTTTCTTCCCTGACAAATGTATTTCCTTCTTCTTTCTTATAATGCTGGCCATCTATACCGTACGTCATGAGACCATATACATCTTCTTCGGCAATGCGGTCAAAGAAGGCCAAAATCCGCTTTAATTCTGCCTCTGATTTCACGCTTGTTTTAGGGAATGCGAAGATGCCATTATGACCACCTGATGCCCACACACGTTCTTTGCCATCTGGGCCTTTGATTCGGTTGATAATATCTACTTTCATGTTTTTATCTGTCGCATCATCTCTCAGGTTCACGGCATCTACCATATTTCCAACATAGATGCCTGCTTTTCCTTGTGAGAATAATTCCTGCTGCTGTGTTTTGCTTGTCACTGGGAAGTCTTTGTTAATATAGCCATTGTCGCGCAGCTTTTTCATGTATTTCATTGTATTCATGTACTCATCTGTCATAAAGTCTGGCGTGAATTTCCCGTTTTCTTCTTTCCAGTCTGTGGGCATTCCTTCATATGAACCAAGTGTTTTAAATGCGCCATAAATTAAATCGTTCCGATCCGTAAAGCCAATTGTATCCGCTTTTCCATTTTGATTCGGGTCTTTTTCAGTAAAGGCTTTGGCTACTTCATATAGACCATCCAATGTTTTTGGTGTATCCAAATTTAAATTTTCAAGCCAATCCTTTCGAATGACAATCCCTTGTCTTGAAAGTGGTCTCTCTCTATAGATGCCATAAAGCTTCCCGTCTATAGAGGCGTTTTTATTAATCAATTCGTTCATCTTACTTAAATTTGGATAATCCTTTAAATACGGACCGACTTCCCAAAACATGCCTGATCTGAACGCATTAATCGCAGACGAATTTTTAATGTCTTGAATCGTCACAATTTGCGGCAAATTCCCTGCTGCAAGTGCGGAATTTAACCGATCTTCCTTCACAGCATCAGGCACCCATGTAATATCAAGCTCTGTATTTGTGAGCTTCTCAATCTCTTTTAAAACGGAATCCTTCGGCGGCTGCTGATGATATAAAATCGCCATCCATGTCAGCTTTACCTTTTTGTCTAAATCAACCTTCTCATCTGATGAGTTTGCCCCTTTACTTGAACACGCTGACAGAATACCGCTTGCTGCAAATAACAGGACAAACGCAAGCAGCCATAATTTCTTTCTCCCCATAAGATCCCTCCGTTGTTCCATCTTTTTAACCCTTTACAGAACCTAGTAATGCCCCTTTGTTGAAATGCTTTTGAATAAATGGATAGACAAGCAGAACCGGAATGGTTGCCACAACGATCACAGCCATTTTAATCGTCTGGTCTGGCGGTGGTGTGGATGAGCCCATATCCGACATATCTCCCTGCATTCCGCTTGAGACAATGACAATCTGTCTCAGCAGCACCTGAATCGGCCACTTCACTGAATCATTTAAATACAGAATGGCAGTCATATACGTATTCCAATACGTCACGGCATAAAAAAGTGAAATGGTTGCAATGGCTGGCAAAGAAAGTGGCAGCACAATTTTAAAGAAAATCCCTAAATCGTTACAGCCGTCCATCTTCGCTGATTCCTCAAGACTTGCTGGTATGTTTTGAAAAAAGTTTTTCAAAATGATTAAATTGAACGCATTGATTGCAACCGGTAGAATAAGTGACCAATACGTATCAAGCAGACCAAGTGTTTTCACCACAATAAACGTCGGAATCATCCCTCCGCTAAACAGCATCGTGAAAACAACGAGAAACATCAGTGTTCTCCGGCCTTTTAGCTCCTGGCGAGACAGACCGTATGCCATAAGCGAGGACAAAAACATGCTGACAGCTGTTCCAACGAGCGTCACAAGAATGGACACAATGAGGCTGCGATACACAATATCTGTAGAAAAAATATACCGATATGCCTCTAAAGAAAACGTCGTCGGGAACAAGATAAACTTCTTCGTGATGACCTCTTCTACTGTTGCAAAAGAGGCGGCAATGACATGGATGAACGGAAGCACACATATTAATGCGAACATGAGTAGAAAAGAGTAATTAAATAAATTGAACAATCGGCCTTTAATAGAACGATCTATGTTCATCACGCCCTTTCTTTGAAAGCGTTATCATTTCATCTGAAAGTAAGCTGCAGCCTGTGACGATATCGTGATTAAAATGTAACAAACGGGGGAAGAAAGCGTCTATAATCATTTTGACAGACCAACTGGATAGATCATATCAGCCGTGCTTTTATGCTCATGAAACAAAAGAATAAGATCATTAGCTCATGACATGATTATGCCCTATGCTTGATCATCGTCTCCGAGGATCTCCGTCGTATTGACATCTGGTTCATAGCCTAACTCCTGCTTCGTTTTCTCAATAGACCACGGCTTTTCTTCATTCTCTGATACAGCATAATAGGTCCCAAAGGGAATATCTGATTCAATCGCTGCCTTTATCATACCTGCAAGATCCTCGTGTGACAGCAGAGTTCTTTTTGTTCTTTGCTTTTTGTGCAATGCCGTCATCTCATCTGTTACAACTGTTCCAATTCTTAAATTGATGACAGACATTCCCGATTGATCGTGGAACAAACGTCCCAGCTGTTCGGAAGCAAACTTTAATATGCCATAGACATTTTTAGTCGCAGGCACATCGTCAGTTGTAATCTGCCGCCCAAGTAAGGAGCGTCCATCCTCTTCATAACGATCCGTCACATGGTTGCTGCTTGCAAAAATGACTTTTCGAATTCCAAGCCTCGCGGCTGAACGAAACATATAATAAGTACTCCTCCAAAAAATATCAGTCATTTTTGCAAATTCTTCATGATCCATCACATCATGCGTCATGTCCATGTTTAGAAGATGCAAGATGACATCTGTATCCCGCGGAATTGCCTCATATACATTCTGTTCATTCGCTGCATCGGCTAAAATGACTCCTTCTACACAGCTTGTTAGATCAATAATCGTGACGCTGTACTCATCAGAGAGCGCTTTTGTTAAAAGACGTCCAATCACACCGCATCCGCCAATGATGGTGATTTTTTTCATCTGTCTCCTCCTTTCTTTTGACGTAGTATGTCCAAGCATTTCTTGATTACAGCCACTTTTTCAAAAATCGTGTCGCCTCGTGACGCATAGCGGCTGTTTCAAAATGACCTGCATGAAGACGGGTAAGCTGATATCGTTCTTTCAATGAAGCAGCTTCATAGGTTTGACTCAATACCTTTTGAATCCTTCCAACGCCTTCAGCAGGCGTGAGCTGATCAAGTTTTCCAACTAAGCTTAAATGCGGTCTTGGAAAAATCATTTCTTGAATGTCCGCTGCTGTAAAATGCTTCGCCAAGCTCGGTACATAGTAATAAAAGCCATGTCTGTCCAAATTGTTCGTTTCAATTAATGTATGATGGTCCACCTGTGCACAAAGATCAATACACACACTGACCCTCTCATCAAGTGCAGCCGTCCACCAGGAAAGAAGACCGCCCATTGACATCCCAAAGACAGCTAACCTGTCCGCCAGCACATCAGATCGAGACAGCAAATAATCAATCGCACACATACTTTCATACAGCATCATGCCCCACATCACTTTTCCTGTTAAAAGCATTTCCTTAAAAATTTCACTTTCTGTTCTTCCTCTTCTCTCACCAAACCCTGCATGATCAATGGCCAGTACACTATATCCTTTAGACGTAAACTCTTTTGCATATGAAGGCGTTTGCAAATAATGAGCACCTTTTAACAGCTCGTCCTTCCCATTCACGTAATTCCCGCCATGTGAATGCTGGAACAGTACAACGGGTCTTTTTTTCACCGTATCCTTCGGTTTCACGAAATAAGCAGGGACTTCCTCTTCACCATTCATGGAGAGAATGAGCGTTTCCACTACATATGATTCACGTTCTTCCATTTTTAACGTATAAGCCTCCACGCGATGACGTTCTGGCATTTCTCCTAACAGACTGAGCAGTTGTTCACGTTTGCTTTCCTTTTCCATTGACGTCACTCCTCATTTTCTTGATCACCTGTTAAAATACGAGACCGATGCGGGAATCACCTTGTTTTCGACAAAATTATGTCCCGGGAAATAAAGAACACCCACCGGTTCATACCGATGGGTGTCATCATTAGTTCGCAACAATATTGACAAGCTTCCCAGGAACTGCAATCACTTTACGAATGGTTTTCCCTTCAAGCTGTTCTTTTACACGTACATCATTTTTCGCGAGCTCTTCTAACTGCTCCCTTGTTGCATCAGCAGGAACGGTTAATTTTGCTTTTACTTTACCGTTAAGCTGTACGACAATTTCTACTTCATCGTCGACAAGTTTTGACTCATCATATTGAGGCCATGCTTCATAAGAAATAGATCCTTCATGACCAAGTTTATTCCAAAGCTCTTCTGCTAAATGCGGTGCAATTGGAGAAAGAAGCTTTACAAAGCCTTCTGCATATTCTTTCGGCAGTGTATCAGCTTTATAGGCATCGTTGATAAACACCATTAATTGTGAAATGCCTGTATTGAAACGCAAGCCTTCATAATGATCCGTTACCTTCATGACTGTTTCATGATAGCTGCGTTCTAATGCGCCGCCAGATTGCTCTGTCACTTTATCACTGAGTGAGCCATCTTCATTTGTAAAGAGACGCCATACACGATCAAGGAAACGACGAGCGCCATCAAGTCCTGTTTCAGACCAAGCAATTGACGCATCTAAAGGTCCCATGAACATTTCATAAAGTCGTAATGTATCCGCACCATGAGATTCTACGATATCATCCGGGTTGACCACATTTCCTTTTGATTTACTCATTTTTTCATTGTTTTCCCCAAGAATCATACCTTGGTTGAACAATTTCATGAAAGGTTCTTTTGTTGGAACAACACCGATATCATACAAGAACTTATGCCAGAAGCGTGCATATAGAAGATGCAGTACAGCGTGTTCTGCTCCGCCGATATACACATCAACTGGAAGCCATTTCTTCAGCTTCTCAGGAGAGGCAAGCTCTTCTGTGTTATGAGGATCAATATAACGTAAGAAATACCAGCAGCTGCCTGCCCATTGCGGCATTGTATTCGTTTCGCGGCGGCCTTTCTTACCTGTAACAGGATCTACAACCTCAACCCAGTCTTTAATATTGGCTAACGGTGATTCACCTGTACCACTTGGCTTAATCTCTGTCGTCTTAGGCAAGATCAGTGGAAGCTCTTCTTCTGAAACAGCTGAAGATGTTCCGTCCTCCCAATGAATGATTGGAATCGGCTCACCCCAGTAGCGCTGACGGCTGAACAGCCAGTCTCTTAAACGATATGTGACTTTCTTTTCACCTTTTTGATGTTCTTCAAGCCATGCAATCGCTTTTTCAATCGCTTCTTCTTTTCCTAAGCCATTTAGGAAATCAGAGTTAATGTGCTTTCCATCACCTGTGTAGGCTTCTTTCTCAATGTCTCCGCCTTCTACAACTTCTTTAATTGGAAGATCAAAGGTTTTGGCGAATTCATAGTCACGTTCATCATGGGCCGGAACCGCCATAATGGCTCCAGTTCCATAAGTCGCCAGCACGTAATCGGCAATCCAGATCGGCATCTTTTCACCATTTAAAGGATTGATGGCATACGCTCCTGTGAAAATACCTGTCTTCGTTTTAGCAAGATCTGTCCGCTCTAAGTCACTCTTTGATTGAATCTCTTTGATATACGCTTCGACAGCTTCTTTTTGAGCATCTGATGTAATTTTTTCAACAAGTGCATGCTCTGGTGCAAGCACTGCATATGTTGCGCCAAATAGTGTATCAGGACGCGTTGTGAAAACCGTAAACTGTTCGTCATGTCCTTCTACTTCAAAATGAACGTGCGCACCTTCAGAGCGTCCGATCCAGTTACGCTGCATATCTTTGATGCTTTCAGGCCAATCAATGTCCTCTAAATCTTCTAACAGCCTGTCCGCATATGCTGTAATCTTTAGCATCCACTGCTTCATAGGACGTCTTTCAACAGGATGCCCTCCGCGTTCACTTTTTCCATCAATGACTTCTTCATTTGCAAGCACTGTGCCAAGCGCTGGGCACCAGTTCACTGGTACTTCATCGATATAGGCCAATCCTTTTTCGTACAATTTTAAGAAAATCCATTGTGTCCATTTGTAGTAATTCGGATCTGTCGTGTTGATTTCTCGATCCCAATCATACGAGAACCCTAGTGATTGAATTTGGCGGCGGAAGTTATTGATGTTCTCTTCTGTAAAAGCCGCCGGATCATTTCCTGTATCAAGTGCATACTGTTCTGCTGGGAGACCAAATGCGTCCCATCCCATTGGATGAAGAACATCATATCCCTGCATGCGTTTCATGCGTGATAAAATATCCGTTGCTGTATAGCCCTCAGGGTGCCCGACATGAAGCCCTGCTCCTGATGGATATGGAAACATATCAAGTGCATAAAACTTCGGTTTATCTTCCGAGTCAGATGTGGCGAATGTTTTATGTGTCAGCCAATAATCCTGCCACTTCTTTTCAATTTCCCGATGCTGAAAACTCAATGTGAAAACCTCCTTTAATATGTACGGCTTTATCTGCTTAGATGGCCACTGCAAGAATTCAGATTTTTCTAAAATCAACAAAAAACCCTCATCCCTGGAAAGGGACGAGAGATTTTTTGGTTCCCGCGGTACCACCCTTGTTAGCGTAACATGCTGTTCGTACGCTCACTTAATATCTTTAACGCAGACATGCGACAGAAGCTTTAACGCAACTGCAACTCTGAGGCGAGTTCAGAAGCAGATTTGATTGACTTTCACCAGCCGTCAATTCTCTAAAGACAAATACTGCTTTCCTACTACTCCTCTTCACTGTTCTTATCGTAACCGTCATCTAAGTAGTATTTTATAGAATTATGATCATAAGTGCAAGCAGGTTTGTATACAATGGGAATGTACCCTAGACTAGGGTAAAGTAGAGGATATTATTCGTGTGGAGATCGGTTATGACGGTTGGAGCCTGCATCCTGTGAACGTTCTTCTCTCACAAAATCGAAGCTTCGCAGAACTGCTTCTCCTCCGTAACCTGAAATAATGGATAAGATGATCAAGTGCAGACTAGATTCGGGATTTGAGGATAAGACAAGCAGTGTAGCGGCAATCATCCCAACGAGCCAATCTTCAATAAACCCTAAGTAAATAAACTTTTTTGTCATTCTGGGCTTCTCTAGCCTGCCTTTTTTCTTTACGTGACCGAGAATGCCCATGACCCCTCCAATGGCGCAAGCAATAATGACTTGTTGCAGCATTTTCATCACCTTCCTAAAGCCCTTAGAATAGTAAAGCGACTTCAGGCTGTCCAGCCCCCTGTAATGCCATTCTGCTGTTCCGTCATAATCCATGTAAAAGGTCTATTCTCTCTAACGAAGAAAAAAAGCTTGTTTCTTCCATTATATGTGAATGACCTAAAAACAATCTTGATGCATTGGAATCATTTTTACCTAATCCATATTAACTATTTTTGTCATTTTATGAATGATGAGTAATTGATTCCTTCTTTTTCTAATGAAAAGTCTCCTTACTTACTCTATTCTAATGGAGGACAAACTATGATGACAAATTTAACAAAGCGTTTGCAATCGTTGAAACAGAACATATGTTATGTTACGTTTAAAAGGATTCATTTGGTTGAAAAGACAACCATTTGATATGTCTTATAGCAGCAAAGGAGGGTAATATGGTCAGCTCGAACATTTTCGGCTTGCAAAAACAGCTTGAACTCATCAAAAAAGCGCTGGATCATGCGCGGATCGGTGTTGTCATTACAGACCCTTCCTTAGAGGATAACCCTATCGTTTATGTGAATCACGGCTTTACACAAATGACTGGATACAAACCAGATGAAATTCTTGGTCGTAATTGTCGATTCCTTCAAGGAAAAGACACGGATCAAAAGCAGCTTGCTTTAATTCGTCATGGAATTCAAAACAAAACACCTATTACCACACAGCTAAAAAATTATAAAAAAGACGGCACTTTTTTTTGGAATGAACTCAATATAGATCCTCTATACATTGAACAAGATGACAAAACATTTTTCATTGGTTTTCAAAAGGATATTACGAAACAGAAAGAATATGAACAGCTCCTAGAAGATTCCTTACAGGAAGTCACCTCTCTTTCGACGCCAATCGTCCCAATTAAAAATGGTGTATCTGCTCTTCCGCTTATCGGAAAATTATCTGAAGAACGCTTTGATGCTATTGTCGCTAAGTTAACCTGTATATTAGATGATTCAAAGGATGATTATTTAATTGTCGACCTTTCTGGTTTAATCGAGGTCGATGATTCCGTCGCAGCACGTATTTTCAAACTGCATCATCTTCTCAATCTAACTGGAACCGAACTGATCATCACTGGGATTAAGCCGCAGCTTGCGCTGAAAATGAAAGACCTGGATACAGATTTCCAGAATACGATCACTTATTTGACAGTAAAAGAAGCCATAAAAGGATTACCATTAGCTGAAAACCCTGTGTAAACAGGGTTTTTTTAATTGAACCGCTCCCCAAAATGGAAAAATGAGGTATGATAGGTGTAAATAGCAATTTAGGGGGCTGTTAGATATGCTGTTACTCATATTAGGTCTTTTATGTGTTTGTTTTGCCATCGGATATGCTGTCAATTTCTTCTTACTCAAACACCAGAACGAGCTGATTTTTTCAAAGAAACTTTTTTATCCTTTTTTGATCATTGGTCTCTTCTTTTCCATTATGTCATTACCGCTTACTGCTGGAAATGCGCCAAAGGCACAAGCCGATCCATCTTCCGAACAGCTGTTAAAGGATCAAAAGGAACTCTCATCTGACATTTCGCGCTTAAAAGCTGATAAAGAGTCGCTTACCTCCTCTTTAGAAGATGCGGAGAAGGAAAAAGAAAAGCTGGAAAAAAAGCTAGAAACCATCACCTCAGAAAAAGAAACGGTCAAACAGCAAGAAAAGACCATTCAATCGCTTGAACAGAAAATAGACAAGCTCACCTCCAGCAATGAAACACTCAAACAAGAAATCAAGAATAGTAGCAGCGATACGAGTTCTTCCACCGTCCAGCGCTCCGCACCTAAAGATGAAGGAAAAAGCACAGGCGGTCATGAATCACAAAAGGAAACAAAAAAAGAATCGGCTGCCTGTAACATTAAAGGGAGTGTCAACGGTATTTACCACACACCAAGCAGCAGATACTACTCTAGAACAAAGAATGTAACCAAAATGTTCTGCTCAGTAGAAGAAGCAGAGCGTGCCGGATACAGGGCACCTAAGCAATAGCGATGTTTAATTAAGATAAAAAAGAACCTCCTGAGCACCCAATCGGGTTTACAGGAGGTTCTTTTTTAGATTTCTCTTCTTAAAGCTGCTAATACATTCGTTTTTGTTGCCTTACGTGCCGGGTTAAGCCCTGAGATGATCGCTACCCCTGCGCTGATCACTGTCGCTGTAATGACAAGGCTGAGTGGAATATAGGAAAAAGTAATCGAGAATTGATCGCTTGATCCTCCCTCAGACATGGACGACAAAATGGCTGGGATGATTAAATTAACGGCGAAACTAATCAAATATGAGATGATAATACCGATGATTGATCCGATTACTCCAATATAAGCACTTTCCATTAGGAACATCCGCTTGATAATGGATGGATTCGCGCCAATGGCTTTCATAATCCCAATCTCTTGTGTTCGCTCTGTTACCGCCATGGTCATCGTATTGAAAATTCCGATGGCAGAAATAATGACTGCAATACATCCGACAAAAATGAGTCCAATTTTGAAGACCGTAAAGAACATATCCATTCCTTCAAGCTGGTTCGTCACAGAGATGACTTGATAGCCCTCATCTGTCAGTTTATTCGTGAGCGTACCGACATTGTCGAATTTATCTGCATAAACAGAGGTCATTTTCTCGACATTTCCTGCTTCAGGAGACAGATCGAGTATTTGACCAAATTCTTTTTCATAAGCATTCGGAATCAGAATTTTATGATCCTCCTGCCACTCCAAATTCGGCTTTTTCAAAACGCCTACTACACGGAAATCAAATGTTTTTTCTTTAACGACTTCACCTTCTTCATTTAGTTTTGGCACTTTGATTTGAATCACTTTATTTAAAATATCCTTCGTGTAGCCTTTTGGCTCCTTCGGTGTTTCTTCCCCATTTGACGTCTGGTTTAATTCTTTTTCATAGGCTTCGCGTTCTTTTTTTGTCCACAGTTGCTGCGCCATATGATACCCAACCACAATTTCGTTCGCTGATGTTGGGACTTTTCCTCGGTCTAGTTCAAGACCTGCTTCTTTTTCTTCTTTCATATCAGTCAAAGCAGCCTGCGTTTCACTTGAACGGTTATCGAGCTCGACGTTAACCGAAGGATTGATTGCCGTTCTTGAGACGACAGATTTCACATGATCATATTTCTTTAAATCATCAATCTTAACGTCTCCTTTTTCTTTTCCTAACACTTTAATTTCTGTGATGATTTGCTGCTTCATAATTTCATCTTGAGCTGATTTTTGCAAACCAAAACCGACAGACGCTAGAACGATTAAGAAAGAGCATGCCATTGTCGTCGCAAGAATGGTCATAAACACACGCAATCTATTTTTCTTCATATTTCTTCTAATGAATTTGACCTGATCTCTAAATTTCAATGGATTGTTCCCCTTTCTTTAATACACCGTCGTGAAGCTGGAACGTTGTGTCTGCGATTGAAGCGACTTCATCGTCATGTGTAATGATGACAAATGTAATTCCTTTTTCGCGATTGAGCTGCTGGATAAAGGCTAAAATTTCTCCTTCAGTTTCTGAATCCAGACTGCCTGTTGGTTCATCTGCTAAAATAATTGATGGATTTAAAATCAAGGCTCTTGCAATACTCACACGCTGCTGCTGTCCGCCTGACAGCTCATTTGGGTAATGTCCTGCGTGGTGTTCGAGTCCTACTCGTTTCAGCATTTCTTTTACTTTCACTTTTCGTTCAGACGGCTTCACCCCTTTTAAAGTGAGCGGAAGTTCAACATTCTCATACGTTGTTAAGCTCCCGATCAATTGAAAGCTTTGAAAGATAAAGCCAAAGTGATCTAAGCGAAAGTCTGCCCATTCTTTTTCATTAAAGCCGGTCACATCGGTGCCATCAATGACAATTTTTCCGCTCGTTGGCGTAATATAGCCTGATATTAAGTTCAATAAAGTCGATTTCCCCGAACCACTTCGTCCAACAATACAAGCAATATCGCCTCTTTTGATGGACAGGTCAATCCCTTTCAGCACAGGAATTTCATTTTCCCTGCCCTTTTTACCAATTTTAAATACATGATCTAATGCTTGAATCTGAATCATCTCTACTCCCCTGCTCTCTGTTTATCTTTTTCTATAGATTAAGAAATAACTCGTTAAGGCGCCTACGACTCCACCGATGAGCATGCCAACGATATAACCAAATATGGAATTATCTGAAGAAAAACCAAACCATCCAAACCCTAGAACACCGAAGATGATGACCATAATCTGAATAGGTCTATCCATACTTGAGTAAAGGAAGAAGCGGCCATTTCTTTCAATTGGATGTTTTATAAAGCTAATTAAGCCAATTAGATAAAACAGAACCACCATGACAATAGGTATAATGATTTTTTCGCCTGAGAACCAAAGAGGATAATCAGATCGGAAAGGTTCATCTATAATATAGTTGATTGGAGATATAGGCGATATCAAATAAGCGAAGCTCTTATCTAACCAACTCCCACTTGTCTTGATGATAAAATCTACATGAACAAGCGGTAATCCGATCACTAAAAAGGGTAAAATAGCTGTGCTGAACCCAACGATTGCTTGCGCAATGGAACTTCCGGTTAAAGTACCCGCTGCAAAAAATAAACTATAAAACATCAAGGAGGACACAAGCGAAATGATATAAACGCTATGAAAGCCAGGTGTCTCTAGTGGGTCAAGTCCTAAAATAAGTAAATAAGTAAGAACATAAGAAACGGCATGAGCGACTGCTATGATTCCAGCACCTAAGAAAAACTTTGTGTGATAGATTGTACTTCTGCTAAATGGTAAGGATAAGGTAAAATCCATCTGCCCTTTATTTCTCTCAAATCCAAGCTGCATGACAGCAAAGAAAATTCCCATTAGCCATGAAAGGGAGAGGAAAGGATCCGTCTTAAAGATATAAGAAAAACGTGGTGCATCCGTAATACACTCTGTATCGTTTAGACACGTTTGAAAAGACGAATATTCCATTAAGAATGCGAAAGGCGTCGCAAGCGCAGCAACAAGCATCACTAAAATGAATGTCAGCTCTGATTGCTTCCACTCCTTATATAATAATTGCCGCTTTACCATCTGCGTTTCCCTCCAAACTTCGCAATGAACACTTCTTCTAAATTCACAGGCAGTTCATGCCATACTTTTGGCTTCAGTGACTTCAAGTACTCTTTAGCTTCTTCGTCGGTTTTTAGAACAAGCGCTGTATAGAAAACGCCCGCTTGATCCAAAATCGCAACGCCATTTTTTCGAATACTTAAGTTCATATCTTCTTCAAAGGCCATTTGGATTTTGACATAGTCATTCTTTAATTCATCTAAATCCATGACACTTGTGAGCTGATTTCCTTCTAAAAATCCAATTCGATTACACATGCGCTCAATGTCCTCTAAGCGGTGAGATGTAATTAAAATCGTTGTTTGTCGTTCTGCCACCTCGTCAATCATCAACTGAAGAACGTCATTTCTTGTGACCGCATCAATACCATCAGTCGGCTCATCTAATAAAATGACCGCTGGTTTGATGGCAAAGCTTAAAATTAATGACAGCTGTTTCTTTAACCCTGTCGACAACTCACGATACTTCACTTTTTCCGGAATTTCATAGCGGTTCACAAGCTCATTGGCATAGGTCACGTCAAACTTTGTATACATATGCTTTAACAGCTGGACAAGCTGTCCGTAATTGTATCTGTCAAAGTAGGGATTCACGACCGGCATGAATACAATATTTTGCTTTACTAAAGGGTGGTCTTTCACCAGTACGTCTTTAAAATAAATCTCTCCTTCATCTGGAAGAAGAATTTGCTGAATCAATCTGAGAAGTGTTGTTTTCCCAGAGCCATTCCGGCCAAGCAGACCGAAAATCTCACCTTCGCCTATTTTGAAGGAAACGTCGCTGAGTACTTCGCGTCCATTTAATTTCTTTGATACATTTCTAACCTCAATCAACTTGTTTTCCTCCTTTTAGACTTGAGCCGATCTCTTCCAGCCATTCCTTGAGCTGATGAATATCAATACCAGCATGATGAGCTTCTATGATGAGTTGTCTTAACTGTTCTTTCATCTGGAGCACCTTCCCTTCATTCAGCTTTAACTGAGCACCTTCTGTTACATACGTACCGCGGCCCCGCAGAGTTTCAATAATCCCTTCCCGCTCTAGCTCTTTATACGCTTTACTGACGGTGTTTGGGTTGGCAATGATAATGGTGGCGAGCTCTCTGACAGAGGGCAGTTTGTCACCTGGCTTCATCACGCCTTTTAAACATAAAATTTTGAGCTGCTCAATGATTTGTTCATATATTGGCGCAGCGCTTCTTGGATCTATTTGAATCATGATGACTCCCTCTTTCCTCATTCATGCTTTTGCAGTCCTATCGCTTGTTCATGTCCTTGCATTAAAGGAACTGAATTGGGTATCAAATCTTTTTGAACTTCAAAACCAATGAAAACAAGAACGAAAAAAAATGTACATGCTAACGCAACAGCCAGCACCATCCACTTCAAATTAATTGGGTTTTTTTCTTTTTTCATGGTTGAACACCTTTCTTCACTTTAAGTGTCTGTAGTGTATTAGTTGATGTAGTACACCTAATACAATATAGACACCCAGCATAAAAGTCAATAACTTATTAAGAAAATAAAAAACAGACCCTTAAAAGAAGGATCTGTTCATCATTCATTATCGTAAGAAATCCCTAAAATCATTTGATTTTGTAAGCTCTGAATTTGAACACGTGCCCTGTCTAATCGTTCTCTTTGCTGGTCATTGGCGACATCTTTTAATTTTTCTAATTCGTTGACCGTATTCTCAAGCATGAGCTGTGCTTTAGAAAACTCTTCCTCATTATAATGTTCCTGACGTGAGCTCAAATCAAATTGTTCACTTGCAAACTCAAGGGTTTCCGTACTTTTTTGGATAAATTCATCAATCGACTGCCTTGTTGCCATCTTACATTCCCTCCATTTCATCATCGCTCCCGCCTATTTTGCCCATGTAAAGCTTTTTCACTAAAGAAAATGTTGGACAGATTCAATTGTCCTCCTTCGTGATTTTTGTTAAACTTTAAGGATGCCTATTATTATGCAAGGAGGTTACTGACTTGGATCAGCATAACCCTTTTTTATATTCAAACAGCGAAAAACGTTATCACACATGGAACTACCATTTGCGTGAACACTTTGGTCATAAAGTATTTAAAGTAGCCTTAGACGGCGGCTTTGACTGCCCAAACCGTGATGGTACTGTAGCCCACGGCGGCTGTACATTTTGCAGTGCCGCTGGATCTGGTGATTTTGCAGGAAACCGGGCTGATGATCTCATCACTCAATTTAACGAAATCAAAGACCGGATGCATACAAAATGGAAAGACGGAAAATACATGGCGTATTTCCAGGCGTATACAAACACACACGCGCCGCTTCCTGTCCTAAAAGAAAAATATGAAACCGTCATGAATCTAGATGGTGTCGTAGGTCTATCCATTGCAACAAGACCTGACTGTCTGCCGGATGACGTAGTGGAGTATTTAGCCGAATTAAACGAACGCACTTACCTATGGGTAGAGCTTGGTCTTCAAACGGTACACGAACGGACAGCTATGCTCATTAACCGTGCTCATGATTATGAATGCTACGTTGAAGGTGTAGAAAAACTGAGAAAACACGGAATTCGTGTCTGCTCACATATCATCAATGGATTGCCTCTTGAAAACCGAGACATGATGATGGAAACAGCAAAAGCTGTTGCGGATTTAGATGTGCAGGGAATTAAAATTCATTTGCTTCACCTTTTAAAAGGGACTCCAATGGTCAAGCAATATGAAAAAGGAAAGCTTGAGTTTTTAAGCCAGGAGGAATATGTTCAGCTTGTTTGTGATCAGCTGGAGATTCTGCCGCCAGAAATGATTATTCACCGTATTACAGGGGACGGCCCAATTGAATTAATGGTTGGTCCAATGTGGAGTGTTAACAAGTGGGAAGTGCTCAATGCCATTAATGCTGAGCTCGAAAGACGTAACAGCTACCAAGGGAAACGTTTCGTCAGATTGGAAGAAGCAGCCAAATGATTTTGAAACGCATGCTTCCTTTTAGTAAAGAGCTGTTAGAACGCGCTTGTCAAAAAGGCGACATCGTCATAGATGCAACAATGGGAAACGGCCATGATACACTCTATTTAGCGGACCTTGTAGGAACTGAAGGACAAGTGTTTGCATTCGACGTGCAAGAGGAAGCCTTGCAGCAGACAAGCAAAAGGCTTGGCGGTCAATATCCTTACGTTCACCTGATCCATGATGGACATGAAAAACTGGCGGATCATCTTCCGAAGGATGTTTATGAACATATATCTGGTGCAGTGTTTAACCTTGGGTATTTGCCTGGAGGCGATAAAACCGTCACCACTCAGGCTCATACAACCATTGAAGCGATCAAACAGCTCCTCGAATGGCTCAAACCCGGAGGTCTGATCGTCCTTGTGATCTACCACGGACATCCCGAAGGTAAAAGAGAAAAAGAAGTGCTTCTCGACTATTGCAGATCACTCCCTCATGAAGAGGTACAAGTTTTATCATATCAATACATGAATATTCAAAACGACCCGCCTTTCGTGGTCGCCATTGAAAAAAAGCTAAAATGATGTGCATTTTAGCTTTTTTCTTCTTTTCAGCGTGATAGAAAACCTTTGCAGTCTAGGAACGGGCGAGCACCGGAACGGAGCGAATTTGACATTCGTGAGTACCGGCGCGCAGACCTGACACCGAATGCGAGGGTTTGTCTACACGCTGAAGCTCAAATCCTAATGGATTTGAGCTTTTTTATGATGATTTCATCCAAGGCATTTTCTGATAGGTCCGATAGGCTCTTCCGTTAATATAGAAAAAGAACGATGTTTTCCCGCTTGATTTGATCAGCCTTTTTGCCAGCTTGTTCATCTCTTTTTGGGCTGTCACTTTTTCATCGGACAAATAGACCGCCAGTAATCCTCTGTTAATCAATTTGTGAAAGTTTTCATGCGGAATACCTTTCAGCTGCTCATCCGCTTTTTCGATAAAATGCTGAAGTCTATCCATCATTTCATGATGAGAATCATAGTATGAGCAAAAGTTCAGATCTCCCCCAAGCCTGTCCTCTTCTTGGTCTATTAAATAATCGAGTAAAATGTGCAGACCTTGAATATAAGGGAAATAGCTTTCGTAAATTTGCTTCGCCTGCTTTTCTGTAAAATCAGGCTGCAGCGCATACGCCACAAGACAGAATATCCCTAACGTTGATCCCGCACAAGCTGAAAACTCATACCATTCCATCTTCGGCAAATCTTTTTCATATTGGCGGAACCATGACTCTAGCCGTGGTACACGCTCATGGGGAACAACGTGCTTATGTACTTGCAGGTCACTATAGTAATCACACAGCGTGTGTAAATATGGCTGAATGATCGGATAATGTCGAACACGCGTAAGCACATCTTGGCATGTGCGGACAAGCGCATGTAAATATCCATGATCCTCTTGATCATCACGGAATTGATAGTATGGCTTGAGCTCAGCATGAATATCAAGCGCATCTCTCATCGCTTGATGCAGCATATGGAAATCCTTTGGATCAAGCGACGTGCTGCGGTCACAAAGGTTATCTAAGTAATCACTGATGGTTTGATACGCCACAATGAATTCAATACATGTTTCTTTCTCTTCACCTGCCAGAAGAGATAAAATACCTCCGCCTTCACAGTGAAACGTTTTACTCGATATGCTCGCTAGTGCCTGCGTTCTCAGTTCTTCATTTTCAATCATTTCGGCATGAGCCCGCCACTTTTTCAGCTCCTGATGAACAAGCGGAAAAATATCTTTATACACCTTTGTCATCAGTGCAAAAGGACGCTCTGGTACTGACAAATCACTCCACCCCCAACTTAAAGCTCACAATCAAATATATTGATCTGTAAAGGCTCTTGCCGCCTTAAACACATCTTCTCTTTCTGGTTCATTAAAAATTTCGTGATACAGCTCTTCCCATTCACGGTATGATTTATTGGTTGATTCTATGCCATTGAACCATTTAATCACCCTTGTTTTATCGACGATCTTATCATCGCCCGCCTGCATTAAAAGGAGCGGGATCGATTTAAAGACATTCGTCGGCTGCATCGCCGCATCGATATTTTTGATCAGCTCTCGATACCAGCGAACCGACACCTTTGTCACGTAAAGAGAATCATTTGAGTCTGCCTCAATGACCGCCTGATTTCGTGTGGCTAGTTCAATCGACAGCCCTGACTCCACTTTAAAAGACGGTGCCAGCACATTTAGACCTTTTGACGCAAAATCCATCAGCTTCTTCGGTTTAAATTGCAGACCTAAACAAGGTGATGATAAAATAAGGCCATTCAACTTCGTATGGGTATACTGCTTCATCCACTCAATTGAAATGAGTCCACCCATACTGTGTCCAAGTAAAAAAGTAGGAAGCCTGAATGATTTCGCATGCTCGATCCATTCATCGACTGTATCAATGTATTCTTGAAACGAACGAATGTGGCCTCGCGCACGTGTCGATGTGCCTTGCCCAGGCAAATCACCCATGACGACGTGATAGCCTGCATTCCGCCACATTTCAATCAGCCATTTATATCGGCCGTGATATTCACTCGCACCATGTACAATGACAATTGTACCAACTGGTCTTTCAGCATGCCAAGTCCACAAAGTAAACACCTCACAAATGTTGTATTAAGAAAGGAAGTCGAAAAAGTGATTTATCCATATCATCAGTTTACACCTGAGATTCATGAATCGGTCTTTGTCGCAGATAACGCCACCATTACCGGTGATGTCACAATTGGAGAATATTCGAGCGTGTGGTTCCAAACCGTCATCAGAGGCGATGTTGCACCTGTGAGAATTGGAAAGAACGTCAACATTCAAGATTTAACGTGCCTGCATCAAAGTCCTAGAAAAACACTTCTTATTGAAGATGGTGCTACCATTGGACACCAAGTCACATTACATAGCTCAATCATTCGAAAAAATGCCCTCATTGGCATGGGGTCTATCATTCTCGATGGTGCGGAGATTGGCGAAGGCGCCTTTATCGGTGCAGGAAGTCTTGTCCCTCAAGGAAAGGTCATCCCAAAAGGATCACTCGCTTTTGGCCGTCCAGCCAAAGTCGTTCGGCTGTTAACAGATGAAGATATCCAAGACATGGACCGAATCCGCAGAGAATATGTAGAAAAAGGACAATACTATCGTTCCCTTTTATCTCGTTAACATCATACGTGTATCTTCACTTTATCATGTTTTTTTCAGGATATTAAGCAATAACTATGAACCGCTTGTTATTTTACCCTTTTCCGCCACTTTCTATCATGACAAAAAAGGTTTTCAGCACAAAGCTGAAAACCTTTTTTCATTAACTAAAGATGACTTCTTTCGGTTGATGATTCAATTGCTCTGGATCAATACTGCGCTCGACATAAATGCTGTGCCAAATCATAAAAATCAGGACGGTCCAAATCTTACGGCTATGATCTGCTTTACCAGCACAATGTTCATTTAATAAATCAAGCACATACGCTTTGTTAATATATTCGTCAGTTTGACTGTTTTTAATGATGTCTTTCGCCCAAGCGTTCATCTCATTTTTCAGCCAATGACGAATTGGAACAGGGAAGCCCAGCTTCTTGCGGTTTAACACATGGTCAGGCACAATGCCTTCTGCTGCTTTACGCAATAAATATTTCGTTGTGCCATCTTTTGTTTTCAGCTCTTCTGGAATTTTAGAAGCCGCTTCAAATACGACCTTATCAAGGAAAGGAACGCGAAGCTCAAGAGAATTCGCCATTGTCATCTTATCTGCTTTCAGTAAGATGTCCCCGCGCATCCACGTATGAATATCAACATATTGCATTTTGTTAATATCACTGTAGCCTGCACTTTCCTCGAAGTATGTCTTCGTCACATCACGATACGTAATGTTCGGATCATACTGCTTTAAGAGGTTTTTCTTTACTGGCTCTTCAAAGATTTTCGCATTACCGATATAACGTTCCTCTAATGGTGTACAGCCGCGGACGATAAAACTTTTTCCTTTCATTCCTTCTGGCATTAAGCGCGCCAGACGAAGAAGAAGCTTTTTCAGCATAGATGGAACAGATTCAAATGGTTTAAGAGAAAGCGGCTCACGGTAAATATTATATCCACCGAACAGCTCGTCTGCTCCCTCACCAGAAAGAACGACCGTCACTTGTTTCTTCGCTTCCTTTGCCACGAAATACAATGGAATCGCCGCCGGATCAGCTAAAGGATCATCTAAATGCCAAACAATTTTCGGAAGCTCATTCATATATTCCTCAGGAGAAATCACCGCGCTGAAGTTTTGTAAGCCAAGCTTATCAGCCGTTTCCTTCGCTACATCAACTTCACTAAAGCCATCCTGCTGGAAGCCAACAGAAAACGTCTTCAGCTCAGGATGAAATTCCTTTGCAACAGATACGATGAAAGAAGAATCGATACCACCTGATAGGAATGAACCAACAGGTACATCACTTCTCATATGAACTTTCACAGAATCATAGATTGCATCGCGGACTTCTTCAATCAGCTTTTGTTCTTGTGTTTGCTCAGGCTTGAATTGAACTTTCCAGTAAGTCTTAAATTCAATCTCCTGTCCTGGGCGTAAAGTAAACTGATGACCTGGCTCTACTTTGTGCACCTTTTGATCAAGTGTATTTGGCTCAGGTACGAACTGGAATGACATGTATTGCTGCAAAGCAGTCTCATCAAATAAAATGTTCTCGTTCACTGCCATCAAGCTTTTGCGTTCAGATGCAAAGTACACTTGCTCATCCATTTGTGTAAAATAAAGCGGTTTGATGCCGAAAGGATCTCTTGCGCCATATAATAATTGCGCTTCTTTATCCCAAATTAAAAATGCAAACATGCCGCGAAGCTTAGAAGCCGCTTCTTCTTTATAATGACGGTATGTAGCAAGAAGTACTTCCGTATCAGAATCTGTGCTGAACGTATAGCCTTTTTTCACAAGCTCTTCCTTCAGCTCCACATAGTTATAAATTTCTCCGTTGAAAATAATCCAATACTTTTCATCTTCATATGAAAGCGGCTGCTTTCCGTGCTCAACATCTATAATACTTAAACGTCTAAATCCAAATCCTACATGCTCATCATGAAAGTAACCCTCATCATCCGGACCACGATGAACGATGAGACGATTCATTTGTTTAATTAGCTCTTCCTGTTCAGTAGTTTCGGACAATGGACGGTGATTAAATACACCAACAAACCCACACATATTATTGCCTCCACGTTATGTTATTTCTTAAAAGTAGACCTATAATTAGACAGTATTTTGTCCGATTTTGTTTCACATTTTTTCGCTTTTTGAAGATTTTTTTTTAATCAAAAGGAAAACCGCTTAAAATAAGCGGTTTTTTATGTTGTTATTGTCCCAATGCTTCTTTGCGAAGTGTATCGGCTTTATCCGTTTTTTCCCACGGAAGATCTAAGTCGTGACGGCCGAAATGTCCGTATGCAGCTGTTTGTTTGTAGATCGGACGGCGCAGGTCTAGCATTTTAATAATGCCAGCTGGACGAAGATCAAAGTTTGCACGAACCACTTCAATTAATTTTTCTTCTGAAGCTTTTCCTGTCCCGAATGTATCAATTGAAATTGATACAGGCTGTGCAACCCCAATTGCATAAGCAAGCTGTACTTCACAAGAATCTGCAAGGCCGGCAGCTACGATATTTTTCGCTACGTAACGAGCAGCGTATGCCGCAGAACGGTCAACCTTCGTTGCATCCTTACCTGAGAAAGCACCGCCTCCATGACGAGCGTATCCGCCATACGTATCAACGATGATTTTACGTCCAGTTAAACCAGCATCCCCTTGAGGTCCTCCGATCACGAAACGGCCAGTTGGGTTAATAAAGTATTTTGTCTGTTCATCAATCAGTTCACTTGGAACGACAGGACTGATGACATGCTCTTTTAAGTCACTTTGAATTTGTTCAAGCGTCACTTCTGGTGCATGCTGCGTAGAAATAACCACTGTGTCAATACGAACTGGTTTGTTTTGCTCATCATATTCAACTGTGACTTGTGTTTTTCCGTCTGGACGAAGGTATGCAAGTGTTTCATCCTTACGTACTTCTGTTAAACGGCGAGATAATTTATGCGCTAGTGAAATCGGCAGCGGCATGAGCTCTTCGGTTTCGTTATTGGCAAAACCAAACATCAATCCTTGGTCACCTGCACCAATCGCATCAATTTCTTCTTCCGTCATTGTTCCTTCACGTGCTTCAAGCGCTTTGTCTACACCTTGCGCAATATCAGCAGACTGTTCATCAATTGATGTAAGTACAGCACATGTTTCCGCATCAAAACCATATTTCGCACGTGTGTAGCCAATTTCCTTAATTGTGTCACGCACCGTCTTTGGAATATCGACATAAGTAGACGTTGTAATTTCACCGCTTACTAATACGAGACCGGTTGTAACAGAAGTTTCACAGGCAACACGTGCATTTGGATCTTTCTTTAAAATTTCATCCAAAATGCTGTCTGAAATTTGATCACAGATTTTATCCGGATGTCCTTCTGTCACTGATTCTGAAGTAAATAAACGACGATTTTGACTCATAATGGCTATTTCCTCCTGTACAAGACCACATCATCCCAAGATGAGGCCTCCAATATGATACGGAACTCGTTCCCTCTTATATTTGAAAACGTTTATATTAGAGATGTTATTGGCAATTTGTTCATATGATATCCCAAAAATAAAAAAACCATTTCCTTCATTGCGAGGAAAGGGTCTGAGATCGCATGCCTTTCACTCTTATCGCTCAAGGTGTTCTTGTACCTTGCATCAGGTTAGCACCTTGGTTTCTCAGCATTTTCATGCCTTTTAAATAAGAAACCGGTTGCTGGGCTTCATCGGGCCTGTCCCTCCACCAACTCGGGATAAGAGTATCCGTTCAATAAGATATCTTATCTTAAACCCTTGCGTCATGTCAATGCTTCATAAGAATTATCTCCCTCTTTTTTCTCCTCACCATTAGCATCACCAAAAAGCATATTTTCATAGCAGAAATGAAAAAACACACACAAAAATTTTTAAATAGTATAGACTATTATTATTAATGTGTTATACTAATCGAAACAAACAAATTCAACGGTAAAGGAAGGGTTTTTTTATGAACTCAGTGGATTTAAAAGAAGATTTGCAGTCATTGCTCTCATTAGAAAATACGCACCAAAATTTATCTGTTCCGAAACTTGTTGAAAAGATTTTGGCACGTAATGAAGGCGTTTTAACATCAACTGGAGCTGTCCGCGCTACAACTGGAGCCTACACAGGACGTTCGCCTAAAGATAAATTTATCGTCAAAGAAGAAAGCTCTGAACATAAAATCGATTGGGGTCAAGTAAACCAGCCGATCTCCAAAGAAGCATTTGACCGTTTATATACAAAGGTTGTGTCATACTTAAAAGAACGTGATGAACTATTCGTCTTTGAAGGGTTTGCAGGCGCTGACGAAAGATATCGTATGCCGATTACAGTTGTAAACGAATTCGCATGGCACAATCTTTTTGCCAAGCAGCTATTTATCAGACCTGACGGGTCAACACCTTCTTCAAACGAAAAACCTTTCACCATCTTATCTGCACCGCACTTTAAAGCAGATCCTGCAACAGATGGCACAAACTCTGAAACGTTTATCATCGTTTCTTTTGAAAAACGCACGATTCTTATCGGTGGAACAGAATATGCAGGAGAAATGAAAAAGTCCATTTTCTCTGTGATGAACTACCTGCTTCCTGAGCAAGATATTTTATCCATGCACTGCTCAGCAAACGTAGGTCAAGAAGGCGATGTGGCCCTATTCTTCGGACTTTCAGGTACGGGGAAAACGACGCTTTCTGCAAGCGCAAGCCGCAAGCTGATCGGAGACGATGAACACGGCTGGTCTGGCACAGGGGTCTTCAATATCGAGGGCGGATGCTATGCGAAATGTGTGAACTTAAGTGAAGAAAAAGAACCTCAGATCTACAAAGCGATCAGCTTCGGATCAGTTCTTGAGAACGTTGTGCTTGATGAAGAAACACGTGAAGCGGATTACGATGATACTTTCTTTACTGAAAATACACGCGCTGCTTACCCAATCGAAATGATTGATAACATCGTGAAACCAAGTATCGCAGGACATCCATCTGCCATTGTCTTCTTAACAGCGGATGCGTTTGGCGTCTTACCTCCAATCAGCCGTTTAACAAAAGAGCAGGCAATGTACCATTTCTTGAGCGGGTACACAAGTAAATTAGCTGGAACTGAGCGCGGTGTCACATCACCAGAAACGACATTCTCTACTTGCTTCGGTTCACCATTCCTTCCGCTTCCAGCTCACGTCTATGCTGAAATGCTTGGCAAAAAGATTGATGAGCACGGTGCAAAAGTATTCCTTGTGAATACAGGCTGGACTGGCGGAGGCTACGGTACAGGCAAACGAATGAATCTCGCTCATACAAGAGCAATGGTGCAGGCAGCAATCGAAGGTGACCTTGACAATGCCGAGATGATTACTGATGACATCTTTGGCTTACACATCCCGCTTCATATTCCTGGTGTACCAGATGAAGTGCTTCAACCTGCTAAAACATGGGATGACCAAGAGGCTTATCAAGAAAAAGCACACTTCCTTGCCAATGAATTTAAAAAGAACTTCCAAAAATTCAGCCACGCGGCAAGTGACATTGAAGCCAAAGGCGGTCCACTCGTATAACCAAATGAAAAAAGCTGAGGAGAATAAAATCCCTCAGCTTTTTTAGTTTGTTGAATGCAAGGACACAAGACGGTACGTCACCTTCGTGACATTGTCTGTCAGCTCCAGCTTTTCAACATGTGCAGTCCCTGTTTTTTCTCCGTCTTTCGTTTTGCGCACCTCAAGTGGAATATTTAATGGATAAATGCGATATCCATCCTTCATGAGTTCAAATACATTTTCTTCAATTCTTGTCTCTTTTCCCTTTGTGACAATCATTGTATTAAATTCAACAGGCATTCCCATAATGAAAATCCCCCTACTTTCTATATTTCGTTATACTGCTTATTTTACCACATTTCCGCTTTTTCGGCTGTGCATCCATGTGGTCAGCCTTCTCACAATTTCTCGATTATGCTGCGGCGGGAAATAGTGGTTGTATCCGTGGAAATACCATGTCTCCACGGATTTCCCGTGCTGGCGCAGCGCATCTTCTAACAAATACGCATGCTCAATCGATACATTTTGGTCCTCTTCTCCGTGGATGATAAGGACAGGTGCTTCAATTTTGTCCACATCATTTAAAGGGGTTCTGTTCTCATATGCCTCTGGCACCTTATGCGGCGGGCCGCCAATCACACGCTTCATCATCCGTCTCATATCCACACGCTCTTCATAAGTCAGTTTCATATCACTGACGCCTCCCCATGTGACAAAGGAAGCTGCCTCCTGTTTCATTTCAACAGCGGTCCAGATGCCCATAATACCGCCTCGCGAAAAACCAAAGATATGAATGCGGTCCTTCTTCACTTTTTTGTGCTGTTTTAACAGTTGAAAGGCAGCGAACGCATCTTTTCGATCTTCTCCGGCAAAATCTTCGTTCCCTTCGCCTCCTTGGTTTCCCCGGTAAAAGGGAGCAAAGACGACAAAGCCCTGCGCGGCAAATTGCACAATCCGGCCCGGTCTGACCATCCCCACATTTTTAATGCCGCCTCGTAAATACAAAAAGCCGTCGTAGAAACCTTCTCCGGCTGGTTCAGCGAGCAGCCCTTTCATCCGAAGTCCATCTGCCTCATAGGTCACTGTATATAAGTGAATATGCGGATGGGGCGACGGAAACCTTCTTTTTTCCACAATCACTCGATTTCTCTCCTTTTCATCTTTGATTACGTCCATTGCTTCAGCATCGCTTCTGCGACAAGCTGGCCTGATTTTGTCACCATCGGCGTGCCGCCGCCTGGATGACTTGTTCCCCCAACAAACCAAAGTCCTTCAATATCCTTTGACTGATTATTGATGCGAAAGAACGCCTGTTTGAACGAGTTTGAAGACATGCCATAAATGGCTCCACGATATGCCCCCGTTTTCTGCTGCAGATCGAGCGGGGTTTGAACCGCTTCATATTCGATAAGCTCATCCAAATCAAAAAGACCTTTTTCCATTAATTTGTTTTTTACATGCTGACGATATGTCTCCTTTAGCATGTCCCAATCTTGCTCTTTTGTCACATAAGGTGCATTGGCCAGTACAAACAGGTTGCTTCTTCCCGGTCCTCCGCTTAAAGCTGGTTCTGAATGACCTGAATAGCATATGTATAGCGCCGGGTCTTGAGGCAGCTGTTTTTTCTGAAAAATATCCTTGAATTCTTGCTCATAATCCTCAGGGAAAAACACATTGTGATGGGCCAGCTGTTCATAGACTTTAGGTACACCTAATAAGAGAACAAAGCCCGACAACGACGGTTCAATGCCAGACAGTTTTTGATTTAAATAACGAGGACGGTTTTTTTCATCTATGAGATGACGGTATACAGTCAGCGCATCTGCTCCTGCAATGACTTGATCTGCCTCATACATCTGCTGATCCGTTTCCACTCCTTTGACCTGCCGATCCTTCACATGAATCTTGTTCACTTGTTCATTGAGGTGAATCTGAACACCTAATTCTTTTGCCAGTGTCTCAAATGCCTCAACTAAACGATATGTACCGCCCTGTATTCCATAAATCCCTTTCTCCCCTTCTAAAAACGCCATCATATTAAAAATAGCCGGCGCCTCGTAGGGAGAGGAGCCAATATAAGTAGCATACCGTCCAAACATCGCCAATGTATGGGGGTGACGGAAATATTGACGCAGCAGGCGCTGAACGGATGTGAACGGTTTGACAGCGAGAAGTGCTTTCATCAGCTTTAAATCCGCCTTATCCTTCCAGCTCAATAACAGACGATTTAAAAACTGCTCCTCTGCCTTTTGAAAAAGCGCCTTTGATTCCTGCAAAAATGCACGGTATTGCTTCGCATCTTCAGGACTGAATGCAGCAATTTGTGATTCCATTTGCTCCATATTCGGCGTAAACTCGACCGTATGTCCATCTGGAAAAAAATTTTTGGTAAGCGGAGAAATCTGATAAAAGGTCACATAATCCTCCATCCGTCTATGACAGGCTGTAAACACTTCTTCAAAATATGTCTTCATTGTAATGGTACTCGGTCCTAAATCAAAAGAGTAGCCTGCTCCGTGATGGCGCTGCAATTTCCCGCCTAAAGCCGCTTCTTTTTCTAAAATGGTGACCTGAACCCCGCGTGACTGTAGACGGATCGCGGCTGATAATCCGCCAAATCCGCCGCCGATGATGATCACTTTTTTCATTCGTACCTTCTCCCTTTCCATTCATACCCTTCTTTTTTCAGCCCGATTTTCATAGAAGCAAAGCCAATGGCGATCAGGCTTAAAATACTGAGCGGCAATAAAAAAGCCATTGCAGAGGTCCGCCCGTTTTCAATATCAATTGCCGCTTTAATCGATACACCCAGCCCATAGCAAAGAATCGCTAAGCATATGCTCAAAACATCCAGCTGAAACAATGCGATCATGAAACAAATGACAGGAACCAAATAAAGGAGGGTGTATAAACAAAAGACAGTGCTTAACAGAGGAATGCTTCGATTCACACCCGGGAACAAATTTTTCCGGTAACCTTCCCAAACCTCTTGTCCACTTTCATACATTCTCATATACACAAATGGATGAATGCTTGCAAGTGTGAACGGAAAGCCTTTTTCCTTCACCCGTTTAGCCAAAGCCATATCATCAACGAGTGAATCCTTGATCGCTTTATGCCCGCCAATGTCGTGATAACAATTCTTTTCAATGGCAATAAAACCGCCATGTGCTGCGGCAAAAGCGGGATTCTTAGATTTTCTTACCCATTTCACTGGCAGATGACAGCCAATGGTAAACATCATCATAGGAACCACAAGATGCTCAAAAAATGTACCTGTTTTTTGTTCTGGAAAACCTGACAGCATGCCCGTTTTTTGCATACATAACTGCTTGTATACTGATTCAACTGCCCCTTTTTTTAACCGGACATCCGCATCTAAAAATAGCAGCCAGTCAGAAGCTGCTGCCTCCGCGAGCTGAGAACAGGCATATGATTTACCAAGCCAGCCTCGCTTTAATAGCTGACCTGACTGGACACGGATCCACGGATATGTTTCTGCGAAGCGCTCCACCATCGCTCTTGTCTGATCTGTCGAATGGTCATCAAGTACGATAAGCTCTTTTGGGTAAAGACGTTGATCAACAATCGACTGAAGACAGGCTTCTATCCTTTTTTCCTCATTTCTCGCTGGAATTAAAATCGATAACGAAATAGGTTCATCAGGCGAAATGGATGCTGGCTTTAAAACAGGAAGCTGCCTCATATTCCATATGGTGAAAATAAACTGACAGAGCAAGAGTACACTGATCACGGTTAAGAAGACCGCCATGTTTTCACCCACTTTTTAAAGGAATCAAACGCATCACTTGTTGACTGACTTGTCCTCGTCATCTGTCTAAATTCTTGATTAGTTGTAAAATCAGGATCTGCGATGACCTGTGCTTGATGTGAGTTTAACTGCGTTTCAAGGAGATCCCTAAGCAAATTCGTCACGTCCTTGCTTCGAAGTTCTCCGCCAGATACAAAGGTATCTTCACCAAACAAAGCAGATACTGTCGGCTTTTGAAATTGATTAAATGTATAATGCAAGGTCACAGGCTTCACCACAACTTGCTCAAATTGTCTCACTAAAAAAGAAGCCCCGCCCTCCAATTCAAGCGGCCGCACATCCTGATGCATGATTTTCCCCTGTGGAAAAAGCCATACAGCCCTGCCAGCCTGCATGTTCTCTTTTGCCATCATTAATGCTTGCTTCACACTTTTCAGATTCTCTTTATGAACCGGAAACGCTCCAAGCTTTCGGAAAAAGGCATATTGCTTCAGCTGTTTCTCCTCCATCATCATATAGTGATCGAGCCCAGATGCTTTTTCTGTTAAAAGAAAGATGATCAGTCCATCCCACCAGGAGCTATGATTAGCGAGATAAAGAACAGGCAGCTTCTCGTTTGGGTCCACAGCGCCTTTCATCATCACGCAGCGGAAATGTTTATGAAGTAAATACCGCTCAAGATAAAGAGAAAATATACGTCTAAACGATCGGCTTTTGTCGCTTTCTTTCAAATTGAACCCTTCCTTCACACAAAATAACAATGATTAGCGCTAAATAAAAAATGACATCGAGCCCGCCCTTTAATGCCAGCACACCAAAAAAGAACACCATTGCCTGATAAATACGGCTCGTCCAGCTGAGGGCCTTTTGACCAACCTGAACAAGCGGGAAGAGAAAGGAAAGTCCTGCTCCAATCATACCCCAGCTCACAAAATTCTCAAAAGGAATACCATAAAAACCACCGCCGTCATACCACACCCAAAATTTCCGTTCAGCCGCTACTGGGTCTAATATGAGGTCAAGCAAGACAATCCATATCCCCGTTTCGACAGCTCGTTTCCATTTCGACTGCTGAGTGGATAAAAAAAGGCTGTTTAAAAACACACCAACCCATGCAAAAGCAATGGTTAAAGGCACTCCAGCCACTAGAAAACCTAACGTCGGATAATAGTCATAGGCCCCGAAAGGAAAACCAGTTGTGATCCCTATCCATTCAACCGTAAATGTCAGCACACCGACAATGGCTGCCCTTTTGATCACACCAACCCATGCCCCATAAATATTTCGCCCAATCTCTATCACACAGCAGGCATACAGCACAAGGAAAATGCCATTTGCAAACTGAAGCCATGCTGGCACTTCAAAAGAGACCATTAATATGAGCCCTACTAAATACCAGCCAAGAAATACCCAACTCACTCTATACACGAAACCGCCCCTTTATTTCTTCCAAATTCAAGAAAGTATTCATGCTTCTAGTATAGAAAAAAAGACACGTTCTATAAATAAACAATGCGCTTCTTATTTTCATCTAGGCACTCACCAAAAATCCCTTTTGACATACTTTAATTAGTGATCTAGAACAAAGGAGGCGAATTACTCTTGAATCGTTCCATCAAAGTCAGACTGGCATTCATCGTCGTTGTCCTGCTCTTTATTCCATTTGTCGCCTGTAAAAAAGAACAAGAGCAGACCGTACAAGTAGCCGAGGTGACCCATTCGGTTTTTTATGCTCCGCTCTATGTTGCCATATCTGAGGATTTCTTCAAAGAAGAAGGGCTAGAGGTTGAATTAAAAACGACCTGGGGCGGCGATAAAACGATGACAGCTCTCTTATCCGGCGGTGCAGATATCGCCCTGACCGGATCTGAATCCTCTATCTATGTAGAGGCTCAAGACACAAAAGACTCTGTCATCAACTTTGCACAGCTGACACAAACAGACGGTACATTTCTTGTTTCAAGGGAGAAAGTGAGCGAATTCTCTTGGGATCAATTAAAAGGAAAAGACTTTCTTGGACAGCGGAAAGGCGGCATGCCGCAAATGGTCGGTGAATATGTCCTGAAAAAGGAAGGCATTGATGTAAAAAAGGATCTTCGCATGATTCAAAATATTGATTTTGCCAACATTTCAGGTGCTTTCTCCTCTGGAACTGGCGATTTTGTGCAGTTATTCGAACCGACAGCATCCTTAATTGAAAAAGAAGGCAAAGGGTACATTACCGCCTCCTTTGGAGAGGCTTCCGGAAAGGTGCCGTATACCACCTTCATGGCAAAGAAGAGTTACTTAGAGGAAAACAAAGAGACAGCTGAAGCCTTCACTCGCGCCATTTACAAAGCGCAGAAATGGGTAGAAGCCAAGCCGCCGGAGGAGATTGCCAAAACCATTCAATCTCATTTTCCTGACACAGAACTTGATGTTTTATCAACTGCCATTAAGCGCTACAAACAGCAGGACTCCTATGCAGCAGATCCCCTTCTGAATGAAGAGGAATGGAACAAATTACAGGAAATCATGAAGGAGAGCGATGAATTGCCGAAATTTATCCCGTACAAACAACTTGTCGATTCATCCATTGCAAAGAAGGTCACAGAACACAAATAGAATAGGAGGTAGCACATGTCTTTCCTTCAAATTGACCATGTGACCCACACGTACTTCTCTTTAAAAGAAAAAACAACGGCCATACAGCATATCAATATGGAGATAGACCAAGGAGAATTTATCTCATTTATTGGTCCCAGCGGCTGCGGGAAAACCACCCTGCTGTCTATCATTGCAGGAATAACGCCGCCATCTGAAGGCCGAATTTTAATCGAAGGAAAAGAACCGAATCAAAAGGAGCATCAAATCGGCTACATGCTCCAGCAAGATTATTTGTTCCCTTGGAAAACCATCAAGGAAAATATCATTCTCGGGTTAAAAATTACCAAGCAAGATTCCCATGAAGCCACCTCCGCCGCTCTTGGCTTACTGCCTAAGCTTGGCCTTCATGATGTAGAGGAAAAATACCCGAAGGAGCTGTCAGGCGGTATGAGGCAGCGTGCGGCTCTCGCCCGAACGCTTGCAGTGAATCCCGGTCTGCTTTTACTAGATGAGCCCTTTTCAGCTCTAGACTACCAAACCAAACTCACTTTAGAGGATCTCGTCTTTCATACACTCAAAAACTATCAAAAAACAGCGGTTCTTGTGACACATGACATCGGCGAAGCCATTGCGATGAGTGATCGCATTTTCTTATTCTCAAAGCATCCTGGCTCGATACAGCGAATCTTTACCGTTCCAAATGATCTGAAGACTCTTTCTCCTTTCAAAGCGAGACAGACCCAGAGTTTCCAAGAGCTCTTTCAAACGATTTGGAAGGAGCTGAAAACAGTTGAAACACAGTGACCTTTTACATGAAGCCTATCGCAAAAAATACCGAATGGAAAAACGCATGACCCGAATCTATCAGTTCATTATTTTCGCCAGCTTCTTTTCGCTTTGGGAGCTTGCCAGTCATTTTCGCCTTATCGATCCACTGATATTTAGTTCACCTTCAGCAGTCTGCCAATTGTTTGTACAAAAAATATCCGATGGGTCTTTAGTGAATCATATGAGTATTACATTATTTGAAACGGTGCTCGGATTTCTACTTGGTACCTTTTGCGGCATTTTGCTCGCTGCCGCCTTATGGTGGTCCACCCGCCTGGCAAACGTTCTTGATCCTTATTTAGTCATTTTAAATGCCATGCCAAAAGTTGCCCTCGCCCCGATTTTAATTGTTGCCCTTGGGCCTGGCATGATCAGCATCGTTGCCATGGGCGCAATCATTAGTGTGATCATTACGACAATCGTCATTTATACAGCCTTTCAAGAGGTCGATGAGAATTATTTAAAGGTGATGAAAACCTTTGGTGCGAAAAAAAGCGTCGTCTTTCGCGAGGTCATTTTGCCAGCTAGTATTCCAACGATGATTTCTGCGATCAAAGTCAATGTCGGTCTTTCTTGGGTTGGGGTTATCGTAGGGGAATTTCTTGTTTCCTCAAAAGGGCTCGGCTACATGATCATTTACGGTTTTCAAGTCTTCAACTTTACACTCGTGTTCTTAAGTCTTTTCATTATTGCCGTATTTGCGACCATCATGTACCAGCTTGTGGAATGGCTCGAACGCCGTTTTCTTCAAAAATAAAAAGCACAGGGATTGTCACCCTGCGCTTTTTTTAACGAATCAAACCGTTCTTTTCTAAATAAGCAAGACTTCGTCTTAACACATCATCTTTCATAATAAAACTGAAATTCTTATTTTTTGCGATGGATCTTGGCAAGTCTGCGAAAAGAACGGGTCCTTTCGTTTCAAAATACGTGTCTTGCTTCACTAGCTTTTCAATATCAGCGAAATAAATATTCTTGACAATGACCTTTTCTCTGCCCAGCACCTGATATTGACCAATATACGTTAATTCACGAACAACAGCACCCGTCTCTTCTTGAATCTCCCGTATAGCGGCTTGGTCTGCTTCTTCATCCGGCTCAACTTTCCCTCCTGGAAACTCATAGCCCCGATCCTCATGTTCAGTGAGCAGCCATTTCCCTTGGTAGCGGCAGATGGCCCAAACATGCTTAGGATGACTTGAAAAAGGCTTCTCCTCAAAAGAGAGCTTGACCGTATTATGATAATAGTCTTTAAATACATGCATGTGAAATCCCTCATATCCTGTCCTTGCTTCTTGTAAAACATCATACCACAGATCACATTTATCTGAAGAATTTTTATCAAAAGTGAAACAAACGAGTGGTTCCAACTCGTCTTTATCTAAAATGAGGTATTGTTTCTAAAACCTTTTTATCATCTCCAACTTCACCCAATTTTAATCATGAAACCTTTTATCCCTATATGACGTAAATGAATCAGTGTTTGTCCTATGACAACGAGGAGGAAATCAGCATGAGTATAAAAAATGGGTCAAAACAAAACGCACCCCATGAGGTGATCAAGAAACACCTCGTGAAAGGGCAAAAGTTAGATTTAACAAAAGACAATCCAGCGGTCGACCAAATTCATATCGGGCTTGGCTGGGACCTTGCTGGTCAGCCAATTGATTTAGATACGCAAGTGTTTCTTTTAAATGAAGAGGACAAGCTGTTGTCTCCTAAGCATCTGATCTATTATCACCAGCAGCAAAGCTTAGATGGAGCTGTGCGTCATCTTGGTGATCATCAATTTGGCGGAGGGTATCGAGACAATGAAATGATTATTATGCAATTAAGCAGAGTCTCACCTGATATTCATAAAATTGTCGTCACAGCCACGATACATGATGCACACGAACGCCAGCATCATTTTGGACAAGTCACCAATGCCTACGTGCGACTTACGGATCAAATCTCGCAGCAAGAGATTTGTACCTTTCAGTTAACAGAGGATTATTCGTATTGTACATCCATTATATGCGCTGAACTCACGAGAGATCAGGAGGAATGGAAAATCACCGCGACCGGGCAAGGGACTACTCTAGATTTAAATGATTTATGCCGCATCTACGGATTTACATCTTGACGCAGGAAAGGAGCCGGCACCTATGGGATTTCATTTCAACACAATAGAAGAACTTACCTTACAAGCAGAAGGCAGCGGAATCTTTTTTGCCAAAAAAGGCGCCATGATTGCGGATCAAGGAAGTTTCCAATACCGCAAGCGATTACTTGGAACGAATAAAGGAAATATGGTCAGCCAAGTATTTAACCATATCAGCAGGAAATTCACAGGGGAGAACCTTGAGATGATGGAAGTGAGTGGACAAGGTACTTGCTACTTGGCGGATGCAAGCGAGCATGTAACAGTGATTAACCTTGAGCCAAGCGGTCCTTGGCAGCATGTAAGTGTAGAAAGTGAAGATTTACTTGCCTTTACTGAGGAATGCCATTACGGCGTCACACCAGTAGGCGTTGGTATTTTATCACAGAAAGGACTGTTTACATCAAAACTCTCTTATCAAGGGCACGGAGCGCAAGTCGCCATCAAAACGAATGGAAATCCGCTCATTTTAAAAGCCCCCTGCCGTGTAGACCCTGACGCAATTGTTGCTTGGACAGGCAAAGCACCGAAGGTCAAACTAGATGTGAACTGGAAGACTTTCATTGGACAAACATCTGGCGAATCCTACTTATTTGAGTTCCAGGAACAAGATCAAATCGTCATTATCCAGCCATCTGAGCGCACATCTGGGTTACGGGTGGGCTTAGATGATAATCGCTACAAACCTCAGAGCCAGAGCTCCTCTCATGAGTTCACCAATTCACAGCAAGAAAATAGAGGCGGCGGGATCAGCGATTTGATCGGAGGCATTTTACAACCGCGAAAATAAAGCATGTAGAGAATCTCTACATGCTTTTTCAATTCATCAAACCATTTGTCTCAATAAAGCTCCTTGTCTCTTCATTGCCGAGCTCATAAATCATTGTGTAAATCTCTTTTCTTTTTCTATCCATTTCATCATTTGGACTATCATAATGATATTCAAGAAACGGAACATGCGCCCGAAAGAAGCCTTTCCAATCTGTCATATACTGTTCATCGAAATAGTCTCTCAGCTGCAAAATTTGATCATCATCTGCTTCTATTTGAAATTGCCAAGCCGCTGCATCTCTATGCTGCGATATCGATCCATCTTGTACGGATACATAGTACGTGTGTCTCGCCATCTGAATCATCCTTTTTCCTTTAGTATGACCAGATATGAGGAAATTACGGCTTTTTGCGCAATTTATTTTTCAACATGTCCAATACATCAATAAACAACTGTGGAATGGGAACTCCAAGGGCTCTGGCTGTCGAGACGATTTGGTAAGATTCATAAATAATATAAAAGATGATCGCTAAATCCTTAATCGTCCCATTTGTCTTCAGCATGACATCGAAGAAATGCGCCATCGATATTAAGGAGACTGTCACGATCTTTCGAACAAGCCGCGTAAAAAACCGCTTCATTGTGAGCTGCCCAGTCAAAGATTCTCTTAGGCTTGAACAAATTAATTCAATAGCCATCAACGTCACTAAAATCATCAGTAAATATCCTGCTCCACCAAACAGAAAGCCCATCGCCGACAAACTCACTGTAACCAACGAAAAGATGCCTAAATCCTTGCTCACTTGGCATCAACATCCTTTCAAAGTGGAACTCCTTACCTCAATAGTATATGCCGAATTCTCGCAATAGCTTGGACGACAAAAAATAAAGGCGCTGTTATGTCCTCAGGGAGACGAATGAAACCAAAAAAAGCCGCCCCATGAGGCGGCTTCTCTTTTTAGACTCTGACATCAATAAATGAAGCATCTGAATCCTTTGGCTGAACAGCTTGAGGCTGCTGCTGCACTTGATCCAGCATCACCATAGCTTGTGCTGTATTCGTAGCAAGCTGTGAATTCAACAAACTAATATTGAGTGTCTTTTGAATGCTCGCTACTTGCTGACTCATCATTCCTGCAATAGAAGACATCTACTTCCCTCCCTTCTCTTTTCTCTTCGGCTGAAAGCCCTATGATTTCAATGGGCTGTCTGTCCCGATTCCAATAAAAAAGAATGTCGGTCTATTTATGACCGACATTCTTTTCACATACGTGTATTATCCTAAATATGCTTTAAGCATCCAGTTGTGTTTTTCAATGGATTGATGAATCGCAAGCAGCATATCACCTGTAGTTTCATCGCCAACCTCTGCAGCCAGCTCCATTCCTTGCTTTAATTCCTCAGCGATATTGGAGAAATCATCATATAGATTTTTCACCATTTGCTCCGCTGATTCTTTGCCCTCTGCTTCTTGAATGCTGGAAATTTCTAAGCACTCTTTCATTGTCGCAACAGGCTGTCCATTTAAAGCAAGCATACGCTCAGCCAAATCATCAATATATGTAGCTGTTTCTGTATATAGTTCCTCAAATTTCTCATGGAGTGTAAAGAAATCTTTCCCCTTTACATACCAATGATAGTTATGTAATTTCACGTAAAGCACAGTCCAATCAGCTACTTGTTTATTGACGACGTTTAATAATTGTTCAGACATATTTATTCCTCCTTATGTAATTGCGTTTAGTATGAGAATACCCTTTTCTTATTATACTGAAACCTGCCGTCAATTTCTTCTATTTTGACTGCATGAAATATATGTTAATATGGAAATAAGGAGGGAGTTAGATGCTGTTACTTGGGATTATCAGCTTTATCATTATCTCAATCGTTGTCTTTTTATCATTGTGGACGACATCGAAGGCTTATGAATATAAGCATAAAGTCGATTCACCACAGGATGCAGAACCAAATCAACGTCCTAATCCAAAATAAATCCGCTTTTAATGATGTGAGGTTTCTTCTTCTTCAGTAGATGAACTCTCTTTTTTCACCTCACCTACGTGGATGTTCGTTTTTGGCATATTATGCTGCTGTTTAGCTGTCACATGGACTTGTATGATATAAAGGCCATCTTTTTTGAAGGCTGTGTGCAATTCGTATACACCCTTGTTTTCTTTCTTTGGCTGAATCATCTTGCTGTTATCCTTGTCGCCATCTTTCCACACTTCAAATTGAACATCATCTGCATCATCAACAGGCCTATCACCGTATGTGACAGCTGCTTTTACTATAACGCTTTCATTTTTCTCCACTTGCTCAGGTCCTGTGAGCTTTACTTCTAATAACTCAGGCACTTCCCCTTTGCCGCTATTTGCTGCAGAGTTTCCACATGCACTTAATAACGTGAGCATCAGAATCATTCCCAACATTTTTCGCATCCTGCGTTTCCCCCTTCTTTTACTGACATGTCCATTTTAACAAATATCCCCTATTTTGACATCTCTGTTTAAATTCAAATAAAAAACCGGACATCTAAATGTCCGGTTCATCCTTCTATTAACCAAATACTTTTAAAAGCTCTTCTTGATCCTGAGAAAGCCAGAAACGCATTAAACGTTTTGCCCCTTCAAGATCATGAAGCTTCGCTTGTCCGCATTGCTCTTCGTTTGCAGCAGGAATTTCTGTTACTTCAACCGCATCCTTGAATGTTGCATCAAGAAGTTCAACGATCTCTTTTGGAGTTGGTGCACCACTGACAACTAAATAGTAGCCTGTCTGGCAGCCCATTGGAGAAATATCGATGATATCAAAATGATCATATTTCTCTGAGTGTGTTCTAATATTAAACGCAAGCAAATGCTCTAATGTATGAATCGTATCAGGTTTCATCGCCTGCTTGTTGGGCTGACAAAAACGAATATCGAATTTATTTACTTCCCCATCTGATCCCACTTTATGAACGCCGCAATGACGAACATATGGCGCTTTTACAGCATTATGATCAAGTTCAAAGCTTTCGACTGAAGGCATAATCACCACTCCTATAATTGCAATTTCCTATATTATAACATATTTCTCCGACCAGTTTAGTTTATAAAACTTTCCTTCCTTGTCCTTTTTTCTTATACTGTGGAAGACAGACAAGGAGGAACCTCTATGAAACAAATTTTTATCGGCATGATACGCTTTTATCAAAAATGTATTTCCCCTCTTACACCGCCAAGCTGCCGGTTTTATCCAACATGCTCAAACTATGGACTAGAGGCGATCAAAACGCATGGCGCGGTCAAGGGCGGCTGGCTCACCATAAAACGGATTTTGAAATGTCATCCGCTTCATCCTGGCGGCATCGATCCTGTTCCGCCTAAAAAGGAAAAATAACTTACTTTTCTTCATATCCGTTGACAACTAAGTCAAGCTTCCCTGTTCCAGGGTCAATGACAAGCCCGTGTACAGGTACATCTGATGGAAGAAGCGGGTGATTTTTCACTACGGACACACTGTCCTTCACGCTCTCTTCGACTGAACTAAAGCTTTTGAGCCACTGTTTAAAATCAATTCCTGAGTATTCCAGTACTTCAATACGTTTTTCTGGAATACCGCGCTCAACGGCTTTATTTAAAAGTGTCTGGCTGTCTATTTTACTCATCCCGCAATCATGATGCCCAATGACATATACCTCGTCAGCATTTAATTCGTAAACAGCAACTAAAATGCTTCGCATAATACTTCCAAATGGATGAGAAACAAGCGCCCCAGCACTTTTAACAATCTTAATATCACCATTTTTCATGTTCATGGCACGCGGAAGCAGTTCAACAAGTCTTGTATCCATACACGATAGAATGACAGCTTTTTTCTGTGGAAACTTTGTTGTTGTAAATTCTTCGTATTTCTTTTCTTCAATAAATTGTTGATTATATTCGATGATTTCATCTAAAAGTTTCATACGTTTGTCCATTCCTTTATCTTTTTTTAAAAATAAATATAGCACAATGTAAGAAATTTCGTCACGTTTTGCAGCTTATTTTTTTAGAGGAAACATCTGCTGACGAAAATTTTTTATTTTCCTCTTTTCAAATCGTAATAATTACGATACAATAACTCAGGACATTAAATCGTAATCATTTCTATCTATTAGATTGAGAGGAGACATTTTCTACATGAAAAAAATCTTTTTTATTTTAACAGCTGCTTTATTCGCGATCGGTCTTGCCGCTTGCTCAAGCAGTGCGGGCACGAATGCTTCAAAAGGTAAGGCAGACGGGAAACTAATGATTTACACCACGATCTTCCCAATCCAAGATTTTACTGAAAAAATTGGCGGCTCTCACGTTCATGCTCAAAGCGTGTATCCTGCAAATGCAGATGCACACAGCTTTGAACCAAGTTCAAAAACAATGGTTGAAATGGCTGAAGGTGATGCCTTTATCTACAGCGGCACAGGGGCTGAAGCATTCGCAGACAAAACTGCTGCCACTTTAAAAGACCAAGGTGTGAAAACAGTCAAAGCAGCCGAAGGCATCAAATTGTTATCGACAAATGAAGAACATGCACATGAAGAAGGCGAAGATCATGACCATGAAGGTGAAGACCATGATCATGACGGGCACGATCACGGAGATAAAGACCCTCATGCATGGTTAGACCCGGTTTATGCGCAGCAAATGGCGAAAAACATTAAAGACACACTCGTCTCATTAGATCCAGATCATAAAGATGAATACACAAAAAACTATGAACATCTAAAAGAAGATTTGCAATCATTAGATCAAGAATTCAAAACAACGTTATCTAAAGCGAAACATAAAGAAATCCTTGTTTCTCACGCAGCTTATGGTTATTGGGAAAAGCGCTATGGCATTGAGCAAATCAGTGTTTTAGGATTATCCGCTTCTGAAGAGCCATCACAAAAACAGCTCGAAAACATTGTACAAAAAGCGGAAAAGCATCACATTCAATACGTTATTTTTGAAAACAACGTCAGCAGCAAAGTATCAGATACAATCCGCAGTGAAATTGGGGCAAAAAGCTTGACCCTTAAAAATCTAGAATCCATTACTGAAGATGATGCCAAAAACGGCGAAAGCTACGTCAGCTTAATGAAACAAAACTTAAAGACCTTAAACACCGCTTTAAATGATTAATGCTTTGAACCCCGGCTGATCACCCGGGGTTTTTTACTGTCAAAAAAAGCACACCGTTATCAGGCGTGCTTTTTTGATTACATTTGATATTTTTTCTTAAACTGCTCGGCTCTTCCACCTTTTTCTCCGAATTTTTGGCGCCCTGTATAAAAAGGATGCGTATCAGAGCTTGTTTCTACTTTAATGACAGGATACGTTTTCCCATCTTCCCACTCTACTGTCTCATTTGATGTCTTTGTTGATCTACTCAAGAAGCGGTAACCGCTGTTTACGTCCATAAATACAACTTCATGTGAGGTTGGATGAATATCTCTTTTCAATGTCAAAACTCCTTTCGTTAATAAAACGTAATGGTTACGTTTTATATTTATATTCTACTCCCTCTTTTACAACTTGTCAAAAAACAAGCTTTCTTAGTCAGGAAGAATAATCTAAAAATGGTGGAGAATAATAAGCATCATGAAAAAGAGAAGCGATAAGAAAGGCGGAGAAAAAATTGACTGATCTCGTTTTAGCTAGAAGCCTGTTCGGCACAACCATGGGCTTTCATATTATTTATGCCTCGCTTGGCGTTGGCATCCCGCTAATGATTTTGTTAGCTGAACTCATCTTTCAAAAAACGAAGGACCCTCATTATGCCATCATGGCCAAGCGGTGGACAAAAGCACAGGCTGTTCTGTTAGGGGTCGCCATTCCAACAGGTACAATTGCTGGTACGCAACTTGCCCTTTTATGGCCAGGTTTTATGGAGGTTATCGGAAAGGTCATGTCACTGCCATTCCAGATTGAAATTTATGCGTTCTTTATAGAAGCATTATTTATGTCTATTTATGTGTACGCAGCGGATCGCCTATCAAATGCAATGCGCATCATTACCGTTATTTTTATCGTCATTGGTGCAGCTGCATCAGCGATTCTAATTACAAACGTACATGCTTTTGAAGGGACACCTGCTGGCTTTCAGATGGTGAATGGAGAAATCACAAATATCGAGCCTTGGAAGGCCTTTTTCAATCCAAGCTTTGCTGTAACTGCTACACATGTTGTGCTGTCTGCTTTTACAACAGGTGCTTTTGTGATTGCTTCAGTTGCAGCTTTTAAAATGCTCAAAACGAGAAAAAATGAGAAGCTCTATACATTTCATCGAAAAGCCCTTTTTCTTGGACTCATTGTAGGAGGACTTTTCTCCTTTCTAACAGCCTTAAATGGCCACGAATCCGCTCAGCTTCTGTATGAATATCAGCCTGAAAAGCTGGCTGGAGCTGAAGGTTTATTTGAAACGCAATCACATGCGCCTCTTGCAATAGGTGGTTTTACGGATGCTGATTCGCAGGAAATTAAAGGTGCGATCGAAATTCCTTGGGCGCTCAGTTTTCTGGCAGGAAATAGCTTCGATACAGTGGTCAAAGGCTTAAATGATTTTCCTCGTGACGAGTGGCCGCCTTTATTTATACACACATTATTTAACGGCATGGTCATTATTGGATCGGTGCTCATTCTATTTGCGGTATTAGCCCTGCTTTACCGTAAAATTTTAAAACGGGACAAATTTCCGAAGTGGCTTCTTTTTCTTTACTTATTCGGCGGTCCTCTTAGTCTTTTGGCTATTGAATTTGGCTGGATCTTTGCTTGTACAGGCCGCCAGCCATGGGTCATTTATCGAATGCTCAAAACCTCCGAGGTTGTCACATCATCTGGCTCGATCGGAACACTTTTTATCCTTTTTGCCATTGTCTATCTCATCTTAGGCATAGCAACCGTTATTGTGCTGACGTACTACTTTAGGAAAAATACGATTGAAGAAGACCTACGGTTAACAGAATCTTAAAAAAGGAGCGATCTTGATGCAAATGGATGTTACAACTGATGCGCTCATTGCAATCACCATCTTATGGGGATTCGTTTTTATCTATGCAGTGATGGCATCAATGGATTTCGGCGCAGGATTTTGGTCGATGATTTATATGAATAGAGAACAAACAAAAGCCGCTAATATCGCAAATAAGTACCTTTCTCCAACATGGGAAGTGACAAACGTCTTTATTGTCGCCATCGTTGTCGCATTGTTCAGCCTGTTTCCAGGTGCGACCTTTGTACTTGGCACCGTTTTATTAATACCCGGCAGCATCATATTATTACTTCTTGCACTGCGAAGCGGGTTTCTCGTGTTTTCTCATTCACTGCCTAAGAAATACCGAAAAGCGGTGACGTATATTTCAGGGATCAGCGGCTTTATCATTCCGTCCATCCTGATCATGGTTCTCCCAATCACCCATGGTGGCTTTATCTTTCAGGAGAACAACGTCTACTCATTAGATCTTGGACTGGTCTTTACAAGTGCAAATGTCTATTCTTTTGTCGGCTTTGCCATTTTCAGCACCCTTTTTCTTTCGTCCTTGCTTTTAGCTGATTTCTCTAATGTAGCTGATGAAGATGAAGCTTACAGCATTTATAGAAGAGGAGCGCTCATTACGGGTCCACTTTCACTTATGATGGCCTTTTTTATCATGCTGACATTACGAAGCGAGGCCAATTGGCTGTTCACAAAAATGATGCAGAACATCCCTATTCTTCTTGTATCTCTCCTAATGTTTCTGCTCGCAGGACTGGCTCTATTTTTACCAAACAGCCGGTTTAAGCACCGGAAAGGAAGACCACGCCTTGCCGTCATTGCGATTACCATTCAATATTTCTTAGCAAGCTATGTGTATGGACGTGCCCATTTGCCTTACATGGCTTATCCAGATATTACAATCATGTCTGGATTTACAGATCCTGTCACATTTAGGGCATTATTTATCACCTATATTGTAGGTTTTATCATCTTGTTTCCCGGATTTTATTTCTTCTGGAAATTATTTATGAAGGATAAGCGCTATATTCGTCAGGAAGATTAACATGAATGGACGAGCTTCATTTCGGTTACATTATAGATGAAAGACATACTCAAAAGGAGGTCATCTGTATGAGTCAAAAAATCCTTTGTGAAGTCAATAACTGTTTCTATTGGAATGCTGGAAACCGCTGTGGTGCAGATGCAATCTATGTCGTCAGCCACACAGGAAATACGGCTGAGAAAAGCGAAGAAACGGATTGTAAAACGTTTAAACCACAAGACCTTTAAGTCTCATTAAAGGAGGCGCTTCATTTTGAAACATGATCGGCTGCTTCAAACGTTTTTTGACGAAATTCATGACGCGGATGAAGACGCATTCCACCAAGCCGCTCACTCCTTTTTAAATCTTTGGGATTATGAATATGGACATGCATCAAACATGCCAAATGAAATTCATCAGTATATCGGACAGCTTGCTTATGACAGCGAGCTGGTTGAAGAGTAAGAAAGAGCGGATCACCGCTCTTTCTTTTTTGTTCAGACAGGAAGGAAAAACTTTCTCTCACTATACCTAGATTCTATTGTGGATGCAAAAGGTGATTCCTTCGTTTTTATCTCACAAAATCATGTTTTGTAAACACGTCGATTTTATCTGAAAACGAACGGAGCGCTTGGTAATCAACTTCCACGCCCATTCCTGGGGAGCGAGGCACCTCAATAAACCCATTTTCAACCTTAATTTCAGGAAAAATGATATCCTGCTCCCAAAATTTTGACGAAGCTGAAATATCACCGGGAATCGTAAATTGAGGAAGCGAAGCAAGTGCCACGTTCTGCGCTCGGGAAATACCTGTTTCAATCATCCCTCCGCACCATAATGGAATTTGATTCTCCTTACAAAACGTATGAATTTTAAGAGCCTCTGTCAGTCCGCCAACTCGTGAAGGCTTCACATTAATAATTTGACAGCTGCCAAGCTCTACAGCTTTTCTAGCATCATCTAAAGAACAAATACTTTCATCTAAACAAATCGGCGTTTTTAAATGCTTTTGCAAATGGCGGTGGTCCACAATATCATCTGCAGCTAGAGGCTGTTCAATCATTAATAAACGAATATCATCGAGCTGCTTAAGCTTGCTAATATCTTTTAATTCATAAGCAGAGTTTGCATCTGCCATTAATGGCAGATCAGGAAAAGACTCTCTGATCTTTTGAAGAAGTCCAATATCTTGTCCCGGTTTAATTTTCACCTTCACCCGCTGATAGCCTTGGTCAACAAATTGCTGAATTTGCTCAAGCATATCGTCAATCGGGCCTAACCCCGCCACAACACCAGATGGTATTCTATCTTTTGTACCGCCTAATACATCGCGTAAAGACTTATTCTCACGCTTCGCATAAATATCCCAAACAGCCGCTTCAATGCCTGCTTTCGCCATCCTATTGCCTTTAAAATGATACAGACTGTCAGGGATTTCAGAAGGATGTGTAAAGGTGCGCGTCAGCACGTTCGGGATAAAGAAAGCCCTCAGCATATGATAGCAAGTCTCAATTGTTTCTTCTGTATACCACGGAGAAGAAAAAGCAGATACTTCTCCCCATCCAGTCAATCCTGTCTGATCTTTTACTTCAACAATAATAAACTCACGCTCTGAAATGGTTCCAAGACTTGTTGTAAATGGCTGTTTAAGCTTCATCGTGACATGATATAAAATTACTCGTTCAATTTGAATCATTTGAAAACCCCTTTGATCTGAGTCTGTGCCTTTGCAATTTATTCGACGCATTTCTTGGCAGCTCGTCCACAAAGTGAAAAGCGGCGGGCCATTTATATTTGGCTAAATGCGACCCACATAAAGCATAGAGCTCATTCTCCGGTATCTTATCATCTGTTACAAGGAAAGCAGCAGGTACCTCTCCCCACCTATCATCATACATACCCGTTACTCCGGCTTCCTTTACATGCGGATGTGTTAGCAGAACCGCTTCAATTTCCGCAGGATAAATATTTTCTCCGCCAGAAATAATTAAATCTGAACGGCGGTCAAGCACAAATAAGAACCCTTCCTCATCCACATAGCCAATATCACCCGTTTTCAGCCAGCCCTCATCAAAGGCAGCCGCGGTCGCTTCTTCACGGTAAAGGTATCCTTTCATCACATTTGCACCTTTCACCATAATTTCGCCATGCTCAAAAGGACGGCAAATGCGATCACCATCTTGAATTTTCAGCTCACACCCAAAAAGAGGTTTTCCCGCTGAACCAAGCTTCTCTACACTAAATTCGGGCGCAAGGGTCACAATTTGTGAACAGGTTTCCGTCATCCCGTACGATTGAAAGACAGGAAAGCCCTTCTCTTTGCTTTCTTGGAGCATCGCATAAGGCGCAGGGCCTCCTCCTAATAAAAGACAGCGCAAAGAAGATGGACATTCTGCCAATCTGCTTAATAAACGAGATAACATCGTCTGCACAACGGAAATCATCGTCACACGATGCCGTTCAATAGAATCCTTTACTTCATCGACGTCAAACTTCTGATGAAGCACGACTGTCATTCCATATATCACAGACTTAAATAAAGCAGATAAGCCGCTAATATGAAAAAGAGGCAGGGCAATGAGCCAGCGGTCATCCTCTCTGAGACCCAGATTCAGCGCAGAGGAAACAGCACTATGAAAATGATTGCCAAACGTTTGCTCTACCCCTTTTGGACGTCCCGTTGTCCCAGATGTATACATGATGGTCGCTGTTTCATACAAATCAAATTCACTCTCGATCTTGTTGATATGGCCTTGCCCTGGTTCAGGTAAAGTTTCCATTGTATAAACGGGTAAATCACCCTCATGATCGCTTGCATAACTAGATTCTGTTAATAACGCCGCGGCTTTTGCATCTTCTAGCTGATAGCGTCTTTCAGCTTTTGTCAGCTTATTATTCAATAGCACAATTTTTACCCCTAATAAAAAACAGGCATGTACAAGCATCACCATATGAGGATGATTGTTCATCAAAAGCGCAACCGCTTCCCCTTTTTTCAATGATGCCTGAGCAAGTCTATTTGAAAGCACTTCCGCTTCTTGAGCTAATTCGTGAAATGTCCACTCTTTCTCTTGATAAATGAGTGCGACTCGATCTGGCGTTAAATAGGCACGGTGCAGCAGCCAATTAGGTTGCTTCATCATGACACCTCCTTTTTGTAAAAGAAAACAGCTTAGTCTGATGCACTAAGCTGTTGTTCATTGATATCATTGAATCAAGGGAAACGCGGGAACTGGCCGAAGTCCGGCTTGCGTTTTTCCTTAAAGGAATCGCGTCCTTCTTTTGCTTCATCTGTTGTGTAATAAAGAAGTGTCGCATCTCCTGCAAATTGTTGAATTCCAGCTAATCCATCCGTATCTGCGTTAAATGCAGCCTTCAAGAATCGTAAAGCAGTCGGGCTCTTTTCTAGCATCTCCTCACACCACTTCACCGTTTCCTCTTCAAGCTGATCTAATGGGACAACTGTGTTAACAAGTCCCATATCAAGCGCTTCTTGTGCATTGTATTGACGACATAAGTACCAGATTTCTCTTGCTTTCTTATGACCAACAATACGTGCAAGGTAGCCTGAACCATAACCAGCATCAAAGCTACCTACTTTTGGACCTGTTTGTCCAAAAATCGCATTATCTGCTGCAATCGTCAGGTCACACACAACGTGAAGAACGTGTCCTCCGCCAATCGCGTAACCTGCTACCATTGCGATAACTGGTTTTGGAATGACACGAATCAAACGCTGCAAGTCTAATACATTTAGACGTGGAATTTGATCGTCTCCTACATAACCGCCATGGCCGCGAACTTTTTGGTCTCCACCAGAACAGAATGCTTTTCCGCCAGCACCTGCAAGAACAATTACACCAACTTCTGAATTATCACGAGCCCGTGAAAATGCATCAATTAATTCACTAACAGTCTTTGGGGTAAACGCGTTATGTACGTGTGGACGATTAATCGTAATCTTTGCGATCCCATTGTACGTTTCATATAAAATTTCGTCATACTGACGCTCTGTTTGCCATTCAATAGCCATCAATATTTCCTCCTCTAATCTTGCTCTAAAATAAACTCACTTACTATTTTACCAAAAAAATGTGGTTGTTCCACATGAACTGTATGCCCGGCATGCTCAGCCAAAATGAATTGACTTCCTTTCAGCTCCTGCTGCATACGTTTGCCGATATGGCAGAACTTTTCATCAAGCGTTCCGCAAATGAACAAAGCAGGCAAATGAATATGCTTTAACGCCTTCCAAACAGACGGCTGTGAACCTGTTCCAATTCCTTCTAAGCTGCGAGCCAGTCCAAGAGGATTGGCTTTTAATCTTCCCTCTCTCAGCTCAGTCTGCCTTTCAGCTGATAAAGTTTTCTGCGACGCAAACAAAGGAATGCTTTCCCAAAAATCCACAAACTTCACTAAGCCTTCATGTCTAATCTTTTGAGCAAGCTGATGATCATGCTTTAGTCTTGCCATCCGCTCTTTAAAAGTGCGAAGCCCAGGAGACGTACTCTCAAGGATCAATTTATTGACACGATCTGGATAACGAGCGGCAAATGATAAAGCAATACGTCCTCCCATAGAATATCCGAGAATATTCACTTTGTGAAGCTTTAATTGGTTTAAAATCTCTACAAGATCTGCCAGCTGCTGAGACATTGCATATCTTCTCACACTTTCTGGCGAGTCCGTACGCCCATGTCCGAGCAAGCTGACCTGAATCAGTCTTGTATTCTCCAAATAAGCATTCAAGAACGTCCAAGACGCTGCACTTCCAGTGAATCCGTGTAAGCATAGTGTAGCATTTGCTGCCGAAGGGTTCTGGTCCACCACTTCGTACGCTACCCCATCACGCATTCTTATGATGAGAGAAGGCATTCTTTTTTCACTTCTTCCAATATGTCATCCATCATTTGACGATGCTTGTCTACACGGGAATGACGATCTGTTTCAATTTCAATTAAATGAAGACCAGGTTCATCGATATGAGCCATGTACAAATCATGTAACTCTTGTTTCGTTGCCGGTTTCGAATAGGTTCCCCCATATAACTTCGATGCATACTCAAAATTCAGTCCTGTCGGCGTACCGAAGAGCTTTTCATAATACGGTTCATCAGACGCCTGCGGAAGGAAAGAAAAGATACCTCCCCCATCATTGTTTATCAAAACAACTGTCAGCGGAATGTCCATCAGCTTAGCTGCAAGCAGACCGTTCATATCATGGTAAAATGATAAATCTCCAATGACTAAAGTGACTGGCTGCTTCAATGCTGCATACGTGCCAAGTGCTGTGGACACAACGCCATCAATGCCATTTGCTCCGCGATTGGCCATCATTCGAAAAGGCTTGGACTGAGTTTCAAAAAATGTATCTACATCACGAATCGGCATACTATTTCCGATAAAAAGGACACTTTCCTTTGGCAAGAGGTGCTGAAGCTGACGGTACACATTCCCTTCAAAGGACAAATCCTCATCTGAATAGCGGGCTGCATGCGTTCTGAATGAAGAATTAGCATTCTGCCAGCAGTTTAAGAAGCTTGTCTCTTTACGTTGTACTGCTTGATTTAATGCTGCTTCTACAAAAGCAGACACAGTACTTTCAATGACGTATGAAGCACTTAACCCAGGATCACGAAAACCTCCGGCTGCATCTACAACAATCTGCTTCACTTCCGCATGTTTTTCCAGCCACTTGAATAAGGGCTTAGATACAGGCATCGGTCCAAAACGAATGACCATATCCGGCAAGAGGTGCTGCTGTAATGCTTCATCTTTTAATAAAGAATCATACGCATCGATAATCAGATCTTCATTTACATGTCCGTTGCGCAAAAGAGACAGCGGGTCAGCTAAAATAGGTAAATGAAGAGCTTTCGAAAGGCGTAAAACTGCCTCTTTTTCTTCCTGTGTATGAAGTTCACCAGCCACAATCAGTCCCTTTTTGGAATGGTTCATGACGGTTACGATTTCAGACATCACTCGATCATTTGGGAAAGTCTGACCTGATGCTAATACCTTTTTCGTGTCTGATTCTTCTCTCGCGAAAGGATCAATAGACAGATCAGGAAGCAATGGTTCTCTCAGAGGTACATTAATCTGAACAGGCCCCTTTGGCTCCTGCATCGACATGTGATTTGCTCTCGCAGCTGCTGTCTGAACATATCGCAGCATTGTTTGACTTTCCTCTGGCAGAGCTAAGTCTGTGAACCATTTAACAAACTTACCGAATAAGAATTGCTGATCAATCGCTTGAGGTGCTCCAACTTCCCTCAATTCGTGCGGCCGATCAGCAGTTAAAACAATAAGAGGTACACGAGAATAATGCGCCTCTACAATGGCTGGATAAAAATTAGCAGCTGCTGTACCTGATGTACAAATAAGCAGCACTGGTGATTGACTTGCTTTTGCAAGACCAAGCGCATAAAAAGCAGCAGACCGTTCGTCCACTAAAACATGGACATGGATGTCTTGATGAGCAAGAGCCAGCATCGCAAGCGGAGTTGAACGAGAACCTGGACAGACAACTGCCTCTTTCACACCACCTTGGACGAATTCATCCATCAATCTGCCTATATATGTTGTCATGATGTGATTATTCAATAGGATGACCTCCAAGAGCAGACAGCATTGGTCTTAACTTCACTTGTGTTTCCTCATACTCCTGCTTTGCAAGGGAATCCTCTACAATTCCGCAGCCAGCGAATAAACGAACATGATCTTCCTCAATAAGACCTGACCGAATGGCTACAGCAAATTCTCCATTATCCTGAGAATCAATCCAGCCTACCGGCGCTGCATACCAGCCGCGCTTGAGCGGTTCGATTTCACGAATCACTTCTATAGCCTTTTCCTTCGGATATCCGCCTAGTGCCGGCGTCGGATGAAGCTGCTCAATTAATGAAAAAAGGGAACAGCTGCTTTTAATTTCTCCCACAATCGGTGTAAACAAATGCTGAATGTTTTTTGTTTTATAAAGACTTGGTTGATTTGGTTTATGCACATGAAGGCAATTCGCTTTAAATGCTTGCTCAATCATATTGACGACAATTTGATGTTCAATCAAATTCTTCTCATCATGCAGCAGTTCCTCGCCTAATGCGTGATCCTCCGCTTCATCTTTTCCGCGAACAATGGAACCTGCTAAACAGGATGAAAAGACCTCTCCGCCGCTTTTTTTCACTAAGCGTTCCGGCGTTGCTCCGACAAATGCTTGTCTTCCCTGTTCAACCGCAAATACATAACTTGTTGTTTGATGCTTTAATAATTCTGCTAATAGTGGAGCAAGTTCAATTTGATTTTTATAGTGAAGCAAGACTTCTCTTGCTAAAACAACCTTTTCATATTCGTTTGCACGAATGTGGTCTGTCGCTTCTTGGATCGCCTTCATCCATTCGTTCACATCCAGCTCTTCCATATGAACAAGTTCAGCTTGTCCACCAGTCCGTACTGGTAATGTCTCGAAACGAGAGGCCTTTTGTTCTAATTCTTGAATAAGCTGATGAACATTCCCGTCCACCTGCTTCCACTCATTGATCGTAAGAAAGCTGCCTTCTTTTGAAACAGTCAGCATGATCGATGGCACAAAAAAATGAGCCTCGCCAAATGCTTCCCAATGACGCGCCTTCTCTTCGTGCGGATCAAACGAGAATCCTCCAAATAAAAGCGGACCAACAGCCGCTTGCTTTAACTCCTTCTCATCATGAAAATGGAACATGTGCTGCTTTAGCTGTTCCCATTCTTGATGGACTATATCGAATCGTTCCTTGCCTTGCTCAGATGATTTAATGACGGCCGCTCTGCCAAGTCCAGAAAATATCATTTGGCTTTCTGGATCAGACCAAAAAAACCGCTCGCCTAAAAAATCCGCTTCGCCGCTTTGGAAAAAGGCAAGAGGATCCAGATCGTCAACTCTTCTGGAGTAGCTTATCAAAACAGCATGGTTGACGTTATTCGCTTCTTCTAATGTCGCGAGCGCTTCCTGCCGGAAAGTACTTTGCACTGTTGTCACCATGATACATTCCTCCAAAATCCATGAAATAACATAAAAAAATAAAACCCATAATGAAAAAATACATGAACATTCGAATATGTCGAATGACCTGCTTTTCTATTATAAACCTTAACAGATGAACTTAGTAAAGAAAACAGCTTTTAAAACCTCGAATCCTTATTATATCACGCTTTCAAGATTTTTTCGCTCCTGCTTATTGAAACGAGAGCATCAAAGGTAAAATGGCAGGACCTGTTCTAAAATCAAGCTTTCCTTCGATATGGCAACGATTAGCAAACATCTTTTTCCCGATTCATCGCATCAATATATTGACACCTTTTTGAACTTTGCTAAACTGGAATTTGGACGTGTACGTATTTTTTTATTTAAAGGAGTATATTTTATGCAGCATCAATCGATATCAGATCAGCTTTCACCAATAAAGCCTGATAAAAACTGGCGAATTTGGTGGAATTTACTACGACCGCATACACTAACAGCGGCATTTATTCCCGTTACTTTAGGAACTGTTTTAGCACTTCCAAGTGGTCAAATACATGGTGGGCTATTTTTAGCCATGCTGTTCGCATCTATGTTTATCCAAATCGCAACAAACATGTTTAATGAGTACTTTGATTATGTTCGCGGGCTGGACAACGAGAAATCTGTCGGCATCGGCGGAGCCATTGTAAGAAACGGTGTGAAGCCAAAGACAGTCCTCACCCTCGCTTATGCACTATTTGCGGTTTCTTTATTACTTGGGGTATATATTTGCATGATGTCTAGCTGGTGGATTGCACTAATAGGTCTTATTTGTATGGCAGCAGGCTATTTTTATACTGGCGGCCCTGTACCAATTGCATATACACCGTTTGGAGAACTTGTTTCAGGTGCTTTTATGGGATTAGGAATCATCCTGATTAGTTTCTATATCCAAACAGGCACACTGACGTCTAAAGCTGTTCTCGTCTCACTACCAATTTCTATTTTAGTTGGTGCCATCTTACTGTCGAACAATATCCGTGATTTAGACGGGGACAAGGAAAATGGACGAAGAACACTTGCCATTCTTGCTGGACGCAAAGCTGCAGTGAACATTTTACTTTCCATGTTTTTGGTATCATATGTACTCATTTTTGTTTATATCTTCACAGATATCGTCGGTCTTTGGAGTCTTCTTGTTTTACTCAGTGTGCCAAAAGCCTATACAGCCATTAAAGAGTTTAAACAAAAAGAAAAGCCGATTGAATTAATGAATGCCATGAAATCTACAGCTCAAACCAATACATTTTTTGGTTTTCTGCTGACGATCGCTTTAATCTTACAATACTATATCGCGTAACAAAGAACGCCTGCAGCCGCAGGCGTTTTTTAATAAGGAATTGCTTCAAATTGGAACTAGTCTTACATACAAAATTGCTCATACTAACAATATGTTTGATATGAAAGGATGATCGCTTTGTTGTCTAAAGACGAATTACATCATTTGAAGCAGCGCCTTCTCGATGAAAAGAAAGAACTTGAAGCCAAAAGCCATGACGATGAACAGAAAGTATCCTTTCCTTACGATTCGATCGGTGAATTGTCTGCCTATGATAACCACCCGGGTGATCAAGGGACAGAGCTGTTCGAGCGGGGGAAAGATATTGCTTTAAACAGCTTGGAACATGAACATATGTTAGACATCAATGAAGCACTCCAAGCCATTGCAGACGGCTCTTATGGTCTGTGCAAGGTCTGTAAAGCCCCTATTCCAAAGGAACGCTTAGAAGCCCTGCCTACTGCCGTCACATGCACAGAGCATTCAAAAGAACAGACCGTTTCACAAAACCGTCCGATTGAAGAGGATTTATTAAGTCCTCCCGCGGGACAATTTGAAAATGAAGAAAGTGCTGCGTACGATGGAGAGGATGCCTACCAAGACGTAGAACGCTACGGAAACTCTGAGACCCCGTCTGATATGGAATTCCCTCCTCTAACATACGATGATGTGTATACACAATCAGAAGATGAAGATTATGTGGAGGACTACGAAGGATTCGCAGCTGCTGATATTGAAGGAAAAGCCAGCAAGGTGTATCCGACCAAAGCACACGAGGCCTATGAAGAAGCACTAGACGAAGAAGGTGTCATGACGGTATTTGGTGACTTGAAACCGTACGAGAAAGAACCTTATACAGAAGAAAATCATTAGTCCCCTCATATTGGGGGCTTTATGTTTATATCATGTAATTATTGGGAAATCATTTTAAGAGTGAATTTGATTGGAGGAGATTCTTGATGGCTAGAAAAAGTATCATTTGGGCGATTGTCGTCTTCTTTATTACATACGCACTATTCTCTATTGCCGGATTCTTGTTCCCCATCGACAGAGAATGGTATGACGCATTGAATAAACCAGAATTGACGCCTGGTGGCGGTGTCATTGCTGCTGTGTGGGCTGTCTTATTTGCACTCATCTCATTGTCCGCAGCGATCATTTATGGAAAGTATGGATTTCAAAAAATTACATTACCATTTTGGATTCTTTTCCTTTTAAATTATGTTTTCAATCAAGCCTTTGGCTTTTTTCAATTTACACAAAAGGATTTGTTTGCAGCTACAATCGACTGCCTGCTCGTCGCACTGACAGCACTTGCACTTGTCATCGTCTCACGTAAACTAAGCAAAGTCGTTCCAATTTTACTGATTCCTTATGTCTTATGGGGCTTCTTTGCCACATACTTGTCTTATACGATCTATTCCATGAATATGTAAAAAAAGACCGCCATGATGCGGTCTTTCGTTTGGAGAAAATAAAAAAGAGATCTTTGACAAGATCTCTTTTAAAAATGACCCGTACGGGATTCGAACCCGTGTTACCGCCGTGAAAGGGCGGTGTCTTAACCGCTTGACCAACGGGCCAGATCAATGGCGGAGAAGGAGGGATTTGAACCCTCGCGCCGCTTACGCGACCTACACCCTTAGCAGGGGCGCCTCTTCAGCCACTTGAGTACTTCTCCATTTGGCTCCGCAGGTAGGATTCGAACCTACGACCGATCGGTTAACAGCCGATAGCTCTACCACTGAGCTACTGCGGAAGATCATGGTGGGCCTGAGTGGACTCGAACCACCGACCTCACGCTTATCAGGCGTGCGCTCTAACCAGCTGAGCTACAGGCCCATGAACAGATATACAAATGGAGCGGGTGATGGGAATCGAACCCACGACATCAGCTTGGAAGGCTGAGGTTTTACCACTAAACTACACCCGCAAAAATATGTATGGGGCGATTGATGGGAATCGAACCCACGAGTGCCAGAGCCACAATCTGGTGCGTTAACCACTTCGCCACAACCGCCATACTATGAATATTTTGATAAAAGTGGCTCGGGACGGAATCGAACCGCCGACACACGGATTTTCAGTCCGTTGCTCTACCAACTGAGCTACCGAGCCAAGTATTCTCTTGAAAAATGGCGGTCCGGACGGGACTCGAACCCGCGACCTCCTGCGTGACAGGCAGGCATTCTAACCAACTGAACTACCGGACCATTTTGGTTGCGGGGGCAGGATTTGAACCTGCGACCTTCGGGTTATGAGCCCGACGAGCTACCGAACTGCTCCACCCCGCGATGATATGGGTTTTAAAAAATATGGCGGAGGAAGAGGGATTCGAACCCCCGCGGGCTTTGACACCCCTGTCGGTTTTCAAGACCGATCCCTTCAGCCGGACTTGGGTATTCCTCCGTATAGATGGTGGACCTTGTAGGACTCGAACCTACGACCGGACGGTTATGAGCCGTCTGCTCTAACCAACTGAGCTAAAGGTCCTTTATAGCGGCGGAGGGGATCGAACCCCCGACCTCACGGGTATGAACCGTACGCTCTAGCCAGCTGAGCTACACCGCCATGATCAAAATAATCTTTTAAAAAGTGGAGCCTAGCGGGATCGAACCGCTGACCTCCTGCGTGCAAGGCAGGCGCTCTCCCAGCTGAGCTAAGGCCCCATAAAAGATGGTCGGGAAGACAGGATTCGAACCTGCGACCCCTTGGTCCCAAACCAAGTGCTCTACCAAGCTGAGCTACTTCCCGATCTTAATGGCGCGCCCGAGAGGAGTCGAACCCCTAACCTTTTGATCCGTAGTCAAACGCTCTATCCAATTGAGCTACGGGCGCTTATTTATAATGCCGAGGGCCGGACTTGAACCGGCACGGTAGTCACCTACCGCAGGATTTTAAGTCCTGTGTGTCTGCCAATTCCACCACCCCGGCGTGGATGGTATAAGCGGAAGACGGGATTCGAACCCGCGACCCCCACCTTGGCAAGGTGGTGTTCTACCACTGAACTACTTCCGCATTACAGGATTTCTTTATTTTATTTGGCAATGCGGGTGAAGGGACTTGAACCCCCACGTCATAAAGACACTAGATCCTAAGTCTAGCGCGTCTGCCAATTCCGCCACACCCGCATGAAACATGGTGAGCCATGAAGGACTCGAACCTTCGACCCTCTGATTAAAAGTCAGATGCTCTACCAACTGAGCTAATGGCTCGCTTTAAAAGCGACTTGTCTATCTTACCATATGAAAGTGGTGCCGGCAAGAGGACTTGAACCCCCAACCTACTGATTACAAGTCAGTTGCTCTACCAGTTGAGCTACACCGGCTTTATCTATCCTAACATTATGTAAGAATAAATATGGTGGAGGATGACGGGCTCGAACCGCCGACCCTCTGCTTGTAAGGCAGATGCTCTCCCAGCTGAGCTAATCCTCCACTATGTAGGAATCTCTCGATCCGACAAAGATTATTATATACAGGTTTTAATCATTTGTAAAGGCTATATTAAAAAAATTTTATTTCAATTTTCATTGCGTATTTCTTTTAACAAATGATCGTCATTTCTCCTATTCAAACAGCTGCTGTTCCACGTTCAGCAGCTGAACTTCTCTCTTCTATATTCTCTTTTAAAACGTTCGATTCCTTCAGAAATATTAGCAGTCCCTCATTTTTATACTTTAATGATATATGTATCTCTTTAGCCGTAAGCATTTATAAAAAATCATAGAGGCTTACACATCTTTAATTTCCCTATATAAGCTGATACTCTGTCTCTCTATTGTTTTTTTATAGATAATGGTTTATGCGATAGACTCTTTTTCTCTTTATATCCAAGTATTTCACACGCTGCTTGTGGACATAAAATGAAGCCACGATCTTTTATCAAACAAGTGAATGTACCCTCAACTTGCACAAAAAAGACCAGTTCCGACTGGAACTGATCCTTATAGAAGCTTGGCGGCGTCCTACTCTCACAGGGGGAAACCCCCAACTACCATCGGCGCTGAAGAGCTTAACTTCCGTGTTCGGTATGGGAACGGGTGTGACCTCTTCGCTATCGCCACCAAACCTGATGGAGAGAATGTTCTCTCAAAACTAGATAACAATGTTCATGCTTCACATTAGAATATAGGTTAAGTCCTCGATCTATTAGTATCTGTCAGCTCCACGTGTCACCACGCTTCCACCTCAGACCTATCAACCTGATCATCTTTCAGGGATCTTACTTCCTTGCGGAATGGGAAATCTCATCTTGAGGGGGGCTTCATGCTTAGATGCTTTCAGCACTTATCCCGTCCGCACATAGCTACCCAGCGATGCCCTTGGCAGAACAACTGGTACACCAGCGGTGCGTCCATCCCGGTCCTCTCGTACTAAGGACAGCTCCTCTCAAATTTCCTGCGCCCGCGACGGATAGGGACCGAACTGTCTCACGACGTTCTGAACCCAGCTCGCGTACCGCTTTAATGGGCGAACAGCCCAACCCTTGGGACCGACTACAGCCCCAGGATGCGATGAGCCGACATCGAGGTGCCAAACCTCCCCGTCGATGTGGACTCTTGGGGGAGATAAGCCTGTTATCCCCGGGGTAGCTTTTATCCGTTGAGCGATGGCCCTTCCATGCGGAACCACCGGATCACTAAGCCCGACTTTCGTCCCTGCTCGACTTGTAGGTCTCGCAGTCAAGCTCCCTTGTGCCTTTACACTCTGCGAATGATTTCCAACCATTCTGAGGGAACCTTTGGGCGCCTCCGTTACATTTTAGGAGGCGACCGCCCCAGTCAAACTGCCCACCTGACACTGTCTCCCTGCCCGATAAGGGCAGCGGGTTAGAAGGTCAATACAGCCAGGGTAGTATCCCACCGATGCCTCCACCGAAGCTAGCGCTCCGGTTTCCAAGGCTCCTACCTATCCTGTACAAGCTGTACCAACATTCAATATCAGGCTGCAGTAAAGCTCCACGGGGTCTTTCCGTCCTGTCGCGGGTAACCTGCATCTTCACAGGTACTATAATTTCACCGAGTCTCTCGTTGAGACAGTGCCCAGATCGTTGCGCCTTTCGTGCGGGTCGGAACTTACCCGACAAGGAATTTCGCTACCTTAGGACCGTTATAGTTACGGCCGCCGTTTACTGGGGCTTCAATTCGCACCTTCGCTTACGCTAAGCGCTCCTCTTAACCTTCCAGCACCGGGCAGGCGTCAGCCCCTATACTTCGCCTTACGGCTTCGCAGAGACCTGTGTTTTTGCTAAACAGTCGCCTGGGCCTATTCACTGCGGCTTCTCGGGGCTTTAACACCCTAAGAAGCACCCCTTCTCCCGAAGTTACGGGGTCATTTTGCCGAGTTCCTTAACGAGAGTTCTCTCGATCACCTTAGGATTCTCTCCTCGCCTACCTGTGTCGGTTTGCGGTACGGGCACCTCTCACCTCGCTAGAGGCTTTTCTTGGCAGTGTGGAATCAGGAACTTCGCTACTAAATTTCGCTCGCCATCACAGCTCAGCCTTTACGGGAAACGGATTTGCCTATTTCCCAGCCTAACTGCTTGGACGCGGATATCCAATACCGCGCTTACCCTATCCTCCTGCGTCCCCCCATTGCTCAAATGGTGAGGAGGTGGTACAGGAATATCAACCTGTTGTCCATCGCCTACGCCTTTCGGCCTCGGCTTAGGTCCCGACTAACCCTGAGCGGACGAGCCTTCCTCAGGAAACCTTAGGCATTCGGTGGACGGGATTCTCACCCGTCTTTCGCTACTCATACCGGCATTCTCACTTCTAAGCGCTCCACCAGTCCTTCCGGTCTGGCTTCACAGCCCTTAGAACGCTCTCCTACCACTGTTCGTAAGAACAGTCCGCAGCTTCGGTGATACGTTTAGCCCCGGTACATTTTCGGCGCAGAGTCACTCGACCAGTGAGCTATTACGCACTCTTTAAATGGTGGCTGCTTCTAAGCCAACATCCTGGTTGTCTAAGCAACTCCACATCCTTTTCCACTTAACGTATACTTTGGGACCTTAGCTGGCGGTCTGGGCTGTTTCCCTTTCGACTACGGATCTTATCACTCGCAGTCTGACTCCCAAGGATAAGTCATCGGCATTCGGAGTTTGACTGAATTCGGTAACCCGGTAGGGGCCCCTAGTCCAATCAGTGCTCTACCTCCGAGACTCTTACCTTGAGGCTAGCCCTAAAGCTATTTCGGAGAGAACCAGCTATCTCCAGGTTCGATTGGCATTTCACCCCTACCCACACCTCATCCCCGCACTTTTCAACGTGCGTGGGTTCGGGCCTCCATTCAGTGTTACCTGAACTTCACCCTGGACATGGGTAGATCACCTGGTTTCGGGTCTACGACCACGTACTCATGCGCCCTATTCAGACTCGCTTTCGCTGCGGCTCCGCATCTTCTGCTTAACCTTGCACGGGATCGTAACTCGCCGGTTCATTCTACAAAAGGCACGCCATCACCCGTTAACGGGCTCTGACTACTTGTAGGCACACGGTTTCAGGATCTATTTCACTCCCCTTCCGGGGTGCTTTTCACCTTTCCCTCACGGTACTGGTTCACTATCGGTCACTAGGGAGTATTTAGCCTTGGGAGATGGTCCTCCCGGATTCCGACGGAATTTCACGTGTTCCGCCGTACTCAGGATCCACTCTGGAGAGAACGACATTTCAGTTACAGGGCTGTTACCTTCTTTGGCGGGCCTTTCCAGACCTCTTCGCTTATATCATTCCTTTGTAACTCCGTATAGAGTGTCCTACAACCCCAAGAGGCAAGCCTCTTGGTTTGGGCTGTTCCCGTTTCGCTCGCCGCTACTCAGGGAATCGCATTTGCTTTCTCTTCCTCCGGGTACTTAGATGTTTCAGTTCCCCGGGTATGCCTTCTCATACTCTATGTATTCAAGTATGGATACTACTCCATTACGAGCAGTGGGTTTCCCCATTCGGAAATCTCCGGATCAAAGCTTGCTTACAGCTCCCCGAAGCATATCGGTGTTCGTCCCGTCCTTCATCGGCTCCTAGTGCCAAGGCATCCACCGTGCGCCCTTTCTAACTTAACCATTTCTTACTTTAGAAAGAATCACTATGTGTGATGAACTTTGCATTGCATTCAATGTGAATGTATTACTTATTGTTATCTAGTTTTCAAAGAACAATCCTGTCTCGCTAGAGACATGTTTTGAAGGAATGATCCTTCAAAACTAAACAAGACGAAAACGTACGCTGCTCCATATATCCTTAGAAAGGAGGTGATCCAGCCGCACCTTCCGATACGGCTACCTTGTTACGACTTCACCCCAATCATCTGCCCCACCTTCGGCGGCTGGCTCCATAAAGGTTACCTCACCGACTTCGGGTGTTGCAAACTCTCGTGGTGTGACGGGCGGTGTGTACAAGGCCCGGGAACGTATTCACCGCGGCATGCTGATCCGCGATTACTAGCGATTCCAGCTTCACGCAGTCGAGTTGCAGACTGCGATCCGAACTGAGAACAGATTTATGGGATTGGCTAAACCTTGCGGTCTTGCAGCCCTTTGTTCTGTCCATTGTAGCACGTGTGTAGCCCAGGTCATAAGGGGCATGATGATTTGACGTCATCCCCACCTTCCTCCGGTTTGTCACCGGCAGTCACCTTAGAGTGCCCAACTGAATGCTGGCAACTAAGATCAAGGGTTGCGCTCGTTGCGGGACTTAACCCAACATCTCACGACACGAGCTGACGACAACCATGCACCACCTGTCACTCTGTCCCCGAAGGGAAAGCCCTATCTCTAGGGTTGTCAGAGGATGTCAAGACCTGGTAAGGTTCTTCGCGTTGCTTCGAATTAAACCACATGCTCCACCGCTTGTGCGGGCCCCCGTCAATTCCTTTGAGTTTCAGTCTTGCGACCGTACTCCCCAGGCGGAGTGCTTAATGCGTTAGCTGCAGCACTAAGGGGCGGAAACCCCCTAACACTTAGCACTCATCGTTTACGGCGTGGACTACCAGGGTATCTAATCCTGTTCGCTCCCCACGCTTTCGCTCCTCAGCGTCAGTTACAGACCAGAGAGTCGCCTTCGCCACTGGTGTTCCTCCACATCTCTACGCATTTCACCGCTACACGTGGAATTCCACTCTCCTCTTCTGCACTCAAGTTTCCCAGTTTCCAATGACCCTCCCCGGTTGAGCCGGGGGCTTTCACATCAGACTTAAGAAACCGCCTGCGAGCCCTTTACGCCCAATAATTCCGGACAACGCTTGCCACCTACGTATTACCGCGGCTGCTGGCACGTAGTTAGCCGTGGCTTTCTGGTTAGGTACCGTCAAGGTGCGAGCAGTTACTCTCGCACTTGTTCTTCCCTAACAACAGAGCTTTACGATCCGAAAACCTTCATCACTCACGCGGCGTTGCTCCGTCAGACTTTCGTCCATTGCGGAAGATTCCCTACTGCTGCCTCCCGTAGGAGTCTGGGCCGTGTCTCAGTCCCAGTGTGGCCGATCACCCTCTCAGGTCGGCTACGCATCGTCGCCTTGGTGAGCCATTACCCCACCAACTAGCTAATGCGCCGCGGGTCCATCTGTAAGTGACAGCCGAAACCGTCTTTCATCCTTGAACCATGCGGTTCAAGGAACTATCCGGTATTAGCTCCGGTTTCCCGGAGTTATCCCAGTCTTACAGGCAGGTTACCCACGTGTTACTCACCCGTCCGCCGCTAACATCCGGGAGCAAGCTCCCTTCTGTCCGCTCGACTTGCATGTATTAGGCACGCCGCCAGCGTTCGTCCTGAGCCAGGATCAAACTCTCCGAGGTATGCAGGATGCATATCACACATGCGTTGCTACACGATGTAGCGAACTTAGCATGTGATCATTTCCTGCCTCGCCAGTTTGACTGACTACCTATGAAGTTTCATAGGATTTTTTTTATAAAAACTCGAATTAACAGGTACGTTTTGTCTTGTTTAGTTTTCAAAGATCATCTTCGTCGTCTCCCAGAGGCGACTTTATTAATATAACATTCTATCAAGATAAAGTCAACAACTTTTTTCTTAATGTTATTTATCAACCGCGCTGTTTCAGCGGCGAATACAAATATAACACCTTTTGAAAGAAGAAACAAGTATTTTTTCTAAATAATTTATTTTTCCTTATCTCTTACTATATATTGATACAAATGCTGCTTATCTCGGGAATTGTCTATTGTTGATCCTGCAGGTCTTTAGTATATTTATAATAGATTGAAACTAAATAACCGCAGGGGGAGCTTTGTGCTGAGAGTGAACATTCGTTGTTCTGACCCTTTGAACCTGTCAGTTAATACTGAAGTAGGAATGTGGCATCACTTGAATACATACGGTGTATTCAAATCGATATGTTTTTCTATGAATAACATACTCATCCTTACACGGTCTCTCCTTGCTCAATTCATGAAAAAGGAGATTTTTTTATGCAGCAATCAAATCAATTGGTACGACTGATGGAAATCGCGATTATGACTTCACTTGCTCTTGTATTAGATTACTTATCAGGTCTCTTTTTAAGAATGCCCAATGGCGGTTCTCTTGCGCTGATTATGATTCCCGTTATTCTCATGTCTATTAGATGGGGAATATCTACCGGATTTATCATCGGTGTGTTAATCGCAGGTCTTCAGCTGATGAATAGCCCGATCATCGCTACACCTGTTCAAGGATTCCTCGATTACTTCATTGCATCTGTTGTCATTTCTTTAAGCGGCCTGTTTTCTGGACTGATCAAAAAAGCCATTCAGGATCAAAAGCGAAAACAGCAATTCTTCTATATTACCTTAGCTGTTTTTGTTGCTAGTTTATTCAGACTGCTGACGTTCTTTATTTCTGGCGTCGTTTTCTTCTCTCAATATGCACCGAAAGGAACACCAGGATGGGTCTACTCTTTAATTTATAACAGCACATATATGGTTCCTTCATTTATTATTTGCAGTATCGTTCTTTGTATACTCATCCCAAGTGCATCTCGTTTGGTTTTTCCTCATCAAAAATAACCGGCTGATTTCAGCTGGTTATTTTTTTATGCATAATTTGCTGCTCTATGGAATCTATTAATAATAGAAGATTTCATGCTGGAGGTACGACAATGAGCCCTTACTCCATTATGCTGTGCTGCTATATTCTCAGTCTTGCTTATTTTTTGGTAGGTTTCTATGAAGCTTTAAAAATAGCAGGCGTGAAAGGAAAAGTAGAAGCTTCACCGTTTATTTCTTACATGCTGCTTGCTGTGCTCTTCACTTTTTTCTCTCATTATTACTGGAAGCTGACGATTTAATCCGCTGTACATGGTTATTCAATATAGAGAGCTCCCATCCATACCCTATTTCATTATGGTTCTCGCCAGCCAGCTCGAACTGGCTGGTAACGACAAAACTAGGTTGAAGTTTTTGATAAAATTGTTTTGCCGAATTTTGCTCAAACACCCATAGCATCAACCTCTGATACCCTTTTTCTATTAAATAATCGACACCTTTAGCAATTAAAGCAATACCCGCACCTGATTTCTGTTTCTGTTGTAATAAATAGATGGCATACAGCTCTCCATCATATGTAGAATAACGTTCGTCACGTTGTTTTCCGAAAGAAGCAAAACCAAATACGCCATCCGCATCTTCTGCGACAAACGTGCCTTCAAGCGATCTTTTTCTCCAGCTCTCTTTCCGATCTTTTATATTTAAACCATCCAAATAATCCTGATTAATAATGCCTTGATAAGTCGTTTGCCAGCTCTTCACATGTATTTCGGCGATTTTAGGAATATCTTGATGTACAGCATGTCTCACCTTCATCCGCACCACTCCTTTTAGTTTTTTACACCCTATCTTCATTATCATAAATTCCTATTACGTAGAATTCAATGGTCTGTATTTCAATGGTTAAAACTTCTTCTATAAAAAATAGACACCCTCTGCTGGAAGGTGTCTTTTGATTTTATTCTTCTATTTGAGTATTAGCGATCTCTTTTTTTCTTGGCTGTTTGATTTCGTTTGTCAGCTCTTGAATGCTTTGCTTCACATTTCCTTTGCCGGAAAAGTTCTCAATAATTTCTTTCACATCTATTCCAGAGGATGCTTTCAGACTTTCTTGCAGACTGGACATGAGGTTTGTGGCATAGCCTGTAACTTTATTGGCACCGCTGCCTTCCCCGTTACCGCCCGTATCCACAACAGTAATTTTATCAATGTTAGAAAGTGGTGCAGATACTTGCTTCGCATATTCAGGTAGCATTTTCACAATCATATCAAGGATCGCTGCCTGACCATACTGTTCGAATGCTTCAGCGATTTTCTCTTTCGCTTCCGCTTCTGCAAGTCCTTTTAGTCTAATGACTTCTGCTTCTGTTTCCCCTTTTGCACGATCCGCTTCCGCTTTGGCAAGCCCGTCAATACGGACTTTCTCAGCTTCTGCTTTTGCCATTGCTTCAATGCTGTATTTCTTCGCATCTGCTTCAGCAAGGCGTTTCGCTTTTTCCGCGGCAGCCGACTGCTCAACAGCATAACGGTCCGCATCTGCTTTCTTTTTCACTTCAGAATCGTATTGACGTTCACGACGCTGAATCTCTTTTTCTTCTAATTCAATTTGTTTCTGACGCTCAATGATTTTGACTTGCATTTCTTGTTCAGTTACGTGCTGACGGTTACGAGCTGTTTCTAGATCGTACGCTTGGTCAGCACTTGCTTTCGCCGTATCCTGTTCACGTCTGAATTCTGCTCTTTTCAGCTCATTGATCTTTTCTGCTTCAGCGATTTCAGTAGCACGCTCAAGCTCAGATTTCTTCGCATCTTTATCTGCTTCGGCACGTTTGATACGTGTTTCTTTATCTGCTTCAGCTGTTGCAATATCTGCATCGCGTTTTACTTGGGCAATTCTTGGTTTACCTAGAGATTCTAAATAGCCATTTTTATCACGAACATCTTTAATCGTAAACGATACAATGACAAGACCCATTTTCGCTAAATCTTGAGAAGCGACACGTTGTACTTCTTGAGAAAATTTCTCTCTGTTTTTATAAATCTCTTCAACTGTCATTGATCCTAAGATGGAACGAAGATGGCCTTCTAATACTTCTCTTGCTTCGTTTTCGCGGTCTTCTTTTGTTTTACCTAAAAATTGCTCTGCAGCAGTAGCAATTTCTTCAATCGATCCGCCAATTTTTATGATGGCCGTTCCATCCGCCATGACTGGTACACCTTGTTCGGTATAGACTTCAGGGGTTGAAACATCTAGCTTGCTAGATAGTAAGCTGAGCGGCTCTGCTTGTTGAAAGACTGGAAGTACAAAGGTACCGCCGCCTCTTACAATCTTAATCTTGTTTCCACCTTCATCCACGTGGACATTTTTACTTCCTAGGTAACTTCCTGTAACGATTAATGCTTCATCTGGACCTGCTGTCCGGTATTTAGAAACAAATACACCAATAAGTGCAATAAGAATCACAAGCACAATTCCAATGATCACTAAAATAGTTGTTCCTGGCATAGCATTCCCTCCTAGATTTCTTCATTTGGTATAACAGATAAGACGCCTTTGTTCACTTCGACAACTAGCACACGGGTTCCATATGGAATCTCCTCTTGGTCGAAACTGACAGCTGGCTTTGAGATTTTCCCGCTATTACTGATTAACAGCACTTCTCCAAATCCGTCTTTTGGAACAGATACAATGATCTCCCCAGTTCTTCCTTTTAAATCGGCTTCCGTATAAGAGAGAGATTCTTCAGCAGAGGAAAGCGGGACTAATACAAATACATTCAAACAGGTCACAAGGATCACTGCGAGGATCGCAGATAATACTGCGCCAAGCCCACTTCCTACAATTGCTGTTTTTTCAGAGATAAACCCTCCAGCCGAGAAAAAGGTAAGAAATGCGAGGATCAATGTTGGTTGAAGGAATGGAACAGGGATCGCTTCAAATAATCCATCAAATACATCGCCGAAAAAGACGAAAACAAGTGTCAGGATTCCTGATATCATTAATATGTATAAATACAGCGTCTGAAGAGGCAGCCCGAACACATCCATCTTCCTCATCCTTTCTTCATGAAATGAACATCTTTTGTTTCATTTAGACCACACCCACCTCCAATGTATTCCTTCTAACAGGTAATACGAACCACTTTTGTAAAGGTTTCATATTTCATCACAATTCTTCAAAGGGATTTTCGGATAGCTCAAGAATGATTGTCATGTACCATTATGTTAAAATTTGATCTTGAGGTGATGAGAAAATGAGTATATTACATGAAGCGAGACAAGAATTGTGGCACGAGCTGCAAGGTTTGAGCGAAGAACAATTGAACCAAAAATTATCTGATGATACTTGGAGTATTCAAGAGGTAGCAGATCATTTAAAGAAAATGGACCTAGTTGCAGCAAAACATCTAGCTGCTGAGGGTAAAAAAGCACCGATTAAAGAATATGAACCAAAACCGGTAGAAATGGCAGAGGACCGTTCGAAAAAAGCCACTGCGCCTAGTATTGTTGAGCCTGAACGCAAGCATGTAACACCTACACATTTAAAGGATGAGCTCGATACTGCACGTGAGCAGCTCAATCAAATTTTATCCACATTTACTGAGGAAGATTTCAAACGCGTCATTGCACATCCTGTGTTTAAAGAGCTATCCCTTAAGCAATACCTTGATTTTATCGGCGCACACGAAAAACGCCATATTCATCAAATCAAAGAAATTAAAGAACAACTATAGGCATAAAAAAGACTCCCTTTTGGGAGCCTTTTTTCATTGTTACACCGTTTTAGGTGTTAACTCAAAGCAGCGAGCATAAATCCATTTGTACGCTTTTTCGTTTAAATCTCTTGGGTTTCCAACTGTTTGCGGATCTTTCATTGCTTCTTTAGATAAACGATCAATCATATCTTTTGATACACCTTGTTCTTCTAATGAAGGAACTTCTAAATCCTCTACTAAATCATACATCCAGTTCACAGCTGCTTTGGCTGCTTCCTCTGTTGTCATTCTGCTTGTATCAATCCCAAACGCTTGCGCAATTCGAGCGAATTTTTCTGGATACCCTTTCCAGTTATACTCCATCACTGGTCCCATCATCGCTGCAACACACTGACCGTGAGCGACAGGAATAATACCTCCGAGTGTTTGACTCATCGCATGTGCAGCTCCAGCTGATTCACTTCCATAAGAAAGCCCGGCAAGCATCGCAGCTTGTGCCATTCCATATCTGGCTTCTAAGTCCTCGCCATCAGCAAAGGCACGGCGAATATAATGAGCTGCATATTCAATTGCCATGAGCGCTACCGCATCTGTAATCGGCTGAGCAAATTTCATCGTATAGCATTCAATCGCGTGAGCAAGCGCGTCAATTCCAGTCATTGCTGTCACATGAGGCGGCATGGACACATGAAGCTCTGGATCAATGACTGTTAGATGAGCTGCAATGAGAGGTCCACCAGTATTGAATTTGAATTCTCTTTCTTCATCAGTAATGACCGCCCACTGCGTTACCTCTGAACCTGTACCAGCTGTTGTCGGAATAGTGGTTAAAGGAGGGATTCTGTTTTCTAGCGGTTTTTTTCCCTCTGCCGCTTCGTAATCAAGGACTGAGCCTTCATGAGTCGCCTCTACTCCGATTGCCTTTGCTGTATCCATTGAACTGCCGCCGCCTACTGCGACTAATCCATTACAGCCTTCTTTTTCATATAAAGCAGATCCTTCGTTCACTAGACGGACTGGCGGATTTGGCTCTACTTTATCAAATAGAACGACATCGATTTGTGCTTCTTTTAATGAAGCAATTACTGGGTCCACCACGCCGGCTTGATAAATACCAGGGTCTGTTACAAGCAATACCTTTGAAACGCCGTATGCTTTTACTTCTTCCCCAACATGTTTCACTGCACCAATGCCGTGTTTGATAACAGTCGGAATTTCAAATGTGTGGAATTTCTGCATGCTTTCAATTTTCATATTTAGTGTCATAAAGAATCTCCTCCAAATGCTTAATTTTTATTTAAACCAATGAACCGCTTCAGGTTTTGTATTTCGATATAAATGCTTCAGTTCGGTATATTCTTCAAGCCCCGTGCGTCCTAATTCGCGCCCAATGCCTGATTGCTTGTAGCCACCCCAAGGTGCTTGAGCGAAATAAGGATGGAAGTCATTGATCCAAACCGTGCCCAATCTTAATTGTCGAGCCACTCTTTCGGCCTTGCTGATATCAGAAGACCACACAGCTCCTGCTAATCCATAAATCGTATCATTTGCCAGCTTGATGACTTCTTCCTCTGTACGGAAGGATTCGACTGTCAGGACAGGTCCAAAGACTTCTTCCTGTACAATCCGCATATCTGACGTGCAGCCTGAGAAAATGGTCGGCAAGTAGAAGAACCCATTTTGCAGCGCCTCTGCGTCAGGTCTTTTTCCGCCTGTCTCTAACTTAGCGCCTTCTTCTAAACCGATGCTGACGTATTTTTCTACTTTTTTTCGATGCTCAGCTGAGATGAGCGGCCCGCTCTGGGTATCTTCATCAAAGCCGTTGCCTAGCTTGATTTTTTTCGTACGCTTCACCAGTTCTTCTAAAAATTCATCATGAATAGATTCCTCCACCAGCAAACGTGAACCTGCTGAACACACTTGCCCTGCATGGAAAAACACAGCATTCATCGCCTGGTCAACCGCTACGTCTAAATCAGCATCTTGAAACACAATATTCGGATTCTTTCCGCCAAGCTCAAGGGCTATTTTTTTCACATTCCCGCTGGCTCCCTGCATAATTTTCTTCCCTGTTTCAATACCGCCTGTAAATGAAATCAAATCTACTTGATCATTTACAGCAAGCTCATCACCAACGGTTGCTCCAGGTCCAAGCACTAGGTTTGCAACGCCTGCTGGAACGCCCGCTTCTTCCATGAGTTTAAATACTTTAATTGTGGTGAGTGGTGTGATTTCACTTGGCTTTAAAACAATTGTATTTCCCGCCGCAAGAGCCGGAGCGATTTTCCAGCTTGCTTGAAGCAATGGATAGTTCCAAGGAGTGATTTGTCCGCATACACCGACAGGCTCTCTGATTAATTCACTTTTCGAGTTTGGAATTGGCGATGCAATGATTTCCCCGCCATCTTTATCAGCCAGACCTGCGTAATATTGGAACACGTTCGCAATATCATCCATATCTGCCTTGCTTTCCTCTAATGTTTTCCCTGTATCAAGCGATTCCAATTTGGCTAGTTCATCAAGATCACGTCTAATCAATTCAGCTATCTTAAACACAATATTTCCTCTTTCAAGTCCAGGCATGTTTGCCCAGTCCCCTTGATCGAAGGCTTTTCTCGCTGCTTTAATGGCTAGCTGCGCGTCATTTCTAGATCCTTCGCTGACTGTCGCGATCACTTCTTGATTGAACGGATTGATGATATCCCGTGTGTCGCTACTTTTAGCGCCAACCCATTGTCCGTCTATAAATAGTGTTTGACTCATAGAAGGGACCTCCTCTGATTCTCTTTGGTAAGTTTGTTAAATAAAAATTTAACGTTTTGAACATAATTAACTTATCATGTTCAAATTTTTCTGTCAAAGGGAGATATGCTTCATTTATTTTGACATTTTGTATTCTTTCGTTAACATATAGTCCATAAAGATTTTTTTGAACGGATTGAATTTTCTTAATAGAAAGCAGGGACAAAATGAAAAAGCAGGAAAAGCCGCAAGCAGAAGATCGTATATTAGCTGCTAAAGATCTAGTCATTGATTCCATAGCTGAAACGATGGATCTCTATGGCATTACAAGAAGTGCAGGTATTCTATATGGAACGATGTATTTAAATGAGGAAATGACACTGGATGAAATGCGTGAAGAGCTGCAAATGAGTAAGCCGAGTATGAGCACGGGTGTGAAAAAGCTGCAAGACATGAATATTGTCAAAAAGACGTTTCACCGTGGCCGAAGAAAACACAGCTTTGTTGCGGAAAAAGACTTTTTTAAGTTTTTCACGAACTTCTTTCCGCAAAAATGGGAACGTGAGGTCGAGGTCAATTTAGCGGCAATTGAAGAAGCGCAAGAGCGGCTTCAAGAGGTGTCGCGTGATGATCAGCTGGAGGAACATGTAAGAGAAGAAGCGCAGCAGCTTATTGAGCAGCTTGAAAGCTCAAAAGCCTATTATGACTGGCTGAGACGATTAGCCCATTCTGTTCATTCTGGTGAAATTTTTGACTATATTCCGATTGAACAGAAGGAAAAATAGACGATGTGTTTACGTTTTACAGCTTGAATTTCAGAGGAGGATTGATTATAATAAATTATGTCGTCATACCTCGGGGCATTAGCTCAGCTGGGAGAGCGCTACGCTGGCAGCGTAGAGGTCAGCGGTTCGATCCCGCTATGCTCCATACGAAAAACCATTCTTGTAAAATCAAGGATGGTTTTTTTATGTACATATCTCTTACAGTTCTGTTTGTTCTTTGTTTTTTCTTAATAACTTTATGATGCGGTATGTGATCACAGAAAGATAAGTTAGGATGAGAATGATTGTATAGGACACAGGGAAGTCGCTCGTCATTCCGTGATAAATGAAATAGATGAGCAGCACTGACAGCAAAATGATCTGGAGCAGTTCTTTTTTCATTTTTCTCTCCTCTCATGATAGGGATTTGGCCAATTATATCACAAATGATGTCATTTTTTGTTAGCTATCAGCAAGGAAGCATTTCCTCACTTGCTGATAGCTTTTTTTATAGATCATCATTTCTTCTGTAATTGTTCGATTTTGTTCTTCGTCTTCGGTCCGTAAATCCCGTCTGCAGCTAAGCCGTTCATGAGCTGGAACCGCTTGACCGCGTTCGCCGTTTTCGGTCCATAATAGCCGTCAATCCCGTTGTTTTTTGCCCCTTTGTCTGGGTAAAAATAGAGGGTAGATAAGGCTTTTTGCACGGCTGTGACTTGAGGGCCTTTTGTTAAGGGCTTGGTGACTTTTAAAATGCCAGATGGCAGGTTTGACGATTTCTGTTTGGGAACGGGTGCTTTGTGGCTCAAGCTTTCTGTCTGAACTGGTTTTCTTGTGCTTTTGCTGCCGGTATGCGCTGTGGCTATTCCAGCTTTAAACTGATCCCACCGTCCGAGAAGTTTCCTTGGACACTCTTTCCCGCTCCAATGTTTATGAGGCACTACATTTGATAAGGGAATTCCGAAATCTCCCATCAGCTTTCGAATGAGCCATTGGGCATTTTCGACTGCTTGTTCAAAGCTGCCGTCTGCATTTTCACAAATTTCAATACCAATTGATTTCATATTGCCGGTGCCTCTGCCATCCCCTGCGTGCCAGCCGTTTTCGTTTAACGGTAAATGCTGATAAATCACCTGATCATCAACGGTGTAATGCCAGCTGACCCCGGTACTTGAACGTGCAACAAACGCTGCATGACTGGCCGCATTAGCGCCTTTTGCACTGTTAGACGTATTATGCACTGTAATATAGAGCGGCTTCATCGTGTTTCCTGGTCTGTTGCGATGTTGTTTTGGAATCAATGCTTGAATGATTTTTACCATGTCGTTTCTCCTTCAAGTATTATTTTGTTAGCCCTCTTTGTTTCAGAGCATCTTTTTGTAATTTGCCTTTGTAGGTCACATAATTGTTTTTAAACCAAGCTGTTACCGCTGTGACCATAGTGAAAATTGTAGAACCTGCCACATATAGTGCCTCACCTGCGGTTTGTACTTGCTCCTCACTAATCGGCAGCACCGTCTGTCCAAACATGACAAGCGTTTGATTGATCAGAGCAATAAAAAGAAGCACTGTGCGAATCACAGTGCCTTTGTCGAATGTTTTCATGATCTTTCCTCCTATTTTAAATTTCGTTCAATTTTGTCGAGTTTGTCGATCACGACGTCATACTTTTCACTAAACTTTGCTAACACATCATTTTGCGCCTCGATTTGCTCATTGAGTTTGTTTTCTCTTTCCTTTGTTGTGTTGAGAACATAGAACAGAATCCAGCAAAAGAGAACGGCAAATGGGCCTTGTGTCATTAAGTTTTGAACAACATCTACTTCCATTGAAATCACCTTCTTTCCGACAAAAAAATAAAGCCATTAGGCTTCGTATTTGTCTCCTGTTATGTCTTGATAGTCGTCTGCCGAGATCCAGCCGATCCTTACATAAAATGCAATGTCCTCTGGGCCGTAACATTGCCAGTCCCAAAATTGTTTGATATCTGCTACAGTTGGAAACATCATTTTGAAGTCCCCCCTTTTTGCATAGCCAATAACTGCGTTAATTGTTTAGATAATAAGGCATTTTGTTTCTTTAAAAGTTCTATATCACTTGGCGGGAGTGGGGCTGGTTTTAAGCTATCTATATATTCCAGTGTCGCTGATTCATACCATTGTTGTTTTTCCACATCAAAAGCTGCTTTATAAAAAGAAGGATTATTGGGTGGAGCAATTGTTGTGCATTGATCTGGAATGATATAATTTCCTTCATCATCCCTCTCAAACACTACTATAGGTCTGACCAATTCATTTTGATGATTGTACTCATAAACTTGTATCATACTATCACTTCCTTAATTTAATGGGACGACTGTGTCTAAATAGTAGCCAGTTACTGCACTTTCATTCGCTGCCAGTAAACCAGTTAGCTTTAGCTCTCCTGTCTTATATATAAGTAATTTACTATGACCCGTTGTACCTGATACGGGAACTGACACCACAAGACCTTTCTCTGGTAAACCTTCGGCTGGAATCCGTCCACAGATGATTTCTCTATTTGCTTTTAGATGACCTCTCAGCAACAACAAATTTCCCCATTTTACATATTCAACTGGTCTATCCCCTATAGATGAACTTTTGTCTAAGGTAACACTAAGCCACGTGACATGTTCAAACTCAGCATTTGTCACTAGCTGTTTCCAGCCCCTGAAGATTCCATCAGTATGAGTAGTTCCGTACCAATGGCTGTTATCATAGCTTCGACTCACATGAAAAGTTTTGCGGTTATTTCCCGTTTCTAAAATATCTACATTAAACCAAGAAGCATCGGTCGTTGATGGCATATTTACTGCATTCGTTCCAGAGACATAATAAAAACCAGAAGGCAGAGTGAGTATATCTGTACCAGTAGGAATAAGCATTCTATTTCCATTCGCTTTCAATAATGGATGCTCGTTCAACCTCTTCCAGCCGCTCCATTCTTGCTGAGTACCGGTAACATCTGTCGTCGATCGATTGATGTATACATCGCCTGTATTATTCGCCCCAATGATCCAACCATAAGTATTTTCACTAAAGACTGATAAGGCCCTCATAGAACTTTTTGTAGGCAGATCGGGGTGTGCTTCATGAATATACCAAGAATGCACGCCCGGTAATTTGATAAGTTTATCTAAAATACTAGGATCGTTTGCATTAATTCTTTCATAAGCTTTTCCATCGTCAGCAGTGATTTTAGATAGTTGTCCTGCGTCCCATTTGTTTTTTTCATTTTGTGTCGGCAATTGGAGCCAGTTAATTCCGTCGTCATTCACATGATAGGAAAAACAAAATGCATTGCCTGATGTGTCAATCGCGATTCCTACGCCAATATTATTTTGACCTACAAGCTGAAAGCCTCTTAATGCAGCATTACCTATAGCAGGAGAATCGACTACTCCAGAACCTCCCGGAGCATAGAACGAGCAGGCACCTAACGATTTAATCCCGTTATAAATACTGCCGCCAGCAGGGATATTCACCAACTGGGACCCGTTATCATTTGTCATTTTATATAACTGAGATTGATCCCATTTCTGCTTTTCTGTTACAGATGCATGAGATGTTGCATCATTTTTGTGTTGATTGATTTGATCCAAAAGTCCAACATCATTTTCAAGAATAACCTTGATCATGTCATTAAACAGATCTGCATGGGCTTTGTCACTGACTTTAAAAGAACGAGGTGTCTTTATCTCCATGAACATTCTCCTTTTATATTTCAGCTCTAAATATTGGTTTTATTAGTTTCACCTTGTGCTGAACTTAAAACCAAATGTAATAAACTCAGTGGGATTGGCGTTATTTGAAGATGATTGTACACATACATTACCCTCTTTATCTATTAAGGTACGATGGAATTGTGGTACTCCTGGAGTCCCTATACTAGAAGCGACTCCTACAAAATGCATTGCCTGTTTCGGCCAATATTCTTCAGGCAAATTAAACACTGCATTATTTCCTAATGTCCCACCTTTTACAGCTCCTACTATCTCAACTTCACCTAGGAGATTCTTGCGATATTTTACTGGTAAATTAATAGGGTCATATTCCTTCCAATTGCTTTTAATCTCTTTAGGTGTTTCCCAAGATCCTTCTAATAAATCTGATAGCGTGATTTGCTTCTCCCATGGTGTCCATGATTCTGCATTGTGTTTAAGAACTCTAAAGTATGTGTTCTTCCCATAAACAGATTCGTATGCTATTTGCACTAATGTACTGCCATAACTCATGACCAATAAAAACACTCGATTAAAGGATGATGGACCGTTTATACCTTGGTTATAAATGAGGTACATTCCTGTCTGAGTGAGGGTGTTATAGTCTGTTTCGCTAGCAAATCCATGATAAATGGGCTTTCCATTATCTTGTGTGATTTTTACTAATTGACCGTTATCCCATCTATTCATATCGCTTTCTGTAGGCAGCTTTGTCCATGAAATCGATGTATGTCCAGCATCATAATAGAAAAAATAAGCATTTCCTGACATATCAATTGCAAAGCCAGATCCAATATTTTCTTGCCCTACTGTCTGCAGCCCTCTTATTGATACATTCGGTAAGGCAGGTGAATCCTCCACACCAGCAGCTGCATAAAATGTACATGTTCCTTTGTCTTTTATCGCATCAAATATACTTCCCCCGGCTGACACATTGATAAGCTGTCTTCCACTATCAGCCGTGATCTTATAACTCTGGGATTCATTCCATTTTTTCTTTTCTGTTTCAGATGCGTGTACTCCGCCATCATTTGTATGTTTTAAGAGATGCTCTAATAATCCAGTATCATTTTCAAGTAGTACTCTGACCATGTCATTAAACAGATCTGCATGCGCTTTATCATTCACGTTAAAAAGTTTTGGTTCTTTTATTTCCATTCGGTTTTCACTCCCTTGCCTTGAAATTTGGTTCAATCTCTTGCAGCTGCTCTAAAGTGAGTATCCTTTGCTCGTATCCTGCATTTAGATCTTCCATTGAACAATCACCTAGTTCAATTGCCTGTTTGACCAATTCAGGTGTCACCCATTTGAAATATAATGCCATTACCCAATAACTCATCTATCACCCTCTCCTTTAATGAAAAGGATCTCATTTTTTAGCGCTTTTAGTTCGTTTGATAGAAGATCACATTGATGTTCAAGCTGCTTTCTCATCAGCTTTTCTTTTGCTACTTCTTGCGCTAGATAATCTAGTGGGAGCGGTGGTTGATACCTTGGATTGGCTTGTGATTCCTCCCACCATTTTTTCAATTCTTCTTCTGTTGGTTTGGGCACATCAAGATACCATTCATCTATATACGAACCAGCGCCGTCATTTCTTAGTTCAAAATCCTTTTGCGGATCCGCATCGGGATATTTATATTTAATGGCTTCATATAAAATCATCAAAACCCTCCTATACTCGCGGGAAATTTCGGCCGCCTACTTCTGTAATGTCAAAATAGTTGTACCAGCCTGAGTTATCTGATATATAACGACTAACGTCTCCGTCATATCCTGCGTACATGTAAATTTCTAAATAATCCCCTTTATTAGCCGGTACATTGGCAGAACCATAAAGTCCCATACTAAAACTCAACGTATCAGATGGGCTTGTCGGACTTTGTCTTTGATGTGAAATATTTTTATATCTTTTTCCATTTAAATAGATCGATAATTCAAAGTTTGCATACCGTTGAAAGCTTTCAATATACACACCAGCATTCACTGAATACATTCCGTTTTCAGGGCAGATGAAGCGATTATTTTTGATATCAAAATTGTTATGACTGTCTTTTATCTTTCGATTAAAAAGGACTTTTTGATACTCTCCCTTGGTTAATAACTGCTTCCCAGTTGTACCTATATTGGCATGACAGAACCCAGAGAGTTTATGCCAGTCGGTCCAACCCGATCCAGTCCACCAATGACGGCACCACGTACCTGTGCTATCAAAATAGCTGCCTGCTTCGTTTCCAGTCCCATAATAATATTGAACAAATCGAAAGTTACTATATTTTTCATTTTTCACAAAGCCGAATCTTGTAGGGTATCCCGTATCATTGGCTTGACCAATATCCATGAATGTAATACCTATTGGATATTCCTCACCGCTGACTGTCGCATCTTGAATGGCTTGATCCCCTGTTAGTTTGAAGAAGCTTTCATTTGTGATCCCTGCAATTTGTTTACTCAGCGCATTGTCATTCTCTACAAGTGTGTCGACCATCTGGTTAAACAAGTTGGCATGGGCTTTGTCAGTGGTTTCAAACGGTAAAGGTGATTTTATCTCCACTTCTTTTCCCTCCATTAATAAATATCATCAATCTCAAAAACAAATTCGATGTCGCCGTCTTTTTGTTTGTCTGTCATGGTGCGGATGGCGGTGAATTTGCCGTCTTCGTCGACAAGTGCTAGTTCGTTGATCACTTCTCCTGCCAGTTCTCCTTCGGCGATCGTGCAGGTGTAGCGGATTTTTGCTGGTTCCATGAAGGTAAACGAATCAATATTTTTTTGGACTAGTTCTTTTTTGAGTTTTTGTTCAGTGCCGTCTAGTGAGATCGGTTTTCCATCCTTCGTTCCCCCATTTCCAAATGCCATTTTGACGACTTTTGTGAGTTTTGTTCCTTCGGCTCTTGCCTTTGCCATTTGTTGACGTGCATACAGTGTTGTTACGGTTAATTGATCAGCCATTGTGATCCTCCTTATAAATCTATTTTTTTAGAAGTTGCTGCTAGCATTTTTGATCCATCCAGCGGAACAGATCCATCGAGAATCCAGTAATGATCTTTGATCAGTAAGCTTCCACCCTGCTCAGTTTGGACATGTACTGGCAGACGGAACGTCATCTTCTTCTTGGTTTGATGCTGGAGCTGATTTTTTGTGCGTAAAGTCAATGCCGCTCCTTGCTTCGTTTCAAGTACCGCTCCAGTCATGACATAGTTCATGCGATATGCTGTTTCTGACTGATGTTGAAGAGGCATCCTCATGTTTAATGAATGCCGAAAACGAGCAGGCACATCCGTTGCACCTCGCGTTCCGCTGAGATAAAACGTACCATTTAAGACAAATTCACCATTGAGTAAAATCGGGATATGATCGAAAAAACCCACTCTACTTCGCAGTGTGAGCCTCCCGTGATGATCATTTTTTTCATGTACGTCGGTATGATGAAAAGCCGTGAACGTATAAGCCAAGTGCGCGGGCTTTAACGTTTCAAGTATTTCTACAATATATCTCGTGTTTTGCAGATCATCTAGGTTCACACGTAAAGCGAAGTGATAGCGATTGGTTGTGAGACGGATGACAGCACTTGGATTCTTGAGAAAGCGATTCACTGATTTCTCTAATGAAAGATACGTGATTGGGGGAATATTTGACATCATATTGAGTAAGCGTGCCCTGCGCAGTTCAATTGAATCATCTGATTCCCGCTGCACCTTCAGCATTCTTTCCCATCTGTTTAATCCCCATGTCGCTGTTAAAGGAAAGAACTGATCCGTTAAGTCGAAAATAGATTCGTCCAATTGCTCAAATTCCGGTGCCTCTGTCTTGAGCAGGTGATCCACTTCATAAATTTCTGTAAAATATGGCGGCAAGTAGGTTTTCATTTCATCCTGTTTGCTCAATAACCTTCACCTGCCTAAGACGCGGAATCTCAATGTCCTGTAATACTAAGTTTTTCGACTCGCCATTCAATAACACATCTGCATAATCTGACACACTTTCTGAATGGTACAAAATATCATTTAAAGCGGACATTCGAATGGTACTCTTTTCAAATGCGATTGATTTCAACAGCGTCTTGACCTTTTCTTCTATTTCTTTCTGAGCTCCTTCAAGGGTCCAGTCCATTTGAAGTTCGACAGCCACTTCTATGTCGATATCCAGCCATTTGGCGCTTTCAACGGTTGCTTTGGAGCCTATAGGCGCTTGTCCTTCTCCTTCACCTGGCACTGGGTCGATATATTCCTGTACCCTTTTGACAAGAAGGTCTGATGCAACATCTAGATTGCCATCTGTGATGACAATTTTGACTGTCCCTTCTCCGTTCCAAAGCGGGAACACTTTCGCTCTGCCAACACCAGGCACTTCCTCAGCCCATTTTTTATAATGCGCCCTGTTGGCACTGACCGCCTCCCGCCTCGCACGTATTAAATATCGATCATATAAAGAAGCGTCATCTTCCTCCTCTTGACCTGGTATCACCAGTTCTTTCATCGTAATCGATTCAAGTCCTGGAATTGTATCAAGTGACAGCAGCGGCTGATCTGTTAATTGAACATTGCCGGCTTTACCAGGTGTCTCGCATTCTAGCGTGCCATCCTTCGAATACTGGAAATAAACGTCTTCAATAAAAAAACGTGAGCCAGCTGGAATGTTGATACTGTCTGGCTGAATGACCGCTGACCAAACCGCTTTAGTGGCTGGTTTTCTTTCGATCCCTACTTCAGCAGCCCGCCGATCTAGAAACTCTCCTTGTGCTGTATCTGCAAAGACCAGCTCAAACACTTGATCAAGCCAAATATAGGATTGGGCCAGTTCAGCGGCAGCAGGTGCCAAGGCATTCCAAATCACGCTGTTTTCTCTTTTATCTATGTCATCTGGCAGTCTGTCCAGCATTCTTTCCATTAATGCTTCGTACGTCTGTTCCTCAAACATCGCCCTCCATCACCTCCTCTATTTCTAATGTGCCCTCATCTGTGACAATCGCTAGTTTGACATGAAATGAGTCATTTTGCTTTGTGACCTCTAACTCTTCAATATGATCAATCCGCTCGTCAACGATCAGTGCTTCCTCTAGCAGCCTTGGAATCTCCATTTCTTTGTATTCATCCGTAGCTTCTGTATCCGTCAATAGCTCCTGAATTTCAGTACCAATGTCGTGGCTGTAGATAGGATGTGCATACCGCTCTGTCCTAAGTGTCATATAAACGAATTGCCGGATTGCCTCGATGCCTGAAATGGTTTCGCCTGTCAGTCTGCCAGTTTCAAAATCTATTCGATACGTCGTCGAGGTTTCGACCTCTTCGTCTTCTTCTGTTTCCTCGATTTCTTCCTCTGGTGAAAGTGCCACGTTCATCACCTCCCTTACAATTTGTCGATGATGTAAAAGGACTGGCCTCCTGCCATTGCAAGCACCATAATACTGTCTCCCCTTTTCAGCTCATCATCCTCACCCTTATTTAAGCGCTTCGGCCAAATCAGTAATTCTTCTGGAATGATCAGCTTATGATTTTCATTTAATCGGATGCTCAGAGGGGAAACCGCCGTGACTTCTCCGATGACAAGATCAATTGGAGATTCTGCGTCTACTGCATTTACTGCCAATCGTTTAATCGCTTCACTTAATCTCACGCTTGATCACCCTTTGGCATGGAATTTTTCTCAACAACATCAATGGTCATGGTGTGTTTCACTCCACTGAATTCATGTTTGTCTTGATCGATCCAGTAAGTTTTTTTCACATTGATTTCAGGAATTTTCAAATAGATTGGGAGACCGCTTTGCAGCTCTGGAATTCCTAGGGCTTGAATGCTTTTGACTTCTTGTTTGACGCCTTTTTTCTCTGCCAGCCGTACTTTGGCTCTTTTTTGCAGCTGCGGCTGGTTGATTTGCCCAGTGACTGTCTCAACATGCTGTAAAATACCGTATTTATTCTGACCTGCTTTATCCTGTTCGATCACCACAATCTCGGATTTACTGCCTTTTTTCTTATTCTTCCCTTGTTCATCAGCAGACGTACGCATCTTGACACGAGTGGCTGTCCCTTCAATCGAGGTGCTGTATTGATAGCTGATGAGATTGACGCCTGATTCAATGACCCACACGTCCTCTGGATCAGGCCAGGCTCTCAGCCCCATCTTGCCTTTAGCAGAATAGATTTGATAGTTTCTTCCTGTTTGCCGCTTCGTTTCTTTCAATGCTTTCAATATCATGTCATACAAGCTTGTATCATTTTTAAACACTAGTGATTTTATGACATGTCCTGTATTGGCGATGGAGGTCATTGGAATTTGAAAGTCAGCTCCAATCCGCCTTAAGATTTGATCTGCTCTTTGATTTGAAAAAACATAGACATCTTGGTTTTTCACCAAATATTGGAGCATATCGTATGCAGTAAACGTCAGCTTTCCTTCAACAGGCGTCCGGGAAAAAACAATGCCTCTAAACAGCTCTTTTCCTTTCCATTTAAAAAGAACCGTGTCCCCTTCTGAGACACGGTAATATGTTTGACTGCCTTGTTTTGTGATAATATTTGCCTGAATTGAGCGAGGGGCTTGATACCTTTGCCCCTGAAGTGTCACACTCTCTGTGACAAGCTCATACATGGTGCCGCTTCTGATGGCAAAAAGCTCGATCAATGCCAGCCCCCCTTATTGTGGTATTTTTAATTTTTGTCCAGGAAAAATCCAATGCCCTGGCTGCTTAATATTGCGTTTACTTCGTTTAATCATCGATGCTTTATTGGCATTCCAAATACGCCGCCATTTTGTACTGTCACCATAAAATCGGCCTGAAATGGCCCACAACGTATCACCTTTTTTGACGGTATACAATTTTGGTGGTGTTTTTGATGGCCGTTTCCTTTTCGTTTGTTTTGCTTTTTTCTTCCGTTTGATTTTCCTAGGCGATGCAGTTTTGTATTCCTTTAACTCGATCGTAAATTCACGATCTCCAATATCATATGACCCTTCCTTGTGGGTGAAGCTTTCAATGCTGCACGTCATATTGATTTTTGTTCCAGTTACAATCAACCGCACGGATTTCTTTGAACGCATCATTCGTTCAATTTTCGCGATCGCATTCTCTGGTGATGGAATGCTTTTATATTCAGCAATCGGCGAATATTTCTTAGGAAATAATGAGGTGAATGATACTTGTTTAGCCGATGGTACGTCAATAAAAGTCAATTCTCCAAAAGAGGCGACCTTCACTGTTTCATTTTGTACATTATTTGTGATTTCGAGTTCGGATGGAAGGACAGGGAATCGCAACTTGTCCTTTCCTTGGGAAATCCACAATTGATACACTGATTTACCCATCAATTACGACCCCCTTCGTTCCTGTATGAATCTCTACTTCTAGTTCATCTACAAGCATTTGTTTAATTTTTTCGACTAGCGATTGCTGATCTTGTCCATTATGGAAATGCTGATCTCCATTGAATTGAATCGTAATCTGTTTATTACCTGGCGAAGTTGTACTGCCAGTAGACTGAGGTGAGGTAACTTGCTGCATCTGTGCTTCCGGTAAAGGAGCAGATGCATTTGATGGATCATATACTTGCATCCCAAGTGCCTTGGCTGCCTGCGTCAATAAATACCTTCCGCGAATGCCTCTTTCCTCTGGAATGATCCATTCGCGTTTATTTCCTTCACCGACTCTAGCCACCTGCTCTTGAGTAATCAATCCGCCATTTGCATAGCCTTTATAAGGTCCGCCTCTTCTCATACTTCGTAATCCCGGCGTGTTGAAGACTGTTCCATATCTTCCCTTAATGTAGTTAATAGCTGCAACGGCATTATGAATTGGGTTCCAAATGTCATTCATGCCCTTGCCTTTATTGGCGTTAAACGTCGTTCCAATGGTTTGCATTAAGCCTTTAGAAGGCGTTCCTTTTTTAGCATTGGAATCCCATAAGTTGATCGCTCTCGGATTTCCACGTGACTCATGCTGCGCGATGGTCATCAGACCTGGAAGCCAGCTCATTGATGTACCAGTTGCCATGATAGCCGCCATGAGCCATTGTTTAATATTAAGCCCTGAAGCTCCCATACCGCTGAAGGCACCGATTAATGAACCAGCCTGATTTTCAGCAAATTTTTTCACATCAACTGAGTCGAGCCCTTTGACGACACCGATCGATGCAAATTTCCCAAGACTCATCATGACGCGTGAAGGGGAATGAATGTCTAATTCCTCTCTAAACGCCTGTTCTACTTTCTTCGCCATTTCTTTGGCCGCTTGCGTGACTTCGCTTCCTTTGGAACGCATGCCGCTGTTAAAGGCGTCAATCATTCCAGAACCCCAGCCTGGTGATTCTTGTTTTGCTTGCAGGAATGGTTGTTTGATGTTTTGATCTACGTATTGGCTCGTGCCAATTGATGTGGCATTTTGGCCTGCTGCAAAACCACTAACCGTTCCAGAACCCCAAGTGGGTGATGCTGTCATGACTTGTTGGTAGGGTGCTTTTACACGACTTTGCAAGAAGCTGTCTGTTCCTGTTGGTGTCATCTGCTGACCGTTTGCAAAGGCAGAAACCGTTTGCTGACCATACTTTCCTGAGTCTGATGTCAATTGACCAAAAGGCTGCTGAATATTCTTTTGTTTCCATTGATCAAGAGAGATGACTTTACGGTTTAACCCTTGTTCAAAATCGTCATTAAATTGCTCGCCAATGCTAGAAGCTTGAATGTTCGCATTCATTGAGACTGATCCGCCTCCGCTCATTGAACCTACAGAAGATGATGCAGTTGTAGGAGCTGGGGAGCTTGACACTTGAGTTCCTACCGCTCCGCTCGGGACAACAGACATTCCAAGTTGAGAAGCAGCCTGAGCAAGCAGCATCTTTCCGCGTCCTCGGTTATTTTGAGTTGGAATAACAAATTCGTTACCTGCTTCACCAACCCATGATAAGGTTGGCTGGGTGATATAACCGCCTGTGGCTTTTTTATCAGGGGTTCCAAAGACATGTTTCAATACAAAATCAACCCCACCGCCAGCCTTATCAAAAATCTTTTTGACCCAGCCAAATGCTTTAGAAAACCCATCACCAATAGCTTCTGCTACTTTTACAATCGGCTTTTGAATATTGTCCTCAAACCATTTGGATAATCCATCCCATATATCTGTCACGACTTTATACGCTTCTTCAAACTTTTTACCGAAACTGTCTTTAATGGTTCCTACCGTATCTACAAGTGGATTCCACACATTTTCCATAAACCATGTCGATACAACTCCAAAGATTGATTGTATCTTATTCCATGCATTTGATAATGCTGTCCAAATCCCTGTAGCGACTGTAACAACTGTGCTGCTTAGTGGCGTCCAGACGTTCTCGATAAACCAGCCTGCGACTGCACTGAATGTTTCTTGAATCCATGTCCATGCATTGACTAGGCTTGACCAGATGGTCGTTGCTACCGTAACGACTGTACCGCTTAACGGGGTCCAGACGTTCTCGATAAACCAGCCTGCGACTGCACTGAATGTTTCTTGAATCCACGTCCAGGCATTGACTAGACTTGACCAAATGGTCGTTGCTACTGTAACGACTGTACCGCTTAACGGGGTCCAGACGTTTTCAATAAACCAGCCTGCTACTGTACTGAATGTTTCTTGGATCCACGTCCAGGCATTGACTAAACTCGACCAGATGAATGATGCTACTGTGACAACCGTACTGCTTAATGGTGTCCAGACATTTTCTGTGAACCAAGTCGCAACTGTTGACCAAACTTCAACAATTTGGTCTTTGATTTCAATGGCTTTTTGGCCAATCTTTTCAAATCCGCCGCCATCAAACCATTTTCCGATCGTTTCACCGATAGATTCGCCGCCCATACTTCCAGCGATGCCGCCTACTAGACCACCGATGGCTGTACCTACTCCTGGAACTACGCTTCCAATAGCTGCACCTGCTGCAGCACCTGCCATCCCGCCAGCGATACCGCCTCCAGTCGTACCGATCTTTTCACCAGCATTCTCTTTTTTCATACCGATTAAATTTGTTGCACTAAGTAAACCACCTAGAATTGGTACTTTCTTTAATAATTTACCGCTCCCTTTACCGATATTTTTCACCGCATCCCCTAGTCCACTTAACCCCTTGCCACCTTTCATTAGACCCGTAAGTCCGCCAACTGAAGCTGCGATACCCGCACCTTTCTTTAGTCCACTAGGGATTTTTCCAAATAATTTACCTGCATTGGTTTTCAGTTTCCCTAATTTACTTGGAGGCCTTCTATTCATTTCGGTTCTTGATGTGGCATTTGGATTTGTTGATTGTCTCGGTGAACGGCCATTTTTCGCTTTAGTAGATCCTCGGCTGCTTATTCCTCTTGCACAACAAGGGCAACAACTACTGCGAAACAAACCTTTTCCACCTCGCGGCTTAGGCTGCGTTTTAGGAGCCGAATTAGATGGTGTTGATGTTGGTGCCGTTGTTGGTGCCGTCGTTGGCGCCGTCGTTGGAGCTGTTGTTGGAGCTGTTGTTGGTGCCGGAGTCGTACTGTTGTTTTCACTTGATTGATCACTTGTACCAAAGAGACGATCTAATCCAGTCTTCACCCATTGATCTAGTTTTTTTTCAGGATTAAATTTAATCTTCTCTTTAATTCTTCCGATCACATCTTGTTTGTACTCTTCCATTTTATTTTCAACCCAAGGAAGTCCTTTTTCATCCCAAAACTTTCTAGGACTCAATTTTTCCTTCACTTTGTCTGCAACGTCACCTGCATATTTTTGAATTTCTTTTAATCCTTTATTGGCAAAACTTTGGAGCCAACTCTGTTTAGGTTCATCCGTTTTAACTGGCTTACTAGCAGCCTCAGGCTCTTTTTTTATGGTTTTTTCTTTCACAACAGACTCTGCCTGATCTCGTTTTTTCAGCTTACTTTTTGCATTGTCTTGAACAGACACTCTGATTTCGTGTTTGGACATCGTCAAGCTTTTGAGTGTCTTTTTGATTCGTTGAATTGCAGCGGTGGCTTGGTCAACCATGTTTAATCTCATATAGTACGTTCTGTTGATGAGCTGAAGGATTGATTTTTTGATCGATGACATTTTCGCTGACAATTGATCGTTTAGTTTAAACGTCAGCATAATGGGACTTGTCCCCATTTGTTTCAAACGATCTATGTTGGATTTAATGACATTCAGCCCCTTCGCTTGAAAGGATATGACCAGATGATTTGGAATCATATTTAACTGATTGTTCAATGCTTTTAGATCCCGATAGATTCCCTGATCCAGCCTCATAGAAAATACTGAAACTTTCCGCAGCGATAAAGTGAGGTTTCTTAATTTCTTTTCATCCATTTCCAGACTTATTTTCACTGGTTTTCTAAATGGTTTGAGCTGCTTCTCAAACGTTTGAAATCGTTTTTGAATGCGTAATAACTTCTTCGACACCCGGTCTTCTAATTCAAATCGTGCTGTAAGTTTCGCCAATTATTTACCTCCTTTCTTTGCTTCTTTTTCTAGCATGTCTAGCTTGTAGCTGATGAGTCCGAAAAGGAATGCTTTGAACGGTCTTGGGGATTCGTATAATTCCAGGAGTTCAGATGGGGAGTAGTGAAGCTCGTGCATTGCGTAATATAAAAACACCGCTTCTTTATCCCCATCTTTTATTAGTTTTTTGCTGCTTCTTCTAAATCTTCAATTTCATCTTCGAATCCGTTGATTTCGATCGCTTTGTTTAACCAGTTCGCATATTCACCGCCGACTGACAGGACCCGTTTTGCTACTTCAACTGGATCTTGTGTGCTGTAGGCTTCTCTTAATTCCTTTGAGCGGAAATCTGGGTAAATCGTCGATTCAATCGCAATACGTGCGTAGAAGCGCTGGCTGTCTAAGTCTTTCACACGTCCTCTGCCTTTGACATTTTTGAAGGCTGTGTTTTCTTTTTCCAATTCATCAATACGTTCAGTTGTAATGGCTTTAAAGACAAAAGGAATGACATTCCCTTTTTTATCAACAAAACGCTTAGAAATCGGTACTTTGACTTCTTCCGCTTCTACTGTTTGTCCTGGCATAAAAAATGAAAGATCAAATGTTTGTTTTTCACTCATGTTTAAAAACTCCCTTTGTTATGTTTTTTTGAATGCAAAAAAGCACATCCATTTTTTGAATGTGCTTTCCAATCTTTTCATGTATAATTTAAATTGTACAATTGAACGGCTTGCTCAAGGGCGTCTGGCTCATCCCCGATAGGAAGGGGGTGATGCATATGTCAACATTTGAAGCGATTTCCCTTATGCTTTTATTCGGGATGTTTATCTTTACTTTGTTGACGTATATAGACAAAAAATAGACTCCCCTTGAGCTGTGGAAGGTTAAAGGGAAGTCTACCTAAAGAACCTATTCGAAAAGCCAGCCCCTTGAAGGGCCTCATTGTACATTGCCGGGATGTTAGAGCATCCTGGCTTCTTTTTATTTTATGCAAATCGCTTTGCATGTAAACATATTTTAATGAATCGAATACAAGACGTCACCAGACGAAATGAAGACGGCTTCAAGACGGTTGTATTACAACTGCATTATAGCATATTCAGTTATTATTTTGCTAATTAATTAGCTAATTTCCTCCACTTTTCTTAGAATGTATTCTTCAGCTTTTCAGGCAGATCAAAGTCCTCGAATGTGAAAGGAACTTCTTCTTCAAGCGCCTCTGAATCAACATCCAATCCAGCGATTTTAGCAGAATCAAAGTTGACATCAAATAATGTCACACGCTCAGTGCCACGGCCTGATGATTTATCGTCAATGACAGCTTGAAGAGTGAAATATGGATCTTCTCCTTTTTTCACATAATTGAGCATTAATTGAACGAAACGGGACGTAACTTTATAGAATGTTGCCGTTCCTGTTCCGTTTGCTCCCGTTGTTTTATGTCCAGTCATTCGGCGGCCCATGACGTTGACTTCTGATTTGTTTTTCTCCACGTTTGCTTCGAAGGTTTTGATAAATGCAAGCTCCTCACCTTCTAAGAAAAGACGACCTTCTTTACCTGAAATTGTATTTTGCGCTTTAAAAGCCATCTTACTTCACCTCCACATTGAAATAGAATTTTTCTGCTGCATCTACTGGCTGAACCGCTAAATCGATGATAAATCCATCACGATCTTCATTGAGACCGATCACGATATCTGTTTCTGAATTAAAGCCTGTAATGCCGCTGCCATCTTGAAGCTGTGTAAGATACTGAGTAATCAGTGTTTTCACAAGCTGCACACCATCATCTGATGCTGGAATGTCATTGCCATTGGCTTTACGTAATTTAATCAGATTTTTTAATTCGAATGTTAAATCATTGTTGATCGCATCAAGCACACGAATGATTTTATTTTTCGCCAATTGCTGGTTCTTTTCAGCTGTAAAGCTAGTCAAGGAGTTAATATCTTTTTCAACACTCACGGTACGATCTCTCGCATCAAAGGTGAAAAGGAACTCCCCTTGTGATAATCGGTATTCTACTTGATCATTGTCAAGGCGTTCTAATGTATCGACTGCTCCTTCGTATTCAACAAAGGTCAATGACTGATTGAAATTTGCTCCGGCACTTGCACCTGCGACCCATGCTGTTGTTTGGGCAGGTGTTAGTTCTGTTCCATCTTCGAGGACAACGCCGCTTGTCACATTGATGATTCCTTCTTGGTCCGCTGCATAATTCGCCACAACCCCTTGCACCTTACGTCCTTGCTTATCACGTAGACGCTCGATAAATGAAGCGAAGGTTGCTTTTAATTGCTCACTATTATCGACTGGAAGGGCAATGACATCGAAGTATTCTGTTTCTGCTGCTTCTAGGAAAGCTGTATAATCTGCGACACTTGCCACGCCGTTTTTCCCGCCGCTTAGTGCCACACCTGCTGTGATGACGGCTTCACCTTCACCAGAAAATTGAACGTATTTGTTTTTCACAAGGTCTTTGACATCAGTGACGACCTGTTTATCCACAATATCTGTTCCAAGATAAGTGATCACATCGCGTTTTGTGCTATCAAGTACATTTTCTGCGACTTGTACTGTGATCTCATTTCCTTTTAGGCCGCCATAATTTGCTGTGACGACAAAATTTTCAGCAATTTCGGCTTTGGCCGGCTCTCCTTCATTTAGGCGGTAAAGCAAGACCGTTTGGGCTTTTTTCTTTGCTTCACGGAAAAGAAGAAGTGACTTATCATCAATGTTGAGTCCAACCTTTTTATTTAAATCTTCCATATTTGAAACGGAAATAAAGGTTTTGGGTTCTCCCCAGCTCATCACAAGGGGAAGTGCCACTGTACCTCGATCGCCTAAAGTAATTCGCTGCTCTGCTGTTGTTTTAAAATTAAAGTAAATACCAGGACGCTTTTTCTCTGTACCTGGTGTAAAAGTGCCTCCGTTCATCCTTTAAACCTCCTTGGACAAAAAAGCATCAATGTGCTTTTTCGCTTCTGTTTTTGTAATTGGTTGATGTTTGATATAAAAAAGAGCCCCTTCAAGGATTTCTGGTTTGACCCCAAAAAGATCCTTACTGTGCTCCTTTAAGGCTTCAAATGAAAAGCCAAATTCTTTTTCTTCGCCGGCTGTTTGAGCGGGCTGAGCATGTTTAGTCTTGCTCACGTTTGATCACCCCATCTGAAAAGTTGATATCTTCAAGGCTTTCCTGTTTATCACGGTTGTACCAATAGCTGCTATCCCACGTCAGGACAATCGCTGCTACGCCTTGATCTATCTTTCTTGTTTCCACTCTTTTTATGCGGACATAATCATCAAGCACCTCTCCGTCTTCACTCATCATCTGAATGATTTGACGATCAGCAAGCAATGCATCAACGATTGATTCTGCCGCATCATGTGCTTTTTCTGTATCAATATGAAAGACTTTCACTTGCAGCGAATAAGATTTCATAAAGGTAGAGACCGTATCTGGACCGCTGATCACTGTCACAGGCGGCACATAAACGGATGGCACTTGAAAGCGTTCTGGCAAAAGACGATCATACATTGTCACAGGAAAGTGTGTGTAGATATAATGCATGATTGCCCCGACTTCTTGATTCATTCCATCACCTCCCAAAATGTCGATCGAACCAGCTTTGCAGCTTTCGATCCAGCGACTGTTCAAACATTTGCTCATAGAGCATGACAGCATGATCCCAGTAGCCATTGCCATCAATCCATTGAGAGGCAAGCATCATTCCTGTACTTGCATTCGGATCATATTCAAAGCGGCTGCCAGTCCATCTGCCAGGCACCCATCTTCGCTCTCCACTTGAAGAAGTGGCATGTCCATCATTGACATAGGAGGCATATTCAAGCTGCGTTCCCACTTCAAGTGTGAGACCGCCTTTTGAAATGAGAAAATGATTCTCCTTATCGCCTTGTGTAAAGGATCTAAGAAGCCGGCCTGTATCAACAGCATTCTCCTTGATTAATTCATCCTGAATGATGTCTAAAAATTGCAGGCCCATGTCCTTCAGCCAATCTTGATATTCTGCCTTTAAGCCGCCATCACCCGCTGTCTGCAGCTGTGAAATCAGCCGGTCAAGTCCATCAATTTTCATAGATTTTCCTTCCTGACTGCCATCACTTCGATGTGATGATTTTTCACTTTTTTAGGCTGCTGTAATTTGAGTGACACGCCATTCCACACCATTTTGTCATGCAAGCGAATATCACTTCCTAAAGGAAAATGAACAAGATAGGATTGATAAATGACTGTATTCGGCTCTTCTTGCACAAGTGACTGGTTCTTTTCTATGACATAACAAGCTAGATCGGTCAGGCTGGGAGCATCGGGATAGGAAAGTGTTATTTGTAAATCATCAGCTGGAATTCCAAATTTCCCGCGGGCGGACTCCTTCCGTTCAAGATGAAAAAGATCACAGCGATCTGTTAATAGAGATTGATAGCTCATAATGACCTCACCTTTAACTTGGCACTGCCGCCGGTCAATGTTGGTTCAATGTAATCTACAAGCAGGGCATATACATAGGGTCTGCCTTTCACTTGATCAGCTGCCTTCGCATATGAATAATCGCCCATTTTTTCTGACGTAAAGCCTTTCATCATAGATTCGTCATCATTCAGCATGGCAAAATATTGGGCCATTTTTAATAATGCGATTCTTGCTTTTTCAGGGAGGGGCTGATATTTTTCGCTTGAGAAATCGTGACCTACGATCTGAAATACCGCAGCTTCTGCTTCGATAATATCTGCTGTCAGTCTTTCCACAGATCGATTTTTCACACGATCAAAGACAGAATAGGCTTGCAGTTCTTCAGCAGAAATGATCATGACCTGCCGTCACCTACTCTTTCACTTTCATCACTTTTGCTACAGCATCCTCTTCCTCAAATTTGCTGTCTAGCTTCGCTGTGAGGACAATAATAAATTTACGGCTGCGAATATCTTTTTCTACTTCAATTCGAATATTACGAGAGAAACCTACGATAATATTTTTAGGGTGTGTCAGCAAAATATCTGATACGTCTGTTCCCGCTTCGTCATATGGCTGCATATTGGCAAGACCTTTGACCGGCACACCAAATGCAGAAGAAAGTCCGCCTTGAATGGCCGCATCTCCAAGGCCTGTCTGACGGTTTGCTACTTGATCCTTCCACTCAACCTCTAAGCTTGGAGATGTGTAGAAACGGAAATCCTGAGGTACACGTAAATATTTTGACGGCATCGCTTTATAGGCTTGCTTAAACATTTGGCGGCTGATTTCCGCTCCGTTTGCATCTACGATATGAGAGACTGCTTGTTTTCTCACGCCATCCATTTGAGCTAAAAATGGATCTGCTGAAGTCGTATCGCCATTGACGATGAGCTCTTCAATGTCAACGGCTGCTCGTTCAGCTAGCATTTGCATAATCGTCTGCTGAATTCCGTCTTTCTCAATATTGTTTTCAATGCTGTCGTAGGTCATATGAATCTCTGCGATGACCTCTTTCGCATTTAGCTGGACAGTGCTTGTCGCTGGGACAACACGGTCTTTCGCATCAAGTGCTTTGCCTTCTTCTGCTGGGCGCAAAATACGCTGGCCAAAGCCGATTTTTTCGATTTTTTGTGAATCACTTTCCATTGGAATAATACGTGCATCATTTAAAACGGTTGGTGTATTTTGCATCATTCTAATGAATGTGTTGGATTGGGTTGCGTTCATGAGACCGCCGGTTTTTAAGCTGGCAAGTGTCATTTCGGCCTTGCGAATCAACTCTTGATTTCTCACACTGTTTCCTCCTTATTTAGGCTTATAGTAAGCCATCCCATATGGGCTTTGTACTGTCATTTTGTGTATCGTGGATTGTTTGTTTTGACATACCGCGCGCTTTTTCAAGCATGTGAATCCGCTCTGAAATAGGCAAAAGCTGCTGCTGAAGCACTTGCTCAAGCGCTGCTTTTTCTCTGCTGGCTGATTTCTCTAAGGAAGAAAGCTGATGATGAATCGGTGCAACGACTTGCTCAAGCACCTTTTGGACAGGTTCTTCCTCTGTTTGATCTGTTTCCTGCTGTTCTGCCTGCTGTAAGACGTTTTCAATGGCCATTTTTGCTTTTTCAAGCTCTTGTACTTGCTCCGTTGTCAGAGCGGCATCTTGTTTTTGTACGGAGGCTGGCCTTTCACCAATCGTTTGAAGCACATCCTCTGTCTTCAAAATGTCCTGCACGATTGGCAGCAATTGCTCAAGCGCTGATCTTACACCCGCCTCATCACCATCACTTGACTGTAAGGCTTCCAGCAGATGGTCTAAAACGCTCCAAAATTGTTGTGACATGTTTGCACCTTCCTCTTTCAAAAAGAAATTTTTCAGCAAAGAAAAAAGCCCTCTCTCATTTGTGCTTTGAGATAGGAGCTGATCTTGTTCTTCTATTGCTACGATGTCCGCCGTTCCAGCCATTGAATACCCTGTAATGTGGCCTTTCTGGATTTGATCCCAAATCTCTTGGGAAGCCTTTGTTACAAGTACCCAAGATCCTTTTCGAATCAGCTCACCGCCTACCTCAAAATCAGCGGGGGCAATGTATGATTCAACAACCTCGCCCACACCATGTTGAAAATCATGCTGCTTGTCAATGCGGCGGGCATCCTTCATAAAACCATGTGCCGCTCTTTCAATTTCTTTGGCAGACATAAAGTCTTGGTGTGCATCAGGTGTATTCGGTTCATACACGACACCATACACAAGACGATGAGCATCTTTTGCCTTTGTCAGCACACTAACCTCCTTTTGAAAATCAGGCTGGCTTTTATTTGCCTTCATCAAAAAGAATTTCTTTTTGTTTGCGGCTCTGTCCACATAGGAAACATGCGTAATTTTTGCGTTTTTTAATTCTCTCGGCATATGTTCACCCCCTTTCAAAAAAGCGCATGCGCTTCGGTTTATTTCTTCAGCTGATTCGCCTCTCGTTGAGGCTCCTGTTCGGCTGATGTCATGCGGCTTTCTAAAGGTCTGTGATAGAGATCCTCCGGCCATTCCTCTAACGTTTTCCCAAGGATACGTCCTGCTAGATCTCGCAAATCGTTTGGTGACACTGCCCCAGCCTGAATAAACGGTGTCAGAACCTTGGCAATCTCTAATGGATCTCTAAAGTCAGGACCATTTAATAGGAAACGAACATGCCAAATATCAAGATCCGGCAGGAAAAGGGTATTGAGCTTTCCTGTGATGAGATGCCGTTCAGGCTGAAATACCTGTTCTTCTGTTGTTTTTCGCGCCGTATCGGCTGTCGCTTTGTTATAGTCTTGAGACTCACCTGTGTAAATAGGCGGCAGGCGAAAAGCAGAGCGGATTTTGTTTCTTGTTTTTTCATCGTATTCTAAAAAGAGTGCATCTTCTTGCAAGATCTCTGCTAGGGATTTGAAGTTCACTTTGACATTTGAGACATCTTCTTCTCCAGTTAACCCTTTTTCCGTCGGGAGACCTTCGACTTCAAGCAATAGAAATTTATGTGCATGATCAGAGCCTTCGATATCGTCCATATAATCCTGAAGCTGCTGATAGGAAGACTCAGACAGCATTCCATTTTCGACAATGATGGCACCAGGTACATGCCGCCCTTGTTTAAAATAAAGATAGTTCAACTCTTCTGCCTTGCGTGCCCCATACATATTGACGATGTTGCCAATCCAGCGGGGAATCCCATACGTTCCACTGCCGATTTTAAAATGAATCACTTCTGTTGCGCGCAGCGGCTCTGGGGTGGTGTCATCGTATTTGCCTGTTTCACAATGTAAAATGCGCGGATCACCATACTCCTTGAAGAAGACTTTCTTTTCATTGATCACCTGCACATATTTACGAAATCGTTTCTTTCGATTCATTGTTTTCAATTCGCCGTTTTCTGTATACCGGAATTCAACATCAACTGGCTCACTAAGCTTGCAAATACGGATATGGAGCGCATCTAAATACTCGATTCCTGCCGGCTTTCCCTGACCATCTCGGAGAACCTCTAAAAAACCATTCCCCGTTTTCTCCCGGTCTTCGATGACATAGCCAAGCACCACATCAGCAGACTCATCATAGTTCATGTATTTCGTAAACTCTTCAAGTCTTGTCCATTCCTTCTCTGCTGCTTTCTTTTTTGCCGGTTTCACACCTTCTGCATTAAAGTCAAAGGCATATTCTACACCAAAACCAAAGCCTAAAATATTGGTCTTATACGCATCAATACATTGCTGAAGAATGGTTGAATATTCTGCCATGCTTTTTAATTCATTGATATTGTAAGGCGGGGGAACAATATCATCTTTTTCGTAGGAAAATTCATCTGCATACATTTGTTTTGTATGATCAGACATGTTTGCCTTCATAATGGTTGCTTTCAATTGTTTCATTGTATGGACCTCCTCTCTCTGTTTGGACGGACACGCTCTGAGGCGGTCTGTTTCAAATCTGTCACTTCATAATCATCCAGCGCATACCAGATGGCTGATAAAGTGTGCGGATCAATTTGAAATTCATCTTCCTCTAAACGTCCATCCTTATCTGCCTTATAGGTTAGTGATTGAAGTTCATAGATGGTATATGGACAAGCATCAGAACAAATAATTTTCTTAAACCGTTTGATTTTTTTTGTATACTGCAAACGTGAGCCTTGGAACTTATGTGCCGCTACCATTTGAAAGCCGCGCTGCCGAAAATAGTGAATGGTTTTAGGTTCGGCTGCGTCAGCTTTAATCAGTTCCTGTGATTCAATGAACTCTTGCAGGTCAGTGGCTGTTTCATCATCTGTTTTCCCGCGGTCGTAATATTCCCAATAAATATATAAGTACTTTTTTTCATGATCGACAGCTAACCGAATGAGCGCATTGTATGATTCAACAAATCCAAAATCCATGCCAGCTCGTTTCAGCGGTCTGTCAATCTGCTGAATGGCTTCTAATACATCAGAATGGCTTCTCACCTCAAATTGAGGAAAAACCTTTGTGCCATTAATGCCGAAATACCCCTTCCTCGCAATGCGATAGAGATCTGGGTCATACTCTTTCAGCTCATCCAGCTGCTTCACGTAGCTTTTAGGAAGGAATAGGTTATCTTCCGCCGTGGAGTGATGGTAATACGTATCCTTGATGACAACGGTTCGCTTTTTGTATAATGTTTCGTCATCTAAAACAAATCGCTTCAGCTGTTCATCTCGAAAAAAATGTCTGTACGTCCAATTATCCTGACCAACGGGATTCGTCGATAACATCATATAAAGCGGTAAGGATGGATGCCTCAGCCTTCCAAGCAGCTCTTTAAAACCTTCATAAGAAACCTCTGAACATTCCTCAATCCAAATGATCGAGATGTTGTTGATCGATTTCAATTTTTCAGGCTTGTCCAGTCCTTTAAATAAGATGCTGCTGCCGTTTCGAAACGTTAGTGCAAGCGGCGAACTTCGGCACTTTACCACGTGGTCGATGCCGAGGTCGCTAACGATTTCTTGTAATAAAGAAAAGGTTGATTCGCGGTGCGTATCATACACCTCTCGAATGACAAGTGCTGTCCGCTTTTCTTCCAGCAGTTTTAAGACAAGCTTTAAAGCAATGTGATAGCTTTTGGAGGAGCCATAGCCTCCGACTAAAAATTGAAACTTTTGATTCCAATCGAATAGAAAGTGTTCAAAGTGAGGATTGACTTCTTTTTCAATCAATGGCGTCATGAGTCTTCCTCTTTTCGCTTGATCATGATTTGAAGATCTTCCTCTTTTTCTTCACGCACTGCTTTTTTCGTTTTTTCGATCGTCAGTTCAATTTGCCTCAGCCTTAATCTTCGTTCATCCTTCGCATGTGCGAGCTCTTCAAACTGTTTTATTAAACGCCTGAGTTCACCCATTGCACGGGATTGTGCATTTAAAAACGTCGCATGCCGATCCCATGAAAATTGAAACGAGTATTCTTCTGAGGTCATGTCTAGTTCTGTCTGAATGCCTTCGCCTGTTTCTTCTAATGAAGAAGGCATGTATGCCGCCTTTTTCAGCTCTTTGATCATGTCCTCTTGATCTGCTACATACATGATTCGCTGCGCCCGAATAATGGCTGCATATTGAATTTGAATTTGGTCCCAGATTAAATCAAGCGATGTGCGTCCATCCATTTTCTCCATGATTTCAATCGTTTCATCTGAAAGAAATTGATTGAAAATCGAGTGTGCTTGCTTTGACGAAGTTTTTTGTCTTTGCCATCCGTATCGTCTTTTCCACGATTTGACGGTATGGATCGAGACATTGTAATGATCAGCAATTTGCTGGTACGTCATCCCCTTCATATAATCCTGCTTGGCCTCTATCCGTTTATCTTTCATTTACATTCACCTGCCGCCTCCTTTTAATTCGAATGATTCCCTCTGAAGGAATCATTTGTGTAGGGCTAGCAAACATTCGTTTGGTCTTTCTAACTATAGGTGGCAACTGTAAGACAAGCTTTAGCTGATTTATTTTTGAACAGAAAAAACACCTATTCAGCAGCTCTGAATAGGCGTTCTTGTACTTTTTTGGACATTTTCGTCCGCGCTCTTTCCATATGTTTTTGCACAGTTCCTTTTTTGACATCCAGCATGTCCGCAATCTCGCTAAACGATAACCCTTGTGTTGTGTGCATAAAGAATACGTCCTTTTCTCGATCTGTTAAAACAGACAAAGCGTCATCAATTCTTTTTTTGTCTCTCTCACTGACTTCTCTTTCTTTCTCTTGAATAAGGGTATATTCATGTGTTAAAGCCTCTAACACTTCTGGATTTGCGAGAATGGTACGCTGATAGACTGAACGTCTGTCTAATCCTCTGCGCGCGCCTGGCTCTCTTCCAATTTGAAGCCATTCTACTACGTATTCCAGATCGCTTACCATACTGGCGATCATTTTTTTATCATGCTTGTCTTGAACGGACAGCTGATGTTCTTCTTTTTCTTTAAATGGTTCATATTGTTTTCTAGCATTCTTTAAAGCTCTTTTATATTCAATGAGTAAATCTTGCATATTGGCTCTCTCCCTTTTTTAAGAAAATAAAAAACGGACACCAATCAGGCCCCCTTTAGCAGGGTCTTGATCAGTGTCCGCAGGCTTTCCGTCTTGGACATATTGTGCTTTGATGTGTTCAGTCAGTTAGCTGATTTTAAAACCAATCTCGTGATCTACTCTTGCAAAATGACCTTTTGCCGTTTGAATAATGGTTTTTCCATGTTCAGGTACATCCATTTTATAAGCCGTTCCTACATTCCCATCTAACACGATGACTTGAATTTTTCCTTTTTCCATCTCACCGACAAATGTTTGGTTTTCTTGAATGAATAGTTGTTTTGGCTCGTTCATCTGCTTGTCTCCTTTTTTGGTGTTGGCCTCGTGCCACCACCTACCGTATTGATAATGATTTCAACTCTTGGACACATACTATAAAACTGAGAAACTCTTAAATCGACCATCTGCAGAGGGACTTCATCGGCTATAGAATGAAGTGCTTCTTGAATATGCTGTAGATTCGGCTGAAAGATGCTGACGTGTACTGGGCGTATCAACCCTTTTTCTGCGTATGTACGCTTTTTTTGGCAGTCAGCTATGTCAAACGGCATGTGATCAAATAAACGAATTTCAAGTGATAGTGCGCCTTTTAATTTTTGCGGGCATTGCCCTTTTGCAGCTGATCGTATTCTTTTCATCAATGTCTCTTTTGTTAACAAATGCTCATGTTCAATGATTAAATGGATGACCATGTTATGATCTCCCGTCATCCTTTGCCCACTGGCGGATGTCTTGTTCGTTTTTACTCGCTTTGAGCAAGCATTTCAAAAATGTCATGATTTGCTTCCATCGTTTCACGTTGACCTGATTCCTCCTTTTTTGTATCATCAACCTTAGCTTCTAGGAGGGTCATATATGTCTCTTTCTCTTCTGATGTGGCAAAAACAAACATCGGTGTCTGATGATGAAAGGCGATCCAGCCGCCAGCTTGGTCTAAACAAAGCTGCGCTTCTTTTCTAGCATCAAACGTCAGCTGATGTCTCATCTTCTTCAGCTCCCTCCAAGCTGTCCTCAATTTCTGTTTGGTATCCATATCGTTTCATGTCATATAACCAATAACTTTTTGGATAACCAAAGTCACTTATCTGAGTCACCATTGGATGTTCAATATTCATTCTGCTCGTCTCCCCTTTTCTAAGAACCGATCTTCTCTTAAACAATTACTCTTTTCGTGTAACTTTTGGCCAAAAAAAAGCTCTTGAACCCCGGTATTCAGCAGATCTGCAATATGCTTTGCTGTTTCTAAGCTAGGCTTCGTTCTGCCCATTTCGATATTCGCATAGCCGCTTGTGTACTTATATCCCAATTTTTTCGCCATATAGGTTTGTGTTTTTCCTTGCAATATGCGCTCTTCTCGTAAATTTTCAAGTTTCATCTTTCCACCTCTTACTCAATATGTGTAAGTTATATTCATTATGATAATATACACGAAACGAGTAAGTCAATCATATTTTTATTCTTTTTGTGTATTTATTTATCTTTTCCGTGTAATTCATGATAAAATTTACTCATAACATGAAAAAAGGTGTTTCTGATGGATAATTTGACTGGGAAGATTCTAACTGAATTAAGAGAGAAGCATGGATGGAGCAAGTCAACAGTTGCTAAAAAACTCGGATTAAAGGCGATGTCCACTTATGCAAACTGGGAATACGGCTTGAGAAAACCCGACGGTGAAATGATTGTGAAAATTGCCGAATTATATGGGGTCTCAACCGATTATCTTCTCACAGGTAAGGACAAAGGCAGGCCCGATGACGATCTTGCAGACGATCCTGATTTGCAAATTGCGTTTAAAGCAGCATCAGATTTTTCCGAAGAAGCACGAAGACAAACCATCGATTTTATTAACTACATTAGAGAGAAGGAGAAGCAAAAAGGTCGTCAGCCAAAAAAGCGAGACGACAATTGATCATCTCTTTTCATCTGCTTTATGCTGGGACGAACCCAGCTTTTTTTATACCTCTTTTTCCCTTAAAAAAGAAATAGCATATGAATAAAAAATCATGTCTTTTCCAACATAATATGTGACAATTTTCGCCATAATTACTCTTTTTTTCACATATTTTAATTGACAAATAATTCTATTATTATTAATATATGTATATACCAAAAAAAGGAGTGTTACCGATGAAAAAATTCATGAAAATCTGTACATTGTCTTTAGCTGCTGTAGGTGCTCTTACATTCTCTCAAACTGAAGGTGCTCATGCAGCTGCACAGCCAAAAGAACCAGTCATAGCAAAAGCTCCTATTATGAATAAAGTAATTACGGTGAACCGTACGCTTTCTGTAGGTTCTTCAATCGCCGTCTCTCTTCCAGCAAGCCAAATTTCTGTGTCGGGTGCAACGTATGCGATTCAATTAGATCAAACAGCTCCAAACTTTACTTGGATTCGCGCTGTACAACGCGGTTCTGTGACAGTTTCCTACTATAATTCACTAGGCGAGCTTGTGATTAACTATATTACTGTTCGATAAGCAATCTAGCTTTACATATCTAAAGGCGATGACATGAAGTCATCGCCTTTTGGTGTTTAGAGTTGGTTTCATCTGAAACATGATTGCCAACATCCGCTCAATATGTTAACTTTTAATAAATATAAGTTAACATATTGAGGGGGCATTCATGATGAGAGAGCAGCTGTCTTTGTCTTGGGAAGCAATAGCGGAGAAGGCGATGAAAAATGAACCGATCACGGCGCAAGAGGGTCTAGACATTCTTGAAGCTGACGATAGAGAATTGTTACCTATTATGCATGCAGCCTATCAAGTGCGATATCATTTTTTTCAAAAAAAGGTGAAATTAAATATGATTTTTAACGCGAAAAGTGGATATTGCCCTGAGAACTGTGGATATTGTTCACAGTCGATGATTTCAAAAGCACCAGTTGAAAGATATACAATGCTTGATCAAAAGACCATTGTAGCTGGTGCGCGTGAGGCTCTCAAAAGAAAAGCCGGGACTTATTGTATTGTGGCAAGCGGGAGAGCACCTTCTCATAGGGAATTAGATGAAGTCACAGCAGCAGTCAAGGAAATCACTGAAACGATGCCTTTGAAGGTGTGTGCCTGTCTTGGGTTATTAAATGAAGAAAAAACGAAGCGGCTGAAGGAAGCGGGTGTTCATCGGTATAATCACAATATCAATACACATCATGATCATCATGCTCACATTACGACAACTCATACCTACGATGACCGCGTGTCGACCATTGAGCAGGTCAAACAATCTGGCATGTCACCTTGCTCAGGGGTCATTATTGGAATGGGTGAAACCAATCAGCAAATTGTTGAAATGGCTTTTGCGCTCAGAGCACTTGATGCGGATTCAATTCCAGTCAACTTTCTTCATGCCATCGAAGGAACACCGCTTGAGCATCAAAAACGAACACACCCAATCAAAGCATTGAAAGTGCTGGCAATGATGAGATTTGTCAACCCAACAAAGGAAATTCGGGTATCCGGAGGCAGAGAGTTTAATTTACGGACACTCCAGCCGCTCGCACTGTATGCCGCAAATTCCATTTTTGTTGGTGATTATTTAACAACAAAAGGCCAGCAAGTCCAAACGGATCATCACATCATTGAGGATTTAGGGTTTGAAATAGAAGAATGTGCGTTATAAAAGAAGTCTGCCGATTCACCGGCAGACTTTTAAGATTAGAATCTTTTATGAAAATCGACAGTTCCGCTTCCATCTTCTCGGTCAAAGCTGCCAACAAACGTCCAGTTAATATATCCACCGTCGCCATTATTGACAAACGTACCATCTTCAAATACCCAAATACCAAACGTAATCCCGTCATATTCAACACTATCATAGTAAACAACATTGTTCAGACCGCTAAAGTCGTGGTCTTGGCTTAAGTTTTGGACAACTACGTTGTAGTTTTGACCTGCTTCATAGAACGCACTGTATGCCGCATTTTTTACGAATCCATCACGATTTTGAGATGATTTTACTGCTTGTTCAATTTTATCGGCAATGGCTACTGGATCAATTGAGACACTTCCATCAACACCTGTTGTTGTAGCAGCTTCAGCCGTTTGACCAAAAGTCGTAAGAGATAGAGGGGCAGCAATCATTGACGTAGCGATGACAGAACCAACAAACATTTTGCTTGTTTTTCTCATTATTTCTAACTCCTCCTTTAATTGGTATGTTTATGTACTACCCCTTCATCTGTCTCTTAAACACTAATTTATGAAAAAAATTCTTATTCTACCAATTAAGAGGGTATTTTTACTGTTTAATTAGGCGAAATCACAAAAAAACTACTCTTATAAAAGAGTAGTTTTTTCAGATTGTTGACAAAGGGCTAAAATGATGTTTATTTTAGCTCTTTGTCTTTTTTTCAGCGTGATAGAAAACCTTTGCAGTCTAGGAAGGACGAGCACTGGCGTGGAGCGAATTTGACATTCGTGAGCACCAGCGCGCAGGACTGACAAAGAATGCGAGGATTTGTCTACACGCTGAAACTACTCTTATAAAAGAGTAGTTTACAGTATTACATGAACAGGATAAATAAAATCACACCTAGGATAATTCGGTATATCGCAAAAGGCACCAGTTTGATTTTATTGATCAGTTTTAGGAAGAATCGAACAACAAAGAGAGCCACAACAAACGCACTCACAAAGCCGACGATAAAGAATGGCAGCATATCCGGTGTTAAATATTCGGCATTTTTCACAAGGGTTAACAAGCTTGCTCCTGCCATGATCGGCATCGCCATGATAAATGTAAAGTCTGCCGCAGCACGGTGATTCAAACCAAGAATAACCCCGCCTGCGATCGTCGAACCTGAGCGCGAAAATCCTGGCCATAATGCTAAACATTGAAACAGTCCAATATAAAGCGCCTGTCTGTAAGTCATGTTATCGACAGAGCTTGTTTCTGATTTCCGTTTATTGATCCAGTCAGCGACAAGCATCAGAACTGCCCCTAAAATCAAACCGACAGCGACTGTTCTGACGTCAAATAAGTATTTATCAATATAATCTTCAAATAGAAATCCTAAAATGACGGCTGGAACAAGTCCAACTGCAATTTGGGCGATGGTCAGTTTATGCCCGCTGCGCTTTTGCTCTTCGGTGATATTTTTCTTTAAGCCCAATAAGTTTAAAATACGATCTTTAAACACGATCATGACAGCTAAAATTGAGCCTAACTGAATCACGACTTTAAATGTGTTGGCCGCTTCTGGCGTAATAATTTCCTTTGATTTTAACCAAAGATCATCGACAATGATCATGTGACCTGTAGATGAAACAGGTGCGTACTCTGTTAATCCTTCGACAATTCCTAAAACCAGTGCCACGAATAAATCCCATAGATTCATGATTTTCTTTCCTTTCAATTCTGATCTTTTGAACACGCCAAACATCTATGTCCACATAAAGACAAGCTTCCTTCATCGAAAGCTCGTCTTTATGATACTATATTTTTTTCAAAAAAAGATTATGACATCAAACCTTTTCTTCTTTATACAAATTAGACCGCATTTTGAACCAATCAAATAAGTGAGTCGTGATGACCTTCAGAACGGCATACGTCGGAATAGCGACAATGATGCCGACCACGTTGAACAATTTACCAGCTGTTAATATAACAAAAATAATCGTAATGGGATGAATATGAAGGTTTTTCCCCATCACCTGAGGAGAAATGAATTTCCCTTCAACGAGCTGAACCACTGTCCAGACTATAATGAGTTTTAGCAGCATTACTGGTGACGTCACAAGTGCAATCACAATCGCTGGAGTAATCGCAATTGTTGGACCAAGGTAAGGCACTATGCTTGTACATGCTGCAATGATAGCGAGCAGCAGCGCATAGTCAAGTCCAATGATCATATAACCGATTAACAGAAGAACACCGATACAGAAGCTGACAATGATCTGTCCGCGAATATACGAGCTTAGACGGTGGTTCATTTCGTGAAGCATGATATGTGTATGTTCCCTCATTTTACTTGGGAAAAATTTCAATAGATAGTCAGGCAGCTTTTTGCCGTCTTTTAATAGATAAAACAGAATAAACGGCACAGTCACGATCGAGATGATGACTTCTGTGAGCGCCCCTAAGAATGTTCCTACACCGGTAAAGGTGCTTTCCAAAATCTTCGTCGCTTGACTGGATGCTTTACTTACCAATTCAGACACGTTAAAGTTCATCGAGTTTTGCACTTGATTAATAAAGTTACTTCCTGTTAATTGTCTAATTTGATCTTCTACCGTATCGACGTATTTCGGAAGATTATGAAATAGACTCATGGTTTGAGCTTGTAAAAAAGGAATAATGGACACGATGGTCACTGTAATAATCCCAATAATGACAATATATAAAAGCAAAATGGAATAGATCCGCTTGATTCTTGCTTTCTCTAACAAGTTAACAATTGGATTTAATAAATAATACACGACTCCCGTTAAAATAATCGGTAAGGCAATGGTTTTGACGAGTACAATGAGCGGTGTGAAAATAAATGATGTTTTCATGAAAACTAGGATATTCAATCCAATTAATAACAGGACGAGTAAAAAGAGAACAAACTTGTTATCAAGAAAAAATTTTCTAAATCGACTGCTCCACATTTGCATAGAATTCATATTGTTCCTCCAAACACGGGCTATTTTATGAGTAAATTGTACACTACTTGATCATGATTATGGTCGTCATTGTTTGAGCTTTTTTTCCCATTTTGCAATGGACATTGCCCATACAATGAGAATCGGCTGTCCAATAAGCCTTATCCATAGCAAGGCTTGTTCTGTATTTTCTTGACCTGGAAATGGTATTCCCTCACGAGCAGCAAATAAGTTTGCAGGGAAAATGAGTACAAGATAGACAGCAATGGATTTTGCCGCTGCAATCCTGACATTTGGCAAAAGCAGCAGCACGGCCAGCAGCCATTCAAGACATGCAGTCGCATAGACCATTACATATGGAAATGGCCAGCCTGGCATCATGCGGGCAAAGCCGCTCGGCTCTATCACATGAAAAATACCAGCCGCTATGAATAAAAGCGCAAAGATGTATGTACTTCCTATATGCAGGACGCGCTTCATGTTTCCTCCTCTCCCTTCTATCCTGAGTATTACCCGAAGAAGGAAGAAACTACCCACTTTTCGTACATTTATATCCTTTATGTAAGACGTTTCAGCCTATATAAAGGTTTCATCCGCTTTGCAATAAAAAGAATATTCTTTCATACAAACGCTTTCAAAGCATGTATAATCAGAGAAAAGCAGAAGGAGGGAATCACATGATTCGATTTGCTGTCATCGGAACGAACTGGATTACAGATCGGTTCTTACAAGCTGGTGAAGAACTAGCTGATTTTACATGTACAGCCGTCTATTCACGGTCCGCTGAAAAAGGACAGGCCTTTGCCGAAAAATATGGGATTGATACGGTTTTTACGAACTTACAAGAAATGGCGGAAAGTGATACGTTTGATGCCGTGTATATTGCGAGTCCAAATGCCCTTCATAAAGAGCAGGCCATGTTAATGATGGAGCATCAAAAGCATGTTTTATGCGAAAAACCATTCGCCTCTCATCGAAAAGAAGTGGAAGAAATGATTGCCGCAGCGAAAAAACATCAAGTGTGTTTGATGGAAGCGATGAAAACGACCTTTCTGCCTAATTTCCTTCAAATCAAACAGCATCTTGATCAGCTTGGACCTATCAGGCAAGTGGTCGCGCATTACTGTAAATATTCTTCAAGATACGATGCCTATCGAAGCGGCGAGCTTCCAAATGCCTTTAAGCCTGAGCTATCCAACGGTTCTTTAATGGATATCGGGGTGTACCTCGTTTACCCAGTCATATACTTATTTGGTCTGCCGAATCAAATCACCGCAAGAGGCTATAAGCTTTCTTCTGGTGTGGATGGGAACGGTTCAGTCCTTTTACAGTATGACGGGCATCAAGCACTTCTTTTTCATTCTAAAATTTCAACGTCTCATTTATCGGCTGAAATTCAAGGCGAGGATGCCACCATGGTGATTGATCAATTCCACCGTCCTTCACGAATCACGATACACGACCGTGACGGACATCAAACTGACATCTCTCTCAAAGATGATCAGCCAGCTATGTCTTATGAAATCAATCATTTTATTGAGTGTATTCAGCAGGGAATGGGGCAGTCTCCTGTCAATACATTTGCCCTATCTGTTCAAACCATGTCCGTCATGGACGAAGCGAGAAGACAAATGGGTGTGTTGTATCCTGCCGACAGACAAAATGTATAGGGCATGAAATGATGAACAAAGGGCGAAATTTTTTTGTTCGCCCTTTGTTTCGTGTCAGTCGTTTATTTTGCGGCTAACACATCCGCAAATGCTTTCACATACGGCGGAAGGTCCGGCGGGCGTCTGCTGGAGATGAGGTGGCCATCTGTGACAACTGCCTCATCGAACCAGTCCGCACCAGCATTTGTCATATCGTCTTTAATACCTGGTGTACTTGTCACTTGTCTGCCTTTCAGGATTCCTGCTGATATCAGCACCCAGCCGGCATGACAAATCTGACCGATTGGTTTTGCCTTCGCATCAAATGTACGGACGATGTCTAATACTTCTGGATAACGGCGCAGTTTATCAGGCGCCCATCCGCCAGGGACTAGCACAGCATCATAATCATCAGCTTGAATGGAATAAAAATCTGCATCAGATACCGCCGGCACACCATACTTCCCGATGTACTCATGATTTGCTTTTTCACCTACAAGATGGACAGTCGCCCCTTCTTCTCTTAAACGCAGAACCGGATACCACAGCTCTAAATCTTCAAAATCATCGCTGACAAACGCAATGACCTTCTTATCTGATAAACGCATACTATCTCTCCTCTTCTTTCGATTTCCTCTATTGTACGAGATGTCCTCTTAAAAAGAAAAGCGGTTCCCCTTGAGGAGAACCACTTGACCTTATTCGCTGATCTTGAATTTTTTAATTAAATCACGTAATTCTTCCGCCATTTGGGAAAGAGTTGTGGATGAAGAACTAATCTCTTCCATAGAAGCAAGCTGCTCTTCAGCAGATGCTGCGATATCTTGGATGCTTGCTGAACTCTCTCTTGATACATCTGCAATTTCATTTACTGCTTTAGAAATTTGCTCAGATCCTTTCGACAGCTCGCGCACCGTTGTATTCATTTCATTCATTCTTGCTGCGATTTCCGCTGTTTGCTCATTTATTTGTGAGAAGCTTTCTTTCGTTTGATCTGTAATAGTAAGACCATTTTTCACTTCTTCATTCACTGCTTTGAACATATTTTGAGATGTTTCGATTTCAGTAACGATTTCATTCACAAGCTTTTCAATCTCTTTTGCTGAATCCGATGATTGAACCGCTAGTTTACGCACTTCTTCCGCAACAACAGAGAAGCCTCTGCCTGATTCACCTGCACGTGCTGCTTCAATGGCAGCATTTAGTGCAAGTAAATTCGTTTGATCCGCAATGCCGTTAATCACGCCGAGGATGTTTGTGATATCTTTTGATTTATGCTCTAGCCCGTTGATCACGCCTTCAGCTTCTTTCACTGAATGGTCAATCGTCTTCATTTGGCCAACAGTCTGCTCCACAAGCTGTCCGCCTGTTTCTGCGACTGTTTTTGATTGAACAGATGACGCTGTGATGACATCAGACGTTTCGGCAACTTCGTTCAGTCCTTCATTCATTTGTTTTAAATGAACCGCGCTTTGTTCCACCATTTCGCTTTGATTTTCGTTGCCGTTTGAGAATGTTTCAATAGATGATGTGATATGTTCGGTTGCTTTAGTTGTTTGACCTGCGCTTGCCGTCAGTTCTTCAGATGATGAAGCAACATTCTCAACAGATGTTTGTACTGCTTGAATGACATCTCTTAGGGACTCACTCATTTCATTAAAGCTTGTGCCAAGCTGTCCAATTTCATCTTTTGAGCGGACATCAATTTTTTCTGTTAAATCTCCCTGACTGATCTTCTTCGAAGAAGAGACAAGAGTGGAAAGTGGTTTTGTAATGGAACGGATGATAAAGAAGATCAGAATCCCGCCAATGATAAGCGCGCCGGCTAAAATGATGGCGGCCATGTTAAAGACTGGCTGTGCAGCTTCTTCTACTTCACTGACAAACATCGTCCCGACAATTTTCCAGCCAGTCGCCTTGTTTGTGGTGAACTCCATTTGCTTTTCTTTTCCTTCAAACATATAGCTCATAGATCCGTTATCTTGTGAATACATTTTTTCTAACCATTCACCAGATAATTTTGTTCCTGCTTTTTTCGTTGGATGTGCCACATATGTACGGTCTGGACTTCCAATAAAGGCATAGCCTTGTTTCCCAATGTTAATGCTATTGGACTCTTTAACTAGATTCGCAATGTCTAGGTTCATCGCGATGACGCCTGATCCATCCTCTAGTTTTTTAGAAATGGTTACCACAAGTGTACCGGTTGAAGCCGTTGCATATGGGGCTGAAACAGACAGCTCACCGTTTTTCGCCCAGCCGTCTTTGTACCAATCCCGCTCAGTAGCGACATAACCTGCAGGCATTTTTTGATTAGGATATCTTGAAAACACTTTGCCGTCACTTGAAGCGACAAAAATGCCTTCTGTGTCATCATTCATACTCATGAACTGCTCAAAGCGTCCTTGAATATCGGTCGTTCCTTTTTGCTTGAGCTTTTTCTCCGTGATCCATTTGCTAAAGAAATCGGCTGCGTCTGTTTTCACTTTGACAACCTTCGTAATATTTTTATCTAGCTGCTCTACGTTTTCCTTTGCACTTTGCATAATTTGATCATTTAATGAGGTGCTTGCCGTATGGTATGAAGAGAATGCCAATACAATGATTGGACATAAAAGAATAAATAAGAAAGAGAATACGAGCTTTTTTGAAATAGATGGCTTTCTGAAATACTGTATGAATTTCATAAAAAAGAAAACTCCTTTTAGTAAGATAGTATATATATCGGAAGTACTACTAGGTTCTTTACTTTTTTAACTTATTAAAGTCTAAATAAGTCCAAATTACCCAATTTATATGCATCGAATGGAAAAACACCTGACGTTTTGGCGTCAGGTGCTTAAGATTGTTGACAAAGGGCTAAGAGATTCTTGATTTTAGCCCTTTGTCTTCTTTTTCAGTGTGATAGAAAACCTTTGCAGTCTAGGAAGAACGAGTACCAGAGCGAATAAAAGATTCGTGAGCACCGGCGCGCAGACCTGACACCAAATTTGAAGGTTTGTCTACACGCTGAAACACCTGACGTTTTGCCGTCAGGTGTTTCGCTACTCTCTTACATTTTAAATTGTTTAATAAGCTCCCTTAGTTCTTCTGCCATCTGAGATAAAGTGGCAGAGGATGAGCTGATCTCTTCCATAGATGCCAGCTGCTCTTCTGCTGATGCCGCGATATCTTGGAAGCCTGCTGAGCTTTCTCTTGAGAGCTCTTTGATTTGATTCACCGCATGAGAAATATCATTTGAGCCATGCGATAGCTCTTCGGCTGATCTGTTCATTTGTTTCATTTGTTCTGTCATTTCTAATGTTTTATCAGTGATTTTCTCAAAACTCACTTTCGTTTCATCTGTAATGTTTAATCCAGATTGTACTTCACCTGCTACTTGTTTAAACATTTTCTGCGATTTTTCTATTTCCTCCACAATTTCGTTCGTCAGGCTTTCAATTTCTTTTGATGAGCTTCCTGACTGCTCTGCCAGCTTGCGGACTTCTTCTGCGACAACAGAGAAGCCTCTGCCTGCTTCACCTGCTCGTGCGGCTTCTATCGCAGCATTTAAAGCAAGGAGATTCGTTTGGTCCGCAATACCGTTGATGACCCCAAGAATGTTTGTAATATCTTTTGATTTCTGCTCTAAGCCTGCAATGACAAGCTCTGCTTCTTTTACTGCCTGCTCAATCGTTTGCATTTGACCTGCTGTTTTTTGAACGAGTTCTCCTCCAGCCTGAGCAGTTTTGCTCGATTCGATCGACGATTCCATCATATGAGAGGTTGTATCGACCATATGCGATAAGCTCCGATCCATTTCGTTTAACTGAACTGAGCTTTTTTCGATCATATCATTTTGATGTTCAGTGCTGTTTGAGAACTGTTCAATAGATGATGTGATATGCTCGGTCGCTTGAGCTGTCTGTCCTGCACTTGCCGTTAACTCTTCAGACGAAGCAGCCACATTTTCAATGGAATTTTGGACAGCTTGAATGACTTGCTTCAGCTTTGCTGACATGTCGTTAAAGCTTTGCGCAAGCTTACCAATTTCATCGTGCGTACGAACTTCAATATACTGGGTCAAATCACCTTGACTGATTTTTTCAGCCGATTCAGAGAGCTCTATCAGTGGCTTTCGAATCGATTTAATAATAAAATAAATCGCGATTCCGCCAATGGCAATCGCAGCCGCAAGAATGATCATTGTTAAGTCGAGCACTGGCTGTGCGGCTTCTTTTACTTCATTCACATACATCGTTCCAGCAAGCTTCCAGCCGGTTGCTTCATTTGTGTCAAAAAACATTTGCTTCGGCTGGCCATTGTATTCATATTCAAAGCTGCCTTCTTTTTTATCATATAGTTTTGAGATGAAGTCACCAGTCAGCTTTGTCCCAGCCTTATCGGTTTTATGGGCCACATAACGCTGATCTGATGTGGCGATAAACGCATAGCCTTCTTGGCCAATTTTGATGCTGTTTGTATCTTTTACAACCGTATTTAAGCGTACATTCACCCCGATCACACCAGATCCATCTGCTAGCTGTTCTGATATTGTGATGAGCAGGTCATCTGATGACTTATCGGCAAAAGGATCTGAAATGATGAGTTTCTTCTCTCCCATCGATTTCTGAAACCAAGTTTCATTTTTTGCGCTCTTTGCATTACCTTTGTGAATCTCCGAATATTCAGTTAGTTTACCATTTTGATCTGCAACAAATACTTCTACTACATCGTCATCTGTTTCCGATAATTGCTCTAATTTCACTTTGAGTAAATCTTTGTTTTTAGCAGTCAATTCACCCTTTTTGATCGATTTAGATAAGTATGAAACCATGTCAATTTTAGGCTGTATATCTTTATTAATGAGTTCGTTTAATTGTTGAACACCATTTGCAGCACTAGACATAATCTCATCATTAAGAGACTTTGATGCCACTTCATAAGAAAATGCAGCCAATACGAGAATTGGCACTAGGAGAATCGCTAAGAATGCAGTAATTAATTTCTTCGACATCGTAAAGTGCTTAAAAAAGTTGATTTTTTTCATGACTCTACTCCTTTTGATTTATGATTTGTGGTCTTCCTCTTCTATTCTTAGGTAATATGAATTATTTTTCAAGGAATAATGTTCAAAAAATCCAAAAAATAAGTATAATTACCCATTTCTTTTGATTTACTCAATGAAAAAGAGCCTCTATCTGGAGGCTCTTTTCTTCCTGTCTATTCAACCTTAAATTTGCTAATTAAATCGCGTAATTCTTCTGCCATAGAAGAGAGTGTGGCAGAGGACGAGCTGATTTCTTCCATTGATGCCAGCTGTTCTTCTGCTGAAGCAGCAATGTCTTGAATATTTGCCGAGCTTTCACGTGATACGTCTGCGATCTCACGAACAGCCTCTGACACATGTGCCGAGCCTTTTGAAAGCTGAACAACGGTTTGATTCATTGTTTGAAGCTGGTCAGAAATTTCTTTTGTCATTTCGAAAATATTGTGGAAGCTTACTTTCGTTTGTTCAGTGAAGCTTAGGCCTGATTGAACTTCTCGATTCACTGCAGTGAATACTTCCTGTGATACGTCAATATCTTGCACGATTTCTTTAATCAAATTCTCAATTTCTTTTGCCGAGTTGGCAGATTGAACCGCCAGTTTTCTTACTTCTTCTGCTACAACGGAGAAGCCTCTGCCAGATTCACCAGCTCTTGCTGCCTCAATCGCTGCATTTAGCGCAAGTAAATTCGTTTGATCGGCAATTCCATTGATGACACCCAGAATTTGGGTAATGTCTTTAGATTTACTTTCAAGTGCACTGATGACATTCTCTGCTTTTTTCACGGACTGATCAATGACATTCATTTGAGAAGCGGTTTTTTCAACAAGCTGGCCGCCTTCCCCTGCGATATCTGTTGATTTGATCGATGAAGCAGTAATGGATTCAGCCGATTCATTCATATTCTGAAGACCGCGGTTCATTTCCTCTAACTCTTCTGAGCTCAATTCGACTTTATCATTTTGGCTTTCATTTCCGCTGGAGAATTGTTCAATGGCTAGTGTAATATGCTCTGTTGCTTTACTTGTTTGTCCTGCGCTGGCAGTCAGTTCTTCTGATGAAGATGCGACATTCTCGACTGAAGTTTGAACGGCTCCAATGAGAGATCGCAATGAGTCAATCATCGTATTAAAGCCTTTACCAACTTGTCCAATTTCGTCATCTGACTGGATCTGAAGCTTATCGCGTAAATCACCTTCGCTGACTTTTTTCGAGAAGCGGGCAAGATTGGATAACCTTTTTGAAATAGAGCGGACGATAAAGAAAATGAGGGTTCCTGCAACAATGAGTGTGACACTGAATACGATAATGGCTGTATTGAAAACGGGCTTTGCCGCTTCTTCTACTTCAGATACGAGCATCGTTCCACCAATTTTCCAGCCGGTTAATTCATTGGTGACATATGCAACCTTTTTATCTGTTCCTTTGAGGGTATAGCTGCCGCTTCCTTCTTTGTTTTTAAAAATAATGCTGGCCAGATTTTCATTGACTTGACTTCCTGGCTTTTGGGTTGGATCTGCTAAAACTGTTTTATCTTTCTCCATGATGAAAGCATAGCCTTTTTGCCCAATTTTGATTTCTTTTAGTTTTTGGAGCAGGCTGTCAATTTCCATATCAAGACCAATGACACCTGAACCATCTTTCATTTTTTGGGCAATTGTGATAACCATTTTGCCTGTGGATGCTGCTACATATGGTTTTGTGATGACTTGTTCTCCGTTTTCTGCTTTCAATGCCTCTTGATACCATGGACGTTCTCTTGGATCGTAGCCATCTGGCATCTTTTGAACTGGATATTGCATAAACAATCCCTTTTCAGAGCCTGCATAGATTGCGGATACATCTTTTTCATTAATTTTTCCAAATTGCTGTAATTCTTTAATGGTCGCATTTCTATTTTTTTCTTGAAGGTTAGACGCTTTGAGCGAGTCTGAAAACAGTGTCACAGCATCTGATTTGTTGCCAATATTCTCATTGATTAAGGTATCAAATGCATTAACCTGACTCATCGCACTGCCCATAATCTGTTTGTCTAGCTCTGTCTTTGATGTAAAAAACGCACTAATTGTCAGTGCCACAGTTGGCAGAATAAGGACGACCAAAAAGGCAATGATTAATTTCTTTGAAATGGATGGTTTTTTGAACCATTGGATCATTTTTCCCATTTTAACTTTCCCCCTTTACTTCTCTAAAGTTATTATCGGATGAAAGGTTTATTTTTAGAGGCTGGAAGGGAGGTTTAAAAATAAAAAAAATATCCAGACAATTCTGGATATCTTTTCATCATCATTTAATTAATTTTAAATTGACTTGTGAGCTCTTTTAGTTCCTCTGCCATGTTGGCAAGTGTCACAGAGGAAGATGTGATTTCTTCCATAGATGCTAGCTGCTCTTCTGCAGAAGCCGCAATGTCCTGAATGTTTGCTGCGCTTTCTCTCGAGACTTGGCGCATCTCCTGCATCGCTTGTGAAACAAGCTTTGAACCGCTTGATAGGTCAATGGCTGTATCGTTTAATTGCGACAGTTTTTTCGACATTCCTTCTGCCGCCTCATAAATGTGCTGGAAGCTTTCTTTTGCTTCCTCTGTCATACCGAGTCCTGCGTTTACTTCTCGATTGACTGCTTTGAACATATCTTGAGATTTAGCAATTTCTAGTACAATTTCTTGGATGAGCTTCTCAATTTCTTTCGCTGAATCTGCGGATTGGACTGCTAGTTTTCTCACTTCTTCTGCAACGACGGAGAATCCGCGTCCTGATTCACCTGCTCTTGCTGCTTCAATTGCTGCATTAAGCGCAAGTAAATTCGTTTGATCCGCGATGCCATTAATGACATTTAAAATACTCGTAATATCTTTAGATTTGTATTCTAATTCTTTCATGACCTGCTCTGCTTCTTGTACAGATGTATCAATATGTTTCATTTGGCTTGCTGTGCTTTCAACAATTCGGCCGCCTTGACCAGCAGCTTCTGTTGATTGAATAGAGACAGCAGCCACTTCAGATGAGGTTTGTGACATATCTTGTAATCCTTCGTTCATTGCCACAAGCTGATTCGTACTAGATTCGACTTTCTCGTTTTGTGCTTCATTTCCATTTGAAAATTGTTCAATTGACATCGTGATATGCTCTGTTGCTTGACTTGTTTGGCTGGCACTTGCCGTCAGCTCCTCTGAAGCCGAAGCCACGTTGTCGACAGATTGCTGTACAGCGCGAATGACGTCACGAAGAGATTCACTCATCTTGCTGAAGCTTCTTGTGAGATCTCCTATTTCATCCTTCGATTTGGTTTCGAGGGTTTCTGTTAAATCCCCTTCACTCACCTTTTCTGAGAAATCAACAAGCCTTCTCAGTCCAATGGTAATCGAGCGAACAATGAAGAAGATAGCGACACCGCCAAGGATAAATGAAGAAATTAAAAGAATAATGGCAGAATTCCAAACTGGCTGTGCTGCTTCTTCTGTTTCTGATACAAACATCGTTCCAGCAATTTTCCAACCTGTTAAATCATTTGTGACAAAAACGATACGTTTTTGTTCTCCTTTATTCTCATAAGTTGATGTTCCTTCTTTGCCGCTGTAAAGGATTGATGAAATATTTCCTGTGACCTCAGATCCTGACTTTTCTTCTGGATGGGCTACAATTTGTTTGCTTTTATTTGCAATAATTGGATATCCTTCTCGTCCAATTTTAATTTCTTTGATTTTATCAACAATGTCTTGCACATCAATGTCGATTCCGATCGCTCCCGACCCGTCCTTCAGGCGCTGGGCAATCGTGACCACCATGCCGTTTGTTGTAGCAGAAATGTATGGATTGGTGACAACTGGCTCACCTTTTTCATCCTGCATCGCTTGCTGATACCAATCGCGTGTTGTTGGGTCATAGCCTTTTGGCATGTCTACTTTAGGAAACTGAATGAAATCATGATTTTTACTTGCTGCATAAAATCCAACTACATCATCTTCGTTGATTTTGCTGTATATTTCAAAATGCTCATACAGTTCGTCCTGGTTTTTCTTTTTAAAGTCTGCAGCAGTAGTTGTTTGAGTAAAAAGTTTCACCGCGTTTTCTTTATTCAAAAGCTTTTGCTCGATCATGTCATTCATATCATTGACTCTTGCTTTTGCTCCGTACATGATTTCATGATCTAATTCTTCTTTGGCAATCTGATATGAAATCGTACTGAGTGTAATGATTGGCAAGACGAGAACAAGTGTGAATGAAATAATCAGTCTTTTGGAAATAGATGGTTTTTTCAACCATTTTATTGCACTTTTCATGTTTTTCCTCCTTTTAAACGATATGTTTTATATCGGACATCTTCATAGTATTTTCATGTTTTTCAAATAAAAAGGATGCTATTTTGTTTATTTTCACAAATTGATTCCTTGCCCAAGCACCCTGCATACGCTAATACAAAAGGGGGCGCTTTTCATATGATTATCCTTTCAGGACAGCCAGTGACAAATGAGCAGCTGGCATCGTTTCAGCTAGAGGGACAAAAGCGGATCATTTTGATGCAGTTACAGGCCTCGAATGATACGTTCCGCTATAGGCAAGCATCTGATTTGTTATTTGAGGTCACTTTAAGATCGAACATTATGAATGCTGCAAGAGATTTGAATAAAAGCGGTGCCTCATTCGCCATCTTTCAAAGGTCGCGTGCAAATGATGCGTTTTGGCGTGTGTCGGAAGCAGGAGCACTAGAGCTGCGCTATCAAGTGGAGCCATCAAGAGGCATTCAAGACATTTTTGAAAATGGCTCAAAATATGCATTTGAATGCGCAACAGCGATTGTCATTGTGTTTTATATGGGGGTTTTGCAAACAGTAGGAGAGGAGAAGTTTAATCGAAGACTTCGCAGTTTAACACTGTATGACTGGCACTATGATACTTTGTCGATTTATACAGAGCGCGGGAATGATTTTATCTATGGGGATTGTTTATATTTCGAAAATCCAGAGTTTAGCTATCAGCAGTCGCAATGGCGCGGGGAAAATGTGATTTACTTAGGAGAAGATCAATATTACGGTCATGGACTTGGAATTTTAACAGCGGCAGAAATTATCGACAAACTGAATAAGAGAAGACGGCCAGGTGCGGTTCAATCCGCTTATTTATTACCGCAGACTACCCGGATGGATGTAATTTATCTCAGGCAAATGTTTGGCAGCTAAAAAAAGCCTCTTGTCTATTGGTTATGACAAGGGGCTTCTGTATGCCTTGCGTTTACGATAATTTTGGAGTGTGCCAAGCATCGTGTTCGCAAGGACCTCCATTTCTTCTAAATCTTTTCTTGTGACCGGCGAGTCGTGCCGGCTCCATTTCACGTATCGAACAAAATAGTAATGACGAATGGGCGTAAGGACAGCAGGAGAATGAGGGAAATCATCAAACCAAAATTCAATCTGGCCTTTTTTTCGGTAGGAATGTTTTAAGATGTCCATCCTGTCACACCACCCATCATGATTTTATGTCTGCGTCAGTTCGTGCATGATGTCTTCAACGCTTAAAATCGAGTGAATACGTCCAACGCCTTGTCCTGCCCACAGAGCCATTTGATCAGGGTTACCTCCGGCAGCAGCTGCTTTTCGCATCGGTGTTGTGCATACATGCTGAACTGGGTAAGGAAGAACCCTATCTTCATGCAGACTTTCATCCTCCATCCACTGATTCACAATACCTCTCGCTCTTTTCCCAGAAAAAAGCCTTGTCACCCTTGTTTCACTGCCTTCTGCCTGTAAAATGGCTTTCTTGTATACCTCTGCCGCAGCACTTTCCTGGCTGGCTAAAAATCGTGTGCCGATTTGAACCGCATCCGCTCCAAGCGCTAGCGCTGCTTTCATACCTAATCGGTCCGTGATGCCTCCTGCTGCTATCAAAGGCACACGGCAGAGCGGTTTGACGTCAGAGATCAGACTGATCAGCCCCACCAAGGCGTCTCCTTTTGCACGTAAAAATGTGCCGCGATGTCCCCCTGCTTCACTTCCTTGCAGCACAATGGCATCCATTCCTTTTTCCTCTAGAAGCAGTGCTTCCTCTTTTGTTGTCGCCGTTCCGATTAAAAAGATTCCCTTTTGTTTTAGGTGGTGAATCGTTTGTTCATTTGGACAGGCGAATGTAAAGGAAACGATCGGAACGTCTTCTTCCAGAAGAATGTTGATTTTCCGTTCAAAATCATCCCACAACTCTTCTTCGCTTGGCATCCTATGAGCTTCGGGCCATACAGGCAGTCTCTTCTCCCAAAACGCCACATCCTCTTTTTTCACATCTGGAATTGGCTCTGGTACAAACACATTGACCTGAAACAGGCGAGATGTCAGCTGTTTGACCTGTCTAATCTGCTGTCTCAAATCGTCAGGCTGCACATATCCACTTGCCAAGCTGCCAAGCCCTCCGTAATTTGAAACAGCGGCTGCCAGGTGCGGTGTCACAGCTCCTCCTGCCATTGGTGCTTGGATGATTTCATGTTCGATTTGCAGTAACTTTTTGATGTCCCCCATTTATTTCCCCCATCTCTTACTCGTTTGACGACACTTGTACATAAAAATGACGATGCCTCGGCCCGTCAAACTCACAGAAATAGATTCCCTGCCACGTGCCAAGCACAAGATCTCCATCATGAATGAGAACATGCTGAGACGCCCCCATATAACTCGCTTTCATATGTGCAGCCGTATTTCCTTCCATATGGCGATCCTTTGGGTGTTCCCACGGAAAAACTTCATCAAGCCGGCGAAGCATATCTCGTTTCACATCTGGATCCGCATTTTCATTAATGGTGATCCCTGCTGTCGTATGTGGACAATAGACGATGACAGTTCCGTTTTGTATGCCTGTTTCCCTGACATATTGGAGAACCTCATGTGTGACGTCGATCATATCATCGCGTCTGTCTGTTTGTAGATTGATTTTTTTCATATGAGCTGCTCCTTTTTCACGTTTCTATAAAAACCATACCCTTTTTATGTGAAACAAATCTTCTTATCTAAAGTTTACCAAGCAAAAAAACCTCGTCAAGCAATGCGAGGTTTTTAAGAAAAGTGAACCTTTTTGACTTCAATGGTTCGAATATGGTGGTCTTCAGCATCAATGATTGTAAATTCACAGCCTTCTGCTTCAATCGTATCCCCAATGTCAAAATCAAATTTATGCGTCATCATCCAGCCAGCAATTGTATCAACATCATCATTCTCAATGGCTAAATCCAATAAATCATTTACTTCATCAATCAATGCTTTCCCATCCATCACATAATGAAAATCACCTTTTTTAACGATGTGAGGTGTTTCATCCTGATCATATTCATCTCGAATCTCTCCGACAATTTCCTCTAATATGTCCTCCACAGTGACAAGTCCCGCTGTACCTCCGTATTCGTCTACGAGCACTGACATATGAATCCGTTCCTTTTGCATCAAAATGAGCAATTCTTGAACAGGGGTGCTTTCAATCACTCGGATCACCGGACGCATTAAGTCTTCAATCGATACATCTTGATTTAGAAAGCTGGCCTTAAATACATCTTTGCTGTTAATAACACCAATCACATGATCTTTGTCTTCTTTAATAACAGGGTAGCGTGTGTACCTTTCGTTCAGCATATAATGGGTCACGTCTTCTAATGTCTGTTCAATCTCTATAGCTGAAATTTCTGTACGCGGAATCATGATCTCTCTTGCCACTCGGTTATCAAATTCAAAGATTTTATTCACATATTTGTACTCAGATTGGTTAATCTCACCCTTCTCATAGCTTTCAGATAAAATGAGACGCAATTCTTCCTCACTGATCGCCACTTCATGTTCTTTGACAGAATGATAACCAAATAATTTCACGATGCTTCGTGCAGCCCCATTTAATGCCTTAATAAACGGGTACATGACTTTATAGAAAAAGATGAGTGGTTTTGCTGTCACAAGGCTGACCGCCTCTGCCTTTTGAATGGCAATTGTTTTAGGCGCGAGTTCTCCCACAACGACATGTAAAAATGTAATGATCACAAATGCGATGATAAACGAAAGGATGTCAGTCAATGCAGAATGAAGCCCGATTTTTTCAAACAGCGGATGCAGAAAATGCTCCACCGTCGGCTCACCCAGCCACCCTAGACCTAAAGCCGTGATGGTAATGCCAAGTTGGCAGGCGGATAAATACTCGTCAAGATTTGATATCAGCTTTTGAACATGAATGGCTCTCTTATCCCCGCTTTCGATCAGCTGGTTGATTTTAGAGCCTCTAATTTTCACAATCGCAAATTCAGTGACAACAAAAAATGCTGTCGCAGCAATGAGTAATATGACTAAAAATACGTTTAAAATGTACAAAAAAACCCTTACCTAACAATGGTAAGGGCTCACCTCCTCTGGCATCAATTAATCATTACGGCCATTTAGGAAGATCATTACAAAACGGAGCAATTCAAACAGGGAGACAAGGGCCGCTGCTACGTACGTCAGAGCTGCAGCATTTAACACCTTGTTCACGCCTCTTTCTTCACTGCTTCTAATGATTCCTTCTGAAACAATGATATCTTTTGCACGAGAACTTGCATTAAACTCGACAGGCAATGTCACAAGCTGAAAGAATACAGCTGCTGAGAACAAAATGATCCCAAGCCCGATTAAGTTAAGGCTGCTGAGCAAAATTCCACCAAGGAAAAGAAGCGGAGCAACACCAGATGCAAAGTTCACGACAGGAAAGATCTTATGTCTCAAAACAAGCGCACCATAGGATTCCTGATGCTGCAAGGCATGTCCAACCTCGTGTGATGCGACTGAAATGGCCGAAATGGAGTGGCCGTAGTACACAGGTTCAGATAAACGAACCACACGCTGCGTCGGGTCGTAATGATCAGTCAAAGTTCCTCTTACCGGTTCAACAGGCACGTCGTATAACCCGTTGCGATCTAAAATATATCGAGCGGTTTCAGCACCTGTTTTCATACTGGATGCTTCCACCTTTGAATACTTTTCAAAATTATTCTTCACTTTAAATTGTGCCCAAAATGATAAACCCAATGCGGCAAACGTTAAAAAATAAAAAAACAGCATGCTCATCAGCTTCCTTTTTATTTTATATATTTATTTACAATTTTAATGACTTTTATGTACCATGTACAGCAAAAAGCACTAGGTCTTTTTTAGGGGAATAACCGCACCAATGAAAAAGAAGAACACACCTAAGCAAGCTGTATAAAAGGTCCCTGTACCATAAAGGTCTTGAAAAAAGTGCAGCCATGAAAAATCATTCATAAAATGATTCACAGCATTTAAATCAAACACGAGTAAGATGACAGCTGATGATAAAAAGTGCACACCAATAAAAAGAAGTACGGTCTTTTGAACAAACGACATTCGAATTCCCTCCTTCTTCTCCCTTATTTTAAGATATGGGTTCTATTTCAATACATGACGAAGATGAAAAAATGTTTCCTCAATCGGGCATACTGACATTAGCAGTCTCCTGAAAGGAAGAGTCCGATGAAATCAAACCGTATCTTTATCGCTTGGCTAAGGTGGCCACTTTATCTTCGAATTGCCATTATCATCTGTTTCTTGCTTCTCTTTTTTGGACAATTAATCGTTTTACTTGAACCGAAGCAGTATCATACGATCTTTGATGGGATCTGGTGGGCACTCATTACAGTCTCTACGGTTGGCTACGGTGATTTTGTGCCGCAAACCATGCCAGGGCAGGTGGCAGGTATGGCGCTCATTTTTATCGGAGCCAGCTTTGTCACCGCTTATTTCGCCACACTTGCCGCCGCTGTGTTCAGCAAGCAGCACCATTATGTTGAGGGCAAGGTAGCCTTTAAGGGGAAAGGACACCTCATTATCGTCGGCTGGAATGAGAAAACGAACAAACTGCTTCAGTCGTTTCAAACGATTGATCCAGCCATGCCGATTGTGCTGATTGATGACTCCTTGAAAGAAGGGCCTCTTTTGGAAAATGTTCATTTTATTAAAGGACATGGGACCGAAGATGTCACACTTCGTAAAGCCAACATTACCGGTGCAGATGCAATCATGATTACCGCGGATCAGCATGAAAATGAAGTGACAGCCGATATGCAGAGTGTTTTAACCTTACTTGCAGCAAAAGGATTAAACCCTTCTCTATATTGTTTAATTGAAATCTTAACAGATCGTTACGTGAAGAATGCCGAGCGTGCTGGCGCCAACCAAGTCATTCATACCTCTGATGCTGTCAATCATTTAATGGTTGAACATTTTCTGATAAAGGAACAGCTTACGGCGTTTAAGAAAAAACGACATATGACGCTGCATAAACACGTCACCATCATACCTGTACCGGCTTCATTGGCTGGAGAAACATTCTTAACGGCGCTCCATCACTTTCTAGAGCATCATGTAATTATCGTTGGCGTACAAAAAAAAGAAGGACCCATGATGAATCCTCCCTTTGGCTATGAGCTTCATCCAGAGGATGAATTGATCAGCCTTTAAAGCAGTGCGTCTTCTAATTCCTTGACGAGCGAAAAGCCAATCTCAGCATAAGCCTTTGATACATCCCCATCTTTCTCTTTTGGTTCTTGGAATTGATTAAAGGATGCACCCACATTTCCAACCATCGCATGATCATCTAACTTATCTTGATAGACATGCTTTAAGAGAAATGGATGTCCCATTTTCACCACAACACCTGGCTGATCGAGCTGGCCTTTCTCGGCTGTAAAAGGAACTCTGAGAAAGGTATAGCCATCACGGTTATCAATTTTATAATCAAAATACCCGTGATCATAATCCCAGTTGCCATTAATGACATAACCGAGCGGCTTCATCGTTTCTTCTAAATGGTAAAGTGAAAAGCTTTCACCAGGCAGCCTGGATGGTACATGAATCATACGAAACCCTCCTTTTTGTATAGGGTTCGTTAAAGAGAGGAATTCATACATTTCCCCCTCGTGATTTGTACATTGTTTGTAAACGCGGCATCAAACAGGCTTTGATTGGATGATTGATTCGTCTCGTTATCACTGCCGGAACCCGCTGTTTCCTTCGTAGCACTCTTAGAACAAATGCGTCCGACATTGCCAAAGTTAACGATCGCCTGCCCAGAAATATCATGAATATATATATGATTCGTCCTCATTTTTCACCCTCCTCCATTCATTATTCTATGTACAGCACACAGGAAAGCTTGCACAGGAACCTGAAGAAAACAAAAAAGGCACACCTTTATGAAAAGGTGTGCTTTTTGTTCTTATGATTGTTTTAAACGGCTTTCAAGCTCAGCTTTTTTCTCTTCGAAGCCTGGTTTTCCTAGTAAAGCAAACATATTCACTTTATAAGCTTCTACTCCAGGCTGATCAAATGGATTGACGCCTAGTAAATATCCTGACATCGCACATGCTTTCTCAAAGAAGTACACGAGGTATCCGAATGTATAAGCATCCATCTCAGGAATTGTCACGATAAGGTTCGGTACTTTTCCATCTGTATGGGCAAGCATCGTTCCTTCAAATGCTTTTTTATTGACGAAATCAACCGTTTTTCCTGCCAGATAGTTCAAGCCATCAAGGTCTTGTTCTTCTGCTTCAATTACAAGCTCATGTCGAGGCTTGTCTACACTCACGATTGTTTCAAACAAGTCTCTTCTTCCTTCTTGAACATATTGACCAAGTGAATGAAGATCTGTTGAGAAGTTAGCAGATGAAGGATAGATTCCTTTTTCATCTTTCCCTTCACTTTCACCGAATAATTGCTTCCACCATTCTGCGAAATATTGCAGACCTGGCTCATAGTTAATCAGCATTTCAATCGTTCTGCCTTTATTGTAAAGGACATTGCGGACGACAGCATATTGGTAAGCCGCATTTTCAGAAAGCTCCGATGAAGCGAAGTCTTCGCTTGCTTTTGCTGCACCTTCCATCATCTGATCAATATCTGCACCGCTCACAGCGATTGGCAAAAGACCGACTGCTGTTAATACTGAATAGCGTCCACCAACATCATCCGGGATGATAAATGATTCGTAGCCTTCTTCAGTTGCTAATGTTTTAAGTGCACCGCGTGCCTTGTCAGTTGTCGCATAAATACGTTTTTTCGCTTCTTCAGCACCGTATTTTTCAATGAGGAGCTTTTTAAAGATGCGGAACGCAATGGCTGGCTCTGTTGTTGTACCAGATTTTGAAATCACGTTAATGGAGAAATCTGCATCTTCCAATAGATCCATTACATCTGTTAAATAAGAAGAACTGATGTTGTTTCCAATAAAAATGATTTGCGGTGTCTTGCGCTTGCCTTTTGGCAAAGTGTTATAGAAAGAATGGTTCAAAAATTCAATCGCGGCACGTGCCCCTAGATATGACCCGCCGATTCCGACAACGAGCAGGACGTCAGAGTCAGATTTAATTTTGTCTGCACTTTTTTTAATGCGGGCAAATTCTTCGCGGTCATATTGCTTCGGCAAGTCCACCCAGCCTAAATAGTCACTGCCTGCACCCGTTTGTTCATGAATATTATGATGGGCTACCTTCACAAAATCTTTTAAATATGTAAGCTCATGTTCTTGAAAGAAAGGTAACGCTTTCGAGTAGTCAAATTGAATATGTGTCATCGCTTGTAAGCCCTCCATTACGTTAGTTCTGTCCCTTTCACTTTAGCGGAACTAGCTTTTGAAATCAAGTGATCGTCACTGGCATGGCAAAAAGCCGCTTCTCTTGATGAGAAGCGGCAATCTGAATTATAAAGAAGCTTTCAAAATGGATAGAATATCATCACGGTTAAGTTTCATAAAGTTACCAAAACCACCGTATTCCATTTCTTTTGCTGCAATGTCGGCAATTTTGTCCAGCTGATCTTCACCAATATCATAATCCGCTAAACGGCTTGGTGCACCGAGACTTGTCCAGAACGCTGACAGTTTGTCGATCCCTTCTAATGCGATGTCACGATCTGACTTTCCGTCTGTTTCGATGTCAAACATGTTCAGCATAAGGTTTTTAAAACGTTCTACATTATGATCGAGCGTGTGGCGCATCCAGTTTGGGAAGAGGATAGCAAGCCCGCCTGCATGCGGAATGTCATAGACAGCCGATACAGCATGCTCAATCGTATGGGACGCCCAGTCGCCAAAGTAACCCATTTGCAGCGTGCCATTTAAAGCAATCGTTCCTGCATATAGAATCGTTTCACGATGCTCATAGTTTTGTAAGTCTTCCAGCAGTTTTGGTGCTGTCTCGATGACTGTTTGAAGAACAGCAAAACACATCCGGTCCTGTAAAGGCGTGTTTTTCACATTATGGAAGTATTGCTCAAAAACGTGGCTCATCATATCGACCATACCATACACCGTCTGGTTTTCTGGCACAGAATACGTATGCTCAGGGTCTAGAATTGAAAAAGCAGGGTGAGTGACAGAGCTGCCCCACACATATTTTTCATTCGTTTCCCAGTTTGTGATGACAGAGTCTGGATTCATTTCTGAACCAGTTGCTGCAAGTGTCAGCACTGTGCCAAACGGCAGTGCTTTTTGAGCGGTTGTTTTCTTTGAAATAATATCCCACACATCACCGTCATACTCTGCTCCGGCTGCAATTGCTTTTGTACAGTCGATCACACTTCCGCCGCCAACGGCTAATAAGAAATCAATGTTCTCCTTTTGGCAGATATCGATTCCCTTTTTCACTGTTGTGAGGCGCGGGTTTGGTTCAACGCCAGACAGCTCAAACACTTCTGCATCTGCTTCATTTAACGCTCTGATGACATTGTCATAAAGACCATTTTTCTTAATGCTCCCTCCGCCATATACAAGTAACACTCGTTTTCCATAACGAGCGAGTTCGCTTTTGAATCCTTCTAGCTGTCCTTTTCCAAACATCAATTTTGTTGGATTATAGTAAATAAAATTCTCCATCTGTTGAAACATCTCCTTACAACGAATATATCCAAAAACATGAAAGACTACTGTAACATATGTACACGATGAACTCAAAAAAAGATAACTGCCCGCAAGCAGCTATCCCTTTATTGTTCAATTATAAAGAAGCGTTCAAAATGGCTAAAACATCTTCTTTGTTCAGCTTTTTAAATTGACCAAATTCACCGCGTGCCATTGCACGGTCTGCAATTAAATCAATTTTCTCATCGTTGATGTCATAATCCGCTAAACGACTTGGTGCACCAAGACTTGTCCAGAAAGCTGACAGCTTGTCAATTCCTTCTAAGCCGACTTCTTCATCTGTTTTGCCCGCAGGATCTACATCGAATACACGGACCGCTAATTGTTTAAAACGGCCTGGGTTTTCTTGAATCACATGTTTCATCCAGTTCGGGAACAAGATTGCAAGACCGCCTGCATGGGGGATATCATAAACAGCTGATACTGCATGCTCAATGTTATGAGAAGCCCAGTCACCACGTGCCCCCATTGAAAGCATGCCATTAAGCGCAATTGTGCCAGTGAATAAAATCGTTTCACGGAGCTCATAGTTCTCTAGATCGTTGATCAACTTCGGTGCCGTTTCAATGACAGTGCGAAGAAGTCCTTCACACATACGATCTTGGTAAGGTGTATTTTCTGTGTGATGGAAATATTGTTCGAACACATGTGACATCATGTCAACCATGCCATAAATCGTATGATTTTTAGGCACAGTGAATGTGTTGACTGGATCAAGAATAGAGAATTTCGGGAAAACTGCTGGACTTCCCCAGCCATACTTCTCATTTGTTTCCCAGTTTGTGATGACTGATCCAGAGTTCATTTCAGAGCCTGTTGCGGCAAGTGTTAACACAGTACCGAACGGAATAGCTTCCATTGGGACGTGCTTGCGTGTCACGATATCCCAAGCATCTCCATCGTACTTCGCACCAGCTGCGATTGCTTTCGTCGCATCAATGACACTGCCGCCGCCAACTGCCAAAATAAAATCAATGTCGTTCTCTTTGCAAAGTTCGACCCCTTTTCTTACTGTTGTTAAGCGCGGGTTAGGCTCCACACCAGCAAGTTCAGTGATTGCAGCTCCTGATTCTTTTAGGATGCTGACAACTTGGTCATAAAGGCCGTTTCGTTTAATACTGCCTCCACCATATACAAGTAATACGTTTTTTCCGTAGTGTTTGAGTTCATCTGAAAGGGCTGATACTTCTCCCTTTCCAAAAATTAATTTCGTTGGGTTCCAATAAGTAAATCGATCCATGTGATCTCCTCCTCGCGCTACATTATGCGCCTCATTCATTCCAAAAGTAAAGTAATTTGCTTTCATCCATTTTCTTACGCATAGTTTGGCTAAAAATCTGCAAAATATAAATGTATTGATGCTGTAGCGAAAGGAGGAATCACGATGAGTGCTATTCAGCGTATTGCCCTCGTGCTCACGATTATCGGTGCTATTAACTGGGGACTAATCGGCTTTTTTCAATTTGACTTAGTAGCAGCGATCTTTGGCGGACAAGGTTCTGCATTATCACGTATTATTTATGGTCTTGTTGGAATTGCAGGTCTTGTCAACCTTGGTCTGTTGTTCAAACCAAGCGAAGAAGCTGTTCGCCGTGACGAGCCGAACCCAGAAGTTCGTTAAATAAAAAGACATAAAAAAGGCTGCCTACATGAGGCAGCCTCAGCATGTAGACAAACCCTCGCATTCTTTGTCAGGTCTGCGCGCTGGTGCTCACGAATTCTAAATTCGTCCGCAAAAGTAGCCGCTCTTCCTTGACTTCAAAGGTTTTCTATCACGCTGAAAAAGAAGACAAAGGGCTAAAATAAAAATCATTTTAGCCCTTTGTCAACAATCTAAGGCACCGTTTGATGCGGTGCTTTTTTATTATTTCTTGATAAGGTCTTTACGGTTTGATTGCTCAATCCACTCTTCAAGTTTATCTTTAAGCGTATTGAAACCTTGTGGTGCAGCAGCTTCTTCTTTCACTTGCTGTGGTCTTTGTTTCTTTGGTTTGCTTTCTTTTCTTTCAGGTGCATCTTGTGTCGCACGGATAGAAAGGCTGATTTTACCTGCATTTTCATCAACAGAAAGAACTTTTACTTGTACTTCGTCACCAATTGAAAGGTGCTCGTTGATGTCTTTTACAAAGCCATGTGTTACTTCAGAAATATGCACAAGTCCTTGAGTTTCTTCATCTAATGCAACAAACGCACCATACGCTTGTAATCCTGTTACTTTACCAGTGTAAACACTGCCTACTTCAAACTTTGTCGCCATGATAACAACTCCTAAATAAATGTTTTAATATTCGTTTATACGCAATTAAAAACTATATCACAGAACAGGCAGTTACGCAAAATATTTTTTAAATGGGTTTAGATGAGATCAAAAGGGGGAATACCTGAAAACAAGAATGCTTTCTAGTATTCCCCCCTAATTTGTGAGGCATGAGTCCATTTGGACTGATGCCTTTTTTTATTTTAAGATGGCTGATGCTTCTTCCTTCACTTGTCGAGCCTGCAAAAAGCGCTGAATTCTTGAAAGTGATTCCTGAAGATGATCAAGTGACGAAGCATATGAACAGCGTATATGACCTTCACCGCTCGGTCCGAATACATTCCCAGGAACAACGGCCACTTTTTCGCTTAGGAGCAGCTCCTCAGCAAATTGTTCTGACGTCATGCCTGTGCTTTTAATCGATGGGAACGCGTAAAACGCTCCATTTGGCTGATGGCATGTAAGTCCTAGTTCATTAAGGGAGCCGACAAACAAATTACGGCGTCTTCTATAGCTTTTCTTCATTTTCTCTACATCTTCAAGCCCATTTTTTAATGCTTCTTCTGCCGCATATTGTGCCATCGCCGGCGCGCACATCATAGAATATTGATGTATTTTCAGCATGGCATCGCGCAGTACAGGTGGTGCTGCCACATATCCTAAACGCCAACCCGTCATGGCAAACCCTTTAGAAAAGCCTGAGATCAAGATCGTTCTTTCCTTCATATCTTGAATAGCCGCCACGCTTGTAAAAGCTTCATCGTATGTCAGCTCCGCATAAATCTCATCCGTAATAATGAGCAGGTCATGCTCTTTCGCAAATTGAGCAATATCTTCAAGCTCTTCCTTTGAATAAACAGACCCAGTCGGATTTGATGGCGAGCAAAGCAAAATGGCTTTTGTCTTCGGCGTCAGCTTTGTGCGAAGATCAGCAGAATCTGCTTTGAAATCTTTTTCAGCGGTTGTACTTAAATAGACAGGCACGCCGCCTGCAAGTGTCGTAAGTGCCCCGTATGCTACGAAACAAGGCTCTGGAATGATCACTTCATCCCCGCTGTTTAAAATCGCACGAAAGGCCAAATCAAGTGCCTGGCTTCCGCCAACTGTGATAATGAGTTCTTCTTCTGGACTGTAGTTAATGTGAAACCGCTTATATAAATAGTGGCTCAGTTCTTTTCGCAAAGAAATTAAACCTGCATTCGCCGTATAAGAGGTCAGCCCTTGTTCTAATGACATAATACTTGCCTCTCTGACATTCCAAGCTGTCACGAAATCTGGCTCGCCGACACCAAGGGAGATAACCCCCTCCATTGTGGCAGCCAAATCAAAGAATTTCCGAATACCTGACGGCTGAATGCTTTGTACCGTTTCAGATAAATAAGACTTTTTCATTTAAGGAGACACCACGATTCTTTTGTCATCGTCTCCTGTTTCAAACACTTTCCCATCATGTTTATATCTTTTCAAAATAAAGTGGGTAGTTGTTGAAACAACGGAATCAAGTGTCGATAATTTTTCAGATACAAAGCGGGCAATATCAGACATTGATCTTCCGCGGATCACAACGGAAAGATCATAAACACCTGACATGAGATAGACAGACTCCACTTCCTGAAACCGATAAATCCGTTCAGCAATTTCATCAAATCCGACGCCTCTTTTTGGTGTCACTTTTACATCAATCATTGCTGTAACGCCTTCATGACCATCCACTTTTCGCCAGTCAATCATGGTTGAATAATCAATAATGACTTTTTGATCTTCAAGTTTTTGAATGATGGCTTCGGCTTCTTCTGTTGTCACGCCTGCCATTTTTGCAATTGTATTTAAATCGGCGCGGCTGTTTTCATCTAAAATCTCTAATATTTCAGTTTCTTTTTCTGTTAGTTTCATTTGATTTCACACCTCAGATTATAAAAGCTAGTTTTAAAAAATCTTCTGAACATTATAGCACGTTTTTCCCATTATGCTAAGCAGGGAAAAGATTCTATTAATAGCTTAAAATCCACTTTTTAGGGTACAATACAGTCACCTAACAGAGAGAGTATCAAGTATCGGAGTGAAGAATGTGGACATTGTTCAGCCAGCTTATATGAAAAGTACATTCGGTTTAGACATCTATTACGAGCACTATCCAAATGAAGGCAAGAAGACATTGATCTTAATTCACGGTCTCTTCTCTTCTACCTTCAGCTATCGAAAGCTCATCCCGCTTCTGAAACAGGATTTCAATTTAATTGCAATTGATCTGCCGCCATTTGGACAGTCCGAGAAGTCGAATACGTTTATTTACAGCTATCGCAACATGGGAAAAATTATTATAGAGCTAGCTGGTTATTTACAGATTCGGCATGCGATTCTAGTGGGTCATTCAATGGGTGGACAAATCGCCTTATACGCTGCATCTGAACGGCCGGACCTATTTGAAAAGGCGGTTCTATTGTGCAGCTCTGGCTATTTGAATAAGTCAAAAAGATCACTTGTTTACAGCACATATATTCCTTATTTTTATCTGTATCTAAAAAGAAAGCTTTTAAAACAGGGCATTATGAAAAATTTAACGGCTGTTGTGCATGATCATTCCATCATTGATCAAGAGATGGTCGACGGCTATTTAAAGCCGTTTTCAGATGATCAAATCTTTCGGGGGATATTTCGTTTGATTCGGCACCGGGAAGGAGATTTGACCTCGGACGTTTTAAAGAAAATGGAAACACCCGTGCTGCTCATTTGGGGCGAGGAAGATCGAATCGTTCCCATCCAAATAGGCGAAAGACTGCACAAAGATCTGCCAAATTCAACCTTGCATGCATTAAAAAAAACCGGGCACCTCATTCCTGAGGAAAATCCGGTCTTTGTGTCTGATCAAATCGGACAGTTCAGCCTGTCTTAGCGTGAACAGGAGCTGCTGTCTCTTATGGCAAAAAGCTGATTCGCTGTATGCTGACAGCTCTCTATCGGAAGAAGCTGTTCAAATGAGTGATGGTAGATGGCTTGAATCTCTTTTGCTAAAGATAACGGGTCTTCTGCGTCGTATAATGCACTGATGACTTCAGCAGGCTCCGTTTCATAAAAATCCTCTCCATAATGAAAAGGGTCCCATGCCTTAATGAATTGAATCATCTCTTCTACAGCTTGACTATCTTTCATCGGTATCACCGCTTATAATAAATTTTGTGATGTTTATTTTAGCACAACCAAGAATGGTTGAAAAACAGCTAGAGGTGGGTTTCATGAATTTCGACGAACAGATCATACGTAAAGGTTCAAAATCAGTGAAATGGGATCAGGCAGAGTCTTTGTTCCTGACAACAGATGCCCTTCCGATGTGGGTGGCCGATATGGATTTTAAAGCACCGCAGGTCGTTCTTGATGCATTGAAAGAGCGATTAGATCACGGTGTATTTGGCTATGCATTTCAGGATCAGGATACGCAGCAGGCAGTCGCTGGCTGGCTCAAAAGAAGACATGGATGGACAATCCAGACAGATGCCGTCACCTTCACACCAGGAATCGTAACGGCACTTAGTTTTGCTGTTCAAGCCTTTACAGCACCGCACGACGAAGTAGTTATACAGTCACCAGTGTATACACCTTTTTATCAAATGATTGAGCGAAATGGACGTACAGTCTCAACCAATCCTTTAAAAATAGAAAACAACCGCTATATGATGGATTTTGATGATTTAGAGAAAAAACTGAGCAGACCACAAGCAAAGCTCATGTTCCTTTGCCATCCGCATAATCCGTCCGGAAGAGCATGGTCAAAAGAGGAATTAAAGCGAGTCGGAGACCTATGTGTGAAGCATGGAGTCACAGTCGTTTCAGATGAGATTCACTCGGATTTGATGCTTTACGGGAAGCAGCATGTGCCCTTCGCCAGCCTTTCTGACGACATTGCACATATCACGGTAACGTGTATTGCGCCGAGTAAAACCTTTAATCTAGCAGGGCTCCAGGCATCTGCTATTATCATTTCAGATGAAGAAAAAAGAACCCTTTTCACGAATGAAGTGCAAAGAAACGGACTGTCCAAACTGAATGCCTTTGCGATTCCAGCGATGGAAGCAGCATACCGCCACGGGGATGAGTGGCTTGATGCCCTTGTTCTTTATCTCGAAGGCAATATGAAAACGGCGATGGACTATATCGACGAAAATCTTCCAAATATGCGTTATATGAAACCAGATGCTTCTTATTTATTGTGGCTGGACATTCGGGATTATCAATTCAGTCAAGCGGAATTGAAACGGAATCTGCTGAAAAAAGGGAAAGTGATCCTAGAGCTTGGCCACGTGTACGGACACGAAGGAGACGGCTTTATTCGGATGAATCTCGGCTGTCCTGCTGAAACAGTCAAAGAAGGACTGAAACGTCTCCACCAAGCGTTCACGCTATCAGCTGAATAAGACCTATACGATAGAAAGAACATCCTAACGGGTGTTCTCAGCGCGTAGACAAACCCTCGCATTCTTTGTCAGTCCTGCGTGCTGGTGCCCACGAATGTCAAATTCGGTCCGCGCCAGTACTCGTCCTTCCTAGACTTCAAAGGTTTTCTATCACGCTGAAAAGAAGACAAAGGGCTAAAATCAAGATCATTTTAGCCCTTTGTCAACAATCTGAGAACATCCTAACGGGTGTTCTTTTTAAAGAAAAAAACCCTCCTTTTATCATATCTACTTTGTACATGAAATGATATAATGAGAGGAATTACAATTATTTACGAGGAGAGCATTTAAATGGAAATGTTCAAGGATTTTCTGCTCCATGTATCTTTTATTCTATTTCCAATCTTTTTATATCATGCGCTATGGCTAAGCCGGACCCCTGCTCATTTCCCAAAAACGAATAAACTGCTCATCACAGTATTCGCATCCATCTCTTCAGCACTATGTATTATGTATCCAGTTGGTTCGATTTTAGATTTGCAGACTGGGCTTCAATCCATTCCCCTTGTGCTTGCTATTTTATACGGAGGATACATGGCGGGGATCGTTGCCATCTTGATAAGCATCATTGTCAAATTCGTGATGTACGGCTCTTTCTTATGGATTGGGCTCATCGTTGTCCCAATTTACTTTTTCATCCCATTCCTGTTCTACCGAAAATGGCATCAATATTCGAAGCCAAATAAGCTGTTTTACGGAGTGCTTATCGGTTTATCCAAAGGATTCTTTATTTACATTGGCCTGCTTGCGGTCAGCTTAATGGCATACAGCCCAGCTTTTATTATGCAGCAAAAGCTCCTTGAGTTATTTTTCTCAACTCTTTACTACATATTCTTTCTTGTGCTCAGTATCTATTCCATTGAATTCGTGAAAGAAAATGCGGAAATGAGATCACAGCTTGTCCAGTCAGAAAAACTGACCATTGTAAGTGAACTTGCTGCAAGCGTTGCCCATGAAGTACGCAATCCGCTGACAGTTGTGAGAGGCTTTATTCAATTGCTCTTTTCGAGTGATAATACTAAAGAACCACCTGCCAATAAAGATTATAAGAATCTCGTTCTGTCCGAGTTAGACCGTGCGCAGGACATTATCACGAGCTATCTTGACATTGCAAAACAAAACTATTATCAAATTGAATCTCTTAATCTCTCTAAATTACTTGAGGAATGTGCATCACTGATGACATCCTATGCGAATTTTAAATCGGTCACAATTCATCAATCCATTGAACCTGACTTATACATTCAAGGGGATGTAACGAAGATCAAGCAAGTCATGATTAATTTAATCAAAAATGCGATAGAAGCGGCTCCTGAACATGAAGGGAAAATAGAACTTTTTGCTTCAAAAGAAAATCATAAGATCTGCCTTTATTTTGTTGATAACGGTGTAGGTATGACAGAAAGCCAAATGAAAAAGCTTGGCGAACCCTATTACACCTTGAAAAATAAAGGGACTGGGCTTGGGCTGACAGTGACTTTTTCTATTATTGAAAATCACCATGGAACCATTCGTTTCAAAAGCTCGCTGCAGTCTGGAACAACCGTCACCGTGAAATTTCCTGAAGATACAAGAAGAAAATGATTAATCCATTTTTTTTGTTCTTTTTTCATCTATCCGCTCCTGCTTCTTAGACGCTCGAACGATGAGACGAAAACAAATAAACGCAGCAATAAAGAAAATCACCGTGGTGATAGCCGCTGGGATGTACTCCCTTTTATCTTCAGGAAAATATAGTAGAAAAAGTACGATGAACGACATCATTCGCCATTCCCCCCCTTTTGCTCGTTTACTTCACTATATTGGCTAAAAGAAATGAAATACCTTCCGATGAGAAGGAAATGGAGGAATTTCACATGACAGACATTCAAATTGGACAAGTTGTGAAAGGTTTTTATAAAACAGGTGTATACGTTGGGGAAGTGACAGCAGTGAAACCATCGACCTATCTCGTTCAAGTAAAAGCCGTTCTGACACATCCCACTCAAGGCGACCTGCATCATCCGAAAGAAGCAGACGTGCCTTTTTTCCAAGAGAGGCGGGCTTTGGCCTATAGAGAACAGACAAATATCCCTCATCATATGGTGAAGCCTTATGATGGCGATATACCTGATTATGAAGAGTCACTGAAAGAAGCTGTAGATAAATTGAAACAAGCACTCCGTGCGGATGATTCTAAATGGGCTGAAAAATCAAGAGCGTGCCTATCTTCTCTTGAAAAAGATTATTTTCCAGAAGACGTCCGCTAATCAGCCGAATCAAAAAAATGTGAGAAATCGATCAGCTCACCAATTTTGGTTGTTTGCGGATTTTCCACATAGGCTCTGTCTTTTTCAAAAAGGGTGAACAGCTGATAAGTCGTCATGGCATCATCGAGTGCTTTATGATGCTTACCAGCTCCTTCACTGCCGTATTCCTTTGCCGCTTTTCGAAGCCCTGTCAGTGTACGGTCACCAAAAAAGGTTTTATATTCAAAAGCCAGATCCCTCAGCTTCCCCTTAAAAGGAAAGGTAATATGATTGAGCATACAATTTTGCTTCAGTACCTTCATGTCCATGTTGCCCCACGTAATAATCTCACAATTCTCTCCCCCATCAAGTGACACGAGCTTCTCGATAAACGCCTCAAATGAAATCCCGCTCTCTACATCCTCCTGCGTAATTCCGAGGAAAGATTTACAGCGCTTCGTCAGCTTCGGGAACTTTTTCGGTTTGACGTAACTAGAGAATGTGTCTATGATCGTTTCATCTGCTGCTTTCACTACCCCAGCTTCAATAATTTCAGGAAAAAAGTTTTGTGGATGATATTTTCCATCAGGCATCGTAAATTCAAAATCGACCACAAGCACCGTCTTCTGTTCCACCAGTTTCACCTCACTTTTTCGTCAGCTTTTCATTCTCATACCATTATATTAAGACGGACCTTGAAATCACTTCATTTTCGTGAAAATAATGCAGATTCACTATGCCCAACCTATTCATCTGATGAAAGATCGTTTATTTTCCTTTATAATTATTAAGGAACACGAAATAAATAAAGAAGGTGGTCTCTATCACAAACAGGAAGAAAAACTTGTACATCATGTGGTTTGTGAACTTTTTTGTATCTGCGAGTATTACAATGATCGTCCCTTTTTTATCACTTTACATAGAATCTCTTGATAGCAGCTATTCAAATGAATTTGTTCAAAGATGGAGCGGCTATGTCTTTGGGGTCACGTTTTTAACAGCCTTCCTGATTTCTCCGATTTGGGGGCGGATTGGCGACCGGCATGGCTATAAAAAGATATTATTAATTAACGGTATTGGCATCGCCACAAGTATTCTATTAATGGGGCTTGTGCACACCGTGTATCAGCTATTTGCACTAAGGCTCTTCATGGGGCTTGTCACAGGCTTTATCTCGACTTCAATGGCACTGATTTCTGCACAGACTGAAAAGGCAACTGCTGGTAAAACCCTTGGAACGATGCAGATGAGTAATGTCGCCGGAGGATTGTTTGGTCCGTTAATGGGCGGATTCATGGCAGACAGCGTCGGATTTATTTATACGTTTTTCCTCACAGCGGCTGTCATTTATGTGTCAGCTATTGTGATTATCTTCGGAGTAAAGGAACAGCCGATCCGGTCAAAAGAAGCAAAGCGAGTTTCTTACTCACGGAAGGATGTACTCATTCACATTTTCAAACAGCCTTTGCTTGTGGTCACGATGCTTTTAACGTTTATTACGCAGGTAGGGAACTTTAGCATACAGCCGCTTTTGGCTTTATACATTCATGATTTACATGGTCCTGTCAATCTCGCTTTTTATGCGGGGCTTGCTTTTTCTGCAACTGGACTTGGCAATTTGCTGTTCACGCGAAAATGGGGGGATCTCGGAGATCGAATTGGTCACGACAAGGTGCTGCTTGCCCTTCTCATCCTCTCCTCTATTTTATTCATCCCGCAAGCGATGGCGGATTCATACGTCATGTTAGTCATTTTCCGTTTCCTATACGGGATGGCACTTGGCGGAATTATTCCGTGTACGACGGCGTATATCCGGATCAAAGCACCTGCTTCTATGCAAGGGGAAGTGCTCGGATATAATGTCAGCTTCCGTTTTCTTGGGAATGTCGTCGGTCCGGTGATCGGCGGCATTGTGGCGAGTCATTACGGGATTCCAGCTGTCTTTTATGTCACTGCCGGCATTTTTCTGTTTGGTGCGTTATTTTTATGGGCGGTCCGCTCGCATGCGAAGACGAATGAAAGGAGTGTCTGATCATCTTCAGATACTCTTTTTTCTTGCGTAAAAGCCTTATTCACTAGACTTCACGCCCATTCTTTTCTAAAAATAACCTTCTCGTATTCGCAAAAGAATGGTACGATATGGCTAGAAAATTGAAGAAAGTGAGTGACCTCATGTTTCGTGCAATTATTGGTTGGTTATTACTTGCTGCCCTCATCCCATTATTTGTTCTGACTTTTTATCTATCAAAGGAAGAAGCTGCAAGTGTAAAGCCTGTTAACGAAGTGCTTGATCAAAAAATCAAGCTGGAAAAGATAGATTTTTCCCAAAATAGTTATATGTATGACCGGGATGGTTCTCTTATCTCCGAGATCGTCTCAAATGATGAGAACCGGGTGTTCGTGAAATACGATAAAATCCCTGAACCTGTGAAGGAGCTGTTCCTTCGTTCAGAGGACCGCAACTTTTATGACCATAAGGGAATTGACTTTATGGGGGTTGTTCGTGCCCTTGCTGCAAATGTCAAAAACCATGGCATCAGCCAAGGAGCGAGTACGATCACACAGCAGCTGTCCCGCAACTTATATTTAAGCCATGAACGTTCATTCAGCCGAAAGTTTACAGAGCTGCTCTATTCCTATGAACTTGAACGGAAATTCTCGAAGGATGAAATTCTCGAAAGCTATTTAAATACGATTTATTTCAGTAATGGTGTTTACGGTGTCGGTTCTGCGGCTAATTACTATTTTGATAAGCCGCTTAGTTCTTTAACACTTGCACAAATGGCATTTATCTCTGCTATTCCAAACAACCCAACACTGTATGACCCATTAAAGCAGTTCAAGCACACAAAGAAACGCCAAGAACGACTGCTTGGTATTTTGAAGAAAGATGGCGTCATCACCAAAAAGCAATACAAAAAAGCCGTCAAAGAAAAAATCAGCCTTTCTTTAAGTGAAAAGAAAAACCTATACCCTGATTATGTGACATATGCCAATGAAGAGTTTACCGATCTTGTGTCTGATCAGGAGGGCTTTACAAAACGATTGAAGAAAGCCAAAACAACTGAAGCGAAAAAGGCGATTCAAAAAGAATTATCTGAAAAGGTCAGTGCCCTGCTCCAGGATGGTGTGAAAATTTATACGGCGCTTGATCCTTCCTTACAGCAAAGAGCCGTCTATCAGCTCAATGCTCAATTGCCTTACCAAGGTGTGGAAGGCGGATCAGCCGTCATTAATCATGAAACGCATCAAATTGTTGCACTTGCTGGCGGGAAAAACTATAAGAAATTTGATTTTAACTACGCTTATCAAGCGCAAAGACAGCCTGGTTCTGCAATTAAACCGCTTTTAGACTATGCACCTTATATTGATCAAACCGGCGCAACGGCTTCAAGCACCATCAGTGCCGGCAAGTTTTGCAGCAGCGGATACTGTCCGCAGAACTATAATCATAAAACGTATGGTACAGTCACACTTGAAACAGCCTTTAAACATTCTTACAATACCCCTGCGATCCGAATGCTGGATACAGTAGGTGTCAAAAAAGGCTTCAGCTATTTAGAGAAGTTCTCATTTGAGCATATTGTAGCGGATGATTACCGCCTTCCTTCTGCACTTGGCGGATTTACGAAAGGCTTCTCACCGCTAGAAATAACAGATGCATATACCGTCTTTGGCAACCAAGGAGCCTACACACAAAGTCATTCGATCACAAAAGTGACAGACTTAAACGGTAAGACCCTTTACAAGTGGAAAGAGTCGCCAAAGCAAGTATATTCTCAGCGTACAAATGAAACGATGCGTAAGCTGCTTACCTCCGTTGTGAAAAGTGGGACAGGGAAAAAAGCGAATTTCAATGCCCCTTACATCGGTGGTAAAACAGGGACATCCAATGACTACAAAGATATTTGGTTTGTGGGACTGACAGATCAGTACACAATGGGTGTCTGGGTCGGAAGAGATAGAGGAACGGTCGAATCGATTTACAATTCAAGCCCGCACTTACGTATTTGGAAAAATACGATGCAATACGCCAGATAAACAGGAGGTTTGATTGCGATGCATTCAACACATCCACCCCATTTAATTTTATTTGACGGTGTCTGCAACGTGTGCAGCGGCGCTGTTCAGTTTGTGATTAAGCGCGATCCGAATGAACGGATGATGTTCGCTTCATTACAATCAGATACAGGGCAGCGTATTTTAAAGGAAAACGGTTTGCCTTTAGATGAGTTCAATTCATTCATTTATATCGAAAAAGGGACCCTGTATACGAAATCGACAGGCATCTTAAAAGCCGCGCGGCATTTAAAAGGAATCTACAGATGGAGCTTTTTACTCCTTGCCATACCTCGCCCAATCCGTGATTGGTTTTATCAGCTGATGGCAAAAAATCGCTATAAATGGTTTGGTCAAAAAACATCTTGTATGATGCCTACACCCGATATTCAAAAGCGGTTTCTTTCATAAAAAAAGCATCCTCCATCATTGGAGGATGCTTTCTTTGTCTGCTTATGAAGGCAGACTTGCCATCACACTGTTATAAAGCTTAATAAATAAGTACAAAATACCGATCAAAAACGTCGCCCAAAACAGCAGAATAAACATCATAAACCCAATCAAATTCAGCATAGAAAGCGATTGATAAATGCGAACCACAACCCAGATAAAATAGACAAGACTTGCTAATGCAAAAAGTCCAACAAGCAGAATGAGCTGCTGCGTCAACAGAAATGCAAGCAAGCTGGCAAATAAATAAACAACGGATGCAATCCGAATTTTCTTTAAGTTCTCCCCTTCAGGGTCCTTAGCGAAAAAGAGCAGCGCCAGCTCTAATACCGTATCTGCAATCAGTTTTAAGGCAGATAAGATCATAAAATAAACAAGTGCAAAAGCAGCAAAGAGAGCAAGACGAATGCCCTGTTCAGAGAAAAATTCAAGCATTCCTTTTAAAATGCCTGCTTGAGTCAAGAAATCAGTCGTGATACCTACTGTGAAAATCGAAAAAGCAGAGCTGAATAGTAAAATTGAAATCAGCGGAAAATATCCAGTCAAATATGTATTTTTCATAAATAGATCCTTTCTCATAAGCTCACATTTATTATGGCTCACTTAAAACGGATTGACAAGATGCTTTCAAAGTAAACTGACAGCAAAATCAAATTTATGATTTTGCACGTACATTCCTTCACAAACTTACATTTTCCCGTTAAAGTATTACTGTTACGAAAAAATCGTGCGTTAGGGGTATACTCGTGAAAAAAACTTTAAGACTGCAAACACGGCTGACGATCTTTGTGTGCATCGTTGTCCTGATCTCCCTTTGTATCACATTCTTTACGATATGGTCGGAAACAGCCAAGAACATCCATCAGCAGGAACGTGACATTGCTCTCTCTACTGCCAAAATGGTCGCAGAGGCACCGATCACCGCACAATCATTAGAAAATCATTCATATTCCGCATTACGAAAATATACAACAAGTGTTCAGCAAATCACCAAAACCGAATTCGTTGTCGTCATGGATATGAACGGTATCCGCAAAACACACCCGAATCCGCAGAAGATTGGAAAGCGGTTTGCCGGCGGTGATGAAAAAGCAGCATTACAGGGGAAAGAACATATTAGTACGGCTTCTGGAACACTCGGCAGATCCATGCGTGCTTTTGTTCCTGTTTATGATCAAAATGGAAAGCAGCTTGGGGCTGTGGCCGTCGGGATTACGTTAAAGGAAATTGACTTGATTATTCATCAAAGCTTACTTCCACTCTACTTCGTCACATCACTCAGCCTTCTATCTGGCATCATCGGGGCACTCATTGTGGCAAGAAAAGTGAAGAAGATTATGTTTGGACTTGAACCGGATGAGATCGCCACATTGTTAAAAGAACGAAGTGCCATGCTAGAATCAACAAAAGAAGGGATTCTTGCCGTCGATCAGCACGGTAAAATCAAACTGGCCAATGCAGAGGCAAAACGGCTCTTTCATAATATGGGCATTATGGTTGATCCTAGAGAACAAGATGTTCAAACTCTCCTCCCTTCAAGCGGCTTAAAACAGGTCATTGAAACACGCAAGCCGCTGCTTGATCGTGACGTGAGAATGAATGGACTGGAGCTCGTCTTTAATGAAGTGCCAATTACGGTAAAAGGTGAAATTGTCGGAGCCATCGCCACCTTCCGTGACAAAACAGAAGTGAAACATCTGGCTGAACAGCTTAGCGGGGTCAAAATGTATGCGAATGCGCTCCGTGCCCAGTCACATGAATTTATGAACAAGCTGCATGTCATTTTAGGATTGGTTCAGCTCAAAAACTACGATGATCTTGGCACCTATATCAAAGATATTGCGATCTATCAGCAAACGGAAACAAATGAAATCATCAACCATGTAAAAAACTCTGTTTTAGCAGGATTTTTACTAGGAAAACAAAGCTATATCAGGGAACAAGGCGCTGCCTTGGAGGTTATTTGCAGCACACAAGTGCCAAATACGGAGGACCCGGCAGTGACGCATGATCTCATTACCGTGATTGGCAACTTGTTAAATAACGCACTCGATGCTGTTTCACATACTGACACGAAAAACATCTCGATCTCCTTCAGATACATCCATGAGCAGCTTCACATTGAAATCACGGACACAGGTGTTGGTCTCACGAAAGAAGAACAAGACATCATGTTTGATCAAGGCTTTTCAACTAAAGGAGAAGACCGAGGGTTCGGACTCTACTTCGTTGACCAAAGCATCAAGAAATTGAACGGACATATGATTGTCACGAGTGAAAAAGGAGAAGGAACGACCTTTAGTCTCCGCATTCCATATAAACAAAAGGAGGATTCACATGATTAATGTGTTAATAGTAGAAGATGATCCAATGGTTGGGGAGCTGAACAAACGCTACCTGACCCAAATCGACGGCTTTGAGTTAAAGGGGATTGCCACCTCCTTTCAGCAGGCACTTGAAGTGTTAAAAACAGAAGTCATACACCTCGTCCTGCTCGATATTTATATGCCTGGTCAAAATGGACTGGCATTACTAACAGAAATTCGCCAGCAAAATCATGCCGTTGATGTCATTGTCATTTCGGCTGCAAATGAAGTCGATGTTGTACAGCAAACGATGCGAAACGGAGCAGTTGATTATTTAATTAAGCCTTTTGAGTTCGAACGATTCCAATCAGCACTGGCAGAGTACAAACGGAAACACGCCCTGTATCAATCCATGAACAGCATTTCGCAAAATGATTTAGATGCGAAGCTTTTTCATAAAAAAGCAGAGGCGGAAAAAGTCCTCTTGCCAAAAGGACTGACAAAAAGCACACTTAAACTCATCTGGACAAGCATTCAATCATTTGGTCAGCAGGCTTTCACGACTGAAGACCTAGCCAATCATACAGAAATCTCTCAAGTCTCCATTAGAAAATACTTGAAATTCCTTGAGGATATCGAAGTGGTGGATGTTGAAATGGCGTATGGGACAATTGGACGTCCTGTTTTCCAATATAAATTGAACACGAGCAATATGAATTTGATTCAGCAATATCTTTAAACTGCTACATCTGACCTTTCACAAAGGCCAGATGTTTTTTTATGGCATACGATGTAACAAACCCCTTGATATCAGTAGTTCTGCTGTAGCGAAGCACATCACAAAAGCGGCATTATATCATATTTCAGCAGATAAAAAGACATCAAATAAACCCATTTAACATTTTTTTAAAAATAAAACAAATTTCTATTTATTTATTCGATCGGAAATGATAAATTATGATTGATTAGTTCAACGAGATATAAGTCTGATGTCTCACATCTTCTCTCCTGCCCTCCATAAGTTTCATGAGAAAGCAGGATAAAATACCCTCTTCAGAAGGGTGAGAAGAGATAGATCGGTCTTTTTTCGCGAGACTTTTCTGAAACTTTTAAATTTTATAGGGGGTTATGTTTTGAAGAAGCGCAAAATTGGACTAGCATTGTCCTTAGTCGTAGCAGCAGGAACCATCCTTGGAGCATGCGGCAACTCTGGCTCAAACAGCGGTGAAAGCAAAAAAGATAAAGATCAATTCACTGTTGCAATGGTAACTGATGTCGGTGGTGTCGATGACAAATCGTTTAACCAATCAGCTTGGGAAGGTTTACAAGCATTTGGGAAAGACAACAATCTAAAAAAAGGTAAAAACGGCTTTGATTACTTACAATCTAAATCAGATGCTGACTATACAACAAACTTAAACACACTTGCTCGTGAGAAATTCGACCTGATTTACGGAATTGGTTTCTTAATGGAAGATGCTATTTCTGAAATTGCGGATCAACGTAAGAAAAACCACTTTGCGATCGTTGATGCAGTCGTGAAAAAAGACAACGTAGCCAGCATTGTATTTAACGAAAACGAAGGATCATTCCTTGTGGGTGTTGCGGCTGCTCTTTCTACAAAATCAAACAAAATTGGATTCGTAGGCGGCGTTGATTCTGAATTAGTCAGAAAATTCGAAGTTGGCTTCCGCGCAGGTGTTGAAGCAGCTAATCCGAAAGCAAAAGTTGAAGTGAAATATGCCGGTGCATTCGATAAGGCTGACATCGGGAAAGCAACAGCTGAAAGCATGTACAAATCTGGCGTCGACATCATCTATCATGCTGCTGGCGGCACTGGAACTGGTGTCTTCACAGAAGCGAAAAACCTGAAAAAAGCAGATCCTAACCGTAAAGTTTGGGTTATCGGTGTAGATAAAGACCAGTATGACGAAGGAAAAGTACCTGGAACAAAACAAAGTGTCACCCTTACTTCTATGGTTAAGAAAGTAGACACAGCGGTACAAGACTTAACAACGAAAGCAAAAGAAGGTAAGTTCCCTGGCGGTGAAGTGATCACATACGGTCTGAAAGAAGGCGCTCTTGACATCTCTCCATCTAAGGAAAACCTTGATAAAGATGTATTAAAGAAAGTTGAAGAATGGAAACAAAAAATCATCAAGGGTGAAGTGAAAATCCCTGCAACACGTGATGAACTAAAAGATTTTAAAGCTTAATTTGAGCATCGGGATAAGCGCGCCTTATCCCCTTGCCTCTCCTTTACCTCCTCTTTATTCGTAAAAGGTGGTAAAAGAAAAGCTGCAGCCTCGTTTTGCAGCTTTTCTTTTGCTAGTTTTTATCTTCATCAGCACCCTAAAAAAGGAGCGGTTAAACCTGTGGATTATGTCATTGAAATGTTGAATATACGCAAAGAATTCCCTGGCATTGTAGCAAACGACAACATTACGCTGCAGCTAAAAAAGGGCGAAATTCATGCGCTGCTTGGTGAAAACGGCGCTGGAAAATCAACGCTCATGAACGTGCTTTTCGGACTGTACCAGCCTGAAAAAGGTGAAATCAAGGTACACGGAAAACCTGTGACCATCTCTAGTCCAAATGATGCTAGTGATTTAGGCATCGGAATGGTGCATCAGCACTTTATGCTTGTCGATACCTTCACTGTCGCTGAAAACATCATTTTAGGTAAAGAGCCAAAGAAGTTTGGAAAGATTGACAAAGAACAAGCCATACAGCAAGTACAAGAGCTTTCTGACCGCTATGGTTTGAAAATAGATCCTGCCGCAAAAGTATCTGACATCTCTGTCGGCATGCAGCAGCGTGCAGAAATTTTAAAAACACTTTACCGCGGCGCTGACATTTTGATCTTCGACGAACCAACGGCCGTTTTAACACCTCAAGAAATCAAAGAACTCATACAAATTATGAAAAACTTAATCAATGAAGGCAAATCCATTATTTTAATCACCCATAAGCTGAAAGAAATTATGGATGCCTGTCATCGCGTGACCATTATCCGAAAAGGCCAAGGCATTCGTACACTTGATGTGGCAAGTACAAATAAAGACGAACTGGCAAGCCTCATGGTTGGCCGTGAAGTGTCATTTAAAACAGATAAAAAAGCGGCTTCTCCTGCTGAGGAGGTTCTTCAAATTCAAGACCTCACAGTAAAAGACGCCAGAGGAATTGAAGCGGTCAAACAGTTGAACCTCTCAGTGAAGGCTGGCGAAATTGTCGGAATTGCTGGGGTAGATGGCAATGGCCAGTCTGAATTAATTGAAGCCATTACCGGTCTAAAGAAATCAGAATCTGGCACGATCATGCTAAACGGGAAAGCCATTCAAAATCTCCCGCCTCGTAAAGTGACCGAATCCGGGATTGGACATATTCCTCAGGATCGTCATAAACATGGACTTGTACTCGATTTTTCAATTGGAGAAAACATTTCCTTACAAACGTATTATCAGCGTCCTTATTCAAAATTCGGATTATTGAATATGAAAAATATTTATCAAAAAGCAAAACGAATCATTGCGGAATATGACGTCAGAACACCGAGTGAATATACAGAAGCGCGCGCTCTGTCAGGCGGTAACCAGCAAAAAGCCATTATCGGCCGTGAAGTTGACCGCAATCCTGATTTATTAATTGCCGCTCAGCCGACACGTGGACTTGATGTTGGTGCGATTGAATTTGTTCATAAACGTCTAATCGAGCAAAGAGACACAGGCAAAGCCGTTTTGCTCATCTCCTTTGAGCTTGATGAAATTATCAATGTCAGTGATAAGATCGCTGTTATTTTCGAAGGCAGCATTGTCGCCATTGTTGATCCAAAAGAAACAACAGAGCAAGAGCTTGGTCTATTAATGGCTGGAAGTACGCAACAGGAAGTGGGGAAAGAAGCAAATGTCTAATCGCTTAACAAATCTGCTGATTCCGCTTATAGCCATTGTACTTGGTCTTTTGGTTGGGGCCATTATTATGATGGCAAGCGGTTATAGTGTCATCGAAGGCTATAGCGCCCTTTGGAATGGCGTTTTCGGTGAAACCTATTATATGGGAGAAACCATCAGACAAGTAACACCTTATATTTTATCAGGGCTTGCTGTTGCCTTTGCATTTCGGACAGGCCTGTTTAATATCGGTGTAGAAGGTCAAATGCTTGTTGGCTGGGTAGCCGCTGTATGGATTGGAACAACTGTCCATGCACCTCTATATATTCATCTGCCGCTTGCACTCATCACCGCAGCTGCTGCAGGTGCTTTATGGGGCTTTATTCCTGGATTTTTAAAAGCTCGTTTTTATGTGCATGAGGTCATCGTTACTATCATGATGAACTACATCGCCCTTCATGTCACAAACTATTTAATCTCAAATGTCTTAACAGATAATAAAGATAAAACAGATAAAATCGATGCCACTGCGTCGCTCCGCTCTGGATTTTTTGAGCAGATCACTGATTTTTCCCGAATGCATAACGGTATTTTTGTTGCCATTATTGCTGCGGTCGTAATGTGGATCATTATTCAAAAAACGTCTAAAGGGTTTGAATTACGAGCAGTTGGTATGAACCAGCAGGCATCACAATATGCTGGTATGAACGTTCGCCGCAATATCATTTATGCGATGCTTATTTCAGGTGCTTTTGCAGGTCTTGCAGGCGCTATGGAAGGCCTTGGTACATTTGAATATGCTTCTATTAAAGGCTCGTTTACAGGCGTAGGTTTTGATGGAATTGCCGTCGCTTTATTAGGTGGAAATACGGCTGTTGGTGTTGTCCTTGCTGCATTATTGCTTGGTGGATTGAAGGTCGGTGCATTAAATATGCCGCTTGAATCAGGCGTACCGACTGAGGTTGTTGATATTGTCATTGCGATCATCATTCTTTTCGTCGCCTCAAGCTATATTATCCGTCTTGTGATTCAACAAATGAAGAAAAAGGGGGGAAAATAAGTGGGATTTCTGCAAATACTTGAAATCATCGTCCCAGCTACACTTGTTTATGCTGCACCACTTATTTTAACCGCTCTTGGAGGCGTCTTTTCAGAAAGATCAGGTGTCGTCAATATCGGTCTTGAAGGGTTGATGGTCGTCGGAGCATTTTCAAGCATTATTTTTAACTTATTTTTTGCTGATACGTTTGGAGCCTTGACCCCGTGGCTTGGGCTTCTCGTCGGAATGGCTGTTGGCGGTTTGTTCTCACTGATTCATGCAGTGGCGACCATTACCTTCCGAGCTGATCAAACGGTCAGTGGTGTGGCGATTAACATGCTGGCACTTGGCGCTACATTGTTTGTCGTCAAACTGATTTATGGAAAAGCACAAACTGATAAAATTACAGAGCCTTTCTATAAAGGAGATATCTCCCTTTTAAGTGACATTCCGATCATTGGTGATATTTTCTTTAAAGATGTTTATTATACGTCTATACTCGCCTTAGCTCTTGCGGTTGTTGCTTGGTTTGTTTTATTTAAAATGCCGTTTGGTCTTCGTCTTCGTGCAGTCGGAGAGCATCCAATGGCAGCTGATACAATGGGTATCAAAGTGTACCGGATGCGTTACATTGCTGTTTTCATTAGTGGACTGTTTGGCGGTCTTGGCGGAGCTGTTTATGCCTCAACGATCGCGCTTGATTTCTCACATGCCACCATTACTGGACAAGGCTTCATCGCACTAGCTGCGCTTGTATTCGGTAAATGGCATCCATTTGGCGCAATGGGCGCCGCCTTATTCTTTGGATTTGCTCAAAGTTTAAGCATCATTGGCTCTCTCCTGCCGCTGTTCCAAGATATACCGAATGTGTATATGCTCATAGCACCATATGTGCTCACCATTTTAGCACTTACTGGCTTCATCGGACGTGCCGATGCACCGAAAGCACTTGGTACGCCTTATCTAAAAGGAAAACGATAAATACGATGTATGATCAATCCCCTGAAGGACAAACTACCTTCAGGGGATTTTTGTATGATAAAAAACTCAAAAACCCCTGTTTATTTTACTTTTATTACACTTATTTTAGTTTAATAAATAGAAGAGTGTCATTGAATCTTCTACAATTGAGACAAATAGCATTTGGGGGTGTTTATGTGGCTAATGCACAACAATTGAAATCGATTACAGACGATTCTGACAATAATAAAAGCGTTTTCCGTAAGATCATGTCTTGGAAAATTGGTGTTATTGATCTACCTGTGTATTTAGTACTTGCAGCGATTATTTTAACTGCCGCTTATTTTAATAAAATTCCAGCAAATATGCTTGGTGGTTTCGCTGTTATTATGATTTTGGGGATTTTCCTTGGAGATGTAGGACAACGTATTCCAATCTTAAAAGATATTGGTGGACCGGCGATTCTTTCTTTATTCGTACCATCGTTCCTGGTCTTTTTTAATGTTCTGAATCCGAACTCATTGGAAGCGGTTACGTCTCTTATGAAAACGTCGAACTTCCTTTACTTCTATATTTCTGCTCTTGTAGTAGGTAGTATTCTTGGGATGCAGCGAACTGTTTTAGTACAAGGCCTTATTCGTATGTTTGTTCCTCTAGTTGCAGGTACAATTGCAGCTGTGAGTGCTGGTATCCTTGTTGGCCTTTTAGTTGGTTACACACCGCATCATTCATTCTTCTTTATTATTGTACCGATTATTGCCGGTGGTGTTGGTGAAGGGATTTTGCCATTATCTATCGCTTATTCACAAATTCTTGATGTGTCAGCAGAGTCATTAATTTCTCAATTAATTCCTGCAGCTGTCATTGGGAACGTCATTGCCATTATCTGTGCTGGCGCAATGAAGAAGCTTGGTGAGAAACGTCCTGAACTAAACGGAAATGGCCGTCTTGTGAAATCAAAAGAAGCAAACGAAATATTTGAACAGCCAGATCTGGATGCAAAAGTTGATTTCGGGTTAATGGGTGCTGGTGTACTCGTTGCTTGTACAACCTTCATCTTTGGTGGTTTGTTAGAAAGCTTTGTTCATATTCCAGGTCCAATCTTGATGATTGTTCTTGCCGCTTTAATCAAATACTTAAACGTGATGCCTCAGCATCTTCAAAATGGCTCACAGCAGTTCTACAAGTTTGTATCAAGAAGCTTTACATGGCCGCTAATGGTTGGTCTTGGTATTCTGTACATTCCACTTGATGATGTAGCAACTGTCATCTCCATTCCATTCGTATGCGTATGTATCGCTGTTGTACTCGCAATGGTTGGTTCTGGTTACTTCGTTGGAAAACTAATGAACATGTATCCAGTAGAATCAGCTATTGTCACTGGCTGTCACAGCGGACTTGGCGGTACTGGTGACGTTGCCATTCTTTCAGCTTCTGGAAGAATGGGTCTTATGCCTTTCGCACAAGTATCTACACGACTTGGCGGAGCAGCAACAGTCATCTGTGCAACGATCTTACTCAGAATGTTTAGTTAAACATTCACACATAAAAAGCATGGGCTCTCACATGGACCCATGCTTTTTTTATATTTCTTTTATCCTATAGGATCTTATTCATCAGCTAATACAATTCGTAAATATTCCCTGGGCTGAAAAGGATACAGCTTGGTTTCTTGATAGCTCATGTGAAGAAGATGCTCAGAAAACAGCGGCCATTCACTCCCGGCCTGCCACCTTTTTTGATCATTTCGGTCGATCAAGAATGCTCCTCCTAAAATCGTGCAGAATAGGCTTAAGCTGATGGCGATCTTTCGTTTCATTTGATCAGCTCCTTTAAGAAAAGCATGTACGAAAAACAAAACAATATACAATGAGTATCATTTTTGATAAAATTATTTTGTGGTCAAAAGAACCTAAAACAAATACAGTTTACTTGAAATCGTTTCAAACCAATGCACTATGGCTGTATTTACGCTATAATTTTAATTACCAGTTCTTTAGAACGTGAATTTATATTGATCAAAGGAGGTTCATTTTCTTGCAGCTTATTCACTTCGCCATCCTATCACCTTTTTTACTCGCTTTTGTTGTACCTTTCCTTTACAAATATGTGAGACGTATACATACAGGATGGTTTGTTCTCATCTTGCCGATTCTTTTATTTACCTATTTCATCCAAATGTTACACATCACTTCGAATGGACGAACGCTTTTCTCACAGGCTGAATGGATTCCATCTTTAGGGATGAATTTCACTGTGTATGTCGATGGTCTCAGCCTGTTATTTGCTTTATTAATTACAGGTATCGGCTCACTAGTGGTGCTGTACAGTATTTTCTACTTATCAAAGGAAAAAGAACAGCTTGGCTCTTTCTACACGTATTTGCTCATGTTTATGACCGCGATGCTGGGTGTCGTTCTTTCTGACAACATGGTCGTTCTATACTTGTTTTGGGAGTTAACGAGTATCTCTTCCTTCCTCTTAATTGGGTATTGGTATAAGCGGGACCGCTCTAGGTATGGAGCAACAAAATCACTGCTTATTACTGTTTTTGGCGGATTAGCTATGCTTGGCGGCTTCATCCTCATTTACCTGATTACTGATTCATTCAGTATTCGTGAAGCAGTGAATCAGCTTCAGCTCATTATGGCATCACCTTACTTTATCCCTGCCATGATCCTAATCTTACTAGGTGCCTTTACGAAATCAGCGCAGTTCCCATTCTATATCTGGCTGCCTGATGCAATGGAAGCACCGACCCCTGTGAGCAGTTATCTGCATTCAGCTACGATGGTGAAAGCCGGTATTTATCTTGTTGCCCGCTTCAGTCCAATCTTTGCTATATCAGAGGTATGGTTCTGGACCATTTCCATCGTGGGACTTGTCACATTATTCTGGGGATCATTCCACGCCGTCCGACAAAACGATTTGAAAGCCATTCTGGCCTATTCGACAGTGAGTCAGCTCGGCATGATTATGCTCATGCTTGGCGTCGGCGCAGCTGCGATTCATGAAAACAATCCTGCCTTTTTTGGCGCAGCCGTTCTTGCAGCTATTTTTCACCTCATTAACCATGCTACGTTTAAAGGCAGTCTCTTTATGGCAGCTGGTATTATCGATCATGAAACAGGAACTCGTGACATTCGGAAATTAGGCGGATTAATGACGATCATGCCGATTACCTTCACCATTACGTTAATCGGTACATTTTCAATGGCCGGATTACCGCCATTTAACGGTTTCTTAAGTAAAGAGCTATTTTTCACAAGTATGATACGGATTTCCGATATCAGCTTTACGGACGTTTCAACATGGGGTGCCATCTTCCCAGCACTCGCTTGGCTCGCTAGTGTCTTTACGTTCATTTATAGTATGATGCTCCTCTTTAAAACTTTTAGAGGCCGTCTGAATATAGACCAATTGGAGAAAAAACCGCATGAAGCACCGATCGGCATGCTCATTCCGCCCATCATTCTAGCTGCACTTGTGGTCACCTTCTTCTTTTTCCCTAATATTCTTGCCTATTCTGTCATTGAACCCGCAATTGCGGCGATCATTCCTGAAGCGATTGAAACAGGAAGCCGGTTTTCTGTGAAAATTGAAGCATGGCATGGCTTCCAGCCAGAACTCTATATGACAATAGGTGTTGTTGTACTCGGCACAATCGGCTACTTGACGCTTTCAAAATGGCGTCCAATATACAACATCTTTAAGGAAAAATGGTCATTTAACGCTTTATACGACCGCTCTCTTATCGGTTTGGAAAAAGGTTCATACCGCCTGACAAACAGTTATATGACTGGTTTTCTTCGTGACTATCTTGTCTATGTGTTTGGGTTCATGATTATCGTCATTGGCGGCGTGATGTTTTATCAGCAGGCCTTTTCATTTCAAACAGATCAGGCTGCCTCAATTGGCACGTATGAGGTGATTCTTTCACTTGTGATGGTGGCGGCGACGATTGCCACAGTATTCGCAAGCTCACGATTAACAGCTATTATTGCTCTAGGTGTCATGGGCTACACGCTGTCACTATTCTTCGTGATTTTCAGAGCACCTGACCTTGCGCTGACGCAGTTGATTATTGAAACGATTTCAGTCGCACTGTTTTTGCTTTGCTTCTATCATTTGCCGAAGCTGAGCTTAAAGCAAAAAACGAGAAGATTCAAAATGACCAATTTCATCATTTCTTTAGGTGTTGGGGTTGTTGTCACTTGTCTAGCCTTCGCTTCCACAAGTCAGCAGTCACTTGACACCATCTCAACTTACTTTATTGAAAACAGCTACAAACTTGCTGGCGGTGACAATATTGTCAATGTCATTCTTGTAGATTTCAGGGGCTTTGATACCCTTTTTGAAATTACCGTGCTCGCCATTGCGGCACTTGGTATTTATGGGTTATTAAAAACACAAGTAAAACGGAAGAGAGGTGTGCGGCGATGAGAAAGATTGATACGAATGATATGCTTTTGCAAGTCACAACAAAAATCACAGCATTCATCATCTTGCTTTTCTCCCTTCACCTATTTCTTGCAGGACATAACAATCCTGGCGGCGGATTCATTGGCGGCCTGATGAGTGCTGCGGCTGTCGTTCTTCTGCTTTTAGCCTATGATCTGAAAACAGTAAGACGCATTTTGCCATTTGACTTTATTTATGTAACTGGAGCCGGTTTGCTCGTTGCGATCCTGACAGGTATGGGATCCTTTCTATTCGGTGCACCTTTTCTATCCCATGCATTTGATTATTTCCAATTACCGTTTTTAGGAAAAACAGAACTAGCGACAGCCGTCCTGTTTGATATCGGTGTGTATTTGGTTGTTGTCGGTGTCACCATGACCATTATTCAAATGATTGGAGAGAAGGAATAATGGAATTTCTAATGTCTATTATCGTCGGAATTATTTTTATGGCGGCGACCTATTTGATGCTGTCAAAGAGCCTTCTGCGGGTCATCGTCGGTACTGCTGTTTTGAGTCACGGCGTCCACTTGCTTCTTTTAACAATGGGCGGTTTAAAAAAAGGAGCGCCTCCAGTTCTAAAAGAGGGGCTCACATCCTATGTAGATCCATTACCACAAGCATTAATTTTAACAGCCATTGTCATTGCTTTTGGTGTGACATCCTTATTACTTGTCATGGCCTTCCGTGCCTTCCAAGAGCTGCGAACAGATGACATGGATCAAATGAGAGGAAATGATCAGCATGAATAATCTCGTGATCCTGCCTATTTTAATTCCATTACTAGCTGCTACACTGTTGATCTTTATGAATAAAAACATCATGCTGTCAAGAGTCTTTAGTGTCTTGGCATCTCTTTCAGCCATTATATGTAATGCATATTTGGTTCAAACGATTTTCACAAATGGGATACAAACCCTTTATTTGGGCGGCTGGAAAGCGCCATTTGGGATTGCCCTTGTGGCCGATCAATTTGCTGCACTCCTTGTACTGACCGCTTCCGTTGTCGGGCTTGTGACAGTCCTCTTCTCATTTCAAACGATTGGGAAAGAAAGAGAGCGTCTCTTCTATTATTCTGGCGTGCAGTTTTTGTTAGCTGGCGTGAGCGGAGCCTTTTTAACAGGAGATATTTTCAACCTGTTTGTATTCTTTGAATTACTGCTGATGGCATCTTATATGCTTATTGTATTAGGCGGATCAAAGCCTCAGCTTCGTGAATCACTCAAATATATTGTGTTTAATATCATCTCGTCGGCATTATTTATTGTCGGAGTCGCCTGTTTATATGCAGTGACGGGTACGCTCAATATGGCTGATTTAAGTGTGAAAATAGCTGAATCAGGGCAAACAGGGCTAATCACTGTTATTTCCATCCTGTTCCTCATTGTATTCGGCTTAAAAGCTGGGATCTTCCCGCTTTATTTCTGGCTTCCAGGATCGTATCACGCGCCGCCAGCAGCGATTTCAGCTCTATTTGGGGCTTTGCTGACAAAGGTTGGCTTATATGCGATAGCCAGAGTCTTTACATTAATTTTTATACACGATACAGGCTTCACCCATACACTCATGGCGTGGCTTGCCGCACTGACGGTGATATTCGGTGTGATAGGCTCGATCGCCTATTCTGATGTACAGAAGATCGTGATTTATAACATTGTCACAGCTGTTGGGGTCATTTTGTTTGGATTTGCAGCCAACACACCTGCATCACTCCAAGGTGCCATTTATTATCTCATTCACGACATGGTGATCAAAGGGGCTTTATTTATGCTGGCAGGTGCCCTCTTTGTGTATGCTGGTACAAATCAACTGAAAAAAATGGGCGGACTGATTCAATCCCAGCCTCTATTAGGATGGATGTTTTTCATATCGGCTTTATCGCTTGCAGGAATTCCGCCGCTGAGCGGCTTTGTTGGAAAACTAAAAATTGTGGAAGGTGGATTTTCTGCTGGACACATGACGTTTTCTATCCTGGTCTTACTGTCCAGTCTTCTTGTCCTCTACTCTATTATGAAGATTTTCATGTCCGCATTTTGGGGCGAGGAACAGGATATGCGAAGAAGAAAGCCGTCAATTAAAGGAATGGTGTACCCTGGCGTACTGCTTGTCGTCTTATCGCTTGCCATTGGGTTAGGGACAGAGTTCATTGCCCCTTATATCAATCAAGCAGCGGAAATGCTTTCTACACCAGAAAAATATATTCAAGCTGTGCTGAAGGAGTAGATGAACATGGCCTTTCAAATATTACTAAACGCACTCCTCGCCTTTACATGGATGTTTATGAATGATACATACAGAGCCGCAGACTTTGTATCAGGTTTTGCATTAGGGATGATCGCCATTTTTATGCTGCGTCGATTTTTCCCGCAGCGTTTTTACGGCTATGCCCTTTATGCGATTTTCAAGCTGATCATCATTTTTATTCGCGAGCTGCTTCTTGCCAATTTAAGTGTATTAAAGACCGTATTATCTCCAAAGCTCACGATTAAGCCCGGTATTTTCGCCTTTCGTACGGACTTGAAAACAGATTGGGAAATCACCATACTGGCAAATATGATTACATTGACACCAGGTACACTAGTGATTGATATTTCCGATGATCGGTCCATTTTATACATTCATGCGATGGATATTGAAGATGCTGAAAAAGCCATTCACGATATCCGGGTTTCATTTGAAAAAGCGATTCAGGAGGTGAGCGGTAAGTAATGGAACTCATTTTGCAAATGTCACTTGGCATTCTTGCGCTGTCTACTTTGCTTTTTGTGATACGAGTGATCAAAGGTCCCTCTATTCCTGATCGCGTGAGTGCACTTGATGCGATAGGAATCAATTTAATTGGGATGACAGCCATCGTTTCAATTTTACTGAAAACCACTGCATTCTTTGAGATTATTTTACTGCTCGGCATCCTTGCCTTTATCGGTACTGTCGCTTTTTCCAAATTCCTTGAGAAAGGGGAAGTGATTGAAAATGATCGTCATCGCTAAAGCCATCGTGATTTTCTTTATCCTGCTAGGCGCTATCCTCTGTTTGATTTCAGCCATTGGTGTCCTTCGCCTGCCGGATGTTTACACACGTATGCATGCTGCATCAAAAGCATCGACCCTTGGCGTTGTTCTGATTTTAGTAGGTGTGTTTTTTCACGAATGGTTTCTTGCAGGCGTTATTTCTGCAAAAATCCTTCTCGGGATCGTATTTATCTTCCTGACAGCACCAGTCGGCGCACACTTAATCGGAAGAGCCGCGTACAATACTGGTGTTAAGCTCGACAAGCGCAGTGTCCAAGATGATTATGGCGGTTTCCGTAACTTTGTGATTAAGCGAAAAGAAGATTCTTATTTATAAAAAGCAAAAAAGAATGGCCTGCCATGTTGGGCCATTCTTTTTTTATCGCTCAACAGCATACAAAAAAAGCTTCCGCTGCACCGGGAGCTTTTTTATATGCGATCAATGACAGCAAGTGTGCATCTTGACGTACAGATGTGCCGGTCTCGATCATCTTTTATATCGATTTGAAATACCATTGTACGCCGTCCTACATGTACTGGAACAGCTGTCGCTGTCACCACTCCATCGCGTACAGATTTTAAATGATTGGCATTGATTTCAATACCTGAGCAAACTTGCTGCGTTAAGTCCAAATGAGCAGCAGCCCCCATGCTCGCCACTGTTTCTGCTAGAGCAGCAGATGCTCCCCCGTGCAGCAGTCCAAATGGCTGTTTTGTTCTGTGATCGACTGGCATTGTTGCAACGCATCGTGATTTATTGCACTCTACAATCTCAATGCCTAGTGCCTCAAGCAGAGTATTTGATCCGCTCACATCCATTAAGGCCCTCTCCCTTCACACGTTTACAGCACACTTTCAGACTTGGCAATTAACACCGCTTCTGTACGAGATCCAACATTCAGCTTATTAAAGATGGATGTCAAACTGTACTCAATTGACCGTTTGCTCAAATGAAGCACATCGGCAATCTCCTGGTTCGTGTATCCTTTTTCCACTTCTCTAAGGATCAAACACTCCCGTTCGGTTAAGAGCTCGTGATCAGTCTGCTGCGCCTGTTCTGGCTTTTCTTGCTGCTGTGAAATTAATTTCTTTAAATAGGACAGCTGAATGACAACTTCCCCTTGCAATGTGCGGTGTATGTATTCAATAATTTTGTCTTTCGTCTCTGTTTTACTAATTGCACCGTGTAATCCAGCCCGAATAGCCTCTTCAAAATAATCATCTACTTCATACCCTGTATAAATGATAATTTTCACTTGATGGTTGGTTTCTAAAATTTGTTTCGCAATGTCCATTCCATTGATATCCCCGAGATTTAAATCCATTAAAATCACATCATAGATGGAAAAGTCATGCGTCTTTAAAAAGGCGGCTTCTGCATCAGGACTTAAACAATCGACTGATAGCTGCTGGTCTGATTCTAATATGCTTTTTGTCCCTTCCATGACAGCCGGATGATCATCAATGACCAATATCTTCTTCATGTCTTCCTCCCTTTAAATCACTCACTTCCATTTTATATAAAAGACTTGGCTGATGCCAAGTCTTAATCCTTAATAAATCGTTACAATTCCATTTCAATTTTCACCTTGAGCCCTTTTTCCGGGGCTGTGTGAATTTGAAGCTTTCCATTTAACGCTTTCACTCTTTCTCTAATTCCCGACAGACCCATGCTCATTGTGTGCTGATCAAGATGACTGGCATCAAAACCGACTCCATCATCCTCATAGTGAAGAACAACCTGATCTTTAATACAAATCAGCATCACTAACACTTGAGTGGCTTTTGAGTGCTTCAGGGCGTTGGATAACAGTTCCTGAACAATTCTGTAAATATTCAGCTGTGAATCAATATCAATGTCCAATTCTTTATCAAAGCGTGTAGTATTCAGCCTAATATGAAACGGTGCTTCCTCTTGGATTTGAGAAGTCAGCTTCGATATCGCCTTTACTAAACCTAAATCATACAGCAGCTGCGGCCGAAGCTCATGACACGTTTCTCTCGTCGTTTGAATCACTTTGGACATTTGATCATTCCATGAGATAAGCGAATTTTCAATAGATGTCGGGCATTGGTTGTTTTGGAAATTCGTTAAAAACATCTCCGACTGCCTTTTTAGTGATATCAAGTCCTGCAGCACGGAATCATGAAGATCTCTCGCTAAATCTGAACGCTGCTTTTCTTCCATAGCAAACATGATTTTCTTCAGCCATGCAGGATTGGCCTCGCGCTGTTTCAAATCGTCAAGGTGCTCCATCAATTCTTCGATTTTAACGACATTTTCCAAACTGACACTTGTATAAAAGGCCAATGTTTTCAGCCAAGAAATCTCATCGCGCGACAATTTCGGTGTCCGTAAATTAGATAAACAGCAAATCACAAACGAGTGACCGCCCCGCTCACCAATTTTCATCATAAACCCTTTATCAAACGCAATGATTTTCCCGACTTCACCTAATAATTCTTGAAATTGGTCTACATACTTTTTCCATAGCTTACTTTCCTCTGTCGATTCATCAATCTCTTCAACCTGTCCATCTGCCTTCACTTCAAGCACAAAGGCTTTATTTACAACAAGTACTTCTAAAATGGTGTATTTTAAATGATATAACACTTGGTGAAGTGATGACGCCTCACGAATGAGCTGCGTGAATTTAAACACGCTATCTTGGTAATTATGCTTCTCTGAAAAACGCTTCAGACGAAAACGGAAGTCGATGATTTCTTTAAAATAGAAGACAGTGAGCATAAGAATATACGTGATAATCGTAAATTTCATTGTATAAAAGTTAGCACTTGGCTTTTGAATGAAATCAAATATAACGACTACCACTATAGTAGGTGTGATGGCTAAAAGACTATAATATTTGATTCTCCCTAAAAAGAAATCAACATTATATAATTTATTTGTCATAAATTGATAGACTAAGAAAAACGGAATCAATAAAGCGAACGATGCTAGGATATAAGGTGAAATAAAATATTTATGAAATAAATAAGGAATAATAAAAAATAGCATAAATGGACTGAATGATGAGATCAAAATAAGTGCAAAGGCACTAAGGACATTTCCGATTTCAGTCCCTTTCAACTTTTTAGCAGCCCTTAATGTGATAATAATCGTAATAAATGCAAGTGCAAAGAATGATAGTAAGTTAAAAGCAGCTAAAACCATATTTTTAAACAGAATTTCTAATACAATATTTATAAAAGGGACGGCATACAAACAAAGAAGTACACGCCAACTAATAATTACCGTTCCTAATTCCTTTAAATATTGATACATAAAGTGCATATATAACGACGGTACACTAGTCATCGTAAAAATTACGACAAAGCTGCTAATATATTCCCCTTTACCAGAGCCCCCAGAGCTTACATAGGCTACAGCAACAGCTAGCAAAAAGAGAGCTAGAATATATGCAGACTCTTTTTTCCTAGATTTATTGATTTTTAAAATCATAAATATACAAAATAGACAGATCGAATAAAAAATGATAGGTATTATATAAATAAACAGATTTTCTTGACTCAATAAGCTTACATTCTCTATTTCAATTTCATCACCATGTCTATCAACAACTAAACTCTTGACATTCGCTAAATAACCTCGTCTTACTTCTTCGGTTGGTTCTTTGTTACCGTTCACTTCAAGGATGATATCGCCTTTCCTAACACCAGCATAATAGCTGTCTGTAAAATCAACAACATCCACTATTTCAAGTTGGCCGTCACTATTCACCGAAACGACTGCTCCTACAAAAATATTAAACACATTAATGTAGGAAATATAAATCACATAAATAAAGCTAAGGATCATTAATATAACAGTTAATTTCGAGTAAAATTTTTGCATAGACCCTCTATACTCACCCAGCATCTTTCCATTTTTTTGATCTAATGGTGTCTTCTTTTTGAAAACCTTCAACAATAATGCTTGCAGTCACTTGATCAACGTGAAGTAACGATGCATTTCCATTTGCAACTTGCTTTAATGCCGAGGGATTCTCCACTAGATAACTAACTAGGTTCTGAATGTTCATCTTCTCCATCTCCAATTAAAAAAAGTATCAGCTTTTCCTTTTTAGAAGCCTCTAAATGTAGTATTTCGAATGCTTCTTTAAACTTATTTCTGAGAAGGTTTCTCATAATAAATACATATTGTTGAACGCCAGATTCTTTTAATTTATCCTTTAATTCTTCAGAGCCAATGCTCTTATCCTCTGATTGATAATAACTGAGCAAGTCAGAACTGGATGGATTAAATTCATTTTTTAAATATACTAGCGGTAATGTTTGCATTCTTTTAAAATCAATATTCTCTTTATTAAAAAGAGCTACATAGTCATTTTCAAGCTGCTCTGCCATGCCTAGATAATAAGCATATTGTTCTACATTTTTTTCAAAAGAACCTGTTGCCAAGATAACCCCTAACATACAGGGTAACACAAACAGTGATCCTGCCTTTAATCTCATGATATTTAAACAATCCTGCTCATTCTCCGGCTCCACTGTCATATCCAAATGCTGTCCTTGCATTGACTGAATGGAATAAGAGTATACACTGTTTAAAAGCTCCGTTGCATGATCAAGCTTTGAAAAGACTTCAAAGCTCAATGCAAAAAGAACATTTGCCGCATTCATCGCAACTCCGCTCTGACACTTCATCCAAGGATACGAATCTTTGTCTTGATCTTCAATATCATCTAATATATCGGCTGATAAGATGAGAAGTTCAATCCCTGCTGCCAGTTTTGTAATCGCTTGCTTGTCTTGACCGCCAAATGCCACATAATGCTGGTAAGCCAATTGTCCAAAAGGAAATTCATTCTTTATATCTGTAAATTCATGAAGCAGCTTTTGTAAATCATTCTGCCTGACTGCATGTTGAATAAAATCAGACATATTCTGCTTGATTTTTGTATTCTCTAGATAGTTTAGCATACTCGATCTTGTACCTCACCCTTCCGCCTTTTATTTTACTAAAAAGACATGAGCAAATGTCCACTGACATCACTATTTAACAATTATATAATAATATATCCTTTTTTTGTATGTATTTGGATAAAAAAAAGACTTGATGATTATCAAGTCTTTAAGAAATTTTCACATATTCATATTTGTCGTATTGATCAATGCTTTTGTTAATGTTATGAAGAGAAGCCGTTGTTTCTCTGATTTCGTTTTCAAGTTTCCATAATAATTGTTTAAGTTCTTCGATTTCATACTTTTCCATCGATTCCACTCTCCTTTTTTGGAAGATCAATGTATTTGTGTATGGTGATTGGGTCATAAGTATTTGATCTGTTACTAACAGTGTAAATGTAATTGAGTATTTTTTCACCGAAAAGTATGCACAAAACGTGTGCGCGATACCGCAAAATTCAATAGGTCTTTTTTCATCATTTTCTGACTTTTCAAATCATACTTTTATCTCAATTTCAAAGGAATTGCGTCATTTTTGCGACAGGAATAGGCATCATTCGTCACACTTCTCTCCCGATAGAACGTACGATCCCCTCTGTATCTTCGGTTTTGCGTGTCATAGGTCAGACGACAGATGCTATTGTGGACACCGCAATTTTTTGGCGACATTCACCGAAATTGACCGCAAAAGTACCTATTTTTATGCTGGAATTACAAAGATAGAAAGATCATTTTGATTCTTTATTCTGATTTTCTACATACATTTAGAACAGATATCCGTCCAATTTCACGTCAATGAGAGAAGAGGTGACCATGTGTTTTACTATGTTCCTTATCCTGCTTTGCAGGTTCCCGCAATGAGCCGCGCATACCCGCCGCGCACGCCAATGACTTTTCCTCCAGTAGATGCCCACTCATTTCAACGAGCCGCAAAAGAATCAGCCCGCCTCGTTGCTGATGCTTCACTCATTACACAGCAAATTTCCAGCTCCCTTCCGTTTGCGCAGCGCATCATGGAGGCTGCTGAGCGCTCTGATTCAACAAGTGTCATCCGAATGCTGAAGCAAATCGGTGTGAAAAGCGGCATTGATATCCGCTTTAGTCCAGAAGGGATTCGAATCTACTTGTCTCTTGCCTCCAGCAGACTTTTCCTTCTTTTAAAGTGGGCATGACAAAGAAAAAGCCGCTCTCACGCGAGCGGCTTTTCTTAAGATTCAAACATTTTATGGCACCATTCAATGGCTTCTATATAACAGCCATAGGCTTCCTGTTTCGGGAGATTTCCATCTAACATCTCATCATCCCATTCATTTCGTTCAATACGTTTGGCCACACCTAGTACAAAAGAATAATCATTTTCATAGCCAAGCAGTGCCTCACCAACTTCATCAGAAAGCGGCAGTTCCTTCACAAGTTCTGTGATATCTGCCCTGACAAGCGTATCAATCAGAGAAAACATACCTGTCAGCATATAAGAGGCGGGGTGCTCTCGTTCAGTACGAGAAGCAATCAGTTCACACGTTTTGGCACGAATGAATGACATTTTGATGATTTCTTTTTGGCTTGAATTAGCTTGGACATTCAGTTCTTTAAATGAAAGGATAAAGATCCAGCGCCGAATTTCATTAAACCCAAGCAGGATAATCGCCTGCCGGATACTTTTAATTTGATAAAGACGTCTCATGCCGCCTGAATTCAGCATTTTTAATAATTGATATGATAGCGAAAGGTCACTTTCAATAAAATGGGTCACGGTCTGGATATTCGGCTGGTCCTTGCTTAACTCATTTAAAAGCTGATGGTACGCATGGAAGCTGGTCGATAATGCTCGTCCCGATATCACATGCGGCTCACTAAAGAAATACCCTTGAAACAAGTGGAAGCCCGCTTCAAGCGCCTCTTCATATTCTCTTCTCGTTTCTACCTTTTCTGCTAGGAATCGAAGGCGATACTTTTTATACGAATGCAGAATATCTCTTCGTTCTTGCGTTGTGGTTTTCAGAAAGTCAATTTTTAAAATATCTATGCAGTAGAGGAGTTCCTCAAGCAGCTTGTCACTATAATGTGTTCCGTTTAGGAAGAAATCATCGAGTGCAATCGTATATCCCCATTTTTTTAACTGCTTACATCTCATAATAAGTGCCGGGGTAATCGGTACATTTTCTAATATCTCGATCACAAGCTGATGCGGATCAAAATAGGTGAGCAGATCAGATGAAAGCAAGCTTTCGGTGAAATTAATGTAGCATCGTTTTCCTTCTGTCAGTGTTTCGATGCCGATATTTAGAAAACTGTTGATAATGAGGTCCGTTGTCGCTTGATCACCGTCTTCAGCGCTATATGTATTGGTTTCACTATCTCTATAAAGCAGCTCATATGATACGACTTGTTCTTTTCTGTTAAAAATAGGCTGTCTCGCAACAAACACCCTCAACTGCTCCAATCCTCCTTTATGCCATGACAAACAAGATGTGCTTTCAGTATACCAAATGATTGCGCTTTTAGTTCAATTTCAATCGGTCAAAATAAAAAAAAGAGACCACCTGGCTTGATGGTCTCCCTTTCTTCAAATCATTCGCTTTCATAAAGCTCTTTTTTGATTTTATTTTTCACATCATGGATAAACTGCATTTTATTATCCCAGCATTTTTGACTCAAATCGACTGGATATTCTTCTGGTTTGCTGATTCGTTTGTATTCCTCCCAGAAGAGTCCAAGACTGTCCTGCACGTAGGCTTGAATCGTTTGAATATCTGGATTGTCATAGACAAGTTTTCCTTGATCAAAAATCAGGACGTGAAGATCTTTCGCCACAAAGTTTGTCACGAATTTACTAATAAACGTATGCACAGGATGGAACATTTTTAGTTTGTCCTCACTATGAACATCTTCCTCTTCAAGTGCAATGTAGTCGCCCTCAGAATGATGATTCAATTGATTGATAATCCGGTACACACGTTTACGGCCTGGTGTTGTCACTTTCTCTGGGTTAGATGAAATTTTGATGGTATCATTCATTTTGCCGTTTTCTTCAATGGACACAAGCTTATATACTGCACCGAGGGCTGGCTGATCGAATGCTGTGATCAGTTTTGTCCCAACACCCCACACATCAATTTTGGCGCCCTGTGCCTTTAAATTCATAATGGTGTGTTCATCAAGATCGCTTGATGCAATGACTTTAGCATCATGGAAACCTGCTTCATCAAGCATTGTTCTAGCTTTTTTAGACAAGTATGCAAGGTCTCCGCTATCAAGTCTGACACCAATGAAGTTGATTTTATCTCCAAATTCTTTCGCTACCTTAATCGCATTCGGAATACCTGATCTGACGGTATCATACGTATCGACTAAAAAGACGCAGTCTGTATGTGTTTCAGCATATTTTTTAAATGCCGTATATTCATCGCGGTATGCTTGTACAAGTGCGTGGGCATGTGTTCCTGATACTGGTATGTTGAAGCGTTTCCCAGCACGAACATTACTTGTCGCCTGAAAGCCGCCGATGAGTGCCGCTCTTGCTCCCCACATCGCTGCATCCATTTCATGCGCACGTCTTGTTCCGAATTCTAATGCTGTCTCATCTTCTATGATTCCTTTAATCCGGGCCGCTTTTGTTGCAATCAGCGTCTGGAAATTCACGATATTGAGCAATGCCGTTTCGATTAACTGAGCTTCAACAAGCGTTGCTTCAATGCGCATAATCGGTTCATTCGCAAAGACAATTTCCCCTTCTCGCATTGAATGAAGTGTACCTGTAAAGGACAATCCGCTTAAATAGTCAATGAAATCGCTTTTATAACCGAGTTCATCTTTTAAATACGCTAGATCGCTTTCGGTGAAGGAAAAGTCCGATAAATATTCAATCGCTTTCTCTAAGCCAGCAAATACAGCGAAGCCATTGTCAAATGGAAGCTTTCTAAAGAAGAGTTCAAAGACTGCCTTCTTCTCATGAATGCCGTCTCTCCAATACGTTTCTGCCATGTTAATTTGATAAAGATCTGTATGTAGTGATAAACTGTCGTCATTAAACCGATGCTCCAACTTCCATTCTCCTTCCCTTACTTAACCACTTTCGCACCAAGCGACTGCTCAAAGTGAGAAAGTGCCCACTCGTGCCCCGCTTCATTAAAACTCGCCACAGCATTTTGGTGAATCACAAGTTCGAAGCCTTTATTGTACGCATCAACAGCTGTATGAAGTACACAAATATCGGTACATACGCCGGCTAAGTGAAGTTCCGTGATGCCGCGCTCGCGCAGTTTCATTTCTAATTGAGTGCCTGCAAAAGCAGAGTATCTTGTTTTTTCCATATAGTAGACATGTTTTAAATGTTTTGACGTGTGAAATAGTGAACTTAGTTGTCCATAAAGTTCAATACCCTCTGTTCCGCGAATATTATGGGGCGGAAATAACTTTGTCTCTGGATGATAAGGGTCCTCTTCTTCATGATGATCGACAGCAAAGACGACAAAGTGGCCTTCATCAATAAATGAAGAAGTGATCTCTGTGATCTTAGACTCAATCGCCTGTCCAGGCTTTCCGCATGTCAGTTTTCCATCGTCTGCAACAAAATCAACTGTATAATCTATACAAATCAACGCTTTGCCCATCCGCATCTCTCCCATATGCTCTTTTGAATCATTATAGCTTATTCATTTCACTAGGGAAACCTATTCAACAGATTCATGAGAAAAAGCTTTTTGAAACAGCTCATCCTCTATATAGATATGCTCCTGATTGACCGCATCAGGCATCTCTATGACAAGACCAAAAGGAGAGTGCGCTTCGTGATGATTCACCACTTTAAAGGAACATCCAGCGGCATTTGCCATTTTGACATATTGAGAATAAGAAGCATAGGAAAGTTCACCATTTAATAGAACTGTGGCCTGGCGATTGGCCTTCAATATTTGTTCGACTTCTTGATACGGTTTATTTCTTGATACCTGTCCCTTTGTCAGGGCGAGAAGCGCTCGTTCTCTTAATGAGCCAAGAAACATTCTTCGTTCATCGGGTTTTGTTTCAGCATGTCCAAATATCCCTTGCTGCAAATAAAAGTCTACGGATTCTTCTTTCATCGCTGTGTTCACTCCTGGTTTCTTAATTTACATTTCTGTGACCCAGTGCACAATCTTGAGTGCGAGGTCACGGGCTTCGTCTGTTTCTACTCTTTCCATTAAGGATTGTTCAAGCGTATGGATGAGCTGCTCTTTTTCGTCCTCATACGCAATGGAAATACTCCATTCAATGTCAGGTACGGCTACAAGCGTTTTATATTCTTTTTTATTTTCATGTAAATATACATTGTAGGTCTTTGGTTGTCCGCTTGTGATGTGTGCTTTTCTAATTTTCATTTGACTCAGTTCACACCTCTTTTTTCTTCTTACATCCATATCCATTGTACCATAAAAAAAGCCAGCTTCTGAAAAGGAATTCCCTTTCAAAGCTGGCTATGCATTAAAGCCCTTTTGCTGGCTGATCAGGTCTATATCCCACATAAACGTAACGTTTGGACTGCTAAAAAATTGGACAAAGTCCCCTGCATTATAGGTACCTGATCCACCGGCGGAGTGATCGACACTTTTTGGCGAAATGGCAAAAACATCACCGAAATGTGCAGAACCATTTCCAATCACACGGTCAATATGAATAGGCCCAACAATCGCTGGCATCTTTCCACCACCTTTTCTCCCCACATCATATGCCCAGCTCAAAAATACGTGTATGAAAAATAAAAAAGACAGCTGATCTGTGAGTATCAGCTGCCTTTCTATGCGTTAAATGATTGAGGCTGGCCAAACAATGTAAAATCCCAAAGCATCGTGGCATTCGGATCACTTGTAAGTGACATATAATCACCTGAATTAAAGGCTCCCGCACCGCCAGTAGAGTGGTCGACAGCCAAAGGGGCAATGGCCAGGACATCACCGAAAGTAGCTGCACCGTTTCCTCCTAACGACTCGATATGAATAGGTCCAACGATTGCAGGCATCAGAATCTCCCCCTATCTGCTTATCTCAATCATCTTATGCAAGAAGGGAAAAGGTGTGCATCTGTCCTAGACGTTTAAATGCTGTTCTTTGCGAGATCGCTGACGCAGCTGCACCAATCTGACAATATTCAAGGTGATGGCTTTGAGCAGTGCATAGACAGGGACCGCAAAAATCATGCCAAGGATTCCGCCAAAGCTTCCTGCCCCAATTAATAGCAGGATGATGGTCAAAGGATGTGTGTTGAGGCGTTTCCCAATGATCAATGGAGAAATGACATTTCCATCAATTTGCTGAACGACAAGAATGACAATGACTGTCACCACCGCTTTTCCAGGCGAATCAAGAAACGCAATAAGCACAGCTGGTGCCGCGCCAAGATATGGCCCAAGGTACGGAATCACATTTGTGACCGCAATGATAATGCCGAGAATGAGCGCATATTTCACACCGATTAATAAGTATCCGATAAAACAAGCCACTCCAACAAATAAACAGACAACAATCTGCCCTTGTATGTAAGCTGCAAGCGTATCGTTTAATTCTTTAAAGATTTTCAATCCTTCCTTACGGTAAGGCATTGGCAAAAATTGAACGAGCTTGTCCGGAAACTTATGTCCGTCTTTCAACATATAAAACAAAATGAACGGAACTGTGATCACAGCTAAAGCAATATTGGCAATCACACCAAACACAGCAGACATACTTGAAGCAATATTTTCCGGCAAACTTTTTAATGTCGAAACAATTGTCTGTTCAAACTTCGAGACGGAGACATAATCTTGGTTCATCATCCAAGTAAATGTTTTAGAATGCGAGAAGTCGTTGATAAATTTCTGCATATCCGTCACATAACCAGGGAAGCTTTTGACAAGTCCACCAACCTGCGTGACAATAACCGGTCCCGCAGCATTCACAATGAACGTGATGAGTCCGATGAACAAAAGATAAATGATCAGGATAGCAAGTGTCCTAGGAATTTTCCTGGACAAAAATCGAACAATTGGATTAAAGATGAAAAAGAGAATTCCAGCCAGCAAGATGGGAACAAACAAGGTAGATGCAAATAAAATAATCGGCTGAAATAAAAACGAAACCTTTGTAGATACATAAACAATGAGTAAAACAAGTAATATTTGGAATGTCCAAAAATGAACTTTAGATTTTAACAAAGATGCTCCTCCTGTTACGTATTGATCTTATTAAAAAACTACTATTCCACCCACCTTCTGTCAACTGCTTCTTGTTTTAGAACCTTATTTTTTGTAAAAAAAAGAACAATTGGTATATCATGCACTTTTTCCAGATATACATTCTATAAGCGTGAAAAAAGCAGACACCTTTGCGTCTGCTTGTTACACTCTTTCACTGTGATCAGGCATCACCGATACAATTTGCTGGATCCGCACATAAAAAACTGATTTTGTCCCCGCCTCAATGACAATATGATCCGGCATGACTTCCTTCAATTTTCCGCGCACTGTATCTTTCACTGTTTGAACAATCAATCTCATACCGATCACTTTCTGCAATGTTTGATAAACATATGGATCAACTAATGAAACAAGCTGCGGACTTCCTTGTTGTGCCATCCTACCTGCCCCTTTACTTGTGTATTTACCCACATCGTATGCAATGACCCATGTGAATGTCACTCAGGGCAAACCCACAACTCAAATACCATATTTTAACATTTTATTTAATTTTACATCTTTTGGAAGTATAATAGATTGGTGCTGCCAACAAATTAAATCATTTGAAGAGGTGAATGATCTTGAAAAAACTCATCTGTCTCGCTGCTGTCATGCTCTTTTTTTCCTTTGCAAGTTATGCGTATGCAGGATCAATTGGAGATGAACCTGGGACACCAGGAAAGTGGTTTAAAGGAGAAGAGCCGGTTCAAAAAGACGAGTCAAAACCACCACTTGTTTTTGTTCACGGCATTAACAGCTCCTCCTCCACATGGTTCGACCGAAACGACATGGCAAAGCAAGCTGTTCTGAACGGATACGAAAGCGCATTCATAGATTTGTATCCAGATCAGGATACGAAAAAGAATGGCAAACTATTAGCAGAAAAGTTAAAAGAAATCTATGATGTGTTCGGTCGAAAACTTATTGTGATTGGTCATAGTAAAGGCGGGGTGGATACACAGTCCGCACTCGTGTATCACGATGCCCATCCATATGTAGAGAAGGTCATCACACTCGGCTCCCCTCATTACGGGACGCCGCTGGCAGATTTAGCGTATAGCAAGGGCGGAAGCTGGCTCGCAGAAATTCTTGGACAAAAAAGCGACGCGCTCTATTCTTTGCAAACGGGGCTCATGGCGGCTTTTCGAAGTGAAACCGACAAGCTGGAGAAGTTTCCTCAAAAATACATCACGTATTCGGGATCGGAATGGGGAACATTTGGCGGGGTGCTGTATTTAGGCGGCATGTATTTAAAGAGCTTTGGTGCAAATGATGGCGCCGTCACAGTAAGCAGCACAAGACTATCATATGCAAACAATATTTTAACAGGGAAATGGGATCACAACTCCATTAAAAACGGCACAAGCATGTTCCCTGTGTTTCAGCATCAGCTGCTGGCAAATGCCGCAAGCGCTGAAAAAGAAAATATAGAGAGCCCCAACTCTACTGAGCTGAATACAGATGTTTATGTGAAAGGCGGTGAAAGTGAAAAGGATAAAACAGAAGCGTTCTATGTAGAGGAAGGAACGAATGGCTTATCGATTCAGTGGTTAAATGAAAGTCATGAGGCGCGGACGGAAATCATCGCCCCAAATGGAGACGTCTTAACAAATCTGAAGACATCGGAAGCATCTTTCCCATATGAAGGCGCATTTTCGCACCATGTACAAATCAATAAACCCGTTCCTGGAAAATGGACGATTCGATCAAATTCAGGAAAAAAGGCTCCTTATTTGCTGCTCGTATCCTTTGATTCACCATTAAATGACGAAATCAAAGCAGAGGCAGCGAAATCAGGGGATGATGCATCGACCCATTCAAGCGGTCTGATTAAACGATTAAGCAAGAAAGTCGAAACCTTTTACTTTAAGGATGCCCAAAAAGATCATCCACTCAAAACAACTGCTTCATCCGCTGTTGAATTGAAAAAAGAAGGTGCTTATTCTGTCACGGTTCATTACACCGGACTCACTGCATCAGGTACATCAGCATTTAACCGTACCGTTATTCGCACATTGTATGTCGATCAGGATGGAAATATTCATGGAGACATTCCATACTAAACAGAACGTTTCATGGGCTGAAGTGCCTGCTGCACTTTCTGATCCAATTCCGTGATTTTTTTCATTGCAAGTGATTCGTCTATTTGTCTGTAATGGTGATGTCCGCCAGGCTCTTCATCCATTTCATCTGCCTTCTTGACGATTTGCTGAAGTGTGTCCTTATGAAGGTCGCCCTCTGGCAAATATGAATCTGTATGAAGCAGAATCGCAAGCGCAATATCTTTGGCTGCCTTTGGTTCCTCACCGAGGCGTATGAGCAGTTTGTGAGCCCGCTCTGCGCCTTTAATGGCATGGATATCATTCCGTCTATATGTCTCGTAATCCCATTCTCCGCCAGCTGTATACCATTCATAGTGGCCGATGTCATGCAAGAGGGCTGCTTTCACAGCGAGATCTGGATTAATCCCAGCCTGCACCGCCAGTTTGAATGCGTGATAAGCACAAGCAATCGCATGGGCTTTTCCTGAACGATTTAAATATTTTTGAGCGACTGGATGGGTGTAAACATCCATTAATGTAACCTTTCTCATGGAAACCCCTCCTTATCTATATTTTTAGCATCCTAACATATTCTGAAAAGAAACTCAAATGTTCTGTTATATTTTCTATGAGTCTCAAGAACAGCTTATGTCAAATGAGCCGTTTTTGCTTGTACAATACGAAAAAAGCAGTCGTTATGACTGCTTTTTTTCTCCTTTTCAGCGTGATATGAAAACCCTTGAAGTCTAGGAAGACCGAGTACTTGCGCGGAGCGAATTTGAGATTCGTGAGCACCGGCACCGAGGCCTGACACAGAATGCGAGGGTTTTTCTTCACGCTGCAGCAGTCGTTATGACTGCTTTTTCCCATACTCACGTGCATCGTAGACACATCCGCCAGCTGGATCATCCGCTAAAAGATCGAGCAAAATACCTGCGACTTCATCTGGGCTCTTCAGCGTGCCTGTTTCATATAATTGCTGAAAACGGTCTATTTGTTCAAAGTCTTGTTTTGATGACTTCCGAATTTCCCCCTGCATATCTGTATCGATCGTGCCGGGTGAAAAGGAAAACGTGTTGATCGGATGCGCCTCGTCCTGTTGTTCCTCATGAAAAGTCCTCATAAACATGTCGAGTCCTGCCTTTGAACTGCAATACGCACTCCAGCCTTTATATGGGTTTTTCGCCGCTCCAGAAGAAAGATGAACGATCGTTTTCTTTCCGTTAAATGATTGAGTCTGCTTAGCAAACATATGGCTCAGTAAAACAGGAATGACAAGATTCAGCTTGTAATGCTGATGAAGCGTATCCTGTCCGCCTTGTCCAACGCGCTTGATAGGTGTGACCATTCCTGCATTGTTGACAAGTAAGATGTCATCAGCATCTGCCAGAGTTTGCGGCGTGAGACTATCTTGAATCCATTTGGCCGCTGCTTCTTCATCGGTCAGATCAACCTGGGTATGTGTGAGCTTCGGATGGGATATTGGCGATGCACTTCTTGCTGCTGTGTACACATGATCCCCGCGCGAAAGCAGCCTGTTCACAAGTGCTAAGCCAAAACCTTTTGATCCGCCTGTAACGATTGAAATTCGAATGACAATCTCCTCCCTTGATATCACTATTTTACGTAGTGAAACGGTATGACATCAAGCAATCTGCATAAAGAAAAGCCTGCCTCTTTTAAAAGAGACAGACTATTTCTTTTCAGCCTTCACATTCACCTTTGGAATCAGGATGATCATCACAACGAGACCAAGGGCTATCAAGAAACCAAAGATCATCGGAAGCAGTGCCGATGTCTGCTTCTCATGATCATCCTCAGATGGTGCTGATACAGCCGAATCACTAAAAGAGATATTCATCTCTTTCATCATGCGAGCTGGTGTTTTGGGCGGGTTCTCCTTTAGATCACTAAAAAGCTGCGGAGAAAGAGATCCCCCCGGGGCTTTGGGCGGTTCAGCAAAATGAATGTCTGTTTTGATTTTTGACGTCGTTTTGCTTTGTTCGTATTTTGTTTGATCCCTCAATATACTCGAGTTAATATTAAGTTCCTTTTCCTGATATTCATTCGGCTTGACATTCGTATCCGTATCTTCACCAGCAGCGAAAGCAGCAGGGATGAGGAGAAAAAGGGAAACGGCAACGAGTGCTGCCCCTTTCACGAATAGATTAAGCTTCATGAGTCACATCACGTTCCTCTGTTTTATCTTTCCATAGCTTTTTCACAAGCGGTACGACCATGAAAAGGACAGTTAAAATCACTAACCCTGTGACGCCCATTCCAAAGGTGTCTCCATTTCCATATTGGATCGACAGGTATACGTCTGTCACTGGATTGGTAAAGTGGAAATTCGGCATCACCAAATCAATTAACGGTGCGACAAAGAAGAAAATCAGTGCCGTTGCTGCCATCCATCCGGCAATGGAACCGAAAAGGAAGGCCGTGCGAATAAAGGCAGAGCACGCCACTAACAACAAAATGGTGAAGATCGACCATTGAATGGCTTGATCATCTGCAAGTTTGTAAATGTTCAGTCCAAACAAGCTGATCATGAGCCCGACTAATAGATTCAAGATGCCAAACAGTGCACCTTTGACCAGCATCGGAGCTGACGCATAATACGAGCTGAAAAAGCCAATTAACAAACTGCTGATCATCACAATGACCAAAATGACGACCGGCGGTACAGTCTGCGTTTTTTCTTCCGGCACATCGCCGCTGATTTTCAGCGGATTGGCTAAATGGTTATACACATAGTTGCTGTTGCCTTGATCACTTAATGTATTTCCTAAAATACCCTTTAAATCTTGCTGAACAAGTTTTGTAGAATCGACATTCTTGCTCCAGTTTTCATTCAGCGTATCTGCTTTCTCTTGAACTGTTGTGACACTCTCTTCAATGTTATTCGTATAATCCGCCACCCCTTTTTGGCGGTCGGTTAACGAACTCATATTTTCAGAAAGACGAAGCACTTCCTGACCAATTGAATCCTGTGCACTGACAACAATTGAACTGCCTGCAAGGTCTGCTGTATACACCGCATCTCCTTGATCAGCCATTTGCTCAGCTACATTGTCCGCACTTTCAGAAATTGTTTGTAATTCCTGTTCCATGCTTGCCTGCTGAGTCGTAATGTACTCCGCATAACCATCTGAAAATTTCTGCATCTCATCAATAAAAGTAGACACATCATCGTTTGATGTCAGCATTTGGTTTTTGAGCTTATCCCAGTTTTCTGTTTCTTCTTTTTTGATGGAGAGGATGGACTGGATTTCATCTGGTTTGGTGTCGACCAAAGAAGAAGGATCCTTCTCTTGATAGAAGCTGTTAAGTAATGCTTCATAATGTACTAATTCATTTGAATACTTTAATAATTCTGATGCATTTTCTGATTTTGTATTAAAATCCCTAAGTTTATCCATTTTCGATGTATATTGATTTAATGGAGATTGAGTTGTTTCTATTCGTTCTAATTTTCTTGTAATAGCAGATTCTTGTTTGATGATGGATTTCTTTATATCACTTATGTTTTTATTGTTGCTAGTTTCTATTCTTATTATTTTTTCTTCTAGTTTATCTATTTTATCTGTTAAAGATTTTAATACTTTACTCAAAAGATCGACTTTTCCTTGTAATTGATCATTATGAGCTGTGGTTTTCTCCTCGATATTCTTTTTCACTTCTTCTAATTTTAGGGACAGTGCTTTTAGTTGCTCTTTTGATTGAACTGACGTTGATTTGGTTTCCCCAGTTTGTTCTGGATTTTCTTCACCATTTTCTGGAGTAGGTGGCGTTTCTTCATTTCCAGACAACTCATCTGCCACTTGATTTATTTCTGTTGAGATTTCAGATAATTTCTTCGTCTCTTCTTCAAGATCGATTTTCAAATCGTCTGTCGAGTCTTTTTGGTCTTCACCTTGATTATTCGAATCCTCATTCGGATCCTCTTTCGGTTTCTCTGCTTCAAGCAATGCCTTTCTTGAAGCTTTCAATTGCTCTTGCAATGGAGTAATTTTATCCCCTATGTATGCAAGATATTGAGCTTCATAATTTCTAATCAGTTCTTCCTGAGACGTCTTCACAAGTTCCTTTAACCCCGTTGATTGCTTAGGAATAACGTCTTCTCTCGACTTTTGAACAGATTGGATGGCGCTGTCCGTTGTTTTCAGCTGACTTTGTACCCCGTTGATGTCTGTTTTGAGTCCCCCCATTTGATCACTAAAGCTGCGGGCATTTTGGTTTTGAATGTCAGCGAGTTGTTTGAGCCCTTGCTGGATTTGCTTTTGGCTTGCTGATTGCGCTTTGATCAAGAGATCCTTTTGTTTATCTTGATACTGCTGGTATTGATCGACTGCTTTCACAAAGTCCTTTAATTGGTTCTTTGCTTCTTCTGTTGTACTCAAGCCGTCTTTATACTCTTTCTGTGAATCGGCCATCGCATTTTTTAATTCTTCTATTTGTTTCTTCTGCTGCTGGACGGCATCTGATAGTTTGTTTGAGTTCGGTTTATAGAAGTTGTACATCGTGTTTTGGAATTCGACTTCTTTGCCGACAATATGCTCAAACTCTTCTCTTACATTGCCGATTTCCTGTGATACAAAACTCCAGTATAGCGTCGACATCTGTTCATTCATTTTCTTTTGTGCATTTTCCAGCTCTCTTTGCACTTTCTCTTTATTGACTGCATTGAGCTGATCTTGAATTGAAAATTGAATGGACGCCTTTTCAGGATGGTCTTTATCATAGCTCAGCACATTTTTAGAGAAATCAGACGGAATATAAAGGACAGCGTCATATTTTCTGTTTTTCAGTCCATTTTCCGCCGCACTGCGATTCACTACAGTCCATGTATAATCAGGACGTTCTGACAATGCTGCCACAACATCCTGTCCGAAACGAGCCGTGTTTTCACTTTCGCTCGCTCCCATATCCTCATTGACCACTGCAATATTTCGTGTGGCATTCTTCTTCTGTTTTGCCGGGTCATCTCCAATCAGGTGGAAAAATAAAACCGGCAGCACAAGAATCAATATCATGGTGGATACGATTTTGATGGAGCTTTTTTGCTGCTCTGTCATTGAACACTCTTCCTTTCTACCGCACATAAAGGAACCTGGATTTTCTTCTCTTTTCCGTTTTCAACCAAATACCCGAAGCCTGGCTGAATCTCTGGTTCTTGTCTTGCATACGGAAGCGGTATGATGTTTTGCTCTGATTTTTTCATGAGTAACATAGCATGACGAACTTGTTTGATTTCGTTTGTGAGTGCATCATAGCCCTTACTGAACTCGGTATGATTCCCTGATGCAATCAGGCTGAAGCCTAAGTGTGCATATGACTTCATGAAATCAGCCAATTGATCTTGAAGACGCGGATCGATCGTCTGCTGAAAACGCGTAATGCCATCGATCACAAGCACAATTTGAGGAAATGACAGCTGATCGGTCTCCCCTTGGCGCACAGCTTCGACATATATTTCTTCCCGCACCTTGAATATGCGGTCCATTTCTTCTGCCCATTCGGTGATATCATTCTTTGTTTCAAGGTAATCAATGTTCTCTTCTTTTGCATAATGGGATAGACCTCGATCAATTGAATCAAAGACAGCCAGCTTTTCAGGCTTTGCCACTAAAAGCTGATCGAGCATCAGTTTTGTCACATTTGTTTTCCCGCGCTGCGTTTGACCGATAATGAGGCAATGTTTATTCTTTTTCAAGTCAAAATAAACAGGTGCCACAGATTCCTCATCTAATCCGACTGGAATGTCATAAGGCGGTTTTTGTTCATCTAAACGACTCTCAAGCTCCCAAACTGTCAGCTTATCAGGAAGCATTGGCACAGGCTTTGGTTTTTCGGATGCTTCAAAGCGGTCATGAAGAAGCTGTATCTCTTGTTTCAAATGCTCAAACAATTCGAGATCGTTCTCTCCTTCAACTGGCAGAAACATTTGCGCAAAATAAAGCTCTTCTTTGTTAATAATGACTCGTCCTGGGATCGGCTCTAAGCTGAATTTCGGTCTGCCAATAATCGAGTACGCCTCTCCTTGATCCATTAAGTAATGGACAATCTTTGTTTTCAAATTGTTCATCAGCGATTGACGCACTGCATTTACCCGGGTTGCTGTAATCAAGAAGTATATACCTAGTGATTGTCCGTCACGGCTCAGCTGAATAAATTCAGATTCGAGATCATGCATTTCGTCTTTCACAATGTCGAAGTTGTCAATCACGATAAAAATGAACGGAAGCTTTTTCTCATTTAAGGCGTTGTACATTTTGATATGACTCATTTCTTGCTGTCTAAATAACCGCTTGCGATATTCAACCTCTTCCCGCAGACGCTTCATTGATTTTTGGATCTTTCTCATCTGATCCATTAAGAAATAATCCGCCGTATGCGGCAGTTTGGCTAACGGAAGCAATGTTCCGTTTCCGAAATCATAAATATATGCATGCCATTCTTCAGGTGAATACCTCTCCGCAAAGCTCATCAGCAGTGTTGTAGCAGCAAGTGATTTGCCGTAGCCGGAGGAACCGAAGATGCCAATGTTCCCATCTTCCATCATTTGATAAGAAAGTGGATGCTGGCTTTGCTGATCTGGTTCATCAACAAGCGCAAAATGGAAGACATGCTCTTCACTCGACGCATAACGCGTTTTTGGAATCCGTTCTTCAAGCGGTGGAAGCCATGGACTTGGCAGCTTCTCAATTCCAAGCTCCTGCTGCATACGTTCAATTTCATCCACGACAGCGGAAATCTCCGTCACTGTCTCTTTTTTCACTGCTGGCTCTGTGCTTACCCCTGATAACGGAATAAGACCAGTATCTGTCACAATGGCAATGTCATCTTCTGAGCCGTAGCCATCTTCCATATATGGTGCACCGCTCCAAGCCGATTGGAACAATTCATAAATTTCATTGTTGCCCACTTGTAAATAACCGCGGCCTGTGACCGTAATGGACGCTGCATCACTATTTTTCAAAATTTCCTTACTGTCTGACGCATCTTGTACTTTTAGTGCGACCTTAAAACGGGAGTTACTCCAAATCTGGTCATCAATGACCCCGCCTGGCTTTTGGGTAGCCAAAATGAGATGGACCCCAAGGCTTCGGCCGATACGTGCAGCGCTGACAAGCTCCCTAATAAAGTCTGGCTCTTCACTTTTTAATTCAGCAAACTCATCAGAGATTAAGAACAAGTGAGGCATTGCCTGCTCAGCCTTTTTCTCCTTGTAGAGCTTCGTATAATCATTGATGTGATTCACGTGATACTGATCAAACAGCCGCTGCCTTTTCTTCAATTCACTTTTAATTGAGGCAAGCGCTCTTTCACTAAAGTTCTTGCTGCCTTCAATATTGGTGATCGTTCCAAGTAAATGAGGAATATTTCGAAACGGCTGCGCCATTCCGCCTCCTTTATAGTCAATCAACAGAAAAGCAACTTCATGCGGGTGAAAATGTACAGCGAGCGATAAAATATACGTCTGTAAAAATTCACTTTTCCCTGATCCCGTTGTTCCCGCCAACAGTCCGTGAGGGCCGTGTGCTTTTTCATGCAGGTTCAGATCGACAATGTCGTTTTTCCCTTTATAACCAATTGGAACTGATAATGATTTGGCCGTTTCTGAAGTCAGCCATTTTTCACGAATGCCAATGTCATCTACCTGTTTGGCATGGAAAAGATCAAGGAATGAGACCGTCTCAGGAATCGAATTGGTCATACCGACTTGATGATCTAATGTTCTCAGTGTTCTGGCAAACAGTTCATTGTCCCCGCGCTGATGTGTATCAAGCTGAAACGGAATTCGTACTGCCTTCTTGTGCTGAATGAGAATATCTCCTTCTTCTTCGTTAATATAACGGACAAGCGTCGAAATATTTTCAGCTAAGCTTTCCTTTGTTTCTGCTGCAAAGATGATGGAGATACCAAGATCTGTCCGGCTGCCTTCTAAGTATTCTAAAATCACATGCTCGGCAATGAGCTCATGATTTGTCACGATGAACACAAAATGAGGCGTAAAGATTTTCTTCTCTTTTTCTTCTTCTAAATCACGCTCGCGTAAAATTTCATAAATCGAGGACAACAGCTGATCGCGTGTTTGTTCGTTGTAAATAAACCCTTTGCCATATGTATGAGGCAGCTGGAAGTGCGGAAGCCATTTCATCCATTCCCAATTCTCATACTCCTGCTCATGAAAGATAAAGACAAATCTCAAATCGTGATAGCTGTGCGAGAAAGCAAGCTGTCCAACAAGCTGATGTAGCTCATTTTTCACAATCGCAGGCTTCCCAATTAATCCTGTTGGACCATCCGCAAGACCGAATGTAATCGGGACATTCTTCACTTCACGATATACTTTTTGCATGTGCTGCGTTTGTTCCATTAAGTCATCAATATCTCGATTGGCCATATCGCCGCCGCTCATCGATAATTCATAGCTTGATGGGACTGCGCCTGTGCCAAGACGCAGGTGCAAGAAGTCGTCACTCACAAGCGTCTTTTCCCAAATGCGTCCGCTGATTTCTGATGTTAAATACTTCATTTGTTCAAATGACGGATAATGATACGTCAAAATATATTGCTGGCGGTCATACAGCTCCTGCAGCTCTTTCCGCTTATTTTCTAAATAAAGAGAGTAGACTCGCTGCCGCTTCTCTTCTCTTCTTTTGCGCTGTGATTTTTCCTTAAAGTATTGAACGGACGATGTAATTAACGTCATGATAAACATCGCCATCGACACGATAATAAAGATTCCGCGCGGCTGGATTAGGGCAACAATCCCCATCACAAGGAGCATCACAAGCGGCGGAAGGACAACAAGCCAAAGCCCTCTGCTGTTATTTTCACTCTCCTGCGAAGGAAAGCTAAAGGATACCCTGTCATCTGGCAAATCATAAATCAAACGCGGTGTACGTCTGTATGAAGGGTATTTTTGTTTTGTTTCCGTACTTGGCGGTCTTGTTTTTTCCAAACGTGTATGAAAAGGTTCGTAAGCTGTCACCTGTAATAAATCATCGTCTTTAAATATCACCGTCAGGAAGTTCCAGAACAGCTCATCTCCTGCATATACCTTCTCTGGACCGTGAATTTTCTTTCCGTTCACGTAAATCTTCTCGTCTTGAGGCATGACATACCATGTTCCTTCAATTTTCTCTAAAGTGAACTGGCTGGCATCTTGAAACATGGAATGGGCTTGTTCTTTCCAAACATCTATCTCATCTTTCTCTTCACGTGAAAAAGACAGCTCCACTCTATTTCCTAGGTAATAAATATGTTGATCATGATGTGCATCCATTAAAATAAGTGTAAGTGAACCAAGCTGATATGGTTCATGTGGAAGTAATTTGCCCTTCTTCTCATCTCCCTGATAAATATAAAAACCATCATTCGGTTCTTCAGGAGATAAACGAATGACCCCTTCATCAAACGAAAGTGAAGGGATTGTCACCGTATGCTCTATTTCAGGTCCTATCAGAGCTTCTCGATTGAACTGCTCATCTAAACGGACAGTTTGATAATCCTCCTCATAAAAAACCCAAAGAAGACTCAAACGCTCCACCTCCTCATGGGACAGCACCAACTGTCAGTTGTATCGAAAGAATTATTTTTTCTCATCTTTTTTCGTCTGAGAGGTTTTCTTTTTCGCTTCAGATTCTTTCTCTTTTTTCTCTTGATCGGCTTTTGACTGCTCTTTTTGTTCAGCTGTTTCATCTGTTTGGCTTGCGTCTGAGGAGTCACTTGTGCTTGTCTCGGTTGTTTCTTTTTCTTCATATTTCGCCATTTCCTTAATGATCGGATCTAGCTGTTTTTGTTTTTCTTCAGCAGAAAGACTGTCATCGTTTTGAATTTCATTGCGGTAGGCGACGAGTGCCGTAAATATGTACCTGTCGTCTCCAAGCACCCGTGCAATATCAAGTGCTTCCTTGCTATTCCCTTGTCCAATATGAATCCAAAAAAGGAAATATTGCGGATCTGTCTGCAATGTGTACGTTTCTGTGATTTCTTTTTTATGCTGATCAAGCAACAGACTGCCTTGGTTCGTTTGTACATACGAAATGGCCAGTTCATATTGAAGAGAGACTGGCATTTGATTGGCTGGATATTTCTCTAACGTATCCACCACTTGACTGTACTGCTTGTTGAGATAATATTTGTTTGCCTCGACGTACGCTTCTTGTTTTGGCATGGCAAAAAAGAAGGTGTAAATGGTGTACACCAATGCAGGGATTAACAGGACAAGCAGACCTAGTCCGATGTATCGCTCGATCTTCCATTTCTTTTTAGGTATGGTTAAGAGCGTTTTTTCTTTCGCATCGATTGCTTTGATCTTTTGCTCAATCAAAGCTGACAATTCTTCCAGCGACTTCGTTTCACTAATTTCTTTTGCCAGCTCAGATAATTTCAACGTTTCATTGTAAGCCGCATATTCTTGAAATTGATATTCATGGTCGACCACTCGAAGAACAACAGCCTTGACCTCTTTTAACAGGCGATACTCATCGGTTTCATATGGCGGAATGCTTTCTTTAACCCCATAATGCAAAAATGAAGGAGCTAAGCCTTGATGAAAAACAATGTTTTCAGGAGAAACAATAGGATGCAGCCGTTTCACATCGTGTTTAAGAACTGCATCGACAAGCTGGTATGAAAAAATCCATTTGCTTTTTTCATCCTTTGCATGGATGAAACGAAATTCCTGATAGGCAGGAGGCGGTTGTATAGAAATGATGACCTCATCTTCAGTTAATTGAATCTCTTTCTGAAATGAAGGATTGATGTCTTTGATCGGTGCCGCTTCTAAACCGTCTAAGAGTTTAATCGTCTCTTTTTGAAAAATAAAGGTATAGGTGCCTCCCTCTTTTTTCATGACTGCTTCTAATTGTTCTTCTAAATAGGAACTCTTTTTATCTGCCATTTACAAAAGTCCTTTCATAGTATTTCCAGCCTGTCTCCTGTGGTAATTCCACAGTCTGACAGCTTATATTCGCCTGAAAACACAGCTTTCTTATTGACTACTCGCACCCATCCGCCTTCCCTCTTTGGAAGTGAGATTTGTTTTGCCTGCCAGGCGATATGGATGACTTGTTTAATATGTAAATAATTTGATAGTCTCAAATCAAACACACTGCCATCATAATTTTTTAAGTCGATGGTAATATCGATATACACAAATTTCCACCTCACAAAATAGAAAGAGCGCCGGCATCCATTGACAGACTCGGCGCTTTTTCTGCATTTCACACTTAGAAAGGAAATCCCTTTGATTAGCCGCGGATTTGGCTTGCGATGTCTTGGTCAGTGCTTTCAAGTGTATTTGCCGTTTGATCAAGCTGATTGCTGACATCTGTTAATAGATCAGACATTTTGATAAATGAAGGCTTAAGCTGCTCGTACTGATCAGCAAATGCTTCACTAGAAGCACCTTCCCACATTCCTTTTAAATCAGAGATCATTCTATTTAGACGATCAACTTGGTTTAACACTTCTTGACTTTCAACACCATATTGCTTAGCGGTCGCTCTTAGTTCTTCTGGGGTTACGCGAATAATTCCTGACATATTCCTCATTACCTCCCGTGCATAGCCGCCATATAATGGGCTAATCCACTTATTTTTTGACGTTATTATTATAAAAACAGAAATGATACACAGTCAAACAAATCTGTTTTTATTTTACAAAATGAGTCTATAGAATTACTGTTTTTTCGCTTTTTATCTAGTATTTAACAGTTTTTTGGTCATATATTCTTAATAAGTATGCACCTGCTTCGGTGGACCTTTCCGCCTATTGATTTTTTACTACGTTATTATTGTACTATTTCTTTTTCAGCGTGCTTCAACATCCATTTGCTTGCTTCTCACACTTTTTGTTTTTTTAAGTTTATGGCAGTTTTTTGTTGATTTACGTACCTCATTCTCTTCATAATGTAAGTACGTGAAATATTCGAAAAAGCAGGGGTTTTTTATGACAAAAAAGACAGATCCGTTTAAGTATAGTCTTGATCGTTTAGAGGATGTGGCAGACCAAATTAGTGATGTGCTCAATTGCCCTATTACTATAGAAGATACTCATCATCGATTATTGGCATATAGCACACACAATGATTTTACTGATCCCGCCAGAACTTCAACCATTATCTCCCGCCGAGTACCGGAAAAAGTCATTAATCGGCTTTGGAAGGACGGCATCATTCCTACACTCCTTAAAACAGACGAACCGCTTCGTGTCCCTCAAATTGCAGAGGTGGGTTTATCTAGCAGGGTCGCCATTTCGATCTGGAAGGACAAAGAAGTGCTCGGATTTATTTGGGCGATTGAATCCGCACAGCCTTTTTCAGAAGAAGAAATGGACCTTCTCAAAATGGCAGCGCATGCCGTGAAAAACAAATTACTCAATTTGCAAATTCGAAAAACGAAAACAGAAGAACGTAATCAGGAGCTTTTCTGGAAGATGCTCACAGGTCATATTCATGAAAAGGATGAGATGCTTGACCTATTTTTAAGGCTTGGCATCAGATGTCCAGACACATATGCCATCATCATCTTCCGTCTTCGTGACGAACTCACAGAGGAGACAGAAAAAAAGCTGTCCTATCTGCTTGAAACAACACAGCAAGTACAGGTACTGTTAACGACTGTTGATTTTCACGAATTCATTATTCTTGTCTCACCAAAAACAGAACATCCGCTTCAAGATATTAAGCAATTCACAAGCGGCATGCTGCAGCAGCTTGCGGACCGGTATCATATTCAGCATGTTCAGGCAGCAATTGGAGGAATTTACGATAACATCTCTCAAATTCAGCCTTCCTATAAAGAAGCACTGGCTGTATTAAAGACGAAAGAACGCTTTCCAGTTGAAACAGAACGTTTAAACAGCTTTTCTGAACTAGGCATTTATCAATATCTTGATGTGCTTGCTGAGAAGCGAAAGGGATCTTCTTACTCCAGTTACTCTTTATCAAAGCTGGAGGATTACGACCTGAGGCATCATTCCAACCTTGTCGAAACCCTTGAGCGGTTTATTGACTGTGACAGCAATGCCAATATTGCCGCAAAGCAATTAAACATCCACATCAATACCTTAAATTATCGATTAAAACGGATTACAGACATCGCAGAAATTGATTTAAAAAACATGAATGAGAAAATGACCATCTACCTTGATATGAAGCTAAAAAACGTCCATTTGTGAAATTTCACAAAGAGGCGTTTTTTTATTTTTTATTTCAACCGAAGAATTTTCTAAACTTTCCGGATACACTAGACATACAATATCAATAGATAAGCATAGGAGGAATAAACATGATCATCGGCATTCCGAAAGAAATTAAGAACAATGAAAACCGAGTGGCTTTAACACCAGGAGCAGCTTCTCAATTGCTTTCAGCTGGACATCAGATTTTAATTGAAACAAACGCTGGTTTTGGAAGCGGATTCACTGATGACGATTATGTATCTGTTGGTGCAGAGATTCTTGATCAGGCGAAAGATGTATGGGCATCTTCTGATATGATCATGAAAGTAAAAGAACCATTACCTGAGGAATATCCTTATTTCAGAGAAGGACTCATCTTATTTACGTACCTGCATCTAGCCGCAGAGCCCTCCTTGGCTGAAGCATTAAAACAAAAAGGCGTTACAGCCATTGCTTACGAAACAGTAACGGACGGAAAATCACTCCCTCTTCTCACACCTATGTCTGAAGTAGCAGGCAGAATGGCCGCTCAAATTGGTGCACAATTTTTAGAAAAGCCAAAAGGCGGAAAAGGTATTTTACTTGCAGGGGTACCAGGGGTATCAAGAGGAAAGGTCACCATTATTGGCGGCGGTGTTGTTGGAACAAACGCAGCGAAAATGGCGATCGGACTTGGCGCAGATGTCACCCTGATTGATGTAAACGCAGAACGCCTGCGTCAGCTGGACGACCAATTTGGCCATCAAATGAAAACGTTAATGTCCAATCCTGTCAACATTGCAGATTCAGTCAGTGAAGCTGATCTTCTCATTTGTGCTGTGCTGATTCCTGGTGCCAAAGCACCGACGCTAGTGACAGAAGAAATGGTGAAACAAATGAAGCCTGGTTCTGTCATTGTGGATGTAGCGATTGATCAAGGCGGCATTGTCGAAACCATTGATCATATCACAACCCATGATCAGCCTACTTATGAAAAACATGGCATTTTACATTATGCTGTCGCTAATATGCCAGGCGCGGTTCCGCGGACATCAACTGTTGCGTTAACGAATGTCACTGTTCCATATGCGCTGCAAATTGCGAATAAAGGCGCTGCAAAAGCCATTAGAGAAAACAATGCCATCGCAGAAGGTGTCAATGTCATGAACGGACATATCACGTACGAAGCGGTCGCTCGTGATCTCGGCTATGATTACGTACCTGTCAGCAAAGCCATCGATGCCACTTTTATGACCGAAGCTTAATCAGCAACCCGCCCTATTCATGGGCGGGTTTTATTGTTAACCTAAAATAAAAACAAGTTGACAAAAATCCTTCTTCCCCTTAATCTATTTGTACAGATAAGACAGGGGGAAACATCATGCAAAAGAAGACAAGAACTGCTGACTTTGTGCTAGTGGGAATGTTTGCTGCACTCATGGCTATCGGAGCCAATATCACATCCATTGTGCCGTTTTTACAGGTCGGCGGAATTCCACTTACGATGCAGCCGTTTTTTTGTGTGCTTGCTGGTCTCTTACTCGGCAGACGGCTTGGCGCATTAGCTATGATTGTCTATGCCTTGGTCGGAATTGCTGGTGCACCTGTATTCGCCCAGTTCTCTGCGGGCTTTGGGGTCATTTTAGGCAAAAGCGGCGGCTTTGTATTATCGTACATCCCTGCTGCCTGGCTTGCCGGATTCATTCTAGAAAAAAGAAAAAACCCTGGCTTTGGCCGCTTTTTGCTTGCAGCCATTGCGGGTACGACCGTGATGTATGTGATCGGAACCACCTATACATACCTCGCATTAAATGTATGGCTCAATGCACCGATTTCCTATCAAACCACGTGGTTCTTTATGATCTGGTTTATGGTAAAAGACTACGCATTGACGATATTACTTGCGATGCTGGCACCTAAAATTTATCGCTCTGTTTCCAAAGCCACATCCTTTCGAAAACAAGAAGCTGTATCATAGAAAAAAGAGCCTGAATGAAGACAGGCTCTTTTTTCATCATTACTCAGCGTATTGGTCTATGATTTCTTCCAGCATTCCTTCAAGCACTTCTACATCTTCAAGATCTGATGGACTGAAGCGGTAGCGTACAAGCTGTTCTCCATCATTATACATCTCCTCAAGCCAGCCTCTCAGGCCTCTTGCTCTACGGTCGACTTCGAAAACAATGTCTAATCCGCCTTCATCTATCAGAAAAATCAGCTCTAACTCATCAAGCATATAGCGATAGTAGTCTGATGTCGGAATGAACTCGAATTCTTGGACGAATGGCAGGCGCCGCTGGAAGTAAGGTGCTTGCTCACAGTCTGCTTCGTTCAGGTGGAAACCTAGATTGCTAGTGGCTTCCAGCACATTTTTCACCCAAGGATGTGCTTCAACGAAAATACGGTCATAGTCAGATTTATCGATTCCGCCTTGGATATCAAGGTCTGTCATTACTGCAATTTCTACTTTTCCGATCGTCATCGGGGTATCGATAGGAAGAATAAATGAAAACGGAAATTCATGCTTTTCTCCAGGCTGGATGGTAAAAGAATCCGTCACCCGTAAAGTAAAGATATTCACATATTTTCTATGCTCTTCATCATCTTTCACAATCACATACTGTGTTTGAATCTTGAGATTGATATAACGGATATCCTGAGCAATTTTTCCGCCCTTTACATGGATAGTTCCCGTTACTTCTTGTCCTGGATAATAAGCGTTTTTCTCTAAAATGGTATCTACCTTTGCCGCACCAATTCCTGCACTTGCCGCTAGCTTTTTAAAAAATGACATGTCCCATCTTCCCCTTTTCATTTTTATCAGCATATATACGTAAGATAGAGGAAGAAAGATTCATTTAATTCATACTTTTGTCCTAATTATTTTTCATCTGCGAACAACAAAAAAGCTTATAGAAAAAACATCATCGTTTTCTCTACAAGCTTTTCATCTTACAGAATAATCGCCGCCAGCCAGCCGAACAGAACAAGCGGAATATTATAATAGATAAAAGTTGGGACACAAGTTCCCCAAATGTGGTGATGCTGTCCATCCATATTCAATCCAGATGTTGGTCCAAGTGTACTGTCACTTGCAGGTGAACCTGCATCTCCAACAGCCGCAGCAGAGCCAATAATGGCAATGGTGGCCATTGGACTAAATCCTAAGTGTAAGCAAAGTGGAACAAAGATGGTTGTAATAATCGGAATCGTTGCAAATGATGATCCGATTCCCATTGTCACAAGCAGACCAACGAGCAGCATTAAAATCGCCGCAAGACTCTGGCTGTTTCCGATAAATTGGGAAGATGCTTTGACAAGGGATTCAATGTCTCCTGTTTTTGTTAACACGTTGGCAAATCCAGCCGCAACAAGCATGACAAAACCGATAAATGCCATCATATTCATACCAGATGTAATCAGTTCATCTGCTTCATCACGTTTCATCATTCCTGTCACAAACAAGACAAGCAGTCCTGAGAGTGCACCGAAGATCATTCCTTCCACACCAAGGCTTTGCGATAAATAAAGCTGGACAATCAACGAAACGAGAATAGCAAGACCGGCAAAGAATAAGCTTTTTTTCGTATAAGCCGATTTTTCTACATCTGTAATTTCACGATCCTCATATACCTTCGGCTTTCGATACACAAAAATGGAAACGAGCAAACCAAGAACCATCCCCGCAACAGGAATCAGCATGGCATATGGAATATCTGCTAAGTTTACAGTCAGCCCCGCTTCCTTCATATTGTCACGAAGCATTCCGTGGAAAATCTGTCCAAAACCGACTGGAAGTAATATATATGGTGCAGTGAGTCCGAAGGTCATGACACACGCTAGCAGTCTACGGTCAATCTGAAGCTCGTTAAACACCTTTAATAACGGCGGAATTAAGACTGGGATAAAGGCAATATGAACAGGGACGACGTTCTGTGAAAAACAGGACACGATCAAAATGACAAGAACGATGAGCACTTTTGATAGTGTTTTCCGTCTTGAATCGCCTTCTTTTCCTAGAAGCTTCACTGCTCCTTCAACCATAGCATCTGGTAGACCTGTTTTCGTCAGCGCCGCAGCAAAAGCCCCTAATAGCGCATAACTAATCGCCACTGTTGCATTTCCTCCGAGTCCGTCCGTAAAGGCGTCCACTGTTCCTCCCAAGCCTAATCCACCTGCAAGTCCGCCAGCTAAAGCGCCTATAGCCAGCGCAATCACGACATTGACCCGCAGCAAGCTTAATATCAACATTAAAACAACCGCTAAAACAACTGCATTCATGGTGAAACCCCCGAAATCCTTTAGTTTACTAATGTAGTAGATAATTAAAGTACCAACGTATGTTACCATAGAAAAAAAACTTCGTCAAATGGCGTATGTCCTACATAAAAAAAGCCCTGCCACTTGGCAGAGCCTTCTCCTTTATTTCTTTCCTTCAAATCGTTCCACAAATGTTGCGAGTGATCTTACCATTACACCTGTTGCCCCTGTTGGTCCAAAGCATGAAGGTTTTTCTGTTGTAGCTGTTCCTGCAATATCTAAGTGAACCCAAGGGGTATCCTCTGCGAATTCGCCAATGAAAGCACCTGCCATGATCGCATGACCATCACGGCCTGGCGAGTTATTGAGATCCGCCATTTTGCTGTTTCGTACTCGTTTCTTATCTTTTTCCGTGATGGGCAGCTGCCAGATCATTTCACCGCATTCTTCTGATGCTTCTTTAAACTGAGCGTACAGCTCATCGTTATTGGTCATCGCGCCTGTTGTCTCATTTCCAAGCGCCACAATGACACCGCCTGTTAATGTGGCCACATCTACAAGGACAGAGGCACCGTGCTGCTTCGCATATGTCACCCCATCTGCTAAAACAAGACGGCCTTCTGCATCCGTATTGAGCACTTCGATTGTTTTACCGCTTAGTGACACAATCACGTCGTCCGGCTTCATAGCGTCTGCCGAGATCATATTATCGGTTGAGGCAATGACCGCAATGACATTTTGCTCTGGACGAAGTTCACCGATGATTTCCATTGCACCTAAAACAGACGCTGAGCCGCCCATATCTGTTTTCATGCCAACCATACTCGCTCTTGGCTTTAAAGAATAGCCGCCGGTATCATACGTGATGCCTTTACCGACAAGGCCGATGACGTCTGTCCATTCTTCCTTGCCTTGATATTTCAATACGATGAGTTTTGGCGGTTCTGTTGAGCCTCTATTGACGGCTAAAATACCGCCCATTCCTAGCTCTTCCATTTGTTCTTTATCTAAAATTTCAATCTCAAATTCATATTTATATGCAAGCTCTGCCGCATACGAAGCCAGATCAGAGGATGTGAGCATGTTTGGCGGCATATTCACAAGGGTACGAGCTGAATTGACTGACTGTCCGTACACTTCGCCGACTTTCAAACTCGCCTGAATTTCAGCTTGATCATGCTCTGTCGTTGCATAAACAAACTCGATAAAACGATCCGGTTCATTTGTTTTATGTTTAAAATCCTGTAATTCATATGTAGCTAAAAGGCAGCTTTCAGAAAGGGCATGAGCTGCATCTTGAGCAGGCAGATCCTTTCCAATAAACGTATCCAGCAAGACAGAAACCGCTTGCTTTTTATCTTGATGAAGCTTTTTGAATAAATGGGCAAACACTTCTTTTGCCTCTTCAAACGTGTAATCTGATTCCTTCCCAAGCCCGACAAAATAAATGCGTTTGATGCCTGTTTCAGGGGATGGGAAAAACTTCGAAAGCTGATTTCGTTTGGATGAAATGTCGCCTTCTTTTAATAATTCAGTGATTCTTCCTTCAAGTAATTCATCCATTTCTTTTGCTTTTCCTGATAATTGGCTCTTTTGAAAAAGTCCGATCGCCAGTGTATCTTTATGCTGCAATTCATTTGTCGAGAAAAACATATTTATCACACGCTCCTTAATGAACTCCATTTTTCACATTGGAACTTCTATTATATCAAAATTTGCGTTCCTATACGATCATTGCCAGTCTGTCTTTACTTGATGAACATTTATATTTTCACACGCGGAAGGGCATCATGAAAAAGCGGCGAAAACCTGAGCAGCCTGTCCGTGTTCTCCTCGTTCCACATCTACTTTCTTTAATGTTATAATGAACATGGACTTGGCAGCTTTTTTTACTGCTATCATTTTTTCATCATACTAGGATTTTTAGTTCATCATTTCGCACGATATTTTTTCTTAAAGAGAGGATGTTTCTTGTTCATGAGCGTACTGACGAATTTTCCGCTGCTTGCCAGCCTAGCAGCCATCTTTTTTGCACAATTTGTAAAAGTACCGATTCAATTTATCATTTCTAGACGACTAGATTGGTCGCTCATTACAAGCACAGGCGGAATGCCAAGTTCACACTCCGCAGCAGTAACAGCACTCTCCACAGCAGTGGCTTTAGAGCACGGGCTAGATACATCTATCTTTGCCATTTCCGCCATCTTTGCCATTATTACCATGTTTGATGCGACAGGCGTTCGCAGACAGGCAGGAGAACAGGCGACTGTTCTCAACAAGCTCGTAACAGATTTTAACCGATTTGTTTCCGAAGCAAAGAATTTCCCAAATGCGGAAGAAAAAGAAAAGCAAAAGAAATTAAAAGAGCTTCTTGGTCATAAGCCGATTGAAGTCTTCTTCGGCGGCTTAACAGGGATCTTGCTGACACTCATCTTAGATTATTACTTTATGTAGAAGTGAAAAAGCTTTGGACCTTAAACGGCCCAAAGCTTTTTTATTCTTTATTGGCTTGAAACTGCTGACGGAATACTTGCATCGATTCTGCTTCATTGAGCTGATTTAAGTCTTTTTCCGTTAACGTCCCTTCACCCTTTTTGATGATATACACATCGAGCACTTTTTTACCCCATTCTCTATACACATCATCAACGGTTTCATAGTATAAATCAAGCTTATGACCTTTAATGGCTTTCCCGGTATCTGCAACCACACCGTAGCCATAGTTCGGGATAAACAGCACCGTTCCAATCGGAAAAACAGATGGGTCGGCTGCCACTGTTGAATATAAATCACGTTTCACTTTAACGCCTGAATATGTAATGCCATATGCATGATGTTCCTTCGTTTTGCCTGTTGATTCCACACCTGCTGTATAGCCGGTTGCCACAACCTTCTGTTTCGGGTAATCGTTCCAATTAAACGCCTCTTCGAGAGAAACAGACCGCGCATCTTCACTTTTGAGTGCCATCGTTTCCCTTTTTGGCTGCTGAAAAAAAGAAGATACTTGCCTGCCCGCATCGGTCTCTTTCACCCACGCAGCTAAATCACTTGGTTCGACTCCAGATATGCCCGTAAAGCTTGTCAAAAGTGCAAGCATGAATAGGGCTGTCATGAACAATCGTTTCATCCATGTTTTCATCTCTATTTGTCACTCCTCTACCCATCTATTTGTTTCCAAACAAAATGGAAACTATGCAAAGGAGAAACAAAAAAACCCACTTGCGTGTCCACAAGTGAGTTAAAACATTTGATACCCTCTTTTTCGAAGTGCATTAATGACAAAACCTGATGTGATTGCACCGATCAGGCCGCTTAATAAGATGATGATATCTGCCGCAGCGAGTGAGACGATCCGGTCTCCTATTCCTGAAAAAGCGGTGCCAGGCTCTCTTACATAAGCGATCATCTTTTGATTGTTGATAATGAAAAGGCATACAATTGGATATAAAATAGCCATAATCCATGACATTCTCAGCAGCATATTGAGCAAAAATCCAATGCCGAAGAATAACACGAAAAATAAAATAACTGAAATGATAACGACTGGTAAACTGATCACTTCATCTCCACCCCCAAATATCCCATCATTAGTTTAACTTGGAAATAGAGATGAAGTCAATCAATGGAAAAAGCAGATCGATTAACGCTTCTTTCCTGTCCCTTTACATTCCTCACACGTTTCAGATCCGCCGAGCAATAGCTGAAAGTACCCTTTTCCTGAACAATATTGACAGGTTGATGTTTTTTCCTTTGTTTGTGCATTCATATTGCTCACTCCTTAATCTAAATTTTCTGATAATTCATCATAACATATTTTGCTGCCGATGACCAAGTGAGAAAATATACCACAACTTATAAAAAAACGTGTATCACGAGGATACACGTTTTTGTCTATAATGGTTTAGAAGAACTTGAATTTTCCTTTTTTCAGAACAAGTCCTGGTCCGCCAACCATGAATAAAGATCGGTTGTCGATGATTTTCTTCATTGCAGAAGCTTTTGTTCCTTGAAGTTTTTTACCAAACGCAACACCTACAGCGTCGTGTTCACCAAGAGAAGCAACTGTTCCTTTGATGTCTGGCTTAAAGCTTTCAAGAGAACCGCCTTTTACTAGTGCTGCAAGGTTTTTCGCTACTGTTTCACCTTGCTGCATAGCGATTTGTGCAGTTGGTGGGTATGGACGGTTGATTTCTTCATTGATAATCAATGAACAGTCACCAATGATGAAGACATCATCATTTTCTGGTACACGAAGATCTGGAGACACTTTTACGCGGCCGCGCATGTTTTCAAAACCAGCTTCTTCAACGATTGGGTTACCGCGTACACCTGCAGCCCAAACAACAGTTGCAGCTTTGATTTCTTCTGTATCATCGTCTTTTCCAACAATGATCCCCTCAGGCGTACATTCTTTGATCGCTGTACCAATTTTGAACTCAACACCTTTACCTTGAAGGTAGTTCATCGCATAGTCGATCAATTCTGGATCGAATCCAGGAAGAGCTGTTGGCGCAGCTTCTACACAGATGATACGCACGTCTTTTTGATCAATGTCATACTCTTTGCAAAGCTCAGGCACACGGTTTCCAAGCTCACCAAGGAACTCAATACCTGTGAATCCTGCGCCGCCGACAACGATTGTCAAACGCTCTGGACGTTTTTCAGCATCCGTATTATACGTCGCAAATTGAAGCTCAATGTGCTCACGAAGCTGACGAGCAGAGTTGATGTTAGAGATTGAGAATGCGTATTCTTTCAGTCCTGCAATACCAAATGTTTCAGGAACAGCACCAAGTGCAACAACAAGGTAGTCATAAGAAAGTTCGCCCTCTGATGTCACAACTTTCTTCGCTTCCTTATCAATGCTTTCAACTGTTGCTTGTACAAAGTTGACACGGGAACTGTTAATCACATCTTTGATTTGATAACGACAGCGGTCATGATGAAGAGTACCTGCACTTGCTTCATGAAGCCATGTTGTTTCGTAATGATAATTATGCTTGTTCACAAGAGTAATGTCCGCATCATTTGTGCCAAGCTGTTTTGTTAATCTTGTTACAGTCATTAATCCGCCATAACCTGCACCTAATACAACGATTTTCGGTTTATTCACTGGAATCACATCCACCTTTTTTAAATTTGCTGTAAAACGGATAAAGAATTACATATCGTTATTCTCAACCGCTTTGCGGCATTTTATGAAATTTAAACAAAAAAATAAGTATGTGAAAATCTGAACTTTCACCTACATAAAACGAAAGCATTTGACCGTATCCGACAAAAATTCATAAAAAATTAATATTTAGTTCCCTTAACAATAATAGCGAGTTCTGCTCCAATTTTCAAGGCTTTAAACTGAAAATCCTTATGATAAACGGTCTTTCTCACTTTTTCCTCCTTTTCAAAGCTTCAGCATCAAAAAACGACAAGTTTTTCAAAACAAGTCAAACGACGATATGTGGTATGATATGATATAGTGATAACAATTTTCATTTGGGAGGATTAAAGGAATGCAAGAAGATTCTAAGGTATATGACATTACCGTTATCGGGGGCGGCCCAGTTGGATTGTTTACTGCGTTTTACGGAGGCATGAGACAGGCAAGTGTGAAAATCATTGAAAGCCTTCCTCAGCTCGGCGGTCAACTATCCGCTCTTTACCCTGAAAAATATATTTATGATGTGGCTGGATTCCCAAAAATCCGCGCACAAGAATTAGTTGATAACTTAAAGGAACAAATGGATAAATTTGATCAAACCATTTGCTTAGAGCAGGCAGTTGAAACGGTTGAAAAACAGGCAGATGGGATCTTTAAACTTGTGACAAATCAAGAGATTCATTATTCTAAAACAATCATCATCACAGCTGGTAACGGTGCATTCCAACCGAGAAAGCTTGAACTAGATGCAGCAGAATCATTTGAAGGAAGCAACCTGCATTACTTCATTAATGACTTGAACCAATTTGCCGGCAGACGTGTTGCCGTTCTTGGGGGCGGAGACTCTGCGGTGGACTGGGCACTTATGCTTGAACCAATCGCAAAAGAAGTATCCATTATTCACCGCCGCGATAAATTCCGCGCGCATGAGCACAGTGTAGAAAACCTGCACAACTCGAAAGTCAATGTACTGACACCATTTGTACCAACTGAGCTCATTGGTGAAGACCGCATTGAACAAATCGTGCTCGAAGAAGTCAAAGGCGACAAAAAACAAGTGCTTGATGTGGACGACGTGATCGTCAACTTCGGTTTTGTTTCCTCCCTTGGACCAATCAAACAATGGGGCCTTGAAATCGAAAAGAACTCCATCGTGGTGAAATCTACAATGGAAACAAACATTGAAGGCTTCTATGCGGCAGGAGACATCTGTACGTATGAAGGAAAAGTCAAATTGATTGCAAGCGGATTTGGTGAAGCACCAACTGCTGTCAACAATGCGAAAGCTTACATGGACCCGAAAGCCCGTGTACAGCCTCTCCATTCCACAAGCTTATTTGAAAACAAATAAGAGCGGATCAAAAAAGGAGTTCCCACTCGCGGAACTCCTTTTTCGTTTATTTAAAAATCCCAATATAGGCATTTGCCATCCCAAGTACCATTGCAGCAAGCAGCACCACAACAATCCCTGCCACAACCAAAATCACCCGATCCTTCACACGTTCCTTTTTCGGAAGCGGCTTCTCAATCCCGCAAGATGGACACGTTTTGGAACGATAAGGAATCAGCTCATGACAGTTCCTGCAATTGATTTGTTCACTCAAACCTCAGCAACCTCTTTTCTGACTACAGTTTATGTTTGGTTCTCATGATACCCTTTTCGAGTGGAAATAGCCAGTTGTTCGGGCAAGCTGTAACAAAATTGAGCGATTTGCGATGTATGGAAATTAATGAAGGTATCATCTGTTCTACCGATATAAAGAAAGTAAAATAGATCATGAAGGTTAGGTGAAAGATGTTGAGGCGTTTCATAATTAGTGTTTGCTTGTTACTCATTATTGGCGGCTCAGTTGAACTGTTTGCAAAAGACTTTAACAAACGTGATGCTGAGTTCGCAGCAGGGTTGAATATTGATATTAATCAATTAGAACCTTTTTTAAGACATGTCTCCTCTTTGATTTTGGATTCTGGTTTGAATGATCAAGACATCAAACAGATACAGTCTGAAATAAAGAAAATGCAAAAGGACAATGAAACGAAAGAAATCGGTACGTTTGAAGTCATGTATCGCGGAGAACCAGCAAAGATTCGAGTTGAGGTTGAAGTACATGTGGAAGATGTCAATAAAGAAGTCTTGATCTATTTGTTTAGTACACATGAGTTGATCTATGTCCTCGACAAAGAACTGTTAAAAATCGAAGAAGAAATATGAGAAAAAGATGCTGAGTGAGTGTCTTTTATCTTTGCTCTCAGTTCGATTAAAAAAGCCTCCTTGATCGTGTTGTTTACAAAACAAACGAACAAGCAGGCTTATCTTTATCCATGATCAGTTGTTAACACTCTTCCGGCGTACCGGTATTCGTCGCTGTTCTGAAAGAAGAACCGCACCCGCATGACGCGATGGCGTTCGGATTGTCAATCGTGAAACCGCCGCCCATGAGTGATTGTTTGAAATCAATGATGGTTCCGTTCATGATATCAAGGCTTTCGGAATCGACAAGGACATTGATGCCGTGCTGTTCGAACTGCGTGTCTTTCTCTGAGACTTCATGGTCAAAGCCCATGCCGTATGAGAGACCGCTGCAGCCGCCGCCTTTTACGCCCACTCGAAGGAACGCATTTTCTTCTTCATGTTCTTTCATCATATCTTTAATCTGCAGTGCAGCAGCTTCTGTAATGGTTACTGGTGTACTCATGATCATCCCTCCTTTTGACTGGATGTTTCTTTTCAATTATAAACGTGATGATGCCTTTTCTCAAATAAATGGTTTAGAGATAAAATGTGCCGTCACAAATCGTTTCAGCAGGTCCTGTCATGAGCACGTGGTCATTGTCTTTCCAGCGAATGATGAGGTCTCCGCCTGCTAAATGAACGGTCATGTCTGTTTCTTTTTTCGCCTGACCATTCACAATTGTGGATACAGCCGCAGCACAGGCCCCTGTTCCGCAGGCCTGTGTAATCCCTGAACCTCTTTCCCACACACGAAAATGCAGTTCTGTTTCACTGACAACTTCAACAAATTCTACATTGACGCCTTCTGGGAACATGTCGTGTTTTTCGATGATTGGTCCAAGTGTATGAAGCGGTGCTTTTTCAATGTCCTCTAAATAAAAAACGATGTGCGGGTTTCCCATTGAAACGGCCGTTCCATTTAAAACTGCCTTGCCAAAATCAAGTGCCTCATTAATCGTTGTGCTGGCCGGTTCACCAAGCATTGGCATCGCTTCTTTTTCAAAACGTGGTTTTCCCATATCTACTGTGACTAGCTGAACGTGACCATCCTGAGCGTGAACGGTCGCTTCAACGAGTCCTGACAATGTCTCAATCTGGAACGTTGTGTCCGTCACAATTTGATGCTCATACACATACTTTGCAACGCAGCGCAGCCCATTACCGCAGTTTTTACCCTCTGATCCATCATTGTTGAAAATGCGCATCTTCACAGGTGCAACATCTGATGGGCAAATCAGGATCATCCCGTCAGAACCGATTCCTGTATAAACAGAAGAAACGCGAATCGCTATCTCTGATAGCTGCTCTTCTGGAAGCTGTTCCTTCATCTGATTGACGTAAATATAATTATTTCCTAATCCGTGCATTTTCGTGAATTGAAATGATGTCATGAGCTTCCTCCAAAAATGTTGTTTCTTTATAGTATAAAAGGAGTCGATTCAGGAGACAATCTTATCATCCCCCGTTTTTCATACATAGAAGCTCTTTGCTGCCATGGCAAAGGGCTTTTATTATGCATATGCCTCTTTTTCTCTCGTGTGATGCTTCATATTGATGATATTTTATTAGCATAACATATTGGATGCGCTTTCTATTAATTCTCCTTAAAAATGGAAGATGAAAATGTGAAAAAAATGCACCTCATGACCCATGTGGTGCATTTAAAACATGTCGTTTTCCTCTATAAAAGCATAAATACGCTCGACTAGCTGCTCTGCATTTTCTCCTGAAACAAATTCTCCATTCACAAGTGCAAATGGGGAGTCCATACATTTGCCGCAATAGCTTAAACAGCCGTATTCCATTACGTCTAGGTTTGGGTCTTTTTCAAGCTTCTCTTTTGCTTCTTGAGACCCTTGTGCAAGATTACTTACACAAAATTCGATCAGTGGAAACACTGTGCTTCACCTCACATTGCCTTACCATCCTACCGAAATTCCTTGTATTAGTCAAAATATGAGCTTCATCTGTATCGTTACACCTATTCCTCGTAAAATGTTTTACTATTTAGGACTAACTGATGAATATGTAGGTTATTTTGAAACAATTATTGTGGTTTCACAGTAAATTCGATATAATTTTATTTGGTATTTTAACTTAAAGTTTTTTAGTATAAGTGTTTTTCAATGTCTACGGGGAAAAGGAGAATCGTCATGAAAAATTTAGTCTTGATCGGCGGAGGTTACGGGAATATGCGGGTTCTCCACCGCTTATTGCCAAATCAATTACCTGATGATGTCACTATCACATTAATTGATCGAAATCCTTACCACTGTTTAAAAACAGAATATTATGCACTTGCTGCTGGAACGATCTCTGATCATCACATTCGAGTATCTTTTCCAGAGCATCCGAAGCTGGATATTCAATACGGGGAAGTAGAAAAAATTGATATTGAAAACAAACAGATCTTATTCAGCGACCGTGAACCGATTCCGTATGATGATACGGTGATTGGACTCGGCTGTGAGGACAAGTATCATAATGTCCCTGGTGCGAAAGAACATACATACAGCATTCAAACCATTGATCAGTCAAGACATGCGTATAACAAATTAAACAATTTGAGCGCAGGTGCAACGGTTGGCATCGTCGGTGCTGGACTTAGCGGGGTAGAGCTGGCCAGTGAACTAAGAGAAAGCCGTGCTGATTTAAACATTATTCTTTTCGACCGCGGAGAGCTGATTCTATCGAGCTTTCCAAAAAGATTAAGTTTGTATGTGCAAAAGTGGTTTGAAGAAAATGACGTGAAGATCATTAACTGTGCCAATATTACAAAGGTTGAAGAAGGTGTCGTTTACAACCATGATGACGCGATTGAAGCAGATGTCATCGTGTGGACAGCAGGAATACAGCCAAGCAAAGTGGTACGTGAGATGGATGTTGAAAAAGACGCACAAGGCCGCGTCGTATTAACTCCTCATCACAACCTCCCAGGGGATGAGCATGTATATGTTGTAGGTGACTGCGCAAGTCTGCCGCATGCCCCAAGTGCACAGCTTGCTGAGGCGCAGGCAGAACAAATTGTCCAATCGCTGCAAAAACGCTGGAAAAATGAGCCGCTTCCTGAGGCTTATCCACAGTTTAAGCTAAAAGGTGTTTTAGGTTCTTTAGGGAAAAAAGCCGGCTTTGGCTTAGTGGCTGATCGTCCACTTGTTGGGCGGGTGCCAAGACTCCTGAAATCTGGACTCCTTTGGATGTACAAACATCACAACGGCTAAAATTATGTGAATTTTTTCTCAAAGCTCCTTCATGATGAGGGAGCTTTTTTCTATGAAACGGCATGTGCCGATGAGTGGGTCCATTTGATCGGAGCAAGGGCAAGGATGCAGTCTTTACGAAAGGTTCTCATCGTCTTTTTCGATAAACAATATGCTTGGATGAGCTGATCCGTTTGACGGTGGACAATGATTTTTCTCTTTGTGCACTCTCCATTTTTCTTCATATAAATCATCTCAATCGGTATTTGCTGATGAAGAGATTGTTTCAGTAAATAATTCATGATGCTCACGCTCCTTTCATTTCATTATAAACGAACAAACGTTCTTTTTCAACACAAAATGGAACGTTTGTTCTATTTTCTTCCTCAAAAAAAGAACAGCTTATTCACTGCTCTCCTTGTACCCGTATTTCTCCATTTCTTGATAAATGTCTTTTAATTTTGGATTGCCCTCTCCAACGATTTGATCCTCTACTAAGACAAGCGGATAAAAGAATTCATCATCAAGAATTCGTTCAGACAATTCCTTTTGTTGTTCATTTTCTGGCGGGTGCTCAATATCAATATATGTGATGCGAAATGGCTGATTCGGATATTTTCGTTTTAATGCTGCATCTAACCATTCAAACGTATCTTTTGAAGAAGGCAGATTCACGCAGCTGGCGCACAGTACATCTCTTCCATAAACATAAAGATCGACGGTTTTGTTCATTTGACAAGCCCCCTATTCTTACTTCATTTTAGCTGAATTTTCTGGATGAAAAAAGCAAAAATCACTTTTTGTTTCAAGATGAGATTGTGCTATAATGAAAAGGAAACTTTGAAACCAATCAATAGATTTTTATCGTCCAGATGAATATAATGGTGATATGTTGTGAAAGGAGCGATTATATCTAATGACTGAAGTCGAAATGAAAGACCAAGTACAGGAAGTACTGGACAAACTTCGTCCATTTCTATTACGTGATGGTGGAGACTGTGAGCTTGTAGACATTGAAGATGGCATTGTGAAATTACGTCTTCTTGGTGCATGCGGCAGCTGCCCAAGTTCAACCATTACATTGAAAGCCGGTATTGAGCGCGCATTATTAGAAGAAGTGCCTGGCGTTGTAGAAGTTGAACAGGTTTTCTAATTCATATATGACATGAAAACGACCCAATCAGGGTCGTTTTTTTCATGATTGACAAAGGCTTTAGCCCTTTGTCTTCTTTTCAGCGTGATATGAAAACCCTTGAAGTCTAGGAAGGACGAGTACTGGCGCGGAGCGAATTTTCTATTCGTGAGCACCAGCACGCAGGACTGACACCGAATGCGAGGGTTTGTCAGCACGCTGAAGGGTCGTTATTAGGCTAGCTTTTCTCTAAACCATTCCTTTATAAAAGTCAGTCTTTGAATACGCTGCCCCGGGTGGCCGCTTCTGGATAAATCATGAGATGCCTTCGGGAATTTGACCAATCTTGTGTCTTTCCCAAGCTCCTTCAAGGCCACAAAAAGCTGCTCTGCTTGATCAACTGGACAGCGATAATCTTCATCACTGTGCAAGATGAGCAGCGGCGTGTTCATCTGCTTCACATATTTTAGCGGCGAACGATCCCATAGCTTATCGACAGAATCATAAATATCCCCATCAATCTGCCACCTTGTAAAGAAATAACCAATATCACTGATGCCGTAAAAGCTAATCCAGTTTGAAATGGAGCGCTGTGTGACCGCTGCCCGAAAGCGGTCAGTTTGCCCAACAATCCAATTGGTCATAAAACCGCCATAGCTGCCGCCTGTCACGCCAAGCCTTGTTTCATCAAGGAAATCATAGGCTTTGAGCACATGATCAACAGCCTGCATGACATCGTCATAATCAACGTCACCATAGCTTCCTCTCACGCGATCGGTAAACATCTGTCCATACCCATGACTGCCGTGCGGATTGATATACACGATGGCATAGCCTTCAGAAGCGAGCATTTGAAATTCATGAAAATACGTATGACCATACATCGCATGCGGACCGCCATAAACCTCTAGAATGAGCGGATATTTCTTTCCCTCTTCCATCTGGGAAGGCTTCATAAACCAGCCATGCACCTCGTCTCCATCTTTTGACTGAAAAGAAAATGATTCAGGTTCCGATACGATATGCTTCTTTAGAAAATCATGATGCTCGAATGTGATTTGCTTTAGTTCTGTCTCCCCTAATGTCATCTCATACAGCTCACTTGGTGAGACAGGTGAAAGCCGGCTGAGCAGCAGTTTGGATTCATTTGGATGAAGGCTGAAATTGGTGATATGTTCCGCCTCTAGTCGAACAGGATAGGCTAAACCTTCAATAGAGAAATAATAAATCCCTGTACTGCCTTGATCAGAAACAAGCGCATAAAACCCTTGGCTGTCCTTTGTCCACTGCGGAAACTGATAGACCTCTCCCATCACGCTATCTCCTGCCATACAGTTCCCAACATACATATCGAGCATTTCTGACAGTTGAACCGTCTTTTCTTCCTTCAGATCATACAACCATAGTGATGGGAAGGTGGCATTTTGAAATTCGCGCTCATGTCCAATATACAAAAGACTCTCTCCATTTGGAGAAAAAGATACGGTGGAATAAGCGCCATTTGCTTGTGTGATCTTTTTTGTCTGACCATCTTCTAATGACAGAAGACACACGTCACTTATGTAAGGTATCTGTGGATTTAATTGAATAAAGGCAAGCCATTTGCCGCAAGGAGAAATCGTATGATTCATATGATGAACCTGCTCGCTCGTGACAGGCTCTATCTCTCCTGAATCGATATCCACCTTCACGATCTGCGTGACACGCCCATCTAAAAAGCCTCTTCCATCTGCTTTATAGGTCAAATCATCATATACCGCTGGAGCAAAGTCATCTTGCTCTTCCTTTTTTTCATCATGAACAGATTCTGATTGTTTCAATGACACAGCCGCATAAAGAAAAGCACCATCTGGAGAAAAGACAGGATGAGATACTCCGTAAGGAATCGTCGTTAAAGTTCGCACGCCGCCTCCTTCGCTCTTCATGAGCGCCAGCTGAGGAACTTCCTTTGGCTTTTGTAAAATAAAAGCAAGCTGCCTGCCGTCTTTTGACCAAACTGGCTGATGATGCTTTCCATCCTCAAATGTCCATTGTGCCAGCTCCTCTGTCTCTTCATCTCGAACCCATAAGTGGATGTTGTAATCGTCTTTTTTCTCATTCACAGTGACTTTTGTAAAGACTGCCTTTTTTCCATCTGGTGAATAAACCGGATGGGAAACAGAAACAATCTTCGTTAAATCTTCTGCCGTCATCAATTTCTTCATGAATGTATCTCCCCCTTTTATGCTTAAAAAATAGTTCGATCCTCTAAATAATAATCCCTGCTTCTTCATATAAAAACAAGCATAAAAAAAAGAACGTGCAGATTCACAGCACGTTCTTTACTTGATTAACAGGATAATGCTGCACGACAACACCTTCTACTGGAACCGTCAGCAAATCGACTTCGCAATGCGGGAAGTTTTGGGCAAGCTGCTCTTTCAGCGCTTCTCCCTTCCCTTTTTCCACTAAGGTGAGGATCGTCGGACCAGCACCGCTCAAAGCCGTACCATACGCTCCTTTTAGAGAAGCGACATGCTCTACCTTCGACAGCTCTGGAACGAGCATTGTGCGGTAAGGCTGATGAAATAAATCCTTATTCATCATTTCTCCAACAAGCGGCCAGTTTTGCGTCATTAAGGCGGCCACAAGGACGTTGCTCACAGCACTCGCACTGACGGCATGCTTATAGGAGAAATCCTCTGGCAGGACATCGCGGGCATCCTTTGTCAGCACTTCATAAAAAGGAATCACCACGACGACATCTACATCCACATGCTGCACTTTCACGGCATGTGTTTTGTCTTCTTCATGGAGTCCAATTAGTAAACCACCAAATAAAGAAGCACCCGCATTATCTGGATGACCTTCTACCTCACTTGCATAAAAGAGCTTCTGATCATCTGTCATATTTAATTCAAGAAGCTGATTGGCGAGTTCAATGGCGGCCACGATGGCAGCAGCACTGCTGCCAAGCCCCCGTGCCAATGGAATGTCACTCCACACTTTGACATGAACAGGCGGGAGTGTTTTTCCAAAGTCATCTGCGACCTTTTTGGCTGTTTGATAAATCAGGTTGTCGGTGCCTGATGGAATCCCAGACACGACATCTGTTTCTGCTTCAAACAGCCAGCTATCATGGTCATAGACCGATAGCTTTAAATAGCGGCTGAGCGCCATTCCAACTGAATCAAAGCCTGGTCCTAAATTGGCAGTGCTTCCCGGTACTGTGATTGAAAAAAGCATGGAGGCTTCACTCATACGCGTGCGGCCTTTTCTAGGTGTTCAAGAATTTGATCTTCATCTGCATCGAGTGTGACCGGCTTGATTTGTGAAATATCGATAGCCGTATTTGGATCTTTCAGTCCGTTGCCTGTTAGTACCGCAACAACTTTACTGCCTGGCTTGATTTCTCCAGATTTCACCTGCTTTAGAACGCCCGCAATCGACGCACATGAGCCCGGCTCTGCAAACACACCTTCTTCACGTGCAATCAATTGATATGCATGAAGAATTTCTTCATCAGTCACTTCATCAATCTTTCCGTTTGATTCATCTGCGGCTGCCACAGCTTGTTTCCAGCTCGCTGGATTTCCGATACGGATAGCCGTTGCCACTGTTTCTGGCTGCTCAATCACTTCATTTCGAACGATTGCCGCTGCACCTTCTGCTTCAAAACCGCGCATGACAGGCAGTCCTGTTCCCTTTTTCTCATGATATTCCTTGAAGCCTTTCCAGTAGGCCGTGATGTTCCCGGCATTTCCAACAGGAATCGCCAGTACGTCTGGGGCAGAGCCTAGCTGCTCACAGATTTCAAATGCCGCTGTCTTTTGTCCTTCAATTCTATAAGGGTTGACCGAGTTCACAAGGGCAATCGGCGCTTTTTCACAGATGCTGCGGACGATTTTCAGTGCATCATCAAAGTTGCCGTCAATGGCAATGATTTCTGCTCCGTACATGACGGCCTGTGCAAGCTTACCGAAGGCAATTTTCCCGTCTGGAATGATGACAATACATTTCATATCAGCACGGGCTGCATAAGCCGCTGCTGCTGCAGAGGTATTCCCTGTTGAGGCGCACATGATCGTATCATTGCCTTCTTCTTTCGCCTTTGCAACGGCCATGACCATTCCTCGATCCTTGAAAGAGCCTGTTGGATTGACGCCTTCTGTTTTCACATGAAGCTCAATCCCCAGCTTTTCTGAAAGCTTGGCGAGGTGGACCAGCGGTGTATTCCCTTCATTTAATGTTAGTTTAGGTGTAGATTCGTTTACTGGTAAGAATTCTTGAAATTCTTCAATGAGTCCATTCCATTTCATCGGCTTAAACCGTTCCCTTCTACTCGGTACGTGCTCTTCACTTGAACCACCACGTCGAGGTCGTTTAATTTTTGCAGGATATTTGAGAAATCTTCTTCTGAGGTCTGATGTGTAATAATCACAATTTCAGCCAGCTCATCATGTCCTTTCACAGGAAGCTGAAGGATCTTTTCAAAGCTGATGCCTCTTTCAGAAAAAATAGATGTAATGCGGGAGAATGCCCCGACTTGATCTCTAACATGAATTCTTAAAAATTGCTGAGCAAATATTTCTGATGAGGATTTGATCTTCTTCTCAAACTGCGGTGCGATAAATCCGCTTCCGTTCACGCCAAGGCGCATGTTTTTCATTACTGCGACTAAGTCTGATACAACAGCTGTTGCCGTTGGCAGACTTCCTGCTCCAGGTCCGTAAAACATCGTTTCTCCTACAGCACTTCCGTAGACATACACCGCATTGAATTCATTGTTGACAGATGATAATGGATGATGATCAGGAAGTAAGGTTGGCTGAACGCTGACCTCTACTTTCTCTCCGTCCCGCTGAGCAATTCCGATCAGCTTCATTGTATAGCCAAACCGCTTACTGAAATTAATATCCTCATCAGAGATATCAGAAATACCTTTCACCTTGACATCCTCTAAATCTACATTCATGGAAAAGCCGAGCCTTGCAAGAATCGCCATTTTCCTTGCTGCATCCAGTCCTTCTACATCAGCTGTCGGATCTGCTTCTGCAAAGCCTAGATCCTGTGCTTCTTTTAAGACATCCTCATATGCGCTTTTATCGACATTCATTTTCGTTAAAATAAAATTCGTTGTACCGTTCACAATCCCCATCATCTTCGTGATTCGGTCAGAGGCCAGCCCTTCCTCCAGCGTACGCAGAATCGGAATTCCTCCGGCGACACTTGCTTCATAATAAAGATCACAGCCATTTTCTTTCGCTACATGTAAAAGCTCCGTACCGTAAAGCGCCATTAAATCTTTATTGGCTGTAATGACATGCTTCTTCTCATTCAACGCATCTATTAAATATTGTTTTGTCTCTTCAATGCCGCCCATCACTTCAATGATGACGTCGACCTCTGGATCTCTAATCACATCGTATACTTCAGTTGTGAAGACCTCTCTTGCGACATCCACATCTCTTTTTTTATCGGGATTGCTCACAAGCACTTTTTGTATTAATACCGGACAGCCGATTTGGTGCATTAATTTATCCTGATGGTCTTGGATAATTTTTACGACACCGCTTCCCACTGTTCCTAATCCTAATAGCCCAACTCGAATTGCCTTCACCTGAAATTCCACCTTTCTACGTAAATGTCCTCTCTAAAAAGACATTTGTTAACCTTACACAGACATTCAATGTACACACATTATAAAGGGGTATCCTCATTTTGACAAGGTAATAAAATAAGAGATTGTCAGAATGAAACCGCTTAACAGCTATTTATATCAAGATTCTATATTTTCAAAATATTTTTGTTAGAAAAGCTCCCGAACACCGGGAAGCCTTCTATTATGAACGAACCGGCGTTTTGGCTGGCTCGTCTTGTAAGACAAGCGCAATATTTTCAGCACATAAACGCATCATCGTTTTTCTCGTTTCGACACTAGCACTTCCAATATGAGGGAGGACTGTGACGTTACGTAATGTCGTTAACGGATGAGACGGACTGACAGGTTCCTGTCTAAATACATCCAGACCAGCGCCGGCAATTTTTCCTTTCGTGACAGCCTCGTATAAAGCATCCTCATCCACAGTCTGTCCTCTTGATACGTTAATGAAATAAGCAGAGTTCTTCATCAGATCAAATGCTTTTTCATTAAACATGTCTTTCGTTTCCGGGGTTAACGGCGTCAGACAGACGATGAAATCAGACTGCTTGAGCAGTTCCTCAAAAGCCGCATAGGTCACGCCAAGCTGCGCTTCTGCTTCGGGTTTTCTGGAACGATTATGATAAAGGACATTCATATTAAAGCCTTTGGCCCGCTCGGCAAGTGCTGTTCCAATGCTGCCCATTCCGACAATCCCGAGTGTTTTGTGATGAACATCAGCACCGGCAAGAAGAAGCGGCCCCCAGCCTGTCCAGTTTCCATCCTTAATCCAATCACTCGCCTCGACAATGCGTCTAGCTGACGCCATCAGAAGAGCAAAGGCTAAATCCGCCGTCGATTCTGTTAAGACGTCTGGTGTATGACATACGGTGATTCCGTGCTTTTTGGCTGCTTCAAGATCAATATTGTCATAGCCAACAGCAAGGTTTGCAACCACCTTGATATTCGGAGCCTTTGATAAAAGCGGCTCATCTATTTGATCTGACAGCATGGTGAGAAGCGCATCCGCTTTAGCAGCTTGTGTTTCTAACTCTTCTCTTGGACACGGCTCATCCTCGCTTTGCCACATCTCAACATGAGCGACTTCTTTTAATGGTGTAAGTGATGCTTCATCCAGCTTTCTTGTGATATAGACATAAGGTTTTGGCAAGAAGAACACTCCTTTAATTGATTTCTTTAAGCATAACGAAAAACGCCTCAAGAGAAAAGAGACGTTTCGTCTGTTCACTGAAACTTCAAATCAGCTGCAGGCTGAATCCAGCCAACAGCCGGAATGGGGCTCCCGCCGCTTCGCATGGCACTCATTTCTTGAAAGACCTTTAGAAAGTATTCATAGCGATTGGCATCATTTAAGACGTAATCTAACCGCTCTTCATAGTATGACTTTTCATTTTCTCCTGACATATAGTAGCCTTCCACAATTTCAAAGTAATGAAGCGGAAACAGCAGGCGGCTGTATAACAAACGCTTTGAAAAGGAGGAAAGAGGTGTCACCTCCTCATATTGCTGAAGAAAGGAAAAGCCTTCTTCAATTAAATCCTCCTTATGCTGTACAAAGGTCTCTCTTAAGTATTCGGCAATATCACGGGTTGGATGATCAAAGACCCAATCCACAGGTAAACGCAGCGGCTGCTCATGCGGCCATGTCATACGTGAAAAGCGCTGATGACAGACAGTGCCTGAGTCACCTTCTTTCGGTTCATCATCAAGCTCAGTATCGACTAAATATTGAATGGCATTCTCCGTTAATCCAAGATAATACGGAAACGATTCAATGAATTTTTGTTCAAACCGTTCCAGCGGTTTTTGATGCATTTGCTGCATCCAAAAGCCTTCGAGCTGATCTAATCGTTTTGCCCATAATTCCTTCCAGGCACCGACACGTTTTGTTTCGGATACTTCATATGGAAAGCCTCTTCCCTTGACATGAAAGGCTGCCAGCTCTGACGCTTGCTGAAAAGAGCGGCTTGAGATCGGTGGCGCCGCTTTTAATAAAGCGTACTGCTCCTTTCCATGAGTAAAGGTGGGATTCTCTTCATTTGTTAATTCAAACACAGCGACGTATGGGTCTCCAGCATTCAGTAAATACTGACTGATATGATACAACTCCGAGAGTTCTTCTTCTCGCAAATGAGACACAGGAACAATGAGGAAGAGAGCCTCCGCCGTTTGAAAGCTCTGATAACTGCCATATGGCGTAAATTGACGAACATCAATACCAAATGTGTGATAAATGGTTTCTTTCATGTTTTCACCTGCGTTCCTATGATCAATCTCTTATCATATCGTAGTCGCAGGTTGAGGGATTTATGAATACTATTTACTATCCGAAGCTTTTTACACGTTGTGGACAAATTACGAGGATTGGGTGAGGAATACATGCCGCATCATCATGAGATGAACGAAGTAGAAAAAACAGCAAGACGCCGTTTACAAGAACGAGGCGTAACCATTCAAGATATAGCAGACCTTGTCTACTTTTTACAGGAAAAATATCATCCTGGCTTAGACATGACAGAGTGCATCCACAATGTGGAGCGTGTCATCGCAAAACGTGAAGTCCAAAATGCGATATTAACGGGCGTTGAACTAGACGTACTCGCCGAACAAAAAAAGCTGACTGAGCCGCTTCAATCAATACTTGAAACGGACGAAAGCTTGTATGGCGTTGATGAAATTTTATCCTTTGCTATCGTCAATATTTATGGTTCAATCGGCTTTACAAATTACGGATATATCGATAAAGAAAAACCAGGTATTCTGGGGAAACTCAACGATAAATCCACAGGCGAATGCCACACCTTTTTAGATGACATTGTTGGCGCTATTGCTGCTGCCGCATCAAGCAGGCTGGCACATAGTGCAAGAAATGCGGAATAAAGAAAAAGAGGACGCGCGCGTAACGCTGTCCTCTTTTTTTATGATAATCGCTCAATCCACTCGGATAATGAATCAATGACATAGGTTGGCTGCTTTTCATACTTCTGAAGCAGCTCTTTTGTTGTCACACCTGTATGGACGAGTAATGTGTCCATTCCTGCATTCATTCCTGCCATAATATCCGTATCATAGTTATCACCCACCATGAGCGTCTCAGATACATCTGTCCCAAGTACACGCATCGCTTGTTCCATAATAATGGATTCCGGCTTTCCGATAAATGTTGGCTGAACCGTTGTCGTCACGGTCAGTACGGATGTTAACGAGCCGTTCCCTGGCAAAAGCCCTCTTTCTGTTGGAATAGCTATATCTCCATTTGTTGAGACAAATTGTGCGCCTTGACGAATGGCAATCGCACCTACTGCTAATTTTTCATATGTAATGCCCCGATCAATTCCAACAACAACGAAATCAGCGTCTTCCTGACCAAACGTCAGCCCCTTTTCTTCAATGGCCTGCTTGATTCCTTCTTCACCGATCACGTAAACTGACGCATCTTTCTTTTGTTCAGCAATATAATTGGCCGTCGCCATACTTGTTGTAAACACTTGTTCTTCTGTTGCTGGGATATCAAATGAAACGAGTTTTTCCGCTACCTGCTTTGGCGTACGTGATGAGTTATTCGTGACAAACAAGTAAGGGATGTTCAACTCATTTAACTTTTGAACAAATTGACCTGCTTCCTCGATCTTTTCTGTTCCTTTATACATGGTCCCGTCTAAATCAATTAAATAGCCTTTGTATTTCATGATGCTCACAACTCCAATGGTTTATTTAAATGCTGATACTGGGCCAAGCTCCTGTTCCAAGTAGGTACGGATGCGGCTTGGAAAGACCTCTAGCGCCTGCTCTACTTCGCTGATCACCTGCAATAAGTCATGATGAACCACTTCCTGATATTGCTGCACAAGTGTTTTGCGGGATGAGACAAGCTTTTTCAGCTGACTTCCTTCCACTTCTGGTACAACCTTTTCATCAACAAGTATATCCATGATGTCATCATAGCTTCCTGGGTCACGCATAATAAAGCCATCAATCATGTCATTTCCAGTATCAAGAATACATTCGACGAGCAAATGAACAATTCGTTCCAGCGCTTTTTTCTCAAGAGGACTTGTCCATGTTTGATGACTCTGCATCAATCCATATTGCTCCTCGAAAAAACGTAATGTCTCTTCAATCTTTTTTCTGTCTACGAAATACATTATGACGCTCCCCTTTGCGTTATTTTCTGATTCGCTTTAAGACAAAATAGGCACAGCCAAAATTACAGTATTCATAAATGTATTCATCGAGTGTGCTGATTTTAGTATCAAATGTGGCCTTTTGGTTTTGGTCATCAAAGAACCCTTTCAGCCTGAGCTGATTATAGCCCCAGTCCCCCACAATATAATCATACTTATTTAAAATATCTGAGTACCTTGCTTTAAACGCTTCTTCATTAAAGCCGTCTTTGATATCTCTTACAAGATCAAAGGTAGCATTCTGAACGACGATCATCTTCTCACCTCTTTTTAAACGATCCATCTTTAATGATAATTCATTGGAAGAACTCCATCAATTGCTAAAGCATGTTTTTTCCGATTTAGACGAAGCTAAAGGAAAAAGGAGGTCACATTTATGAAGAAACAACTGACAGCCGCGATTCTCCTCAGCATGCTTTTAGGCGGGTGCGGCTTTCAATCAGGTATGAACCGGCAAGTGGATGAAGATTCTTCAAGTAAAACCATCCGTCTGTCGGATCGTCATGAAGGAAATAATTCCAACATGCCAGAAGCAGATACAAACAGAGCAGGATATGTTCGTTATCAGCGCCAGCAAGTAACGGATCAAAAAGAAAGAACCCCTGCTTTAAATCGTGAGCATCTTGCCCACGTGATTACAAGTTTAACGGTGCAGCTGCCAAACATCAAAGATGCAGCCACACTTGTGACAGATGAGGATGCACTCATCGTGTATCGAACAGGAAACAAAAATCGTGATGAATCTGCCGATCAAGTAAAGAAAACGGCGGTTTCTGTTCTCCCTCGTTATTATCATGTATACGTCTCTGATAATCCAGAGCACTTTCAATCCATTGCCAATTTTTCACGTCTTCAAACCAATTCACGTGATTTTGACCAAATTTTAACCAAAACGATTCAGCAAATGAAGTATTCTCCTCAAGGCGGGAACATATCGAATCAAGAAGATGCAAATGGGATGACGAATTCCGACCGTACGATGAGAAGAAACGCCCCTTACGGCCAAAATTAATACGAGAAAAACGCCAGAGAGCTCTGGCGTTTTCTTTGTTATGCTTGCGCCTGACGTTTTTTAGACGCTTCGTTTACTTGTTCATCTGCATGGTAGGAAGAGCGCACAAGCGGCCCAGCTTCACAGTGGCTAAAACCTTTTGACATCGCAATTTCCTTCAGCTCTGCAAACTCATCCGGATGGTAGTATTTTTGAACTTTCAAATGCTTTTTCGAAGGCTGTAAATACTGGCCAATCGCCATAATATCCACATTATTGGCAAGAAGATCATCCATGACTTCAATGATTTCTTCCTTCGTTTCACCAAGTCCAATCATAATGCTTGATTTTGTTGGAATGTCTGGCTGCATTTCTTTTGCACGACGCAAGAATTCTAATGAACGATCATATGTAGCACGCGCACGAACTCTTGGCGTTAATCTGCGAACTGTTTCAATGTTGTGATTTAAAATGTCAGGACGAGTGTCCATTAACGTCTTCAAGTTATCATAATTACCGCCCATATCTGAAGGGAGAACTTCAATGGTCGTGAATGGGCTTTTTCTTCTAATCGCACGAACGGTTTCAGCGAACACACCTGCTCCGCCATCCTTTTGATCATCCCTTGCAACCGCTGTTATGACAGCGTGCTTTAAATTCATTAAGGCTACTGAATCTGCCACGCGTTCTGGCTCTTGCAGGTCAAGCTCAGTCGGAAGTCCAGTTTTCACCGCACAGAAACGGCATGCGCGCGTACAAACAGATCCAAGGATCATAAATGTAGCGGTTCTTCTCACTGCCCAGCATTCATGAATATTCGGACATTTTGCTTCCTCACAAACGGTATGCAGGTTGTTTTCCCGCATCATTTTCTTTAAACCGGTATAGTTTTCATTCGTATTCAGCTTAATTTTAAGCCAGTCCGGTTTTCTTACGTGCTCTTCCTTCTTTGCCAATTCCATCATCTCCATATGAATTCGTTAAAGGTGCATCTACAAAAATCTTCCTGCTATATACGATGGATGCAGCCAAGAAGCTGCAAAAAATTGAATCTTCGGCCTAAAGCCTTTTCTTTAGACACTTTAACATAGTACAGATTGAACAACAAGGGAATGAGCTGCAAAAATACCCAAAAGCCTCCTAAAAAAACAGAAGAAAATTACTAACATTTTCTTCTTATGAAATAGAGTGTTCTAACCACACTAAACGGTAGAAGATGATGCTCGATGAAAGGAGATGGACGTTTGTGAAAGTGGTTTTAGCCATCATGATTGCTCTTTCAATGCTCCCTTTACCTGTTCATGCAAAAGGGACGGGCAAGCAGCCAGATGAATTGAAGCAAAGAATGGCCCTATATGAAAAAGTCTCCATCACAACACAGGTTCCATGGTATGTACTTGCTGCAGTTGATCAGTATGAACACAATATTCGAAAAAGCAGAAGAGATTTACCGAAACAAAAAGGCGTCATTGGCATCTACATTCCCCGGGAAATGTGGATTGGACCAGAAAACCCGAATAAACAGGATACCTCTCCTTTAAGCATTAAAGTGTTTGATGGAATTGGTCTTGATGGGAATGGGGATGGCAAAGCAAGCAGCGATGACGATGAGGATGTATTGTTCACGTTTGCTCAATACTTGCTTCACTACGGCAACAGCATTGATCAATTAAAAATTGGCTTATGGGACTATTATGGACGTGATCAAACCGTTGGAATCATTTCATCTTTTATGAAGCTATATAAGCACTACGGCCATCTTGATCTTGGAAAGCATGCTTTTCCTCTTCCAGTTGGAGCTGACTACAGCTACCGAAGTACATGGGGAGATGCGAGAGGGTTTGGAGGCAGAAGAATTCATGAGGGAACCGATTTATTTGCCCATTATGGACTTCCCGTTCGTGCGACATCGTATGGCGTGATTGAGATGAAAGGCTGGAACCGTTTTGGCGGCTGGCGGATAGGTATTCGAGATATTCATAATCATTATCATTACTTCGCTCACTTAAATGGCTTTGCGAAAGGACTCAAGACAGGTCAAATTGTTGAACCTGGCCAGGTGATTGGATCTGTCGGAAGCTCCGGTTACGGTCCTCCAGGCACTGCAGGAAAGTTTCCGCCGCATCTTCACTATGGCATGTACAAAGACAACGGCAGAACGGAATGGTCATTTGATCCATATCCTCATTTGAGGGCGTGGGAAAGAGCTGAACGGAAACGAAAGTAAATAAAAGGAGAAGTTTAGCGTTTTCGCACTCTTCTCCTTTTTTTATTGTTCACTGCTTATTTTTCTCCTTCAAACCTAAAACTAAAAATACAATACCCAGAATAAGAAATGTGATATACACAACAGTTACTTCCAGTGGAATCATATCAAACATCCCTCTAAATATATCAATACTCAAACTTTCATTTCCTATTAGCAATATTGATGCTGCAATATATTTAGCACTAAATACTATAGCAAAAACCAAAAAACAAATACCACTTACATAAAGTTTCTTCATAAAATCCCCCTCACCAATGCATTCACTACTGGCAATAGTAATAATCACTTGCATACAAAGCCGAACATTTCATCAATATAAAATTAGCCACTAATTATTTATCATGACACATTCTCATCTATGGAATCAAGTGGTGAAATAGGATTTTATTAACACTATCCAAACATATAATACGATTACATCACATTAAAAAACAGCCCAATCATTGTTGGGCTGTTATTCCTTTTTCTCCTTTTTCTCTGGGAGAACAATTGATGGAGCACCTGAGTTTGTTCCGCTGCCATTATAATAATCTGGTACGTCTCCTTGAACGGCTTGTATGGAGACTGGAACAGAGTTTTTAACTACAATTGTTTCAGAAGCAAATGGGATAATGACTCTTACCTTGACCTCGATCAGAACACTAATATCAATCAAGGCATTGTTGATGCCATAAGGCTTAATGTTTTTTTCAACGTCCGTATGCGGATCACCAATCACACTAAAGCGCACAGGCACTTTTGGTCCGAGGTTGGCGATGAGTGCATTTCCAGATGCTTGCCCAAGCGGAATGTTATATATAATGCCGTCATGTCCATCTGTTTGATCCTTTAATGCTTCTTTTGCCTCTTTTTGAAAGTTCCCCTTTTCAATGTCCTCTAAATTTTTTTGAAGATGACGCGAGAGGTCAGCCATTGCTTTCGATGTTGCTTGCGCATTAAAATCGATGGTCGTCACTTTTCCGTTCTCACTTGTATTCATGACCACCATATCCTTCATATTCTCCTGATCATCTGCAAAGTCTTGCACTGAATATTGTATGAGGTGATTGGCGATGCGCTCTGTTTCGAGTTCAGCAATGTGAATAAGGGTAGGTTTAATGGATCGGTTGATAAAAAATAAACTAATCACGGTTGAGAGCACAAAGAATAAGATCGCAAGCAGCATGACGTAACGAAATGGCAAAGGGCCCTTCTTGTAGGGGCGATAACGGCGGTTCATTCTCAATAAAAAATCCCCCCTTCTCCATTACATGTGTATGCAGACAGGCGGGGGGATAGGAATCATCTCTCTATTTTATTTCACCATTTTTAATAATGCATCTCTTCCAATTGTTCCAGCTGAGATGCCTAGCGCTTCTGCGGCGTATGTCACAGATTCTAAAGGAGCATCGAGCAATTGCTCAATGGTTCTTACACCAACTGCTCTTCCTGCAATAATTCCTCTATCTGCAAGCTTTTCATTCAAGAGCCCGACATCCAGTGCACCGCACATAATATACCCATGTTCATTTGATACTGCCATAAAATTTGTCTTCGGCAGCTTGACGGTGACCGCTGTAAAGGAATGGCCATCAATTGTAATAGGTGTTAAATTCACCAAATCCCTTCACTCCTCTCATCACAATCTATGTGAAAAGAGGGCGCGTGTTGTTAGGCTGAAGCGGATTTCAATTGGCTTCCTTCAAGCGCCATGTCAGAACATCACGTAAAAATTCAGGCATGAAATATTCAATGTGTTCGTGATCACGGATATGAGGAAAAAGAGAGCCTAATGTATACATATCGACTGTGCCAACTGTATAGGAGGCGTCTTTTTTGATCAATTGACCATGTACAAAGACATCCTTCACCAGTTTGGCATCGCCTTCCTCTAACGTATAGCTGAGTCCGCTATATAGCATTTTCCCCATTAGCTCACCTCTAAATCCGAAGCCTTTGATGCGCAGCTGTTCCATTTTTTCTTCACAGCCCCGTCGAACTGTTTCGATAAGCTGTTGACCGGTAAGCGTCACCCGAATGGGATTAATGGGATGCGGACATATCCGGTGGATTTCTTCTCTTGTGACGATCCCTGCCTCTAATGAATCAAGCACCATACCTGCATTCATCATGCCAATATCTGCTCCGCACCAATCTTTAATGGCATCTGTTAAGAGCTGCGGAAGCGGAGATTCGTCGAACCATTTCGTTTCTAGCTTCGACTCAATCGTTGTCACTTTTTCCTGCATGAGTGCTTTCGCTCTTCTTTCTGCTTGCTGTAAGGTGGTGATGGCTTCATCTGATTCACTGATGAGCTGATCTACTGACTGTACTGTCGCTTTTTTCTCTATCAGCTCTTTGCGCGCTGTATCGATTGTCAGCTCAACACAGCCAATATAATGCCCATACTTTTCAGCGCATGCAAGCAGCACACCATTGTCCATTTCACCTTGTTCTAACAGATGATGCGTGTGTGAGCCTAGGATGATGTCGATGTCAGGGAAATCACGGGCGACCTCTCGATCATGGATGATACCAAGATGGGATAAAAGCACAATGACATCTGCCTGTCCCTTCACTTCCTGCAGCATGTCCCGTATGCTGTCAAACGGATCAGTAATGTTCCAGCCCAGCTTTTCATATACAGGTGTATACGCAATGGTCACGCCTAAGAGACATATCTTCAGTCCGTTTTCCATTGTGATCATATGATAGGGCTTTGCCCATGATGGCCTTTTGCCTTTCTCAAATAAATTAGACAGGACCACTGGAAATTGTGCATTCTCATATAAGTGATCCAGCTGATCATGGGGCAGCGTAATGCCTTCATTATTCCCGATCGTGACTCCATCATAGCCAAGCTGATTGAGGAGCTTGACGTTTACCTTTCCATAATCCGCTTCGGATACGAGGTTCACTCGATCCATATGGTCGCCAATATCAAACAAGAGCATCTGATCGTGAACTTGACGCTTTTCTTCAATATAAGCTGCAATTTTTGGCCAGTTCTCAAAGTGGCTGTGCAAGTCGTTTGTATGATATAACCATAGCTTCTGCAGCATGTTGATCTCTCCCTCAAGTTGTCACTGACCGTCTCATTCAGGTTGAAAGCTTCAGTCAGCTCTCGGTTAACTAAATAAATCTAACTGCTTCGGAGACAGGTTTGAATAGGTGATATCCAGCAAATCAATCATCTGCTGGCCATTCGCCGCTGCATCTCCGCCAGAGTTATTGTTAAACACGACATAGACATCTTTCGATTGCTGATGCAGGATGTCGAGATTCTTTTTCCACTCTTTTAATTCAGCTTCATTATATAAATATAAGTATCTCACTTCACGCCAATTCTCATGGTCTGCCGGGTGAAGCCAGCCCTGTTTATTCCTCCCGTGAAATCGAACCAAGGTTTTATCACGGTGTGTAGCTTGTATGACTGGCGGAATGGAGCCTTCTCCGACTTGCGGTTCATCACAGACGGAATGAATCCATCCTTCCGTTTCCATAAAGGACAAAGTCTGCTCATAAAATTCCTCTGAAAACCATGTACGGTTTCGGAATTCGAGAGCACATGGAATATCGCCCATCTTATCCTTACACCATCTTAAATAGTGAACGTGCTCTTTTTTGCAATCAAACCAAGGTGGAAATTGAAAGAGCACCATGGCCAGTTTCCCTTCACGAATGAGCGGAGTCAGCGAAATAATAAATGCATCAAACATGTCCTCCTTCGAAGCAAACGGAATCTCGCCCCTTTGATGTCCAGTCATTCCTTGGTATGCTTTCACAACAAATTGAAAGTCATCTGGCGTATCCTTTATCCACTTTTCATGATTACGCTCAGGCTGAACCGCATAAAAGCTGGCATCCAGTTCCACAATCGGAAACGTTGATGCGTAGTGAAACAGCTTTTGCGCGCTGCCGATTCTCGGCGGATAAAGACTGTCATGATCTCCCCAGCCAGTTAATCCGATATAAATCATGTTTCTCACCTCTTGCCACTCTCATGTATAGACGGCTTCCTCACATCAAAGCCTTTATTCCTTGTGATACCCATATTTCTGAAAGAAATTCTTCTGTCTACAACATATCATATTTGCTCGTAATTCTGAATGAAGATGACTGGCGGCACGTGATTTTGTCCTGACGCTCTGTTTGTTTGTTATATGAATTGACAACTTTCTATCTAAAATGATTTTAGCTGATAACATAAAATGCATATCAGAGATGTTGACAGTGATTGTCCATTTTTTTATTCATCTTCACCAATAAAGGAGACCCAGTGGATATGAACATAGACGATAATCAGTTTAAAATTTTACAAAAATTGGCCAAAAAGATTCACAAGCCCATCTATTTGTTTAACCAGCATGGACGTATTCTCTATACCTCTTCCCCCATGATCACGAGCCCAGAATGGATGCACATTCTCCCCTTTTTCCAAAGCAGGACAACTCATTCTTTTTCAATGATACATGCAAAACAAACCTTTTCCATCTTTCCAATTGATCTAAACGAACAAACATGTGATTATCTGGTCATCCTTGCTTTCATTCACCCGCAGAATAAAACTTTGCATGGGATCATTGCAAAAGCAGTAAACGAAATGTCGATTGCACGTATGAGACAATATGCCGCCCTGCAAACGGCCAAGCGTGCCAGAAATGAGGGCTTTCGCAAATGGATAAAGAGGGCATCGTCTTCCCAGCAAGATCCCTTACATTTCGCTCAGGCATTTGGATTAAACGCCGAATGCCGCTATCTATGTATGATCTGTCAGCTTGACGAGCGCAGTGATTCCACATGTTTTATGAAGCAGCAAATGGTTTTAGATCAAATGGTTGATCTGCTCGAAAGTGCACTTCCAAGCTGCCCATTTCCTGCTTTTCTGTTTGTCAAAGGTGATATGGGTGTTGTATTGATGGAGGAGACTGGCAGTTGGCCAGAGGTTAGCGGCAGGCTCAGCTCTTTTTTAAAACAGTTGCAGATGCTTGTTAAACTGCAAGTGAATCATACTATTTCTTTTGGGGTGAGCTTGACGGGCTGCCTCATCTCCCATCTGTCTGAAGGCTACAATGAAGCATTAGAGGCTCTTCAAACAGGACATCTCTCATCGCGTACTGAATATATTCAATTTTATCAAGCGAAGGATGTGCCAGATTTACTAAGGCTCATTCCAAGAAAGGATATGATCACGTTTCACCAGCTGCACCTTCACCCGTTATCTGAACCATCACAAGTCGATCAAAGCCTTCTTCACACCTTATCTGTCTATTTAGAAACCCATTGCCACATTTCAGAAACAGCCAAACGATTGTCCATTCATCGCAACACGGTCATTTATCGCCTCGAGAAGTGTGAAGAATTGCTTCGAATCAGCTTAAAAGATTCTGACGCAACATTGCGGCTGCGCTTAGCATTCCGTATTCAAATGTTTCTCTCATCCCATCCTGATTGAATTTTTTCTTCTGAAACTTCATATAGTTTGGAGGAGAAAAATGAGACTCAAGGAGGGATGATAAATGGATGATGAGCTCCGTCACATCCCGCAGCCCATTCGAAAGGATGGCGCGGGTGCCACCGACTTAGGCCCGCGCGATGTCCTTCGAGATATAGAGAACCCAGATATGCTCGTTCCCCCTAAAACCGATGCCGGAACAATCCCCAATTTAAAATTTTCATTTTCTGATACACACATGCATTTGAATCACGGCGGCTGGTCGAGGGAAATTACAAAGCGGGAGCTGCCGGTTTCAACAACGATTGCAGGTGTCAACATGCGGCTCACACGCGGAGGTGTTCGTGAGCTTCATTGGCATAAGCAGGCGGAATGGGCGTATATGATTTTAGGCAAAGCCCGCATCACATCTGTAGATGCAGAAGGGCGGAATATGATCGCTGATATAGAAGAAGGCGATTTGTGGTATTTTCCACCTGGTATCCCGCACTCTATTCAAGGACTTGAGGATGGTTGTGAGTTCCTTCTTGTATTTGATGATGGCGATTTTTCTGAATTTGATACATTCACGATCACAGACTGGTTTGCCCATACACCAAAAGAGATTCTCTCCGCCAATTTTGGTGTTCCTAAGAAATTGTTTGACCATATTCCGAAAAAGCAGCGCTATATGTTTCAAGGCTCGCCGCCGTCATCCTTAGAAAGCCAAATGGTATCTGATCCATACGGCAGCATCAAGCCGCCATTTACGCACCAGCTTCTTCGTCAAAAACCGATAACGACCTCTGGCGGAACCGTCCGAATTGTCGATTCACGGAATTTCCCGATTTCAAAAACGATTGCAGCTGCACTTGTTGAAGTAAAACCTGGCGGCATGAGAGAAATGCACTGGCACCCTAATAATGATGAGTGGCAATACTATTTAACAGGTACAGCTAAAATGACGGTCTTTGGAGCAGGAGGTACTGCCCGCACCTTTAATTACAGAGCCGGTGATGTTGGATATGTTCCTTTTGGCATGGGGCATTACATCCAAAATATCGGCCAAACGAGCCTTTGGTTTTTAGAGATTTTTAAAAGTGACCGGTTTGCAGATATTTCGTTGAATCAGTGGATGGCCTTAACCCCGCCTCAATTAGTGAAAGAGCATTTACACGTAGATGAAGCGATGATTCGTGCGCTTCATAAAGAAAAATCACCTGTCGTGAAATATGAGAGATGAAGCGATTTTGTTTATAAAAAAACCGATCATTTTTAGATGATCGGTTTTTAATCATGGTTAACCCTTATCGATACCACGCTTTTGCTAAATTGTTTTTAAAGTTACTATCTTTGAAAGGTACGTTTGCACTACCAAAGTCTGTTGTATTCAGTGCATGTCTTGCAGCCGGCGTTAGATCATCCCAGCCAATTATAGGCTGCATTCCTTTTCCGCTCACATTGCCGCTTACATTCAACTCATGATTTAATGGCCAGTTGCTATCATAACCTACTAAAGGATTTGTCCCTAAAATACTTGCTGCACTCGGTGCTACTTTCTTATATTGTCCATGACCTGAGTAAGCAATCGATTGAACACGCGGATTGGCTACAGCTGGATTGTCAATCCAAACGACAATGGATTCCCAATCATGACGATGACCTAAGCCTGGTGAAGGATTATCTTTTGGGAAATACCAAGCATACATAATCGCCCAGCTGCCATTGTACCAATCTGAACGTGAATATACTTGACCGATATTACTGCTGCATCCACCATTATGTGAACCGCTCGTTTTTAACCCTCTGCTTGTGTTTCCAGCAGCATCTACAGCTGGGAATGGTACACATCCATGCCATACTTTCAAATAAGGCTGAAATTTTTTCGCCGCTTTTTGTGTAACAGTTGTTGGGTTGACTTCTCTAAAACCAACTACCTTGTCATGATCAATTTCTGCCGCATGAACTGCTGAAGGCACTGCTGTACTAGACATGGTGACGATAAAAAATATAATGGCAAAAATAAAATTCTTCATTTTCTATCCCCTTTTCTCTTGATTATCTCAGTTACCTCATGCTGTCGAGATTGATGTTACCATTGCGGAAAAAACCAATCAATCACTTTTTACACAAAATGTATAATTTAGTATTTTATTAACAAGTTTTTATTGATCTCAAAGACCTAAATATATGGATTCCCTCTTAGAAATATTGATAAACTCTACTATTCATTTAGATAAAATATATACTATTTCTAATTGAAATTTTTCTAAATACATTTCATTCAATAAAAAAAGACTGTAGATCAACTACAATCTTCCTTGCGCTGCATGAGCATGCTGCACTTTTTTCCCCCACATGATGGATGCAGCGAAGCTTACGCAAAGCACCAGTGTTCCAAACATAAAAGGAAACTCAATATTCATATCAAATAATATACCCGCAAGACTCGGTCCGATGATATTGGCAAGGCTCATAAAGGATGTATTGAGACCGCCTGCTACCCCTTGCTGATTGCCTGCCATCTTGGACAGCAATGTATTGAGGGCTGGACGGACGAATGACGTAGCCGATAAAAATAAAATCGAACCTGTAAAAATCAACCAAAAGGACGGCGCAAAACGGCAGGCGATCAGCATGAAAGCCGCACCTAACAGCGCATAACGCACGACTCTCATCTCCCCAAATCGTTTCACACAAACATTCACTAACGCACCCTGGACAAGCACCCCGGCAAGACCTGCAACTGTAATCACAAACGCAATATCCTTCGGTGAAAATCCGTGTTTTTGGTCTACATATAAGCCAAAAATCGATTCAAAATGAATGATTCCGAAATTGAGGACAAAGGCCAAGATAAACAAAAAGCCGTACGATGTCCTTAGAGCCTCGATCATTTGTACAAAAGGATTGAAATGAATATCCTTGTTGAGGCGTGCCTCTTCCTGTTTTTCCTTTGTTAATGTTTCAGGTAAGAAGAGGATGGATAACAAAGTAGAAAGAGCAGCAAAGGAACCGGCAATCAGAAATGGAAATGCGATCCCGTACTCAACCAAATAGCCGCCTACGCCCGGTCCAATGACAAAACCTAGTGTCATCGCTGCACTGAATAGACCCATTCCTTTCCCTCGATCCTTTTCACTTGTGATATCAGCGATGTATGCAAACATGGCCGGCATAAGCAAAGCCCCAGCAGCACCGCCTAAAAACCGAGACACGAACAGCATCCAAAGCTGATCAGCAAAAGCAAAAATAAACTGAGCAATCGTAAAACCCGCAATCCCCGCAATGATCAATTTTCTTCGTCCAAATCGATCGGTCAGTGCCCCGGCAACCGGCGATAACGCAAATTGTGTAAAACCTGTTGCAGCGACAAGAAAACCGAGTGTTTTCCCTGTTGCACCAAAGGCTTCGATGTAACTCGGCATAACAGGTACAATGAGGCCAAAGCCAAGCATGGCAATAAAAATATTGAGCATCAAAATGTATAATCTGCCCATCTTCTTCATATAAAAACCTCTTTCTGCAAAATAAATGAAAATGATGACAAAAATGGTGAGAACTTCTCCAGTATAGCGATAACCTCATCTATAAGTCTAGTTTTTCAAAAATTAGCGTTCTTTTCCAAAATAAAAATACCCGCCAATGGCGGGTATTTTAGATATCGTTATTCAGCTTGTTCATAGATAGAAAGAGCCGCCTGAAGCCCTGCTCCGCAATGGATAGACGCACCATGTTTGATGAGGATCGCTTCAAGCCCTGCTAACACAAACAGCACATTTTCCTTTCGGCAGCTGTAGCCCATTGTCCCAATTCTCCATATACGGCCGGCAAGTGGTCCAAAGGAGCTTGCAATCTCAACCCCAAAATGATGGAGCAGGTCGGCACGGACCGCTTCTCCGTCAATACCACTTGGAATGACAATACAAGTCACAACCGGCATTTTACAATCTGGATCACCAAACAATTCAAGCCCCATTGCTTCAAGACCTTTCATCAAGGCTTTCTCATGAAATGCGTGCCTTTGAAAACGTTCAGACAGCCCTTCTTCCAGCACAAGACGAACCCCTTCTCGCAGTGCATAGAGCATCGTTGTCGCTTCTGTATGATGATTTAATCGTCTTGGGCTCCAATAATCCTGAAGCTGGCTTAAATCAAAATAATTGCTTTTGATTGGAGAAATGTCCATTTGTTTTTGTAATTCATCCTGTGTCGCAATGCCTTTTTCTACTTTCTTTCTCGATTCAATGACAGCTGCGACCCGGTCATTATACGTAATAGGTGACATACCTGATGGAACAGATAAACATTTCTGCGTGCCGCCAATCGCCGCATCAATTTTCCATTCATCCACTTTTACCTCGACACCGCCAATGGTTGCCACAGCGTCTACAATGAACAGCGCATCAAGAGCCCGGCATGCTTGCCCGATTTGCTTGAGCGGCTGTAATCGCCCGGTGGATGTTTCCCCATGAACCATGGCAACGATTTTAGGCTTGACCTGCTTTATTTCTTTGATGATGTCGTCAGGGTCAAAAACCGTCCCCCATTCACATTCCATTGTATGTACCTCAGCACCGTAGCGCTGTCCTATTTCAATGAGCAGGTGACCGAAGCGGCCAAAGACAGGCACAAGCATTGAATCTCCCGGCTCAATCACACTGGCGAGCACAGCTTCAAGCCCTGAACGGGACGTACCGTCAATTGGATAAGCCCATCTGTTTTCTGTTTGAAAAAGTGACCGCAATAAGGTCATTGTTTCATTCATAATGTGTGTAAATGCTGGATCAAATTGACCGAGAATAGGCGTGCTCATTACACGGAGTACTCTCGGGTCTACTTCTACGGGTCCCGGTGTCATAATCGTTCTTGAAGGTGTTTGCAGTTCTTTCACGTGATCCATCCTCTCCCTTGCTGTCCATCCTTATAAGCCCACTTATACAGGAATGCGCTTAAAATAGCAATCTCTTTTCCTATGAACTTATTACATAAAATTTACGAGAAATCCATTTATTTCTTCATGGCAATATGATAGAAATAAAGAGAATACATTCCCTATCAAGGAGGAAATCGAATGAAAAGATCTTTATTTGGAACTGTGGCCGCCGGAATCATGATATTCGGCACATTCGCCGCCCCGCTGCCTCCAGCTGCAAATGCTCAAGGTTTCAATCTGAGTGAACCTAGTCAAACGATCACCTTTTCCCCGTTACAGCTTCAAAACGAAACATCTGCACAACAAACGCAAACTGCCGCCACAAGTCAAATCGATTCCTATTACCAATCTGCTGCTGGCAAGTCAGGACCCGCTCTTAAGAAAGCCTTACACGATATCATTGATGATCATACGCAGCTCTCCTACAGCCAGGTTTGGAATGCATTAAAGGAAACAGATGAAGACCCCAATAACCCAAACAATGTGCTGCTGCTTTATAGTGGTACCTCCCGCTCAAAGCAGTCGAATGGCGGAAATGTGGGCCAGTGGAACCGGGAGCATGTCTGGGCCAAGTCTCACGGCAATTTCGGGACAAGCCAAGGGCCTGGGACAGATCTCCATCACCTTCGTGCGACAGATGTGCAAACGAACAGCACACGCGGAAATTTAGATTTTGACACGGGTGGTAATGAATACAAAGGAGCGCCGGGCAACTTCTACGACAGCGACTCATTCGAACCTCACAGCCGGGTCAAAGGAGATGTCGCGAGAATGCTCTTTTATATGGCGGTTCGCTACGAAGGCGATGACCGCTTTCCAGATTTAGAATTGAACGACAAAGTGAATAATGGAAGCTCTCCCCTTCACGGCAAAATGTCTGTACTTCTCAAATGGCACAAGCAGGACCCAGTCGATCAAATCGAACGGAACCGCAATGAGATTATCTATCAAACGTATCAGCACAACCGCAACCCTTTTATTGATCATCCTGAATGGGCAGGCGAGATTTGGGAATAAAAAAAGGGCACTGCTACGAGCAAGCAGTGCCTTTCTTTTTTTCAAGCGGACAAACAAGACAATAATCGAGACTCTCCGATTTTTTCTCAAGCTTATAATACATACAGCAGGTCTTCCGGTTGGATGTTTCTAGTAAACTGTCGTCTAGGTTTAGGCTGTGCTGAAATGGATTTTGCTGAGCTCCGAATACATCACCAGCCGCTTGCTTCAGATACAGATAATCCTCCCGCACACGCTGCTTCACCGCAGGTTCTTCCGCTTCCCGCATCATGCTTCGATAAAGAGAGTTGATTCGAACCGCTACATTTTCCCATAAAATACGATAAGAGAGTTTTGATGTGCGGTTCAGCACGTCTAAAAGAGGCGTGACACACTCCGTAAACAGTGCACGCACGACCTTCTCTCTCCACTCATGCCTGTCTCCTTCTAGTGGAACAAACGAAGACGCCGTCTCATCCAATTCAATTTTCCGATCCTCTCTAAATGCACATGCTGCTGGTGGAAACTGATAGACACCGTCATACAGCGTCATCAAGTATAAAGAGGAACTGACAGCTAAGTAGGCGTACCGCTTTGAAAACATAGAGGCTGCTACCGCCAGATTCGGTGCATGCATCGCTTCCTTTTCAGCTTCTAATAAACGCATGACGGCTGCTTCTGAAAAAAGCGCAGCAAGTGTGCGATCAGATGTCATTGGTCCATTTGTGATGTGTACCCCAAAATCAAGTAATTCTCTCTCAACCCACTCTGGCCTCATATCAAAACCCCCATCTTCTGTTTATCGATTTCGCTGTTGATATAACAAATAAATAAAGAATGGTGCACCAATGGCCGCCGTAAATACACCTGCTGGGACGTCTAACGGTAGAAATGCGGTTCTAGCCACAAGATCAGCCAGCATCACGAGAATACTTCCAACAAGCGCAGATGCTGGGACAAGTGCTATGAAAGAACGGCCAATAATCATCCGTGCAACGTGCGGCGCCATGAGTCCAACAAATTCAATGCCTCCTGCAAATGCGACTGCAACACCAGCCAATGTCACACTCATCAGGAGAAAGAATAATCGTTTCGCCTGCACTTTTACCCCGAGACCTGTTGCAAGATCATCGCCAAGTTCTTTTACATTCATCGTTCTTGCTAACACCATGACAATCGGTAAAATGATCATCACCCAAGGAAGCATCGCAGTGACGTCTTTCATCGTAGAACCATATAAGCTGCCCGTCAGCCAGATGTATGACTTTGTCGTTGTCATCGTATCACTAAGTACAAGCGTAAACGTCACACATGCCTTCATAATGGCAGAAATCCCGATTCCCATCAGGACAAGTGTGATCGGCTTGACCCCTTTTTTCCATGAAAGCAAATAGATCAGGCACGATACTGCAAAAGCACCCGCAATCGCCCATAAGGATTGATAAGCAATGGGCACAGTGCCCATCCAAAAGACGATGAACATAATCGCACCAAACGAAGCACCACTTGTAATTCCAATGATATCAGGTGATGCCAGCGGGTTGCGGATCAATCCTTGCAAAATAAGCCCTGATACCGCAAGCGCGGCTCCGACTAAGACAGCCAGCAGCGTTCGTGGAATCCTCAGCGTATTTAACACAAAGGAGTTTCCCTCTCCCTGACCGATTAAATGAAGCAGCACATCGACCGGCTGAATGAACCGGCTTCCCATACTGAGACTGAGAATAAATAAACAAAAGGCAATAGCCGTCAATAAAAGTAAAATCAAAAATGTCCGCTTTGAAAATTGAAATGAAATGCGCCCGCCTTTAGAACGCACTGTATATGTTTTAGCCACCTGTCTTCAACCCCTTGCGCACGAGATAAACAAATAGAGGCGCTCCTGCTACCGCCGTCATGACACCAATCGGCACTTCCTGCGGCATGATCAGAAAACGAGCCGCCAGATCCGCGGCAAGTAAAAGCGACGCCCCCACTACGGCACAATACGGCAGTACCCAGCGGTGGTCAGGCCCGACAAGCTTTTTCACAATATGCGGCACAAGAAAACCAACAAAACCAATTGAACCAGCAACAGCGACAGAACCACCTGCTAAAAAGACAACGAGTACACCCATCGTGATTTTCAGCAGCAGTGTACGCTGGCCAAGTCCTTTGGCAATATCGTCTCCCGACAAAAGAACATTAATAGAACGTCCCAGAAGCAGCGCCACAATAGTCGCACCTAAAATATAAGGCAAAACAGGGATTAACATATCAATGCTTCTTCCAGACACTGAACCAGCCATCCAGAACAGAATACTTTGAATCGACTGTTCATTCACGATTAAAAGACCTTGTGTAAAAGACGCAAACAGTGCAGATATCGCCGCACCTGCAAGGACAATTTTGACCGGCGTCAATCCATCTCTTCCAATGGAGCCCAATAGAAAAACGAGCATCCCAGCAATCGCTGCGCCTAGAAAGGCTGTCCACATATAGCCTGTTAACGACTCTGTTGAAAAGAAAACAATCGATATCACGATAAAAAATAGCCCGCCTGCATTAATTCCTAATAAATCAGGCGCCGCAAGCGGATTTCTCGTCAATGCCTGCATGAGTGCACCTGAAATCGCCAGGCTAGATCCAACGACCGTTGCGATTAAAGCTCTTGATAATCTGGATGTCATGACAATGACACTGTTTGGATCCGATTCATCAAATTGAAGAAAAGCATGGATGGTGGCTTTGAGGGAAATAGAGGTTTGCCCAAGGGAAATACTGAGCATAAAAAAGACCAACATCAACACAATGAATCCAGCAAAAAGCAGTGCCTTGCTTGAATCCTTTTTTAATAAACTTCTCATCTGATTCCCGCTTTCAATCTGTTATGGAAAAAAGGAGAAAATGGTATGTTCACATTTTCTCCTCTGTTATGTCTTATTTATCAATTCCTAGACGATCGTAAATATCATCAAGCATCATGTTTGCTGCGATAATACCGCCGCCCATGTTCCAAGTGATTTCATCTACTTTATGCACTTGTTTCGCTTTCACTGCGTCAAGCTGCTTCCATAAAGGATGACTCGTCCACTCTTTATATGCTTTTTCAACTGCTTTATCCTGATCATCCATAAAGTAATAGATCACATCTGCATCCATTTGCGGAATGCTCTCTTTGTCTGTAAGTGTAATGATGTCTTGCTTTTTATCTTTGACATTCTTAGGTCCTTCAAAGCCTAGCTCTGTTAAAATGGATCCTGCGAAACCAGTTTGATAGATTCTAGCATGATCTGCACGGAAGTTCACCACAGATACACTCATCGGCCAGTTTTTGATGTCTTTTTTCGCTTTTTCTTTGAAATCAGCGACGCGGTCATCCCACTTCGTCAGCAATTCTTTTGATTTGTCTTGCTTGTTTAATGCTTCACCCATTAATTTCACTGTGTCTTTAAAGGTGAACACAGTTTCAGTTGCAACAGTTGGAGCGATTTCTTTCAACTGATCAAAAATTTGCTCGTGGCGGATTTTCGATGCAATGATCAAATCAGGCTTGAGCTTTTCAATTTCCTCTAAGTTTGGCTGTGTTTCCTGCCCAACAATTTTAACATCCTTTAAGTCATCTCTTAAATATTTATACGTAGGTGCTTCAAGCCATGATTCAACAACACCTACTGGTTTAATGCCCATAGCGACTGCTGCATCCGTTGCTCCTTGGTACAGTGTCACCACACGTTTAGGCGATCCTTTAATTTCAGTTGAACCGATAGCGCTTTCAACAGTTCTTGTTTTCTCTTTACTATCTGACTTGCCGTTACTGCTATTGCTGCCGCAAGCTGCAAGTAAAACGATGGAGAGCACAACTAAAAGCGACCAAAAAGATTTCTTGAACATGTACCTCACCTATCCATTCTATATGTAGTCATATCGTTTGATAACGATTCTCATTATCACACTATGATTTTATCATAGAAAAGGATGGTGTCAATGTAAATTTTTAAGAAAACGGGAGAGTGTTGACTAGTTGTTCATGCTAAATAGAACGATTCCACACTTGGATAGTTCCTCCAATCTGTTTTCCCACTTCTAGTAGAATCGACAAATGAGTGTGTCCATCCAGCACTTGATAGACTGATTGTTGTTGGATCGCTTCATTTGGCAGCTCATGATAGGCAGGAAATTTTTCTATATCAAACAGTTCATCCTCGCTGCCTACTAACATCGCATATGGCCGATCCATTCTCGCAAATTGTTTTTTAGGTGCTGATGGGGTTAAGGCAAGTGATAGTTTGACGGTGATGGCTGTCAATAAAAGCGGATCCTGCTCGACTGCCCATTTTGGATAATGAAAACGTACGGCTTCAGAATGACTCATCAACATTCCTTTTGTCATGGCAGACAGAACGAATTTCCATACTTGAACGGCCGCAAAAGGAATTTGATCTGGCCTCGCAGTATCTGATTGATAGCCAAATTCAGGTGCAATAAAAAAGTAGCCATCAACCTCTCTTTTTTCTTGCCAAGATAGATAGTTTAACAGCAATCCCGCTCCAGATGAATGACCGCAAAGATAAACGGCTCCTTTATGCTTCTGTTTAACCGCATCCACGATCTGCGAAATATCCTGCCACACATCCGTGATATTAGGTGTATCACCCTTTTTTCCATCCGAATGGCCGTGACCTCTTAGATCGAGCAAAAACGTATTCACATGAAATTCATGCTGCAGCGTATGGGCGATATGCTCATAACCAGCCAAACTATGAGCACCACCGCCATGAATTAAGATCACATTGGCCTGCGTCTTCTTTTCTGATAAAAATGGATAATACGCAAGGCTTGTACCATCATGTGATGAAATGTATTGTCTTTCTGGAATATGTACAGGGACTGCCTGCTGCATACTTGCAAACGAGAATGGTTCGGTCTTGATGTCTGTCAATTTTTTCGCTACTTCAAACAGAAACAAGAATGGCCAGCCGCGCTAGTCATCCTCATTTCTATTTCTTATTCATTGCACTCTTTCAAAGGAAAGGTATTACTTTCAATAATCGCGACAATTTGGTTTAACGCTTTTTTTGCTTCTGGTATAGGGAAGACAGGAAACACGTGATTCATTTTAGGATATTCTATATAATTTATTGGAACCCCCTGCTTATCTGCCATCTCTTTGAATTTACGGGCATCTGGGAGGAAGAATTCGTGAGTGCCTATAAAAACAGAAATTCGTCCCAGTGACTTGATCTCTCCATAGATTGGACTGACTAAGTAGTGTGTTTCATCCATGTCACCCGCATATCTTTTTCCTGCTTCAATTAATAATGCTAGATTGAGCATTGGTTCTTTTGGAACCATAGCAGCGATATGAGGGTTACTTAATGTAACATCTAGCCATGGTGATAAAAGAATGATATTCCCTGGCTGCGGCAATCCCTTTTTTGCCAAGTATTGAGCAAAGGCTAACGATAAACCTCCGCCAGCAGAATCACCCATGATGACGATATTTTCAGGCGTTCCTTTCTCTAAAAGAGCTTGGTACACAGGAAGGACACTTTCGATCGCATCCATATACTGATGGTTTGGTGCTTTTGGATAAACCGGCACATACACCCTACTATTTAATTGCTTCGTCAATCGGTCTAAAAAACGCCAATGCCAAGTCAAAGGCTGCTCAATATAGCCGCCACCGTGTATAAACAACACTTGATGGTCATCCGGCTGGACATTTGATTTCAGCATATACGTATCGACTGGAAACGAGTGATTTTTAGTGATTTTGTACTTATTCTTAAGTTTTTCAGGCAATTCATAAGGTAATTGATTTGCCCTTCTTCGTTCTTCTAGATAATCATTTAGGTTGAGTTTCTTTTTCGTCAAAACAAGCAGCTGTTCTACTAAAAAACTTTGAATACTTCGCATATGATCGACCCCTGTTCATAGAATCATGATGATCGATGCCGATGGAAAGATAAGGCTTCTAAAGCATACCGTATGAAGACGTACATCAGGAAAAACCTTTTATCCAGCTGATCACTCACCACAACAAACACTTATTCATTAATGAACAACTGTTATTTATTGTTACTCATATTCTACTTTTTAGACGCATGACAATCAATTGTCAATCTGACCCTAACCGTTCATTAATAGACAGATAACGACCGAGTGTTCATCTCGTCAATGTCCAGACATGAAAAAAGACGAACTGGACAAGTTCGTCTTCTTAAGTGAGTACGATTAAGGCTGCAAGCTTAGGATTTTTTGAATCGTATGCATGACCCCGCTCTCTTCATTTGAAAGCGTAATAAAATGAGCAGCATCTTTTACCTCTTGGATGGCATTTCTTACAGCAAAACTGTATTGAGCGGATTCCATCAGTTCTAGATCATTACGACCATCACCGAATGCCATCGTTTCCTCTTCTGTCACACCCAATATGTGCTGAAGCTGTTTCACAGTGGTTCCTTTGTGAACGCCAATATTGGCAATGTCGATCCACGTATCCTCTGAAGCGACAACATATACTTGTTCAAAGAATTCACTTATTCTCTCCCTTGTCTGTACGCATTTTGCCTCAGGATCATGAACGGTGATTTTCACAAAGTCATCTTGTATGTCTGCAAAGTTTGATACCTTGAGTACATTTGTATAAGAGCCCGTCACAAATCTCATTTCACTCTCAGATAAATGCTCATTGACCACTGCACCATCTTTCGTACATGCAATGATCGTTTGCTCTTTGCTTATCTCCTCCAGTTTATGGATGATCGATAAACCTAGATCATTTTTTATTAATGATTCATAAACAAATTGCCCATCCTTTTTAATTCGCGTTGCACTATCCCCTAAAATCCAAAAATCCTTTGCATCATCACCAAACAATGCCTCTACTCGTTCACACTGCTTACCCGTACAAGGAGCGAACGCCACATTTTTCTCTTCCATTAATGCTTTTATTTTCTGAAATAAAGCTTGATCAAATGATCCTTGGCGGTTTAAAAAGGTGCCGTCTAAATCCGTAATTATTAATTTAATCATGTTCTTCCTCCAATTCCTTAGCTGAACAAACACTATACGATGAAAATTGTATATGTGTACGTGTCAGTAAGTAAATAAGCCAGGAACATGTTGTTTGTCATCACACATAAAGGCACTTGTTACATGTACGTCACACGGTGTTTCATGAATCATTCTATACAAAAAAGACGAACGGTCATCGTTCGTCTTCTTTCCTTACTTCACTTCCTCATGCTCTTGAGCAGCATTTCTTTTGCTCGCGATAAAGAGTGCACAGGTCATGGCAAGAATGGCCAGCGCCCACCAGAATGTCGATACTGCCTCTTCATGATCAATGATAATCAAACGGATGACAGCTGTGATCCCTATATAAATAAAATAACGAAGCGGAAAATGAAAGTTAGATTTAAAGTATTTAATAATTAAGGCAATAAACTCAAAGTACATAAAGAAGATCAGCAGTTCCCCAAGCATTCCATAATAGCTTTCTCCTTTGTTGAACAGTGTCTTATAAACAAATTGGACAATGTACCATGTTTCACTGATTAAGAGAACGCTTAAAGCGATGGCCAAAAAGAACAAACAGATATTGAGAAGGCCTTGCAAGAGATCAGGTATCTTTTGGAAATTGTTGAATCGTTTCATTGGGCTGTCTCTCCATTCCAGTATATTCATTTGTTTTCTACATTTTGATGTTCCAAAATCGCAGCACGATGTAGTAAACATCGTTCCTTTCTATACTTTCAAACTGCCCGTGCATGCGGGTCATCATTCGTCTGATACTTCGTTCACCAAGTCCATTGCTTTCCGGCGTAACCTTTGTCTCTTTTATCGCATTGCTGACATGGATCTCAAAGATTTCTTGATCGGATAAAAACGTGAGATTGATATCCTTTTTAGGATCTGCGTATTTCCGTAAATTGGACATCACATTATCAAATACTCGGCCGAGCAGTTCGACATTCACATTGATATAGCTGTCAGGCAGCTCTCCTAAAAGATGAACCTTAAAGTTCTCTTGATGCAGGATGGCCACCTGATCTGACAGAAGATCGTAAATCACCTCTTTGACTGCAACGGTCTCAAGCTCAGATTCATGTTCTTTATCCAGCAGAAAATAGGCAAACAGATTGTCAGACAGATTTTTTAATTGCAGTGCTTTCCCGTAGGCACTCGCTATATATTGATCTTTATGGGTATCCGCTCCAGTCTCCTCTTTTTTCGCAAACTCCAGATTCATCATCAGCGACGTCAGCGGTGTCCTCATATCATGGGACATTTCGGTGACCAAGCTGCGGCTCTCTTCTTGCAGCTCATCAATGGCTTGAAGCTTGTCCAAAAAGGCTTTACGCAGATCCTCAATACTTTTGGCAATCATCGCTAATTCATCATGCCCTTTTACCGTCATTTCATAGTCCAGCTCTCCGCCTTCAAGAATATGAATCTCTTGATGAATCGTTTGCAGGTAGCGCAGACTTTTGCGAATACCGAGAAGAACAATGAGGAGAAAAATAAGCGTCGCCCCGAGCAGCTCGAGTGTAAAGGCAAGATCGTGGTAGCGAGATGAATAGAAACCGTCCACCATGACGCAGCCTTTACCGTCGCTAAACTGAACCGGATATGAATGATGCTCAGCGTACTGGGTCATCTTTTCTTTTCCGTACGCCGATTCATCGTCAGCGGAATAAATAGAGTCATATTGCAGCACTTGATCCTTGAAGATGGTCAAATTAATGTAATTCTCTTTTTTCACCCACTCGCCAAACGCTTTTCGATCCGTTGAAGACAGCTCATTCTCAGACACATAGCGGCTGAATTTTTGAATGTACTTGGCTGACTCCTGCTCGTAATACTCGTCTGAACTCAAATATCCATCGATCAAATCATTGGTGATCTTTTGCAGCGTCAAAAAGACAATACCACTCACAATTGCAGCCGCCAAAATCAGCAGTGCAAGCTTTTTGGCCAGTGTATATTTACGATGTGCCAAACCGGTATCCTCTTCCCCATTCAGTTTTGATATATACAGGACGCGCAGGATCATCTTCAATTTTGGCACGAAGCTTTCGAATATGCACCATCACCGTATTGTTGGAACAATAGAAATAGGGCTGCCCCCACACGCTTTCATAAATATTTTGAGCAGAAAATATTTTGTTTCGCCTGCTCATGAGCAGCTTTAACATCCGATATTCTAGATCAGAAAGCTTAATTTGCTGGCTTTCTTTCCATACTTCATTAAATTCTTCACTTACCCTCAGCTTGCCCCCGACAAGAAACGTATCTTCCTGCTCCTTTTTTTCCTGATAAATGGTATATCTGCGTAATTGTGCAATGACTCTAGCATGAAGCTCATCTTCTGAGAAGGGCTTTGTCATATAATCATCCCCGCCGGCAAGTAATCCTTCAGTTTTATCGAAAGTGCTCGACTTGGCTGTCAGAAATAGAATCGGAACGTTAGATGAGGCTCTTATGTGTTGGCATGTTTCGATGCCTGAGAGCCCCGGCATCATCACATCTAAGATCACCAAATCGAGCGAATCCTCCACAAGCTTCAATGCTTGCTCGCCATTCATCGCTCTTAGCACCTCATATCCTGCACGTGTAAGGGATTCCTGCAGAAGGTCACCAATATCCTGATCATCTTCTACGACTAATATTCGATGGGTCATGTCTCTCACCTCATGTAATGTGATGCTCTTTCTTTTATGTCTTTACTATATATCATCTAGCTATATGAAAAGATACAGCATAAACCTTAACAGTTTATGAATTTGACCATCTGCCATCAATTCGTCACATTCATTTTCAAAAAATTGGATCTTCATAAATTGTTAAGAATTGGGCCGTATATTGATTCATTGTAAGGATCGATGAATTGATCCGCATTACATTTATCATAACAAGAAAAGGAGCATGGATATGAATGCAAACAAAGTAGCACACGGACAACCGATGAGTCTGCGCGAACGGGTTCATTTCTTGGACATCGTACGAGGATTCGCCTTAATGGGGATTATTCTAGTCAATTACTTTTTGATCGTGGATTCAGCCAAGGGATTTGACATGCTGTCAAATGATGTCTTTCACAATGTGGTGAATTGGTTCGCCTCTGGGAAATTCATTACACTGTTTTCCTTTCTATTCGGGGTTGGTTTTATGATTTTTATGGACCGAGCTGCTCAGAAGGTGGACAGCCCGAACAAGCTGTTTGCCCGCAGATTAACCATTCTCTTAGGATTTGGCCTTCTGCATTTGACCTTTGTTTGGATTGGTGACATTTTGGCCTATTATGCAGTCGCTGGCTTTTTATTGCTTTTCTTTTACAAACGCACAGCTAAAACCATCCTATACTGGCTGATTACACTATTTGTGATTCAATTGCTTACACCTTTTTTCACGATGCTGTTCAATACCATGAACACAGCATCATCAGCCAAGCCGGATTTTGCTGATTTCGAGCTGACCAGCCACAACAGTCTGACTTATTTAGCATCAATTAGTGATCGGTGGACAGATATGGTCACAATGGCTTCCAGTTCTTTTTCCACCGTCTATTCTATGTTTTTCATGTTTTTACTTGGTGTGTATTTTGTGAAAATGAAGTTTTTCAAAAACATGGAGGCGAAAAAAGCGATTTGGAATCGCATTTGGATCATTTTTGCTATCGCTTTTCTCATCACCCAAGGCAGTACGATCATAACAGGGGTCAATCCTTTTGAAAATACACTCTGGATGAACATAGCCTCTGCCCTTGAACAAAACGGCGGATTAACAGGCAGTATGTTCTATATGAGTACACTTGCGATGCTGTTTCTTCACGTCCCTCAGCTGCGTGGTGCTTTGATGGTCTTTACCAAAGTTGGACGGATGTCATTGACCTGCTATTTGCTTCACTCCATCATTGGCACAATGCTATTTCTGAAATATGGAGCCGGACTTGCCGATCATCTTCAGCCGGCTGGCACGTTCATGATTGGACTCGGGGTTTATGTCTTCCTCTTGCTCTTTAGTACATTATGGTTAAAGCGGTTTAAATACGGTCCGATGGAGTTTATCTGGCGTCAGCTGACGTATGGGAAGGTTGATGATCAACCGAAAACAAATACCTTTCATGCGGCGAAGTAAAAAAAAGAGGCGAATTGCTATAATTCGCCTCTTTTAATATGTGGAGTTTTTTGTGATTCAGAGACAATTCGTTTACTTTCAATACTGATCAATCACTTCTCGCAATTGATTCAAATAACTTTCTTTCAATTCATCTGGGTATTCAATTTTCACATGTTTCCCAAAAGACATCAAATAGTGTGTCATATACGATAATTCTTCTTGGTTGTACCCACCCACAATATAAGGAATCTGATCAATGATCTCCAATCTCATATTTGGGTAATGATGCTTCAAAAACTTTTCTTTTCCTTGTTCCGTTAATCGACATTTAAATGAGATATCATGATAAGTTTTTTCGTACTCGAGCTGCAGTTCTTTTAATTCATCCTTCGTAAATGTGTCTCTCATTTCTTCTTCAATCATCATGTCCTTCATAAAGTCACATCTATAGATGCCCCACTTTTTATTTTGAACATCATATGCTTGAGAAAACCAAATGCCATTTCGATAAAACAACTCAAGAAATTGCAGCCTGATCCATTTATTTTCATATTGAGTGTACGTCATCTTCACGATTTGATCTTTCATCATTGCCTGTAAAATCAATTCCAAATGATTTTGTTCACTAACTGGTGCGACATTATAGTAATGAATCACATCCAAAGTCTCCGTAATCATTTGCTTTCTCTCATCAGACATTGTGGCAAACAACTTTTGCCGAATTTGTGAGTAGGATTTTTTAAATGGTGTTGCTGACACCAGGTCTAGCGCTTTAAGAGCGAAAAAAATAGCTTGGACTTCTTCAATATTGAAATAAATAGGAACCAATGGAGATTGATTCACCAGTCGATATCCTCCGTGTCTGCCAGGTTCAACGTAAAAAGCTAAACCCATTGACTCTAGCTCTTCTATATCTCTTAAAGCCGTCCTTTTAGAAATGCCGAATTCGGACTGTAAATCCTTTAACTGAAAAGAGTGTTTATCGCTTAAAAAAATAAGTTCTTGGTTTAATCGTTCTGATTTTTTCATTTGTTTTCCCTCTTAAAAAGGTGCCTTCTTTTGTCACCTTTATCATTTATACTCAGCTTATCAAAAGAAAAGGAGCATGTACATGCAAACATTAATCATTAACGCACACCCAGATTTCACTCATCGAGAAAGTTATTCAAACAAACTGCAAACACTATTTTTAAAACAATTTAAAGAAAGGTTTCCTCATGAGGAACCAACCATTTTACATTTATATGGAACTGAAATTCCTCGTATCGAAAAAGAACAGCTGCTAGGAATTTGGGATAAGCAAGCATCCAAACAAGCATTAACGGCTGCCGAGGAAAAAATCGCCGCTGCTTCATCTGCTTTAATGGCTCAATTCAAAGCACATCATCGAATTGTGATCGTGTCACCTGTTCATAATTTCAATGTGACTTCACGAATGAAAGATTATATAGATAATATCTTTATTGCGAGAGAAACGTTCAAATATACAGAAAATGGTTCTGTTGGTCTGATGACTGACGATTATCGTGTACTTTTACTTCAAGCAAGCGGCTCAATTTTCACAAATCACGATCGATATACACCTCTAGAATTTTCACATTATTACCTAAAAGAAATATTTCAAAACTTGATGGGGTTTCATCAATTTCATATTGTCCGAGCACAAGGAACAGCGATTGTAGAACAAGATGCGATCTTACAATCTGCATCTGATGATATGACGAAAACCTTAGAGGAGTTTTATGCTCCTAATTAACCTCTATTTAATCAAAAAGACCCAAAACGAAAAATCGTGCTTTTTTTAATAAAAATCACCTTTTTCGTTTTAGGGTGCTATATAAACTTTCAGTTGATGCGGGCATCGGTGGAACCACAAGCAATGCGATTTTTCAATTACGACATACTTTATTTATCCCACATTCTCAACTGCTAAAAAGACTATTTTTTATAACCAATGCTGCCGTTTCACTCGGATGGCTAAGAGGGAAATGATGACCATATGGGACAACATCAACTTTTCCAAAATGCGATGGAGCAGAATATCCTCTGTCATACTCCCCCCAGATAATATGAGGATTATCCTTTGTTATTTCATTGAAATCACCGTGATCGTTTTTCAATAGTAAATGGTTAAGCTGAACCGTCGTATTTAAAATTCTAGGAGACGTAAAACTGTTTCTGATTTTTTCAATATAATGTTCAGGGATGCTTTCCGTCCTTTCAAACAAACCATTACTTAATAAATAACGCTCTATCATTTTAGGAGTTGCTAATTTTAAAGACCATTTGTTCATCCATTGAGGAACATTTAGCGATTTAGCATTTTTTTTAGCAACAGGCGGCTGAAGTAAAGTGATTGAATACTTCTTATCTATGTACCCTTGTCCCAATGCTTCTAGTAAAATAAACGCACCAAATGAATGGCCAATTAGATGTGCACCATTAGCCGCTTTCTCCAATACCTTTTTCACTACATTCAAATAGAGATCTAGAAGATGTTTCTCTCGTTTAAATGGAGAACGTCCCAAACCTGGAAGATCCAAGATCCATACCGGTTGACCCGTTTTTTCATGAAGCTCTTGTGCTAAAGGAAATAAATCCTCTCCATCACTCAATAAACCAGGTAATAAAATAAATGGTTTCCCCTCTCCTTTTAGTTGGTAAAGGGTATTGTTATCGCATAATGTTCGCTCAAATACATGATGATGCTCACCATGTTGATCCATCATTCGATAATCTAGATCAGCTGCTACGGCAGGGAAAAAGTTCATGACACTCGTCTTCTTAAACCAATCGTCTCCCATTATTTTTTTCGCTGAAACATTTGAGAATGTTCGTTTTGTCATAAAATTCAGTCCGTCAGAAGGAATTTTAGTGATTTTGCTTACGCCACTATTCATAACAGCTTTCATTAGTGGCATTGGGACAGAGATTTTTGGTGCCCTCATATTCATACTTTCCGACATCACACTTAATAATTCAGCAATGTTCTGATCATGCTCTTTGTCTTCAACAAGTGTAAATGTTTGAATAGCCGGCTGCTCCATCCTGAAAACCTGCACAATAAACTTCGCAAACATATCGTTTGAAATCAGTGGCAGCCTATATCCTTTACCTCCAGGAATCACTGGCATGAGCCCTCTTCGCATACTCTTTACAAGCAAACCTAATCCTGCTATCTGCTCTGTACTCCCTGTTTTACTACTACCGACCACAGTTGGCGGATTAATGACAGACAGCGGATAACCTATTGCTGATGCCTGTTGACGGATATAAAGATCTGCTAAAAATTTTGTTCTCTCATATGGATTTTTTATTTTCAAATAGTTGTTTCCTTCTTTAAACACATCAATTGCAACCTTGCTATTTTGATCATCAAAGGGACTCATATAACCGACAACATGAACAAATTGATGCAAGCCCTTCGATTGATGAATACTTTTAGCTAATTCACTCATATGTTTGGCGCCATTTAAAAAGACGGAAGCTGCCTCATTACTTGTCGCTTGAATATCCATGGGGCCTCCTGCGTGAATGATCACATCCGTTTTCAATACCCTTTCCTTATCTTCAGCACTTAGACCTAAATCTGTTTTCGTCAAATCACCTTCAACAAAGTGCATCACTGACTCTTTTAAAATGCCTCTTTCTTGAAAAATGCGTGTCGCTTTACTTTTCGACCTCACTAAAAGAAGAATGTTCACATCCTCTTTGGCTAATTCTTCGACTAATTGCTTTCCGATAAAGCCTGTTCCACCAATTAAAAATACTGTTTTCATATGAAGGCTCCTTTTTAGTACTAAATAGTACTAATTTGATGTAAAAAAAATGCTTCTTTATCGAAGCAAGTTAAATAAATGATCTGCTGTTTTTGTGATGACAGTGGCATCCTTCAATGTTTCTGAAATAAATAACGCCCCTTCAAGATTTGTAATAAAAAGTGATGCCACCTCATCAATCTGAATCGTATCTCTGAATTCCCCGTTCTCTACACCTTGTTTCAGTAATAGAGAAACTTTCTTTTGTAATCCTGTAAAAAAAAGACCTATTTTTTCTTTTATTTGCGTGGCCTGTGCAGGACTTTGAATATAAAGAGTAATAAATGGACAGCCTCCCTGATACTCTCTCGACTGAACGCCTTGTGATAATTGCTTTAAAAACATTTGGACACGCTCTTCAACCAAAAATTGATTCTGAGACATTACGTCATCAATTGCAGATTGATACATGTCAATCCAATAATCAACGACCCCTTCTAATAATTCCTCCTTATTAGAAAAGTGATAATACACATTCGACTTTGACACTTTGCTTACACGTACCAATTCATCCATACTGGTATAAGCAAACCCTTTTTCCAAAAATAATGTTGCAGCTACTTCAAGTACACGCTTTTGATTCATTAATTTTACCTTTGTCATAATTAGAACTATACAGTACTAATTTGAATGTTGCAAGTATTTATGTTCGTTTGGAGGGATGGACCTGGCTTCTCGAACTAAAGCCATAAAAAAACACAACGCCATGAAGGCTTAATTAACAAGTGGTATCACTCGAAATTAAATGCCTTCAAAAAGCGTTGTGTATCAATGTTTTTTATTAACCAATAGAACCTTCCATTTCAAACTTAATCAAGCGGTTCATTTCAACGGCGTATTCCATTGGCAGTTCTTTTGTGAATGGCTCGATGAAGCCCATGACGATCATTTCTGTTGCTTCTTCTTCAGAAATTCCGCGGCTCATCAAGTAGAATAGCTGTTCTTCTGATACTTTTGATACCTTTGCTTCGTGCTCTAATGAAATGTTGTCGTTTAAGATTTCATTGTAAGGGATCGTATCAGACGTTGATTTGTTATCCATGATGAGTGTATCACACTCGATGTTTGAGCGTGCACCCTCTGCTTTACGTCCGAAGTGAACGATTCCGCGGTATGTGACTTTACCGCCTTGTTTGGAAATCGATTTCGATACGATCGTTGAAGATGTGTTTGGTGCAAGGTGAATCATCTTCGCACCTGCATCTTGGTGCTGACCTTTACCTGCTAGGGCAATACTTAATGTCATACCACGAGCGCCTTCACCTTTTAGGATGACAGCTGGGTATTTCATTGTCAGCTTAGAACCGATGTTTCCATCAATCCATTCCATTGTTGCATTCTCTTCACATACTGTACGTTTTGTCACAAGGTTGAAGACGTTGTTTGCCCAGTTTTGAATCGTTGTATAACGGCAGTAGCCGCCTTTTTTCACGATGATTTCAACTACCGCACTGTGAAGTGAGTTTGTTGTGTAAACTGGAGCTGTACAGCCTTCTACGTAATGCACATGTGCGCCTTCATCAACGATGATCAGTGTACGCTCGAACTGACCCATGTTTTCAGAGTTGATACGGAAGTATGCTTGAAGTGGAGTATCTACTTTTACGCCTTTTGGTACGTAGATAAATGAACCTCCAGACCATACAGCCGAGTTAAGCGCAGCAAATTTGTTGTCAGTCGGAGGAATGACTTTTGCCCAGTGCTCACGGAAGATGTCTTCGTTCTCTTTTAATGCGCTGTCTGTATCTTTAAACACAATTCCTAGATCTTCAAGATCCTGCTTCATGTTGTGATACACAACTTCAGATTCATACTGAGCAGATACACCAGCTAAATATTTTTGCTCTGCTTCTGGGATACCAAGCTTATCAAAGGTTTGTTTGATTTCTTCTGGTACTTCATCCCAAGAACGCTCAGAGCGCTCAGATGGCTTTACGTAGTACGTAATTTCATCAAAGTTTAATGCATTTAAATCTCCGCCCCATTGTGGCATCGGCATGTTGTAAAAGTGCTCAAGAGATTTCAAACGGAAGTCGAGCATCCACTGAGGCTCTTCTTTCATACGAGAAATTTCTTCAACGATCTCTTTTGTCAGTCCGCGCTCTGAACGGAAAATGGAAACGTCTTTATCAGAAAAGCCGTATTTATATTCACCAACATCTGGCATTTTTTTAGCCATCCATTTTCACTCCAATCTTATGATTTGCCGTTATCTTCGGCAGATGCGCCTTTTTCAAGCGCCTTCCATGATAATGTTGCACATTTGATGCGGGCTGGGAATTTTGCCACTCCCTGCAGCGCTTCAATGTCACCAAGATCAATGGAATCGTCGTATTCTTTTCCTAGCATCATATCGGAGAAAATCTGAGACATTTTCAATGCTGTTTCAATATCTTTCCCTTTAATCGCCTGCGTCATCATCGAGGCAGATGCCATCGAAATCGAGCATCCTTCTCCTTCAAATTTCGCATCCGTGACTTTATCGTCTTCGATTTTCATCGTAAGACGAATGCGGTCACCACACGTTGGGTTGTTCATATCGACGACAATGCTGTCGTTTAGCACACCTTTGTTTCTCGGATTTTTATAATGATCCATAATCACTTGTCTGTACAGTGTGTCTAAGTTTACATTAAAAGACATTCGTAAAATACTCCTTTGTCTTACGGAGCGCTGCAATGAGCCGGTCAATCTCTTCTTCTGTATTATACAGATAAAAGCTTGCTCTTGCAGTCGCTGATACACCAAGCCATTTCATGAGCGGCTGTGCACAGTGGTGTCCAGCACGAATGGCGACACCTTCCGTATCCAGAACAGTTGATGCATCATGCGGATGGACATCGTCTAAGTTAAACGTCACAAGCCCAGCTCGGTGCTGCGGTCCATAAACAGTCGCACCGTCAAGCTCCTTAAAGCGCTCAAGCGCGTAAGTCGCAAGCTGATGCTCGTAACGGCTGACTTCCTCCATACCAATGTCATTCAAGAAGTCAATTGCTTTTCCTAGTCCAACTGCTCCAGCAATAATCGGTGTTCCCGCTTCAAATTTCCACGGCAGCTCTTTCCATGTGGAATCATATAGATCCACAAAGTCGATCATTTCACCGCCAAACTCAGCAGGCTCCATATTATTCAAAAGGTCCTTCTTCCCGTAAAGCACACCGATGCCAGTCGGTCCACACATTTTATGCCCAGAGAATGCGAAAAAGTCACAATCTAGATCCTGAACATCAATTTGCATGTGCGGGGTGCTTTGCGCACCATCGACAACAATGATTGCCCCATGATCGTGGGCGATTTTGGCGATTTCTTTAATCGGGTTGATGGTTCCTAATACGTTTGAGACATGTGTGACAGCGACGATTTTCGTTTGATGTGTGATCGTTTGCTTCACATCTTCAAGCGATAGCGTGCCGTCTTCCTGTAACGGAATGTATTTCAATGTGGCGCCAGTTGCTTTTGCTGCTTGCTGCCAAGGGATGATATTCGCATGATGCTCCATATGCGTAATGACAATCTCATCGCCTTCTTTGAGGTTGGCTCTAGCATAGCTGATCGCCACTGTGTTTAGCGCAGTTGTTGTACCTCTAGTAAAAATAATCTCCTGAACAGATGAAGCACGGATGAATGCACGAACTTTCTCTCTCGCACCCTCGTATGCGTCCGTTGCTCTTGTGCCAAGGGTATGAACACCCCTGTGGACGTTCGAGTTGTAAGACCGGTAATACTCATTCATTGCATCAATGACCACTCTTGGTTTTTGAGAAGTCGCTGCACTGTCCAAATACACCAAATCATGTCCGTTCACTTGCTGATGAAGGATTGGAAATTGCTCACGAACGTCTTTGATATTCATTATTTTACTTTCCTTTCAATCACAGAAACAAGCTGCTTTTTAACTCCTTCAATCGGCAGTTCTTTTACAACTGGATTTAAGAAGCCGTAAATCACAAGTCTTTCTGCATCTTCTTTGGAAATCCCGCGGCTCATGAGGTAGTACAATTGAATTGGATCGACACGTCCAACAGAAGCGGCGTGCCCTGCTGTCACATCATCTTCATCAATTAAAAGAATTGGGTTTGCGTCACCGCGTGCTTTCTCACTCAGCATGAGGACACGTGATTCCTGCTCTGCATTTGACTTTGTTGCGCCATGCTCGATTTTACCAATTCCGTTAAAGATAGAGGATGCTTGATCCTTCATCACACCATGCTTCAAGATATATCCTTCAGAATTTTTACCGAAGTGGATGATGCTTGTTGTGAAGTTTTCTGTTTGGTTTCCTCGGCCGACAACAACTGATTTCGTATCACCGAATGTACCGTCGCCCATCAGTTTTGTGATGTTCTCAGACACAACGTCTCCATCATTCATCAGGCCAAGTGCCCATTCGATTTTACTGTCACGGCCATTTGCCATACCGCGTCTGTTTACATATACTGTGACTCCTTCTGCAAGGTTATCTACAGCACCGTATGTGACGCGGGCGTTAGCGCCTGTGAACACTTCAGAAACGATATTGAAGATCGCTTCTTCCGGTTTTGCTGTACTGATGTAGTTTTCTACATATGTCACAGCACTATGATCGTCTGCTACAACGATGACATGGTTGAACAAAGTCGTTTCGTCATTTTCATGAAGATAAACAGCTTGAATTGGTGCTTCAAGCTCTACGTTTTTCGGTACATAGAGGAAAGCTCCGCCATTCACTAAAGCAGCATGTAAAGCTGTTAGTTTATGCTCATCCACTTTCACTGCATCTGTCATGAAGTATTGTTTCACTAATTCTCCATGCTCGCGGATCGCTGTATGAAGATCAGTGAAGATCACACCTTTGTCTTTCGCTTCAGCTGAAAGAGACAAATAGGCCGGCGTTTGATCACGCTGAATGTAAACTGTCTTATCTGTGTCCTCTAAATCAATCAGAGATTTCACTTCTTCTGGAAGCTCTTCTAATGATCCAAATGGCGCACTTTCGACTGTATGCTGTTTGAAATTCGTTAAATTCCATTTCGAAATATTCGTTTTGTCAGGCTTTGGCATTGGGAGGTCTTCTGCTTTTTCAAGAGCCTGTAAGCGAAGGGAGCTCATCCATGCCGGTTCCTGATGCTTCTCGGAGAAGCTTTTGACATAATCTTGATCTACTGATAATTTCGTTTCTAATGTCATCAATAATCCTCCTAACGCTTACGCTTCTTGACCAACAGTTTCGTCTTCAATTCCTAACTCTTTTTTAATCCAATCATAGCCTTCTGCTTCTAGACGCTGTGCAAGTTCTGGTCCGCCAGATTTCACGATACGGCCTTGCATCATGACATGAACGTGATCTGGTGTGATGTAGTTCAGCAGGCGCTGATAGTGAGTGATCATTAAGCAGCCGAAGCTTTCGCCGCGCATTTTGTTAATTCCTTTAGAAACAACTTTCAAGGCATCGATATCAAGACCAGAATCGATTTCGTCAAGGATGGCGATCTTTGGTTCAATCATCATTAATTGAAGAATTTCGTTGCGTTTTTTCTCCCCGCCTGAGAAACCTTCATTTAAGTAGCGTTGTGCCATATCTGGGTCCATTTCAAGGAACTCCATGTTTTCGTCCATTTTGCGGATGAATTTCATAAGAGAGATTTCATCGCCTTCTTCTCTGCGTGCGTTAATTGCAGAACGAAGGAAGTCAGCATTTGTAACACCGCTGATTTCAGATGGGTATTGCATCGCAAGGAAAAGACCAGCTTGAGCGCGCTCATCTACTTCCATTTCAAGGACATCTTCGCCATCAAGCAAGATGCTGCCTTTTGTTACTTCATATTTAGGGTGACCCATAATGGCAGCAGATAAAGTAGATTTACCTGTTCCGTTAGGTCCCATTACTGCGTGGAATTCTCCACCTTTTATCTCGAGGTTTACACCCTTTAAGATTTCTTTCCCTTCAATCTCAACGTGCAAGTCCTTAATTGTTAATGTCGAAGCAGTCATATATCGATACCTCCAAAATAATCATTATTCTCAATTTATTCTCATTCTAATTTTATAACAAATTAAAACTGAATACAACACATTCACGATAAGCGTGAGAGGATGCTCTCAAAATTCTAACAAAAAAAGCAGGTAGATAAAAGGATTTATGTCGAAAAGACTGTTTTCATAAAGAAAGGGCGGGAAACTGTTCTCCCCGCCCCTCAGCTATTATTAGCCTCGTATATTCATTTTTGCGAGCTGTCTTTTCTCATCTCGGTAGGACTGCTCTCGTTTATATTCCACTTTCATCCGTAAGTCATGGTCTCTTTCGTACTCTGCATAGCTCATGCCATGAGCTTGATGCATGGCCTTTTCCATCTCGGCGGTATAATCCAATCCTAGTGTACTATGGTCCGAACAAATAATAAACCATTCCCTTCCTTGAGTGTAGCTTTATTGTAGCAAACGTATGCGGCTTCACTCAAAAGGGATATGACACCCTATGCTGGCATATTTTCTCACACAAACGGATGAGAAGCGCTCAACTCCCTGATATGGAAAAATACCGTGTTATGCTTCCCTTAATGCGTCTGTCCTCCAAATTCATCAATACATTGCTGAACGACAGTGATTCCTTGGCTTAGTGCTGCTCCGCCGCCAAAAGCTGCCGCCACGCTGACAACCTCCAGCAAATTCTCTTCTGTCGCCCCTTGATCGAGCGCTCCCTTTGTATGATAAATCATGCAGTATTCATCCTGCGCATGAATACTGATACCGAGGGCAATCATTTGTTTTTCCTTTTGCGTTAATGAATCGCTCTGGAAGCACTGCTCCGTAAATTCATTGAATTTCTTTCCAAACACCGGCATTTTCTTCTGGAATTCACCCATTGCGGTTTTATAATCAGTCAGTGATTGCTGCATGGATCCGCTCATATGCTGTTCATTCATCTTGATTCCATCCCTTCAGGTCATTTGTACGTTTTTATTATGAGCGAGATTTGAAAAAATACACAAAAAACCTCGCTTTGGTAGAAGCGAGGTTGAAATGTTGTTATTCAGATACAGGCAATACTGCACCGTCATATTTTTTGTCGATGAATTCTTTGATTTTATCAGAGTGAAGAACTTCCATTAATGTCTTGATCTTCTCTGATTTTTCGTCACCTTTGCGAACCGCAACGATGTTTGCATATGGGTTGTTCTTTGTTTGCTCAAGTTCGATTGAATCTTTTTTCGGATTCAATTTATTTTGGATCGCATAGTTTACGTTGATAAATACAGCATCGCCTTCACTGTTTTCATAAGCTTTCGCCGTTAATTCAGGTGCGATTTTTTTGAATTTTAGGTTCTTTGGGTTTTCTTTAATGTTCTTTACTGTTGCGTTGATTGTATCAACCTTTGGATCAAGCTTGATAACACCAGCATTTTGCAGCAGGGCAAGCATACGGCCTTGTTCAGCTACGTTGTTTGTCATGATGATTGTGCCGCCGTTTGGAATATCTTTTACTGATTTGTATTTCTTAGAGTAGATACCGAAAGGCTCAAGGTGAACCGCACCAGCACTCACTAGGTTATAATCTTTGTTTGATTTATTTTCTTCGTTTAAGTAAGGAATATGTTGGAAAAAGTTCGCATCCACTTCTTTTTCAGCTAACGCTTTGTTGTACATTTTATAATCGCTAAGCACTTTCACTTTTAAATCGTAGCCTTTTTCTTTTAGAAGTGGTTTTGCTTCTTCAAGAATTTCGGCATGCGGTGTTTTTGAAGCGGCAACCGTAATCGTTTTGCTATCGCTTGCGTTATTAGATGAACCGCACGCAGCTAAAATACCTGCAAATGCTAGAAATAGTGCACTTAAAATCAATTTCTTCATGAATAAATCCTCCCTTAACGTTTATCAATTTTATTTGTAATCAAATCACCGATTATTTGAATAATAAAGACGATGATGAGAATAAACACAGTAGCTACAAGTGTGACATCTGTATTACCAGATTGGTACCCTTCCACATAGGCGAGGTCTCCAAGTCCGCCTGCTCCAATTGCACCTGCAATCGCAGTAGAGCCAATCAGAGCAATTGCTGTTACGGTAATACCTGAAATAAGGGCTGGCAATGATTCTGGCAGCAATACTTTGAAAATGATTGTCGACGTTTTTGCTCCCATTGATCGTGCTGCTTCAATGACTCCTTTGTCTACCTCACGCAGTGCAATTTCGACAAGACGTGCATAGAATGGAGCTGACCCTATGACAAGGGCAGGGAGTGCTGCATTTGGGCCTAGAATCGTATGCATTAAGAATTTCGTGAACCCTAGTAATAGAATAATTAAAATGATAAAAGGAATCGATCTGAAAATGTTGACGACAGCGCCGATGACAGCATTAATCGGTTTATTTTCCCAAAGACCGCCTTTACTCGTTAGAAAGAGTAATAGTCCAAGGATGATACCAATGGCAAAAGCAAATGCCAATGAAATGAGTGTCATATACACTGTTTCACCTGTTGCACTCCAGATGACGTCTAAATCAACGTTCGGAAACCATTTCTCAAACATGTGTCATCACCTCGATTTCAACCTGTTTGCTTTGGATATAGGCGATGGCTTTTTCTACTTCGGTCTCTTCTCCATTAATGTGGATAAAGAGTGTTCCAAACGCGCCTTCCTGCGTTTGAGAAATCTTCCCTTGAAGGATATTCACATCGACGTTGAAGGATCGAATGATTTCAGTGATCAGCGGCTGCTCGGCAGAATCTCCGATAAAGGACAATCGTACGACCTGACCTTCTTTTACTCGCTCTAGCACATGCTCAATTGTTTCTTTCGCTTCCTCTGGTTCTGCAAGCTGTTGCACAAATCGTTTCGTCATTTCTTCCTTCGGTTGTCTGAAGACGCGTAATACTTCGCCTTCTTCGACAATGCGTCCATTTTCCATGACCGCAACGCGATGACAAATTTTGCGAATGACGTGCATTTCGTGTGTAATGAGCACAATCGTGAGCCCTAATCGTTTATTGATATCCGCCAAAAGCTCAAGGATCGAATCGGTCGTTTGCGGATCTAGCGCAGATGTCGCTTCGTCACATAGAAGAACCTTTGGATCATTCGCTAATGCTCTCGCAATGCCGACACGCTGTTTTTGCCCGCCGCTCAGCTGAGACGGATACGCATTTTCTTTTCCTTCTAAACCGACCAATTTAATCAGTTCATTCGCACGCTCTCTCCGTTTTGATGTCGGTACACCTGCGATCTCAAGCGGGAACATAATATTTTGTCTCACCGTTCTTGACCAAAGCAAATTAAAGTGCTGGAAGATCATGCTGATTTCTTGTCTTGCTTTCCGAAGTTTCGCATTCGATACTTCATTGATCCGGTTGCCTGCCACTTCAACAATTCCTTCTGTTGGCAGCTCCAGACCGTTTAATAGGCGAATAAGCGAGCTTTTTCCTGCACCGCTATACCCGATAATTCCGAATATTTCACCTTTATCAATATCCAGGTTGACGTCTTTCACGGCATCAACATTTCCGCTTTTTGAATGGTACGTTTTTGATACATTCTGTAAATGAATCACAGTCTGATCACCTGCTTTCTTGCTGAATCTATAGGTTGCCATCACATACATTATTTATTCTTCTTTCTGTCATGACTCTAGCCTGACGCCAGGTCAGTAAAAAAGACCTAACTGCAACGCAAGCAGAAAGGCCTTTTATGTCAATTACGCCTTTCTCTCATCTTTCAAAGCGCTGCGGCTTTGAGTGAATTGGCACCAATTTCAGCTATGCTGACGGTTGCCGGGTTTCATAGGGCACGTCCCTCCACCTCTCTTAATAAGAGAAAATATGCTGTTTTATGTGATGTTCATGTTTTTACTAACGTAGAATATCATGCTACCCGAGATATGTCAACGCTGTAAATCGCTAATTTCCAAGTAAACAACTACGTTATCATTTTTCGAAAAAAGCCGTTCGTCAGCCAAAGCACTGCCTCTAGTCTAAGGAGCGCACGGAATGACCCTTTGACTTTGACTTGTCCCCTGCTGATTAACTGCTGTAAGGACATATCTCCATCTAATAATTGTAGAATCTCTTTCCTCTCACCATAAAAGATGAGATCCGATAACTCAATTGCAGGTAGTTTCTTCACTTCACCACGTTCATCCACAATCAATGTACAAGAGTCAGTTTCCGCCTCAAATGTAATCTTCAAGGATGATGATGAGAGCAGCGGCTTTAATAATAAACGCTGCCCTGTGTTACCATGGGCTTTCACATTTTCCACATGTATAACCTCCCTGTCATTTGGTTATACATAACATTTCTCTACAAACATCTTCTTGTCCTTTATAAATAACTCGACAAATTTTCAAATGAATTTCTTGAAATATGACAAAAAACCGCTTTATTTAGCGGTTTCAATCATTTCATGAAGATATGGAACTGAGTGAAAGGCATAGCCTTTTTGCACCAATTCACCTTTTTTAAACAGGAGAAAGCAAGGAACACTCTCGATTTCAAATGCTTTCGCAAAGCCTGGTGAATAGTTTAAATTGTTTTCGTAAAATGGTACATCCGGCTGCATAGCGTCTACGACTGCCAGCATTTTCTTTGCCAGCTGGCATGTTCCGCAAAACGGTGTATATAAGTATAAAAGAAATAAATCGTCCTCTATCTCCTTGAATTCGTGTTCTTCAATCTCTTTCATATACGTCCACCCTCATAAATATTTCGAATGAACATCAATGTTTGCAGCTAATAGGATAGATGCAATGTGGGCTGAGGGTGAAGCGGCCACTTCGCGGTACGTTCTGTCGACAAAAAGATGAAGTGCTTCAGGGAATTCTTTTCGAAATTGCTTCCGCAGTTTGTCGCCTGCATCGTCACTGTCAGCTAATATGTAAACGTCTTTCCCCAATAAATCGTCCACAAGCTGATCCAGCTTCGATGTACTGATCGTGCCATTGGTGCAAATGATGGTAACAGGTTCACTTATGACTTCTTTTAGCTTTTGTTTGTCTGTTTTACCTTCTACAATGATGACCTTTTCTATCTCGACATTCATCACGATCACCCGGCCCTTTTGACGTTGATTCACTTCTTCCTTAGATTACAATCTTTCATTCAGGTTGTAAAGATTGGGCGCCTCGTCATCAAAAAGACTGCAGCTTCTGTTCACTGCAGTCTCATCTGTGATTAGCACCAGCCATTTTCATCGTCACAGTCAACATATTTTTCTGTCCCATCGGTTAATGTGTCCGTTAAACGATAAAAACGATTTTGATCATAGGAATATCCCGATCTCAGCTCATATTGGTTTTCACTAATCATCGTGCCAATCTCTTCATTTTGATGATAAAGCACCATGCCGCTTTCTTTGAATCGTCCAGTGACATGCTCTGTTATATCCACGTGTTCTTTTTGAAAAGACAAATTGGACACCCCCCATAAAGGTAGAGTGTCCAACTTCTCATGAATTAGTCTTCTTTTGTCATTTCTTCATATTGCTCAGCCGTCATTAAGTTCTCAATTTCAGAAGCATCAGCTGGTTCTACCACGATCATCCATGCTTTTTCGTATGGAGAGTCGTTGACGAATTCTGGGCTGTCATCCAGCTCATCGTTCACTTCAACAATTGTGCCATTGATCGGTGCATAAAGTTCAGAAACGGTTTTCACTGATTCTACACTTCCGAAAGGCTCGTCCGCTGTGATTTTGTCTCCTACTTCAGGAAGCTCAACGAACACGATATCGCCTAGCTCAGATTGAGCAAAATGCGTAATACCGATACGCACCTTATCTCCTTCTACTTTGACCCATTCATGTTCTTCTGAATAACGTAAATCTTTTGGTGTGCTCATTCAATACCCCTCCAGTCTTTTCTTACAATCTATATTGAAGATACCACAATCTGAATGAAAGTTACATCATTTCCAGACGCTTTTAAATGTATCTTCGTTAAATCCTACCGTGACTCGTTTTCCGTCTGTTGTAATCGGGCGCTTAATCAGCATTCCGTTAGACGCGAGTAATTCTAGCTGCTCGTCCTCTGACATTGCAGGAAGTTGATCTTTCAGCTGCAGCTCCCGGTATTTTTGTCCGCTTGTATTAAAGAATTTCTTCAGCTCTAAACCGCTTTTTTCGTAAAGAGCTTTTAATGTTTCTTTATCAGGCGTCTCTTCGACGATATGTATGCTGTTGATGTCTTTATTGTGTGCTTCCAGCCACTTTTTTGCTTTTCGGCATGTACCGCAAGATGGGTATTCGTAAAAATCTAAAGCCACCATTTTCACCTCCTGCAAATTGTGACAACATTTTATCACAAAATATTTTAAAAACCTAAATGTATGCTTACAAAAAGGTGCGGAGTGATATCCGCACCTTTAACCCGCCCTTATACGATATATTTCTCTGCTTCAAAGATTCGTTTTGCCGCTTCGCGCTTTTTGGCGATGACATTGATCGGCGTAAATCTCGTCAGCTTGCGAAGGGCTGACAGGCTCATGCGGAGTGAATCTCCTTCCTCCATCGCAATCAAGGATTCTTTTGCATGGGCTTCAATCTTTAAGAAAGCCTCCTGCGTGAAAATTTGTGTGTAAGCAAGCTTTTGTTCATTCTTTTCTGCCCCTGTTGCAGCGATTGCCTTTTCTGTGCGCAGAACCGCTGATTCAGCAGCAAAAATTTCATTGACGATATCGGCTATGTTCACAAGAATTTCTTGCTCTTTGTCTAAGGCTTTCCCGTATTTCATGGCTGCCATACCAGCCACCATTAAGGCGATCTTTTTCGCATGAGCGAGCAAATATTTTTCTTGATCGAGCGGCTGATCGCCTGGCTCTTCCGGCATCATCATCATTAGCTCTTCCTGTAAGGTTTGCGCTTTTTGAAGCAGCGGAAGCTCTCCTTTCATCGCTTTCTTCAAGAATGTACCTGGTACAAGCAAACGGTTGATTTCGTTTGTCCCTTCAAAAATCCGGTTAATTCGTGAGTCGCGATAGGCTCTTTCGACCTCGTATTCTTGCATGAATCCATATCCGCCGTGAATCTGCACGCCTTCATCCACAATATAATCTAACGTTTCAGAGCCGAGCACTTTACAGAGAGAACATTCAATCGCATATTCCGCAATGGATTGGGCAATTTGTTTGCCGTCTTTTTGCTCTTCATCACTTAAGAGCCCCATCCGCTGTTCAAATAATCCAACCGTACGGTAAACAGCACTTTCCATCGCATAGAGCTTTGCTGACATATTGGCTGCTTTTTCACCAATTAAGCTGAATTGAGAAATTGGTGTTTTGAACTGCTTACGCTGGTTCGCATATTCTGCCGACAATTGAATGACGCGCTTTGATGCACCGATTGTGCCGACTGCCAGCTTATAGCGCCCAATATTCAAAATGTTAAACGCAATCACATGACCTCTGCCAGCTTCACCAAGCAAATTCTCCTTCGGTACTTGGGCATCTTCAAGAATTAATGTTCTTGTCGATGATCCTTTAATGCCCATCTTTTTCTCCTCAGGTCCCGTTTTGACACCTGGAAAATCCTTTTCGACGATAAAAGCAGAGAAGTGTTCACCATCAATCTTCGCATACACAACAAAGACATCGGCAAATGCGGAGTTTGTGATCCACTGCTTTTCTCCATTCAGGACATAATGAGTACCTGCTTCATTCAGAACTGCGGTTGTTTTTGCTCCAAGAGCGTCAGAGCCTGATCCTGGCTCAGTGAGTGCGTACGCTGCAATGGTTTCACCAGAGGCGAGTCCAGGCAGGTACGCTTCCTTTTGCGCTTGATTTCCGAAGAGCACGATCGGCAGAGAACCAATACCAACATGAGCGCCATAGGAAAGTGAGAAGCTTCCTGCTCTAGCGAATTTTTCAGTAATGATCGCTGAACTGATTTTATCTAATCCAAGCCCGCCGAATTCCTCAGGCACATCGGCTCCTAAAAGTCCAAGCTCACCAGCCTTTTTGAGAAGCCTGACCGAATGCTCGAACTCATGGTTTTCAATTTGATCAATATGCGGAACAACATCTTGTAAAATATAATCCTCTGTTGTTTTTCCAATCATTTGATGTTCATCAGAGAAATCCTCCGGTGTAAAAATATGCTCATAATTCGTCTCATCAATTAAAAAGCTTCCACCCTTTTTTACATCTTCCAATGCTTTCATCCTGATTTCCCCCTTTAGATCAATTCAAAAATGCCTGCTGCTCCCATGCCCCCGCCGATACACATTGTGACAATGCCAAATTGCTCGTTTCGCCGTTTCATTTCATGAATCAGTGACAGCGTTAGTTTCGTTCCTGTACAGCCGAGCGGATGTCCGAGCGCAATGGCCCCGCCATTGACATTCACCTTTTCCTCATCAATTCCTAAATGGCGAATGACTTGAATTGCCTGAGAAGCAAACGCTTCGTTTAATTCAAACAGGCCAATATCCTTCAGCTCAAGTCCAGCGATTTTCAGCGCACGCGGAATGGCTTCAACCGGACCGATTCCCATCACTTCAGGCGGTACACCGCCAACAGCAAATGCTCTGAATTTAGCGAGCGGCTGAAGAGAAAGTGAGGATGCTTTCTCGCGGTCCATCATCATCACACACGCAGCCCCGTCACTTGTCTGCGAAGAGTTCCCTGCGGTCACCGTGCCTTTTGTTGAGAAGGCTGGACGCAATGTGGAAAGAATCTCCTCCGTTGTGCCTGCTCTCACACCTTCATCCTGTGAGAACGTGAATTGATGCTCTTCTAATTGATATTGATCTCCTACCCGTCGCTCTGTTACATCAACGGGTACAATTTCATCTGAAAATTTCCCTTCTTGAAGTGCCTTTGCTGCCTTTTGATGACTTCTCACCGCAAAGGCATCCTGATCTTGACGTGTAACCTGATACTTTTGCGCCACTTGCTCTGCCGTGTGCCCCATGCTCATGTAGTATTCAGGTGCTTGCTCTGCCAAGAGAGCATTTGGACGAATGGAATGCCCCATCATCGGCACCTGCGACATCGATTCGACTCCTCCAGCTAAAATCGTGTCTGCCTGCCCGAGCATAATCCGTTCACCCGCATAAGCGATAGATTGAAGACCAGACGAGCAGTAACGGTTTATAGTGATGGCAGGTACCGTATAAGGCAGTCCCGCTAATGCCCCAATATTCCGCGCCACATTTAACCCCTGCTCTGCTTCTGGCGTTGCACAGCCAATGATCAAATCATCTATTTGACCGTCGTATTCACCGGCACGCTTTAACGTTTCTTTTACACATAATGCGCCCATATCATCAGGCCGGACATGTTTTAACGATCCTTTTTTCGCCTTCCCTACTGGTGTTCTTGCGCCAGCGACAATGACTGCTTCTCTCATTTTGACTCCCCCTTAGTTACGTAAAGGTTTTCCTTTGACGAGCATGTGCTGCATACGTGCCTGTGATTTCACTTCCCCTACAAGACTTAAAAAGGCTTCTCTTTCAAGCTCTAATAAGTATTGCTCCTCTACCTCTGTTCCAAATGGCAGTTTCCCGCCGGAAATGACATGAGCTAATTTTTTTACAATGGTCATGTCATGCTCTGAAATGTATCCTGACAGTCTCATATTTTCAGCAGCCAAAATCATCGCTGCATAGCCTGTTTCTCCCATGACCGGCACCTTTTGCTTGAGCGGCGCACGATAACCGGCTTCATCAAGAGAGAGCACCAGTTGTTTTGCATCATAGATCAGGTGATCCCCATTCATACTGATCCGGTCGTTCACGCGGAGCATGTTCATATCCCGCGCTTCCTCAGCTGAAGTTGATACTTTTGCCATCGCAATTGTTTCAAATGTTTTCAGCGTGGCATCCTGTATAGCCGTCTGCGACGGCTTCGCTGACCCTTGCAGGTGACGAAGATATAACTCTTTGTTTCCGCCGCCTCCTGGAATCAGTCCAACTCCCGCTTCCACAAGCCCCATGTAAGTTTCGCTGAACGCCTGAATAGCTGCTGCCGGCAGACAAACTTCTGTTCCGCCTCCTAATGTCATCCCAAACGGTGCGGCTACGACTGGGCGATTGCTATATTTCACCTTCATCATTGCCTGCTGGAAGCGTCTGATCACAAAGTCAATTTCAAAGAAATTGTCGTCCTGTGCTTCCATTAAAATCAGGGCAAGGTTTGCGCCAACACAGAAGTTCTTCCCTTGGTTTCCGATGACAAGCCCTTTATAATTCTTTTCCGTCTCATCAACAGCGCGATTGATCATATCAATGACATCTAGTCCGATGGCATTGCTTTTAGAGTGAAATTCGAGCAAGGCGACATCATCACCAATATCGATCAGGCTCGCACCAGCATTTTTGAAGATGACGTCGTGTTTCTTTTTCAATCTAGCTAAAGAAATATGTTTGTCGTTTCCTTTTTCCTGTTCATAAGCCCCGTTATGATAAAACGCTCGCTCTCCATCAGCATTCTCTTGATAGAATGTCTCATGTCCTTTTGACAGCATGTCTTGCACCCACGCTGGGATGCTGCGGCCTTCTGCTTCCATGCGCTCGGCGGCTTTTTTGACACCTATTGCATCCCACAGCTCAAATGGGCCGTGCTGCCAGCCAAATCCCCATTTCATGGCGTTATCGATAGACTGAATATCATCCGCAATTTCACCTTTTAGATGAGCTGAATAAAGAAGTACGGGCGCTGTCATATTCCAAAGCAATTGCCCTGCACGACCATCCTGATAAATAAGCGCTTTCAACTTTGCTTTTGCACCCTTTTGCTGTTTCGCCATCTCAATGCCTGGATCTTTTAGCTTTGTGCGTTCTCCATATGTGAGCGTCACTGGGTCAAGCTCTAAAATGACCTTCCCATTTTTTTGATAAAAACCTTGACCTGCCTTGCTGCCAATCCATCCTTTTTCGAGCATTCTTTCAATAAACTCAGGCAGCTGAAAAATCTCTTTTTCCTTTCCTTCTACCTGTTCATATACGTTTCGTGCCACATGAGAAAACGTGTCGAGCCCCACGACATCAAGTGTACGGAAGGTCGCACTTTTCGGTCTTCCAATGAGGGGCCCTGTGACAGAATCCACTTCTCCGATTGTGTATTTGTTCTCAAGCATTTCACGCACTGTGACAAGAAGTCCATAAGTGCCAATGCGGTTTGCAATAAAGTTCGGTGTGTCCTTTGCTTCAACCACACCTTTGCCGAGTACATCCTCGCCAAATGTTTTCATAAATGACAGTACTTCTGGATCTGTTTCTTGAATAGGAATGACTTCTAAGAGCTTTAGATAACGAGCTGGGTTAAAAAAATGTGTGCCTAAAAAGTGGCGTTTAAAATCATCTGATCGGCCTTCTGCCATTTTTTCAACTGAAATACCGGATGTATTGCTTGATACGATGCTTCCTTCTTTGCGGTGTTCGTCGATGAGAGAGAATACGTGTTGTTTGATGCTGAGCTTTTCAGTGACGACTTCAATGATCCAGTCAGCATCGTGTAATAAGGAAAGGTGGTCTGTGAGATTTCCCGGTGTGATGTATGATAGGTTTTTTGCTGAAGTAAGAGGTGCTGGCTTTTGCTTTAATAATTTTTTCATCGCTTCTTGACTTAATCGATTCCGAACACTAGGGTGATCAAGCGTCCGCTTTTTCGCCGTTTCTTCCTTTGTCAGTTCATTTGGCACAATATCTAGCAGTGTAACTGGTATCCCAATATTGGCTAAATGTGCAGCAATGCCTGAGCCCATGACACCTGAACCAATGACAGCCGCCTTGCGAATATGTTTGCCCATAAATATCCCCCTAAACATTTTGAATGAACAGTCATTCATTTTTTGTCCAAAAAAAAGCAATGCCTCTTTCTTTATCTTAAAAGATTTTCCGAAACAGTTCAATAGCAGATTTCAAAAATTTACACATTCTCGTGTGCCTCCGTTTGCGGCGTATGAATTACAGATGAGAGGGAATTGTAAGAATGGAGGTGATGTCCACATGTCTCGTTTGAAGAAAAACCCATCGAAAGCAGGCGTAAGTGCTGCAAGTGTAAAAGGAAACGCAGGTCCATCACAGGAAGCAGACCTTGGCGGGAAAAAAACCAGTCAAAATCAGCAATATAAAAAGAATCAGTAAGGAAACAAATTCGTAAGGAGGAACACAAGTTGAACAATCAGCAAATGAATATGCCCCCAGAAGTCATTTCAGTGAAGGATTCCTTGTACTTAGAGGATATGCTCAACTGGAACTTGATCGCCATGAAAAAGGCTCATTTTATGGCCGAGCATTGCCAGGATCAAACCTTGAAACAAGAATTGAATCAAGTTGGGCAAATGCATCATCAGCATTATACACAAATTCTTCAGCATTTAGGCAGTTCAGGGCAAGGCCAGTCTACTGGCTTTATGCAATAGGAGGAAAAAACATGGAACAGCAAAATCAACAAAAAATCGGGAATCCACAAACTCCGGTTCCCACAACAACAAATATGAACGATCGTGATTTCGTCACAGATCTCTTGTCGACTGAAAAATATATGACAAGTGGATACAACACAGCGCTCAATGAATTCAGTCATGAATCTCTTTATCAGGATATTCAGCGAATTGCACTGGAAACACAGAAAACACAAAGACATTTATATGATGTCATGTTCCGATATGGCTGGTATTCTGTTGAAGCCGCTGATCAGCAAAAGCTCCAGCAGGCACACCAGAAATTCCAGCAAACACTGACAGATCAATCCCCGTACGGATCATCACAAATGTCATAAGAAAAAAACTGCCAGTCTAGTGCTGGCAGTTTTTTAACGGTCTTTATTGGCGCGGTGAGCTTCGTTCAACTGTTTGATTCGTTGAATCGTGTGTTTGATTTCTTCTTTTGCTTCTGGATACGTTTCATTGAAATGCTTTGCTAGCGGCGGCATGCTTTTTGCAATATGAGAGTAGATCACCCACTGTTTCACATCTTGTTTCAGCTCGTCTGTTGATTCACCGAGCAGCAGCTCTGTATATTTATCAAGCAAGCCTTCCAGCTTTTCATCTAATTCATTTCCCATTGATATTCCGCTCCTTTTTCAGAAAAAAGCCTGACTCTGTGAGATACAGATGTCAGGCTTTTGACATACGATTATCTTGCAGCAAGAAATGTTTCAGCTTGCGCTTGCTGCACAATACAGCGTCCTCTACCGTGCGGAATACATAATGGTGTTCCAAATAAAGGATCTGTTGTCACTTGGCAATTCATATCAAAGACATTTTTCACGAGATCACAATTAATCACTGTTTCTGGTCTGCCTTCTGCATAGATTGACTTGTCTTTAATCGCCACAAGATGATGAGCATATCTGCATGCGAGATTGAGGTCATGAAGAACCATCACAATCGTGCGCTGCTCTTTCTCATTTAAATCAAACAGAAGGTCCAAAATTTCGATTTGATGTGTCATGTCTAAATATGTCGTCGGCTCATCTAACAAAATAATATCGGTCTCTTGGGCCAGCGTCATCGCAATCCATGCACGCTGCCTTTGTCCACCTGATAATGAATCAACGGTCCGGTCAGCAAGGTCTTCCATCTTTGTTGACTTTAATGCGCGGTTCACTGCTTCTTCATCTTGCTTCGACCACTGCTTCAGCCAATTTTGATAAGGATATCTGCCTTGCTTCACTAACTGATGCACGGTTAATCCTTCTGGCGCTTCTGGTCCTTGTGGAAGAATGGCGAGTTGTTTTGCTACTTCTTTTGTAGGTAATTTTGCAATGGAATGACCTTCAAGCAGGACAGAACCACCCATTGGCTTCATGAGACGGGCCAAAGAGCGAAGTAGCGTGGATTTACCGCATCCGTTACTGCCAATAAATACTGTGATTTCACCCTTAGGGATTGATACATTTAGTTCATCGATGATCATTGTTTCTCCGTAGCCTAAGCTTAAACCTTCAGTAGAAATGGCACTCATTCCGCTCAAACGCTCCTTTTCTCATCCAAATTTTTATATGAAATATCGTCTATGTACAGACGTAAAAGATCACTTATCTCAATTTAGTGTATCAGATTTAAGTGATCTTGAAAATCATTTTCAATTAAAAAATGAGAAACTCTCGTTTATTTCTTCCTTTGGAATGTACGTTTGGTCCCATCTTCTAGCTTCAGATCGATCTGTATCCGCTGATAATCATCATCTAAATTAAAAGCAGCTAATAGTTCCTTTACATACACTTCATTGATCTTTTCACTAGGAATCGACATATCATTCAGCTTCATCTTCATTTCGCGCAAGGCTTCTTCTCCTTCATAGCGGACACCATTCATATGATCACGAATGATCGCTTCCTCTTTGCCTCTTGCCTGACGATAAGTCGCTTCGTATAATTCGTTTTTCTGTCCATATTGTACATGCAGATGCACATGCTGAAATGGCAGTTCCTTCATTTGAACAGCTGACAGACTTTCTGCTTCTGCTTCATGTGTTTGTTGTAACGGTTCAATTGATTGACAGCCGGACAGCATAAAGAGCAGCACTCCTATTCGTCCCGCCTTCTTCCAACACATCATGTGTTTCCTCCTATTTCACAGCATCGCTTTTTATTCTTCTCCAAGCTCCTTTTCGTTATTCAATAAAACATCGCACTATGATAAATTGAAACAAAAAGGAGAATGGGATGATGAAAAGAACAGCCATTGTAACTGGTGCCAATAGCGGCTTTGGCAAGCTCATCACGATGCGTCTCGCCAAGCGGGGCTATACAGTGATTGCCGGCGTCAGACAGGAAACCAATGCCAAAAAGCTCGCTGAAGAAATTGATCAAGCCTCTTTATCTGGCATGATACATATTGAAGCGTTAGATGTGACCGATACGCAGTCGATTCAAGCATTTCAGAAGAAGCTTCATGCCTATGCACCCATTACCCTGCTTGTGAACAATGCGGGAACAGCCTTTGCTGGTTTTGCGGAGGAGGTTCCTGTCGACACGTACCGCCAGCAATTTGAAGTGAATGTCTTCGGTGTGATGGAAATGACCCAAGCAGTGCTGCCGTTTATGACGAGTGGTGCAAAGATTTTCAATATGAGCAGCATCAGCGGATTAATGGGGATGCCTGCACTTTCTCCATATGTATCGTCTAAGTTTGCGTTGGAAGGCTATACAGAAAGCTTGCGGATTGAACTGGCTTCGTTCGGTATACAGGCGGCCTTGATCGAGCCAGGCTCTTTCCAGACGAATATTTGGAACACCTCCATGAACGAGCAAATGATTCAGCCAGCAGAAGGATCGAAATACACAAAACTCTATCAAAAGATGATGGCCCATATTGATGCCCAGAAATCCAACTATGGAGATCCTCGTGAAGTGGCAGAGCTTGTTGTACGATTAGCAGAAAAGAAGCGGCTGAAACGGCTGAGATATCTTGTTGGAAAAGGCGTACGGCTTTCATTCACAGCAAAGCAGCTTCTGCCTTGGAACATGTGGGAACGGATCATACTACGTACACTCTCTTCAAAAAAATAAGCACAAAAAAACAGGTGGATATGTCAACATATCCACCTGTTTTTTTATTTATTCGCTATCTGACTGTCCAAGGGTAATATCTAGATTTTTGTTCTTTCCTTCACGGATGACAGTCATTGTGGTTTTATCGCCGACTTTTGTTTCTTTGTAAAGAATTTCTTTCAGCTGAGAGCTGTTCACTACGTCTTTCCCTTTGAACTTGATGATGACATCTCCAGATTTCAAGCCTGCTTTTTGTGCAGGTGAACCTTTTGAAACATCCTTTACGTAAATGCCTTTGCCGATTTGTTTATCAAATAAGCCGAGCGTATTTTCCTGATATGTCTCAGGCACTTGCTCAAGGTCAATCATTTGTACGCCAAGATATGGACGTTCAACTTTTCCATTTTTCAACAGCTCATCTACAATCGGTTTGACATCGTTACTTGGGATCGCAAATCCGAGTGATTCCACACCGCTTTCGCTGATTTTCAAGCTGTTGATGCCAATGACTTGACCGTCAGTATTGATCAGTGGCCCCCCGCTGTTTCCTGGGTTAATCGCTGCATCTGTTTGCAGCACATTCATCTCCACCGTACCAGATGACGTATTTGCTTCTACGGTACGATCAAGACCACTAATAATTCCTTCTGTCACAGTACCTGAGAACTGTGCACCGAGCGGATTCCCAATGGCAATGACTTTATCTCCAGCACGAAGCTTAGAAGAATCACCAAAGCTCGCCACTTTATCAATACCGTCTGCGTTCATTTCAACAACGGCTAAATCTGTCATGACATCACTGCCGACAAGCTTTGCGTCTTTCGTTTTTCCATCATAAAGGGTGACCTTGATTTTATTGGCACCTTCGACAACATGGTTATTTGTAATAATGTACGCTTTTTTGCCATCTTTTTTGAAGATGACACCAGAGCCTGTTCCAGCTTCAGCTTCTGTTTGATCACCGCTCAGGCCAAACGAATTTTGTGTAGATTGATAGTTTGAGACCCCAACAATGGTTGGCTCTAAATCTTCTACCATATCAGCCACATTTGTGGCATTGGTGATTTGTTTTGTCGAGAAATTATCTGAGGCTGCCGGCTCGCTTGATGCTGTCTGCGTTTGCGTGTTGGCAGCTGTATCCTGTGACTGCGGCAAAAGCGGTGTAATGCCAAGTACAAGACCCCCGCCAATAATTCCTCCAAGAATCGGGCTCAGCCATGCCGCCTTCCGCTTTTTCTCTTTTTTCGACGCACGGTCATCCACCATTTGAGGAGAATGATTTGTCACACTCTCCTGAGTGGCAGATGCTTCGTTTTCATGCTGGTGAAAAACAAGTTCCTTCTCTTTTTCTGGTGCGTCTATTTGTTTCTCATTCTCTTGATGGGTATCTTTTTGATGATTCATTTCATTGTCTTGATTCGCGTTTTCATGATGATTCATCTTATTCTCTTCATCTTCTCTTCGGAAATCCATCGCTTGCACTCCTTTACATCATGTTTCATTCATATGTCTAGATAGGACTCAGGTCCTCTTAATGGAAAGATCATTGAAAAATACTTTATGGCAATATGTCAAATTATATAATACTTATTCATAGAAAAAAAGCAAGGTGCGCACATTGATGAAAAGCACCTATTCACCCGCCTTTTGTCTATGCCCTTTTTTCCCTTGACCTTATCATAATCAAACATTATGGGATAATGATGAGAAGAATATGTGAAATTGTGAAAAAAGCGTGTGATTGTTGACATGCCGCCTTCGTATCCCGTTATAATGACGTTGAGAGGATGTGGAAGACTTTGTCGTACACCATTTATTTAGTTGAAGATGAACAAAATTTAAATGAACTGTTAACCAAATATTTAGAGAGTGAAGGTTGGAATGTCTCCTCTTTTTTAACCGGAGAAGCGGCACGCGAGGCAATGAACAAGCCGCCGCATCTATGGATTTTAGATATCATGCTGCCTGATACAGACGGCTATACCCTCATAAAAGAAATTAAAGCCGCATCACCTGACGTACCGGTCATTTTCATTTCAGCCCGGGATGCAGATATCGACCGTGTCCTCGGTTTAGAGCTGGGAAGCAGTGATTATATTGCGAAGCCGTTTCTTCCGCGTGAACTGATCATTCGGGTTCAAAAGCTGCTGGAGCTTGTGTATAAAAACAGCGATACACCGCAGCAAAGCGTCACTTCAGTTTCTTCTTATGTCATTCATGAGGATGTAAGAGAGGTCTATGAAGAGGGACAGCTCATTAACTTAACTTCTAAGGAATTTGACTTGCTGCTTTTATTTACACATCACCAGGGACATGCTTTTTCTCGTGAAGATATCCTCGTCAAGATTTGGGGACACGATTACTTCGGGACAGATCGTGTGGTGGATGACCTTGTCAGACGGCTGCGCAAAAAAATGCCCGACTTAAAGGTCGAGACCATCTATGGATTTGGCTATAGGATGCTTAAAGGATGAAGAACAAACCGCTCGCTTTTCAAATTTGGGTCGTGATCTCTGGCATTTTGCTCACCATTTCCATTGTCCTGATTATTCTATTTTCCAATACATTACGTGACTTCTTCACAAATGAAATTTATAAAAATATTGAAAATGAACAGCAAGTGCTGACAGAATATCCATTGAACCGAGACGGCTCGCCAAAATCGACACCGGAAAACCGCTCCGTGCAGCACATTTTGATCCCATCAGATGAATTAGATCAAATGGCGCAGTTTTTTCCGCATGCCTTTATTGAGAAAATCCAATCGTTTGTGAAAAAACAGAAAAGCGCAACGAAACGGTATTCTGAAGAGGTGAACGGCCAGCATATCTTCTTTGTCATCAAAAAGGTATCATCAGGCAATACACAATATATTCTTCTGTCCTATGCACCAGATTCTTATCGAGATGACCTGTCCTTTACGCTGTTTAAACAGCTGATCTTTATCTTAGGCACTGTTATTTTACTAAGCTGGATTCCATCGATTTGGCTTGCCCGCTATCTATCCCGACCAATCGTTGCGTTTGAAAAGCACGTCAAACGGATTGCCCAAGAGGACTGGGATGACCCTGTCATCGTTGACCGGCAAGATGAAATTGGCAAACTTGGTCATACCATTGAAGAAATGAGACAAAAACTCATTCAAAAAGATGAAACAGAACGGACACTTTTGCAGAATATTTCACATGACTTAAAAACACCTGTCATGGTCATCCGCGGCTACACGCAGTCCATTAAAGATGGTATTTTTCCTAAGGGAGATCTTGAACAAACGGTGGAAGTCATTGAAGGTGAAGCGGAAAAGCTTGAGAAGAAAATCAAGGATCTGCTGTACTTAACAAAGCTTGATTATTTATCAAAACAACATCCCGCACATTCTTCCTTCCTACTCAGTAATACGATGCTGGAAGTGGTCGACCGAATACGCTGGTCGAAAAATGAATTGCAGTGGAACGTGGACTTAGATGATGAGGCTGCTCTTGAAGGCGATCCAGAACAATGGAGCAAATTATTTGAGAATGTACTAGAAAATCAACTTCGGTACGCAAAAAGTAAGATTGATATTCAGATGAAACAGGAAGAGGATCAAATCCGCATTGTCATTCGTAATGACGGTCCTCCAATTGAAGAACATATGCTGTCCAACCTATACGAGCCTTTTAGTAAGGGAAAAAAGGGCGAATTCGGTATTGGATTAAGCATTGTCAAAAGAATTCTTTCGATGCATCAAGCGTCCATATCTATTGAAAATGATGATCTAGGTGTACGTTATACAATTATGGTTCCAAAGAAGAGACTGTAGGTTTTTGACCGCAGTCTTTTTTAGATGAATGAATACCCATTGAAATCACGGTATGTGGCTTTGATCTTTTTGCCAGCTTGATACATCCATTTCTTTTCAATGGTTGTCTCTTTCGGCATTTTGACTTTTTCTACTTGAATCCCTTTTGTTCGCAGGCGTCTAATCATATCATCGATTTCTCTCATGGAACATCATCCTTTCACATATTTTGACCAGTTGGTCACCTTACTTTATAATATAAAGAATTACACTGTAAAAAACAAGTTACAATCTGATTAATTTTTGAAAACTTTCGTCGTTTATGACCGATAAGTCACATCTCTTTGCGCACGTTTCCTAAGACATTTGTCTCTCGGTAAGAAAGGATGACATTCATTTTGAAAAAGAAAGAAAAAATGATCATTGAGGCTGGCATGAAATTATTTGCCAGCAAAGGCTATAACACAACGTCTGTTCAGGAAATTGCAGATGAATGCCACATGTCAAAGGGTGCTTTTTATCTTTATTTTAAATCAAAGGAAGCACTGCTCATTTCGATCCTTCACTACTATTATGATAAGGTATTTACCCGGATTCATGAGGTTCAAACAGAGGGCGGCACACCAAAAGAAGCCTACCGCAAACAGCTCACTGTCTATTACGATAATATTTTGCAGCAAAAGGATTTTATTAAAATGCAGCTGAGCGACAGGGCGCTTCCATTGAATGAAGAAACGCAGCAGCTCGCAAAACAAATTAGGCTTGCAACCATCCAGCTTCACATCGATAACATTAAACAAGTGTATGGAGACGCTGCTATTCCTTATATGGCTGATTTATGTTTGACGATTGAGGGCATGAGCCACGTTTATTTCGAGCTTGCCATTTTATATGATTTTCAGCTGGAAGCAGAAGAGCTTGCCAAAACCATGATTCATCGTATCGATGATTTGATGGGCGGTATGATGAAGCGAAATGATCTTCCTCTCATTTCTGTAGATCAAGCGAGCGATTGGTTTGGCCCAATTTATGAACGGTCATTCGATCCGCTCACAGAATCTCTTTTAAAGGAATTAAGAGAGATTGCTGAAGCACACTATGAAGTGAAAGACGAGCCTGAGTTATTTGAAGCGCTTGGCATCCTGGAAAATGAATTAAACAAACAAAAACCAAGACAAGTCATCGTGAAAGGCATGCTGTACCAATTGAAATTATATGCACCGCTTCAAACCAATTCTGATTCACTTTTGCGTATTTTGAAAGAGGATCATTTGTAAAACCCAGGGGATGCCCTGGGTTTATTGTTGTGATAAAAAATCAAAATCCTTATGTGTCAGTTCAGGAAGTTTGCTGGCTTGAACTCTATTTAGTAAGTCATCTACATATCTTTGAACAGCAAGCATGTCACAAGGAAAATCAAATTCAAATTCTTCCTCTATCGACAGTGTGTCCATACAATACGAACAGGTTGGTTTAAAGCCTAGCATATCGTTATTGAAACTTAGAACATCTTCATACGACTCTTCTGACAGCTCAAAATGAGAGATCAAAAATATATCAATATGATTCACACCCTCGGGCCGTCTTTGATCAATATATAACAAAAAAGCTGACTCCTCCGTATCTGGGGACATTACTTGAAAGAATTCAACATCACGTGTCCGCAGCCATCTAATAAATCTTGTCTTTATTGTTCTCACAACTATTCACCTCAAATATCTTTCCCACATAAAAACCAGGGGCGGCCGCCCCTGGTTTCTTATTTTGCTTTCGGTGTCACCATTTCCTCTGGTTTCACAAATTGCTCGAATTGCTCTTCAGTTAACAGCTCTAATTGAAGTGCTGCTTCTTTTAGTGTTAATCCTTCTTTGTGCGCAAGCTTCGCAATTTTTGCTGCATTTTCATATCCGATGTGCGGGTTAAGTGCCGTCACAAGCATCAATGAATTGTTCAAGTTTTTCTCAATCGTTTCAAGGTTTGGTTCGATTCCAACTGCACACTTGTCATGGAATGAGTTCATGCCGTCAGCAAGTAGTTCAACTGATTGCAGGAAGTTATAAATGATGACTGGCTTAAATACGTTCAGCTCAAAGTTTCCTTGGCTTGCCGCAAAACCGATTGTGGCATCATTCCCCATGATTTGCGCTGCAATCATGGTTAAAGCTTCACTTTGTGTTGGGTTGACTTTTCCTGGCATAATGGAGCTTCCCGGCTCATTTTCAGGAATGATCAATTCACCAATTCCGCAGCGAGGACCACTTGCAAGCCATCTTACATCATTGGCAATTTTCATTAAATCAGCTGCAAGTGCTTTTAAGGCACCGTGTGCATACGTAATTTCATCATGGCTTGTCAGCGCATGGAATTTGTTTGGTGAAGAATTGAAAGTTTGACCTGTCAGCTGGCTAATTTCCTCAGCAACATATTGACCGAACTCAGGATGTGCGTTAATTCCTGTACCAACAGCAGTTCCGCCAATGGCTAATTCTCTCATTTTTTCAGTTGATTCTAGAATCATTTCTTTTGAACGATCCAGCATGTATACCCAGCCGCTAATCTCTTGGCCAACTGTCAGCGGTGTTGCATCCTGCAAGTGCGTACGGCCGATTTTCACAATCTCTTGATACGCTTTTGCTTTCTCATCAAGAGTTGTTCTTAACTGGTCAATTGCAGGCAGCAATTTTTTGTACACAGCTAAAACAGCTGCCACGTGCATAGCCGTTGGGAATGTATCATTTGAGCTTTGGCTGCGGTTAACGTCATCATTCGGGTGAATGCTGAACTCGCTATTTTTATCTTTCAAGTAAGCAGTTGCTCTGTTTGCAACGACTTCGTTCATGTTCATGTTACTTTGTGTTCCACTGCCTGTCTGCCAAACAACAAGCGGGAAATGCTCGTCATACTTTCCGCTGATGATATCATCACATACAGCAGCAATTGCTTCTGCTTTTTCGCTTTCAAGGTTGCCAAGTCGTTCGTTCGCAATCGCTGTGCTACGTTTCAAAATTGCAAACGCATTCACAACTTCCTTTGGCATTTTCTCAGAACCGATTTTGAAATTTTCTTTGCTTCGTTGTGTTTGTGCACCCCAGAACTTGTCCTTCGGCACTTTGATTTCGCCCATTGTATCTTTTTCGATTCTAAATTCTGTCATTATGTATCCCTCCATAGCTTCTCATCACTCAACTCTATTCTATACAAAAAACGAAAATCCTTTAAGCGTTTTCAATTAAAATTTTATCTTTATTTTAATTTTAGTTCAATATAAACGCGTACATCCTTCGAATATTTGTATTTTGGGTTCGTTTTTCCGTAATCCTTTGATGTATAGGTCACCTCATAATGCTTGTCAAACGACTGTAGAATACGGTCGATCTCCTCTTTTGTTCCTGCTAAACGAATCTGTGCCATCTTGTTTCCTCCAAAACCCTCATTCTTTCTTTTACCACAAAATAATGTAACACAGAATATTGTTTTTTCAAGCAGGTAATGCTAAGAAAAAGATTTGAGGCGGGTGATCCAAATGAATCAAACTCCATTAAAAGAGCACTTATACGATAATCTCTCCGTCATCCTTCCACAATTAAAAGAAATGGACGATTTGGTCCATGAGAAAAAAACACTGCCTCACGGACAGGTGGTTTACTATTTATACATAAAAGAAATGAACGAAACGATGGAGATTCAAACCTTTTTAAAGCTGCTTCTACAAGATCATACGTCTCTCACAAAAGAGAAGCTGGAATCCAATTTATCGATGATGACCACCCGTTCTGTGAAGAGCACCGAGGAATTGGTCGATGCGATTTTTGAAGGGCATTGTGTGGTACTGATTAACGGATTTCAGCATGCGTATATTTTAGAAACGCATGGAACGAAGAAACGCAGTATAGGTGATGCTACCTCTGAAACAATTGTGAGAGGCCCGAAAATTGGCTTTATTGAAGATTTAGATACGAACTTAGCTCTTGTGAGGCAGCGCTTGAAAAACCCCGATCTTAAAACCGTCGACATGAAAATTGGTCAAAAAAAGTACACCCAAGTGACCATCATGTACATTGACGGTATGGCTCAATCGTCTGTTTTAAAAGAAGTGAAAAAAAGGCTCAAACAGGTCACGATTGATGATATACAAGATTCTGGTGTTCTTGAGGAACTGATTGAGGACAATGTGTACTCGCCTTTCCCGCAAATCCAAAACACAGAACGGCCGGATAAAGTGGCATCTGCTTTAAATAATGGACGTGTCGCCATTTTTGTTGATCATTCACCTTTTGTGTTAATTGTACCTGCTTCTCTCGCGACGATTATGCAATCACCTGATGATTATTATGAAAGGTGGATCGCCGCCTCTCTCATTCGTATGCTGCGGTTTACCTCTATCTTTCTGACATTATTTTTATCAGCCATTTATATTGCGCTTGTGTCCTTCCATCAAGGACTTTTACCAACAACACTGGCTATTTCGATCTCAAGTACAAGAGAAAATGTCCCCTTTCCGCCTATTGTGGAGGCACTCATCATGGAGATAACGATTGAGCTGCTGCGGGAAGCTGGTTTAAGGCTGCCAAATCCGCTCGGTCAAACGATTGGACTTGTAGGCGGAGTCGTCATTGGGCAGGCGGCCGTTCAGGCTCATATTGTGAGCTCGATTATGGTGATTATCGTCAGTGTGATTGCCCTTGCTTCCTTTACTGTGCCTCAATACGGGATGGGCATGTCGTTCCGCGTGCTCCGCTTTGTGTCCATGTTTACGGCAGCTACCTTGGGTTTATATGGGATTGTGCTGTTCATGCTCGTTCTCCTTACCCATTTAACACGGCAAAAAAGTTTTGGTACGCCTTATTTTTCGCCAGACTTTGTGTTCAGCTATAAAAATGAAGACAATTCCATCATTCGATTGCCTTTGAAAAATCAAAAGAAAGGAGAACGATATGGTCAATCATAAAGAGTCGATCACCAGCTATCAGGCAAGTGCCATTATTGCCAATACAACATTAGGTGCAAGTATGATGATTCTGCCCAGAGCAATGGCACAGGCTGCAACTACACCTGATGGCTGGATTGCACTCTTACTCATGAGCGTCATTTACATTGTATTTATTTTTGTGAATGTCCTTATGATGAAAAAAGTCCCCTTCTCCTCTTACTATGATTATACAAATGAGGGGCTTGGAAAGTGGATTGGTGCTCTTGCTAACCTGCTCATTATTGTTTATTTTCTTGGCGTTGCCAGCTATGAAGTACGGGCTATGTCAGAAATGGTGAAGTTCTTTCTGCTTCAAAACACACCTGTAGCGGTGACAATGATCAGCTTTATTTTGGTTGGTCTTTATCTCGTAGTCGGCGGGATTGGTGATTTTGCCAGACTGTGCCCTTTTTTCCTCATTGTGACCTTGATTATCTTATTTGTTGCATATGGACTCAGTGTTCAAGAATTTAAGTTAGATAACCTCCGGCCTGTTTTAGGAGAGGGATTCTCCCCTGTCTTCAAATCCCTTAACGCATCAGCCATTTCGTTTGTCGGCATTGAAATGATGCTGTTTATGCCTGTCTATATGAACACGCAAAAACACACCTTTGCTTATGGCGCAATCGGCTTTTTGATTCCTGCGATCATCTATATTTTCACCTATATTCTTGTCGTTGGTGCGTTCACCGTGAAAGAAACTGCGACGTTGACTTGGCCGACGATTGCTTTATTTCAATCGTTCGATATACAGGGGATTTTTATTGAGCGAATTGAATCTTTTTTGCTTATCGTTTGGCTTGTTCAGCTTTATACGAGCTTTGTAGGATATACGTTTTTTGCTGCAATGGGGGTATCCAAACTAACAAAATTACCAAAAAAGATCGTGCTCGCGTTGATGGGAATTGTCATCTACTTTGCCGCCGTTTTCCCAAAGGATGTTGATACAGTGCGTGATTATTTAACCTATGTGAACCATTTATTTTTCCTTTTATTCGGCATCCTCCCGTTTCTCTTATTTATCATCGTGTTTTTTAAAAGGAGGCGGAAAGCAGCATGAAAAAAAAGGCGGCCTTTGCATACCTGGCCCTTGTTCTATTAAGTGGATGCTGGGATAGTACCAATATTGAGGAGCTCAACATGGCGATTGGTTTTGGCTTAGATAAAGGAGATGACGGTCATAAGCTTAAAATATCTATGCAAGTCCTTGTTCCCCAAAAAATTGAGCAAGAATCCAGCGTAAAAGACCCAACAAAGATTATTGAAACTAGTGGTGATTCCGTACATCAAATATTCCGAACAACAACGCTCAAGAGTCACCGGATTTTCGCCCAGCAGCTGAGGGTGTATTTATTTTCTGAGGAGCTCATCAATGAGAATAATTTCGACCTCGTCATTAATCAATTTATTCGCGACAATGAAACACGGAGAGGAAGCCTTGTCTTTATGACTTCTGAGAAGCCTGGGGACTTGCTGAAAATCAATGACGATGGACAGCCAGCTTCTTCTACATTATATGATATTTCTAGGAATACTAAATCGACTATACGTATGCTCAAGCCCGCTTCATTAGGAGATATTTCTTCTGCTATGCAAAACAACGTATCTTTTGCTGTTCCGAAAGTCGGTGTGGATCAAGGGAAATTAATGCTGGACGGAGCCTCTATTATAAAGAACAGACGATTTCTCACCAACATCTCTCCGTTAGCCGTGCAGTCGTATAACCTGTTGACCGGAGACGGAGAAGGCGGAGTCATTGAATTTGAATATGATCACAGCATCTATTCTTTTGAGATTTTTAAACTGAAACACAACATTGAAACGAATAAAAAAGCCAGCGGAAAATATCAATTTAATGTGTCAGTGGCGCTTGAAGGAAGATTATCTGAGGATTGGAATGAGCGGGAAAATGCATTTAATGAAAAGTATCTCCAAGAGATTGAAGGTGTTGTGGAGCGTCGATTAGAGAAAAACGTAAAAGATTTCATTGGGGAATTACAGCATGAGATCAAAGCAGATATTTGCGGGTTTTATCAAAAAGCGAGTATTGCGTATCCAAAGGACTTTCGAAAAGAAGCGAAGCATTGGGATGAAATATTTAGTGAATCGGACATTCGTTACAAAGCAAATGTGAAAATCCGTGACTTCGGGACTAAGGGCGCAACACAATCTTTATAGAGTATGTTAAAATGGTAAGAAAAAAAGGGTGTCAATCATGAAACGAGCTTTACTTTCGGCCGGCATTCTATTTTTGATTCTAGGGATACTTCTGTTAATCGTTGTATTCACGCAATCAAAAGAAGATTTCTTCATTGAAGCCGACAGCTTTTCAAGCACATTTTTGATCGTGGTTTATTATGGACAAACCCCTGCGCTCCTTCTGTTGGGAGGCGGATTATTCGTCGGACTTTCACAGATCATTGATTTGCAGGAAAAAAAAGCGGCAGCAGCAAAGGAGAGCGTAAAGCTTTTATCCGAAATGAAGAAAACCCTGGAAGAAAAACCGGCCAAGGAGCAGGAGGCTTTTCCAGTTCCTGAGCTCCATCAACTATCCGAACGTCCGATCACAGGACAGAAGGACTAATTTTACGCATGTTCTAGCAGCTTTCACTTGAAAGCTGTTTTTTTATTGAATCAGCTTATGACGGTGCGCATACACAGCCGCCTGCGTTCGATCTTCCACATCAAGTTTGGAAAGAATGTTGGTAATATGGGTCTTCACCGTTTTAATTGTAATAAATAATTCCTCGGCAATGACCTTATTCGATTTCCCATCCGCAATCAGCTTCAAGATCTCCATTTCTCTTGCCGTTAATGAATCGTGAAGGATGGACCCATTTGATGAATGACGGAGTTTATTCATGACCTTTCCAGCCACTTTTGATTCAAGTCTTGGTTCGCCGATACTTGCAGATCTGATGGCATCAGCAATTTCTCCTGCCTTGGATGTTTTTAATAAATAGCTTAAAGCACCCGCCTCAATCACTGGATAGACTTTATCATCGTCAATAAAGCTCGTCAGAACGATAATCTTGGCATCTTCAATTTCCTGACAAATTCTTTTCGTTGCTTCGATGCCATCCATCCCCTCCATGACAAGATCCATTAAAATCACATCTGGCTTTAATTCAACGGCTAGCTCTACACCTTTTTGTCCATCTGACGCTTCACCAATGACTTCAATATCAGCCTGCGCCTCTAAAAAGGCCGCAAGACCCATTCTCACCATTTCGTGATCGTCGATTAAAAGCACTCGAATCATCGAACGTTCTCTCCTTTTCCTTCATCAAAAATGGGAACCTTCACATCAATTTGTGTGCCTTTTCCCTCAAATGACATAATCTCTGCGACACCGCCTACTTCACTTGTTCTCTCTCGAATCGATTCAAGTCCGTAGGAGGCTGTCTTCACATGGTCTGTTTGAAAGCCGATACCATTATCAATAATCTTTAGCTGCACTTGCCGGTTTCTTATGAGCAGGCGCACAGTTACCTTTGTCGCCTTTGCATGCCTAAATACATTAGACAGGGCTTCTTGCACAATTCTGAAGAGGTGGTCCTCTACTCCTTTAGATAACGGAACATCATCTTCGATTTCCCAATCAATATCAATCGGCTGCTTTGCTTGAAATTCATTTAGCAGCTCAATTAAGCCTTTTTTCAGGTCTTTTCCTTCTAGCGTGATCGGTCTTAGATGAAGCAGAAGAGCACGCATCTCATTTTGTGCATCGCCAGCCATTCGTTCGACAAGCTGCATTTGCTTTAATATCTTTTCATCCTTTTCCTTCATGCCTTCAAGAATAGCTGAAGTCATCATCGAAATCGCAAATAACTGCTGGCTGACCGCATCATGGAGCTCTCGTGCAAGCCGTTGCCGCTCTTCTGAGACGACCGATTTCTTCATTTGAACCTGCCATTCAGCCCGTTCATTTGAAAGCTTTTGCAAAGAGGCTACTTGCCCTTCCACCCGCTTCGCCATTTCATTTAATTGATCGGCGGCTAAGCCAATTTCATCGTCGCCAAGAGACGGCAGTCTGTATGCAAAGTTTCCATTTTCAAATTTCAAAATCGACTCTACAAGCTGATCGAGGCGCTTCTTATGCTGATAGCCAAATACACTCCCGGCAGAAATCCCAATCGCAAGACTAACGATGAGTAAAATACAAAAAAACGGTATGCCAAACCAGCGGGTAGAAAGCAGGATCATCGGATCAAGCTGATAATAAAAAAACATCGGCAGTGTCGTCATCGTCACAACACCGAGCGAGATACCGACGCCAAGACGAACAGATTGCCACTGGAGGCCTAAATGGAATTTCCTCATAAGTATCTCACATCCACATCTCCGATCAATAGAGAGATGGAGATTTTCACTTTTCGTTTGCTCTCATCGTAATCGTTGGTCATCACGTACACTTTACTGCCGAACCCGCTTCTTTTTTCATCTATGATTTTCATATCACCAATCGCGGCGGAAGCACTCACACATACTTCAATATCCTGCGGTACGTAAATATCCACATCTCCGATCAGCCCGCTAATCACGATCGTACTCTCTTCTTCTGCGATGATCGCCTTTGATAAATCGATTTTAACATCGCCAATAAAACCTGAAATCGTCAAATCACTTAATTGAAACGGCTTTTTCATCAGCCTGACTTCACCGATAAAAAAGTCATGCTCTTTGCGCGGCTTTGTCTGGCTTTTTGTTTTCTTCTGATCGTCCTTTTTTTCAAGATTGACTTTCAGTGAAGGCTTCCCGTCGTCTGATGTTTCCTTTTTATCGACATCAAAAACAGGTTTATTTTTCAATAAGCGATAGCCTGCATAAATCAAAAAGGCCGCAAATAAGTAACCTGTTAAACTAAATGTAATATTGAGCAGAAATTTTAAGAAGAGAAAGCCGGCAAAAATATAGGAAACTGAACCGAGCCAACGTTTGGATCGTAAGTGCAGCCAATAACCCGCCAGCGCAAAAAACACAGGCCAAAACAAATCTGCTCCGATCCCAATAATTTTGAGAAATAAATTAATACCAAATATCACGACAATGATGCCTAAAATTTGATTCCTTGTAAAACGCAGTTGACTCGCCTCCTTCCTTTCTTTCATTCATTACCGCAGCTTGAGGTTACCACTTGTCATTTCAATATCGACTAAATGTGTCCCTTTCCCCCGCGTACCTGTAAAGCCTCGACCTTCACTATCCACTTGATCAAAGTCATACGAGTGATCGACGCTTCCACTTGTTTTTTTCACCTGAACGTTGAAATCTCCGTCATCTGGCAAATTAAATTTCGCGCTCCCTGATGTCATATGAAAGGAGACAGGTGACTCAATTGTATCAAAACTTGCTGTCAACCGGCCGCTTGTCATGCCCAATTGCAGCTCGCCTTTGACATCATTAATATCGGCACGCCCTGAAGTTGCCCCAATATCACTATCCTTCGCATCGATGTGCGACACTGCCAGCCTGCCAGAGGTTGCTTTGATTTCCACATTTTTGGCTGAGAAATTCTCAGCTGTGAGGTTTCCGCTCGTTGATTTGAGTATCACATCTTGAAGGGACAGCTTTCCTTCTCCGTTCATCTCGCTGACTCCGCTTCCACCCGTAATCTTCACATTTTTATGATAATCTGTTGGAATTTTAACTAAAAGCTCTCCTTTTTCAAATTGAGTGAAAAACAAGAAGCTTTTATTTTCAGCGCGAATTTTAAAGGTACCGCCTGTTTGCTCCGCATACATTTTCCCTTTTCCATTGACAGCAGTCACGGAAATATCGGAACGATTTTCAGGTTTTACCTTCACGCGAAACCCAGAAAGAGAAATATCTAATTGATCAATCTCCTCTTTTTTCGCTGAAGCTTTTGTCACTGGTTTTTCACGGGAAAAACTTAAATGAAAGAGATCTTCATTTTTGAAAAGCATGCCAATCATTAAAAAGATACCTACAAGTATACAAATTAGACCGATTAATCGCTTCATTCATACCATCCCTTTATCTTCTGACCTTTTCATTATAAGGAAAAGCGAAACAGAAAGAAATCAAATATCGGAAGAAAAAGCCTGCTTTTCTTCCGATGCGATCTCTATACGTTTGCTTGCTGTTGTTCAGGCTTTTTCTCGAGCTTCAGCTTCTGCCATTCTTTTTCAACCTCGTCGGCATAATCTAAATGAGCATATGCACCTTGATCCGCAAATTGTGCATAGCTGCCTGCTTTTGTTTCCATTTCTTCAATACGGTTCTCCATTCGGAGAAACTCTTTATATGCACTTTCACTGTCTACTTTATTGATGGAATCATTCATATGCTGCTTTGCCTGTGCGGCATTGGCTCTTGCAATCAGTGCCTGCTTCTTGTCTTTTATATCACGCAGCTTCGTTTCTAAGTGCTGCAATTGCTCTTTCAGCTCTTTCAATTGTTTCACAGATTGCTGGTAGGCTTCCTGATATTCGTTGTGCTTTTCTTCAAAATACTTCATTTCTGTGAGCGCTTTTCGTGCAAGCTCCTCTTCTCCCGCATGATATGCCAGCTCGGCCTGCTTCTTTCGCTTTTCAGCAAATGCTTCCGTCTCTTCTGCTTTGCGCAGGAAGCCTTGCTGAATCGTTTGCTGTTTGATGATGGCATGTTTCGCTTTCGCAACATCATCCTCCATATCACGAACGTATTGATTCAGCATGACACGCGGATTCTCCAATTTATCTAAGCCTTCATTGACAGTTGCAACAAACATATCTCTTACTCTTCTTAATACCATTTGATGTTCCTCCTTTTATTTTTTCTTTAAAAAGTCTTCCCATTCTTGATCAAAAGACGTGTGAAGCGGTTCTTCCGTATTAGGTGCCGTGTTTGGCTCCATATATGCTCTGCTTGATGATTTTTTGGTAGATTCACCATTGATCATCGACCAGCCAAAATAAAGAAGTACCCCTGCAAATGCGATGCCAAGTATAAACGGCAAAAATTGCACGACGATCAATACACCAATGACTGCTAGAATGACACCTAAGGTTTTACTGCCTTTTTCGTATTTTTTAACACCTACATAGATGAGGCCTGCCCCAATCAAAACCGGGATCAGTCCACCAAATGAACCACCAAAGAAGATGGATAAACCGACAAACAATAAAATTGAACCGATAATGGTTTTACTTGTTATTTTCATCTTCATGCCTCCTTTCTTGCTCCTTGCTTTAACTATAGTCAAAAAAGAAAGCCGGCAAAACGTGTCACAGATTGATCTTTGATTGCGACTAGAGTCGTAACAATGCTCAGACTAAGCGGCAGAACCTAATAAAAAAGCACTCTTCTATGAAGAGTGCTTTCCTTATTTAGAACGAAACACATCGGCACTTCGTTCATATTCAACATCAGCTTCACCAAGCCGATAATTCACGATTCGAGCGGCTGCAAATAAATAATCGGATAGACGGTTTACGTATGTGAGCGCAGCGGCGGGAATCTCCTCCTGTTTTGCAAGCGTCACAATATGCCTCTCGGCTCTTCTGACGACTGTCCGCGCCACATGTAAGAGAGCAGCGCCTTCCTGACCGCCTGGTAAAATAAACTTGGTGAGCGGCGCGGCCTCTTCTACATAGACATCCATCCTTTTCTCAAGGACTGTCACAGAGGCTTCTGTTAATTTGCCTTCTTTACGTGGTTTGACTGCTGCCAAATCACCGCCGCAGTCAAACAGCTCATGCTGAATAACAATCAGCTCTGACAAAAGATCCTGAAACAATTCGCCATGCTGCCGTAAATTTGCATGCGCGAGTCCAATAAAGCTATTCGCCTCATCTAGCGTTCCATACGCCTCTACTCTCACATCATCTTTATCAGCTCTTCCGCCGATCAAGCCTGTTTGACCCTGATCCCCGGTTTTCGTATAAAGTTTCAACGGTTTGCCCCCTTTTCTACTGCTTTGTCCTTTTAGTATAACCTGAAGTTGAAAGGAAGTATTTGTTTAATTATGAAACACATTAACTGAAAATTCCCCTAATCCCCTTATATATGTTGAATGATGAAACATCCCGTTTTATAATGAATGAAAGCGCTTTTTAAAATGAGAGATGGGTGGGATGTACGTGAGTTTACAAAATAAAGTAGCGATCATTACAGGTGCAAGCAGAGGGATTGGCCGCGCCATTGCGGAGGCACTTGCCTGCGAAGGAGTGCGCGTCGTTCTCAATGGAACGAACGACATGCTGCTGCAAGAGGTTTGCTCCTCACTGAATAAAAAAGAGAAACGAGCCGTTTATGTTGCTGGTGATGCTAGTTTACCAGAGACAGCCTCTTCACTCGTGGAGCAAGCGAAAACACATTTTGGACAGATTGATCTGCTCGTCAACAATGCTGGTATCAATTTACGAAAATCAACAGTCGAGACATCCCTTGATGAGTGGAAACGATTAATTGATATTAATTTGACCGGCACGTTCCTCATGTGCCAAGCGGTCATTCCTGACATGATCAAACAACAAAGCGGAAAGATTATCAATATGAGTTCTACAACTGGCAAAACCCCTCACCACAATGCATCACCTGCATACGGTGCATCAAAGGCAGGCATCAATTATTTAACCATGCATCTTGCCAAAGAATTAGCAGAGCACCACATTCATGTGAATGCTGTCTGCCCTGGTCCAATTGAAACAGACATGAGCAAACAGTGGAGCGATGAATACCGGCGTTCGGTTTTAGATAGAATTCCTTTGAAAACGATTGGAACACCAGAACAAGTCGCAAATGTTGTGACATTTTTAGCTTCTGACCAGTCGGATTTTATCACAGGAGAAACCATCAATATGAATGGCGGAACGTATATGAACTAGAAAAAAAGAGCCTCTTCTTAAAGGCTCTTTTTCTTCTCATATTGATTTTCTCTCGTACCAGAAAGCATGATGGCCTGTCTAATAGCTTCTTCCATGCTCGCAGAATCGGCATTTCCTGTTCCTGCGATATCAAATGCCGTCCCATGATCGACACTTGTACGAATAATCGGCAGCCCAACTGTAATGTTTACACCCGATTCTAAGCCAAGCACCTTAATCGGTCCGTGCCCTTGATCATGATACATCGCCACAACGATATCAAAGTCACCTCTTGCTGCCCTAAAGAACAAGGTATCAGCAGGCAGCGGCCCAAATACTTGAATCCCTTCTTCCTGTGCTAGTTCAACCGCTGGGATGATCTTCTCCTCTTCTTCTCCGTTCCCAAACAACCCATTCTCCCCAGCATGCGGGTTAATCCCGCATACAGCAATTTTAGGGGCAGAGATCCCAGAACGGACGAGTGTATCATGTGCCAGCTTAATCGTCGTGTATACACGCTCAGGATTAATTTTTAAAATGGCATCCATTAATCCAATATGTGTGGTGACATGAACTACCTTTAAGTTAGGGGCCGCCAGCATCATCGCATAATCTTCTGTACCCGTCAGGTCAGCTAAAATTTCTGTATGTCCTGGATACATATGACCTGCCTTATGAAGTGCTTCTTTGTTTAGCGGCGCTGTGCAAATGCCGTCAATTCTACGGTCATTTGCAAGACTAATGGCTTTTTCAATATATCGGAAAGCAGCATTTCCTGCTTCTTTTGATATGTCCCCAATCGGAATCTCGTTCGTTAAGAGCTTGAGGTCTAAGCAGGGAACAGCTCCGGCTTTCACTTGCTCCGCTTCCTCTGGTTCTATGATACTTACAATCTCCACATCTGTATTCACAAAGTCTTTCGCCCTATTTAATATACTGGTGTCTCCGATCACAAATAGAACGGCTTCTTCATGTAAACGCGTTTGCTGAAAAGCTTTTAAAATAATTTCAGGACCAACGCCAGCCGCATCTCCCATCGTTACAGCAATGATTGGTTTTGACATTCGACTTCCCCCTCTATCTTTTTCAGCACTTCTACCGCATGGAGTACTGAATTTTTTTGACCGTAAGCTCCAGCTTTCGTAACCGCATATAAATTCGTATCAACAAGCTGACCGAGCGGGATGCCAGGTTCAATTTCTTTCAGCAGCCGAATACCTCCTGCTCCAAGCCCCTGGCAAATCGCCCGCGCTGTATCTCCGCCAGTTAGGAAAAGTCGTCTCATTCCTGATAATGTGACAATGTCTTTTGTGATCATTCCAAGAAAGACGGACAAAGCACTTCCAACCTCTTGTCTTGTCAGCCCTTTCTTTTCTCCGTAAATCAGCATCTTTTCAACCATCTCTGGCCGTGCATCTGTGTAAAGGAGAATATCTTCGTTCTGACGCTTACGCAGTTGATCGAGAACTGATTTTCGTTCCCATGCTTCACGGCCGTTTAATACATTCAGCGGGTTCACTTTTATCTCAAAACAATCGTGAGTTTCTCTTAAATAAGCAAACTGCTCATTTGTTTTTTGAGAGGCACTTCCAGATACGATGAGGACAGGTCTCTGTTTTTTAAGGCGAGAAGTATTTCTATTTTTAGCGACATATGCAGATAATGCACCAGCTAGTCCCGCTGAACCGACCCATAGTATTCTTTTATCCATCTTCATAAACACTTCCACAATCCGCCCTAAATCATCACTTGTTTCTGCATCACACACAAACCATTGATGACCATGCTTCAATAAGGATGATACCTCATCACTCGTTACTTTTAGCTCTTCGCCGATTGTCTGTTGAGAAAGGTTTTTTGGTCTGACGTTCGTCTGCTCCTCAATTAAATCTGATATGCTGGATGTCAAAACTGGTGTTTTCGGATCCTTTGCTGCCTCTGACAGATGAACAGGCACTCCTTCCACATAATGTATGCCATTATTGGTTGCTCTTTGTGCATCTGGGTAGGCAGGAGCGATAACCGCCGCATCAAATGGGCCAATATCCATTAGTGCTTGCAGTTCAATTCCTATATTGCCTCTTAACGTTGAATCTATTTTTTTAAAGAAAAGGTGCGATTCATCTTGGAGAAATGGCTGCACCATTTGGCTGACCTCATGGTAGGCGTTCTCTGAAGACATACTTCGTGAATCGGTATCCACAATCAGCACATCCTCTTTATACCTGTCAATGCCTTCAAATGACGGCTGAAACAGGACAGAGGCTGTGAAGCCCGCTTTGACAAATTGAACACCTGTATCGTTGGCACCTGTCAAATCATCCGCCACAATGATTACCTTTTGCTCTAATTTCGCTCCTTTTTTTAATAGATCGTTTGTCATTTAGACACCTCGGCCTCATTACATATTATTCCTTTAGCTTTCTCCATAGCGTCGTACGGTTGATATTCAACCGCTTTGCCGCCTTTGATTGATTCATATTTTCTTCTTCCAGCACCGTTTTGATAATCCGTCTTTCAATCTCATCAAGCGTTCCATTCAAATAGCTGGACAGCTGTTTTTCTTCATTTTCAAAGGCAAGCTGATCAATTGCTGCCTTTGCCCTATTCAACGTGATATATCCACTTTTTGTTGTCAGTACCAGTTCCTCAATGATCCGCTTGAACTGCCTGACATTTTCTCTGAATTTCTGGTGTTGAAAGGCTTCAATCACATCTGCTGACAGCCCAACCACCTGCGTCCCGTAAAGAGAATTCAGTTCCGCAATAAATAACCTGCTCATGTCCTCAATATCTTCCGGCCGTTCAGACAACGGAGGGACATGAATTGTGAGCTCCTGTAAGCCTGTATATAATTCCTCACTAAACGCTCCAGATTGCATCAATTTGAACAAATCCACTTGAGACGCAGCCATCCAGCGAATATTCTGATGATGATGCAGCTGCTCGGCAATGAGCTGCTGTATATCCATTGGAACGCTCTCAATATCCTTTAGAAACATCGTCCCTTTTTGATGCAGAGGGATTGATTTTATATCTTCCGGTTTTGTCAAACGTCTGCAATGTACTGTCGTAAAGCTCTCATTTTTCCTCTCGCTCATTTGATGGATAGCAAATGCAAGGCATGATTTACCCGTTCCTTGTTCACCATACAGGCAAATCGAGCGCTCCGTTTGACTAAACGCTTTTGCCCTATTGATCACATCTTTCATTTTTGGGCTTTGATCTGTAAAAAGAGCAAATGGATGTTCTGAATGAATAGGCGACGCAAGCGTCCAAATACGATGACCTTCTTGATTCATCACAGCCGAAGGCTTTTCAATCGTGACAAGCAACTCGCCTTTCGATAGCATGCTTCCTTTGACATGCCACACTTGCTGCTGATGGGATATTTGAGAATAGCCATTTTGTTTCCCTTCTCGAATCGCCTTTAGTGCCGGTTCAAGTGCTGGACACCACGCAATCACATCAGCATGAGAAGTAGACGGTGCAAATAATCCTTTTTCTGTCCATTGTTTCATTTGTTGATTCATAAAATGTAGCTGGTTGTGCGGATCAATGATGAGCATCCCTTTCGGCTCTTGATCAATCATTTCACGAAAGAGACGCTGTTCAGCTGTCGCCTCTTTATATAAACGATACATTTGTTTTGCTTGATGAAATGCTTCTTTGACCGATTCACGACCTGATGTAATGAGCATACTCTGCATTCCCAGCTCTTTAGCCGCTTTATCAGTAATGACATCTCCAAGCACGACCTGAGTCCCTTGTTCTTGTAATTGTTTTAAGAGATCCCATACCTCTTCCTCTTGCTGCACTGTGTAAATATCAATTTTAATCCCGTATAATTCCCCAATGGTGCGTACACCTTGTGTAATATTTTCAAAACCCACGACCGCTTTTTTACCTTGATAATCTTTTATCAGTGTTAAGGCACGAAGCAAGTCATACCCTGACACAGGGATATCAACTACTGGGATGTTCACATGTTTTTGAATGAGCGCAGCTGTTCCGCCCCGGCTCATAATGATATCCATTCCTTGAGCTTCTGCTTGTTCTGCAAGAGCAACACCAGACCGGAGATCTCCGACTACAAGCTGGAATGTCATATTTTCTTCTTCTTTGGCAAGGTCGATTAACACATCGCCCAACCCTTTATACGGCGCAACACCTAACACTTTGATATTCATGAAAAGGACCCCCATTTTTTATCTCTTCATCACGAGACATAGCTTGAGGGAGTCCAGCCGATAGAAAATGGGGACAACCCTCCAAACATCAATTATAAATGAAGCAAATGAGGGTTACAATTCACCAGAAGCAGGGCCCTCTTGCAGTTAAGAAGTGCGATTGACCCATTCTTCTGTCACACACACATATTTGATCGCCTGCCGATAATACGTAAACGCAATATGCAGCTTCCCGTCTTTTCCTTCCGTGATGGATGGATAAGAATACTCTCGATTTAGTTTATCCTTTGAATTGTTTGTCATCGCATATCCATCACCCACTTCAAGGTTACGTCTGATAGGCCATGTATCACCATTATCCTCAGAGAGCGCCAAAGTCATCGGTGCACGCGGTGTTCCCCAAAAGGCTGGACGTGCTTCTGTATCAACCGCTGTGCGCGTATCGCCTTCATCCTCAATTTCATCATATAAAGAAGCTCTTCGTTCTGTTTGCTCATCCGCATTGATATGATTATAGACGAGGGCAAGATGCCCATTTTGGAGCACGGTAAATTGAATGGATGAATTATTATTGGGCAGCTCCGTCGCCTTTGGCTCAGACCATGTCCGCCCATGATCGACGGAACGGCTGATATAAATCGAATCAGCAAACCGGCTTCTAAAGAGGGCTATGAGGGAGCCGTCTGCACACTTTCCAATATTCATATGAACACAGCCCGTGCTGTTTGGTACAATGACCTCATCCCATGTCTTTCCTTGGTCGGATGAAATCTTCACAGCACTGACATCCCGGTTCCCCGTCCATTTGACGCCTGGAATGGTCTTACAATAGAAGACCGGCAGCAGCCAATCTTGATTATCCAGTACAACAATCGGCTGACGTATAAACGTACCCGGCTGTTCAAACAAAGTATCAATCTCACCCCATGTCTCACCTCTATCCTCTGATAGCCGGTATCTCACGATGGCCGTATCTTGATTCCCAGATAGCTGTGCGGTATACAGCAGCCATAGCCTGCCATTTTCCTCTTGAAACAGAACTGGATTTTGTTCAGAGCGTGCAGGATCGTTAGATAACTTCACTGCCTCTGTCCACTGGTTACTTCCCCGTTTGAGTCTCGACATATAGATTGAGATATCAGGTATTCCCTCCTGCGTTCCGCCAAACCAAACACATAATACATCTCCATTATCCAGCTCAAGTAGATTGGCCGCATGATTCTGCACGCAGTCTGTTGGCAGAAAGGCTTCTTTTCTCTCTGTATCTTGTTCATTTTGTCGCAAAATTCCATCTATTTTTATCACAGTCTCTTCATTTTTCATGACAATTCTCCTTTCAATGGTTGATCCTTTTTAGCAGGCGGACTGAAAAGTCGGTCGATTACCAGCACAAGGAAAGGAATGATAATGGCAATATACATATTATCGATTCCGAATGGATTATCGAGTAAATACCAAACCGTCGTGGTAACACCTGAAGCAGCAAGGCCAAGGCCAATGGTCGCCCCTCTATTTGAATTAAAGTACGGCAAGTAAAAGCCCATTGCTGCTACAACAGCGATCGATGTTCGAAGCGCCCTTGTAAAAAAGGAAAGGGACAGCAGCTCCGGCGCAAGTGCTACTCCTACAAGAGGCACAATTCCAACGAGTACAGCCACATACCTCGTGACTTTCATTCTCTGCTCCGGTGTTGGTTTCATTTTCGGTACATAAAAATCATCCATAATTAAGGTTGTTGTCGCAAGCGCAACCGTCGACACACCGACAAAGATGGATGCCACAAGCGATGTTGCCACAATGGCACTCAAAATTGGATTCATATGCTGTAAAAAGACAGGGAAGGCATAAATAGGATCAATGTCTGGATACAAATAATGTGCAGCTACGCCGATCACACCGATTGCAATGGCGAGCGGCAAACAAAGCAGAGCCGCATAAAGTGTTGATTTCTTTGCCTCACGCTCACTTTTCGACGAAGTGATTGCTTGAATGATAAACTGCGTAGCAAAGATGGCACCCATGTTTCCTATAAACCAAGCTCCTATCGTCCCCCATCCAATTGTCCCGTCCCATGTAAAGAAATGATCAGGCATCGTTTGTTTCATTGGTTCAAAGCCTTTTGTTAAGTAAAGAGCTACCCCTAGTGTAATTAAAATCCCCGCATACTTCACGATCGAATGAAGGATCGTGACCCATGCAACCCCTTTCATTCCTCCAAATGTAAAATAAAATGTACTCACAACGGCCGTAATGATCGCACAAGTCATTAAAGGAAGCCCCAAAATGGATGCAATAGCAGCTGACCCACTTAAATAGTTTCCTAGATTCACAAGCAGTAATGCAGCAATCATAATAACAGAAACAACTAGCTTCGTTGATTTTCCAAACTTCTGATCGATAATACCTGAAATGGTGTACTGTCCTGTTCGATAAAACTTGCCTACTAAGAAAAAGGAAAAGATAAAAAAGGCGATAGCGACAGTCACAATAGACCATGAAGCAGAAAGCCCATGCGTAAAGGCAGATTCTGCAGTTCCAACAGTGGATTTCGTTCCAATGAATTCACTCATGAGCAAAATACCGACTACAATGGCTGGAAGTGACTTAGCAGCATTGTTAAATTCTGAATTGGATTTACTGCGGAAACGCATCGTCAGCCAAGTCGTAAATAGTATATAGAGAATAATGACGATCAAAATAAATGTGATGACCGAACTGCTTAAGACATTCATTTAAAATCCCCCTTTGTGTGCAAGCCGTGTGAAGCAACTTCTCATTCCCATCCCAATGAAGCGTTAAGCGTCGAGCAGTTTCATGTATACCTGTTCAATATCAGAAACAGACATTGACTTTGGATTGTTGTCCATTAATCTCTTCACCTCTGAAGCTGCTTGAGCAAGTGCCGGTACATCCTCCTTGGACACGCCAAAAGCTTTGAGCTGCTGTGGAATGTGTAAATCCGCTGTCCATTCTTCAATTTGATGAATCACACGCTCTGCAAGCTCCTGCTTTGTGTGAGCTCCCGCTAGTCCTATTGCTCTTGCCACATGTTCAAGCCGACCAATAATATGATCTGCATTAAAAGCAGTGACATGCGGAAGCAGCATGGAATTAGCAACACCATGAGAAATCTTGTATTTCCCCCCTAATGGATAAGCCATAGCGTGAACAGCAGCAGTTCCGGCACTTGTAAGCGCCATTCCTCCATACATTGCACCAACAAGCATATTTTCTCTTGCCTTCAAGTTCTCCCCGTGATGATATGCCTCCTGAATACTTCCTGAAATCAGCCGCATCGATTCCAGTGCAAACATATCACTGAATGGATTGGCTTTATTTGAAATATAAGATTCAAGCGCATGCGTAAAAGCATCCATACCTGTAGCTGCGGTAATAGATTTCGGCAAGTTGAGAGTAAGTGCTGGATCTAAGATGACAAGGTCTGGCAAAAGATGCGGACTAACCATTCCAATTTTCAATTCCTTTTTTGGAAAAGTCACAATTGCATTTGGTGTCACCTCAGATCCCGTACCAGATGTTGTAGGAATGAGAATCGTTGGCACTCCCCTTTTTTCCACAAGATTTGTGCCAACGAGAGCAGAAATCGGCTGATCGTTGGTCTTAAGAACAGCTAAAATTTTTGCAGCATCAAGGACACTCCCGCCACCAATTCCAATAATGGCGTCATGCGCTCCTCTTAAAAAGGTGTGGAATACGCCCTCGATATTTTCTTCTGTTGGTTCAGGTTTGATTTCTGTACTTATCTCACTTGCTATCCCCTTTTTCGCAAGTTCTCTTTTGATGTGATCTGCATAACCAAGTGATACGATAGATGGCTGCGTTAATATAAAAATGGATGTGAGTCCGCTAAGCCCTAAACTATCTAATTTCTCCCCAAGAAGGTCTAAAGAACCTGCGCCAGATACAATGTGTGATGCCGTCTGAAAGTGATAATGCGTGATCGTCATCTCTTCACTACTCCTTTGCCGCTTTTCCTTGTTTGCGATAGTCTTCAACCATTTGTGCCACAGCTTCCAATGCCTCACCTGACAGCTCTTTTACAGGGCTTCTGGGCGGGCCAACCGGAATTCCATAAAGCTCTGCTGCCTTTTTCAATGGTGCTGGTAATGTCCCTAAACCGAATGTTGCTCTTAATGGCTGCAGCTGCTTCTGGAAGTGCTCACTTTCGTCAAGCTTCCCTTTTTGAAAAGATTCATAGAGTCCAACGACAGTTTCAGGCAGTACATTTGCAGTTGCTGCGACCGCCCCTGCTCCGCCGAGTTTCAATGTCTCCAAAATGAGTGAGTCTGTACCTGCAAGGACAACAAAATCTTCATCTTTTGTGACATCCAAATATGCCTTGATATTTTCAATGTTTCCACTGCTATCTTTAATACCTAGCACATTCGGAAGTGCACTGAGCCGCGCAACCGTCTCTGGTGCTAGCGACACGCCTGTTCTAGATGGAATGTTATAAAGCAGAATCGGAATATTCACATTCTCAGATATGTCGCGAAAGTGCTCATACAGCTCTTCTTGGGTTGGTGCAACAAAATAAGGCGTAATGATAGACAGAACATCTACCCCTAGATCTGCCAGTTTATTTGACAGCCTGATGGTTGCCTCCGTACTATTTTCACCTGCTCCAATGAATACCGGCACTCGTCTGTCAACAGCATTCACGACAGTTTCAGCAATTTGAAGCTTTTCTTCCTCTGAAAACAAATGAAACTCTCCATTTGTGCCTAAAGCAAAGATGCCGTGTACACCTGACTCGATCAAACGATTCACTAATTGCGTTGCCACTTCGGGATGAAAATGTTCTTCCTCAGTAAGCGGTGTCAAAATAGCTGGTATAATCCCTTGAATGTCCAAATAATCCTCCCTTTCTTATGTGTTGCATTTTTAAACATGTCATATTTTAAGCGCTTTCATATTTTTTATTATAAAAGAATTGTGATTTAATTAGCAACACTTTTTTGATTTTTCGTTATATTAAGTTCATTTCTTATGTAGCTGTTGATGTTTTCAACAAAAAAAGCGAACCATTTTGGTTCACTTTTGAATGGCATTCAACTTTTGAAGAAGCCCATGCACCTTTTGTCCTAATCTTTCGTGTAAAAGGTCAGCATCTTCCGTTTCATGCGTATTGGGTGTAGCAATACAAAGATGATGGATTGGAATGCTTGTTTCTTGCTTCATGATGTGCATAAGCTGCCCCATGAGCTGAACAGCTGCTCCGTCTGATAAAGATCGTTTCAGGATAAGCCAAATGGCCAACTCTTCTTGCTGAAGCATGCCGCAAAGGATCATATCGTCTTCGGCGTCTTCTGCGGCAAATTGTGCTAATCCGTTAGCTTGCTCGAAAAACAGCATATCTTCAGATGACTCTAGCTGCTCATGAAGCGTCTTCTTTCCCGTTCCAATAGACCTTTTCCAAAAGAACCCGCCGTTTTTCTTATGTGAGGAAAGGATGCGAAGAGGCTGATTAATGGAAAACGTCATTCCTTCTGAGCTATAAGTCCTCCAGCCATCCGCTATGTTTACAATTGATGCTTTTGAAGGGGCTGCAGGCTCAACCATCAGCTGGGGGTTAGCCCTAAATGGATGCTGGAGCGGCGTCACATTTGTTTCATACACACGGTTGATTCGTTCAGTGGTCAAGACGTGATGCGGCAGTCCTAACATGTCTGTCTTTCCTTCATGTAGTAGCAGCAGGCGATCACAATATAAACTAGCAATGTTCACATCATGGAATACACCAATGACCGTTAACCTAGAGGAATCAGTTTCTTCTTTAATTAAATCAAGCAAATCTTTTTGATAGGCTAAATCAAGGAAACTCGTTGGTTCATCCAGCAATAAATATTCAGGCTGCTGAGCCAATGCCTGTGCTAAATATACACGCTGCTGTTCTCCTCCGCTTAACTCATGGATGGATTGATTCTTAAACTGTGCAACACCCGTTTGTTCCATTACTTTGCTGACGACCTGCACATCTTCTCGCGTGACAGATTGCAGCCACCCTTTTTGATATGGATAACGACCGAATTGGACGGTTTCTTCCACCGTAAATGAAAAAGCTTGGTCCGTTTTCTGCGGCAGAACTGCCACCTTTTGCGCAAGCGCCTTTGGCTGATAGGATTGAATAAGGTGACCGCCGATACGCACCTCTCCGCTCTTAGGTGCTAAAATCCCTGCCATCATTTTAAGAAGGGTCGTCTTACCGCTCCCGTTTGGACCGAGTATACCGAGAAATTCTCCTTGCTTTACTTCAAGATTAATGCCTCGAATAACCTCTTTCTCTCCATATGCACCTCTGATTTCCTTCACTTGAATCATACGTGCGTCCCCCCTCTATATTTACGAATGAGGATGATGCCAAATACAGGTGCACCAATTAACGCAGTAATGATGCCAATCGGTAATTCAGTCGGCTCAATGATGGTACGGGATAACACATCTGCTAATACAAGAAAGGAAGCACCGTTCAGCATAGATAAAGGCAGCAGATGCCGATGATCTGTGATAGTTAAGAGGCGGATAAAATGCGGAATCACAAGTCCTACAAAACCGATCGTCCCTGATACCGCTACTGCACTTCCGGTCAGGATCGAGCCCGCCAGCAGCACAATATATTTGCTCCTTTTCACATGAACACCTAATAGCTTTGCCTTCTCCTCGCCATACGTCATCACATTCAAATCCCGCCCCATCAACATTAACGCAAAGGTCCCAATAAGAAAGAAAGGAAGAAAAAGCACAATATAACGCCAGCCCCTCATGGACACACTGCCAAGCAGCCAATGAATGATCTCTTTTAGATCATCACCTGTTAAAGCAATCATCAATGAAATGAGCGCACCCAAAAAAGAGCTGAAAATCACTCCTGTCAAAATTAAAGAAGAAATGCTCATCCCCCGATGAACAAGACGCGCAAAAAAGAGAACGAGACAGAGGGTCACAAGCGCTGTTGTCATACTGAATAATGGCAGTGTGAAACTGCCAAAAAGCGGGAGCTGCAAGCTGAAAAACAGGGTCGCTACGGCTCCAACTGATGCCCCTTGAGATACCCCCAGCGTATAAGGGTCAGCGAGAGGATTTTTTAATAAACCTTGAAAAGCTGCACCAGATAACGCAAGTGCTGCTCCGACTAATGCCGCTAATATGACTCTTGGCAGCCGAATGTTCATCATAATATTGCGATCGATGGAATCAATGGTTCCAAACTGCACTCCGAATAGTTCATGAACAAATATACGAAGAATAGAAGGAATGGGAATCCCTAAGCTTCCAAAGGAGATTCCCATTCCAATGCTCATCACAAGAAGTAAAACACTTAGTGTATATGCGATGATCAATTTATTTGAACGTGTCAGGATAGACGTTTTTCGCAAGAGCCTCGACTCCTTCAACCAATCGCGGTCCCGGTCTTGATGCGAGATCCGTATTCAATTGAAAGACTTGTTTTTCTTTCACTGCTTTCATTGCATTCCAGCCGTCTCTTTTTTTCAAATCAGCTAAGCCTGATCCATCAATTGTAACGATGACATCAGGATTTCGCTTGATGATCGATTCTTCCGTCATTTGCACCCAGCCAGTTTGATCACCTGCAGCATTTTTGGCATGGATAACAGAAAGCATTTCATCCATAAATGTATTTTTACCAGTTGTATAGATTTCAGGTGCACCTGATACTTCAACAAAGACTGTTTTTTGCTTGTCTTTCGAAATCCCCTCTGCTTGTTTCTTGATGTCATTCAGCTTTGTTTTCATTTCGTCTACAAGCTTTGTTGATGCTTCTTTCACGCCGGCTGCTTCACCGATCATATTGATTGATTTGTACACATCCTTAAAGGATGTTGCATCATTTATAGTCAGCACTTGGATCCCTGCATCTTCAAGCTGTTTAAATCCATTTTTTGATCCCATCTGAGATGCATGTGCTAAGACAAGATCTGGCTTTAAGGAAATGACCTTCTCGACATTGAATTCAAGTCCGCCAATCTTCTCTACCTTTTCGACTTCCTTTGGATAATTGTCAAAGTCTGATCGTCCAACCATTTTATCTCCAAGACCGAGTGCATAAGCAATCTCCGTATTACTTGGAATTAACGAAACAATTCGTTTAGGCTGTTCTTTGATTTCGACTGTTTTGCCAGCTGCATCTTTTATCGATACGGGAAATGCCGCAGTGGCCGTTTCTTTATTTTGTGACCCTTTTGCTTTGTGATCTGTCTCAGCGCCTGCACATCCTGCTAAAACACCCATCACAAGCAATAACGATAGCCAAATAGCTGTTAACTTTTTCATGAGTAACCCCCTGGTTTATGTACTGCTTAACGAAATCTCTTTCGTCAATTCTTTTCTAATTTCGGGAATATTATACTACAGTGCAGATAGGTTGTATATGTGATTTCTAAAAGCGTCTTTTCTGTTCATAAAACAAAAAAACAGCCTCTAAAAAGACTGTTTTTCACTCTTCAATGAATTAATTTGTTCTCCATTGATGACGACTTTCTGAAAAGCAGGAGAAACGGCATGCTCTAAAGATAATGGATACGCCACATCATCTATGACACAATCTTTCATTTTAAAGTGAGTCACAGGAGAATGTGCGTATGCGGCTATTTTCACACCATATCGTCCGCCGCTGCTTTTGAGTCCTTCCACTTCAATATGACGTACAACAGGACGATGCGGACCAGCATCTCCTTCCTCATACATCATGTCGATACAGACCACTTCATGCTTTAGACTTTTGACTGTATTGTTTTTAAAATAAATATGTTCAATGGTGCCGCCTCTGACAGAGTTGGTTTTAATACGCAGTGCCCGGTCAAGGTTAGGACTGTCCATGACATTATCTTCTGCATAAACATGCCTTACTCCGCCAGAGATTTCGCTCCCGATCGTCACACCGCCGTGTCCATCCCGCATCTCATTTCTACGAATGACAATGTTTTCAGATGGAATCCCTATTCTCCGTCCATCCTCGTTTCTGCCCGATTTGATGGCAATACAATCATCTCCGTTATCAAAATAACAATCTTCAATGAGCACATTCCGGCAAGATTCCGGATTGACACCATCTGTGTTTGGTCCATGCCCAATGATTTTAACGCCGCGGACGATGACGTTATCACTTAACACAGGATGAATTTGCCACATCGGTGAATCCTTCACTGTCACTCCTTCGATTAGCACATGCTGACATTGGTATGGCTGAATAAAGCTCGACCTTAAATAATGACCTTCTCCAAATACCCTTTCTTCTACCGGTATTCTCTTTTCCGCCATTTCAAACAAAAGCTGGCGATCCCGATCCTGAGAGGGCTGGCCATTTGTCCCATACTTCCAGGGCCACCAATGATGCTCATTCCCTCTGCCATCAAGGGTTCCGGCTCCAGTTATAGCGATGTTTTCTGCATGGTGTGCATAAATGAGAGGTGAATAATTATAAAGTTCAACCCCTTCATATCTTGTCAGTACAAGAGGCAAGTAATCCTTTGGGTCTTGGCTGAATGTCACATAGGCTTTCTCATGCAGATGAAGTTCTACATTGCTTTTCAATTCTAAAGCACCTGTCAAAAATGTCCCTGCTGGGATCAGCACCCGTCCCCCTTTCAACCGGTGGGCATCATCAATGGCAGACTGAATGGCATTTGTAGAAAGCTCTTGCCCTTCCGCATCTGCTCCATAATGCACCACATTCAATTCACGATCTTGGAACTGCGGTGCTTTTATCTGCTTTAGCACTTGATCAATTCCGTTTACTTTCTTATTTTTCTTCACTTGCTTTGCTAAACGAGCAATTCCGACTCCAGTTAGTACCGTTCCTGCTGTGATATACATCAAATCCCGTTTTTTAGACACTTTCTCATCCCCCAATCGCCTTAAAGTGTGACACCTGTTTTGAAAATAGCCAGCTCTCTAAAATTGTTTTTTTCATGATTTAACAGCTTCCCGCTCGCCACATCAATGACAGTTGAAATGAATTTTTCTAATACAACATCTTCCGGTACATCTTCAAGCAGTTCTCCGGCATTAAAGTCAATCCAGTGCTTTTTTGTTTCATATAAGGCTGTGTTGGTCGAGATTTTCATTGTTGGCACAAACGTACCAAAGGGTGTCCCCCTGCCTGTTGTAAAAAGCACCATTTGACAGCCAGAAGCAGCAAGTGCAGATGAAGCAACCAAATCATTACCAGGTGCACTTAATAGGTTCAATCCCTTTTGTTTCAGCAGCTCTCCATATTTCAATACATCTTTAATATCAGAAGTACCTGCTTTTTGTGTACAGCCAAGAGATTTATCCTCTAATGTCGAAATTCCACCTGCTTTATTTCCCGGGGAAGGATTTTCATATACCGGCTGTCGATGATCCATGAAGTATTGTTTAAAGTCATTGATCATTTGCACAATATTGTCGAAAGTCTTTTCTGATTCCGCTCTCTCCATTAAAATCTTTTCAGCACCAAACATTTCTGGCACTTCTGTTAACACTGTCGTGCCGCCTTGAGCAACAAGAAAATCGGACAGTCTGCCTAAAAGCGGATTTGCGGTAATACCAGAGAATCCATCTGATCCTCCGCACTTCAAGCCAATTTTCAGCTCAGATAACGGAATGTCTTCACGATGATCTTCTTTCGCCGCATCATAAATTTCCTTGAGTAAAGCGACTCCCGTTTCTATCTCATCTCCTACTTCTTGGCTTCTTAAAAATTTCACTCTCGTACGGTCATATTCACCTAATGTGGACTGAAAATCCTCAATGTCATTGTTTTCACAGCCAAGTCCAAGAACGAGTACTCCTCCAGCGTTAGGGTGCTTCACCGCATTTTGTAAAATGGTTTTGGTATTTTCATGATCGTCCCCAAGCTGTGAGCAGCCATAATTGTGCTTTAATACAAGGGCTGTTTCAAAAGGATGGATGTTTCCACCCATTTCAGCGGTGAATATTTGGATCATTTGATCGGCGATGCCATTCACGCATCCAACGGTAGGAACAACCCAAAGCTCATTGCGGATTCCGCTTCCGCCATTTTTTCGTTTATACCCTTTAAATGTAAGATTCGTTTTTTCATAGGGGTTTTCTGATAATGAAGGCTGGTATTCGTATTCCAGCTTGCCAGATAGATTGGTTTTGATATTATGCGTATGCACCCATTCTCCAGCAGAAATGGCAGTCACTGCATGACCAATGGGATAGCCATATTTGATAATATTCTCTCTTTGCTTGATTTCAGCCAATGCAAACTTATGACCTTTGGCGACGGTCTCTTTTAAGATAATCGTATGTCCATGATGCTGCAGCTCCTCCCCTTGCTCAAGTCCTTTTAAAGCAATACCGACATTATCTGAAGGGTGGATGACAATAAAGTCTTTCATGCTTTCTCCCCCTGACTTTCATATTGATGAAGCATCATTCGATGAACAGCTGCTCTCATCCCATGCGTCTGTATGAGGGTAAGCTGATCAGCTACAGCTTGACTCAATCCATTTATATCTGTTAAATCTCTGCCCCATAATGACTCGCATGAAAGAATTTTCGCTGCAACTCCTTCATTAGAATGGTTTTCCTCGTCCCATGCTTCCTTCATGAGCGTTAGCACAGTTTCATCATCCTTTACCCTTCCTACATGTGCTCTGTAGAAATAAATGAGACTGCTAAGTGAAAACACAAGTTTCATTGGCAGCTGTTTCTTTCGCTCGACATAATCAAGCAATGACGGAAGATTACGGGTTCGGAATTTGGATACCCCATTCAGCGCAATATCCAGCAATTGATGCTTTACAAATGGATTGCAAAAACGATCCCAAACGGATTGTGTATAAAGAAGAAGCTCATCTTCAGGGAGTTCAAGCCCTGGCAATACTTCCTCCTTCAGCATACGCCGGATGAACGGACCAACATGCTCATCATCCACAGCTTCCTTTACAGTTTCTAAACCGCATGAATAGGCAATCGGCACCATCGCCGTATGTGCACCATTTAAAATTCGTACCTTGCTCATACGATAAGGCGCAATATCCTCTACAAAAAGTACATTTAATCCTGCTTCTTGAAAGGGGAGCTCCTTTTTCACAAAAGCGGGCGCTTCAATGACAAAAAGATGATAATATTCTGCCGTGACAAGCAATTCGTCGATATACCCTTCTTCCTTTCGTACGATGTCAGCCGCTTTCTTAGAGAATCCAGGGACAATCCGGTCCACAAGCGTATTACAAAACGTGTTGGCTTCCTTAATCCATGTAAAAAACGCAGGCGGCAGTTCCCACTCAGCTGCCATACTGATCACATATTCCTTCAATCGATCACCATTTTGTTCAACCAATTCACAAGGCAGAATGATCAGTCCTTTCTGCTCATCTCCAGCAAATGCTTTAAACCTGTGATACAAGAACGCTGTCAGCTTTCCTGGAAAACTGGCTTGCGGCCGATCCTCCAAACGATCCTCCTTTCTGAGCACAAGTCCTGCCTCTGTCGTGTTTGAGAAAACAAAGCGGAGATCCGGGTTTTCCGCTACGTGTAAAAATTCCTCGTAATCCGTATACGTACTAATTCCTCTGCTAATCGATTGAATGATCATACGTTCATTCATTTCTTGCTGGTCATGATATCCCTGAATACATAATGTATACAGGCCATCTTGTTCATTTAAGGCTGCTACCGATCCTTTTCGAGGAGGAACAACAACCGCTCTTCCTTTAAAATCTGTGCAGTCGTTCAGCTTCTGGATGTGCCAATTGATAAATCCTCGCATAAAATTTCCTTCACCAATCTGCAAAATCGTTTCCGGATACTCAGGTGCCGGGTATATGGCTTTTGATAATCGTTTCAAATGGATTCCCCTCTCCAAGTATTATGCACACGTGAACATTTTTCTAAGAAGGTGCAGATTACTGCACCTTTTTGACTGAATCTCTGATCATCAGCTCTGTGTGGACATACACTTTTTCCATATGATCTTCTTCTTGCTCTTCACCGTTTATCACTGAAAGGATAGCTTCTGCTCCAAGTGCACACATTTTTTCAATCGGTTTTTTCACCGTTGTCAATGCAGGTGTGGTATAGGATGAAAAGGCAATATCATCAAAACCAATAATAGAAATATCACCTGGACACGTTTTGCCTTTTGCAAATAATGCATTCATTGCACCAATCGCCATGTCATCGTTTGAGCAAAAGAGCGCTGTTGGCGGATCATCAAGGGCCAGCAGCGATTCCATTGATTCATAGCCGCTTTTCATATGATAGTCGCCTTTCATCATATATTCTTTCTTCATAGGTATTTGGTGATCAATTAACGCTTGCAGGAAACCAGCTTTTCTTTCTTGAGTTGATTTAAAGCCTTCTTTCCCTTCAATGATGGCGATTTGTTCATGACCTTGCTGAATGAAATGGTGTGCAGCCTGGTAAGCTCCTTGACTATCATCTGCTAATATATTCATGACCTCATGACTTTCTACACGGCGATTCAGCACAATGATGGGAATGCCCTGTTTCTTCACATGATGGATAAATGCTTCATCGTGTTCGCTTTGACTCATGAGCAAAATGCCATCGTAGCGTTGTTTATGAATGGTTGTGTAATCGTGAAAGTCGTCAATTCCTCTTACAAAGAGATTATAATACTCTGTCATGACGCTGTTGACACCTTTTAACGCATCCACAAAGAAGCTTGAAGATGTGCCTTCTGTTAAACTCGTAAAAAACAGACCGATTGTAAATGATTTTTGTGATACTAGGCCTCTCGCATGGACATTCGGTGAATAATTCAGCTGTTTTGCAATCGACAAAATCTTTTGTTTTGTCTTCTCTTTAATAAAAGGACTGTTATTCAAAGCCCTTGATACCGTGGTATGAGAGACGTTTGCCAATTTTGCTATGTCTTTAATTGTGACTGTCATGCTATTCCGCCTTTTATGATTTTTTACCATCTTATCATAAAACCGTTTTCATTTTCTTCATGTCATTTTGTTTGGTTGGTGCTTGAGCTGATTTGCCCGGTCAAATTGGAAATACTGTCTGGCATTTTCATAGCTGATTCCTTTCACGATTCCCCCTAACAGCTCAAGATCATAAGGGGCTTCTCCTTTTTCTACCCAATCTCCAATGATATCGCAAAGCAGTCTTCGAAAATATTCATGCCTTGTATACGACAAAAAGCTTCGTGAATCTGTCAGCATCCCAATGAAACGGCTGATCAGCCCAATACTGGATAGAGCCATCATCTGTTCTGTCATCCCTTGTTTCGTATCATTAAACCACCAAGCTGTGCCGTGCTGGATCTTCCCAGGTGTCGTCCCGTCTTGAAAGCTTCCAGCCAATGTGGAAATCACAACATGATCCCTAGGATTCAAGGAATAAAGAATGGTTTTTGGCAGTGCCTGTTCTTGTTCTAAACGGTCCAATATTCTGCAAAGCGGCTTGGCAATGTCTTCATCATTCATCGCATCATACCCTGTATCTGGCCCAAGCCGCTCAAACATTTTCGTATTGTTGTTCCTAAGCGCATTGATATGAAGCTGCATCGCCCAGCCCCGCTCATAGTAAGCCTGACCTAGCTTTATGAATGTTTGTGTTTTAAATTTGATCTTCTCTTTTTCCGTCAATGAATGCCCCGACATTTTTTTATAAAAGATGGCTTCCACTTCTTCTTCCGTCGTTTCTTCAAACGTCATTTCGTTAATGGCATGATCTGAGATCAGGCAGCCTTGTTCATGGAAAAAATCAATTCTTGTACGGAGTGCTTTCAAAAAGTCTTGGTAGGATTGGATTGGAGTAGATGAAGCCTCTGCCAGTTCGTGAACATACGCTGTAAATAGGTGATTCGTTATATCAAGTGCCTTATCAGGCCGAAATCCGGGCAGTACTTGCACAGTGAATCCTTCTTCCCGCAGTTTTTGATGATAGCAAAGCGAGTAGACTGGATCATCTGTTGTCACGACTGTTTCAACGTTCGATTTCACAATGAAGTCTCTTGCACCAAAACCCTCTCCTTGCAGCTTTTCATTTACTTTTTGCCAGATGATGTGTGCGGTTTTTTCGTTTAAAAGTTCTTCAACTCCAAAATATCGTCTCAGCTCTAAATGAGTCCAGTGATAGAGCGGGTTTCCAATGGTCATGGGAACGGTCTTCGCCCACGCCAGAAATTTCTCATAGTCTGAGGCATCCCCTGTGACGTGCGATTCGGGTATGCCATTAGCTCTCATGGCACGCCATTTGTAATGATCTCCGTAAAGCCATGCTTCGGTGATATTATGGAAGGTTTTATTTTCATAGATTTCTTTGGGGCTTAAATGACAATGGTAATCTATAATTGGAAGGTCCTTAGCAAACTCATGGTATAGCTTTTCCGCCGTCTGACTGTTGAGTAAAAACTGTTCATCTAAAAAGGCTTTCATCAAACTCCCCCATTTCTCTTATAGATAAAAATAATTTGTTCACGTTAACAATTTTATTGTAATCGTTTACAAAATTGATTTCAATCCTAAAACAGGAAAAAACGATCTCCTTTAGAAAAGAAAATCGTTTTTTGGCTATTTTACAGGTGATGATTTTTTTAGGATAATCGCAATAGTTGTTCCAGTGCCTAGTTCACTTTCAATTTGAATATCACCGTCATGCAGCAAGACGAGCTCTTTTGCTATCGCAAGCCCGAGACCTGTTCCGTTCGTTGGATCATTTGTATTTGTCCCTCTGTAATAGCGGTTAAATAGGTGATCCACCGTTTCCTGTGCCATTCCGCGGCCATTGTCTTTCATTTCGATCCGAACTTCTTCCTCTGTTTCAGATAAAACAGCTGTAATATGGGTGCCTTTTTCGTTATGCTTCACTGCATTCGCCAGCAGGTTCTCAATCACTCGTCTGAACCATGCTTTATCGATCTCAAATATGACACCATCTGTTTGATCTTCAAAGGAGCATGGATAATCCTCAGATGAAGAGCTTCTTGAAAACTCGTCCATAATGGAAGTTAAAAATTCACTGAGTTCAACCGGTTTCCGATTAATAGGCAGGGCACCATTCTTCAATCGGTACGTGAGGTTTAAATCCTCAATCAGTGTCGACATGTATTCTGATTTCTCACGAATCACCTGTCCCATTTCCATGACTTCTTCTTTGGACCATTGATATTGATCGGATTCAAGCATGAGTCCATAGCCGTAAATCGTACTTAGAGGCGTTTTCAAATCATGAGACAATCCTGCAATCCATTCTTCCCTTGTGGTTTGAATTTTTCTTCGGTTTGCTTCATTCTCTTTTAATGTAAGCGTGAGCTGATCCATTGTTTTTAGGATATCCTCAAATAATCGGTATTCCCGCTTAATACGGCCTTTTTTATTTTTACTGACTGGAATTCCCTTTCTATTTGTTGGTTCCTGCAATTTATTTTTTGATAAGAAAATCAGCCAGCGAATAATGTGATAAATTGGCAGCCCATAACGATACGAATACCACAATGTCATGACAATAATAATAGTGAGTGCAAGACCTGCAATTAAGATGGTTGTATATTGATTTAAAGCGTCTCTCTCTTTATCGTAAAGCTCGTCTGGGCTGTATACTTTATTTGGTACCGAGACGATGATATACAGGTTTTTATTCACCTTCATATAAGTGAGGTCACTTCTAAACTCCCAAGGCTTCGATTGATACTTGAGCAATTCAACATCTGTTACGTTATGTTTCAAACTAGTGTTGGCCCGAATGCCTTTTAAATATTTTCCTTCTTCATTGAACAAATGAACCGATCCATTCATTCTCTTCAAGAATTCTTTCGTTTCAACCGAATATTGAGATAATGCAGCCAAATTTTTCTCGTGCTGTTTCAGATAATTGGCTACCTTTGTGCTGTTCGTTTTGAACCCATATAACACAGTAAAACTTTCTTGATCAATCTCAATTGGCCAGAAGTACATCTTGTAATCTTTAAATTCTCTTTTTTCAAAGATCTTGATCATTTCATCCTTTTGATAAGACGTTGGAATTGATTTAGGGCGGTGATAGCTATAAACGGTATTCTTCTTTGAATCAATCACTTGCAGCCAGCCGTCTCTTTTTTCCACTGCTTGCTTGAGCTGATCGTCGGCTTCCATTTTTCCATCCTCGTTAAAATAAAGCCAGCTCATGAGTGTATCTCCATCAGCTTTTGTTAAACCAGTTTCGGTCATGTTCTCATAGTATTTATTTAAATATAAGTTCTCAGAGAACGTATTGCCGATCGTCAGAATGGCAATCACAATAAACATTTGTCCGACAAAGTGAAAGAAAAGTTTTGCTCGTAAATTCATAAATTATTGAAGGACCTTTGCAGGGTGCGGTATAAATTTATATCCCATACCACGGATCGTCACAATATATTCTGGCTGACTCGGATCTAATTCAATCTTTTCTCTCAGCTTTCGAATATGAACCATGACAGTGTTGTTATCACCATATGATGGGACGCCCCATACTTTCTCATAGATTTGATCTTTTGAGAGAACCACATTCGGATGGTCACAAAAGTACTTCAGCAAAGAAAGAAGCTGAGCAGAACATGCCGTCACCTCTCCTCTTACTTTCAATTCGGCTGCATGAGGATGATAGGAGAAATGGGCATAATGATATTGGCTTTGAGTGTCTTCTTGCTCCTCCTGTAAGGAGATATATGTTCGGTTTAGGTGAGCCTTAATTCTAGCCACTAGCTCAAGCGGGTTAAATGGCTTTGTGATGTAATCATCTGCCCCCTGTGCAAAGCCCGTCAGTTTATCGACATCAGACGTTCTTGCAGTTAAATAGAAAATAGGCACTTTCGTTAACTTTCTGATTTCAGGCAGAACGTCAAAACCAGACTTACCGGGCATCATTACATCTAGAAGTAAGAGGTGGATGTCCTCGTTTTTGACAATATCTAATGCTTCATCTGCATGGTAGGCTTTATAAATATGCTTGAATCCTTCTTTTTTTAATACGCGTTCAACCATTTTCACAATTGCTTCTTCGTCATCTGCAATCAATATTTTTGCTGTTTCCACGCATCTCTTTCCTTTCTAGCTATGATCTCTAACCGTATATTACCATTGTCTAAAGTAAAAAAGTACCTCTTTTCCGCATAAAAGCGAAAAAATATCAACTGGAGAAAATGGCAGCACGAGGAAGTTTCAAACATGCAAAAAAACCCGGCAGCTGCACCGGGTTCCTTTACATCTATTATCCATTCACAGCTTCTAGCTTTCGTTCATGATTCATTAAGTCATAGGTTAAACAGATCGGCTTATTCGTTCTAGGATCAAGCACAATTTCTGCATCAATATGGAATACCCGACTGAGTACCTCTTTGGTCATGACCTCATGAGGCGTACCATCTTTTATGACTTTCCCTTGATTGAGGGCAATCATGTAATGTGAAAAACGAGCCGCATGATTCAAATCATGGATGACCATCAACACAGTTCGGCCCTGCTCTCTATTTAAGCGTTCTAACAGCTGAAGAATCTCGAGCTGATGTGCAAGGTCTAAATACGTCGTAGGTTCATCTAATAGGAGCAGCTCTGTTTCCTGGGCAAGTGCCATCGCAATCCATACACGCTGACGCTGTCCGCCGGAAAGTGCTTCAATTGGCCGATCATGAAAAGCAATCATTCCCGTTTCCTCAAGTGCCCACCTAATGATTCGTTTATCTTCATTTGATAAACGGCCAAACCCATTTTGATGCGGGAAACGTCCATATGACACGAGCTCATACACTGTCAATCCACTTGGTGCTTCGGGCGTTTGCGGTAAGATCGCCATTTGTTTTGAAATTTCTTTTGTCGGCGTCTCATGGATAGCCTTGCCATTTAAGTAAACAGCTCCTTGATTGGACTTCATAATACGAGACATCGTTTTTAAAATGGTTGATTTCCCGCAGCCATTCGGTCCAATCAGTGTTGTCACCTTGCCTTTTGGGATGCTGACATTCAAATCTTCTACAATCAAACGGTCTTGATAACCGATACAAAGCTTTTCTGTTTCGAGCGATTTCATATGTTGTCTCTCCTTCCTCATTAGTTCGATTTCATCAATAAGTAAATGAAGTAAGGTGCGCCTAAAGCAGAAACGACAAGGCCAACTGGCACTTCTGATGGTGCAAGGATGACGCGGCCAATTGTATCTGCCAGTAATAATAACAGCGCGCCAATCAGCGCGGAGGCCGGTATCATTCCTTGATGCTTTGGCCCAACAAGCTTTCTAGCCAAGTGCGGTGCGGCTAATCCTAGGAAAGAGATACTTCCTGCAACAGCAACACTCGCACCTGCTAATGCAACGGCAATCAGCATGAGAAGACTTCTTTCTTTATGAACAGAAATGCCCAATCCATAGGACAGCTGATCACCTAAATTCATAATGTTTAAGTAGCGTGATCTGACAAGCGCTAATATAAGGAAAATCAGCATCCATGGCAGAACAGATAGGACATACGTCCAGCTCGAGCCATAAATGCTTCCAGATAACCACACGATAGCTTGGTTAAAATCATTTGGGCTCATTTTCAACTGGATGACCACAATTGCTGCTGAAAACGCAGCATTCACACCAATACCAGTTAAAATCAATCGAACAGGTGTGATGCCTTTTTTCCACGCTAACACATAGATGAGAAATGCAGCAAAGCCTGCACCTACGAACGCGAAAAGCGGCAGTATAAAAATTGTAAGATCACCTAAATTTGTCATCGTGCCTTGAAATGCAAAGATAAATAGCACAACGGCAAAGCCTGCACCGGCATTGACACCAAGAATACCTGGGTCAGCTAAACCATTTTGAGAAACACCTTGCCAAATCGCTCCTGATACAGCGATAGAAGCGCCGACAAGTAAAGCGATGACCATTCTTGGAAGCCTGAACTCGAATAATACGAGTTCATCCATTTCACTTCCGAATCCAAAAAGTGTTTTCAATGTATCCATCGGAGAGATCCGAATTTCTCCGGTATTTAAACTAATGAGAAACACAGCTACGATCGCGAAAAAAATCATGAGCATCGTTCGTTGATATTTCTTTTTCTTTGCTTGCTGCACCATTTCCATTTAAATCCCGCTCCTTTCACGTCTAGCTAAGTATAAGAAGAAAGGAACGCCTATAATCGCTGTAATGGCACCGACTGGCGTTTCAAACGGAGCGTTGACCAGTCTTGCAGCAATGTCTGCATAAATTAACAATGTGGCCCCTAAGATAGCGGAGCATGGGATAATCCAGCGATAGTCCACTCCGACCAAGAACCGAGTGACATGAGGGATCACAAGCCCAATAAAACCAATAGAGCCTGCTACCGACACGGCAGCACCCGTTAAAAGAATAACAACCAATATACCAAGCACCTTGACCGTTTTCGTATACTGTCCAAGCCCTTTCGCCAGTTCTTCACCTAAGCTTAAAACCGTGATCGAACGAGCAAGGATCATTGCAATGATTAGTCCTGCAATGGCAACTGGAATGATGATATGAATGTTACTCCAATTCACACCTGCCACTCCGCCAGCATACCAAAAGCTCATATCTTGAGCGACGTCAAAACGGATGGCAATGGCTGAGGAGATGGAGCTCAAAAGTGCTCCAACCGCTGTACCAGCTAGTGCGAGCTTTACAGGAGTCAGCCCCCCTTTTGACATAGTACCAACACCAAATACAATAGAGGCACCGAGTGCGGCTCCAACAAATGACCAAAGAATTAATGTAAAAGAAGATTGGCCAGGGAAAAATGCTAGTGCAATGGCAATCGCAAATGCGGAACCATTTGTCACACCCATAATCTCAGGTGACGCAAGCGCATTTCTCGTCATTCCTTGCATAATGGCACCTGATACGGCTAAAAAGGCACCGACGAGAGCAGCTCCAACTGTACGCGGCAGCCTCAATTCCCGAATGATTTGATGTGAAGTTTGATGTGGATCAAAATGAAAAACGGCTTCCCATACAGTCTGTAGATGAATGTTTGCTGCTCCTAATGATACTGATAAAAAAAGACCAAATGCTAAAGCGATCATTCCTATGATGATAACAGCTGCTGTTCCAAAAGGCTTCGTGACAATATCGATCGTATCATCGCTGGCTGGCAGCTGTTTATTCGATTGTGAGCCCAAAACCAGTCTCTTCCTTTCCGTTCATGTCTATTCTCTATTAGTGATAATGATTATCAATCTCGAAGTCTAGTATATCACTTTCTTTTCTTTTTGAAATCACTGTTCTGATAAATTTCTTTATTTTCCGCAAAAAACTGTGAGAATTTCATCATTTTTCTTTTGGTTCTAAATTAGCCGATGCATTTTTATTCCTATCATGGTACGATAAAATTGAAAATGAGAATCATTATCAAGGGAAAGTGAATAGGAGAGAATTTTTGTGAAAAAACGAACTGGATTTCTTTTGATTTCTTTATCCATCCTTATGATCTTTACAGCCGCTTGCGGCAGCACTTCAAATAAACAATCTGCAGCGAAAAAGAATGACATGATCACATATCAGGATGCCAAAGGAGAAGTGAAGCTTCCGAAAAATCCGAAGCGAATAGTGCTTCTTGCAGAAAGCTATTACGGGGACCTCGTCACACTCGGCAAGACGCCGGTTGCTACGACATCACCCATCTTTAAAAACCCTTTTTATAAAGGGAAAACAGATGGAGTGAAGAATCTCGGAAGGACCCCATCAGTCGAAAAGGTAGCCGCTTTGAAGCCAGATATAATTATTGCATGGGGAGAAGACGAGAAGTTTGATCAATACAAAAAAATCGCCCCAACTGTAGCGGTTAAATACAACCAATATTCCTTCAAAGACCAGCTAAAAGAATTCGGTAAAATGACAGGTACACCAAAAAAAGCAACAGAATGGATCACGAAATGGGATACTAAAATTGCTGAGGTGAAACCAAAGGTAACAAAAGCTGTCGGCAGCAAAACGGTTTCGATCGTATCGCCATTTGATAAAGGTATTTATATCTTTGGAAACACCTTTGGCCGCGGGGGAGAAATCATTTATGACGAGCTGAAATTAAAAGCACCGAAAGTCGTCAAAAAAGAAGCGATCGACAGCGGTGTCGGCTATGCAAACATTTCTCTTGAGAAGCTGCCAGAATTCGCAGGCGACTATATTTTCACAGGTCCATGGAGCGGCTCAAAAAGTAATGGTGACCAAGTCTATCAAAGCAGCATTTGGTCATCACTTCCTGCCGTCAAAAATAAACGTGTATTTGAAATAGATCCAGTCGGTTACTTCTTTAATGACCCAGTGTCACTAGAAGGTCAGCTAGAGTTCATTGTGGACCGATTGACATCTGCATCATAAAAAAACGTTTCTCCAGAGATGGAGAAACGTCCAAATTATTGACAAAGGGATAAAATGATCTTGATTTTAGCCCTTTGTCTTCTTTTCAGCGTGATAGAAAACCTTTGCAGTCTAGGAAGGACGAGTACCGGAGCGGAGCGAATTGAACATTCGTGAGCACCGGAGCGCAGACCTGACAACGAATGCGAGGGTTTGTCTACACGCTGAACGTTTCTCCAGAGATGGAGAAACGTCTTCCTTATCTTATACCGTTTCTTTGGCAAATCCTTTTGACATAAGTGGATAAAGCAAAATACCCACTAAGAATAGACCGATTCCAAGACCAAAAGTTTTCAAGTCGGCTGTTCCTGAAATAATGACCCAAGCCGAATACCCCATCGCAACAAGTGCAATGATGCCGTCTCTTGTTCGATTTCCTTTTTGAAGCTCATATGTGTCACCTTGCATGATGACCTTAAAGCTGTAGATGGAAGACACAATATACGGAATAAGATACGCAAGTGTCGCTGATGTGGTTAAAAAGGTAAAAGCTTCATTAATCGTACGTGACATCACAGAGAAGATAAACAGCTGTGACATAATATTTGTAACAGTCAAAGCGAAAGCAGGGCTTCCTTTTTTGTTTGTTTTTGCAAATACTGCTGGAAAATCACCAGCCTTTGCTGCTTGATACGGTACTTCTGAACCAAGTAAAATCCAGCCAAGCATCGAACCAAACAAACAAATAATCGCCAGCAGTGCCATGACAATTCCGCCAGCCGGCCCAATAATAAGCTGAAGCACATCCACGAATGGTTTGTCAGAGCCTTGCAATTGATCATGCGGCAGAACGCCCATTGTAATCAATGTGATAATCATGTAGATCGAAAGTGCGATTAAAAGACCTGTAATCGTCGCACGTTTCACATCACGCTGTGAGGATGCTCTTCCTGATAAAATGACAGCTGATTCAATCCCAATAAATGCCCATAGTGTGGAAATAGCCGCATGATGAATTTGGCCTCCAAGTCCGAGCACTCCTTCCCCGCCTGTTTCAACCGGGAAGTAATAATGTTCAAATAATGCCGTTTGAAAAGCAAATAATCCCGCAACAATAAAAAGGACAAATCCAAGCACCTTCGAAAAGGTCGTAATAAAATTCAATTTACTCGCAGCACTTAAGCTTGTGATTAAAATGGTATGTGTTCCCCATAGAAGAAGAGTACATACGATAAACGTCATGAGCTGGCCAAGTGTGACCGCTTCTTTTCCAAAGGTAAAAACCTCAGTCTTCACGGTGAGAATAGGGAAAAAAGTCGTTAAATAACCAGCAAGGCTTGTAATAATCGCGACATTACTAATCCAGCTTGCCACCCAATATCCCCAAACCATTGTAAAACCGGCCGCTTTCCCTTTTTTCGGATCTTTAAAAAGCGCCCTTGCATAACTTTGTGGTCCAGCCGTCAGCTGCGGCTTATGAATGGACAAATGCCCAAATACAAGCGCAATCATCAGCACACCGCCGCCTGTGACAAGCCATGCCATCGTCACACCTAAAGGACTGGCGTGCTGGGCAAGCGTACTTGGCAGCATAAAGATGCCTGAACCTACCATATTTCCGACGACAAAGGCCGTCAATAACCAAAAACCCCATTTTTTTGTCTGTTCCATTTCCGTACCTCCGTTTTATTCACTTTGGACCAGACCCGGCAGTATCTTCATTGATATATTTGTGAAGCAATGACTTGCATTCTTTATGTTCATCATGGATTACCTTTTTAACAGCATACCCTTATTTTTGTTACTCAGAACATAAAAAAAAGCCTGAACAAAAGTCCATGCTTTTCAAAACATACACCTTGATCTCCGGATAGCCCTCCACGCTTTAAAGACGTGGCAGTCCTGCATTTATTCAATGCAGACCCAGCATAAAGAAAGTTGGAGCTCTCTTTACACTTCGGCGCTGATGCCTTTTTTCTCATGATCTACGATTCCATCTCTCCTATGAGTGACTCATCATCCGCGCAACCTCTACCTCACTGAGACATAGCGTGAGGATTTCTATTCATTTTTACTACACGAAGGTTATCAAACATTCTCACATCTGTCAAAGGGAAAAACATAGAAAAAAGGCAGAGAAGTGTTTCTCTGCCCTTTACCTGCTTATTGTTGGTTGTTTTTCTTCTTTTGTACAGCTTCCTGAAGCGGGTCGCCTGCTAGCTCTTTACTTGCTTCCTCTAACAGCTGATCTACCTGCTGATGGTCTTTCTCACTTTTCGCCTTTTTATCCTTTTGGAAAAATGACATCGCTGTTTCCTCCCTTTTCATAAAATGCGATTGCCTGTTTAATTTGTGCTACAGCGCTCAGACTTATTCAAGGGAAGAGGCTCAATCATCATGAAAGGTCTGTCTCATTTTTTGCAAGTACGACAGAAAGGTTTTTAAATCTTCCTTTGTGAAGTCTGACATCATATGCTGAATCACTTTTCCGAAAAGACGTGTATGCTTTTCATAAATCGCCATCCCTTTTTCCGTGACTTCTAAACGAACAAGTGATGAATCGTCCTTGTCCCGTTCTCTCTGAATATAACCCTGCTCACATAATTTATTGAGCGCAATAGAGGCTGCACCTGGGTTTAATGAGAGTCTTTGCTTCAGCTCTTCGGCATGTGATACTTTGCCTTGTATCAAAATAGAAAGAGCATATATCTGCGGCGGCGTGATGTCTTTCTCTAACTCAAGTAACTTGCGGTTTAATTTACGGCTGACTTCATAATGTACAAGAACAATTTCTTTTAAAATGTCTGCATTACCCATCCGAATCGCATCCTTATCGTTAGTATCAACATGACTTCCCCCTTATTATAGAATGTTTTTCCATTCAGCCAACCCTTTTGGCCTCTTTTTCTTTAGAAATAAGCCTTGCTGAATGAATCCACCCTTGATATAGTGAGTACTTGAACTAAAGATAGAACAGGAGTACGCATCATGACAGGAAAAACACACATCATGGGCGGAATTGCCGCCTCCACAGCCGTTGCCTACTATTATGGATTCGACCCAGTGATAATGGCTGCCGCTGGATCAGCAGGTGCCCTGATCCCTGACCTTTGCCATACAAAAAGTAAAATCGGCAGAAAATTCCCGCTGCTCTCGGCACTGATCAGCAGTGTGTTCGGTCATCGCACGTTTACACACAGTTTATTATTTTTGCTGATCATTTATTTTCTAGCGACCACATACATTCCAAATGACAGCCTAAGTATCGGTTTACTAGTCGGGATGGCAAGCCATCTCATCCTGGATGCAGGAACAGTGAACGGGATTAAATTTTTATTTCCAGCTTCCATTAAAGTGCGTCTTCCCTTCTATGTCAAAACAGGCAGCGCAGGAGAACAAGTCGTACTGGCTGCTCTTACCGTCGTTACCTGCTATTACATCGCTGTTATCTGCAGCATATCCATCCCATTCTAATGAATCAAAAAGAGATTTCCGAAAAACACAGGATATGAATTGATCATTCCTCATTTTTTTAGTAGGTTTAAGATAAGTGTTTTTGCCTTGCAGCTGAATACAGAATGGTGAGGAGCTACATAAATGAAAGCGTTTTTCAAAGATCACTGGTTTTTAGTGTACTCCATCCTCTTCATGTGGATGAAAACATACATCATTTATCAATTCGGATTTCACATACGAACAGCCAATCTGTTTCATGAATGGCTGCTTTTGATCAATCCACTTAGCTTTTTGCTCCCCTTGTTTGGGATTGCTCTTTTTTTAAATGAAACGAAGCAAAAGGTTTTTTTATTGACCGCAAATTTGATTTTGACGGCGATTCTCATATCGAATACGATTTTTTATGGATTTTATATTGATTTCATTACGATCCCTGTATTATTCCAAGCGAAAAACATGGGAGATATGGGCAGCAGTATGACGGAATTATTCCACCCGCTGTTCTTGCTGATGCTCATTGATTTCGTGGTGCTGGCTTGGCTGTTAAAGCGCAAACCTTTAGCGCCAAAAGCCTCCTTCAAGACGATCAAAACATATTATGCCGTGTGCTGCAGCTTTCTATTGTTTCATGTCAGTTCAGCCATGCTGGATCACCCTCGCTTTCTGACAAGCTCTTATGATCGAGAAGTGATTGTTCGAAACCTTGGGCTGTTCCAGTTCCACCTGTATGACGGCGCTGCCCAAACAGCGCGTATTGGACAAAAAGCCTTTGCAGATGAAGATACACTTTCAACCGTAGCAAACTACACAAAAGCTGATTACAGTGCACCAAACGAAGAGTATTTTGGACTTGCTAAAGGCAAGAACGTTGTGTTCATTTCACTCGAATCAACCCAGCAATTTGTCGTTGATCAAAAGGTGAATGGACAATACATCACCCCCTTTTTAAATCAACTCGCTAAAAAGAGTTTTTATTTTGATGAATTTTATCAGCAGACTGAGCAAGGAAAGACGTCGGATTCAGAGTTTATTGTCGCAAATTCCCTCTATCCATCTAGCAGCGGCGCTGTCTTTTTCACAGCTAGTGACAACGAATACGACACGTTATACAAGCAGTTGAAAAAAGAGAACTATCAATCCGTCCAATTTCATGCGAATAATAAAACGTTTTGGAATCGTGATGTGATGTATGAAGCGTTTGGGATTGACCGCTTTTATGATGTCGATTCGTATCAGGTCAATGAACAGAATTCAACTGGCTGGGGCTTAAAGGATATCGACTTCTTTGACCAATCCATTGATTATTTAAAAAAGTTGAAGGCGCCTTATTACAGCACGTTCATTACTTTGACCAATCACTTTCCATTTGAAATCGATCCAAAGGATCAATTGATTGATGAATATGATTCGTCCAGCGCCATTTTAAACCGCTATGTGACGACCGTCCGCTATCAGGATGAAGCCATTAAGACCTTTTTTGACCGTATGAAAGAAGAAGGACTGTATGACAATACAATGTTTGTTCTCATGGGAGATCACTATGGAATCTCCGAGGCACATCATCAGGCAATGGCAGAGCTGCTCAAAAAAGATGAGATCACACCGTTTGATGCTGTGAAATTGCAGCGGGTTCCCTTTTTGATTTACATTCCGGGAGTCACAGATCAAGCACCGCAGACAATCTCTGAAACAGCTGGGCAAATCGACGTGAAGCCGACACTCCTGCACTTACTCGGTATTGAAACGAAGGATGCCATTCAATTTGGCAATGATTTATTTTCAAACGAACGGACGCCTTTTGCTGTTTTGAGAAACGGGAACTTTATTACAGATGATTATCTCTATACAAAGAACACCTGCTATGATCAAAAAACAAAAGAACCTGTTGAACAGGATGAGGTGTGTCAGCCTTATATCGAAAAAGCCAATAAAGAGCTTTCCTTATCAGACAAAGTGATCAATGGGAATTTGCTCCGTTTTTATCAGCAATAAAAGCCGCCTTCTGGCGGCTTTTTCTTTTCTCTTTTTACTGAAAGCCTATGAATGGTCAAATAAGTTTGCTTATAATAAAGGATACAGATGATATTGAATAATAAGAGGTGTGAACATGAAGTATACGTTCTTCGCCTTCATCGCCATCTGTTTGCTCCTGAGCGGGTGTCAAACAGAGATGAAGTCATCGGATACAACAACCAAAAAAACAGAGCTTGTCATTTCAGCTGCGGCAAGTCTTCAGGATGCACTTAAAGAAATTGAATCTGCCTTTAACGATGAGCATCCGAATGTGACATTAACAAATAATTTCGGGTCATCCGGCGCATTGAAGCAGCAAATTGCGCAAGGGGCAAAGGCGGATCTCTTTTTCTCTGCAGCTGAAGCGCCCTTTGATGAGCTTGTGAAATCTGGAGACATCGATCAACATTTTATCAAGGATGCCATCCAAAATGAGCTTGTACTCATTGTGCCAAAAGATCACTCTTCCTCTATTAAAAGCTTTCAAGATGTCGAGCACATAAAAGGAAAGGTTGCTCTTGGCACACTTGAATCCGTTCCTGCTGGTACATACGGCAAAGAGATTTTTACAAAACTGAACATCTGGGATCAAGTGAAAAAGAATACTGTGTACGGCAAGGATGTACGGCAGGTTTTAAGCTACGTAGAAACAGGAAATGTGGAAGCAGGTGTTGTGTATAAGACAGATGCCCTCGTTTCCAAAAAAGTAAAGATTGCGGCTGAAGCCAATCAGGACATGCATTCCCCGATCATTTACCCGGTAGGGATCGTAAAAGGGACAGAACATTTAGAGGAAGCCAAGTCCTTTTTTCAATTTCTACAATCAAAAGCAGCCAAATCCATTTTTAAAAAGTACGGCTTTCAAGTGACATAATGCCCATGCTGACTGAAGAATTTCTATCTCCCATCTGGCTGTCCGTGCAAGTTGCCGTTGTGAGCGGGCTGCTGGCAACTGTTTTTGGTACAATGATTGGCTATTGGATGGCGCGAACATCATTTAAAGGGAAAATGATCGTAGAAACACTCTTGATGATGCCGCTTGTCCTCCCGCCAACGGTTGTAGGGTTTTTATTGCTCGTCATATTCGGAAGGCATAGCATGATCGGGGAAGCAATTGAATGGATCTTCCACCAGCCGGTCATTTTCACATGGTGGGCGGCGGTAATTGCATCAACGGTTGTGGCATTCCCGCTTATGTATCAATCAGCAAAAGCTGGATTTTCTACGATTGAGTCAGATATTGAAGGGGCTGCAAAAGTAGATGGTGCTCATTCATTCCAAGTCTTTGCCTATATTACAGTACCACTTGCCCTGCCTTCCCTCTTGTCAGGCAGCGTCCTCAGCTTTGCCAGAGCCCTTGGGGAATTCGGGGCGACCTTAATGTTTGCCGGCAACATCCCGGGAAAAACGCAAACTCTTCCAACCGCTATCTATGTGGCGATTGATTCTGGACGAATGGAGCTCGCTTGGGCCTGGACGATTTGTATTGTGATCTTATCTTTTATCATGCTCTTGGCTGTGCGCCGAAGCAGTACGTAAAAAATCCTCTTTCTCATATAAGAAAGAGGATTTTATTATTTATTCAAACCCAACCGTCATTGTCTCTGGATTTGAGCCGACGCGTTCGTTATTGTTTAATGCATCGATTTTTTCCATGTCTTCTTTGGAAAGCTCGAAGTCAAAGATGTCTGCATTTTGTTTAATACGTTCTTCATTGATTGATTTAGGAATTGTCACAACACCGCTTTGCAGATCCCAGCGCAAGATGACTTGAGCAACAGATTTGTTGTAGCGTGCAGCAATGTCTTTCAATACGTCATGATCTAATAGCTTCCCTTGCATCAGCGGAGACCATGCCTCAATTTGAATGCCTTTTTCCTTTGCATATTGACGCAGTTCAACAAGTGTCAGTTTCGGATGAAATTCAACTTGGTTCACAGCTGGAACAACCTCAGCATCTTTTAACAGCTCTTCTAAATGCTGAATGTAGAAATTGCTGACTCCAATGGCTCTGACTTTCCCGTCTTTATAAAGCTTCTCAAGTGCGCGCCATGTGTCTTTAAATGTATCTGCATTTGGTCCAGGCCAATGAATCAAATAGAGGTCTAAGTAATCAAGACCTAATCGGTTTAAGCTTGCGTCAAACGCTTCAAGCGCTTTGTCATAGCCTTGATCTGTGTTCCATACTTTAGATGTGATAAATAAGTCTTCTCGTTTCACGCCAGATTCTTTAATCGCTTTTCCTACGCCTGTCTCATTTTTATAAACAGCTGCCGTATCAATGCTGCGATATCCGTTTCGTATGGCTGCTTTTACGGCATCTACCACTTGATTGCCGTCCTCCACTTTGAATACACCTAAACCAAACCAAGGCATTTCGACTCCGTTATTCAATGTTACGGTATCATTCAAGCTTTTGACCATTTTAACAACCACCTTTTTTATAGATTCCATCTCTTTCATTATCTCATGTTGTACTTCAAAACTCTATTATCAGGCGTTTCTCTTTGCTTCGATGGCTAAGAGCAGCGCACCTGTCATGCCAGCCTTGTCCTCAAGTCCAGGGGAGACAATGTATGTATCAAGCGGCGGCAGGTCCACATAATCATTGACATAAGCAGCCAGCTTCTCACGAATTAGTGGGAATAGCTGCTTTTGCTTCATGACGCCTCCGCCCATGATGATGCGCTCTGGGCTTAAAATGAGCGAGTACTGCATAAGCGCCTGCGCTAAATAATCCGCCTCAAGTGACCAAACCGCTTCTTCCTTCGTAAGCTCTTTGGCAGGTTTCCCCCACCTTTTCTCAATCGCTGGTCCAGCTGCCAGTCCTTCTAAACAATTTCCATGTGCCGGACAGATACCTGCAAACGAATCCGATTCATCCTGTCTGATAAGGATATGTCCCATCTCAGGATGTGAATGGCCGTGTAGAAGCTCATTTTTCACAACAGCTCCCGCACCAATGCCTGTACCGACCGTGATATACAAACAGCTGCTTAGCCCTTTGGCTGCCCCCTTTGTTAATTCACCTAGTGCTGCGGCATTGACATCGGTTGTAAAAGATACTGGGACACCTAATTGCTTCTCAAGCTCAGGAATGAACGGATAATGCTTCCACTCCACTTTTGGCGTGTTCATGATATAACCGTATGAAGGATCATCCTTTTGAACACAAATGGGTCCAAAGGAGCCAACCCCTAATGCTGCAATGTCATGCTGCTCAAAAAATGGAATGAGCTTTTGTATTGTTTTCTCCGGGTGCTCTGTCGGAATCGTCATTTCCTCTAAGATGTCTCCATGCTCATTGCCGATTGCACAACAAAATTTTGTACCCCCAGCTTCAATTGCTCCATAATACGCCATCATTGATCCCCCCTGCTTGTTCTCTTTCTTCATCATAAAACATGGGGGAGAAGATGACAACATCACGTATTGGTGAGCAGAACAGCTTCCATGTCATTGATATACTCCCTTAAATGATGGGCAATATCACGATTGATCTCACCGTCTTCATATAAGGTTTGAATTTCATTTCGAATCGTCTGTACAGCTTGGAAGTTCAGCTCTTTTTTCTTCCGCTCAAATGAACGGTCTTTTTGCTGGAAGAAGCTTGGACCGTGTTCACAGCGGAAAATCACTTGATTGTAAAAACCAATGACTTGGTGGCACGTTTGTTGGTTTTCATCTGTCATATGATGTTTGATCGAATCTACTGCAGCTTCAGCGGTTTTCTTACGGATTTGTTTGTACGATTCCTCGTTTTCTAAAATGCCGCTTGAAATGTGCTGATTCGGCCGCCATAATTGCAGCCATTGAAGCAAGCGCAGAAACTTCACCTTTGAAAAGCGAATTTTGAAGGAGTTTGAATACAGCATTTCCAGCTCATGAAATCTTTCTTGCAGCTCATAGGCTTCTTCCTTGTCAATTTTCTCTTCCTCAATTAATTGTTGAAGTTTCATCTGTTCTGCTTTGATACCGTGCAGTCTGATTTTTCGCTCTTGTCTTCTCATCCCAAATTGGTAGGGTTCACGCTGGATATTTCTCAGCTTCATTCTATAATCATTGATGAGTGAAAGAGACACTTCCCTGTTGTCCTCATTCATTCCTTCTTTTAAGGTTTTAATAGCACTTCTCAGCAGCTTTCGTTTTGCATGCTGAATCTTTGTATCCAAGTCCACGTCGACTTGCTTGTCTTTTTTCTCTGATAAAAGAGGCAGTAACACACTGGCTAAAATGAGCGTACATAAAATCACACCAGCTGCGAGGAAAATAATCAAGTGCCGCTCTGGAAATGGTGATCCGTCCGCAAGCGTAAATGGAATAGAGAAGGCACCGGCCAATGTCACAGCCCCGCGGACACCAGAGAATGTCATGAGCATCGAGGCGCGAAGCTTCGGCTTTTTCACATTTTGCTTTTTCGTTGCACTCCATTTTCCTGCCCAGAACAGCCATACCCATAAGAACCGCAGCACCATGAGACATAGTGTAATAATTAAGATGTAGCCAATCACCTGCATGTTGTTAAAGGCTTCATCCTGGAAAATAACTGTGGAAACATCCGGAATCTGCAGTCCAAGTATGACGAAAACAAGGCCGTTTAAAATAAATAAAATAATATTCCAGGTGTTTGATGAAGCAATTTGCAGCTTGGCTAAATTCGCTTCCATTCGGTCTTGCTCAATGGCATGTGTCACACCGCCAGCCACAACAGCTAAAATGCCGGATACACCGATTTCTTCCGCTGCTAAATAAATCACAAATGGTGTAAGGATTTGCAGGATGATATGCATTGTGACATCGTCCATTCCTAAACGGCGGAGGAAATAGCGAAAACGAATGATAAAAAAGGATAGAATAAATCCAGTCAATAACCCGCCTGCTGCAATCAGTACAAAACTAAAGGAGGCCTGAGCAATTGAAAAAGCTCCCGTCACCGTTGCAGCAATGGCAAATTTAAAGGCGACAAGTCCTGATGCATCGTTCATCAGCCCTTCGCCTTCCAGCAGTCTCATGATGCCCTTTGGCATATTCACACGGCTGGATAAAGCACTTACTGCCACCACATCTGTCGGTGATAAAATTGCTGCAAGCGCAAATGCGGCTGGAAGCGGTATGCTTGGAATCATCCAATGAATGGTATATCCCGCTACAATGACGGTCGCAAACACTAAACCAAGCGCTAAAAGAAGAATCGGTGCTCTTAATTTCCATAGCTCGTCCCTTGGGGTACGCTTTCCGTCATTAAATAACAGCGGCGCAATAAATAGAACGAAGAAGAGTTCAGGATTTAAAGAAATATGTAAACCTGAAGGAAAAGCTGCCACCAATATTCCTAAGCCCACTTGAATTAACGGAACGGGAATAAAGGGGACAAAACGATTGATAATATTAGATGCTGCAATGAGTGCCAGTAGTACGAGCACTGCCAAAAAAATCTCCACTAGTACATGTCCCTCCTATGTATATTTTTCGTCAAGTTTTGCTTACATGCAAAGATGTGTTCATTACATCCGTCCGCTCAGAAGTGCTTCTTTAGTATTCCGCAAAAAGTGAAACCAACACATAACAATCCATCTAGGCAAAAAAAGGCTGAATCCAGATATTCAGCCTGCTGACAAAATTTTCATCATATGTATTGTTCAAATGATGAACAAAAGACCCTTCTTTTATTTTACACGAAAACTCCATCATCTGCTGATATTCAGCTCTTATTAAACACAAAAAAAAGAGCGGAATCGCCCTTTTTCGTTTTACCCTTTATTTAAAAAATAAGACCTGGCGGGAAGGCGCCATTTGAATAAGTAGGAACAAACCCTGCATACGACGAGGATGACAAACAGCAAATATAAAGCAAGCTCTCCTTGCGCTAAGCCGAGTCCAACGAATAAGCCGCCAAGGGCTGCCCATACGGCGTAAATCTCTGCTTTTAGCACAAGCGGCTTTCGCCCTGCTAATAAATCACGCACAATTCCGCCGCCGCTTCCAGTCAATATGGCTGCCACAATGACTGCACTGAGCGGGAGTTCTCTTTGCACAGCAAATAATGCGCCTTGAATCGCAAACGCTGCTAAACCGATCGCATCCGAGAAATTTCCCCATGTGCTCCAGTGCTTGAGCAAAAGCTTTGGAAAAAGAAACACAATCGTAATGGATACAAGGGCAATCGTAAACATTTTACCCTGTGACCATAAAGCAGACACCGGAAGACCAATTAATAGATTCCGAATCGCTCCACCGCCAAATGCTGTCACAATCCCTAAAATGTACACACCAAGAATATCGTACTCTTCCTCCATTGCAACAATCGCACCACTAATAGCGAATGCGACAATGCCAATGATACTTAAGACTTCCCATGCCATTTTCCGCTTATCTCCTTACCTTTATCTGATCATCTAACACTACTCCCTTAATGTATATCTGACACAGGTGAAAAGCAATACAAATTTTCTTTAAATTTTATCTTTTTGCAAAAATAAAAAATAGCCCGCTTATAAGCAGGCTATCTCTTTCAATCTTCTTTTGCATTTAACAGCAGCATACTAATGATGATGAGAATAAATGCAATAAGAGCTAGCAGTGGAATGGTGATAAAACCAAACCAGTTCAAATAATCAACAGAACAAGGAATACCGCTCAGGCAAGGGCGAATCGATGCAAAGCCAGGTATCTTTTGTTCCATATAATGATAGATAGAAAAACAAGCGCCAATCACAGCCAGAGGCAGAACGTAATATTTCACTTTCACATCGCCTCTGAATGTCGCAATTCCAAGTAAAAGCACGAGCGGGTACATGAAAATGCGCTGAAACCAGCACATATCACATGGGATAAACTTCTTTACTTCACTTAAATACAGGCTGCTCATCGTCGCAACGATAGAAACGATCCAAGCACTGTATAAGTAAACAAGCTTATTCTTCATGATTTTTTCCCTTTGAGCTCTTGATCAATTAATTCTTTGATTTCATCATAGTCATAAAAGTTTTCGACTTGTTTATTGTTAATGAAAAGAGTTGGTGTTGCATTCACTTTATATTGGTTCACAAGCTGATCGTCTGTGTTCAGCTGCGGCTGATATGTTTTCTTTGATAGATGATCTTTAAGCTTGTCCGTGTCTATTTTTGTTGTCTTTTTCGCTAGCTCTGTCAGCTTAGCAGGCGTGACCCATTCTGCTTCACTATCTGGCTGTGCTTGATAGACAGCTTCATGAAATGCCCAAAAGTTTTTCGGATCTTCTTTCCACACTTCTTCAGAAGCTAGTGCTGCCAGCACTGCGCCATCTCCATGAACAGGAAGTGGCAAGTTAATAAACGAAAATGATACATCGCCTTTATCTATGTAGTCCGCTTTCAGCTTTGGGAAAATGTCTGTTTCAAATGATTTACATGATGGACATTTATAATCCCCAAACTCGACAATTTGTACGGCTGCGTTTTTATCTCCCATGACAGGCTGTCCTTTAATAGAAGGCTTACTGTCAACCGTTTGTGCTTCTTTGCTGTTGTTATTTCCAATGACGACGAATAATCCGATGAGAAGAGCTGCGATAATGGTTAAAATGACAGCAAATTTAATGGATGATGATTGATTATTTTTTTTACTCACATAAGCACCTACCTTATCTTTTTCATTCCTTCAAAAGAAAAAGGATAATAGCTTAGAATAATGCCATTATCCAACTTCTTCTATTTTAACAAGAGGGGATTCATTATGAAAGATGGTATTCATGAATTTTTCCTAACAATTTTATTTCATTACCCTCATGGCATTTAAAACAGCGAGTACAGTCACACCGACATCCGAGAAGACGGCTTCCCACATGGTCGCAATACCAAATGCTCCGAGTAATAGGAAAACCCCTTTAACTCCAAGAGCAAATGCAATGTTCTGCCATACAATTCTTCTTGTTCGTTTAGCGACAGCGATGGCTTCTGCTACTTTTGACGGCTGGTCTGTCATAATGACGATATCAGCCGCTTCTACCGCTGCATCTGAACCAAGTCCGCCCATCGCAATTCCTATGTCTGCTCTTGCTAATACCGGTGTATCATTAATGCCGTCCCCAACAAATAATAATTTTTCTTGAGGCGCTTTTTTCTGATCAATTTCTTCTAATTTCGTTACTTTATCCTGCGGTAATAATTCGGCATGTACTTCATCAATGCCAATTTGCTGGGCGACCGCTGTTCCGACTTGCTTGGCATCACCAGTCAGCATGACTGTTTGAATGCCAGATGCTTTTAGAGCTGAGACCGCTTCAATTGCATCATCCTTTAATTCATCTGCAATCAAGATCGATCCGGCAAACTCACCGTTAATGGCCATGTACACAACTGTTCCGCTTCGTTTTTCTTTTTCATACGAAATGCCTTCTCGTTCCATCAAGCGATGATTACCCGCTAACACTTGTGAACCACTGATGGTCGCTTTAATTCCATGTCCCGCAATATCCTCATAGGCTTCGATCTGGCTTTCATCAAGCGGCGAACCATATGCCGCTTTAATCGATTCAGCAATCGGATGTGATGAGTGAGCTTCTGCTAAAGCTGCAAAAGAAAGCAGCTCCTCTTCTGACCACTTGTCGCTCGTTGTCACGATATTGGTCACCGTAAAGTTCCCTTTTGTGAGTGTGCCCGTCTTATCAAATACAGCATAACTCACAGAGTTTAGTGCTTCTAAATAGTTACTGCCCTTTACTAAGATGCCTCGTTTAGAAGCTGCCCCAATTCCCCCGAAGAACCCTAATGGGATGGACACGACAAGCGCACAAGGACAAGAAATCACTAGGAAAACGAGTGCCCGGTAAACCCAGTCAGACAATTGTGCTGATGGAATGAGAAGCGGCGGCACAAAGGCAAGCAGCAATGCTAATACAACGACAGCCGGTGTATAGTATTTTGCAAACTTTGTGATAAAGTTTTCTGTCTGTGCTTTTCGGCTGCTCGCATTTTCAACCAAATCTAAAATTTTCGTCACGGCCGATTCACTTAGCCCTTTTTGCACTTCAATTTCAAGAATACCGTTTTGATTCACAAATCCTGCAAGAACTTCTTTCCCTGCTTCTACATCCCGCGGCACAGACTCACCTGTTAATGCAGAGGTATCCACAAGTGAAAATCCTTCAATGACAAGACCATCAAGTGGAATTTTTTCGCCCGGTTTTACGACGATACGGTCACCGACTTTTACTTCTTCCGGCTTCACTTTTTTTGTTTCATTTCCTACTTTGAGATTTGCATATTCAGGGCGAATATTCATTAATTCACTAATGGATCGTCTTGAACGATTCACTGCTGCCCCTTGGAACAGCTCTCCAATTTGGTAAAACAGCATCACTGCCAGTGCCTCTGGATATTGCTGAATCACAAAAGCGCCAGCAGTTGCAATGGTCATTAAGAAGTTCTCATCAAATACTTGGCCGCGCACGATATTTTTCAGCGCTTTAAAAACCACATCACCGCCGACTAGTAAATACGCTGCGAAAAACATGATAAATTTCAGTAAGCCATCTTCTGGTATAAAATAAGCTGCTGTTCCTATAACTGCACCGCCAATTAATTTCAGCACAATCGCTTTTAAATTCTTTGTCCCATGATCATGATCGTGGTGATGTCCCTCTTCTTTTGGTGATACACTCACATGAGGTTCGATGGACTGAACTGTTTTTTCAATACGCTTTGACATCGTTTCTTGCTTATCTGCATGTGTGACAGTCAATGTCCCTGTCGCAAAATTAACGGAACAAGCTTCAACGCCATCCATTTTGCTGACACCTGTTTCAATTTTACGTGCACAGTTTCCACAATCAAGACCGCTTAATACGTATTCATCCTTCATTTTTTTCATGTTCTCACCTTTTTTCTATATGATAAGTAACGTTCCCTGGATCGATGAAACCTATTAAAAATCAAAAACTTTATATATGAGCATATATTCATATATTAGATTACCTTTATTATATGAGGAGTTCTTGTCTTCTGTCAATCATTTCTGAAGAAATCATTGGTTTTTTGTGTCCAATTCTGTCACACGGATTTTCAATAAACCAAGCTCATGTCCCCCGCTCCCCGCATAACATAAAAACGATCATTTGCAGTTTTTCTCTTTACAAAAGAAGGACATAAGCTTAGAATAAAATAAAAGTTTCCCTAAGGAAACAAATTAGCGTTAGTGAATCATTTCATCCTTTAGTCAAAATTATTTAATGTATGCATATATCTTTAGGAAGTGCAATGATGATTGAAAGGGGCCGCAAGAGATGTCAAATGCTTTAACAATCGACCGTCTTCATGTCTCATATCACGGACAGGATGCATTAGAGAATGTCTCTCTTTCCATACAGGAAGGGACAATGACAGGAATCATCGGTCCAAATGGTGCTGGTAAATCGACGTTACTCAAGGCATGTTTGGATCTCATTGAAAAAGACCAAGGGGATATTCGTTTTTTTGAGCAGCCCTTTAAACAAGTCAGAAAACAAATCGCCTATGTACCGCAGAGAAATGATTTAGATTGGACGTTTCCGATTCATGTACTGGATACCGTACTACTTGGAACATATCCGAAGCTCGGACTAATCAAACGTCCAAAAAAAGAAGACCGGGCATATGCGTATCACTGTTTAGAAAAAGTCGGGATGCAGGACTTTGCCAAAAGACAAATCGGTGAGTTATCCGGCGGACAGCAGCAGCGTGTCTTCCTTGCAAGGGCACTTGCTCAAAACGCACAGCTCTTCTGTTTGGATGAACCATTTGTCGGGATTGATATGGCAAGTGAAGAAACGATGGTTCGCATTTTGAAGGAATTACGAGATGAAGGGAAAACCATTTTGGTTGTCCATCATGATTTGAGTAAGGCAGATGATTATTTCAGCCATCTTGTTCTGTTAAATAAAAAACTCATCAAAGCAGGGCCTGTACACGACATCCTTCGCCCAGAAATCATGCTGGAAGCATATGAAACACAGCTGCCATTCTTAAAATCAGCAGGAGGAGACGTGTAATGGAATTTTTAACCGGACTCTTTGAATATGCTTTTTTACAAAAAGCGCTATTTACATCTGTCATGGTAGGCATCATTTGCGGCGTTATCGGCTGCTTTATCATTTTACGCGGCATGGCCCTGATGGGAGACGCCATTTCACACGCCGTACTGCCAGGTGTCGCCATCTCTTATATGCTGGGAATTAACTTTTTCTTCGGGGCCGTTTTAACTGGGGTGTTAACAGCGATTGGGATCGGTTATGTAAGTCAAAACAGCCGCATAAAAAATGATTCTGCCATCGGCATTGTCTTCACAGCCTTTTTCTCAATCGGAATTATTTTGATCACATTTTTGAAAAGTTCAAGTGATCTATATCATATTCTATTTGGAAACGTTCTAGCTGTTCGATCATCTGATATGTGGATTACACTGGGAATCGGTATTTTTATTTTGCTAGCCGTCATTGTTTTCTACAAGGAACTGCTCATTAGTTCATTTGATCCGGTGATTTCTTCGGTTTACGGTTTGCCGAATCGGATGATTCATTATTTTCTCATGACCTTATTGACCCTTGTGACTGTTGCATCACTGCAAACCGTTGGGATTATTCTTGTTGTTGCCATGTTGATTACGCCGGCAGCCACCGCTTATCTCTTAACGGACCGGCTATGGATCATGATTTATTTATCTGCTTTTTTCGGTGCTGTTTCTGCTGTCGTAGGTCTAGGGCTTAGTTTTACGTATAACTTGTCATCAGGCGCTTCCATCGTGCTGGTCGCGACTATTTTATTCGGCAGTGCCTTTATCTTTTCACCAAAACAAGGCATTCTATGGAGATCATTAAAATCTAAACGAAAACGAACGCACTTAAAAAAGGAAGCGTCTATGTAAAAGGAGGACATATATGAAGAAGGTATTTGCTATCCGTTTGACCGCAGTATTCATTGCTCTTATGATCATCGCAGGCTGTTCGACCCAGCAAAGTAATTCCGGTAAAGATGACGGCACATTAAAAGTTGTCACGACCTACTCCATTCTTTATGACATTGTGAAGGAAGTAGGCGGGCAGCATGTCTCTATTCACAGCATTGTTCCCATTGGTACAGATCCACACGAATTTGACCCGCTGCCAAAGGATGTTCAGTATACGACGGATGCAGACCTTGTTCTATATAATGGCTTGAACCTTGAAACAGGAAACGGCTGGTTTCAGAAGCTGCTTGAATCGAGCGGCAAGGACGGGGATGATGCACCTGTAGCCGAGCTGAGTAAAGGCGTCAAAGTGAAGCATTTGTCATCAAAAGGCCTTGAAAGCCAGCAGGATCCGCACGCATGGCTGAATGTCGAGAACGGGATCATTTATGCCCAAAATGCCCGAGATGCGCTCATTCAAGCAGACCCTGAGCATAAAGAGGATTACGAAAAAAATGCAGAAGTCTACATCAAAAAGCTTCAAGCGCTTCACGATGAAGCAAAAGACAAGTTTGATCAGCTGCCAAAAGATAAAAAGCTCCTTGTCACAAGTGAAGGGGCATTCAAATATTTTGCAGAGGCGTATGGATTGAAAGCCGGCTATATTTGGGAGATCAACACAGAAAGTGAAGGAACACCAGGACAAATGAAGCGCATTATTCATTTTGTCAAAGATCATCAAGTTCCTGCGCTCTTTCTTGAAACAAGTGTTGATAAACGCAGCCTTGAAAGCCTCTCTGAGGAAACCGGGGTTCCGATCAAAGGAAAAGTCTTCACTGACTCTATTGGAAAAGAAGGTGAAGATGGAGACAGCTACTATAAGATGATGAAATGGAATATCGACACCATTTACAAAGGGCTGTCATCATAAGAAAAGACAGGTGGAGTGAATCCGCCTGTCTTTTTTGTCAGCCTGTTATATTTTCTGGATGTTTTTTCGGCCAAATGACGTAGCTGATGCTAATGATGAAATCAATAGTTAAGATCATCCCCCATGTATTGACAAGCTGCATCAGTGCTTCCGTCCGCTCTGGTGCTTGGATAAGATAGGTTAATCCATATAACAGCCCCGCTCCAATAACATAAGAAATGAAATGCCGCGCCCAGCCGACCATTTCATACACAGACCGCTCTTTCCCGTACTTTGGTTTTCCCTTTGGCTTAGGACCTCCTGCAAATCGATAGGCAAACCTAGCATCTGCCCATTTCACCATTTGATGTCCGAAGGCAAGGCTCACACCAATATAAACAGCCGCAAGCCCGTGGATGACACTCGCCACAGCCCCTTGCCTTAAATCTATATAAGTTGCAGCAAGAAGGATTAAATCCAAAATCGGCGTACAGACAAGAAAGAAAGCACCCAACTTTTTCTGTTTAAACACATAACGCAGCGTTAAGCCCATTAGAATAAACAGCCAAAAACCAATTTCACATGCCACAATCAATAAACCGACCAATTTCTCCACATCCTTTTTAATACGATCGTATTAAATAAAAAATAACACAGATGTGTTAAAAAAACAACAGCTATGCTAAAATCAATGTATGCCAAAAATCGTCGATCACCATAAACAAAAACAAAAGGTCGCTCAAGCTGCAATGAGAGTGATTAAACAAGAGGGATTGGAAAACGCTTCTGTACGAAAAATAGCAGTCGAAGCTGGAATTTCAGCCGGCTCTATGCGTCATTATTTTTCCACACAGCAAGAGTTATTTCTATTCTCTATGAATTTAATTCAAGAAAGAGTCAAGGAGCGGATTACAGGGCTTTCATTAAACGGTTCAACGGAGGAAAATGTCCTCACTTTATTGGAGCAGCTTCTTCCACTTGATGAAGAAAGAAAATTTGAAATGGAGGTGTGGCAGGCTTTTGCAGTCAAGGCGCTGACTGAACCAGATTTACAGCCGCTCAATGCAAAGATGTATGACGAGCTTTTCCAAACGGTCCAATATTGTTTAATGAAATTGAAAGAGGATGGGCTGCTGCTAAATGATATCGATCTTTTATTAGAAACCGAACGGCTTTATGCGGTCATCAATGGGCTTGCATTGAATGGAATCGTGCAGCCCGAACGTATACCGCCTCAGCTCATACGCTCCGTACTGCAGATGCACCTGCAATCCATCACAAAAAAAGACATGTCTCCTTAATTGGAGAGCATGTCTTTTTTTAATCTTCCATAAAAATACGTTTCGCTTCGTAGTAAAGCACCTGCACAAATTTCTTCACATTGATGCGGGTGTGTTCTTCTCTTCCGCTCATCTCTTTCGTCAATTCACTCATTTTCTTTCGTACGATGGTGAAATCGAAAAATTTAGATGCGTAATTTTCAAACGTTGGATGAGAAAAATCGGTTAGCCCAAGTGATGCGATGTGCTTTAATGATTGGTTGATCGCACGTCTTACCCGCTGTTCGGCTGCCTTTGCTTCTCTTGCGATGTCTGCCGATGTGTAGGGCTCACTTAACTTATCCTCCGTAATCCCAGTAAAAATGATCTTTAAAGAAGGAAAGGAATCATGATGATCAGCATGCAGCGCTAAATACTGGTCTGTAAACAGAATCATATCTAATAAATCTTTAGACCCCTTCTCACCAACAATACCAAGCTCCGCCAGCAAAAACTGACCTGCCTCTGCAAGACTTTTCCCCCGCTGCTTCGTTTTCGTCTGACCGCGCTGCTGAAATTGCATGACCGATTTGAGTGAGTGCTGAATATTTTCAATTGAATGCTCTAAATGAAGACGTTCAATCATCAGATGGAGGACACTTAAGACCTCTACACGATTGATCGGCTTTGTCACATAATATTCGACGCCAAGCGTATACGCCTGTCCGATTAATTCCTTTGTTTCAACCTGTGACAGCATTAAGTATTTCCCATGAAACTCATCCTTGATCGCTCGAATCGTTTCAAGCCCGTCCCTTTCCGGCATCAATAGATCAATACATAAGATATCAATGTGAAAATCATTTAAGTAGCTGGCTGTTAACTCTGCGCCATCCTCTGCTTCCCCGGCCACAATGCCAAGCTCTTCATCTTCAATGAGCTGAGCCAGTGAAGAACGAACGGCTTCATCATCATCAACTATAAAAAATCTCATCTCCCAATCCCCTCTTTTCTACTGACTTGATTTACTGGTATCGTTAATGTGAAAATCGTTTGTTTATTTGGGATACTCTTCATCTCAACACTTCCGCCAAGCTTCTCCGCTGTATCCTTTACATAGGCAAGCCCGATACCGCTAGATGGATTCCCAGCCTGGTCGTATTTCAAAGTGAAGCCCGGTTTAAAAATCACATGATGATTACGTTCTTTTATGCCAGGCCCGTTGTCGCTGATCTGAAAAATCACGTGGTTTTCTTTCTGTGAAATAGAAAGTGACACCTCTCCATCTACAGGAATGGCTTCAACAGCGTTGGATACGATGTTATTTAACAAAGATAGAATGGTATACACGTGATAGGCGGGATGCTTCCCATCTTCATCATAATGAAAGACGATATTTTTTTTAAGAGATTCTGCGTAATTTTCATGAATGCGAATGACAAGCCCAGCGATATGAGAAGGACTCTCATAAGCCTGGAAGTTTTCCTCATGAATCAGCTTTGATAAGGCAGAAAAAATCCGCTGGTTATCCTTTTTGATTTCATGCACCTCTCCTGCAATTTGCAAGGCGGTTTTACCGAGCTTTTTCAAATCCAATGATTCCGCATCCTTTGCGTGGTGAAGGGATTGATACAATTGATAGGATGTGGCCGTAATGTGCTCGGCATGTGCGAGTGTTTTATGGAAATATGTAGATTCTGTGTAAAGGTTAGACAGAAGCATCAGCAGATGTTCCTTTTCCTTTTTCATCTGACGCTCTCTCGCCTGCTCTTCATATAAGCGAATCATTGTATAACAAGCCAACACGAAAAAGCTTCTGAAAATCGCTAAAACAAATAATTGAAACAGCGTCCGCACCGTTAACATTTCATCCATCGTGCCTCGAAGTGCGATGATCTCAACAACGCTTGCGCACAGCTCCATGACGATGCCTGTTGCGCCAATCAGCCATGGCTGATCGCGGAAACGTCTGACCTTCAATAAATAAAAGAGTGTGCCATAGACAACATAATAAAGCAGGGAAGGAAATCTTAATGAAACTGCCTCTTCAAGCGGAAGATGCCCTGTCACAGCTGTATCAAGCAGCACGCGAAACGCAAAAACAGATATCCCAGCGATGATGCCGCTTGCCCATGCCGGAAATCTTTTCATTTGAAGCAGGATAAAGAAAAAGACAACGGTTCCAAAGCTGACCCGAAAGCTGTCCTCAAATGGATAAAATTTAAACTCTCCGCCAATCGGCGTCAGTACAATGAGCAGCACAATTAAATAAGGCTCTGTATTCAGCCATTTTTTCAGTAGATTCAAACGCAGTCACATCCCTAATAATTGACGATAGTATACTATGTGAGCTAAAGAAAAACAAACCTCCATGAAAAAGCGCACACCGGAACTTTGCCGGTGTGCGCTTCTCATGATGCCGCTTAATCTTCTAAACGATCCTTTTCTAAAAGTGATGCACCAGCAATACCTGGTTTTGTCATTTCAAAAGGATTTAAGATGACATCAAGCTCTTCCTCTGTTAACACATCATTTTGCAGACAAAGCTCACGTACAGATGCACCTGTAAGGATGGCTTCTCTTGCAATTCGTGCAGCCGCTTCATAACCAATGTGCGGGTTCACCGCCGTCATGACACCGGCACTCTTTTCTACATATTCTTTTAATCTAGATTCATCTGCTTTTAGGTCACGCAAGCAGTTGTCCACGAAGGACTCGAATACATTTTTCATCATGCTGAGAGATTGAAGCAGGTTGAACACTAACACTGGTTCCATAACGTTTAGTTCAAGCTGGCCAGCCTCTGATGCAAGACAGATTGTGTGATCGTTCCCAATAACTTGGAATGCCACTTGGTTCATGACCTCAGGCATAACTGGGTTGACTTTTCCTGGCATGATGGATGAACCTGGCTGTCTCGGCGGCAGGTGCAGCTCACCAAAGCCCGCTCTTGGACCTGAAGCCATTAGACGAATATCGTTCGCCATTTTGGACATGTTCATCATACATACTTTAAGCGCAGCCGATACTTCTGTATAAGCATCCGTATTTTGCGTTGCATCGACTAAGTCTTCAGCACCAACTAACGGTAATCCGCTAATGTCAGATAGGTAGCCAACCACTTGGCGAATATACTTAGGATCTGCATTCAATCCAGTTCCGACTGCTGTTGCACCCATATTGACTTCATATAAATGCTGTCTAGACTGCTTGATACGTTTAATATCACGAGCAAGAACTTTTGCATAAGCACTAAACTCTTGTCCAAGTCTGATTGGAACAGCGTCCTGAAGATGCGTGCGTCCCATTTTGATGACATGATCGAATTCCTGCGCTTTTTCGGTCATGACTTGATGCATGTTTTCCATCGTATAAAGTAGTTTTTCAATCATATTCAATGTTGAAATATGAATCGCTGTTGGGAAAACGTCGTTTGTTGACTGCGACATGTTCACATGCGTGTTTGGACTTAGCTCAGTATAAGCGCCTTTTTCCTTTCCTAGTAGTTCAAGCGCTCTGTTTGCAATGACTTCATTGGCATTCATATTCATTGAAGTGCCAGCCCCGCCTTGAATTGGATCGACAATAAATTGATTGTTCCATTTTCCTTCGATGACCTCATCTGCGGCTTGAACAATTTTTTCTCCAAGACCAGAATATAGTCGCTGTGTATCCATATTTGCAAGTGCGGCTGCCTTTTTGACAATCCCTAATGCTTTGATGAGTTCCTCATGAATACGGTAGCCTGTAATTGGAAAGTTCTCCACTGCACGTAATGTTTGAATTCCATAATATGCTTGAGTGTCTACTTCCTTTTCACCTAGAAAGTCTCGTTCGATTCGAACTTGCTTGTCCTGTAGCTTCGTCATTTGAAAAGATCTCCTTTTTTACGCTGCTTTTGTTTGTTGTTTTAATTCCTCAATATACTTCTTCGATTTCTCTTGATCAAATACTTTTTCCCACTTAGACATGACAATGGCTGCAAGTGAGTTACCAAATACGTTCACTGTTGTACGAACCATGTCAAGAAGTCGGTCGATCCCAACGATGAAGGCAAGTCCTTCAAGCGGCAGTCCCATGGCACCAAGAGTTGTGATGACAACAACGATCGATGCACCTGGTACACCAGCCATTCCTTTAGATGTCAGCATTAAAATTAATAGTAACGTAATTTGCTCATAGATGGAAAGCGGCATGCCGTACATTTGTGCAACAAATATCGCAGCAATGGATTGATAGATGGCACTTCCATCTAAGTTAAAGGTGTAGCCTGTTGGAATAACGAACGACGTGATCGCTTTCGGGCAGCCGAACTTCTCCATTTTGTCCATTAATCTAGGCAGTACAGCTTCTGAACTTGCTGTTGAGAATGCAAGAATGATTTCTTCTTTTAATACTTTAAATAGTGTAAAGACGCTTGTTCCAGCCATTTTCGCAATAATGCCAAGTACAACAATGACGAAGAATGCCATTGTACCGTAAACGACAAGTACCAGTTTGCCTAGCGGGAGAAGCGCTCCGACCCCGAATTTGATCACCGTCACACTGATGAGCGCGAATACACCAAATGGTGCAAACTTCATCACTTTATTGGTTACCCAGAACATGGCTTCGAGTATACCCTCAAAGAATCCTAATACTGGTTTTCCTTTGTCTCCAACTGCGGCAATTCCTAATCCGAATAAGACTGTAAAGAAGATGGTTGGTAATAGATCACCTTCTGCAATGGATTGGAAAACGTTTGTCGGTACAAGATGCACCAACGTTTCTGAGAAAGTCGCTTTTTCAGAAGAAGCCTTAGATGTCTCTTCATATTTAGAGATATCGCCTTTCTCCATGTTGCTCATATCAATTCCTGTACCAGGATGGAACAAGTTTGCTGCAAGCAGTCCAACTGCTAATGCAATCGTTGTCACAATCTCGAAGTAAAGAATAGTTTTTCCACCGAGTCTTCCGATCGTTTTCATATCTCCAACACCTGCAACTGCTACAATCAATGCAGCAATAACAATTGGAAGAACGATCATTTTAATTAAATGGATGAATATATCGCCAATCGGCGTTAACACATTAATAACGGTTTCATTTTGATAAAACAGCGCTCCCACGACAACACCCAGAACAAGTGCAATGAGTATTTGAGAAGCTAACCCTAACTTTTTCATACGTGAACCCCCTTTTATTGATAACGCTTTCTTTGTTGCTTAATCGCATCTTAACGACGAACCTACAAAAAACGACAAAAAAGAACAAAAAGAAGTGAATTTTTTATGAAAAATCTTTAAAAAGGTGGGTTTTTCCACAATATTGTAAAAAAAAGACTTCGCTTTTGGCGAAGTCCCAGATTGTTGACAAAGGGCTAAAATGATGTTTATTTTAGCCCTTTGTCTTCTTTTCAGCGTGATAGAAAACCTTTGCAGTCTAGGAAGAACGAGCACTGGCGCGGAGCGAATTTGACATTCGTGAGCACCAGCGCGCAGGACTGCGGGCGAATGCGAGGGTTTGTCTACACGCTGAGACTTTGCTTTTGGCGAAGTCTTAATGATTTTGCATCTGTTCACTTGGTGTAAGTTGATTTGAAAAAAGTTCATCATAAATCGTATATCCAATGAGCACAAGAGCAACATAGAGCAATGCACTAACGGTCCAAACCCATTTGACATTCATCTTCATTCTGCCACTCCCTCTCTGACTGGCTTCAATCGCTGCAATCTGAGCGCATTCAGCACAACGGACACGGAGCTAAAGGCCATTGCTGCTCCTGCAAGCCATGGTGCAAGGAAACCAAATGCAGCGATCGGTATCCCAATACAGTTATAGGCAAGCGCCCAAAATAGGTTTTGTTTAATGTTTCTCATTGTTTTTTTACTAAATTCCAGCGCATCTGCAACGGCATGGAGATCTCCCGTCATGAGCGTAATATCTGCTGCTTCCATGGCAACGTCTGTCCCTGTTCCCACAGCCATCCCAATATTCGCTGTTGCAAGAGCTGGGGCATCATTGATACCGTCTCCGACCATGGCGACTTTCTTTCCCTGTTCCTGAAGCGCTGCAATGTGAGCCGCTTTTTCTTCAGGCAGCACTTCAGCAATGACATAATCAATGCCTGCCTGTTTCGCAATCGCCTCTGCTGTTAGTTTATTATCACCAGTCATCATCACAACGTGAATCCCCTGCTCTTTCAGACGAGCGATGGCTTGAGGAGAGGATAATTTGATTGTATCTGCGACCGCGACAATGCCGGCGACTTCGCCGTCAATCGCAACAAGCATAGCCGTTTTTCCTTGCTCCTCCAGCGTTGTGACAGATGCTTCTATTTGCTCATATTGGATATGATGTTTCTGTAATAGCTTTCGCGTTCCAATCAAAAGCTTGTGTCCTGCTGCCTTTGCTTCAATTCCATGACCTGGATCTGCTTGCAAGGCTTCAATTTCGACTGCTTCAAGACCTTGTTCTTTCATACCGTCTGTGATCGCCCGGGCAAGCGGGTGTTCCGACTGCTGTTCTGCCGATCCTGCTAGCTGAAGCAGCGTATCTTCTGTCCAGTTGGCATATGCCAGTACATCTGTCAGACTAGGCTCTCCTTTTGTTACAGTCCCTGTTTTATCTAACACGACCGTATCGAGTGATTGAGTCACTTCTAAATGCTCTCCGCCTTTAAACAGAATGCCTGATTCAGCCGCACGCCCGCTGCCAGCCATAATAGAGGTTGGTGTCGCAAGGCCGAGCGCACACGGACATGCAATGACAATGACGGCTATAAAGGTTTCAAGTGCTGACGTCACATTTCCTGGGTCAACAAAGAAAAACCATATGAGGAATGTGAGCACAGCAATTCCTACAACAATGGGAACAAATATTCCTGATATTTGATCTGCCATTCTTTGAATTGGTGCTTTTGAGCCCTGCGCTTGTTCTACGACTCGGATAATCTGTGAAAGAGCGGTCTCTTTCCCGACTTTAGTCGCTTTTATTTTGATGAATCCATTTTTATTGATCGTTGCCCCGATGACCATATCTCCTGCTGTTTTATCAACAGGCAGACTTTCTCCTGTAATCATGGACTCATCTATTGCGGTTGTCCCCTCTATGATTTCCCCATCTACCGGTACTTTTTCCCCCGGTTTGACAAACACAAGGTCATTCACTTTCACGTCAGAAATAGTCACAGTCATCTGTTTGCCATCTCGCTCGATAACCGCTTCTTTCGCTTGTAAGCCTATGAGCTTTTGAATCGCTTCTGATGATCTTCCTTTTGCTCTAGCTTCCATTAATTTTCCGAGCACGATTAACGTAATGAGGACAGCACTTGTTTCATAATAGAGGGCTGCCTCATGTGTGCCTTGAACCGCTGACTGAATGCTTTCATATAAACTATAGAAAAACGCGGCAGATGTCCCAAGAGCGACAAGAACATCCATATTGGCACTTTTATTTCTTAAAGCCTTATACGCCCCTACATAAAAGGGCCAGCCGACAATGAACTGCACAGGCGCTGCCAACGCCAGCTGTACCCATGGATTCATAAACGCTTCAGGCAGCCAAATAAAGGACGTAAAAGAAAAATGACTGACCATTGCCCAAAGAAGCGGCAGTGACAAAATCATCGAGAATAAAAAGCGTGCCGTTTGCTTCTCTATTGCTGCTTGGCGGTGATCTTTCTTTCCTTCCTCTGCTTGATCTGCGGCTGGTTCAATTAAAGAATACCCAATAGACTGCACCGCATCTTTTATGTCATTTGTAGACGTTTGGCCCGGATGATATGTGACCTGAAGTGTCTCAAGCGCAAAATTTACAGACCCGTGATCGACACCGTCCATTCGGTTAATTTTTTTCTCGATTCGGTTTGCACAAGCCGCACACGTCATTCCCTCTATATCAAATTCTGCTTGCTCCATCACCACATCATAGCCAAGCGATTGAACTTTTCGCTTTAAATCATCTGGTGTTATCTTCTCTGTTTCATAGACGATATGGGAAGTGTCAAGCGCCAAATTCACACTGGCATCCTCCACACCTTCCAGCCTGTTCAATCCCTTTTCGATACGGCCTGCACAAGCAGCACAGGTCATCCCCGTAATTTGAAAGTCAATTTCCTTTTTCATTGATCTCACCTCTCCATATACTCCATGGGGGTATTATTTTTTGAAAAAAATACGTGCTGTACTGCAGCACGTATACTTATTTATACGACATCATATCCCTGTTCTTCAATCACATCAGAAATACGGTGTAACGTGACTTGATCCGGATGAAATGAAACCTCCACCTGTCCTTTGTCTAAATGGACTTTCACAGATTCCACACCTGCTAATTCTCCTACATTTCCTTCGACTGCTTTCACGCAATGTCCGCAAGACATGCCCTGCACTTGAAGTGTTGCTTGTTCCACTTCTCATCGCCTCCATCAATCATTTTCTACAATTTACTATACCCTAGTAGGGTATGGATGTAAACATAAATGCTACGATTTTGTCAGTTTCGTAAAGACCGTCATTAACTCTTCAATGGCTTCATCCCCATTGCCGCTCTTGATAGCATCTGCAACACAATGATGTGTATGCTTTTCCATCAAATGAAGACTGACTTTTTTCAAAGCCGCATTGACTGCAGAGATTTGATTCACAACATCTATACAGTAACGATCGTTTTCAATCATTTGCTGGATCCCGCGAACTTGTCCTTCCACTCGTTTCAAGCGATTGATCAATTGGTCTTTTTCCTTTTCGGCTCTAGGCGAAGCCATATGTCTTTCTTCATGTTCTGTCATGTGATCACCTTTTTTTCATTATGACTTGTCTTTACCTAAATTAAAGCATATCTCCACCGAAAAAGGCAAAGATATGCTGAGCACCGCATATAAAGCTGTTTGTCCTAATTTGTTAATTGTTCGATATCCTGCAAAAGATTGACGGATTGCTGAAGCTGTTTCATCAATCCCTGCTGATCCTCCAGTATGGCGGCAACATCGATATCGCCTGCTTTCAATTGCTGTATATATGTTTGAATCTCCTCTGACAGCGCTTTATTTTTTTCAATGATTTGTGCATGAAGGTCTTCTGCCATTTTTGGCGCTGTGACTTCATTAAAATCTTGTATGTCTGCCTTCAACGATTCAAGCTGCTGCGTTAATTCTGCCTTTTTGGCGGCGTTTTGCACAGCTTCTTCAGCGAGCTTTGGAAATTCCTCTGTAAATTGCTGAATGTCCGTCACATAGTCATTTGCCTCAGTGACATACGTCGTTGTATCGTTGACCTGATCAAGCAAGCCGGAGCAACCGCTTAATACAAGCGTTCCGGAAAATAGACAAGCTATCACGTATTTTTTCAAGATCGATCATCCTTTCATCTGTAGGATTAAAAGCATCATTTGTTCCGCTTCCCTATCACACAGATGCAAAAAGACCTTAAAAATAGCCAGACCTTTGCCTCATGTGTGATAGGCAAAGGTCTGGCTAACATTGTTCATGCCGGAATGGCCGAGAAACAACGAATGTTTCTGTAGTGACGACCAAAACCGTAAAAGCTACTCCCCTTTAGGAAACCGTTCAAATGTTATGTTTATCATATCGAATGTCAGGACAACAGTCAATGAGGAAGATCCTGCTCTTGATACAGCACATGGCCCTTACCAGTGGATGCATAAATCCGGTTCCGTCCTTGGCGTTTTGACATATACAAGGCCTGATCCGCTTCAAATAGAAGTGTCTCTAATACACAAGGATCATTGGCTGTGTGAGCAATTCCAAAGCTCGCTGTCACTCGCACTTTTTCCTTATCATTCGTAAAGAAACTTGCTTCAAACGAATGTCTTATTTGTTCCGCGATATGACATGCCTCTTTAAATGACTGATGAGGCAGACAAATGGCAAACTCTTCTCCCCCATATCGTCCAAATAAATCATCCATTTGTAAATGCTCCTGACAAATAGAGACAACATGACGCAGCGCTTCATCCCCGATATGATGTCCGTGTGTGTCATTGATTTGTTTAAAGAAATCAATATCAAACAGCATAACAGCGGTATCCTGCGCATCTTCTTCAAGGATCAACTGCGTTCGTTCGATGAATGAAGATCGATTGAAAATATTCGTCAAACCATCGATATACGCACGACGCTCCAGCTCTTCCTGCAGCAAACGCTGCTCTGTAACATCACTGATCACTATTTGCCTGCCCTCAATCTCTCCTCTTCTATTAAATAGAGACGAAGCGGTCAGATGATAATAATAGGACTGGTCTTTTTCTTTTTTCCACATTAAATCATATTGCGAATGATCCTGCGGAGAGCGCAGCCATTGAATGAACGCTGAATCTTTGATGATTGCTGAGAAAATATCGTCGATCTTATAGCCAATTCCCTTTTTATTCGCAAGTGCTGGAATGATCGATGCAGCAGCGGGATTGTAATCAATGAGTGTCCGATATCGATCTAAAATCAAAACCCCTTCAGACATATGCTCAAACACACGCTCCATTGCAATGGGAGACAGCTTAAACAGCTGGAACGACATAATTGCCCATAAATAGAGTGCGTTGGTAAGAAACATCACCACAGGAACCGGATCAATATGCAGGGGTGTAACGCCTAATAAATAAATAAAAGAAGTCAAAATTGGTAAGGACATTCCCACTAACAGTATCAGAATCTGCTTTAAATATTCTTTTTTTGTGACACGTAAAAACCAAAGCAGCATAAAAATAGCAAGCATCGAACAGCCAAACGTATAAACGCCATGAATGATATACCAATAGCCAATCGTAAAATCAGCCAATAAAAACCCATCTACTGGATTCATCGTGATGCTTCGATAAAAGAGTGAATGTAAAGAGTTGGTGAACACCATAATGGTTGTGAGAGTTGGAATCAATAAGATGAGAAGCACGCGGCGCTTTGTGAAATATTGATGGAACCCCGTAAATTGCAGCACAATCAGCAGACTGAGCGGTGCGATAAACGGAAGACCTATGTATTGAAAACAAACCCAGAACATGATTTCTTCAGGGGTACGAGCCAATAATTCAAACGTATGCCCAAAGATATAAATCGCAGTTGCTCCAGACATGTACATAAACAATTGACAGCCAATATACCGGTGGCGGTTCGCATGAGCAATGATTGATAATATCACGGACAGAATGCCAGAAACACTCATGATCACAATAAAATGTAAAACAATCGAATCCATGTAAACGCCCCAATTTCAGTTATTTAGAACTAGTCTAATCTTACTATATATGAGGAAGTCACAAATGGGAAGATGTGATTTTGAATTGGTTGGAGGTTTTTTGTAAAATTTCAGGCGTTATCTGTTTGTGATCCCTTATATTTTCACTACTTTTTGCTTAATTTGAGGGAGAAGTATGTTGCGTCTGGAGAAATATCTGTACAATGTGGGGATGAATGGAGAGGAGACTCGAAAGGAATATGACTTTTTGGATGATTATGACGGGGCTGTTTATGCTGATTCTTTTAGAAAAACCGTTTAAAAAGAGAAGTTCTGGATTGTTATTTTTGATCAGTTATTTACTGCTGATTGCGGTTTATGTGATTCAGACAACGTTTGTGGAACTTGTGCCGGATGGATTTTTGATGATGATTGCGGTGGTTGTCGTTTTTCCTTTGTTTGTTCGGTTGGTGCAGTCTTCTTTGAGAAACCGTACATAAGTAAATAATTAAAGAAACTCCGGTTATTCCTTGTAGGAATAACCCAATCAAAAATGTAAATAAATTCAAAAAACATTAAATATCAAAATCAAAACTAACTTAAAAGTTAATATTTATTATTAACTTTCAAGGCTAGTTAACTTAACTTCTTAAATTAGATAAAAAAAGCCCCTTTATAGAAAGGGGCCTTTTTAAATATTTAAAATTATGGAGACGGTGGGAGTCGAACCCACGTCCAGAGACATCGATTACTTAAGCGTCTACGAGCGTAGTCAACATATTTACGTGTTCACTCATCCTCATGCCTGCTGACGGGCGCTTGGAGAGCTAGTCTGATGAATCTCTTCTTACGTCCTCAGACGGAAACGTAAGCGTAGCCTACTTCATTGGGCTCCTCACAGACACATAGGCGATGTCAGGAAGAGCTCGCTGCGCTTATTAGGCAGCTAGTGCTAAGTTTTGGTTAAAACTTTTAGTTTTGCCAGTTACATTTAAGTGCGTGTTAACGAGATCGCCTCTCGGCTCGCAGCCTAAGCTCGAACCATCCCTGTCGAATCCGTAACGTCCCCTTGTAAAAGGGATATACGGGATGGAAGTTCAGCTTCACTGCTTCCGTATATAACTATTATAACAATCTCATCGCTTGAAACAACTGGTGGTTTCTGTAAAAAAGCGGTGGTTGTTTACTGCATAACATATTGTAGCATAATGCTTCCGCTCTCAGCAAGCCATCTGCATCAGGCTAGAATTGCTTTTGACGATCGCGGAAGGCACGTTCGATTTCACGTTTTGCATCTTTTTTCTTCAGATCTTCACGTTTATCGTATTTCTTCTTCCCTTTTCCGATTCCGATCAGCACTTTGGCAAAGCCATTTTTCAAATAAAGTTTCAGAGGCACAAGTGAGTAGCCTTCTTCCTTTGTCGCACCAATCAATTTGCTGATTTGCTTGCGATGAAGCAGCAGCTTTCTCGTTCTCAGCGGATCATGGTTATAACGGTTCCCCTGTTCGTATGGGCTCACGTGCATATTATGAAGAAACACTTCTCCACGCTCGATTTTGGCAAAGGAATCTTTTAAATTCACTTTTCCAGCACGAATCGATTTGATTTCAGTTCCTTGTAATACTAGGCCGGCTTCGTATGTTTCTTCTATAAAGTAATCATGATTTGCTTTTTTGTTTTGGGAAACAACTTTTCCCTCTCCCTTTGGCATTGGCGTACACCCTCCTTTTGACACAAACACGGTCCAAATCGTACGGATTATTTTATCAAACAATCCAGCTTTCGACAATGCTGACGCCATGTGGTCAAAAAGCAAATAGAGCGGGATGCCCTATTTGCTTTTTGGCACGTTACTTTTTCTTTTTGCGTTTTTGTTTCGGTGCGTTTTCAAATACGCGTTTTTTCTTTTTCTTCTTTTTACGGTTTGTGAACCAGTCACTTCCGCTTTTATCCTCTTTGCCTTTTTCCCCAGAGGCTTTTTGACCTCCACTCCCTTTTTTCGCTGGTGGATCTGTCCGTTTTTTGAACTTGAAATCTTTTGGTGATTTACGGCGAGTGCCTTTCATCCCGACGATTTCAAAATCAATGGAATGCTCATCTTTATTAACATTAACAACTTTGACAGTGATTTCGTCACCGATACGGTAGACATTCCCTGTACGTTCACCGATCATGGCAAAGTGCTGTTCATCAAAGCGATAATAGTCGTCTGTCATGTAGCTGACATGGACAAGACCTTCTATCGTATTCGGCAGTTCAACGAATAGTCCAAAGTTCGTCACGGAACTAATCATGCCATCAAACTCTTCACCGATTTTATCTAGCATAAACTCTGCCTTTTTCAGATCATCTGTTTCACGCTCTGCATCGACTGAGCGGCGCTCCATTGTAGATGCATGATCTGCGATTTCAGGCAGCAGCTGGCCCCACTTTTCTAAGGTCGCTTCATCTGTCTTTTTCTGAATCAAATAGGTTCTAATCAGTCTATGCACGATTAAATCTGGGTAACGGCGGATCGGTGATGTGAAGTGTGTATAGAATTCCGTTGATAATCCAAAATGGCCAATGCTTTCTGGATCATACTTCGCCTGTTTCATAGAGCGAAGCATCACAGTTTGAATGACAACTTCTTCCGGTTGATCCCTGACAGCATCGAGGACACTTTGAAGTGCGCGCGGGTGAATGTTCGTTGACGTCCCTTTCACAATGTAACCAAACGTCGTTACGAACTCTAAAAAGCGCTGAAGCTTCTCAGGGTTTGGTTCTTCGTGAATTCGGTAAATGAACGGAACATTCATCCAGTGGAAATGCTCTGCAACCGTTTCGTTTGCAACAAGCATGAATTCTTCAATTAATTTCTCTGCAACGGAACGCTCACGAATGACAACGTCTTTCGCTGCGCCTTCATCATCTACAAGTACTTTTGCTTCCTTGAAATCAAAGTCTACAGCTCCGCGCTCCATTCGTTTGTCACGAAGAATCTCTGCAAGCTTCTCCATCTCTTGAAACATCGGCACTAGCGGCTCATATTTGTTTAAAAGCTCTTCGTCTTGGTCGACTAAAATCTTATTCACATCAGAATAGGTCATTCTCTCCGTCGTTTTGATCACACTTTGGAAAATCTCGTGTTTGACGACTTTTCCGTTTCGATCAATGACCATTTCACAAGACAGTGTGAGACGATCGACCTTTGGATTTAATGAACAAATACCGTTTGACAAACGATGCGGAATCATCGGGATGACGCGGTCGACGAGATACACACTCGTTCCACGTTCATAAGCTTCCTGATCAATCGGCGAATTCTCTGTGACATAATGAGAAACGTCTGCAATGTGCACGCCAAGCTTATATTTGCCATCATCCAGCTTTTGCACAGTTACAGCATCATCTAAGTCCTTCGCATCTGCACCGTCAATCGTCACAATCGTTTCATTGCGCAAGTCGCGTCTGCCTTCAAGGTCTTTTTCATCAATCGTTTCAGGTGTGTCTGCTGCCTGCTGAAGTGCTTCTTCTGGGAACTCACCTGGCAGACCGTGTTTATGAATGATCGACAAAATATCAATGCCAGGGTCATTTTTATGACCGAGGATTTCAGTCACTTCACCTTCTGCACTCATTCTTCCTTCAGGGTAGCTTGTCAGCGTCACAACGACTTTATGACCTTCGACCGCACCGTTTTTAGCGGATTTCGGAATGAAGATATCGTTTGTGATTTTTTTATCATCAGGAATGACAAAGCCAAAGCTTTTCGTTTCTGTGTAGGTACCGACAACCGTCTGAGTATTACGCTCGAGAATACGGATAACAGTTCCTTCTTTTTTCGTGCCGTTTGATTTGTGGCTGACACGAACCATGACGGTATCTCCATTCATCGCTGTGCCTAACTCATTTGGCGGGATGAAAATATCATCCTGTCCAAACTCTTCAGGCGTTACAAATGCAAATCCTTTTGCATGAGCAGACAGCTTTCCTTTTACCAAATTCATTTTTTCTGGTACACCGTAACGGTCGCTGCGCGTGCGAACGATGAGTCCTTGATCCTCCAGCGTCACAAGTGCTTTGACGAGCTCTTTATAATCATCAGGATTGGTAATCTCCATCATGACTTCCAGCTCTTGAACGGTTAACGGTTTATACGCTTCTTCTTTCATAAAAGCGAGTAATTCATCCATAAATTCTTCTTTTTGCACACTCTAACCCCCTATATATTTAAATTGACCAATCAAGTGATTCTAAGAATGTATAGACATCCTGATGAACCTTCTCCCGCTCTTTATCAAGCGTGATGACATGGCCTGATTCTTCATACCATTTCAAATGCTTATCATCTGTCTCTACTTCGTTATAAATGATATTCGCACTGTCTGTATTAATCATATGATCGTGACGTGCCTGCACAACAAAAGTAGGTGAATAGATCATGTCGACATTGTTTCTAACATCTGCAATCAGTTCTTGCAGGCTCCTCAGTGTATCCATTGGTGTTTTCTTGAACGATTCCATTTCTTGTTCAATTTGGTCCTCTGACTTACCCTCAAATTTCTTATAGTTACGGGCATAATCTAGTACACCCTGGTACATGACTTCTTCACTTTTTATGTACATAGGTGCACACATAGGTACAATTCCCTTTACAGGTACAGTGTAACCTAATTTCAATGAAAAAACTCCTCCGAGGGATAGTCCGCAAACTGCAATCTCCTCATAACCCTCATCTTTTAAGAATTGATAGCCTTCTTCAACGTCTTTCCACCAGTCAGCCGGGCCTGTATGGACAAGCTCTTCTGGCGGCACACCGTGTCCTTTATATTGAGGTGCATGGCATGTATATCCTCTATCGTTCAAATAACGGCCAAGCATTCGAACATCGGCTGTATTCCCAGTAAAACCGTGAAGAAGAAGCACCGCCTTTTCTCCACCTTTAAACGTGAATGGTTTTGGTGTAACAACTTTCATGATGTGACTTCCTTTCCTTCTGGTATGGTTTATATTTTCCACTTGTATGTATGAAACAAACACAAAAGAGTGCTGATAATAAAAAAAGGTCTGAAAAAAGATCAGACCTTCTGTTACTCGCGCTTTACACGCCTAAATATGCCAATGCAAGTGTTAAGATGAAGAAAAGCACTGACAAAATAACCGTTAAACGGTGAAGAATCAAGTCAAGGCCTCTCGCTTTTTGCTTACCGAAAAGCTGCTCGGCTCCACCTGAAATAGCGCCTGACAGTCCAGCACTTTTACTTGATTGTAGTAATACAACGATGATAAGTGCGATACTGACAATTACGAGTAATGTGATAACAAATGCGTGCATGAAAACACCTCCAGACAAACTGGTACACATAACTTTATTTTACATGAAAACAAGGTGCATGTCACGAAACATCAAAATAAAGATTTCCTGTATATTGTCGACTTGATTCGTTATTTTGATACAATTTCGTTCCAAAGTGCTGGCTGCAGCATTTTTATATGCAATTTTTCGGTTAAAAACACATTTTTAATGAGTTGCTTCTTCCTTCAATAGCTGTTTTAATTCTACTAACAAACGTTCAGCTCCTTCAGGACTCAGCATCACGTTCCCATTTCCATAGCTTTTGTTGTACTTCGTCACTTGTCCCGTCAGCAGGCAGCTCTTATCTGCATCATATTTTTTCAGCATAATGGTTTGATCTTCAATGAAAATTTCTAACAGCTGCTCTTCTTTAATATTGAGTACCTTGCGCATTTCTGAGGGCAGAACAATTCTGCCGAGAGAATCAATGTGTCTGACCATCCCAGTCCTTTTCAATGACATTTCCTCCTTAATGATGATATGATGATATCACTCATTGACTTTTGTCAACATTTTCATAGTAAAATAGATCTTCAAATTTTTTATCAAAGTAATGAATCATTTTGCCAATGACAAGCTGTCCCGGTTTTCGGTGACCATTTAATACCCTGCTAAGTGTGGCAGGAGAGATGCCAATTTCATCAGCGAGCTGATTTAACGACATATCGTTCTCGATCATATACTGCATGACAAAAGCCCGCCTGATCTGAATCTTTTCGACCATCATTACAACCTCCTATGGAATCATTATGTACAACATGTAAGACTCTCACATCAAGCAGATTCATTAACTTATGTCAACACTTTTACCCCTCTGCTATTTCCTTTGGTCAATGATCATACTAAAATAAGTCATATACTGAAATGTGAGGTTCGATGTCATGAATCACTTTGGTGAACAATTACGCATTTTAAGAGAAAATAGAAAAATGTCGGTCAATCAGCTTGCCATGTATTCAGGTGTAAGCGCTGCTGGTATTTCTCGTATTGAAAATGGAAAGCGCGGTGTGCCAAAGCCTTTAACCATAAAAAAATTAGCACACGCCTTGAAGGTGCCTTATGAGGATTTAATGCTGCTTGCCGGTCATATTGAACAGGAACAAGTTCATGAAATGAAACCGAAATATGAGTCCATGCTAAAAATCTATCAAACGGCGCTTCAAAAGGATGTAGAACATCTCCCTATTTTTGACGGGGACAAATGGGAAAGGCTCTCCGCACAAGACATCAGCCAGCTGAATGAATACTTTCTCACACTCATCAACCAAAAAAGGTGAACAAATAGCGGGGCATAAACCTAATGTACATCCACCATTAACTAATGTCAATATTTTCATGGTGCACTTATTGCCAATAGTCAACAAATCAAGTAAAATAGACATATCTAATCTATAACCATGTGAGGTTTTGCGTTAATGAACTTTGGTGCATATTTAAGAGCATTACGTGAGGAAAAGAAGCTGTCGGTGAACCAATTAGCGATGTATTCTGAGGTCAGCGCTGCCGGTATATCTCGTATTGAAAACGGGAAACGCGGCATTCCGAAACCTCCTACGATTAAAAAGCTAGCTGGTGCGTTAAAGGTACCTTATGAAGACATGATGCAGGCTGCGGGCTATATTGAGGAAGCCGCTTCTGTCCAACAGCTTAGGGAAGATGATCTTGCTTTATCCAAAATAAAGGAAGCCGCAGCGCAATATGAACTTGGTGATCTCGAAATATTTGATGGTGACATATGGTCAACCCTTTCGAAAAAAGAAATAGAGGACCTCAACCGCTATTTGTTATTTATGTTAAACAGCCGTTCGTCCTCATAAATGTTTAAGCTTTTTGCGCCGATTTATGACAGATTTACGGTATAATGGGTTCAGATTGGAGTGAAGAAAGATGAATCAATCTGACATGTGCCCGCGGTTTGAAAAAGCAGTTGAGTTATTGAGTAAACGCTGGGTGGCACTGATTGTTTTTCAGCTTCTCTCAGGTCAGCAGCGCTTTAGTGAAATTGAGGCGGCTCTGACAAATTTAAGCGGAAGAGTATTATCTGAGAGATTAAAAGAGCTGGAAGCAGCAGGTATTGTAAAACGGGAGGTTTTTGCTGAAACACCCGTGCGCATTGAGTATTCTTTAACAGATATGGGGCGTTCACTTGCACCCGTTTTTGAGGAAATTGCGAAGTGGTCCTCTGAATGGATCACGCTTGAATCATAAACCAGCATTCGAACCGCCTGATCATCATAAAACAACCTCCCTTACAGCGATGTAAGGGAGGTTTTGTCTTTTCAACTGCTTAAGCAGATGTGATGTTTTTTTCAGCTAACGCTTTTCTTTCTTTTTTCTTGTTTGTCGGGCTTAAATAGCGTTCGAGCCAGCCCATGACAAGGTCAGCGATAATAGCCATAAGTGCAGTTGGAATCGCACCTGCTAAAATGATGGCTGTTCCGTTTGTGGCGTTTGACCCTCTGATGATGATATCACCAAGACCTCCCGCGCCCACAAATGTTCCAATCGCTGTAATTCCGATGGCAATGACCAGTGCGGTTCTTAAACCAGCCATAATGACTGATAAAGCAAGCGGTAGTTCAACCATTCTCAGCACTTGCCATTTCGTCATGCCCATCGCTTTACCTGATTCTAAATAGGCATGTTCAATGCTGACAATGCCTGTATATGTGTTTCTGATGATCGGCAGAAGCGAATACAGAAAGAGTGATAGGATGACTGTATTTGCGCCAAGTCCTAATACAAGCATCAACACGGAAAGCATCGCTAATGCCGGTATCGTTTGGATGACGTTGGTAATGGCAAAGACCCAATTGCTCAGCTTGCGGTAATGCGCGACAAAGATGCCTACTGGAATCCCGACAATCGCCGCAAACAACACCCCATACGCCGACATGAGAAAATGCCGATAAAATTCTTCTAACACATATGACCCGTTCTGCTGATAATACGTCCATAATTGCTGCAGTGTGTCCATCAGCCGTGACACCTCCCCATCTTACTCAAAGTAATTGTGTTTTTTCAAGAAATTCTTCGCAACGGTTGCTGGTTCTTGAAGCTCTCCGTCGACTTGATAGTTCAGCTCTTGCATTTGTTCTGTATCGATTTTTCCGATCAGCCTGTTGATCACCTTATCAAGCCCTGGATTTTCTTTTAAGACTTTCTCCGGGACTACTGGCGATGCATCATATGGCGGGAAGAACCGTTTATCATCTTTTAAGATTTTGAGATTATAGGCTTTGATTCGTCCATCTGTTGAATAGGCAAGTACAATATCCATTTTTTTATTTTTTAATGCATCATAGACTAAACCAATCTGCATCGGATATGTGCTGCCAAATTTGATTCCGTATGTTTTCACAAATCCGTCATAGCCGTCGCCTTTCTTTTTGAGCCATATGTTATCGACCCCAAATCGGTAATTGGTCGCATTCTTTTTCAAATCAGAGACCGTTTCTAAATTATTTTCCTTCGCCATCTTTTGCGTCACGGCAAAGGCATACGTATTATCAAATCCATAAGAATCAAACCATTTGTAATCATAGCGTTTTTTAAATTCTTTTTGGACGATCTCCATCGCCCGCTCCGGGTCTTTTTCCGCATCCATTCCAAGCGTGCTTGTTAAATCTGTGCCTGAATATCTTGTGGCAGAAATGTCGACATCTCCGTTTTCCATTGCTTTCTGCTGCACAGTGTTGGAACCTAAGTTTTTCACAATGGTCGTCTTTTTATCAGTGTAATGTTCGATCATATCGCTAACCATATAGGCCATAATTTCTGATTCGGTAAAGTTTTGTGCTCCAATTCGCAGCGTGCCCCCTGAGGAGCCGGCTAGTCCAGGAAGTGAACAGCCGCTTATCAATAGCAAGCATCCGGCAAGCAGTGCACTGATCCATTTTGTTTTTCGATTCTTCACATAAGCCAACTCCTTATGAAACTTCCTTCAATCCTTTTAAGCCTTCAGGTGTTACTTTTTTCTCCAGCTTCATTAATGATAGGTCGATGATGACTGCTAAAATTGTGACTGGGATCGCACCCGCAATAATGAATTCCGGCTGATACAGCTGAAGTCCAATCAAAATGTAGTCACCTAGACCGCCTCCACCGATAAAGGCTGCAAGTGTTGTCCAGCCAATCAAATAAATCGTTGACGTTCTGACACCTGCCATAATGACCGGTACAGCAAGCGGGAGTTCAACAAGACGAATTTGTTCCCATGTTGTCATCCCGATTCCTTTACCGGATTCAAGCAAGTTTTTGTTCACACCTTGTACCCCGGCATACGTATTTCTTAAAATAGGTAAAACCGAATAGAAAAAGAGAGCAACGATTGCAGGTATTTTCCCAACCCCCAAAATAGGAATAAAAAAGGCAAGAATCGCTAAACTAGGGAGTGTTTGAAAGATATTCACGATACCGATGATAAAACCTGCGCCTCGCTTCATTCGTGTGAGTACCACGCCTAAAGGAACGGCAACAAGAATACCGAGCACAACAGCAATTAAGGAAATATATAAATGCTCCCACATTTTTGTGAGGAGTTCCCCGCCATTTTTCTCTAGAAAGTCGATGATTTGATCCATGTGTACACCTCCCTTACTTCATTTCAGTGACAGCTGCCGGCGTATCGTCTCCCCAAATGGAGTCGTACACAACATCTACCAGACTTGCACGTGTCACAATGCCTTTTAAGTGCCCTTCTGCATCCACAACCGGTACATATTTAATGCCGCGTATTAAGATTTTCCGGACAGTGTCTCTTAGAAGTGCGCCTTCTTGTACGGTATAGAACTCTGTATTTAAAATATCACCAACAAAAGCTGCTTTTCTGCGGTTCGCATCGATTGTTTCAATATCGATATAGCCTTTTAGCACATGATGTTCATCTACTACAAGCAAGGAATCGACCCGCTTTTCTCTCATGATGTAGATGGCATCTGTTAATGTTTTTTCAACTGTAACGGTGACTGGTGACGTGTTCATCATTTGTTCTACACGTTCCATATTCGGATTTGATTGAAGCAGACGTTCTTTGCCGATGAATTCTTCTACGAATTCATTGGCTGGGTTTCGCAGAATATCGTCAGGCGTACCTACTTGGACAATCTCTCCATCTTTTAAAATCACAATTCGATCAGCTAGTTTAATAGCTTCGTCCATGTCATGTGTGACGAATACGATGGTTTTATTTAACGTTTTTTGCAGTTTCTTAAATTCTTCCTGCAATGAATCTCGTGTGATTGGATCAAGTGCGCCAAACGGTTCATCCATGAGGATCAGAGGGGGTTCCGCTGCTAGTGCGCGAAGAACACCAATACGCTGCTGCTGTCCTCCGCTGAGTTCATGAGGATAGCGCTCTAAATATTCCGGTCCCATGTCGACAAGCTTCAGCAGTTCACGCGCCCGTTCTTTTCGTTTTTCTTCCGGCCATTTTAACAGCTTCGGAACAAGTGAAATGTTTTGTGCGATGGTCATATGGGGGAACAGTCCAATTTGCTGAATCACATAGCCAATTTCTCTTCTTAATTGAACTGGATCTTTTTTCATAATGTTTTCTCCCTCGATGAAGATTTTTCCTGAGGAAGGTTCGATGAGTCGGTTGATCATCTTCATGGTTGTTGTCTTACCACAGCCACTCGGTCCAATAAAACAAATAAATTCTCCTTTTGCTATTTCTAAATCAATATTTTTGACAGCTTTTTTTCCGCCTTTATACGTCTTAGATACATTCTCTAGTTTCAGCAAATGAGACACCTCCAATTAGTCGGATCAATATTTTCAGAAAATTTACACCTTATTTATTATAGTGCAAACTTTATAAAATAAAAAGTTTACGATGTGTTTGTATTGCATAACATTTATTTAAAATTTTCAGTTAACGGCCCAATAGATAGAGATCTCTCCTTTTTCCTCCAAATTACGAGCAAATACTCAATATTTATTGTTTTCATCAACAAACAGGTATATGATATATTGTGTTACAAATTGTCAGTCGTGAAGGGATGAATCGGGGAGTGGACAAGCTAGCGTTAGGCGCCATTCAAAAAGCACAGGATCATTATATTGAAAAAGCTGCCGAGAACATGAATGCCTTTGGTCTTTCTTCTACAGTGGGTAGAGTGCTTGGTATCATTCACATGAACCGTAAACCAATGACGCTTGGGGAGCTATCAGAGGCGACAGGCATGAGCAAAACGAGAATGAGTCAAGTCGTTCGAGAAATGCTTGATTTGAATATTGCGGAAAAGGTTTATGAAAAAGGAATACGTAAAGATCTATATGACGTTGAGCAAGATCAATACCAAACGTTTATTTCCTTGTTTGCAGCCAATTGGTCCCGAGTTGTCAGCAAAAACCGCAAGGCACATAAGAAAACGTGCAAGGAATTGCTGGAGCTGCTTGAACAGGACGACCTGCCAGAAGAGACAGAGGATAAAATCAATCTGCTTCTTTCAGAAATCAAGGAAAGTCTTGATTACTATGATTGGATTAGCCGCTTAATTGAATTCTTTGAAAGTGAAGAAGTGTTTAAGCATGTGCCGAAACCTTAAAAAAAGCTGTTTTATTTTACATCATTGTAGAAAAAACAGCTTTTTTATATACACTTATTGCATAAACATTGGAAACATCCCTTTTAAGCCTGCGCCGATCATCTCAACTGCCACTACAGCAAGAATTAATCCCATTAACCGCGTCACGACATTCATCTCTGTTTTCCCCATTTTCCGCATAATGAAACTTGAATAATGAAAGGCATAAAAGGTCATTGCCAGAACGATGACAATGCCAATTACAATCGCAAACATGTGAAGCATCACTTGACTTCCCGGGGTTAAGCTCATCACTGTAGCGATTGTACCAGGACCAGCGATGATCGGGATCGCCAGCGGCGTAACGGAGACATCCGCTTTCTCTTTGCTTTCTGCCTTTTCTTCAGAATGTGGATTTTGGACATGTGACTCCTTTGCATTCAGTAAATTGTAAGCGATACCAAAAATAAAAATACCTCCAGCGATGCGGAGTGCATGAATATCGATCCCAAACAATTTGAAAATAAGCCTGCCTGCCAATAGAAAGGCAATCAGAATGATGAAAGAGACCACAATGGCTTTTTTGGCTGTCTGGGAGCGTTCTTTCTCTGTATATCCCTCTGTTAAGGTGATAAAAAGAGGCACGTTTCCAATGGGATTTGATACAGCAAATAATGAGACCACGACATGAATCATAAAGGAAATCAACAGACACCCTCCTTTTTTCATAGTGTCTGCCAATCTGATGTGAATATTCCCTTGTGATGTTAAAACCTGTCTATATTTAACCGATGATAATAAAGGTTTTATAGAAAGGGGAATGACACATGAAGAAAACGATCACCATTATCCTTCTATCTGTTGCGGTTTTAGGCGCAGCCGGCTGGATGGTTTGGCAGCAGCAGACCATCAAAGCAGCAGAGGAAAAACATCAGCAAGAAAGCAAAACGAACACTGAGCAGCTTTCGCAGTTGAAATCAGATCAAGCGGATATGAAGCATGAAAACGAAGATCAAAAAAAGAAACTGTCGACCATGTCGAAAAAGCTCAAAAACGAAAAGAAAGCCTATCAAAAAGAAGTCAAGCAACGTAAAGCGCTTGAGGCAAAAATTGACCAGCTTCAAAAAGAGCTGACAGCAGCGAAAGCCACTGCTCAAGCGAATAAGCAGAGAGCACAGGCTGCAAGGAAACCAACTGTCAAAAAAGACCCAAATGTCACCCACAATCCGCCCTCACAATGGGTACAGGATCAATATGATTGGGGTGTGAAACAAGGGTATATTAAAGAGTAGAAAGGATGAAAAAACATGATACACATTCGGCCATTGTCAGGTGATCAATCTGTCCCTATGGATCTTTTACTCTTAGCTGATCCTTCCAAGGAAAAGGTTCTTACTTATGTGCAATCCGGCTCTTGTTATGCCGCATATCATGAACAGGACGTGATTGGCGTCTATGTGCTTTTATCTCTGTCTCAGCAGACAGTCGAAATCATTAATGTCGCCGTGAAGGAATCATGGCAAGGAAAAGGAATTGGGAAGCAGCTGATCCGCCATGCCATTGATGAAGCGAAAGCCGCAGGTTTTCACACAGTTGAAATCGGCACAGGCAACTCGAGCATTCAGCAGCTCGCACTTTATCAGAAATGCGGCTTCCGCATGACATCTATTGACCACGATTTCTTTCTTAAGCATTATGATGAACCGATTTTTGAAAATGGCATTCAGTGTATGGATATGGTACGGCTGTCACTCACTTTGCAAGCAGACTGATGTTTTGTTCCGTCTGCTTTTTTTATGTTCTGCGCTTTTTTACCACATGCTTCACATATTGAATGAAGAAATAAAGGACGGCGCCAGCTAAAAAACAGACCACACATCCAAAGAGCGTCGCCTCTGAGCTGAATTGATACTCTTCAATTTTCATGATATAAAATGGCATGCCAAACAATGTTGGGCTTGATTCAACATGATTGACCTCTAGCAGCAGTAAAAAAACAGGGGTCATAAACACAGCAAATACATACAGCATCGCAAGTGTTATACCGCTGGAAAACGAATGAAATACTTTGATCATCTCTTTCTCTCCTTCATCTCTTTTAAACTGGCTGTGATATTTTTCCCGTCTGGACAAGCTGGATGCAGCATCACCGTATTTAGTAAAGAAAAAAACAGCAGCTGATGACTGACCGAATGCTTCCATATCATAAAAAGCACAATCGAACAAAGCACCGGAAAGAGCGGCCCTGCAAGTGCCACCATCATATTGAAGCTCGGCCGGCCAAACGTTTCATGGACGACCGCCACATGCTTCCAATCAATCGTGACCACAAAATCAAAGAGCGGCCTTTTTTCGATTTTGTTACACAACATGACCATCAGTATATGACCGAGTTCATGTATCACCACAACCGCTAGGAAACTAAACACAAGCTCTATCATCGCAAGACAGGCCTCTTTAACATGACTGCATATATACAGCTATAAAACGCAAGTGAACCTAGCAGATAGGCGGTAGCGAGAAGATACACATCTGTTGAAAGCCACTTCAATAAAAGCATATCGATAAAGCTGAATACAGCAATCATCATCACGATGACAAACAGTTTATTAAACTCACTGATCTTCACGATAAACCCTGTACAGGCCGCCATGGCAGTGATCAACAAAATGGACAAACTTGCGAGGCCATGCCCTTCACTTTTAATGCCTATCACCATAGATGCAAGCCCAATAAACACAAAATAGATCAACAAATTAATGGCGTAATAAAATAAAATTCTCGACAATAAATAAGCACCCTTTGATGTATTTAACATAAAGATGGCCCTTTGATTGATATGATATTCTCTGCCAATCATCAGCGGAAGCATGATCAATATTTCCTTTAATGCATACTGCACAATAAAGGCATACAGCCAGCCGGTTTCTACCGGTGTAAAAACAAATGGCAGCCCCGCCGTCAAACAAACGAGAAATAAAAACAAAATGCCCTGTTCTTTAAAAACAGCTGACCGGCTGAAATAGACCAATTCCTGCCGCAGGTGCGTCAGAAAGGAAGATTGCGTTCTGATTTTCTTGTAAGAAAACGACTTTACCTCTGTTTTCAGCTGCAAAAACATCCGATGGACATAAGAAGCCGCTAACCCCTTCAGCCATAGCCAGCCAGCGCTTAGAAGGATCACCAGAAATATGAGATAGACTGATGGCCATACACGGATCATCTCCATTGCTTTTTTCAAAAGGAGAAACACCAATAGATTCAGCACCGCAAAGCCTAGCGTTTGCAGCAGCAAATGCTCTTTTGTTTTTGATACGAAATGGCTCACAGCAATCCGCATCACCATCCAAGAAGCAAGTGCAAGCAGCGCCAGTACACAGCAAGTCATGCATACAGCCGTTATCCAATACAAAGATGGCGTAACACCGCTGATCAAAAGGCCTAAGACAATCGGTAAAAAAAGCAGTCCTACCATGAGAAAACAAAAGAGCATCGGAAAAAAATACACACAAAGGACAAATGGCACACTTTGTATCGCACTATTCAAAAAGTAGAATTGATATTCCTGTCGCTTTAATTTATTGCGGGATAACAAAATAGCTGCGCCTAAAAGTAAAAGCGTCATTTTCATCAATTGGAGGTATAGAGCAGCCGGCTCACTTTCTCCTGCCTGCATGAAAAAGCGCAGGCTGATAACGACGTATATCGCGTACATGAGCAAGAAAAAAGCCGCGGCTGCGAGAAGCTGTATAGGGTACTTTTTTGCAAGCTGCTTTCCTTTCGTTGTCAGCATTCCCCATTCTATTTTATGAAGAACGTGTCGTGTCCAGATCATTGAGTAACCTCTCCACCTGCATATAGTAATCTCGATTCACTTCTTTATAAATCTCTTCAAGTGCCTGATGAGGAAATGTCTGATTCGTTTCTTGGCGGGACATATCCAGCTTGACGTCCCCATTTCTTAAGATCATGAGATGGTCATAAAGCGTATCACCAAAGCTCAAATGATGGGTTGAAATGAGAATGCCAGCGCCTTGATTTCTCAGCTTCATGAGCACCTTTTTTAAGATGATCATCATATCTGGATCAAGTCCGTTCGTTGGCTCGTCGAACACATAATAATCACATGGCCTGAGGAGCTGGGAAATGATCTGCGTTTTCTTTTGATTGCCATGAGACAGCTGAGCGATAGGCTGATCCATATATGAACCCAGCTCAAACAGTTCGATGAACGTCTCCTCCCGTGTGACATCTTGCTCATTTGGCAGCTGAAGTAATTGAAAGTATTCCCTCGGTGATAAATAATCGAACAACGAATGCTCGTCAGGAATATAGGAAACATGTTTTTTCAACAAGGAGATGTGTTCTGAGGATTGAAGGTTCAGCTGTTTACCGTGTAAAGTGACGCATCCTATAAATGGTGTCAGCCCAAACATGGATTGGATCATCGTCGTCTTTCCCGCACCATTATGCCCCAAAAGCAGCAGCATCTGCCCTTTCTCGACATTCATTTGAATATTACGGAGAGAGAAGGTGCGGCTATATGTTTTTTCTTTTAATTGTAATGTCAGCATCATATCCCTCCGTTTGTTTCAGATAGAACAGATGACCTTGCATCTGTTCTCATCCCTGTTAAAAACCGCACTGGATTTTAACGTACATGCCTAATAATTTGAACTCTCCTAAAAATTTCGAGCCCCGTCCAAAGGTCTTGCATGCCCAAATCAATGCTCCAAGTGAAATAATGCCTAATATAGCGGCAAGGACATAAATCCAAAATGCGTTTTTCTGTACATTCTTAGAAGTTAAAATTCGTTGCTTCCTTTCATCATATGCCGCCAATAGGTGAAGGACATACATATACACACCTACTGGAAAACGAAGGCTAAAAGGATTCAGCATCTCATCACCCCCTAATATATGTAAAATGATACCACCTCCTTACAGAAAGCATAAGTTCATTTCAGATCATATTTTTAGTCGATTTTTCATGATTTAGTACTTATAAATGGAGGGGATTTTGGCTTCTTCTCTAACTGAAGGAGGATTTTTTACAGAAATAGGATAAGCCAAATGAATTAGCCACCGGATTTTCGCTCAACACAAAAAAACGCTGCGTCCCGCTCTCATGAAAGAACGGAACGCAGCGCATAGCTGACATTATTTATTCAAGTTATAGAATGTTGCAATGCCGTGATATTGTGCTGTTTCAGCCAATTGATCTTCGATGCGAAGTAATTGGTTGTATTTCGCCACACGGTCCGTACGAGACGGAGCACCTGTTTTGATTTGTCCAGCGTTTGTTGCAACAGCGATGTCTGCAATCGTGCTGTCTTCAGTTTCACCAGAACGGTGAGAGATAACAGCTGTATATCCTGCGCGTTTTGCCATTTCGATTGCATCAAATGTTTCAGTTAATGTACCGATTTGGTTTACTTTGATCAGGATTGAGTTACCAACGCCGTTTTTGATTCCTTCAGATAGCTTCTTCGTATTTGTAACGAACAAGTCATCTCCTACTAGCTGAACCTTGCTGCCAAGGCGCTCAGTTAATAGTTTGTGACCTTCCCAGTCGTTTTCATCAAGGCCGTCTTCAATAGAGATGATTGGGTATTTCGATACCATATCTTCATACCAGTCAACCATTTCAGCAGATGTTTTCACAACACCTTCGCCTGATAAATGATATTTACCGTCTTCTTTGTTGTAGAACTCAGAAGATGCAGCATCCATTGCAAGCTTCACTTCTTCACCTGGTTTGAAGCCAGCTTTTTCGATCGCTTCAACGATTGTTTGAAGTGCTTCTTCGTTAGAACCAAGGTTTGGAGCGAATCCACCTTCGTCACCTACAGCTGTGTTTAAGCCTTTTGCGCTTAATACAGATTTCAGGCTATGGAAGATTTGAGCGCCCATGCGAAGTGCTTCACGGAAGTTCGGTGCACCTACAGGCATGATCATGAATTCTTGAATGTCTACGTTGTTATCCGCATGCTCTCCGCCGTTGACGATGTTCATCATCGGTACTGGAAGCGTTTTGGAGTTGAATCCACCAAGGTATTGATACAGTGGAATTTGTAAGAAATCAGCAGCCGCACGTGCTACAGCGATAGATACACCAAGGATTGCGTTTGCGCCTAATTTCCCTTTGTTTTCTGTTCCGTCAAGTTCGATTAACATTTTGTCAATCGCTACTTGTTCTGTTACATCAAAGCCTAAAAGCTCTGGTGCAATGATTTCGTTTACGTTGTTTACAGCTGTCAGAACACCTTTTCCAAGGTAACGGTCTTTGTCTCCGTCACGTAGTTCTACTGCTTCATATTCACCAGTAGAAGCACCACTTGGAACAAGCGCACGGCCAAAGCCGCCAGATTCTGTGTAAACTTCTACTTCAACTGTTGGGTTACCGCGAGAGTCTAATACTTCGCGTGCATATACGTCAACAATGTATGGCATGTTTAATTTCTCTCCTTTTGAATCAATTTTTTTATTTCTGAATTAATGATGTTCCTGTCATCTCTTTTGGTTTCTCAAGACCAAGTAAGTCTAAAAGCGTTGGAGATAGATCGGCTAAAATACCGCCTTCTCTAAGCGTCGCACCTTTTTTCGTCACGATGACTGGTACAGGATTCGTTGTATGTGCAGTATGCGGCTTTCCTTCTTCGGTAATGAGCACGTCTGCGTTACCGTGGTCTGCCGTGATGATGGCATGTCCGCCTTTTGCCAGGATTGCGTCGACTACAGCTCCTAAGCACTCATCTACTGCTTCAATAGCTTTGATTGTTGGCTCAAGCATACCTGAATGACCAACCATATCCGGGTTAGCAAAGTTCAGGATGATCGCATCATGCTTGTCAGCATTGATGTCTGCAACAAGTGCATCCTTTACCTCATAAGCGCTCATTTCCGGCTTGAGGTCATAGGTTGCCACATCTGGTGAATTGATTAAGATGCGGTCTTCACCAGGAAATTCTTCTTCACGTCCACCACTCATAAAGAACGTCACGTGAGGATATTTCTCTGTTTCAGCAATCCGCAGCTGTTTCAATCCGTTTTGAGAAAGCACTTCTCCTACTGTGTTATCCAAATTCACTGGTTTGAAGGCAACATAACCATCAACCGTTTCACTGAAGTGTGTGAAGCAGACGAAGTGTAAATTCTTCGGATGAGCTTCTCCGCGGTCAAACGAGCGGAAATCTGCATTTGTGAAAGTGTTCGAGATTTGGATGGCACGGTCTGGACGGAAGTTATAGAAAATCACAGAGTCACCGTCGTTTACTTTGGCAACCGGCTCACCATTTTCTCTCGTAATGACAGATGGAATAACGAATTCATCGTAGATTCCATTTTCATAGGAGTCATCAACGACATCATAAATGTTTTGATAACTTGGGCCTTCACCATATGCCATCGCGCGGTACGCTTTCTCCACACGATCCCAGCGTTTGTCACGGTCCATTGAGTAATAGCGTCCAGAAAGTGTTGCCACTTCACCGACACCGATTTCTTTGATTTGATCTTCCAGCTGTTTCAAGTACACTTTGGCTGTCTTCTGACCAACATCACGTCCGTCCAAGAAGCCATGAATGTATACCTTTGTTAAGCCTTCTTTTTTCGCCAGCTTCAGCAGGGCAAAAAGATGCTGGATGTGACTGTGCACACCGCCGTCTGACAAGAGTCCAAATAAATGAAGCGCCTTGTCATTCTCTTTTGCATAAGTCATTGCATCTAGGAACGTTTCGTTTTTCTCAAATTCCCCTTCACGGATGGCAACATTCACCCTTGTTAAGCTTTGATACACAATACGTCCTGCACCGATGTTCAAATGCCCAACTTCAGAGTTTCCCATTTGACCTTCTGGGAGGCCTACTGCCTCACCTGAAGCCGTTAAGGTTTGATGCGGAAATTCATTCCAGTAGCGGTCAAAGTTCGGTTTTTTTGCTTGTGCGACAGCGTTACCGACTGTTTCGCCTCTTAAACCGAACCCGTCTAAGATGATTAATGCAGCTGGTTTCTTACTCATATTGACCTTCCTCCAATAATTGAACGAAAGACTGAGGTTCTAAGCTTGCGCCGCCTACCAAAGCACCGTCAATATCGGATTCTGCCATATATTCTTTAATATTTGCCGGCTTCACGCTTCCGCCATATTGAATGCGAAGGCTGTCTGCCGCTTCTTGACCAAATTCGCTTGCAACGGTTTGGCGGATGTGTGCGCAAACGTCGTTTGCATCTTTCGCTGTAGAAGATTTTCCTGTACCGATCGCCCAGATTGGCTCATATGCAATCACAGATTCAGCGACTTGCTGCTTCGTTAAACCAGCTAGTGCTTTCTTCACTTGATCAGCGACAAGTTCATTTGTTTTGCCAGCTTCACGCTCTTCAAGCGTTTCACCTACACAAATGATTGGAACGATGCCATGCTTGAATGCAGCATGTGCTTTTTTGTTCACTGTTTCATCTGTTTCAGCAAAGAATTCACGGCGCTCTGAATGCCCAATCACTGAATAGCCGATGCCTAAATCTTTTAGAGCAGCAGGGCTGATTTCACCAGTGAATGCACCATTTTCTTCAAAGTGCATGTTTTGTGCACCAATTTTAAGGTCTGTTCCGTTTGAAAGGCTGTTTAACTTTTCAAGGAAAAGAGCTGGCGCACAGACAATGGATTCCACTTTGTCAGGAGATGGAATAGATGACTTGACTTCTTCAACGAAGCTGACTGCTTCGCCAAGTGTTTTGTTCATTTTCCAGTTCCCAGCTATAATTGGTTTTCTCATGATTGACACTTCCTTATAGCAGTTTTGGTCTTATTTATCGTTTAATGCAGTAACACCAGGAAGTTCTTTGCCTTCCATAAATTCAAGTGAAGCGCCGCCGCCTGTAGAAATATGGCTCATCTGATCGGCAAGACCAAATTTCTCAACAGCTGCTGCTGAATCTCCACCGCCAATGACAGAATATGTATCTTTTGCTTCTGCCAGTGCTTCTGCGATAGCTTTTGTTCCTTTAGCGAATGCATCGATTTCAAATACACCCATTGGTCCGTTCCAGACAACAAGTTTGCTGTTTTTAATAACGTCAGCATACTTTTCTCTTGTCTCTGTTCCAATATCAAGTGCTTCTAGATCACTTGGAATTTCAGAGATTGGCACAATGCTTGTATTCGCATCATTTGAAAAGTCGTCGGCTACCAGAACATCTGTTGGAATCAGGAAGTTCACGCCTTTTTCCTTTGCACGGTCCATAAAGGATTTCGCTAAATCTACTTTGTCTTCTTCTAATAGAGATTTCCCTACTTCGTGGCCTAATGCTTTCACAAATGTGTAAGCAAGTCCGCCGCCGATGATGAGGTTGTCCACTTTATCAAGAAGACTTTCAATCACACCGATTTTATCCTTTACTTTTGCGCCGCCGATAATCGCTGTAAATGGGCGATCAGGGTTTGAAATGGCTTTTCCTAAAACCTCAAGCTCTTTTTGCATGAGGAAGCCTGAAACAGCCGGAAGATAAGCTGCAATACCAGCTGTCGATGCATGTGCACGGTGTGCAGCACCGAACGCATCATTGACATACACATCGGCTAAATCAGCAAATGCTTTTGATAATTCAGGATCGTTCTTTTCTTCACCAGGATAGAAACGAACGTTTTCAAGCACTAGCACATCTCCTTCTTTTAAGTCAGAAATTTGCTTTTTCACGTTGTCGCCGTAAGCTTCATCTGCTTTTTTCACTTCTTTTCCAAGAAGCTCTTGCAGACGTTTTGCCACAGGTGTCAGACGCAGTTCTTCAGTAACTTGACCCTTCGGACGACCCAAATGACTAGCTAGCAGTACCTTTGCGCCTTGTCCTGTTAAATACTCAATTGTTGGTAATGCTGCGCGGATACGAGTATCATCCGTCACTTCTCCGTCCTTCATCGGAACGTTAAAATCTACGCGGCAGAACACAACTTTACCTTTTACGTCAATGTCTTTTACTGATTTCTTATTCATGCTCGTCAGGAGATCCTCCTTTATTCTGGTTTCCTTACGCATTGGACAAGACTCTCTTTATCCTTTTCCCATTTTGCCCTCATCAAAACGAGAAATCGTGCAGAACGGATAAAAACAGAGAAAAAGGGAAAGGGATGCTTCCCCTTCCCTTGTCCGTCTTCATTATATCGTGTCTCTAGGAAAGAACCAAGTGAGTTCCTTCAGTGTGAGAAATTAAAGACCTTGTTTTGCAATGTAAGCTGCAAGGTCAACAACGCGGTGAGAATATCCGCTCTCGTTATCGTACCAAGAAATCACTTTCACCATGCTGCCTTCCATTACCATTGTAGAAAGAGCATCGATTGTTGAAGAGTTTGCATTACCATTGTAGTCACCAGATACTAATGGCTCTTCGCTGTAGCCAAGGATTCCTTTAAGTTCTCCTTCAGCTGCTTCTTTAAGTGCTGCATTTACGTCTTCAGCTGTTACATCTTGGTTTAATTCAGCCACAAGGTCAACTAAAGAAACGTTAGGTGTTGGAACACGCATAGCGCCACCGTTTAATTTACCTTTAAGTTCAGGCAATACAAGTGAAACAGCTTTCGCAGCACCTGTAGAAGTTGGGATGATGTTTTCCGCAGCTGCACGAGCACGACGGTAGTCTTTGTGCGGAAGATCAAGAATTTGCTGGTCATTTGTGTATGAGTGAACAGTTGTCATCATACCGCGTTTGATACCAAATTTATCGTTAAGTACTTTTGCAAATGGAGCTAAGCAGTTTGTCGTACAAGATGCATTAGAGATGACATCGTGGCTAGCTGCATCGTATTTGTCTTCGTTTACACCCATAACGATTGTGATATCTTCTTCGTTAGCAGGAGCAGAGATGATGACTTTTTTAGCGCCAGCTTCTAAGTGTTTCGCAGCGTCTGCACGTTTTGTGAAGAATCCAGTAGATTCAACAACGATTTCTACGCCTTGTTTACCCCAGCTTAATTTCGCAGGGTCACGCTCAGCTGATACTTCGATTGTTTTACCGTTCACTACTAAGTTTGTACCGTCTACAGAAACCTCTGCATCTAGTTTTCCGTGAACAGAGTCATATTGTAAAAGGTGTGCAAGCATGTTAGCATCTGTTAGATCGTTAACCGCTACTACCTCAACTTCAGGATTATTTAATGCTGCACGAAATACGTTACGTCCAATACGTCCAAATCCGTTAATACCGACTTTTACTGCCATGATGTTTCCTCCTTTTATAGGTCACAATGTTTTATATTGAGGGATCAATTGACTCCCTTAATAACTCTTTTGCGGCTCCTTCGTCTGTGACGAGAACCGTTCGGCGCGGTTTTTTGAAATAAGCTTCAATCGCCCCCGCCTTTGATGATCCACCTGCAACAGCAATGATGTGTGGAATGCTTTCTAGATCATCTAGCTGCATACCGACGGAGTGCACTTTGTGTACGACCTCACCATCACGATTAAAGTAATAGCCAAAGGCCTCTGTCACTGCGTCATGCTCATCAATCTTTTTTAAATCTTCAGCTGGTGTATTTCGTCTCATCGCCATTGTTTTTGCTTCACCAATACCATGAATAAGCATCGTGGACGATTTAATCGTTTGAAGCACTTCTTTGACGGACGGCTCTTCAATAATGGAAGAGTAAGCACCTTCTGACAGCTGCCCTGGAACAAACAGCAGTTTGTAAGTACCGGAAGCTTTTTCAGCCATGTGGGCACAAATGGTGTTTGCCTGATTTTTTACATTCTCCCCAAGACCGCCTCTCGCAGGGACAAACATCATATCGCGGTTTTTGGCATCAGGGGTCATCATTTCGGCAACGGCTTCCATCGTCGTTCCGCCAGTGACGGCGACGATATTATTTCCAGTAAACCTTTTTTTCATGCATTGGACAGCAGCTCTTCCCATTTCTTGCTTCACCCACGGGGATTCGTCACTGTCACCAGAAACGATCATGACTTCTTCCAGGCCTAACTTTCTCTTTAATGTATTTTCCAAAAAGGTTAAACCTAAAACGTCCTTCATCATTCCTTCAAGCATTTCAAGCAAAGCGTGACCCTCACTCGTCAGCATCATGCCGCTCGTTTTGACATCCAGCAGATTTTGTTCTTTTAAAAACTGAACTTCAGCACGTAAGATGCGCTCGCTGAGACCAAGACTCGTCGCAAGGCTTCTGCGGCCAATTGGTTCAGCTAATCTGATGTACTGCAAAATGTCGTAGCGTTTTTGCATAACAATGAGAAGATCTGGCAATAATTTTTTTTGAGCTTCCAATAAATGATTCATGGCTAACGACCCTTTCTTTTCACGTTGGACCAAAAACGTCCCACTGTGACAAAAAACGTCCCGCCACAGCCAAAAAAAATCAATCCCTGCTTTCTTTAATTATTTTAACAGGATAATCTTGCATTTTCAACTCTTACAAACACATTTAGACAAAAAATAGACACATTTTCACCGATAACCTGCTTGTCATCAAGGTTCTTGCTATGATATTTCTTTTCAAAATATTTATTTTCTTTTATATAGAATGTATTCACGATGCAAAATGTGCATGCTGGTGAGATCAGCATGCACATTTTTTTCAGGATTTGCTTATGTTTTTGTGATGGTTCCAAACTGTTTTGCCTCTTCTTTCGGTTTGATTTTGAGATAATAAATGATGTAACAGGCAGCCATGAACGGAATTCCGCAATAAAGACCGATCCGCTGATCCTCGATAAAAAACAAGCTGATGAGGACAATGCCAAATGCGATAAAGCCTGCTAATGGGACAAATGGATAGAGCGGTGTTCGGAAGACGAGATCCTTTACATCTCCGCCCGCCTTTATGAATTGTTTTCTAAAGAAATACTGGGACAAGCAAATAGACATCCACACCACAACAAGAACCATACCAGAAATAGAAATGAGCCACACATACACCGTTTTTGGTGCCACAACACTTGTCAGCAGAGATAGTGCAGATACGCCCATTGTGACCAATAGTGCATTGATCGGAATTTTACGCTTGGACAGCTTTTTCGTAAAGTCAGGTCCTTTCCCGTCTTTCGACAGTGCCCAAAGCATACGTGATGATGCATATAATCCAGAGTTTGCTACAGATAAGACCGCTGTGATGATGATAAAATTCATGATATCTGCAGCATACGGTATACCGACCTTGTCCAGCACGACGACAAACGGGCTGTCGACGGTGCCTGCTGTCTGCCATGGAAGAAGTGCGGCCAGAACCGCAATGGATAAAACGAAAAAGACCATCGTTCTCCAAATAATATTTCGTATAGAACGAGGCAATGTTTTTTCAGGGTTTTCACTCTCTCCTGCGGCAATCCCTACAAGTTCTGTTCCTTGAAAGGAGAAATTGACCGTGACCATGGTTAATAAAATAGCAAAAACGCCGTTAGGAAATAGTCCGCCATGATCCGTCAAATGACGAAATAGAGGGGCTGGTTCTCCATCTTTTAGATCAATCATTCCGAAAATTGCGCCAATTCCAATGATAATAAATAATAGGATGGCAGCGACCTTAATGGCCGAAAACCAAAACTCGGTTTCAGCAAAGCTGCGAGCTGAGATGGCATTCACGGCAAATAAAATCACACTAAATGCAAGACACCAAAGCCAAACAGGGATATCTGGGAACCACCTTTGGAGCAAAATGCCTGCTGACGTAAACTCCAGTCCTATTGTACATGCCCAGCTAAACCAATAAAGCCAGCCGATCATAAAGCCTGTGGACGGACCTATATATTTGGTTGCATACTCCTGAAAGGAACCCGCTGTCGGCATCGCCACTGCTAATTCTCCAAGACAGAGCATCACCAAATACATTAACAATCCGCCAATGATAAAGGATAGAATGGCTCCCCCGGGTCCAGCCTGATGGATAATGAGTCCTGACCCAAGGAAAAGACCAGTACCAATGACGCCGCCTAAGGCAATCATAAAGAGATGCCTGCTTTTCATGGAACGTTCTAGTTCATTATGCTGCTCTTGCTTCAAATCATTTTCCCCACTTTCACTCTTCTATTCATCATCCTTTGACAAAATTCGCTGTTCGTTGAAAGGGAAAGGGAGAAAGTGAAGGTTTCTCCCCCTTTGACATTTATGCTTGAAATAATGCTTCAATATGACCAATCGCCCAGTCTAAATCTTCTTTAGAAATCGTGAGAGGCGGTGCAAAGCGGATGACGGTCTCATGGGTTTCCTTACATAACAGTCCTGCTTGTTTCAGCTTTTCACAATATGGTCTCGCTGCCTCTGTCAGCTCCATGCCGATAAATAATCCGCGGCCGCGCACTTCCTTGATGACAGGACTTTGAATGCGCGTGAGTTTGTCTTTTAAGTATTCGCCAAGCTCCATAGAACGCGCTGCAAGGTTTTCGTCGATTAAGACATCCAGTGCAGCCAGCGATACCGCACACGCAAGAGGATTTCCACCGAAGGTAGAGCCGTGAGATCCAGGGTTAAACACACCTAATATATCGCGGTTTGCGACCACACACGAGATTGGGAATACACCGCCGCCTAAAGCTTTCCCAAGAATCAGCATATCTGGCTCAATGTCTTCCCAGTCACATGCAAACATCTTTCCTGTTCGCGCTAATCCGACCTGAATTTCATCCGCAATGAACAGCACATGTTCCTTTTCACAAAGCGCCTTCGCTTCCTTCAAGAAGCCTTCTGGCGGCATGACAATTCCCGCTTCTCCTTGAATAGGTTCGATCAGAAAAGCCGCTGTTTGTGGTGTGATGGCTTCACGTAACGCTTCAATATCTCCGTAAGGAATCAGTTTAATGCCTGGAAGCATTGGACCGAAACCTCTTTGATATTCTGCTTCAGAAGAAAGGGAAACAGCCGTCATCGTTCTGCCATGGAAGTTACCGACGCACGCAATGATTTCTGCGCGATTGTCTTCGATTCCCTTGACGTCATAGCCCCAGCGTCTTGCTGCTTTGACAGCTGTTTCTACAGCCTCAGCTCCAGTATTCATCGGGAGTGCCATCTCTTTATTCGTCAGTTGACAAATTTTCTCATACCAAGGACCAAGCTGATCATTGTGAAAAGCTCTTGAGGTCAGTGTTACCCGGTCTGCCTGTTTTTTGAGCGCCTCAATAATGCGGGGATGGCGATGCCCTTGGTTCACTGCGGAATATGCACTCAGCATATCCATATATCGATTGCCTTCAGGGTCTGTCACCCAAACCCCTTCAGCCTCTGAAATCACAATTGGCAGTGGATGATAGTTTGCCGCACCGTATTGTTCGGTTTGTTGAATCAATTCATTTGTCTGTTTCATCGTCTATTCCTCCTTCTATAAGCTAGCCTCTTTTTCATTAGGTTCATCTACACACATATGATATGCAAGGATCGTGCCAACTTTCTGCCTGCATTATGGCGGTGATTGATCTGGTTTTTTATGCAAAATATTTTTGCATCCGCCAAATTTTTTAGAGGAAACCGCAAAATTTTTCATGTAAAATAGAGGTAACGTCTGGAGGTGGCGCAATGAAAGAAGATTCGTATACTGCAAAGCTCGAAAATGAGATTGATCTGTATAAACAAATGCTCGATTTAATAGATGTCGGGGTTCATGCAATTGACGAGAATGGCAACACTGTTGTCTATAATAAAAAAATGATGGAGATTGAGTCTTTGAAACGCTCTGATGTTCTCCATAAAAATGTATTAGACCTCTTCGTCTTCCAAGACGACATGCACAGTACGCTTGTCCAAGCGCTGCGTACTGGGAAACAAACCGTTCATGCAAAGCAGACGTATCATAATTACAACGGAAAAGAAATCACAACGATTAATCATACATACCCGCTCGTTCGAGACGGCCTCATCCAAGGAGCGGTTGAAATTTCGAATGATGTGACCAAGCTGGAACGGCTGATCCACCACAATATGAAGAAAAAAGGAAGCACACGCTTTACCTTTGATTCCATTATTGGACAAAGTCCTGCGTTTTTAGAGGTAATTGAGCATGCAAAACGAGCGACACGCACCTCTTCCTATGTGCTCATTGTTGGAGAAACAGGGACAGGAAAAGAACTATTTGCGCAAAGCATTCATAACGGCAGCAGCCGGTCATCTGGACCATTTATTACCCAGAATTGCGCGGCACTGCCTGATAATCTCATTGAAAGTCTGCTCTTTGGTACACAAAAAGGGGCTTTTACAGGCGCAGCTGATCAGCCCGGCTTATTTGAACAGGCGCAGGGAGGTACACTGCTGCTTGATGAGATCAACTCATTAAATCCTGGTCTTCAAGCAAAACTGCTGCGTGTTTTACAGGAGAAGCGTGTGAGAAGGCTTGGCAGCACAAAAGAAATCGCTGTTGATGTAAGAGTCATTGCCAATATGAATGAGGATCCTGTAGATGCAATCGCAGGCGGACGCATGCGCAAGGATTTATTTTATCGGCTGGGTATTGTCACATTATTTATTCCGCCGCTTTCTGAGCGAAAAGAAGACATTCCTACGTTTGTCAGTCATTTTATTCAAAAATATAATGAGCTGTTTCAAATGAAGGTGAAAGCGGCTGACGAAGAGGTACTAGCCCTTTTTCAAGCGTATGATTGGCCGGGTAATGTACGAGAACTGGAGCATGTGATTGAAGCGGGGATGAATATGATGATGGATGAGGATTACTTAAGCCTGCATCACCTTCCATATCATTTTAGATTTAAGCATGGGGAAGGGCGTCCTGCAGCGCAATTACAGACGAATCCTTTGCATCATACCGCAGCAGCTGACACGTTTATTTATACAAGCCAAGAACATACGACTGATTTTCAAACCCAAATGGAACGATTCGAAAAACAATACATCGTCCATTACTTAGAAAAAATGGACGATAATATTTCACAGACTGCAAAGATACTGGGCATGAGCAGGCAAAGTCTGCAATATCGCATGAAAAAACTGCATATTTCTCGTTAATAATAGAGCTGTGCCCTTATTCGGCACAGCTTACTGTGGTTCTGACTCTTCTGCCGGTTCTTGAATCACGTCACTCAGCAGTTTTTCTACATTTTTTAAATGCGTGAGCATCGCTCTTTCTGCTTCTTCTGGCTGTCTTGCCAAGACGGCTTTGTAAATGTGTTCATGTTCTTTGTAAAGCTGCCGAATGGAGGCTTTTTTTGAAAACAAGACGGCTTTTCTCGTCTCACGCATCGTTTCTACCAGCAAGGTGGAGACCTGATTCATTAATGCTTTTAATAAATCATTCTTTGAGGCTGTGGCTATGGCGAGATGGAAGGAGAGGTCTGCCTCTTCACCAGTTTCTTTATGTGCTTCTGCGAGTTTCATTTGTTCGAGTGCCTCACGCAGCTGATGAAGGTCATCGTCCGTTCGGAGCAGCGCTGCCTTTTTGACAGCACCCGTCTCAATAATGGTCCTTAATTCAAGGAGCTGCGTGACATCATGCTGCTTCATCAAAAATGCAGGAGACAGACTAAATGTGAGCTGTTCAGGATCGAACTGCTTCACATATGTACCTTCCCCTTGCTTCATCTCTATTAATCCGATCGCTTTGAGAGCAGACAGCGCCTCTCTTACAGCAGAACGGCTGACTTGAAAGCTTTCTGAGAGCGCTTGAACCGAATCTAATTTTTCCCCCGGAAGAAGCTCACCTGTACGAATGGATTCAATTAATGCATCCGCAATTTCTTCATATATTTTTTTCGTTTTGATTTGTTTATATTTCAATTGGTCTCACCTCATCACTGTTGTCTATCCCTATCGGCTCATGCCCTATCTTATACTTTACCCCAAAATTTCCGATCACACGTCTCCCCTCTTTAATTTTCAAGAAATCTTCGGGCTGCCTTGCTTTCAACAAAAAAAGAAGCACGTGCCATGTTCTGGCAAGTACTTCTTTTTAATCGTATCGCTTCCGCAGCGTAGAGGACGGAAGATTCATTTGTTCGCGATATTTTGCAATGGTTCTGCGTGACGCCCGGATGCCAAAGGTTTGCTGAAGCAGCGTCATGATTTGCTGATCTGAATACGGTTTTTTCTTATTTTCCGTTTGGATGAGTTCTGCAATGTGCGTTTTGACAGTGTAGCTGGACGCCTCTTCTAGTGAATGCCCTTCTAATTTTGCTTGGAAAAATTGTTTCATTTCCATGAGACCATAAGGGGTTTGCACCATTTTCCCTTTTACAGTCCGGCTGACTGTTGACTCATGCACTTGCAGTATATCTGCAATCCGCTTCATCGTAAGCGGTTTCATTTTATGTTTCCCTGTTAGGAAAAAATCTGTCTGATGTGAGATAATCTCACGAACGACATGAGTCATCGTTTGCTTTCTTTGCTTCAGCGCTTGGACAAGCCAATTGTACTGCTGCTCTTTTTCCTTTAAATACGTGTATGCTTCATGCCGCTTTTGTTCTTGAATCATGGCGAAGTAGCCTTCATTCATTTCAACGTCTGGAAAAGCGCGCTGATTCAGCTCAAATGTGATGTGATCCTGCATCACAGTAATCGTCACATCAGGCTCTATATACAGATGCTCTTCATCATATGAGAAATGAAGGCCTGGTCTTGGTTCAAGCTGAGACACTACATCTTGTACCGCTTGGAGTGTTTTCATTGAAACACCTGTTTTCGCCGCAATTTCCTTCCAAGCCTTTCTGGCAAAAAGAAAGAAATGCTCTTCGATGATCAGCTCGGCTTCATACCAGCGTTCCTTTTTTCTTCTCAGTTGAAGGAGGATACATTCCTGCAATGATCTTGCGCCAATACCGGCAGGCTCTAGGGATTGCAGCTGATGAAGGACGGCTTCTACTTCTTCAGCTGGGACCTCTAAGACAGCTGCCATTGCGTCAATCGGTTCATTTAGATAGCCATTGGAATCAATGGACTCAATCATAAAGTAAAAGATTCTTTGATTCTTGTCACTTAAATTTAAATCAATCGCCTGTCTCTTTAAGAACATTTGCAGGCTTTCTTTTTGATGCGTTCGATACGGCTCTGTCATTCGATCGTGTGATTTTTTATGATAAACTGGTTGGTAGCTGTCCGTGTCTTTCCGCTCAATCAGAGGGTTCTCAAGTGCTAACTGGTCAAGATACTCGCCGAGCTCTGTGCAATTCAGCTGCAGCAGCGTAATGGCCTGCCTGAGTTCTGGTGTGAGCACCTGCTTTAATACCTGTTCTTGTTGCAGTTTAAGGCTCATTGTCTCCCCTCCCTCTCATCATTTTACATGAAGATTGACGGACCGTATATACGAAATAGGAGTGATTTCTATGTCTGAACTTTTTTCCGTTCCATACTTTGTCGACAACTTGAAACAACACATCGCCATGAACCAAAATGAAGACAAGGTTCATGCCATGAATGCCTATTACCGCTCCGTGGTGTCAACGCTTGTTCAAGACCAGCTGACCAAAAATGCGGTTGTATTGAAGCGAATTCAGCATCTTGATGAAGCCTATCAAAAGGTGAAAAAGGAAAGCGAATGAACGAAAAAGAACACCCTTTGTCAAGATGGCAAAGGGTGTTTATCATGTGCGAAAAGTTTCTGATCCAGCCTCGATTTATACATCATCAAAAAGCCAGACCGCCCGACAGTATAAATGATAAAGGCAAACCATAGGCCATGATTGTGCCAAAGGGGCGTGACCGCGGTTTGAACGACGATAAACAAAATCATCGCAAACAGCATCGAATTTCTAACAGGGGCAATTTCTGTCGCACCTGTAAATACGCCGTAAATGACCAAACCGAAACAAGCCGCAAACGGATAAAGAACGAGCCAGTCTGCATAGCGTAATGTCACATCAAGCAGATGAGGGAGATTGGTAAACAAGCTCAATATCGGCTCTTTTAATAGAAAATAAACCGCCGCAATGACACATGCCATGACAAGTGCCCACTGCCTTGAAAGGGTTAAGGTTCTTTCATAGAGGGTGCGGTCATTTGCACCAACTGATCGGCCAACAAGGATGCTGGACGCATTGGCAAAACCATCGAACAAATAAGCCATGATGTAGTGAATTTGAAATAAGATGGCATTGGCTGCCAGCAGCTCTGTACCAAAAGAAGCACCTTTTGCGGTAAACATGTTGATGACCACTAGCAGACAGATCGTACGAATAAACAAATCCTTATTCACATGAAACATTTTCTGCACTGCCTGTGTATCCATGATTTTCTTAATGGAAGGCATCTGGAATCCGTTTGACGAATGCTTCATGATGATCCATGCCCCTAACACAAAAGCGGTTAGTTCAGATATCAATGTCGCCGCCGCAACTCCTTTGACTGCAAACGAAAACACATGAACAAGCAGAAATGCGAGCGCCATATTCATGACATTGATCAGGATTTGTAATGAAAGAGCTTCTTTCATTTTTGCCATCCCCATCAGCCAGCCCAATATGACATAATTCATTAAAGTAAATGGCGCTCCCCAAATGCGAATATGAAAATAGTCTGCGGCAAATTGACGGACATCAGCATCAGGAGAGATGACTAGAAAAGCAGATTGAATGATCGGCCATTGCAGAGCAATAAAACAAAGTCCGACGATGACGGCGACGAAAAAAGGTCTTAGAAAAGCAAGAACGCCTAATTCCTCATTCTGCGCTCCGTTTGCCTGGGCGGCAAAAGCAGATGTACTGACCCGCAAAAAACCAAACAGCCAATATAATGTACTGAAAATGAGACTGCCAACCGCAACGCCTCCAATATAAGCGGGATTTGCGAGCTGACCGACAACCGCTGTATCAACAGCTCCCAGTAATGGAGTGGTCATCGTTGAAATTGTTAAAGGAATGGCCAAAGCTAAATACGCTCGATGGTTCACACTGCCACCTGCCTTTCATGAAAAAGCCTCTTTCCTAAAAGAGGCGCAGATTGCCTGCAAAGGGCCAAAATCTTTCTTTTCGCCCTTTGTCTTTTTTTCAGAGTGAGACCTACACGCTGAGGCATTGATAAAATGAAGATTTACCGAACCGGTCTGCCAATCGTTCGTGACAAAGGATGGTCTGCGAGCATTGCATTTCTCATTTTCCGCACCGCTTCCTTTTCTGATGAAAAAAATTCATCCTTTGATTGAAACTGGGCAGCAAGCTCTCCTTGATCAAGAATCGCCAATTGATCACATAAGTGATAGGCTGCTGTTATATCATGTGTAATAAATAAGTAAGCCACACCCAGCTCCTTCTTTAATTCTACTAATAAATCTAAAATGACAGCCTGCGTCACCATGTCTAAGCTGCTGACAGATTCATCAAGCACAATGAGCTTTGGCTGGAGCAATAAGGCTCTAGCGATGTTGATCCTTTGCAGCTGGCCGCCGCTGAATTGGTGCGGATATTTAGACAAATCCTTTTCACCGAGCCCGACTCTTTCCAGCCAGTGAATCAGTATGTTTTTACGTTCCTTCCGGCTCATAGATTCATAGTTTTCAAGCGGCTCAGATAAAATTTGTTCGACTGTCCACCTTGGATTTACCGCCGAATAGGAATCCTGAAACACCGCTTGCACACGCCGGCGAAAATGCTTACGTGTTGGCTGATCTGCACGATAGACATCCTGACCTTCAAAAAGAACCTGTCCAGCTCTTGGTTTCTCTAAACCAAGTATGATGCGGCCAAGTGTACTTTTTCCTGCACCGCTTTGTCCCAGCAGCCCAAGGCAGGTGCCTTCTTCAATAGTTAAATCGACGCTTTTCAGGACAGGAGCTGCGCCTTTATTTCTCATTAGAAACGACCGGCTGTTGTATGCATGACTGACTGCTTTCACTTCTAATAAATGCAAGGGACTTCTCACCTCAAATCGGACAAACAGCTGGGATGGATGGACGAGCTGCTAATAGTTTTTTTGTATAATCATGCTTTGGTTGTTCAAAAAGTTCAAGAACTCCCGCCTTTTCAACTATTTCTCCTTGTTTCATGACGACAACTTGATCTGCCATTTCAGCAATGACACCAAGATCGTGCGTAATGAGTAAAATGGCCGTTCCATGTTCATGACGAATTTGGTTCAGATGCTGAAGCACCCGTTTCTGATTGTGTACATCTAATGCGGTTGTCGGCTCATCTGCAATGATGAGGGGCGGGTGCATACAGGCAGCCATGGCAATCATGACACGCTGCAGCATCCCTCCGCTTAATTCAAAGGGATACTTATTGAACAGCTGGTCTGGCTGCGGCAGGTTCATTTTCGCTAACGCATCCATTGCCTGTGATCGTGCCTGCCTTTTACTGACAGCAGTATGCCGGCGAATCGTTTCAACCAGCTGATGGCCGATTGTCCATACCGGCGTAAAGCTGTTCATTGGATTTTGCATAATATACGAGATGTCTTTGCCCCGAATGGAACGCATATCCTTTTCACTTATACCGATCAATTCTCGTCCCTGTAATGTGATACTGCCAGTGACTTCAGTTGTTTTTCGATCAAGCATACGTAAGATCGACATACTTGTTACTGTTTTCCCGCAGCCGCTCTCACCGATTAATCCAAGAATTTGACCACGCCCTACTTCAAACGAGACTTCTTGAATAAGAGGGGTTGTCCCTTGAGGAGTTTTCGTCTGCACATGCAGGTTCTCTATTTGTAAAATGGACTCTTGCACATTGATCATTCCTTTACACACGGCGTTTGATGCCATATTTCTCTGAAAGGGCTTCTCCTAGTAAATTAAACAGAACCACCACAGCCATGATCACAAGACCTGGGTACAGCATTAACTGAGGATTCGTTTGAATGTACGACTTTCCTTCATGAATCATCGCTCCCCATTCAGGCATAGGAGGCTGAACCCCTAATCCGAGGAAAGACATCGCAGAAATGTCCATAATCGCCCAGCCCATTTCAAGTGTTCCAATGACGGCTAATGGCGGCAGAACATTGGGAATCATATGCTTTCTCATAATGTTCCAATGCGAGGTCCCACTGATTTTTGCAGCTGCAATAAAGTTCTGTTCTTTTAAACTCAGCACCATTCCTCGGAAGACGCGGGCATAATACACCCATTGCACAAGCATCAAGGCAAGTACGACTTGAGGAAGTCCCGGACCGAAGATGCCGACTAATCCAAGGATCAGCACCAGGTTGGGAAATGCCATGACGCCGTCACAGATTCTCATCAATACGTGATCGATCCAGCCGCCTTTGTATCCTGAAAACAGGCCGACAATTAAACCAATGAATAACGAAGAAAGAAAGATTAATAACGCACAGCCGAGCGAAACGCGCGCACCATATAAAATACGAGATAAATTGCACCGCCCTAATTGATCTGTCCCAAGAGGATACTCCCACGAAGACCCCTTTAGCTTCATCGCTAGATTGACAGCTGCCGGATCATGCGGAGCGATCCATGGTGCACATATTGTCACAATCAGCAGGAGACCGAGCAGCAAAGCGCAGATCGAGATCATCTTTTGATGAGAGAAGAGATGTTTTACTTTTGTCATCATTGCTGGCGGCCTTCCTTTCTAGAAATACGGGGGTCAATGATCAGCTGAACTAAGTCAACGATCAAGCTGCTCAAGATAAAAATACAGGCTGACATGAGGACATAAAATTGAATGACAGGCAGATCCCGGTTAAAGATCGCTTCAATAAAAAAGCGGCCAAACCCCGGCCATGAGAAAACGGCCTCTACAATAATGGTTCCGGTTAACAGCTTGCCAAGGTTCACCCCTAGTCCGGTCAGCATCGGCGATATCGCCATTCTGAACACATGCTTGAACATGATCGATTGTTCCTTCAATCCTCTGATTCTCGCATATTGAACGAAAGGCTCTTGAAGCGCCTCACTCACACTTGACCGTAACAGCCTTGTATACGTAGCAATTAAAGGGACTGCCAGTGTGATCGACGGCAGAATGAGATGCTCCCATGTTCCAATCCCTTCAACTGGTAAGAGGTCAAGCTTCACTGAAAAAAAGAAGATGAGCAAATACCCCAAGACAAACGTCGGGATAGATGCTCCTAAGAAAGAAATGAGCCGGCTCACATGATCCACGGCACCATTTTTCCTCATGCCGCTGAAAAAGCCGAGCGGAATGCTGACACAAATAGCGATCAGCAGACTGGTAAGCGCCAATTGAATTGTCGCCGGTATTCGATAAATCACCTCATCAACGACAGGCTGATTGGACATATACGACCGGCCGAAATCAAGGTGAATGACTTTTTCAATGGTATGAAGATACTGCATATAAAACGGCTCATCTAAGCCGAATTCACTTCGTTTTTGCGCTAATATTTCATCCGTAGGCTGGATATGAGCCGCTGCTAAATATGCCTCAGCCGGGTCAACTGGCGAGAGGTGAATCATACCAGTTGTGAGCAGTGTAGCTAATAAAAATACAGGAATAATTGATAGCACTCGTTTGACGATATAGCGGCCCATTTCCTTACCTTCCTTCTGTTACTTCAGCTTAATGCCTGTGAAAGGATGTTCATCACGATTTGCAGGGAATTCAAAGTCCTTCACAGCTTTTTGATAAACGGCTGTCTTTTTAAAATAAGAGATTGGCACAATTGCCCCTTGATCCTGTAAAGAGGATAAGACAGACGAATACAGTGCTTTGCGTTTCTTTTCATTTGTTGTGGATGGAATTTCCGTCATTTCTTTGATCAGCTTTTCCTTATTTGGGTAGGCTGAAATGGCTTCTTTGAATCCAAAACCATCTGATGAGAGAACGTTCATAAATGTATGCGGATCATACGGCGCTCCGTAGTTGCTAAAGAAGTTCATATCAAACTTATTGGCTTTAAAGCGCTGAACCTGTGTGGCCAAATCCACACCCTCAAGCTTAACGCCGACACCAACGGCTGCCCATTCTGCTTGCAGCGTTTCTGCCATCGCTTTTTGAATCGATTCCGCTGAGTCATACATCATACTAAACTCAAGCTTTTTCCCATCTTTTTCACGAACGGATTTTCCTTTTGGAAGTGTCCAGCCCGCTTCATCCAGCAATGCTTTGGCTTTGTCCACATCATATTTGAAAGACTTCACTTGAATGTGTGACGTATACGGCATGTTAGTCGGCAGGATGTGATCTGCTTCATCCTCTAAACCTGAGGTGACCCCTTCTACCATTGATTTTTTATTGAAGGCATATTGAAGGGCATGACGCACTTTCTCATCTGACAGCTGATCCACTTTTGTGTTCATAACAAGCTGTCTCGTTGCAACAGGCTCTGACATTTTCGTTTCATACTTGCCGCTTGCCTCAAGCTGTTTGTAGGAATCAAGGCTAATGGTTCCTTCTCCGTAAAGTAAATCCACATCACCTTTTTCAAATGCCATGACTCTCGTTTCCGCATCTGGGATGACCTTTACCTTGATTTCTTTTACCTTTGGTTTTTCTCCCCAATAATGATCGTTTCGTTCGAAAATGGCATAATCATCTTTCTTATATGTTTTTAAAACCCAAGGGCCTGTCCCCACTGGTTTTTCAATTCCTTTTGACGTATCTCCGTTTTTAGGGAAACCTGCTTCACCTAAGAAACGAACTGGACGAACAACAGCTAATTCTTGCACAGTTGGATAATAAGGTGCTGTTAATGTGAGTTTAAATGTCTTTTTATCAACGGCTTCTGTCTTTTTGATTTTCTTAATGACACCTAACCAGCTATGTAAATCTTTATTTTTTAAAATCGTATCGAAGTTCTTTTTGACAATGTCCGCATTAAATTTAGAGCCGTCTGAGAATGTCACTCCATCTCTTAAATGGAACGTATACACCCTGCCATCCTTTGAAACATCCCATGATTTCGCTAATTCAGGTTTCAGCTTACCATTCTTTTGATAGCTGACCAATGGCTCATAAATCATTGATTGCGCAAATAATTGTGATGGGTTGTATACGTGTGGATTCATTTCACCAATATCTCTTGGCCACGCCATTGTGATCATATCAGGATGATCCTTATTGCCTTCTGCTCCATTGTTTGTTTGAGAGCATCCTACCAGTAAAAAGAAAATAAGCAGGAATGGTAATACTGAATTTATTTTAATTTTCGGAAAATTTCTCCAAATAGACATAAGTTGTTCCTCCTAATTGATGCTGATAATCATTTTCATTTTAAGGAGGAAGGCACCTGTTGTCAATATCATATTTGATACGAAATGACAACACTTATTCCTATTTATTCCACAAATTGAGGGATTTGATAGAAAGAGAGGCAGGCTGCTTACAAATGAGCAGCCTGTGAAGAGGTAAATGTTTTTTCTCGCAGCATGTCATGGAGTATATGGATGATACGCTCCTGATCTGCATCTGTCATGATCGTTCCAGACGGAAGACAAAGCCCCCGCTCAAATAACAGCTCAGATACAGGAGTGGCTTTTTCCGCAGTATAAAAAGGGCAATGACGAAAGAGCGGCTGCTGGTGCAGCGGCTTCCATACACGCCTTGCTTCGATTTGTTCTTCTTCTAAAGCACCAATGATATCTGCTGGAGACAATTGTGTGTCACGATCAATGGTCAATGCCGTCAGCCAGCGGTTGGATTTCGTTTCTTGATATTCTGGCATCAAATGAAGACCCTCTGATTTTGATAAAGCGTCCTGATAACGCTGGAAAATGCGGCGCTTTTGTTCAACACGCTCGTCCAGCACTTCCATTTGAGCAATCCCGACCCCTGCTAATAGGTTGCTCATGCGATAGTTGTATCCCATCTCTTGATGCTCATAGTGCATCGCTTGTTCTCTTGCCTGTGAAGCAAGAAAGCGGCATCGTTCAATCGCAGCTTCATCATCACTCACAAGCATTCCGCCCCCTGATGTTGTAATGATTTTATTTCCATTAAAAGAATAGATACCGAACCTGCCCATTGAGCCGCTTTTTCTTCCTTTATAAAGCGCGCCTAACGATTCAGCCGCATCCTCAATGACTGGTACATCATATGCTTCACACAAAGCCATGATCTCGTCCATTTTTGCACTTTGCCCATATAAATGGACAACGATGACCGCGCGAGGTTTTTTACCAAGACGTTTTGATTCAACAAAGGCTTTCTCTAAAGCAAGCGGGCACATATTCCATGTCTCCCTTTCAGAATCAATAAAAACTGGCTCAGCTTGTTCATATAAAATCGGATTTGCCGTTGCAACAAACGTGAGGGTGGAACAAAAGACAATGTCTCCTTTTTGTACACCTATCAGCTTTAAAGCAAGGTGAATCGCTGCTGTTCCTGAGGATAAAGCCGCTCCTGACTTCACTCCTGCATAGTCCGCCACTGCCTGTTCAAAATCATTCACAAGCGGTCCAAGCGGCGCAATCCAGTTGCTCTTGAAGGCTTCCTCTATTTTGAGAGACTCTTTTCCGCTCATATGCGGAGGAGATAAGTAAATTCGCTTCCTTTCTTTCATCACTTCCCACCTTCTCTCCGGTCTTTGATTTCAATTGCAGGAATTCCTACAGCGACCTTATGATCATGTATATCTCTTGTCACAGCCGCTCCAGCGCCAATGACCGTCCAGCTTCCGATCGTTGTACCGGGTGTCACCACGGCACCAGCCCCAATATGGGCACCTTCCCGCACGGAAACACCGCCAGTCAGCACCGCGCCTGGTGACAGGTGCACAAACGATTCGAGTTTGCAGTCATGCTCGACGATAGACCCTGTATTTATAATCGTATGCTCACTGATGGCTGCATCTGCTTGAACCACTGCCCTTGCCATCACGACAGTCCCCCTTCCAATGACAGCTGACGGACTCATCACCGCCTCTGGGTGAATGAGTGTGGCAAATGCTGTATTTTCAAATGAGAGGCGTTCCTTGATGAGCTGTCTGATCTCATTTTGTCCGATCGCAATCAGCCATTTCATATGAGGCATTGTCTCTCTCAGCTGCTCACTCATGGAGATCGGTCCATACAAAATCCCGCTTTGAGTGACCGCCTCTTCAAATTGATCATCTAACACCGCACATAATGAGTAATCGGCATGTGCAAAAATGAGATCTTGGATGACTTTGCTATGTCCTCCGGCCCCAATTAAACCAATGGTTTTCTTCTTATATATCGGTTCCTTTGAATTTTTCAGCTGTGGCATGATCCGGCTGCTGCACCCCCTCTGTTTTCATGACCTTCAGCAAGGTCATCCATAAAATTTTCATATCGAGCCAAAACGATTGATGCTCGACATACCAAAGATCATAGGTGAATTTCTCCTCCCAGGTAAGCTTGTTCCGGCCGTTCACCTGTGCCCATCCTGTTATGCCTGGCTTCACAAGATGACGCCTTGCTTGTTCTTCTGTATACATAGGCAAATACTCCATCAAAAGCGGTCTTGGCCCTACAAGACTAAGCTCTCCTTTGAGTACATTGACAAGCTGCGGCAATTCATCAAGACTAAGCTTTCGAATCAAGGCGCCGGTTTTTGTTAATCGCAGATGATCTGGCAGCAGCACCCCATGTTCATCGCGTTCATCGGTCATCGTCCGAAATTTATATAGCATAAAAGGCCGGCCATACAGACCAGGCCGCTTCTGCCGAAACACCACAGGCGTTCCAATTTTCCATCTAATCAGTCCATAGATGAGAAGAAAAAGAAGACTGCCTGCGATGAGCAGCGTCAATGCCACCGTCACATCTATCATTCTTTTCATCATTGCATCTCCTTTTCATATTAGCGGGAGACCGCATGTTTTACCTTACGCATCAGCTGCATCCGCTCTCGTTTCGTTCCTGCAAACAGATACAAGTAGCCCATATAGAGAATGAAACAAAGTCCGCCAATACAAAACAGCTCCCACCATGAAGTCACGTTATATACCGCCTGAATCCCCGCACAGATGCCCCAAATAAATAGCCCTCCAGCAAGTGGAACCAGTGTATGCTTGTAAAAGATAGTGCGTTTCTGATTCGTAATCCTGGCCGTATAAAATGGCAGAAACACAATATTTTTAATCAATAAAACCATTGCCCCTGCTGATGCAATGCCATATAAACCAAGCTGCAGCATATGAGTCAATCCATAGGCAAAAAGCACATTAGAGACACCTAATATAAGGGTGACAACCGCAGGAATTTTCAATCGATTAAACACAGTCGGCACATATGTGAGCGGTAAAAACATCAAGGTCAAACATAAATAAGCCGCATGAATCATGAGAAGCCATTTCAGCTCTTCAAAGGCAGGCCCAAGCCATAAAAGCATGAGCGGACCAGCGAGACCTCCTAGAAGTGCGGCTGGGAACGCAACAAATAAGCCGCTCCACTTAATGGCATTTGCAGCATATTGAATGAGTCCCTCTTTGTCCTGATCCGAATAAAATTTCGTGATCGTTGGGGCAAACACAACGGCCAGTGTCCCTGCCAGTGTGCGTAATAATAATGGAAACTGTAAAATTGCCGCATACTGGCCCGTCGCTTCAGCTCCAATGAGCAAGTTGGTCATCAATAAATCAATTTGTAAAAACAACAAAATCCCCATTTGCTCAAATGAATGCCAGACCCCTGATCGAACAAGCGTGAGACTAGACGATAATGAGACGTGCCGCCACTTGAACGAAAACCATGGGATGAGTTTCTTAAAATAATAGATACCGATTCCCATAGCCGCTAAGCTTCCAATGACGGCCGCAAGCGGGATATGCCAAATGGCTGGTGTCGTCCATGTAAACAGGATGACAATCATCAGCGCCCTCAAAAACATTTGAATCGCCTGTCCAACACTTGATACATAGAGCTTATTTGCATAAAACGGTGCAGCCCCAATGCCAGACATGACGAAATTGAGCATAAATAAAAGACCCCCTAAAATAAAGGCGGTCTGTGTGTCTTTCGCGAGATGAACAGGCACATGAAGCCACTCAACCAGCTGTTGAGACATGAAAAGACAAAGCAAAAAGAGACTGATCGATAGTAAAAACGAACTGACGAAATAGGAAGCGAGATAGCGCTGCGCCTTCTCCATCTCTCCTTTATGAGCCGCTACAGAAAAAAATCGCACAACAACCGCACTTAACGAAGCCGTAATGACCGATAAATAGTTGATCATATTTTGTGTCAGATGGATTAAGCCGAATGCTTCCACCCCAAGCGTATGAACAATATAAGGTGTTAAACATACAGACATAAGCATCATTAGGACAAACGTGATTAAGTTCGCACTGGCATTGTAAAGAAACGCTCGATTCATTGTGCTTTCACGCAGCGTTTAAGAGCCCTCATCCAGCTTCCTCTCCCTTTTGACCGCTTGTTTTCATCAGCTGATGAACGGCCTCTTTCACAGCTGCCTCATTTGGTTCTTTTAAAAGGGTCATAAACGGAAGGTGAGCCACCCACTCAAATCCCTCCATCACCTTATGATCAAACGATCTAAGGACAACACACGGTGTATGAGTGATCGCACAAAAGATCATGCCATGCAGACGATCTGTCACGACGACCTGCGCTTGTTTTAACTCCGTCCACAAAGACGTTAACTCCTCCAAGCGAGTCGTTCGATCGACTCGTCTGCCAATTGTCGTTGTGATTAAACCGACTTGATCATATGTCTCTTGGATATGCTGCTGCAGCTGCTGGCGCTCCTTCTTTGTGAGATACGCTTCTTGATCCTCACGCAGACAAAGCAAAACCCCTTCACGTGTTTCATCCTTTGATAATTCGTCTAATGACAGCACCATATCAGGCTGTTTCCACACATCTTGATCAGGAAAATGTAGCTTCATCCATTCATAGGTTGTTTGATCTCTTGCCATGAGGAGCAGTCTTGGATGCTGACTATACGTGTAAATGGCGCGGCGCTCCTCTCGTTTCCCTCTCTTTGTTTCTGTAAAATGTACAGTAGCAGGCAGCTGGATCATGGGATAGGACTTGAAGGTCTTGATGATAAATTGTCTCGTCCATTCTTCGTACCGGTATAAATCCCCCATATTGCCCCCGCCGATCATACAGACGATGTCTTCTGGATGCCGGCTGCGCTTTAGCGGACGGGCAAGGCGATAGATCTCTTTCATGTCCACTTCTATGATGTCATAGGCTGGAAAGTGTTTCTTTAAAAAACAATAACTCGCATAGGCAATCGCATGATCCCCTAAATTATCATGGCCCGGCAGCAGCGTGAGAATGATTTTCTTCTGATGACTCAGCTCTGGCAGCCTTTGGCGGCTCAGTCTATACTCAAGCGGATATTTGACCTTTAAGAGCAGCCACTCTGCGGTTTTTGCCTTCAATTGCTGCACTGTCAATCCCATCACCCCTATTTCCTTGTCTGATATTCGATCCATTTTTGATAGCTAGAAGCCGCGGCAGAAAGCGGATAAACCAATCGGCACTTAGCAAGAAATAAAATCATTCGCTTTCGAACCGTGAGCTTCGATAGTTCCACCTGTTTGACGGCATGCTGAAAAGCAGCATGTGTGACCATTTCACGCATGTGATCAAGCTTTTCCTGAATAGAGAGATCATTTTGGCTCTTCCATTCGTTGAGCATACAATGAAGCGTATGATTGACGATAAAAAAGTCTAATGCTTTCTCATACAGAGAGATGTCATCATGCTCTTTTAAAAAAGAGCGCTGTGCATGATAAAAGGTCAGTCCATGATGAAAATACTGCTTCTGATATCGCTGCACAATAGATGACAGATGAACCCTGTAATAATAAAGAGGCTCATGAACAAAGGCGATGCTGCGTGATAAAGAAAAACAGCGCAGCGTCACATATTGATCTTCAATGTTCTCAAGCTCACCCCGCAGCGGAAATCGAATGTGGTGTTCCTCCATAAAGGCACGCCGATACAGCTTATTCCATGAGAATCCAGTCAAGTCTCCGTGTAATAACGCTTTGATTAAATCCGTTTTTTCGGCTGAGCGCTTGTCTAACAGCGTCGTTCCTATCGTTCGCTTTGACTGTTCAAATTGAATCCAATACTCGCTCACAATAAGATCTGCCCCGGTCATTTCGGCTTTTTCATACATAGCTTCACAGTAATGAGGAGCGAGAATATCATCTGAATCCACAAAGGCGAGATACGTCCCCTTCGCTTCCTCGATGCCCCGGTTTCTCACAGCGCCTAACCCTTGATTGGGTTGATGGATTACCCGGAAACGCTCATCACGCTCAGCAAATGCTTCAAGCCATTCACCGCTGCGGTCGGTCGATCCATCATTGATAAGAATGACTTCTATATCAGAAAAGCTTTGATCTGCAATTGATTGAAGACATTGCTCCACATATTGACTCGTATTGTAAACTGCGACCAATAGACTGATAGCTGGCATTACAGCATGCCCCACCTTTCTTCAAATCTACTTTGTAAATATCGTTCTATACGGCAAAACCGAAGAATCAAACGGCATCAGCATGATGCTGTACAGAATATAGCAAACAGCAATCCCTACATACATAAACACATTAGACCGCTGATCAAAAATGCGTGTGAAATATGGCAGTAAAATGAGCTGATACAAGCCAAAATAAATATGAAATCTTGCATAAATGACATCCTTCGTTGCAAGGATGCCAAACAAGAAACCAAGCAAACAAAAATTCACAATGTAATCACTCTCAGGCGTCAGCTCACGAAGTCGTTTTCGATAAAAAAAAGCAAGCAGAAGCGGCAAAATCAAGACACCGATTTTTGTCACATTCATTCCATTCGTATTCGTTGTGAGCCATTCCTCGTAATGACCATATGAACTGCCTTGCAGCATCACGACAAACACTGAGACAAAACGGTCATAAAGAGCGGTTAAGCCTAAGAACACCAGGCATAAGACCAGCATCATCCAAGACCAAGCCTTTGTTCTCACAATAAAATACACAGGAATCATGATGAGAGCGGATGAATGAAACAATGAACATACAAGGACGAGCGGAAAATACAATTTCCACTGTCCATTGATCACCAACCGGACGGCATAAAAAAGAATCGCTGCCACCATATACTGACGCATGCCATTAAATGACGCATAATAATGAAAGGTCCCAAGAAAAAGCAGCATACTCAGCTCAAATGGACGGCCATATTGAATAAGCGTCTTGATGATAAAAAAATAAGTAATGGCCCCGACTGAGATATACATGATTTGCGGATCATGAGACAGTTGATTAAGCATCCATAAAATAAACGTAAACCCTGGATCCGTTGCGGCCTTATCCACACCGAATCCAAATATATGCCAAGGCTTTTCGTAATTGATGGAGAACTCATACATCTGGCCATATGTGACAAAATCGGTTCCTACTTTATACCGAATACCAGCTACGATACAAAGAAACAGAAACGGAAAAAACACCAGAAGCTTATTAGGCCGCCATCCGCTTTGAATGGTATCATCACGCCTGCCGTAGAATGCGGCAAAGCTCGACCATAAATAGACCATGATCATGTTCACCAAATAAACCGCCATCTGCTCTTCCTTCCTTACAGTCCGTATAGATTCATCACACGTGTAATATTCTGTTTCACATCAAATCCTCTTTTTTCAAGCTGAGAGGTAATGGTCTCTTGAAGAGGAGGTTCTGCATGATATGCTTCAAGCACCGCCTTCATCCATTCATGCGCGGAATCTCGCAGCGACTTCCTTTTCACAAGCCCGCAGCCTAAATCTACTTCCTCTGTAATATGATCTGAAATCACACAAGGCAGACCAGACGCCTGGGCTTCCACTAATACAAGCGGAAGACCTTCAAACAAGGAAGGCATCACAAATACATCAAATGCTTTCATATACTGCGGAACGTCTGATACGACGCCTGTAAAGACAACGTCATCCATCAAGCCTGCCTTCTCTGCATACGATTCGACTACTTGCTTCAGCGGTCCATCTCCTACGAGGACAAGCTGAAATGAAACCCCTTGCTTCTTTAAGGTCTGTGCCAGCTCCATAAAAAAAACATGATTTTTTTGCTCATGGAACCGTCCAATATGACCAATGACCATGTTTTTTTCGCGAAGATGGAGGTGCTTTTTGATCTCCGCCTTTTCTTCTGGATTGGGCTGAAAAAAAAGGGATAAATCAATCCCATTTGGCAGCACCTCAACCTGCCCGTTCTGCATTTTTTTCTGTCCAAATAAAAAGACACCGGCATCCTCGCCGCATGCAACAAGCTGTGTAGAGAATGTAAAGATCAGCTGGCGAAACCCTTTGAGCATCATATGATCCAGCCAGTTTGGCGACGGCTTCCACGCTGTATTATGTGAATGGCAAATGCGCACCTTCACCCCCGCTAGTTTGGCAGCAAGTGCGGAGAAGCCTGTCTGAAAATCCGTATGTGCATGCACTGCCTGATAGGGCCCTGTTTGCCTAATTGTCTTGGTCAATGTTTTCACAAAAGCAACCGGAGAGGACGCCCCAATACTTGGGACGTAAAAGATGCGTCCCCCAAGCCGGCGAATTTCCTCATCATAATCACAGACGTCCTGCCGGTGGGTAATGAAATCAAATTGAAGGACATTCCTGTCGAGTGCACGATAAATGTTCATAATCATCGTTTCAGCTCCGCCGCGGTTCATCCCGCCCACAATATGAAGCACGCGCTTTGGCTCACTCATCCCGAACCGCCCTCCTCTTCAGCATAGACGACGCCAGCTTCCGGCGATGATAAAGCTTCATGATCTTCGGTGACAAGCAAGCACGGACCACTGGCTTTAGAGCAAATAAATAGTCAAGCGGCGACAGCTTTAATAGCCAGCATGCTTTCAAAACGAGCCAGGCATTATCTATCGAATATCGAAACTTCCGCCGCTGAAAAGCCGCATCATCCTCTCTCACCAGATATAACGGCTCTTGTAAATTAAAGCCTTTTCTCCCAGCAGCAAAAAAGCGGATCCAAAGATCGATATCTTCCATCCGCCTTGTTGTTTTCACAGAGCGATATCCATGTAAAGCCTTGTAAGCAGAAGCCCTCATCATAATGGTCCCATGACAAAAAGGAGTCCCTCTTGCCATCACCTTCCGATCGGGCTCTGAAACAAGTGCCCGCACACCCTTTGTTCCAGATTCATCAAAAACCGTCATCGCCGTACCGACCACATCATATTCAGGATATGTATCGAGGAAATGAACCTGTTTTTCTAAACGAACAGGCACTGATAGATCGTCGCCATCCTGCCTTGCAATCAACTCTCCCCTCGCTTCAGCCAGGCAGCGATTGAGACTGGCAGCGAGTCTTTGATTTTGTTTATTGCGGATCAGGCGAATTCTTTCAGGATGTCGTTTTGTATAAGACAGCACTTTCTCATAAGTGCCATCTGTTGATGCGTCATCACATATGATGAGCTCCCAGTTTTCATATGTTTGATGAAGAATAGATTCAATGCTTTCTTCTACTGTCTCTTGGCAATTGTAGACGCCCATGATCATAGACACCTTTGGTTTATGCATGCTGTATCACCTTCTCTGCTTGATCCATATAGATTGTATAAATTTCTTCCATTGCACTGACCGTCTGCTCCTGTGCAAATGCATGAGCCATAGAGCGTCCCGCTTTCCCCATGAGGGGCAGCTGATCTTTTTTGTCGTAGAGCTGCTGCAAGTAATCAGCTAAACTATTCACATCTTGCGGTTTAACTAAAAAACCATTGACGCCATGTTTGACAAGCTCACAATGTCCTCTATTCTCCGTTGCAATCACAGGTTTTTCTGCCGACATCGCTTCAAGCAGGTTCATGCCGAGCCCTTCTCTCAAGCTGGTGGAAACACATACATCGCTCATATGCATCCATTCCTCTATTTGTTTGCAGAACCCAGCAAAGTGGACATGATTTTCAAGATGGAGCTGGCGGGTAAGCTTTTCATAGTTCGGCCTCATTGTCCCTTCCCCCGCAAACACGATTTTTATATTTGGTATTTTCCTAGACAGCTGCGCACATGCTTTGATGAGCATCCCTTGATTTTTATTCGTATTTAATTCACCAGCACACAGCACGATAAAATCTTCCGAGGAAAAGCCATAGGCTGCGCGAAGGCGCTGCTTCTCTTTTTCATCGACAGGTGCGAACCGTTTCATATCCACACCCATACCGGGCACATAATAAACAGATGTCCGCTCTTTGGATAGACGGTCGGCTCTTTTAAAATCTTCTCCATTAATGGTGATCAGAGCGTCTGTATAGCGGGCTAGAAATCTCTCTATTGGATAATAGAGCAGCCAGTTTTGAAGCGGCGCCCCCTGCCAAAAGTGAAAGCCATGTGCCGTGTAGAGAACCTTCGTTCCTTTTTTGCGCGTACCTTTGGCTGCGAGCCTGCCAATGACACTTCCCATTGGTGTGTGGCAATGGATGAAATCATAGTGCTCTTTTGCTAACAGGTTCTTCAGTTCTACATACGCAAGCCGGTTGCGTACATGAAAAGGAGAGCGCTGAATCGGAATTGAGTGAGCTTGATTCACATAGGGCAGCTTCAGCTGGCCGTTTGCCGCTGTATGCACTTCCCATCCTTGTTCCTGAAACCACCGGAAATACGGAAGATGAAAGGCTTTAAAGTGATAATCAACCGTTGCGCAAAACAAGACTTTTTTCTTCATTGACAAGCGGCTCCTCCTCTCGTTTCATCTGTTCGGACAACATATCATGTGACTCAATGGCAGCAAATAATGCTTGTCTCATCTGCTCTTCGCTCATCATGTCAAATTCATGGATAAAGCGGTTCAGCACATATGGGTCACCATCCAGCGCATGGCCGATATGAATTTTCGGGAAGATTTGCTCCTGTGCTTTTTCATGCTGGTTGAGTAATTCCTCGTACATTTTCTCTCCAGGACGAATGCCTGTGAAAGTGATCGGAATCTGGTCTGTGGTGTAGCCTGAGAGGTGAATGAGGTTTTCTGCGAGGTCCACGATTTTCACTGGCTCCCCCATATCTAAAACAAAAATCTGTCTTCCTTCTGCCAGTGCACCTGCCTGAATCACAAGCCTTGATGCTTCTGGGATGGTCATAAAATATCTTGTCATGGCTGGGTGCGTGACCGTCACCGGCCCGCCTTGCTCGATTTGTTTCTTAAAAATAGGGATGACGCTCCCTCTGCTTCCGAGTACATTTCCAAATCGAACGGCAACAAATTTTGTTTCGCTGCTTGCCCCCATTTGCATGATCAGCATCTCAGCAAACCGCTTTGTGGCTCCCATCACATTGGCAGGGTTGACCGCTTTGTCAGATGAGATGAGGACGAATGTTTCAATGCCGTGCTCGTGTGCGGCTTCTGCGACATTTTTTGTCCCGATAATATTGTTTTTCACAGCTTCTTTCGGACTGATCTCCATGAGCGGGACATGCTTATGTGCCGCAGCATGATAAATCATATCCGGCTGAAATTGACCAACGATTTCACTCATTTTCTGTTTATCTTGAATATCCGCAATTTGTGGATAGAGTCTGATGCTGCCTCCATATAATTCTTTCAGCTCTAGTAAAATAGAATGAATGCTAAATTCTCCATGTCCCACAAGTACAATCGCTTGAGGAGCAAACACACAAATTTGACGGCAGATTTCTGATCCAATTGATCCGCCTGCCCCTGTGACCATGATTGTTTTTCCCTTTAAATGAGCAGATAGACGGCTCGTATCTAATTGAATCGGTTCTCTCCCTAGTAAATCCTCTGGCTGTACATCCCGTAATTGATTCAGCGCATGGGTTCCTTTTAAAATCTGCTCCATTTCCGGCATGATCTGTGTTTTGACTCCGGTCGCGACACATTCCTTATACAGCCCTTTTAAGGTGTGGCTGCTTTTGGACGGAATGGCGATGATGATCTTCTGAATATCCATCATGACGACAGCCGTTTTAATTTGTTCTTTTCCTCCTATGACAGGCAGACCCATAATTTCAAGCCGATGTTTCGTCTTGTCATCATCGATGAAGGCGACTGGCTCAATATGTACATCACTCGATTGCTGAAGCTGACGAACGAGCATGGTCCCCGCTGATCCGGCGCCAATAATTAATGCCCGCTCTTTTTCTGCTTGAAGCCGTTTTGCCCCGTCATGAAATAGCCTAGAAGCCATACGAGATGCACCGATGAATAAGATATGGAAAAGCCACACGATGAATAAAAACCGAAATGGCCATGTCTGCACGAAAAGGTACAGCATCGTCATCGAAAATAAAAAAGAACACACAAAGGTCTTCATTAAAGAAAATAACTCTCTTACTCCTGTATAAGCCCATACTTGCTTGTACACATGAAACATGCAGGCAAATATATGGTGCCCAATGAGCAGACTGAGTGAAGAAATGGCGAGCATTTCAAATGTATAAACGGTTAAAGCCGCCTCTTGGACAAATTGAAAACCAAAAAAGACGGCAACTAAGATGAGATATGAATCTAGTGCTACGATGATTGATAATCTTTGGGCGTAAGTCAACGCTCCTCCCCCTTTTTAAAGCATCACTATTCTTACGTAACATGGGCATCAAACCCGTCCTCACATCCCACTACTGATGACGAGCATCTAAGGCACCGGTTATGCCCACAGCAGGATCGAGTGCCTCCATTGTTAAAGATTAGGAGACATCACCTATCAATCTTTTTAATACATATACAGCCTGCCCTTTTTCTCTTTCTTGCCATTTAGCATAGCTCCAAGCAGTTTACTTGTTGTTCCTTCTAATACTTCTTTTGATTTCTTCACAGCAGCAATCTTTGTTTTGCCGCTTAAGACAACGAGAATGCTCCCATCCGTCCGGTTCGCCAAGATCTTTGCATCTGCAACTGGCAGAAGCGGCGTGGAATCAACAATCACCATGTCATATTGCTGTTCAATCTCATAAAAGAGCTGCTTCATCACAGAAGAGGAGAGCAGCTCAGCTGGATTCGGCGGAATGGTTCCACTCGGAAGCAGCTCTAAATGCTCAATCGGTGTCGGTAAAATGGCTTCTTCCAAGCTGCAATTATTTAATAGCACATTCGTCAAACCGGTATGATGACTCAGGTCAAAATATTCATGGACGGCCGGCTTTCGCAAATCAGCGTCCATGAGCAGCACCCGCTTGTTCTGCTGTGCAAAAACAGCTGCTAAGTTTGCAGCCGTAAATGATTTCCCTTCCTTCGGTAAGGAGGAGGTCACTAATATCGATTTCAGCCTTGTTTGGATCGATGTGAATTCGATGTTTGTTCGGATCGTACGAAATTGTTCCGCAATGACAGAGTGAGGATTTAATACAGAAATACAGGATAAATCTCTCTTTTCTCTTTTCTTCCTCTTAAAGATCAATGTTCTGTCCTCCCGTTATGACGGACTGCTTGTCTTTTTTGGCCCTCCTGTCTGCCTGCATCTGATAGACACTGCCAAGCGACGGCAATCCGATCTCTTCTCTTATTTGATGTGTTCGTTTTACAGTATCATCGAGTAAATTCATTAAGAAAATGAGTGTCATGCCTCCTAATAAAGAGGCGCCTAGTGCCAGAACGATATGAACGAATTTCCTTGAATTCATCAGAATCGTGTTGGACAGCTTGGCTTCAGACAAAACATTAATGCGATCCATATTCATTGTTTTTTTGATTTCTTCTTGCAGCACCTCTGTTGCGGTATTCGCAATGGCGACTGCCTTCGCGCGATCCTCATCTTGTACAGAAATATTGATGACCTCAGACTCATTTTCTGTACTTGTGGCAATTTTGTGCTTTAGTCCTTCTGCTGATTCTGTGAGATGGAGTGTTTCTTTTACTTTTTCAATGACGATTGGGCTTTTTAATAAAACTTGAAAGGTACGTGTATATTGAAGGTTCATCTGAATATCGTTTAAATCTGCTTGTGCGTCATTGCTGCGTTTATGAACAAGAATTTGAGTGGTTGCCTGATATACAGGAGTCGAGACATAGAACTGATAATAGGCTGAAATGCCCGTTACGATCAGGACAATCAGGATCAGAAGGGCCATTTTCTCTTTAATGACAGAAAACAGCTGCTTAAAACCTATATTCTCATTCATAGATACCTCCCGATTTCATCATAAAAAGGTTATATATGGTTTCTTTTTGTTAATGATTGGATTATAAAAGATAATACCCGCAAAGAAAAATGTCATAATAGGTCTTATAGTTCTTTTTAAAGAACGAAATCGTTCGTTTTCTTTTGTTTACTTCCTGATTCTTACGTTTTTGAATTTTATAAAGAACAATTTATTTCTTATAATGAACGAAAAGGTCGCAGAACTATTCGCCGGGGAGAAGGGAGATCATTGATCGAATGATAGGCAAGGTGATACGCATTTACCGAAAGAGAAAAGGATACTCGATTCAGCAGCTGGCTGAGGATGCTCATGTCTCTAAGTCATATTTGAGCAAAATTGAGCGTGGTGTCCACAGAAATCCATCTGTCCAGTTCTTAAAAAAGGTATCCTCTTCATTAGAGATCGATTTACAAGAGCTGTTTGATGCAGAGACGATGATGTTTCATTATGCTGAGGGTGGTGAACACGAATGGCGGGAGCATATTGTGAGTGCCGTCCAATCAGGCATGCCTAAAGAAGAGCTCTATCAGCTGCTCCAAACGTACCGAAAGGAGCAGGAAGAAAAGTCGTTACATGTCACCCATAGAAAGCTGACTGATTCAAATATCGCAGAGTGGAAGCGTCTAATGAGTGAAGCGAAGGCAATTGGTTTAAGCATTGAGGAAGTAAAAGCTTTCCTCAACAACATGGGAGAACGCCGGGCGTAAGCCTTTCAGGAAGAATGATTGCGGGGAGAGGCGTTTGACGCTTCGATGAAAAAGAGCCTTTGATTCATGAAAGGCTCTTTTTTCTGTTATTCTTCTTTTTTTGTTCGTGCTTTTTTCGTTATATCATTGTTTTTCCAATAGGCCCATAGTGATGTAATTCCCAGAAAGGCCAGTGTGATGAATTGTTGAACGCCTTCTTCATCAATAGGAATTGGGCTTTTTCCTGCAGCAGTTAGCGCACTGTTAACAAGCGCCAGTAAAAGCAGCACAAGCCTTGCAATTGTACCTGCACTAATTTTTTGAACCTCCAACTGTAACCCCTCCCTTTCCTCTTCTCACGGGCGGTATTGCTCGTTCTCTCTCATATGTATGCATCAGCCGAATGAATAGAAGAACGAATCAAAAAAAGAGACATCATTCCTATATGCGGAATGATGCCTGATTTCATTTGCTATTTATTTAGAGAACATCTCTTTTGCTTCATCCAATGCCATTTTATTGCCTAGAGCTGAATAATCGAGCCACGGCTGATCGGCAATCGGATAGACTTGGTTTTTCTTCACTGCTTTTAGACCCTTCCAAATCGGAGTCTTTTCTAATTGCTTGAATGCCTGCTGCGCTTTATCATCACGGTTGACAACGACAAAGATCGCATCAGCATCATAATCAGGAAGAACCTCTTGAGAAATCACTTCAAATGGGCGCTTGCTGTCCAGCTTTTTCACACCATCGACAGGTGTCAGGCCTAAATCCTCGTATAAAATAGGACCCATTGGGCGCTTCATGCTAAATACACGAAGCTCCTTTGCTGTCACACGGATCGCCATGACTTTTCCGTTTCCAATCTTTTTCTTGATGAGCGATTTGACTTCTTTTGCTTCTTGATTGTAATTCTTAATATATTGATCCGCTTCTTTTTCTTTATTGACGTGTTTGGCGATTTTTTTCAAATGATCCCGCCATGTGCCATCATTTAAATTAAACACTTCTGTTTTAGCGATCTTTTTATATTTCGATAAGTCTTGTCCGGCTAATTCTTCATCAACATAAATGACATCTGGTTGTAACGCAAGCAGTGATTCCATATCTGGATCAGCTGCAATGCCGAGCTTCTTCGTCTGACTCAGCTGCTTTTTCGCATGTGGAAGGAAATCTTTTAAGTCTCCTCCTACAACAGAGCCCGCCGGCTTGATACCTAGTGCTAATAAGTCATTTGTTAAATGAATAGACAAGGAAGCAATCTTTGGTGTTCCATTGGTCTTTTCATTTGTTGTATTCTTTGTTTCCTGTTGTCCGCCGCAAGCGGCAAGCAGCAAGAAACAGAGCGTTAATCCAAACACTAGTAATTTTTTCATGATGAGTTCCTCTTTCGTGTTTATTTCGTTTTAGTTAATAAATAAAGAAAATATGGGGCACCGATAAAGGCCACGACCACACCCGCCGGTATCGCATTTGGAGCAAAGATGGAACGTCCGATTGTATCGGCACTGACCAAAATCAACAAGCCAAGCAGCGCACTAACTGGTAAAAAATACTGATGCAATGAACCGACAAGCCGTCTAGCCAAATGCGGGGCGACGAGGCCTATAAAGCCAATACCGCCTGTCATCGAAACACTTGCACTCGCGAGGCCTACCGCTAAGGTCAGCAAAAGGAGACGTTTACGCTGGACACGTACACCTACACTTGAGGCGACAGCATCTCCTAATGTCAATGCATTGAGCGTGTTTGACTGCATCAGCGTAAGCGGTACAAGGCATACAATCCAAGGCAGAAGCGCCAGCACATGAATCCAGTCTCTCCCCCATACATTGCCCACAAGCCATCTTGAAGCAAACGTATATGTATCTTCATCGAGCTTCAATGACAAATATAAGGTGAGTGCACTAAATCCCGCAGCAACCGCAATGCCAACTAAGATCAGCCGGATAGGAACAAGCCCTTCATGCCGGTCATATGCAAGAAGCATGATGACCGCTGCCGCGAGCAGTCCGCCGCCAAACGTAAAGAGCGGAATAAGAAGAGACGGATTGCCTTCAAGTGCGTGAAAATATGTCACAAACACAATTAAGCCAAATGCCGCCCCTGCATTCAGTCCAATTATCCCAGGATCGGCCAGCGGGTTACGGGATAAGCTCTGCAAAATGCCGCCAGCAATGCCAAGACCAATACCAGCTAACATCGTCACCACAATTCGAGGCAGACGATAGTCAAACAGCACCGTTTCACTTTGAAAATCCCCAAAGCCAAATAACGTCTTGACGACCATGACAGGGTTTAGTTTCAGCGTACCGGTATTTAAACTATACAGCACAACAGCCGCACTCAGGCAAAGCAAAACGACTGTCACGACAAGAGCACGCTGTTTCTCTCTCATGACAGGTTCCTCCCTTCTTTTCTGGCAATGTATAAGAAGAAAGGAACACCAACAAGTGCCACCATCACGCCAATGGCAAGCTCTCTTGGCGGATTGACTGTACGGCTGGCAAGGTCTGCAAAGACAAGCAGCATTGCGCCTAATATCGCTGACATTGGAATGACGAAACGATAGTCTACACCAACAAGCTTTCGTGTAATATGCGGGATGACGAGACCGACAAACCCAATCGATCCAACTGCTGATACAGAAACCCCTGCTAATAACACAGCAGCGGCCATTCCTAGTATTCGCACTTGTCGTGTTTTGACCCCTAAATTTGCCGCTGTATCTTCACCGAGCGATAGTAAGGAAAGTGACCGGCCTAATAGCATGGCCCATACGATCACAATCAGAATAACCGGGGCGAGAATCGTCAGCTGCGGCCATTTCACACCAGCTACCCCGCCTGCATACCAAAAAGCCAGATCCTGACTCAGGTCAAAATAAATCGCGATCCCAGAGCTGAGCGCATGAAGCAATGCAGCTACAACCGCTCCTGCTACAGTGAGGCGCAGCGGCGTCAATACGCCGCCAGCCGCTCCAATCGCAAAGATCAGTAGCGTACTGAGCACAGCACCAATAAAGGAAAAAAACATCAGTGCTGAATAAGGCATTCCTGGGAAAAAAGCAAAACAGAGAGCGACCACAAACATCGCACCGCCATTAATGCCCAAAATCCCCGCATCTGCCAGTGGATTTCTTGTGATGCCCTGCATAAGAGCACCCGCAACGGCAAACGCCGCTCCCACTAGTGCTGCCCCTAAAACACGTGGAAGTCTTAATTCATGGATGATCTGCTGCTCTGTAACATTTGACTGGTAGTCAAATACAGCTGTCCAAACCGTTTGCAGAGACAATGTTTTTGCACCGTATGACACAGCAAAAAACATGGCAGCCGCTAAACCAATGACGGCGAGAAAAAATATCAAAAAGAACAGAATATGTGATGGTCGTTTTTGTTGAGGTTTTCGCTTATCCTGCAAAATCGGTGTCATCCTTTTCTTCATTAAAAGTCAGTTTGAAAATGAGAATCATAATCAACAAAATTATAGCCGCCAGCCTCTAAAAAATCAATGTACACCCCTTTTTTTAATTAATGAAGGTATGTGCGGAGCATCGGGGTGGGAGGTTCTTTTTGCCGCTCAGTACGGCCTATCATTTTTTCTCATAGTTTAATAGGAAAATAGTTGACATTTCGCATGAATATCCCCTAAAATTACAAAAGTAAGTCAAATGTTATAAAAATATTACAAACAGATGTCAAACTAATAAAGAATGACCCGTCATGAGAGGAGATTTGAAAGTTGTGTCAGTAAAGGGAAAATGGAGTATCGTCCTATTTGCGCTTGCAGTCGTCATTGGAGCAGTTGCTTTCTTTCAAAATCAACAAGCAAGCGGTACAGAGAAGAAAAATGTAAAGCAGGATACGAACTATAAAAACGTAGAAATTGTCACTCTCGTAAATGACGGGAAATTTATGAGATATGCAGTCAACTATCCTCTTTTTCATCAAAAAGAGCTAGATGATAAGATTCAAAGCTATGCCAATTCAGCATTAGAGCATTTCAAAAAAACATTCAGTGAAGCAAAGGATATCGATGAACATAAACGCTATGAACTGAATATTGATTATGAAATGGTGCATTATGCGAAGCAGTCTGCTGCCATTCGTTTTACGACCTATACGTATACTGGCCAGCAAAGTGGAACCACCAATCATCTCACGATTAACTTTGATTTTCAGAAGAAAACCTTTCTTGACACCAAAGATTTATTTCTGCCTAAAACCAATTATTTAAAGAAATTATCCTATATTACATATACAGAGCTTCGGAAGGACAAAACCTTATCTAAGGATCAGCCTCTCCTTCAGAAAGGAACAGCCCCTGATGCTCAAAACTTCAGTCAATTTGCCTTGAAAGACAAATATGTAGAATTTTATTTCCCTGCATCTCAAGTAGCCGCAGAGGATCTTGGTCCGCAAACACTCGCAATCAAAAAGACATTGCTGAAGGACATATTAAAGCCAGAATATATGGATAAACTCAAAAATAAAAATGAAATGAAAGAACCGAATCCAAAAAGAAAAGCCGTCAAGCTGCCGCAAAAATCAAAGCTTGACCCGAATAAAAAAGCCATCGCACTCACATTTGATGATGGACCGAATCCAGCGACAACCACAAAAATTTTAGATGCGCTGAAGAAAAATAAAGGACATGCCACCTTTTTCGTATTGGGCAGCAGGGTGCAATATTATCCTGGAATGCTTGCCGATATTTTAAAAGGCGGGAATGAGATCGGAAACCATTCCTACAATCACCCTTTATTAACAAGACTGTCTTTAGATGAAGCGGTGAAACAAGTGAAGGACACCCAGCAGCTGATTGAGAAAGCGAGCGGATATACACCTACGCACTTTAGACCGCCATATGGCGGTACAAATCAAGATATCAATCATGCAATTGGGATGAAGGTCACTTTGTGGGATGTTGATCCTGAGGATTGGAAAATCCGCAACAGCCAGCAGATCACAAACCGCGTTCTCTCACATGCAGCCGATGGCAGAACAGTGTTAATGCACGATATTTATGAAAGCTCAGCCCAAGCAGCCGTAAAGATCATCCATGAACTCACCAAACAAGGCTACCAGCTCGTCACAGTGAGTGAACTTGAACAATTAAAAGAAGAACGACATGAACAAACCCCTGTAGAGTAAACAGGGGTCTCAGATTGTTGACAAAGGGCTAAAATGATCTTTATTTTAGCCCTTTGTCTTCTTTTCAGCGTGATGGAAAACCTTTAAAGTCTAGGAAGGACGAGTACTGGAGCGGAGCGAATTGTACATTCGTGAGCACCGGCACGCAGGACTGACAAAGAATGCGAGGGTTTGTCCGCGCGCTGAAACCCCTGTAGAGTAAACAGGGGTTTTCTTTTATGACTCCAAAGACTTTTTTTGTTTCAATAATGCTTGAAATGTCTCTTCAAGCTCTTGCGACGGCTCAATACTTAAACGGCTGAGCACTTCAGACAGCTGCATATCAATTAACAGAAGCTCCTCTTCTCTATTTGTCACAGCTGGTTTTTCTTCCTTTTGTTTATAGGCTTCATATGTGCCGTCAAATGCTTCAATACGTTCCTCATGAATATGGAAAATACGAGTGGCAACCTCTTCAATCAGCCTGCGATCGTGGGAAACAAACACAACGGTACCTGGGTAATCCTTCAATAGACCTTCAAGTGCTTCAACTGCCGCCAGATCTAAAAAGTTCGTCGGTTCATCCAGCATGAGAACATTGGCATCACTGACAAGTAGGGACGCAAGCATCGTCTTCACCCGTTCTCCCCCGCTTAATACCTCAACAGGCTTGTGCACATCATCCCCTCTAAATCCTAGTCTCGCCAAAACCGTTCGAACCACCGTCTCATCTTGAACCGCCTCTTTGAGCGCATTTTGTAAAATCGATTCATTTGCCTTCAGTCCTGAAAGATCCTGACGAAAATAGGCTAGCTTGACAGCCTCTGAACGAGTAACTCCGAGGTGTCCATTCACTAACATGCGGAGAAATGTCGTTTTGCCGCTCCCGTTCTTTCCGATAATGGCAACCTTGTCTCCGCCCCTCACTTCCACATTCGCCTGCTTCCAAAGCACTTTATCGCCCGCCTTGCCATCTACATTTTCCACTCGCAAAATGGTACGGCTTGCTACTTCCTTCATCGTATGCTGAGACATTTGAATCGGCTGAATGTCCTTTACCTTCTCCACCTTTTCTAATTTCTCCATCCTTGTTTCAATGGATTTGGCTGTTTTTTGCAGCTTTTTTTGCTTATTTGCATAGTAGGGCTTTGCAATTTTAGGCCCTGAGGATTTCACCTTTTGGGAGGGCTTTGTCGCTTTGTCCGCCTTTTTCTTTTTCTTTTCCAGTGCATGCTCTAACTGTTTTTTCTTTTGTGTATAGGCTTCATACGCTTCCACCTGCTGACGATGTGCCAGCTCTTTTTGCTGTGCAAAATGTGTGTAATTGCCTTTGTAATGATGAAGCTTCCCATGATCCAGCTCCCAAATCTCTGTACATATTGCATCTAAAAAAGCACGATCATGTGAAACAACAATGAGAGCTCCTTGATAATGACGCAGCTTATCTTCCAGCCACTCAATATGCTCCGTATCCAAATGAGTGGTCGGTTCATCTGCTAATAAAAGGGCAGACGGCCGGCTTAATGCTCTTTCAATATAAGTCTGGGTCATTTCACCGCCACTCTGTCTGCCGTCTCCTTGTTTCAATTGAGGAAGCAGCGTACAGACCGCTGTGGCGGCAACCGTGCCGCTGTCTGGTGTTTCCTGCCCCGCCAGCACATGCAATAAAGTCGTTTTCCCGCTGCCATTTGTCCCTACAAGGCCAATGCGATCACCTTGATGGATGGCGAGCTCCTCAATATCAAATAACAAGCGATCTTTTCGAAATACCTTTAACTGATTGGCTTTTAATAACATCCAATCCTCTCCTTTCATATTAGGAGACATGAAAAAGCCTCCCATTCTCAGAATAGGAGGCAAAATGGTGTACAAAAATAAGCGGATTGATCCAGTATGGAGTGCTGTTCCTATTTGAACACACACATCCCGCGTATCAATCACTTCATTTTTTGATTCCCAAGCTGTACCATCCTATTCCGAAGCTAAAAAATGAAAACGCAGCAAACATGGCAAACGGATCGTTTGCTCACTGCCTTCGTTCGTTCATTTTGCTTACAGGTCATAGGATTAGTACTTCATTGCATTGGGTCACCCTTCCGTCGTTTGTTACGTATACGATAAAAGATTGGTTATTTTTTGTCAAGCTGAAATGGCATAAGTGAGTCAATTAACTGGAGTGTAAATGGATGGGACACTTCAAACAGTTCGTCCTTTTTGCATTCTTCCACTAGGCTTCCTTCATGTAAAAATAGGAGGCGGTCACATAGATACACCGCTGCTTCTACATCATGAGTAATGAGAAGCATGGTCATGTCTAGCTCTTGTTTTAATGTCTCAAGCAGCTCCATTATTTGTACTTGAACAGAGACATCCAGTGAGCTCAAGACTTCATCTAGTATGAGAATGGCTGGATGCGTCGATATGGCTCGTGCGATGCACACTCGCTGGAGCTGACCACCGCTTAGCTGATGAGCATATTGATTCAGTACAGACGAGGGCAGCCTGACTTGCTCAAGTAATGACAAAACCTTCTGATCCAGATTCTGATTCTGCTTTAACAAATACATCGGTTCTGCTATGATCTCTTTCACCGTAAAGGAGGGATGAACAGAAGATAGATAATCTTGAAAGACAACACTCATTTTCCCCCGATTCATCCTCCGCCATTTGTCAGCTGGCATACCATCTATCTGTACCTCGCCCCCGTCTATTTTTTCTAAACCGAGCAGGATACGTGCCAATGTACTTTTGCCACTGCCGCTCTCACCGACTAATCCGGCACATTGTCCTTTTTCGATTTGAAACGAAACATTTGATATGCGGTCTTTTGGTTTCTTTTGTTTTGAAAAAAGACCTTTCTTCTCACCGTGTTTGACTAGATCGATAGCTGTGATCAACATGGAAACGCCTCCACTCTCTTCTGCTGCCGCAGTGCTTCAGTAGGGGCAGATAATCGAAGCCTCGTCTCAAGTAAATGCTTTGTTTGGGGATGCTCGGGTGATGTGAACACTTCCTTGGCTGACCCATGCTCAAGCATTACTCCTTGGTGCATAACCATCAATTCATCAGCGATTTCCTGAACGATGCCTAGATCATGCGTTATGACGATTAAGGTAACACCCGTTTCTTCCTTTAAACTGTGTAATTGTCTGATGACTTCACGCCGATTAAAGGCATCAAGTGATGCAGTTGGCTCGTCTGCAATGATCACATCTGGAGAAAGCATCATCGTGATGCCAATCATCACACGCTGAAGCATTCCTCCAGACAGTTCATACGGATATTTTTTCATCAAATCATATGGATTTTTTAAATGGACACGTGTAAGCCCAGCCATAGCATGTGCTTTCCCTTCTTTCCCTCGTAAGCCCAAATGCTGCTGAAATGTTTCCACCATTTGATGACCAATCGTTTCGATAGGGTTGAATGCATTCATGACATCCTGTGAGATGAAACCTATTCGTTTCCCCCGCCATTGATGCGCTTCTTGATTTGTTAATGTTTTGCCGTCAAAAATGATCGTTCCTTCCACTTCTAGCGAAGGAGCGACAAGATCAATTAACGCTTTGGCGACAGTTGATTTTCCACTGCCACTTTCCCCAATGATGGCTAAACAGCGTTGTTGATGTAAAGAAAATGTGATATTCGTCACTATATTCTTTTGCTGCTGTGGATCATGTACGGACAGATTTTTTACGGCGATTAAAGGCAAATGGCCTCACCCCTTTCTTTCTGGTATGATGCATGGCAGGATTCGCGGCATGCTGAAGGCTGTCTCCTAAAAAGCTCAACGCCATGACCACAAACAAGATGGCAAGTCCAGGCGCAAGCATATGAGCTGGATGTGTCACCATGACATTCTTCGCCTCGTTGAGCATCATGCCCCATTCTGGTGTAGGTGCACTCACACCTAATCCAAGAAAAGACAGTGCTGATATATTTAAGATCACCCAGCCCGCATCAAGTGTCGCAAAAACAGCCATTTCTCCTGAGATGCGAGGAAATAGATGTCTCCTCAATATGTAAAGGGGTTTGCCGCCTGTCACCTTTGCAAATTGAACAGAAGGTTCATTCGCATATTGAAGGACAGACGACCGAATCATTCTTGTATACCAGGCCCATTTCGCTAGGACATTGGCCAAAATAATATTGAATAGTCCAGGTCCGAGTATTCCCACAACCGCAAGAATCATCACCTCTGCTGGAAAGGACAGCATGACATCACACAGCCTCATCAAAACCCCATCCACCTTTCCTCGAAAGAAGCCTGCCATGAGTCCAAGTGCGCTGCCAATGAGCATCGTGATACACATCGTCAGCATAGCAGCAAGCATTGTTGTCCGAATGCCATATAAAAGCCGCGATAATACACATCTCCCCAGATGATCCGTTCCGAGTGGGTAAGTAAGACTGATACCGGCATATTTTTGAAGAATGTTCGTATTTGTTGGGTCATGTGGTGCTAACATTGGAGCAAACAGTCCAGCTAATGCGACAAGCGCTAACAGCCAGATTGAAAGAATCGCCATACGGTCTTTTCTTAATTGATGCCACCCTATCATTGTTGTCATACCTCCTTTCGCAATTGCGGATTCATGGTCATTTGCATCATATCAGCGATGAGATTGCACATAACAAACAGGAACCCCATCACAAACAAATAGGCTTGAATAATAGGGAAGTCAGCATGGAAAATAGCCGTTACACACAACCGGCCAACCCCTGGCCAAGCAAAAAGGTTCTCAATAATGACGGTTCCCGCAATGAGCTTTGGAATAGACATGCCAAGTGCTGTTACCGCTAATTGCAGGGCATGCCTCATGACTTTCAGTTGAACGGTTCGTTCCTTTAAACCACGTGCTCTTGCATAAAAAACAAAGGGCTCGTGCTGAAATTTTAGAATTTGATTACGTATGAGTCTCACATAGGTCGATAAGTAGCCTAATGATAATGTGACAGCTGGAAGAAGAATCGATTTGAACCCTTCCATTCCACTCGTATTAACCCAATTGAATTTGACAGAAAAAAGCCAAATCAACAAAATTCCCAGCCAAAAACTAGGCATTGAAGCGGCGATAAACACAAAGGCTCTCAATAAACGGTCCACCCAAGTGTGAGCAGCATATGCACAGATCCCCCCGAACAATAAACTGAGCACTATGATAAAAAAGAGCGCTGCTCCTGCAAGCTGCAATGTCGCAGGCAGCGCCTCCATGATAAGATCAAAAACGGGCTCCTGCGTGACATAGCTCCTGCCAAAATCACCTGTTAATCCATTTTTAAGCCATGTCGCATATCGGATGAAAAATGGCTGGTCTAAGCCTAACTCCTGCCGCATCGATTCAATCATTTCTTCTGTTGGAGTGACTTGATTCACCCGCAAAGCGACCTCTGCTGGATCACTTGCCCGCATCGTCAGCAGTACAAAAGCAAAGAAGGTGATGAAGATCATAAGCGGGAAAAGCATCATTATTCGTTTTAAGAGATAGCGAGTCATGTCTCTACCTCCGTTTTATGACGCAAAATACATACGGTCAAATGGGATTTCATACTGAGACACATGAAAACCTACGCCTTTCAGGCGCTTATTATAAACAGCCTTTGTCACAGAATAAGAGATTGGGAGGTAGACATTTTCATCATGGATATACGTTAATATTTCTTGATACATTTGTTTCCGCTTTTGCTCATCTGGTTCTACTAATACTTCCGTAATCGTCTCGTCCAGCCACTTTTTCTTTTTCAGTCCTAATTGAGCTTGATAATCAGCATGGGATGCTACACGGAATGAAGAGACATAAGTTTGTGGATCATAAGGAAGCCCCCAAGACAGCGAGTACATCAGATCGAACTTTCCTGTTTTTTGGCGATCTAAGAATGCCTGTTTTTCTTCTCCTCTAATATCCAGCTTGATCCCCACCTGCTTGAAGTCTTGTTGAATCGATTCACTGATCGTTCTTTCCCCTGCATTATCGGAATTATAGTAAATAGCCACACTCAGCAGTTTGCCATTTTTATAGCGATACCCGTCTTCTTTCATCCTCCAGCCTGCCTCATCCAATATTGCCTCTGCTTTCTTCTTTTGATAAGTTTTCTTTTTCAGTGGAATATCTGCGTAAGGGACAGAAGGAGCAAGCAATGTGTGTGCCACCTTTTCCGTTCCATTTAAAATGCCTTCAGTGATCATGTCCTTTTGAATGGCGTATTGAAAAGCTTCTCTTATTTTCGGATCTTTTGTGATTGTCTGGTTTGAATTAATCACAATCGATCTTGAACCAACAGGAGGGCTCATGGTGACACCATATTGCCCTGCTTCTTTTAAAGCCTGGAATGAGTCTCCATCAATCATGTCACCATCTGCTCCAAATAAAAGATCAATCTCTCCTTTTTGAAGCGCAAGTAAGATGGTTTGGTGATCCGGCATGACTTTCCATTTCACAGTTGAAATTTTCGGCTTTTGCCCCCAATAGTGGTCATTCATTTCAAAAACGGCATATTGATTTTTCTTATGTTCCTTTAGTACATAAGGACCTGTACCTGCATAGCTTTTAACTCCTTTTGCAGTCGTTCCATCAATGAAGCTTTTTGGAGAAATAAAACGGAAGGGGCGTGTTAAGCCCAGCTCTTCTAACGCAGGATAATAAGGCTCTTTCAACGTGAGAACAAATGTATCGTCATCTACCGCCTTTGTGGATTTGATTTCAGATACGAGATTAAGCCAAGCGTTCTTTTCAATATTTTTGACGACAGCATCAATATTCAATTTCACTGCCTTTGCATTAAAAGGCTCACCATCTGAAAAAGTCACACCTTTTCGAAGATGAAAGGTGTAGGTCCTTCCATCCTTTGATATGTCCCAGCTTTTCGCTAAGGCAGGCTGAACGCCCTTCTCTGTATTGACGACAAGCGATTCAAACACCATATTTTGAGCAGCCATCTCTCCGCCGTATAGATGGGGATTGATGTCCCTGATATCTTTTGTACTTGCATACACGAGCTCATCTTCTTCTCTATCATTGCTGGAAGATGCTTTGTTTTCAGAGCATGATGCCAATAAAAAACAAGCCATCACTGAAAACAGCATCAAGGTGTATGTCACATAGGGATGCCTTTTCTCATATTTCTTTTTTATGTAAACAGGTTGATCCTTCATATGTACTTCCCCCAATTCAACATTATCGTAATCATTACGATTATTAATCGAAATGATTACGAATTGAATATTAGCATACAGAAATGGGAAATACAACGTCTTTTCATAAAAAAACAGACTCATGATTGAGTCTGTTTCGCTTGTATGAATTGGTCGATCACCTTTAATGCTTTTTCTGTTCCACCTGCTGCTTGGAAGCTTTCTTCAATTTTCTCAATCCCCGCACGGTACGTGTCACTGCCTAAAACCTTCTCAACAGATTCTCTTAGCTGCTTTGGTGTCAGCTGATCTTTATCAAGTGTACAGGCAGCAGATAATTCGGTCAGTCTTTGTGCCACCATCGGCTGATCTTTATCGACTGGAATGACGACCATCGGAACGTGGTAATGAATCCCTTCATTGACACTATTCATCCCGCCGTGCGTTATAAACACATCTGTCAGTTCGAGCACTTCAAGCTGCGGCACATAAGGCTCGATCAGAAAATGAGCAGGCGCCTCTTTTAAAAGAGAACGATCTACTTTTTCACCTGTTGCGATAATCACTTTTCCGTCAAAGTCTTCGAAAGCATCTATACACATATTAAAAAATGCTTCTGTATCCCCAAGAACGGTGCCCATGGAAATAAAAACGACTTTTTCTTGCTCAAGTGCTTCCAGCGGGAAATCATGCTGGTCGGCTCTTTTTAGAAAGCTCGGTCCAATGAAGACAAACGAATCGTTCAATGAATCAACAGAAGGCTGGAAATATTCACTTGTATAGACGATATTCAGTTCTCCACGGTTTTTCATAAATTGCATCAAACGCGTCGGCTGAACGCCAAAACGCTCTTGTATCTTTTCTAACAGATGATCGGCTTTCTCATCCTTTCTGTATAACGGTGTATCAAAATGCGCATCTTGCAGCACAAAAGATGGGTTGGAACCGATGCTTGGAATGTGCAAGTAATCTCGAACAAGCTCTCCTGCCCCAAACATATCAAAGTAGACCAAATCAAATGAATGTTTCCCGGAAAGTGTTTCCACCACCTCTAAAATATCATAGGATGTTTGCAGCATGGCATGAAAGAACGGCTGCATAGAATCTAAATCTCCTTCTTCCACATGTAATGTCCGAATATAGTCTGGATGTATATGTACGTGAGCGCCTAAGCGTTTGATTCGTTCCTCATAATGTACAGTTGTGACCGCATGCACTTCATCGCCTCGATCCGTCCATGCTTTAATCATTTCTAACATAGGGTTCACATGTCCTTCAGCTGGAAACGTAATCAATAAAATCTTCGCCACAAGAAATTCCTCCTCATTGTCAATTCCCTTCCATGTTAATCATATACAGCAAGCCGGCTCAACAAATACGCCTGAAAAGGGAAGAAATGAGTCTTACGTCCAGTATTTCATGGAGGGACATGAACCTGATAAGATTGTTACGAAGCATATAATGCACTTCTTATACGAACATCCAACATAACCCTTTATTATTCATTTTTGTATAATTAGTATATTATTTATAGATTCATATTGGAGGGATATTTTGTGAAAGTCTTGGAGAAATACAGTTATTTAATTATCATTCTTTGTCTAGCGGCAATGATTGTGACAAACTTCACCGTGAATGACAATACAATAAAAAATACTGTATCCGTGATTGGATTTGTCATTGTTCTTCTTACAATTATACCTGCGGCTATTTACAGGAAAGGCCAGAAAGGCAGGTAACTCCTTTATAGCAATAACCCCCATTCTTATGTTAAGAGTGGGGGTTATTTTATTATATTCGGATAGATGTTGCTGGCTTGCAACCAGATCATTTTTTCACTTCCCTCACCCTAGTGAACGATAACCCGAATGAAAACAAAAAAACCTCTCTCCATATGAAGAGGGGTTCATGAAAGACCTTTAACATCGTAAGCAAGGTCAAGTACGCGCTCGGAGGGATTCGAACCCCCGGCAGACGTGGTACCGGAAACCACCGCTCTATCCAACTGAGCTACGAGCGCACGATATGTTTTTTGAACGTCAGCATATCAAATTATAAGGGAAATGCTGCAAGAAAGCAATGATTAATCATTCGTCATGATGATGTATTTTCTTACTTTGTATTCATACACTAATATGATGGTTTGAAGTGGAATGATTTTGGGGAAAATGGATAGGGGTATTTGAATTTAGGTCAGCGTTTTGTTTGACCTTTATTGACCAAAAATGTATCATTGAATTACATACTTACCTAAAAGGTGAAGGAGGAACATTATGAATTTAATACCTACAGTCATTGAGCAAACAAATCGTGGGGAAAGAGCTTACGACATTTATTCTCGTCTTTTAAAAGACCGTATTATCATGCTTGGTTCTGCGATCGATGACAATGTTGCCAACTCCATCGTGTCACAGCTGCTTTTCTTAGAAGCTGAAGATCCAGAAAAAGATATTTCTATCTACATTAACAGCCCTGGCGGTTCAATCACAGCTGGTATGGCCATTTACGATACGATGCAATTTATTAAACCAAAGGTATCAACTATTTGTATTGGTATGGCTGCATCTATGGGTGCGTTCCTGCTTGCTGCTGGTGAAAAAGGTAAGCGTTATGCTCTTCCAAACAGTGAAGTCATGATTCACCAACCACTCGGCGGTGCCCAAGGTCAAGCAACTGAAATTGAAATTGCGGCAAAACGAATCCTTTCTTTACGCGATAAACTGAACCAAGTACTTGCTGAACGTACTGGTCAGCCAATTGAAGTCATTGAGCGCGATACAGATCGTGACAACTTCAAAACAGCGGAAGAAGCACTTCAATACGGACTCATTGACAAAGTCTTGACCCGTAATACAGAAGACCAAAAATAATCATCACAACAAAAACCGTCTGTTCCTGAACAGACGGTTTTTTGTTTTCATCATACTTTAAGACAGCTCCGTCCATTTCTGCTGAAGAGACGGTGTTTGATAAGAAGCCATCTGCGTGATTAATTCCTCCGGTTCACTCGAAGCATGTAACAATTGAAGGTGAGATTCATTCGAAAAACCTTCCTGTACACTGAATTTCACCATGTCTATGAGCGGGTTGAAGTAGTCATTCACTTGATACAATCCAATCGGCTTTTGATGGATGCCGATTTGTGCCCAGCACAGCACCTCAAATAATTCTTCATATGTACCAAAGCCGCCTGGCATCGCAATAAACCCATCGGCCAGCTCGCTCATTTTCGCTTTTCGTTCATGCATGCCTGTTACCTCAATTAGCTCTGTCAGCTCTTGATGCACGACTTCTCCTCTAAAAAGCCCCTTAGGCATGACCCCGATCACTTGCCCGCCATGTCTCATGACCTCATCGGCAATCGCGCCCATTAACCCAATACGCGATCCGCCGTAAACAAGACGAATGCCCTGCTTCGCCATATAAGCACCCAGCTCTACAGCCTTTTGTTTGTAGACATCATTTACACCTGGATTCGAACCAGCAAACACACAAATCGTTTTCATCAAAACAGCTCCATCTCTCTCTATGATTTCTTCACCCACTCATTCTACTATAATGATTTGTAAAGAAACAGCCGTTTCTTCTATATATAGTGTAAAATCAAAAGAGTGAACACCATATAAGGAGCTGTATAGAGAGAATGCAAACAACTGAGATGGAGAAGTGGATCAAGGATTTTTATCAAACGAGAAACTGGACAGAATACGGACCGTTTATCCGGTTAGGCTTCTTAATGGAAGAAACGGGTGAACTCGCTCGCGCTGTTAGAGCAATAGAAATCGGACGAGACCGGCCTGATGAGCAGAGACAGGAATCATCTGAGCTGAAGAAAGAACTCATTGAAGAAATGGGAGATGTTTTAGCAAATCTCCTCATTTTAGCGGATCAATATGATGTCACAGTAGAAGAGGTCTTCAGCGCTCATCAACAAAAACTCAACAAACGCTTTTCTGGAGAAAAAGAGCCAGTAAAAAACACGTGACTAAGCTGTCACGTGTTTTTTTACGCCTTAAAGATGCTGTGGTGAGATGTCATCCGTTCGTTCAAAGAAATGCTGTTTTCCGATATGATGGAATAGACCTGTTCGATGCAAAAGCTCCTTAGGCTGTGATTGAAGTCCAACGATCATCAGCTTCCCATTATGATGCTTTAACCGATTGGAGATATTCATGAGAACCGCTTCTGCCGATGTGTCCATGTAATTGACTTTATTCATAAGCAGAATGAGCGTTTTCGGTTTTGTTTGAACATGATCCAATATCGAATTTTCTAATGAATCTGTTGTTCCGAAAAAGAGCGGCCCTTCAATGGAATACATACTGATCCCTTTCTCCTCTGTCTGTTTTTCTAAAGCAGCTGCTGTTTCCATTTGAGGAACAGCGACATTGGTATGAATATTGGTCGTCTGGCTCATTTTTTTGATAAAGGCGATAAACGCTAAAATGAGACCAGCAGTGACGCCAATAATCAAATCACCGATGACCGTGAGCAGGAAGGTCACGACCAGTACAAGCGAATCAGCGTTTTTCACTTTCAAAATATTGATAAACTCTTTTCTCTCACTCATATTCCAAGCAACAAACATTAAAATCGGTGCCATTGCAGCAAGTGGAATCATCGACGCATACGGCGCAAATACCATTAAGATCAGCAAGACGACAACGCCATGTACAACACCAGAAATCGGACTAGCCCCGCCATTTTTTATGTTCGTGGCCGTTCGGGCAATAGCACCTGTCGCTGGAATTCCTCCGAAAAGCGGTGCCGCCATATTGGCAATTCCTTGCCCCACAAGCTCTTTATTGCTGTCATGCTTAGAGCCTTTCATATTATCAGCGACCATTGCGGATAAAATCGATTCCACGCCGCCTAAAAGCGCAATGACAATTGCTGGAGGCAGGAGGTATATCATTTTTTCAATCGTCAATTCAGGAAAAGCGAAGGTTGGCAGCTGACGAGGGATTTCACCATATGCAGAGCCAATCGTTTCAACTTGTCCTTGAAAAAAGAGAACGGCTAGAAACGTAGAAGCCAATAAACCTAATAGAGCACCAGGTATTTTGGGAATGTATTTTTGTGCCGCCAAAATCACGATGAGCCCGATGACGGCTGTGATAATGGCGAGACTGTTTGTGGTACCAAGATGGACCACGATTTCTCTCATATTGAGGAAAAAGCTTTCATGTTTTTCAACACCCTTTAATCCGAGGAAGTTGGCAATCTGTCCTGAAAAAATAATGACAGCAATGCCAGCAGTAAAACCGATGATAACCGGACGAGGAATAAATTTCATGAGCTTTCCTAGTTTGAATATTCCGAATAATACAAGCATACAGCCTGCCATAAAACCGGCAATGAGCAAGTTTTCAATACCGTACTGGCTGACGATCCCGAATAAAATGGGAACAAACGCCCCGGTCGGCCCGCCGATCTGATACTTTGAACCACCAAACAATGAAATCAAAATGCCGGCAACGATGACTGTGTATAATCCATATTCTGGTCCGACACCAGATGCAATGGCAAATGCCATGCCTAAAGGAATTGCCACAACGCCCACGACAAGCCCAGCGATTAAATCGCGTCTAAACTTTGATGAATTGTACCCTTCAAATCTTCCATAAAAACGCATGGTATGTGTTGGCCTCCTTCAAGTATGTGTAGATGATTTAGGTATACTGTGGGTCAATTTGTTTGTCTTTCACTACGACATCCAGCTTTCCTGTCGCTGGGTGAATCACCAGTCCATGAACTGCCACATCACTTGGCATCAGTGGATGCTCTTTCACTAATTTCACACTTTGGGCCACGCTTTCTTCAACTGAATCAAAGCCTGTCAGCCAGCCCTTTAAATCAACTCCTGAGTTTTTCACAATGCTTAAGCATTTCTCTTCGATTCCGCGTGCTTTCGCCTTTTCAAGTAAAGGGTCCGCCGCAAGACCTGCCATTCCGCATTCATGATGCCCTACAATGCATACTTCCTCTGCCTTTAGTTCATAGATGGCTAGCAGGATACTCCGCATCACACTGCCGAACGGATGTGTCACGATGGCGCCTGCATTCTTAATGATTTTTGCATCCCCGTTGCGCAGCCCCATAGATTGCGGCAATAATTCCAAAAGACGGGTATCCATGCACGTTAAAATAACCAGTTTTTTCTCAGGAAATTTCCCCGCTTTGTAAGGCTCATAATGTCTCTCATTCACAAACTCTGAATTGTGCCGAAGAATCTGTTCTAATTTTGACTCCATTTTGCCATCTCCCATCTTTTTTTAAGTAACGTAAGCTCGTGCCTGTCCTCCTTTTCTTTCTTGTGTTCTCAAGAATAGAGAAGAAAAATGATAGAAAAAAAAGAAAAAAATGAGAAAACGATGAGAAGAAATATCATCATTTTCTCTATTTTACGCTGCATCCCAACGGCTTCGCGGGTTTGTTTTCAATCTATTGTTCTCATCACACCAAAAGACAATAAAATGGTTTAGTAGAAAATGACCATCCCGTTTAATACATTTCAAATATAATAAATTTCCTATCAAAAAGTCTCGATCTATTTTCCAGTTTGTCAGATAATCTCTCGTAAAATTTTGCAATTTCACATGTCTCATCTACTATCAGCTTATTTTTATATAGATAAAAAATGCATCAGATGGCATAAGAATCTACTTTTTCACTAAGAAAATGTCTTTCTTTACCGTTATTTCAGTATATTAAATATTGAGCTGCTAACATTCAAACGTGTTCTGCCGAAATCGTTGCTATATAATAAAAGGAGTAAGATGACCATGTGAAAGGAGCGAATTGACTGTGACACCACACATTTTTGTCGCCAAACCCTTACCTGCCTCTTTTGAAGAAATGCTAAAGGAACATTGTACATACGAAGTTTGGCAATCCAAAGACCCTATTCCAAGAGACATGTTGTTTGAGAAGCTGCAGCATGCTGATGGTCTTTTAACGTCTGGAACAAAAATCGATCAAGAGCTGTTAGATCACGCACCAAAACTCAAGGTGGTGAGTAATAACTCTGTCGGCTATGACAATTTCGATATAGAAGCGATGAGGCAAAGAGGCGTGATTGGTACGCACACTCCTTATACCCTCGATCATACCGTGGCTGACCTTGCCTTTTCGCTCATTCTCTCCTCTGCGCGAAGAATCGCCGAGCTTGACCGTTTTATCCGTGAAGGAAAATGGACGAAATTCGTACAGGAGGAAGAGATCTTTGGCATCGACGTACATCACCAAACGCTCGGTATTATTGGCATGGGGCGTATCGGAGAACAAGTGGCCAAACGGGCAGCACATGGTTTTGATATGAACGTTCTTTATCATAACCGAAGCCGGAATGAAAAGGCTGAAACGGCGTATGGCGCTGTCTATTGTGCACTTGATGAACTTTTAAAACAAGCTGATATCATCGTGTTGATTACACCGCTGACCGAGGAAACATATCATATGATAGGGAAACGAGAATTGAAGTTAATGAAGCAAACGGCTTTATTTGTAAACATTTCCCGCGGAAAAACAGTGGATGAAAAAAGCCTCATTCAAGCACTTCAGGAGGGATGGATCAAAGGCGCTGGTCTTGATGTGTATGAGCAGGAACCGCTTCAAGAGGATCATCCTTTCAAAGAGATGAACAATGTCACCCTAGCCCCTCACATCGGTTCCGCTACTGAAACAACAAGGGATCTCATGCTAAAACGAGCCATTCATAATGTGATTCATGGAATAGATGGGAAGGCGCCTGTTGATGTTGTGAAGGAGCTTGCTTCATCTTGAACAGATAAGACGCAGAAACTGCGTCTTTTTATTTATTTCTTTTAGGAGACATCAGGAGAAAAGACTCATTTTAGCAAATATCCTGATTCTTTACATTTCCTTTATGTTCGGGTGCTATAATATGAGCTAGACAAGCATCAAGAGGACGGCATCCGATTTCCTTAATAGGAGGATGAAGATGAAAAGATTGAGTTCGGTTTTTACTATGTTCGCTCTGATCGCTGCTATTCTGTTTTCTGGATTTGTCCCGCAGCAAGCTCATGCAGAAACACCTCTTACACCAACAGCCACAACTGAAACTGCTTCTATTCAGCTCACGCCAGATGTGCGCACCCTTGCCGTCATTAATACGTTTGATGGTGTAGCAGATTATTTAATTCGCTACAAACGACTGCCTGATAACTACATTACGAAATCACAAGCAAGTGCTCTCGGATGGGTGGCATCTAAGGGAAATCTAGCAGAGGTGGCGCCAGGTAAAAGCATTGGTGGAGATATTTTCTCAAACCGGGAGGGACGTCTTCCTTCAGCAAGCGGCCGAACATGGCGTGAGGCAGACATCAACTACGTTTCAGGCTTCCGCAATGCAGACCGTCTTGTGTATTCAAGCGACTGGCTCATTTACAAAACAACAGACCATTATGCGACTTTCACACGTATTCGATAATCAATAAAAAAGACAGCCCTATTTGATCTGGGGCTGTCTTTTCATATGGTGGTTTACGGTATAAGCTTTTTTACGTAATCCTCAAAAGGAATCGGAAGCGGCTTTTTCGATACTTCTTCATGTTCATGTGTGGTGACATGATCCTCAGTAACGATCACACGTCCTGTTGGCGTGAGCTTTGACGCAAGCGGTCTTTTGTTAAATGGAGAGGATTCATTTTCATAAATCTCGTGTCTCATTTGGGCTAATACAGACTCGTCCACCTCATTCAATGTGAAAGCATAGCCTGTTTCAGTGCCATCTCCCTTATCTAATTGGAGCAGATGTGTCCCTTTTTCGGTTTCCTTTGCTTTGACGCGAAACCGAATAGACGCTCCTTCCACCCAATCTTCTGTAAAAGGCACAGGCTGGAGAGGTAAATTCACACCAAATCCCGCATCAATGAGAAAGCGTTCGTTATGATGTTTCAACATGATGGCTACATGCGTGCCATCAATGGCCCACGTATCCGCTTCTTTGATATACACTGTTCCTTGAAGAAGCTGTACAGAGAGCCCAGCCTCTTTTAACACATAGTATAAGAGAGGATTGAGATCGTAACAAAGACCTCCTCTGTTTCCTTCAAGTAGATGCTGCTTCAACCCTTCTTGATTCAAAGCGTAGGATTGTTTGTTCAGAACAGCTCTATTTTCAAACGGAAAGGTAAAGGCCATTTTTTTTAATACTACAGGCAAGTCATCAAAGGTGATGGACTGGCCTTCATATCCGATCTTCTGTAAAAAAGCTGTTTGAATCATGACATTCCCTCCTAAAAAAACTGAGCCTTTGAAGAGACTCAGTTTTCTTGATTGATAAAATCCGTTAACGCCTCAATGGCTTCTTGCTCATCCGCACCATCTGCAATCAGTGTGACAGTAACCCCAGAGCTGATCGCAAGACTCATGAGACCCATAATGCTTTTCGCATTGACTTTTTTCCCATCTTTCTCTAGAAAAATATCAGCACCAAAGCGATTGGCTTCTTGTACGAACAAAGCAGCTGGACGTGCCTGCAAGCCTGTTTTCAGCTGGATGGTGACCGTTTTTTCCACCATATGATCTGCCTCCCTTTTTCATTCTCCTATTTGAGTGTAACAGCTTGTCCGTTTCGTAATTGTTCTGCGATTTGATCTAGCTTTCTTAAACGGTGGTTAATCCCTGACTTGCTGATCTTGCCGCTTTCCACCATTTCTCCAAGTTCCTTCAGCGTGACCTCTTGATAGTCGACTCGCAGTTTGGCAATTTCACGAAGCTTTTCCGGCAGGGCATCAAGTCCAATTTTTTCATCAATGAATTGAATGTTCTCGACCTGACGCAGTGATGCACCAATCGTTTTATTCAAGTTTGCTGTTTCACAATTGACGAGCCGGTTGACGGAGTTCCTCATATCTCGGACGATCCGCACATCTTCAAAGCGGAGCAGTGAGTTATGAGCGCCCACAACACTTAAGAATTCCGTGATCTTTTCTGCTTCCTTCATGTACGTAATGTACCCTTTTTTGCGCTCAAGTGTTTTACTATTAAGATGAAATTGATTCATCAGTTCACAAAGGGCATCATTATGTTCTTTATATAGTGAAAAAATTTCAAGGTGATAGGAGGACGTTTCTGGGTTATTCACAGAACCGCCTGCTAAAAAAGCACCTCTCATATAGGAGCGCTTGCAGCATCTTTTCTTCACAAGCTCTTCTGAAATATTGCGCTCAAATACAAATTGCTCACCTAATATTTTCAAATCCTCTAAAATGGTTCTCGCTCGTTCTACCAGTCTGACAATATACACGTTATTCTTTTTCAATCTCATTTTTTTACGGACGAGCAGTTCGACTGTCACATCGTATTTCTTCTTGAGCAGCGTATAAATCCGTCTTGCAATGGCTGCGTTCTCTGTCTGTATATCTAAAATCAATTTTCGATTAGAGAAAGATAATGAACCGTTCATACGGATGAGGGCAGAAAGCTCTGCTTTTGTGCAGCAGTCCTTCACGTCCAGATTAGTCAGCTCTTTTTTTGTTTCGGATGCAAATGACATCCTTGCCACCCCCATTCCTATTTTTTCTGATGCAGCAGGTCGACAAGCAGCGAGGCTACTTTCAGCGTGTCATGACGAATGACATGCTGGTCATATGTAATGATTTCTCCAGGAATCACTTCTAGTCCCATTGCTTTCAGTGCATCTGTGTCGAATTGGACAGGCTGTGCCTGTTCTTCTGCATATTTTGCTTTGATTTCTTCTGGAATTTCTTTATTGTTCACAAAAATCGTATCGATAAATGGACGATCCATATGATCATTTAATGCCTGAACATGATCAGCTGCACTGTAGGAAAGCGTTTCCCCCGGCTGCGTCATGACATTGCAAATATATACTTTTTTCGCCTTAGAGCGAATCACTTCTTCTCCAATATGCGGGACAAGCAAGTTAGGCAAAATACTCGTATACAGGCTGCCGGGCCCAATGACGATCAAATCCGCCTCACGAATGACTTGGATGGATTCTGGCAGCGGTTCAATCGTATCGGGAGTGAGGAACACGCGTTTGATTCGCTCACCATAGGTGGGAATTTTCGATTCTCCTGTCACCATTTGCCCATTTTCTAATTCAGCATGAAGAACAACACTTGAATTTGCTGCTGGCAATACTTTTCCTCTCACATTTAAAACCTTACTCATTTCAGTGACGGCATGAAAAAAATCACCGGTTATATTTGTCATGGCCGCAAGAATGAGGTTGCCGAGTGAGTGGCCTGTTAAGTCATTCCCTTTGTTAAAACGGTGCTGAAATAGATCTTCTACTAGCGGTTCCACATCAGAGAGAGCCGCAAGGACGTTTCGAATATCTCCTGGAGGGGGAATATTCAAATCATGCCGCAGTCTGCCTGAGCTGCCTCCGTCGTCAGCAACCGTTACAATAGCGGTAATGTCCACTGGCTTCGTTTTAAGCCCTCTGAGCAAAACAGATAAGCCAGTGCCGCCGCCAAGAATGACCACCTTTGGTAGTGTCGTCATCTATTTTCTGCTTCTCTTTTCAATGTCCCGGTGAGTGACATGTGTATAGTAGTCGTTTTTAAAATACTCCGATAAATAGTTGGCCAGCGTCACAGATCGATGCTGTCCGCCTGTACAGCCGATGGCGATCACAAGCTGGCTTTTTCCTTCCCGTTTATAGGACGGAAGCATAAAGCTGAGGAGATCGATTAATTTCTCTGTGAATTTTTGCGTTTCACTCCATTTCATCACATAGGAGCGCACTTCTTCATCGTTTCCAGTCTGTGGACGCATGCTCTCAATATAGTAAGGATTCGGCAGGAATCTCACGTCAAAGACAAGATCAGCATCTATCGGCAGGCCGTATTTAAAACCAAAGGACATCACATTTACTGTAAACACCTGTCCTTGATTGGTGGCAAAATGCGTGACAATTTTTTCTCGCAGCTGTTTCGGTTTTAAATCCGATGTATCAAAAATCATTTGAGACCGGCCTTTTAACTCCTCTAACAGCTCGCGCTCCATTTCAATTCCTTCGAGCGGCAAACCTGTTGTCGCAAGGGGATGCGAACGTCTCGTTTCTTTGTATCTTGAGACAAGCACCTTATCATTTGCATCTAAAAATAGAATTCTTGGCGTAATCCAGTCAAGATCACTCATTTCATCTAAGGCGGCAATTAAGCTGTCAAAAAATTCGCGTCCGCGCAAATCCATCACAAGAGCGACCTTGCTCATCTTGGAATTCGATTCCTTCATGAGCTCTAAGAACTTCGGTAAAAGTGATGGCGGCAGGTTATCAACACAAAAGTAGCCTAAATCTTCAAAGCTTTGAATGGCGACGGTTTTCCCCGCACCTGACATTCCTGTAATAATCACAAGCTGAATATCTTCTTGTTTGTGTGTATTCATGCCTGCTTCCTCTCCTTCTTTATGAAAACGGTTCATGTATTATTCTCCCTGAGGATCTAACCGATAAGCAATCAGCTCAAAGTCGGGTGTATACGTAAAAGTGCCGTGCAGTAGTCCTTTTCCTTTAAGCATGAAATCAAGAATATGGGAATCTCCTGGGGCCATCGGCAAATCAGGCACATCCTTTACGTCATGCCATTTTAAAACGCCTTCCTCTGACTCTGTTACGTTTTTTCCGGTAAATGAATCTGCCATGAAGGTGAACATCATCCACTCTTGAACGATTTGATCGCCTTCTTTTATGATAAAGGTAAAAACACCTTTCAGCTGCGGATTTAAAATATAAATACCTGTTTCTTCTCTATATTCTCGAACGACTGAATCCTTGACCGATTCTCCGCTTTCCATTTTGCCGCCCGGTGCTACCCACCAGCCCCGTCTTGGCTTTTGCAGCAAGAGAACTTGATCTTCGTGATGCAGCACACAATTGGTTACTCGTTGCATCAGCTGTCACCTACTCTTTTATGTCTTTAACTTATTATACAGGTTCAACCTGACTCCCACAATGAACATGCCCGTTCTTCCCCGAAAACAGACCGGTTTTCGTTTGAATCGTGTAACGGACAATTTCTCTACTCTTTATTTTACAGCATCTAATGGTTCTCCATGCGTCATTTGTGAACATCTCGTGAATTTCTGATTTCAGGCAAAAAAAAGGACACGGATTCACATCCGTGCCAAACATGTATTCCTTATAAAAGGGGGTCAATTACTAGTTTCATCATAACGGAAAATTATTTCACCCGTGTTACATTCCAGTTAAAAGCCCATGACGCTATATTAAGGATTTACGACAGCCTTTTATTTCGTTGCTTTGAGTTTTTCAGCAAGCTCTTCTACATAATGCTGTGCGCTTTGTGCTGCAATACTTCCGTCACCTGTTGCTGTCACAATTTGACGAAGTGTTTTTTCACGAATGTCACCAGCTGCGAAAATACCTTCCACTCTTGTTTCCATTCTTTCGTTTGTCTCGATGTAGCCTTCTTTATTTGTAATACCGAGATTTTCAAATGGTTTAGACAGCGGCAGCATTCCGATATAGATGAAGGCACCGTCTGTTTTAAACTCTTCTTCTTCACCAGTCACCGTATCAACCAATGTCACACTGCCGACTTTCCCGTTTTCTTCATTGATCTGTTTGACGGTTTTGTTCCACTTGAAATCAATTTTTTCATTATCAAAGGCACGCGCTTGTAAAATGCTTTGTGCACGAAGTTTATCGCGTCTATGGATAATCGTTACTTTAGAAGCGAAGCGTGTGAGATACACACCCTCTTCTACCGCAGAATCACCGCCGCCAATGACGACAAGCTCTTTGTTTTTAAAGAAAGCCCCGTCACATACTGCACAATATGATACGCCGCGGCCGCCAAGTTCTTTTTCACCTGGTGCCCCGATTTTTTTGTATTCAGCCCCTGCCGCTATAATGACAGAGCGTCCTTTGTATTCTTTTGAGCCGGCTTTGACGATTTTGTATTCTTCACCGTTCACGATTTCTTTAATATCGCCATATGCATACTCTGCACCGAATTTCTTCGCATGCTCAAACATTTTATTTGAAAGTTCCGGCCCTAAAATACTTTCAAAGCCAGGATAGTTCTCGACATCTTCCGTATTCGCCATTTGTCCGCCTGGAATTCCTCTTTCAATCATTAATGTTGAAAGATTTCCCCGTGATGTATAAACAGCGGCTGTCATTCCGGCAGGACCCGCTCCAATGATGATCGTATCGTAGATTTTTTCTTCTGACACAACTGTCACTCCCTCTTCAATTGCTGCTCGCATTTCTTATTAGAATGCCCTTGGGTGATGCTTCCATTCATGACAGAGAGCATCATTTCCACTCTTAGCTTTTATTCCTTACCCATATCCTATTAAATCTGCGGGGAATAAGCGAATCATTTGCTCATATCTTCAAAAAAAGAAAAAGCTTCCTTAAACTGCTGTTTAAGGAAGCCTGTTTACGGTTATATAAAAAGTAATGATTTATTCAACGACTCTTCTTACAACGCCATTGAAATATCTCTTCCAATAAGGATTACTCATTGAATCAACTGAAACGCCATGGGAACTGTTATCATTCAAGAATGTACCGTTTCCTAAGTAAATACCAACGTGTCCATTTACTTTATACGTATCAAAGAACACAAGGTCTCCGCGTTTCATGTCAGATGCACTTACAGCTCTTCCTTTACCTACAAGCGTATCTGTTGTTGTACCGCCAACTGGTCCAAGGTTGATGCCTGCTGATGCAAATGCCCAGCGAACGAATGAAGAACAGTCAAAACGACGTGCGTCAATATCGGCTTGTGATCTGCCGCCGCCCCATTTATACGGAGATTGTCCAACAATGCTAGAACCTGTGCTGATCGCACCTTCAATTCCGCCTACGTTACTGCTGACAGGTGATCCACCGCCAGAAGATGGCTTCTTGCTTGGTGAACTGCTGTTGCTGTTATTGTTGTCATTAGATGATCCACTGTTACTTGAAGACGGGCTGCTATCGTTATTTGAGCTGTTGTCTTCCGCTTGAACACTAGCTTGACGCTGCTGCTGTTGTCTTTGCGCTTTTTCTTCTTTTGCTTTTTGAGCTGCTTCTCTTGCTTCTTTTTCAGCTTGTTTTTGTGCAGCGATTGTTGCGTCTTTTTCAGAAGCAATGCTGTTAGCCTCACTGTTTAACTCGCTGATTTCAGAAAAAGCACTTCCTTTTTGCTTTTTCACTTGCTTGAATAGCTTGTCTTTTTCATCAAGCTGTTTATTCAAGTCTGATTGAAGCGTTTCAAGCTTTGCAAGTGTGTTTTGCACATTTTCAAGCTTTGTGTTTAATTCGTTTTCAGACTTTTGAAGTTCTGCTTTGTCTTTTTCCTGCTCTTTAATGATTTCACTGTCTGCGTTGATCAGTGTAGATACTGCACCTGCACGGCTGATGAAATCGCTAAAACTTTTTGCTCCTAGTAATACATCTATGTATTTCGTAGAACCTCCGCTCTCTTGAAGGGCACGTACACGCTTTTTCAAGAACTCGTTTCTTTCTTCAATACGTTTTTCTGTATCAGCAATTTCTTTTTTCAATGCTTTGATTTCTTTTTTTGTTTTTTCATTTTCTTTTTGTTTTTCTTCGATTTGATCACTTGTTTTTAAAGCTTTCTCATCAATATCTTTAAGCTTTTGTGCAAGTGCCTCTTGTTTTGCTTCAAGCTTTGAAAGCTCTTCTTTTTTCTTTTGAAGATTCTTGTTTACCTCAGATTGCTTGCTGTCTAGTTCTTGTTTCTTTTGTTCAAAGTTCTGTGCGTTTGCTTCATGCGTAAATGGAATAAATAAACCGCTTGCTCCGATCACCGAAGCTAAACCGAAAGTAATAAACTTTTTCACGAATAGTTCCTCCTTTGACAATTTCCCAAGCGACATTAGAAAGCAGCAAATTCTCTGCGACCAATCTGTGCTCTCTATGTCTTTCTTCCTGATTGTTCAGTCAGATGTTGACCAGATTGTTTCTATCACTAGGTGTTTCATTATGTATAGTAAAATATTTAAATATCTATCTTTGTTTTAATCCACGATTTTCATTATACATGAGACATCGACAAAATGAGCTAATATTTTTATTACATTTATGTTTCAAAAACATGTCGTGATTGTCATACTTCGCCAATTCCTTGCAAATCACACCTTTTTATCCAAGAAAAAAGCATGACCTTTTCGGCCATGCTGGGATGTTCTGAATCTATTTACCTATTTAATCGATTAACGTACAGATCTCTCGTTCGTATTTAGACAGTGTTTGAACACTGATCTGAAAAGCGGACGCAACGTCTTTTTTGCTGACAGCTGCTTCTTCTTGTTCATTCATCCATAGATAATAAGATGCTGCTGCCCAGGCAGGCGCATTTTTCTTATCAATACCAGAAGCACGTGCCTGCTGAATAATATGGAATAACCAAAAATAAGGCATATGGCTGTCAGGCTGAACCGCTTCCTCCAGACTGGATGCCGCCTGTTTTGCAAAAACAGCATCTTCTGAAAAAGACTTTTCTTTCATTTCATCTTCATACAAAAGCAGTTCTATAAATTGCTGTTCAAAGGCCGTTTTCGCTGCGCGTGCATCAAGGACAGACTGCAGAACGTCACGTTCCCCTTTTTGTTTACTGACATAGTACGCAGTCAGCCGTTCCTCAATCGAGACCATTGGCTCAGTCTCCTCAGGTTTATCCTGCCACGGCTTGATTTCATCTGCGTCGATATCTTCTTCAACCATCTTATCCCAAACCGTTTGGGCGAGCGTTTTATGGCCTGTATGATAGGCTGCGCTTGCAAGCCAGTATAAAAATGTACTATCTCCCTGAAAACCTGTTTTGTACAAAGAATAAAGCCATTTAAAGGCCCATTCAAATTCTCCCACAAGGGCAAATGTTGCGCCAAGCTTATAACGCTGTTCACTTAGTATTGGATACACGTGCGTTAATTGCTTCGCTAACATGTTGACCTTCTTTTCTTCTTTCTCATAATGGTAGAAGACAAGCTGATTGCAAAGGGCATGCAGATTACCGGGATTTTCAAGAAGGACCCGGTTCAACATTTCTTTCGCCTGATGGATTCGGCCAGAATAAAAATAGGCCAAAGCAAGATTATTATACGCTGACCAAAATTCTGGATACTCAACAATCATCTGTTCCAGCATCTCAATAGCTTCATCGAGTCTGCCGCTTTCTAGCAAATGGTTTGCTTGATCCTGCTTCACAATCAGGTCATCCTGATCATAAGGAAAATCTTCGTCCTCTTCGTCGCTCATATCGAGCAGGTCAAGAAGGTCTTCATTTTCATCCGCAAATTCCCCGTTCTCTTCCAGCGCGGCATAAGCAGTAGCTGATTTATATGCCTCTTGAAACAGTCCGAGATTCGCATAATTATTGGCTTTAAAATAGTGGCACTCAGACATGTTTTCATCGATGTGTTCAAGGATAAAATCAAGCAGTTCGTTTGATTGCTGGTAATGACCCATTTCAGTATAAATAATGGCAAGCTGTGACAGCATTTCTACATTTTCAGGCTCAAGTACGATGGCCCGCTGTATCAGCTTACTTGCTCTGGACAGATTTCTTTCTCTATATGCTTTAAGACCTTTATGAAAAAAGTAATGCCCATCTTGAAATAGCTGGACGACTTGTGTGTGATTATTTTGAGAAGTGTATTTACTCACCGATACCCTCCATTTCGAACAGTGTACCGTGTGTAGTATAACATACTTCACCAGTCGTCACATAGAACAAAAGGAAAGGAAGGATTTGTTTTTCATTTAAAATGAAAAAGCCAGGGATATCCCCCAGCTTTTCATTCACCTTGATGACGTTTTTTTAATACCTTTAATACATCATCAAGCGGCAATTGCTGTTCGCGTAATAATACAAGAAGATGATAGAGGAGGTCAGCAGTTTCCCATTTCAATTCTTCTTGATCCCGGTTTTTCGCTGCAATGATCACCTCGGATGCTTCTTCCCCTACCTTTTTCAGGATTTTATCAACCCCTTTTTCAAATAGATAGGTTGTATAAGCCCCTTCTGGCATTTCCGCCTGACGCTTTGCAATGACCTGTTCAAGTTCATTTAATATCGCAAAACGATCCTGCTCTTCGCTTTGGCGCTTCACGCCTTCTTCCGAAAAACAGCTATAGCTGCCAGTATGGCAGGCTGGGCCGCTTGGCGCGACAAGGACAAGCAGAGCGTCCTTGTCACAGTCATATCGAATAGAAATCACTTGCTGGGTATGTCCCGAGGTGGCGCCTTTGTGCCAAAGCTCGTTTCTCGACCGGCTATAAAACCATGTTTCACCTGTCTCCAGCGTTTTTTCATAGGATTCTTGATTCATATACGCAAGCGTCAATACTTCCTTACTTTGAGCATCCTGTACAATCGCAGGAATCAGGCCTGCCTCATTAAAGGTTAATTCATTTGCCTGTTTCATCTGACCTTCACCCCGTGTTCTCTCAAATATGTCTTCACCTCATGAATGGAGGTTTCTTTATAATGGAAAATAGATGCTGCTAATGCTGCATCAGCTTCTCCTTTTGTAAAGGCCTCGAGCATATGCTGGGCATTGCCAGCGCCGCCAGAAGCAATAACTGGCACATTGACTGCATCTGATACAAGCTTTGTCAATCGATGATCAAAGCCTGTCTTTTCACCATCGGCATCCATACTTGTCAGCAAAATCTCTCCTGCACCTCTCTGCACAGCTTCCTTCGCCCAGTCGCTGACCTCTAAATCTGTTTGACGGCGTCCTCCGTGTGTATAGACCATGTATGCTTTTTTCTCTTCATCGTATTTTGCATCAATTGCAACAACGATACACTGGGAGCCAAAAAAGTCAGCACCTTCTGAAATCAGTTCCGGCCTTAACACAGCTGCTGTGTTGACAGATACTTTGTCTGCACCCGCTCTTAATATACGCTTCATGTCATCAAGGTGGTTAATCCCGCCTCCCACCGTAAATGGTATCGCAAGAGTGGACGCGACTTGTTTGACCACATCCACCATCGTTTTCCGGCCTTCATGAGAAGCGGAAATATCAAGGAAGACAAGTTCATCCGCCCCTTCCTCATCATAGATCTGCGCTAATTCGACCGGATCACCAGCATCCTTTAAGCCTAGGAATTGCACCCCTTTGACAACACGCCCTTCCTTCACATCAAGACATGGGATGATTCGTTTTGTCATCATATGCGGTCAAGCCCTTCAAATGCTTCTGCTAAAGTAAACTGCTTTGTGTAAAGTGCTTTTCCAACGATCGCACCAGACACACCAGACTGTTTTTGCGCTGACAGCTTTTGAAGATCAGCTACTGCGCTGACACCACCTGAAGCAATCACTTGTTTGCCGGTTGCTTCTGCTAAGCGAACCGTGCTTTCTACATTGGGACCAGACAGCATGCCATCCATTTGAATATCGGTGAAAATAAAGACCTCTGCGCCTTCCTTTGCCAATTCCCTGCCGAGTTCCTCTGCCTTCACTTTAGACGTTTCAAGCCATCCTTCAGTCGATACAAAGCCATTTCGCGCATCAATCCCAATTGCGATTTTCTCTCCATATTGCGCCAGCATTTTTTTCACAAAGACTGGGTTCGAAACAGCTGAGCTGCCGAGAATCACTCTATCTACGCCGCTCTTTAAATAAAAGGCAACGTCTTCTTCCGACCGAATACCGCCGCCGATTTGTACCTTCACATCTAAGGAGGAAGCAATCGCCAGCACATGCTCATGATTGACACGTTTCCCTGCTTTTGCACCATCTAGATCGACAAGATGAATCCATTTTGCTCCTTCTTTTACAAATTGCGCGGCCATGTCGAGCGGTGAATCTCCATAAATGGTTTCTTGATCATAATCTCCTTGCACAAGACGTACACATTTGCCATTTCTCATATCAATCGCTGGATATAATGTAAACTCACTCATTTGTTCACCCTCTGTTCGTTTGCTAATTGAATAAATTGTTTGAGCAGCGCCATTCCCGTTGTACTGCTTTTTTCAGGGTGAAACTGTGCTCCAAGCACATTTCCCTTGCCAACAACAGCTGGTACTTGAACACCATAGTCCGCGCTTGCTAATTGCTCATCTGGATTCATATCACTCACATAATAAGAGTGAACAAAGTACGCAAATCCTTCTGGCACACCGTCAAACAATGGGGCGGGCTGATGAAACGTGAGCTCATTCCACCCCATATGAGGTACCTTTAGCCTTTGCCCGTCCTGATCACGATCCTTTAAAAGAACGACACGCCCTTTTAACAGACCCAATCCTTTTGTGTGTCCTGCCTCTTCGCTTTCTTCAAATAACAGCTGCATGCCAAGGCAAATGCCGAATAACAGCTTTCCTTCCTCTACGACTTGATGGATAAACGCCTCAAGTCCAGTCTCTTTTAACAGCTGCATTGCATCATGAAACGAACCGACCCCAGGCAAAATATAAGCATCTGCTTTTTTCAGCTCCTCTACATCAGAGGAGACGATATAGCGGGCACCTGCTCGTTCCAGTGCTTTTGATACGCTGAACAAATTTCCCATTCCGTAATCAATGACTCCGATCATTAGAGCATCCCCTTTGTTGAAGGAATTCCTTTCACACGTGGATCAATGGTTGTTGCTTCATCTAAGGCACGTGCCATCGCTTTAAAAATGGCTTCAATTATATGATGTGTATTGGTTCCGTAGTGAACAATGACATGAAGGTTGATCCGGGCTTCAAGCGCAAATTTCCACAGAAACTCATGCACTAGCTCTGTATCAAAGGTACCAACCTTTTGACTCGGAAAGGCCGCTCTCATTTCCAAATGAGGACGATTGCTTAAGTCGACCACGACCTGGGCAAGTGTTTCATCCATCGGAACAAAGCTTGATCCATACCGCTTAATTCCCTTTTTATCGCCTAACGCTTCCTTAAACATTTGCCCAAGTACAATGCCGATATCTTCTGTTGTGTGGTGATCATCAACATCCGTATCTCCTTTCGCATCGACGGTCAAATTAAAGTGTCCATGCTTCGTAAATAAATCGAGCATGTGCGTCATAAAAGGGACATCTGTTTGAATATCCGCTTTTCCTTCTCCATCAATTTCTAGCGCTAATGAAATGTTCGTTTCATTAGTTTTTCTCGATGTTTTCGCCTGTCTCATTACGATTCCTCCCGCTTTCTCGCTTCAATCGACCTTGCATGTGCTTCAAGCCCTTCTAATCTGGCAAAAGCCGCAATGCTTTCCCGGTGTGTTTCAAAGGCTTCTTGACTATATGAAATAATGCTCGTTTTCTTTTGAAAATCAGTCACACCAAGCGGACTGGAGAATCGAGCTGTTCCGTTTGTTGGCAGCACATGATTCGGTCCTGCAAAATAATCGCCCACCGGCTCTGGACTATATCGTCCCAAGAAAATTGCGCCAGCATGCTTGATTTGACCAAGAAGTGCTTCTGGGTATGCTGTCAGCACCTCTAAGTGCTCTGGTGCTAATTGATTGATGACGTCTACTGCACGATCGATTGATTCTGTCACGTAAATACGGCCATGATCTTGTATAGATTTTGCTGCGATTGATTTTCTCGGTAAACTATCAAGCTGCTTTCTTACTTCAGCCTGCACGCTTTCAGCAAGTGTCTTAGACGGTGTCACCAAAATACTAGATGCCAGCGCATCATGCTCTGCCTGCGAAAGTAAATCCGCCGCTACCTCATGCGCGACTGCTGTTTCGTCTGCTAGGACTGCAATTTCACTTGGGCCTGCAATCATATCAATGTCTACCTGACCAAATACTTCCCGCTTTGCCAGCGCGACATAAATGTTGCCTGGACCTGTGATTTTATCAACAGGTTTGATGCTTTCCGTTCCATAGGCAAGTGCCGCAACCGCCTGGGCCCCGCCCATTTTATACATCTCAGAAATACCAAGCTCCTTCGCCGCAGCCAAGACAGCGTCAGAGAGACAGCCATCTTTCCCAGGGGGTGTCACAAGAACGATTCGTTCAACGCCTGCGACTAGCGCAGGGATCACATTCATTAATACTGATGATGGATAGGCAGCTGTTCCACCGGGGACATACACACCTACCGCATCAAGCGGTGTTACTTTTTGACCAAGCATTGAACCATCCTTTTGGTGATAAAACCAAGAAGAGGTCAGCTGGCGCTCGTGGTATGTGCGAATATGCTTGATAGCCGTTTGGATAATCTGAACCATCTCTTTATCCAAGCGGTCACAGACTTTTGCCATTTCATCCTCCGTGACAAGTGGATCTTCAATCAACACTCCGTCAAATTGCTTTGTAAAAGACCGTACAGCTTCATCACCATTTGTTCTCACTTCTTGTATAATGCGCTGAACAGCCTGACGCTGCTCTTCTGTTCCTGTATCTAAGGACCGTTTGAGTGAGAGAGTATCTGTCTCACCTTCTTGTATGCAGGTGATGTTCATGATGTTTCCTCCCCTTCTCCAATGATTCTTGCAAGACGCTGCGCCATTTCATCGATCACGTTATCCTTCATCCTATAGCTCACAGGATTGACAATAAAACGTGACGTGATATCACAAATATGCTCCGTTTCCACAAGGCCATTTTCCTTTAGTGTTTGACCTGTGGAGACAATGTCCACAATGCGATCGGCAAGCCCAATGAGCGGTGCTAATTCAATGGAACCATTCAGCTTAATGATCTCCACCTGCTCCCCTTGCTCTCTAAAATAGGACGATGCAACATTTGGGTACTTTGTCGCCACACGCGGTGCGACACCCCCCCAGCTCGCCCCTGGCAAGCCAGCAACAGCTAAATGACATTTACTGATGTTTAAATCGAGCACTTCGTACACATCACGAGCTTCTTCAAGCATGACATCCTTCCCTGCAATGCCAACATCCGCCACGCCGTGCTCTACGTAGGTGGTCACATCCATTGGCTTGGCTAAAATAAAGCGTAGGTTTTCTTCTGGTACATCAATGATTAATTTTCTTGAATCCTCGAATTCCTCTGGCAGCTGGTACCCCGCCTGTCTTAACAGCCCTGCTGCTTCTTCAAATATCCGGCCCTTTGGCATCGCCATCGTCAACACTTTACCCATTTTGCTCTTCCTTTCTAGCGCCGATAAAATAAGTCACCTGCTCAAATGCCTTGGTCATCGCGTCAATATTTTCAATCCCCGCTAAGTCTTGCAGGACGATCTTTTTCCCTTTTGACCGCTCCTTTTCTGCAAAAGCAAAAGCTTCCAGTCTTTGTTCTTTGCTAAAAATCACAGCCTCCTGCGGCTCAACAATTTCTTTTGCATCGAGCGCTTCAAGAAGACGGTCTAGTCGAAGTCCGAACCCTGTAGCTGGCGCGGGTGCATCAAAATGAGCAAGCAATTGATCATATCTCCCGCCGCTTCCGATGACCGACCCAACATGATCTGCAAATACTTCAAACAAAATACCCGTATAATAGCTCATATGACTCACCATGCTTAAATCTAAACGGATATATTCTGTACAGCCGTAATCTTCAAGTGTCTCCCAAAGCGACTTTAACTGTGCGAGCACTTCTTTTCCTTCTTGTGAAACGACGATTTCCTCTGCCCGCCCTATAACCTCTTGGCCGCCTCTTAACTCTAAAAGCTGTAACAGCCTCGTTTTATCGATGGAGGAGAGCGGTAATTGTTTCACATGCTGACGGTATCCCACATAATTCTTTTCATATAAGAAGCGGCGAAGGACATTTGCACGCTCTGTATTTCCGAGTACATCGACAAATAACGTCTCTGCTAAAGCGACATGCCCGATCGCGATTTTGAAGGACCTTAGCCCGGCATTTTTTAAGGCAAATACGGCAAGTGCGATGACTTCAGCATCTGCACTAATCGAACCATCACCAATCAATTCAATTCCGACCTGCTCAAATTCTGACGGCCTTCCGCCTTCTCTTTCCTGCGCTCGGAACACGTTGGCTGCATACCCAACACGAAGCGGATACGCCTGCTGGTGAAGCTTGGAAGCCGCCACTCTTGCAATCGGCCCCGTCATATCAGGTCTCAGTACAAGGGTTTGCCCGTTTTGATCAAGCAGCTTAAAGAGCTGTGTATCTGTAATCGCCGATTGAACACCGACTGTATCGTAAAATTCAAGCGTTGGTGTCTCCATCAAACGGAAACCCCAACCAGTCATGACCTCTGTTAAAGAATGTCTCACTTTTTTCTTCGTCTCATACAATCCAGGTAATGAATCCCGCATACCATATGGTTTCTCAAACATAAACATGTTCTTCCGCACCTCCAACACATTAAAACAAAAAATTCCGAATCCTTTAGTTCGCTAATATGATAATATGCTAACAAAATAAAGCGATTAAATCAATCATTTTTATTTCCCCCTATTTTCATCAACATATTCTGGAATTATTACATTCAAGTGACACCTGTGTCTTTTCTGTATGTTCGAAGAAAGAACGTGCTATAATACTTAAAAATATTGAATAACACAGGAGATTAACAGTGAAGTTCATCCAGACATTCATCTTAACTTTGTTGTGCGCATGTCTTGTTTATTTCGGCTTTATATACGTTTCGCAAATCGATCAAGTCAAGAAAACAGCTTCGCCGCAAAAAGCAGCAAAAGAAAACGATACGGCACTTGCAGCTGAAGAAACTCGTTCAACGAAAAAAGCAGAAACCACACATCATTCATTAAAAGGAAGCAAAAAAGCCATGGACGTCACCCTCTACAATCAAATGGATGTGCCAAGGCTTTATAACGGATGCGAAGTCACGAGCTTAGCGATGCTGCTTCATTACAGCGGCTATGAGCATGTAACGAAAAACAAGTTGGCAAATGAAGTAAAACGTGTTCCGCTCAATTATGAAAATGGCTTAAAAGGAGACCCTCATGACGGGTTTGTAGGCGATATGGAGAATGGGCCGGGTCTTGGTGTTTACCACGAACCGATTTATCAGCTTGCGAAAAAATACGCGGGCGATCAAGTTGTCGACTTAACCGGAAAGCCTGTTAAAAAGGCCATCTATCAATCACTTGAAAAGGGCTATCCTGTCTGGGTGATTACGACATCCACCTTTGACAAAACAGATAACATCGAAACTTGGAATACACCGAATGGCAAAATAAATGTAAGCTTTAATATGCATAGCGTGGTCATCACAGGCTATGACAAGGAGCATGTCTACTTGAATAACCCCTATGGAGAAAAGAATCAAAAAGTCGACCGTGATCAGTTTGAAGATTCTTGGGAACAGATGGGCAGTCAGGCGATTATCATTATATAATTAAACAGAAAAAGACAGTGAATACTCATCGTGGAGCTTTCACTGTCTTTTATTTATAATGTATTTTTAAATGACTTTCTAGGCATAATCTCAAGTAAATTAATAAAATCATTAGGACTTGTTACAAAAAAAGTATAAAGTTGTCTTTTTTGCCCACCCATTGAAGCTAGATAAATCTCATGATTAGGTGCTTTATCATGACTACCACTTATCACCAAAGTTGAATTTGTCATCGTAAGTTTCCAATTTGAATCAATAGAAGGATAAGATACACCAGGAACGTTTGTATTAAATGGGATTTTCGCAGAATGATAAAACTTAAACCCTAATTTTTTACTACTTGTGTCAGTTACATCTATAAAGATTGCCTTATTAGACGCAACTGCACTTTCTATAACTTTTTTACATGCAGCATCTGAGCATCTATAGGATCTACCAATTTTTTTTGTTGGCATCCATATAGAAAGGGGATTCTGAAATTGCAAGTTTACTACTGAATGTGTACGACTACTTGTAGCATTTATATTAAATCCCCGATTATCACCCTTTAAATAGCCTCCTTTTATGAAGTTTGGATCTTTAACAGATTTATATGGGATGAATGTGTTATAAATAATACTATATGCATCATTTTTTGGAAAAGCTGCTTTTGTTGATAAAGCTTTAGACTTTCCTTGTTCTCCTTTACTTGTTAATAACCCAAGTGGAGATTTTAATGAGTCCTCTGTCAACTTTGGGATTTCAACAATGCTTGAAAACTCTGCACTAATATTATAGAGTTTTGATTTTTCACTTTTAGATAACTTAGATTTATTAATTTTCCTTTTAGCTAACAACTCGTTTACTTTATTTCGAGACTTCTTACTTAGTGGAACATTCGTCTCGACTTTATATGTATACCTTTTTCCAGGCTTCACATTAGAATCAAAATAGGTTTTTGACTTTGTCTTTTTCAAAAGTTTGTTATCTCTGTATATAGAGTAAACTCCATTATCTCCTTGTATTTTCCCCCACTTCAGGCGAACACCATCTGAGCTAGAATGAGTATCTAACCCATTTTGATTAATTGAGTTATCTACTATTTCTTGTTCAGGATATAACTCATTTTCATTGTTAGACGAAAAAGCTTTGCTTTTCATATAACTTTTTGACTGTTTTGGTTCCAAATAAGAACTATTGTCGATTTTGATAGCTATTACTTTTTTTAATTTGTTACTTTTATAGATACCCAAATTATATTTTTGTATTTCATCTTTAATCTTCACTTTTATTTCATCTTTTTTACCTTCATAAACTAATTTATCATTATCATAGAGCTTATAATAATCTCCCTTTTCTTTAGCAACAATAGTTGCATAAGTACTATTCTTGCGAATAGATATACCTTGTTCACTAGACGCATAAGCATGTTGGGAAACTAAACAAACAGCAATCAAAACACTAAAGTAAAATATTATTTTTTTCAACATTAGAACACCTCAATTAAGCTTAATATGTTACAATCATTACGTTACCATAATTTAATTTATATTACAATAATTCCTAAGGAGAATAGCGTATGAATAATGACAAGTTTTTCAAAATATTATCTATAACTTTTAAATTTATTTCATGTATGATAATTAGCTCTATTACATTAAGCTTATTTATAACTATCTATCAATATTTATTTCATGGATTGAGCATTTCTTATTTTATAATTTATTTACCATTTATATCTCTATTTTATTTAATCTTTTGTGTTCCTCTACAATTAATACTTTATAATAAAGTAACAAAATTCAATTTGAAGTACCTTCTAATTTATATAATAATATCAGCTATCGTAAATGTATTAATTATTGATGCAACATTTAGAAACAAATTTGAGGTGATATTAACCATAATAGTTAGTTCACTTATTTATTGGTTTTTTGATTCATTATTACTTAGAAATAAAAAATAAAAAAGTACCTATAGAAATAGAAGATTCTTGGGAACAGATGGGCAGTCAGGCGATTATCATTAAAGCGTAAAAAAACAACCTCTATCCGCATAGAGGTTGTTTTTGAATGATTTATTTTTCTAGTAATTCCTTCAGGCGGTCTTCAAGCTTTTCAGCTGTCATCGCACCTCCGCCCAGGCTGAAGTATTCTTCCCCTCTTTTTAATAAAAGTGTAGGATAGCCGTTCACATGAAGTTGATGAACCTTCGCAAAGTCGGCATACGCATCATTCATCGCTTCTTTTGTTTTCATGCGTTCAATGACTGCGTCAGGATCAAGATGATGCGCCAAAGCGATCTCCCGATACGTTTCTTCATCACTCAGGCTTTTTCCGTCTTGATAAAAAGCCTTTTGCATCGATGAAGCCAAGTGCAATGCGCGCTCAGGTGCGATGGATCTTAATGCAGAAAAACCAATGGCCGCAGCCTCAGAGTCTAAAAGAAACGTTCCGTTTGCTAGCAGCTCCTGATAACGTTCACCAAACTCGACACCAGTCAGCTGACTAATACGCTGATTTGCTTCTGAAATGTGTGGATAATCCTTTATTGGAAGACTTCTTTCCCCTACAAATAAACCACCCGACACAAGTGTTAATGATATCTCCGAATGATTTTCATGCAAAGTGCGGATACTGTTTGAAAATCCATAACACCAGCCACAATACGCATCCCATACATAGATGAAGGACAATTCTTGCTCATTCATACGTTAGACTCCCCATTTATCATTTTTAGGCGGTCATGAAACTGCTTATTCAGCTTCAGATACAACGGTAAAACGTTCTCCAACATGGGCTGCCTGCTCCACCTCATCAACCAGCGCAATGGCGTAGTCAGCATAGCTCACATAGCTGTCACCTTTAGAATTGACAATCAGATGGTCTTTCCCTTTCACGTAAGAACCTGTACGTTTGCCAACTGGATTAAAGAATGCAGCTGGACTGAGGAAGGTCCATTTTAATCCCTCTGTCTGTTGAAGATCTTTTAGGTTTTCTCCTTGCTGTGAAGCCGTAGCAGCATATTCTTTAGGAAACTCTGGTGTGTCCACTAGTCTTGTTGTTTTCGCCTCATCTACAAATAGACTTCCTGCTCCGCCCACAACGATCAAACGAGTCTCAGGTGCCTCTTTTAAAATATCGATCAGCTTTTTCCCAGCTTCTACGTGCAGGTGCTCTTTTCCAGCAGGTGCGCCAAATGCATTTACAATCACATCAAAGCCTTTGATGTCTTCTGCTTGCAAGTGAAACACATCCTTCTCAAGAACAGCTAGTGATGAATCTGTCACCTTTTGTGCATCTCGGACGATCGCCGTTACTTCATGTCCTTTTGATTGAGCCTCTTTCACAATTTCTTGTCCTGCTTTACCTGTTGCGCCAATAATTCCAATTTTCATGTTAACTCCTCCTGCAATATGGTTTTATGTTGATAAAGAAAGGTGTAACTAATACGGTTACAACAGAGGTAAAAAAAATTGAATAGATCATCCAATTTTTTTGATTAGCACATGCGTTAGTTCACTTAATTTGATCTCAGCAAGTACTTGCTCCATCGCACTTTGAGCGCGGCATAAAATTAATTCAAGCACCGCTTGAATATTTGCACCGATCGGACAGTCAGGATTTGGGCTTTCATGAATTTGAAACAATTCTCCCTCATCCACGACTTCAACCGCTTTATACACATCGAGCAGTGTGATGTCGTCTTCACTGCGGTTCAGCTGAGAACCACCTTTGCCAAGACTCGTTGAGATTAGGCCTGCTTTTTTTAATTTACTCATAATGCGGCGGATGACCACTGGGTTTGTATTCACACTTCCTGCGATATCCTCCGATGTCTGTAATGATCCTTTTTCAAGTGATAGCAAGGCCAGAATATGGACAGCGACAGTAAATCTGCTGCTGATTTTCATGTTTTCTCACCTCTGTTGTAATCATTATAGTTACACCATGTCACATTGTCAACAAAAAAGTCTGCCGAGCTACTCAGCAGACGTAGATTGACGTGCTTCCATTTCTTCTTTCGTATAAATCATGCGCATTGGATTTCCTCCAACAAATGAGCCTGCTGGCACATCCTTATGAACAAGTGTACCAGCCGATACGATCGCACCATCCCCAATGGTCACACCAGGTAAAATAGTTGAATTAGCTCCAATTAAAACTTCATCACCAATATAGACTTCCCCAAGTCTGTACTCTTTAATCAAATACTCATGGGACAAGATGGTCGTATTATAGCCGATCACACTATTTCGACCGACAGTGATTTTCTCAGGAAACATCAGATCAACCATCACCATTAAGGCGAACGCCGTATCCTCGCCGACCTTCATACGAAGAAAGGTTCGGTATATCCAATTTTTCATTCCCATAAAAGGCGTGTACCTTGCCATTTGAATAAAAATGAAGTTTTTCACCACTTTGAAAAAGGGAACTGTCCGATAGACTTGCCGCAGTGAATTGACCCCTTTTACAGGATAACGATCTGTTTTTCTCAACTTAATCAGCTCCAACAATCGCCAGGAGATCACTCATTTTCTTCAGCATGAAATCAGGGCGATGCTTTAAAAGCGCCTCTTCTCCCTTAATAGACCAAGCAACACCTGCCGTTTTTGTCCCGGCCGCTTGACCAGACAAAATATCGTGATAATTATCACCGACCATCACCGCTTCATGCGGATCACTGCCAAGCTTTGATAATGCCAGCTGAACAGGCTCCGGATGCGGCTTCTCATTTTGCACATCATCGAGCGTCACAATGACCTCAAAGAACGGCTCTAAACCGGTCAGCTTCAATCCCATTAAAACCGTATCCCGTATCTTCGTTGTGACAATACCGAGCTTAAATCCTCGATCCTGCAGGACTTTCAATGTGTCGATAACTGTCTCATATTCAGTCACAAGCAGATCATGCTGCTTATGATTAAACGTGCGGTACATCTGAATCATATCATCCGTCAAATCAGGGTCCATCGCAGAGAATGTATCAAACAAGGACGGACCAATGAAATGAAGAATATCCTCACGGCTGTAATGACCAGGGTAATAATGATCCAGCGTATGCTGAAATGAAGCAATAATTAATTCATTTGTATTGATTAATGTGCCATCTAAATCAAATAGCACTGTGTTGATCGTCGATTCGTTCATATGGCTTCCTTTCTAACAGCTGCAAGTTCCCGCTTCCGCCAAATATAGCTAATAGCAGCTGTCAATAAAATTGCAGAAATCAGGCGGATGACAAGAAGCGGCCATACTGGAATACCAAGTGGTATAAAAATCAGCGTATCTTCGACCACCGCATGGCAGGCAACGAGGAAAATAAAGGCAAGAGTTAAGTCCTTTTTACTCACACCGTCCTCTTCCACTGCCTTCATCATCACGCCGGCTCCGTACGCCAGACCAATCGTTAATCCAGCCACCATCGTCATAGATGTATTTTCTTTCATTCCAAGCATTCTAGTAAAAGGTGACAGCCACTTAGACAGTGTATGAAGCCACCCTAAATCTCTCATGAATTGAATGATGACCATGAGAGGGATGACGATACAGGCGAGCTGGAGCACACCGAGTACAGCTTTTTGTAAAGCAAGCAGGACGATCATGTACCAGCTGGAAGGCACATCAGCCGCCTGAGCTGCCGTCAGTAGTCCATATTGCGCCGGCTCCTCGCCTCCCTGCCAAACGAGATGAATGACAATAGCCGAAATAACAGCAAGACTGATTCTGACCAACAAAATCACAGACACTCTCAGTCCAACCTTTGCTGCCACTGTCGATTCGATGATCAGGTTATGGCAAAAGGACAGCATCACTGCCAAAATAAACACTTCCTTCACAGGAAGCTCTAATGTCAAAATGGCTGCAATCCCCGCATACAAGTTCAGCATATTTCCTAATACAAGCGGAATAGCCGCTTCTCCCGAAAGACCAAACACCCCCATAAATGGCCGAATGAATTGTATGATCCAACCCATTACAGGCGTATGCTGCAAGATACTGACGAGAATGGTAACTGGAAAGATGACTTTGCCAAGTGTCCAAGTTGTCGATAGCCCTGCCTTCAAGCCGTTTTTCCATGTCTCTCCCATCTCTTATGATCCCCCCTGCTTAATTCGATGAGTTGTTCTCTTTATACGGAATCGATGCGTATCCTTTCATTCTTCTAAAGAAAATCAGTAGAACAGCCACTACGAATATCGCAATCGAAATCATCTGTGCGATTCGAAGATGCTCTGTCAGCATTAAGCTGTCTGTTCTCATCCCTTCTATGAAGAAACGGCCGATTGAATACCAAATTAAATAAGACAAGAAGATTTCGCCTCTTCTCAGCGATGTTCTGCGTAGTAAAATCAATATGACAACACCGGCAAGATTCCATAATGATTCGTATAAGAACGTCGGGTGATAATAGGTCCCATCAATATACATTTGATTAATGATAAACTCAGGCAGATGCAAATTTTCTAAAAAGGCTCTTGAAACCGCCTCACCATGCGCTTCTTGGTTAATAAAGTTCCCCCAGCGCCCAATTGCCTGCGCTAGTAAAATACTAGGTGCTGCGACGTCAGCTATTTTCCAAAAGGATACCTTTCTCACTTTTGTAAAAACGATGGCTGTCAGCACGGCACCGATCAGCCCGCCGTGAATCGCAATTCCACCATTCCAAATTTTAATGATTTCGTTTGGGTGCTGCTGATAGTAATCCCATTCGAAAGATACATAATAAATTCGTGCACAAATAATTGCTATTGGAATGGCAAATAAGATTAAGTCAATAAACATATCTTTATTGATTCCTCTTTTTTCACATTCTCTCAGTGCGAGCCAGAGTCCAAGCAAGGCCCCGATCCCAATAATCACACCATACCAATGAACCGAAATAGGTCCAAGCTGAAAAGCGATCGGATCAATTGGCTGAATTGCTTCGTTCATATAGTCAACTCCTATTCATCCTGGCCATTGTCTTCAATGACATCGGCAAGTTTACTTGTAAATTGTTCTGCTGCATTATGTCCCATACGTTTCAGCCTGAAGTTCATCGCAGCCACCTCAATGATGACAGCTAAGTTTCGACCTGGCCGTACAGGGATCGTCAGCTTCGGCACATCTGTATCGATGATGCGCATTTTCTCTTCTTCAAGTCCTAAACGATCATACTGTTTGCCTTGTTCCCAAAGCTCAAGGTTCATTACAATCGTAATTCTCTTATAGCTTCTAACAGCGCCTGCTCCAAATAAGGTCATCACATTAATAATACCTAACCCGCGGATTTCCAAAAGATGTTCAATCAGCTCTGGTGCGCTCCCGACTAATGTATCCTGATCCTCTTGACGGATTTCCACGCAATCGTCTGCGACCAGCCGATGTCCCCTCTTCACTAATTCTAAGGCTGTTTCACTTTTTCCTACTCCGCTTTTCCCAATTAATAATACACCTACACCATATACATCTACGAGCACACCATGAATAGCAGTCGTTGGTGCAAGCTTACTTTCTAAAAAGTTGGTCAATCGACTCGAAAGTCTTGTCGTTTTTAGGCTAGATCGTAAAACGGGCACGCCATTTTCATTTGATGCTTCGATTAATTCCTTCGGGACATCACGATCTCGTGACAAAATAATCGCAGGGGTAATATCTGTACAAAGAGACATCATTCTCTGCTTTCGTTCGCGTTCTGGGAGCTGTTCAAAAAAAGAAAGCTCTGTTTTCCCTAAAAGTTGAACTCTTTCTTTTGGGTAATATGTAAAATAACCAGCCATTTCAATACCTGGTCTGGAAAGATCACTGATTGTAATGGGACGATTAATCCCTTCTTCCCCACTTACCAGTTCAAGATGAAATTGTTCCATTATGTCCTTCGTACGAACTTTCGGCACGCTTCTTCCTCCTTTTATCACAGGCGATTCAGAAATACAGCTCTATTTTATCACTTTCAATGATGAACCCAAAATAGTATTTTATCCTGTTCCTGTTTCACCGCCCCAACTGGTATAGACAACTATACTTAAAAAGAGTAAACTTAAAGTAAAGATTACGAATAAGGGGGCTCAAACATGAGCGGTTCTTTATTGCTCTCCAATATTCATATTGTGACAAAGACAAAGATCATTGAAAACGGTTTTGTCGGTTTACGCGATGGCAAGATTGACTATATTTCAACATCTCCACCGACAGGAAATTATGAAAAAGTATATATTTCCCGGGAAAACTTTTATTTACTCCCTGGAATGATTGATATTCACATCCATGGCGGATATGGTGCAGACATGATGGATGCGACAGCAGAAGCAATGAATACACTCGCTGACAACCTTCCGTCCGAAGGAACGACAAGTTTTTTAGCGACAACCATCACACAAAACCATCATGAGATTGAGCAGGCACTTAAAAATGTCGCTCAGTGGAAACAAAGTAATGAAGAACAAGCAGGAAGTCAGGCACAATGTATAGGAATCCACCTAGAAGGTCCATTTATTTCTAAACATAAGGCAGGGGCACAGCCTGTTCAATGGATTAAACAGCCCGATATTCCGCTTTTTAAAAAATGGCTGGATGCTTCTGAACAGCTCATTCGAATTGTCACATTTGCGCCTGAGGAAGACACAGATTTTGCTTTCCTTTCCATGTTACAGGAAATGAACATGATCCCTTCTATTGGACATACGAATGCCCATCATGACATGATGAATTTAGCAGCTAAGCATGGTGCACGCCATGTAACACACCTTTATAATGCACTGAGTTCGTTTCAGCATCGTGAACCGAATGCTGTAGGTGCTGCTCTTACGAATGAGAACCTTTATACCGAGCTGATCACAGATGGGATTCACTCCCACCCTCTTTCCATCAAGCTTGCGTATTTGGCAAAAGGAAGTGATCGTTTGATCATGATCACAGACTCAATGCGTGCAAAAGGTCTTGGGGATGGAACATACGAATTTGGCGGTCAGACGGTCACAGTCAGCGGCGAAAAAGCATTGCTGGACGATGGTACACTTGCAGGATCAATTTTGCGAATGAAAGATGGCGTCAAACGGATGAAACAGCTCACAAATTGTGAATGGACAGAGATTGCGAAGATGACTTCAACCAATGCAGCCGCTCAACTGGGTCTTGACCAACAGCTCGGTTCCATCGAAATTGGAAAAATAGCAGATTTGGTGATTTGGGATGAATCTGGTGAACTGATGATGACGATCTGCCGTGGACAAATCGTCTTTGAAAAAAAGGAGGCCAACCACTCATGAACATCATCGAATTTGAAAGCAAAGATCAATTAGGAAAAGAAGCAGCTGCCATTATTGCAAGAACAATAGCTGCTAAACCCGATGCCGTACTCGGCCTAGCAACGGGCGGTACACCTATTGAAACTTACAAAGAGTTAATTCAACTTCATCAAGCGAATCAACTGTCTTTCAAGCAAACAAAAACAATCAATTTAGATGAATATGCAGGACTCAATCCAGAACACGAAAATAGTTATATGACCTACATGAAACGTCATTTATTTGACCATATTGATCTCCCTCAGGATCAGTATTTTCTTCCAAATGGCAAAGCAGCTCATTTAGAAAAGGAATGCTTAAGATATGACCAGCTCATTGAGGATGTAGGCGGCATCGATCTTCAGCTCCTTGGAATCGGTCAAAATGGGCATATCGGTTTTAACGAACCAGGTACCCCTTTCAACTCAAAGACTCATGTCGTGCAGTTAGATGAAAACACGAGACAGGCTAACGCAAGATACTTTTCTTCTATTGATGAGGTACCTACACATGCCATCACAATGGGAATCGCGAGCATTCTTTCAAGTAAAAAGATTCTCCTTCTTGCTTCGGGAAAATCAAAAGCGAAAGTGATACAATATTTAGAACGGGCAGAGATTCATCCGGACTTCCCAGCGTCTGCACTGAAACTTCATGAAGATGTAACGGTTATGATTGATCGAGAAGCTGGATCACTACGCTAAAAACGAGAGGATTTTCACATGTTTATTGATAAGCAGTCACCTATTCCGATGTACCATCAGATTATGGAGAACTTGAAAAAGCAGATTGAGGATGGAACATTAGCACCTGATACACTCATTCCTTCTGAAAGAGAATATGCCGAACGCTTTGGTATTAGTCGAATGACTGTCAGACAAGCCTTATCGAATCTTGTGAACGAAGGATATTTGTATCGTCAAAAAGGAAAAGGCACCTTTGTTAGCCGGAAAAAATTTGAACAGCCGCTTCAAGGCTTAACAAGCTTTTCAGAGGATATGCGCCAGCGTGGGCTCAAAGCATCAAGCCAGCTGATTGACTTTAAAAAAACCGCATGTCCAGAGCACTTGCTGCCCGTCTTACAGCTGACTAATAGTGATGCTGTATTTGAACTAAAACGGATACGCCTTGCAAATGATGAACCGATGGCGATTGAAACGAGCTATATACCTGAAAGATTTGCAGGAGATTTAACAAAGAAACATTTAACTGGCTCTTTATATGAATATATTGAAACTAACACTGGCCATGTCATTGCTCATGCCAAACAGGAGCTTGAAGCCAATGTTGCCTCAAAGGAAGAAGCACACTTGCTGTCTATTCTAGCAGGAGACCCTGTGCTGTCCATAACAAGAACGACTTTTTTTCAAAAAGACATTCCATTTGAGTATGTTGTTTCCGTTTATAGAGGGGATCGTTACAAGCTCATTCATACAATGGAAAGATAAACAGTGCCCCTGACACGGAGCACTGTTTTTTTATTTCCTAAGAAATTTTATTTCGTCATCATCTTTTGTATGAATTTTCCATATTGGAGAAATGGCTTTTCCTTGAAAACGATCTTTTGCTACAGTGTACCAATAATAATCTTCATTTGGCTTTAAGCCCTTCCACTCAAAGCTCGCTTTTTTGCCGCTTTTTATGCCTCGAGCCTCTCCTAGAAGAACATTCGTATACACATTGAGTTCAAAATAATTGGTTTTGACAGATTTCATTTTCGGTGTCAAATCCACATCGATTGAAAATTCATCTTGATCTCCATACGTTTTAGGATCATAAAAATGCTCTTGATTCAAGTAAGGTGAGTATGTCGTAAAGTGAAGCTGATTTTTTTCTTGATCGGCTGTTATCACCCTCATAAACCCTTGACCACCTTCAGGTCCTGACTGATAATCGGCGAGTATTTGATATACTTTCCTGTCTACTTTTCCATCATGGTCATCATCAAGCTCATCTACTTTCCTGCTTGCTCCATGATAATGGCCGCTAAATACGGCCACAATATTAGGATGGCGTTTCACCACTTGGTGGAAGATGAGGTCGCCAATCGGGCTTCGGTTGCCGCTCACTAACAAATACTCATGGAAATTTAAAATGACGATACGATCTGGATGCTCAGAAATGACACGGTTTAACCAATCAATTTCATCTTGCTTAATCCCCCAGCCCATGTACACCATCATATAATCATTGCCGCCGGCAGAGATGAGATCATAATGACCTTTATTGTTTCGATAGGATTCACCATAGTAAGGCTTATCCGCAAAGCGTTTTTCCCCGAAATATTTTCCGTATTCCGCATATAAACCATCCTTGTGTCTAACATCATGATTTCCTGCTAAAACACCATAGGGAATGTGATTCTCATCTAATACACGCATAAACGTATCAGCACGGTGCCATTGCTTATCCTTTGAATCATCCACAATATCGCCTGTATGGAACACATATTGAATGTTTAATTTTTCCCTTTGATCTCTGATCCATTCGACCATTTGTTTAAAGATATGAGGATAGCTCTTTGCATAATATTGAGTATCAGACATCCATATCATCTTATATGGCTTTTGCGATTTGCTGATTTCATCCTGTACTAGCAAATCAAACGTTTGATTCTTCATGTACTGTCTGACTGACAGCAGCCCTTTCAGGTAAAATTCCTTTTGATCCTTGGCAAAGTGATGAGTGATTTTATCCCACTTTTCCTGCTGGTGATTCCACGCGTACATTGTCACCTTTCTCCCTGACAAGGAACTCCCTTTCCATACAGCTTCGACGACATCCTTTTCACGTACATCATGATGAACCTTAATTTGAAAACGATGATAAGGAAAGCGCTGTAAATCCTTCGTTTCAACTGACTTCCCATCAACAAATGCAATGCGGTTCCTTTCTTGATCAGAAAAAATCATTTCTCCTTTTTGGAGATAACTCTTAGGCGGTTCTGTCTCTGCTGCATACTTAAAAATCTTCATTAAAGGATGCAGCGATGTATATTGATAGGCACGATAAAAAGAGTAATCTAACTTATCATTCGTTGGATCCTTGGTTAGCACAGTTTGTTTTGATGATTTCATTTTCGTCTTATCTGCCACCCGCTCTGGTGTTTCAGGATGCTCATGTACCGTCTTGAACTCTTTTTTCAACGTCGACATGTTCCCGGCAGCGTCTTTTGCTTTAATTGTAAACGTGTGCTTTCCAGGCTTTAATTCACTAGAGGACGTCTGATATGGCAAAGAAACTGGTTTGCCATCTACATATGCCTTCAACTCCTCTATGTCACTCCAGCGATCCGTTACTTTTGCTTTTAATGTAAAGGCGCCTTTATATTGATCCTTTGCTTGTACGTTGGTCTTAATTCTCGGCCCAGTGTTATCAACTTTCACACGTACTGAAGCGTGCTCGTCTGAGGTTTTGGCCTCAATCAGGTGCGGCCCTTCTTTCAGCCTTTTTGTGTCCCACTTTATATAGGTTGAAACATACGCCTCTTTCGGAATCTCAAATTGAAACGTTCTCACCTTTTTTGCGTTCCCGCTGTCTCCCATTCTCCATTCTTTTAGCGGCTTCGCATTGATTGGCGGAATTTGTGTTCCATTTGATAAGATCATCCTGACGTTTTTCAATTCAAAATCATCATGATTCTCTCCAGGCAGCCGGTCCACCGGAGAAGACTTTGTACCAGCGTGAAAAGAGATCGTTTGGAGACCTGCCTTTTTTATCTCTTCTTCGGGTATTGGCATTGTATAGGTACGGTACACTTTTGTCGAATCATCAAAAATAGAAAGTAAACGCCTACCTATAGACACACCATTTTTAAAATATAAATTTGTTCCTTTGACATCAAATGCGATATATGGATCTGCTTCAAGGGCAGAGGATACTTGCTGATTCCGTTTTCCATCTATCCGTAATTCGATGCTTTTTTTCTGATCAGACGTTGCCTTTAATGAAAATAAACCTGATACCGTATCTCCCTTTTCTACATTGAATCGCAGACCGTGGGCTTTACTGACCTGCTCCACATCAATCGTTTTTTTCAACGTCTTGGCTTCATTTTCGCCGTCTGACGCTTCAAGCTGATATTCCAATTGTTCTTTCCCAATCAACTCAGGTGAATAAATAATATGATGAAATAACCGGTCATTATGGTCTTTTTGCAGCAGTATTTCCTTAAACGGATCTTTTCGATTCGTTCGATAGCGCAGCTTGACGGTTTTTACAGCCTGATCATCTTGGACATCTGCTTTAATCTCTACACTTTCAGTGGGTTTCACCGGTTTCCTTACCGTCATATCTTCAATCACAGGTTTATGGATATCTTGAGAAATTTCCTTTTTTTCAGTTGGAATTTGTGCTTTTAGCACTTTACCTGGAGTGGGTTCTTCCTCAATTTTCGAAATCAGCTTCGTCTGCGTAGTACCATCCATTGGATACTTAAACAGCAAGGATTTATGCTCACTAAACCATGATGGCTTCAAACGAAATGCGGCAGAAGAAATCTCTTCACCTATATTTGTTGTGATCGAAACAAGACGAGATTTTGAGTTGGACAGCCCTTTGCTCTCGATAATGGATAGATGCTCGCCCTCTTTTAATTGGCTTTTGTACATGGCATTAAAGTCCGCTGCCGTTAAATGCTCCTGCCCTTTTTTTCTCAGCCAGAATACATAAGGTTTTCCAGGTGAAATGGTGACTGGATTTGTGTGAAAGGAATATACATCATCCATTTCAATTCCCTGTGCAGGATTGCGGTAGCGGAGCTGATAATGTTTAAGAGAGATAGGCGCCTGTGTCGTGTTATACACTTCGATAAACTCAAAAGCATCTTTGCCTTTTCGGTTTTTTGAATTGACGACAATTTCTGTGATGAATAAGTCCGGAATATGTGAAAGATCTTCTTCAAATCCATTTAAATGAACCGATTTCTCTGCCGTTTTGATGACTGATTTTTGCGTTAGGAACTCTGTATAGTAACGAACGGTTGGATTCCATAATTGATCTGGCGGAATTTTCGCTGTAAATTCTGGCTTCATCCCTGGCAGCCGTTCCATTGGAATCAAGCGGTACCCCAGTTCATCACTTTGTTTATAATACAAGTTCGCAGACAAAATCTGTTCTTGGTCACTAATGGACGCACGAAACTGTAGATCATGGCTTTTTCCTAGAACCGGGCGGACGTCCACATGAAATTGGTCAAAGATAAAAGGCGAAAAAGGCTTGTCCGGTACATTCACTTCTGTTTGAAGAAAAGGTCCTGCTGAAGCAGGCTGACTGAAACAAAAAAGAATGATAAAAAAACATAAAAGCATGATTTGTCTGCTCACGTTCACCATCTTGCACCGCCTCCCTTCGGATATTGTGTCTCCTGAAGGTCGTTTTTATGTCAGATGGAACGGAGAAACGATGCAAATTTGCACAAAAAAACCGTTAGCTTTTTTTCGCTAACGGCTCTACAATTCCTTTTTGTATCAACAGGTGGAAAATGGATAAAATGACAGCCATCCAAATGGCCGTTCCGAATCCATCAATGTTAAAGCTATCTCCCATAAAGCTCGATGTCATCATGAGTGTAATCGCATTGATGACAAATAAGAACAATCCTAGTGAAAGGACGGTCACTGGAAGCGTTAAAATGATCAAAAACGGCTTCACTAAAATATTGAGCAAGGACAAAATGATACTTGCCACAATGGCTGCGCCAAAACCTTCAATATACACGCTCCCGAGTCCAGGCAGAATGCCCGAATCAAAATATCCAGCAATGACGATTAAAAGTAATGCATTTACTAAAATACTGACGATCCATCTAAGCATTTATTTAGTGCCTTCTTCCGGAACAACAAAATACCAGATGAAGTAGATCAGGAAGATCGGCATAAATGCTGTCAAAAATCCGATGATGACGGTTAAAATGCGAAGCAGGGATGCATCCACACTTAAATATTCCGCAACTCCACCAACAACACCCGCTATTTTTTTATCTGTTGCTGAACGATAAAGCTTCTTCATGTAGAATCACTCCTTGTCTGATTGGTGCTTTACTTGTATTGAGCCTGTTTTTGTTTCTGCAAAAATGGATATACTGTGCACCGCTTGTTGATTGGCTTTGATCATTTTCTCTTTTTGTAATGTTTCATTTTTCTCTTTAATCATCTCTGCATCAAGTAAATCGTGAGAGATAGACCCGAGATTGCTTTTCAGCTCAGCGGTCACTGCACAAGCACGCGGGATTTGAACGTCCACACTGCCTGTTGTCGTTTTCGCATAGATGGAACGGCACTTTTCATCTGACAGCTGAACAGCAATATTTCCATTAAAGCTTTGGGCATCAATTGATTCACTTTTCCCGCGCAGGTCTATGAGCCCATTGATGGTTTCTACTTCAATCATACCACACTCATGATCTGCCAGTTTGATTTGTCCGTTTGCTGTTTCAATTCCGACTTTTTCTGCTTGTAACGAAGCAAAAGAGACAACCCCATTTGTCGTTTTCGCGGCAAGTTCTTTTGTCTTTAGCTTTTCCCCGCGAATCGGTCCATTAAACAGCTTGACCTTAATCTTATCGTATTGGATACGCGGTACGTATAATGTAACATTGACTTTCATCGTCTTCTTTTCGGTTCGAATAAAAAATTTATCTCCTTCAAGCCCGCAGTCCAATTGATTGAGAAATTGCTGTCTTGCCTGCTCCCCATCCTCTGCACGGTAAATCTTTGCATGACACTCTGCTCGAATATCTCGATCGTCCCAAGGCATCACGTTGAGGCTGCCGTTCGCCAATTGAATATCTAAATGAGAAAGCGATGCATCTTTGAACTGAAAAATGTGCTCAACATCAACTGACTGTCCAAAGTTCAAATCAAGATCCACGTCTTTTACCTTTTTCACCGCAGAATCTAACCAGCCAAACAGCTTTGCACCAAGATTTTCGGTGCCGTCTCCTTTGCTCTCTGCTCCAGCTTTTTCTTCATGAAAGGTGTGATCAGCCGTAGACTTTTCTAATGAGACTGACTGACCTTCTTCTAGTTTTTCCAGCAGCGTAATTGCTTCTTTTGCTGATAATATCCCGTCTTCTACTAATTTTAAAATTCGTTCTTTTTCATTCATACAAAGCCCTCCTAAGATTTGATGGATTGAAGTACTTTAATCCCTTGAATGATATTCCAAATGACAGAGATCAAAAAGCCAATGACTACTAAAAAAGACAAGATGAACACCGTCATGACTGGAATGAGCGAGTCACCTGCCTGTGTCGCCAATAAAAATCGGATAGACCCAAAAATCAACAGAATGCACGCTGCGACCGGCAAAAGATGTGACCATAATGCCCGCAATGCGTGCCGCTTCGTTTCCTTTTGATCTACTACAAAAAACGCCACGATCGGTACGATAAACGGCATAAACAATACACTAAAATAACAAATAGAAGCAATAATCGACTGATCTCTATTCATATATATTCGCTCCTTCATAACGAAAATTCCTTTCTAACTCATACGTTTATTGCGTATAAAAAGTTTCAAAATCATTCGATTTACATATGACCTTAGACACAAATTATTTCTTTTTGCACCTAAGAGTAGATTCTTCACAGATTACCCTTTAAAATATGTTGAAAAGATGGTGATTATCATTATAGGGGGTAATTATTTTGACAGATCATCATAATTCAAACCACACGGCTCAAACGCTTTTAGACCTTATACAGAAACAAAAAAGCATGAACAGCGATATGATCAAGGAGCTTGAGACCATTCATCCGTCTCATCCAAAGTATGGTGATATCCGTTATTTAAAGGTACTGCTCGACAGCAGCAGCACCCATATTTTAAAGGATTTAACGCACCTCAGTAATTTAATGCCGAAGGAAGATGTGCAATAAAAGAAAACCCCTCTTATCGAGGGGTTTTTCTTTATGAAGAAGTCACACTTTCCGTTTCTTTAACCAGTTGTTTCATGCGTTTACGGTCACGCTCTAAAATAGGCTTCAAGTATTTTCCTGTGTAAGATGCTTCTTCTTTTGCAATGTGCTCAGGAGTGCCAGAGGCAATGACCGTTCCGCCGCCTGCACCGCCTTCTGGTCCGAGATCAACAAGGTAATCAGCAGCCTTGATAATATCAAGGTTGTGCTCAATGACTAACACCGTATCTCCATTTTCAACCAAACGCTGAAGCACTTTTAATAAACGGGCAATATCATCCACATGCAAACCTGTTGTCGGCTCGTCCAAAATATAAAGAGACCTTCCGTTTGAACGGCGGTGAAGCTCAGATGCCAATTTCACGCGCTGCGCCTCTCCTCCGGACAATGTCGTTGCAGGCTGTCCAAGTGTAATGTATCCTAGCCCCACATCATAAATCGTTTGAAGCTTCCGCTTAATTTTCGGGATATTCTCGAAAAATTGGAGTGCGTCCTCTACGGTCATTTCAAGCACATCAGCAATGTTTTTTCCTTTATATGTGACCTCGAGTGTTTCGCGGTTATAACGTTTCCCGTGACACACTTCACAAGGCACATACACATCTGGCAAAAAGTGCATCTCAATTTTAATGATGCCATCCCCGCGGCACGCCTCACAGCGCCCGCCTTTAACGTTAAAGCTGAATCTGCCCTTTTTATAGCCTCGTACCTTTGCTTCGTTGGTTTGTGCAAACACATCCCGCACATCATCAAAGACACCTGTATACGTGGCAGGGTTGGATCTTGGTGTACGGCCAATTGGAGATTGATCAATATCAATGACCTTATCTAAATGATCCATTCCTTTGATTTCTTTGTGCTGCCCTGGCTTCGCTTTCGCTCTGTGCAATTTTTGCGAAAGTGATTTTAATAGAATTTCATTCACAAGCGTACTTTTCCCTGAGCCGGATACTCCGGTCACAGCTGTAAAGACGCCCAGAGGAAACTTCGCATTCACGTTTTTCAGGTTGTTTTCTTTTGCACCTTTTATCTCAATATAGCGGCCGTCAGGCTTTCTTCTCTCAATTGGCAGCGGGATAAATTTCTCACCAGATAAATATTGTCCTGTTAAGGATTTCGGGTCCTTCATGACTTCTTCTGGCGTTCCAGCTGAAATCACTTCTCCCCCATGAACTCCTGCTCCAGGTCCAATATCTATTAAATAATCAGCGGCTAGCATAGTATCTTCATCATGCTCCACGACAATTAGTGTGTTCCCGATGTCGCGCATGTTTTTCAACGTCCCGATCAACCGGTCATTATCGCGTTGATGCAGACCAATGGATGGTTCATCTAATATATAAAGAACACCTGTCAGCCTTGACCCGATCTGAGTCGCCAGGCGAATCCGCTGCGCCTCTCCGCCTGATAGTGTGCCAGCAGACCGGCTCAAATTCAGATAATCTAATCCCACATTATTTAAGAAGGACAAACGCTCTTTGATTTCACGTAAAATGAGCTGGGCAATCTGCAAATCTTTCTCAGACAACTCAATTTTTTCATAGAAATCAAGGGCATCAGAGACAGACAAATCGGTGATTTCTCCGATATGCTTGCCATTGATGAGAACCGCCAGCGTTTCTTTTTTCAGACGATATCCTTTACATGTCGGACATGGCTGATTGGCCATATATTTTTCCATTTGTTCACGAATATAATCAGAGCTGGTTTCCTTATAACGCCGTTCAATATTACGAAGAACGCCTTCAAACTCAATTTCATTTTCACGTACCTGACCAAAATCATTTTCATATTTAAAATAAATCCGTTCAGATCCGCTTCCATATAAAATTTTATCAAATAAATGCGATGGGATATCTTTCACTGGAATGTCCATGTCGATGCCATAATGTGTACAAACAGCCTCAAGAAGCTGCGGATAGTATTGCGAGCTTTGCGGCTCCCATGGTGCAATGGCATGCTGCCGTAAAGTCAGATCCTTATTAGGAATGACAAGCTCAGGGTCGACTTCCAGTTTTGAACCGAGCCCATCACAGCTCGGGCAGGCACCAAAAGGACTATTAAATGAAAACATTCTCGGCTCAAGCTCACCAATAGAGAACCCGCAATGCGGACAAGCATGATGTTCGCTGAATAACAGCTCTTCTTGTCCAATCACATCAATCATCACTCGGCCTTCGCCCAGCCGCAGCGCCGTTTCAAGGGAGTCAGACAGCCGAGCAGCAACGCCTTCCTTCACGACAATTCGATCAATGACTACTTCAATGGAATGCTTCTTGTTCTTTTCAAGCTCGATATCTTCTGAAAGGTCTTCCATCTCTCCATCGACTCTCACTCGCACATAGCCCTGCTTCCGAATTTGATCAAGCACTTTCACATGTGTTCCTTTGCGGCCGGATACAACTGGCGCAAGCACTTGTAATTTCGTTCTTTCAGGATACTCTAAAATACGATCTGTCATCTGCTCAATCGTTTGTGACGTAATTTCAATCCCATGTATAGGACAAATAGGTTTTCCGACTCGAGCATACAAAAGACGCAAGTAATCATAAATTTCAGTGACAGTACCAACTGTTGATCTAGGGTTTCGGCTCGTCGTTTTCTGGTCAATACTAATCGCCGGAGAAAGACCTTCAATGGCATCTACATCCGGTTTATCCATCTGCCCAAGAAATTGGCGTGCATACGCTGAAAGAGATTCAACGTACCTGCGCTGACCTTCTGCATAAATCGTATCAAAGGCAAGCGACGATTTTCCTGAACCAGATAATCCCGTAATGACCACTAGCTGGTCACGCGGGATATTCACATCAATATTTTTAAGGTTGTGGGCTCTAGCACCTTTCACCTCTATTCGTTCCATAGCCATCAGGCAATCATCCTTCCGCTTTTAGCTCTAGCAATAGATCTCTTAATTCTGCTGCTTTTTCAAAATCAAGCGCTTTTGCTGCATCTTTCATTTCCATCTCGACTTTTCCGATCACTTTTTCTCGTTCTTTTTTGCTCATTTTCGACAGCTTTGGTGCTGCTTTTGTTTCGTATTCTTCTGAATCCTCATGTATCTTTGTTGCCTTAATGACATCTCGAATTTTCTTATGGATCGTTTGCGGTGTAATCCCGAATTTCTCGTTATATGCTTCTTGCTGTTCTCGTCTTCGCTTCGTTTCTTGAATCGCAATGTCCATCGATTTCGTCATATTGTCTGCATACATAATGACCCGGCCTTCTGCATTTCTCGCTGCACGGCCAATCGTCTGGATGAGGGATCTTTCAGAGCGTAAAAAGCCTTCTTTATCCGCATCTAAAATGGCCACAAGCGACACTTCTGGAATATCCAGTCCTTCACGAAGAAGGTTGATTCCAACAAGCACATCATATTTACCGAGACGCAGATCACGGATAATCTCAATCCGCTCAAGGGTCTTAATCTCTGAATGCAGGTAATTCACCTTGATTCCGATTTCTTTTAAGTAATCTGTGAGATCCTCAGACATTTTCTTCGTCAGTGTGGTCACGAGCACACGCTCATTTTTCTCAACTCGTGCATGAATTTCTCCAATTAAGTCATCAATTTGTCCTTCAATCGGACGAACTTCAATAATTGGATCAAGTAATCCTGTTGGACGGATAATTTGTTCCACAACCTCTGGTGTTTTCTCAAGCTCATACGGACCAGGCGTTGCTGATACATGGACAATATGATTGATATGCTTTTCAAACTCATCAAAGGTGAGCGGTCTGTTATCAAGTGCTGATGGCAGGCGGAATCCGTGATCAACCAACACTTGCTTTCTAGCTTGGTCACCGTTGTACATGGCGCGGATTTGCGGAATCGTCACATGCGACTCATCGACAACAATCATAAAATCATCTGGGAAATAATCAAGCAGTGTGTAAGGTGTTGAACCAGGAGGACGCAAGGTCAGATGTCTTGAATAGTTCTCAATTCCTGAACAAAAGCCCATCTCTCTCATCATCTCAAGGTCATATCTTGTCCGCTGCTCAAGGCGCTGCGCTTCAAGCAATTTTCCATTTTCACGAAGCTTTTCAAGCTGTTCTTCTAGCTCTTGTTCAATATTGATAATGGCTTTTTCCATTTTTTCTTCTCTTGTGACGAAGTGAGATGCTGGGAAAATCGCCACATGATCACGATCACCAAGTATTTCTCCAGTCAGCGCATCCACTTCACGAATACGTTCAATTTCATCACCGAAAAACTCCACTCTGATACAATGCTCATCTCGTGAAGCAGGAAAAATCTCAACGACGTCTCCTCGAACTCGGAAGGTTCCGCGCTGAAAATCTATATCATTACGAGAATACTGAATATCCACCAGCTTACGAAGAAGCTGATTGCGTTCAATCTCCATTTCAGTACGCAAAGACAGCACAAGCTCTCTGTATTCCTCTGGCGAACCTAAGCCATAAATACAGGACACACTGGCAATGATGATGACATCTCTTCTCTCAAATAACGAGGACGTAGCCGAGTGTCTCAGCTTATCAATCTCATCATTGATGCTGGCATCCTTCTCAATAAATGTATCGGTCTGAGGCACATATGCCTCTGGCTGATAATAATCATAGTAACTCACAAAATATTCAACAGCGTTATTCGGGAAAAATTCCTTGAATTCGCTGTATAACTGACCGGCAAGTGTCTTATTATGCGCAATGACAAGTGTCGGTTTGTTTACTTCTTTGATCAGGTTGGAGACAGTAAAGGTCTTTCCCGTACCTGTAGCACCTAACAGCGTTTGATGCTGTTTCCCCTGATGGATCCCCTCAACAAGCTTTTCAATCGCCTTTGGCTGATCTCCTTGGGGCTGATAGTTAGAAACTAATTCAAAGCGGTCACTCACATCAAAGCCTCCGTTTCGTTTACGAAATCTATCTAATGAATATATTATCATAAAAGAACACAAAAATACGAACTAAAGTTCGGCTCTCACTTGATTTTTATTTCCAATACAGTCATACCCTCTCTCCCATGGCAAATAACCCTCTTAAGAAAACCTTCCTTTCAGTATGGAACATTTTGGAGTGAGATATTCGATGAGCAGAAAAAGAAAGCTGCGCTTACTAGAAATCGTAAGCACAGCTCTTGTTTAAAACATGTCAGTTTTCAGCCGTCATGCTCTTGATGGCGATGACATCATTGATTTTTTTCAGCTTTCTCTCTTTTTTCGATTTCTTTCTTAGCCATAAACAAAGCCCCAGCTACTAAAGAAATAATATCTAATCCCACAATAAAGTAGGTTTCTGTATATCCCTTCATGTACGAAGCAAATAAAAGCGCTGCTGTTAACGCAATGCCCACGTAATGATTGTAAGTAACCTTTGAAAATAAAATAACGAGCAGGAAAGGAAAAACTAGTGCAAATATGGCTTTTGTAATCACAAAAACCCTCCCTCTTCATGGTCTACTTCCTTGATTATAGTAAAGATTGGCATATTGAACAATTCACAGTTTTCAATTTCGCCTTTTTTCTTCATGTTCGGAGACTTTTGTTGTAGAAGAAGAAGGAAATTAGTGAGATTGTCCCCTTTGTAAAGATAGGTCTTTCCATCTTTGACAATAACATCCAATCAATTCTATGATTAAAATGATAGTGCGCACTATCATTTTGAAAAATAGAGAGACATACAAACCATTGGCTATTTGGATAAGGGGGCATTCCCATGTATTCAGTTTTATTTCATGCGGCTGAAGAATCCGCATCACTCGCAGGGGCAAAAGGCCTGAATTTAATCAAATTAAACAATCACGGCCTGCCAGTCCCAGATGGATTTATTATCAAAACCAACAGCTTTGCAAGCTTTCTTTCATATCACAATCTGCAGCCAGCAGAACAAAACCTTTCTCAAAAAATCAAAGAAGCATCGTTTCCTTTACAAATGGAAGCAGAGCTGCTTTCGTCCTTTCAATCCTTGCGGAAGACTTACCCCTCAGTTGCAGTCAGATCCTCTTCTGTTGCTGAAGATCTCGAAGGCGCCTCATTTGCAGGACAGTACGAGACCTATTTAAATATCAAAACAAATGAAGAGTTTTTACAGGCAGTCAAAGAATGCTGGTCTTCTTATTTTGCAGCGAGGGTCACAGAATATAAGGAAGAGATGAATGAAAACGAGGAAGAGATGCCGCTCATGGCCGTTGTCGTTCAAGGGTTGATCCATTCTGACGTCTCCGGTGTCATCTTTAGTGAGGATCCCGTATCGGGGAAAACAAATGAAATGATGCTGACCGCAAGCTACGGATTGGGAGAAGCAATTGTCTCCGGTCTTGTGACACCAGACACGTTTATTGTAGATAAAGAGAACTTTTCGATTGAAAAAACACTTGGGGCGAAAGAGCTGCAAATTGTTCCTTTCCAAGAGGGTGTCATCGAGGAGCCAGTATCGGAGGAAATGGCTGGCCAGTTTTGCCTGAACGATGATCAATTGAAAGAAATCACACAAATCACGAAACAAGTAGAAGAACTTTACGGACATGGAGTCGATATCGAATTTGGAATTGCAGGTGGGTCGTTTTATTTACTTCAAGCAAGGCCGATTACTACAGCTCTTTCAAAATCAGTAAATGAAACAGCAGGTGCTTCTTTTCAAATGAAACCAGAAGAGCTTCAGGATTTCTGGATTTCAATGGATGATCATATGCCTGGTCCAACGAGCCCTCTTTTCTCAAGTCTGATCATACCTGCCCTAAAAAGCGGGATGAAGAAAAATGGAGAAAAGTATCAAGTACCTGATATGAACATCAAAGATATTAAGCTTTACAGAGGCCACCTATACTCAGCACCGGATCTGCCACAAGCGGAAGAGGGAGCTGCACCCGTTTTTGATGAAAGTATATTTGAGTTATTTCCACATTTAAGTGAACGGATGTATGAGATTCTAGAGAAAAATTTCTTTCCATTTTACGAAAAACTCGATCGCCAAATGAATGAACCTATGACCATTGAAAAAGCCATCATTGGCTTTGAAGAATTAAAGGATTTTTATATCCAAGCATATGATGATCATTTTGATATCGTCATACCACAAGTCATTCTATCAGCCATCATTGAAGACATGCTTGTCACGTATACTGGTGACCAAACCCAAATCGTCTTGCTTCATGAAATGATGATAGGTGTGATGAACAAATCTCTTGAAACAGACAAGGTGCTATCTGATATCGCAAAGGATGTCCTTCAAGATCCAGAACTTCACCAAGCATTTATTCATCATGAAAAGAACTCGGAGCTGTTACATGCGCTCAATCACTCGGAAAAAGGAAGGCATTTCATTTCGAAATTGGAGGGTTTTCTCCAAGTTTACGGCTGGCGATCTATTAAAAGTCATGACCTTACAGATGAGACTTGGGCAGAAAACCCAGAGTTTATATTAGATATCATCAGAAATAATATCCATTGCCATTGTGATTTTGATGAAGAATTTGCAAAAGCAGTTATCAAAAGACAAGAGACGTATAAACATTTTATCAATCAAGTGAAGGATGAATCGTTTAAAACAAAATTTGAGACGCTGTATCAATTTGCCCTTCAAGCAGCGAATATCCGAGATGACCACCACTTCTACATTGATGCCATGTTAGATGCAAAGGCCCGGGTATATCTATTAAAAATTGGTGAGCTTCTTGCACAAAAAGGAGCTATTCCTCATCAAGAAGATCTTTGGTATCTCTACGATGAAGAGGTACAAAAAGCGCTCACAACGTCTATCTCATTTAATTCGGTTATCCAGCAAAGAAAGATAGAAATGAAGGAAAATGAAGACATTCAACCACCGGCTTACATTGGCACACCAACTGAAGCTGAACTGCAGCAAGTAGAAAGAATGCTTGGTTCATTAAGAGAAAATGAAAACAACACACACGATGTGATCCATGGAATTGGCGCATCCAGCGGTATTGTTTCTGGAAGAGTAAAAGTCATTACATGTGCTGACGAATTCTCACAATTTCAAAAGGATGATATTTTAGTTTGTAAAACGACCACACCTTTATGGACGAGCTTATTTAGAGATGCAAAAGCAGTCATCACCGATGCTGGAGGCATTTTATCTCATTCAGCTATTATCGCAAGAGAGTATATGATGCCAGCTGTCTTAGGTACTAGAATAGCAACTGAAACACTTCAATCCGGTGACCTTGTGACAGTAGATGGCAGCAATGGACGCATTCAGATTTTAAAGCAGCATTCGCGTGTATAAACTTATCATTTTGGATGATATTGGCGGTCATAGGTTTTATCGGTATACTTACTTTGTTGCAAACACATTCATAACCTGAGGTGAGTATGCTTGTTAAAATCTACAAATCAACGAATCATTCGCGCAACAATGGATTTATTAACTGAAAAGGGCTATCAAAAAACAACAACCAAAGAAATAGCGACAAAAGCGAATGTGAGTGAAGCAACTATTTTTCGCAACTTTAAAAACAAACGCGGCGTCATTGCTGCCATTATGAAAATGAAATCAACACCGACAAAAACCCTAGAAGCAGAATTCAAAGGCGATTTATACACCGATTTAAAGTTTCTCGGTACCTATTTCCTTGAAGATTTGACTTCCAAAAAAGAATTTATTTATATCAGCATGCGAGAACCGGCTATGTTTAAGGATTTAACCAGTCATGAAAAGATTTACCCTCAAGAATTGAGAGAAATGCTCATACAATATTTCAAAAAGATGGGTGCCCAGCATCATGTATTAAAAGGAAATGAAGACATTTATGCAGACATTTTCATTAGTACGTATTTCGGATTTTTCATTCAGCAGCTAGAGCAAGATTTTCAACTCGTTCTCACACAAAAAGAAGATTTTATTGAAACATGCACACACATTTTCATGAGAGGAATTTCTCCCGCTTAAAGGGTGGAATTCTTCTTTTTTACAAAAGGTGGTATACACATTGAGGTTAAAAAAAGAGAGTTTCGTCATCTATTCTTTGTTGCTTGGAGCTATACTAGTTCCCGTCAATTCAACGATGATCGCTGTCGCTCTATCATCCATATCAACTTATTATGATCAATCTCTTGCAAACATCACTTGGGTTGTCACGATTTACCTTATTGTCATGGCAGTCACTCAACCTATCGCTGGTAAGTTAGGAGATATATACGGACACAGGCGAATGTATTTAATTGGGGTCATGCTCTTTTTAATTGGCTCAATTGGATGTGCTTTAGCTCCTAATCTAGCTTTTCTCATCACTTTTCGTTCCATTCAAGCAGCTGGCGGTGCTATTTTAACACCGAATAGCATTGCATTGATTCGTGCAACAGTATCCCCCAAAAAACTGTCTAAAACAATGGGGTATTTTGGATTTGGAGCCGGTATTGGTGCCGCACTTGGACCTTTTATTGGTTCGATTCTTATTCAGAGTTTTGATTGGCACTCTATATTCTTTGTCAATATCCCATTCTTGTTCCTTACACTTGTTACCGGCGTATTACTCATTCCGAAAACAAAGCATACACGCTTACAAGCAAATGTAGACATCACTGGTTCAATATACTTAACCATCGGGATTGCCACACTCATTCTATGCACTAAAAGCCAATTGCTAAATGAATACTTGATCTATGGAATTCTAGCGTTGATCGTCATTCCTTTATTCTTTAAACATGTACGAAAAGTAAAGAATCCGATCATCGATTTGTCGCTTTTTAAAAACAGTTCATTTACAAATGCAAACCTGTCGATCATGCTGAGTAATTTTGTGATGTATGCCATTCTTCTAATTATGCCGCTGTTTATGGAACAACAACTTGCACTTTCTCATACACAAAGCGGTATTATTCTATCAGTATTTTCTCTTTGCATGTCTATTAGCGGCTTGTTAGGGGCAAAACTCCATCCGAAAAAAGGCGCGAAAAAAATGATTGGCTTTTCATTTCTCTGTCTCACTTTATCAGGCATCATGTTAATCACACTCAGTCAGTTCCCTACCTTACCACTGCTTATCGTGACACTTGTCGCAGGTGGAATTTCATCAGGTATTGGGATGACCAGTATGCAGATGGCTTCTTTAACGTCTGTTGATCAAAGCTTATCTGGTTCAGCATCTGGCATTTTCTCTACCTTTCGATATTTTGGCAGTATCATTTCGTCTACATTGATTGGGATCATGAGTGGTTTTCAATCTTTATTTATTGTATTAATGGGTGCAGGCATTCTTGGTTTCTTTTTATCTCAACGTGTACGAACCAAATCCACCTCCCCATCATCCGAACATTCCGCCTAATGACTCCCTTGCTCTATGTTTCTTTAGAGCGGGGAGTTTTCGTCATTTGTATCACTGTAAACTATAGCGAGTGCATCCATCAAATCCTGAAAATCATCTTTTAAGAAAGAAAAAATGGCATATGATCCAGACAAAACAGGAACTTCAGGTACAAATGGTCTCCCTCACTTACCTAAAAGCTTTTTTTCATTCTTTCAGCATAGATAACTTCAATTTTTTTTCACAATTTTTGTGGTATGATTTTGAAAATAGAGAAAGCAAAGGAGCGGAAGAATGGAACGTGTGAAATATGTTTTGATCTGTTTATCAGCTCTACTTTTATTCGTTACAGGCTGTGGAAAAGAACAGCAATTTACGCCGCCAGGCAGCTCTCAATCCATCGCTGTCATCTCTCAATTAAAAAAAGCCTCCTTTTCAATAGTTGATATACAAAAAAATAAAATGCTCTCTTCTGTGGATTTAAAACACCCACTCACTGATCTTATTCAAATCAATAAAGACGTCATCATCGCTACTAGTAAAGAGGGAGAATCCCTTATCGAAATTAATCTAAAACACGGGACAGCAGCAGATTATATGAATGTGGATAAAGGACTGACTTCCCTTACATATGATGCAGCTTCTCATACATTAATCGCTGCCAACTCACAGAAAAATGTCGTTTATTTTATTGATACGGAGCGCAAAAAAATAAAATCGACTGTAAAAACTGGAAAATTACCTTCTTCTATGACTCTTTCTTCGTCAGGTATTTTATTTGTTTTAAATGCAGAAAGTCATACTGTCTCCGTCATAGATATTGAAAAGGAAAAAAATACACGTACGTTTTCTGTACTTGAACGGCCTTCTGGGATTCATTTTGATGGACAGTCCATTTGGATCGGCGGTCATGGTAAACAAGGCACATTAAATAAGAGTATTTTTGCTTATGACCCTAAAACAGGCAAGAAACAGCGAGAAATAAAGCTAGGCGTTATGCCTGTTGCATTTTTTCCAGAGAAAAATTCTTCTACTTTATATGTACTATGTCATGGAGATCATACGCTATACAAAGTAGATACCAAAACAAATAAACAGCTTGCTTCTGTTGAAACTGGTCAAAATCCGAATTATATCACTGCTGATACGTCATCAATTTATGTGAGTAACTTGGATGACAACTCAGTATCCATCATCGATAAACACTCATTTATCATGAAAAATCAACTGAATGTCCCATCAGGACCTTACGCTATCGTGTTGGAGGAAAAGAAATGAAGGAACAAATGCGTATTTTAATCGTAGATGATGAGCTTGATATGCTTGAGTTAATCGGATCTTTTTTAAAGAGACATGGCTTTCACATTATCACTGCGAATAATGGAAAAGATGCCTTGCATCAGCTTGAAAAGGAATCTGTTGATCTTGTTGTATTAGATATCATGATGCCTGACATGGATGGATTTGAAGTCTGTCAGCGTATTCGACAAACATCTCAAATACCGATTTTATTTTTAACAGCGAGGAGTTATGAAGAGGACCGAATTAGAGGACTTGAAATTGGAGCGGATGACTACATCATGAAGCCTTTCAGTCTGCGTGAGCTTGCAGCAAGAATTGAAACAACCCTGAGACGAATTAGAGGTCTTTCGCTAAAGCGCAGCCGAATACAGATTGGTGACATGGAGATTGATCAAGATGGCAGACAAGTTTACCTCCATCAACAGCCCGTTAATTTAACAAGAAGAGAATTTGATTTACTCATGTTTCTTTTGCTCAACCAAGGACAAGTGTTTTCACGAGAACACCTTTATCAAAAATTGTGGGAATCACATTCAATGAGCGGCTCTTTAAGAACAGTCGATACACATATCAAAACGCTGCGACTAAAGTTAAAGGAAGCAGAACGATATATTAAAACCGTTTGGGGTGTCGGCTATAAGTTTGAGGAGGAAGAATGAAGCCATTATCGATTAAAAAGAAAGTACTCTTCTTAATTCTTGCAGTGATCGGAATCGTTGCAGCCTCAGCGCTTGCCCTTACCTTTTACTTATACCAGCACTTATATATTGATAAACAGATTGATTCCTTAAGTTTGCAAGGTAAGAAGCTTGCAGAAATCTATCACACACACGGGAAAGACAAGTATTTTACCGACAGAATGAAATGGGCAAATGACTCAAGTCAGGCGAACGTTATTTTTACAGATGATCCAATGGAGCTTTCAAGCGGTCTTCCTTTTGATACGAACACAAATGATAATCTCATTACGTTCAAGGAACGCCAAAAGCTCCTTCAAGGTGAAACCGTCGTGTTAATTAGAGAACACCCACAGTTTCACCAAGATATTCTTGGCATCGCCATCCCTGTTTTCTCAAGCAATGATGATCTATCGGGAACTATTTTCCTCTCCATGCCATTATCAGATGTATATGAACCCTTTGTCCAAATTAGATTGACGCTGGGTATATCCATCTCATTGATTCTGCTCCTGATATTTTTAATCGGATATAAGAGCTCCAATCACATTGTACAGACAATAAATAAAATGAAAGAAATTGCAATGGAAATGGAATCTGGCGATTTCTCAAAACGAATGGCCGTAACTAAAAAAGGAGACGAGTTAAACCAGCTTAGCCGCTCCTTTAATAAACTGTCTTCAACCCTCGAAAAAGTTGAGCAGCACCGCAGGGAATTTCTTGCGAATGTCTCTCACGAACTTAGAACGCCTTTAAGTTATATGAAAGGCTATGCAGAAGGAATTGAAGAAGGGGTCATTGATCAAAAAAAGGGGATGCAAATCATCCAAGATGAGGCCACACGTTTAAGCCGGCTTGTGCACGACCTTTTAGATCTTGCACAGTTAGAAGGTGACTCTTATCCACTTACGATGGAGCCAGTCGTCTTTGCACAGCTCATCCACGATGTTCTTGATCAAATGGCATTCATCGCTGACAAAAAAAGCATTATTTTCAAACGAACGCTAGAAGAGGATTGTATTGTTTATGGTGATAGCGACCGTCTCCAACAAGTGATACGTAATTTACTGGACAATGCCATTCATTACACGCCATCTGGGAAATCAATATCGATTGAATTACAAGTTCACCAAGGTGTTGCTGAATTGAAAGTGACCGACGAAGGCAGCGGTATTCCAAAAGAAGATCTTCCACATGTTTCTGAGCGATTTTATCGTGTAAATAAAGCACGAACAAGAAAGGATGGCGGCTCTGGCCTTGGACTAGCCGTTGTCTATCAAATCATCAAAAAACATCATGGAACATTCGACATTCAATCTGAGCCTGGCATTGGTACGACAGCCATCATTCAGCTGCCAAATACTCCTTTCACTGAAGACGTGCCAACCAAATAACAAATGAGATGAAGACTATCTATGAGAATCAGCTGTCTACATTTGAACAGTCTTCTTAACAACCACTATTTGTAATCCCTTTTTCATCACATATTCTATTTTTCAAAAGGGAGAGCTGAATGCTTCATTCACGAAATACTATCACAAAAAAAGCGTGCAAGACCTTCTTGAGAACGTCCTGCACGCTTTTAAATCAAACAGCTGTTTCAAACCGCTTTCTGTTGATGAAGAAAGAAAGAGTAATAATCAGATAAATGCCCATTGTGACCATCGTTTGGACAATTGGAGTTGTTGACACAACGCCGATGAAAATGGCAATGATCGCAATCACAGAAAACCATGTTGTGAAAGGATACAGCTTCACACGATATCCTCCTGGTTCTGCTACACTTCGAGATTTCAAATGCCCGACAGCAATAATAAACCAAATGAATAAGACCGTATAGCTTAAAGATCCCATTAAATAATTAAAGGTTTGACTTCCTACAAAAAGAGAAATCAACACAGCGGCATACAATGTAGATGTACACACTAGGATCGCTCTGACAGGCACCTGCTGTTTTGATAGCTTTGAGAAGCCCTTCCATACACGCCCATCCATCGCTTGCGTATAAAGTACCCTTGAGGATGCGTACAGCCCAGAGTTCATAGAAGACAAGATCGCTAATAAAATGATACCGTTCATGATGTCACTTGCGTATGGCACGCCAATCGTTGCAAACACGGTGACGAATGGACTCACTTGCTCATTGTTTACTTGATTCCAGGGAATCAAGCTGACGATGATGAAGAACGGCAGTACATAGAAACCGATGATTCGTACAAATGTACTTTGAATGGCCTTTGGGATGACTTTTTCAGGGTTTTTTGTTTCTGCTAATGTGACCCCGATCATTTCAGTCCCGCCATATGAATACACCACCACAAGCATGGCCGCAATTAAGCCGCCTGTTCCATTCGGGAAAAATCCTCCGTGGTCGGTTAAGTTGGATAATCCCGGTGCAGCATGCTGACCAAATGAGACAAACAGCATGGTTAACCCAATGATAATAAATAAAATAATGACAGCAATTTTAATAGAAGCTAACCAGTACTCCGTCTCAGCAAACATTTTAACAGAACAAACATTGATCAATGTCACAACAAGTGAAATGATTAACACAAGTATCCAAATCGGCACCTGTGGGAACCAGTACTGAATAAAGATCGCAGATACGATTGCTTCTGCTGCAATGTTCAGCACCCACATTTTCCAGTATATCCAGTCTAAGAAATAAGCCGGATATTTCCCTAACACCGGTTCAATTAAATCACGGAATGTTCTTGCGCCAGGTCGTGCAACTGTCATTTCGGCAAGTCCTTGCATAATAAATAATAAAATAAGACCACCAATCATATATGCCAAAATGACAGCAGGACCTGCGATATCAATAGCAGAGCTGCTTCCTTTAAACAGACCAGCACCTATTGCACCACCAAGTGCGAGCATCATAATATGCCTTGACGTCATTGTTCGTTTTAACTGCACATGTTCCTTTTCCATTTTCTATAGCTCCTTTAAATTTGAATCTTCAGACAAATATAGGATAAAAACATATAAAAAGGCCAGTCATCTCCTTGAAGAGACGACTGACCTTGCAACCGCGTTACCACTCTAATTGATTCAGCCATAGCTGAATCCAACTTAAAACCCGTTAACGGAGGTCACACGTAAAGACTTACTATTCATTCAGTCTTACCGCTCTTTGAGCGAGTTCAATGATTCGTTTTACTGCGTTGCACCAACCCGCAGCTCTCTTAAAAAAACGGATGTTCATCTACTATTCTCAAGTCAAAGCGTTTATAGTCAATTTGTATATTCATCAAAGATTTTATTTTTTAAATATACTGACTAACCACGCAATTGTCAACATCCTTTTTCAGACATTCTCTTTTAACGAATCCAAACAGCGACTTCATCCATCGGACGGCGCGTTTTGCCGCGCTTTGGCTCGGTGACACGATAACCAAAGGCTGCCATGACAGAAATATCATACTGGCCATCCTCAAGCAGCCCTTCTTCATCAAGAATGCGATGAATCTCATCGTAGCTGAATCCCTCGACCGGGCATGAATCAATGCCAATTTGCGCAGCGGCTGTCATCATGTTTCCAAGGGCAATATACGTTTGTTTTGAAGCCCAGTCAAAGAGCGTACGTTCATTTTCTAACAAATGAAGATCATTCTCTTGGAATTCTTGATAGCGTCCCTTCACCATCTCGAACGTTTCGTCTGACATTCCTTTGATTTGCTTGTTGATGTATTCTGCATATGCTGAATCATAACGGGCGTCTGTTCTTGCCAAGATGATCACAAAATGGCTGGCAGTAGGAAGCTGCTTTTGCGCCCCCCATGTATACTCTTTTAATTTTTCTCTAAATGCTTCATTTTGAACAACGAGGAACTTCCAAGGCTCAAATCCTACAGAGCTTGGGGAAAGTCTTCCTGTTTCTAAAATAAATGCAAAATCATCCTCTGATATTTTTTTCGTTGGATCAAACTCTTTTGTCGCATGGCGGAACTCATACGCCTCAATGATTTCTTTTTTTAATTGCTCTTTGTCTTGCATTGTATTCATCCTTTCTATTAACCAATTAGGGCGTTAGTTTCATCAATCCAATTTCTTTCCATTCCCATATAGAAATTGTTATGATAAAAAAACAACAGCCCGAATGTGTGATGTGATATCCCTATGGTATAAGAAAAGCTTCGAGTGATTCAAGTACGCACATTTTTGTTCGTTAGGTACCATCTTGTTCGTGTATCACCAAATTTGTCTTAGAAAGGAGTGTTAAGATGAGTGCACCATCCAATCCAGTCAGTATTGTCAATCATGGCTGTCCCGTTTCAGTGACGACAAGTGTCATCGGAGGGAAATGGAAAGGAGTCATCCTTTATCATTTGACTTGCGGACCAAAACGCTACAATGAATTGCGCCGGCTGCTGCCAAGAATTTCTCAGCGTGTCCTCACACTGCAATTGCGTGAGCTTGAACAAGACGGCATTGTTCATAGAGAAGTCTATGAGGAGGTCCCCCCTCGTGTCGAATATTCACTCACTTCTCTCGGAAATACATTAAAGCCTATCATCTTCGCCATGCGTGAATGGGGCGAATCCTATGGGAGAGAAGCGCGCCCAAAAGAAAAAAGCTGCCATCTCTAGCAGCTTTTTTTAAGATGAAATTGCCGTTGGCTCTTGCTGTGGATCATCCTTTACAAACAGGATGCCAAGCTGATGATGCTCCCCTTCGTAAGAAGCACGTTTCTCAAATCTTGTCTGACCATTTAAGCCAATGATCTCGAGCTTTGTTAGAGCACGATTGGTTTGAAGGGCTTCATAAAATTCCGAAACGGTTTTGACTTCAATTCCATTCACTTTTGTGATGACTTCTCCGATCTCAAGCTTTAAATCAGCCGCTGGTGTATTTGGAATAATCCCCAGCACCATCAGCCCTTGATTACGCTTAGAGAAGTAGAACGGAGCAGCATTGTCATTGACCCTCTGTTTCCATGAGAGAAAGGCTCTTCCTATCACCGCAATCAATACAGCTCCCCAAGCAATCGGTTCAAACCAAATACTTGCAGCACCTAATAAGGCGACAGCGAGTCCGAGCATGAGAATACGCCGCGCTGTAATTTGAATACTAACAATTGGCAGTGAGCCTTGAATTCTCTGACCGAATCCGATGATATATGGAATCAAAATAAATGAAAAGCTTTGATCATGTACTTGAAGCACCGGCCACCATGGCAGAGAAGAAGTGAATTCACCTGCCGGCATCAGCAAAACAAGCGGTAAAAGCCACAGACGGTTTGCCCGCTGCTGACCAATTAAAAGTCCTCTCGCACTCATCACCATAGCAGGCGATGTACGTAAATGCGCCGTTCGATAGGCTAGAATCCCCTCCGTCATTAATAGAAGTCCTAGCAGAATGACAACGGCTGATGCATTCATCATTGAGAGCTGCGGCAGCCAAGAATGACTCACTTGGAAATGCATCAGTCCAAGTGCCGCAATAAAACTGAAACCGAGTGTGTATGCAGACGAAAGCGCACTCGCCTTAAAGAATAAAGAGAAAACGATGGTCATCGCTGCAATCAGCACGATGAATCCAGGGGGGAGGGCAATCCCTAAGCCTACTGAAATAACGGATAGGCAAATCCCTAGAATCCATCCCTTTGAATATGTAAATTTAAGTTCATCGTATACATCTTCTATTCTTGTTTGAAACGCTTTTCTCTCCCGCTTTACGCGGATGTAGCCATGCAATAGGCTGATTAATATCATGAAATAAAAAAGAGGATGGATTAAAAACAGACCGACCGCTTTTAATCCAGCTCCCATCCACTCCGAGCTCATTATCGTTCACCGCCCAAGTCAAGCATTTTCTCTTATTCTATCAAATAAATCGATGCTTGACATCAGGTTTATTTCTCCTGATTCATCCAAAGTGTGACATTCGACAGTGAAAAATCTTTTAAGTAGTGATTGACATCTACATCTAGTATGCCGCCGAGCAGCTGCATCGACCTCTTGATGTCGGTTAAGTTTATACCAAGTCTCTTATGATTATCCATTAAATAATTGAAGTATATCTCAGCACAGTCTTCATCGATTTCGTCGACTGATTCTACCGTTGTGTAATTGACCAAGTACCTGCTTAACAGCATGAGCAGACTTAATGCCTTTGTAGCGGAAAACGTCACATCTTTCGTACGACTCTTAAGTTCCTCTACCAACTCGTAATATTTTTTCTCTCTCACAATACTTGCCCTTTTCAATTGTGTACCCCCATTTACTAGTTCTTTTAAGAAAAGCGCAAACCTCGGTACAGCTTCATGCTCAAGCTGAATATCCGCAAAAAATAAAATATTTAAAATGAGTGCTACTTTTTATTGTAAGAATTATTTATGTAACATACAACTTTCAAAAGTTTCATTTTCATGACATGTTTAAATCAACAGAAAGTCTCTTATATACATATGTTATCGGGTAAAATTGAAGGAATGTTATGTTTTTTGTAAAATAAATGAATATATTTCTCGATATAATTTATTTTTAATCATAAATTATTACATGTTCATGACACTTATGAACCAAAAAAAAGAGGCTATTATTCGCCTCTTTATTTTTTAAGATATAGTGCTTTTAGTGCAGTCTGTAATTGAAGGTCATTTTTTTCGTATGATTTCACTTCATCCACCATTTTGTTCATCATTTCCGCTGTTTTCATATCAATGACACCTGATTTATCGAGATTGTATGTGCTTTGGAAGGCAAGTACGGCCTTTTTCGTTTCTTCATCAAAGTATCCATCTACTCTGCCAGGGTCAAATGACAATCCCTTTAACAGCGTCTGCGCTTGTCTCACTTCTTCATTGTTCATATCAAGCTGAAGCGGTTCTTTTAGCTGAAGCGGACCTGCGGTAAAGTAATCCGGCTGATGAATCGCAATTGTCGGTACGACGCCTTTTTTGTGAATCCAATTGCCTTTTGGCGTGAGCCATTTATACAGCGTTAATTTAATATTACTTCCATCTCCCATCGGAACCGCCTGCTGCACAGTTCCTTTTCCAAAGGAGACATCACCGACGACTTCATACTTTCCAGCTTCTTTCATGGCTCCAGCAAGTATTTCCGAAGCGGAAGCACTGCCTTTATCAATTAAGACATTGACTGGGTAAGGCTTTTTTTCTTTCAGTTTTGAAAAATATCGTTTCCGGTCGCCATTCCGTTCTGCGATTTGAATATAAGGCTGATCCTTCGTAATAAAATGCTTCAAAATATCTTCCACACTTTGCAGATAGCCGCCAGGGTTTCCTCTCACATCCAGTACAAGGCCTTCTATGCCCTTTTTCTCGAGCTGTTTCAAGCTTGAAGTGAAATCCTTCGCCGTATCTTCAGAGAAGCTGGAGATCGCAATATAGCCTGTTTTATGACCATTTACCTCTTTTACAGAGGAAGTCACTGTTTCAAGCGGGATTTCTTCTCGTTTGATATGGAACGTTAGCTCTTTTTCAATCCCGTTTCGTTTGATTGTTAAGGCGACAGACGTTCCTTTTTTTCCTCTTATTTTCAGTACAGCATCGTTTAAGCTTTTTTCTTTCATCGGCTCACCGTCTATGCTGATGACTTCATCTTTCGGCTTTAGACCTGCTTTTGCCGCAGGGGATTTTTTAAAGGCGGAGACAATAATGATCTTTCCTTCATCCATCCCCACTTCTGCCCCAATTCCCTCAAAGGAAGAATCAAGCGAATCAGAAAATTGCTTTGCGGTTTGCTTGTCCATGTATACTGAATACGGATCGTTTAACGTCGAAAGCATTCCTTGGATCGCGCCTTCAAGCAGCTTTTGCCGATCCACTTCCTCTACATATTCATTTGAAATAAGGTCATAGGCTTTCTCGATCTTTTCCATCCCATTCTCTTTCGCCTTATCACTTGATTGAGCTTGTCCAGCCATTGCAGCTGCTGCTTGCGGTGACTCCGCATGAGTTCCCTCTTTATGCGTCATCACACCTGCACTTATTAAGAGAACGACACTTGCCATAATAGATGCGATTTGTTTTTTCATATTTGGCCTCCTTCTTCAACTCTTCCTGATGACCTGAGTTATTATATGCCAGAAGAAGGGATTTCATGTAAAGACATTCTCCCGTGAAGGCTTGACGAATCATTTTATTAGGTGTAATTTTTATTTTGTTATGATTGAGAAGGAGTCTTCGCTATGTATATTATCTTGACGATGCTTTTATTAGGAATTTTATTAGGTTTTGTAGGAGCAGGCGGGGCAGGATTTGTCATCGCATTGCTTACGTTAATTTTTGATATCCCTATTCATACCGCACTCGGGACGTCATTAGCCGCCATGGCATTTACGACCCTATCAGGTGCATACAGCCACTACCGGGAAGGGAACATTCAGCTGAAATCTGGTTTGATTGTCGGGGCACTTGCTTGTATCGCTTCTTTTGCTGGGGCTAAGGTTGCTCCTTTTATTCCAGAAGAGAGTCTGCACTATTTAACAGCAGGGATGCTTTTTTTATCCGCTGTTTTTATGATGATCAAACTATTTGTTCTTAATGAAGAGGCTGAGCAGCAGCCGCTTTCTTCTCGTCAGCTGATGACAAGAGGCATTATTTTAGGCCTTGTGTCTGGGATGCTGTCAGGCATGTTTGGTATCGGGTCTGCACCATTCATTCAAGTAGGACTTTTGATTTTACTGAAGCTGTCGATAAGGCAAGCCGTTGGCACGACCATGCTTGTCATTATTCCGATTTCCATCGGCGGTGGAATTGGATATATTTCAGAGGGCTATGTTGATTTTATCTTGCTGATCCAAATATTAATTGGCACCGTATTAGGCGCATTTATCGGCGCGAAATTCACACGCCTTGCACCGAAGCTCTTATTGAAATCAGCTGTTCTGTTAACACCTATTATTGCCGGATTACTGCTGTTATTTTAATTCTATCTAGGTCAAAAAAGCCGATAACATCATGTTATCGGCTTTTTGATTAGCGGATATATTGCGCTGGATTGACTGCATTTGATTTTGCGCCATTCCATAATCCTTTATGAATTTCAAAGTGAAGATGCTGACCATGCGATTGGCCGGTATTTCCCATATATCCAAGGAATTGTCCTTGTTCGACTCTCTGTCCTGTTGACACACTTCTTGTAGACAGGTGGGCGTATACAGTTTGATATGTCTGTCCATTGATATTGTGCGTAATGAACACAACATTTCCGTAGCTCGATGAGTAGCTGGAGTTCGTGACTGTTCCAGATGCTGCTGCATAGACAGGAACTGTGCCTTTTGCTGCAATATCTAATCCGAAGTGGTTTCCGCCAGAACGTCCGCCAAAGCCAGATGAGAAACGCCCTGCCGCTGGTTTAATAAAGCCTGAGCTGCTTGCTGGTGTATCAGATACTTGATCTGAGCCGCCGCTGTGAGATGCAGGTGCATTTTTTTCAGCTGCTTGTTTTGCTTTCTTCGCTTCTTCCTTTTGTCGGTGTGCTTCCTCAGATTTCACAGCCGCTTTTTGATTCGCTAGGATTTCTTGTTCATTCTCAAGCTTGCCTAGTTCATCATGTGCATGATTTTTTTTATCTGTCACATCACCTAAAATGTGTTCTTTTTCTTTGTGCTTCTTAGATAAATCTTTTTTCAGTGCTTCTAGCTCTTTCAAAGATGTTTCAAGTCCGCTTAGCTGATTATTTAGCTCTGCTTCTTTTTGCTCCACCAGCTTTAAATCATTTTCATGTTCTGTAATCATGTCTTTGTCTGCTTCGACAATTGTTGTGACAGCTCCAACACGACCGACAAAATCACTAAAGCTGCGAGCACCTAGCAGCACATCTAAATAGTTGATCGTACCGCCGCTTTTTTGCATTGAACGAATCCGGTCTTTGAAAATGGCTTTTCTTTTTTCAATTCGCTCATTGATGACTTGAATGTCTTTTTTTAGCTTCTTGATTTCTTGCTTCGTTTTTTTAACTTCTTTCTCTTTTTCAGCGACTTTTTCAGTTGCAGTACTTACCTTTTGGTCAATTTGTTCAATTTCTTTCTTGAGCTTTGATTCTTTCTTTTCAAGCTTTGCCAGCTCTGACTTCTTCTTCTTCAAGCTTGATTCAGTCTTCGATGTTTTCTCTTCGATTTGTTGACGTTTTTGATCTAGGTCTTCGTATGCGAATGCACGATTCTCGTTCCCTGGAATGTATAGCCACGTTGTTCCAATAAACGCTGCCATTCCAGCCATCATCAGCTTTCTTTTCAAAACGATATTCCCCTCCCATGACAACTGTCGACATGAAGAGCCGACCGGATGAATCGGTTCAACCGGTCACATCTTCTATAGAATCCTCGAATGCTGCCATCAAAATATATTTATACTTTTAAGAATTTACGGATAGACGTTAAGCTTCCCCATACACCAATGATTGCACCGATCACTAGCAGGACCAGTGATACTTGATAGACAAACGGATTGTATGGAAGCATGGAAATAAATGAGCCTTGTACTCTCGGTGCGACCCAGCCAACTGCATATTGATACGTGCCAAGCAATAGGGCAATTGGTATAATGGAACCAAATACACCAAGCAATAATCCTTCAATGAAGAATGGCCAGCGGATAAACCAGTTCGTTGCACCTACCAGCTTCATAATCTCAATTTCTTTACGTCTAGCAAAAATCGTAATTTTGATCGTATTGGAGATTAAGAACATAGCTGTAAATAACAGCCCAATAATGAGCACAATGCCGACATTACGCGCTACTCCAACTACATTGAAGAGTCGGCTGACCTCTTCTTTTCCATAGGTTACTTTATATGTACCCTTTAGGTTTTCTAATTTCTTTGCTACTTTTGGTGTATCGTGAGGATCTGTTGTTTTCACAATAAACGCATCGTTTAATGGATTTTCTTGATCAACAAGTCCCATGGATTGTCCATTTTCTCCGAAGCTTTTAATCAGTGCTTTCAGTTCGTCATCTTTAGATGAGTACTTCACATTACTGATTTCAGGAATCTTTTCAATTTCTGCTTTTAATTCATCCTGCTGCTTTTGATTCGCCGTTAATTCGATTAATACTTTTACTTCTACTTCTTTTTCAGCGTTCGATGCCATGTTATTCAAGTTGAGCATAATCACAAGGAAAACCCCAACTAAAATCAATGTGACAGTAACCGCACTAATTGATGCAAATGTCATCCACGTGTTTCTTCCAAGTGAACGGAAGCTCTCACGTAAATGCCGCGAGAGAGTTTTAATCATAAATTCCGTACTCCCCTCTTGCTTCGTCACGCACAATCATTCCATCTTCGATTGCGATGACGCGTTTCTTCATGGTGTTTACAATTTCTTTGTTGTGTGTCGCCATAACCACTGTTGTTCCGCGGTTATTAATCTCTTCGAGCGTCTTCATGATTTCCCAAGAAGTGTCTGGGTCAAGGTTTCCTGTCGGCTCATCTGCAATGACGACCTCAGGGCTATTAACAATCGAGCGGGCGATAGACACACGCTGCTGTTCACCGCCGGACAGCTGGTCAGGAAATTGACGCGCTCTGTGCTTTAGCTGAACCAGATCGAGAACATCAAGCACTTTTTTCTTAATGATATGAGGCTGTTCACCAATCACTTCAAGAGCAAATGCTACGTTCTCAAACACAGTAAGAGTTGGGAGTAGCTTGAAATCTTGGAATACTACGCCAATTTCTCTTCTTACGTAAGGTATTTCTTTTTCCTTCATTGAGCCTAAATCTTTGTTATTAATTAAGATTTGCCCTTTGGTTGGCTTCTCTTCACGATACATCATTTTGATGAAAGTGGATTTACCAGCACCACTGGGACCAACAACATACACAAACTCTCCTGGATGGATAGAGACATTGATTCCATTGATCGCCTTTACGCCATTAGGATAGATCTTGTAGACTTCCTTCATTTGAATCATGTAATCACCTAATCTTTTCTTATTCGCTGACTAACAGCTTATCATGATGTTTTGACACTTCTCGTCAAAAAACGTTATGTATGGTCACGCACATACCCTTCGATACTTACTAACAATTTATGTCCTTTTCATCCAAAAAGATGAAAAAATTGAATCGTCTAAATTTCAACAACTCCAATTATACGTCATGAATCGACGCAATGGTATTACATTTATATTTCAAAACTTATAAATAAAAGGTAAATAGAACAATCAAAACCAAAAAACATGCCTTTATACCCTTATTTTTTAAATAAAATTTAATATAATGCGTTTTCATACTATCCAAAAGTCTTTTTCTACATATAAAAAAACAAAAAAACCTTGTCGATTAGACAAAGGTTTTATTTTTTCTCTGCAAGCCATTTTGCTACTTCTTTTGCCTGCTTCTCATCTACCATACCGCTTGGCATAGAGCCTTTACCGTTTTGCGCAATATCTGCGATTTGGCTTTCATTATATTTCTTCCCTACTTCCTTCAGGCTTGGACCGCCTCCGCCAGATAGGTCTTTCCCATGACAGCCAATACAGTTTTGCTGATAGATCTCCTCACCACTGCTCACAGATGATGCACTTTTGCTGCCTTCTTTGTCGCTGCTGCTTGAATTTCCTCCACAAGCCGCGAGAACAAGAAGCATCGCTGCAAATAGCATCGTTAATCCGCTTTTTTTCATCTATTTCCCTCCCTTACAATCATTTGGTCAACGCTATTATATCCTTGTTTATGCCCTTTTAAAACCCTCACCAAGCACCTCTTTTGCATCCATCACGATGACAAATGCTGATGCATCGATTGCTTTCACCACTTGTTTCAACTTTGTGAATTGTGACTGCCCAACGACACACATCAAAATTGGGCGGTCATGATCGGTATATCCTCCGACTGCTGAGATCTTCGTCACACCGCGGTCAATTTGATCAAAAACCGCCTGTCTGACCTCATCTTCATGCCCTGTAATGATCATTGCCATTTTTGAATGACTGAAGCCAGCCTGTACCACATCAATCGTTTTACTAGAAATAAACACACCAATGACCGCGTACAGCCCCTCTTCAATTCCAAAGACCGTCATCGCAGCCAGAACAATCAAGCCATCCATCATCGCTAAACAGGTGCCTAGCGTGAGTCCTGTGTACTTATTGATGATTTTGGCAGCGAGTGCTGTTCCACCCGTTGATCCATTCCCAAGGAACACGAGCCCTATTCCGATCCCAATGACCACACCGCCAAATATAGCCGCCAGCAGTGCTTCATGTGTGACAGGTGCAATATGTCTTGTGACAAACACCATGAAAGGTAAAAAAATCGAGCCAACGAGTGTTTTCACTCCAAATGTACCGCCTAATAAATAAAAGCCAGCGATAAACAGGGGAATATTAAGCCCCCATTGCACATACGCCGCTTCAAAGCCGAATGACTGCATAATGGTACTAATGCCGCTCACACCGCCTGCTGCAATCTGATTCGGTAATAATAACGTATTAAAACCAATCGCCACGATGGCAGATCCGATTAAAATGAACAAATAATTTTTCACTTCGATCCAAAATTGTGAATGTCCCTGCTTCATGTCTTTCTTCCTCCGTTACTTCTGAATGCACACCTATTTTAATCCCTCTTAAAACGATTGTAAATAACAGCCAAATGCAGTGCTAATGGATTAATACTTTATCACACAGACGGATCAGCGTACTTGCCGGTTGGCATAAGATGAATTGATGGTATATTTAATATGTACATGAGAAAGAAGGGGCATGCGATGAAGAAAATACTGAAGATAACAGGTATGACATTACTTGCACTGATCATCTTAGCTTTTGGTGCTTTCTATACATGGAGCCGCTTTACATATGGACCATCAGAAGCATTAAAAAAACAAGTGAACATGGAGCAAGTGGAACATAAAAACAATGTTTATACATTTGAAACATCAAAAAGTGATACTGGCATCATTCTCTATCCTGGGGCAAAGGTGGAACCACTTGCATATGCCTATATCGGGGATACGCTGATGAAAAAAGGCTACTCTGTCTTTATCCCTGACATGCCATTTTCCTTTGCGATCTTCAATCCAAACAAAGCGCAGGACATCATCAAAGATCACCAATCGATCAAACACTGGTATATTGGCGGACATTCACTTGGCGGGGCAGCTGCCGCTATGTTTGCAGAAAAAAATCAGAGCAAGCTCGATGGACTCTTTTTCCTAGCATCTTATCCAGCATCAGATGACCTGAAACAATTGTCACTAAAAATCCTCTCTATTTCAGGTGAAAAGGATGGGCTGGCAACACAAGAGAAAATCAAAAAATCGAAAGCAAATCTGCCGTCTCAAACCGTTTATCATGAAATAAAAGGCGGGAATCATGCGCAGTTTGGCATGTATGGCAAACAAAAAGGGGATCAGCCAGCGGACATTCCAGCCCTGTCGCAGCAAAATGATCTCATCCAGACAATGCTTGACTGGCTGAAGCCAGCAAAAAAGCTCCCATAATAGGAGCTTTTCATTTTTTATTTTTTTGTCACCTCTAAAAATTCTTCAGCATCTGCTACAGCCAAACGAATGGCTTCTTCCCAAAATGCTTTTTGGGTAAGGTCAACGCCTAGATGCTTTTTGGCTAAATCTTCTACTGTCATTGAAGCAGTATCCTTTAATAATGCAATGTATTTCTCTTCAAACGATGTACCAGCCTGCAATGCTTTTGCGTAAATTCCTAACGAGAACATGTATCCAAAGGTGTATGGAAAATTATAAAATGGAACATTCGTGATATGGAAATGCAGCTTAGAAGCCCAGAAATGCGGATGGTATTCATCTAATGAGTCACCGAACGCTTCCTTCTGCGCTTCGACCATCAATTCATTCAATCTGTCAGCCGGCACTTCTCCTTGTTTACGCTCTTCATAAAAGCGCTGTTCAAATAAGAAACGAGATTGAATGTTCATGAAGAAAGCTACACTGCGCTGCAGCTTATCCTCTAACAGGCTGAGCCGCTCCTCTTCATTTGCCGCTTCTTTTAATGAGGCATCAGCTACAATCATTTCTGCGAATGTCGACGCTGTTTCAGCTACATTCATTGCGTATTTGCGATTCAGAATGCGAACATCCTGCATCACTTCCTGATGGAACGAATGACCGAGCTCATGCGCTAGTGTCGCCACATTGGATGGACTTCCTGAGAAGGTCATAAAAATACGTGATTCTCCGCTGTCAGGGAAATTTGTACAAAAGCCGCCTACCCGTTTGTTTGGACGGTCCTCAGCTTCTACCCAGCGTTCATTAAAGGCTTTTTCTGTAAAAGCAGCGAGCTCTTCTCCAAATCCTGCGAAATGTTTCACAATAAAAGCAGCTGCTTCTTGATAAGGATAGATTTTGGTCTCACTGCCGATAGGAGCCCCAACATCGAACCAGCTCAGCTTATCCACTCCAAGCATGTCAGCTTTTCGGTGTAAATAATCAATGAATGGCTGCTTATGTTCATCAATCACAGACCACATTGCATCAAGGGTTTCTTGTTTCATCCGGCAAATTTCAAGCGGTTCTTTTAAAATGTGATCCCAGCCCCTTGCTTCATACACTTGCAAACGAAAACCAGCAAGGTGATTGAGCGTACTAGCAAATAAATGTTCATCCTGCTTCCATGCATGCTCTAGGTTGTGATAAACGGCCTTTCTGACTTCACGATCTGAATCATCCATAGCATTTTCTGCTTGGCCTACAGAGATCATCTGCGTTTCTCCATGCTGTTCAAACGGAATGGTAATTTTATTGACTAAGCTGGAATAAAGCTCATCCCACGCATGGTACCCATCTACAGCCAGCTTTTGAATCAGCGTTTCTTGTTCAACAGGTAATTGATCCTTCACACGGTCTCTTCGCTCATTTAATATGTAGCGGACATCTGAAAAGGCTGCTGAATTCATCAATTCTTCCCACTTGTTTGCAGGGATAGCAGCTAGCGCTTGATCAAACAGTGCAAGGATGGTTCCTAAATCAGCTTCTAGGTTGGCAATCGTACCTCGAAGACTGCCTGCCTTCATATCCTTCGTATTTTGAGCTTGTAGGCAGGATACAAATGAACTTGCTTGAGACAATTTTTTATATGTAGTTTCATACGCGTCAAGGACAGACGTTAATTGGCTTTCAATGTGTGTATCTTCTTTTGAAAAGGCATCCACCTTTTGTCGTAATTCATCTAGTAGCTGCTGAATGTTTTGCAGGTATGTCTTAAATTCTGGTGAAGAACTGCCTCCTTTAAAAAAGGCATCTAAATCCCACGTTTCTTGCAATGGTGTTAATCCCAAAATATTTCCCCCTTTATTTGCTAATTTCATCATACAAAGGATATAGAATCAGTATGTCGTATGTATACCTTTATATTCATTATATTTTCTCACAATTAAAAAAACCCGGCAAGAAGCCGAGTTTTTATGATAATTTCGAACGTAAGTACGCATCGATAAATGAATCTAAATCTCCATCCATCACCGCTTGAACATTTCCCATCTCCGTATTGGTTCGATGGTCTTTCACAAGAGAATAAGGGTGGAATACATAAGAGCGGATTTGGCTTCCCCAGCCAATTTCTTTCTGCTCTCCTCTGATTTCATCCAATTCTGCCTGCTGTTCTTCGATCCGTTTTTGATAAAGTTTCGATTTCAGCATTTTCATCGCACGTTCTCTGTTTTTAATTTGTGATCTTTCTGTTTGGCACGTCACGACGACATTCGTTGGAATGTGTGTGATACGAACAGCAGAGTCCGTCGTATTAACGTGCTGCCCACCTGCTCCGCTTGCACGATACGTATCTACCTTGATATCCTCTGTCCGAATATCAATATCAATTTCTTCATTGAATTCCGGCATGACATCACAGGAAACGAAGGATGTATGTCTGCGGCCAGAAGAATCAAAAGGAGAAATACGAACCAAACGATGGACACCTTTTTCAGCTTTTAAGTAACCGTACGCGTTATGCCCTTTGATGAGCAAAGTCACAGACTTAATCCCTGCCTCATCACCTGGAAGGTAATCAAGCGTTTCGACCTTAAAGCCTCTGCGCTCTGCCCAGCGAGTGTACATTCGCAGAAGCATAGAACCCCAGTCCTGTGATTCAGTTCCACCTGCACCTGGGTGAAGCTCCAGAATGGCATTGTTTTTATCATAAGGTTCGCTTAAAAGAAGCTGCAGCTCAAATTCGTTAAACTGCTTCGTTAAGTTCTTCAGCTCTTTTTCAAGCTCTGCATGAAGCTCCTCGTCATAATCTTCCTTTAATAAGTCATGCGTCATTTGCAGCTCTTCATGTGATTCACTGAGCTCATGGTAGGAATTCACAGAATCCTTCAGTGCATTGGCTTCATTGATAACGCCTTGAGCCTTTTGCTGATCATTCCAAAAATCAGCCTCTGACATCGTCGCTTCAAGCTCTGCGATTTTGGCCTCTTTTGTTTCTAAGTCAAAGAGACCCCCTAAAATCAGCTAGCCTGCTAGCCATATTTTCAAGCTCTTGTCTAATTTCTACTAATTCCATATCCTTCACCTCATAGATGTATGGGGGCTGACATGAATAGAAAGAGGTTTTCACCTCTTTCCATTACTTATTCTGTCTTCCCATGACAATTTTTATATTTCTTGCCGCTTCCGCAGTGACATGGGGAGTTTCGTCCAATGTCTACGACTTTACGTACCGGCTTCTTCTTCACTGTCTTCTCCTCATCGCCCTCTTGCGGCTGATGAGCCGTTGTTTGACCTTGAACCACTTCTTCACGTTCTAGGTTGTTTTGGATTTCTGATTTCAAGACATACTTGGCCACGTCATCTTCAATTGAAGCAACCATATGCTCAAACATCGCAAATCCTTCCATTTGGTATTCACGAAGCGGATTCGTTTGTGCGTACGCACGTAAATGAATCCCTTGACGCAGCTGATCCATTGCATCGATATGGTCCATCCACTTCGAATCCACCGCACGAAGAACGATGACTTTTTCAAATTCACGCATTTGTTCTTCGCCAAATGTTTCTTCTTTTGCATCGTATTTTTCTTTAATACGATCCATGATGAAGGTTGTGATTTCATCTGCTTCTTTACCGAAGATATCTTTGACCGTAATGGCACCTTCGTCCAAATAGTTCGTGTTGATTAATTCAACAAGACCATCTAGTTTCCATTCTTCAGGCAGCTCCTCTTTTGGCGTATAAGATCCCACCGCACGCTCAATTGAAGATTGGATCATATTGATGACAATTGATTTTAAGTTGTCAGAATCGATGACTTCAAAACGCTGTTTGTAGATTACTTCACGCTGTTGACGAAGCACATCGTCATATTGCAGAAGCTGCTTACGGGAATCAAAGTTGTTCCCCTCTACACGTTTTTGAGATGATTCAACGGCTTTAGACACCATTTTACTTTGGATTGGTGTAGAGTCATCCATGCCAAAGCGGTCAAGCATCGCCATCGTCCGCTCTGCACCAAATCGGCGCATCAATTCATCTTCCATGGAGAGATAGAATTGGGTAATCCCTGGGTCTCCTTGACGTCCAGAACGTCCGCGAAGCTGGTTATCAATACGACGGGATTCATGACGCTCTGTCCCGATAACAGCCAGACCTCCAAGTTCTTTTACACCTTCGCCAAGCTTGATGTCTGTACCACGTCCTGCCATGTTTGTCGCAATGGTCACAGCACCTTTTTGACCAGCCTCTTCAATAATTTGTGCTTCACGCTCATGGTTTTTTGCGTTTAACACTTGATGAGGAATGCCTTTATTTTTAAGCAGCTTAGAAATAAGCTCAGATGTCTCAACTGCAACTGTTCCGACAAGAACTGGCTGCCCTGTCATATAGCGCTGCGCAACATCCTCAGCCACTGCTTTAAATTTACCATCCATTGTGCGGTAAATTAAATCAGGTCTGTCATCACGAACAACTGGCTGGTTGGTCGGGATTGAGACAACCTGCATGTTGTAAATGTTACGGAATTCTTCTTCTTCCGTTTTTGCTGTACCAGTCATACCAGATAATTTTTCATACATACGGAAGTAGTTCTGGAACGTAATTGTTGCTAGTGTCATGCTTTCGTTCTGCACTTCAAGACCTTCTTTTGCCTCGATGGCTTGATGCAGCCCTTCACTATAACGGCGTCCTTTCATTAAACGTCCTGTGAAGGAGTCAACGATGACTACTTGGCCTTCTTCTACTACATAATCCACGTCTTTTTGCATCGCAACATGTGCCTTCAGCGCCTGAGCGATGTGATGGTTCAGCGCGACATGTTTGACATCAAACAGGTTCTCAATGCCGAATGCTTTTTCCGCCTTCGTCATTCCGCTTTCAGTCAGCTGCACACTTTTTGTTTTAATATCATACGTGAAATCATCTTCGATTTTTAATGTGCGGACAAATGCATTGGCTTGTACATAAAGCTTTGTTGATTTCGCAGCTTGTCCAGAAATAATAAGAGGTGTTCTCGCTTCATCAATTAAAATGGAGTCAACCTCATCGATCACGGCATAATGAAGCGGTCTCTGAACCATTTGCTCTTTGTAAAGCACCATGTTATCCCGTAAATAGTCAAAGCCGAGTTCATTGTTTGTTGAATACGTGATATCAGCGGCGTACGCTTCTCTTTTTTCATCTTTGTCTAAGCTGTTTAAGTTTAAGCCGACTGTTAAACCAAGAAACTCAAAAATTTTGCCCATTTCCTGCGCATCACGGCTTGCCAAGTATTCGTTGACTGTCACGATGTGGACGCCTTTTCCAGAAAGAGCATTTAAATAAACAGGCATTGTTGATGTCAATGTTTTACCTTCACCTGTTTTCATTTCAGCGATGTTACCTTCATGAAGCGCGATGCCCCCCATGAGCTGCACCTTAAATGGGAACATTCCTGTTACGCGGCGGGATGCCTCGCGAACCGTTGCAAATGCTTCAACCAGCAGGTCATCCACCGATTGTCCTTTTTCAAGTTTTTCTTTAAATTCAATCGTTTTATTTCGTAAAGCCTCGTCAGATAATTTTTCAAAATCTTGAGCGAGAGCTTCGATTTCATTTGCCTTTTTTTCATATCGGCTGATCGTACGTTTCGTAGGATCAAACACTTTGTTTAAGATTCCAAGCATATAATAACGCTCCTCTATTTCATGCAATTTTTCGGCATGTCCAAAAGTTTGACAGGTCCATATTTACCTGCATTTATCATACCATACCTTCTTTCATTTCCAAAGAATTTGCCATAATTTCGCACAAAAAACCCGCCCCTTATGAAGGGAACGGGTTTACTTTATTTAGGTTGTTTTTGAATCAGCATCAACTGATATTTAAGCGTTTGGCTCAATGAGTCCATATTTACCGTCATTTCGGCGATAAACCACATTGGTCAAATTTGTCTCAGCATTTGTGAAAACGAAGAAACTATGACCTAACATGTTCATTTGGAGAATGGCCTCTTCACTATCCATCGGCTTTAAGTTGAAACGTTTTTGTCTGACGATTTCTGTTTCATCAATCTCTTCGTCATCTTGAACTGCTACTTCAGCCGTACCATTTCCTCCAGCAAATAAGTGCTTTTTGGCACCTTGCTCGCGGAATTTACGGTTTACTTTTGTTTTGTGCTTTCTAATTTGACGTTCTAATTTACTGGCTGCTAGGTCTACTGCATTGTACATATCCTCATTATGCACCTCAGCTCGAAGTGCTAGATCAGTCATTGGAATGGTAACCTCAACTTTAGATTCTTGATCGTTGTAAAACTTCAAGTTCACGTTGACTGAAGCATCTACATCTGTCTCAAAATAACGCTCCAGCTTTCCAATTTTTTTCTCGACATGATCTCTTAGTGCAGGTGTTACGTCGATGTTTTCTCCTCTGACATTGTAATTCATGTAAAGAACGCCTCCTTTAAAATTAAGGATATGTAAACCTATTTCTACTTTTCCCTCCTTTTCTCCTGCTCAAACGTAAAAAAAATGTGAATATTTATTGAAATTTGTCGAATTTTGCGGTGCTTCAACTGTTGCTTGATAGGTGATGAATATATATTCGGCTAATTCTTGAAAAAGACCAGCGTACATTAAATGGTAAAAGATGAAATCGATGTTTTCAGCGATTGAGATAAGGATTTTAGATCCTCCGCAGCCGCTTTCATCTCTTCATTGGCCGCTAATGATTCTTCAACAGCAGCAGACATGTACTCTGTTTCTTCTGAGTTTCGTTTCGCACCTTCTTCAATGAAACCAACCGTTTGAGAAATTTCCTCTGTACTAGCAGAAATTTGTTCTGCAGTGGCTGACAGCTCTTCTGCTTTCATTGAAATATCACGAATAGATTCCAATATTTCATGGAAGCTTTGTTCAGATAATTGTGATACTTTTACACCCTCTGCTACATCCCGCTCAACCTTCGTCATTGATTGTGATGACCTTTCTGTATCTTTGTTCACGTTCTCGAGTAATTGACTAATTTGATCTGTCAACTGACTAGATTCTTCTGCCAGTTTCCTCACTTCATCTGCTACAACTGCAAAGCCTCTTCCATGTTCTCCCGCTCTTGCTGCTTCTATAGCTGCGTTTAAAGCAAGCAAATTCGTCTGGTCAGCAATGGCATGGATATGACCTAACAGATCTTGAATGCCTGTAAACTGCGCTTGCACATGGGCCATTGTGGAATGGTGTTCATTCACAGACTCTTTAATAGAACTCATTTGTTGCACAAATTGTTGAATAAGGGCGGCACCCTCTTCAGCCTTTTCAGTCACTGAAATTGAGTGACCCGAAACATCGGACGTGTGTACAGCTGCATTTTGCATGCCAGTCGACACTTCCTGAATGGCGGATGCCACTTTTCCGACCGCATCTGATTGTTCACGTGAAGCTTCACTGACCTGTTCAATCGAGCTGGATGTCTGCTCACTAGCCGATATCGTTTGACTGATGGTTTCCTCAAATTGAGCAGCAGAATCAGCAAGCTGTCTTGATCCGCTTTGCACCTGCAAAATAAGCTGACGCAAATGAGCCGTCATTTGATTAAAGGCTGTGCCGAGTTGACCAATCTCATTTTTAGAGGTCACTTCAATCTCTTCAAGGGTAAGATCACCATCTGCCATCCTTTTTGCGGCATTTGTGACAGAAACAATTGGTTTTGTCATGCGATGAACAAATCTGATCCCAATCACCAAAAGGCCAACAATAATCGCTGCACTGACCAAAATGAGTGTAAGCAATAATTGATTACTATCTTGATTGAGCTGATTGATTTTTTGATCACGTTGTTTTAGCTGATTTTGAGCGAATTCTTTTGTAAAGGTATGTATTTCTTGTTCGATAGGTTGTAATTCTTGACTGAGGCGGGTGTTGAATTCTTTTTGATTTTGCATATTTAATGAATTAAATAATCGATTTGTTGAGGTGTAGTAGAGATAATTTTTTTCTGAGATTTGATCTAATAGATTTTTTGCTTGTTTGACCGTACTCATTTTAGAAGCTTCTGCTGTTTTCTTATTAATATCTTCATATGTTTGCTCAATTTTCTGCAAATTTTCAGCATCTTGCACGACGACATATGTTTTAATCTGTGCTTCCTGCTTTTGCAGAAGGGTTTCTAATTCCAGCGATGTCTGATAAAGCTTCACTTCCTTGCTTAATAGCGCTTTATAGGATTGATCTGTTTTGTAATAGAGAAAGCTTGAGAATCCTAACATACTGACAAACAATACACATATGACAATAAGCCCAAATAAAAATTGATTTTTTAGTCTCATAATTTCCTCCGAATGGTCTGAATTGGACAAAAATTAATGAATGACATACGGCCTCATACAGGCATGTATTTCATCCATCCACTTTCTATATTCAGGTATAAAGTATGTTTTCAGGAATGATTGGAAGTGATTTGAAGGGAATGTATAGAAAGCTAGTACATCAAAACTTAAAAATATTTGATCAAACGAACGAATCGTTTTGGCAAAGTGATCATTTTCAATAATTGAAAGCAGAAGGGGATGTGTTGTGTCTAAATGAAAGAAGGCATGGATCAGATCATTAAAGATCCGATCCCCTTCTGTTTTGTCAAAATCCTTCTCAATTTCATCTAAATAGTTTAGACTCTCTTCTATCGTGTATAGAAGTTCATAATATGTGGTTAATAAAATATAGTCATTTGAACGATACGCCACAGGTCTCACCTATTTATTTCCGTTTATCGTAGTATACGCCGTCACTTGTTATGGGCTGGTATGGATTTTGATAATTCAGCTGTTTTGTTTTCTTTTTTTGAATGGCTTGAATATCTGCTTTTATCCCATTTTGGATAACCGTTAATTGCTTCGCCATCTGTTGATCTGTTTGGATGATTTCTCGGATTTTCTCTTTTTCTTGATCCGTCAATTCATGCTGTATATCTCTCATTAATTCGTCTCTCTCAATTAAAAAGGCATCAAAGTCTTCAACCAGTGTGTCACTTTGCGGATTTTCCGCTATTTCGGCTGCCATTTTTAATGTTTGATCATGCAGCTGGTCCACAATACTCATAGAGAGCCCCCGATAGAGTGGTGACGGCCTTTTCGATCGGTTTGAATGACTTCCTTCCACGCATCACGAAAATCAGTTACGTACTCTTCTACTTCATTCAATATCTCTTCGTCATTTTGAAGATTGGCTTCTATCAGTCTGCGATAAATGTAATCATACATACTTGCCATACTCTTTGATACGTCATAGGAACGATTTAAGGTGACATTTAATTCTTGAATGATGTTTTGAGCCTTTTTCAGGTTCACATTTCTCGTTTCTGCATCCTCTTTTTGAATGGCATGCTTCGCTATTCTGATGAACTTTAAGCAGCCTTCATAAAGCATAAGCGTCAACTCGGCAGGTGTTGCGGTCTCAATAGAATTTTTCTGATAGGCGGCATAAGGGTTCTGTATTGCCATATGTTATAAACCTCCAATTATTGTCCAAGCAGTTGAGAAAGGTAGCCAGATTGGTTGTTTAGCTTTTGAATTGCACTATCCATGGCGTTAAACTTTTTGTAGTAACGGGCTTCAACCATTTTTAAACGATCTTGGAATGTACTCATTCGTTTTGTCAAAGAATCAAGGTCCTTACCAAGTCCGTATTCCTTTGATTCCATTGTTATGCTGCCAGCCTTTTTTTGAATGCTCTTCGAAAAGTCTGATAAGGAATTTTTGATACGATAGATGATGCCTTGTTCTTGATATTGCTGCTGCGCTTTGTCTTTATCCTTTGAATCCACATTTAAACTACCCGAGATGAACATTTGTCTGACCTTCTCCGGGTCTTCTTCAATGGCTTTTTTTAATTTCTCTACTCCATCACTATCCTTAATAAATTCAAGCTTCCCACCATCTTTATAGCTGGATGATGTCGAAATACCGATTTGTGTGAGTTGGATTTTATTCGCATCACTTGTCGTAATATTAGCATACAAATCACTTCTTATTTTAGAGGCACCAGATCGTAAAATGGAATCACTTCTCAGCAAGCCAGACTTCGCGGTCGTTTCCCATAGCTCTATTTCTTTTTCAGACATCGCTTTTTTCTCTTCAGCCGTTAATGGATGATAGTCTCTGTTTTTCTTTTCATTGACTTTTCCATTAATCTGCTCAACGAGTTCATTATATTTATCAACAAATTGTTTAATTTTATCATATATTGCATCCACATCTGTTGAAACGTTTAAGCTGACGGGCTTATCTGTCGTTGCTTTAAGCTCGTACGTAATATCAGCCTGCGTGAATGTATTGTTGTTATTTTCCATTTTCAGACCATTAATCTCGTATTGCGCCTTCTGTCCTTGAGTGGTCGCAACTAATTTGTTATCTCCATCTACTTGGAAGCCTAATTGCGTTAAAAATGAAGCCGAATTGCCATCAGCTGCTTTAATACTGACGCCTTCACCCGTTGTTCGAGAAGTAAGAGCGATGGTATCCACGTAGTTAGTGCCATCAGAGATTTGGCCTTTGTAAGCCGTCACACCTAATTGCGCGCTGTTCAGCTTTTTCACGATGTCATCAATTGTATCGGTATCAGAAGTATTGATTGTCACCGTTTTTGGTTTTGTCGAATCTGGTGTCGTCACTTCAAACGTAAACGTTCCGTTTGTTGGTGTAAATCCAGATGTACCAGAGGATTTGAAGACGGAAGCTGTCGCTAGCTGAGTGACATGAATAGAGCCAGAGGTCGCATTTGTTGATCCAGTTGCTGTGACAGCAGATTCATTAGAGCTTGTCACCTTTTTGGCGCCATATGTACTTGGACGCGTTAAGTTTAAACTATTAATCAAATCATCTAATTCTTTAATTTTCGAGTTAACCTCGCGATAGCTGTCTCTTTGCCATTCAAGCGTTTGTTTCTGACGCGTCATTGTATCAAGTGGTGCTTGCTCCGTTTTCATCAGCTTTGATACGATTTCATCAATATCGAACACATTTGAAAATCCAGTAATACGATTGACCATTATTTATGTTCTCCCTTCATTTACATTCTTTTATCTACAAATAAACCGACAATTTCTGTCATTGCTGCATAGAAATCAAGCCATTCCTTGGAAGGAATTTCTCTAATGACTTCATCTGTTTGGTTATCTACGACTTTGACATAATATTCGTTGAGTTTTTCATGTAATTCAAATTGAAGATGAAATTGAGTAGGTTCAATCAGCTTGTTTGCCCCTTGAAGCGTTTTTTCAATTTCTTCTTTTGAAACAGCCCTGCCATTTGCTTGTGAGTCAGAGTTTACATTGTCATTCTGGTTATTAGAAACACGGGTTTGAAATGCATCGATAATTGGCTCTAGCGATGTCAACTTACCAACAGACATAGTTATTCAGCTCCTGTGCTTTAATCTATCTTTTATATCGGCTTTGAATTTGCAAATTAAATATAGATGGACCGATTTGTTAAAGTTTCCTATAGATCATGAACATCTGTATCGAAACGCTTTCACACGGAGAAGGACAGCTGAATGCGATAAAAAAATCCTCACTTTTTTTGTGAGGATAATTGAGAGAGGAGATCTAAGGATAAACTAGCAGCACGATTGTTCTCTTCTTGAATTGACAGGTACACTTCTTTCCTGTGAATATCGATGTGCTTAGGAGCCTCAATCCCGACTTTCACTTGATCGCCTTCGATTGAAATAATCTTGACTTCAATATCATCGCCTATTTGAATCGACTGGTTTAATTTACGAGACAGCACTAACATGAGGATGCCACCTCTAACAAATGTTTTGTATGATAGGCTGAATCATGCAAAATCACCTGCTTGGCTTTCATGTTTTTCCGGTTCACAATAATAGGCGCTCTTAAATTGGCTGTTGTTTTTTCAATAGATGATTCCATTGTTAAAATAACCATTACTTCCACATCATTGGCATCTTCTACTTCCAGAATGTCTACAACCGTTTCGTCTAAATCAAATTCGTATTGATTGAAGAATAAAAACGGGCTGCTGACGATAAAACCTAATGCCGAGTTATTTAATGATTGAAGAACTAAAAATGGAGACTCTTCTGATAAAGGCAAAATGACAAACTGTTTTTGATCCAGAAATCCTGGTATCCCGTTAGAGAAGTGAATGATTTGCTCCTCTTTGATTGTCACTTCACCATGGTATTTTGTTTGAATGATCATAATTCACGACCTTTTTCATTTTTCTTAATTATACCTTATCACCATTTTGGCCCGTTTCGTCAACTTCTATTTTTAATTCTGGGTATTGTAACATATCAATATTGACCTTACCTGGCTGGTAGTTAACGATTGGTTTATGAGGTGTGGCCTCTATGATAGCTTTTTGCGGCTCCACATCAATTTGAAGCTCAGAAGGCTGATAGTGAATTTTCACACTAAAGAATGAAGGTATCACACCAATGGTGAATTGTTTTGCTGGGGGACTGCCATTGATTTTGGCAAACTCAGCAATCGCATTCCCACCATTCTCGATCTTGATGAGTTCACTTCCTTCTTCCGCTCTTCGACCCATTCCTTCTCCAACAGCACGCTTCCCCTCAGCTGCCCATTCCTCAGAACGTCTAAAAATTGACTTGATGTCCATATCGGCAAATGCCTCGGTTTGATCAATGGTTAATTTCGACGGTGTCCTTTTGATATTCATGACAGCTCGTGGCTGCTGAATCTCAAGATCAGCTTGTGGCTGCTCTACTTCTTGCCGGGAAGGAGTTGTCGACATTTGAAGCTTTGCATAGGTTTGCTGCATTAACAATCTAGGGATTTGCATATGTTCACCTCCATGATGCAAAAAAGCACCCATCGGATGCTTTTTATTATCTTAAGAAATCTACAAGGGATGGCTGAATGACTTTCGCTGTTGTCGCTAAAGCAGCTCTATTCACCGTCTCTTGTTGAAGAAGATCAAGAATTGCCTTTTCACTTTCAACATCTTCATTATCTGATTTAGCATTTTTCAGTACTTGAAATTGTGAAGTCAAACGACTTCCTACTAAGTCAACACGATTCGAACGCGCTCCTAGGTCAGATCGCTCAGCACTCATTACTTCTTTAAACTGATCGATACTTCCTAATGCATCATCAGAATTCGCAAACGTTCCATTTTTCAATGAGTTTTCTAAATCAGTCAGCATTTCAATGACATTTTGACCGTTAGCCTGTCCGCCAAACGCTGAGATTGGATTTGAGTTTACATTTAAAGTGATACCATCAGAAATATTCGCTTGAACAGCATTCGCATCTGTATAATTTTCGAAGTTAAATGTATACGTTCCGTCTGCATTCTCAACAACTGGTTTAACATTTGTATTTGTCCCATTAAATACGAACTTACCTAGCATTTGAGTGTTCATTGCATCAATGATTTGATTCTTCATCTGGCCAATTTCCACTCCGATAGCTGCTAAATCTTCGGGCTGCTTTGTTCCATTTGCCGCATCAAGCACTTTATCTCGTATATTTGACATAATATCAATGATTTCAGTGACACTTGTTTCAGATGTATCAATCCAGTTTTGTGCTTCATTTAAGTTATTTTTATATTGTTCATTTCGGAACAAGGCAGTACTATATTGAAGGCTTTTTACTGCTGCAACAGGATCATCAGACGTTTTTGTAAAACGTTTGCCTGTTTGTGCCTGCTCATTAATTTTAGAAAGTTTTTCATAACTTTTACTAATATTTCGAAGTGAGTTTTGAGAAATCATCCCTTGTGTGACTCGCATCCGTTATCCCTACCTTCCTACGACACCCATGCCGTTTATGACCTTATCCAATACTTCATCTTGTAATGTCATAATTCTCGCAGCCGCATTATATGCATGCTGAAATTGGATCATATTCGTCATTTCTTCATCAATGGAGACAGCGCTAGTCGACATTCTACGTTCATTGGCTGAATTGACAAGAGCAGCTGAACTGCTTTCAAGCGTCATGTTCTTTTTCCCTTGTACCCCCATCTCAGCAATCACATTTTGGTAATAATCCTGAATTGTCGTTGTATTTCCGCCGATTGGTAACTTTAAGTCTTGTATATTAGCTAATTTCGTAGCATTCGAACCGTCACCTTGTGTTTGATTGAGAGATGCAGCAATATTATCTGTTGATGCTAAAATGACATCGCTCACTTTAATACGAGCTGCCAAACCTTTATTCAACTCATTGTTATTTTCGATATCAAAAAAGTCTTGTCCACTTGCACCATTTAACGTGTACCCCTGCTTATGTACATCGTTAAATGTATCCATGAATACTTTTGCTACTTCATCCAGCTCTGCAAGCATATCTGGATACATGCCTTTTTCAGCACCGTTTGACATGTAGCCATAAGCTTCAACAAGTGCTTTTACTTTACCGTTCACTTGTAATTGATCCGCTGCAATTGTTGTTGTTCCGAATTGAAGTGAGTTAACAAGTCCCGTTGTATTATCGTAAGAGATTTGCAGTTCAGACTTTTCGTTCGTAATACCATTCAAAATGTTTCCAGCAGATTGTCCATTTGCACCGATAATGTCGATGTTGACAGTTCCTTCAGCAATTTTGAGTGCATTACCGCCAGGTGGATTGTAGCTGACCTTAATATCAACAAGTGAGGATAATTGATCGACCAAAGTATCACGTGTATCATAAAGATCATTTGGAAGATATCCATTTGGCTCAACTGCTGCAATCTGTTTGTTCACTTCATCTATTTGAGATAAAAGAGTGTTTACATCTTTGGCTGTTGAATCGAGTTCCGTTTTTAAATTCTTTTGTATCGTTGTTAAAGAAGAATTGAGCAGACGGAATTGGTCAACTAAAGCCTGTGCACTTGTTTTAACAACTGTACGTGCAGAAGCCGTATCAGCATTTTTTGATTCCGATAAGACCTGTAATGATTTCCATAGATTATCAAAAGCTCTGTTCAAGCCCTCATCCGTCAAATCATTCATAACCCCTTCCATCTGTGAAAGGGCATCTGACTTCGTTGAGTAGTAAGATAAGTTATTATTATGATCTCTGTATTGTAGATCTAAAAAGCTGTCTCGAATTCTTTCAACGGTTCCAACTTGTACACCTGTCCCCATTTGGCCATACGTTTTGCCGTCATAAACAGAAATGACTGGATAAGGATTTTCTGCTTTAAAGGTCACTCTTTGTCTTGAGTAGCCCTCCGTATTTGCATTGGAGACGTTGTTTGATGTGACATAAAGCCCTGCACGCTGGGCTGTGATGCCTCTTTTTGCCGTTTCTAGTCCCATGAATGTAGAACCCATTGGTATCCTCCTTGTTTACGCCTTTGAATCAAACAAAGCCCTTTGCTGTTTAGGCTTTGAACTCTCAAGACCATTTTGTCCGTAATTCATATTTTCTTTATTAGGGTTAACGAGATCGAATGTCAGTGAAATAAATTGAAGTGACTGCTGAATAAGCTGCTTGTTCAGTTCATTTACATCTTTTAGTTCCACCATGATGTCATTTAGTTTCTCATATAATGAAATGAGCTCTTCTTGATCTGTACCTTCAGCCTTTTCGATACATGCAGTGATGGTTGGTGATTGATCACTTTGTAAAAATTGAACGGTCGCTTCAATTCGTTTTTCTTCTAATTGAGAAATGGCCTGAATATACTTTTGCTCTAAATTCAGAACCTCTGAAAGAGCATCAATCTCATTGCTTTTCAGCATTTCTGTTTTATCCTTAGACAACTTTAAAAGCTGTTCATGCAATCCATAGAGACGATGCAGTTCTTCAATAATTATTTTAACTGACATTCACGCTGCTCCCTTTTGTTATTGTTGTTTATAAAAATTCAGCATTTTATCTGCAATGCCTTTTGTATCTACTTGATATGTTCCGGCTTCAATGCTTTTTTTAATTTGGTCAATTTTATCTTGGCGTTCTCTCATAATATTCGGCACCTTTTGCATTTCGATTGCCTTTTTAGAAATTTCGACTTTATCAGTTGATTTAGCTTGATTCGATTGCAACGTTTGTTTCTCATATGTTTTCTTGTAAGGATTTACTGGTTGTGTTCCATATCGATTAATTTTCACGGGATTCCTCTCGCTTTCCGTTACAGTCTGTCTTGATTCTATCCATTTTATCGACCAAACTGCAACTTAGTTTAGGGAATCAGTCGTTTTTAGGATTAATGGCATAATAGGTGTCTTTTTTCCTAGATTCAATCTCCCTTTTACGCTCCTCTTCTTGGTTCATTTGGCTGATTTGTGAATGAATATCCTGTTCACATTGGCTGCATAGCTTGTTTTTCCTGATCGCTTTGCCACATCTTTCACAAGGATAATTAATATTTGGAAATTGACTAATTTGCAGTCTTTTCAAACGAATAAATTTCAAGATTAATTCTTCATCAACGTCTGTTGCTTCTACTATTTCAGCAATAGTTGATTGTCTATTACTTTGTTTTCTCAAGAATTTATATACGATATCAAAAGAACGTTCTTCTTCTTCAAAGCATTTATTACAAACCGTTTGGATGGTGGTTTTTAAAAATAGCTGATTACATTGTGGACAGTTTGCCAATTGATTCATAAACCAAAACCCCTTACGTTATTTTCTTTTCTTATTATCGGTTAATTATCATGATTTTTAACTACGTATCAACGTAAAAGAAGAAACACTTTTAGCACCTGCGTCTTTCAAAATTCTTGCCGCATCATAGATGGTTGCTCCCGTTGTATAGATATCATCAACTAATATAATATCCCTTTGAACAATCGCATCTGTTTGCTTGATTTGAAACAATCCTTTTTGATCTAGGCGTTCATTTTTCTTTTTTTTAGACTGCTTACTTTGATGTATTTTCACGAGTGGCTGCAATATTGGCTTATCTAGCAAAGAAGCGATTATCACGGACTGATTAAATCCTCTTTCTTTTAGTCTTTCATGACTTAAAGGGATCGGTATCAGCAATGGGTCTTTTATGCAGAAGGAATGTTTAAATGCTGCTTGTACATCTCTTTTAAACAGCTCAGCTAAAGCCGTATCACCCCGAAATTTAAAGCGGGCAAGGACATCTTTCATCAACTCGCTGTAAGTATAAACTGACCTATTTTTTACAAGGACTTTAATAGAATTAGAGCGTTCATTCCAACTATTACAGTCCTGGCATAATTGGTCATTTGACTGCGCCCTTCCGCATGTTGGACAAATAGGACGCTCAATCTTTACTAAGTGATTCTTACATGCTACACAAAGACGATCATCATTTAATAGTAGGAATGATTTCCATGTAAAAGCAGGCACAAAATGTCCCTCGCAAATTTGACAAATCAATTGGTTTCCTTGTTCAGCAGCAGACGATTTTCACACCTTGGAAATGCGGAAACCTTGGAAGCTGCTTCTGTCAGAATGACCAGCATCGCAGTATTCTTCTGTTTATCCACCATCTCAGATTTACTGTAAGATATTTTATCGATATCTGTTATATATTGTGGTTTCACTTGATTCAGTGAAATCGCTAATACATCTTCCATACACTTTTCACAATGACAAATCATGTTTAATTGGTTGAGATATTGATTGAGAATTTCCTTGAGTAGTATTTCTTTTGCATTGAGTAGCATATTTGTCTCTCCTGCCATTTGTGTATTGTGAATATAATGTACCATGATTTAGTTGAACCCACACTGTTTTTCAGAAAACTCTTTTGCAGCCGTATCATTCATTTTTGCGATATGCTTCTTTGCTTGTTTCATACTTCTCGTTAAACCAAAATGAAAAAGGAAAACATCTCCTGTACAATAATCCGGATGTCTGCCTACCCGTCCAGAAATCTGAACAAGTGCACTCTCTGTAAAAATAGTAGATTCCGAACCTAGTACCCCCACTTGAACATTTGGAATGGTTACGCCTCTTTCTAGAATAGTGGTTGTAACTAGTACATCGTATACGTAATCTCTAAAGTGCTGAACCTTTTGTTTCCTATCCGGATCATCGGCAGATACTCCCTCCACGTTTAAGGATTGTTCTCGTAGAATCTTCGTTACCTTCTTCATGACAGCAATTGAAGGAACAAAAAGTAATATTCTTCTCTTATTTGCAATATGTCGCTGCATCCAATTCATCACTTTAGGGGGCAGCTGGTTCTTTTTTAATTTCTTTTTCCAATGTCCGATCCAATGAAAGGTCGGTACGGGTAATGGGTGCTTGTGAAAACGCAAAGGAATTTTTATCGCTTCCAGTTTTCCGCGAGAAACCTCTCTCGTCATTTTTTTAGAGGGTGTCGCACTTAAATAAATCCTAACCCCTCCGTTCTTTCTCATCGCCTTTAGAACAGCAAATTGGAGTCGCTCATCCATTGAATAAGGGAAGGCATCGACTTCATCTACAATGAGCACATCAAAAGCATTTTTGTATCTCATCAGCTGGTGGGTTGTGGTGATCACAAGCGGTGCTATTTGAAACCTTTGAGAACTGCCTCCATAAAGTACGGTAATTATCACCCCTTGAAATGCTTTTCTAAGCCGCGGTTCGAGTTCAAGCACAACATCTGTTCTAGGTGTCGCAATACAGACACTCATTCCTTGATTTAATGCATATTCGATTCCGTGAAAAAGCACTTCCGTTTTCCCTGCTCCGCAAACCGCCCAAACAAGTAGATCAAATTTGTTTTTAATAGCTTCAATCATTCTTTCTGACGCTCTTTTTTGTCCTTTAGACAGCTTTCCCTGCCATGTTAATTCGGCTCGACCTGTTTCTACCATTTGTGGACCTGTCCATTCATAAAGAAACCCACATTCTGCTGCTTTTCCCATCATGATGCATGATCTACAGTACACACAATCCTTTTGACACACTTCACATGGAGAATGAGCGAAATACCGCTTGTGTGATACACCGCACCGGCAGCATGTAAAACCATTTGCTTTCCTCTCAATGGCTGGAGACCGATTGACTAAGCCCTTCTCCTCCAGCCAATCTAAATTGGACTGCGGGCACTTTGTTTCAACGGTGAGCAGATGGCGTGAATGCAGCTGCCCCATTAGTTCCATTGCTTTGTCCATATTCATCTTCACCAAACACCTTTCAATTGATGTTTGGCTATTATGCGCAAAGACATGACCTTTCGTCCAACAGTTAAAATCAAAAAACAAAACCTCTTTTCCATACGAAAAGAGGTTTTTTAGGAATTATCTAATCACCCAGCCAAGGGCTAAAGAGCCTTCACCTAGATGGGTGCCGATTACGGCACCAAAGTAGCTTTTATAAAATTCAACATGAGGATATTTTTCTGATAAGTGCGCAATTAATTCTTCTGCTTCTTCTTCTCTATTACCATGTATCAGTGTTGCTCTCATCGGAACACCACGTGATGCATCTTCATCAAATAATTCAAAAATACGTGAAATGGCTTTTTTACGTGTGCGAATCTTCTCAAAAGGAACAATTAGCTTGTTGTCAAAATGCAAAATAGGCTTTACCTTTAAGAGGCTTCCAATAAAAGCCTGAGCACCATTTAATCTGCCGCCTCTTTGCAAATGAGTTAAATCGTCTACCATAAAATACGCCCGCTGACTTTCTTTCAGGTAATTTAGATGTGCTAACACTTCTTCTAAAGAAGCACCTTCTTGGATTTTTTCAGCAGCTTCTAACACATAAAAACCTTGTGCCATACAGCTTGTTTCTGTATCAAACGGGTAAATATCAATCCCGTCAACTAGATCATTCGCTGAGACCGCACTATTATACGTTCCACTAATTCCACTTGAAAGGTGGATACTAATCACGGCGTCGTATGTTTCACTTAGTTTTTCATATAAGGCTATTAATTCACCGAAAGCAGGCTGAGAGGTTGTTGGAAGATCTTTGTGTTTTTTGATTTCTTCATAATATGTCTTCCAGTCCATTTCTATTTCTTCACGGTATGATTCACTGCCGAAGATGACGTTAAGGGGGATCATATGAATATTATGTTTATCACGCAGCTCTTGTGGTAGATAAGCAGTACTGTCTGTTACAACGGCTATTTTCATTCTTAAATACCTTCCTTATTCGTTAAGTTACTCTTTTTTATTTTAAAAGAATGATCATTTTTTCATTAGATTTATAATAGTAATCAAAAAAGCCTGCCTAATCAATAGGCAAGCCCTCTATATCCGAAAAAGAATCCTTACCCTGTCTATCATTTCCCTTCACCTAAAATGTGAGAGAATAAAAACAGGCGAAAAAGGAGTACTTGTCCGGAACACTATCTCATTTCTACCCAGCCATTTTTAATAGCTACAACAACAGCTTGTGTACGGTCGTTTACATTCATTTTTTGCAAAATGTTACTCACGTGGTTTTTAACTGTTTTCTCACTAATAAAGAGCGATTCACCGATTCCTCTGTTGCTCTTTCCGTCAGCTAACATTTGAAGAACTTCACATTCACGTCTAGTTAAGATATGAAGTGGTCTGCGAATTTCAGGATATACCTCGTGCTGTGGATGTGCTGAAACGCCGCTAGTCGCTAGGCGTCGGAATTCATTTACTAAGTTATGAGTGACTTTCGGGTGTAAATAAGAGCCTCCGTCAGCTACAACTTTCACTGCTTCGATGAGTGTGTCTGCATCCATTTCTTTTAACAGGTAGCCTCTCGCCCCTGTTTTCAATGCATGTGTTACATAGTTTTCATCGTCATGAATAGATAGAATAATGACTTTTGATTCGGGATAAAGCTCAACAAGCTGCTTTGTAGCCTCAACACCATTTACATTCGGCATATTAATGTCCATAATGACAACATCCGGATGATAGTGTTCTACGATACGTGCAGCTTCGTCACCGTCGTCTCCTTCTGCAACTACTTCAAAAGTAGGTTCAAAATCTAAAATCCGTTTGACACCTTCACGGAATAATTGGTGGTCATCAATAATTACAATATTTACTTTAGTCACAAGCTACGCCTCCCCATGTTTATTGTTCTACACCTGAACTTTATGGTCAATATGTCTTTTGACTCTATTTTACAATTTTATTTTGCAATGTTAATGGCACGCGAATCATGATGAATGTCCCTAGACCTATTTTTGAGTCTATGGTCATTTTACCTTCCAGTAAGTCTACGCGTTCTTTCATGCCAAGTAAACCGAAGGATTTGTTTTTGTTTGTTTTTACATCTTTCATATCAAAGCCTTTTCCATCGTCTTTAATAATTAAGGTCACAAAGTCTTTCGTTACTTCTACTTTGACAGAGATTTCTTCAGCTTCAGAATGCTTTAATGAATTTGTGACAGCTTCTTGGGCTAGTCTAAACAGTGCTACTTCAAATTGAGAAGCAATTCTTTCGCTTTCTGTATCACCTAGGCATTGGAACGTAATTTTGGTTTTTCCATCATATTCTTCAATTGTGTTTAAGTATTTTCTCAGTGTCGGAATCAGTCCCAAATCATCTAAAGCCATCGGTCTTAAATCATAAATGATTCTTCTCACTTCGTACAGTGCATTTCGCACATTCTGTCTGAGACTTCTAATTTCTTTAAAACCTTCTTCTGTACCGCGGTCTCTAAAAATCCGTTCAATTAATTCGGAACGCATCATCACGTTTGCCAGCATTTGAGCAGGGCCGTCATGAATTTCCCGCGACACTCTTTTGCGTTCTTCTTCTTGGGCTTCAATAATTCTGAGACCAAAATCTTGTTTTGCCTGAGCATCTTCAAGTAAAACGCCAACCTGGCGTAAATCCTGGTTGAGATAGTTGAGAACCACTGTAATCTGACTCACAAGCGTTTCAGAACGTTCAATGACGTCTTGTAAGCTTAATAATCGTCTTTCCAGATCGTCTCTTCTTTCTCTCAGTTGCTTCTCGCGCTGCTGAATCATGGTGAGTTCCACTTGCAAGTTATGTGCTTTTTCGTAGGCCTCACGTATTTCTTCTTCGCTGAATTTGTTGAAGTTTCTGCTGACCTCAGATAAGCGGTTTCTAGCATGTCTTGTATGGACTTCCAGCTTATCCCCAAAATCAATTACTTCGTTTACTTGCTGTTTGATTTGCTTCAGCTCTTCTACTAGGCTTTCATATTGTTGACGGGACTGTTCGCCTATTCTAAATACTTCGTCCTTGCTGCCATCAACTGTACTTAGCATTTTCATGATGATTGAATCCAATAATTTCGGATCCATTTTGGGTGTTGTCATGGCTTTTCCCTCCCGTAACAGTGATGTCATCTTTTTTTATTATAAATGTCATTGATCTGCATTTTATGTCGAATTATAATGAAAGAATGCGTATAATCATGAAGTTTTTATGACGACCCTTTTTCCGCTCCTATCATCATAACAAAATACGCTGTAAAATTCTAAAACCAATGCAAATTTTCACTAGTCTTACAATTTGCTTGTCAGGAGGGTATGTCTTTTGCTGAATCGCTATCTTACAGTAAAAAGTCGTGGCGAGCATGAGATCGTCATTGAAAAATCACGTTTTATTTGTCATATACAGCGTGCTGTCTCAGAAGAAGAAGCACAAGCATTTATACAATCCATTAAAAAACAACATTGGAATGCCACACATAATTGTTCAGCCTATCTCATTGGTGAACATGACCTGATTCAAAAGGCGAATGATGATGGTGAACCAAGCGGTACAGCAGGTGTGCCAATGCTTGAAGTGCTAAAAAAACGGAAGCTGAAAGATACAGTCGTTGTGGTCACTCGTTATTTCGGCGGTATCAAGCTTGGTGCCGGTGGATTGATTCGTGCCTACGGAAAATCTGTATCAGAAGCTATCAACCATGTTGGAATGGTAGAGCGCTGTTTAATGCGTACAATGCACACAACAATAGATTATACATGGCTTGGAAAGGTAGAGAATGAGCTTAGAGCCTCATCTTTTCAGCTAAAAGAAATCCATTATGCAGAAGATGTTATTTTTGAGACATATGTCGAAGAAACACAAACAGAGCAGTTCATTGAGTGGATGACTGAGCTGACAAATGGAAAGAGTGTTACAAAAGAAGGCGAACTGATTTATTTAGAAAAGGACATTGGTCCGATAAAGGAGACAGATGAATGGCACAACGAGTAAAAGTGCGTGTACGAAAGAAAAAGAGTAAGAAGAAGAGAATTATCAAACGTATTCTGGTCTTATTTTTGCTTCTTATCATCTGCATGGGCGGATTTGCAGTATATAAAATCGTCAATACTCTTCAAGCTGCTGACAAAACATATGATGAACTAAACCGTGGAGAGAAATCGAATCTTCGTGATGCTGTCATTGATATTAAGAAAAAACCTTTCTCTGTACTATTTGTCGGAATTGAGGATTATGCCACAAAGGGTGATCATGGCCGTTCAGATTCACTCATTGTCGCAACGATAAACCCCCAAGACAAAACGATGAAAATGGTTAGTATTCCTCGTGACACACGCGTACAGCTTGCAAGTGATACAACAGGAAGTAAAGAAAAGATCAATGCAGCATTTGCTAAAGGTGGTAAAGACGAAACGATCGAAACTGTCGAACAATTCTTGCATATTCCGATTGATAAGTATGCAACCGTTGATTTTGACGGATTCAAGGATGTCATTGATGAAGTCGGCGGAATTGATATCGATGTTCCATTTGACTTCAATGAAAAAAGTGATGTTAAAAAATCGAAAAAGATTTACTTCAAAAAAGGCAATATGCATTTAAACGGGGAAGAAGCACTTGCTTACGCACGGATGAGAAAACAAGATCCACGCGGTGATTTCGGACGTAACGATCGTCAGAAACAAATTTTACGTGCAATGATTGATCAAATGGCGAAGCCAAATAACATTGCGAACGTCGATAACATTGCGAAAGAAGTCAGTGATCACATTACGACCAATTTCCGTATCACAGAAGGTCTTGCGCTTCAGCAAATCTACAGCGGATTTAAAGGAGATGACACAGAAACTCTTTCTATTAAGGGATCAGACCTTTATTTAGGGCCAAATCGCACGTATTACTTTGAGCCAGATCCGACCAATTTAGCTAACGTACAAAATGAATTACGCACGCATTTAAAGCTGCCTGCTGAATCTTCAACTGAAACAGATTCACAAACCAATCCGTCCTCTGGTGAAACGGGGACAAGTGATACACCTAACTCTTCGACCAGCACACCCGGACAATAATAAAAACAGCCCAGTTCCTAGGAACGGGCTGTTTTTTACTGTCTTTTGACCATTCGTTTATAAAATTTCGTAAATGGTTTAAACTCTTCATTCACCAAGCCTGTGACTTCCGCAATCACTTGCATGAACATGACCAGTAAAAAGATAATAATCAGTGATAACCATATGGTGGCGCTCGTCAGCAAAATGGCACTTAAGCTAAAGACTAAGCCAATCATATAAATCACGATGACAGCCATGCGATGGGACAAGCCAAAGGCCATCAGTCTATGATGAATATGAGATTTGTCAGGTGCTGAAATCGGCTGTTTGTTTAATATTCGTCTAATGATGGCAAAAGTGGTATCGAAAATAGGGACACCTAAGATGATCACTGGGACAACAACACTAAACAAAGTGACACTTTTGTACAGACCTAATAGTGACAGTACCGAAATCATATAGCCTAAAAAAAGCGAACCGGTGTCACCCATAAAAATCTTCGCTGGATGAAAGTTGTAAAAGAGAAAGCCAATGGTACTGCCAATGACAACAAGTGATAATGAAAGAATCAAAATTTTATCAGCTGAAAATGCCATCACGGCAATGGTTGATAAACCGATGACAGAAATACCGGCAGCCAGTCCATCAAGGCCGTCAATTAAATTAATGGCATTTGTGATTCCGACAATCCATAACACGGTTAGGGGATATGCCATCCAGCCTAACTCAATTCGATCTGTTAAGAAAGGAACAGAGAAAAAGTCCATTTTTAAGCCTGTGCTTACAATCAGACAAGCAACAAGAACTTGTACGAGAAATTTAAATCTTGCACTTAAATTATATTTATCATCAAATATACCTAGAATGACGATAAGTACGGCACCAACTGAAATTGCTGTAATTTTATTATGTAGAAACAGCCCGCCTGCTAATGCTCCAGCCGCTACCCCAATAAAAATTGCCAAACCGCCCATTCGAGGCATTACTTTATCATGAACTTTTCGTTTATTCGGCTGGTCCACTGCACCAATCTTAATTGCAAACTTTTTGACGATTGGTGTCACAATTAAAACTGTAGCCAGAGAGACAAAAAACGCTAATAAGGCGCGTTCGTAATCCATAGGTCAGTCTCCTTCTAAATTGAAATCTGTATTTTGTATATTGGCCGCTCTTTCCATTATACAATTGAATAGAGGATGATCACAAGCTCCCCCTGTGAAGAAGAAACAAATAAAAACGCACAATCCCTGATGAATTATGCGTTTTCTTTAATATTCGTTAGTTCCACCATGTTTGTGAACAGCGCGTGCCAATCTTTTTTCTTCGCACGGCTTTGTCTTAGATGTCTATAGGTCATGTCGTCTTTTTTGCTGATCACTTTTTGGCAGGCTTCTACGAAGAGCGCAGGATCCTCGCCTTCTAAATATTCATACACATCATTCTCTTTTAGCCTTTCCGTTGACGGAAGATTTAAACCAACAACCGGTATTCCTGCGGCTAAAAATTCATATAGCTTGAGCGGAAACACAGCTTGATTGTAAGGAGATTGTTTGTATGGCATCATGCCTACATCAATCAGCTTCATATACGCAGGCACTTCTTCTGGTGCAACAGCACCTGTCCAAATCACATTCGGCAGTTTAAGTGCATGCTGAAAAGATGGATCACCATTTGTTCCATCCGGACCGACAAATAAAAATGTCCAATCAGGCTGCATGCGGGCAGCTTCTGCTATCATGTCAAAATCGAGCTTCGGCTTGATGCCTCCAATAAAACCAAGAACAGTTCCTTCTCTACCTTGCAGCACATCCTCCTTACATGGAAGATTGCTTTTTGCAAACACATCGTACTCGACGCCATTTTCAACTGTAAAGACATCTTTCGGTTCACCCATGAGACGCTTTTTGATTTGATCGTGTAAGTATTGAGAAGAACATGTAATGCTGTGTGCGTATTTGATGATTCGATTTTCTGCTTTCACAATGACACGCTGTCTCATATAAGAAAGCAAATTATTTTTGCCGCTTATCGGCTCTCCCCACAGGTCACTGCAATCATAGACAATATGTTTCCATTCAAATAAAGAAGATAAGAGCGGAAAGCCCGGAAACGTATACCATAAGCAAACAGCGATTCCCTTCTTTTCTTCCTGCCGCAAATGCTCAAGAAGAGGGGACAATTTATGAATATAGAACATGTCTTGATATCGGCCAAAGCGGAAAAATTTGCTCTTGAGCACATCAGGAATGGTCAATTGCTTCATTCGATCGGTTATGGGCTGAAAGGGAGCTGTATGACCAGATGCAGATGGGCATACCCAGATGACCTCTTTCGTTTCTGGATCAGATGCTAGAAATTCCGCCAGTCGATGCCGTCTGTACCTCAGGCCGTCCTGTCCCCATTCTCCCGTCGCTACGATAACATGTATGATCGAGTCTGCTTTCACCTTTATCACCTTTTTTCCCTTCTGTTTATAAGCGCTTCTTCACAGCATTTGTCGCATAGTGCATAAAACACCAAGATGCTTTGACAAAATGAAGCTGCTCAATTTCTCTGTAGACGAACCACGTTTTTTTCGCTGCTTTCCACTTGTTACTAGAGATCGAGTTTCCAACGATGCGGTATTCACTGAGCGGTTCACTCATTCCATAGGCTGTAAATCCTCTTTTTAATATGGACAGCCATGTAGCTAAATCCTGTCTTGTGCGGATGTTCGGCATTTCTATATGTCCTATCTTCTGTACATCAAGCATCACCGTTAAACAGCCGATAATGGTATTTTTCAAAGCTTCATCATAAGTTAATCTTGCTGGTGCAGTGACAGTTTTTTCTAACGGTTCTCCATTTTCTGCAATGATGTCATATGCCGTGAATGTAAAGGCATAATCGTTTGTCAGCATGAAGTCTACCTGCTTTTCGAGTTTCGTCTCTTTCCACTTATCATCACTGTCTAAAAAAGCGATAAAGCGGCCTTTTGCCTGTTTGATGGCTGCGTTTCTGGCGATGGCAGCTCCCCCATTTTGCTCTAAATAAATGACGTTGATTCTGTCGTCTGCTTCACTTAAGTCCCCAAGCAGCTTCCTTGTTCCATCTGTTGAACAATCATCTGCGATGATCAGTTCCCAATTAGAATAGGTTTGGGCAAGGACGGAATGAACTGTATCCGTTAAATAACGTTCCGCATTATAGGCCGGTGTAATGATTGATACTAACGGTTGATTGTTCACCTAAGACTCATCTCCAGTTCATCATTAAGATTCTTTGAACACTTCGGGTAAGACCACAAACATGAGCGAGATGCTAAAGCCAATGACAAGTCCAAGCAGTGCCCGCTTTTTCGCTGACATGCCTTTATTGCCTTCATCAAGAACTTGGGCAGGATCAACAATCTTCGCCTGCTTCATTCCAAGCTTTGTAGACTCCAATTCATATAAAAATCGTTCTTTATCTACTTTGGAATCGTTGCTGACAGATTCGTCTTCTAGAGCAGATAATCTACTTTCAATCACCTGCTGCCTTTTTGTAAATAATGCTTTGTCTTGCTTCAGAAATGTATCCGACACCTGCTTCACGACAGCTAAAGCATGATCCTTATCAGCATCTGTGAAAGACAGCTGTAATTGTGTATCTGATTGATTGGTGAGGATGAGGCGGCTTTTCACATCCTGCTTTTCTTCTTCTTTAACATCACTGAGTGCTTCATTCAAAAATGCATCGCTTCTTAATAGAGATGTCACTTCTGCGATATTGTTATACACTCCGTCATCATATTTACCAAGTGTGAGGGTAACGGCAGCTGTGTAACTAGACTGCTGCGCTGTTCCTTTGGCAAAAAAGAATCCAAAAGCGCCTAATACGACAGGCAGCAGCACGAGCCATACGATATACTTTTTGATTCGCTTCCCTATTCTAGATATGAAACCAGACATGTTCATTCTCCCAACATTGACGTATTTGCTTTTTCATTAGTGTAGCCATACCAGCGCAGCATCACACACGGTTTACCAAGAGCTGTTTGTTTTTCAACATATTCACCGCTGCGATTACGAGCCCTAAAAAGACCCAGTGGAAATATAAATTCGAGACCGAACTAGGACTGATACTTGAAACGAGAAAGCTCAGCATGGCAGCAAACAAACCTTCAATGATCATTTTTGCCGATCTTGTGTCCGCCCATTGGTATAGTTTATACAGCGTAAACATGAGATAAGCGTAGACGGAGATATAGCCCAGCATGACCGCAAATCCAAAGTTCGTCATCACTTCCAGCAGCCAATTGTGCACTTCAACGACTTGATCTGTATCAAAGATCGAAAAGTGGGCTAAGTAGTAAGACACATTACCCGCTCCGACACCGAACCCGTATGAATCCGTAAAGAAATGCCATGCATTTTTGATCAAATTCGCTCTCGCAATGTTGGATGGGAGTGGTTCACTAAAAGAATGCGCGACCTGAGAAGCGAGAAACAAGTCATAAAAGACTGAATAAATCTTGGCTGAAAAAACAGCGATACAGATGACACCAAGTCCGCCTGCTGCGATGAGTGACCACTTTTTGAGAAAGCGCGGCATGAGCAGCCACACATAGATGGCCGCTCCTGCAAATATGCCAAGCAGGCTCGCGCGGGATTCTGTTAACAAAATGAGATACAGTGCTGCGATGGCGCCAAATAATCCAAATGCTTTGATATAACCATTTTTCATTTGCCGCATACACGCTAAATACAAGAAAAAGCTAATCGATAAAAACGTCGCAAAGTCATTTTGATTAAAAAAGACAGCTGTAGGATAGTGCTGTTTATACGCCGGCCCAAGATACAGTGAAGTATTCGGTAAATGGTTCAAAGTAAAGTGATTATAAAACCCTATCCCCATGACAAATACAGTCATGACGAGCCAAATGCTATAAAAGGTGACCACTTGATCCATTCGCTGAATGTACATGACCACAAGAAAGACAAAACCCATCCCCATAGCAAGCAGGGACATATATTTGAGACCGTCTGTCACCGAATGAGCCCACAGCAGTGAGATGAGCCCGTAAAGAAACCATGCAGCGAAAAAACCAAGAATGCCTTTTACACGAATCTGCTGCCACTGCGATATGTACGTTCCCTTATCTCTCATCCGCCATATAAATAAAGCAAAGGCGGCAATGAGCATGATACGGTAGAGAAAAAGACTAAAGAACCCGGCACTAATTGAAAAGAAAGCGTTGTTGAGAAAGGTCAATGCAATTAAAAGATATATGGCTGACATGAACACTTGCTCACCGTTCATGTATAGCTTCATCAACACGAGAAAAGCTGTCAGAACCAAAAGCAGGACCGGAATGGCGACGATCTTTTTTAACCCGGCGGGCTGCGCAGACGCCATTTGTACAAGTCCTAGCCCTGCTGCAAATAATATACAACCGATCATGATTTGCCATGCTGTTTGTTTCACACTCATACCCATTTTCCTCCTAAGCAACCCATCCGATTTGAGGGATTAAGCCTTGACTTCCTGTTTATAGTAGGAAATGGTACGAGCCAAACCTTCCTGTAAACTCACAACAGGCTCCCATGCTAAGACTTGTTTCGTTTCCTCATTTGCCAATGTACTATGCACGATATCTCCTGCACGCTGCGGCTTGTAAATCGGTTCAAGCTGTGATCTCGTTACCCGTTTCATCGTTTGAAACAGTTCATTTACAGTGATGGAATCACCACACGAGATATTTAAACAAACGTTTGATTGGGCTGTTAAAGCCGCAACATTCGCTGCCGCTAGATCACCCACATAGATGAAGTCTCTTGTTTGTTCCCCATCTCCAAAGATAAAAGGGGCTTCATCCTTTGCAAACTTATCAGAGAAAATAGAGACAACACCGCCTTCTCCAAGTGCGTCTTGGCGCGGACCATATACATTGCTGTATCTGAGAATACAATAGTCCACATCATAGAGTGATTTTGCCATTTCTAAATAGCGCTCTACTGTCAGTTTTGCTAAGCCATATGGTGAACCAGGCTTCAGCCGGTGAGCGGTGTCCACTGGCAGATACACCGGGTCTCCATAGACAGCTGCTGATGAGGCAAAGATCACTTTCTCCACTCCTGCTTCAGCCGCGGCTTTCATGACGTGCAGAGATCCTTTTATATTAACTTCTTCGTCATATACGAAATCCTGAACGGAAACGGCTACACTTACTTGTGCTGCAAGGTGAATGATATAATCCGGTGCGATTTGTTTGATCAAATCAATCGTCGCTGGCTTTGTAACATCTGCCTCCATGCATTGCACGGAAAGATGGGCAATATTTTCTCGAGATCCAGTTGAAAAGTTATCAAGAACGATGGGCTCATAGCCTTTTTCTAGTAAAGCCTCGACCGTATGTGATCCAATAAATCCGCTTCCCCCAGTAACCAATACTTTCTTCATCCAAGCTCCCCCTGTTATTGTGCCTTCGATACCAATTCTGCTTCCCATACACTCGGGCGGCCGATAGACTGGTAAATAAACCCTCTCTCTTTCATTTCTGCTGGATCAAACAAATTCCTTCCATCAATTACAATCGGTGAACGAAGCAGCTGCTTGATCTGGTCTTTATCCATCTTCTGTACGTCATCCCATTCTGTTAGGATGAGACAGGCATCCGTATCTTTTACTGTTTCATACAGATCATTGCTGAAGATCGCCTGCGGGCCAAGCTCACGTTCAGCTTCTACATAAGCAATCGGATCATAGGCTTTCACAAAAGCCCCCAGCTCTCTCAGCATTGGGATAATATCTAGTGCAGGCGCTGAACGCATATCATTCGTATTCGGTTTAAAGGCGAGGCCTAAGACAGAAATGGTTTTTCCTTTAATATCACCGAACACACTCATCAATTTGCTGACAAGGTGGGCTCTTTGGTTGTTGTTCGTTTCAATGACAGATTCGATCAGTTTGAACCGGTACCCGGATGTTTCGGCAATTTTGAGAAGAGCCATCGTGTCTTTCGGGAAACAAGAACCTCCAAATCCAATGCCTGCTTTTAAAAATTTATGCCCGATTCGGCTGTCTAATCCAACTCCTTCACTGACTTTTTCAACGTCAGCGCCTACCCTTTCGCAAATATTTGCAATGTCATTAATAAATGAGATTTTTGTGGCAAGCATGGCATTTGCAGCATACTTAATCATTTCAGCACTTTCTAAGTTGGTCTCTACAACCTCTGTTTGAAACGGATCATGCAGTCTTTTGATGATGGTAGAGGCATGAGTGCTAGTCGAACCAATGACCGCCCGCTCCATATTCATCGTGTCTTGAATCGCTGAGCCTTCTCGGAGAAACTCTGGATTGGATACGACGTCAAAAGGATATTTGCTGCGCGATGCCTTTTCCACAATGGCTTGAACGAGACGGCCTGTTCCAACGGGAACTGTGCTTTTATTGACGATGATTTTATATCCATTCATGTGTTCACCGATCGTTTGAGCGACAGCCTTCACATACGTTAAATCTGCTTCCCCCTGTGGTGTCATCGGTGTCCCTACGGCAATATAGATAATCTCTGATTCCCTAATAGCTGCAGGAATATTCGTTGTAAAAAACAGTCTTCCTTCTTCTGTATTCTTTTCAATCAATTCCTTTAAACCTGGTTCATAAATGGGAACGACACCACTTTTTAAGCTGTTGATTTTTGATTCATCGATGTCACAGCAGATGACACGATTTCCGATATCAGCAAAACAAGTACCCGATACTAACCCGACATAACCTGTTCCAATCACAGCAATTTTCTTCAACATTTTTCATCCTCTCAGTAAAAGCATATTGTCCGTTCCAAGCTGTTTATCTATCTATCATTCTTTGCACATTTCATCTTGTTTAAACGATGGATGTTGATTGATTGAGCACCTTCTCATATTGCTGAATGAGATGCTTCGCATTATGTTCTGATGAATATTCTGTATGAACTATTTCATGAAGAACGTTCTTCACTTCTTCATTCCAGCTGTTTTCATAAAGGCAGGCGTGAATCGCCTCTTTCAGCTGACGCGTCGAACGCGGTTCAACGAGCAGGTGTTGATAGGTTGAAAATAAGGATGGGAGACCACCAACCCTTGTTGCAATGACAGGTACCTTTAAAGCGAGCGCTTCTAGAACGACGGTTGGCATTCCTTCACTGTAGGAAGGGAGTGCAAACAGATCAGCTGCCATTAAGTAGTCTCTCACCTGCTCATTCGGCACCTGGCCTGGGAGTATAATAGATGCTCCCGCCCGTTCTGTGAGCTCCTTTGCAAGGGGTCCTTTTCCAACAAAGACTGCTTTCACTCCATCCATGCTGCTGACAGCATCAGCTAATTCAAGCAAGCCCTTCTCTTTCACTAAACGCCCGACGAAAACAACGAGCTTATCTTGAAGCGGTAAACCTAAGTGCTTTCTGATGCCTTCTTGACCTTCTTCCGTTCTGGAAAATGATCGGAGCGGAATACCAAGCGGAAGACATTTTGCTTCTACCTTCGTCATCTCATTTGTCTTTTTAGCCAGCTCCTCACTCACTGTCAGAACAGCAGATGCCTGCCTCACCGCCGTTTCAAAGGCTGCCTGTGCCCCTTTGCTATAGTTCGGATATACGTTCACATCACTGCCGTGCAAGGTCAGAAGATAAGGGATTTTCGTTTCTTTCTGAATAACAGCCGCCGCTCCGCCAGACGGCATTGCAAAGTGCGCATGGATAAAATCTGGTGACAGCTGATGACGCTGCATTGCTCTGAGAACGGAAGCCGCTATTCGTTTACTCGGCTGCGCCCATTTCAGCTGTCCTGGGAGCGCTGGATAAGGCGGTCTGTAAACTGTCACTCCGCTTCTCACTTCCTGTTCAGGCAGATCCCTTTTCTGCCGATAGGATGCCTTGAGCATCCGTAAAACCGGTGGATTCACTGGATTTGGGCAAATGACAGTCACTTCTATTCCTTGTTTGAGCAGCTCCTGCACTTGCGTTTCATGAAACACGCCCTCACTCGGATGTTTTTCACTAGGATATACACTTGTCAGCCATAACACCTTCATGACGAACGACCTCTTCTCAATAATTTGCCTGCAGCCTGCGGATACATTTTGATGAGCAGCAAGCCATACAATGCAGCACTGACACAAACAGTCAGTAGTAATTGAAGTGAAATATCTGCTGTCGTCAGCTTCATCCCTTGATGTAAAGCTACCGCACAGACAGCCATGAGCAGCGTCATGACAGCAGGTTTTCCAAGTGATTTTAAATACACCTTCATATCAAGCTGAATGACATATGCCATGAGCCATCTGCCGACAATAAAGTTGAGCAGGCTGACACCTGAGTAGATCCAAGCTACTGTTAGCAGACTGCCTGTAGTCACACCTGCATATAATGCGCAGCCATACACGATGAGCATTCCCGTATCCCAATAAAAGGCTAAGTCCGCTCTCCCTTTTGCAAGAAGTATTGAACCGTTTGGATTCATCAGCACACGCAGCAAGCCGACAATGCACAATATATTTAGAACCGGAACCGCTACTAGCCATTTCTCTCCAAACACGACTTCTATAAAGCTGTCTGATACGGCAGCAAGGCCGATTAATAATGGAAAACTAACCAATGCGAGCATATTCGTCATACTTAGGAAGCCCTCTCGCAGCATGGAGTGATCCCGCTGACTTTTTGCGAAAACTGGGAAAGCCACTCTCGTCACAATCGGATTTATCTTCAGCACGGGTATTGTTACAATTTGATACGCCAAGCTGTAAATACCTAACGCTTCCGCTCCAAGAAACCGGCCGATTAAAATCATGTCGATATTCGATCCTGCTCGGTTGACCAGTCTGGATGCGAGCTGGAATGCACCGAATGAGAAAAATTCCTTCACCTCTCCTAATGCAAAAACAGGTGCTGGACGCCACTTCTTCCAATAAGCCGCTGCATACATGAGACCTTTTCCTGATTGCAGCAGCACTTGAGAAATGACATAGGCGATAATCGGATTCATGAAGAAGGCGAAAACGAGTAAAACGAGCAGCGATATGATGGTTGCAATGGTTTCAATGGTGCTTAATGTTTTAAAGGCTAAGTCTTTTTGCATCATATACTGGTACTGCTGGCCAATCGGTGCAATTAGAAACATGATCGATAATAGCTTGAGCAGACCTTCTAGCTCTGGCCGGTTATAAAAAGCGGCTATCATTGGGCTTAGCAGAATGAGCAGACAAAACAAGATAATCCCTGTGAGCAGGTTAATCCAATATAATGTAGATAATTGACGTTCTGTCGTTTGTTCCTTTTGAATGATTGCTGCCCCAATTCCTAGATCTAGTAAAATCTGCGTAAATATTGTGACAGTTGTGATCATGCCAACAAGTCCAAACTCCTTGAGTGTCATCACGTTCCCTAAAAAGGCGAACTGTGCGATTTGGATAATGGTGATGATCAATGCGGACAAGCTTGTCCATTTTGCCCCGCCTAGCATGCGTTTTTTCATACTTGCCATTTCTCTTCCCTACTTTACTTATCTGGCTCCGTCACCAGTCATGATGACTTTTAACGTTTTTACCATAATCTTCGTGTCGAGAGAAAATGTCAAGTTTTGAATATACTGTAAGTCATGTGTTAATTTTTCACTTGGACTCATTTCATATCCGCCATTTACTTGAGCAAGACCTGTCAGCCCCGGCTTTACCGCCAACCTTTTTGTGAAGCCTGGAATCGTCCGATTAAATTCTGCGGTAAACATCGGTCTTTCTGGACGAGGGCCTACGATACTCATTTCTCCTTTTAACACGTTGATAAATTGCGGAAGTTCATCAATTCTTGTTTTACGGATGAATGCCCCCACTTTGGTAATTCGAGGGTCATTTTTTTGAGCCCATTTCGCTCCTCCGCTTTCTGCGTCAGTTCTCATCGATCTGAGCTTCCATAATTTAAAGTAAACACCGTCTTTCCCAACCCTTTCCTGCATATAAAAGGCTGGCCCTGGTGTTTCCAGCTTAATCAAAAGAGCAAACAGCAAAATGATTGGCGTACTCAACATCAATCCGATGAACGAGAACATTAAATCTATGAAACGTTTTGCAAATAAATAACGAACCATATGTTCTGTTAAGGCAAAAGAGTGATTTCGTCTCACTTCATATTCTCTGTAAAGATTCATCGCTTTCTCTGCACTCACTGACCTGCACCTCACCATTCAAAGTAGTTGTTGTGTAAAGAGATGTTCTATGAAAGTCAGTTTAGCAGAGCAACATTAAGCAAATGTAAATGCGCTGTTAAGTCTTGTAAAACTGTGTTAAGAATGTGCACTTATATCAAATTATGCCCTTTTGAACGTAAAAAAGACCCGCAATTCTGCGGGTCTCCGGGTCTTTTCTTTATTTTGCTTTTACAGTTTCGATCGTTTTCAATCGAAGTGTTCCGTTTGCATCTTTTGTATAGGTTACTTTCACTTTTGATTCTTCTTTTAAGCTGTTCACTTGTTTAGAAAATGTATTTCCGAATTGAATAGCTACTTCTTTTCCATCAATGTTGACAGCAATTGTATGTCCATCAGCCAAACCGACATATGTGCCTTCTTTGGTGATTTCATTTTTCTTACTAGTCGTTGATTCTTTCTTTGTTTTAGAGTCACCTTTTGAGTCAGCTTTTGATTGGTCTTTAGCAGGTTCTCCTTTTGTAATTTCTTTGCTTGAGCTGTCTTTTGCCTCTTCATCAGATTGACTTGCCGGCTCTTCTTTTTGAGCAGCTGTTTCTTTACTTTGATCATCTGCTTTTTCATTTGATGATTGATCTTCTGATTTTTCGTCCGCAGCCTTATCTTTGTTTTGATCGGCTGCTTCAGTTGTTTCTTTTTTGCTGTCATCCTTTTTGTTATCGCTTGATTGATTTGTTGTGCCGCACGCTGTGAGCAATACTCCTAGAAGCAATACTAGAAACGGCATTGTGATTAATTTTTTCAAGATCGTCACCTCTTCATGATTTGTCGGTTTGCTGTCGTTTGAAGATTTATGTGTAAACCATTCACCTTCTATGTTTCAATTATAACAAACATAACCAAAAATGAAATGTATTTTTAACTTGACACATCATTCATGATTCATTTTACGTCAAAGTAGTTGGACACACCCGTTGCAATTCCAGAAGCCAACCGATCCTTTGCAGCAGTAGATTTTAAAATACTCGCATCGATTGGACTTGTTACAAAGCCGGTTTCTAGCAAAACACTCGGCATTCTAGAATATTTGATGACGTAGAACCCTGCTGTTTTCACTCCGCGATCTTTTGTTCCAAGGGCACTGACCATTCGGGGCTGCACCTGTTGTGCCAGCTTGACACTATGAGCAGCCGCATTTGTTGTATCATAATACGTCTCTGTTCCATTCGCACCGCTGTTATCATTTGCGTTGGCGTGGATACTGATGAATATATCAGCACTTGCCTGGGCTCCTTTACTGACACGTGTCTGCAAGGAGTCAAATGTATCAGAAGTTCTCGACATGACAATAAGGGCACCCGCCTGGTGAAGCCTTGACCGCAGCTTTAATGCTACTTCTAAATTGATGTTCTTTTCAAGCAGCCCATTCCCTACCGCTCCAGCATCTTGCGCACCATGACCTGGATCAATAAAAATTGTTTCGCCTAACACCGCATTTTTCAACTGTGTGATGACATTTGATTGAATGGTTGATGTTCCGCCTACCACAGAAAATGCTGACATCTGTTTGGCCCCAATGACTTTTCTGATAGCATCCGGCACCGTTTGAGCATCTGTGAGAAGAAGGGTTTGTCCCTGTTTCGCTGCTATACTTGCCGCAGCGGCTGCATCTGCATAGGCATACCCATGACTCATAAATATTTGGCTTGTCTTCATTGGATACGTTTTAGCAATTTGGGCAGCCACCTCATACCGATTGGCTCCGCTTATTCTGACTGGTGAGGGAAGCTTTTGAAAAGCAGTTTTATTGACACTTGCTTCTCCGCCGATCACAATAGTCCGCTTGACTGCTTTGTTTTTTAATAGATTGGCTGTTTCCTCGCGCAGTCCTTTCGCATCTGTTAATAAAATGGGATAGCCTTGTTTGGCAGCGTACGGAGCAATCGCGACAGCATCAGCATAAGCAGAACCATTCACGACGACAGCCGCACTAGCACTCTTCATGTGCTTAGCCACATTTGCCGCCAATTCATAGCGGTTCTTTCCTTGAATACGGGAAACGGATAGATTCATCGCTTTTAGCTGCTTCACGATGTTTTCAGAAATACTTGCAGTCCCGCCAAGAATCGTTACACGCTTCGTCTTCAGCTGCTGCAACCCTGTCTTTACAGCACCTGAAAGACTGCCAGCATTCGTTAACAGGACTGGGGCCCCTTGCTGGTAAGCATAAGGCACAGCACTCAGGGCATCTGCATAAGCATCACCGCCCACAAGAACAACGGCAGGCGCTTCCTGCCAGCCCCTTTTCGCGGTATTTACCGCTACCTCATACCGATTGCTTCCTTCTATCCTCGATACAGTGTGCTGAGCAAAAACGGATGGTGTATATAAACATAGTGAAATAGCAATCAGTAACATACATTTGATATCAAAACGCATGAAGTCAACCTCCTTGGTTTGAACCCTTCACCCAGGATGCTTCATGGACTTTGGAAAAAAGGCTGCCGAGGACGTTCTCGAGCAGCCTAAGAGGAGTATCTGAGGCACCCCTCAGGTTTGTGTTTTCTTATCTAAAATAACCTGACACACCGCTTGAAATGCCTGACGCTAATCGATCTTTATACGTAGCAGATTTCAAGATGTTTGAATCAACTGGACTGGAAACAAAACCAGTTTCTAAAAGAACGCTCGGCATCTTAGAATATTTAATGACGTAGAAGCCAGCTGTTTTCACACCACGGTCTCTTGTACCTAGTGCGCTGACCATTTTAGGCTGGATGTTTTGCGCCAGCTTCAGGCTGTTTGCAGCCGCATAGGTTTTGTCATAATACGTTTCTGTTCCATTTGCACTGCTGTTATCATTTGAGTTCGCATGGACACTGATAAAGATATCTGCATTTGCTGACGCACCTTTGCTCACTCGTGTTTGAAGACTATCAAATGTGTCTGATGTTCTTGACATGGTCACAAGTGCACCAGCGTTGTTTAATTTCGTATTTAAACGCTTTGCTACATCTAAATTCAAATTCTTTTCATATAATCCGTATCCTACAGCTCCTGAATCATGCGCACCATGACCTGGATCAATGAATACTTTTTTCCCAACAGCCGGATTTTTCAGCTGGTTCACAACAGTTGGTGTCACTGTATTTGTACTGCCTACGACAGTAAATTTGGTGATTTTCTTACTGCTCACTGTTGCTCTCGTTACTTTTGGCAGCGTCTTTTCATTCGTTAGAAGCAATGCTTTGTTTTGCTTCGCTGCAATGCCTGCAGCAGAAGATGAAGTGGCGTAACCAAATCCTCTTCCTACATAGGTATTATTGACACTCATATTGTACTTTTTCACAATATTTGCCGCGACATCATAACGAGTCGAGCCTTTGATCCGCGTTGGTGATTTCAATTGGTTATAAGCTGCTTTTGTGACGTAATTCTCTCCGCCGACTACAATGGTTTGTTTCACATTGCTTGCTTTTGCAACAGAAGCGATTTCAGAACGAAGTCCCTTTTTATCTGTGTATAGAATTGGGAATCCTTTTTGAGCTGCTACAGGTGCAATCGCAATCCCATGTGCATAGAAAGAACCCTCAACGACAACGACGCCTGCTGGCTTTTTCATTTTTTTCGCGATATTGGCAGATAGCTCATATCGGTTTTTTCCTGAAATACGCTGTGTGGAGATGCCCATTTTCTTCACTTGGTTGACCACGTTGTTTGACACACTTGATGTGCTGCCTAAAACGATTACCGTCTTTGTTTTTAATGAAGTTAAGGCTTTTTTTGTATCACCCGAAAGACTTTTACTGTTTGTGTAAAGAACTGGTCCATTTTTTTGGTATGCAAGTGGAATTCCTGCTGTTGCATCTGCATACGCAGTTTTCCCTACTAAAACGACTGTACTTGCAGTTCCCCATCCTTTTTTCGCTACGTTTGCCGCTACAGCATATCTGCTCCCGCCATCAATTCTTGAGACTGAATTGTCTGCCAATGCTGTTGGAACGATAACGAAAATGGCGATGAGGCTGAGGATGGCTGTTTTCATCAATGAGCGCATCTTCTATGTCCTCCTTTTACCTTTTAATAGTTTGTTAGTTTTGTACCTGGATAGTAGAACGAGAGTATGGAAGAATACGAGTTTCCAGATTCAGCTCTCGCTTTGGCTCCGTATTGGCTCATACCAATGCCGTGGCCATATCCTTTTCCTGAAATCGTGAAGTCATTTGTGTTGTTTTTGACTGACGCAAACGTGCTTTTCACCTTTGTTGCGCCCATGACTGATCGAAACTCGGTCATCTTCATACTTGCCGTTGTGCTTTTGTTTACCGAATATGTGCCTGTTTTGTTTTTCAGATGGTATGTCAGTTTGATCGATACCGTCTTCGCACGCTGGCCTTTTGTTTTCCCTGAGAACGTCAGGCTTGAGATCGATGCGATTTTCATATCAGATGCAGCAGTTTCTTTGTTTTTGAGCAGCCATGATTTCAGGCCGGCAAGGTCAGCTGCATTTATCTCTTTTGCTTTAGACCACTCAGATGCTGCTGTGCTGGCAGTCAATGTCGTGCCCAGCTGTTTCTTAGAGAGTTTCAGTGTCCATGGATTGACTGGATCTTTTGGATCCTTTTTGGCCACTAAGTATGGCAGTGCATTTCCCCATACTTCTTCACTCGCCTCTGTATAACCACCATTGCTAGAGTAATAGGTTGCTGAAATAAGCTGATTGTTGTATTTCAGAACCTTTCCTTTTGTGGCATCGACAGCTTTTGTCGAATTTGTGTACCAGTTATATCCTCCATATACTTGGAAGGCTGTTGTATCAGGGACGACTTTTCCAATACTTTTCACCGAATACGTTCTAGCGGCAACTGCCTGTGCTTTTAACGCTTCAACATTCCAGCTTGCAGGCATTTCATTTGGCACTACACCTTTTAAATAGTCTTCAAATGGAATATTTTCGAGAGTCGGCCTGATATACCCTGATTCAATTGCAAAGTTTACGCTGCCTAAATACGGCTTTCCTGCAATTTGAAGGACATTTTTTGTTGAATATTTCTCAGGAACAACTCTTACTGTGTTATACGTCTTTATGCCTTTTAATGAAATTTTTCCGTTAGAAATATTCAATTGGTAGTTTTGATTTTTTTTCAGATAGACTTGTTTGGCTAATGAATTTTTCAAGCTATCTTTAATTGCACTTGTGCTGCCAGCAAGATGATAAGCATATGTACCTTTTTCCTTCAGCAGTGCTTTTAAAGACGCTGTGACAGAATCGGGTTTCACATACACAACCGTACTGTTAGATTTTGCAGCCAATTGCGACAGCGGCATCGCATAAATATAGCTAGAGGCTTTTGCCAAATAAACTTTATCTGCATTAATATTTAATTTCTTTATAATATTCACAGATAATTCATAGCGATTGGCCCCGCTGATTCTTGTCACCTGTGAGGTTTTTTTGATTTGATTTTCAACTTTTTGTCCAGTACTTTTCGTACTGCCGATGATGATCACTTTACTTGGCATTCTATAAGACGGAATGGAATCTTTTTTTGTTAACAGGATAGGGTATCCCTTTCTCGATGCGTAGGATGCAATGGCAATCCCATTCATAAATGAGTTCCCGCCGACAACGACAGCTTGCTTATAGTTACCCATTTCTTTTGCGATTTTTTGGGAGATTTCAAACTTATCTTTTCCACTAATACGTCTGACTTTGCCATACTTTTTAATAGACTTCTCAGCAGCTGTTGAAATGCTTTTCGTATTTCCGACAATCAGAATGTTATCCGGCTTCATTTTCTTCAGCTGGTTTTCTGTTGTTTTCGTCAGCTTTTCAATATTCGTATACAAAATAGGTGCGCCCAGTTTGTATGCTAACGGTGATACAGAAATCGCATGATCAAACGCATCTCTGCTCACAATGACAACAGTTGATGGATTTTTCCATCCTGCAGATGCAATACTGTTGGCTACTTCGTATCTATTTTTGCCATCATATCTTTTCGTCACAGCAACATTCGATCCTGATAGCTTGTATTCCCCAGTTGTTGAAATATCCATGCTTGTTTTGTTTCCGACATAATTAGACAATTTCACTGAAATTGCCGAGCTTGCCATGGCAGACTGAAAGGGTGCAACTAGTAGAGTCAGTATCATGAGAACGATTAGTGTAACGCCTGTTTTCTTCAATTTTGTTCATCCCGCCCATCTTTTTTACTTCTGTTTTTCAATCTTCTGGATTTCCTTTTGACCACTGTCATTAATAAAGTAAGAGATTTCTACTGTGTCTCCTGGCTTAAATTCATTTAACACATCTTTAAAATTATCCGTAAATTCATAGCTTAGGGTCGTATTCACTTTTTTCACTTCGACTGTATGTGCATCAGCCATTCCAATAAATTCAGCTTTCTCTTCCAGTACCTGAGGAGTTGAACTGCTTGTCTTGTTTTCTCCTGAGGACTGCTCGGCCGTTCCACATGCTGTGAGCACGATACCTAGTAGCAGTATTAAGAACGGTAAAACGACGATTTTCTTCATTTTTTTCACCTCATGTCTTTGTATCGTCTTATAAGTTATTATTTTAAGGTAAATTTAAGGTTTTTTGAAACCTTTTTTTTGTTACAACGTCTATATCTAGGTTCAGAGTAAAAAAATAACTTGTTTATCAAGATTCGTAAACCTATAATCATGGAAGAATCATAGAAAAGGTGAGGGACATTATGAGAGCTGAAAGAAAAAGAAAGAAGAAAAAGGTTCTTTGGATTGTTTTATCGATTATTGGCTTATTCGTATTAGCAACTGGCGGATACGCATATCATCTTTGGAACACAGCAGCATCGACCGTCGCAGGCATTCAAGAAAATTTAAAGAAGTCAGATAAGCGTGACAAAGATGTCGATTTAAGTAAGAAAGACCCGATTTCTATTTTAGTCATGGGTGTCGATGAACGAAAAAATGACCGAGGCCGTGCAGATACATTAATATACATGACAGTAAATCCGAAAACAAAAACGACCGAGATGGTGAGCATCCCGCGTGATACGTATACGAAGATTGTCGGAAAAGGCACAATGGATAAAATCAACCACTCCTATGCATTTGGCGGTACACAAATGGCAGCAGATACTGTAGAGGAACTGCTTGATGTACCTGTTGATTACTTCGTTAAAGTCAATATGGAAAGCTTCAAGGATATTGTTGATACACTTGGCGGTATTACAGTAAATAGCACGTTTGCATTTAGCTATGACGGCCATTCATTTGGTACAGGAGAAATTAACCTGAATGGCGATCAAGCCCTTGCCTACACAAGAATGAGAAAGCAAGATCCAAAGGGTGACTTCGGACGTCAGCAAAGACAGCGCCAGGTCATTGAAGGAATCATTGCAAAAGGTGCCAACATTTCATCTATTACGAAATTCGGCGATATGTTCAAAGTCGTGGAAAATAATATGAAGACAAACATGTCATTTGACGATATGTGGATGATGATGAATGATTATCGTGATGCAAGACAGCATGTGGAGCAGCACGAGCTGAAAGGATCAGGCACACGTATCAATAACATTTATTACTACCAGCTTGATGACAGCAGTCTTGCGAATGTGAAGAAGGAATTGAAGGAAAGTTTGGAGCAGTAAAAAAGAAGACTACAGAAATGTAGTCTTCTTTTTTTATGATTGAAATGGAACTGGTTTTTCTTCACTTAATCCAAAACGATGGAGAAGCTCTTCGACAATTCGTTTTGACGCTTGTCCATCACCATATGGATTAGACGCCTTCGACATGTTGTCGTACTCTTTCTGATCGACTAACAGCTGTTTTGCCATGTTGTAAATGGTCTCTTCATCTGTACCCGCGAGCTTAAGCGTGCCAGCTTTCACACCTTCAGGGCGTTCTGTTGTATCGCGCAGAACTAATACTGGCTTCCCTAGAGAAGGCGCCTCCTCTTGGACACCCCCAGAATCCGTTAATATAAAGTGTGAGGCAGCAGCGAAGTTATGGAAATCAACGACTTCAAGCGGCTCAATTAAGTGCACACGATCAAGATCACTGAATTCTGTTTGAGCCGCATCACGAACAGCAGGGTTTAAATGTACAGGATATACAACCTGAACATCTTCAAACTCTTCTACAATACGTCTAATCGCTCTAAACATGTTTTTCATCGGCTGGCCGAGATTTTCTCTGCGATGAGCCGTTAACAAAATCATTTTATCTGTGCCTATTTTCTCTAAAATAGGGTGTTGATACTGCTCTGTAACCGTTGTTTGCAACGCATCAATCGCAGTATTCCCCGTCACACAAATCGTCTCTTCTTTTTTATTTTCAATTAAAAGATTCTGCTTTGCCTCATTTGTAGGAGCAAAATGAATATCGGCAATCGTACCTGTCATTTGTCGGTTCAATTCCTCAGGGAACGGCGAGTATTTATTGTGTGTTCTTAAACCCGCTTCAACGTGACCGACTGAAATTTGGTGGTAGAATGCGGCCAAGCTTCCTGCAAAGGTTGTTGTTGTGTCTCCATGAACAAGGACAATATCAGGTTTTTCCTCTTGAAATAGTTGATCTAGTTTCAAGAGTGCATTTGATGTGATTTCAGATAATGTCTGGCGCTGCTTCATAATGTTTAAATCATGATCTGGCGTAATAGAAAAAGCCTCAAGGACTTGATCAAGCATTTCTCTATGCTGAGCTGTTACAGTAACAATCGAATTTATCTGTGGATGTTTATTCAGTTCAAGGACAAGTGGTGCCATTTTGATTGCTTCAGGTCTAGTACCGAAAATAGTCATTACATTTAGTTTTTTCACTTGTTTATGCCTCTTTCCTAGTATAGTACTTTCAATTATACACAATTGGGAGGATAAAATTAATGATATAAAAAAAGAAATTTACATTGAATTAACGTTAAATTTCTCTTACCTTTACATTTAACATATAAAATATGAATTATCTAAAAGTCATTTTAGTGAAATCATTTGTCTTTCCTATGATTTGTAAGTTACACTTTAAACAGACGACCAAGAACAAACATTGAAATATGAAATCGGTTATCTATGTAAGGAAGGTGCAAAGTTCATTGAAAAAAGTACGTAAAGCCATTATACCAGCTGCAGGTCTTGGGACACGTTTCCTCCCTGCAACAAAAGCGATGCCTAAAGAAATGCTCCCAATCGTTGATAAACCAACCATTCAATATATTATTGAAGAAGCTGTTGAATCAGGAATTGAAGACATTATTATCGTCACCGGAAAAGGAAAAAGAGCCATTGAGGATCATTTTGATTTTGCACCAGAGTTAGAGCGCAACCTTGAGGAAAAAGGAAAGAGCGAGCTTTTAGAAAAAGTGAGAAAATCCTCTAACATTGCTGACATTCATTACATACGTCAAAAAGAGCCGAAAGGACTTGGACACGCCGTTTGGTGCGCACGTAACTTTATTGGCGATGAGCCTTTTGCTGTTTTATTAGGTGATGACATTGTGCAAGCCGAAACGCCTGGGCTTCGCCAGCTGATGGATGAATACGAAAAAACCCTTTCATCTGTCATCGGTGTTCAGCAAGTAGCAGACAGCGATACGCATCGCTACGGGATCATTGATCCTCTTACACAAGAAGGACGCCGCTACCAAGTCAAAAACTTTGTTGAAAAGCCGCCGCAAGGAACAGCACCATCGAACCTAGCCATCTTAGGGCGCTACATTTTCACGCCAGAGATCTTTATGTACCTCGATCAGCAAGAGATTGGTGCAGGCGGAGAAATTCAACTGACAGATGCCATTCAAAAGCTGAATGACATCCAGCGCGTCTTCGCCTATGATTTCGAAGGAAAACGATACGATGTCGGCGAGAAGCAAGGCTTCATTGAAACGACGCTTGAGTTTGCTCTTCAGGATGAAGAATTGAAAAAGAAACTCATTCCATTTATGAAACAGCTTCTCGAAAAAGAAGAAGTGAATTAAAAAAAGCTGCCGGCATCGGCAGCTTTTTTATTTAATGACTGAAATAGTCAGTGTATGCTGTTCATTATCAATGACAAACAGGTTGTTTTCGCCCTTCACTGCGAATTTTGTTCGTTTCTCATTCATCCAGACATTTTGTTCAGTCAGCCCAAGTGTGGAAGGAGAGATTGGCATAATGCCGCGAAACACAATCGTGTTTGCATGACCATTTTGAATGACATAGTCGGTTTTCTCTGTGGTCAATCGCTCAATCGTATCTCCTTGGTCATTTTTCACTGAACTCAGCGTTTGCATTCTCTGTTTCAGCACAGATTCTTCTTTTCCAAGGAAAGACAGTAAATACTCATACGAACCTGCCGATGCAGGCGATACATAGGAATTAAACTGTCCTGGCCTAATAGATAATGACTTTAATTCCTCTGCATTTTGAAGCGCAGCAGGTTTAACAAAATACGTTTCTGACGCTGTTTTAATTTGAACGGTTTGTTTATTTTCAGCCACAGCCTGTACTTCTAGTCCAAATGGCAAAGTGACATCGGCCTTTTTTTTCATGGCTTGGTCTTTGTAAACCGTAAGTGGATCTGCCGTGACTATCAGCTGTTGATCCACCTTTTTCATATCAGGTGCTCCTTTGGTCTGCGGGTTCTTCGACTGAGGCGCTTCTGTCTTATCTGATGGGATTGCGCCAAATGTCGCCAATGTACGAAGCGGGCGATCTGAAAACATCGATAAGGCTAGCAATAGCGTTAAGACCGCTAAAACTGTCACTTGAAATGCGGGGCCAAACAATGAACGCCGTTTGCCGTTCTCTTGATAACGAGACACCTTTTCTGTCTTCTGTACGCCTTTGCGGCCTTCTTTATGTTTCAATTGATATTCTTTTTTCTCTTTCTTGGAAAGCTTGTTAAACCAGTCAACAAACTCCTTATATTCCTTCACGACCTTTTTCGTATCATCAAACATACGAAGCTCACCATAATGCATCCAAGCCACCCGATCACAGATTTTTTGGATTTGGCTAATGGAGTGACTGACAAAAAAGATCGTCTTTCCTTGTTCCTTGAATTCTGTAATGCGGTCCACACATTTTTGATAGAAGGTTTGGTCTCCAACAGACAGTGCTTCATCAATAATCAGGATATCTGGATCGATATGCGCTGAAATGGCAAAGCCAAGGCGTGATTTCATTCCGCTTGAATAGCTCTTTACAGGCTGGTCAATAAAGTCGCCAATATCCGCAAACTCTACGATTTTTTCATAAAGCTCGTCTATCTCTTTATTCGTCAGCCCCATCATTAAGCACTTTAAACGAATGTTGTCTTTTCCGCTTAATTGGTTGTTCAGCCCTGCTGCAATGGCAATTAACGAAGGCTGGCCGTCCATATCAATTTCACCACTTGTCGGTGGAATGATTTTCGCTAGAAGGTTCGACATTGTCGATTTTCCAGACCCGTTAATCCCTACAAAACCAATTGTCTCGCCTTCATAGACATCAAAGGACACATCACGGACAGCAAAAAAACCTTTTTCATTTTTATTAGGAAAAAACAGCCCTTTAATCTTATCTGACTGCTTTTTATATAGGACGTATTGCTTGGATACGTTTCGAAACGAAACCTTTAGTTTCATCGTATAATCTCCTTACTTTTTAAAGAAAATCGACAAATTTATCCCTAAATTTCATATGAAGCAATGAACCGACTGTTAAAAGAAGAAGCGTGATCAGCCAAAAATAAAGTGTATATTTGACATCATGGAAGAACCATTCTCCCTTTAACAAACTATTTCTAAAACCATCAATAATGTAGAAAAGAGGGTTCAGTCTTAAAATATCTCCAATCCACGCCTTATCTCCAGTAAGTTTCTCTGAAATATTCCAAAAAATCGGCAGCAAAAAGAAAAGTAATCGTGTCACGGATTGTAAAAGAAATTGATAGTCTCTCACGAGTACACTAATCGTGGAATTAAACAAACTAAACGAAAACATAAACGCGATCATACAAATAAGATAGTATATATATTGCAGCCAATGCGCGTCAGGGTAGATGCCATAGGAAATCAGCACAATCAGATAGACACCCATCATAACAAAGTAGCTGAACAAGTTGGACATAATCACCACAGACGGCAGCGCACTAATCGGAAAATTCATTTTCGATACCATATTAATGCGTTTAAACACACTGTTTGATCCATCAAGAATGGTCGGACTAATGAAGAACCAAGGGATTAATCCAGCAAGCATCCAGATGATAAATGGAACCTCCACGCCGCCAATGACAATTGGCTGTCCTCCGCGAATACCCATACCAAAAACAAACCAGTAAGCCAGCATTTGAATCAATGGATTTAAAAACTGCCATAAAACACCTAAATAATTCATCTGATATTTTGATTTTGTTTCATAAACAGCAAGTCGCATAATCAGCGGAAATGAGCTGATTTGCTCCTTTAGTATCGTCAACATTGCGTTCATTCTAATCTTCCTTAGATATAAGTTTTTGGGATTACTTTTTTAAAAAGCACCGCTCATAATTGTAACAGATAACGATACACATTTCATCTTATAACAAAAGTCATGCACGTCAAACTAGAAGACAAAAAACCCCTGAATCCTTTCAATCATAGATTCAGGGGGCATAAGACATTAGATAATTTGATGCTCTTTTAAGAAATCTGTAATTCTTTTCGTATTTTGATTATCGTTAAAGCTGTTAATTTTCAAGTATTTTTCTTTATATTCATCTTCCACGACATACTCATTCTCAATCGCATGTTTGACAATACGAATAAGCTCTTGAGTATTATATGCAATCGGTCCTGGTGCATTTTCTTCGTTTACAGGAGGAATCGCTTTATACTGTCTAATCAAGTAATCTTTTTCTTCCCAATAAAAAATAGGGTATGCTCCTCTATATTGTGCATCATAAATAGCAGAAGAGTAATCAGTGATAAACACCTTTGATACTTTTAACGCTTCTGATGGATTATCAGAAATAATATGTTTATACTGAGGCAGGTTTTGATAAACGTACTGAGAAAATTTGTTATGCGGTACAATTAACAGACGATCAAGAAGACCTGCTTCTTCAAAGCTTTTAATGATTTTAATCAGAACTCTATAGTAAGATGTTTCTTCAATTCTATTTGTATATATTAGCCCCTCTTCCCAATAGCGGTAAGTTGGCATAAAGGCGATCTTATCTGCACCGTCTACTAATTTGGCATGATCAAAAGTTGCGAGGCCTGTCAAAATCAAATCCTCACGGTCATATTTCATTTTGTAGAATTCACCAGCCTCTAGTTCAGAACTGATGACTGATTTATAAATATTATATTGGTTCTTGTCTTTATGGAATCCAAAGGCCATTGGATTATCAACTGGTTTCGCAAACATTATTCCATGCTGCAAAAAGACAAGTGGTACGCTCATAATTCTCTCTCTAAGATGATCAATATATAATCTATCGTTCAGAACATGGTTAGATAACTCACTTGAAATAAAATAGCTGGCATTGAAGATACTTAAATAATGTCTCAGACTATATTTCGGAATGATTCCCTTTCCATACTTAGCTTTAAGTGCCGGATAAGCACTTGATTTCTTATTAAGAATAAAGTAATTTCTTGAGTCTGTTTGACAATTCTCTTGTACATAGTCATACACTCTAATAGCGGATTCATCTGCTTTATCACTCTTTTTCTCAAAAAACAAATTCACACGATAATTCTTGTCTTTATAGAATGATGATAAGATACTCGCTATTTTTATTTTTACTTTACTAAATAAAGAATATTCCTGTGAATAAGGAATAATGGTAGATGTCACATTTCCAAATAGATTTGTTCTTAGTACTTGAAGCTTGTCCCCATTCTTTTTCGTGATATATGTTTTCACCTTTTTATCTCTTTTTTTCAGCCTTAAACTATGGATAATTCGGTTATCATTTCCAACGAATAAGTTATTATGGATTCTGCTGTCTAAGTCAAGATCATTTAACGAAATTTTAAAGAAACCATATCTTTTTAAGAATTTGATCTTTCTAAATGGCCTTATAAATTTCGCCACCTGATGATCAGAATTTCTAATGTACAGATATTCATACTTTTGGTCTGAATTATACGCGTAATGTGTCAGTCTTCCATAAACATAAAAGCTATTAAACAAACTAAAAATACGTAGTCTTGATGTATGTTTTGTAACAAGATAAGGGTTTCCTCTTACTAAGTAAACACCATTCGTTCTTACATATATGTAATACCTTTGTTTATTAATCACCAAAATATTGAGGATGTTATCTTCTTTGAATTGCTCTAATGTATCTTTACCAAAAACTTTGAGCGGCTGATATCTAGGAACAAGTCTAAAGTTGACGATTTTCTTTTGCTCAGTCACCTTATTTAAAATTTTGATTTGATTACGATTATTCACAGTCACTTCAATATCTTTATGTTCCTGCATCACATCAAACAAAATTTTCCTTACATTTAGTTCTTTATTTTGGCAATCATACGTAACAACAAAGTTGAAGGGAATATATTGGATAAAGGAGATGTCTACAAATCTTCTTTCTGCCCCGTGAATCTTCAAATCCATTTTATAATTCCGATTGATCTCATCAACGTTCAGAAGCCCTGAGAATAATAATAGTTCCTCTTCGCCTCTATATAAGCCATAGCGGTCTAACCCTAATTGTTTGACATATATATCTTCAAATTGATTGTTAATGTCAATAGGATGTATTTGATTTGGTTGAAGAATGTCAGAACTTTCTTTGACAATATACAAGTTCTGATCCTTAGAATAAAGATAGATCATTTCATTAGAATGATCTATTGAAGATTCAAAAATCATCTGATCCTTTACATCAATTTCACAAATCCTCTTTGATTCGTTTACAATTAGCTCTTTAAATTCAAAAGTACATAACTTCTCTATGTCATCAATATATAACACTAGCTTTTGTTCATCTAAATTAAGAATTTCAATAAAATTATGATAAAGTTTGTACATTGAAGCACCTCTATATTATTTTCAGCATTTTTACAGTACCGGATAATCTTATCTAAATTTAGCATGTTTACTGTTAAATTTCTATGTTTTTTTATTTTTACCATTACATTTAAATATGTGTACAATGGAATAAAAAAAACAAAAAAGTACCGTTCTACTAAGCGAAGAACGGTACTTTTTAAACTATTTTTCAGAAAACACTACTTCCACGACACGCTTCGAAGATTCTCCAGTCTCTAAGTAACAGAATTTCTCATAAAACGGTGCAAATGATTCTGGTAGTGTAAAGTCTGGCTGTTCTGTTTCTCTCACCCAGTCAATGACACTTGCTGTTTCTTTCACAAGTGGTCCAGGTGCTTCTTGTTCAAAGTCGAAGTAGAAGCCTCTGAGCTTGTCACGATATGTTTCAATGTCTGGCACATAGAACAGCATCGGACGTTTGAGGTTTGCATAATCAAAGAACACAGATGAGTAATCTGTGATGAGCAGATCTGAAATCATATAAAGGTCTCTAATGTCTTCGTAATGAGAGAAGTCATAGGCAAAGCCTTCATACGGCCCTAAATCAAAGTTTTCAGCAACTAGATAGTGCATACGCAGAATGATGATATATTCATCTCCGATTGCAGCTCTGAGTTCATGCAGATCAAGGTCTAAATCAAATTTGTACTGCCCTTTTTTATAAAATTGATCGTCTCTCCATGTCGGTGCATATAAGATCAATTTTTTATCGAGCGGCAGGTTCATTTTTTGTTTCAGTGCTCTCATCGTTTCTTCATTGTTTTGATTGTGAAGAAAGTCATTTCTCGGATATCCTGACTCAATCATGGTCTTTTGGAATTGGAACGCACGTGTAAAGATTTCAGTCGAGTAGGCATTTGGAGAAATGAGATAATCCCAATTCGATGCTTCTTTTGTGAAATTCTTTTTGTATTTCTTCGTGTTTGTTCCAGGCATATGCACCTCGTCCATGTCCATTGCCAGCCGTTTTAACGGCGTACCATGCCAAGTCTGCAAGTATGTTGTGTGATCTGGCTTTGGAACCCATAGCGGCAAACGGCTGTTTACGACCCAATACTCGGCTCTTGCCATCGCAAAGATCCATTTCAATGACAGACGATTGATATAGTAGATGCCTTTTTCCTTAAACGGTGCTTCATGACCCTTTTTAACGCTCCAGATCAGCGTATATTCAGGATGATGTTCTTTCATATACTCATAAATCCCACGCGGGTTACAACTAAATTGTTTTCCATTAAAGCTTTCAAAAACAACCGTTTTCTTTTTCACAGACAGCTTACTCGCCAGTTTAAAGGTCGTTTTAAACGTTCTTGTCACAAGGCGGTTACGGACTTTTTTGATTTTACTGATCTTCTTTTTGAATTTCTTCCACTTGCTTTTGACGTAATACTTGGCACGTGTTTTCATTGTGTAATCATTAATACGGATGCCAAGCGTTTGTCTTTTTTTCTTTCGGTACACTTCATATCGAATCGGTACATCGTTTCGTTTATGAATTTGAACAAGTCCTTTGAGTTTGTTCGAGCGGTCTCCAAGCACTAAAGAAGTGGTTGTTAATGTTTCCTCTGCTCCGTTTACATCGCAGATAAATTCAAGATAGAAGCGATATACAAAGCGTTTGTTTAATGAATAGGTCAATTCCTCCAAAGGGACTTCTGCTAAAAATTGATAAAGCTGTGGTACATGTTGATCATCACGGTATTCGATCACTTCGTCTTTTATATGGGTGATATTGACCGGAAAACGATGTTCAATTGGTTCTTCACCATTTTTCTTCAATAGAAGCTTTGCTTCTTTGATCTCATACGGATGTTCTGCACTTAGTATACCTGCATACCCGGATAAAGATAACATACACCCTTTGTTGAGCTCGATATGATTGAATTTCACAACCTTTAGCTCACGCTTGATTTTCAAAGAAGCATTCCCTTTGTCTGTACGGTATGGAATGATACACAGCATGGCGTCTTTATTTTCTAAAAAAGTCAGCTCAGGCTTTTCTATTTCCATTTTTAAGCGGCGTTTATAGTTTGACGTTTTCTCTTCAAATTCAATATCTGTATTGATATCCGCTTCTTTTACTTCTTCTTCCTCTTCTTCGGAATCAGAATCATAAGCTGAGTCCTCAAGCTCGTCCTCATCCTCTTCTTTGTTTGTGCTCAAATAGTCCGTGACATACAAGTTATATGTCTGGCCTTGCTCTAACGCAAGCGGCAGCGATGCTTCATTCAATACCAATTTGAATAGATTCTCTTCTTGATGAACAAGCGGAAGGAAAAGTTCTTGTTTCGAAACTCTCTCCCTCATAAACAAATAAAATTCTCTATCTGTTAATGGCATGTCATCGTTGATGCGAATCAGCATTTCTAGTTTCTCATGGTGATTTTTTAACCCTTCAACGACACTCTTCTTATGAATTCCCTCTTCAATCATTAATCGTTAATCTCCTCTGTTCAGAAATCTTACCGTTGTGTTATATCACTATTTTACTTTCCATGAATAGTTTCCTTGTTTCGTTTGATATGACCATCCATCGATCGATGATGGTTTATTCGTAAGCAGCTCACCTTCTATTTCTAGACGCTGCAAAACCTCTTGAAGTTCTTCTGTTTTAAAACGAATGTAAAAATCCACAAATTTCGTTTGGTTGATTTCAATGTTTTTCTTTGTTTGAAAATGGCCGATTGGGAAGCTGACTTGATGGTTCTCATCGATTGTTTGAGAGATGATTTCAGCTCCATTCACTCGATCATATCCTGCGAAATCAATTTGCACATGATCCGCATGACTCATTTCATCTTTTAACTCAAGTTGAAGGTGAAGAACATGATGCTCAGAGCTTAGATCACGCAAGACCCATTTCATGCTGTCAACGATCCCTCTCAGTTCATCTTTATGCTCACGATTTTCGAGCATATGATGAATCGCCGTATTCCAAACAGTCTCTTCGTCAGAAGGAACAAGATAAAAATAGGCTTGTTCTCCCAATAATTTTTCGACATCTTCTTTATGTTTAGTATCCCCAAAAAAGACAGCATCCACTTGCTGCTTTCTTATTTGTTTAAATAATTCTCCATATTGAGAATTGACTTGATGCAGATCTTTTTCATAATGTGCGTGATGCACAAATGCAGCGTAATAGGTTGTTTCAGGCTGATCGATTTTAAACAGGTGGCGGTCTTGATCACGGTCCTCTGTGATCATCAGTTTCAAACGGTCATTTTGTGATTGAATGCTGGATAGCCATAATTGTTTAATATCCGTCTTCTTTGTAAATGTTTGAATTCCTGTTTTTTTATACCAATTAATATGCCGAACTGGATTCTTTTTTGCATCACCAGGATAAATGATCTCCATATAGATGCTGCCGTCGTCATTGATTAATTCCTCTAAGTATAGAGCACCTGAATGTGGAACAAAGCTTTGTACTCTGCACAAAATGCCCTGCCAATTGTATTCTTCCCTCTTCACTAATTGCTGCTCTTCATTATATTGATCAATATAACAAATGGGAGAAGAAGGCAATTCATATCTCGTCACTTGAATCGTGGATGCACCTTCTGGAAAAGTAGCTTCATTGATCTGATGTGATGATTCACCGGCAATAAATTCTGAGTAACGTCTTTTACTTCCGCTTTCCGGTAAGATATAGTGTTCAAATACATTCAAGATGTCCACTTGGTTAGGAAATGTCTCCTCCAAGCTGTGAATACGTTCTTTCACATTTGCATCGTAATTTAAAGTTAAAACTGCAGTACGTTTATGCTGATCAGCCAAAGGCTTAATTCTTGCCTTTAAAGATTTCGTTAAGCTCTCATCCTGTTTTGGCACATCACCCATAATAAAGTAATAATCCATATCAGGCACGTCCATTGATGCCATTGTTTCATGTTGTTCAGATTGATCCAATGTGTCTTCAACTTTTTTCTTCATCCAATTTTGAAACAAAGGAAGCTCTCCTTAAAAATAATGATGACTTGCTCATTGTATTTTACATGAAAAAGTACTTCTCACCAAAAGATAAGAAGTACTTTTTTTCGATCTATTAAAGTCCCGCAATTTCTTCCTTAATTTGTGTTGTCGAGATGCCTTCTGTTCTCTTCAAGTATACGACTTCGCAATGTTCTTTTAAGAAATCGAATTTACCTTCCCAGTCATCTCCCATGACAAACACATCGATATCGTGCTCTTGCACGTCACGGACTTTTTGATCCCAGCTGTTTTCTGGAATGACTTCGTCTACATAACGAATGGTTTCAAGAATCAGCTTTCTATGCTCGTAGCTGTGATAAGCTTTTTTAGATTTTTGTAAGTTAAACTCGTCTGTAGAGATGGCCACCACTAAGTAATCTCCGAGCTGCTTTGCACGTTCTAGCAGCTTAATGTGCCCCCAGTGTAATAAATCAAATGTACCGTAAGTAATAACTTTCTTCATTGCAAACATAAACTCCTTTCTTCAATCCTTATTCGACTGCATTCGTGCAGTAATTTATCCGTAATTCTGTGATATTCGATTCGCTCTTCGGAACCTCATTATATCACAGCGCCCACCAAACGTTAAGCGGATGTAAAGACAAACTATTTCCAATTTATTGGGCGCAGGAGGAAAAGTCCGAGGAATCAATGTTTCACAAAGGATCGTCGAGATGAAATGATGAAAATGTCATGAAATTTAAAGGTTTGTAAAGTTATTGTTAATATTTCATGGAGCATCTGTGATAAAATGATGAATAGGCGAAGAATGAATTTACAATGAACGTTCATAGATAACAAGTTAAAAAGGAGGTCTAAACAATGCAAACAGAAGTGGTCTCTAACCTTTCTTATGTAAACGGCGACTTAGATGAATTTATCAGCTATATGAACCAGCATCATATTTCTCAGAGAAGAGGCGCCATGATTGCGACTGTCAATCCAGAGATAGGCTATGCCGTCATGAAGGATCATGCGTACCATCAAGTCGTCTCATCTGCGGATTATGTACTGCCGGATGGCGTAGGCGTCGTATTGATGTCCCGCCTGACCCAAAGTCCGCTTAAGTCAAGAATTGCCGGCTTTGATGTCTTCATGTCTATGCTTGACCTAGCAAACAAGCAGTCTAAAAGAATCTTTTTATATGGTGCAAAAAAAGAAGTGCTTGAGGCTGTGAAACAGCGAATTGATACGGAATATCCAAATGTGGTCCTCGCTGGAAGCTGTGACGGCTATCAAGCCGATAAACGTTTCGTAGCGAAGCAAATCGCGCGCTCGAAACCTGATATGGTGTTCGTTGCATTAGGTTATCCAAATCAAGAGAACTTTATTTACGAATACCGCCATTTATTCCCGCAGGCTGTTTGCATCGGTTTAGGCGGAAGCTTTGATGTATTTAGCGGAACGGTGAAGCGTGCACCACGCTGGATGATTAAGACAAATACAGAATGGCTGTACAGATTGATTGTGAATCCATGGAGATGGAAACGAATGCTCAATATTCCTAAGTACGCTTTTGCCGTATTGAAAGAAAGCAAAGGAAAAAAACGTTACTATCCTGAGCAGGTAAAGGATCAGACGAAGCAGCTGTGAGAGACTGATAAATGATGAATATACGCTCAATGATGATTTCATGTTACGCAGCTTTTATTTCTTTCATTGGATGGCTGATGAGCGGCGTGAAACCTCGTGAAAACCAGGTGACGCTGCTTGTTTCATTCCAAGAGAATGCGGCTGCTCTCATTCATACTTATCAACAACAGGCGAACATGACAATGAAGCTCACTATCCTCTATACGAAGCATGCTTCTGCGATAGAAAAGGACGGGCCTCATCTGTCATTTCGCTATTTTCATGAAAAAAATCCTCTCCATCTCATTCAATGTATATATACGATGTTTAAAAGCAAGGTTGTCGTGACGGATAATTACTTTCTCATGACGAGTGTGCTAAGAAAACGGCCTTCTACAACTTGTATTCAAGTTTGGCATGCCAATGGGGCTTTGAAAAAGTTCGGGCTTGAAGATGCTTCAAATTCTGACCGGAGTCCACGTGATATCAAACGCTTCAAACGCGTTTATGCGTCTTTCGATTACATCGTGACAGGCTCAGATCACATGCGTGAGATTTTCAAGACCTCGTTTGGGGTCAAAGATGAACGCTTTTTACCAACTGGTGTACCAATGACGGATGTGTACTATGAACAGCACCAGCCTTCCTTGAAGCTGAATGATGTTCCAAAAGGGAAAAAGATCCTACTCTATGCACCGACCTATCGAGACTTTGCAATGGACGGTCTTGTGCTGCCTTTTTCAAAAGAGCAGCTGCAAACTGAGCTGAATGGCGATTACATTCTGCTCATCAAGCTTCATCCTGCGGTCAAACATTTAGCGAAAGCAGAAACAGACGGTGAATGGATATTTGATGTGTCCGATCAGCCGCTCTATCCATTGCTTTGTGCTTGTGATGTCTTGGTGACAGATTATTCGTCCATTGTGTTTGAGTATGCACTGCTCGAAAAGCCTGTCTTGTTCTTCACTTATGACTTAGACACTTATCGGGAGAAACGCGGCTTAGTCGACCGGTATGAAGACATCATTCCTGGTAAGGCTTGCGTCACTCAAGACATGCTCTTGCAGGAGCTTTTGCACCTAAACGCATTAAACAATAAAGAACGAATCAAAACCTTTGCTGAGGAATGGAACCAATATTCAAAGGGACAATCAAGTCAGCAGCTCCTCTCATTTATTGAACAGCAGCTGCTCCTACACAAAAAACGTCCGGCTTCTCATTAGGAAGCACGGACGTTTTTTTATTTGTTATACACCGGGATATCGTAATACAGCGTATAGTCATCAAGCAGGTTATACAAACTATACATGCGAGTGACTTGCTTAGAAGCCCAGCCAATATCTGTTGCATATTGATGAGTCGCTGCAGCCGACCAGCGCATTTTATAAATTGTATCTTGCTTGTATGTGGCATTATTGATATAGCTGTTGCCAATGAATTTTGCTCCGCCAATAATGGCAGCCTCTGGCGTGAACCATTGCTGTTCATACGCATACTTTGCACCAAGATAATTCGGATTGCTGTCATATGCGCCAATGCCATACATGTTATAAACTTTCTTTCCATTATACATTGTGCCATTCGCTAAAATGGAACTTCCGTTACCCGTTTCAAGCAACGCATGAGAAATAAGATAAATTTCGTTGATATGATACGTTTTTGCTGCTGTAATAAAGGCCTGTCCTTTACCCGCAAGAATCCCTTTTCCTGCTAAAATCTTTGAATTGACCTCTGCTGGATTGAGATTCGCAGCTTCAGAGAGTTTCAGAAATTGAAAATAAGATTGCGTGCCTTCTGCAATATTAGCTGGATCTACATATTTTTGCACCTCTGCTGCACTTGCATTTCTCCAGCCGAGGTTGATCCTGATCCAGTTCCCTTCTTTCCCAAGCTGTTTCACTTTTGCTCCTTTATTGAGCTGTGCCACAATGTTGCTTGCAGAGCTCGAATCAGGTGTAGAACGGACATTTAAGCCATCCGTATTCACTGTCGATGTTGCTTGGTCTACATATGCTGCATAGACATAGGCCGCACCATCTGTCTGTGGCGACACCTTCATTTGTTTGTTGACCATCTCATTGACAGTAAGGTTGTAGTTCGTTTGCATAACCATTGGGCCATTTTTAATTTTTACGGCTGTGGCGGTCCAGCCATATTGGCTTTTCACAAAAGCAATGGCTTCATTTACAGTTGGTAATCCTGTAAATTGCTGCGTAATGTTGATTTTGTAAGCTGGTTTCGTTGTGGTTGTATACGCAGCGGTTTCATTCCGTTTTTTGAAAAATGCCATACCTTGATCACGCAGTGCAGCGGTTGAGATGGCACCTGTTTTGATCTGATATTGAGCATAATCGGCTGCGCCTGTTTTTTGAGCAGCGGCCTTCATTTTTTGTTTCGTCAAATAGCTGAGTGCTTGATTCAGTTTTGTCTGATTCACTGTCGGCTCTGTCGTGATACGGTATTGATTGACCGCTTCTGTCAGCGTTTTTGTACTGCTGGCAACGCCATTTTTCTTGATAATCTCTTGAGCCTGCTTCACTTTACTTTGTTCATATACAGGTGTTGTCTTGAGACTATACGTTTTGCTGACAGCCTGTCCCTTACTTGTGGTTATGCTGCTTGTCAGCTGCTGCGTTTTTAAGTAGGCGGCCCCTTTATTCACTTTCGCTTGGTCCACTGCTTGATTGACGACGAGTCGATACGTGCTGTCTGATACCTTGCCAGTTTTTTTCGTTGTCGCAGATACTTTTTTCTTTTGGAAGAAAGCCGCTGCTTTTTTGACTTGGTCATCTCCTAAAAGGTTTCCCGTCACGACTTGATATGGCTGTGTAGAAGAAATCTTTTTGGACGTGTAGCGCCATTTCTTTTTCTTGAAAAAGGCTACCGTTTTGGCGTAAGCTGTATCGTTCAGTTGATTGAGCTTCACGATATAATTTTTTGTTTTTCCCACGCGCTGCACAGTACCTGCAGCACCGGTTTGTTTCTTAATCTGAGCTGCAGCTGAAGCTGCTTGTTTGTTGTCTTTAAAATAGCCTGATTCCAAGCTGTAGACATTTTTTAAAGCACCTGTCTTTTGAATCTTCCCGCTGATCTTTGCTTCCTTTTGCAGTTGACTAAGAAGCGTCTGTGCTTTCGACTGGTTCGCTTGTGCAGCGGATGTGACGATGTAATACGGCTTACCTGCTGTCACCGTTTGAAGCACTGCTGTTAAGCCGGATGCCTTTTGAAAGCCTTGCAGAATGGTATTCGCCTTACTTTGTCCAACAATACCGCTTGAAATCAGCTGATACACAGTGCCAGCTTTCGTTTCGGTTTGGTATGTACTGGTGACGCCTGCCTGCTTTTGCAGCTCGGTTTGAATATTTTTCACTTTCGTTTCAGAATCAATGGCTCCTGATATGACCTGATAAGAAGGTTTGCTTTGATTGATGACTTCATAGGAGCTATTGAGCCCTGATGTTTTCGTTAGTTCGAGTGAAAGCTTTTTCGCCTGACTTTCATCATTAACTGGATCAGATACGACCTTTTGTAAAGGAAGGCGGTCACCTACTGGAGACACCGTACCGCTCATGCCTACTTCTTTTTTTAATGCAGCTGCACTTGCATTCGCTGCTGCTTGCGAATCATATCCTGAAGCAGTGAGCTGATAGGTCGACGTATTTCCTGAGGTTTGATAAGTGGCTGTCCACTTTTTGTCTTTCTTCAGTGTTTCCACTGCTTTTTTCACTTCTGCTTCTGTTGTAAATACTTTTGAGGTGTTCATCGTATAAATGGATTGATCGACATAGGAGGCTGCTTGCGCTTCTTTACCCGTGTGTAATGTCATACCAAAGGCAGCTGCGAGTAACATAATCTTGATGGTTTTTTTCACGTTCCCTGTCCCTCTCTTAACTTTGCATAATAGTCTACTAATCTCTTTATCGACAAAAACAAGTACTCTTTCAAGTCATTTATGCAATAGAAAAATAGAGGACCCCCTCGAAGTCCTCTTTTCCTTATATATGCGACACAATCAGTTCACAAGATCCTTCAATTGAGAAGCTTCCTGTTTCAGCCGGCAGAATAAAATGAGCGCCCTTTGGCAGTGGATATGTGTGTCCGTCATGCTCTAAAGACCCTTCTCCATGAATCACACTGCATAGCAAAAACGGATAATCCTGCGAAAGCTCTACTTTTTGATCAATTTCCCATTTATACACAGAGAAATATTCTGCTTCGACAAATGTACGAATGGTCACTCCCCGGCGTGTTTCAACTGATTCATCTGCATACCCGTCTACATGAGGAACCGTTGTGACATCAATCGCTTGCGCAAAATGAAGTTCACGTTCATTGCCATCCTGATCTTTTCGTTCATAATCATATACGCGATAAGTTGTATCTGAGCTTTGCTGCGTTTCAAGGACAAGCGTTCCTTCGCAAAGCGCATGAATGGTACCGCTTGGCACATAATAAAAATCACCAGGCTTAATCTTCACCCGCCGCAAAAGACCTTCCCAATCTCCACTATTCATCATGGTGACAAGCTCAGTTCTTGTTCTTGCATTGTGCCCATAGATCATTTCTGCTCCTTCTTTGCAGTCAATGATATACCAGCACTCTGTTTTTCCAAGCTCGCCATTTTCATGTCTTTCCGCATAATCATCATCTGGATGTACTTGCACGGACAAGTCTTGGTTTGCATCTAAAATTTTGGTTAACAGCGGGAAGCGGTCGCCTTCTATCCCCCCGAACAATTCTCTATGATTGTCCCAGAGTTCGATCAGCGTTTTCCCTTTATATGGACCGTCTTGCACGACACTTGGCCCGTTTGGATGAGCAGAAATTGCCCAGCATTCTCCCGTTTGATCAGAAGGAATATCATAGCCAAATTGATCCCTTAAGGCTGTACCTCCCCATATTCTCTCCTTCAATTCAGGCAGTAAAAAAATTGGTGACTGCTTCATTCAGGATGACTCCTCCCTTTGCTACCCTTTGATAATCCTTACCTAGCTTGATGAAAACTAGTAAGTCTCAACTTTTATTATGACGCTATCTAAAGAGAAGTCAATCCTTTCAGTACACCCAATGAAAACGATAACACAAAAAATATTTTACCCTTTGACAGAGCCTGCGAGAAGCCCTTTGATAAAGTATTTTCCAAGAAGTATATAGACGAGCAGGGTCGGCAGCGCAGCCAATATCGCCCCTGCCATTTGGACGTTCCATTGCACAATTTGACTGCCTGATAGATTTTGCAAGGCAACCATCACCGGCTGATGCTCCGCAGTGGTCATCGTGACTGCAAATAAGAATTCATTCCACACATTTGTGAACTGCCAAATGGCCACCACAACAAATCCTGTGATCGAAAGCGGCAGAATCATATGTCTGAAAATCCCGATAAACCCTGCGCCATCCATTTTCGCCGATTCAATCATTTCATCTGGGATGCTCACATAGAAATTTCGGAACATGAGTGTTGTGATCGGAAGCCCATATACGACATGGACAAGCACAAGCCCTGGAATTGAATTATACAATCCGACTTCACGCAAAAATTGAATGAGCGGGATCAGAATACTTTGATATGGAATAAACATCCCAAACAGCATCAGCGTAAAGACGACTTCTGATCCTTTGAAACGCCATTTTGATAATACATAGCCATTCATTGCACCTAATACAGCTGACAATAAAGTAGCAGGAATGACAAGATAAAGAGAATTCATTAAATTGGGCGCCAGCTTTTCAAACGCGATTTGATAGCTTGAAAAATCAAAAGTAGATGGCAGCGACCACATTCGCTCAAGGGTGACTTCACCTAATGGCTTCAAGCTTGTGACGAGCATGACATAAACAGGCATCAGAAAAAAGAGACTGCACAAAATCAATAAAGCATAAAGAACTGGACGGACAAACCATCTGGCTGTCATGATGAAGCCCCCTTCCGGCTCGACAGGAGATATGGCACGATAAAGACCGCAACAGAGATCAGCATGACAACCGCAATGGCGGCACCGCCTGCATAATGGTTTCCTCTAAAGGTCATTTCAAACATATACACGCCCGGAACATCCGTGACAAAGTTCGCACCCGGCCCTGTCATCGAGTAAATCAAATCGAAGATCTTTAAAGAAATGTGAGCCATGATGATGACAACACTTGCAGTAATCGGTTTTAAAAGAGGGAAAATGATTTTCCAGTAAATCTGCCACTCCGTTGCACCATCCATTCTAGCAGCCTCTCTTACTTCCTCTGGAATTCCTCGCAGACCCGCCAAATACATCGCCAGAGAGAAGCCTGTCATTTGCCAAACAGCTGCAATCACAACAGCAATCATGGCCGCAGGTACACCAAACTCAATTTTCCCCCAGACAAATCCGGCCAATATATTCGTATCCGTATACCACTTAGGCTGGATACCAAGCGTTTTCAAAAATAAATTTACCCCAGTTGACGGGTTTAAAATCCATTGCCAGACGACTCCTGTGACAACGAAGGAAAGGGCCATCGGAAAGAAGAATAAATTCCGAAAAAGAGATTCCCCCTTGATCTTCTGATCTAGTAAAATCGCAAGTGCAAGACCAGAGATAATGACAGCCCCAATAAAAAATAAAGTGAAAAAGACCGTGTTTCGAAGATCTGATTGAAAGCGGAAATCTTGAAACAGCATGACATAGTTGCGAAGACCTGCGAAAGAGAAATCAGGAACAAGCGTGGTCCAGTTTGATAATGACACATATCCTGTCCAGCCGATAAAACCGTAAACAAAGATGAATAATAAAACTGCTGACGGGGCTAAAAAGAGCAGCGCCAGCAGCTGGTCTCCATTCCATTTTTTCCGCATACGTTTAACTTTGGGCACAGGTGTTTTTGTCATCGGCGATGTGTCTATGCTCATGAAACTACACTCCTTTTTAAAAAAGAGGCGGTGCCTAGCCGCCGCCTCCTTCGTCTTTATTTCATTGCCTCTTTTAAAGATGAAACAAACTGACTGCTGTCTTTTTGTGTCACGAAGATATTGACGGCTTGATTCGCTTTTGTCACAAACCCTTCTTCAGCAGCTGAGCCATGAGCAAGAGACGGCGCCAGTTTTGACTCTTTAAATGCCTTCATCGCCGATTTTCCGTATTCATCATATTTTGATACATCTGCATCCACACGTGCTGGAATCGATCCTTTTAACGGATTAAACGCATCCTGTCCTTCCACAGATCCTAAAACGGATAAGAATTTCTTCACGTTTTCTGGCTGTTTCACACCCTTTGGCAGTCCAAATGTATCGGTGATCACCATAAAGCTTCCTTCCGTTCCAGGAGTCGCCGCGTATCCAAAGTCTTGATTCACCTTCAAATCAAGATCATTCACAAAGTACCCCTTCGCCCAGTCGCCCATGACATTCATTGCCGCTTCTCCTTTTGCCACGAGCTGTGAGGCATCCTGCCAGTTACGTGAACTGTGATCGTCATTGACGTATTCGAGCATACGTCCAAAGATGTCTGCCGCTTCCTTCACTTTTGCGTCATCCATTTTCATATCGCCAGCCCAAAGTTTTTGATAATCATCTGCACCTAATACACCCAGCAAAACACTTTCAAACAAATGAGTCGCTGCCCAAGGCTCCTTATCTCCAAGTGCAAGTGGTGTGATTCCTTTTTTCTTTAATGCATCTGCTGTTTTGAAAAATTCATCAAATGTCGTTGGCGGCTCTAAGCCTGCATCATCAAATACTTTCTTGTTATACCAAAGCACATTGCCCCTGTGAATGTTCACTGGCACGGAATAGATTTTCCCATCTTTGCTGACAAGATCAATCAGTGATTCTGGAAATTTGTCTTTCCAGCCTTCTTTTTCATATAAATCATCCAGCGGCTCCATTTTGCCTGCCGCGACCCAGCTCTCATTCAGCTCCGCCCCGCCATGCACTTGAAACGTAGCAGGCGGATCATTTCCCTGCATCCGGCTAGTCAGGACAGCCTTTGCATTTGTACCAGCACCACCTGCGACGGCTGCATTTTCAATTGGAATGTCTTTATTCTCCTCTTCAAACAATTGAATGAGTGCCTTCAGCCCGTCTTCCTCACCTGCTCCTGTCCACCAAGAGAAAATTTCGAGCTTTTCCGCTCCGCCTTCTTTTTTTGCCTCTGAATTCGTCGATGAGCTGCAGGCAGTGACGATAAGCATACAGAGTGCCAGCAGTGTAAAGCCTAATTTGAACTTCATAATTGATCCCCCTATCCCCATTTTGTAAGCGTTATCAAAATAAGTATAATGGCAGATCCTTGCTTTTTTTCAGGCAAACTTCTTCACTTTTTTATGAAATTCTTCATTTTTTTACGGCCTGTTTTCGATATTCCTTCGGTGAACAGCCGACCATCTTCTTAAACACACGGCTGACGTAATTAGGATCTGTATATCCTGCCTGAAAGGTAATTTCTTTTAAGCTAAGCGTACTGTCTTTGAGGAGCTTTTTGATTTTATCCAGCCGGCAGGCTGTCACATACTCTTTAAATGTCAGACCCGTCTCGTCTTTAAATCGTTTTGTGAAATAGGTTGGACTTAAATCAACATAAGCGGCCGTTTGCTCAAGTGTGATTTGTTCACAATAATGCGTTTTGATGTAACGTTTTGCCCGCTCGATGTCATTGATGGTCTGTGTTCTCGCTTCATACACGTCAAATAGGTGTTCACAGCACTGGCGGCATTCAGCTGCGGTGCTGATTGTCAATATCGATAGATCTGTACGGAGGCGTGATTTGAAGAGAATCAGCAGTTCTTTTACCTGCGAAATCGCCGCCCCCTCTAATTCAAAGGCATCAAATAAAGCTAGCGCATCCTCTCTTCTCCCTTCCTCGAGCGCCTGCATCATGCTGTCTGCAAGCTCCGGCAGATGAATCAATGGGCGGGGCTTCACTTCTGTTTGGTAAAAGCCATAACGAACAACGCCGCCACTCTTTTTTCGCTGATAATAGGAAAGCTTCGCCTCTGCTGCACTTTTCTGAAGATGAAGCGGGTTTGAGACTGGATGCCCTATGCCAACGACAGGTGAAGGCTGACCGTTTGTCATGGCAGCTCGAATGGCTTGCAGCACCTCTGCCTTTAGCTGACCTGGTCCCTGCTGACTATAAATGAGACATGTAAACAGTTCTCCCCCCATCTGAATCGGCACCGTATGAAATCGTGCAGATTTCTGTAAATCGATCAACAGCTGATCTCCTTCTGTCCGCTGTACAGCAATGATAAGACCTGCTTCATATTCGGAAAATAGTTGTTGAAACTCCATTTCGGTATAAGATTGACCGTTCATGACATGCGCTTCAAGCCACTTTGACTGCTGATCGGCCGCTGCCTCCTGCCGCAGAGACGCCTCCTGCTGAATCTCTGCTGCTACAAATCGAATGGCTGCGATGGTTTCATCCTTGTCAGCTGGTTTGACGAGGTATTGTTTCACCCCTTCCTGCATCGCTTGCTTGGCGTAATCGAATGTATCGTAGGCTGTCAGCATAATGAATTTTGTATGAGGACTGCTTGCTTTGATCTGTTTGATCGCTGTCAGTCCATCCATGCCAGGCATCTGAATATCCATGAGCACAAGATGAATGGGCTCAGACTGCACGAATTCAACCGCCTTCTTTCCATTTTCCGCTTCTCCTGCTATATGACACTCTGGAAGCCATTCGGTTAAGAACTTCCGCATCGCTAGCCGTTCTATTTTTTCATCATCGACAATCAGCACGTTCAGCATGCCGGTCCCTCCTTTATCGGAATAGCCAATTGTATGGTGGTGCCTTCGTTTGGCTTTGAATCAATTTGAAGGGCATCTTGCACCCCGTAAAACAAGCGCAGTCTTGACATTACATTTCGAAGACCGATTCCTGTCGAGTGGCCTTTACTCAGTATGTTCGGATCTTCCTCTTCTTTTTCTGACAGCAATCTTCTTTTCTCCTGTTCATTGATGCCCATCCCATTGTCCTGAATCTGAATCATCACATAGCCGCCTTCTTGATAGATCGAGAGCTCAACAAGTCCCTCTTCCTCCTTTGGTTCAACGCCATGAATGAAGGCATTTTCGACAAGCGGCTGTAAGGTAAGACTTGGGATATGTACAGATAAACACGATTCATCGATGGACGTTTTGCACTTAATACGATCGGCAAATCTCGTTTCTTGTATATGAAAATATTCTTTCACCACTTTCACTTCTTGTTCCAATGTAACGGATGTACTGAGAGCAGACAGCGAATACCGCATCAGCGTGGAAACAGATTGAATCAACCTCGATGTGGCTTCTGCTGATTCTAAGTAAGCCATCCGTGAAACGATGTTTAATGTGTTAAATAAAAAATGCGGGTTCATTTGGTTTTGCAGCGTTTTTAGCTTCATGTCTTTGATTTTTTGATCTAATGCTGCCTTTTGTTTGATCTCTTCAATCATCATTTTCATCTCTTGCCGCATTCGCTGAAAGGCTTCATTTAAAACAGAGATTTCATCCTTTGTGGTAACATGCAAATTCGCTCCATCAAAATTTCCTTCTGATACTTCTTTTACACTTCGGGACAGATGAACGATGGGTCTTGAGATCCCGCCAGCAATCATATACGCCATCCATAAGGCGACCCCGATTGATAACGTAAACAGGCATAAGGTAAAGAGCGCATAGGTTTGATGCCTTTTTTGAAGAGATTGATAGAGTATCTGATACTCAGATAATTCATCATCAAGCAGGGTCATCGTCTGCTCTTGTATATAGGAGGAGACGGTTCTCACTTCCTTCACACTTGCAGCATATTCTTCGATTTTCCCTGCTTTCACATGTGTCATGGTCGCATCACTTTCATTGATGAGCGTCCGCATCATATATTGATATTTTTCAATAGAAGGAATTGCCGCATGAAGACCGGCATCCTTTCGCAGCGCTTGATCGTATGATTTCATTTTCTGTTTTGACGTAAGATATTCTTTGGCAAACTTCCGATCCTTTTCAATGGCATAGGCATTGACCTTTTCATACATCGTTTTCGCCTCTGTTGATATATCATTGAGCAAGAGAAAAGAACGGAAGCTCCGGCTATATTCTGATGTGATTTTTGAACTGCTCCAGTAGACAAAAAAAGCGGCTACGTTGCCAAGAAGCACAAGGATTAAAAATGCTAATAACAGCTTACTTCGAATCTTTCTCATGGCTGCATCCCCTGCTTTCTGTCTGTTTGCTGAAGAGGCAGATCCCCGCGCCGGATCACACTCGTTCCCGTGTACTGGAGCGGTTCTTCTTTTTCACCTTTCTGCAAACGAACAAGCGATTCAACCGCTTGATAGCCCATTTCATAAGGATGCTGCACGACGACGGCATCAATTGTCCCATCATCAAGCGCCTGAATCGTATCAGGCAATGTGTCAAATGCAAGCACATAAAAATCAGTGGATGATCGATACTGTGCAATTGCTTGGATGATGCCTGCACCATCTAATGCACTTGTGCCATAAAATGAGGTGAGCTTTGCATGATCGTTTAATAGTTTATAAGCGGCACCTGAGGCACCTGACTTCGTAATGGCTGATTCTTCTATTCCAGCAATATGAATGCGTTTTTCAGCAGAGACGGCATCTCGAAAGCCCTTGACGCGCAGCTTTTGATGAATGGCATCCAGCCTGCCTGTGACAATTCCTACATACTGTTCACCTTTTGTATCTGCGATGAGTGCCTGTCCTGCGATAAAACCTGAATAATAATTGTCCGTCCCTACATACACTTGACGCTTGCTCCCCTCTGCATCCGTATCGACGGTGACGACATCAATGCCTTTTTCCCTCGCCTTCTGAAAAAGCGGTTTGTATTTCTTAGCATCAAGTCCCTGCGTCATAATGCCATCAACATGCCCAGCGATCGCCATATCAATGGTTTTCAGATGATCGTCTACATCCGCCTGTTTTGGGCCCAAATATTCTAGATATACGTGATGAACGTCTGCCGCATCCGCAGCTCCCTTTTGTACAAGCTGCCAATATTCGTTATCAAGTTCCTCCGGTACAAGAACAAAATGGTATTGATACGTTGACGCCGTTTCATCGGAAGCGCTTTCAATTTTAAATAAATCTTGACCTAATAACGTTAAGAAGATGACAGATACCACACAAAATGTGAGAAATGCGCTCATTCCGATCCACTTAGATAATTTCACCGTGTCCTCCTCCTTCCCACTATTTCCGCATAAAAAAAAGAGCTGCTTATAAGCATACTCTCTCGACCTCTATAATTCCTTTGTCATAAATAAACTGTTTGGATCTTCTTGATATGTACCAAAAGGCGGACAATACTGAAATCCAGCGCTCTCATATAGTTTTCTTGCTGGTTCAAAGAAAGCCATTGCCCCTGTCTCTAAGCTGACACGTGTATACCCGCGCCGTTTTGCCTCTTGGAGAAGATGATTCAGCATATACCTCGCTACACCTTTTCGCATATGGAGGGCTGCGGTTCTCATCGATTTGATTTCCCCATGTTCACTTGACAGTTCCTTTAACGCTCCGCAGCCAAGAAGCTCCTCTCCATCCCGCACACTCCACACGGTGACATCCTGTTTTTTTAAATCAGTTAATGGAAGGGCATGAATGCTTTCTGGCGGCGAATGCTCCTTCATCTCTTCTATATGTGCGGTGATCAGCTGGTCAATTCGTCCATCTGTAAGTTCATCTTGTAGAATATACATTTTCAATCACTCCTTCACGAACATTGTACGTGAAGAGTTGAAATTTCATCTGCTGTTATGTCAGATAAACGAACAAACAACCGGCATCAACGAGCCAGTTGTTTGTTCGTTTGACAAGTATTTATGAAGAAAGAACTGCTTGTAATTCCTCTGCTGTACTGCTTTCAAGCTGACTTCCGACACCGACAGCCACCGCGCCTGCTTTGAGCCACTTTGGAACATCAGCTGGATGAATGCCGCCCGTAGGAATAAATTCAATCTCTGGAAATGGACCTTGCAGGTTTTTCATATAGGATAAACCGAAGGAGCCGCTTGGAAATAGCTTGAGCAAGCAGTAGCCATCTGCTTTCGCCTGCATGATTTCACTTGGGGTGAGGACACCTGGTACATAGAGTGTGTCGTAAAATGAGAGATGTTCACCAATCATAGGAAGATATCCTGGACTAACGATAAACTGTGAGCCTGCCTCAATGGCTGATTGTGCCTGCTCCAGCGTCGTAATTGTTCCCGCTCCTACAATGATGTCCTGCTCCTCTTGGAAGGATGCGATGATGCGTTCAGCATTTGGCGTGGTATACGTCACTTCAATGGCACGGACTCCTTTTTTCTTTAAACGCTCAATCATTTCAATACCTTCTGCTTCACTATCCGCTCTCACAACTGCGATCAATTTACAAGACGCTAGCTGCTTTTTAACGCTCAAACTTGCTGACTTTCCCATATCTCTCATCCCCTTTCATGTACTCCCGCCTTTGATATCGCTTGGCTTCTTTCATAAAAGCCTGAAGCTCCTCCCGGGTAGGCAGTCCATCCTTATCGCCCGGTGACATCACTGCAAGTGCCCCAACCGCATTGCCTCTTGTCACAGATTTTTCATCTGATAAGCCGTCAAGCAAGCCGCTGATGACCCCCACTGCAAATCCATCACCAGCTCCAACTGTGTCTACGACATCCTGCACATAAAAGCCATTCACAATTCCCTGACCGGCTGCACTTTTATAAAAGGCGCCTTCTGCCCCTAGCTTAATGACCACTAGCTTGACACCTTTTTGCAAATAAACATCTGCAATCTCTTCTGGCTCTTGATAACCCGTGAGCCTTTGCCCTTCTGCAAGCCCTGGAAAAAACCAATCCACTTGCGAAGCGATATGATTCACCGTATGAATCATATCTTCCTCCTCTTCCCACAGCTGAAGCCGAAGATTTGGATCAAATGAAATGGTTTTGCCCGCTTCTTTCATTTCTTGAAGGACACGAAAAGAAAACGCTCTCATTCCACTGGATAGGGCAGGTGGAATACCAGTCATATGAAGATGGCCTGCCTGTTTGAAATAGGCGGCGGGAAAGTCGCTTGGACTCATTGTGCTCGCAGCAGAGCCTTTTCGATAATACGTGACGTCAGGATCTCCATCCATCACTTTTGATTTAAGTAAGATTCCTGTTTGAGATCCATCATTTGAACGGAGCACTGCACTTGTATCGACCCCTTCTTTTTGAAGCTCTTCTAAAATGAATGTGCCAAGTGAATCTGCTCCGACTTTGCTCATCCATCCCACATGAAAGCCCAGCCTCGCCAAGCCGACAGCCACGTTACTCTCTGCACCAGCAAGCGCCTTTTGAAATGTATGCACTTGATGAAGCTCTCCAACTTCTTTTGCATAAAACATCGCCATTGATTCCCCAAATGTGACCGCATCCAACGCTTTCACTCATTTCTCCCCTTTCTTGGTACCGGTTTCAAATCAGTTGAAAAAGAGAGAGCATGCACGTATGTATACTCTTCTCTGCCTATCATTTATAAAGATTTCCTCATAATGATTTCTCCATCAAGCTGAATCGTTTGGGGCGCACTTTCATCCCCTTCTAGCCGTGTCTTGATTTTTTGCATGGCTGCTTTCCCCATTTCATGAGATGGCTGGGCAACCGTTGTGATTCCAGGTCCAATCAGCTTATACCATTCTGTATCATCAAACCCTGCAATGCCTATCTCTTTAGGAATCTTCACCCCAAGCTCTACAAGTTCACTAATCAGCTTCAGCATGAGTAATCCATTACCGGCTAAAATCGCTTTTTTCTGTTCGTTTGATTGTAAAAAACGGACAATCTCTTCGCGCATTTGTTCCTTTTGCTTTAAATCAATCTCTGCAATGATCGGCTTCTTCTGTTTACTCAAAGCTGTCTGTTCATATGCTTCCTTTCGTTCTTCACGAGGGCTGATTCCATCGACAGGCTCAGTAAAGAAAGCGATATGATCATAGCCTTTCTCATACATTTGTTGAAGCAGCCGGATGGTGATATCACGGTTATTCGTGGTCACTGTGTCGACTTTCAGTTCAGGCAGCTTCCGGTCCACAAGAACAATCGGCACACCATTTTTCTGAAAATCCTCCAGAATGTCATTGTTCTGTCCTGTCGTATTGATGATGAGCCCTTCAATATAATGTGCATTCAGCTTTAGGAGCATTTCCCGTTCTTTTTCTGGACGATTATCTGTGTTGCACACCATAATGCTGTATCCATATTCATCACAAATCTCTTCGACCCCGCGAAGTGTTGCCACAGAGAATGGATTCGTAATGTCGGCTACAATAAACCCAATGACCTTGCTTTTTCTGACTTTCAATCCTTGAGCAAGCTGACTCGGACGATAATGGAGTTCCTCAATGGCTTTCTTGATTTTTTTTACCTTTTCTGAAGAAATTTCATTTGTTCTGCCATTGATATATCTGGATACAGTTGATTTTGAGACCCCTGCATAAGCTGCAACTTCATTAATGGTGACTTTCGTTTGCTTTTTCTCTTTCATTCAAAAAAACTCCCACAATTGATCTTCTCATTTGGTTCGAAACCGATTTCAAATAAACTTAAAAAAAGCATATCATAATTGAATGCATTTCAGAAGATTTTTTTGCATGATGATGGCAAAAATTTGTCTAACCAGAGAAAAAGAAAGCGATTTCAAATTAACGGTTGACGGCGCTCTCTTTTTCCTCTAGAATTTTCCTTGAAACCGATACCAAATAAATATCAATATTTGTTTCAGATGGAAAGGGAGGCTTATCCAAATGGAAAATCGTTATGCTGTACATCCTGAGCAGGTCAAACGTTTTACAACAGAGGAACTTCGTCGTCATTTTCATATTCCTACGCTGTTTGTCAGTGGTGAATTAAAGCTCTATTACTCGCATGAGGACCGCGTGGTGATTGGCGGAGCCATGCCGGCAGCAGAGCCGATCACACTAGATGCCGGAGACTTTTTACGGACGGAGTATTTTCTTGAAAGACGAGAAATCGGGATTGTAAATGTCGGCGGACAAGGAACGGTCACTGTTGATGGTGAGGCCTTTGTGCTGGAGCATAAAGATTTCTTATATATTGGTCTTGGTCACGAAGATGTACAGTTCGCTAGTTCATCAGGCGAGCAGGCCAAGTTCTATTTAGTATCAGCCACGGCTCACAGGGCGTATCCTACGCAAAAAGCAGCCATCGCTGAATTAACACCAAACCACTTAGGGGAAGCAGCTGCTTCCAACGTTCGAAACCTGTATCAAGTCATCCATGCAGACGGCATCCAAAGCTGTCAGCTCATGATGGGCATCACTCAGCTTGAAACCAATAACACATGGAACACGATGCCCGCTCACATTCATGATCGCCGGATGGAAGTGTACTTATATCTTGATATCGAAGAGGATGCGCGGGTCTTTCATTTTATGGGGGAGCCATCTGAAACAAGACATCTTGTTGTGGGAAATGAGGAAGCAGTCATTTCACCTGCCTGGTCCATTCATTCAGGCTCAGGTACAGCGAATTACTCATTTATTTGGGCAATGGCGGGAGAAAACTATACATTCAAAGATATGGACTTTGTTCCAATGGATCAGCTGAGGTAACGAAAGTGATGACAACTTCATATGCAGCGTCCCTCTTTTCCCTTGAAGGAAAAACAGCCCTTGTGACAGGCCCTGGAACCGGTATTGGGCAAGGCATTGCCGTGGCGCTTGCCAAATCAGGAGCAGATATCATCGGCACATATCACCATACACCGCTTGAAGAAACAAAGGCACTTGTCGAACAGGCAGGCCGATCATTTCATGCGGTTCAGGTTGACTTTTCTAACCCTCAGTCTGCAAAGCAGGCTGTCGACGCCATATTAAAGAAGCATACGATTGATATTTTAATCAATAATGCTGGAACAATCAAAAGAGAGCAGGCGGCTCACTATTCAGAGGAAGATTGGCATACGGTCATGGATGTGAATATCAACAGTCTCTTTTTCCTCACACAAAAGATTGGACAGCAGATGCTGAAAAATGGGCAAGGGAAAATCGTCAATATCGCCTCCCTTCTATCGTTTCAAGGCGGCGTCTTTGTCCCTGCTTATACAGCAAGTAAGCATGCTGTCGCAGGGCTGACGAAAGCTTTTGCCAACGAATGGGCGAGCCAGCATATTCAAGTGAATGCGATTGCGCCTGGGTATATTGCGACCAATAACACACAAGCCATTCGTGACGACGAAAATCGAAATGAAGAGATTCTGAAACGAATTCCAGCCGGGCGCTGGGGAAAACCTGAGGATCTAGCCGGTGCGGCTGTTTTCCTTAGCTCACCAGCTTCTGATTATATGAACGGCCACATTTTAGCTGTTGATGGCGGCTGGCTTGCAAGATAAATATACGAGAGAATTCCTATTAGGGGATTCTCTTTTTTCTATTTGCATAATTCTCCACCTTCCGAGTCACTCTATAAAAAACATGTGATGAGGGTGAGGTATTATGAAAAGTCGTATTGAACAAGATATAGCGTCCGTCATTAAGCGTGTCAAAAGCTTTGCCGGAAGAAGTGATGATATCGTGTTCCACTCTTTTTCATTTGGTCCTTCCACTATTTCTGCATGTCTCGTGTACGTTGAAGGACTCACAGAATTTGAGATGCTTTCTAAGCAAATCATTTCACCTATGCAAAAGGAACTCGACATCACCGAGGTTGGTTCTGCTACACTTTCCTCCCTTTCAAAAACGTTCTTTGGCATTCAAAGTGATGTGCTGGATGATATGAACCTTGCCATCGAGCAGTTATATAGCGGCAGGGCTATTTTATTTGTAGATGGAGCGGCTCAAGCGCTTGCGCTCCATACGAATCTTTTTCAATTTAGAGAAGTAGAAGAGCCGCAATCTGAAGTTCTTGTAAGAGGACCGCGGATCGGATTTATTGAGAATCTTGAAAAAAACACGGCTTTACTCCGTGAGCGGGCAAACGATCCTCACCTTGTGATTCAAAAGGTGAGTATAGGTACTCGAAATAAAAAATCCGCTGCTCTTGTGTATGTTCGTGATATTGCTGATCCTAAACTAGTAGAAGATGTGCTATCACGCATGACCGAAATCAAAATGGATGATATCCCTGAAACCGGCTATATTGAACAGCTGATTGAGGACAGTCATATCTCCATTTTTCCACAGATACAAAACACAGAACGTCCAGACCGAGTGATTGCATCTGTACTTGAAGGCAAAGTCTCGATTTTGCTCGATGGAACTCCTTTTGCCCTCATTTTACCTATGACAATTACAGCTTTGATGCAATCTCCGGAGGATTATTATCAGAGGTGGACTAGCGCAACTCTTTTACGTTTACTCCGTTATATCGCTGTTTTGCTCACGATTTTTTTACCCGGGCTTTACATTGCACTTGTCTCTTATCACCCAGGCTTATTACCAACACGAATGGCACTCACCATCGCAGGCAGCCGGCAGAATGTTCCCTTCCCTCCTGTTGTGGAAGCCATTCTCATGTCTTTTACGATAGAGCTGCTGCGGGAAGCTGGACTACGGCTTCCAAGAGCCATCGGACAGACAATTGGGCTCATTGGCGGCGTTATTATTGGTCAGGCGGCTGTCCAAGCCAATATCGTCAGTGCCTTAATGGTGATTATTGTGTCACTGACTGCATTGGCTGACTTCACGGCACCGTCATATGACTTTAGTTTTCCACTGCGTATTTTGCGGTTTATGGCGATTTTTAGTTCAGCATTGTTTGGATTATACGGTTTAATCATGTGTTATTTATTTGTGCTTTGCCACCTGATGCAGTTAAAGACCTTTGGTTTTGACTATTTCACACCAGTGCTTTCTTCACCGTTTTCAGATTTAAAGGATACGTACGTTCGTTTACCAATCGGGCTATTTAAAACTAGACCGAAAACAGCAAAAATAAAAAATCTCAAAAGACAAGGAGATTAAACGATGTACAGACCTGAAAAGCTATCATTGTTACAAGTCACCATTCTGTGCAGCTCTACAATGATAGGCGCTGGAATTTTAACCATTCCACGCAGTTCCGCCCATTCAGGAGTCCCTGATGGCTGGATCATTGTATTAATACAGGGAGTCATCTTTGCTTTCGTTGCTTTTTTGTTGGGCTGGATTGCTGAAAAGAATGCACCAGACACCATTTTTGAGTCAAATACAAAAGGAGCAGGGGCATTCTTTGGCACAATCTTTAATTTAATGCTAATTGCTTATCTTCTAGGAATTGTCGGCTTTGAAGCGCGTGTCCTCGGGGAAGTGGTTCAATTTTTCCTGCTGCAATCGACTCCCATGACCGTGATTGTGATGATTTTTTTACTCGTAGCGATCTATCATTTGAAAAGCGGTATCTTTCCAGTTGTCAAAATGGTGACCTATATTTATCCAATCACCATGGTCATTTACATAGCGCTCATGCTGTTTTGTTTGAAAATATTTGATTTTGATTATTTGCGTCCTGTGATGGCGCATGGTTTTGAAGATTTTAGTAACCTGTTCTCTCAAACCTTTATTCAATTTACAGGCTTTGAAGTGATTTTGTTTGTCGTGCCGCTCATTTATAAAGACAAATGGTCGAAGGCAAAATGGGCAGCTGCCATCGGCGTTGGCATTACGTCTCTCGTGTACTCTCTCACACTCTTTATAGTGATTGGCTCCATGACCGTGGGTGAAACGAAATCTCTCACCTGGCCAACGGTTTCCCTCATTCAAGCGCTTGAACTTGAAGGGGTGTTTATCGAACGATTTGATATTTTCTTACTGACGATTTGGACCTGCCAGCAGTTCATTTGTATGCTGGGCTTTTTCCAATTTGCGATTAAAGGCTGCTTCACCGTTTTTAAAACGACCAATATAACGAGACTGCTCTGGCTGTTATTTTTAATTACATCAGCACTCTCACTTTTTCCAAGAAATATCAATGAAGTCTTTTACTACTCTACTTTACTTGGCTACTCATTGTTCGCGGTTTTAGCCATTCCTTTTATTACAGCTGTCCTGCTGATGATACGCAAAAAATGGGGAGGTCGTTCTGCATGAGAGGAAGACGTGTACTTTTATTCTTTTTGTCCTGCTTTCTTTTCCTTCTATCAGCAGGATGCTGGGACTTAAAGGATATTGAAAAACTATCGTTTGTACGCGGTGTTGGCATAGATGAGGAAGAAGAGAATAGAGTTAAGCTGACCTACCAAAACCTTGTACCGAAAACGGGCGGAACCCAAGAAGTCGATTCTCCCGGCTATGTGAATGTCGTCTCGAAGGGAAAAAATGTGCTGGAGGCTGTCAGTAATGTCGCCTTGAAGGACCCGCCGATCTATAGTGATCACCTGAAAATCTTCTTGTTCGGCAAAACCCAGGCGGAGCATCACGATATTCAAGGAACACTCAATCATTTTATTCGAGATGATGAGGTTCGGCGCAGCAGCTATCTCCTCGTGACACGAGGTGATGCGTCAAAAGTCATCAATCAAAAATTGAAATCACAGCAAAAGGTACCGGTTGAACATATCTTCGAAACATCCAAAAACCGAAGCTTTAACGGAAAGATTGCACTTCCAACACGTATTGGCCGGGCGTCTGATTACTTTCAGATGGGCGTTAGCTTTCTTGTGCAAAGTGTAGATGCGGTAGACGGTGAACTTATTTATGATGGGGCAGGTATCATTCACGGAAAAACAAGAAAGCTGATCGGTTTCATCTCTGCACAGGATGTACAATATTTAAACTGGGTGATGGACCGTATCGCAGGCGGCGTTGTACCTGCCACCTATAAAGGCTTTCCAATTACGTATGAAATTAAGAAAGCCAAAACCAAAATTGAACCCTACCTGAAAGACGGAAAGATTTCATTTAACGTTAGAGTACAAACAAATGGAAAATTGTCAGAGGATCAATATCCCCCTGAAAACTCATACGATGAACAGTACATTAAACGATTTGAGAAGATTTTTTCTCATAAAATTAAAGAGCGCATACAAAAAACGGTCAGTCATATGCAACATGAAGTAGGTGTTGATCCTATTTTTTTTAGCCGGCAGTTTCGTATTAAGTATCCTGAATATTGGGATCAGCATCGAGATGAATGGGACAAACTATTTCAAGAAGCAGACATAACGTATGACATAAAAGTGAGCATCTTGAATTTTGGTGCAGAAGGCGCAACGAAAAGCTTCAGATGGTAATGCAAAAAGGCGGTTATCCCAAAAGAGAGCCGCCTTTTTTACGTACGACAATGAGAAGCTGATACAAAGTCACTTGATCAGACAACGCTTTTGTTTGAAAGCCAAGTGATGCTCCTATTCTTGCCACCTCGTCAAAAAACAATTGGACGTTTTGATCAATCTGTACATTGATCCGCTGCTCGATCACGCGTTCAAATAATTGGTCTGGGAAAAGCGCACGCATGGTGTTTGGTGTGAAGAACCGTATATGGGTTCGGTCTAAGATTCCTACATCTTGATAAGTAAAATCACCTGTCATCAAAGGAAGAAGCACCTCTGCATGCATCATGTTAGGCAGGCAGCAAATGATGACGCCGCCTGGCTTTAAAGAGGCGTGCGCTTGCTCAATGATGTGCCAAGGATCTGACACATGCTCTAAAACATCCGAAAAAATGACCGCATCAAAAAAGGCCTCTTTTTCTGACCATGGGTATTCATCTGCATTTGCCTCGATGACTTCTTCATAATACGCCTTTGCGACCGCTGCTTTTAATGTATCTGCCTCTACCCCGTACATGTGTACAGACTGCCGATTCATCAGTTCAAGCCCAGTTGCGCCAGCTCCGCACCCAACATCCAGCACGTGTGCAGCGTCCTCAGGGAGTAATTCCGCAAAATACGGATGAGGAGTGATCAAATTTAGATCTATGCCCCACTTATCTAAAAATCGAAGTCTATTCTCAGTAAACAGTGTAGAGATGTTCGTATCTTGATTGGCATTGAAGGTAGCATGACCATGATGATGCACAAAGGAATCATGCACAATTTGCAGCTGATATCCTTTTAATAATGACCGCAAACATAGATCGTCATCCTCAAATGATCCATATACAAACCGCTCATCAAATAATCCCACATCCTCGATCAGCTTTCTTTTCACGAGCAAGCAAAACCCTACAAGCCGGTGCACATAAGTTCTCTGACCTTTTCTCTTAGACGTATACTCCTTAGCAAAGGCTGGGAGCTCCTTCACATCTGTATACGATGGCTGGACCATCTGAGGGCCGCTTACATAATTAGAGACGGGCCCCACCATCCCAATCTGTTCTGAAGCGAATAGCGCCTCTTTTAATGGAGGAAGCCAATTTTCCGTCACGATCGTGTCATTATTTAAAAAGAGAATGCTGTCTCCTGAAGCTTTTTTTGCCCCTTGATTACATCCCTTTGCAAAACCTTCATTCTCTTCATTATCAATGAAAATCACATCATCCAGCTCTCTTACATATTCCTTCGTGCCATCAGTTGACGCATTATCGACGACGATGAGTTCATATTGGCCGCTGTTCGTATGCTGTTTCATGCTCTCGATACATGTTTTCGTCAAATGCAGTTCATTGTACGTCAGCATGACAATGCTTGTTTTCCCTTTCATCTCATTTCCACCTTTCACCCGCCTGTTCCATATGTATGTGATAGGCAGCACGTTCAGAAGATGAGGGAATGTCCTTTCTTGATTAAACGTTTGTTTAACATAGAAAAACCAGCTGCACACGGCAGCTGGCCATCGTTCATACCGTTTTTCCTTCGCCACTTGTGACGGCACGATTTCTCTTTTTTAAATCTTCTTCAATTTCTTCAAGACTTTTCCCCTTCGTTTCGGTCACCAAGTATTTTACAAATAAGAAGGCGACTACGCCAATGACCGCATAAATGAGGAAGAGATTACTGATGCCAATCGCGCTTAATAAAGCTGGGAATGTCAGCGAGATGATTAAATTTCCTGTATGAAGAAGGAAGGTCGAGACACCTGTACCGATTCCCCTGACATGTACTGGGAACAGCTCTGGAAGCATCACCCAAACGACAGGACCCCAGCTGACAGCAAAGATGACGATAAAGAGACCCAAACAAATAACGGTTGTCCATCCTGCTGCTGTTGATCCTTCAAAAAATCGGTTGACCACTGACAGGACAATTAAACTAAGGACCATTCCTGCATTCCCAAATAGGAGCAGCGCTTTACGCCCTACACGGTCAATGATTTTAATGGCAACAAACGTCATGATGACATTCACTGCACCAATTCCGACAGTTCCTAAAATCGCTGCTGAATTCCCAAAGCCAACACTTGTGAATGTTTTTGGTGCATAGTAAATGATCGTATTTGTACCGATAAACTGCTGCAGAAAGGCAAGGCCGACACCAGCAATCAATGCTGGGCGTACCCATGGCTCAAATAATTCCTTAAAACCGCCTTTCTCTTCACTTTCCGCCTTTTGAATATCTGAAATTTCTTCTGCCACTTCTTGCTTACTTTTTCTGAGTTTAGATAATATCTCCTTCGCACGGTCAGCCTGTCCGTGGACAAACAGCCAGCGGGGACTTTCCGGCATAAACAAAATCCCGAATAATAAAAGAACAGAAGGAACAACCGCAATTCCAAGCATCAAGCGCCATGCCTCTGCATCCGCTAAAGCGTAGTTCACAATATAGGCAAGAAGAATACCAAATGTGATCATGAGCTGGTTTAAAGAGGACAGTGCCCCTCGTGATTCCTTTGGCGCAAGTTCAGATAAATATAATGGAACAATCGTTGTCGAGCACCCGACAGCGAGCCCTAGTACAATTCGGAATAAGATCATCACTTCCGTATTCGGGGCGAGAGCTGTACCAAATCCACCGATAATAAACAAAATAGCTGCGGCGATGATGGCTTTTTTCCGCCCAAATTGGTCTGTCAGCTTTCCAGAAAGAGAGGAACCAAGCATCGCCCCGATTAAAATCGAGCTGACGACAAGCCCCTCTGTAAACGCATTTAAACCTAAATCTTCTTTCATAAATAAGATGGCGCCAGAGATGACACCTGTATCATAGCCATATAAGGCACCGCCAAGGGCGCCGAAGAAATAAAGCCATCCATTCCGATTTTTCATATACATAACCCCACTTTTGTCTCTGTACTCTATGAAAAGTCATTTTCCTCACTTCCTGTCATTTCAAACATTTCGATGTTTTATGACAAATATATTTCATTTGTGTATCTTTGAAACTTTTTACGAGAAGGAAACGTCAATTAAGCGTTAGTGAAAAAAATGTCGCACTATATCCCGTTTTAAGGTATATTTGTTTTAGTTTGTAAGCAGAAAGAAGGACATCTTTACTATAAAATCATAGCGAGGGTTTAAAATATATGGATCAATCACGAAGTAAACGCAAAGGAAAAAAGCGTTTAAAACCATGGGTGAAAGTCACTCTTTTTATCATTAGTATTCTTTTACTGACAACGGCTTCAGTCACAGGCTATGCCTACTATAAAATAACCAATGCTGCTAAAAAGGCTCAAGTATCTCTTGATCGCGGCGCACAATCTGTGAAACGAATTGAAGCATTCGATCCAGGAAAAGACAGTTTTTCTGTCTTGCTGCTTGGAATTGACAGCAGACCGGGCGAAACAGTGAAACAAGCACGAAGTGACGCAATGGTGTTGGCAACCATTAACCGCACAAATAAAACCGTTAAATTATTAAGCATTCCTAGGGACTCATACGTTAATATTCCAGGCCACGGTTTTGATAAAATTACTCACGCACACGCATTTGGCGGTGCAGATTTAACAGTGAGCACAGTTGAAGATTTACTAGATATTCCGGTCGATTTTGTCATCCAAAGTAATTTCGTAGCGTTTAAAGAAATCGTCAACGAATTAAACGGTGTTCCTATTAACATCAAGGATGAGTATCTTGTGAAACAGATTAAAAAGGATACAAAAGGCAAGGTTGTGCTTCAAACTGGAACTCATACACTAGATGGTGATCAAGCGCTCGCATATGTGAGAACGAGAAAAGCAGATAGTGACTTAATGCGTGGACAGCGACAAATGGAAGTATTAAAAGCCATTTTTGATAAATCAAAATCATTAACATCTATTCCGTCATACGACAATATCATTGATACACTCGGTGATAATGTGTCAACCACCCTTTCTATGAAGGAGTTAGTCGGTCTTTTCCCGCTTCTGACTTCATTGAAATCGGTTGATACCATTCAGCTTAAAGGATCGGATTACCAGCCAAACGGCGTTTATTATTTCCAATTGGATCAAAACCAGCTGAACGAAGTAAAAACAGAATTGAAGAAGCAGCTTGAATTATCATAAATAAAAGCGTCCCTTTGGGGCGCTTTTAGATTGTTGACAAAGGGCTAAAATGATCTTGATTTTAGCCCTTTGTCTTATTTCCTTGATCATTCACTCATTTTTGTTTAGCCTTGATAGAGAGGAATCAACCTTCCTTTTTTATGAGAATGAAGAAAATCGTACATACTTTGAAGAGGCTATTGCATGAATGAAGGAGGATTTGACAGCGATGAAAAAAATGATTGCAATTGATTTAGACGGTACACTCTTAAATACAAAAAGTGAAATATCCGCTCAAAACCGTGAGGCATTGATTCGTGCAAAGGAAGCTGGATATATTGTGACCATCTGTACAGGGCGGGCAACTTTTGATGTAAAGGAGCTGCTTGGCGATTTGGACATCCCCATTATTGCGGCAAACGGCGGGACTGTCCATACAGAAGGATACGAGCTCTTCAGCCGTATCACATTGGACCAAGAAGCGGGCAATCGGGCTGCAAAGGCATTAGTGGAACGAAACATTTACTTTGAAGTCTATACAGATGATGCTCTTCTCTCTCCTTTTGATGGAAAAGAGAAGCTGAAAGCAGAATTTGATCTGATCAAAAGCGCAAACCCAAATGAGGATCTCGCTGATCTATGGGAAGGAGCCATGACGCAATTTAAACAATTTGGCATCAAACCAGTAGATGATATCCGTGAGATTTTTGAGTCGAACGAACCGACCTATAAATTACTCTGCTTCTCTTTTGATATGAACAAACTGAACGAAGCACGAAATCTTCTGGCAGACATGCCCGAGCTTTCATTGACCTCGTCTGGAAAGCATATTATTGAGGTGCTGCCAAAAGAGTCTGGAAAAGGACATGCCCTGAAAAAGCTCGCAGCCCATTATGGTGTAGAGCGCTCACATATTTATGCAATTGGTGACAGCCCAAACGACCTTTCTATGTTTGAAGAAGCAGGCCACCGCATTGCAATGGGGAATGCTGTTGATGTCATTAAAGAAAAGAGCACCTTCATCACAAAAGGAAATCATGAAGACGGTGTCGCTTATTTTATTGATCTTCTTTTACAAAATCAATTCCATGAAAAAAAGACGCTTGTCTGATCAGCGCCTAGAGAGAAGTCCAGAAGTCCGATACAAGTATTGATCGGGCTTTTTCTTTATTTTTTGATTCTAACAGCCGTTTCATATTTGTCCTTCCAGTACGTACTTGTTTTCATATTGGTTAAGACAACACCGTTTGAGACAGTCACATGAATGACTTGATTGGATCCTGCATATATCGCCGGCATCAATGATGTTCCGCTGAAGAAGACAAGATCTCCCGGCTGAAGCTCAGAACGTTTCACAGGTGTACCTGCTTTGACTTGACCTGATGCATAGCGGGGCAGCTCAATGCCAAGCACTTCTTGATACACGTACTGCGTGAACCCTGCTGTATCAAATCCTTCCTTTGGGTTCGTACCGCCTTTGACATAAGGGACTTCACCAATATAGGTAGCGGCTTTTGATACGATAGGGTCCTCTTTCGCAAGCTCCAGATCTGTTAACCGTTTCGCACCTGTCCATTTCTCGCGCCAATACGATTCAGACAAATAAGAAATTGTCACACTTTCAGAACGGCTCGCATGAATAAAGCGGTCGCCTCCAATATACATACCTACATGAGAAATTCCGGGCTTATATGTGTTGCTAAAAAAGACAAAATCCCCAGGGCGGATATCGTCTAATGCCACTGTTTCTCCAACGATCCACTGCTGTTCAGCACTTCGAGGTAAATAGATTCCAAGTGATTTTTCAAATAAATACTGTAAAAATCCTGAGCAGTCGAATCCAGTCTTTGGATCTGCTCCTCCAAATTCATAAGGAATTCCTAAATAGGTCAGCGCATCTTTCACAAGAGGATCATCAGAAATTTCTTGCGTGCCGGGCAGGCGTTTGACCGCATAAAATCGGTCTGTCCAATATTTGCTTTTGCTGACATCCGTTTTCACCACACCTTGACTAAGCGTGATGTGGATGACCTGATTGTTCCCCGCGTACAACGCCACATGTGTTGGGATATCCTTTGTTTCTTCAAGGCTTCGGAAATACACAAGGTCACCGGGCTGCGCTTTATCCCATGATACCTTTTTTCCAATCTGATATTGGTCGATTACCTTCCGCGGCAAATCAAATGTTTCGGATGTCTTGTACACATATTGAATAAACCCAGATGCATCAAAGCCCGTTTTTGGATCGGTTCCTCCTTTATGATAAGGTGTTCCAATCAGCTTTTCCGCTTGCTCCAAAAGAGATGGTGTTTGAGCAGATACCGCTGATTGAGACATGAACATCAGCCCTACAAGCGCACACCCTCCTATCAATATTCCTTTCCATTTCATGATCCTTTCCCTCCAATCTTCTATAGTTTCGACATGACACCTTTCATTTTACACCGTATTTCGACAAAAAAAGAGCACGCGATGTGCGTGCCCTTTATCCTTTTTAGGTTATTTACCTGCTTCCGCTTTTGACTGCTTTTGCTGTTCAATTTTCTGCATTTCAACCGAAATCTTTTGTTTTTCGTGATCTGTCAGACTGTCACTAAATTTAAAAGCAGACATAAAGACAAAGACTAAAATTAACGCAACAAACGGCCAGCTTGCTTTTAGGAATTTCATTTCTTCTCTTTCCCTCCGTTTTCTTTTAAGTTTTTAACTTTATCAGCGTGATCTACTTCAAAGAAAATGTGTCCGTCTTTTTCTTTCCAATCCGCATTCGTTCCATTGGTCAGCATACGGATAATGGCTTTTGATTCTAGAGATCCTGCTTTTACTGGAGCAGGTGTTGCTTCTTTGATGTACATTGGGACAACTTCAAATGTCGCTTTTCCATCTTCATTCAGATGATACTGAACAAGTGCAGAATCACGTGTTCTTGACCAGCCTTGGTCAAAAATAAAGTTGCCTAGGCTATAGAAAATCGCTGTTCCGTTATAGACTTCCATTGGTTCAAGGACGTGCGGATGAGCACCGATAATGATATCAGCTCCGGCCTTAGACATCGCTCTTGCCAATTCTCTTTGTCTGTCGTTTACTTCATTGTTGTACTCCTGTCCCCAGTGAGCATGAACAACGACGAGATCTGCCTTTTCAGCAGCCTGCGAAATCATCGGAATAAAGATAGATGGATCGGCTGGCAGAATACCCGCCTGGCGATTCGTTGCTTTGAAATCTTTCCCATACACATCTGTAAAACCAAGTGTAGCAATTTTGACACCATTTACTTCTTTGTACGAAATGTTCTGCTTCGCATCTTGGAGGTTACGACCTGCACCTGTATAATCCATGCCATTTTGTTCAAAGGCATTGATCGTGTTGTTCAGCCCTTTTTCACCATAGTCTGCCGCATGGTTATTCGCAAAGTTTAAGACAGAGAAATTTAAATCCTTCAACGCTTGGACAGAATCTTCATCTGTTTTTAAATGAATATTCTTTTGGGCTGCCTGTTCCTTATCTGATGCAACAGGATGCTCAAAGTTACCTGTCACATAATCTGACACATCAAAATATGGCTTGGCATAACGAAAGAGATGCTCTTTTCCATAGCGTTCTGTTACTTTCTCTACGTTTCTTCCAAACATAATGTCACCGACAAACGAAGCGGTCAGGATGTTTTCTGGATTTTTTTGTACAGTTGGCACTTGTGCTTTCCCGATAAACGTAAATAGAAATGTACAAGCAATGACGATCGGTAAAGCAATGAGTACGTGTTTATTCGTCTTTTTCTTTTGATTCTTTGTGATTTTCAGCAGCTTTTCCTGAAAGCTCAATTTTTTATTCATCATTGGACACACCTTATCTTAAAATAGATAGTAAACATACATGATGGCAAATGTTGCACCACTTAGAAGTAACGTGCTTCCAAGGGTAATCGTAAGTCCTTGCTTTTGAATTGTATTTGCAATCAATCCAGGGACGATGATTCCAATTCCGCGGAATTCTGCTATTTCAAATGGGACCACTGGATAGAAGAAATCAAATATCAGCTTTAAGGCAATCCCTGTAATCAGCATCGCAGCAAACTTTCTGCGTCCGTATAAAATCATGAATTTTGATAAGCCAAAGCGAACGATCACATACGTAAGCAAGCTGACAGATAAGACGATTAAAATGAAGACTGGCTGGTTAAATACGAGCGCCAGATAACCCGGGACAACAAGTCCAGCCGGTACGATTCCTGTTTTTTCTGCAAAGATTAAACTAAGTAGAACACCTAAAATTAACGAGATATAAAGATCTGATCCGAACATTTTCTATATTTCCTCCTAGCTGACAAGCTGCTTAATTTTGTATTCTTGAATTTTTTCGATTAACGGTTCAGCGGCACCATGGATATTGCCGACTCCATAAACCACTCGATTATGAAGCTTTTTCTCAAGCATATTCATAATTTCTTCTGTAGATTGATATTCAAGGTTGTGTAAGTGGTCAGCCGGAATTTTCCCTTCCTCATATGCCTTCACAATTGGATCAGTTGTTTCACCAATTAAGACAAGGTCACTTGCTTCAATATATGGAAGTACATCCTCCGCAAACTGGATCGTTCTATCTACCCGATCCGCACGGCAGTTCATAATAATAATCGGTTCATCTGTTGGATATCCAATTTCTTTCACACGCTTCCAAATGTTCAATGTAGATGCTGCGTCATTTGCCGCAAATCCATTTACAAAGTGTCCAGGTGTTTTCGCGTCCATTAATGGGAGAATTCTCATCGCTCCTGGATCAGGCGGCGCATTTAACATTCCTCTGAATGCCGTATCTTCATCAATCCCTAATGCTTGGGCAACACCAAGTGCAAGTGAAGCATTATCTGGGAAAACCATGTACTCAAATTTCCGCAAAAACTCATCGGAAATCTTGGAATTATCCGCAACAATGACTTCTGTGTTGCGTTTTTTCGCAATCTCTTTAAAGAAATCTGTATATTCACTATCCGTAATAACCAAGTGTCCATTGTAAGGAATTGTCGCTGTAAAGGCTTCTGCTATTTCATCAAGTGTCGGCCCCATAACGTCCATATGGTCTTCAAGAACGTTTACGATCACGCCAATATTTGCTTGAAGCAGCTCTTCCTGAAAGATAATTTGGTAATCTGGATTGACCGCCATACATTCACTGACGATGGCATTTGCTCCTCTTTCAACTGTTTCTCTCATAACTTCTTTCTGCTCTCCGATATTCGGTCCTTGCGGTTTCCTTTTAATCGGTTTCTCCTCTGGCGTATCCCAATAAATCATTCTTGCATCCGTTCCCGTTGTTTTACCGACAGTTTTATAACCTGCCTCCATTAAGATACCGGTTGTCAATCTTGTGACGGTAGACTTTCCGCGAATACCATTAATATTGACGCGCACCGGCAGGGCATCGATATTTTTCTGATGACGCTTCTTTTCAATAAAGCCAATCCCTAACATGATGACACAGGCTATAACGATTAACCACATCGCTATCTACATCTCCTTTTTTTATGAGTGTGATATGTAAATTCAATCAACAGTATATCTGTTCAGCATAAAATCACAATCGGTATTATGTAACATAATCTTTCACTTCCTCGTATGCCAAATTCCTCTAATCAGAAGGCTTTTTTGCCTACCCATCCTTTAAATGAAAAGGCCAAAAGGCGGACAAAAATCAATCTGAATTTCTGCTGAATTCATGAGAAAGCGTTACCATCAATGATCCGAAAATCTTTTGTCCTTTTCTCCCTAAATTTTTTGACAATTATTAAGATGTATTTTGAATCAATGTTTTAAAGCCCGCTCTTCTCTATAACATCAGTCATATCAGCGCTTTAAATGAATAGCGCATGTTTTGGAATGTTTTATACATTTAAATGAACAGGTTAGAAAGTCATCCTCATTAGTCAGAATGCTGTGTGTTGACCTATGACAAAGGTCACCTCTCAAAAAATCAAGTTATCTGCTTATTTTCAGGTCACAAAAAATTGGGATAAGATGTAAAAATTTAATCATTTCGTTATGGTTTCTCTTTACGAGATTCGCTCCTTATGACCTAAACAATGAAACATTATTCATTTCTTTTTATCAAGATTCATCATTTCTTAACATTTTTAACAAGATTTTAGTTGAAAGGTGTTCAAAATTGTCGGATCATGTCATGCTTTCCCCAAAAATGACGAATAAAATTCGCTTCTCGGCTTACACTATGCTTAAAAATCTGTGAGAGGAGGCTAAAGATGCCAAACACCAATGAGCAAACACGCCTGCATTTTTTATCAGGCAGCTTCGAGGAAAAAATCCGTATCCTGAAAAAAACATTTCAGCAAAGCGGCGATTTTGAGTACCGAGAATTAATGGTGAATGAAACGAAATCTGCACTGTTTTTTATTAAAACAAGAATAGATGAAGGAAAACTAAATGATTTCATTATCGGCAACTTGTTGGGCCCTCCCGGAAAGCAGAACTATACAAAATCTCTTAGTACACTCGAAACAGGAGACTTAACGCTGATTGTCGACAGCATTATTGCAGGAAGTATTGCCTTCCTTGATGAGAAATCCTCCCAGATTAAATTATTTGCCGTTGGACAACCGCCGCTGCGTTCCATTTCTGAACCTTCTTCTGAGAGTATTATTGCGGGCGCACATGATGGGTTTGTTGAGAGTCTGGATACCAATATTTATTTGCTTCGTTCGCATTTAAATGACCGGAAGCTCGCCATTCAATATCATAAGGTCGGCACAAAATCTGAAACAAAGGTTGCGACAGTTTATATTTCTGATATTGCCAATCAAGAAAAGATAGACGAGGTCAATAAACGAATTTCTTCTATTAAAGTAGACACGCTGCTAAGCCCCGGTGCTATTGTAGAAGCGATTGAGGATGATTCGTATTCCATTTTCCCACAGATCATTGACACAGAAAGGCCTGACAAAGTGAGATCAGCGATTCTAGAAGGGAGAATTGTCGTGCTGATGGATGGCAGCCCAATGGCCATCATTCTGCCTATTACGTTCTTTAGCTTCTTTCAATCACCAGATGATTATAATAGCCGCTGGATTCCAGCTACATTTATCCGCATTCTCCGCTATCTTGCCTGTATCATCGCAGTCATTCTTCCATCTTTTTACATCGCCGTCATCGGCTTTCATTATGAAGTTGTCCCAGATGAATTAGCCATTACGATGAAAAATTCAATTATCGGGATACCCTTCCCTCCTTTGATAGAAGCGATGCTGATGGAGATTACCATCGAACTCATACGAGAAGCCGGAGTGCGTCTGCCAAAACCAATTGGTCAGACCATAGGGATCGTAGGTGGTTTGGTCATCGGGGACGCCGTTGTACAAGCAGGACTCATTTCGAATGTCCTTGTCATTGTGGTCGCAGTGACGGCTGTTGCTTCCTTTGTGCTCCCCTCCTTTGAAATGACAGCAACCATTCGAATGCTTCGTTTCCCGCTCATGTTCATGGCATCAATGTTTGGTTTTATCGGCATTTCTTTTGGTCTTTCTATCGTACTGATGAATTTATGCCGCCTAGAATCATTAGGCGTTCCATATTTATCACCTGTTGCTCCATTCAACTGGCAGGACTTAAAAGATACTGTGATTCGATTACCAATGTGGATGTACAAAAATCGCCCTGTTTATTTAAATCCGCAAAAGAAAGAGCAAATTGAAAATTTGAGAGGATGGAAAAATAAAGATGAAAAATAAAATATCCCCACCTCAAGCTGTCTTTTTTATCATTCAATCTCAAATTGGTGTCGGTATTTTAGCTCTCCCCCATTTGCTGATGAAAGATATGGGACACGACGGCTGGATGGCGATTATATTAGCCTGTTTTTTCATCCAAATCATCAACACTATTTTTTTATATATTATCCAAAAGTATCCAGAAACATCGTTTTTCCAAGCATTAATTGAGGTGTTTGGAAAATGGATCGGACGGACATTGGTGGCGCTCTATACAGTGTACTTCGCCTCGGTTTGCATCGTCGTGCTCGCCATTTTCACAAGAACCCTTGGTATTTGGGTGCTGCCACTTACACCCAACTGGATCATTAACCTTCTAATGATGATATCCATTATCTATATTGCAAAAGAAAAAATTGCAGCGATTGTCAGGTATAACTTTATTTTGACTCCCTTTTTACTCATGCTGTCTCTCTTAATGTTCTATTCGTTAAAAGGGACCAATATCGACTATCTCATGCCTTTTTTCCAAACGAACCTTTCACAAGTTTCCCTTGGATTAAAAGACGTCGTTCTATCGATGAATGGATTTGAGATGATCCTCATTATCTCACCATTTATGAAAGGGGGCATCAAAGTAAGGTACAAGGTGATGACCATTTCAAATATATGCACGACGCTTTACTACCTATTTATTACATTGATTTGTTTTATGTTTTTTAGTCCGATTGAGCTGAATGTGATTCCAAGTCCTGTTCTTTATTTATTAAAAACCATTTCATTCGGTGTGATTGAGCGGACAGACTTGATTTTTCTCAGTTTCTGGGTATTTGTCATTCTTGCCACACTCAGCAACTATCTTTACTTCTGTGCAAACGGTGTGTCCAGCCTTTTCAAAAAAAAAGAGCACAAAAAATTCGTTTATTATTTTGCCATTTTGATCTATGCCGTTAGCTGCTTTTTAGCAAATGATAACTTTAGAATTCAGCGATTTAATGAATTTACCACCATAGCTCAATATTCATTTATTTACACACTCCCAATCTTTATGGCCATTATCATCTTTATCAAACATCGCAAAGGGAAGGTGAAATCACATGCGTCATAAATACATGCTGACGCTGCTTACATGTGTTTCTCTCATATTCATGCCTGGCTGCTGGGATCAAAATTTATTAAAAAATATCTCTCTTATTTTAACCTCCACTGTTGATCAAGGAGAGAATGACAATGCGAAATTCTCGATTACTTATCGAAAGGTGCAGCAGTCTCAGAGTATGGCGCAAGGAAATACAGGCAGTTATTTAACCACTCTTCTCACCACTGAAGCACCTACTTTAAGAAAAGCAAGAACCAACTTCAGCCGGATTGTGGATCAAAAAATAGACATGTCAAAAATGCGTGTCATGCTGATTGGTGATGAATTTGCCCAAAATCGCCTTCTGCCTTACTTAGACATGTTCTATCGTGATCCGAAAAGCCCCCTTCTTGCAAATCTTGCCGTCGTCCAAGGGGGGACCTGTGTTGAATTAATCAACCAGCTGCTCAAGGAAAAACTCATTGTGAGTGACTATTTAAACAACTTAATCACGACTGCATCTCGTTCCTCCCAAGTAGCACCTAAAAACATTCAAAGTGTCCGATCCAAAATGCTGCAAACCGGTGAAGATTTCACACTGCCGTTACTCCACTTTGATCAGTCGAAAAAGTTAATCAATGTGAAGGGGGTAGCCCTTTTTGATAATGAGAAAAAGAAAGGCGAGCTATATGGGCAAGATGCCATTCTGCTCACCGTTATGGATGGAAAAATAGGCAAGTATGCGAACTTCACTAAAAAAGTCAGAAGTGACATGAAATCAAAAGAAAACAATTACATCACCATTCAAGTCACTGATTCAAAGAGGGATATCAATATTGTGAATCCTGACCATCGAAACTTAACTTTCTCACTCGAATATGAATTCACAACCTCTGTCCTCGAATACCCAAAAGATAATCTAGATACTGACAAAAAAATTAAAATGCTAAACAAAAGGCTTTCAGTCATTTTGACAAAAGAAGCAGAAAAAATTGTCGCTGCCCTGCAAGATGCGAATTCTGACGTGTTAAGCCTCGGCAGAAAATATAGGGTTAAACATTATGATGAGTATATGAAAATGAATTGGATCACCGATTATCCAAAAGTAAAAATCATTCCAAAAATCAAAGTGAATATTACACAAACAGGCATTATTAGTTAAGAAAAGGAAGAAGTTATCTTTCTTTTCTTTTTTATTTTTTTAAGATTGTCTTTTCGATGCTTTCGTGATAATCTATTTGCGTAAACGGTTACACACCGACGAAGGGAGGCACTCCATTGACTACAATTAAAGATGTTGCAAAAGCTGCTCAAGTGTCAGTTGCGACTGTTTCACGCGTGCTCAATGATACTGGATACGTCCATATTGATACGAAAACCCGTGTGACGCAAGCGATGCAGGAGTTGAACTACTTTCCCAATGAAGTGGCTAGATCCCTTTTCAAAAGAGAATCACGCTTAATCGGCTTAATCTTGCCTGATATCACAAACCCCTTCTTTCCTCAGCTTGCTAGAGGCGTTGAGGATGAGATTCATGCGCACGGTTTTCGGTTATTATTCGGAAACAGTGATGAAGATCGAGAGAAAGAAATGGCGTACTTGCAAACCTTTAAACAAAATCAAGTGGTCGGTGTCATCGCGGTCACAAATGAACCTGAATCAGATATATACAATGATGATGATCTGCCTGTTGTGTTTTTAGATCGAACGGTTCCACATGCACCTTCTGTTTTTGCAGATGCTGCAGCTGGCGGGAAAATGGCGGCAATGGAATTAATCAGACGCGGCAGCCGGCAGATCACACTGTTAAAAGGACCTGCCCATCTGCAAACAGCGCGGCAGCGATTCAAAGGCGCACTCGATGTTCTCACGGAAACAGGTGTCGACTTTCATGTGATGTCTAATGCTTCCTTTTCCTTTCAAGAAGCCCGAAAAAGCGCCAAGGCCCTTTTCCAGCTGTACCCTGAAACTGATGGGATCATTGCCAGCAACGATATCGTCGCAACAGCGGTCATCCATGAAGCGCTTCGAATCGGAAAAGCGATTCCAGGAGACGTTCAAATCATTGGATTTGATGATATTCCGCAAAGTGAACTGCTCTTCCCTTCCCTATCGACCATAAGGCAGCCGGCCTATGAGATGGGAAAAGAAGCGGCACAGCTGTTAATCAAAGCGATTCAGAAACAACCGATAGATCAACCAGTTATTCAAATGCCCGTCTCTTTTATTGAACGAGAGACCACAAGAAAGGTGGATTCACAATGAGTCATATTGTTGTAGTAGGAAGCTGTTCAATGGATTTAGTCGTCACTTCAGATAAACGGCCAAATGCCGGTGAAACGGTTTTAGGCGAATCGTTTAAAACGGTCCCAGGCGGGAAAGGTGCCAATCAGGCAGTCGCAAGCGCCAGACTCGGTGCAGATGTATATATCGTCGGCCGAGTTGGTGATGATGCTTATGGCCATGATATTCTCAGCAATTTACAAGCACAAGGTGTCCGTACCTCCTATATGAAACCGGTTACCGAAATGGAAAGCGGCACAGCTCATATCATTTTAGCAGAAGGTGATAACAGCATTGTTGTGGTCAAAGGGGCAAATGACGAGGTCACTCCTGACTATGTAAGTGATGCTCTTTCTACAATTGATGATATTGGGATGGTTCTCATCCAGCAGGAAATACCTGAAGAAACGGTCGAAGCGGTCTGCGCCATTTGCAGTGAAAAAGAAATCCCTGTCATTTTAAACCCTGCACCAGCCCGTAAAGTATCGAAGCAGGTTTTAGATCAGGCTGCTTACATTACACCGAATGAACATGAAGCTGTTCTGATGTTTGATGGTCTGCCAATTGAAGATGCCTTGCGTCAATACCCTAACAAATTATTAATCACAGAAGGAAAAAATGGGGTTCGATATTTTGATGGAACGAAAGACGTGTTGGTTCCAGGCGTTCCTGTCGAAGCAGTCGATACAACAGGGGCTGGCGATACCTTTAACGGAGCCTTGGCTGTCGCTCTAACAGAAGGCAAAACCCTCTATGACGCACTTGCCTTTGCCAACCTTGCAGCATCAATGTCCGTCACAAAGTTTGGCGCACAAGGCGGCATGCCAACAAGAGAAGAATTGGAGAAAAAGAAATGAAAAAAAACGGCATCCTAAACAGCCATATCGCCAAGGTGCTTGCTGACCTTGGCCACACAGATACAATCGTCATCGCAGACTGTGGTCTCCCTATCCCAGAAGGTCCAGTCAAAATCGACCTGGCATTATCAATCGGCACACCATCCTTTCAGGAGGTCACCTCCCTCCTTCTTCAGGAAATGGCCGTTGAAAACATCACTGTAGCTAGTGAAATCAAAGAAGCCAATGAACGAGATCATTTATTTCTTAAGAAAGCGCTCTCAAAACCGTTACATGAAGTAGACCACGAGACGTTCAAAGACATGACCAAACAGGCAAAAGCAGTCATTCGAACGGGTGAAGCCACCCCATACGCAAACTGCATTCTTCATGCCGGTGTCATCTTTTAAAAGGAGGAGCCAGATATGAACATAGAGATGCATAACATCCATAAAGCTTTTGGAAAAAACACCGTTCTCTCCGGGGTCTCCTTTGACCTCGTCACAGGCGAAGTCCACGCACTCATGGGTGAAAATGGTGCGGGAAAATCAACTTTAATGAATCTGCTTACAGGTCTTTATTCTTTAGATCAAGGAACGATACAAATCGACGGAAAAGAAACCGCTTTCAAAAATCCAAAGGAAGCGGAGGAGCATGGCATCGCCTTCATTCATCAGGAGCTCAACATATGGCCGGATATGACCGTCTTGGAGAACCTATTCATCGGGAAAGAAATCTATACGAAACTCGGACTGCTAGATACTAAGAAAATGAAGACCCTCGCCCAAACGCAGCTGGACCGTTTGTCTGTGAATCTCTCACTTGAACAAGAGGCAGGCAGCTGTTCTGTTGGACAAAAACAGATGATTGAGATTGCAAAAGCATTAATGACCGATGCAAAGGTCATCATCATGGATGAGCCGACAGCAGCTCTTACGGAACGGGAAATCGAGAAGCTCTTCCAGGTCATTGAATCTCTCAAAAAAGAAGGCGTTTCCATAGTCTATATTTCTCACCGTATGGAGGAAATCTTTGCAATCTGTGACCGTATTACGATCATGCGTGATGGGAAAACGGTCGATACGAAAGCCATACCTGAAACGAATTTCCATGAGGTCGTCAAAAAAATGGTCGGCCGTGAATTGACAGATCGATATCCTGAGCGAACGCCTTCTACAGGAGACATTGTCCTTGAGGTGAAACAAGCAACGAGAAAAGGACAATTTCAAGATATCAGCTTCTCAGTTAAAGCTGGAGAAATCGTTGGTGTTGCAGGCTTAATGGGTGCTGGCCGGACCGAAATGATGCGGTCGCTCTTTGGTCTTGATCCTCTTGATCAAGGAGAAATATGGGTTCATGGAAAAAAGGCTGTTATTAAAAAACCAAGTGATGCCGTCAAGCTCGGCATCGGCTTTATCACAGAGGATCGCAAGGATGAAGGATTGATGCTTGATGCATCCATCCGGGAAAACATCGGTCTGCCAAACTTAAAAAGCTTCTCTCCAAAGGGACTGATTGATAAGAAAACTGAACAGGATTTTGTCGACCTTCTCATCAAACGACTGACGATTAAAACGGCTTCCTCTGACATCTCTGCCCGAAGCCTGTCTGGTGGAAATCAGCAGAAAGTCGTCATCGCCAAATGGATCGGCATACAGCCGAAGGTCTTGATTTTAGATGAACCGACACGAGGTGTCGACGTCGGAGCGAAACGAGAAATCTATCAGTTAATGAATGAGCTGACCGATCGAGGTGTTGCCATTTTAATGGTCTCCTCTGAGCTCCCAGAGATACTCGGGATGAGCGACCGGGTGCTCGTCATTCATGAAGGAACCATCAGCGGAGAATTAGACAAAGCAGAAGCAACGCAGGAACGAATTATGACACTAGCTACAGGAGGGAAGTAACATGAAACCACTTACTTCAAATGGACGATTTGATCACATCATGCAAAAGCTTGGGCCATTCTTAGGACTCATCATCCTTGTTGCCATTGTTTCTATTTTAAACCCGGCCTTTTTAGAGCCATTAAACATCTTAAACTTACTGAGACAAATCTCCATTAATGCCCTCATTGCCTTTGGCATGACGTTTGTTATTTTAACTGGAGGTATTGATTTATCAGTCGGTGCTATTCTTGCACTGTCCAGTGCCCTGACTGCCGGCTTTATCGTTTCTGGCATGGATCCGATTTTAGCCATTATCGTCGGCTGTATCATCGGTGCCGTTCTTGGGATGATCAACGGTCTTTTAATCACAAAAGGCAAGATGGCTCCATTTATCGCAACGCTTGCCACGATGACAATTTTCAGAGGTTTGACACTCGTGTATACAGACGGAAACCCGATTACTGGGCTTGGCTCTAACTATGCATTTCAGTTATTCGGCCGCGGATATTTCTTAGGCATTCCTGTTCCAGCGATCACGATGCTTCTCACCTTTATCGTACTTTGGGTACTGCTTCATAAAACACCTTTCGGCAGAAGAACATATGCCATCGGCGGGAATGAAAAGGCGGCTCTCATCTCAGGAATCAAAGTACCACGCGTGAAAATTATGATCTATTCATTAGCAGGCTTCATGTCTGCCTTAGCAGGTGCAATCTTAACATCTCGCCTAAATTCAGCGCAGCCAACAGCTGGTACGTCCTATGAGCTTGATGCCATTGCTGCCGTCGTACTTGGCGGGACAAGCCTGTCCGGCGGAAGAGGACGAATGGTCGGCACACTCATCGGGGTGCTCATTATCGGTGTCCTGAACAATGGTATGAACTTACTTGGCGTTTCATCATTCTATCAATCTGTTGTGAAAGGGATTGTCATCTTGATTGCAGTCCTATTAGACAGAAAGAAATCTGCTTAAGGAGGCAGCCGCTATGAAAAAATATCTTATTCTCATCCTGACTCTCTCATTGTTCATGCTTTCTGCCTGCTCACTTGAACCGCCGGAGTGGGCCAAGTCATCAAAGGATGGCAAGAAAAAGGACATCAAAATTGGGCTGTCGATCTCGACGTTAAATAACCCATTCTTCGTTTCTCTGAAAAACGGTGTGACAAAAGAAGCGAAAAAGCTAGGCATTGAAGTCGTGATTGCAGATGCACAAAATGATTCAGCTAAACAAACAAGTGATGTTGAAGACCTTATTCAGCAAGGCGTCGACGCATTGCTTATCAACCCAGCGGATTCATCTGCCATATCAACCGCTGTCGAATCAGCAAACGCTTCTGATATACCTGTCATCACATTAGACCGTTCAGCCGAAAGTGGAAAGGTAGAAGCACTTGTCGCCTCAGATAACGTCAAAGGCGGTGAAATGGCAGCTAACTTTATCATCGACAAGGTTGGCAAAGGAGCAAAAGTCGCTGAATTAGAAGGCGTACCAGGCGCTTCCGCTACACGTGAGCGTGGAAAAGGATTCCATCAAATAGCGGATAAAGATCTAAAAGTGACAGCAAAACAAGCTGCCGACTTCGACCGGACAAAAGGACTGAATGTCATGGAAAACCTCCTTCAAGGAAACCCTGACATCAAAGCCGTTTTTGCCCATAATGATGAAATGGCTCTTGGCGCACTAGAAGCGATTCAAAGTTCTGGGAAAGACATTCTTGTCGTTGGCTTTGATGGAAACGAAGATGCACTCAGCTCAATCAAAGCAGGAAAGCTCTCTGCAACAGTCGCGCAGCAGCCTGAGCTGATCGGTCAACTGGCAGTCGGTGCTGCAAACGACGTATTAAAAGGGAAAAAGGTACAAAAGAACATCGCAGCTCCACTCAAACTAGAACAGAAGAAATAAACAGAAAACCCCCGATTTCCCTCGGGGGTTTTCCTATTACTGTGGTCTTTTCAGCACAAATGACGTGCCTAAATGGGCATAATCATTACCTGCTAGGCGAGCAACTGGTTTCAGTTCATTAGTAGAAACATAGCCTTTTTCTGCATCATAAACACCCTCATCTAAATGTGCACATACAACCCGGCCAATGATATGATCAACTGTGATCTCCCCTTCATCATTTTGAAAGGTCAGATGTTTTTCCAGCTGACATTCAAAACGAATGCGCGCTTCCTTGATTCCCGGCACTGAAATGACATGACTCTCTACTTGATGAAGTCCGGTGCGATCCAGCTCACTCTCTTCCCGAGGCAATGTAGCAGCTGTTTCATTAATATCTTCTATCATGTCTTCATCACTCACATGGACGACAAACTCTTCCCTGTCAATGATATGCTGCGCAGTATCTTTCATCTGACCATCACGTCGTCCGATAGAAACCGCAATGAGCGGCGGGTGTCCGCTGATGACATTAAAGAAACTAAATGGTGCGGCATTGACGACATTTTCTTTAGACAGACTTGTAATAAACGCAATCGGTCTTGGAACGATAGATCCAGATAATAATTTATATGCCTCTTTTCGTGACAGCTGATCCATTTGCAATGTAATCAATTCAGGTACGCCTCCTTTTAATGTAACGACATCATACCATAACCCGTTCCCTATACCTCTTATTCCAGCTCGGTGCGATGCAGGATATGGTGGACCAGATGAAATAAAGCAGGATTATGATTTTCACGTCTATAGGAAATCGTCCATTCCGCCAGAAGCTGTTCATCCTCAATGGCCCGATATACAACATCCAGATTAAATAAACGCCGGGCTGATTTTGGAATCACTGCAATACCGATCCCTGCTGTGACGAGGCCAATGATCATTTGATATTCCGCCGCTTCCTGCACGATATTTGGAGAAAACCCGTACTTTTCACATAGCAGGACAAAGTGCTGATAAAGAGACGGCCATGATTCCTGTGATAAAGAAATAATCGGTTCATGCCGGATATCTTCAATCGCGACCGTCTCTTTATTAGCCAAACGATGATTTTTTGGAATCGCAAAAATACATTCACTTTGCTTCATCAAACGACTCACTAATTCTTCATGCGGCGGTGTAGGATGTAAAAAACCGATATCAATCTCACCATTTAAAAGTGCCTCTAGCTGCTGCGGAACAGAAAGCTGCTGCAATTCAATACTGACAGAGGGATACAGCTCCCTGAATTCACGTACAACGGGCGGCAGAATATCATACGTCGCCGTTCCAACAAAACCTATGATGATTTTCCCCAGCTCTCCTCTTGCTGTATGACGGGCATGATCAACGGCTTTATCAAGATGCTGCAGCACTCCCCGAACCTCATGTAAAAAGACCTTTCCAGCTGCTGTTAGCTCCACCACCCGCTTCGACCGGTGAAATAAAGGAAAACCCAATTCTTCCTCAAACTGCTTAATTTGCTGACTAAGTGGAGGCTGTGTCATATTCAACCGCGCGGCTGCTCTGCCAAAATGCAGCTCCTCCGCTACTGTGACAAAATACTGCAAATGTCTCAGTTCCATCCTTTCACTCCTCACACACTTATTCGTGAAACATATCAAAACCACGTTAAACATATATTGGAAAATTTATTTTATGAAATGTATAGTAAATCATATCATGAAAATATATTTTCATAAAAAATTTTACTTGCCGAAAGGAGTGCGGGGTAAATGAAATCTCAAGCACAACCCCTAACAAGACGAGGAGCAGAGTTGATTGTCGATACGCTGATTGCTCAAGGTGTGACCCATGTTTTTGCGATTCCAGGTGCAAAAATTGACGCTGTATTTGATGTATTAAAAGACAGAGGTCCAGAGCTTGTCCTATGCAGACACGAACAAAATGCAGCCTTTATGGCAGCCGCTGTCGGACGTTTAACTGGCAAACCAGGTGTTTGTCTCGTCACATCAGGTCCTGGTGCATCTAATTTAGCAACAGGTCTATTAACAGCCAATACAGAAGGTGATCCTGTTGTCGCAATCGCTGGAAACGTCATTCGTGCAGATCGTCTGAAACGAACACATCAATCACTCGACAATGCGGCATTATTCAAACCAGTCACAAAATATAGCGTTGAAGTACAAGACGTAAACAATATACCAGAAGCATTAACAAATGCTTTTCGCGCGGCACAAAAAGGGCAGGCTGGAGCAGCATTTATCAGCTTTCCACAAGATGTCGTGACAGAACACACCACACAAACACCAGTGTCTGCTCACCCTTCTCCAGAATTAGGTCCTGCACCAGATGCTCTCATCAGTTCGGCTATCGCCAAAATTCAAAATGCACACTTACCTATTGCGATTGTGGGAATGAAAGCTAGTCGTCCATCTGCTGCACATGCCACAAGAGCATTATTAAAAACACTTGGTATCCCATTTGTTGAAACGTATCAAGGAGCCGGCGTTCTCTCAAGAGAGCTCGAGTCTCAATATGTAGGCAGAATCGGCTTATTCCGTAATCAGCCGGGTGATTTTCTCATTGAACATGCAGATGTCCTTTTGACCATTGGCTTTGATCCAATTGAATATGATCCGAAGCATTGGAATCTTCAGCCGCAGCAGCGTCAGATCATCCATGTTGATGACATGCAGGCAGATATTGACCATTTTTATGAGCCAGCGCTTGAGCTTGTAGGCAATATTTCTGAAACCGTCAAACATCTCGCGCATGACAGTGTTCCCCTTTCTTTAAGCAAAGAGAACATAGAATTAGTCACTGAATTACAGGAGCTATTAAGCGACATCGAAAAGACACCAGAAAGAGAAAGTCATCGATCTCATCCACTGGATGTCATTCATACATTGAGACGTCTGATTCCTGATGACACGAAGGTCACGTGTGATATCGGATCTCACGCGATTTGGATGTCCCGTCACTTCCGCGTCTATGAACCGAACTCATTCCTGGTGAGTAACGGCATGCAAACATTAGGCGTCGCATTACCATGGGCAATTGCGGCTTCTATCATGAATCCAGATGAAAAGATTATCTCGGTCTCAGGTGATGGCGGTTTTCTCTTCTCCGCAATGGAGTTAGAAACAGCAGTCCGGAAGAAAACAAACCTCGTTCACCTTGTTTGGAACGACAGCACATACGACATGGTCGCGTTCCAGCAGGAAATGAAATATGACCGTACATCCTGCGTTGAATTCGGGCAAATCGATTTAGTGAAATATGCGGAAAGCTTTGGAGCGACTGGACTAAGGGTCAACTCACCCGAGGAGCTTTCAACCGTCCTTCAAAAGGGTATAAACATAGAAGGACCCGTGATTATTGATATTCCGATTGACTATCAAGACAACCCTGACCTCGCCAGTCAAAAATGGCCAGAAGTCTTTCGCAAAAAACATGCAATGAACGTCAGATAAGACTTCGATACATTACATTAAAGGAGTGAACGGTTATGGGTATGATGCACCCAATGAATCAACAGAATGACACAAGACAGCATGACAAACAGCAAGAGGTCTATCAAGTATCGACAATGACCTCCCTGCTGGAAGCCGTATATGATGGAGATTTCTCCCTCGCACATATTCCTGAACACGGTGATTTTGGCATCGGTACATTCAATCAATTAGATGGAGAACTGATCGGCTTTGACGGCGCATTCTACCGGCTGCGCTCGGATGGAACAGCGACACCGGTCACTGCTCAAGATTATTCACCATTCTGCTCTCTAGCATTCTTTGAAACAGATATCGTTCATCGAATTGATGCACCTATGACGTCCAAAGAACTTGAAGAAGAAATCGACCGCATTTTACCAAGTAAGAATATCTTTTATGCGGTCCGCATTGATGGATCATTCAAAAAGGTTCAAACACGTACGGTTGAAAAACAGGAAAAACCTTACGTTCCGATGGTAGAAGCAGTCAAGTCTCAGCCTATTTTCGACTTTGAGGATATTCAAGGTACGATCGCAGGCTTCCGTACACCGCAGTACGCACACGGCATTGCGGTGAGTGGATATCATCTTCATTTTATTGATGAAGATCGAAGTGTTGGCGGACACGTATTTGATTACACCGTTGATCAAGTCACCATCCGCATTTCTCAAAAACGCCATATGAATTTACACCTGCCAAATACGCAGGAATTCTTCCAAGCAGACATTGATCGAGCTGATCTTGCACAGCAAATTGCCAGTGCAGAAAGCAGCCCAGATCAATAAATGAAGACACCCCGTTGATTCCGGGGTGTTTTTTTATGCACAAAGATGATTTCTTGCACGTGATGTTTTCGTTTCGATAGCAAAATAGAAATTATCCAGTCTATTCGTAATGAAATATGATAGAATATCAACAGAAGAAAGGTGGTTATACGGTGTCAAAAGACTATAGCATTCCAAACCTAACATTAGACGAAAGAGATAAACAAATTTTATCCCTATTACACGAGGACGGGCGTATGTCTTATACAGATCTCGGCAAACAGGTTGGTCTGTCACGTGTTGCCGTGCAAGCCCGCATTCAGCAGCTCATTGAAGCAGGGGTCATTGAACGATTCACCGCTGTAATTAACCCCGTGAAGGTTGGCATTCATGTCTCTGTCTTCTTTAATGTAGAGGTAGAGCCAAAATTTTTAGAAGCGGTTGCCCTTCAGCTTGAAAAGGAAACGGCTGTCACAAGTCTTTATCACATGACAGGACCAAGCAAGCTGCATATGCATGGCATTTTTCAACATGAACAGGAAATGGAGACTTTCCTGACAAAAAAGCTATACCCCTTAGAAGGCGTCGTCAGTGTGGACTGCCAAATGCTCATTAAACGATACAAAAGCCGCATGGGCATGAAATTGTAGACAGGAGTTGAACCACTTGCAATCATATATCGAACTCATTATCGCTATGGTGCGAACCGGTATTCTCGGTTTTGGCGGAGGCCCTTCCGTCATACCGCTTATTCGCCATGAAGCGGTGGTGAAATACCAATGGATCAACGATGACGAATTCGGAGAAACACTCGCCATCGCCAATGCCTTACCAGGCCCGATCGCAACAAAAATGTCAGCATACCTCGGCTATCGATTAAAGGGTGTATCTGGCGCAATTGTTGCCACAGCTGCTCATATTTTACCTACTTGTCTCGCCATGGTAGCCCTTGTCACACTTGTCAGCGTCTTAAGCTCCTCACAAATCATTCAAAATATGATTGGCGCTGTGACCCCTGTCATTGCCGTTCTGTTAGGCATCATGGCATATGAATTTGGACAAAAAACGCTGAAAGGATTCGGCATGATCTTCGGGATCGCTCTATTCCTTCTTGCCTTTATTGGACTGCAAGTGCTGTCCATTCATCCAGGAATCATCGTGATGATCTTTTTATTTTATGGCGCTTTTCATTTTAAACTGAAAAATCATTGGAATCGGCCAAATAAAGAGAAAGGAGTGTCTTCATGATCCTGATTCTCTTTTTATTCTGGGCATTCTTTTTATCTAATCTATTAGGATATGGCGGTGGTCCTGCATCAATCCCGCTCAATTATGAAGAAATTGTCAATCATTTTCATTGGATGACGAACGAAGGATTCTCCAATATGCTGGCTTTAGCCAATGCACTGCCGGGGCCAATCGCTACGAAGATTGCAGCATATGTCGGTTATGACGTCATGGGCTGGCCAGGCTTTATCGTGGCACTGCTTGCCACTGTACTGCCGTCTGCTGTTGGGCTAATTTTATTGCTCAAGCTGATTGACCGTTTTCGTCAATCTCCCGTCGTAAAAGGCATGACCTTATCCGTTCAGCCCGTCATTGCGATGATGATGCTTTTATTAACATGGGAAATCGGCGGAGATGCAGTGAAAGCCATCGGCTGGACGCAATCGCTCGCCATTGCCGCGATCTCCTTTTTCTTCATGACCAAATTCAAGCTGCACCCTGCCTTTCTGATTGTGGCTGCTTTCTTATATGGCGGATTCATTCTGCCGCATTCATAAAAACCGATAACATTCACTGTTATCGGTTTTCTTTCACATATAAATTGGAGAAACTGATCTGCGCCCAATCGAATGATACTCGACCCCAGCTTGTTCTGCCGCTTCAAGTGTATGACAGTTTCGTCCATCGAAAATAAGCGGCCGCTTCATCCATTTCTTATAGGAAGCAAGTGGAAACGACTGAATATCCGCCCACTCTGTTAATAGACAGACCGCATCAGCATCCTTGATCGCTTCTTCAATCGTTTGAGCAAATAAGACTTGATCCGGCAGCTCGCGAGCTGCATGCCTGGCAGCAACAGGATCATATGCCACAAGCTCCGCACCTAATTGATGGAGCTCATGAGCGATCGAAATAGATGGTGCCTCCCTCATATCGTCTGTATTCGGTTTAAAGGACAGACCAAGAAGCGCAATTCGCTTTCCTTCAAGAGCGGCACCCAGCCGATCCTGAATATTTCGGATAAAACCTGCCCGCTGCTCATTATTTACTTTGATGACAGCCTTTAGCAGCTCAAAATCATGGGACACATGCCCTGCAATTTGGACAAGTGCATTTGTATCCTTTGGAAAACAAGAACCACCGTAGCCAATGCCCGCTCTGAGAAAGGACGAACCGATCCGCTGATCAAGCCCCATTCCCTGCGCCACCCATTCAACATCAGCACCTGTTTTTTCACAAATGGAGGCAATCTCATTCATAAAGCTGATTTTTGTCGCAAGAAATGCATTTGATGCATACTTGATCATTTCAGCACTTTTACGGTCTGTTTTGACCATTGGAAGGTGGAAATCAGCATACATCTCCTCCAGCTGATCTAATACGACTTTTGTTTCAGCTCCAATCACAAGCCGGTCCGCCCTCAATGTATCTGAAATGGCAGAGCCTTCCCGTAAAAATTCTGGGTTAGATGCAATCGCTAGCGGCTCCTTCCGTCCTAATTCTTGATGGATCAACTGATCGATTTGATCACCCGTTCCAACAGGCACCGTACTTTTCACCACAAGGATCGCCCCTGACTTTGCTTTTATCCCCATCTCTTTTGCAGCCTGAAACACATACTGTAAATCAGCTTGGCCATCTGCCTGCTGCGGGGTGCCGACTGCAATCATTAACACATCTGCCCGCGGGTAGACTTCCGCTCCATTTATGTGAAAATGAATTCGTCCCTGCTCAAGATTGCGTTTCAATAGCTCTTTTAACCCTGGCTCATACATTGGGGGATTTCCTTGTTTCAGCTGCATGACCTTTCGGCGGTCAATATCAATACACGTGACATCATGTCCTGCCTCCGCTAAACACACACCTGTCACAAGCCCCACATACCCACAGCCTGCAATCGCAATATTCATGACACCATCAGCTCCCCATACTCCTTATGCTTGTAATGACATCGTATGCCGGGAGCTTTCATTCCATTCTTAAAAGCATACAAAAACCCCCTGCCATCACTAGCAGGGGGTCACTTTTATGAAACAAGACCATTTCGAATATGAGCAATCAGATTTTCAAGCATTTCTTTTGTTGTGACATCATTTGAATTTTCACCAATATCATGAGCGTACATCAAAATCTTTAAAAATTCTTCTTGATTTAAACCCTTATTATCCATGTCTGTATCCTTTCGATTCCACTAATTTCATTATTATATGCTGTAAGGTTGGTTTATGCAATACTCTATTACATCATTCGACAGCTTTTGAAATTTATGACCATTTTCATGAAAAACTTTTTTATGAATCCCCATTGAGCTATAATAAAAGAATTGGAATCTTTTACTTGGTTAGGAGCGGATCAAATGCTTCAGCACAACTTCAACGAAGAAGAAATCAAACAAACTGCCGAACAGATCAAAGAACTTCTTCCTGCAACAGATGAGAACAAACAACTCATCAAAAAAGCATTGATTACTTATAGACAGGACAGCGTATATCGGCTCAAGCAAGAGTCTGATACCGAATGGTCAGCTTATGTACATGACGTCGTGGCAGCAAAGGTCCACCTTCATGTGCTGTTTCCTGTGAGAAGCAGCTGCTCATGTCCAGCAGATGGACTTTGCAAACACATTCTTGCTGTCTTCTTTTCGCTATACGCTCAAGTAGAGAGTGTGACCGGATTTACAGAAAATTGGTCAGAAAAAGATGAATTACAGCGCAGCAAAGAACTGATTCGCCAGCACTTCCAAGTGAAGCGCCCAGACGAACAATCACTCCAAAGCTGGCTGACTTTTTTCCAAGAGGAATTTAACCTCTGGCTGAAACGGACACCGAAGCATCAGCAAACACCGCAGCATTTGTATTACGGCTATTTATCGATCCTAAAAAAACACGCACCTGCTTCACCTGAATTCAAGAGCTTGTATGCGATTCATACGTCGATCGATGTATGGCTGAGGCTTCATGAACTCATCGACCTCGGCCGGCTTGATGCCGAAAAGGACTTTTATTCCATGAATCCATATGTAGAACAGCTCATGAACACCATTTTCGATTCAGTGGATCATTTGAAGACATACGCCCTTTCCTTTTCCCTCGATCCGTTTCTTGAAAACACACCAACTGCCGTTCGCACACTTCTTCAAATCAATGGACCTTTCCAGCATGAACGAGTAGCGGTCTTTATGGAGATTTGGGGCACCATATTAAATAGAGGGAAATGGGTCAAAAAAGAAACAGAATTACTAAAGAACGCCCAGAAGAAAGAACAAACGGTTGAACGTACCATCGGCCTGATGCACATGGATTATTTACTGAAAGAAGACGAAAGCCTCTTTCAGCAATTACAGCTGCTCAATGCGGATATGCTGCCAAATGTGCTTAATTGGCTGAAGGATCTCACAAACCGAAAGGACTGGAAGCGCCTCAAGCTCTGGTATCATGAAATCACCTATATATTAGAGGAATATTGCCAGCTCGACCTTTCCTATAGAGAACTGCGGGGAGCCGTCAGTGATTTCTTCTTTTATTTAGATGCATACTTTAAGCAGACGAAGGACCATCATTTATATGAACGCTACCTACAAATCTGTATGCCCTATGCGTTTACAGAATACAGTCAGCTCTTGTATGCACAGCAGCGTTATGCGGAATGGATTGAGATTCACAGCCTTGTTGGTTTCTCCATTAGTGAACTGGAGAAGGATTTGATCAAACAGATTGCAAAAGAGGAGCCGGAAGCCCTCATTCCATCGTACCACCGTGAAATCTCACTGCTCCTCGATCAAAAGAATCGAAGTGCTTATCGAGAGTCTGTGAAAATGCTGAAGAAACTGCGCACGCTTTATCATAAAACGAAAAAAACCGCGATCTGGGAAAGGTATGTAAAGCAGCTGCAAGATTCAACAAAACGGCTGCGTGCGTTCCAAGAGGAAATGAAGAAAGGAAAATTGATTGATGACACGCCATAAACAAATTGTCATTCATGCAGAACAAACTGAAGATTTCTCTTTCACCATTTCAGCGCAAGCAGAGGACGGACACCCTGTTCCGCTTAATGAAATGAAGAGGCAGCTTTTCCAATGGCACGAATCTTCTTTCTACGGAACATTCTTAGAAGATGTCAGCTTTATTGGCACACCTGCCTTTCTGTTAAGCCCTTGGATGACCGTTGAATTGCTAGGAAAAAATTCATTTAATACGTTTAGTCATGTGACATTAACGGATGAAACGGAACCACTGATGAAGACTGCCTCCACCATTTACGAATTCATTGAGGACGAAGATTTCGTTCCCGATTATGAGGCGTGGACAAAAGGCGAACTTCGGTTTAAAGATAAAGAAGGCCTATTAGATGGCTATACGGCTGATTGGTTCTCCCTTGCTGTACAGGATTACATTCAATATGATGATGCCTTGCAGCACAAATGGAACCGCATGACCGCACAATCGCCTGCGCTCTCATCCTTCCAAGGACATTTTCTAGATGAGCAGGATTTCTTGGAGACGATTGGCTGGATTGATGACGAAACGCCGTTCACTGTCGGCTTGCGCTTAAATGAACCGGATTTTGACGGAGATGATTGGAAAATCGAATTGTTTTTGCGGGACAAGAAAAACAGTGACCTTCACTTTTTTGAAGGCATTCGTTCATTGAAAAAGTCTTGGCATCCATATCAAGATAAAATTTCAAGAGAGATGGAACGATTCAGTCAAATCGTCCCTTGGCTTTCTTTCACATCTGGCACCACACTCATGTCAGAAGAAGAAGCGTGGCTCTTCCTATCTGAAGCAAGTGAAACACTTGTCAATATGGGCATTGAGATTCTGCTCCCATCATGGTGGCAAATTGTCAAAGACAGCACGATGATGTTAAAAGCAAGGATTTCTTCTACCCCTCGAGGCGAATCACATGTCGGAATGGACGCATTAATGGACTTTAATTGGCGCTTTGCTACAAACGGCATTGAACTGACAGAAGATGAGTTCAACGAGCTTGTCCAAAGCAAACGACGCCTTGTCAACATTCGAGGACAATGGATCAAAATAGACCCGACCTTCATTCAGCAAATGAAAAAGTGGATGGAGCGTGCCGAAAATGAAGGACTTCACATGTCTGATATTTTGTCACGCGAACTGGCAGATCAAGAAGCTTCCTCTGAATCGATTCCAGAGCTACTAGACAGTTCAGCATTTGCCCATATTCAATTTGAACTTTCATCGCAATTAAGAGGGCTTGTCCACCAATTAAATGATTCGCACGAGCTGCCTTCTTACGAAATGAGTGAGTCCTTTAAAGGCACACTGCGTCCGTATCAGCAGCATGGCGTGAATTGGCTTTTATTTTTAAGATCTCATGGATTTGGGGCTTGTTTAGCAGATGATATGGGACTTGGAAAAACGATTCAAATGATCGCGTATTTCACGTATTTGAAGGAGCAGGAGCAAAATGCCGCTCCATCTCTCATCATTGCGCCGACCTCTGTTTTAGGAAACTGGCAGCGAGAGCTTGAAACATTCGCACCACATTTGAAGGTTGCCCTGCATTATGGGCCATCGCGTCCACAGGGAGAGGACTTCACAAAAGCATACGAGTCAACAGATATTGTTCTGACGTCCTATGGACTCTCACATTCTGATCGTGATGAATTAACGGCAGCAAAGTGGAATACCATTTGCTTAGACGAAGCCCAAAACATCAAGAACGCCCATACGAAACAATCGAGAGCGATTAGACAGCTCAAAGGACAGCATCACATTGCCCTCAGCGGGACACCAATGGAAAACCGTTTGACAGAGCTTTGGTCCATATTCGACTTCGTCAACAAAGGATATCTCGGCAGCCTGACCAGCTTCCATAAAAAGTTCGTCCTTCCGATTGAAAAAGACCGTGAAGAAAAAAGAATTGAACAGCTGCAGCAGCTGATTAAACCATTTTTATTAAGACGAACAAAACAAGATGAAGAGGTTGCCCTGAACTTGCCTGAGAAACTCGAAGAAAAAGAATTCATTCCGCTCTCCGCTGAGCAGGCGTCTTTATATGAACAGCTCGTGAAGGATACATTTGAACACATGGCATCATTAACAGGGATGCAGCGAAAAGCCATTATTTTAAGTATGCTTGGCAGACTCAAACAGATTTGTGATCACCCTGCTCTCTATTTAAAAGAGCGGGGAACAGATGTGAAACTGCTGAAACGTTCGTTAAAAATGGATAAACTCGCAGAGCTGTTAAAAACAATACATGAGCAAGGAGAAAGCTGCCTCATCTTTACGCAGTATATTGAAATGGGCAACATGATCAAGCAGCTGGCAGAAAAGATGTTTGGAGAACCAGTCCAATTTTTAAATGGCAGTCTCTCAAAACAGGAGCGGGACAAAATGGTGGACCGCTTTCAGAAGAAAGAATTCAATATCTTAATTCTCTCTTTAAAGGCAGGAGGAACAGGACTCAACCTAACCGCCGCAAACCATGTCATTCACTACGATAGATGGTGGAATCCTGCTGTGGAAAACCAAGCGACAGACCGAGCTTATCGGATTGGACAAAAACGATTTGTTCACGTCCATAAGATGATCACAACGGGCACAATCGAGGAAAAAATCGATCAAATGCTCGAAACAAAACAAACATTAAATGATCAAATTATCCAAAGCGAGAGCTGGATTACAGAGCTATCGACAAACGAACTAGAAGACTTATTTACCTTAAGTGCCGCCGCTCAATCATCTTAATCACAGCAAAAAAGAGGACTTTTCTCAAGCCTAATGAAAAGTCCTCTTTTTTATTTCATATAAACGTGTGCTAAATGTTCAGTTTTTTCAATGCAGATTTCACATTCATATACGTATTTAATTCACGGAAGTCCTCTCTCATTTCTCCCATCTTCATTGCAAGATTCGGTTTAATTCCTGTCACAATGAGTTCAGTACCTGTCATTAAAATCAAATCGTTCAGCTTAAAGATCGCATCTGCCACAAATGAATCCACTTCTAATAATCCGGACAGATCGACAATAAAATAATCATCCTTGGATTGAGAGATATAGGTGGAGACCGTTGAAATGATCTTATCAAATCTAGGCGCTGTTAACGTACCAATGATCGGTAACACAGAGATACCATCTTTCACCGGAACGATTGGGACAGAAATATTCAGCACTTCATCAATTGATTGCTCAAGAAGCTCCTGCTGTTCCTTCTCTTTCGTGACATCCTTTTGCAGACCAACGAAATAAAGACGTTTTCCTTCCTTTTCGTCAATCCAAAGAGGAGCGACACTTAACTCGTTCCAAAACACTTGTCCAGATTTTTTATAATTTTTCAGCTGAACCGTGACAGCCTCTTTGTTCTCAATGGATGTTCTAATTTGTTTGAGAGTGATTTGCTCAGTTTCATCTCCCTGAAGGAAACGACAATTCCTTCCCAATACTTCGGTTTCTTGATAGCCTGTCATATCTAAAAAGCCCTTGTTCACATATATTAAAGGATTATCAGGTAAAGACGGGTCCGTCACCGTCAGGCCAACCTGAGTATAGTCCAAGGCTTCCTTGATTAAATGCAGATTTTCGGACTTATAAGATTCCAGCGCCATTCGTTTACTCTCCTTATTTTCCTTACAAGCGGGTTATATTCATAATTAAATTATATGATGTTCCACATCATGTGTAAATAGAAGTGGTTCTGAATTCCTCTTTTGTAGAATGCGCTTCATCCTATGTGATTTATACCAAGACATCTGATTCATCTATTTCAAAAGGTGCCGGATCATATGCGCGACTCCGTGTTCATCATTTGATAACGTCACGTGATCAGCGATTTCTTTTATATCCTGTCTCGCATTCCCCATTGCAACCCCAACACCAGCAGCTCGAAGCATTGATTCATCATTTAAACTGTCTCCTACAGCCGCTGCCCTACTTAAAGGAATACCTAGTCTTTCTGCTAGCCTTGTTAATGCCTGCCCTTTAGACGCGTCCTTTGAACCAATTTCAAAGTTATGATCAGCCGAACTGACCAATGTTACATCTGAATCATCACCAAACATATCCCATCCAGCTTTCAATCTGTCCTGAAAGAAAGAAAAACCTAAGATATTGTAAAATGAAAGCTTTCGATCCTCACGAAACAATTCTTTATATGTATCAATATAAGAAAAACCCGACTGGCTGTATTGAACTTCTGCCGCTTGTTTTAAGACATTTTGATCCGTTTCTGGATTTGCACTTTTTAAACGGTCCATTTCAATCGCAAGAAGCTCTCTTCCGCGATTTGGTGTGAAAATGGCTTCGTTTGTAAAGACTTCATAATAATAATCACGTTCTTCAAGCCATGACAATATATGTTTAGCTTTTTCTTCTTGTAAAGCAGCTGAATGGTACACTTGTCCAGTTGGATCATGAATCACAGCTCCATTGGCACTAATTACCCATGTATTCATACCAAGCTGGTCAAAAATAGACCTCACATCAAAATACGCTCTCCCTGTTGACACGACAACCTCAATTCCATTCGCAGCTGCTTCCTTTAATGCCTGCTCGTTTTCCTGACTCACTTTGTGTTCACTGTTCAATAAAGTTCCATCTAAATCCGTTGCGATTAATTGAATGTTTGTCATCGTTCTCTCCTTTTTGTCTTTATTTTCAACCGACATACCGTTAACAAAATCCATCATCATTATGAAATGAGTATCCACTATTTGCAAGAGCTGATCGGTTAAACAGTGAATAAAAGGGTATCCGGCCACGCAAATATGACCGGATACACACAAAGGGGATTCACAAGGGGACACATGACCTATACAAAGAAGCATTGGTTCTATATTACGCAGTGTTCATATGAACAAGGCAGCATCTATCAGCTTTAGCTAGAGGGGGGGCTGTCAGATGATAGACATTACCTTTTGATTCGGGACTTGCCTCCTTTCCTTTCAGCTACCCCTAGTCTACGGAGAAAGGCCGTATGTGACAAAACAGGAAAATAGCAAAATAGGCCTTCAAATTCTCTATATCCTCATTAATTTCTGTTTTTTACCGCTTGCGTATAAAACATCATCTTGTTTTGTTTGATAAAATACTTATTTTTCATAAATTGATAAAAAATATCTGAATGAATCCAATTACTAGAAGGCATGTGAATATAATCAGATCCATCCCACGCAAACCAATAAAAACAAAGCCGGCCATCATGAACCGACAGCTGAAACTCAAAACAGTCCATTTGATCCTCGGTGACATATTGAAACGTGAGTGACTCTCCTTCTTCCATATACACATCACAAAATGAAAGAATATCTCCCCACGAATAAACACGTATATCACTCTTTGTCTTGTCGTCGCCAATATGAATGTTTCTCAATTGATAGGACTCCATAAAACATCTCCTTTCACTCATGTGCAGCTAGTTCTAAGCAGGCAGCGGTTTCATTTATACAGATGTTGTATGCTATAATAATACTTACGAATAATGAACGCTTGTGAGGTGATAAATATGAAAACCTTTAGGCTGATTGATTTAAAAATTGAACTTGATCCACAGCAAGATAAAATGTCCAGCATTCCCCTTCGTGACGGTTTAATCATTAATAAAGAAGACGGTGAAAATCACTGGATGATCGAGGCACTCATTCCAAAGAAACATAGACAGGTGTTTGAGGTACTCTTTCAGCAGCACACAGAAGTGAAGATTCTTGTAACGATCACTAAAGAAAACAACCGCCCTGTTCATCTATCTGTCCAAGTCAAAAACATCGTTGCCTTAGAAGAAAACATTTCTGTGTTACTCGATGGTAAAATGATTACAAATCGTTACAGAACAGAAACTGAAGAAGTATTAAAAGACCTCGTCAAAGAGGGGCTGTCAGGAGAAAAACTACTGGATGCTTTTAAACAAAACACATAAAAAAGAGCGGGATCAGCCGCTCTTTTTCTATTGCACATCTTTAGACTGGCTTTGATTTTTCAATAGATCTCTAATTTCAGTTAGCAAAACTTCCGTTTGATCCGGCGTTTCCACAACCTCTTCTTCCTCAACCTTTTTCCGTTTTAACTTATTCAAATAACGAATAAAGATAAAAATGGAAAACGAGATAATTAAGAAATCAACCACTGTTTGAATAAAGTTCCCATATAAAATTTGAGCGGCTCCGATTTTAATGGATAAACCGCTAAAATCATGCCCTCCAATAATAATACCGACAAGCGGCATGATTAAATCATTCACAAGAGAAGTGACAATTTTGCCAAATGCTCCCCCAATGATGACACCTACTGCCAAGTCAATGACATTGCCCTTGACTGCAAACTCTCTAAATTCTTTCAGCATCCTTTATCACCTTCATCTTTTTTTGTCTAATATGACGTTTTTTTGTCAAAATTGCAAGTCCTTATCCGTTCTAACTGAACGTTTCTAAATAAAAAAGCGATTCATGCTTGATGAACCGCCAGAAAAATCATGATACTTTAGGACCAATAGAAAATGTCAGTTCTGCTTCACATGCAACCTCGCCATCTACCGTCGCTACTGCTTTTCCTTTTGCAACCGGCCCGCGGAGGCGCGTCACTTCAACCTCTAAACGAAGCTGGTCTCCAGGCTTGACCTGTCTTTTGAAGCGGCATCCGTCAATTCCTGCAAACAAACCGATTTTTCCTTTGTTTTCTTCCTTGCCTAACATAATCACACCAAAAACCTGTGCGAGTGCTTCTACTATAAGCACACCCGGCATGACTGGGTAACCAGGGAAATGGCCATTAAAAAATTCTTCATTCACTGTGACATTTTTAATTCCAACCGCTCTTTTTTCTCCCTCGACCTCTAAAATACGGTCGACCAATAAGAATGGATAACGGTGTGGAATAATGTCTTGAATTTGCTGAGCATCAAGCATATCTTGATCTCTCCTTCTTTTCTATATCGCTGATCTTCATTTGATTCCTATAGAAGTATATTATGAATGCTGGCATTTTTCAATATTCGCCTTATGCATATGGTAAAAAATAGAATCTACCATTACCAATTGTCATCAAATATAATCCACACTACACTCAATGTTTTTTCACAAATATGGTAATATATATTACATCATTGATTGAATAAGAGGGTAAAAATGAATTTTATGAGCGATAAATCCGTAAAAAAACTTCTCCATTCCTGGTATACAATGCTAAAGCATCGACATTTTTCGAAGGCTGAAGAAATCAAAAAAACACTGCTAAAATATAAACGGAAATTATCAAAAAAACAAGAACTCTATTTCCATTATCAGTTGATGCTTTTCCGTCACCAGCTCTGGATGAATCAGACAGAGGACTTAGAAAAACTCAAACATGAACTGCTGCCCCACAAAGAGGAAATGAACGAAGAACTGCAATATTATTTTTATTTCTTTCTCGGATTATATGAATCTTTAAAAAGTGATCAAAATGATGCGATTCATTATCTCGAAAAGGCTGAGGAACGACTGCCATTACTTAACGATGAGCTGGAGGAAGCAGAGTTCCATTTCCGTACAAGCGGTGTTTATTATAACAACCGTTACTCGTTGTTATCGATTCGTCATGTTCAAAAAGCCATGGATATTTTTGCAAAGCACGGTGATATCCATAGCATCTATCGGTGTAAAATTGTGCTCGCTCTCAACTATAGCGACCAGAAAAAATATAAGGAAGCGGAAGATATTTTCATTGAAATTATTGATTACGTGAAAAAGATTGATGATCAAGAGCTGCTCGGTATCGTTTATTATGATGCTGGCTTTATTCAGTCAAGACAAAACCGTCATAAGGAAGCGCTGGAATACTTCAAAAAAGCGCTTCGTCTTCCAGCATACCGAAAGTCAGCACACTCCTATGTATCGTGCCTATACGAAACTGTGCGTTCCTGTTTTAAAGAAAATTTAACCGATGAAGGGATGAAGTATATTCAAAAAGGTCTGAAAGAAGCTGTTGCTTCCCAGTTTGATATATTAAGAATGAAGTTTCAAATCTTATCTCTTCTCTACAGCCAAACGCCAAAGGCAGATGAGCAGATCGCCACGCTCGTCACATGTCTTGAACGAAAAGAAGCCTGGATTGATCTTGAGGATCTTCTTGCTGATGTCTCAGATTTTTATAAAAAAAAGGGCGACTTTGAGCGAGCCGCCTTTTTTATCATGAGAGGCTGATACCAGCCTGCTGATTATCGAATTGTATTAATTAATCCCAGCATTTGATCGCCCATCGTAATTGTTCTTGAATTCATCTGATAGGAACGCTGTGTTGTCATGAGGTCTGTTAATTCTTTCGACATGTCCACATTTGATGTTTCCAGTGCACCTTGCTGAAGCTGAATCGCCTCTCGGTTTGCTCCATTTAGTGCTGTTAATGCACCTTGATAGGTTCCATCGACTGAGAACAAATTATCTCCTTCAGAGACAAGTGCTGACGAATTATTGACTTGTACAACGCCCAGATTCACTTGCTGATTGGGTTGATTGTCTCTTGAAATCGCCGTAAGCCGCCCATTTTTATCGATTGAAATATCACGGAAATTTGCATTTAAGACGATCGCATTTCCGTTTTCATCAAGAATCGGATAGCCTTCGCTCGTGACAAGCTGCACTTGATTACGATTATTGCCCGGCTGCAAGTAAAGTGAACCATCTCTTGTATAACGGATATTACCGCCGGCGTTGACCTGCAAATACTGCGACGGCGCTCCGAAGGCAACATCAAGATCACGTCCTGTTTCTTTAATAGAGCCTTGCAGCGAGTTAATGGAGGCATTAACCATTGTCCCCGTGCCAAGCCTTAACCCAGCAGGTGTCAGACGACTGTTTGCCACCTGCTCATTTTTTTCATCTACCTGATTAAACTGCTGTCTGATCAGCTCTGAGAAACGGGTGTTTTTCGCGCGGTACCCTGTTGTTTCACTGTTCGCGATGTTATTGCTGATGATGTCAAGCTGCTTTTGCACTTCATTCATCGATACAGCTGCGTTTATCATCGTTCTAAGCATGAGAATCCTCCTTTCTTTTTCATTTCTTGATTAGTACACTCTGCCAATTTCATTCACTGCTTTTTCTAAGCTTTTATCATACGCCTGAACCACTTTTTGATTTGTTTCAAATGCTCGGTAAGCCGTTGTCATATCTGTATATGATTTCGTCACATCCACGTTCGAGAGCTCCGATACGCCTTGGCTTAACGTATAGGACATTTGACCGTTATTGACTGCACTTGGCAGGGGCTGGTTATCAGCTGTACGGTATAAATCATTTCCTTCACGCGCTAGGTTTCTTGTATCCATCGCAACACGTACATCGATTTGACCAAGATTTTGCCCATTTTCAGACACAGTACCATCTGCATTCACTTTGAAATTCTCACTCTGAACCGTAATCGGCTGACCCGTCACGGAAAGAAGAGCACGGCCATTAATCGTCAATTGATTTTGTGCGTTCAATGTAATGGAGCTGCTTTTCGTATAACGAACGCCTTCTGGTGTGTTGACCGCATAAAATAGCGCTGATTTCTGATTGGTCTCTGGATTGATCGGCACATTATTTTCAACTAGTGCTATGTCTGTTGTTTGATCTGTTGTTTTTAAAGTTCCCTGTGTAAATTGAGGGATTAATTCCTGCATATATGTCCCGGTATTGATTCCACCAATCGGCGATTGCAGTGGAACGCTAAAGCCTTTGCCTGAGGATGTTTGGAAACGTCCTGATTCCATTCGGCTCAGCAGCATTTCTGGAAATGCACGCATTGCCCCTTCATCCGCTTTATAGCCTGGGGTATTCGCATTTGCGATATTATTTGAAAGCATTTCTGTCCGCCGCTCTTGAGCGATCATGGCAGATGTTGCGGTGTATAGTCCTTTTAACACGTGCTCACCTCATTCAAATTCTTTCACATGACCTAAACACAATCTTCTATGAAATATATCGGCTGATTAGCAGGGTTCTTTAATAAAAATCCCCCATTCTTTCTAAAAAGAATGAGGGAAATCATTAGCTGAGTTTACGCTTTGGCAGCTTGTCCATATTATCAAGCATCACGCCAGTACCAACTGCTACACAGTCCATTGGATTTTCAGCAACGAAAACTGGTACTTTCAGCTCTTCTGCAAGCAATTGATCAAGCCCGTTTAGAAGAGCTCCGCCACCTGTAATGATGACGCCGCGATCGATAATATCAGCTGATAATTCAGGCGGTGTTCTCTCAAGAACTTGCTTCGCAGCCTGAACAATCGCAGATACAGATTCACGCAATGCTTCTTCTACTTCTTTGCTTGTGACGGTAATCGTTCTTGGTAATCCTGTCACCATGTCTCGTCCACGAATCGAAATCTCTTCGTGACGTGCGTCTGGGAATACCGTTGCAACTTGGATCTTAATATCCTCAGCCGTGCGCTCACCGATCAACAGCTTGTACTCTTTTTTAATGTAGTTTAGAATTTCCAGATCAAATTTGTCTCCAGCCATTTTAATAGAAGAGGCGGTTACAATGTCACCCATTGAGATGACAGCGATATCTGTCGTTCCGCCTCCAATATCTACGACCATGTTTCCACTTGGCTGAAAAATATCCATACCAGCACCAATCGCTGCTACTTTTGGCTCTTCTTCAAGAAATACATGCTTACCACCGCTTTTTTCAGCAGCTTCCTTGATCGCCTTCTGCTCAACAGATGTAATATTTGTCGGGCAGCAGATGAGCATACGCGGCTTAGAGAACAGCCCTTTCACATTTAATTTGTTAATAAAATGCTTGAGCATCGCTTCAGTTACTTCAAAATCAGCGATTACGCCGTCTTTTAATGGACGAATCGCAACAATATTCCCAGGCGTACGTCCAACCATACGTCTAGCCTCTTCTCCAACAGCCAAAACTTTTCCGCTGTTTTTGTCAAGAGCTACCACAGATGGTTCATTTAACACAATTCCTTTTCCTTTGACATGAATCAGTACATTGGCAGTACCAAGATCAATTCCAATATCCCTAGCAAACATCTATATATATCCTCCTTGAAAATCTGTTTCCATAGCAAATACCACATTCTGCCCTAATTATATATTCTATCATAATTTGCAGAAAAAAAGATATTTCTTTACAAAAGTCTTTACAAAATTTGTGGTTAGAAACTACCGATATGAGGAAGATATATATATCATGTTTATGAACAAAGAACTAAGCTTACTGTTTCACAGGTTCGCCTTCTAAAATTTCTTCTTTTTTATACTTTAACTTGGTGGCTTCTCCTCCTCGCAAGTGGCGGATTGATTTATGATAATCCAGTATCTCCTTTACTTCATTAGCCAGATCTGGATTAATTTCTGGCAGTCTTTCTGTTAGATCCTTGTGTACAGTACTTTTAGAGACTCCAAATTCTTTCGCAATAACACGAACGGTTTTCTTTGTCTCCACGATATACTTTCCTATCTTGATTGTTCGCTCTTTGATGTAATCGTGCACACCACTCGACCTCCCTAAAATGGATGTGAGAAGTGTGAAATGAGATCCGTATGAAGATTATCCATTTTCAGCGGCGCTTGTTCGTCGTAATTTCTCATCCATTAGGTAGTAAATGCCAAACACGATCCCTCACCTCAAACACTCTCTTTGTCAGGTTTGTAACAGTGTATTAGCATTGAATAGGGAATATGCTAAAAATGAAGATGGGACAAGGGATTTATCAGAAAAGGCAAAACAAAAAATCATTTCGGGGCGCGAAAATTTTCACTTTACAAGAAAGAGTTCAGCACGTAAAATAGAAAAGGTGAATTTATTTACCTAGCTAAATATTTAAAAAAGGTGAGCATATGGATACGTTAAATAGAGAGTGTTTACATCAAATACATCAAGGCGCACGGCTGCTGTCTAAAAAGGCGAACGAAGCGCTTGCTGCTTATGACTTGTACATGTCCCAGTGGACTGTGCTTTTTTGTTTGGATACATTCGGCCCGAAAACCCAAAAAGACATCTGGACATATTTGAACGTCGAAGCACCGACCATCACCAGAACCGTCACCCGTTTAGAAGCAAACGGCTGGGTGAAACGTGTACAAGGAAAAGACAAACGTGAGAATCTGATCGTGATGACAGATGATGCAAAAGCCCGATTTGAAGAAATCAAACGCACGATGGAACAATTTGAAGAAGAATGTCTTTCAGATTTTACCTACGAAGAAAAACAACTCCTCCATACACTTTTACACAAATTATCAACTGAATAGGAAGTGACATACATCATGAACGAACGCATATGGACAAAAGACTTTATCATGATTGTCCTGGTGAATTTATTTACGTTCACCTCTTTTTATGCCCTTTTGACATTACTGCCCATTTACACAATGGATGAACTAAATGGAACAGAATCACAGGGCGGTCTCCTTGTGACGGTCTTCTTATTATCTGCTATTGTGACAAGACCGTTTTCTGGCGCCATTATTGAGAAATTTGGCAAAAAACGGATGGCGATTTTCTCTTCTACGGCCTTTGCCTTACTCACTTATTTATACATCCCGATTGATCAATTCCAAACGCTTCTTATGCTGCGTTTCGTACAAGGGATCTTTTTTAGTATTTTGACGACAGTCGCCAGTGCCATTGCGGCTGATATGATCCCGAAACATAAACGCGGGGAAGGACTCGGATACTTTGTGATGTCTATGAACCTCGCTGTTGTCATCGGTCCGTTTATCGCACTGAATCAAGTAGGAAAAATAGGATTTCATTCATTATTTCTTCTCTTTTCCATTATCGTGACCATCGGAGCCGCTTTTACGATGCTGATTAGACAGCCAGAGCCTGAAAACGGTGGAAGCATTGTCTTCCGATTCACGTTTTCTCACCTGTTTGAAAAAGGCGCATTAAAAACAGCGGCCGTCGGCATTATTATTTCCTTCTGTTATTCGCCGATTATTTCATTTATTTCAGTTTATGCCAATTCACTTCATTTAATGGGTGCAAGTAGTTATTTCTTTATTGTATTTGCGGCCGCAATGCTTGGATCACGTCCATTTACAGGCAGACTTTTTGACCGGGTTGGAGCTCACGTTGTGATCTATCCTTCGATTGCCCTTTTTGCCATTGGTTTATGGATGCTGACAGCGACACATTCAGCTACAATGCTTCTTCTATCAGGCGCTGTGATTGGACTTGGCTACGGTTCGCTCGTGCCATGTTTACAAACACTTGCGATTCAGCACTCACCAGCTCATCGTACGGGATATGCGACGGCTACTTTCTTCACCCTGTATGATACAGGTATTGCTGCCGGCTCATTTGTCTTTGGACTCCTTGTCAGTTTCACAGACTTTTCAAATGTGTACCTCATTGCGGGTATTGTGGTCTTACTGAGTATGGGCGTTTTTTATTGGAGCGAACGAAAACCTCAGGAAGCAAAAGCACAAAAGGTCTCCCTTTCAGAGTAAAAGGGTACTATTTTAAACTTCGCCGGAAACATGCTAAAATATAGGATATTCCAAATAGAGCATACAGGCTTTGTTGAAAAATAGTTAGCATTAAGCGAAAGTATAGGTGATGTTTTGAATTACGAATTGTTTAAAGTCATACACGGGATGGCTCACCATTCTGAGTTTTTAGATCAGGCCATGATCTTTATTACGAAAAAGGCCATTCTTGTGTACGCCCTTGTCTTATTGATTTGCTGGTTTTTAGGGAATCACAAATTTAAGAAGCATGTCTTCTTTTCCGGTGTAACAGGCATTGCAGCACTTATCGTCAACTTTGCCATTACATTGTTTCATTATGAAGAGCGGCCGTTTGTGGCGCATAAAGTCGACACACTCATCCCGCACTCAGCAGATGCTTCCTTCCCAAGTGACCATACAACAGGTGCATTGGCTCTTTCATTAGCCATTCGATCCCGTAATAAAAGGCTTGGCAACATCTTGCTCGTCTTTGGATTACTTACAGGATTCTCCCGCATCTGGGTCGGTCATCATTATCCATTTGATGTTTTAGGCAGCTTGGTCGTATCGATTGTGGTTGTCTTTATCATGAATAAATTATGGAAGTTCTTTGACTCTCCTATTGATCGTATCGTGACATTTTACGAGACAATTGTAGGGAAAATTTTCAGAAGGAAGACAAAGGATCAGGGCTCAGACCTGTCCAACTCTTAAGCGGACTTGCGATAACGTGATGAAGATTCTCCTTCCACTTATCGCGCCGCTTTTTTTATTGGCTTTCCCCCTCTAACCACACTCGAAAAATAAAGACTGACACCAATGCCAATAAGAGAAATGATGATCAATGTCCAGCCTAATTGCGCAAAGTGAGCACCAGCAATTTCATCCCCAAACAGCATACCAAGCACAGCAGACGACAGAATAGAACCAAGGTAGCGGCATGTTTGAAAAAGTCCAGAGGACGTGCCAATCATGTGCTGAGGACTTGCCTTGAGCATCGCAGCTTGGAGCGCAACACTCCCAATCCCATAACTGAGCCCAAGCAGAGCTAGAACCAATCCTTTCCCCCATAATGGCGCAGGAATAAAAAAGAAAGTCATGGCAGACGCTCCAGCCAGCATCAATACAGCACTCGCTAAAACTGGATGGCGTTCATCCCCGCGATCCACCCACTTTCCAGTCAGCGGTGACACAATAATACTCACCCCTGACATACACAGCATAAAAAGACCCGTCATCTCCACACGCCAGCCTAACTCATCCTGAAAATAACTCGGCAAACCAAAAAAGAGACAATAGAAAAAGATATTTAAAATGATAAATTGCACATACACAAGTGACAGCCGCTGCTTCTCCCTGAACATCCGTATTTGAATAAACGGTTCATCCACCTGATACTCCCACCAGATAAAAGCGCCTGCACTCAGGAGACAAAGAATACCTTGAACATATTGAATGCCATCACCCAGTGATAATAAAAATGAAAGCAGGAGAACAATGCAGACGGTAAAAAGAAGCATCCCTGGCAAATCGAGTGTTCGCACAGTTTCGCCTATGCGGAGCTTTTTCTTCTTCTGCTCCTTCGGAAACAAAAATAGGCCGAGAAAGAAACTGATCAAAATAAAAGGCAGATTCACTAAAAAGACAGCCGGCCAGCCGCCAATGGTCATCAAAAATCCGCCAAGCGTCGGCCCAAGCGCCGTCATCGCTGAAGCAAAAATGGATAATACCGCTAACGCCGAAGCCTGTCTTTCTTGAATATGATCCCGAATGAGTCCGACCCCAGAAGGATAAATGGCACTGCTTCCCATCGCCTGTAACAAACGGATCACAATCAGCACCGCAAACGTTGGGGCAAACGGCGCGCAAATGGCTGAGACTGCGACAAGAACCAGACCGAATAAAAATAAGGTTCTCCGGCTCATGACATGATCCCCAATCCGGCCGCTCACCGGCTGCGTCACTGCACTGGCTAAATAAAAAGAAGAAATAAGCCAAGATACGGTCGTAAACGACAAACCGAATTCATGCTGAATTTGATGCAAGGCCAAAGAAATCATTGATGAATTCAGTGGATTCAACATCGTTCCAAAGGCAATAGCGGTTAAAAAAACTTTTCGGTTGTCTCTCCACTTGTTCATACACTCACCTCCTTTTTGCAATCCTTTCGTTATTATGAGATTCATTTCCCTTTTTTACCCTAATCAATTCAAGTTCTCTCTTAGAAAAGCAAGACATACATTCTAAAAAGGACGATTGTTGGAATAACACATATAAAATTGAGAATATGAGGAACAAATGGTAAGATGCTACACATATTTAAAAGCCTACTTTCTCCTGATATGGAGAACGGCTGAAAAGGAGGAGAAGCTTATTATTAAAAAAAGACGGTTTTGGGTCCCAGCCCTTTTCTCGGTTGCAGTATTACTTCTGTCTTCGTGCGGTTCAAATGAAACAAATGGGAACGGAGATAAACGTAATTCTACAGCGAAAGGGTCGCCAATTTTGGAGGATGGAAAATTTATTTTTGCAGCATCAGGTGAATTTCATCCGTTTAGTTACATGGATGGAAATCAGATGTCCGGCTTTGATATCGACGTAGGCAATGCGATTAGTGACAAACTAGGTCTCGAACCTATACAGAAAAAATATAAATTCGCAGGCATCGTCGAAGGCGTGAAAGCAGGTAAATTTGATGCGGCAGTTGCAAGTCATACCATCAATGAGGAACGAAAAAAACACGTCCTTTTTTCTAAACCCTATTACTATTCTGGTCCGCAAATTTTCACAAGACCCGGATCAGACATTCAACATGCGGATGACTTAAAAGACAAAGAAATTGCTGTATCCAAAGGGTCGTCCTACGCTGATATTGCCAAGGAACATAGCGGGCAAGAACCAAAGTATTATGATAGTGATGTCGTCGCCTTAGAAGCACTGGCCAACGGAAAACACGATGCAGTCGTGACAGATTTCGCCACAGGCGCAGAAGCGATGAAGAAAAAATTGAAAATCACAGCGCAGGAAAGACTCGGACAAAGTGAGCAGGCAATTGCTGTTTCAAAAGAAAATGAACAGCTCATAAAAGAGATCAACGATGCGATTGACGCACTAAAAAAAGACGGAACATTAAAACAAATTAGCAAAAAGTACTTTGATGAAGACATCACGGTCAAACAAGATTAAAACCACGATTGTGCGCCCCTTTTATAGGCGCACTTTCTTCAAATGGAGATGATTGTTTTGCCTACCCTATCACACTTTTTTCAGACACTCATTGATTCAAGAAGTATTTTCTTAGAAGGAATGCTGATCACCTTACAGCTGACGGTGATCAGCATCTTCATCGGTATGTTCATCGGGCTTTTTTTTGCTTTATTGAAAATATCCCGCATAGCCGTTTTCGGTTATATCGCCAATGCTTATATCTTTCTTGTACGCGGAACACCACTTATTGTTCAGATTTTCATCCTATATTTCGGCCTCACAGAATTGAATATACCCGACTTCTGGGCTGCTTCCATTGCGCTCGCCTTTCATAATGGCGCCTATATAGCCGAAATATTCAGAGGCGCCATCCAATCCATCGATCAGGGGCAAAAAGAGGCAGGACGCTCTCTTGGTATGGGTCGTTTTTTAACAATGAGGCGTATCATTCTCCCTCAAGCGATGCGGCGTGCTCTTCCCCCTCTTGGCAACCAGTTCATTATCGGCTTAAAAGATTCATCACTCGCCGCCTTTATCAGTGTCAATGAACTATTTAACGTCGCCACCACGCAAGGCTCCAACAGCTTTGACAATATGACGTATTTACTTGTTGTAGCCGTCTATTACTTAGTTCTTGTCCTGCTGTTAACATTCGCTGTCCAAACCTTTGAGAAGAAACTATCAGCCAGTGACCAATAGGAGGAGAAGCATGACAGAATCAAAGGAAATCATTCGTGTTGAAAAACTCAATAAATACTTTGGAGAGCTTCATGTTTTAAAAGATATCGATCTCACCGTATATGAAAATGATGTGGTCGTCTTAATTGGTGCAAGCGGTTCTGGAAAAAGCACCTTGCTCCGCTGTATGAACTTTTTAGAAATAAAAAATGATGGAGATATTATCATTGATGGCAGCCCTGTTCATCCAAAGCGAGATCAATTAAACGAAATGAGACAAAAAATAGGAATGGTGTTTCAGCATTTTAATCTTTTCCCGCACAAAACTGTGCTTGAAAATATCATCGAAGCGCCTGTTATGGTGAAAAAAACAAAGAAAGCGCAAGCCATCGCTGAAGCCAGCACCTTGCTAGAAAAAGTCGGACTTGCGGATAAAGCCAACGTATATCCTTCTAAACTATCAGGCGGCCAAAAACAGCGTGTAGCCATAGCCAGATCTCTCGCCATGAAGCCTGATGTCATGTTATTTGACGAACCTACGTCTGCCCTTGACCCAGAACTTGTAGGCGAGGTGCTGCAAACGATGAAAAGCCTCGCAAAAGAAGGCATGACCATGGTCATTGTCACACACGAAATGGGCTTTGCGAAAGAAGTTGCCGATCGTGTCGTCTACATGCACGAAGGCCGCATCGTCGAAGAAGGCGTCCCTTCGGACTTGTTTGATTCTCCTAGGGAGGAACGTACAAAACTGTTTCTCAGCTCCATTTTATAGGTCAAACGCCCTTCATTTTTAGTGCTTAACTTACGTTTTTGCTCATTTTTTACGAACTTTTCATCCATTTATATTGAACTTAACCAAAAACCATGTCAGATAAACTTACACGTATATGTTATATATGACTTTTCTCTCTATAATGAAGAATTAAGAAAACAATAATTCTGAATGATTCGGGGGAATGCAGCATGCAAATGGGTGATACAGTATTTATGTTCTTCTGCGCACTACTCGTGTGGTTAATGACACCGGGTTTAGCTTTATTCTACGGAGGACTCGTGAGAAGTAAAAACGTGTTAAGCACAACCATGCACAGCTTAACGTCACTAGCGATCGTTTCAATCGTATGGATCGTATTCGGTTATTCCTTAGCTTTTGCACCAGGCAATGCATGGATTGGAGGATTAGACTGGGTGGGCCTGAAAGGCGTAGGCTTTGAGCCTGGTTCCTATAGTGAGACCATTCCACATTCATTGTTCATGATGTTTCAAATGACCTTTGCCGTCTTAACAACAGCCATCATCTCAGGGGCCTTTGCTGAACGGATTCGCTACTCAGCAGTCGTTGTATTTACACTCCTTTGGGTCACATTTGTATACGCTCCAGTCGCACACTGGGTATGGGGCGGCGGTTGGATTGGCGAGATGGGTGCGCTTGACTTCGCAGGCGGAAACGTGGTTCACATCTCATCCGGTGTTGCAGGTCTTGTCGTGGCAATTGTGCTCGGGAAGCGTAAAGAAGCAGCAAGCTCTTCTCCGCATAACTTGATCTACACCCTTCTTGGCGGAGCTGTCATCTGGTTTGGCTGGTTTGGTTTTAACGTGGGTAGTGCTCTTACATTAGACAGCGTGGCCATGTTTGCCTTTATTAACACCAATACAGCTGCTGCTGCAGGAATCATCGGCTGGCTGTTAGTAGAGTGGATGATCAACAAAAAACCGACCATGCTCGGCGCGATCTCTGGAGCCATCGCAGGTCTTGTCGCCATTACACCTGCCGCAGGCTTTGTTACACCGTTTGCTTCTATTATAATAGGAATCATTGGCGGGATCGTCTGTTTCTGGGGAGTCTTTTCACTCAAAGCCAAATTTGGCTATGATGACGCACTAGATGCATTCGGCCTTCACGGAATTGGCGGTACTTGGGGAGGAATTGCAACAGGACTTTTCGCCACAACTTCTGTCAATGACGGTGGAGCCAATGGCTTATTTTACGGAGATCCCAGCTTACTTTGGAAGCAAGTGGTCGCGATTGTTGCCACGTACGCTTTTGTTGCCGTTGTGACATACGTAATCATCAAAGTGGTCAATGTCTTCTTCAAAATTCGTGCAACCGAAGAAGAAGAATCAGTGGGTCTTGATTTAACCATGCACGGTGAAAAAGCTTATCAAGATTAAAGAAAAAGGGGTGTCTCTATGAGCAAAATGTATAAAGTGGAGATTGTCACACGTCCAGCTAATTTTGAAACATTAAAGGTGGAGCTTGGAAAGATTGGTGTCACCTCGATTACCTTTTCAAATGTACACGGCTGCGGCTTACAAAAGGGACATACAGAGCTATACCGCGGCGTCAAAAAGGAAAGCAACGTGTACGAACGATTAAAGATCGAAATCGTCCTAAGCAAAGTACCTGTCGAACAGGTCGTTGAAACAGCTCAAAAGGTACTTCGTACAGGCGAACCAGGGGATGGGAAAATTTTTATATATGAGGTAGCGAATACAATCAACATCCGGACAGGTGAAGAAGGACCTGCCGCCCTATAGTGTATCCTCCGCCGAGTGGCGGAGGATCTTTTTAAGCAGAAAAAACCTCTGCATATTTATATACACAGAGGACCTTGTAAAACATTAAGATTGTTTTGTTTCTTCTGACTGACTGCTGTCTTTAGAGGAATCAGAAGACTTTTCTTGATCAGAGGATTTCCCCTTCTCATCAGACTTTTCTTCAGATTTTTCTCCAGCTGGCTCTTTGGCTTTATCTTCAGCAGCAGGTTCCTTCGTTTTTTCCTCAGTCTTTGGCTGAGCAGGTTCTTTTGCTTGTTCCGTCACTTCTTGCGCTGCTTTTTCAATTGTAGAAACAGGCTTGTCAATGAAGCTAAGCGGATTAAGCGCTAAACCTTCCATACGAATTTCAAAATGTACATGGTTGCCGCTTTCAGCACCATATAGATTTTTACCAGAAGCACCAATGACATCATTCTGCTTGACTTCATCGCCTTCTTTGACACTCACTTGTGACAACGATTGATAAACAGTCGATAATCCATCTTCATGTTCAATTTCAACAACGTGACCGAGGACTGGATCTTTTTTCGCTTGAACCACTGTTCCACTAAGAGCAGCTGTGACATCAAACACTTTGCCATCTTTATCTGCAAGATCAATACCTTTGCTCAAGGTATAGGTGTTATTATAGTTTACAAGTGCTGCTTCTTTTTCTTTTTGGTCAGCATCTGCTTCATAGAACTTTTTCACGACAGAAACATTATCAGAATTCTGGACCGGCATTGCGACATTTTCAATTGGCTTTCCAACTTCAACGGCATCATCGCGCTGTTCTTGCCCTGTTTGATTTCCATCAGATAGTTGGTCTTTCACATCTTTTGATACAGCTTGATACCAAAGAACGGCTGTTAACACGACCGCTGCGCTGACCAAGTAAATAGCAGGGAATACCCAGCGCTTACGGAAAAATTGCTGAACTTTTGTGATTTTGGAAGTACGTTTCTTTTCTTCCTCTCTCATTTTTCATCACCTCAGCAACATTCTGAACACTTTTCAAAAAATATATACACACGAAATCATTTTTCTTTTTATTTTGCGCAATCGCATCAATAATATGTATGATAAATGAAAAAAAAGATGGGGGACTTAATTGTGAAAACTTTCAACCGTATAGCAACAGAAGATGACCTCAAAGCCATCGTTGATATCTACAATTCAACCATTGCTTCAAGAGAAGTGACCGCTGATACAGAACCAGTTTCTGTCGAGGACCGCCGGCAATGGTTTTTGAATCATTCCGAGAAAAGACCTCTCTATGTGAAAACAGATGAGGATGGAAATATCTACGGCTGGCTGAGCTTTGAAACGTTTTACGGAAGGCCTGCATACAACGGGACCGTTGAAATGAGTATCTATTTAAACCAAGACTATCGAGGAAAAGGCTTAGGATCACTTTTCTTGCAAGAAGCCATTGATTTAGCACCCTCATTAGGCATTCGAACGTTACTTGCCTTTATTTTCGGGCACAACGAAGCCAGCATTCGACTATTTAAAAAGCACGGCTTTGAGACATGGGGCCACCTGCCACGCATCGCAGAAATGGACGGCAGCAGATACGATTTAGATATCCTAGGAAAAGAATTATAAAACGAGCGTCTCCCTGAAAAAGAGACGCTTTTTATGACGCAAGTAACAGCTGTAAAAAAAGTGAAGTGAAGTGAGAAACAATTGAATCAATCAACATTCACTCTTCCTAAAGCACTACTTACTCAAGTATGATAAAGAGTGAATACATAAAGGAGTGAACACCATTGCAACAAACTGAGAAAATCATTCAATCTCTTCATTCAATCGTAAAGTGGGGAAAGGTTGGTAGTATCTTTCTCTATATTTCAGGCGGTCTGGCTATTCTTATTGGTTTTTGGCTTGTTCTTCCTGCAGCCCTTGGCGTCTTCCTCATTATGATGGGGATCCATGGACAAAAATCTGTAAAAGCAGCTGAACACTTGATTCAGGCTCCAGATACTTCTTACGAAGAATTATTAGAACAGTACGCTAAGATGATGAAAATGCAAACACTGTTTGCCATTTCAAGTATTGCCGCAGTTATTCTTTCATTCATTGCCATCGTTTTGATACTTATACTAGGCGGGTTAGCCTTCCTCCAAGAAATTCCTTATGATGTCCAGCAGTATGAGGGTGATTACGAACAAGAACTCGGTGACTTTTATTAATGGGGAGGGGTATCAATAGTCATTCGATACCCCTTTTGTTTTTATCATTTGACTTGGATCATTCTCCTATGCTTGACATTCAGTCTTGATCATTTTAAAATACAAATCGTAACTATTACGAATTAAAGGAGGATCCTATTACTTATGCGCGTGAATATTACGTTGGCCTGTACTGAAACAGGTGACAGAAACTACATCACAACAAAAAATAAAAGAACGAATCCTGACCGATTGGAGTTAAAAAAATATTCTCCTCGATTAAAGAAATATACCCTTCATAGAGAAACAAAATAAATTTTTTAGATCATAAATCGTAATGATTACTTTTTAAGTGAGGCGGAAAACAAAATGATCGTTTTCAAAAGGACAAAAACAAATGAATAAGCGTATACCTGTTACAGTATTAAGCGGCTTTTTAGGAGCAGGAAAAACAACGATATTAAATCATGTTCTTCAAAATCGCAAAGGATTAAAAGTGGCTGTGATCGTCAATGACATGAGCGAAATTAATATTGATGCAGAACTAGTCAAACAAGGCGGCGAGCTTTCTCGATCAGATGAGAAACTCATTGAATTATCTAACGGCTGTATTTGCTGCACTTTGAGAGAAGATTTGTTAATCGAAGTAGAACGCCTTTGTAAGGCGGGTAATATCGATTATATTGTCATTGAATCAACCGGTATTAGTGAACCAATTCCCGTCGCTCAAACGTTTTCTTATATTGATGAAGAAATGAACATAGATTTGACCCGCTTTTGCCGGCTAGATACGATGGTCACAGTAGTAGATGCAAATCGTTTCTGGACTGATTTCCAGTCAGGAGAGAGTTTATTAGATCGTAAAGAAGCGGTTTCCGATGACGACGTGCGAGAAATTTCCGATTTACTCATTGATCAAATTGAATTTTGTGACGTGCTTATTATCAATAAATGTGATCTAGTATCTCCCTCTGAATTAGATCGACTTGAGCATGTGCTGAACAAACTACAACCAGAAGCATCTATCATCAGAACCTCAAAAGGTATAGTACAGCCAGATGACATTTTGAATACTGGTTTATTCGACTTTGAAAAATCAAGTGCTTCTGCTGGGTGGATCAAAGAAATCAACGCAGGACATGGTCAGCATACACCGGAAACAGAGGAATACCAAATTTCATCTTTTGTTTACGAAAGAAGACTCCCTTTTCATACTGGCAGACTGAATGCTTGGTTAGATCAAATGCCTGAGCAGATCGTTCGTGCGAAAGGTTTTACTTGGCTTGCCACACATCATGATTTAACCATTTTAATTTCACAAGCTGGGAAATCTGTTGCGATTGAACCAATTGCATACTGGATTGCTGCTTTGCCTGAACAAGAAAAAGCACGGATATTAAATCAGGAACCAGAGCTTCTAGATGAGTGGGACGCAGAGTTTGGTGATCGCCATACAAAACTTGTGTTTATCGGTGTAGATTTACCTAAAGCAGAAATCATTCGTACTCTTGATCAATGCTTGCTTACACCTGAGGAATTTGATCAAGATTGGACTACATTTGAGGACCCCTTTCAATGGAAAATACAAAATTAGGCCAGGAGGGTTTTAATTGACAAAGAAATCTAAGATTGCTAAAGAAAAAAAACGACAGCAGCTTGTATTGAAATATGCAGAATTAAGAAAAGAGTTAATAGAAAAAGGTGACTATGAAGCTTTACGAAAATTACCTAGAGACTCTTCCCCTACCCGCTTAAAAAACCGCTGTGAATTAACGGCCGTCCCAGAGGTTATTTACGAAAATTCAAAATGTCTAGGATTGCTTTTCGTGAGCTTGCCTATAAGGGTCATATCCCTGGAGTGAAAAAGTCGAGCTGGTAAAGAATGATTTGATCTTATCACAGCACTCGTAAAAGTAAAGCCGCACACAATGAGGGAAAATCTATTTTCCAATCTTATCTCAATCTTTTTGAGGTGCAAAATAGCAATTTAAAAACCAGCAGAGATTCTGCTGGTTTTTTATAGTGACTGAGTTCATAAGATAAAAAGACCTGTTTTCAAGAAAGGATTTTCAACAACGATTATGACATTTTCTCTTCTTTTCAAAAATACAAGATCATGATACTTTATTGTCATTACCCACCGATGTATGACATCTCAACCTTTTTCTGATCTTTTTTCTGCTCTCTCTCGGCCGAATATTGGTCATGTCTGTTCGACCATAATTCCTTTAACCTGTTTGTTAATTCTTCATTATTTTTTGTCGTACGAATCATCTGTTTCAGATCAAAACCCGATGAAGCAAACAGACATGTAAACAATTCCCCCCGTGCAGACAGCCTTGCTCTGTTACATGTGCCACAAAAAGCATCTGAAACGGAAGAAATAATACCTATCTCTCCTGAACCATCTTTGTAAAAAAATCGTTTGGCTACTTCACCTGTATATTGAGGAGGTTCTGGTTTGATAGGATATGTTGAATCAATTAATTCAATTATTTCTTTCTTTGTCATGACATGTTCTAGATTCCATTTATTCGTATTACCGACATCCATAAATTCAATAAATCTGAGAACGTGTCCTTCTTTTTTGAAGTAAGCTGCCATTGGTAAGACATCCTGATCATTCACACCTTTTTGAACAACCATATTAATCTTGATAGCAAGTCCAGCCTTTTTTGCAGCCTCAATACCATCAAACACTTTTTGGATAGAAATATGCCTTCCGTTCATTTGCTTAAAACGGTCGGGATTTAATGAATCTAAACTAATGGTGACTCTATTGAGACCAGCTCTCTTCAACTGATCAGCATATAAAGGTAAAAGTGTTCCGTTGGTTGTCATCGCAATGTCTTCAATCCCTGGAATGTTTGTGAGCTTTTCTATTAAGACAGGCAGATCCTTCCGCATTAACGGTTCTCCGCCCGTGATGCGTATTTTTACCACACCTAGGTTCTTTACAAAAAGGGTAGCAAGTCGTTCAATTTCTTCGAAACTAAGCAGTTCTTCTTTTTTCAAGAAAGGATAATCCGGCCCAAAAATTTCAGCAGGCATACAGTACGTACATCTAAAGTTACAGCGATCAGTTACTGATATTCTTAAATCGCGCAATGGTCGATGTCTTTTATCTAAAATACTGACCATACTTTGCCTCCTATTCTGTAATACGATGAGGATGCGTGTAAATGTTAAAGGATTTTCCTCTGACGAATCCAACTGTCGTAATATTTAATTCTTCTGCCATTTTAAGCGCCAGCTCAGTAGGTGCTGATTTTGAAATGACGATAGACACTCCTAGTTTTGCTGCCTTCAATAGAACTTCTGACGATATCCGGCCGCTAAAAACAAGGATTTTATCTCTAAGTGGAATTCGCTGAAGTAAACAGTATCCATAAATTTTATCTAAAGCATTATGTCTTCCTATATCAGTTCTAGTGATGAATAGCTTCTCTGTGTCACACAGTCCAGCATTATGCACTCCGCCAGTATGTTGAAATAATTGGCTTTCTTCTTGCAAACACTTCATGAGATGCATACAGGTTTCAGCAGAAATACTGATTCGATCAATGGCTGTTTTTGCCGTCTTCACATCTTGAAGGAAATAAAAGTGTCTTCCTTTCCCGCAGCATGAACCAATCACTCGTTTTGTAAAATCTGATGAATCAAATCCACTTGAGTGAACTAAATCAACATAGGCAAAACCCATACTTTCATCTATTGTAAACCTTTTAATCTCTTTTTCAAATCGAATGACCCCTTCTGAAGCCAAAAAGCCGATAACCAATTCTTTCAAGTGCTCTGGTGAACAAACAAGGGTCACAAATTCTTCTCCATTTACCATCACAGTTAAAGGATATTCTTCTACAATTTCATCAGTTTTGCAGGTAAACTGGCCTTCATTGTATTGGTGTATGACTCGTTTCTTTTTAACAGAAGGATTCATTGTATGATCTTCCTTTCAATGCAAATTTAGTTATATGATCCAATCAAATTGTGATATTATTTTAAAAAGTCATAAAAATGTAACATATTTCTATCTTATCAAACTTCTTGACTGCTTTATATGGGGGGAACAAAATGAACAAATCGAAAAATCGCTGGCTCATCGCAGCAAGTGCTGTAGGAATTCATTTATCTATTGGGTCTGTTTATGCTTGGAGTGTTTTTACGAATCCTTTACATGAAGCCTTTCAGTGGTCATTAACAGAAATAAGTCTCACCTTCAGTATTGCTATTTTATTTTTAGGTTTATCTGCTGCTTTTATGGGACATTTTGTTGAAAGGTATGGTCCAAGGGCATCGGGGCTCTTCTCAGCTATTTTCTTCGGCATCGGAATGACTGGGTCAGGATTCGCTGTCCACATGTCATCACTGCCTCTCCTCTATTTATTTTATGGTGTACTCGCTGGAATAGGGTTAGGGGTAGGCTATATTGCACCTGTATCAACTCTAGTCAAATGGTTTCCGGATCGAAGAGGTCTTGCAACCGGCTTAGCCATTATGGGGTTTGGGTTTGCTTCTCTTATTTGCAGCCCAATTATTCAATATCTCATTGAAAAAGTGAATATCGCAAATACTTTTTATATTCTTGGAATCTCCTATTTTATTATCATGGTGATCTCATCTCTTTATTTATCACCACCAACACCTGATGACGTCAAACAATTTGATGTATTCAAAACAAAGAAAAGAAAAATCCCTCAAGATTTATCACAGCTTACAGCAAATGAAGCGATCAAAACAAGACGTTTTTATTATTTGTGGCTTATGCTTTTTATTAATATCACATGCGGAATCGCTATTATTTCAGTAGCGTCACCTCTTGCTCAAGAAAGTGTTGGGTTCACTGCAGGTGCTGCAGCTACTCTTGTGGGCATTTTAGGTGCTTTTAATGGTTTAGGACGCATTGGCTGGGCATCGTTTTCAGATTATATAGGAAGACCGAATACGTATACGATTTTTTTCAGTATCCAGCTCATTGCTTTTCCTTTACTCCCCTATTTAAAAGAACCGTTCATCTTTTCAATCGTCATGGCGATCATTTATACGTGCTATGGAGGAGGATTTGCTTCAATTCCAGCCTATATTGGGGATTTGTTTGGTACAAAGCAGCTTGGTGCCATACATGGTTATATTTTGACTGCTTGGGCCGCTGCGGGATTAGCAGGACCACTATTTTCATCCTTCATCCGAGATATAACAGGTAATTACACACAAAGCCTTATGGTGTTCTCTGGCTTATTTTTCATTGCTTTTATCATATCACTTCTGATTCGAAAGGATATTCAGCAGCTAAGAGAAAAAAACCTATCTGCTGCTTCCTCTGTCTCAGCCCGATCTTAATTTGAATTTGACAGAATCACAATCTAAAGGTAATTTTTAGATATGAAAACGCTTTACAAAGTATTAGGAGGGTGATGATCTCATGGGGAAAACAAAACATAAGGGGCCTGTTAAACTCAATAAAAAACCCTCACCAAAGCTATGGGCGTCTTTTGTACCAATGGGGCTTGGCAAAGTGAAACCGAAACACATTCGAGATACGATGAAAGTGGCATGGGAGAACAAAGATAACCTTCCCTACGCGTACCGTATTTTAACGCAGGGTGTTTGTGACGGCTGTGCCCTTGGCGTCTCAGGACTGTATGATCAAACGCTCGCAGGACCTCATATATGCACCACAAGACTAAATGTGCTTCGTCTTAACACAATGCCAGCTATTGATCCAAAATGGTTTGAAGATATTCATCAGCTAAAGCAAATGGACAGCACCTCTCTTCGCAAGCTTGGGCGGATTCCTTATCCATTGATTCGAAAAAAAGGTGACAATGCCTTTACACGTATTTCTTGGGATGATGCACTAGATCAAATCGCAGCTAAAATCCAATCAATTGATAAACGGCAGCTTGCTTTCTATTTAACCGCCAGAGGAATTACAAATGAAGTTTATTATACGGCTGCAAAGGCTGCTCGATTTATAGGGACGAATCATATTGATAATGCTTCTCGCATTTGCCATTCACCAAGTAAAACCGCTCTTAAACGGTCCCTTGGCATCGGTGCTTCCAGCTGTAATTACAGTGATTGGATTGGAACGGATGTATTAATTTTTTGGGGATCTGTCGCAGCAAACAATCAGCCTGTTTCCACTAAATATATGTACGCTGCTAAAAAGAAGGGAACAAAAATTATCGTCATCAATCCGTATAAAGAGCCTGCTATGGAAAAGTATTGGGTTCCTTCTATTCCAGAGAGTGCTTTATTCGGTACAAAAATTGCAGATGATTTTTACCAAGTCAATATAGGCGGAGATATTGCGTTTATGAACGGCGTCATCAAGCATTGGTTTGACATGGAGCAGCATGCTCCCCATTCGGCTCTTGATCACGAATTTATTCAAAGACATACAACAGGCATACAGGATTTAAAGCAGCATGTCGCACAATTGAAGTGGGAGGACCTAGAAGCATCATCAGGTTTATCAAAAGAAAGAATGAAGGAATTTGCGACACTGCTTGCCAATGCTAATTCAGGCGTTTTTATTTGGAGTATGGGCCTTACTCAGCACCGCTTTGCAACTGATAATATATCACAGGTTGCCAACCTTGCCATGCTGCGCGGATTTATCGGCAGAAAACATTGTGGTGTCATGCCAATTCGGGGGCATAGCGGCGTCCAAGGTTCTGGTGAAATGGGTGCTGATCCATTCGTTTTGCCGGGTAGTGATTTTGATGACGAGAATATTGAAAGAATCGAACGTATATGGGGGTTTGACATTCCTAAATGGCATGGTGACACCATTGGGCAATCCTTTGAGAAGATGGCTCTCCCAAAAGACCATCCACAAAAACTCAAAGTGCTGTTTACGAGTGGCGGAAACTTTTTAGAAACGATGCCAAATCCGGAAGCGATCGAAAAAGCATTATCTGAACTTGAACTCCGTGTTCACCAAGATATTATTTTGAATACCTCTACGCTGGTAGACGCTGAAGAGGCGGTGATTGTGCTGCCTGCTATGACAAGGTATGAACAACCAGGCGGCGGCACATCAACCAGTACGGAACGCATGGTATATTTCAGTCCAGAAATTGAAGGACCTCGTATTGAGGAAGCCAGAGCGGAATGGGACATTTATGTTGATCTTGCGAAAAGAGTCCGGCCAGAAGATGCCGAGCTGATACATTTTGAAACAGCTGAAGACATTCGTCGTGAGATTGCGGTCGCCAACCGAAATTATGATGGCATCCAGCATTTACGTCACAAGGGAGACGTTTTTCAATGGGGAGGCGCATGGCTTTGTGAAGATGGCGTGTGTCCAACACCAGACGGCAAGGGACATCTTCTTCCTGCCCAGCTGCCTCAATATCGAAAAACCGAAGGACATTTCAATATCACGACAAGAAGAGGAAAGCAATTCAACTCCATGATCTACAGTGAAAAGGATGCCTTTAATGGTGGAAAACGTCATTCTATCCTAATGAATGAAGAAGATGCAAAAGAGCTTTACGTCCAAGAAGGTGATCCAGTTGTTCTCTTTAATCAATATGGATCCTATCAAGGAGTGGCTCAATTCGGAGAGTTGAGACGCGGCAATATCGCAGTTTATTGGCCGGAAGGGAACGTTTTAATTCCTAAAGGTGTGTATGAGAGCTACTCACAGATTCCCGAGTATAATACGGCTGCCATATTAGAAAAAGCCGAAACCTTCCATGCAAGAAAGGATCAGCATTATGTGGAGAAACGAATTGATGAATTAGAAACGACTTTGAATTAATCATCAACTTAAAAACAGCTGGGGTTGTTTTCCCCAGCTGCCATTCACTCTCTACCGACCAAAAGCGCTCGCTTCCTGTTGAAGAATATGGTTCAATTCTTCGGCATTTGCAGCCGGTTGATATTGTCCTCCACCCGCTTTTGCAACAGATTTAAGACTTTTTGCTTCCTTTTCATTCACATCGAAGCCAATGATATTGACGATTGTATCTATTCCGTCTTCATGTAATTCCTTTGCTGCTTGTGAAGGGCTTCCACCACAAGTTTCTTCACCATCACTGACAACATAGACAATATTTTTCCCTTCAGCTTGGTGATCTTCAAAATCTTGTTTCGTATCCGTTAATGCTTTTGCAAGTGGTGTCCAGCCAGTTGGCTTATACACATTCAGTGCTTGCTGAAAGGTTGATGGCTCATATGATCCAAATCCGTAAACAGCTTCAGAACTTGAACAAGAAACAGCTTTCCCTGCATTTTTATTGGTTCCTTCATGACCAAACACACGAAGCAGAACTTGTGTATCTTCTGATAAAATGCTTGCAAAGCTTTGAATAGACCGTTTGGCGATTTCAATTTTCTTTTCACCTTCAACTGATTGTGCCATGCTCCCGCTTAAATCGAGTAATATCACCACATGCGCAGGCGGCTCCTGTTTTGTTACAGCATGAGCTGGTGAAGAAAGAAGCAGGACAAGACTAGCCAAAATGGTTAATACGATGTTTTTTTTCATCAATAAAAACCTCCCTTTTTTACTTTTGGACAGAAAAAGAGAAACGAAAGCATGAATCAATCGTTTCCCTTTTGTTCAGCAAGTTATTCGTGTAGTTTTAATGATTCTGCTGAAAAGATAGAACCCATTTCTTTACCAGTGCTTGCTTGGTAGTAATGGCCTTTACCAGCTTTGGCTACTTGCTTCAATTGACCTTCATAGCCATCGTTAAAGTCTAATCCGATCACATTTACAACAGTTGATCCTTTTGAGTTATGCAATTCTTTTGCTACTTTTACTGGATCTCCGCCACAAGTTTCCTCACCATCAGTGATTAAGTACACAATATGCTTTGTTCCTGCAGTAAGCTGCTCATCCGCTTGCTTTGCATTTTCAAGTGCACGTGCAATCGGTGTCCAGCCAGTTGGCCCAAGTCCGTTTAAAGAGTTTTCGAAGCTGTCCTTTTCATAAGGCTGTACGCCGTAAACGCCTCTAATGACTTCACATGATTGAGCTTTACCTGAATTTTTGTTGTTTCCTTCAGAACCAAACAAGCTCATTCGAATTTTAGCGTCTTTTGGAAGTGACTGAGCAAATTTAAATACCTCTTGTTTAGCGAGATCAAATTTGCGCTCTCCCTCTACTTTTCTTGCCATGCTTCCGCTTGCATCAAGTAAGATTGTCACTCTTACATCTTTATTATGTTTTTTGACTGTAGATGCTTCTGCAAATACTGGTGAAGAGATTGACATAGATAATGTCAATACAGCTAAGGTTACGAGTGAGATTACTTTTTTCAACATAATTTTCCTTCCTCCTTATGTATTTGATTGAAACATCTTAATCGTAAATTATTCTGTCTTGGAATGGTATAGGACTCGGTCCCTTTTTCTCTTTCATCAAAATCACTAAAATTCTGTCAGATGTCTAGATATTTTCACCTAACACACCCATTATTCTCTCGTTTTCTCTGTCTTTCGAGGGACTTTGTATCGGCCATCAGTTCTTGTCAGGACATAAATGTTTAAGATTTCCTGATCTGCGTCTTAAGTCGCGATTTGACACATTCTGTTCAAATCTCTTTGAACACACAAAAAAATGCCTCATTTCTGAGGCACCTTTGCTTTATTTTTTAGCCATATACGTGTTGAGAAAACGATCGGCTGATTCGATTTGAATTCCTTTATAATAATGCTTCACGATGGCATCTACTTTTTTGCCTGCCTGCGCCATATAATGCGCACCATATTGACTCATGCCTACACCATGACCATATCCTTTTGTTGTAATGACAATCTGCTGGCCTTGGCGTTCCCATGTGAAGTCCGCTGAATGAAGGCCTAGTGATTCTCGAATGTCTCGGCCTGACATTGTTTTTCCGTTGATCACGGCTTTCGCTACCTGATTTCCTGGTGTCCGTTCTACAATCTGTCCGACCTGAGCCTGCTGAGTGAGCGTCACACCTAATTTTTGCTGAAATTCACTGACCGAGATGGTTTTCTTATTTTGAAATTTTGGCGATTTTTCGTCCCATTTACTTGAGACACTTTTCAAATAAGGGATTTCGTTTTTCCAATAGGCTTCGGCATTTTCCGTTTTTCCGTTACTTGTTGAAAAGAATGAAGCATCAATTGGTTTCTCGTCATAAGTCAGCACTTTTCCTTGTGTGCTGGCGACAGCTTCCGTGACCTTTTTTAATTTCCAATTGTACGCTTTCCCCCAAATTTTCTTGAGTTCCTGTTTGTTTTTGTAAACTTGGAACATTTGGGTATCATCTACAAGAGAGCCCTTAGGTGATTTGACAGTCTTATCACTGATCATTTGTCTGACGATATACGTTCTTGCTGCGAGCGCCTGTGCCTTGAGTGCTTCCATTTCAAAATCAGCTGGCATTTCAGATGCTACGACACCGATCACATACTCTTCTAAGGGGATGTTTTCTACCTGCTGATGAGCTGAGCGATAGACGGGGATAGCGACGGGTGATTGCTTCAATTTGACTGAACCCTTCACTTCTTTTTTAACTGATGGTTCTGCTGCTACGTGCTGGCTGGCCGCCGGCTTCCCTTGGAACGTCGGCAACACAAGTAATGTTGGAATCATTAAAATGATGATGCATATTCCTGCGATTGTCCATATCATTGGTTTCATATTTGGCTGCCCCCATTTGTCATTGAATCTCTTTTATCCTATGGGCAGGGACAAGCTAATATGACAGCTTCTTTCATTTAGTGGACAAGTCTTTTATGAAGTTATGGGCCTGTTCTTAGAATGGATTTTACTGTTCGTCTGTATGAATAAAATTTAAGATGGTTGGATACACTAATGATAAGCTTCGTGAAATGAGGCATTCTATGATTCTAAAAAAAAATCAGCATGCCCCAATGGACACACTGATTTCTTTCATGATTAAGCGTTCAGATCTGATACAACTTGTTCTTGTGTCACATCTGCTGATTCATCGTTTACTCTTTCAATATCTGCACCGATTGCTGCAAGCTTTTGGTGGAAGTTCACATAACCACGGTCAATATGCTTCAACTCAGTGACACGTGTATGACCTTCTGCCACTAATCCAGCAAGTACAAGTGCTGCTCCTGCTCTTAAATCAGTCGCTGCCACTTCAGCACCTTGAAGTTGAACCGGCCCATTGATAATGACAGAGCGACCCTCAATTTTAATATCGCCATTCATGCGGCGGAATTCTTCAGCATGCATAAAGCGGTTTTCAAACACCGTTTCTGTGATCATGCTTGTTCCGTTCGCACGAAGCAATAGCGCCATCATCTGAGATTGCATATCCGTTGGGAACCCAGGATGCGGCATTGTTTTTAGATCGATTGGCTTGAGCTCAGATGGTCCAATGACTCTTAAACCTTCTTCTTCTTCAATGATCTGAATACCCATTTCTTCCATTTTTGCCACAAGTGATGTCATGTGCTCTGGCACTGCGCCTTTTACAAGAACATTTCCTTCTGTAATGGCTGCTGCCACCATGAAAGTACCTGCTTCAATTCTGTCAGGGATGATGTTGTGTTTTGCACCGTGAAGTGTTTCCACACCTTCGATTTTGATTGTACCAGTACCAGCACCGCGAACCTTACCGCCCATGGCATTGATGTAGTTTGCTAAATCAACAATTTCAGGTTCTTTTGCTACGTTTTCTAAAATCGTTGTTCCTTCAGCTAATGCTGCTGCCATGATGATGTTTTCAGTTGCCCCTACACTTGGGAAATCCAAATAGATTTTTGCACCTTTTAAACGGCCTTTTACTTCAGCCTCGATGAAACCATTACCTACTTGAATTTTAGCTCCCATTGCTTCAAAGCCTTTTAAATGCTGATCAATTGGTCTTGAACCAATCGCACAGCCTCCAGGTAATGCAACTCTTGCATGACCTGTTCTTGCTAAAAGTGGTCCCATGACAAGCACGGATGCTCGCATTTTACGGACATACTCAAACGGAGCCTCAGTTTCTAGTGCATGAGATGCATCAACTGATACTTCGTTATTTTCAAAATGTACTTCTGCTCCTAAATGACGTAACACTTCATTGATTGTATATACATCGGAGAGCGTAGGTACATCACAAATTACGCTTTTTTCTGTACTTGCTAACAAAGATGCAGCGATAACTGGTAAAACGGCATTTTTTGCGCCTTCTACTTTAACTGTGCCGTTTAACTTTTGACCGCCGCGGACGATGATTTTTTCCAAGGTCTTCCCCTCCGCGTCCCAAATTCTCTATATTAATATTCAGTCGTTACGATTGGTGTGCCAACCGTAATCGTATGATTTTCGTTCATTTCCGAACTTCTGATGGCAATTTGAACATTCATTTTATCATTTGAAGTCATAATGAACTGTTCCCACTTATCTGTGTAAGCGGAAAGCGACACAAAATTAGACTCAACGAGATACTCAACTGGTTTTGCTTGAAATTCATTTGCTAACATTTCAGCTTTTTTTTGCAAAACAACATCCATCATACCATTTACATGACCATCGAGACAAGTAAAAATTACAATTTTCTCTTGTAATATGCTTTTTGCATGACGTACGAACTGATCATATGTATGCTCCCAGGTATTCAGTGGGCGAGCACCTTTTTGCTCATATAATAAATACGACTTTTGATTGGATTTTGTGTCGGTCTTCACGAGTAAAATTTTCGATTCTGTATCATTTTTTTCATCTTTGTAAATTCCTGTGACTTTGGTGACATGTTGTTCTTTTTTTTCGGTCCACTCATACTGTCGTAGTTCGTCTTTCAAACGTTTCACTTTTTTTGAAAATTGTTCGGATGAAATATCTACATTTGTCTTGGCATGAAGGGTCCATCCATCGACTTCAATTTGCTGGTTTTTTAGACCTTCTGCTATTTGAGCGAGCGGGGAAGATTCTTCCGCACGAACACCTTGAATCATCAGAACAAAAAAAAGAATAAACGCAAATAATGGCCAACCTTTCAAATACTTTCTCACTTGTCATTCCCCCTTGCTACAAGTGTTGCCGCAAGGAGGTCAATGCATACGTGGAAAAGTCAACAAAAGGCGAGCCTTTTGACCCTTCTTTTTACGTTCCCGCAGAAGGCCGTGACCAAACCTTTTATGTTAGAACATATAAGGAATTTGTCTCGAGAAATTTAAGTAATCAAGGAAGAAATTGCTGACTGCAGATGCGATAGCAATGGTAATGAGCATCATCAGCAGCCTTGCTTGAACGATTTTCCCTTTTTTAATGAGTGGATCAATATTTACAGCAAGCAGTGCCCACCATGTAACCGCGATAAAAAATAGGTGGATCACAATGCCCACGATTGCTTGTTGTCCTACGTCTTCCATACAGTTGAATCCTCCTTTTATTTATTTCTGTAAAGGAAAACTCCCTTTCATTATATCCTCGAAAATCGGAAAGATGAATCATTTGGAAAAAAGAGCTACATTTAGTGTGAATCCCCTCTTATCCTGATGCCAAGGAGATGATATACTGCGTGTGGAAGGAGCTGAACACATTGAAAGATTCTTTTCCTGACTTTGTTGATTTGTACGGAGAATTGGTTCCCTCATTTGATCATGAATGGGAGGCCATTGCTTTCTACTTTGATTATAGACAGACACAGCTAGAAGAATTAGCACAATTGTGTCATTTTCATAACATTTCTTTGGATTACTCTGAGGAAAGCTTGTATCAGTTAGAATCACTATACTTTGATGCATTGACCAAGCAGCTGTTCGCTGAGTGGAAAATGCCGATAGATGCATTAGAAGCGATGATGAGTGTGTATATAGGAGAGGTTGTCATCCGTCATCATTCAGATGCTGACTGGGTGGTGCGGCCTTATATGGATTCTCCGCACAAATATACGCTTGGCTTACGCAGAAATAATAAAACATGGCATTGCAGTACGCAATTTTGCGAGCACTTATATCTAGAAAAGCAAGCATCTCATCCTTATGTGTCGATGTATCAATCTCTCATGTCATCCTAAAAAAAATCCTTCTTATCACAGTGATAAGAAGGATTTTCTGTTTTATTTCCCTGCTACATTTAAACGGTTTAACGCCCGTTTTAATGCGAGTTCCGCCCGGCGTACATCACTTTCATTCGGGTGGTTCAAATGCTCTTCAGCACGCTGCTTCGCTGATTTAGCACGATCGACATCAACTTTATCTGATGTTTCAGCGGCCTGAGCAAGAATCGTTACTTGTTCAGGGCGGACTTCAACAAATCCGCCACTTACTGCAACCAATTCAGTTGATCCACTATGTTTTAAGCGAACTGCACCGATTTTTAGCGGAGCAACCATTGGAACGTGGCCAGCTAAAATACCAAGCTCACCGCTTTCTGCTCTTACACTGACCATTTCCACATCCGCTTGATACACTGGGCCGTCGGGAGTAACGATATTGACTTGAACGGTCTTCATGCTTTTACCCTCCTAAGGACCAGATTAGGCCTCTACACCCATCTCTTTGGCTTTTTCAATCACTTCTTCAATGCGTCCAACTAAGCGGAATGCATCTTCTGGAAGGTGATCGTATTTACCAGACAAGATTTCCTTGAAGCCTTTAACAGTTTCTTTCAATGGCACATAAGAACCCTTTTGGCCAGTGAACTGCTCTGCTACGTGGAAGTTTTGAGATAGGAAGAATTGAATACGACGCGCTCTGTGTACCACAAGCTTATCGTCCTCAGATAATTCATCCATACCTAAAATGGCAATAATATCTTGAAGCTCTTTATAACGCTGCAATGTTTGCTGCACTTCACGCGCAATCGCATAATGCTCTTCACCAACGATCTCAGGTGCAAGTGCACGAGATGTTGAAGCAAGAGGATCAACCGCTGGGTAAATACCCATTTCAGTCAGCTTACGCTCAAGGTTTGTCGTTGCATCAAGGTGAGCGAATGTTGTTGCTGGAGCTGGATCCGTATAGTCATCCGCAGGTACATAGATCGCTTGAATCGATGTAACCGATCCTACGTTTGTAGACGTGATACGCTCTTGCAGCTGACCCATCTCTGTTGCAAGTGTTGGCTGATAACCTACCGCTGAAGGCATACGTCCAAGAAGGGCTGATACTTCAGAACCTGCTTGTGTAAAGCGATAGATATTATCGATGAAGAACAATACGTCTTGACCTTGTTCATCACGGAAATGCTCTGCCATTGTCAAACCAGTTAGGGCAACACGCATACGTGCACCTGGCGGCTCGTTCATTTGACCGAAGACCATGGCTGTTTTTTCGATAACGCCAGAATCTTTCATTTCGTAGTAAAGGTCGTTTCCTTCACGTGTACGCTCTCCAACACCAGCGAATACAGAAATACCGCCGTGTTCTTGTGCGATGTTGTTGATCAATTCTTGAATCAGAACGGTTTTACCTACACCAGCTCCACCGAATAGACCGATCTTTCCACCTTTGATGTAAGGAGCAAGCAGGTCAACAACTTTGATACCTGTTTCAAGAATTTCAACTTCTGTAGAAAGTTGATCAAAAGAAGGCGCTTGTCTGTGGATTGGATCTCTTTGAGCTTCCACACCAAGTGGCTCATCTAAGTCAATGTTATCTCCCAGTACGTTGAATACACGTCCAAGTGTTACGTTACCAACTGGTACTGAAATTGGTTTTCCAAGGTCTACAGCTTCCATACCGCGCTTCACACCGTCTGTTGATGCCATTGCGATGGTTCTCACTGTATCGTCACCTAAATGTAGTGCTACTTCTAAAGTTAAGTCGATATCAACTTCACTTTCGCTTTCCGCTTTATGCGAAACTTTGATCGCATTATAAATCTCAGGCAAGTGACCGTCTTCAAAACGAACGTCTACGACTGGTCCCATGATCTGACTGATGCGTCCTGTTTTCATTGCATTCCCTCCTGACAATTATTTCTATTCTAAGGCAGCTGCTCCGCCGACAATTTCTGTAATCTCTTGTGTAATCGCTGCTTGACGAGCACGGTTGTAAGAGAGTGTCAGGCTGTCGATCAATTCTTTTGCGTTGTCTGTTGCACTCTTCATTGCTGTCATTCTTGCAGCATGTTCACTTGCTTTGCTGTCAAGAAGCGCACCGAAAATCAAACTCTCTGCATATTGAGGAAGGAGAACTTCAAGAATTTCTTCTTCAGAAGGCTCAAACTCATAAGATGCGGAACGTTTATTTGGTGTCGCTGCGGCCGAAAGGTCCGTTAGCGGCAATAATTTCTTCTCTGTTACTTCTTGTGAAATCGCACTGACAAAGTGGTTGTAGAACATATAAAGTTCGTCAAACGCTTCATCAGAGAACATTTGAACTGTACTGCTTGCTAATTCTTTAATATCAGCAAACGCTACTTCGTCTCCAAGCCCTGTTACTTCAGAAATAACTGGAATACCACGCTTTTTGAAGAAGTCGCGTCCGATTTTACCAATGACAATCACCGCATATTCATCAGCGGATTGATGACGAGATTGAATGGTTTGGTAAGCGGCACGCAAAATCGAGCTGTTAAAAGGTCCTGCAAGCCCTCGATCAGATGTAATGACGAGATACCCTGTTTTCTTGACAGGTCTTGAAAGAAGCATTGGGTGCTTAGCACTTGTTCCAGTTGCGATTGCAGCAACCACTTCCTGGATTTTCTCCATGTAAGGAACAAAAGACTTCGCATTGTTTTCAGCACGATTCAGTTTCGCAGCTGATACCATTTGCATCGCTTTTGTGATCTGACTCGATTTTTTCGTTGACGTGATCCTTGACTTTATATCGCGTAATGAGGCCAAAGATTTCACCACCTTTTTTCAGGAATCCGTGTTCATTTACGTGAAAAGAGAGAAAAAGAGAATCTTTTTCTCTCGGAAAGATTACTAATTAGTTGCTTGGTGCAAACGTACGTTTAAAGCCTTCGATTGCTGTCTTCCACTCTTCATCAGCAGGCATATTTCCTGTTTGAGAGATTGTGTCAAACAAGCCTTTATGGTTTTCTTCAATGTACAAGAATAACTCAGCTTCAAAACGTTTAACATCAGCAATGGCTACATCGTCTAAATATCCTCTTGTTAGTGCGTAAAGAATCGCTACTTGTTTTTCAACTTTAAGCGGTTTGTTCAAGTCTTGTTTTAAGACTTCAACTGTTCTTGCACCACGGTTTAATTTCGCTTGAGTGGCTTGGTCTAGATCAGATCCAAACTGAGCGAATGCTTCAAGCTCACGATAAGAAGCAAGATCCAGACGAAGTGTACCTGCTACCTTTTTCATCGCTTTGATTTGTGCAGAACCACCTACACGGGATACAGACAATCCTGCGTTTACCGCTGGACGTACGCCTGAGAAGAAGAGGTCAGATTGTAAGAAAATCTGTCCATCTGTGATTGAAATAACGTTTGTTGGGATATATGCAGAGATATCGCCAGCCTGCGTTTCTACGAAAGGCAATGCTGTGATAGAACCGCCACCCTTTGCGTCACTAAGCTTCGCTGCACGTTCTAATAAACGAGAGTGAAGATAGAAAACATCACCAGGGAATGCCTCACGACCTGGAGGACGACGAAGCAATAATGAAAGCTCACGGTAAGCTGCCGCTTGTTTAGAAAGGTCATCATAGACAACAAGTACATGCTTGCCGTTATACATGAATTCCTCACCCATCGTTACACCTGCATAAGGAGCAAGGTAAAGAAGTGGAGCCGGCTGTGATGCAGAAGCTGTGACAACGATTGTGTAGTCAAGCGCACCATGCTTACGAAGTGTTTCAACAACACCACGAACCGTAGATTCTTTTTGTCCGATAGCTACATAAATACAGATCATGTCTTGATCTTTTTGGTTTAGAATTGTATCGATTGCAACAGATGTTTTACCTGTTTGACGGTCACCAATGATCAATTCACGCTGTCCGCGGCCGATTGGAATCAAGGCATCAATTGCTTTAATTCCTGTTTGAAGCGGCTCATGTACAGATTTACGATCCATAACGCCAGGTGCTTCACTTTCGATTGGACGTGTTTTGCTTGTTAAGATTGGACCTAGTCCATCAACAGGCTGACCAAGCGGGTTCACAATACGTCCGATTAACTCTTCACCTACTGGAACCTCCATGATACGACCTGTACGTTTTACGTCGTCACCTTCGCGGATATCTTTGTAAGGTCCTAAAATAACGATACCTACGTTAGACTCCTCAAGGTTTTGAGCCATACCCATTACACCGTTAGAGAACTCAACCAGCTCTCCTGCCATAATGTTGTCAAGGCCATGTACACGCGCGATACCGTCCCCTACTTGAATGACTGTACCGACATCTTTTACTTCAATTTCTGATTGATAGTTTTGGATTTGCTGCTTTATCAGCGCGCTAATCTCTTCAGCTTTGATACTCACTAAGGTTTCACCCCTTCTAACGATTTTCGCCTGCAAGCTGACGTTCAATGCGGGAAAGCTTTCCGCTGACACTGCCGTCATAAATGCGGTTTCCGATACGGATTTTCACTCCGCCTATTAGATCCTTGTCAATCACATTTTCAACACGCAGTGATGTGACTCCGGCTTTTTTGGCAAATACTTCAGATAAAGATTGAATTTCAGCACCGCTCAGCGGCTTCACTGAATACACGACCGCATCGTCAATTTGTTTCGTGCGGTTTGCAAGTTTCACAAACTCAGACGTCATTTCAGAGAAAATATTCGTGCGTCCGCGGTCAATCAGTAAATACATTGTGTGCAATACATAAGTAGAAACACCTTTGAAAGCTTCTGCAATCAACTGTTTCTTTTTGTCTGCCGTAATCTTTGGATGAACAAGGAAGTCATTAAGTTCTTGATCAGCCTTTAGAACTTTTTTGATCTCATTCAGCTCTTTTTCAGTTTCGTCTACTGCCGAAGAAGCAAGAACGATGTCAAAAAGAGCAGAAGCGTAACGCTTAGAGACAATAGTTACGCTCATCGGCTTTCGCCTGCCTCTTTAAGGTACTCTTGAATCAATTTCTCTTGTGCCTGCTCATCAAGTTCTTTTTCAATCACTTTAGATGCAATCAGCACAGATAGTGATGCAACCTGCTCACGCAGTGCAGCCACAGCTTGTTCTTTTTCTTTCACGATTTCAGTTCTAGCAGACTCTTTCAAGCGCTCTGATTCTTGACGTGCTGCTTGAATGATCTCTTCTTTTTGTTTCTCACCAATCTTTTTCGCATTTTCGATGAGTGTATGTGATTCTTCGCGTGCTTCTTTCAATAAAACACGTTGTTCTTCAAGAAGCTTTTCAGCTTGAACGTGCTTTTCTTCAGCACTTGAAATTTCATTTCCTATATAATCTTCACGCTGTTTCATAATCCCTAATAAAGGCTTAAGCGCAAATTTCTTTAAAAGTGCAAGCAAGATGAGCATAGCGATAAGCTGGAATAACATATCACCGGCGTTGAAGCTTAAGCCCCCTGCTCCTAAAACCACTGGTAACTGAGACATTTAGTACGGCAACTCCCTTCTTTAAATAATATGTTAAGAAACAAAACATAAAGGAATGGCGAAGTTTCGAACTAATCTGATCTTCGCCATTAAAATTCATATTAGAACGCTTCTCACATATTAACCAAAGAATGCCAAGAATGCGATAACGACAGCGATAATTGGAAGTGCCTCAACTAAAGCGACCCCGATGAACATAAGTGTTCTTAGTTCTCTACCAGCTTCTGGCTGACGAGCGATTCCTTCAACTGTTTTAGATACGATTAGACCGTTACCAATACCTGCTCCTAGTGCTCCTAAACCGATTGCAATTGCTGCTGCTATTAAATTCATTAAAAAGCTCCTCCTTTAAAATAACGTCCTTTTTGGACTCTCAATTTTTTAGTGTTCGTCGCTGACTTTATGGGAAATGTACACCATTGTCAGCATGGTGAAGATAAATGCCTGGATTGTTCCGACAAACAAACTGAATGCCTGCCATACAATCATCGGCACGATGGCACCTAATGTACCAACGATACCAAGCGCAATATTTTGCGTGTAGAAATTGGTCGCAAGTCCTGCAAGTAACCCAAGAAGAATCTCTCCAGCGAAAATATTTCCGTAAAGACGCAAACCAAGTGTTAGCGTGTTTGCAAATTCTTCAATGATTTTCAGCGGCACTAAATATGGGATTGGCTTGAAGAAGTCTTTCGTATATTCCTTGACTCCTTTTGCCTTGACACCGTAGAAGTGTGTAAGTCCCATGACCATAATTGCTAGTGTCATTGTGATTGCAGGATCAGCAGTTGGTGATTTCCACCACAAGTTGTGATCGACCGTAATCGAGAACGGCAGTCCAAGCATGTTTGAAACAAATATGTACATGAGTAATGTAACGCCAAGCGCTAGAAATGGGGCTCCTGTTTTCATGTCCATCGAACTACCTATGATATTTCGAACAAAATCAACGATCCATTCCATGAAGTTCTGCGCCTTAGTCGGACGAATAGACAGAACACGAGTAGTCAGCACCGCTATGAGAAGAACGATGATACTAGCAATCGTAATCATGAGAACATTGGATAAGTTGAACGTTAACCCTAAAAATTCTGTAGTTTTTGAACTGTGACCCAAAGAGTATTCACCTCTCTTCCATAGTAGAACGTTTAAGTTGAATGAAGGAATCTATCATAATGACAGGATATATTGTCATTAATCCTATAACAACACCTGCCAGATGAACTTCATTAGGGTAACGCCAAGCAATCGCTACTGCGAGAATCGCGTTGGCCCACCTGGCTGTACTTCCCATTGAACGAATGGATTTTCCTTTTTTAACCGCTCGATCAAAAGCGTGCATTCTCCGTATAAGTAGGAATAAATTAAAGAAAGCAAAAATTGTGCCGATAATGAAACCAAGAAACAGTGGTTTAAAACCAGGCATGGCATAGCCAAACACAAAAATTGCCAATAGATAGAACATGTATTTACTCTGTCTGCGGAAAATCGCGTTTGGATCGTTCATTCATCTGACTCCCGATGAAAAGTATTGTAAAAAAGGTGATAAATGGTGATGAAAACTGCGTAGAAGACGCTTATGATAAGCCGTCCTATTCGAAAAAAATCAATCACCCATCGGTCTAATTGCACAATCAGACTTGAAATCTTTAGATCTATGGGATGCTGCTTCATTCGTTGATACAAACCCTGATTATTAAAGGGTTCACAATGAGGATTAGTAGAGTGCTATAGGCTATGAAAACCTTACCATAATACCCTCGTTTAGCATACAATAGCGTCTATGATGTGTCAATCGGTTGAAAGTTAAAAAACTTTTCTATAGTGATAGAGCACACAAAATGTTCACAATTTCATCAAACTTTAGGAGAGATGTGACAATCATTGAAAAAAACAGCCAATGTTCAGTATACATTGATTTTTCTAAGAACGGTATCAACCGTTTGTCATATATTTCAAAAAGCCCACATGCACGTTTGCATGTGGGCTTTTATTAAGACTTTCTTATTTCGTTCCGTACATACGGTCACCAGCATCACCAAGACCTGGGATGATGTAACCTTTTTCGTTTAGTTTCTCATCTAATGCTGCAATGTAGATATCAACATCTGGATGATGCTTTTGCATTTCCTCTACACCTTCAGGGGCAGCAATCAGACACATAAAGCGAATGTTTTTCGCACCGCGTTTTTTCAAGCTGTTTAACGCTTCGACTGCAGAGCCGCCAGTTGCAAGCATTGGGTCTACTACGATAAATTCACGTTCTTCCACATCAGATGGAAGCTTCACATAATATTCAACAGGCTTTAATGTTTTCGGATCACGGTATAAACCAACATGTCCCACTTTAGCAGCTGGAATGAGTTTCAAAATCCCGTCTACCATTCCAAGACCTGCTCTTAAAATTGGCACAACACCGAGTTTCTTCCCTGAGATCACGTTTGATTTCGCTACTTGTACAGGTGTTTCTACATCTACCTCTTCAAGCGGTAAATCTCTTGTGATTTCAAATGCCATTAATGTTGCAACTTCATCCACTAGCTCTCTAAATTCTTTAGTTCCTGTATGAACGTCACGAATATATGTAAGTTTGTGCTGAATAAGCGGGTGATCAAATACATAAACCTTTGCCATTGCTTGCTACAACTCCTTTTCTGTCATCTTCCGGTGAACTTTGCACACTTCCTACAATTCTACATAAAAAGACATCATCTTTCAATATGATTCGCAAATCCTACAAAAAAACCCACATGCCAAATATAGGCAAATGGGTCTGTTTTTTAATAATCTAATTCGTTATATAGAGGGAAACGGGCCGTAAGATCAGATACACGCTTTTTCGCCTCTTCTAATTTCGCTTCATCTTCATGATGTTTTAGCGCAAGTGCAATAATGGAACCGACTTCTTTCATCGCTTCTTGATCAAAACCGCGGCTTGTTACTGCTGCTGTACCTACACGTACACCACTTGTGACAAATGGTTTCTCTGGATCATAAGGAATTGCATTTTTGTTCACTGTAATACCGATTTCATCAAGAACGTTTTCTGCAATTTTTCCTGTGATGCCAAGAGAACGCAAGTCGATGAGAACAAGATGGTTATCTGTTCCGCCAGATACAAGCTGAATATCTTCAGATAAAAGAGTTTCAGCTAGTTGTTTTGCATTATCAATGACGTTTTGTGCATATGTTTTGAAATCTCCGTTCAATACTTCACCGAAAGAAACAGCTTTTGCAGAGATGACATGCATCAGTGGTCCACCTTGAATACCAGGGAAAATCGATTTGTCGATCTTTTTACCAAACTCTTCACGGCATAGAATCATTCCGCCGCGAGGTCCGCGTAATGTTTTGTGAGTTGTCGTTGTCACAAAATCTGCGTAAGGAACTGGATTTGGATGAAGACCTGCTGCAACAAGACCAGCAATGTGAGCCATGTCGACCATAAAGTAAGCACCGACTTCATCAGCAATCTCACGGAACTTTTTGAAATCAATTTGACGTGGGTATGCACTTGCACCCGCAACGATAAGTTTCGGCTTATGTTCACGTGCTTTTTCAAGTACATCTTGATAGTCGATATGCTGAGTTTCTTTATCTACACCATATTCTACAAAGTTGTACTGTACACCACTAAAGTTTACAGGGCTTCCGTGTGTTAAATGCCCGCCATGTGATAAGTTCATGCCCAGTACTGTATCGCCATGCTCAAGAATTGTAAAGTATACGGCCATGTTCGCTTGAGCACCTGAGTGAGGCTGTACGTTCACATACTCAGCGCCAAAAATTTCTTTTGCGCGGTCACGTGCGATATCTTCCACAACGTCTACATGTTCACAGCCGCCATAGTAGCGTTTACCAGGATAGCCCTCAGCGTATTTGTTAGTTAATACAGAGCCCTGTGCTTCCATGACTGCTTCGCTTACGAAGTTTTCTGATGCAATTAATTCGATTTTGTCCTGCTGGCGTTTCCGCTCTAGTTGAATTGCTTTGAATACTTGTGCGTCTTGCTCAGGTAAATGTTTCATCAGCGAAATCCTCTCCAATCTATTTCCATTCGATGTTTTCACCATCTCATTGTACACGGTTTTTGAGTAAAATGTAAAAGTTTTTTTTGGAAAATCGACTTCTTTTTTATGAAAACCCGAATATTCAAGTGGTAAAGCGTCTTCATCATTCAACATTATATTAGAAATATATCGAAGCTATGATCTTGTATAAACGGCTCGTTCTCCGCCAATCAGCTTCGGACGCGTTTTCGCAAAAGTCACATGTGCATGTCCTAATCGATGACGACTGAGGCGGACAGGTACAGCGACTCTCTTTAAGTGCATCCCAATTAACGTATCGCCGATATCAATTCCAGCATGTGCCTCAATGCATTCGACCAATACAGGATGTTCCATTTGCTGATACGCATGAGCCGCCATCGAACCACCTGCCTTACGGACAGGTACTGCAGCTACGATCTCCAGGTTAAAACGGAAAGCCGCTTCTTCTTCAACAACAAGGGCACGATTTAGATGTTCACAGCATTGAAAGGCGAGCTCGATGCCGGTCTCTCGTCTTAACTGATCCAATTCTTGATAGATAGAGGCAGCAATTTGCTCACTTCCTGCAGTACCAATATGCTCACCAGCCACTTCTGACGTACTGCAGCCAATGACTAAGATTTGCCCGGCATGCAATTCAACTGTTTGATGAAACTCTTTTAACATTTCAAGCCAATCTTGACCAATGTTCATGTTAAGCGCTCCTTATAGGTGCTTTTCTTCGTAATCAGCAATTTTGCCAATCCGCACAGCATGGCGTCCTGCTGTAAACTCTGTCGTCAGCCAAATGTGCGCAATCTCACGTGCTAATCCTGGTCCAATCACTCGCTCTCCCATTGCAAGAACGTTCGTATCATTATGTTCTCTCGTTGCTTTCGCACTAAATGTATCATGAGCCAATGCACAGCGAATTCCTTTTACTTTATTTGCTGAGATGCTCATGCCGATGCCTGTCCCACAAATTAAAATGCCGCGGTCGACTTCTCCGTTTGCCACCATATTGGCTACAGGAAAAGCATAATCTGGGTAGTCTACAGAACCTGATCCGCATTCACAACCCATATCAATGTATTCAATCTTCAATTCATCCATCAGTTGTTTGATTTCTTCACGAATATTCGTTCCGCCGTGATCGGATGCAATGGCTACTTTCATCGGGCAATTCCTCCTAAGGGTGAGTTGATCTGTTATGTCTTACATTCATTCTTTATTTACAGTTATATTTTAACCTCTGCCTAGTGATTTGCAAACAATAGCAGAAAAACCGTTGAGGCAACGGTTTTACAAGTTATCTATTATGATGATCTTTTTTCAGCTTCTCAGCGAGCTGATACAGCAAGGCTTCTAGTTCATCTCGAGTTTCCTGATAAACAGAAAGACTTCCTCCAAACGGATCGGATACATCGCCTTCTGTTCCTGTCGCAAATTCCTTTAAAGTGAAGACCTTGCCTTTTGCATGCGCATATTGCTCTGCAATCAACTGTTTATGCTGCATCGTCATCGTGAAGACGTAATGAGCTTCGCGCAGAAGATCCTCTGTCAATTTTGATGATGAGTGATTTAGTGGAATGCTTTTCTCAAATAATGCTTCGATCGCTTGAGGAGAAGCCTTCCCTTCATCGGAGGCAAAAATGCCCGCTGATTTTACAGTGACCTCTAAACCTTTTTCATCTGCAATGGAAGCAAAAAGGGCTTGAGCCATTGGACTTCTGCATGTATTACCCGTACAAACAAATAAGATTTTCATCTTTCGCCCTCCTTTTCTTCTATTATATAGCATTTCATTCTACATGTTATGTAAGGAGATTGGCTAGAGCGGAAATAATAATTTGATACCAAAGGCTAGTAAAATGATTCCGCCAAGCGCGCCGCTATATGAACCAACCCATGACCGAACCTGTTTACCGAGTAATAATCCGAGCCATGTGAGGAGCATACTAAAAAAACCAAACAATAATATAGTCATCCACACCTGGGAACCGTAAATCCCAAGACTTAAACCAACGGAGAAGCTGTCTAGGCTTACACTTGTAGCAAAAAGAACGAGACCAGCCCCAACAGGTGCGATAAAGGGCTTATCCTCTTTGCGGATAGAAGCAACAATCATTTGCAGTCCCAGCACCAAAAGCAGCGCCCCGCCGATATAGGTGGCAAGTAGACCGAGCCATCCGGATAAGAGCTGACCTGTCAGCATGCCAAAAAGCGGCATAAACATATGAAATATCCCAATGACAAGTCCTATATAAATGATCTGGCGGAACCTCAGCTGAATCATCCCCATACCAAGTCCAACCGAAAAAGCATCCATCCCAAGTGCAAAAGCCATGATGCTGAGTGTCAGCAATTCGCCAGCTAGTTCGTTCATGTAAATCCCCCTTGGACACACATTCTTCTTTAACCTATGTTTGTCCAAGAAAGGTTAGAACTATTGGAACGAAGGGAGTGTACGCCCTCCTGCGGCTTTTTGCAGACGGTTCATAATGGCAGAACCAACTCCCTGCTCTGAAAAGGCTTCTGAAATAATCAAGTCTACATCTGTTTCATCAAATTGTCTCAGTACACGATAGAGGTTTGCAGCAACCGTTTCAGGTTTTTCTCTATATCCACAGCTGTACACAACATCTGCCGCAAACAGCGATTTCTTTTCTTCTGTTGTCAGCACTCCGACTTTTAGACCTTCAGCTTTGTATTTCTGAATGTGACGCTGCATTTCTTCATCACTTCCATGAAAGATATACATCTGGGCTTCAGGTGCATAATGTGTGTATTTCATTCCCGGCGATACAGGCGCTTCGTCCTTTTTTGTCAGCCCTGGGTCCACACTCACCGTCCCCACGACCTCTTCTAATGCTTCTTTTGTAATTCCGCCTGGTCTTAAAATCACTGGGGTCTCACCTGCACAGGATACAACCGTTGACTCAACGCCAATTCCAGTTGAACCGCCATCCACAATCCCAGCGATTCTCCCTTCGAGATCACTCGCTACATGGTCAGCTTGTGTTGGTGAAGGTTTTCCCGAACGATTGGCACTTGGTGCAGCAATTGGCAGACCAGCTGCTCGAATCAGCTCAAGCGCAATGGGATGGTCAGGCATTCTCACACCTACTGTGGATAAACCTGCTGTAACCTGCTTTGATAAAGTGCCCGGCTTACACGGAAGAACGATGGTTAAGGCGCCCGGCCAAAAGGCATCCATCAGCGCCTTCGCTTTTTCGCTTTCTATTTGTGCAAATTCGTGAAGCTGCTGAACCTCCGCAATGTGAACAATCAACGGATTATCACTCGGACGCCCTTTCGCTTCATAAATTTTCATAACGGCTTCTGTCTCTTTCGCATTTGCCCCGAGTCCGTAAACGGTCTCTGTCGGGAACGCAACCACTTCATTTTGCTGCAGCAGATCGGCCGCCTGTTTAATTTGTGGATAGTATGTGGATAAATCCTTTTCTACATCCACAGACCACCTTTTTGTATTTAACATCATACAAACTCCTTTTAAAAAAAGATAAAACTGTTGATATATCTCAATTATCCTTTTGAAAGTATAAAAGATGATGATCAATAAAACAAGCGTTGTCCACAATTTGTGGATAACGCTTGTTTAGTAGTGGATAAGTATGTGTATAAGTCCATCATTTTGTGATTAACTGCCTTTTTTTTGCAGGACCACAGCCTGTTCTTCCCCCAATGTCTCTTTTGCATGTGCTGAGCTCCATATGCTTTCTGGAATTTCCTCTAAAGGCGTAAAGCCCATTAATGCCAAAAAATCATGGGAAGAGGAATGGTTTGCGACGACATAAAAAGTATCCACACCCATCTTTTCACCGAGCGTTTGAACACTTTGGAACAAAGAGACAATGTGTCCCTGACCGAGCTTATCTGATATGACAAGAGACCGCAGCAATCCCTCTTGTTCATTGAGCTGTTCAAGACCTAAGCAGCCTGCCAGCTGACCATCCGCATCTTCCATCACTACAAATGCCGTTCGCTCCGCAAGCGTTACTCCGCCTTTTGCTTGTCCCTTTTCAAGAAAAGCATTGATCGCCGGGACATCTTGTTCTGTGGCTATTCTTAATTGATAATACATGCTTTCACCTCTTTTTGTTCTCTTACTTCAACTCTATGAGGCAAAAACCGATTTATACCTTTTTTAAGAGAAAAGACTAGAGACCCATTCAAACAAAAAGAACTTCACTTCACCTGTCTCTTCTTCCTCTTCTTTCACCACTTCATTAACAGACTCTTTCGTTTGCTGCGCTGTCACTTGTTTATCATCCTCCCCTTCTGGTGAGGCGATGGCTTCTCCGTTTGAAAAATCGATAAAGCAGAGCGGCGGAAATAACACACACCACCAGTTGGCTCCGTCTCCTTCTCCAAGCGTAATTAAAATGGCTTCATATTTCCCAGCAGGGTAGACGAAATTTCCATAGAGCTTTGTTGGAAATGAAGCTTTTTGAAAACTGACCGATACGGATTGATCTATGTGCTGTTCCTTCAATTTCGCTTTGGCGATACGATTGATTTCTGGCAGCTTTGATCGAATGACACGTCTTGCATCTTCAATGGATGTGAGGTCTTTGACCCACTCTGTCATACTCGCATTGACCTCGTCACGAATACTTCTTTTCACATCCTGATCCGCTGAACGATCACTATTTGCTAAAATGCGTAATCGAATCGCTTCATCTGGTATGACAACGGGCTGATTTGCAGAAGCAGCCGCTGTCTCCTCTCTGCCAAGATTTGCAAAAGCACCGCATAATAATAGAAACATATAAAGACAAATCATCGTTTTACTTTTTAACATTGTGTGTTCCCCCCACTTTTTCTCTTCGCTACAAACATTGTGTCCAGGAAACCCATCTCATAAACAGTCAACATGTTTTTTTTAATAGATTATGAGTCAAAAACAAAAAAGCCGTTCTCATTAAGAACGACTTTTGAGTGAGGATTGGTAGTCAGAAGGGTATAGTCTCCCATCCCAATCTCTGCTGATTTTTAAACCAGATTCTGTTTTGATGACAGTCATGGCTCCTTTTTTCTCGATTTCTTTTTTGACTTTTCCTTTTTGATCGATAAATTGGATCACCATTTCATAATTAAATTCAATTCTGTCATCGCTTTCATCTGAAGGCGTAAACATAATTTTCTTCAGCTTGATTTGACAATCTTGATCCTTTGCCGCTTCTAATATGCTCGGGAACATGCTGTCTTGTGTATATTCTTGATATTCATGTTCGGTTAAATAAACCTTCAGCTTCTCTTTCATGTCAGATAGGTCATCCGTTCGATTCACTGTGTATTGTGCTTTTTTATAGCTTTCTCCAAATGCTGCTGCCTCTTTTTTAAAGCTCGGTTTACCACAAGCACTCACAATCAATAGTACACTGACGATGACCAACACCATCGCATACCTTTTGTTCACACCATTCGCTCCTTCAAAACAAATTTATGTAAAAAATCATGATCAGAATGTTCATTCTTCTATATATACGTTTCTCTTTTACCATAAGTTTCATCTTTACATAATAAAATAGTCCGGCTTTCTTCAGCCGGACTTTCCGTTTTGAATGTGTGCACAAACAGCTCGATCTTTTCCGTTAATATCTTTGACGATACAGACATCCGCTTTAGGAAATGCCTGCTCAAGAAGCGCTGTGACATCTTGACCTTGCGTATGTCCAATTTCAAAGACAACAACTGCCTGATCACTCAGCACGCTGGGAAGATCATGAACGAGACGCTGATAAAACCACAAGCCATCACGTCCGTCCGTCAGCGCATTCACCGGCTCATGCTTCGTCACAACCTCAGATAGACTATCCATTTCTTCCGCCGCAATATAAGGTGGATTGGAAATAAATACATCTACTTTAATGCCTTGAGCTATAACCGGTTCAAGCAAATCTCCATGTAAAAAATGAACGTCTGCACCGAGCGCTTGTTGATTCCGTTTTGCTACCGCAAGCGCTTCTTGCGAGATATCAGTCGCTGTGACAGATAGTGATTTTTTTTCAAGAGCCAGCGTAATCGCAATGGCCCCGCTTCCTGTGCCAACGTCAACTGCTTTGAGCGGCTGATCGGGCGGGAAAACGTCACCTACTAAATGGAGCGCCGCCAAAACAACTTCTTCTGTTTCAGGACGAGGGATGAGAACATGCTTGTTCACCTCGAAAGGACGTCCGTAAAAGAATTCAACTCCCGTTAAATGCTGAATAGGAACACCAGCCTTGTGCTGCGTCACAAATTTGCTGAACAGGTGATCTTGCTCCTCAGGCAGCGAATCATGAAAACGTGCAAGAAGCTCACTTCTGCTCCAGCCAAGTACATGCATCAAAAGAAGCTCTGCTGCATTTTGGTCTCTTCCAGCTTCCGTTAACAAAGAAGAAGCCCATTTAAGGGCTTCAAAAATTGTTCGCTCTTTATTTTGCATTTTGAAGCTTTCTTGCTTGGTCTTCCATAATTAATGCATCAATGACCTCGTCAAGTTTTCCTTCTAAAATTTGATCAAGCTTTTGAATCGTCAACCCGATACGGTGATCTGTTACACGGTTTTGCGGGAAGTTGTACGTACGGATACGCTCTGAACGATCCCCTGTTCCAACCGCAGATTTACGCGTTTGATCATATTCAGCCTGTGCTTCACGCTGGAATTTATCATAAATTCTCGCACGCAGTACTTTCATGGCTTTTTCTTTGTTTTTGATTTGCGACTTCTCATCCTGACAGGATACAACCACACCTGTTGGAAGGTGAGTTAATCGAACTGCAGACATGGTCGTATTGACACTTTGTCCGCCAGGTCCGCTAGATGTGAAAGTATCTACACGGATGTCTTTTTCATGGATATCAATTTCTACTTCTTCAGCCTCAGGCAATACAGCAACTGTCGCTGTTGATGTATGAATTCGTCCGCCTGATTCCGTTTCCGGAACACGCTGCACGCGGTGTGCGCCGTTTTCAAATTTCAGTTTGGAGTACGCGCCTTTCCCGCTGATCATAAAGATAATCTCTTTATAACCGCCTGTGCCTGTGACACTCGCTTCCATCACTTCCGTTTTCCAGCCTTGCATTTCAGCATAACGACTGTACATGCGGTAAAGGTTTCCGGCAAAAAGAGCAGCTTCTTCTCCACCCGCTGCACCACGAACCTCCACAATAACGTTTTTGTTGTCATTCGGATCTTTCGGGATCAGCAAGATTTTCAGCTCGTCTTCTAAACGTTCCGTTTCCTCTGTGAGCTCTGAAATTTCTTCTTTGACCATGTCGCGCATCTCGGCATCCAGCTTCTCTTCCAGCATTGCTTTCGCGTCATTCAGCTGGTCGTATGCCGCACGATATTGTCTATATACCTCAACAGTTTCTTGAATATCGGATTGCTCCTTTGAATATTCACGAAGCTTCGTAGGGTCGTTCACCACTTCAGGGTCACTTAAATATTCATTTAGCTTTTCATAGCGTTCTTCAATTGATTTTAAACGGTCTAACATGGTCTTCACCTCTGTTTTGTGCGTAACAGTCTAATTATAGTATAGCGGGGTATGACAGTCAAAAAAATTTCCAAAACAATTGATTTCCTGCAATTTTTCGCTAGAAAACACGATCTTTGGCGATTGGTTACTTGTTTTGTCTAACGTGAAGGAACAGGTCCTCCTTAAAGAGAATGGTACTTGTAATTGAAAAAAGGGAGGGCATTTGGTTTGAATACAAATGAGGTTGCAAAGGAAATTGGTGTTTCTTCAAAGACGATTCAGCGTTGGGTCAAACAGCTCAACATCCCTGTCGCCCGGAATGAACTTGGACATTATGAATTTCATGAAGACATTGTACAGCTGCTCAAAGAGGTCAAACACCAGATGAGTGAAGGTGTAATCCTCCAAGACATTCAACTGCCAATCCATAAGGAAACCGTCCGTCAATCAGCACCTGCTGCCCAAACTGATGTCTCCATACAACGGATTGAAGCATTAGAAAAACAGGTGAAAGAGCTTATTCAGCAGCAATTACACGTCAATGATGCAGAAGACCGCCTGCAAGAGCTTGAACGGAAATTGGCTAAAAAAGCAGATGAAGGTGTATCGTATCAGCTGCTTCAGCACCGCAGAGAAATTGAAGATTTATCCACTAAATTTGACCGCCTCACCGCAACCTTGAAACAACCATCACAAGTAGAAGAAAAAAAGGAAATCGCACACCCTGACATCAAAAAAAAGCGTGTACTCTTCCCTCTGTTTCATTCATTTCGTTAAGAAAGGCTGCCTCGATAGGCAGCCTTTCTACTATATTATACGGTAAGTGCAATAATGATCGGTAATGTGATGAGTGACATGATGGCACTGATCACAAATGCGGATGCAGTTTCCGCCTCTTGTTTTTCAAATCGTGTTGCGATCATCGCTGCAACAGCTGAACCTGGGAAGGCAACAAGTAATACAGCTTTTGTAATTTCATCAGCTGAAAGACCCATAAGAACGGCAATAAAATACATAAGTAATGGTTGTACAGCTACTTTTAGCAATGCAATACTGAAGGCTGGCAAGCTTAATTTAATTTTTCGGATACCAACAGTGACACCGACTGCAAATAGCGCAACCCCTGATGTAACGCTGCCAATTTCCTCTAACATTTCATGTCCGATTGCAGGAAGTTTAAATCCTAAAAGAACAAGAATGATACTGGCTAACGGCGCAAGTGCAAGCGGCTCTGATAAACCGTGCAAAATTGCTTTTGTCGTCATTTTTAGGAAACTTTCGCCTTCTTTGGCTTTTCCTTTTGTTTTTTCACCGACAGTTGACACAATAATAGCAATTGGATCAAGCAATGCATTTACAACTATTCCGGTAATCGCAATCGGAATTGCGACTTCTTGAGCCCCAAATAAACTGCCCAAGACCGGAATCCCCATAAATGCAAAGGTCGGTTGTGCTGAGTTTAATGAGAAAACAGAAGAATCTGTTAAATCATATTTAAAAGCAAATTTTGTAACTAAAAGGATAATGATATAAAAACCAACGATTCCGAAAATCAATGCAACGAAAAATGGAATTTGACTATAGAATTTATCTTTTGGTGTTGACAGAATACTGGCGATAAAGTGCGCTGGTAAAGCATACTTTGTAACAAGTGTACTTACACCTTTTGCAGATTTAGCGTCATAGCTGCCGAAGTTCCCTGCGAACCAACCCAGCGCGATAACGAAAAAAATCGGTGCTAGGAGGATCAAAATATTTAAAAAGTCCACCTTACTCTTCCTCCTTAAATCCTTTACGTGTTTCTTTTTTTATTGCGGCATTGCTTAAATTACCCGAAGCAATGCCGCGTTACACATTTTATTATGCTCTTACAATTTTTTTATATTCAGGAATCCACATTGCGTCTTTCACAGCTTGTTCGATGTTATCAGGTGTTCTTCTAGCGACACCATCTTTAATTGCTGCTTTCGCTACTTCAACAGCCACATGAATTGACACTTCTTGCAATTTATCAATACTTGGAAGAAGACCAGCACCTGGTTTCTCATGATCAACCATTTCAGCAATTGCATTCGCAGAAGCAACGAACATGCCTTTTGTGATGATTTTTGATTCTGTTACGATTGAACCAAGACCAAGTCCAGGGAAAACGAACGCATTGTTGGATTGTCCGATTTCATGTTCAATTCCGTTATACTCAACGTTTTCGAACGGGCTTCCTGTTGCAACAAGCGCACGGCCGTCAGTCCATTTGAATAGATCCTCTGGCACAGCTTCAGCAAGCGGTGTTGGGTTAGACATTGGCATGATCACTGGACGCTCTGTATGAGCTGCCATTTCTTTAATGATTTCTTCAGTGAATGCGCCGCCTTGACCTGATGTACCGATAAGGATTGTCGGCTTCACCCTGCGAACAGTTTCAGCAAATGAGATTTGTCCTTTTTCATCGCGTGCCCAGCCTTCTACTTCATCAGAAGTACGAAGGTATGGTTTTTGGAAATCAAGAACTTCATCCTCAAATTGATCTGTTAGCAATCCTCTGTAGTCTAATGTCCAGAATGCATTGTTTGCTTCTTCTTCTGTTAGACCTTCAAGAACCATTGTGTCACGCATTTGATCTGCAATTCCGATACCAGCTGATCCAGCTCCGAAGATGACAACACGGTGATCTTTCAATTGAGTACCAGTTTTCTTGACAGCTGCAAGAACACCCGCTAAAGTAATGGCACCAGTACCTTGAATATCATCGTTGAACGTTAAGATGTTATCGTTGTATTTTTTCATGATGTTACGCGCATTTTTGTTTCCAAGGTCTTCCCAGTGAAGCAATGCTTTCGGGAAGAATTTAAGTGCTGCTTTCACATAAGCATCAATGAATTCTTCGTATTTTTCACCTTGTACACGTTTGTGATGGTTCCCGATGTATAATGGATCATTCAATAATTTTTCATTGTTTGTTCCAACATCTAATACAACTGGAATCACGCGGCTAGGATCAATACCTGCTGCAGCCGTGTAAACAGCTAATTTACCGATTGCGATATTGATACCACCAACACCCCAGTCACCAATTCCAAGAATACTCTCAGAGTCAGTTGCAACGATGAGGTCAATATCTCCAGCAGTTGCGTGCAAGTTTTCAAATGCTTTCTCGATTCCGTCAATATCGTCGATTGAAAGATAGACACCATGAGGTCTTCTGTATTCATGGCTGTATTCTTGAATCGCTTCACCAACAGTTGGTGTGTACACAACTGGAAGCATTTCACGAAGCTTTTCTGTTAGAAGCTTGTAGAACAATACTTCGTTACGGTTTTGTAAATCACTTAAGTATACGTTTTGACGAAGACGATCCGGCTGAGCTAGAAACTGCTTGTACGCTCTTTCCGCTTGCTGTTCTAAAGTTAGAACCGTTGGAGGTAGTAAGCCTTCTAGTCCAAGCTCTTGTCTTTCTTCTTCAGAGAAAGCAACGCCTTTGTTCAACGTTGGAATCGATAATACATCTTTACCTGTCAAAGTGGTTTCGAGGTACCCTTCTTTTGTTTTCTTCACGTTGTTCATCAAAAACTACCCTCTTTCTAAAATATAAATAAAGTGAACTATTAATCCAAAGAACGATTAAGGAGAAAAATCCTTAATCAAAAAAATTATGACAAGAAATCGAACTTTTCGTTTAAATGCTTTACACTACAGTTAGTCATTTTATGCCTGCTTATGACAAAACGCAAGCGTTGAAAATTAGATAATTTAATCGTAGTGTTATTTAATTTATTTAAGTACAAATGATGGGTGTTCAGCCAAAATCTCGAAAAACGAAACACAGCGGCATTTGCTATTTTTTATTTGTCAAGTGTTGTACCAACATCAAGTCTTGGTACTTCATGGTGATGTCTGCATCGTGCTTCGTATGATTCCTGCGCACCTACTAAAATAATAGGATCATCATAGGATGCGGGTTTACCGTCGATCAAGCGTTGTGTTCTACTCGCTGGGGAGCCGCATACCGAACAAACTGCTTGAAGTTTTGTTACAAGCTCTGCACATGCCATTAAATGCGGAACAACACCAAATGGCTCTCCTCTGAAGTCTTGATCCAGGCCTGCAACAATGACTCGGTAGCCTTGGTCAGCCAATTGAGTGACAATGTCAATGATTGTCTCATCAAAAAATTGCACCTCATCAATGCCAATGACATCGGTTCTTTCTGATATGTGCGTTATTATGTCTTTTGGTGAGGCTACTGCAATCCCATCTAATGATGAACCGTTATGTGACACAACTGAGCTTGTACTATATCGGTTATCAATTGCTGGTTTGAATATTTTTACTTCTTGTTTGGCAAAGGTGGCCCTTTTGGCTCTCCGAATCAATTCTTCCGACTTTCCAGAAAACATACTGCCGCAGATGACTTCAAGCCAACCGCTTTGTTTCATCACATACATAAGGTCTTCTCCCCCGTTTTAAAGTTCCATCAATCCACGTAAAAAAACAGGCAAGAACGGATTCCTGCCTGTTTATTGTATCTATTATTACTTAAGACCGTATTTTTTGTTAAAGCGGTCAACACGTCCATCAGCAGAAGCGAATTTTTGACGGCCTGTATAGAAAGGATGGCACTCAGAGCAAATCTCGATGCGTACCTCTTCTTTTACTGATCCAGTTTCAAACTCATTTCCACAAGCGCATTTGACTGTAGCTTTTTTGTAGTTAGGATGAATTCCTGTTTTCATCTACTGTCATCTCCTTCCGCCCTGAATCCAATTCGGAAACAGAGTTAATATCTCAGAAATAAATTCTGAAACGCACATGATAAAATTATAACAGTGTGAGTCTATGATTGCAAATGTATTTTTTCAGGGAAGCTATCTTCTTGATGCAGACATATTGGCTTGTTTCCATTCTTGCGTTAAAATATCGAAAAATTCTTGGTTTGTCTTTGTTTTTCTCATTTTGCGCATGAACTTCTCAGCGAAGTCAGGTGTATCTGACATCGATTTTCTCATCGCCCATAAACGATCAAGATGCTCTTTTGGCACAAGCAGTTCTTCTTTTCTCGTACCAGAACGGCGAATGTCGATCGCAGGGAAAATTCTTCTTTCGGCCAAAGAACGGTCCAAATGAAGCTCCATGTTTCCAGTTCCTTTAAACTCCTCATAAATCACGTCATCCATACGTGATCCTGTATCAACAAGTGCAGTGGCTAAAATCGTCAAGCTTCCGCCTTCTTCAATGTTACGCGCAGCACCAAAGAAGCGTTTTGGACGATGGAAAGCCGCAGGATCAATACCGCCTGAAAGCGTTCGGCCGCTTGGCGGAATCACAAGGTTGTATGCACGAGCAAGCCTTGTGATGCTGTCCATTAAGATGATGACATCTTTCTTATGTTCAACAAGACGCATCGCACGCTCTAAGACAAGCTCTGCTACTTTAATGTGGTTTTCCGGTACTTCGTCAAAGGTTGAACTAACAACATCCCCTGCAACAGAACGTTCGATATCTGTTACTTCTTCTGGGCGTTCGTCAATCAAAAGGACAATCAGCTCTGCCTCTGGGTGATTTTCAGAAATGCTGTTGGCAATTTCTTTAAGCAAAATGGTTTTTCCAGCCTTAGGCGGTGCAACGATTAAACCACGCTGTCCAAATCCAACTGGCGCCATCATGTCCATAATTCTAGTAGACAGGTGATTAGGCTGTGTTTCAAGAATCATTTGGCGGTCAGGAAATAGCGGTGTGAGTGCAGGAAAGTGAACACGTTCCTTTGCTGATTCTGGGTCGTCCCCATTTACCGCTTCTACATGAAGGAGGCCATAGTAGCGTTCATTTTCTTTTGGAGGTCTTACCTTTCCAGACACTTTATCTCCATTTCGTAAATCAAAGCGTCTGATTTGTGAAGCTGAAATATAAATGTCTTCAGAACTTGGGGAGTAGTTAATCGGTCTTAAGAAACCAAATCCCTCAGACTGAATAATTTCAAGAACCCCTTCCATAAATAAGAGATCCTCTTGCTCAGCGTTCGCCTTTAAGATGGCAAAAATTAATTCTTTTTTTGTTAGTTTGCTGTAATAAGAGATTTTGTATCGCTTTGCTAACTCATACAGCTCTTTTAATTTCATATTTTCCAAAGATGAAATCGAAACATCTTTCAATATGGACACCACACTTTTCTAGTCAATGTATTTCTTTACAAATGCATGACCATTGTATTTGATTAGCTTTTAATTCCGTTGTTGTTGGAATGACCTCGCTCTGATGGTAACGCTCCCACTCGTTTTATCGTGAAAGATAGGAACAATGTGAAATAGAGCATTGTCAACATAGAGAAGGATAATGAGTATATCGTCATGATGCGGCAGTATTTAAACTTGTTGAAGCTTAAAAGAAGTAAATTCGCAGAAAATTTCGCAGCACTCTTTAGTTTTACCTCATTTGCAGAGAATATTCAACTTTTAAAAGAAAATGATATACATTTGACACCTATATGAAAAGCGGGTAATGAATACCCGCTTTCAGATTACGGACGAATGACAAGATTCGGTTTTTTCTTTAAGCTGTGTCTGCCGTCTACGAAACGAACCGTACCTGATTTCGCACGCATGACAACACTATGTGTTGTTCCAACAGAGCCTTTGAATTGAACACCTTTAAGTAATTCGCCGTCCGTTACACCTGTCGCTGCAAAAATGGCATCATCTCCTTTTACGAGATCTTCCATTCTGAGGACTTTCCCAACATCCAGCCCCATTTTCTCACAGCGTCTGAGTTCTTCTTCACTTTGAGGAAGAAGCTTACCATGAATTTCGCCACCAAGTGCCTTTAACGCAACAGCAGAAAGGACACCCTCAGGCGCTCCGCCTGAACCAAATAGAATATCAACACCTGTGTGATCAAATGCTGTATTAATGGCTCCTGCAACGTCACCATCGTCGATCAGTTTAATTCTTGCTCCTGCTTCTCTCAGTTCAGCAATAATTTTCTCATGTCGATCTCTGTTTAAAATCGTTGCAACCACATCTTCAATATCTTTGTTTTTTGCTTTTGCAACAGCGCGAAGATTATCAATGACAGGCGCTTCAATGTCGATGCAGCCTACCGCTTCTGGACCTACTGCGATCTTATCCATGTACATATCAGGTGCATTCAGCAGATTGCCATGATCTGCAACTGCAATGACAGCTAAGGCATTCCAGCCGCCGCTTGCCACAATGTTTGTTCCTTCTAATGGATCAACAGCGACATCCACGCGAGGTCCATATCCGTTCCCAAGCTTTTCCCCAATATAAAGCATTGGTGCTTCGTCCATTTCTCCTTCGCCAATGACCACTGTTCCCTTCATCGGAATGGTGTCAAATACATCACGCATTGCACTTGTTGCAGCATCATCCGCTTCGTCTTTTAATCCTCTTCCCATCCAACGGGCAGATTTTAATGCAGCTGCTTCTGTCACCCGTACTAGTTCCATCGATAAACTTCTTTCCATTTTTGTCCAAATCTCCTCTCACAGTCAAAGCCTTATGAATTTTGAAGTTCTTCTATTTCTTGGTCATTCAGCTTTTCACGCCAGATGGTTGCACCCAAGCCTTCAAGCTTCTTCTCAAGCAAACTATATCCTCTGTCTATATGTTCAAGCCCTGTGATTTCGGTCACACCGTCTGCCATTAACCCTGCGACAACAAGACAAGCGCCTGCACGCAGATCACTTGCTTTGACCTTTGCTCCTTGGAGCTGCGTTTGTCCGGTAATAATAGCAGATCTTCCTTCGACCTTCATGTTTGCACCCATTCGACGCAATTCGTCAATGTGCTTAAAGCGTGCTGAGTAGATCGTATCTGTGACCACACTCGTGCCTTTCGCTTTTGTTAACAGCGCCGTCATCGGCTGCTGAAGGTCAGTCGGAAAGCCCGGATACACAAGGGTTTTGATATCGACAGGCTTGAGTCCTTCGTTTCTGCCAACGATCAGCATCTGATCGTTGCTCGTTTCAATGGTGAACCCCATTTCTCTAAGTTTCGCCGTAATTGATTCTAAATGAGTTGGGATCACATTATCAAGTACAACTTCATCCCCCATCGCTGCACCAGCTATTAAAAATGTTCCTGCTTCGATGCGGTCAGGGATGATTGAATGCTTACAGCCATGAAGAGATTCTACACCTTCGATTCGAATGACATCGGTACCCGCACCTTTGATTTTAGCCCCCATGCTTGCAAGCAGTGTCGCTACATCAATAATTTCGGGTTCCTTTGCAGCATTTTCAATCACGGTTTTTCCTTCAGCCAGTACGGCTGCCAGCATGATGTTGATCGTCGCACCTACACTGACAACATCAAGATAAATCCGGGCTCCGACTAATTTTTCAGCACGCAAATAAATTGCTCCCTGCTCGTTTGTCACCTCGGCTCCAAGTGCTTCAAAGCCTTTGATATGCTGATCGATCGGCCTAGGCCCTAAGTGGCATCCTCCTGGCAGTCCGATGACAGCCTGCTTAAATCTGCCCAGCATGGCGCCCATTAAATAATAGGATGCACGCAGTTTCTTCACTTTTCCATTAGGAAGCGGCATACTAATCATGGAAACAGGATTAACAACCATTTCACCTTTTTCAAAAGTGACCTTTCCGCCAATTTCTTCTAACAGATCCCGTAATGTGTCGATATCTGATATATGCGGAAGGCCTTCAATGGTTACTGGAGAATCAGCGAGAATCGTGGCAGGAATCAGTGCTACAGCACTATTTTTCGCACCACTAATATGTACGGTCCCGCGCAAGGGATCACCGCCGGCAATGTTTAACTTTTCCATATTTGTCTCCCTTCTTAAAGAAGATCACTGTTGGAGTTATACTGTTTGTGGATGTCGCGCTTTAAAAGGTCTTGTCCAAAATTTAGCCAATATCAAGAGAAAGAATACAGGTTAAACGAAATTTGTCGGAAGAAAAATAATCGAAGCTTTGCGAGGCTGTGATGTTCTCTTCTTTGCACAAAACATTTCTTAGCGTTTATAAGGAAAACTGCGGCAAACGAGAGACAATCCCGCCTGCCACAACATTTATTTATTCCAGTCTGCTAAAAATTGCTCAATGCCTGCATCCGTTAATGGGTGTTTCGTCAGCTGCTTGATGACTTTCAGCGGCATTGTGCCGATATGAGCACCTCTAAGCGCAGCTTCTGTCACATGCTGCGGATGACGAATAGATGCAGCAATGATTTGTGTATCTAATCCATGAACATCAAAAATAGTTTTCACTTCGCTGATGAGATCAAGACCATTTTGGCCAATGTCATCTAAGCGGCCAAGGAATGGAGAGACATACGTCGCACCAGCTCTAGCTGCAAGAAGTGCCTGATTTGCACTAAAAATCAATGTGACGTTTGTTTTAATTCCAAGGTCTGTTAATGCTTTGACAGCTTTAAGGCCATCTGTAGTCATTGGAATTTTGACCGTAATATTTGGTGCGATGGCAGCAAGCTCTTTTCCTTCTTCAATCATTTCCTCTGCTTTTAGGGAAATCACTTCTGCACTGACAGAACCTGATACCACGTCAGTGATTTCGCGAAGGCGGTCGTGGAATGATACGTCCTTTTCTTTCGCTACTAAACTAGGGTTTGTTGTGACGCCTGCTAAAATGCCAAGCTCGTGCGCCTCTTTGATGTCCTCAATATTCGCTGTATCTACGAAAAATAACATAACTGTGCCACTCTCCTATCAATAAATTGTCTGAAATGTAAATTTGATTGCGCTTTCTCAAGATATGGAGAAAACCGCCTGTGACTCAGGCGGCTTTCGGTTCTCATCAAATTATGCTTGGTTAGAAGAACCAAATTCGCGCATTTTGCCGATAACAGTCGCTTTAATTGCGTCACGAGCTGGTCCAAGATATTTACGTGGATCATACTCTTCTGTTTTTGCAGCAAGTGTTTCGCGTACTGCTTTCGCAGAAGCAATTTGGTTTTCAGTGTTTACATTGATTTTTGCTGTACCAAGTGAAATTGCACGCTTGATGTCAGCAGTTGGGATACCTGTTCCGCCGTGAAGAACAAGTGGAAGACCAGTTGTTTTACCGATTTCTTCCATTTCAGCGAAACCAAGGTTTGGTTCACCTTTGTACGGACCATGTACTGAACCTAATGCAGGTGCAAGGCAGTCAATACCAGTGCGTTCTACAAGCTCTTGGCACTCTTTTGGATCAGCATAAATAACGCCTTCAGCGATGACGTCATCTTCTTGCCCACCAACAGTTCCAAGTTCAGCTTCTACAGACACACCATGGAAATGTGCAAGTTCAACGACTTTCGCAGTTGTTTCCACATTCTCATCGAATGGGTGGTGAGAAGCATCGATCATGACAGAAGTAAATCCTGCATGAATCGCTTTTGCACAAGATTCAAAGCTTGAACCGTGATCTAAATGAATCGCAACAGGAACTGTTACATTATATTCTTCGATTAACGCTTTAACCATTGCGACAACTGTTTTGAAGCCGCCCATGTAGCGTCCTGCTCCTTCAGATACTCCTAAGATAACAGGAGATTTCTCTTCTTCAGCAGCTTGTAAAATCGCTTGCGTGAATTCTAAGTTATTTAAGTTAAACTGTCCAACAGCGTAACCTTTTTCCTTTGCGTCTTTCAACATTTCTGTCATTGAAACTAAAGGCATGATGAAAAATCCTCCCTATGTAGCTAATTTGCTTGCTAAAAAAAGCTCTCCACCCTAGCATGACCAGAATTTCTCGCCATATGTAAACTTTCAAAGTCAGATCGCTTTCTTCTTCCTTTCTAGGATACCAATTATTCGACAAATCGGCAACAGAATGACTCGATTCAATCATTTCCATCTAGCCATTTGTTTCAAGCGGCAGGTATTCTTTGACAGCATCTCGGATTTCATCAATATCAAAAGGTTTAGCGAAGTGCGTCAATGCACCGAGTTCTTTGGATTCTTGGATCATATCTAATTCGCCATAGGCTGTCATAATAATGACACGGATGTCTTCATCAATTAATTTCATCCGTTTTAAAATTTCGATACCATCCATTCCGGGGATTTTCATATCAAGCAGGACAAGGTTCGGTCTATGGTTTTTCACAATATCTAATGCCTGTAGTCCATTGGCAGCTTGGAAGGTTTGATAGCCTTCTTTATGAAACACTTCATTCAATAATATTCTAATACCGTACTGATCATCGACAATTAAAATTTTCTCATTCATCTGTTACACCCCATTGCTTTCATTTTTCGCCATAAAAAGAGCTGTTGTTAAATAATTCTGTTTGATTTTCACATTTCCTTTAATTATAATAGTTTACTTTACGACATTTTCTGAGCATTTTTCCTAATATTCTCTTTATATTCTATTATAAAATGATCTGACCGAAGGAGGAAATGAGTCTTGTTAAAAATTTTTACGACCCAGTTATCAGGTATTTTTTCACGTATTGGAGAAAAACAGGCTGAAGCGATTGAGGACGGTGCACGCCTTCTTGCACAGGCTGTTGTCAGTGGACATGCCGTTTATTTTCACGGAAAGAATGAACTGGCTGCTGTCGCCCTAGAGGCATCTGAAAGCAAGGAGCCGTTTCCCGGTGCGAAGGTGCTGCCGCTCGATCAAAAGGAGCGCAGCTTACTTCATCCAAGTGACAGGGTGCTGCTATTTTATTCAGACCCAGAAGATCAAGAAATTCAATCTCTTGCAAAAGAACTGCACGAACAAGGTACGCCCGTTGTTGGTGTAGGGCCGGCACAAAAGGAGCCGTCTACGATTGAAGAGCATTGTGATGTCCACATTGATTTCCAGCTCAAGAAACCGCTTGTGCCCGCTGAAGATGGGACAAGGTTTGGTTATCCTGCTTTAATGACCTGCTTATACGTCTACCACGCTCTATCGTTTACTGTGAAGGAAATCGTCGAGGAATATGAATAAAAAAACTGCCGAGAAGTGATATTCCCGGCAGTTTTTTGTTTTATTTTGATTCAGATGCTTGAAGTGAAGCACCAACGAAATCTCTAAATAATGGCTGTGGTCTTGTCGGTCTTGAAACGAATTCTGGGTGGAACTGAGAAGCAAGGAACCAAGGGTGATCCTTCAGCTCGATAATTTCAACAAGACGACCATCTGGGCTTGTACCAGAGAAGACAAAGCCTGCTGCTTCCATTTGCTGTCTGTATTCGTTATTAAACTCGTAGCGATGGCGGTGGCGTTCGTAGACCACTTCGTCATTGTATGCAGCAAATGCTTTTGAGTCTTCATTTAATTTACAAGGATATAGACCGAGACGAAGTGTTCCGCCTAGATCATCTACATCCTTCTGTTCTGGAAGAAGGTCAATGATTGGGAATGCTGTTTCAGGATCAATTTCCGCTGAATGAGCTCCCTCAAGGCCTAATACGTTTCTCGCGTATTCGATAGATGCCACTTGCATTCCTAAGCAGATTCCGAAGAATGGCACTTTGTTTTCACGGGCATATTGTGTAGCAATGATTTTCCCTTCTACTCCGCGGTCTCCGAAGCCTCCAGGAACAATAATGCCGTCCACATCTTGTACGAAATCAGCGATATTCTCTGCTGTCACTTCTTCTGCATTGATCCATTTAATTTGAACATCTGCATCAAACGCATAACCAGCATGACGAAGTGATTCAACGACAGAAATATAAGCATCTTGCAGCTCAACATACTTCCCTACAAGACCAATTGTGACTTGTTTCGAAAGGTTTTGCACTTTATCAACAAGCGCTGTCCACTCCGTCATGTCCGCATCTTGGCAGTCAAGTTTCATATGTTCACATACTAGCTTGTCCAGCCCTTGTTTTTGTAAATCAAGCGGAATGGAGTATAGCGTGTCTGCATCCTGACATTCGATAACAGCTTTTGTATCAATATCACAAAATAGCGCAATTTTGTCCTTCATATCTTGTGCCAATGGCATTTCCGTTCTGACCACAATGACATTTGGCTGAATACCAAGACTGCGAAGTTCTTTCACACTATGCTGTGTTGGTTTTGTTTTCAATTCACCTGCTGCACGGATGTAAGGAACAAGGGTACAATGAATGTACATCACGTTTTCACGGCCGATGTCACTCTTCATTTGACGAATGGCTTCAAGGAATGGAAGGGATTCGATATCTCCTACTGTTCCGCCGATTTCTGTAATGACCACATCTGCACCCGTTTCTTTTCCGGCACGGTACACGCGGTCTTTGATTTCATTTGTAATGTGGGGAATGACCTGTACTGTTCCACCTAAGTAGTCACCGCGGCGCTCTTTCTTCAGAACAGTAGAGTAGATTTTACCAGTTGTGACGTTGCTGTACTTATTTAAGTTAATATCAATGAAACGCTCGTAGTGACCTAAGTCAAGGTCTGTTTCAGCACCATCATCTGTGACAAAAACTTCACCGTGCTGGTATGGACTCATTGTCCCTGGGTCTACGTTGATGTATGGATCGAATTTTTGAATGGTGACATCCATCCCTCTATTTTTCAGAAGGCGGCCTAACGATGCAGCCGTGATTCCTTTTCCAAGTGAGGAAACAACTCCTCCTGTTACAAAAATATACTTTGTCATTTCGTATGCTCCTCTCTTTTTTACCCTTGCATGTCTACACATGCACAGCTTCATCCTTTTTAGAGTGTATCCCTAAATCTCTTGAAAAATAAGAAAGCTCCCTTTCAAATAAATGAAAGGGAGCGTAAATGAACGTATCTTTACGTACTCTTTTTTAGAGAGCCCAAAATACATACTACATAGTTCGCTCTCGAAAGTCAAGACGGTTTTGTCCTGTTTTGAAGACCGGTTTGAGAGGGTTATTTGTCTTCCTCATCATCGTCTAAATCGTCTTCATCAATCTCCGTTAAGCCGTCATCATCTTCATCGTCATCTTCGTCGAAGTCTTCAAGATCTTCTTCAATTTCTTCATCATCGTCTAGGTCGAGATCATCGTCGTCTTCAACAAGGTCAAGGTCTTCTTCAAGCTCGTCGATTTCTTCTTCCTCTTCGATCTCATCGAAGTCGTCTTCAACGACAGCTGCTTTTGATTTTTTCTTTTTCGCTTTTGTTTTCACAGCTGGCTGAACTTCTTCTTCGATTTGATCAACTGGATACCAGCTGCGAAGTCCCCATCTCTGATCACCTAACGAAATAAAGCGGCCATCTATATTTAAGTCTGTATAAAATTGAGCAAGTCGATCATCAAGATCGGATTTTTGTATTCCTTGCAAACGGATAATTTCATCTATTAACTCGGAAAACGTAATTGGTGTTTTGCTGTCTCTGAAAATTTCATAAGCAAGTTCAACTAAAGACATTTGTTTGAGCTGTTCCTGTGAGTATTCTTTCAAACTCAAGGTCAGACACTCCCTTTCTATTACATGTATGTATCCATTTATCAGTGAAATAATAAGTATTTATACCTTATTCTTACGACAAACCATACCTCTCATTATAAACAAATTGGGGGAGTTTATGCCACCTTTATTGATGTTAATTTTTGATTTTTCTCACGGGGAGCACCTAGAGTGGGTACGGCATGCTTTTTGTCGTTCAGTTTTTTCTCGTCTATTTTAAAATGGGATGTTCTGAATGAGCGAGACAACGACAGGAATCGTGAATAACATTCCAGCAGACATGAGTACGATTAGTTTTCTCCGGCTGTTTTCTTTTTCTTCCTGCTTTTTTGGAGATTTCGAAAGCTCCGCGGACACCATGATCCAGATAACCATCATGACGATTGCCAAAATGCCCATAAATGTTGAGTTCATCATCATAACCTCCATATTGATATTTTCCCTAATTTTAACATAACACGATGATGATATGGATGAACATTAACAATACGCTTACGTTTGAAAACTGCATGACGAACGAAAACAGACCGCCTCACGTTCAGGCGGTCTATGCTTGTTTTCTACATATCTAGCAGTTTCCTTGAGATGACCAGGCGCTGGATTTCCTGAGTTCCTTCATAAATTTGAGTGATTTTCGCATCACGCATGTATCGTTCGACTGGGTAATCCTTTGTGTAGCCGTACCCGCCGAAGATTTGAACCGCCTCTGTCGTCACCTTCATCGCTGTATCACCAGCAAAGAGCTTGGACATGGCTGATTCCTTCCCATACGGGAGGCCTTTCGTTTCGAGCCATGCCGCCTGGTAAGTAAGCAGCCTTGATGCTTCAATCGCTGTGGCCATATCAGCCAGTTTAAAGGCGATCCCTTGCTGCTGAATGATTGGTTTGCCAAATTGTTTACGCTCCTTGGCATAATCAACCGCCGCATCAAGAGCACCTTGCGCAATCCCAACCGCCTGTGCAGCAATGCCGTTTCTGCCGCCATCGAGTGTCATCATGGCTATTTTGAACCCTTCTCCTTCTAGACCGAGCCGGTTCCTTTCATGAATTCGGCAATCTTCAAATCGAATTTCAGTTGTTGGCGATGAACGTATGCCCAGTTTGCTTTCCTTTTTGCCAACAGAAAAACCAGGTGTCTCTTTTTCTACAATAAAAGCAGTTGTATTTCGAGACGAAGCTTCTTGGTCTGTGACGGCAAACACAATATAATAATCTGCAATGCCTCCATTTGTAATAAAAATTTTCGCCCCGTTCAGGACGTATTCACTGCCTGCCTTTACGGCCGTTGTCTTCATTCCGCCGGCATCTGAACCAGAACCGCTCTCGGTGAGCGCGTATGCTCCTATCTTCTGCCCTTTTGCAAGCGGCTTTAAGTATTTCTCTTTTTGTTCCTTTGTTCCGAATGTATAGATTGGCCATGAAGCAAGAGATGTATGAGCGGACAGGGTGACGCCTGTAGAGGCGCACACTCTTGAAAGCTCCTCAACTGCTATGACGTAGGCTAAATAGTCACTGCCAATTCCGCCCACGTCTTCCGGCCAAGGGATACCCGTTAAACCTAGCTCCGCCATTTTGCGGAAAATAGATGGATCATATGTCTCTGTTTCGTCTCGTTCTGCTGCTGTTGGCTCCACTTCATTTTTCGCAAAGTCTCTCACCATTTTTTGAATCATTTCATGTTCATCACTTAATTGGAACTGCATCGTGAGCCACCTCGTTTCATATTAGCTGTTTACAGATGACCAGCCTTTGAATTTCACTTGTTCCTTCATAGATTTCACAAATTTTCGCATCACGAAAGTAACGTTCTGCTTGATAGCGATTCGTATAACCATCCATGCCTAGCAAATGGATCGCTTCTGTACTGATCTCCACCGCCGTTTTTGACGCAAATAGCTTTGCCATTGATGCTTCCTTTGTGACCGGTCGATTTGCCTCTTTGAAAGAAGCCGCTTGATAGACGAGCAGTTTGGCTGCCTCAAGCTTCGCCGCCAAATCGCCCAGCCGAATGGTTGTTTCAAGACCTGCTGGATGCTGCTTTAAATAGACCACTGCCTCGGTTAATGCGGCTTCTGCAATGCCAAGGCTTTGAGCCGCAATTCCGATTCTCCCTGCATTTAAGCTGGACATGGCAATTTGAAAGCCCTCTCCTTCTGCACCGAGCAGCTGATCTTTTGGAATCCGCACGCCATCAAAATGAAGCGTGACTGTTTTTGAACCGTGCAGTCCCATCTTTTTCTCATCTTTTCCAATCGTAAATCCCGGCGTATCTTTCTCGACAATGAACGCCGATATATTTTTTCTCGCAGAAGCCGGATCGGTCACCGCAAAGACAAGATACAGTTCTGCTTCTCCGCCGCTTGTGATAAAGATTTTCGTCCCATTTAATACATAATCGCCGCCCATCCGCTCTGCTCTTAACTGAATACTGGAGGCATCTGATCCAGCCTTTGGTTCAGTCAAACAAAAGGCGCCCAACTTCTTCCCGGATGCAAGCGGCGGCACATAAGTTTCTTTTTGTTCCTTCGTTCCAAAAGTCAAAATAGGCATCGTCACAACAGATGTATGAACGGACACAATGACACCGATGGTCGCACTCACTTTCGATAATTCATGGATTGCAATGATATACGTTGTAAAATCTGCTCCTAAGCCTTGATACGAAGCTGGTATTGGAATCCCTAGATAGCCTTGCCGCCCCATTTCACTTAAAAGGGTGTTTGGAAACCGGCCTTGTTCCATGGCTTCTACTTCAGGGAATATACGCTGGCGTGCAAATTTTGCTGTCTGTTCTCTCCAGAGACGCTGTTGAACCGTAAGCAAAACATCCATCTTGACTCCCCCTATGAGTGGTCGTGGTATGTGTAAAAACCTCTCTTTGTCTTTTTGCCCAGCCAGCCTGCATTCACGTATTTTTTTAAAAGAGGACAAGGTCGATATTTGCTGTCTCCAAGTCCCTCGTGAAGGGTATTCATAATAAATAAACATGTATCCAGTCCGATGAAATCAGCTAGACGAAGCGGCCCCATTGGATGATTCATCCCAAGTGTCATCACGCCATCAATGCTTTCTGCATCTGCTACGCCTTCATACAGGGTGTAAATGGCTTCATTGATCATTGGCATCAATATGCGGTTTGATACAAACCCTGGGAAGTCTTCCACTTCAATTGGGGTTTTGTTTAATGTCTTCGCTGTTTCATAAACAACTTGATATGTGTCATCACTCGTTTGCAGCGCTCGAATGACTTCAACCAGTTTCATGACAGGAACCGGATTCATAAAATGCATGCCAATCACTTTCTCCGGTCTCCCCGTAACAGCTGCTAATTCTGTGATCGATAAGGAAGACGTGTTTGTCGCAAATATTGCCTCAGCCTCTGCAAATTGATCAAGTGTTTCAAAGATTTGTTTTTTCACACTCATTTGTTCTGATGCAGCTTCTATGACTAAGTGAGCCTGCTGTACGTCTTTTAAATCTGTGGAAACGGCAAGCCGCTGCGTAATATCTCGGACTGCCTGATGTGCCAGCTTTCCTTTTTCTGCGCGCTTCGTCAGTTGTTTGGTCATGGAGGAGATCGCTCGTTGAATCTGCTTTTCTGATGCATCATGGAGCAGAACTGTATAGCCTGACTGAGCAAACACTTGAGCAATGCCTGATCCCATTTGACCGGCTCCAACGACCATAACGGTCTCTTCTATACTCATCAATAAACGCCTCCCTTTTCATCTACCTTTATCATGATGGCGTCTCCTTGACCGCCTCCGCTGCAAATCGCCGCAATGCCAATGCCTCCGCCTCTTTGTCTTAATGCATGAATCAATGTCAATATCACGCGTGTTCCGCTTGCCCCAATCGGATGACCGAGCGCGACAGCCCCTCCGTTGATATTCATTTTCCGCCGGTCGATCCCAGTTATTTTTTCACATGCCAGAGCCACAGCTGAAAAGGCCTCATTGATTTCAAACAAATCAATATCCTCTAGGCGCTTTCCTGTTTTCTTTAAAAGCTTCTCGATGGCAAAGGCTGGTGTTTTCGGAAAATCCTTTGCCTCTACAGCAACCTGAGCATGACCGAGAACGACTGCCAATGGCTTTACGCCATGCCGTGCAGCATACGTGTCTTTCATTAAAAGGAGCGCACTTGCACCATCATTGACACCTGGTGCATTTCCAGCGGTGATGGTGCCCTTCTGATCAAAAACAGGCATGAGCTTTGACAACCGTTCATATGACGTATCACGCCGCGGAGATTCATCTTCTGTGATCAGCCGTTCTCCCGTTTTTGTTTTGACGGTGACGGGGGTCATTTCATGTTGAAAAAAGCCGTTTTTTTGCGCTTCGATGGCCCGTTCATGACTTCTTAGTGCCCACAGATCCTGCTCTTCCCGCGTGATGCCGAGCTCCTTTGCAGCCATACTTCCATACTCACCCATATGAACGCCTGTAAACGAACAGGTCAATCCATCTAAAATCATCGCATCTTGTACTGCACCATCACCCATTTTGTAGCCCCATCGCGCTTTTTTTAGCAGATAAGGAGCGTGAGACATGGATTCCATACCGCCCGCTGCGATGACCTCAGCATCTCCGGCTCGAATGATTTGATCTGCTGCGGTCACACTGCGCATGCCTGAAGCACAGACTTTATTGATGGTTTGTGTTGGAACAGACCAAGGAAGATCAGCATATCTTGCTGCTTGCCTTGAAGGAATCTGCCCTTGCCCTCCTTGTAAAACACTTCCCATGATGACTTCATCTATTTCATGAGAACCCGAAACTCTTTCCAGTGCAGCCTTGATCGCTATACCGCCTAGTTCTGCGGCAGTCAAACCACTGAGAGCGCCGCCTAGTTTTCCAAATGGTGTTCTTGCTCCAGATACAATGACCGTCGTACTCATATATGCCCCTCCCCGTTTGTTACCGCTTACATATGATTTAGGCAGCTGATGAAACAGCGCCATGGATAAGCCGATGAACATTCTATTCATCGGCCTGTCATGTTTACGACACTTGCTTTCCAGGCTCGCCAAACACTGATTTTTCAAGAAGTTCGGCGACATCAAATGTGCCTACCTGTTCCTCTACTTCCTTCGCCTTCGTCCCATCTCCCAGCATCGTTAAGCAATAAGGACACCCTGAGCTGATGATGGACGGCTGGACCTGTAACGCCTGCTCCGTTCGTGCAGTGTTAATCCGGGTACCCGTCTCTTCTTCCATCCACATTAAGCCCCCGCCTGCTCCGCAGCACATACCAGTTTCACGGTTGCGCTCCATTTCTTTCAGCGTCACACCTGGAATGGCTTTTAAAATGTCTCTTGGCGGGTCGTACACTTCGTTATATCTGCCTAGGTAGCAAGAGTCGTGGAAGGTAATCACTTCGTTCACTTCATGTACAGGTGTTATTTTCCCTTCTTTCACTAACTCTGCCAGTAATTCTGTATGATGGTATACTTCTGCCTCAAGTCCGAAGTCTGGGTATTCATTTTTAAATAAGTTATAGGCGTGTGGATCAATCGTGACGATCTTTGTGACGCCGTTTTTCTGGAATTCTTCAATGTTTTTTGCAGCAAGCTCTTGGAATAAAAATTCGTTGCCGAGTCTTCTTGGCGTATCGCCTGAGTTTTTCTCTTTATTGCCTAGGATGGCAAAGGATACTCCCGCTTCATTGAGGAGCTTTGCAAAAGCAAGTGCAATCTTTTGGCTTCGATTGTCATATGCCCCCATTGAACCAACCCAGAATAAATAATCAAAGGTTTGCTCTGCTTTTTTCAGCTCTTTCACTGTCGGCACATGCACATCTTCTCTCAGTTCACGCCAATTTTCTCTTTCTTTCCGGTTCAATCCCCACGGGTTCCCTTGGCGCTCAATGCTTGTCATGGCACGCTGTGCATCTGCGTCCATTTTTCCTTCGGTCAGCACAAGATATCTGCGCATATCAATAATCTTATCAACGTGTTCATTCATGACAGGGCATTGGTCTTCACAGTTTCGGCATGTCGTACATGCCCAGATCTCTTCTTCTGTAATGACCTCTCCAATAAGAGAAGGATGATATATCGAGCTGGCAGCCGACTCTTCCGCACCTGCTCCTCTCGCCTGCAGTGCCAGCTGGTTTCCTGTTGTCTGCTTGAAGGCAAGCTGCGGGACCCAAGGTGTTTTTGATGTAATGGCGGCCCCTTTATTGGTTAAATGATCTCTTAACCTTAAAATCAAATCCATTGGAGACAGCATCTTCCCTGTCCCTGTTGCCGGGCACATATTCGTGCAGCGCCCGCATTCCACACAGGCGTAAAGATCGATGAGCTGAGACTGACGGAAGTCTTCAATTTTTCCCACACCGAAGGTCTCTTGTGACTCATCTTCAAAATCAATTTTTTGCAGCTTGCCTGGCGGGTCTAATCTGCTGACAAATACGTTCACAGGCCCTGCAATCAGATGGGCGTGCTTTGACTGAGGAACGTATACTAAGAATGTCAGCAAAATAAGAAGATGCACCCACCATGCGGCATAAAAAACAATCGCAGCCGCAAGAGGTGAAATTCCGCCCAGCAAGAAGGCAATACCAGAAGCGATTGGCTCAGTTGGTGATAGAGAGTGTCCATGCCAGATGATGTTCATGCCGTTCCCAAGTAAGACTGTCAGCATTAAGCCGCCAATAAATAAAAGCACTAGTCCCGATTTGAAGCCTCGTTTTAAACGGACAAGCTTTTCCACGTATCTTCTATGGAAAGCCCATACAACGGCCACTAAAATGAGAAGTGTGACCACCTCTTGGAAAAACGTAAAGACCCCGTACACCGGACCTAAAGGAAGCCCGCTGTCTGGAATAAGCCCCTTCAGAATAAAATCAAGGGCTCCGAACTGTACGAGGATAAATCCGTAGAAAAACAGCACATGAATGATGCCGCTCTTCTTGTCCTTTAACAGCTTCTTTTGCCCAAATACGTTGACCCAAACACGCTCTAAGCGTTTCTTCATGTCTTGTTGAAACTCTTCTTTTTTACCAAGACGAATATACGCCGCTCGTGTTCGAATGAGATAAACAAACAAATACACAGCGTAAGCGGTCACCGCCGCAAATGCGATCAAGTTGATGATTAAAAGGCTATTCATCTTGCTCCCCCTTTCATTCCCCAAAACCCTCTTTGTTCCGTTTCCATGTTGTACCTCTATCATAAATAATGAATGAGTATTCAGTCAATATTTTTTACACGTTTGGGTACACTATTGAAATATGCAAAAAAGGAGGAAGTTTCATGATCGCATTGATCATCCTACTCGTACTCATTGCCATCGTTTTGCTCGTGATGTTAGACCTTTATATGGGAAGGAAATATTTTTCTACTCACGCATTTGAACGGTCTTTTGACCAAACAAGCGGCGATGCTGCCTTTTATCATGATGGCGAACCATTTTTCGATCAGCTGATTACCGATATACAGCAGGCCTCTTCTTCTATTCATATGATGTTCTTTATTGTAAAGAACGACAAGATTGGTCAAAGGGTCTTACAAGCATTGAAAGCCAAAGCGGAGCAAGGCGTTTCCGTCTTTTTGCTGACCGACCGATTAGGCTCCTATCCGTTTGATCAAAAGGCGATTGACATGCTAGAAAGAAGCGGCATTCAATTCTACTTTTTAAATAAGCCTCGTTTTCCTTTTTTGATTTACCGTTTAAACATGAGAAATCACCGTAAAATCACGGTGATTGATGGGAAGATTGGCTATATTGGCGGATTTAATATAGGTGATGAATATGTTGGAAAGAAAGGCCGGTTTGGCATTTGGAAGGATTATCATTTGCGGATGACTGGACAGGTTGTCGCAGATCTCCAGCATGTATTTCTGAATGATTTGTACCGGTCTTCTGGCATTCATCAGCTGCAATATGAGGTTTTCCCTGCATTGGAACCGGGAACATTACAATGCACAACACGCGCAACTGCTGGCTTTTCTTTAGAAGCTTTATTTCTCCAAGATATTCAGCAGGCGAGGAAACAGATCATCATCTGTACGCCTTATTTTATTCCATCTTCCCCTCTTCTGAAGGCGCTGCTTGCTGCACGAAAGCGGGGCGTCACAGTTGAAATCATCATTCCAATGAAAGCAGATCATCCACTTGTCAAAGAGGCTGGCTTTCATTATTTGAAGGACCTCATTGCCTCTGGATGTCTTGTTTATCGTTTTTATAAAGGGTTTTATCATTCGAAAGCCATTTTGATTGATCACAGCCGCTGTATGATCAGTACCGCGAATTTTGATAAACGCAGCTTGTTTTTAAACGAAGAAGTAGATGTAGCCATTGATGATCCCGCTTTTACTGCACACGTAGAAGAAAAGATTCGGGAGCATATGGAGGTTTCTGAGATCTTGACAGAAGAAACATTGTCAAAGCGCCCGCTTTTCACACGGCCGCTTGAGTGGGTTGCCGCCATGTTCTCGTATTTTTTATAAAGGAGATGACCTATGCGTTATCGATTTGGTTATGTATCCAATGCCGTCACCTTGTGGGAAGCTTCTCCTGCCAAGTCGCTGACCTTTGCTAGATACAGCAAGCTCGCTAAGGAAGAAAGAAAAGAGGCTTTATTGCGAACAACAAAAGCCAATCTCGTGAATACATTAAGAACGCTTTATTTCGCCATTGCTCATGATATCCCGCTTTACCGTTTTTCAAGCTCGATCGTCCCGCTCGCGACCCATCCAGAGGTGCGCTGGGACTTTATGACACCTTTTCACAAAGAATTTCTTGAGATCGGCAAGCTGGTAAAGCGGCACGGCTTACGGGTCAGCTTTCACCCCAATCAATTCACCTTGTTTACCAGCCCAAAACCTTCGATTACAGAAAATGCCGTCATCGATATGACGTACCATTATCAGATGCTTGAGGCGATGAAGCTCGATAAGGAAGGCTACATGAACATTCATGTAGGCGGGGCGTACGGCGATAAAGAATCGGCTCTCCAACGCTTTGATGAAAATATCAAACAGCTTCCAGCTCATATCAAAGCGAGAATGACACTTGAGAACGATGACAAAACATATACGTCGCTCGAAACGCTTGGTGTATGTGAAAAGCATGACATTCCGTTTGTTTTTGATTACCATCATCACGTGGCAAATAAAGATGACGATGCCGCACTCGATGACATCCTGCCAAGAATGTTCGACACGTGGACAAACACTGGCATTCCGCCCAAAATCCATTTGTCTTCACCAAAATCAGAAAAAGCTATACGCAGTCATGCAGATGGAGTAGATATGAATTTTGTCTTACCACTTTTTCAAGCATTAAAACCGTATGGCCGGGATGTAGATTTCATGATTGAAGCAAAATTAAAGGATCAGGCTTTGCTCCGTCTAGTCGAAGAGCTGTCTGCGATAAGGGGCAATCGGCGGACGGGCGGAGGAACCATTGAGTGGAAATCATAAAGAAAGGTTTACCTTTGTGCAAATGGGGGTAACAAAGCTATTGTGAGAAAGTAATTAACAGGAGGATATGAAGATGTCTCAAATCTATTCAATCCGAATCGCTGCGAAAGCGTTGAATTTACATAAGCTTATTTCTCTTTATGAAAAGTGCCAGCAGGCTCAGCATCGTATATATGTGTATTCTAAAAAAACAATGTGTAGCATTAAGAACATCGTAGAGCTTGAAACCTTCAGGCTCACTCATTTAGAGTCTGACTACTTAATTGTCGTAGAGGGGAAAAAAGCGCAAGATCTCCTTCAGCCGTTTGAAAAAGAGACGGTTTCATAAAGAAGAGCAGCCTCGGGCTGCTCTTTCAGATTGGTTGACAAAGAGCTAAAATGATGTTTATTTTAGCCCTTTGTCTTCTTTTCAGCGTGATAGAAAACCTTTGCAGCCTAGGAAGGACGAGTACCGGAGCGGAGCGAATTTGACATTCGTGAGCACCGGCACGCAGGCCTGACACCGAATGCGAGGGTTTGTCTACATGCTGGGAGAGCAGCCGCGGGCTGCTCTTTTGCTATATCCACTCTTTTGTTAACCAAACTTGTTTGGAGGATGCATCCATTTTCACTTGTGCCCCGATTGGCATCGTAAGCATTGGGTGCGTATGGGCACAGTCAAAATCAGCGATGAGTGGTCTTTTTGTCTCTCCGAGCACCTCAAGTAAAATCTCGTAAGGTTCTTTGCCCGTTCCTTCATCATCAAACAGCTCATGTTTTCCTAAAAGAATCCCTGATACCCGTTCAAACACTCCATTTACTTTCAATAAAGAGAAGTTCTTTTCTACAACCGAAGCGGTTTTCATACAATCTTCAATGAGAAGGATGTCTCCGTTTTTCACCGCTGGCATGAATTCACTTCCCCATATGCCGTACATCGCATTCAAGTTTCCGCCGATCAATCTGCCTTCTGCTTGTCCCTCTATGGCGCACAGCCAATCATTCGGACGCTGTTTTTTGTCACGCGTCTTTTCTTCCCAATTGATTCGTTCATCTGTCCAAAAAGGCGGTTTTTCAATCTGATAAGGAATGGTTTGTTGGGACATCAGGATGTCCTCAAATGACTGATATGTATTATTAACAAACGGTTCAAACTCGCCAAAAGAAGGAACAAGCGCAGGCCCGTAGAAAACAGGCAGTCCCGTTTTTTCGTACGCCGCTAGTAGAATCGCTGTCGCATCTGAATAACCGATCATGATTTTCGGATGTTGTTTCAGCAGGTCAAAATCAAGATAAGGCAGCAAACTATTTGAATTCGTCCCGCCAATCATTGACATGATGCACGCCAAGTCCTCTCTAGCCATCAGCTCATTCAGCTCATCTGCTCGTTCTTGAATTGTACCTGAACGGTAGTAATCTTCTTTCCCTGTTAATGATCCTGGAACCACAATGAATCCTTTTTGCTCAAGCCACTTCTTCGCCCGCTCATACCTAAGAGGCGAGGTCGCTGATGCAGGACTAGAAGGTGAAAATATACCGATCTTATCGCCCTTTTGTAATCGCCGAAGCCCCTTCATTCCATCAGATCCTTCCTACACGCATTTTTTCTATCCTAACAAAAAAAGCCCTTTAACAAAAGAGCTCTCAGATTGTTGACAAAGGGCTAAAATGATCTTTATTTTAGCCCTTTGTCTTCTTTTCAGCGTGATAGAAAACCTTTGCAGCCCTAGGAAGGACGAGTACCGGAGCGGAGCGAATTGACATTCGTGAGCACCGGCATGCAGAACTGCGGGCGAATGCGAGGGTTTGTCTACGCGCTGATCAATGACCAAACTGCGCTTCATGCAGTCTGCTGTATACGCCGCCCATTTGGATGAGGTCTTGGTGGCGGCCTTGTTCTTGGATGCCTTCCTCTGTCACGACGATGATACGATCGGCGTGTTTAATTGTTGCCAGGCGGTGGGCAATGACGAGTGTTGTCCTTCCGACAGCCAGTTCGCTCAGTGCATCCTGTATAGCTTTTTCTGTTTCTGTATCAAGTGCTGATGTGGCTTCATCTAAAATAAGAATCGAAGGATTTTTTAGGAACATCCGCGCAATCGACAGACGCTGCTTTTGACCGCCTGACAGTTTGACGCCGCGCTCGCCTATGACTGTATTTAATCCTTCTGGGAAACGCTGGACGAGTTCCTCTAAATGCGCACGACGTACAGCCTCCCAAATCTCTGCATCGCTGGCTTCTAGGTTGCCGTACGCAATGTTTTCTCGAATGGTACCTGAGAATAAAAAGACATCCTGCTGCACAATGCCGATCTGCTGTCTTAAAGAAGACAGGGTCATCGATTTTGTACTTACACCATCAATCGTAATCTCCCCTTTATCCACATCATAAAAACGTGGCAGCAGGCTGCAAATCGTCGATTTCCCGGCTCCTGAAGGCCCGACAAACGCAACAGTTTCTCCTTGTTTGATCTTCAAATCGATGTCCTTTAACACATGGCTGTGCTCATCATAGCCGAATGTCACGTTTCGATATTCAATTTCACCTTTCAGTCCGAATACATCACGAGCTCCCTCTGTGTCCTTTACATCTGGCTCTGTTTCAAGTAAGTCGACATAGCTTTTAAAGCCCGCAATTCCTTTTGGATACATTTCAATCACTGTGTTGATTTTATCAATCGGTCTGAATAAGACGTTTGTAATGAGAACAAATGCGATAAATCCACCTGCCGTTAATTGCCCCTGCAGAACAAACCATGTCCCTGCCAGAAGGACAAACAGTGTCACAAGACGTGTGAGAATGTAACTGATTGAGCCGTTCACCGACATGATTTTATATGAAAGAAGCTTCGCTTTCCGAAAGCGGTTGTTGTTTTCAGCAAAACGCTTTTTCTCGAAATGTTCGTTGGCAAAAGCTTGAACAAGACGAATGCCGCCAATATTGTTTTCAACCCTTGCATGAAAGTCTCCAATGTCATTGTTCAGCTGTGTAATTGCCTGTGTCATCTTCTTATTAAAATGAAGGGCAAGCCAAATGATGACAGGCATGATCAAGAAGGTTAAGATAGCAAGCTGCCAGTTAATCATCAGCATGACAGCAAAGGCGCCAAGAATCGTCATAATCGCAATAAACAAATCCTCAGGCCCGTGATGAGCTACCTCACCAATGTACATGAGGTCATTTGTCATCCGAGACATAAGCTTACCCGTTTTGTTGTTATCAAAGAACTTAAATGAGAGACGCTGAAAATGATCAAAAAGCTTCTTCCTCATATCTGTTTCAATATTGATGCCAAGCATGTGTCCCCAGTACGACACAATAAATTGCATAACCGAGCTGAGTGCATAAATGATAAACAGAGCAAGTGCGGTCCAGGCAATGACCGTCCAGTTCCCTGTTGGTAATAATGTATCAATGAAGTAGTTCACGATCAGCGGGAAACCTAGTTCCATCAGTCCAACTGCGACAGCGCAAAAAAAATCTAAAAAGAACAGACCGCGATAGGGCCTGTAATAGGCGAAAAAGCGTTTTAGCATATGTAAAAGAACCTCATTTCCTCTATAATTGATAATCATTTTCAATTATAGAGGAATCCTCTTCAAAATACTAGATCAGGAAATGATTTCTTTTGACTGGAAATCCTCATAATACGCCAGAAAACAACCGGGCAAATGATTCTTTCAACCGCTCTTTTAAGCCTCTTTTATAAAAATGAACAGGGCCCATTTGCTCACATTCCTTCATATCTTCCTCATAGTGAGCCATCAATTGCTCAATTGGCTTTTTCGCAGCTGTAAAGACATTGACCTCAAAATTGAGCTGAAAGCTTCTCATATCGACATTCGCGGTACCGACAGAGGCGAGTTCTCCATCTGCGATCATCACCTTTTGATGCATGAATCCTTTCTGATAGTGATACACCTTGATGCCCTCTTTTAGAAGCTCAGAAAAATAAGATCGTGTGGCGTATTGTGTGAGAAATCCGTCATTGATCTCTGGAACCATCACCCGCACATCCACCCCTCTTGTGGCAGCGATTTTGAGCGCAGTGCGAATCGATTCATTTGGTACAAAGTAAGGTGTGGCAATCCAGACAAATTGTTTCGCATTAGAAATGAGGGCATCATATAAATCACTCATACTTTCTTTCATATCAGGTCCAGTTGGTACAACCTGAATGACATCCTCGCCTGTCACAGAATGCGGCGTATGATACCTCGAATCATCAATTAATACTTCATCTGATACATACTCCCAATCCAGCATAAAAACGGAGTGAAGGGTCTGAACAGCCTCACCCTTTAACATGGCATGCGTATCACGCCAAAAGCCGATCTTTTCATCCCGTCCTACGTATTCCTTGCCGACATTTAACCCGCCGACAAACCCTGTCTCTCCATCAATAATGACGATTTTCCGGTGATTTCGAAAATTGAATTTTTGATTAAAGAATCCATATTTTAAAGGTAGAAAAGGAGCGACCTTGACCCCTGCCTGCTTCAAGCGTTTAATATCTTTTCGGGAGAAGCGGATGCTGCCTGCCGCATCATATATGAAACGGACCTCTACCCCTTCTTTCACTTTTTCAATCAAAATCTCCATCATCCGGTGGCCGAGGAAATCGGATTTGAACATGTAATATTCAATATGAATGAACGATTTTGCCTTTTTTAACTCTTCAAAAATTCTGGGGAACGTCTCCTCCCCATTCTTTAAAATCTCCATATCACTATTTGTGTTCACATGCATGCCTGTTGCTTTTTCTGTGTAATGAAAAAAAGCACGCTGATTATCGGTTAAACGTGACTCATTCGGCTTACTCTCAAGCTCAGAGATTCTGCGTAATTTCTCGCGGTTATACATTCTCTTTGATTTGAATAAATGCCCCTTTACATAGAGCTGCCCTGAGAACAGATAGAACATATAGCCAATGATCGGGAAAAAAATCAGCACATATATCCATAACAGCGTGTGCTGTGATGTACGGTTCTCCAGCATGAGTGAGATGATACTAAATAAAATAATGGCGATATAAATCGCTGCGTACAGCTGAACGCTCCACGCCGGCACAGTCCACCAATACACCACATATGCCCCGAATATCATAAAATATAAAAATAAAAATTCCAGTCTTCTCTTTTTCACATTCTCCGCCCTCATTCTGTCTTTTTCTCTTCCATACCCTTTGTACAGCTTGTATGAAACGCACGACCCATTCCTTTCTCCTAGCCTTTACAGACTGACGCTATTTGATCCGATATAATGGAGAAATACGTGATGGAAAGGAAGATTTGTTTATGCATACACCCCCACCTTTAAAAAAAGGCAGCCATATTCGGGTCATTGCCCCAAGCCGAAGTGCCAGCATTTTATCAAAAGAAGGAATTTCTCAAGCGAAAAAACGTCTGGAGTCTTTAGGGTTCACTGTCTCTTTTGGACAGCACGTCTTTGAATGTGACCTTCATTCATCATCGTCTATTGAACACCGCTTGTCTGATCTGCATGAGGCGTTCAAAGATGATGAGGTCGATGGTATTTTGACAGCCATCGGAGGCTTCAACTGCAATGAGCTTTTGCCTTATATTGATTACGACTTGATCCGTCAGCATCCTAAAGTCCTTTGCGGCTATAGTGACATTACAGCACTTGCAAGCGCCATTACAGCGAAATGTGATATGGTAACATATTCTGGCCCCCATTTCTCAAGCTTTCAAATGGAGCAGGGGCAGGAGGAGCAGACCGCTATGTTTCAAGCTTGCTTGATGAACGGCAGCGAACCGTTTGATGTGATTCCTTCGACAAAATGGAGTGATGACGCGTGGTATCTCGATCAAGCGAACAGGCAGTTTCATCCGACGAAATGGAACATATATCAGGAAGGAACAGCTGAAGGCACCTTGTTTGGCGGAAATCTTTGTACACTGAACTTACTGCAAGGGACATCGTTTATGCCGAATGTAAAGGATGCGATCTTATTTGTCGAGGATGATGAGCTGGTATTCCCTGAAATGTTCGCCAGAGACCTTACCTCCCTCCTGCAGCATGCAGAAACAATCAAAGGGTTGATCATCGGGCGCTTTCAGAAGAAATCCAAGATGACAGAAAAACATTTAAGATTCATTTTAGATAAACATCCAATGCTCAAACACATCCCTGTGATTTATGATGTCGATATCGGACATACACAGCCAGTCTTCACTTTCCCGATTGGTGGAAACGTTCAGCTAGCGTGTACAAATGGAGACGTGAAGCTGCGCATTCATTCATAACGAAAGGCCAAAAAGCACCCGAATAGGCGGTGCTTTTTTCTATGCCATCATCTTTTTTGAAATTTTTTTAGAAAAAGTGATCCAACCCTCTATCCCCTTCGTTAAGTAGATGTAAAAGAAAAGAGAGGAGGCAAAAAAATGTTTTCTGATGTACTTAGCCAATTATTCGATTCTATTTCTAACATGATTAATACGCTTGGATAATTCCATTTGACACACACATACTACATGCTTGCCGAAGGGAGACACACTCTATGTTCTCTGATGTACTTAGCCAATTATTTGATTCTATCTCTAACATAATTAATACGCTTGGATAATTTTCAAAACCCGCTATCTCTTAAGGATAGCGGGTTTTTTATACCAAAAAGCCCCACTCATTCAATAGAGTGGGGCTTTCTTTCATTTCATTACATCTTTTCCGGAGCCGATACACCAATTAGTTTTAATGCATTCGCAAGCGTGATTTGTGTTGCTTTCATGAGTGAAAGACGTGCTGTTGTTTTTGTTTCGTTTTCTGCGTCAATGACCTTCTCGGCATTGTAGAAGCTGTGAAGAGCTGATGCAAGGTCATAAATATAGTTGGTCACGCGGTGCGGAATACGCTTTTCAGCTGCTTCTGCTACAACTTCTGGGAAGCTGCCAATGATTTTCAGAAGATCGTATTCTTTTTCCGATTGAATGTGAGAGAAATCGGCTTTTTCAAGGTTCGGTTCATAGCCTTTTTCTTCACCTTGACGCAGCATGCTGCAAATTCTCGCATGCGCATATTGTGCATAGTACACAGGGTTTTCGTTAGACGTAGAAATCGCTAAGTCTAGGTCAAAGTCCATATGTGTCGCCGCACTTCTCATCGCAAAGAAATAACGAGTCGCATCTAAGCCGACTTCTTCAATCAAGTCACGCATTGTGACGGCTTTTCCTGTACGCTTACTCATCTTCATCTTTTCACCGTTTTTGTAAAGGTGAACAAGCTGAATGATTTCGACTTCAAGCTTGTCAGCTGGATATCCAAGTGCTTGAATCGCCGCTTTCATTCGAGGGATATAGCCGTGATGGTCCGCTCCCCAAATGTTAATGAGCTGGTCAAAGCCTCTGTCCAATTTGTCTTTATGATATGCGATGTCTGGAAGCAGGTAAGTGAAGCTGCCGTCCTTTTTAATCAGCACACGGTCCTTGTCATCGCCAAAATCAGTTGAACGCAGCCACGTTGCACCATCTTCTTCAAAAACATAGCCTTTAGCACGAAGTGTCTCCAGCGCTGGTTCGATTTTTCCATTTTCATATAAAGAGGTTTCTGAATACCATACATCAAATGGCACACGGAAATTCTCAAGGTCTACACGTAATTTCTCTAATTCGTATTTCAAGCCGTATTCACGGAAGAACTTCATACGCTCTTCTTCCGGTTCATGAACAAAACGGTCCCCAAATTCATCCGCAAGCTTTTGTCCGATGCCTTTGATGTCCTCTCCTCTGTAGCCGTCTTCAGGCATTTCTTTTTCAAGACCGAGTGCCTCAAAATAACGTACTTCTACAGATAAAGCGAGGTTATTGATTTGATTCCCTGCATCGTTGATATAGTATTCACGGCTCACATCGAACCCTGCTTTATCAAGGATGTTGCAAAGGGAATCTCCTACAGCTGCTCCGCGGGCATGTCCAAGGTGAAGGTCACCTGTTGGGTTGGCTGAGACGAATTCGACTTGCACCTTTTGACCGCCGCCTGTATTCGTTTCGCCATAAGCTTCTTTTGCCTCAAGAACAGCTGGAATGAGTTTTGTTAAATACTGATTGTTCATATAAAAGTTAATGAACCCTGGACCTGCGATATCCAGTTTTTCAATGGAAGCTTTCCCTTTATCAAACGCATTGACGATGTCCTCTGCGATTTGACGAGGTGCTTTTTTCGCAATGCGGGCAAGCTGCATCGCCATGTTGGTCGAGTAATCACCGTGAGTTTTGTCTTTCGGCACTTCTAAAAGGACATCTGGCACCTGGCTTTCATCGGCAAGTCCTGCTTTGACGACTGCCCCTATGATTTCTTCTTTTAACGCATCTTTGACCTGTTCTGCGATATTCATGAACGTAAATCCTCCTTATACGAAATCGATAATGTATGTAAATGCTTTTGATCTTCTCCTGTCAGCATATCGTACGTAATGTGCAGCAGCCCCTTGTCCACATCGAGATCAATACCATGTGTGTGCACATCTAGCTGAAGTGTACCGAATGGCATCGTGTAATGTGTGACGGTTGTTTCTCCAATGAGAAAGCGCTGCTTCATTTGAATAGCCCCTGATCTCATCACAAAAATTTCTTTTTCACTCATTTTCACAACGGTTTTTACTTGACCCATTTCATGTTCTTCATGGTAAGTGAGATACGTTTTGTCATTCTTCTCTTGGTACGTTCCAGTCGTGCGGAATTCGATCGTTTCAGCCGGCTCCGTCTCTGGTTTCATCACTGACTTTACATGAATTGAAATTTGGTTTTGTGTCATTTTGCACTTCCTTTGCTAAGACCCGTTTAACTAAAATAGTATACCATATTCACGATCGCCTATCATACCATCATTTCTCTTCTTCATGGCGATTAAACTTCGTTTTTCATCTTCAGCCTTCCCTTTAGAAAAAAAGAAAAATACAACTGACCAATATGACAAGTCCAGCCTTTACGCCTAAGTCTTTTCTTTTCATTAAGTAAAAAAGAGCCTGTATGCCTGAACTTGCCAAAAATGCCTGAAAAAAATCAAATGGTGCGATTTGATCCTTTTTAAATATCACATGCATGAATAACGCAATGGCCGTCAGATAGAAAAAGCCTCGATCGTGAAACAGCCCCAGCATCTCTTCCTTTGCTTCCTTTTTCGAAGCAAAAACAGGCGGATCAGCTGCAAGCTCTCGTTTCAGTGTGAGAAAGCCTGCCCCTAACACACATAAAGCGAGGAACACCATCAATATGGACGAAAACATGAACTGCCTCCTTTATTTTTTGACCAATGTAAAAAAAGAGCTTGTCCATATGAGATGACAAGCTCCTCTATCAACTGATTATTTCACAAACCCAAGCAGCATTTCGCGTAAAAGCTTACTCGCTGTATTCGCTGTTTGGTCTGAATGATCATATACAGGTGCTACCTCGACAAGGTCAGCCCCGACGACTTGGACGTCAGATCCTGCAATTGCATGAATGGATGCAAGCAGCTCTTTTGATGTAATACCGCCAGCATCTACCGTTCCTGTACCAGGTGCATGAGCTGGATCAAGTACATCAATGTCGATCGTCACATACACTGGACGCCCTTTTAGCTTTGGCAATACTTGCTTCAATGGCTCCAGCACTTCAAATTTAGAAATGTGCATACCCGCTTCTTTTGCCCATTCAAATTCTTCTTTCATTCCAGAACGGATGCCGAAAGAGAATACATTTTCAGCTCCAATCAGTCCTGCAACTTTACGAATCGGTGTTGAATGTGAAAGCGGCTCCCCCTCATATTCCTCACGAAGATCCGTATGTGCGTCCATATGGATGATGGCCAAATCAGGGTATTTCTTATACATCGCACGGAAAACCGGCCAAGACACGAGATGCTCGCCGCCCATTCCTAATGGAAACTTTCCTTTTTCTAAAATGCTGTCGACATACTCTTCAATTAAATCTAAGCTCTTTTGTGCATTCCCAAAAGGAAGTGGGATGTCACCCGCATCAAAGAATGGCACCTCGTGCAGTTCACGATCTAAATAAGGGCTGTATTCCTCTAAACCGATCGATACTTCACGAATGCGGTTCGGACCGAAACGTGAACCTGGGCGGTAGCTGACTGTCCAGTCCATCGGCATGCCGTATAAAATGACCTTTGCATCTTCCCATGTCGGATGACTTCCAATAAACACTTTTCCTGAATAAGCCTCATCGAATCTCATGCAAGATTCCTCCTTTTACGCTTCAAAAAATGCGCAAACCGTCATTTGCGCATGTCCATTTCGCTTGATTTATTTGATTAAGTCGCTCACAAATTTCGGCAGAACGAATGCCGCTTTGTGCAATTCTTTTGTGTAATATTTCGTCTCAATATCAAAGAAACGGCTGTCTTCTACAGCAAGTGGATCATATTTTTTAGAACCGATGGTGAATGTCCAAAGACCGCTTGGATACGTTGGAATATTCGCTGTGTAAAGCTTTGTAATTGGGAAAATTTCTTTTACATCACGCTGTACATTTGTAATCAGCTCAGGAGTGAACCAAGGGTTGTCCGTTTGTGCAACGAAAATACCGTCTTCTTTGAGTGCTTTTGCGATTCCTGCGTAAAATCCTTTAGAGAACAGGTTCACAGCTGGTCCAACCGGCTCAGTAGAGTCAACCATAATCACATCATACTCGTTGTCAGCTTCAGCAATGTGCATAAAACCGTCTCCTACTTTCACATCTACACGAGGATCGTCTAGTTTCCCAGCGATAGAAGGAAGGAATTTCTTCGAGTATTCGATGACCTTTCCGTCAATATCAACAAGTGTCGCTTTTTTCACACTTGGGTGTTTGAGGATCTCACGAATGACACCGCCGTCTCCTCCGCCTACAACAAGAACATTTTCCGGGTTTGGATGAGTGAAAAGAGGAACATGTGCCACCATTTCGTGGTATACAAACTCATCTTTCTCAGACGTCATCACCATGCCGTCTAAAAACAGCATATTGCCAAACTCTTCTGTTTCTACCATTTCTAAATGCTGAAAGTCTGTTTGTTCTGTGTGAAGGGTTTTGTTCACCTTCAATGTAATACCAAAATTCTTCGTTTGCTTCTCTGTATACCAAAGTTCGCTCATTGTTCATCTTCCTCTCATCCAATAATAAACAAACATCTATTGTTAGCGCCTTTTATCGGCTTTGACTATATCGATTGTCCAAGAAAAAAGTATAGTGGATTCATATCAAATTGTAAAGAACCGCATGAGTTCTCTTCATTTTTTAAAGCGCTCCAGCAATCGCTTGTTTAAAACGGTTTTCTTTGTTCCATACTGATAAAAAACCGTCAAAATGGGGGCTTTGCATGGACACAATCATGAGTAATAAAAAAATCCGCATGACCGTGAAAACGATTCGAGCCTGTTTTTTTATCGGCTTGCTCGCTTTTCTATTTGCAGGTACCGTCTTTTTGACGATTCTATTAATAGCTAAATGGCAAGGTGCCCCTTCTGTTCAAGTTCCCCAATCCACGACCATTTATGCAGCCGATGGCTCAAAGCTTGGAGAATCCAGCTTTGGAGAAAAGAGATATTGGGTGCCATTAAAGGAGATGTCTCCTCATATCAGACAGGCAGTTGTCGCTGTTGAAGATAAAACCTTTTATGAGCATCATGGCTTTGATGTGAAACGGATGGCAGGTGCTGCGGTGGCCGATATTCGTGCCATGGCTAAGGTGCAAGGTGCCAGCACGATCACCCAGCAATATGCACGAAATCTGTATTTAGATCATGATAAAACGTGGAAACGGAAGTGGAATGAAGCCTTTTACACGATTCGTTTAGAACAAAACTATACAAAAGATGAGATTTTAGAAGGATACTTGAACACCATTTATTATGGTCACGGAGCGTACGGTGTGGAAGCAGCGTCCCGTCTGTATTTCGGGAAAAAAGCAAAGAACTTAACCCTCGCTGAATCTGCCCTGCTTGCCGGTATCCCAAAGGGGCCTTCTCTCTATTCCCCTTATGTGAATGAGGAGAAAGCCGGCGCAAGAAAGAATATGATTTTGAGACAAATGCACGAGGATGGCATGATTACGAAAAAAGCAGCCGATGACGCTGCGAAAGAAAAGCTGTCCTATCGCCCTTTGCAAAAGAAGCAGCTGCAAGCAAAGCAAGCCCCGTATTTTTATGACGATGTGATTCGAGAGTTGAAACAAAGTTTGGGGTTAACTGAGGAACAGATTGAAACCTATGGGCTTCATATCCAAACGACTCTCAATCCAGAATTACAGAAAATCGCAGAAAAGACACTAAAAAACGAGATGAATTCCAAATCGGAAATCCAAATCGGCTTTGCCGCCATCCATCCTCAAACAGGGCATGTACTTGCCCTCATAGGCGGGAGAGATTATGAGAAAAGTCCATTCAATCGGGTGACACAAGCAAAAAGGCAGCCCGGTTCAACCATGAAACCCCTTCTCTATTACATTGCCTTGCAAAACGGGTTTACACCCGCAACCGTCATGCGCAGTGAGGAAACGGTGTTTGAACTGGATGATCAAGGCAGCGATGCCGCTTATTCACCAAGCAATTATCACGGCTATTACGCCAATGACGGCATTACAATGCTTCAAGCTTTAGCGCTGTCTGATAATATTTACGCTGTGAAAACACATCTATTTTTAGGAATGGAGCAGCTTGTACGTGCTGGCAAGACATTTGGAATCAAGGAGAAACTAGATCAAGTACCATCTCTTGCCCTGGGCACGTCTCCTGTGAAACCCATTGAAATGACCAATGCTTACGCCATGCTGGTCAATGGCGGAAAACGCGTCAAACCAACCTTTATTACGAAAGTAACCGACGCAAAAGGCAATGTGCTTTTTGAAGAGAAACAAAAACGAGAACAAATCCTAGATGAAAAAGCAGCATTTGTCACCACCGACATGATGTCAGGCATGTTCAATGATCAATTAAACGGCTATACAAGTGTCACTGGCCGCACCATTATAAAGGACCTTACACGAACATACGGAGGAAAGTCTGGGACTACAGGCGCCGACAGCTGGATGATCGGCTTCTCTCCCCAGCTCGTCACAGGTGTATGGACAGGCTATGATAAAGGCCGCACCATTGACTCAGTCGAAGAAACGGCCTATGCGAAAAAAATATGGGCTTCCTTTATGGAATCAGCTCTCTCAAAGCAGCCAGCCTCCTCCTTCATGCCGCCTGACGGTGTCAAAGGGGTATATATCAATCCAAAAACCGGCGACCTCGCAGGTCCAGGATGTGAATCAAAGGTATTCACCTATTTTATAGAAGGTACGGAGCCGACAGGTGTCTGCTATGGTGCTGAGGACAAGGCCTCTGAGCAGGAACCAGTTCAAGATCAAAAGCCAAAGAAATGGTGGGAAAAGTGGCTGAAACGTTAAAAAAGACATGAAAAACCCCGAGACCTGCATCTCGGGATTCTCCATGTCCTAGCTTTAACACCAGTTTACTCAAAAAACGGATCGAATTGGTAGACATCCGCCAATCTTCACAAAAATTTCACAATTATTCAGGGACAGCCAATCCTTCTTTTAATTCATCTGTCGATGCGTCCCATAGCGCTTGATTATGACCCTTTAGGAAATCAGCCAGCACCTTTTTGGATACGTCATCCATATGACTAACGACGATTTTCCGCTTCATCGATTTATCCATTAAATTCACATGCTCTGGAAGTGACTTATACCCGCGGCGGATCGAACGGTCAACGGTCATTTCACAAGCCGTCACACCTGCATAATAAGGTCCTTCTTCTCTGCGGTCAATCGTCACCCATACGAGCCAATACGGCTTTCCGTTCGGCACTTCTTCTTTTGTTTTCAAAAATTTAATTCCTTTTTCGACGGCACTTCTTGCATGCATGGCACCAATATCAATGACAGCTTCCTTTTCTTCTACATCAATGATGACTGGCGAGATATTATCAAGGCTGAGGGCGCCTGCCCCAAAGCCTCCATGTCCGTCGGTTGCATCTGTTTTTTTAATGATGTTAAAACCAATTGGTTTCTTCTTTTTACCTTCCATTCTTTAAACCTCCTAAAGCAGCGGCTTCAAAATAAGATTAAACCAGTGTATGATTTGATCCCGCATTCCGATCAATGGACCAAACACAAACTGTCCCAGCGGTGTGATCACGAATATGAGAAAAATAATGATCCCATATTGTTCAAATTGCGTCATTTTCGCCCGGATACGGGGGCTGACGACGTCCTCAATAATACGATACCCATCAAGCGGCGGAAGCGGTAATAAGTTAAATAGGAACAAGATGACGTTTAAGTTAATAAAGATTAAAAAGAAATTATCGACTCCCGGCTCAAAGCGCATGATCCACTCTCCGCCAAATTTCTGAAGAAGCACATACACAAAAAAGCCCAAAAACGCCAGCACCAAGTTACTTAATGGCCCAGCAATGGAGACACAAATCCCTGCTAAGCGCGGTTTTTTAAAATGGTAACGATTCACTGGTACAGGTCTCGCCCAGCCAAACCCGGCCACAAAGATCAAAATCGTCCCGAATACATCGAGATGCTTCAGTGGATTGAGCGTCAGTCTCCCTTGATTCTTAGCCGTCGGGTCTCCGAATCGGTACGCAACATATGCATGCGCCAGCTCGTGCATCGTAAATGCAACAACAAGCGTAATGGCGACATATGGAATAAGTTCTAATGGATAAACAAGAAATTGGTTCAAAGGCATGAATCCCTCTTTCTTTCTATACAATGATTTACTTCATTCAGTATACTATAAGAAGTCCCTTAAACTAAAGGGAAGCGTAGCATTAAAGGAAAAAGGAGGTTTTCGCCATGCCGATTGTCACCGTTCAAATGCTTGAAGGAAGAACAGACGAGCAGAAAAGAGCTCTTGTGGAGAAAGTCACTGATGCCGTTGTAGAAACAACAGGCGCAGGTGCAGAAAAAGTCTCTGTTATTATTGAAGAAATGAAAAAAGAACACTATGCCGTAGCAGGAAAGCGAATGAGCGATCTGTAAGCATATAAAAAGGACAAACACTCAATGTGTTTGTCCTTTTGTCTGCATTCTTATCTGTACCACGCTTTATTACGGTTCACTTGATTTTTATGAGCCGCATCGAAGAAATCGACTGTGTAAGAATAATCATAATTCATTAGGCAGACAATGCCGCTTCCTTGAGGGTCGTGCGGTAAGCCAAAGTTATGACCGTATTCATGCGTAGCCGCTTTTGCAGTGTTCGCTGTTCCTTGATCAAGGTTAACGGCGAATGCACTTCCGCTTGGTGCACTATTGTAGACATAAGCGATTCCGCCAGCATCAAAGTTTGGATTTGCTGTAAATCCAGTGACAAAGTCATATCCTCTGCCATCAAAGCTGCGCGCAAGGTTAGACAAAATTTGCTCTGCATTTGAACCCGAAGACGTCCATGATCCTACTGCTTGTACGACAAAGTCCACATCATGATCACGGTTAAACGTGACATCTGCTTGCTCGATGATGCTGACAATCCGTGTTTGCCAGTCACTATATTTCGCACGATACTGCGCATCAGCAACCGCATAGACAGTGACCTTCTGACTGCCTGTACTTGCTTTTGTTGAAATTGAATCTCCTGTATTGGCCTTAAAGGTTCTTGAGCCTACCTGCTTACCAGACTCATCTAATACCTTTGTTGTCACATCTCGTTCAATTGGAGGTGCTGTCTTCAAATCTTTAAAATCTTTTGCTTTTGGCAGCCCCTCACTAATATGGGTTTCGAACGGCGCATGACCATGATCATGCCCATGACCTGCACTCGCTACTGGTGCTGAAGCTGAACTTACCCCCGGTAACAAACTACCTACCAATAAAAATGACAAAAAGACTGAACGCTTTTTCATTCCTATCCCTCCTTTGTTTTTCACAAGGTTATATATTCACTGAAAATTCACCATTTTCCTTCTATTCAGTCAAAAACAGGGAATTAGATACACAGGAAGAAAGTCGAATTACGTCATTTTCACTAATTTTTCGGATATTTTGACACACATTTCATCGAAAAATAGCGCTTTTGGTCTGGGTCTTACAAAACAAAAAAAGCCCTAAAAGTCGGGCTTTTGTTCAACTAGTTCAATTTCTTCAACTGATCAATATAAGCAAGGGCCGCCTCAAATTCTTCGTCCGTATAACGCTGCTTGCTTTTAATGGTAAAGACCTTTTCCTTTACCTCATCTTCTGGCAGGTCATCAAAATATAAAATCGTTGAGACAAGCTCTAGGAAACGGGACGATTGCTCGTTCATCTGCTGCGTCAGCGCTTTGAGGTCAGGCATGTCCACTTCACACTGATCGAGAAACTCTTTCCCATTGTCCGTCAGCGAATAGCGATATTGATAGTATCCGCCCTTTTTTTCCTTCATTTCGTCCAAGAATCCAAGGTTGCACAGCTCTTCAATTCTGAGCGTCAACTCCTCTGAATAGGGGCCATAAAAATGAAAATCGTATTTCTCGTAAAAAGGCAAATCTAGCTTTTTTGCTATGTAAATCATCTTTTGCAGCTTCTTCCGTCCAACGATTTCCCCTGATTCAGAGAATACCTTCATCAACTTTGCATGCTCTTTCAACAAATTCCCGACATCTCCTTTTTCAGTACTTCCTTATCCCAAACCAAGCAGCTTCATGATCGCCTTCTTTTCTTCAGCTTTTTCCGACATATCTACAATTAAGTCCATCGGGAAATAAAGTTTATGATCGGTTCTTCGTTTACCGGAAATGGCGTCTACTATATCTGACTGTCTCGACAGTTCTTTAATATGACCGCTTTGCGTCAAAAGGTGGATTGGCAGCCTCTCTTCTTCCTCCCCTGGTCTGTAGAAGTCATAGGGCAAGTCAGAGGAAGAGTCGACCACTAAATAGTAGTCAGGATCAATTCCTGCCTCCTTGAACAAGGCGGTCAGCTTGAAATATTTCGTCATTTCTTCATTTGGATTAAACTCTGTATATTGGAACAATCGACGGTTCATAAAACGGCGGCACAAATCAGCCAGCACGTGATCTTCTTCATCTTCCCACGCCTGAAAATAAAATAAGACAATGGATTCATCCAGCTTAATATAGTCCTCTGTGGTGACATTCCCCTCAAAGATTGAATAAAAATGAACTGGGGCATGTGTAAAAATATAACCAGTTTCATGCAGCTCTTTTGCCCGATGAAGGATTTTCGTTAAAATGACTTCAGCACTGCGTGTCACTGGGTGGAAATAGACTTGCCAGTACATTTGATAGCGGCTCATAATATAATCTTCAACCGCATGCATCCCGCTCTGCTTCATCACAATCTGATCTTCTCTCGGGCGCATCACACGTAAAATACGTTCCATATCAAAGTGGCCGTAGCTGACGCCTGTATAGTAAGCATCACGCTGCAAATAGTCCATTCGGTCGGCATCAATTTGACTTGAGATCAAACTGACCACCTGTTTGTTTTGATACGTTTTGGCAATGACTTCAGCCACATGCTTCGGGAAATCATCACTCACCCTGCGAAGCACTTCATTGACTTCCGTCTGTCCTAAAATAATATCTCTTGTAAACGATTCATGGTCTAAGTGGAAGACCTTTTCAAAGGAATGAGAAAATGGACCATGTCCGAGGTCATGAAGCAAGGCAGCACTAAGTACAAGCTCGCGCTCTCCTTCATCCCATTCAGGCCGCCCTTTAAACACATCATCCACAATTCGTCTCACAATCTCGTATACACCGAGTGAATGATTGAATCGGCTGTGTTCTGCACCATGAAACGTCAAATAAGTAGTTCCTAGCTGTTTAATTCGTCTCAGGCGCTGAAACTCTCTTGTTCCTATTAAATCCCATATTAATGCATCCCTTACGTGAACATAACGGTGCACAGGATCTTTAAATACCTTTTCCTCAGATAATTTCCCTTTTGGATACGCCATCGTTTCGTCCCTCTTTTTTTAAGACGTGTTTCTATTATATCGGGTAACTTTTCCCGAAAACATCCTTGAATTTGCTGGTGAATGTGTTCTCAGAAGTTGCTTGGACGTAAAAAGCCCGACCTGACAGGGACGGACCTCTTTTTAGGTCGACTGAACACATTCAGTGACATTTATTTGACTTTTTTTTGAACCTTTTCGAGTAATTCATCTTCTGTTGGTGCGGATAATGGGCGATTGTTCACAAACGCAAAAGCCTTTTTTCGTCCTGGACCACAATAGGATTGACAGCCGATCTCAATTTTTGCATCAGGATCAACCGATTTGAGTCGAGGCAATAACGTCTTTAGGTTCGTCGCATCACAATCGTCACATACGCGAAACTCATTAGCCATGGTCTTACGCTTCCTTTCAATGATGATACTTCATTCTATATGAAACAGTTGGACAGCCAATCGTGAATAATATACCACCCAACATTGTACATCGAAGCGGCTGGACTTGCAAGACGCTTTGCCACCCCAATCACCAGCTTACATAAAAGCTAGTATTTTCCACTATCCTTTTAGCAAACTTGTATAAACCTTCTTGAACTTGGCTAATCTAATACCATCAAATCATATGGGGGTTTAAACACATGTCAAAACAAAGACAAGATGCTTGGTCAGAGGAAAATGATCTCCTCCTGGCAGAAACCGTCTTACGTCACGTCAGAGAGGGCAGCACGCAGCTAAATGCGTTTGAAGAAGTAGGAGATAAACTGAACCGCACCTCAGCGGCATGCGGTTTTAGATGGAATGCTGTCGTCAGGCATCAATATGAAAAAGCGCTGGCACTTGCCAAAAAACAGCGAAAACAACGGATGCGCGCACTTGGCAATGGCCAGCCTGCGAAAAAACGATTACTTTATCAGCCGCAAGTAGAAGAAACGGTCACTCAAGAGGAATTCTCACAGGAATTGGAGCCAGCACAACCACAGGAAGAAACATTTGCACCAGCTGCTGAAACAGCAGAACAGCTACAGTTTGTGGATCAAAGCTACAATGAAGAGTTAGCTAGTTTGTCACATTTATTGTCACAGGCTTCTCATGCCCCAAATACTGCAGAGAAAAAGCCGGAAGCAAATCCATTTAGGCAGCATCAAGAATTAACCATCGACGATATCATTGATTTCTTACGCCGTTATGAAGGCGATGGTCAGCAATCCACTGCCTTACGTATGGAAAACAGCCGCTTAAAACGAGAAAACAATGAGCTTTCTCATAAAGTCTCGCAGCTAGAAGCTGAAGTGAAAAAGCTTGAAAAGGATCAGCTCACGATTCAAGAAGATTATGAAACACTCGTCAAAATCATGAACCGTGCAAGAAAACTAGTTTTGTTTGAAGAGGACGATAGTGCCGCACCAACCTTTAAAATGGACCGGAACGGCAACCTCGAAAAAATGGCAGAATAACAAAAAGTGCTCCCCGCCTCGGGAAGCACTTTATTTAAATGCCCAAAAATAGCATCACACTAAAAAGGACATTGATCAAAAACACAAACATAAAAATATACCTGACCTGCCTTACCTGAAAATCACCCAACATAAAAATATAAAGACCTGCAATGCCAAGTGTCAGGACAGGCTGAAGAAATGGCACTAAAAGCGAAATGCCGTAGCCGGCTCCCATGATGACAGGAAGCCATAGTAAATAGAGGTAACCGCCGTTTTTGGATTTCAAGAAACCACTCCCTCTCTTTCTTCTATCTGCTTGATTTCGGGCTGAACAAACTTGAGCCCGGCCATTGTGCGGCCGCGTTTTTGTGATGTCCAGACTGCAATCGCCGGCTGATCTGTGAGAGATTCTGTGTCAATGGTGATCAGCACTTTCTCATGTAATTCAATTGAAGCTTCAGATTCGATTTTGCACCCAGATAAACTTATATCATGTATGTTGACCGGCACCTTCTCTTCTAACCGGCCCTCATAGGACAGCGTGCCTGCCACACCTTGCAAAGGCCTTCTCATCCATTTGCGCCGCAAGGCCCTTGGTACTTTTTCCGTTTCTCTTATAAAGCGGAGAAATGTCCGAACAGCATAGGATTTTTTCTCGCGATCCGTTATCGATACATGCTCTCGTGTGAATAAGAAACGGATCAATGATAGGTACTCTGATTTTTCTGTATCAGTAAAAGCAACACCAACCATCAGCTTGTCTCCCTCTGGATGGCTCCAAACCACATCACACGCCACACTTTGATCCTCTGAAAAGAACAATTGCATTTGTCCTTGATTTAAAGAAGAAGCTTGATCCAATGGAATGGATAGACGCGCACCTGAATCACTCATGTCTAGTAGAAAACAAGCAATCGGCTCATCTTGACGATCAGAACAGAGCTGCCCCTCTTTTTCTATGACAAACCGCTCTGATTTTCGATAACGCGGACGATCAAACGCCACAATCAGTGCCATGAGTAGACCTGCACCGTTATAAAGCACCCAAAAAATATTAATCAACGTGAGATCAGCATTCATCGTCCCATTTACCTTCATATCGTATCCTATTTTCACAAGGACAAGCAATGAGAGCAGCAAGAAGATCAAATGAGGAATCATCGTTTTCAAATGAAAATGTCTCTTGTCCGTTTGAATTCCCTTCGGCGTGACAAGGAATTCAACCCTCTTCTTCAAAAACAGCTCACTTAAAGCTACACCAGCCAAGTGGAATGCCATAGAGCTTTCGTAAATATGACTCCAAAACATACTTCTTTTTTGATTCGACACCAGTTTAAACGCTAAATACGAACTAAAGAACGCCGGCAGCCAAAACATAAAAATGGACTGGAAATCGGCCCAGAAACTTTGAATACCAAACAATAAAAACAATATTGGTGTAAGAATGTAAATCATTTTAAACAAACCGTTAAACCAATACACAATGCCATCTAAATAAAGAACTCGCTGCATAAGCGTTAAGCCGCGAACCTTCAATGGATTAAACTTACGGGCGCACTGAATGTTCCCTCTCGACCACCGGTCTCTCTGCTTTAACAAGTCAAGCCAGCTTTCAGGTGCCAGACCGACGGCTAATACTTCTCCGACAGACACAGATTTGAACTTCCCTTGGAGAAGCATTCCGGTCGCCATGTCTTCTGTAATCACTCCAGTAGCAAATCCGCCAATTTCCTCTAAGGCCGTTCTTCTAAATACAGTATTACTCCCGACATACATCACCGCATTGAACCGATCCTTACCAGCTTGGAGGGTTTGCATGAAGAAGTCCTGTTCATTTGGAATTCGATCCTTCGAGAACATATTATATTGGAAAGGATCTTCGTTATAAAACGCCTGTGGAACTTGAACAAACGCAGTCGCTCCATCATGAAAGTAAGGCACTGTCTTTTCTAAAAAGGCAGGAAGGGGGACCATATCAGCATCAAGTGTGAGAATCAGTTCCCCATTCGTTTGAGACATCGCATGGTTTAAATTACCCGCCTTAGCAAACTTGTTATCTGTTCTTGTCAGATAATGAACGCCAAACTCAGATGCAAGCTGCTCCACAGACTCCCTCTTGCCATCATCACATAAATAAATGTGGACGCTGCCTTTTGGATAAGACAGATTCAAACAGCCTGCAACAGTGCGTTTCAGCACTTCAATCGGTTCATTATATGTAGCTATGAAAATATCAACTGTTGGCAGCCTGTCCAAATCACTGATCATGACTTGTTTTCGATTTGAAGGCTTCCAAACAAGTGTATAAAACACAAGCAGCTGTAAAAATCCAATACATTCACAGGCTACAAGCAAGATGCCCATTATTATATTAAATGTACCTTCATGCGGCAGTGTAAAAAAGAGACGCCAGCAAATATATGCGGCATTTGTTAACACACAGAGCACAATGATGATTTTTTTAACAGTAGAGGCAAGCGGCTGAATACGATACATCACATACAACACAGATAAAACACAAAGCATAAACAGCGGGTAATACGTGGTGAATAATGACAACAAATTTACCTTCTTTCTTACGCCATAAATGACAATCACATATAAAATTCCATAACAAAGGAGGGGATTCTTTCATCACATTGCCCCTCCAAATCTATTCAAGTAACCAAATCAATATATTATTTCCACAATGTATCTAACTGATTTGAATAACAATCAATCACTTTTAGATAACTTAAAATGTATGTACTTCCTAACCCTAGTAAAGCGTCTTCTAGTTCTTCTGAAGACAATCCTAACTTAATGGCCCTTTCATAAAAAAAGACAGCCTGCCTTTCCTCTCCTAACAGGTCATAACTCCAGGCACATTGATAATGAATAGAGGCATCGTCTGGATACTCCTTTGCAAGATGAGACAGCATTTCATTTGATTCTTGAAGATGTCCACTTTTTCGAAGTTCAATGGCTTTTTCAAGCTTTGTTTCCATCACTTCACCTCTACTCTTTTCAAGATGAAAAGTGATGTTTACGAAAACACCTTTTCATTCCGCTCAATCATCCGCGTCATATTTTTCTCAAATTCCAGCTGTTCTTCTGCGTTCAGGCCCGAGGCTGTCAGCTGATCACTAAGCTTTTGAAGCTCCTCTAGTAATAAACGCATAAGAAGTGTACAATCAATCGATTCACCGATTAATTCTGATAAGGATGCCATCGTATCCGGCTGTATATCAGGAAATACTGCCTTCACTTCTTGCCGTTTATCCTTTAAGGCGGCGTCATAAAAACGGCGGATCAAGTCGGCACGTTCACGCCCGCTTCCATCTGCACACAAATAAATTTGCACAGCGACCCCACCGCGTAATCTACGCTGAGAAATACCTGCAAATTTCTTTCCATTGATACTTAAATCATAGCTGCCTGGACAATATGAGCCGACTATTTCATAGGCTTCAATGTCCACATCATACATCGACAGCATCCGGCGGATCAATTCCACCATCGCATCATACCCGCGGTCAATATCAATGCCCTTCTTTTGTTCCGCAAAAATTAAAGACACATTCAGTACACCTTCATCCAGCACCACAGCAAGACCGCCTGAGTTGCGCACAATCACACGATATCCCTCTTCCTCAAGCAGCTTTACGCCATCTTGGAGAAATGGAAGTCTTGTATCCTGAATCCCAAGCACAATCGTATTGTGATGCACCCAAGAACGGGCTGTCGCTGGTGAGAGGCCCTTCCCCACCGACGCGCAAAGCGTATCATCCATCGCAAAAGATTGCTTCGGGTCCACATAGAGACCAAGACTCGACTGATCGATGATTCGCCATTTTGGCTGTGTCAGTAACTCAATAGGTTCATTTTTCATCTCCTGCATATCCTCTCGTTCATAAACTGTGTTTATTATACCATGGGATGAATGGGGGGAGAATGCAAAAAAGCTCCATAACATTTGGCGTCACAGAGCGTTTCAGTTGGATGATTTGGTTTTCTTGTTCTTGCTTTTCATGTTGAAATATACAGAGAAAACTAAAACGATGGGTATCACAACTACGAGACAAGCAGTGATCCATGTATTCCAAGGCAATGTGATCATCTCCTTTACTGGATTACGCTTCTATGTTACAGCCCTCACTCACCCATTTCAGAAAGTTGTCGGTCAGGAGCTCTGCATGCTGAGGGTCCATTACACCAGCATCCACGATCCATACCTTTTTCTCCTCTTCAGCCAGCCGCATGAGAAATACTTGCCCGCCGCCATCGTCGCCAATCGCCACATAGCCGCTTGCATATTGTCGAGCCTCCCATGTTGCATTGCGTTCCGCAATGTCCTCCGTACCGTATAGAAGCACCTCACCGCCAACGGAACATCCATTTGTCTGTTTCAGCAGTTCCTTATAAACATGGGGCAGCAGCATGTTTAGCTGGGATTCTGCCTCTTTGATCTGTATGTCACTTGCTGGTTTATTCACGTGCAGATGTGGGATTTGAGGTAAATTGAGCATTTTAAGAGCCTCCTCTATTTTAAGTTGCTGATTTTTTCATCACCCTTTTATACAAACGAAGGAGCATTTTTAAAAGAAAATAGAAAATGACCACGTCAAGTATAAAACCCCACACTAGAAATTCAAAAGTATGATGTCCGTGCAGAACTAGCCAATCAATAGGGAAACCGCGATAATCAGCATCTGAGTAAGAAACTCCTCTCAGCAAAGCTGTTCCTATAACAATCAGAACACTGACACTTAATAGCCAGTTGGATGTTTTTTTGCTTTTGTTTTGTTCATGTTCCATAGGCATTCCTTTCTCTGTTTTGCTGCCCGATACAAGACTTGATTCCAGTACTACAGACAACCGTCCTATCTATGACAGCATTTCTTTAAGCAAACTCTCTGCTTTATGTAATTCATCTAGAAAGGGGTTTAGATAGTCATTATAACTATCCAAATAAGCTCTCACCCCGCCAATGATCAAAATTTTTTGGAGATCTTCATTGTTCTGAATGATCCTTTGTGCATTTTTATATCTTTTGTATATTAATTGGAGAACACCTTGATGGATTTCTTGTGGATATTCTTTTTCTAGGATGTTGATGACGGTTTGGATTTGTTTCGTTAGTTGTTGTTTTTTGTTCATTTAATGCTCCTTAAGACTTCAATCTCCTACTAATAAATATCTAATCGTTGACAATTAAAACTTATAAAATCGCCTTCATTTATATCTCCTGGTATATTGTAATCCAATTCTAATAAAAATCCGCCCACTCTCACTTTTTCATCACGCTTATCAATTAATTTTCCTAAGAAACTATAACTAAAATTATCATCTAATTTTTCAATTCTAAACTCTGACAACTCTGCCTTCACTAAGTCTGACACATCTAAACAAAAAATAGGTTCCAATAGTTCACTTTCTTCAAGGTAATTTAATGGTTGAGCAAAACACATTAATTCCAGTTCGCCATCTGTTACAATCACTTCAGCTTCTGAAGCTTCTTGTGAAATCCAGTTTATTTTTTTTATTTTCAATACGATCATCCTTTTTTTACTTCTCTGTCTTTACCCCTAAACTTGGTACTTTTCAGAAAGTTCTTCAGCACAGAGTAAGTTAAAATGCTTGTAGTAAGTCAAATAGTGATGATTGTCTGTGGGCCGGATTGATTAGCAAAGAGAAAAGTAAAACCAGATATAGCAATCAAACTTAGAATGACCTTCACAGAAACATTTCAAAAAAGCACAAGCTTACATTCAAAGATTATTTAACATTGCATCAAATAAAGTAGAAAAAGAAAGAATATCTTTTTTATTAACAATAATAAACATTTAAAAACCCTCAAAGAGACTCAAATTAATTCTCTTTGAGGGTTCATCTATTCTATTTCAACCCTATTTTTACTTCACCATCATGAAAAACTTCAATCGCATATCCAGAAGATGGTGAAAAAATCCACGTATCAAAACTGACAGCTGTAACATCATCTATAGCTTCAAATACTTTATCTAAAGTAGATTGAATAATTGGTAACGTCCCTTCATCCCAAATTACATAAACAATATCACTGTACTCATTCAGTTTTTGATTCAAAAAGGATCGTATTTCATCGAATGTATCCACTTGCTTATAAGAAGATATCTTCTTCCATTCAATTTGCCCCCAATCAGTAAATGGAAAAGAATTTTCAAAATCATTTAATATTTGCTCTCTATTATCTTCATATAAAATATGTACATCCTCACCTAGTGCCTCAATACACTCATCTAATAAACTCATCTAAAATCTCCTTATCTATTCAAATGTTTTAATAAAGATTTAAAAGTGCTTTCATTACCCTCAAATGGAATAGCAATCTTTCGAGCATTCGCCCCTTTACCATTACGAAAATCTTCAATATTTATATGTGGTCCCTTTTTAGGGTCATAATCTAATCTCCATCTTACTTTTCCGTCAGCGGACTGTCTACCAACGACTTTACCATATCCAGCACTCGACTTAAGCGTACCTGTATATGGTTGTGAATTGGGTCCTAGGTCTCCAACTATGTCTACTGTCTTATTTCTAGCTTGCTCATATGTTTTAACTTTATCTAATAATTGTTCTCCTCTTCCAATACCCTTTACTTTCTTCTCAACTTTCTTAGCTACTTTCTCCCCTTTAATAATCTTAAAAACATATTTCCCCACTTTAACAATGTTGGTGCTTGGAACCATGTACACTCCTGATACCAAACGATCCATATCCGCGACTTTATCACCTGTTATCGGATCTCTTCCTGTAATAACCCGAATCGCGTCGTTTATTCCTGTAAATTCAACCGCTGTATTTAAGATATTTTGGGGTTGATCGCCTGTTTTTACATCAGAAATCGGTTTAACGCTCTCAATCGTTACTTTGTTTTTTTCTGATATTCGTAACCGATACAGCATTCCGTCTCGCATGACATCAACCGTTTTGGCATGTTCGAAGTTGATCTTTTTGTACTCATTTATGTTGTATACTTTTCCATTTAAGGTCAAGGTGGTTTGATTGATTTTACTAGACGGCGTTTCCCGAACAACCGTCTCCACATTCGCGTGTTGTTTCTCTTTCAGTTTCTTCAGCATGATCATCATTGGATTGTCTTTTGGGTTGTCTATTTTATCCTTCAATCCACTGATGGTGCTGCTTACTTTTTCTTCTTTTTCATCTTTGAAAATAGATCCCTTTTGATAGCTCGTGATGTCGATTTTTGGGCCGGTGAACATGGGACTTAAGGTATCGATGTATTGCTTCATTGTTTGAAGGGAGCTTTTGGTTTCATGTAAAGCACTTGTCTGCTCCCGGTCAAATGCATGAAGCAGACCAATGGTTTTTGAGGTCTCGAGCCATGCCTTTTGATAGTTTTGCTGAAAAGCTGATTCATCTACATTTGGTAAATGAACAATATGACCAACTCTGCCAATGGCGTGGTTTACCTCTGATACGATTTCAGAAATTGTTCGTTCAGCTTTTTTTAAGCCTTGATCAAGATCATGTTCGATAAATGCTTGTGAGATAAATCCGTGCTCATTTGATTCTAATGCGTGAAGAGCCTGCTTTGTGTTTTTTAATGCAGCGCTATATTCCTCAATGACGACCTGAAAGAATTGCAGAAAGGGAATATGGCATTCTGTATAAAAGGCGCGGATGGCTTGTCCCGCCTCTCCCTTTAGTGCGCCATCGAGTGAGATGATGTGATTGATTTGTTTTTCTAGGGAGCTGATTTGCTGCGACTGCTGCTTTAACGCATTCAGCGTTTGATCTATTCCGTTTATTAGCACAAAGGCGTCAAGGGTTTTCATTGCGTTCTCCTTTATTTTCTTTTACTGCTGAAAGCAAGCGCCTTGTCCGTTTCAATCATGGTGTTCACCGCTTGTTCTGTTTGTACAAGCTGTTTCTGAAGAATGCCTATATAGGATGTACTTAATTCGTTCAGCTGATGATTGATCTTTTCTATTGTGTCTGCCGTCAGGAGCTGATTTCTCCCTTTGATGGTGGTTGGAAGGGCTGTATTCATTTGAGCGCCTGATTGTTTTGCATGCTGTAATACTCGTTTGATCTGACTGGCATCTATTTTAATTTCTCTCGTCATGTGCTACCCTCTTTTTTCTTCCAGTTGTTTCTGCTTTTCTTTCTCTATTTTTCTTTCAACCGAATGAATTTCATGTTCTAACGAATGGATCTCCGATGTTAAATCACTGATTTTCTCATTGATTCGATTTAATAGATTGGTTAGCTGTACACCTTTTATTTCCTGACTGGCGGAAGCCATTTCGTCTCGAATGTCATTAAACGTATCTGCCAAATGGCCAAACCATGTATGTGATGTCAGATCTGGATGAGTGATTTTTTTGCTGGCATCTGACAGGGCCCATTTTGCCTCTTTGATTTCTTTTCGGCACATGTTGAGTTCGATGATTTGTTCTTTTTTGATAGATATATCTGCCTTTAATGAATACAAGGCTGTTTTATAACCGATGATTGCTCCAGATATGGTCAAACACCTCTATTCCTTAAATAGTCCTCCGTTATGTTACCATTTACTAGCACAAGAGGCATATGATTGAAAGTGAATTTACCAAAAAATGAATCGTACGTATTGGGTTTTAATACCTAATTCTCGCGCGCAAAAAAGCTGGATTCATTTACTGAATCCAGCTTTTTATTGCTTATTTGAGCGATTCACCTGCTGATGCAGATGGATGATCGCTAAATGAGGTGTCTTTCTTTTCAGGAATATAATGGAGAGAGAAACCAACAAGACTAAAAAAGGCGCTTAACACCAGTGTTGGGTTTTTGAATAGGTTCGTACTTGCAATAATCATATCTCCCTTTTGCAAAAGAATCCCTAGTATTTGACCGAATACCAACAGGGCTCCTGACGTTAAGAACAGGACAAGCAGCACTTTAAATAAAAATTCCATCAATGCTCTCATGTGTTTCTCCTTTCTATACTGGAAGTATTCCCATTCCGATGAGCCAGCCAATTCCTACGATCGGCAGCATATAGTAGAGAATCAGCGGTATAAACGTTTTCTCCGGTCTGGCTCCTGCAAGACCAGAAGCAATGAAAATCGATCCTGATGCCGGCGGGGAAGCGCCTTCTGTTGATGAAAAAGCAAGAATGGCGACAACAGCCACAACTGGATCCACTCCGACTGAGACTAAAGCTGAAAATGAGACAAGTCCAACAGCTGTTAATGTGGCTGTAGAAGATAATGGTCCAGCCACCAGCGTGACAAGAATACCCACAATGAGCACCATGAGCCATTTCGGAATGGTCAGTACTGATGTGATTTGCGTCAAATCTTCTGCCAATCCTAATTCAGCAAGCACCTGACTAGCAGCAACAGCAAACAGCATCAAGGCACCGATCGTTGTAAACTTAGGAATGGCCGACTTGAAAAACTGCGACCAATCTAGTGCAGACGCCTTTTTTCTTCCAATTGTTAAACTAATCAACATCATGAGAATCGGAATCCACGTAATTAAAGAAATTTGATCCATTGCCTCTGGTCCGATGTTTGGATTACTTTTTAAGTAGTTTGCCAGCGGACCTATTGTGATAATGATAGGAATCAAGGCACCGAAAAAAATAAAGATCGATTTCCACCCTTGTTTCACAGCTTCCCTAAAAGGAAGAATATCATCTGGCGGCATGGCCTGAATTTTATTCTTTTTCACCAGAATATACACCAAAATAAATCGGTATACGACTTGATACAGTCCTCCTATTAAAAGCGCAATATATAAATCCCCCTCAGATACAAGGGCTGCAATTGGTGCAAACCCCAGCATGATAAACATGGAAGAATTCGGTGGCAGTGCCGCTCCAAGTCCTCCATTCCCCGCTAAAATAGTCGCTGTATGGGTTCGGCTCCAGCCTGATTTCATCATCCAAGAGGCCGTGATAGAGCCAGTCGCAGCTGTGTTTGCAGAATTTGAACCTGAAAGAGCACCTAAGACTGCTGAACCTAACGTACTCATATAAGCCGCTCCACCAGGAAGTTTTCCTACAACTGAATTTAAGATTCGCAAGAGTGCATGAATTAATTCCAGCTTTTCGATTAAATAGGCCATGAATACAAATGCGACAGCTGCATAGAGCACCTCATATGTGGATGCAAATTTTAATCCATCCCAGAAAAGTCTTAATGCATCCAATCCGCCAAATAATGTGGTTGCAATAAAGCCTAATAGCATGGCTTCTCCCATATTCCGCTTCACGACGACATTCCATATAATGATGACAGCTATGAATACAATCAACGCAATAAAACCCATATCGTTTTTTCGCCTCCCCTTTGTTCAATAAAACGCTTACAATTTATTTCCCCTGCTGCATCACGTCAATGACTTCTTCCCAGCTGGCCGGCTTTTTCCCATTAAACCGTTCAACGAATTGAAACTCTGCTAATCTCTCTAGCTTCTGTTGTGCTGCCCGAGACATACTGGCATCAACCTCTGCTTCATTCAGCATGTCAATAGAGCCAAGCAGCTCGATCGCTCGTCTTTTCGCATGAAGTGCACTCCCTGTCACAAGACGGTTCATGGTCTCTTCAAAACTTTTGCTATCCATTGTATCGCTTAGTGAAGAAATCACTTGATGTTCCACATTGTACTTTTTTGAAATTTCCAAAAATTCAACCATGAGACCAACGATCCCCTTCATATAAACGCTTCTGATCAGCTTCAAAGCCGAAGCATCTCCTGGCTGGTCACTGATTTTTGTGATATTCATGCCATAAGCATTCATTACTTTCATGAATTGGTCAGTTCCACTGCCGCTTGCCGTGATCGGAACCTTGTGTTTGTTGACTGGAAGAGGCCCTAGCATGGCAGCATCTACGAATAGAGCTTTTTGCTTTTCAATTTCGTTTGCCACTTGTTTTTTGATGTCTGGTGTTGATGCCGATACATCTACATATAATTGATCCTCTTTCAAACTTCCCGATACGGATTGGGCCACTTCTAAGGTTTTATTCGCTGGCACAGCGGCAATGACAATATCAGATTTCTCAATGACTTCGCTAATACTGCTGGTTAATTGAACTCCTGTCTGCGATGCTTTTTCCTTCAACGCGCCAGCCAATTTCTCATTTTGTAATAGTACATCATACGCATAAAATTGATCTAATCCTTCTGTTTTCAATCCTGTTGTCAGCTCATATGCCGCTTCTCCATATCCAATAAAGCCTATCTTCATCACAGATTCCCCTATCCCTGATATTTTTTCATTCTGCCTTCCAGCCATGCCGGTGCTAAGAGACTGATGTCTTGCTTTCCTTCGTTCATATACTGTTGAATCGTTTGTAATCTATGATTTTCATACGCTTGTTTCTCTTCCGCTAGCGTCAGCAGGTGTTCCGCCTTTTCCTTTGGAACGATGACGACTCCATCATCGTCTGCAATGACTAAATCACCTGATGCTACTTTGACACCGCCGCACGAGATGGTTTGATTCAATTCCCCAGGACCATCTTTAAAAGGTCCATTTGGCATAAACCCCTTACTGTAGATCGGAAAAGCCAGCTCCTCTAAAGCGAGTTTGTCGCGAACAAACCCGTCAATCACGATTCCTTCTATTCCTACAGCCTTTGCTGCCCCTGCCATCAATTCCCCTAAATATGCATGGCCCTTATGGTCTTTTCCATCAACAATCAGTACATCTCCTTCTTTCGCAGAGTAGATCGCTTGATGAAGAAATAAATTATCGCCTGGCCGTAAGCTGACGGTAAAAGCTGTACCTGCTACATTCATGCCTCTTGCAACTGGTTTGATTTGATGATCCATCGCGCCGGTGCATCCCATCACGTCTGACAGCAAGGTCGAGTTAAGCTTTCTTGCCCGATCTATTAGATCATTTGACACGAATTGAACAGTACTCATAGTTTCCATCATCCCCTTTTAGTTATATTCATTACATTTAATCTAGTTAAAGTAATATTTATTACTTTTGTGATACGATCATACCATCTCGATTTTATTTAGTAAAGCGCTTTCAAAAAAATCAAATTAAAAAAATGAGTCACCACACGACTAATGTGTTGTGTGATAACTCATTTTCGTTAACATATGATTGATTTGATCTAAACGTGGTTTTGTTCTTTCAGGATCATTAATGGCTAAGGCACTTAAAATATAATCTACGATAAAGATAGCAGATACGACAGAGTTATGAGAGCTCACACTTGCTGAGGAACATGGCAATACATATTGTGCATACTTTGTTAGTGGAGAGCTGTAGCTGTCTGTAATTAAAAGCACTTCCACCCCATATGACTTCGCTGCCTCCAGCAAATCCTTCATACGCTTTGCATAGCGGGGATAGCTGACCGCTATAATGAAATCATCAGATTGAAAATGAACGAGATCATCCACCCAGTCACTTTTGTCTGCATCAATATATTGACAGTTCCCCAACAGCCGATTGATTCCGAGTGACAGATACTCGCCGACAGGTCTTCCGCTTCGAACACTTGTACACAGAACCTGGCGGGAGCTGGCTATTTTTTCAACAATATGCTGAAAGGTTTCTTCCGTGATATTGTCTAAAGCGTACTGGATATTTTGAAATTGCAGCTCAACATGATTATGCAGGAGCTTACTTTTATTTGAATGCTTGAGGTTCGCTTCAAGTCTCGTTTGAGGGGCAGCTTTATGCTTCATATTTGATTGAAGCTCTTTTTGAAGCTCGGAGAAACCGGAATATCCTACAGCAGCAGAGAATCTCATGATGGTCGCTGTACTCGTCCCTACTTTTGAGGCCAATTTATCTACAGTTAAAAACGCAACCTCCATTGGATTTTGCACGATATAATCTGCAATTCTCCTTTGTGCCTCGGTTAATCCCGCGACCTTATGCTGAAGCTTATGTATTAAATCGTCCATTATAGCACCTGCCCATTCTATCGGCTTTATCTACGATCAAAATTTTTTCTTTTCCCCTATATTGTACACATTTGTCATCAAAAAAACAGCCAGCACGAATCTATCGTACTGGCTGCCTTTGTCGAGATCATTATAGTGCTTGAGCTGCTGTGATAAGCGCAAGGTTGTAAACGTCTTCGGCATTACAGCCTCTTGATAGATCGTTTACTGGCTGGTTTAAACCTTGAAGGATAGGACCTACAGCTTCAAAGTTACCTAAGCGCTGTGCAATTTTGTAGCCAATGTTTCCAGCTTCAAGGCTAGGGAAAACAAATACGCTGGCGTCGCCTTTGATGACGGAATCTGGCGCTTTTTTCGCTGCTACTGAAGGAACGAAAGCTGCATCGAATTGGAATTCTCCATCAAGTACAAGCTCAGGTGCCTTTTCTTTTGCAATGCGAACTGCTTCAGATACTTTTTCTGTTTCGTCTGATTTTGCTGAGCCTTTTGTAGAAAAGCTAAGCATTGCCACACGTGGCTCGATATCAAACATTTTTGCTGTGTTTGCACTTTCGATCGCAATTTCAGCTAGATCTTGGCTGTCTGGTGCAATGTTGATTGCGCAATCAGCAAACACGTACTGCTCTTCGCCGCGAGCCATGATGAAGACGCCAGATGTTTTCTTTACGCCTTCTTTTGTTTTAATGATTTGAAGTGCTGGACGCACTGTATCAGCAGTTGAGTGTGCCGCACCGCTCACAAGTCCGTCTGCAAGACCTTTATACACAAGCATTGTACCGAAGTAGTTTTCATCTAGTAATGCTTTTCTTGCTTGCTCTTCTGTTGCTTTGCCTTTACGTCTTTCTACAAAAGCTTGTACAAGCTCTTCAAAACCTTCATATGTATGAGGATCATACACGTCAACACCATCAAGTGTAAGACCTAGTTCTTTTGCTTTAGCTTCAACTTCTTGTTTTTTTCCTACCACAATTGGCTGCAATACTTTGCCATCTGCTAATTTTTGAACGGCTGTTAGAATGCGTTCGTCCATTCCCTCAGGAAAAACGATCTTAACTCCTTTACCTGCAACCTTTTCCTGAACTGTTGAAAAAATATCTGCCACTTCAATACCCTCCTTGATTTTACAAAAAAAGCGTTCTCTTTTAAGCATACTCTTCTTCTACCTAAATTCAAACTACCAACTTACATTATAGCGCTTACAAATTAAATTCTTATTTTTCAAACTAATTTAATCAATTTTGATAAAAGCTGTTTTCCTCGTTCAAGTTTTGATCACATCTCCATTTGGACAAACTATGTTATAGTTGGAACAGATGGAAAACTGTTAATAGGAGTGAAAGAAATGAGCGAACAACATACAACAAATGAAGCAGCTCAAACACTAGATGGCTGGTATGCACTGCATGATTTTAGAACAATCGACTGGACAGCTTGGAAGCTGCTGACAAGTGATGAGCGCCAAGCCATCATTCATGAATTCACAGGTCTATTGGAAAAATGGAAAACAGCTGAGCATGATAAGGCTGGGAGCCAAACAATCTATAGTATTGTCGGCCAAAAAGCAGATATTATGCTCATGATTTTACGTCCGACAATGGAAGAACTAGGTGAAATTGAACTCGAATTCAACAAGACACGGCTAGCAGAGTTTACGATTCCAGCTTATTCTTATGTTTCAGTTGTTGAGCTCAGCAACTACTTAGCAGGAGGCGGCGATGGCGGAGATCCTTATGAGAACCCGCATGTACGTGCTCGCTTATATCCAGAGCTTCCTTCTTCTCAATACGTGTGCTTCTATCCAATGGATAAAAGACGTTCTGGCAATGACAACTGGTACATGCTTTCCATGGATGAGCGTAAATCTCTTATGAGAAGCCACGGCTTAATTGGCCGAAGCTATGCTGGGAAAGTAAAACAGATCATTACAGGTTCTGTTGGTTTTGATGATTATGAGTGGGGCGTTACCCTTTTCTCTGATGATGTGCTTCAATTTAAAAAATTGGTTTATGAAATGCGCTTTGATGAAGTCAGTGCACGCTACGGCGAATTTGGTTCCTTCTTTGTTGGAAACCGATTAGCAAACGAGCAGCTGGCGTCTTATTTCCATGTATGATAAACTCTTAAGGCTTCGGATCTCTCCGAAGCTTTTTTATGTATTTGTTTAGAAAGGTGATCACATCATGAAAAACTTCCCCATCGCTATTTTTGCGTTAACGCTCGGTGCGTTTTCGATTGGCATGACTGAATTTGTCATCATGGGACTTTTACCAAATGTCGCAAACGACCTTCATGTATCAATTTCTGCTTCAGGACAGCTGATTACTGGATATGCACTTGGTGTCGCAGTTGGCGGACCTATTTTAACGTTATCGACTGGAAAAATATCGAGGAAACGTCTCCTCATTCTGTTAATGATTCTTTTCGTTGCAGGAAATGCTGCTGCCGCTGTCTCGACCTCTTATGGTCTATTAATGGCCGCCCGTATTTTAACGTCATTTGCTCATGGAACCTTCTTTGGCGTCGGAGCCATTATGGCTGCACGGCTTGTGCCTAAAGAGAAAAGCGCAAGCGCGATCAGCTTCATGTTTACAGGACTGACAGTTGCCAATGTACTCGGTGTGCCGTTCGGTACCTTTATCGGAAATCAATTCGGCTGGCGTATGTCTTTTCTAGTCATTGCCGTCATTGGTCTCATTTCCTTAATTGGTATCATCAGCTTAGTCCCAAATCAGTCGAAAGAAGAAGTACTCGATATTCGAAATGAAGTATCCGTTTTGAAAAAACCACAAGTACTCGTTTCCTTTGCAATGACCATCTTTGGTTTTGCTGGTGTATTTACAGCCTTTACGTATATCAGCCCAATCTTGCTGCAAGTCACTGGATTTCAGGAAAATGGGGTTACGCTCATCCTTGTCCTATTTGGACTTGGGGTCACTATCGGAAATTTAGTTGGCGGAAAGCTTGCTGACTGGAAGCTGATGCCAAGTATTATGGTGACACTGATCCTGCTCATTGCTGTCCTGTTATTGTTTACAGTCACTTCCGAATTCAAAGTGCCTGCCGTGCTGACCATTTTTGTTTGGGGAATCATTTCATTTATTCTTGTTCCTACCTTGCAATACCGCACGATGAACATGGCACATGAAGCACCGACACTCGCATCGACGCTCAGCCATTCTGCCTTTAATATTGGGAATGCCGGCGGTGCAGCGCTTGGCGGTCTTGCTATCGAAATCACACATTTACAGCTTGTTCCGTTATTTGCTGCAGCTGTGACATTTATTGGTCTTATCATTACAATTATGAGCTATCAGTCAGATAGACGAACAAAAAGGACCTGAGTCAGGTCCTTTTTTTATTTCACCACGGTCATTTCTGGCTCTTCTATTGGTTTCACACGTTCCTGAATGGGATGGGAAAAAGAGTGCTCTGACAAGACAATATGGGAGACGGTTTTTGTAAATCCAGATACTTCTTGAATAAAGGCTTCAATTTCTTCAAGAGAAGAAACTGACAGCTTAATGAAAAAGCAAGACTGACCTGCCACTCGATAAGCAAAAAAGGCGCGTGGATGCTCATTCATAAAAGCCACAAAACGCTGATACTCCCCATTTAACACCGTAACTTCCAGCAGGCAGTCAATCAGAAGCCCTAATTTTTTATAATTGACCTGAACAGAATACCCTTCGATAATCCCTGCATCCTCTAATTTACGCACTCTTTCTGCTACCGCAGGTGCTGATAAATTCACTCGTTTGGACAATTCCCTCATGGATAAGCGGGCATCTTCTTTCAATTCATTTAAAATATGCACATCTACATCGGTGATTTTCATTCGTACCTCTCCTATCCAAAAATCGTTCCATTTGAAAAGTATTTGATGATAATACTTATGATATGAAATGTAAAATAAAACTAAATAATGGTAGAATTTATTTTAACGGAATTGAATGAAAAAGCAAGTATGGAGGGATTACTTGATGAAAGAATCTTTAGACAGCCAGGCTTCTAAAACATTTCCCATCACACTTGCCATCGCACTCACACTTGGCGTTTTTGCTGCGGGATCGGAAGAGCTGGTGATTTCACCGCTGCTGCCTGATTTATCAAACTCCTTTCAGCACTCTCTTGATATTCTCGCTCTTTCCATCAGCATTTATGGGTTAGCTGTGCTGGTTGGAGCTCCGCTGCTCGTTCCTTTAGGGGACCGGTATTCAAGAGAGCTGTGTTTGATTATTGGGCTGTCTTTCTTTTTGATTGGCACAGTGATGTGTGCTGTTGCCCCAAATTTGGCCGTGTTTTTTGCAGGCCGTGCTATTTCTGGGCTGGCGACTGGTGTATTTGTGCCAACAGCCTATGCTCTTGTAGGCGACCGGGTTCCATACGAGTATCGCGGCAAAGTGATGGGACTCATTGTATCGAGCTGGTCTCTTTCTCTTGTCCTTGGTGTGCCCATTGGCGCCTTTATCGGTCAAAGTTTGAACTGGCGCTGGACATTTTGGATTTTCGCCATGATGAGTCTCGTTGTCCTGCTGCTCGTCATCCTTGAATCTCGTAAACAAGTCGCCACAGCTGATCCGAAGGCATCTCAAGCTAGGGAGAAATCAGGCTCTATATGGGGGGCTTTAAAAATCGACCGAGTCCCTGCCTATTTGACCGTGACATTTTGTAACATGCTTGGATTTTATGGCATGTACTCATTTTTAGGAGCATACCTGCAAAGTCTGTTTTCCGGAGGGCAATCAACAGCTGGACTTCTGATCATGGCTTATGGTGTTGGCTTTTCCATGAGTATGTTTACTGGGAAATTAGCAGATTGGTTCGGCAAAACACGTTCACTTTACTTTGTGCTGGGCGGCATTACGCTTGTTCTTGCCTTACTTCCTTATGCACCGTTCTCATGGACATTGCTCATTTTTGCTTTATTTATTTGGGGTGCCATGCAAAGTTTATCTGTCACGCTTTTGAGCACCGTCCTGAGCGACTGCTCCCAAACCCACCGAGGCAAAGTGATGGCTTTTTACAGCCTTGCTTCCAATCTTGCCGTAATGCTTGGATCAGCTCTGATGGGACCTGTTTATGTCCATTTCGGCTATCATACAGTAGGGCTTGTATGTGCACTCATTACGCTTGTTGGTTTTCTCATCAGCTTCGTCAGCTATAAACGTGAAAAAACCTTACAGCAGAAACATAAAAACACATTTGAAACGTGAGCTCATTTCACTGCACATCTCGATATGTGCAGTTTTTTAGATCAATTTTTAATATCATCATAAAATACATTTTTTATAAATTTTGTTGACAATTACCAATTTTATTTTTTATAATCTAGTAAAAATTTGAAAAAGATTGGATGGTAAGGTAAACATGATCTTAAAGAATGATGTTTTTCATTTCAAAGAAGAGCCCATCGTTTCACCTAAGATGTTTACAGTCAATACATTAGGCCCTAAGGGGACAAGCAGTGAATATGCAGCAAAACATTTCATCTCTCATTCCACCACTACACTCGGCACTCATACGAAACTATCCCTTTACGACACATTCGAAACTTGCATTGAACATACTCTCTCTAACGCACTCCAATACACTCTCGTTCCACACGCATACGAAGGAATTAAACACTTCTACATGAGACCTGACCTTCAGCTTTTACAAATATTCAGATGTGACACGCCCATGTATGGTTTGGCTGTCAGACCAGATTTCCCCTTTCAAGAACAAATGCTTCACCACTTAAAAATTGTTTCTCATCCTGCACCTGTGAATTTGATTCAATATTTTATTCATCAAAATGCTGAATTTGAGCTTGTCAATTCTACAAGTACAGCCGCACAAAAAGTAAGAGACGGCGAATTTGATTTCGCTTTAACCAATGAGGTGGCTAGAGCTACATACGGCCTCACCTTCATTCGAACATTTAAAAGCATTCCTATGAGCTGGTCTATATTCGGAAAAGGAGAGATGTAACATGACAACTGAACGAAAGGTGCAAGAATTATATTTTCCTCAAGCGAAAAAACGAGAATGGGATAATGGTGTCATCCAATATTCTACTGTCAGAGGCGATACGGAAGTGTTAATTTCATACGTCCCTCCTCACACGATCATCGAACCTCATGAGCATCCAGAAGCACAAATCGGCATCGTATTAAAAGGCGAGCTTCAAATGACGGTCGGCCAATCGACCCAATTGCTCACCCCATTAGAATCAGCCTATATTGCACCACCATTCGTTCCTCACGGCGCATCGAATCTGACAGATGAAGAAGTGATCGCCATTGATATTAAGAGATTGAAAGATGGCGAGGAATATACGGCTCCTCCTACTTATTTCTTAGACATTTTCAAAACGCGTGATTTACTTCCTGGCATGGAAGTGACTTTTTTTGTGGAGGACTGGATGGAGCTTATGATTGCCAACATTCCGGGAAATGGCGGGGAAATGCCTTTTCATAAGCACCGTAATGAACAAATCGGGATTTGCATTAGCGGTGGGTACGATATGACGATTGAAGGCTTTACAGAAAAGATGGAATTTGGCACGACCTACTTCTGTGATCCAAAAGAAGATCATGGCGCCATTAATCCAAAGCCAGAAGCATCAAAGTCTATTAATCTCTTCTTCCCTCCACGCTATAACCGCTTAAAGCCAAAAGCGCCTAAGGTGAAGAAATGAACATTGCCGGAAAAGTCGTCCTGATTACAGGAGGTGCGTCTGGGATTGGGCTTGCCGCCGTCAAGCTTTTCCTTGAGCACGGAGCAAAAGTAGCAGTGGCTGATATCAATGAAGATAGCGGTAAACAACTCATTGAATCATTGCCTCATGAACATGCTGCGTTTTTCAAAACAGATATTACGAATGAGTCAGACTGTCAAAAAACCGTTCAATCCGTGCTGAGCCAATTCGGGACAATTGATGTTTTGATTAACAATGCAGGCATCGAAATTGTCTCACCTATTCACGAGATGACACTGGAGGATTGGAACCACATTCTACAGGTCAACCTGACTGGTGTATTTCTTATGAGTAAGCATACATTGCCGCATATGCTTGAAAAGAAAAGCGGAAGTATTATTAATACTGGATCTGTCGGAGGTCTCGTTGGCTGGCCTGACATTCCTGCATACAACGCAACGAAGGGCGGTGTCATCCAGCTCACCAAATCGATGGCGATCGACTATGCCGCTCATCAAATCAGGGTGAATTGTATCGCACCAGGCATCATTGATACGCCATTAAATGAAAAATCCTTTTTAGACAATCATTCAGAAAGTCTTGAGGTTGTTAAAAAGGAAAAAGCAAAGGTGAATCCCTTGCTTCGTCTCGGAAAACCTGAAGAAATTGCGGGCGTGATGCTGTTTCTCGCCTCTGATCTATCCAGCTATATGACTGGAAGTGTGGTCACAGCAGATGGCGGATACACCGCTAGATAAAAAGGAGTGCTTTCATTGAGTAAAAAAACCGTACTTGTCATTGCTGACTTAGGAGGATGCCCGCCCCATATGTTTTATGAAAGCGTGGCGGCATCTTATCATATCGTTTCCTATATCCCTAGACCCTTTGCCATTACAAAGGGTCACGCTGAACTAATCGAAAAATACTCCATTGCCGTCATCAAAGATCGTGATTATTTTGAGACACACCCTTCTTTTGAACACCCTGATTCTATTTACTGGGCACATGATGATTATCTGAAATCAGAGGAAGAGGTGGTGGATGACCTAGTCCGTGTGGCTTCCTTTTTCAAAGCTGATGCCATCACCACCAATAATGAATTATTCATTGCACCAATGGCAAAAGCCGCTGAGCGGCTGGGGCTGCGCGGCGCTGGGGTAAAAGCAGCTGAAATGGCACGTGATAAAAGCCAAATGAGAGCTGCATTCAACGCTGCTGGTGTCAAAGCGGTGAAAACTCAGCCTGTCACGACTTTAGCTGATTTCCAGCAAGCTATTGAACAGATCGGGACACCGCTTATTTTAAAGCCTACATATTTAGCAAGCTCCATTGGCGTGACCCTTTTTCATGACAGAGCCGGCAGTGATGATCTCTTTTTAAACGTACAATCCTACTTGCAAACGATTCCCGTCCCAAACGCTGTGACATATGAAGCACCATTTGTCGCTGAAACGTACTTAGAGGGTGCTTACGAGGATTGGTATCAGGAGGGTGGCTATTCTGATTATGTCAGTGTAGAAGGGTTAGTCGTGGAGGGAGAATATATCCCTTTTGTCATTCATGACAAGACCCCTCAAATCGGTTTTACAGAAACGGCTCATATTACTCCCTCGATCCTAGACAATGAAGCCCAGCAAATCATCATTGAGGCAGCTAAGAAGGCAAATGAAGGGCTGGGCCTTGAAAACTGTGCGACCCATACAGAGATCAAGCTCATGAAAAATCGAGAAACAGGACTGATCGAATCCGCAGCTAGATTTGCTGGCTGGAATATGATTCCGAATATCAAAAAAGTGTTTGGGGTGGATATGGCCAAGCTGCTGATCGATGTATTAGTCGATGGAAAAAAAGCGGAGCTGCCAAAAGAGCTGCTTTCTGGACATACGCATTATATAGCAGACTGCCATTTATACCCTCAGCATTTCAAAGAAAGCGGACACATACCGGCAGAGGCCACACACATCACCATTGATCATATCCATATTCCGCAGGATGCTTTAGTTGGAGATACTGTGATCGTCAGTGAATCTGGCCCGTCCAAAGGCACCTTTGTCGATCTATCTTTATTTGAAGCCTTTAATGGCATCGTGTCGCTTGAGTTAAAAGGGTCATCCTCACAGGATGTTGCAGCATCCATCCGCAACTTACAGAAACAAGCTGCCCTTCATTTAATGGATGAATTAGTCAAGGGATAGAAAGAGAGGGTAACGTGGTGGAGATCTTACCATCTAACATAATGAAACGGCTGCCAGAACAGAAATTTGGAACCGTATTTGAGAAAATTGCGCAAAAAGCACAAAACGGAGCGAACATCATAAACCTTGGTCAGGGAAATCCCGATCTTCCTACTCCTGCACATATCGTAAGCGCCCTTCAAGAGGCGGCAGGCACTTTGCAGTTTCAGCAATATGCACCTTTCAGAGGCTTCGACTTTTTCAAGCAAGCCATTGCAGATTTCTACAAAAAGGAGTTCGGCCCTGAGATAGACCCACAGAAAGAGGTTGCTCTTTTCAATGGAGGGAAAACAGGCCTTTATGTCATGAGTCAGTGTCTGCTTGACCCTGGGGACGTTGCCCTCGTCCCCGATCCAGGATACCCAGAATATCATTCTGGGATCTTGATGGCAGACGCAAAGCCCTACTGCATCAAACTTGAATCGAAAAATGGCTATTTGCCGAATCTCTCTTCAATTGATCCGGAGGTACTCAAAAAGGCAAAGGTTCTTTTCTTAAATTATCCGAATAACCCAACAGGTGCTGTGGCAAATGATGCATTTTTTGAAGAGACTGCTGATTTTGCATCAGCTCACGGACTGCATGTCATTCATGATTTTGCCTATGGTTCATTTCATTATGAACAAAAACCCGTAAGCTTTCTAAACGCTCCTCTTGGGAAAAGCGTAGGAGTGGAATTATATTCTCTATCCAAAACATTTAATATGGCAGGATGGAGAGTCGCTTTTGCTGTAGGTAATGAGGACATCATCCAAGCCATTAACGCCTTCCAAGATCATGTGTTTGTCAGTATGTATGGCGGATTTCAACAAGCTGCAACTGTCGCCTTGCAAAGTGATGACCGTCACATACAATCATTAAAAGAGGTCTACCTTGAACGAATTCACTTTTTCATCCGTCAGGCAGAAAAGCAGCTAGGATGGTCCATCGAACGTCCAGCTGGCGCCTTTTATTTATGGGCTCCAATCCCTGATGATTTTGAACATTCTCATGAATTTGCTGACTATTTACTCGAACATACTGATGTCGTTGTCACGCCGGGGGGTGTGTTTGGAGCACATGGAAGCCGTCATGTCCGCATCTCAATGGTTGCTCCAATTGAACAGCTTGCCCTGTTTATCGACCGGCTTCGCATCCTTCCAATTCGCTTTAATCAAAAAACCCGCATATAGCGGGTTTTTGATGTCATATACTTTTCATCGAACCACCATCGACGGATATTTGTTGTCCTGTAAGATAGGAGGCTTCCTCTGATGCGATAAAAGCGGCCAATGAAGCCATTTCACTCGCTGACCCCACTCTTTTCATTGGAATTCCTGACGCTACAGCCTGTACAGCTTCTTCCCGCGATAATGCCTGTTTACGCATCATGTTTCCGATAAATTGTTCATACCGATCTGTAGCTATAAATCCCGGATTTAAACAATTCACTGTGATCCCTGAAGGTGCAAGCTGTGTGGCAGCATTTTTACTAGCATTAATAATCGCTGCATTCATCATACTGTTCGTAAACATTTGGTCGCCAGGCTCCTTCCATAGGTTCCCGACAATTTGAATGATCCGGCCATATTCATGTCGTTTCATCATCGCTGCCGCACGCTTCATCGTATCAATGTACGCAAGGGCTTTTTGAGAAAATACTGCCATCATCTGCTCGCTGTCACACGAATCAAAGGTATCCGGCTTCCCCCCTGGAATGTTATTAATCAACACATCCAGTCTGCCAAACTCTTTTTCTATTTTCGTAAAAGCCTCAGCCCTCACTCCTTCATCTGACATGTCCCCACAGAAAAGAGCCACCGGCTCCTTTGTTTCTGCCATACGCCCAATGTGCTGCTGCGCTTCTTCTAGTGAGGATTGATTTCTAGAATTGATGATGATCTTTACATTGTCTTGAGCGGCAAGCTTTACGGCGATGGCCTTTCCAATCCCTGTACTTGCTCCTGTTACAAACGCAATTCTTTTAGACAAACTCATCCACATCCCTTTTCTTATCAGCTTAGTACATATACATAAAATGACACATATAGAATGTATTTCAACAAAAAAAGACCTTTCTCCTGCGAAAGGCCCCCCGTTCTCTATTTAAATGTCGTTTCCCAATTAAACCCGATCGTTTCGTCATTCCAGGCGATTCGCTTTTCATCTGGGTTATTCGGGTCATACGATTCTGTTGTGAAATACACAATTTGCAGCGGCGTCTCACCTAGTACACGATAGCCATGCGCGACACCCTTTGGGATAAGAAGCAGCATCGGATTGTCTTCCCCCATATAATACACATCGGTTTGCCCCTTTGTGGGAGAGTCGTCACGCAAATCATATAACACGACCTGCGCATGACCTGCAGGGAAGAACCAAACGTCGTCTTGTTTTTCATGATAATGAAAGGCTTTGATCACGCCTGGAAAGCTTTTCGACCATGACGCCTGCCCAAAGCGTTTCAGCATCGGTTCATCATCTCGAATGAGCTCTGCAAAAAAGCCGCGGTCATCACAATGTTTCATAAGTTTTTTCGTTTGAACACCATCAATCATGCTGTTGCCATCTCCCTTCTTTCTGCAAATATTCGTAAAGTGCATCCTTCCAATGCCTCGGCTGCCAGCCTGTGGCTTCAATCGCTTGAAGATCTAAGACAGAATAGGCTGGGCGAGGCGTTTGGAAGCCGTACTCTTCCGTGGAAATCGGCTCAATTGTGGCGGACAGGCCGCTTTTCATCACAATTTCTGACGCAAAATCAAACCAGGAACAGCTTTCTCGATTACTGACATGATACACGCCTGCCTTCTGATCAAACAAATGAATCAAGGCCTCAGCTGCATCCTTTGTATAAGTAGGAGACCCTATTTGATCGTTCACAATGCGCAAATGATCCTTCGTTTCAGCGAGCCGAAGAATGGTATTCACAAAGTTATGCCCCTCATGTCCATAAAGCCACGAGGTACGAATGATTTTCACTTCATCTGACACAAGCTGAATCAATTCCTCACCAAGCTTTTTACTCTTTCCATAAATGGTTTGAGGATCTGCCTGTGCATCGATTTGGTAAGGGGTGTCCGCCTGCCCGTCAAACACATAATCTGTACTGACATGTAACACATCAGCGCCTGCGCGCTTTGCTTCCAGGGCTGTATAGTAGGCGCCAATGCCATTCACAAGATACGCCTTTTCGGTTTCTGTTTCACATTGATCAACAGATGTATAGGCTGCTGCACTGACAACAATATCAGGCTGATAGTGTCTCATCGCATGTCTAACTGCCTGCTGGTCTGTGATATTGAGCATGTTCCTCGTTAAGGCAATGACGGTCATGTCTTTTTCTTTGAGCTGTCTGCTCAATTCTTTCCCTAATTGGCCGCCTGCACCGGTGATTAAAACTTTCATCCGTCACCCTTCTTCGCTCTGATCGTATTTGGTTCGATACCAATTGATCGTTTTTTCGATACCTTCTTCAAATGACGTCTCCTGCGTCCAGCCGAGCTCGCCTTTTAGCTTACTTGCATCAATGGCATACCGTCTGTCATGTCCTTTTCGGTCTTGAATAAACGCAATTTGATCATGACTGATTCCAAGCTGCGATAGAATCGTTTTGGTTAAATCAAGATTTGTTTTCTCATTGCCGCCGCCAATATTGTATACCTGCCCGGCTGTGCCGTTTTCGAGCACCTTCTTCACAGCTCTCGCATGGTCCTCTACATACAGCCAATCGCGAATTTGCCGGCCGTCTCCATAAATCGGGATTTTCTCTCCATTGACTGCTTTTCTAATAATGGTCGGTATTAATTTTTCCTCATGCTGATACGGTCCGTAATTGTTGCTGCATCGTGTAATCATCGCGGGTAATTGGTAAGTGTGGATAAAGGATTTTACAAGCAGGTCTGAACTCGCCTTGCTTGCTGAATAAGGATTGTTCGGTGAGAGTGGTGTTTGTTCTGTGAAAGCAGGATCATCTGGCTCCAAATCTCCATATACTTCATCTGTTGAAATATGAATGAGCTTTTTCGCCTTTCCATTTAAAACAGCTTCAAGCATACGATACGTTCCAAGGACATTTGTTTGAATAAAAGGCTCTGCCGATTCAATGCTGCGATCAACATGCGATTCTGCCGCAAAATGAATGATCGCATCATAGACTTCGTCAAATGCTTGATCCAGCTCATGCTGAAGGCTAATATCCCCTTGAATAAACCGAAAATGAGACAACTTTAATAATTCATCCATCTCGTCTGGATGACTGGCATATGTTAATTTATCAAAAACGGTGAGCCTGACATTTGTATCCTGAAGCAGCAGCTTCACAAAATTCAGTCCGATAAAACCCGCTCCGCCTGTAATTAAATAAGACTTCGTCATTCGGATCCCTCTTTTTTCTTCATCGTTTCAAACATTTTCGCAGATGCTTCGTGGAGAGATTCATGTGTTCCTGCATCAATCCACCACCCTTTTAACATATCATAGGTCAGCTGGCTATTTGAGATATAGAGATTGTTCACGTCTGTAATCTCTAATTCGCCTCGATCTGACGGCGAGATTCTCTCAATATATTGAAAGACTTCTTGATCATAAAAATAGATGCCCGTGACGCAGTAGGATGAGCGCGGATGCTCCGGCTTTTCCTCTATTGATAAAATCTGTTGACGGGCGGCATCAATTTCTGCAATGCCAAACCGCTTTGGATCTGCCACTTCTTTCAACAGAACCTTGGCTCCTCTATCTTGCTGCTGAAAAGCTTCAACAAAAGGGTTTAGCGAATCCTCAAATACATTATCACCAAGCATCAGCACAAACTTCTCCCCTTTGACAAAGGGCTTTGCATAGGATAAGCCGTCTGATATCCCAGACGCTTCAGGCTGTACCTGATATACGATGTTCATCCCCAATTCCTGATCGCTTTCAAGCAGTTTTTGAAACAACGGGATTTGTTCTTCTTGTGATATAACCATCACATCTAAAACCCCTGCTTCCTTCAATTTGAACAATGACCAATAAATCATTGGATATGGACCAACCGGCAATAAATGTTTATTGAAAATCTTCGTTAAAGGCGCCAGTCGTGATCCCTTTCCTCCTGCTAAAATAACTCCCTTCACATCTACACATCCCTATAGTCTTTTTGGTGATGATTCATGAGGTGTATAAGAATGTTTTTCACTCGTTCAATTCCTTTTCCATCAATGAGTGTCCGTCCATTAAGATGGATGCTCCTGCGGAGAAAGTAGCTGCTGGACAGTCTTTCCACAGCACACCGTATATCTTTTTCATCCACAAGTTCACCTAAGCCAAGATGGTGGCACGCTCCCTTTTGTGCAAAACGAGCGGCTGTCACTGCTTGATGATCGACTTGTGAAAGAACAATACTGGGCACTCCGATACAAACTGCCTCGTATAATGTCATCCCGCCAGCAACTATTGCCAGATCAGCTTCCGAAAGGCGTGCAGGTAATTGATCTGTATGACGAATGAATTGAATATGCTCAGCCTCTATTTGTTCTTCAATGCGGGAGGCTTTTCCTGTAACCGCTAAAATGTGTAAGTGGTCCGCTTCGAGGATTGCTGATACAGTCTTTAATAACAATCCACGCGGGTCACTGCCCCCAAGGCTGATGACCACCTTTTTGCATTCTTTTCGAACCTCATATGTGTCTTTTAATCGGCTTATCTCTTGATCTAACAATAAATAAGGTGTTCCATAAAAATATTCTGTCCCATCTACTTGCATGTACTTTTCGTCCAGACCGCCATAAATGCCGTTCACGACAGCATCGGCAAGCTGACAAGCTTCTGCTCTTTTTTCTTCGAATAAGACCAGCCTGGCAGAGCTGGAGGATGCTTTGACTAATTGAAGAAATTGGAGGTCACAATCAAGTACATCAATCAGCAGAAGATCTGGATTCAGCTCTTTTATGTCCTGCTCCATCTGAAGGAATGCCTTCGACTCCTGCACCAAATGAACGTGCCAATCTGGACCTGAGAGCATTTCTACACAGATCTGTTCATTTGTATAGAAAGATATGTCGTTTCCTTCTTGAAGCAGTTGATTTGCCAGCCGTTTCATTCTGACGACATGACCCATCCCTCTTAAAAACCCACCATACACAACAATCATGATTTTCTTGTTCATTCAGCATCCTTCTGTTTCACAAATTGATTCAGCCGAACAATATCAGGGTCTTGTTCGCAAATGGTGATGAGTTCAGCCGTAGGCACAGCAATGGAGTCGCCAGCTTTCTCTAGTAAACGGGTCGCAAACACATAATCTTCTTCTGTATCAATCGTGAATCGATAAGCAGGATATGCAAGTTCTTTGGGCGGTGTGAATAATTGCAGGTGAAATTGCTCAGGATGCTTTCTGATATAGAGCGTGACATGCTCACGCTCTGGCTGCGTAAGGGGAAAATTGTCGATTTCACTTAAAATCTGTGCGTCGATCATTTCCCCGGAAATACCGAGTGGCGTTCCAGCCGTATACGTGTAATCAGCCTTCTCTTGTCTATGTTTTTCAAGCATTTTCGACAAAAGGACTGGATCTATAAATGGGTTATCTCCTGTTAAACGCACAATGGTTTGTGGTTCAAAATGACGGACAATCTGCGCAAATCGCTGCAGTACATCCGCCTCACTGCCACGAAATACTTTATAGCCCTTTGATAAACAATAATGAGCCAGCAGATCATCTTCTGCCTCAACTGTTGTGGCGATCATGAGGTTCTGCGATTTGTGATTGTAATGATCTGATTGCTTTACTCGTTCAACAATCAGGTCGATCAGCGCCATACCGCCGATCGGTTTCATTACCTTTTTTGGCAGCCTTGTTGAGCCCATTCTCGCCTGTATGACAAAAAGGACATCATTGATCATTTGGCGTCTCCTGCATGAGTACATCTTTCCACGAAACCCCTGTATGGGCTGGGATATCTCTGACAGCCTTTGTGCCAAGTAAAACCGCCATATACCTTGGATGCAGACCTTGGCTTTTTTGTCCTGGACGTAACACGGCTAGATTTTCTGCGGTCAATGTCTCGCCTTTCGCAATGCCTTTTGTCGTAAAAATGCCTCGATACGCAAATTCACGAATCTTGCCTTCAATAGCTGTTGTCGTTTTATAAGAACTGCCAAGGAGCTCTTCTGGCACTGAATGAGTGTCAGCTTCTGTTAGATTCCGCTGCTTTTCTGCCGCTCGAATATGCTGAACCATTTTCTTCAATTCTTCAGGATCAAGAGCAAAGGAATGATCAGCCCCAGGTAACGTTTTATCGACTGTAAAGTGCTTTTCAATGATTGCTGCCCCAAGCTTCACAGCGGCCACAGGCGCTTCAGTTGGATGCTCACTATGATCAGAAAAGCCAATGACTGCCTCGGGAAATGCCGCAGCTAAGGTTTGAAGCACGCGGAGATTCGTGTAAGCTCTAGGTGCTGGATACTTTGCTACGCAATGCATGATAGCGACCTGCTGATTGTGCTCGCTTGTAATCGCCTCATATGCTTCATGGACATCCGAAATGGTTGCCCCGGCTGTTGAGAATATGATGGGCTTTTGAAAAGATGCCGTGTGACGCATAAGAGGCAAATGATTGATTTCATAGGATGCCAGCTTGAAAGCCGGCGGATCAGTTTGATTCAATAGATCCGCAGATTCTTCGTCACACACTGTGCTTAAAAATATCAGCCCTTTTTCCGCGCAACGTGACAATAACACCGGGAGCCATTCTGGCGGCAGCTCCATTTGTTCCACTAAAGAAAAAATAGACACCTCTTCCCCTTTGGCTGTTTCGTACAAACCCGGTTCCTTTTGATACATCCGATCAGCTTGAAACATTTGAAACTTCACCGCATCGGCACCTGCTTCCTTTGCCACATCAATTAAAGCAAGCGCCTGATCCAGCTTTCCATCATGGTTAATGCCTGCCTCTGCAATGATAAAGACAGGCGCGCCATCCCCTACTTTGCGATCTCCGATATAGAAATGCGCCATCTTACCTCTCTCCTTTTTTCGGCCACACATGGTAATACAAGAAGGCATTTTTTGTTCTAAAGCCCAGCTTTTCGTACAGCTGAATCGCGGTTGTGTTATGCATCTGAGTTCCGGCAGACATAAACCGATGCCCTCTCTCATGAGAGGCGTTAATCATCGCCATCACGAGCTTTCTCCCGATCCCTTTTCCTTGTGCATCCGCTCTAATGGACAATAAATCAAGTACCAGTTCATCGCCCTTTGTCACCCCTTGAATCAAACCAATGACTTCATCGTTCACCTTTGCTGCGAGATTGATATCTGCACGTCCGAGTAAATTGTTTCTCATCCATTCCTGAAAGAAATGCTGGACGGCATTCTGATCTAAAAAAGGATCAAGTGCATACCGGCTTTTCACAAACGCCTGATGAGCAAGTGACACCGCCTCATCGTAATCCTTTTCATCCGGCAGACTGATGACCACATCTTCACCTGTAGATGGCATCTCCATTTGAACAGGCGGCGCCTCAAGACGAGTGAGACCGCCCACATAGTACACATGTGACAGCCTTTGGACGATGCGGTTTTTTTCAAGATCAGACGCTTCAAGACGTAAAAAGAAAAAATCGCATTTTTCTGTTCTCATCCAATTGATGAAACGCTCCATCAATTCTTGAAAAGCAGACGCTGTCTCCGCTTCGACAAACTTCACATGAAAAATATGCTGATGAAAAATGCCGCTTTCCCATTTTGACCATTCATATAACAGGACTGCCTTTAGCTGTGCGCCATTAACAAGAGCAAACTGCTTGAAGCCGTTCATTTGTTCCGCTTGTTGACCGTATTTCTCCAGCCAAGAAGCCAGCACCTGATCATCTACAGCATGAACGACCTTCATGATAATGCCTTCTGTTCTTTTAAAATAGACAACACCGCTGTGATAACATCCTGCACATCTTCATCTGTCATACTTGGATAGAGCGGCAGTGAGAGCGTCTGCTTGTAGTATGCAAGTGACTCAGGAAAATCCTCCGGTGAATAGTGATATGTTTCTTGATAGTATGGATGCAAGTGAACAGGGATAAAGTGAACACTCGTGCCGATTTTATATTCCTTTTGCAGCTGATCAATCAGTTCATCACGCGTGATAAATGCTTCTTTTGGATTCACTTGCAGTACATACAAATGCCATGCATGTCTTCCTTCTTGATGCACAGGCGGCAGGATCAGACCCGCTTCTTTTTGAAAAGCCTGATTGTATGCTTTTGCAATCTGTTCTCTCCGCGCCTGCATGTCATCTAGTCGGCTTAGTTGAACAAGCCCTATCGATGCCTGCACGTCAAACATGTTCATTTTATAGCCTGGTTCCTCGACCTCGTAATACCACGTTCCTTTTTCTCCATAACGATTCCACGCTCCCTTGCTCATCCCATGGAGCGCTAGTCTTCTAATCCGAGCCGCAAGCGCATCATCATTTGTTGTCAGCATGCCGCCTTCACCAGTCGCTAGGTTTTTCGTTGCATAAAAGCTAAAAGCGGTCGCATCACCAATGGATCCAACGGGCTGACCGTGATACGTTGTGTAAAGAGCGTGGGCAGCATCTTCAAGTACAAATAGATCATACTTTTTGGCAATGGCTAAAATCCGGTCCATATCGCACGATTGACCGGCAAAGTGAACAGGAACAATTGCTTTTGTGTGTGGTGTAATCGCCGCTTCTAGTTTCTCTGCATCAAGGTTGAGTGTCGCTGGATCAATATCGACAAATACAGGCGCTGCTCCCGTATGGATAATCGTATTGGCTGTTGCGCAGAATGTCAGAGGGGTTGTAATCACCTCATCCCCAGCCCTAATCCCTCTTGCCTTTAACGCTAAAAATAAAGCAGCCGTACATGAATTGACAGCGATCGCATGTTTTGCACCTGTCAGCTGCTGAAATTCTTCTTCAAACTGTCTTACTTTTGGTCCAGTTGACAGCCAGCCGGACTTTAATGTTCCAATGACTTCATCAATTTCTTCCTGCTGAATGAAAGGCAGAGCATAAGGAAGAAATTGTGCTCTCTTTTTTCCCATATCGCTTGCACACCCCTATCTTCATCTCTGAAAATCCACACCAGTTTTTGTTTTAAGCAGAGAAAGCAGAACATCGATAGATCGCGCATGCGGATAATGTTGTTTAATGAACTGAGCTCCTTGCTGCTTTGCCAGTTTCATCTCTTGTTCATCCGACAAAATACGAATGGCTTTCTCAGCTAGTTCAACAGGGTTTTCCATATGATAGCTGCCAAGCGACTCGTAATATGGGTATCTTCTGCCTTCTGTCGTTTTCCCGATCAGCACACTCTTTTCAAAAAGCATCGCTTCAAGACCAACTGTAGATGTGAGCGTAATCACGATATCCACATATGGCAGCAAGTCATACAGGTCAATTTCTTTTTTAATCAATTTCACATGATTTCCCGCTCGTTCAATAGTCACATAGTCATTTAATCGATTTCGAGCAATTTCCCAAGGATGCGGCTTCATGATCAGCTGAATGTCTTTCCGTTTGGCGATCGTTTTAAGAACATCGCCATAAAAGGCTTCAGAAAACGGCTGCGTTGCCACAAGCACGGTCTTTTTAGCCGGACTGAAGTTCAATTTACGAAAAATGAGATCCTGTTGAAGCGGCGTTCGCTCCTTCACCAAATCAAACCTCGGATGACCTGTGATTTCCACCTGTTCCGGCTGACAGCCTTTATCTACATACCAGTCCTTTTCATATTTTCCAAATACCCCATGGCAAGTCGTGAAAATTGGTAAAAAGGCTTCGTCTCCCATAAGCGCACCGTGCTGAAGACAGATACTCGTAAGCTGGCGTTTCACTGTTTGCAAAGCGAGTACGCGGCTGTAAGCATCCTCCGTCGTTCCAACAATGACAGCTGCAATCGGCTGCATTTGAAATAGCATTTCTATTTGGTTAATGACATCAATAAATTGCACAATGTCCTTCCGCAGTTTTTCTCTAAAAAAGACATTGCCAAAGACAGGGTGGTGAGCGTAAGGTTTAAGGAGAGCATTTGCTTTTTCAATATATTCAGCGTGGGCTTCTTTATTAACCTCTCCGGCTAATTCCGGCTTACTGATCACGGGTAATCCGTAATAATCCGCCTTCTTCCAGCGAGCGAGCACCACCGTTTTGTTTGGATGGAACCGCGTGTAATTTTGTTCCGTAAAACGCAGGTGTTCAAAGTGAAGCAATACCTTTCCATTCGCCGGACGATAAGCGATACGCTTGATCTGCTGTTTATGCTGATCAAAAAATGGCTGAATCTCTTCCGGTAATGGACAAGCGGTTGTCAGTTCTTGACCGAATGCTTCATCTTCCATGCGTTCCCTCACTTCAGGACTGATATATTGATAAAAATTACTGATCAACCCAAGAGGAATTTGCTTGTAGGACAAATCCTTCATCAGATTCACATACTCAAAGTACACCTGCCAATAATGATGAATATAGTGCGACACTTCAGGTCACCTCCCATGTTTTTGTTTTAATATACTGCGAAGCTCCCAGCAGGTAGACTGCTCGGGAAGTGCTTGAATAAAGGCACTTTTCTCTTCTTCTGCCAGCTGATAATGAATGGACTGTTCTGTGATGTAATTTGTATCTAATATTTCATCAAAGGGATAGAACGGATAAAAATGATTTAACCGAAAAAAGAAACGGGCATCCCCTATCCGATAAAAATGCGGACTCTCGTCCCAGTAAGACCCAAATTCAGCATGAATTTTTGATAAAATGGATGCACGATGTACGACCGAGCAATGATCTATGGCACAGGGGGCATTCCATTGCACTGTTTGCGCCGGCCGAATCGTTTCCTTCACTGGCTCTTTTTTGCTATTTAAATAGATCACTTTAGAACTAGAATAGACAATCTCTTTACCTGGATGGGCATCTAGATAATGAGTGAGCTTCTCTAAACGGTCCGGGGCGTAGACATTGTCATCTGTGGCATAGGAAATATACTCGCCCTTTGCCAGTTCTAATGCTTGATTAATCAGCACGGCGTAGCGAGTTTTCGCTGTTCTCTCTTCCAGCGTTTTGACACCGCTTTGGATAAAGTGAACGCGGGGATCTTTGCGAAACGGTTCAATAGCAGCAAGGGTTTTTTCGTTTGATCCATCATCCATGATAAAAAGTTCAAAGTCTGACAGCGTCTGCTGCAGGACCGCTTCAATCGATCTGCCGACGTAAGCCGCCTTGTTGTAGCTCGTCATAATGACAGTTACTTTTGTCAAAGTTTTCACCTCGGTCTCTTTCAAACTATGTTTATCATATGTGTCTCCTCTTAAAGAGACTGTAGAGTGACCTATTTTTTATAAAATTGTATTTTTTTATTGATCTATCTTTGAAAAATGCGAAATTTTTGGTAATATAAGTAATCATTTGTGTGTATTAAAGGAGTAAAGAACATTGGAAGCTATGAAGAATGATCACTCCCAAGAAGAGGAAGTAAAAGGATTTTTTCGATTTTTTAAAATTTTCGTCGCGACAAAAACGATTATTCGCTCATATCAACATTCCAATATTCCCATTTGGCTGATGATGCTCCTTGCAAGTATCGCCGGTACGGGCTGGATCTACGAAGGGTATTTTAGCGAGTATATGGGCAATCATATTCCATTCCCTTTTATTCTGTTACAAGGAGCGGGATATGGTATTTTGGCAGGTAATATGATTCTATTTTTCGGTGTCCTTCTGATTAAATGGTTAGGCCGTCTCTTTTTCGACTGTCAAACGGCATATCGAGATATACTCAAAGCCTGCACACTGACGGTCTTTTTCCCTTCTGCTTTATTTTCACTTACTTGGATTTTCACTGTTGGGATGCTCGGTCCGTATACGTTTGTTAAAATCTCACCATATTTAGATCAGCATTATGAAGTATGGTATTATCTCGATCTTTTAACTCTTACGGATGTATATGCAAAGACGTGGATATTTGGAATGGCAATTTTAGGCATTGTCGCTGTGATGAAGCTCAAATTATGGCAAGCCTTCATCATTGTGATCACACCGCTCGCCGCGTTTTTTCTCATCACGACACTTTTATTTGATATTCAGCACGCTGTAAACTGGATCATGTAAAAAAGACGAGTACCGATAGAATACGAGGGATTGTCTACACGCTGAGGAATTGCATAGCAGTTCCTTTTTTTCGTTCAATGTACATATTCTCCCCTCCTGTCTCATAGTGTGAAAGAGAGAAAGAATGCTATGGAAACAACAGGTGCTTTAGCGCCTTCTGTTTAGAACACCATGAGGAAAGAGGAGGAACGTTATGAAATTGAAAAATCAATTTGGGCAAGGTTCGGGTTTCGAAGGTCAAGATTTCCGCCAGCAACAATATGGAGCAAATCCGTATCCTGCGCAGCAGATGGGTTATTCAGTCCCTCCCCAAACGCAGGGTCAAATGCAGCAGGGGTTTTCGCCAATGCCGTCTACCGGCACTTCACAAGGAGGCCAAGGAACGCAGGGCGGCGGTCAGCCATATCAAATTCCTTCTGGACCGGTTTATCAGCAGAATGTCACCGGGCAGCTGCCTATTGAGCAGTCCTATATTGAAAATATTTTACGATTGAACCGCGGCAAGGTAGCCACGATTTATATGACATTTGAGGCGAGCAAGGAATGGAATTCGAAGATTTTTAGAGGCGTCATTGAAGCTGCAGGACGTGACCACATTATCATTAGTGATAATAAGACAGGAACACGATACTTACTATTAACGATCTATCTTGATTACATTACGTTTGATGGGGAAATTCAATACGACTATCCATACTCCATGTCTACGTATTCTCCGAGATAACGTCAAGCATGGCAAAAGCAAGGCTCAGGTGCCCTTGCTTTTTTTCTTTTGTCTAGGTTTTTGTCACACCTCTAGGGCGCTGCTCATAAGATGCCTAGTAGTTTTTATCAAAAGCCTAGAGGTGACATCAATGACTGTTGAGCTGGATTATACATCACCAAATGTCAAATTTTCATACGATCTGAATCAAAGCCCCCTTGTGAAATTCGATCAGCATAACCTGATTAATGTGTTAGGAAAAAAACAATTAAACTCGTTGGATCAAGTGTCCCTGCTGGATATATATTTGAGTAAAAGCAAAGTCGTAGAGCCTCATTATCATCAAAATGCCGCAGAGCTTGTTTATTGTATAGCCGGTTCTGCTGCCGTATCGATGCTGAATCCATTTACAAAAAAACTGCACACCTACACCATCACACCTGGACAGGTGGCAAACGTGCCTCAAGGCTGGTGGCATTATGAAGTCGCTCTCCAAGACAGAACTCATTTGTTAGCCATTTTTAACGCATCTACACCTGAAGTGATCCTAGGCTCAGACCTTCTCACCCTCACCCCTTCTCACATCATGGCCCATACTTATTGCATGAACGAAACACAGTGGAAGCAGGCGATAAAGCCTGTGAAACCAAGTGTGTTTATCGGACCATTTTGCCACCGGGAGGAAGAGTCTCAAACGCATCCTGTCCCTCCATCTCACTACGTCCCATATTATCAAGCACCGTCCAACTATACCCCTTACTGGAGTTAAGAAAAAAACCGATGCCCCTATGAGAGCATCGGTTTATTGGCTTATAAATTTTTTGCTGCTGCAATGACAAGCATGATCCAAGAGGCGATAAATGCTACTCCGCCAATAGGAGTAATGGCTCCTAAAATCTTCACCTGCGTCAATGCCAGCACATAAAGGCTTCCTGAGAAGAAAAGGATACCTGCAAGCATCACCCAGCCAGCGGCAGGAACCAAGGAGACACCTGACAGCTTATCTGCAAGAAAAGCGACAACAAATAAGCCAATGGCATGGAACATTTGATATTGAACACCTTTATTCCATATTTCTATATATTTTTCAGGGATTTTCCCTTCTAGACCGTGCGCACCGAAGGCTCCAAGTCCAACAGCAAGCATGGCGTTAATAGCACCTAAAATGAAAAATAGTTTCATTCGTCATTCTCCTTATCTCGTCAATTATATTTATCATAGCGCGGGTGAAGGGCGACATTCAACTTTCCCTTTACGTTGACACGAGATTGTCGGATTTCTTTTTCTTTCGTAACAAGACTTGGTCGACCACGATCGCAATGAGTGTGCCTAGAACAAGACCGTTGCTTAATAATGAAATGAGCACAGGATGCATCCCTTTCAAGGCCCCCTGAGGCACAAACATCGCCCCTACGCCTGCTAAAACAGCAATCCCAAGAACAAAGCGAATCCGCGGGACTTCTTCTTTCTCATACTGATCAAACTCCGACATCGCAATCCCAATCATAGAAGAAAAGACCACAAAGTTTACAGCAAGCCCCACAGGTGATGGCAATGCAGAGAAAAAGCTCATGAGCAGGGGAAACAAACTAATGAGAACAACAAGCAGACTTCCTATGAAAAAAGGCTTTCTCGAAGGAATTTTGGTTGTCTGGATAAATCCGGCTGCCCCCGAAATAGGTACAGGCGCAATCGCCCCGATCAGCCCGCTTAATAAATGACCAAATGCTGCGACAAAACCAGCAGGACGTGCTCTTTTCCGCTCACGCAGTTCACCAAATGCCTTCACTGAGCTTTCCACAATTCGAATACTTGCCAGCATGTTCACAATGAGTAAAATCGTTATAAAAAAGGACGTGACAAGCAATCCGCTGTCAAAGACCGGCATACCGAATGGAAACAGCTTCGGAAACTCGATGATTTGTTCTGGAATTCGAACCGGCTTCGCCAATCCGAGTAGAGCGAATAACAGCCATCCGCCTGCAAGTGCGAATAACACAGAAAACTGCCTCAAGTAATGCCATTTTGAGCGGCTGATCATGAAGGTGAGGATAATAATCAAGATCGATAAGCAAAAGACAAGCCCGTCCACCTGATTTCCCCGATAGCCGATGCCCATCAGCCCTTTCATGATTGGCTGACTTAGCTGCACAACAAGCAGCAGCAGGTAAATGCCTGTGACGACTGGCGTAAATAAAGACGCGAGCCAATTGATGATTTTAAATAAACTAAAAATAAAAAAGAAAACAGCACTAAAAATTAAAGCCCCTTGTAATGCTTGCAGGGTTTCAGGATACGTCGCAAAGATTGTACCTGTCATGCCGGCATAAAGGGTATACACACCCCACCAAAGCCCTGCTGGACTTTCATTGATCGGCAGCATATGGCCGCATAAACACTGCACCATCGCCACAAGACCAAGTGAAAAGAAAGTACTTTGAATCAGCTCCGCCGATTGCACTTGGTTCAATTCAAATGCTTGTGCAATCGCAATTGGTACGGCAATAGAAGCTGCGATAAAAAATGCCATCCACTGAATGGCGCCCAAAAATAGTTTCAAACCGATCACCTTCCCTTTGTCGTGACAAGACCATTAAAAATCAAAAATAGAGTCGCCGTTCCCGTCCTTCTCTTTTTGACCCTCATCATTTTGCTGAAATTTCTTCGCACCACTTGTGCCCATGAGTTTCTCAAGCATGGCTTGATCTGTAGTCACAGATGGCGCTGATGGTGTATGTATCGATGGAGGTGGTGAGATGGCCGGCGACTGCGGCATTTGCACCTTTGATGGTGCGTCGAGAATGACATCACATAGTGAAGAAATGGCCGCTACTTGACGTTTCACCTCTTCATCATTTCCACTTTGTTTTGCTTTTTGAACCGCTTCCTCCATTTTTTGAAGCAGGCTTGATATATGAATATTCAAGGGTAGACCCTCCAATCTAAAAAAATCTCTTTTCAACATTATTTTACCAAATGAACAAACCAAATGGGTTCATTTTTTCAAAGCAGTGCGCTCACGCCTCTCTTATTTGACCCATCATCTTCATTCACACATAATAAAAGAAACAAAATCGTCTATGAAAGGATTGAATAATGGACAAGCTCACTGCTCTATTTCAGAAACAAAAAGTCTTTCAGAAGCCAGCGGTTCAAGAACGCATCCGCATTCTTCAAGACTTAAAAGCAGCAATCAAACAGCATGAAAAGGATATTTTACAGGCCTTAGCCCATGATTTACATAAATCCGAACAGGAAGCCTATACAACAGAGATTGGGATGGTGTATGAAGAAATCAATCATACCATCAAACACCTTCACAAATGGGCGAAGCCAACTCGCGTGAAAACACCGCTGACTCATATCGGATCAAAAAGCATGATTATCAAGGAACCTTATGGAACTGTGCTCATCATTGCTCCTTGGAACTATCCTTTCCAATTGGCCCTTTCTCCATTAGTCGGTGCGATTTCTGCGGGAAATGCCGTGATTTTAAAGCAGTCTGAGCTGACGCCGGCAGTCTCACAAGTGATCAGCACTATCATCAAACTTGTATTTCAAGAAGACCATGCGGCTGTCGTAGAGGGCGGTGTTGAAGTCAGTACAGAACTGCTGAAACTGCCCTTTGATTATATCTTCTTTACTGGAAGTGTGGCAGTTGGCAAAGTCGTCATGGAAGCCGCCGCAAAGCATTTGACACCTGTCACACTTGAGCTTGGCGGAAAAAGTCCCAGCATCGTCATGCCTGATGCCGACATCAAGCTAGCAGCGAAGCGGATCACCTTTGGAAAGTTCACCAATGCAGGGCAAACCTGCATTGCACCAGACTATTTGCTCGTTCATGAATCCATCAAAGAGGAACTATTGCGAGAAATGACAGCCTGTATCCGTGATTTTTATGGTGAACATCCCGAAACGCATCCGCACTTTGGAAAAAATGTCAGTCAGCGTCATTTTGACAGGCTTACACAATTTCTCTCAAATGGAACGATCGTCACAGGTGGACAGCGCAATGAACAGGAGCTCAAAATCGCTCCGACCATTTTAGACCACATCACATGGGAAGATCCTGTCATGCAGGAGGAAATTTTCGGACCGATTCTGCCTGTCATGACCTTTGATTCTCTGCATGAGGCAGTTCATATGATCAAAGCAAGGCCGAAGCCGCTTGCGCTTTACTTATTTACAACAAATAAAGAAACAGAATCCTATATTCTAGACAACCTCTCATTTGGCGGAGGATGTATCAATGACACGCTTATGCATGTCGCTACCCCTTACCTGCCATTCGGAGGCGTCGGCGAAAGCGGCATGGGGCGATATCACGGGAAGGAAAGCTTCTTTACTTTTACGCATGAAAAAAGCGTCCTGCGGCAAACCAATCGCTTCGATTTTTCCTTCCGTTATCCAAATGCGAAAAATGGACTCGACTTGGTCCGCAAATTTTTAAAATAAACAGGACGAAGGGGCTCTCCCCTCGTCCTATTTTCATTCAATATCCTTGATGCACCAATTGATTTCTTCAATCCCCATTTGCTTTAAATACGCGTTTACCTTTGAAAACGGCCGGCTGCCAAAAAAGCCGTTTCTTGCAGAAAAAGGACTTGGATGAGGTGACTCAATGATGAAATGCTTGTTTTGATCAATGCGTTCTTTCTTGTTTTGAGCATGTCTTCCCCATAACACAAAAACGACAGGCTGCTCACGCTGATTCAGCACATCAATCACGCGGTCTGTCACTCGTTCCCAGCCCTTGCCTTTATGAGAATTCGCCTCGCCCCTTCTCACAGTCAGCACAGTGTTTAAGAGCAGCACACCCTGCTCTGCCCAGCTGACAAGTGAACCGTGGTTTGGAACAGGACAGCCAAGATCATCCTTTAGCTCCTGAAAAATATTTCTCAAAGATGGCGGGTGTTTGACGCCCGGCTGAACAGAAAAGCTTAATCCATGTGCCTGCCCTGGGCCATGATAAGGGTCTTGTCCTAAAATCACCACTTTGACCTTTTCATATGACGTCAAATGAAGAGCACGATACACGTCATCTGGTTTTGGAAAAACGGTCTGCGTGCGATATTCTTCCTTCATCCATTCACGTAATTCCTGATAATACGGCTGTTCAAATTCACTTTTCATCACAGCCCACCAGCTATCATTTAAAAATGGCTTCATTGTGGTTTTCCTCCTTCTACTTGCTGCGCTAGTCTGGAGATCATCGGTTTTCCATCCCACACAATCTCACTCTCTGATTCTCTTTTTTTCATCGCTGGTTCTTCTAATAATATCGCAAAGTTCGCTGTCGGCAGATCGCCCAGTTCATGCTTTTCACTTAAATCATCTAAGTAGTTTTTCCTTGTTTCACCCAGATCACTAGACTGATTTCCACCGCCGTCAAAAAACGCATAGATCACGCTCGCCGCTGGCACTCGTTTGACTCGGGCATGCTGTGATACACGCAAAAAGAAGTCCCAGTCCCAATAATGATGCATCGCTGGATCAAAATAGCCAATCTCATCGTGTATACAGCGTTTGTACATACTGCCCGAAGGAACATATGTAGAAAAGACACGCATATCCTCAATATCCGCTGTATAAGCAAACAAACGTCTCGACAGCGGGAAACGGGTCGCGCCTTTTTCTTCAAATGATACAATTTCTGCATCAGAAAAGACAAAATCGGCATCTTCCAGCGCCTTGCTCATGCGTTCGATATGACAAGGTGTGAAGTAATCATCGTCGTCACTCAGCATGATGACGTCTCCTGTCAGCTCCCGCACCCCCACATTTCTGGCATTTACATGCTGGACATTCTCATCTAAATGAATCAAGCGGATCGGAAGCTCAGGGTAAAGTTCCTGAATGATGTCGACTCGCTCTCCTGCATCATTGACGACAACAATTTCAAAAGGCTGTACGGTTTGTCTTGTAATGGATTCAAGCAGCTCACACAGTGCGCTGAGCCGGTTATGTGTCACAATTAATAAGGAAATCTTCATATGCAGCTTACTCCTTTAATAGATTCGTCTTTTTCCATTAAAACATAAATTGACTTTCTTCTCATGATATAAAAGGCGGTTTGATTTGATGGGAAAATGGGAATTTTTGATGAAAAGGAGTGATCATGATGGAATATATCACGGTGGAGAATAGTAAAGAAGCAAAACAGACCATTGACCACATTCATTCATCGGATTCATCAAAAGACGCTGTTTTTGTTTTTGCGTACGACCCAGAACGCTCTGATACCGTAACGGAGTATACAGATGCCAAAAGCATGACTGCGGTCGATCAAGGGATTTTGGATCAAGTCGCCAATGTCATTCGTACCCGGGATGATGAACTGATGGCCAAAATGATGTCAGCTGGGGCCGATCAAGAGTTAGCCTTAACCCTTTTAGATGAACTGAAAAAAGGGAAATTGGTGATTTGTAAAAGGTAAGAAAGGGAGGCGTTCCGATGAGAGGAACGCTTTTTTATGCCGTTTCATTGTGATAAATGGAAAAGCTGATTATAATAAGGGATAGAACAGTAACTGTTACACATCACATTGGAGGTTCAGCAACTATGTCTATGAATAAAGCACTCACCATCGCAGGTTCGGATTCAAGCGGCGGTGCAGGTATCCAAGCAGATTTAAAAACGTTTCAAGAAAAAAACGTCTACGGGATGACAGCTTTAACCGTTGTCGTTGCAATGGACCCTCATAATCATTGGGATCATCAGGTGTTTCCAATTGATACGGCGACAATTCGCGCGCAGCTCTCTACCATTGTAGAAGGCATTGGTGTAGATGCGCTGAAAACGGGTATGCTTCCAACCGTCGACGTGATCGAGCTTGCAGCTGACACCATCAAAACATATGACCTAAAAAATGTAGTCATTGATCCTGTCATGGTTTGTAAGGGTGCGAACGAAGTCCTTTACCCAGAGCACGCGGAAGCATTGCGTGAAAAGCTCACGCCACTGGCAACCGTTATCACACCTAATCTTTTCGAAGCAGGTCAATTAAGCGGAATCGGCGAGATCAAAACGATCGAACAAATGGAAGAAGCAGCAAAACGCATTCACGAACTTGGTGCAAAGTATGTGGTTATCACTGGAGGCGGTAAGCTCAGCGAAGACAAAGCCATCGATTTGCTTTATGATGGACAAACCTTTGAACGCCTTGAAACAGATAAAATCGACACAGAATACACACACGGCGCAGGCTGCACATTCTCAGCAGCAGTCACAGCTGAACTAGCGAATGGATCAGACGTGAAAGAAGCCATTTATGCAGCAAAAGAATTCATCACGGCTGCCATTAAAGGCTCTTTCCAGCTAAACGAATACATCGGACCAACAAAGCATTCTGCTCATCGTTTTGACAAATAAAACAGAAAAAACCGATTCGCCTTGTTAGGAGGTGAATCGGTTTTTGTTTATCGAAAGCTTCGTCTCTGTGCAAACAGCCAATCTGTTAAGCCTGGCGTCTCATAAGCAGGCGTCCATGATGCATGGTCATATCCATACTTGCTTGCATACTCCGTATAAAGCGGCTGGCCTCCAGCTTTTTGAATAGCTTGAATTGTATTTCTCGCATAGCTGATAGGGATAATGGAATCATCCTCTGCATGAAATGCCCATATTGGCTTGCTCGCTAAAATTCCCGCCTTGCTCGGATCTGCACCCCCAGCAATAGGAATCATCGCTGCAAACAAACGAGGATATGTGATGTTCAACTGGTACGTGCCAAATCCACCTTGTGATAAACCCGTCGCATAAATTCTTTTCTGATCAATCTGATAAGAAGCTAACACATGCTGAAGGACATCATAAGCTTTGTGTAAATCTGGTGAAAATTGAAACACATTCGTCAGATCAATTTCATTTTGCACATTTCTTGTTAATGCAAAGCCTCCATCGACAGTATTTCGCGCCTGAGGTGCAAGTACATACGAAGGATGTTTCTTTTGAACTTCAGGAGAAGCCCATAAAACTGCACCATCATTCGCAAGTAACTGCTTTTGATTGTCTGTTCCCCTCTCCCCGCCTCCATGTAAGAAGAGGACTAAAGGATAGGCTTTACCCCTCTTATGATTTTTCGGAATGTACAACCGATAAGGCATTCCTTGATATTCAAAAGATAAAAAAGATGATGCGATATCCTCTCGTGTGACAAAACGATAATTGTACGTAGACGTAGCAAGTCGATGCCTATTTTTGTAAGCGCTTACTTTTAAAGTCGTATCAGTTTCGATATGAATGGGCTTTTTGTATAACTGACTTTGAGTTGTCGGCTGGCTGCCATCTGTTGTGTAATAAAGAGAAGCTTTTTGAACGTGAGAATGCAGAGCTACCTCTTGTGAACGATAATATTGACCAGACGGGACTGAAGCAGTTGACGCAGCAGACGACGTATGATTTCGGGCAGAAGAAACGGAAGGAAAAAGAAAACTCATAGAAAACAGGACAATAATAAAGGTGATCAGGCATTTCTTGGTTGTATGGTTCATATCGTTCCTCCTGTACATGCTCAGATGAAATTTTTATTTATTATTGATCATGACAATACAAATGTCAACGCTTTCATTTAAATTTCTGAATAATCTTATTGAATTAAAAAAGCGTACCCGCTTCCGAGTACACTCTTTTATCCATACATGAACGCCTATTTTTGCTGATCGGACTCTTTCGCCATTTTTCGAATAAAGGCTTCAATGGATTCAACAAATAAAGCATATTCTTTCATTTGTTTATACGTATCTGACAGCTTCTCTTTCACTTCTTCCTGCTCTAAAGAAGGTTCACCGAGAATAGATTGAACTTGAATGAGCAATTCTTTATATTCTTCACGTTTATCTTCAACATGATCTGCCATTGTCTCCAAGCGTTTTCTAGTCGTCGGCTGCTGTTTTGAATTCAAGTAAACAACCCCTTTTTTGTCCTACCGCATTTGGATAAACGTCAGCCTCAGCTGTATATATTTTAAAATGATACCATAATTCCACCTGTTATCATATATGTAAAACGTCATCAAACCGCTTTAGGCCAACCTTGTATATACACGCTATAGGCTCTAAGATACAGGCTGATCTCACTAGAAAAAGCAGATCATTGATCTGCTTCTCTTTGTAAATGCCATGTCTTCAGTTTCAGCTTTGTTTCATTTCTGCCACTGATGGAGATCGATTTATTTCCCGGGGAAGGAAAGTAACGTGCAGTAAAAACTTCTCGGCCTCCGTTTACAAAAATCTCAATTGACGATGAGTCGATAAAGATATGAAGGTCGTGTAATTCCTCTATGACTACTTCACGAACTTCCTTTGATCGATCTTCAAATCGATCCCGCTCTAATGTCAGCTTCCCTTCCTCTTTATCATAGATGATGCGTGCTGCTGCACGGATACAGCATTCAAACCCTTTTTGTGTGTCAATTTGATCAATGAATACCTCTGCGCTCGTAATATCCTCTACAGGGATGGAATGAACAGAACGTTTAATATGAAAAACATGCTCTTGTTCATTGGTCCGCATGGATTGAAGTTCACTTACTGGTTTTTGAATCAGATGTCCATCCTCATCTAAACGGAGCTCTCTCGGGATCGTGAGGCAGTGTATCCATTGATAAGAAATGGTCGGATGATGTTCTTCTCCTTGATCAGGCACCCCCATCCACCCGATTAAAAGTCGTCTGCCTGATTCGTCTAGAAAGGTTTGCTGCGCATAGAAGTCAAAGCCGCGGTCCAGCTCCTCAAACGCTCCGTGTGTATATTGATAGGAATGATCATCCAATGTGCCAACAAAATAGCCTGATTGATGTGTGTTGTGATATTTTAAGCCATCCGGCTCTAGCCCTTGCGGTGACACAATCAATACATCCCGGCCGTCTAATTCAAACAGGTCTGGACATTCCCACATATAGCCGAAATTGTCTAAACCATTCTTTCCGCTGCCTGCAATCGTGCCTTGAAACGTCCAATTATCTAACGTATCAGAGGTAAATAAGACAAGGTGTCCCTTCAGGTCTAAGCTTTGTGCACCAAGGACCATGTACCACTGGCCATTTCGCTTCCATACCTTTGGATCTCGAAAATGAGCAGTGAACCCTTCCGGCAGTGTTGCCACGACACCTTTTTTCTGAAAGTGAATACCATCTTCCGAAACAGCTAAACATTGATACGTCTCACGGTTCCCTTGTTCATCCCGAACGTTTCCAGTGTACATCACATGCATCTGTCCATCGTCTATAAATGCACTGCCAGAATAACAGCCGTTTTGATCAAACCAATCACTTGGGGCAAGAGCGGCTTCTTCGTGCTGCCAATTGACTAGATCTGTCGATGTGTAATGCCCCCAGAATTTTGCACCATGCCCCGTTTTGAATGGCTGCCACTGATAAAAGACGTGGTAAATTCCTTTCCACTGAATCAGCCCATTCGGATCATTTAAAAGACCGACTGGCGGCATCAAATGAAAATGCTGCCGGTACACATCCTTTTTGACCAAATGCTCATAGTTTCGAATACGGTCTGCTATCTTTTGACGAAGTGCTGCGTCAGTAGTTGTCATGACTGTGACCACTCCTTGATTATTTTTCGACTTCTTTTATTTTAAAAATGATAGTGAGAATAAATGAAACAGCAACAGCGATTAACATACCAATCACATAATTGACCACATTCTGAACACCGAATGGTGCTGCAATCGCAATCATCGGAATGCCTGTTAAACCATAAGCATTGGCTGCTACCTTCGTGAAAACTACAAATGCCCCGCCCAATGCTCCTCCAATCATCGCCGCAATAAATGGTCGACGATAGCGGAGGTTTACACCGAATATAACAGGCTCAGTAATTCCTAAAAAAGCAGAGAAGGCAGCAGGAAGGGCAATTTCTTTTGTTTTTGCACGCTTGGCTATGAAAAAAACAGCCAATCCTGCCCCGCCTTGAGCGACATTGGACATTGCCCAGATTGGCAGCAAATAGTTACGCCCAATATCATTCAGCAATCCTGCCTCAATCGCATGGAAGCTATGGTGAACCCCTGTGAGCACAATTAAAGAGTAAGCACCGCCGAAAATGAGTCCTGCTAAGAACCCTGCATGGTCATAAATAAATGTCAGTGCATTCGAAATGCCTGTACCAAGCATTCTTCCAAGCGGTCCAACTGCAATAAATGTCACAAATCCAGTGACAATCACCGTCACAAATGGGGTCACAAGTAAATCAATACTGTTCGGAACGACTTTTCTTAAATTCTTCTCAACAAGGCACATGATATATACGGTCAATAACACTGGAATAACCGTCCCTTGGTAACCAAGAAGAGCAATATCAATATTGAATAAATGCATATATTCAGGTTTTGCTTCCGTCAATCCCCACGGATTAAGCAGATTCGGGTGAATCATAATTCCCCCTATGACAGCCCCTAAATACGGATTTCCGCCAAACTCTTTCGCTGCACTGACCCCAATTAAAATCGGCAAAATGATAAAGGCTGCACTTGAGAACATATCAAGCATTTGGAAGATCGCAGAGCTTGGATCAGCCCATTTGAAGGCTTTCATCATACCTAAGAGACCCATTAACAAACCGCTTGCCACAATTGCTGGAATGATCGGTACAAAAATATTCGATAACGTCTTTGCAAAACGCGCAAGTGGATTCATTTTTTGTTTCACTGCTTCATCATGGCTGACAGGCTTTTGTTTCTCGTCGCCAGTCTCAAGACCAGTCTCACGAGCAAATGGTTCATATACTTTGTTGACAGATCCCGTTCCAAAAATGACTTGAAATTGTCCTGAACTTGAGAAAGCCCCTTTTACACCTTCAAGTTCTTCAATGGCCTCTTTGTCAATCAAATCCTCATTTTTCACCACCAATCTGAGTCTTGTTGCACAATGCGTAGCACTGATGACATTTTCTTTGCCGCCTAACAGTTTTGTTAATTCTTTGGCTGCTTTTTGATAATCCATGAAGTTTCCTCCTTTTTTAAAGCAAAAAAGACCTAAAATTCACCAACGAGTAAAGGACATACACGTCCCCTCGTTACGCAAATTTTAGGTCTTGCCTGCCTGACAGTCACAATCCCGCGGTATCAAATTTTGATTACGCTTTCATCATAGTATAAGACTGTGACATGCGTCAACCTCTTTTTTCAAATCCAATGACCCATATACACTAATAAGAGTAGTGTGCATAAAAAAAAGCCTGCATGCAGGCACATCATTTTAAACCAATTCGGCTTCCTGCAGACGCTGGACATGCAGCGTGATGTAGCCGATCTCCGATTCAGGGAGATGAAGCCCATATTCATCTTTTAACAAATCAGCAAGTCCAAGTGCACACCGGTACGCTGTATCATACTTTGTTTGGATAAAAATCAGCATGTCTTCGTCCATGATTTGAAATGCCTCATTTGATTCCAACCTGCCTAATGCATACCTCAAATGTGTCACAAGCCGCTGATAGGAAATACTATCCTCATCAATTGAATGCTGAAAATATCTTTCAATATGCTCGATCATTTCTTTGATCATCGTTGTATATTTCACGGTCTTTTTCATGGACTCCGTATTCATTTTGGCCGTATGAATATGAAGTGCCACATATCCTGCCTCATCGTCCGGCAGTTCAACCCCAAGCCGCTCCTTTACATAACGAATGGCATACTTTCCAATCTCATATTCCTGCTTATATAAGACTTTGATCTCACCAAGCAATTTATTATATAACACAATGCCTTTTTGAAGGCGTTCAATGGCGAAGGACAAATGATCAGTCAGTGATATGTGAATGTGATCACTGAGCGGCATCATGAGTTTACCCTCTGCATAACTGATGATATGCTCTGCCACCTCAATATGCGCTTCTGGCAATGTGGCAAGAATTTGTTTGAATTTCTCATTTTCTTCACGCACAACAAAGATTTTCTCTATTTTTTGAAGAGGAACGACGTCATTTTTCCCCTTCTGAAAAGCAATTCCGGGTCCCATCACAATTTTCTCCTGATCGCCCTCCTTCACAATCACTGCGTTGTTATTCAATATTTTATATATCTTCAAGGGGTATCCTCTCCCAGCAGATAACATTTCTTATGTGGGATTTTACCCTGTTTCACTTTTTCTGTAAAGGTAAGAGCGGACCAGCACGCGCCTCTCGCATCGTCTTCTCTTCAAGCATCATCAGACTTTGAGTAAACCGCTTCTCTATCCTGCGTTTCTTCTTATGTTCTTCTGCCAGTTTCTCCAGCTCTCTCTCTTTCACTACTTCAAAGAATCCGGCATCCGCCGCGGCCGCCTGAAACCCTTGCTGTTTCATCATCACACCAGGGTTCACAAGCACATTCATCATAAAACCAAACCATACGCTCAACCAGCTTTTTAATTTCTTCACTGAACATCCCTCCGCTTTTCTTAGAATCTAGCAGCTCTAGCAAAACAACTGCTCCTATCATATCCCGAGAAAAAAGAGAGGTTTGTCACAATCTGGGTGAAAAAACCAACTAGTTTTCAGAAGTTTTGTTGAAAAGTGCAGAAGATCATCATGTGCCTGGATGTTTCAATGAAAATTTTATGCACACGCTATCCCAAAGATAAGCACACCTTATCAACAGGGTTTATCCACATATCAACACCCTCTTACTAGATTTTGTGTATGTAAATTTTTTATTTTCCATATATGTATCTGAATAATTGAGTTATCAACAGACATTTGTGAATAAGTGCGACTTTATAAACAAAATAGTTCTTTATAACTATGTAAAATAAGACCATTTTAGTAAAGGAATTGTTTTCAACGTATTGAATACTTAATAACGGGCAGTGAATCTTTCCTATTTATCCACAAAAAGAAAGGCTATCTCCCTAAAAACACAGCTAGAAAGGGGAAAATAAATGAAAAAGGTAATATCTCGTTCTTCTGTTCTATTGTTCTCCACTATTTTTATTTTATCCACATTCTTTACCGGTCAACAGGCTGCTGCTGCTCCATCTAACAAAAAGATGGAACTAGAAAAAGCAGAAATCTTCGGTGAAATCAATGTCAACTCGAAAAAACAAACCACTGTCATTGTTGAATTAAAGGAAAAATCCTTAGTTGAAGCCAAGCAAGAAGGCGAATCACAAACAAAGGCCTCCCTCAAAAAATCTCGAACAAAAGTAAAGAACGCAGCACTCAAAGAGGTAGATAAAGCGAGTGTTCGTCAAGAATATGAAAAAGTTTTCTCTGGTTTCTCTATGAAACTTCCTGCAAACGAAATCCCGAAGCTGCTCGCAGTGGATGGAGTAAAAGCCGTTTATCCGGATGTTACATATAAAACCGATGAAGTGAAAAAAGAAAGCATCCAGCTTCCAAACGAAGATGTCTCCCCGCTTATGGATAAAAGCGCTCCATTTATCGGTGCACCAAAAGCATGGGATGCCGGCTATTCTGGAAAAGGGGTCAAAGTCGCAGTCATTGATACTGGAGTAGACTATACCCACCCTGATTTAAAAGGAAACTTCGGTTTATACAAAGGCTATGATTTTGTTGATAATGATTATTCTCCGCAAGAGACACCTAAAGGAGATCCTAGAGGCGAATCCACAGATCACGGCACACACGTTGCAGGAACGATTGCGGCAAATGGACAAATTAAAGGGGTCGCAAAGGATGCCACGCTTCTTGCATACCGTGTACTTGGACCAGGTGGATCTGGAACAACTGAGAACGTTCTTGCAGGCATCGACCGGGCTGTTACTGACGGAGCAGATGTCATGAACCTCTCTCTTGGAAACAGTGTCAATAACCCTGATTATGCAACGAGCATTGCACTTGATTGGGCCATGTCTGAAGGCGTTGTCGCTGTGACTTCGAATGGAAACAGCGGTCCGAACAGCTGGACAGTCGGTTCTCCCGGCACGTCAAGAGAGGCCATTTCTGTCGGAGCAACTCAGCTTCCGTACAGTCTTTACAATGTGAAATTCCCGAACTATTCTACTGCAAAAGTCATGGGCTACTACCAAGAGAGTGATTTAAAAGCGCTTGACCAAAAACAAGTCACACTCGTCCAAGCAGGAATCGGTGACGAAAAGGCGTTTGAAGACATCGATGTTAAAGGAAAGGTGGCTGTGATTGAACGGGGTGCCATTGCTTTTGTGGATAAAGTCGACAATGCAAAAGCCGCTGGTGCAATCGGCGTTGTGATGTATAACAATACCGATGGAGAAATCCCAGTCGACGTACCAGGACTCGCACTTCCTACAATTAAGCTGTCAAAAGCTGAAGGAACAGCGCTTATCAAAGCCATTGAGGCTGGAAACGATACAACGGCTTTCTCCATTCAATTTGTCAAGGAACTTAGTGAGCAAGTCGCTGACTTCTCATCCCGCGGACCGGTTGTGGATACGTGGATGATTAAGCCTGATCTATCAGCACCTGGCGTCAGCATTGTGAGTACGATCCCAACGCATGATCCTTCTCAGCCTTACGGATATGGCTCTAAGCAAGGAACAAGTATGGCATCTCCACATGTGGCAGGAGTTGCAGCGATCATCAAACAAGCAAAACCATCGTACTCAACTGAACAAATCAAAGCATTGCTGATGAATACAGCAGAAAAACTGTTTGACGCAAATGGCAGCCCATTCCCTCATAACACACAAGGAACAGGCAGCGTTCGAATCATGGAATCACTTCAGGCGTCTTCTATCGTTTCTGATGCGAGCTATTCTTACGGCACTTTCTTAAAGGAAAAAGGCGTTCAAATCAAAACGAAAAAATTTAAGGTAGAAAACCTTTCAAAAGCACCGAAAACGTATACCATTGATTACAAATTCAATGGCAGCGGCATTAGTACAAACGGAACGAAAAAAATCACCGTCAAAGGGAATTCCACTGGATCCTTTACTTCCGCAGTACAGGTGAATTACGGAAAAACCAAAAAAGGGACGTACCAAGGCAGCATAACCCTTCGCGAAAATGGCAGAAAGATCACAGAAATCCCTACCCTATTGATTGTGAAAGAGCCTGATTATCCGCGCGTCACTTCTGTTTCCGTAGAGCCGGACAATCGTGCTGGAAGCTATGTCATTAGCAGCTACCTGCCTGGCGGTGCTGAGAACCTTGCATTCCTTGTCTACTCGACCGATGGAGAGTATTTAGGTGAAGCTGGTGTTTATCAACATGTTGATAAAGGAGAATACCGCGTAAAGTGGAATGGCACAATCAATCAAGGCCAGAAGCTTGAAGCTGGTGAGTATACAATGCTTGCGTATGCAAGCTTGAAAGGAAAATCAGATACCGTACAAACGAAGGAAGCTTTCGAAATTTACCCTGAATAAATGTGAATCACAAGAAAAGCCTTGTATGAGTGGATAAGCTCATCAAGGCTTTTCGATCATATATGGAGGAAAGAGAGACTGATGTTGATATTGCTATGGATCGTTTCTTTTTTTACTGCTTTTTTCCTGACGATCACCTTGGTTTATTTTCTAACCTTTTTACATACGAAGCAGCCTCGTCCTTTTCATCAAGCATGCGAGCTGTCTGTTTATACTTCCTGTATCTACCCGCTCAGCCTGCTCGTGTCAGCCGCCTTCTTCCTCACCATGATGTTCCTTTTCCCCTTGTACTGGCTCCGCAGGCGATAAATATACATACGTTATGCATCAAAGGCTTCTTTTAATAAACGATACGATGTGAGCCGGTCTTGCATGTGATGTGTGATGGTCACAGCGATCAATTCATCTGTCCGATAAGCCTTCGCGAGTGCGGTCAGCTGCTCTTTCACAGATGCTGGCGTTCCAACGACCATCCTTTGACGATTAGCAGCCACTCGTTTTTGTTCATATGGACTGTAGGAATACGACTGTGCCTCTTCATATGAAGGAAAGCCTTCAAGATTCAGCCCTTGTTCATTGGCAAGTAAAGATAAATCTAAGCTGACAGCCAGTTTTTCTGCCTGCTCCTCTGTTTCGGCACATAAAACAAAGACTGCCAGACTGACACGCGGCTTTTCACCGAATACTGAAGGTTCAAATCGGTTGATATATTGCTCCACAGAATCTTCTCCGCCTTCACCATTAATAAAAAGAGCAAACGTGTAGCCTGCCCCTGCTTTCGCCGCAAGCCTTGCACTCCCGCCAGAGGAACCGAGCATCCATACTTCTGGCGCGGTCTCTACCTTCGGAGAAGCGGTCAAATGAGGCAGCGGGTAAAATTCATCCGCTAGATCATGTAAATACACCTTCAATTCCTCTACCTGCTCAGGATATTGGTCGCCTAGACGCTTTCGCTCACCATGATGAAGGGCAATGGAGGAAATGGGCATACCACCAGGAGCACGTCCAATTCCAAGATCGATTCTGCCGGGAGCCAGCGCTTCGAGAACCCTGAAGTTCTCTGCTACTTTATAGGCACTGTAGTGGGGGAGCATGACGCCGCCAGAGCCAATGCGTATATGCGACGTAACAGCTGATAAATGCCCGAGGAGCACCTCTGGACTCGATCCTGCAAGCCGGTTTGAAAAATGATGCTCTGATACCCAAAAACGGTGATAGCCCCACTTTTCCGCCTGCTTCGCCAGTTCAACCGTCTGCTTCAGTGCTTCAGCAGGTGTTGCGTCTCCAATCAAAGGAGATTGATCCAGTATACTTAATTTCATTATGCTGCACCTCTTACAGAAATCCCCCTCTCTTAATGGAAAGGGGGATTTCTTATTTATTTTCGATTAAAGCCCTTCTCTTTCACAAATTCTCCAAGGAAGGCACGCTTTGGCTGACTAAAGCCTCTAAGCATCTGCTCAGACCAAGTATCTTTTCTCTCACCGTTAGTTCGTGCTTCATAATATGCGGAAATACGATCATCGTATTCTTTTAAATAACGATCCACATGCGCTTCATCTTGCTGATATGAATTTTCATGATAGATGAGTTCAACAGGCAGCCGTTCCTTTTGTGACGACTGATTAGCTGGATGGCCAACAGCCAGACCGAATAACGGCAGCACATAAGATGGCGTTTCAAGCACTTCAGAGACTTCTCTCAGCTGATTACGCAGTCCGCCAATATAGCAGATCCCAAGTCCCATTGATTCTGCAGCAACACTGACATTTTGTGCAGCCAATGCCGCATCAATGACGCTAATGAGAAAGGCTTCCGTGTTCTCAAACGCCTCCTGATGATTCTTCCCTGCTCTTTTTGCAATATGATCATGGCGTTTCAAGTCTGCACAGAAGACAAAGAAATGCCCATTCTTCTCAACGTAAGGCTGATTCCCAGCCAGTTCAGCAAGCTTGGCCTTCTTCTCCTGATCTGTCACCCCAATAATACTATACGCCTGTACATAGCTTGATGTCGAAGCAGCCTGTGCACTTTTAATCAGTGTCAGCACCTCTTCTTCTGTCAAACGCTCGTCTGTAAACGAACGGATGGATCGATGATTTAATATGGTTTCTATCGTTTTGTTCAATTCGAAGACCTCCTTCACTTCTTCTATCATAAGGCAAAGACATAGGGCTTTTCAAAAATGAAAACTCGCATAAAAAAAGACAGCCTATACTTAGACTGCCCTTACCCGTTTTATTTAAATAAATAACTTTGATATTTCGTTAATTGAACGCTTGCGTTATAGGCGATCCCGAATCCAATGAGAACGGACAAAACAGAGCTTCCTCCAAAGCTGATAAATAAGAGTGGAATCCCTGTTACCGGCATCACGCCTATGTTCATGCCAATGTTCTGGAACGTATGGATTACAATCAATGCTGTATATCCTACGCAGAAGAATGACGCAAATCGGCTATAAGGATGGATACGGTCAATCAGTACAACAAGCCGGTAAATCAAGAAGAAGAACATGATCACAACAAACGCACAGCCAATAAAGCCAAAGGCTTCACCTATAATGGAGAAAATCATATCCGTTTGTGCTTCAGGAACGTAAACCTTCAAGTTTTTAATGCCATTCCCAAAAATCTGCCCTGCACCAATGGCCATAATCGCCTGCTCTACTTGATATTTATCAGATCCAGATGCATCCTGCGTCTGTGCTTGGTTGGCTGACGTAGAGCTATCAGGCAGCCAAGCGGTAATCCGGTTGATCTGGTACTGCTGGATGCCTATTGTTTTCGCAAAATCAGGGAATAAGATAATCACAGCTAAAACAGAAGCAACTAAAAGCACAACCACTGAACCGATGAGAGAGATCAGTTTCCAATTGATCCCTGATAAAAACACCATCACCACAACAATAAACATACAAACAGCCGCAGTCCCTGCATCCTGCAAGAAGATCAGTCCAACTGGTACAGCTGCCACCCCGGCAATTTTTAATAGAAGGAAAATATCATCCTCTAATGTCCGCTTTCCTCTAGGTGTAGACTTTCCAATGACAGATGCAAGCATCATAATCAAACCAATTTTCATGAACTCTGAAGGCTGAAATGTCCCTATTCCAGGTAACACAAACCAGCTTTTTGCACCATTTTTGATTGGAGCAAAATCATGACCTCCGATTTGTGCAGGAGCAACCTTCAGAAAAAGTAACAGCAGGATGCCGCCTATAAAAATATAGAGACTTAGCTTCTCTAATTGCTCCAAATCAAAGTAATTTATGGCAACAATACATATAACTCCGACCATGTAGTAAATAATCTGTCTGGTCCATGCATTAGATCCGTACTGCCCAAATTGACCCGCAGCATAAATCGCAATGACACTGATGGCAAAGAAGGCTAAAAATATAAAAATCAAATCTCCTTGATAGTAAGGAGATGTATTCTGCTTGTTCATGAACTAACCACCCTTATTACAAAACATAAAAGCCCTTATTTATATTAGATTGAAATTTTCACAAAATCAACTCACCCTAAATATGACGGAAGATACATCCGAAAGGTTCCATTCAATTTTCAAAAAATGAAATACTTTTCATCCTAACAATAGGAAAAAATCCCTCTATACACTTTTCATTCAATCGATCTCAAGTCCTTTAAAAAGTTTATTTTACAGATTTTAAGGGGAAAATTCAATGACCTATGTGGCGATATGACAAGTAAACATCAGATGAGATAAGCTGCACTGAGGAATAAAACCATTTTGTATGGAATAAGGCCCATTTTCCAATTATTACGTTTACTTCAAAGTCAATTGTGGTATAATACTTGTAACAAAATGTTCACAATATCTCCTAAAAACAGACACAATTGCATCCTGACCTCTCATTTGATTTGAACATCAACTTACAAAGGAGTTGGATACGATGGATATGTTCTTTGCGTACCTATGTATAGCAACGGCTACACCCCTGTTTTTATGGCTGGAAAACAGAAAGATTGCATTAGCATCTATTCCACCCATTATGATTATGTGGATTTTCTTTGGTCTTTACATGACAAGCAGTTTATCTCCAGCAGGACATACCTTCATGATCGCATTCTTTGCCATTAACGTGATTTTGGCTCACATTGCAGCGTTCCTCATCTACGGACTTCCATTCATTCGCAAAAGATTCAGCAGCAGATAGATATCGCCCAACTATTGGAAGCGTTATCACCATCATGATAAAAACCACTCACCTTCAAGAGATGAGTGGTTTTTTTATTATTTCTCTGAATGCTCAGACTGCTTTGGCGCAGACGGTGAATAACCGTCTTTACTGTTCTCTCCGTGGCTGTAGTGAGCCGCAAAGATCCAAACAGATCCGATGACGAAGATAATCGCACAGAACAGACCAAACAAAGTATTTCCGACTTGAACAGTTCCGTTTTCACTCTCTGTCATGTGCATAAACATGAACAGCTGCAAGAATGCTTGAATGAACGCAAAACCAAAGATAATCCATAGTTTTGCGGAACTGCCAATTTCAGCTCCAATCGCAATCCAGAATGCTAAGACTGTCAGCACAATGGATAGGATAAAGCCAACTACGTGTTTCCAAGGGAAGTGTTCGTGCTCTGCTGAGGAATGTGTTTTTCCAGCCATATCACAAAAGCCCCCCTAATCCGATCAAGTAAACAGCTGTGAAGATGAAAATCCATACAACATCAAGGAAATGCCAGTATAGACTTGAGATGAAAATCTTCGCTGCTGTTTGTGGAGTTAATCCACGCTTTTTAATTTGGAACAAGATCCCGGTAATCCAGAAGATACCGATCGATACGTGTAATCCGTGAGTTCCTAAAAGTACAAAGAATGCAGACCAATACGCACTTGTATGGATGCTCGCACCTTCATGTACATAATGGAAGAACTCGAAAAGCTCAAATCCAACGAAGCCTGCACCTAGAAGCAGTGTGAGAATCGTCCAGATGACAACCCCTTTTGTACTTCCACGGCGCATTTCATGAACGGCAATCCCACATGTAAATGAACTAACCAATAGCAGGAATGTCATGATCAATACAAGCTTCATATCAAACAGCTCAGCTGGTAAAACGCCGCCAGCTGTTCTGCCATGTAGAACAAAGTAGGTCGCAAAAAGTGTTGAGAATAACACGATTTCCGCGCCAAGGAATATCCAGAAACCAAGTATGTTTAAACGTCCGGTTTCAGAGCGATATTCAAGCGGTGCATTTGCATAGCTGCTATCATTATGTCCCATTACTTCTGCGCCTCCTTATTCTTTTTCTCTGTTTCAATGACTTCTTCAACAGGAATATAGTAGCCATCGTCATATTCAAATGAACGTAAAATCATCGTTGCGAATACACCGATTAAGCCAATAACGCCAATCCAGTACCATTCAAATACAAGACCGAATGCACCAAGTCCAAAGAATGCAGACATGATCAGCGGTCTGCCTGAATTGTGCGGCATGTGAATTTTCTTGAATTCTTTTTCAGGATGAACGTCCACATTGTTTTGCTTCCAATGATGGAATGCATCTGGTGTTGTCACTTCTGGAAGTGCTGCAAAGTTATAATGCGGCGGAATTGCAGAAGATGTCGCCCAGTCAAGTGTACGTCCTTCTCCCCAGCTGTCTCCAGACACTTCACGTTTTGAATGTCTCCAGCTGTAGTAAATGTTGTAGCAAAGGATGATGAATCCGATACCCATCATAAATGCACCAATTGTTGAAATAAAGTTTAGTGCAGTCCAGCCATCTTCTGGTCCATACGTATAGATACGTCTTGGCATTCCTTGCAGTCCTAGGAAGTACTGCGGGAAGAAACAGATGTTAAATCCGATCATGAATACCCAGAAGAACCATTTGCCGATTCTTTCGTTTAACTTGTAACCAAACATTTTTGGATACCAGAAAACAAGACCAGCAAAACAAGCAAATACAGTACCTGCGATTAATACATAGTGGAAGTGGGATACAAGGAAGTACGTGTTATGGTACTGGTAATCCGCAGCTGCCATCGCAAGCATAACCCCAGTTACACCACCGATTACGAAGTTCGGGATGAAACCAAGTGCCCAAAGCATTGGTGATGTAAAGCTGATACGGCCTCGATACATCGTAAAGAGCCAGTTAAAGATTTTCACACCTGTTGGTACAGAAATCGCCATTGTTGTAATCGAGAAGAATGAGTTAACCGCTGCACTGTTCCCCATTGTAAAGAAGTGGTGAACCCACACAAGGAAACTAAGAACAGAGATTGCCACAATTGATACAACCATCGCTTTGTAACCAAACAACTGCTTTCTTGAGAACGTCGCAAAAATTTCTGAGAAAATACCGAAAGCCGGCAGGATAACAATATATACCTCAGGATGTCCCCAAATCCAGAAAAGGTTCGCCCAAAGCATCGGCATACCGCCTGCTTCGAGTGTAAAGAATGCAGAACCGAATAAACGATCAAATGTCATAAGTGCTAAAGCAACTGTTAGTACAGGGAATGCAAACACGATGATGACAGACGTAATCAATGTTGTCCATGTAAACATTGGCATACGCATAAGTGTCATACCTTTTGTACGCATTTTTAAGATGGTCACCATGAAGTTAATACCTGTCATAAGTGTACCAATACCTGCAATTTGGAGCCCGAGCAAGTAGTAGTTCTGTCCAGGTCCTGGTGAGAAATCATTTCCGGCGAGCGGCATGTAACTCGTCCAGCCTGCACTTGGTGATCCTCCAATAACGAAGGAAATGTTGAACAGCATTGCTCCGACCATAAATGTCCAGAAGCTAAGGTTGTTCAGATAAGGGAATGCAACGTCACGTGCACCAATTTGAAGAGGAACAACGACGTTGATTAAACCAATTAAAAATGGCATCGCCATGAATAGAATCATGATCGTACCATGCGTTGTAAAGATTTCATTATAGTGGTTTGAATCTAAAAACGTATTATTAGGAAGCGCCAGCTGCGCGCGCATCATCAGTCCGTCTACCCCACCGCGGAAGAACATAATCACAGCAGCAAGGATATACATGATTCCAAGCTTTTTATGATCAACTGATGTCAGCCATTCTTTCCAGAGCCATTTCCACTTTTTAAAGTAGGTTAAAACAAACACGATGGCAATGGAGGTAAGAGCGATAGAAATTTGCGCACCAAGAATTAATGGGTCTCCAGTTACAAAAAACTCATCCCATTTTAAATGCATAACGGCCTCCTCCTTTCCTTAGTCAGTTTATTCATTATCTAGTTTTCTTTTATAGTTCTTCACATTCTCGAAAGGATCTGTCTTGGAATGCGGAGAAACTGCTTGATAACCTAAACGTTTGCGTGCTTGGAGTGCATATTCAGAATCCTCTCCATGCTTTGCAAAGGATAAATGTGTTGATGAGAATGTCTGCACATCTGCAGCATCAGGAAGCATCAAGTAGTCATACGTTTTCTTCGTTAACTTTGGTGCTTCTTTCTTCGTTTTGTTTACCCATTTATCATAGTCAGACTGCGTCATCGCATTGACTTTGAATTTTTGCTGAGCAAAGCCCTCGCCTGTGAAGTTGGCGTTTCTTCCTTGATATGTGCCTACTTCATCAGCTTGAAGATATTGTTCCATTTCCATTCCAGCCATCGCATACTTCTCCCCGCCTAGCTGAGGAATCCATAGTGATGCCATTGTATCAGCGGAAGTGATTTTGAATAAAACCGGCTGATCTTTTGGAATGTTTAAGTAGTTCACTGTCTCAATATTTTCCTCTGGATAGCTAAAGATCCATTTCCAATCAACAGCTGTCGCATAAACGACAAGTGGATCTTTATGGCTTGTTGCTTGAGGTGCCTCTTCCAAAGAGTAAATTGTTTTTACAGTTGGAATCGAAAGAGCAGCAACGATTAATATTGGGATCACTGTCCAGACAACTTCTAGAAGCGTATTCCCGTGTATTTCTGGGTTATAAGAGGCGTTTCCAACGTCCTTACGCTCACGGTATTTAACCAAAATGATGGTAAACATTACAAATACCGCACCAACGATAAAGAGCATGAATCCGATAGATAAAAGGATTAAGTCTTTTTGTTGTGCTGCGACTGGTCCTTTAGGATCTAAAACAGCGATATTGCTGCAACCTCCTAATACAAAAACACTCACGAGCATCGCTAATAAAAGCATAGGTTTAATGGCTCTGAACAAGAAGATCACCATCCTTCCTTAAATAATGTATAAATTGCTGAATAATTGTGAAAAGCCATCTGCCTTCGAAAACTTTTCTTCCCTTTGTAATGCTATCAAAATCTGTTAGAGTTAGCTTCCCTTTTTTCAAAAGTTCATTTATTTTTCAACAGATTTCTTTTAAAATGTCATAAATTCGACATAAATTTATATTATTGCACACACAATAAATTTCTAGGATTTTGAAAAGTTGAGAGTTGAAGGCAAAGGACAAACAATCAAGAACTTTGTCAAATTTAGGTTTACCACAATAAAAAAGTTTGGTCAAATTTCAATTTAACTTAATGAAATTTTATCTAGGTAAACAATTTCAAAATAGGTATCCCCACATTTAACAAAAACCTTACTTATTTTAACGCAAGTTAACAAGAAAAGAAAGTATCGATCCTCTGACTATGCGCGTTAAGAATTGGCAATTATGATGAATATGTGGAATCCCGCTAAATGACTTCCAGCAAAAAACCGGCTCAGCGCCGGCATTCTGCAATTATTCATCTCTTACTAAAATGTCAGGGCGCCTATAGATGTCTCCTTCATGTTCAACATCAATGTATGTCCACTTGCCTGTATAGGTTAAAAAGCGGTTCCCCTCTTTCTCTACGACCATCGTATCCTCTGATTTCAATCCAGGCAATGAAGGATTCCAAGTAAAGACTTGATGCAGCTGAATTTCTTCCTTCGATGAGGGAACTGCAATGATTTCTCTAGATACAAAGCCCGTTTTTCCCCCTTGATGAAGCTTTTTCCAGCTATCAGGGAAGCCCTCTTTTTCATACTGAGCAATACCTGCTTTCAATACATCTCCCAATGTCTTACCAGGGCGCGTGGCAGCATTCATGACCGTGTCAATTCTTGCAAGCCGCTCTTTGTTCTCTTCAAGCTCCTTTGGAAGCTGACCGAAGTAAACAGACCTTGTGACATTCGCCACGAGTCCATGCCGTTCAGCGCAAAGAACAACAAGCGCATGCTTTTGAATTTTTTTGTCTGTCGGAATTGGATGACGGTATTGATGAATCCGGTCATCTGTTGCTACAAGCAGCACTTCAATCGTCATGCCCTGCGCGATCGCTTTTTGAGCCGCAAGCGAAGCGATTTCGTGCTCCGTCTGTCCTGGAACGATTTCTTTACAAACACTCTCTACAATGACCGCTGTTTCATGACAAAGCGTTTCATATTGGCGGAGCTGTGATGCAGAAAGAATGGATCGAACTTGCGACAAATCCGGCTCGATCCATTCGAATCCATCCATTTGAATGTCTGACCCGATCCGTTTGTCTTTTGTGAGTGTTTGAATGTGTGCCGTATCATCCTCAAACCAATCCATCGTCACCACTTGAAAGGGGTGATCGATATACGCCATCTCTTCTTCAATGATCCGCTTTTCTTCCATTTGATTCACTATGAGGACGATGTCGTCTTTTAACACAAGCAGCTTGCACACGCCCTCTGGTGTATTTAACACGATGTGATTTCTTCTCCCTCCTGTCAGCCAGGAGAAGTTATTACGCTTTTGAATCAAGACACCGTCGAGCTGTTTTTCTTCCATTAATGTTCTTACTTGTTCAATCATCTAATCACCTGCCTATATGAGTGTATGAATGAAACGTTTAAAAGCTGTTTTCCCTTGCTCGGTTCTTTTAAACACACCCGCCTGTGAGAGAATACGAGAAAAAATCATACCGACTTCTTTTTGTAAAATAGCTTCTGTATTGTCCTCTGTAAAGGTATTCTCTTCAAGCAGACGCTTTGCCCATGTTTCGTGTTTCGTGATAGCAGGGCGGGCTTTGATTTCTTCAAGGGGGTTTTTGGATAACAGCGCTTCTTTTAATTGACTTAATTCCTCTGCTAATCTACCAGGAAGAACTGCAAGACCCATCACTTCAATTAATCCGATATTCTCTTTTTTAATATGATGGACTTCTTCGTGCGGGTGGAAAATTCCATCCGGGTGCCGCTTGTTTGTACGATTATTGCGCAGCACTAGATCTAATTCATAGTCATCTCCATGGCGGCGTGCAATTGGTGTAATGGTATTATGCGGCGTCTCTCCTGTATGAGCTAGCAGCTCCACTTCTTCATCTGAATACATTTTCCACTCGTTTAAGATAAAGTCTGCTGCGTCTGCAAGCTTCTGCCGGTCGCTGCTTCGAAGGCGGATGACAGACATCGGCCATTTCACAATGCCAGCCCTCACATTCGGAAAGGCATTCAGAGAAAAGACCTCTTCCACCTCCGCTTTCGCCATCGGAAATTCATGCGCACCGCCCTGAAAATGGTCATGACTTAATATACTGCCCCCGACAATCGGAAGGTCGGCGTTCGATCCGATGAAATAGTGCGGGTATATATATATGAAAGAAAGCAATCGTTCAAAGGTCTTTTTGGTGATGCTCATCGGCTCATGTTCGCCTTTGAACACAATGCAGTGCTCGTTGTAATACACATAAGGTGAAAATTGTAGAAACCAAGATTCATCTGTGAGTGTCACAGGAATGATCCGGTGATTCTGTCTCGCTGGATGGTTGATGCGCCCCCCAAACCCAACGTTTTCTTTACAAAGGAGACAAAGAGGATATTGTTTTTGACTAAGCTTTTTGGCTTCAGCGATTGCTTTTGGGTCCTTTTCCGGCTTTGATAGATTGATTGTGATCTCCAGCACGCCATCATCTGTTGGTGTAAACCACTGCACATTTTTGGCGATTCTGCCTGTATGAATATAGTGTGCGTGCTGCTGCATTTCATAGAACCAGCTTGTAGCAGCCTCTGGCCCTTCATGCTGGCGCTTCTCTTCAAACTTTGCGTAGATGACACTTGGAGGCGCCACCAAGCATCCCATGATTTTCGCATCTAGTAAATCGCGATACGTATCCGTTCCCTCAGGGATAAGGCCAGTCTCAACTGCCCAATCCAGCATCGGCATTAAGATGTCTTCAAGCTCCGCCTCCCCTGAGACTGTTCTTGGCTCAGCTTCATCCAGCCCAAGCACCTCAAGCAGCCGATTTCTCGTATACTCGATATCTAGTCGTGTGATCAGCTCTTGATTGATCCCGTATTGAATCAGCTGTTCCAGTTTTTCAAAAATATCAACCACCATTCTCTCTGTCCCCTCTCTTGCCTGCCTGTTATGCGTTATTTACTTTGGTAGCCGTCTGGATGCTTCTGAAACCAATCCCACGCACTTTGAATGATGGTGTGAAGGTCAGCATATTGAGGTGTCCACCCTAATTCTTGCAGCGCTTTTTCAGAAGAAGCAATCAGCTTTGCTGGATCTCCCGCGCGTCTGTCAGCGACCTGTGCTGGGATCGCATGCCCCGTAACGTTTCTAACAGCATCTACTACCTGCTTCACGGAGAAACCAGTGCCATTCCCTAAGTTGTATGTTGCACTTCCTTTTCCAGCACGCAGACGATCAACAGCTAAGATGTGCGCGTCTACTAAATCCATGACATGAATGTAATCCCTAATACACGTGCCATCCTCTGTCTCATAATCATCACCGTAAATCATGATCTGATCTCGTTTTCCTAAAGCCACTTGCAGAATAATCGGAATGAGATGTGTCTCAGGCTGATGATCCTCTCCGACAAGTCCTTCTGTATGAGCGCCAGCTACATTAAAGTAGCGAAGCACAACGTATTTCATTCCATATGCCTGCTCAGACCACTTCAGCATTTTTTCAATCGCTAGTTTCGTTTCTCCATAAGGATTGGTTGGATTCGTCTCATCCGTTTCAACGATCGGCACTCGCTTTGGTTCACCATATGTGGCAGCGGTTGAAGAGAAAACGATGTGTTTCACATCAAATTCATTCATCACCTGAAGTAAGGCTATTGCTCCTCCAACGTTGTTGTCATAGTACTTTAGCGGGTCTGTTACACTCTCGCCGACAAGTGAATCTGCGGCAAAGTGCATCACCGCTTCTATTTGATGCGTTTTGAAAACCTGTCTTAAAAAATCTTGATCTCGTAAATCTCCCTCTTCTAAAACAGCTCCCTCCAAAACGGCTTCTTTGTGCCCTGTCTGCAAATTATCCACTACCACCACTTGTTCACCTTTCGCTAAAAGAGCCGCTACCGCATGGCTGCCAATGTACCCTGCTCCCCCGCACACTAAAATTGTCATTACACTTCCTCCTTCGTGAGTTCTCTTGCGCCGCCTCCAATTCCAGCTGTGTAAAAAGAGGCTTGAATGCCCGTCTTCTCTTGATAAATCGATCCCGTTTCTTTTATAAATGATGCCAGCTGCTTTTCTTTCACAATATTGATCGTGCAGCCGCCAAAACCCGCGCCCGTCATACGAGAGCCTATCGTTCCAGGATGGAGCCAAGCGGCTTCTGCCAGTGTATCTAGTTCAAATCCAGTCACTTCATAATCATTCTTTAAAGAGAGATGAGAAGCCTTCATGAGCGCACCTATTTCTTCCATTTTATCATCTTTCAGAAATTTGACTGCTTTTATGGTCCGCTCGTTTTCTGTCACCACGTGTCTTGCACGTTTGCGGCATGTTTCATCCTGAATCAAATGGGCATGTTCGGCAAATTCATCTGCCGTGAGCTCACATAAGTGGGCAAGGCCGATTTCTTCTCGTAAATCGTTTAAAGCTGATTGACACTCTGACCGGCGTTCATTGTATTTGGAGTCTGCCAGTGTCCGCTTTTTGTTTGTATTGGCAATGACAAGCGCCAGTCCCTCTTGCCGAAACGGACTGTATTGAAAATCAAGGGTATCGCAATTGAGCAAAATGGCGTGATCTTCTTTTCCAAGAGCAATTGAAAACTGATCCATGATGCCGCAATTGACGCCAATAAATTCATTTTCTGCACGCTGCGAAAGGAGGGCAAGACGGGCATTTGAAACGCCGAATGAATGCCATTCATTGATGCAGACGGCGGTGACAAGCTCGATGGAGGCAGAGGAAGACAGGCCTGCGCCATTGGGAATATTGCCGCCGTATACAATGTCAAAGCCTTCTTCTATCTTCATCCCTGCTTCAATAAACTGATGGAACACGCCCTTCGGATAATTCGCCCAGCCATCCGACTCTAAGTAAGCGATTTCAAAAAGGTCGAATTCTTTCACACCATCGCCATCAAAGTTCAAGGAATACATTCTCACGCGGCCATCTGACCGCTTTGCACATGCTGCATATGTACCGAGAGTGAGCGCACAAGGGAATACATGACCTCCATTGTAATCTGTATGTTCACCAATCAAGTTCACTCTTCCCGGGGCAAAAAAATAGCGAAGTTCTTCTTCTTTATCCCCAAATTGCTGGTGAAATGCCGTGCGTAACATATCGATCATATCCATTCCCCTTTTCTCATCTGATACTCTTATTTTAGTTGCCTGAACTGCGTAAGTTCAATGGTAAAAAAATCGTTAAAAAATACCCTTTTTTTGCTGTGAATGGTACGATGTGATATGAGGTGTAACATGATTCAAAATAGAAAAAGGTTGTTTTTTGCTGTGAAGGAGGTTTTCCAATTTGAAGAAGGAAGCATTTGCATTTCGTTTTCACCATTCTGATGTTACATTGCCGGCACAAATATGGTCTGTTGGCTGGGAGGTTCAATCATCTTCGTTATACAGCTGGAATGGCGTGGAGCGGAAGGATCAGGGCAAGTGCATCTTTCAGCTCACACTGTCTGGACACGGCATGATTGAAATCGGACAAAAGCGGTTCAAAGTCTTGCCAGGGCAGGCCTTTCTTGTGAAAAGTCCAAGTGCCTATCAATATTATTTTCCAGAGGACAGTGAGCATTGGGAATTTCTCTATTTGACGCTTTATGGGGAAGCCTGTGATCTTTGCTTTGACCAATTTATAGATCAAGGAAAGCAGGTCATGCGTTTTCATCCTCATTCCAAACCGATCCGCCTGCTGAAGAAAATTTATGATGAAGCCAGTGAAAGACGGATTACCAATCCATTTGAGGGGTCTAGCCTTGCTTATCAATTTGTCATGGAACTGTATTCATATTTGCCAAAGCTTGAGGGACAAATGGAGAAATGGCCTGAGCCCATCGTCCAAGCGGCCTTGTTTGCCAGCCATCATTTTCACGAGGAAATTGGCCCAGACGATATGGCAGCTGCGGCACGTTTATCCAAAAGTCATTTTACGAGAGAATTCAAAAAGGCCACTGGCTTCACACCTATTCACTACTTAACCAATATCCGGTTAGAGAAGGCGGAAACATTATTAAAAACAACGAAATACTCAATTGAAGAAATCGCCATACAGTGCGGCTACCGAAATGCGAATTACTTGAATAAAGTCTTTCGAAAGAAAATCGGCATGTCTCCAAAGCAACTGCGGGAAACAAGCGATGCATAATAAAAAGCAGCCGCTTCATCATTGGCTGCTTCTTTTACGATTTTGACAGATCAACATGAATTCTTCCTTGTTTTAAAACAATCGTCATTTGCGTATCAGGGGTCATTAAGTTTTCTAAAATGTCCGTTGCCGTTTGAAGCGCAATGTCCATTCGGTTGATCTTTTCCTTTTCTTGTTCCGAAAACGCTTCTGGATGTGCGGTCATTTCTTTGACTAGCCTCAGCACTTGTTCATGCTGCTTTTCTGTTTGTTGATATATGGCATCATATAAGTCGTCTGGCCTGCTGCTCATTTCACATCACCTATCTTTTTTATGTGTTAAATCGCATCTTCTTTTGTTTTCTTGAAGACGAACCACTTACTGGCGACATAATTGACCACCACAATCACAAAGTTGACGAGAATTTTTGCGACGGTTTCATTGAGCGCCATTTGGCTCACAAATAAAATCATCAGCCCCAGATCTACACCTAGAGACATGAGACGGACACTAAAAAATGAAGAAAGCTCACGCATGAGGCTTTTTGTGTCACGAGCCTTTTGCTTGAAGACATACTTCTTATTGGTGATATAAGCAAAGAGAACAGCAAATACCCATGAAACAACCGTAGCTGTTTTGTAATCCATGGAAAACATCTCAACGAATAAATAGAAGCTGACGATATTGACAATGGTTGTACACACACCCATCACAAGATACATGACAACTTCTTGATACTTTTGAAAAAGGCTATACATGTCTTTCTTCATTCCTTCTTGGTGGTTTCTGTTTCTTTTAGAATACCATCTTGAGAAGAACTTCCCAAACGAACAATATGTATGTCCGGAAAAGATGAAATTTGTTCTACTCGATGGCAAATGTCAACGCAATCGGTTTATATGAGTCAAATGTTTTAGGTCTTTATCATTATTTTAATTTATAATCTTTCAACTGACTTTACAATTGTTTATTATTAGAAGTAAGATTTCAATATTTATGGGTTTTTTAGTCATTTTTTTAGGGACGTGGTAGTGATAGATTTTACAAAATAGGTTAAATGTCATCATTTTTCGACAAAATTTATTTTGCGCTGTTTTCAACCACACGTACAGTTACTAGACGGTTTGTTCAAGTCATTGGTTGCAGTGAATATGTCTTATTGAACTGGAGGATATTATGGATACGCAAGTGAAAAGAAGAGTTGACGAAGAGTGGGTTTATTTGATTCAGGAAGCGAAAAAAATTGGACTAGGCATCGAAGAAATACAAGCTTTTTTAACATCCAACGGTGATCAGAAGATGATAAACAAACCGTAAATCAACGCCGTTATCCTTTGTCTTTCAGACTGCTTTGGCTATAAGTTCTGACCTGTCAATTGACCTTTTGAAAATCCTTTCATGACGATACGCTACAATAATTGAACACCTCTCCATACCAATCCCTTCCACTCAATGGGGTTCTGTCTTTCTATATTAGGAGGACAGTCCGTTTCCTGTTCTTTATATGATCCCTTTTTAGCCGCCATTCATGAAAATTGTCCTTCTCTCGTTATAAAACCAAGCTGTCCACCCATATATTAAGCATGAAAACAACGAGAAAGCAGAAAGGTGGGTAGAGCGTGAGTTCAGATTCCCTTTCGTATTATCACCAAAAAAAGGATCAGTATTATCATGGGGTAAACCCTGTCATCGTCAGCCGTATCCGCGCGGAATGGACGTCTTTGTTGGATATCGGATGCGGCACAGGCAAGCTTGGAAAAGTCCTGAAACAAAAGGGCCGGACCATTTATGGCATTGAGTCATTTGAAGATGCAGCAAAAGAGGCTAAGCAAGAGCTGGATCATGTTCTCTGCGGAAATATTGAACAGCTGGCTCTCCCTTATCAACATGAACAATTTGACTGCATGATTTTCGGAGACGTCCTCGAGCATTTATTGGACCCTTGGGCCGTTTTAAAAAAGGTGAAACCCTTCCTTAAAAAAGAGGGTGCCATCCTGTCATCTATTCCAAATATCGGCCACATTTCAACGGTTTTAGAATTACTAGCCGGCAGATTTACTTATACAGATGCAGGGTTAATGGATCAAACACATTTACGTTTCTTCACCCTTCACGAAATACATGCACTCTTTCATTCAGCGGGTTTTCGCATTCGCGAATTCGAGGCCATTCGCGTACAGCATCCTTCCTATGCAAGCGTGTTGAATGATCTACATGAATTACTCATGAAACACGGCATTCGTTCTGATTTCCACGAGGCAGCTACAGCCTATCAATATGTGGTCGAGGCGGTTCCATTTCATGAGTAATCCGACGATTCTGTTTGTTTTATGTGTGAATGATGAATCGATGTTTCAAGCTTGCTTCCGGCAGCTCGCTTCACTTCCGGCCCCTCATGGATACCATGTGGAGGTCTTACCCATCAGACAGGCATCAAGTATGACCTCTGCATACAATGAAGCCATCACTCATCCAGCTCAGTTTAAAATTTATCTTCATCAGGATACCTTGATTGTCAAACAGCATATGCTGCTTGAGCTCATCCCGCTTTTTTTACAAAATCCATCACTTGGCATGGTTGGCGTGATTGGAGCAGAATGCGTGCCTGACAATGGAATTTGGTGGGAGAGTTCTGATTGCAGGGGAAAAGTCATTGAATATCGTCACGACACCTATCAGCTGCTTTCGTTTGAAAGAGGCCGTCAGCAGCCCGAAGCGCAAGATTATATCAAAGCTGCGGCCATTGATGGTCTTTTCATGGCGACGCAGTATGATGTGAAGTGGCGTGAGGATCTCTTTGATGGCTTTCATTTTTATGATGTTTCGCAGTCCTTTGAATTCACTCAGAAGGGCTATGAGGTTGGGATTGTGAGGCAAGAAGAGCCTTGGTGCATTCATAAATGCGGAGATCATTTTGATGCGGAAGCGTATGAAAAAGCGAGACAAACATTTCTTGCAAATTATCGATAGAAAGCACCCTTTTCGGGTGCCCAGAATGTAGAGAAACTCATGTTTTTCTACATTCTTTTTTATTTTCCACGTCATGATGTTAGGTGAGAATGGGTCTTTTGGTGCTTTTAAGATCTTGTGCAGCTTTCAAGAAAAGGACACGGAGCACATGCTTTCGGATCTGATTTGTAGAACCGATAACCTTTCCGAGAAAATAAAGCTGTCGAGATTTTCTCGACAGCCTGACAGACCCTAAAGATCTGTTTGATTCATCAAGTAGATAATCTAGAATCACGTGTTCCAAAACGAATATCCGGATTTACACTAGAACGGGTTCCATTCCTCACAGCAAAATCGTTATCATGTTGAGATAAAGTTATAAGAGGGAAATCTTGAGTAGTAACGCTACTGCCTGTAGCATTTCTTACTGTCAGATCAGTTGATTCTGGAGAAGTAGCATTTCTTGAATTCACATCAAAATCGACAGATGATAATGAGATCACACCTAGCAATGCTGAAGCACTCAAAAAACCAGTAAGAACCGTTTTAAAATTCATATGAACAGTCGCCCCTTTGGATTTGTTTTCGGGCGTACATCACTTTTTCGTACATTTTTACAGATTCATCCATACGCCCATTCTCATTATAGTACCGAGCCGCTTCGAGCGCTAGGTCTTCTATGTATGGATAACCCCTCTCGTTCTCTAATTTTTCCAACGAGCTCAAGACCTCACTTAGGTTTGCTGTTTTTAAAAATAAATTTTCCAATACCATCAGCAACGATAAAAACAGATCATTTTTTCTATTCTTCGCTTCTTCCAAGCCTCTTTTGAAAAATCTTTCTCCCTCAATAAATTCCTTTTGACTCAAATGAAATAACGATAATTCATAATAAACCAAAAGCAACTCTGTAGCATGGATAGGCTCTCCTTCAAGAATAACCTGATTAAAATAAGCTAGTGCCCTATTAAAATCACCTAATCCTTTATAACAACAACCAATATTAAATAATGACTTCACAATCATTGGCTTATTAGAAATTGCCTTAGATCTTTCTAAAGCTGACAATAAATGAGGAAGCGCCTTTTCTCTGCATTCAAAATCAATGAAATTACCTGCCATAACAGTTAGACAATTAATTTCTCGAATCATATAAAGTGAATTGCTCTTATGTGCCTTATAGGTATCATAAGAAAGACCAACGTAATACATAGACACGTGTGTCTGTTTCATGTGATAAAACACTTCTGATAATTTGTAGTAAAATTCCGCTCTTTCTAACTCATCCCCTACTTGCTCCAGGCGCTTTTCCGCGCGCTTATAGAACACAATAGCTCTAATAAACTCACCATTTTTGAATTCATACATTCCTTGAAAAAAATTAAAATAGTATTCAAGAATGGCTGACATCTTCTTTCCTTGTCCTTCTACAGCTTTCAAGTAATCAGATTTTTCAAGTGGTTCTTTAGAAGGCTGCACATAGTCTGTCATCAATTGGTGACGGAACTCCATCAGCTGAAAATAAAGAACCGCCTGTTCATCTTCTTCCATGACATCTATATCTTTTCTAATCTCTTCCCTTAGCATCTGGGCCTCTTTAACATTGAATCTTTTTATATGCTTATACCATTCATTTATCTTGATCGCTACAACTGGAGACGGTATAGACGCCATCTACAATCCCCCCTAGAAAACCAATTTTTAATAAATGTTAGCACAATAATTCCTAATAAAATCCTATTTTTCCATTCATATGTAAAGTTTTCGGCATGACGCAAACACTTTGTAAGCAAGTAGGACACAAGACATATCAATCTTTAAATGCTATCGCAGCAGTTAACGCATTTAAATCCCATATAAGCGTTCTTGAAGCATCACACTATGGAAATACCCGAGCATAAATAAAGGTGCTTAGAAACGAATATGAACGCTCTTGGTGGTTTGAAATAGGCGCTATGTTTTTTAAGAAACAAAAAAACAGGCTCTTTAGCCTGTTCTTTATTATCCAGTGATGACCATATTGATGAATGGGACACTCAGTAAAAAGAAAACAACGGCAAAAACAACTTTTTAACCCATCTCTTTTTCTTTATTATTCTTACGTTTTATCATATAAACAGCAAAATAAGAGGCACCAATTAACATCATCAATACTGGTATTACAGTCATCATAAATTCTCCTCCCAAATAAAAGAACCTATATTGCGGTCACCGCAACCCAAAAAGAAACTTTCCATCACATTACCAATTATCAAGAAATAGATGGTAGCATGAAAATATATCAAAGAAAGTGAGTGATTCTTATAAGTCCATGACTCCTATGCCTCATTATGCAACCATTTTTTTGACTCTCTTATGATTCCCCAAAATAGGAATCTGTATAGAATTACAATCAAGAAAAAAGTATAAACAAACTCAAAGGGAGAGAATGGTTCATAATCAATTATGTATGCATTAATAAACACTATTATCAAAGAAAACAATTCCATCAAAGAATCTATAAATCTGTTTTCTTTGAACACGTCCCTTGTCTTTTTGAAATTAAAGATGTCTTTAATTTCCCCGCTGGAAAGTCCTTTGATCAAACCTAGACCTATAAAATACACCCCAAAAGAAAACTCATAGGACAAATTAAAAATGTGTGTGATTACACAATAAATCAAAGTGAATAAGAATAAATACATTTTATTACTCTCCTTAACCTCTAAGTATTCCACCCCAATAGAAGGAAATATCATGTATGCGTTACCCCAAAAAACAAATAGGAGTGGTACGTATGTTTAAAAAATTTCTAGTAATGTTATGTGTGCTTACTATTACATTTGGTTTCTCTTCTCCAATGATTAGTCATGCCAGTCAAGGTAATAATGAGACCCCTCCAGTCAGTGTAGATAAAAAACAATTGGAATTAGCAGAGAAACTATCTAATTACTTCGAATTAGATAAGGATGGAAATACTCATTTTACAGCTGATAAAGAAACCCTTATGGAAATGGGAATTTCAGAACACGACAGTCAACTAATGACTTCTATGAAATCAGAAGAATTTAGCTTTGAAGAGAATGAGAAAAAAGGTGACATGCAGGCTTATGGTTTTGTAGGTCTACACCTCAAATTAGGACCGAAAGTTAGAAGCATGAACGCCATAGTAGCAGGTGGATTTGCAGCCGGATATATCGGTTGGTACACAAGCAAAATTGCTGCTGCTGGACCATGGGGTGCCGGAGCCGCCGCGGCTATTACTGCTGGAACTTCTGGTGCGGTTGCATGGGCAGTTAAAAACAAATATAAGAAAGTTGATGTAGGCGTAAATATTATGTTTGTCGACTTAGCATATACTGTAAAAATACCTTAAAAATTACTGTTAAGCAACAATAAATAAAAAAAGCAGGCTCCAGTAAGAGCCTGCTTACTTTTAATATAAGACTTCAACACAAAATTTTTGAAATTCCTGAAAATATTTTGGTTCTGCATTAATAGTGGTAAGCGTATAGAAAGTGTTGCAGCGTGCAGACGATCGGTAAGCCCTCTCATTCTTCTCCTCGTAAAACAACCCTTTTTACATAAAAAAAGAAGCCATTTACGGCTTCTTGTGTTGAATTCCACTTTTCCATTATTTTATATCCGAAATCTATAAGGCACAGTTGAAAACCTCTCTGGAATGAATTTTTATCATCTTTATCTAACATACCATCCTTGTATGTTTCAATTAAGTTTTCAGCACGCGCCCTGTTCAATCGGCGTGTACCGGCACTAATTTATATTCCATAATACGATTTTCTCCTTGATCCTCGACTTCAAAACACCCTTTTTATAAAGCTATTTCAATTGTTCAACAAGTATTGTGCCAACGTCTTTCGAGACATATACCTCTAAATTTTCTCCAGGTGTCAGGTCGTTCATTTTTAATTGTTTCACACTGATCTAAAACAGTATCATATATTTTTTCTACTCGATCTTTGCTTCAAGTCTTCAACTCACGCATAATAAATTCAAACTCAATTTCAGTTATAGAAAAGTCCTCATAGCAGCAGTTATAACACCCCTTTTGACATGGAGGAATATTACCTGTTGATTTTTGATAATCTTCTATTTTTCGTTCGTACTTTCTGTATGTCTGGATAAGCCGAGCAGCTCTTGATTCAGGATGAATGTCACTATGACACTTTTTATATTTCTTCCCGCTACCACAGAAACACAGGTCATTTCTTGATATTGTCTTAACCATTGCCTTCCCCCTACAACAACAGGGTCAACCCATTAATTACCTAAACAATTTTATCATATATTACCAAAAAATGCCGTCTTGCATCTACAAGACGGTCAGTCACCTTTCTAGATTTCACTCTTCCAAAGATGCTATTTCGTCTAATAGAATTTTTGCCCCTTCTCGACTTAACACAATACCTCAAGATAAAGTCATGTTTTGATCAGGCTCAGCACCCTTTTCGGGTGCCTTTTTTATGATATACTGTCATAAACAGCCAGATCGTCTCATATGCATTGGAGTACCTTGTCCCTAATTCGTACAAAGGAGGAAACAATGGCAGACAAAAAAGTTCATTATAAGAAGGTTGCCGCTTCAGAGGATTTTCGAAAACTTCTTGAGGAAAAACGCAGATTTATCGTACCGATGACGATTTTCTTTTTTCTCTTTTACTTTTCACTTCCGGTTGCTACATCCTACTTCACCTTTTTGAACACGCCGGCAATTGGCGCGATCTCATGGGCTTGGTTATTCGCCCTCACACAATTTGTCATGACCTGGGTTTTATGTGGACTTTATGCGAAAAAAGCAGCTAAGTTCGACAATTATGTAAGCGCTTTAAAAAATGAATCAAGAGGTGATGACGAATGAGCATGACCGCTTTTATTTTGTTCGTAGCGATCGTAGGACTCACATTGGTCATCACATATTTTGCTGCGAAAAAAACAAGCAATGCGAGTGATTTTTACACAGCAGGCGGAGGTCTGACTGGGTTTCAAAACGGCCTTGCCATTGCTGGAGACTATATGTCTGCTGCATCATTTTTAGGGATTGCTGGCATGATCGCGTTAAACGGGTTTGACGGCTTTTTCTATAGCATTGGTTTTCTAGTAGCGTACCTTGTCGTTCTTTACGTTGTGGCTGAACCGCTTCGAAATCTAGGGAAATATACGATGGCCGATATGATCGCTGCACGATTTAAGCGCCCTGCCATTCGAGGGGTTGCCGCCTTTAATACCATTACAGTCTCTACTTTTTATATGATTGCACAGCTTGTTGGGGCAGGTGCATTAATCAAACTGCTTCTTGGCATTGATTACTGGATTGCGGTACTGATCGTGGGTGTCCTGATGACCATTTATGTCGTGTTTGGCGGCATGATTGCGACCAGCTGGGTACAGATCACAAAGGCTGTGCTTCTCATGCTTGGGACGTTAATTATTTCTCTGCTTGTGTTTGCAAAGTTTGATTTTAGTCTGCTGAAGATGTTTGAACAGATGAAAACAGCGACCCCGCTCGGTGGGGCATTTCTTCACCCGGGAAATAAATATGATGTGCCTTTAGAAACCTTGTCTCTTAACCTCGCCTTAGTGCTTGGGACAGCCGGTTTGCCACATATTTTGATCCGTTTTTATACAGTAAAGGATGCGATTTCTGCGCGAAAATCGGTTCTTTCAGCTACTTGGATCATCGGGATTTTTTATTTAATGACGGTTTTCCTTGGCTTCGGTGCGGCTGCCTTTGTGGGAACAGAAGCGATCACGGCAGCAGATGCAGCAGGAAATATGGCCGCTCCACTGCTCGCTCAAGCTCTTGGAGGAGATTTGTTATTTGCCTTTGTTTCCGCTATTGCCTTTGCGACTATTTTGGCGGTGGTAACGGGTCTCGTCCTATCCGCCGCGTCTGCCTTTGCGCATGATTTTTATAGTCAGATTATCCGCAAAGGAAAAGCGAGTGAACGGGAGCAGGTGAAGGCGGCACGCTTTGCTTCCATCGGCGTGGCGATCCTCTCTATCATTCTTGCATTATTTGCCCAGTCCTTAAACGTCGCTTTTCTTGTGTCTCTTGCCTTCGCAGTGGCAGCAAGTGCGAATTTACCTTTGATTATCTTCACTGTTTTTTGGAAACGATTTAACTCTACAGGTGCCATCGCAGGAAGCTTAACAGGCCTTCTGAGCGCACTGGTCATCGTCTCGCTCAGCCCAAGCGTCTGGGACCCGTCAGGAGCAGCCATCTTCACAGGAGAGCCGCTCATCCCGCTGTCGAACCCTGGGATTATCTCGATTCCACTCGGATTTCTTGCCGCTTACTTAGGCACGATATTCTCGTCTGAAAAGGCAGATGAAGACACCTTTACGGAAATTCAAGTAAAGGCACATACAGGCATGCATATGGATACTGATTCATAAGGAAAAGCCGGCTGCTCAGCCGGCTTTTCTTGTGTTCTTCTATTCAATCTCAGTAAGGTATAAATTGGCTTTTTAACTTATTTTTATACTTCTCTAATCTGGCAACCCTTCTAAACGTGATTAGAGAGCAGCATGTAATGAGGATTAACAGAATTTCATGAACTTCCCCTCTGTTATCAACCACACTCTTCATTCCTATTCCTCCCCGTAATGAATCTATTTATAGTGATGTATTCTCTGCAAGATGTCATTCCTATGTTATCATGTTATACACATACTGGAAATTATTTAAAACGACACGAAAGAAGTGGGATGACATATGCAAAGGATTTATTCTGCAAAATTATTATTCGAATCTATCTCATCACCAAGCAGTATACCTGATAAAATCTTTGAAGAACGAATTGTCTTAGTAAAAGCTAAAAACCAACGTCAAGTGAAGGAAATAATCAAACAAGGCTTCCCAGAAGAAACCTATGATAATGCAGAAGGTGGACAAACTAACATAAGTTTAGCAGCCATCCTAGATATCTTTGAGCTTGTAGATCACTTAGAGCAAGAATCACTGCACTTGAGTGAAGTGTACAGCCGCCACCTTATTTTTGATAAAGAAACATCTGTTCAAGAAGCCATTGAGGCATATTCTCTAGATAAATAAAAAGCCGGCTGCTCAGCCGGCTTTTTAATAGCGCTGGAATAACTCTGGGTTTTTCGGAACGTTTTCTAAATAAACGATCTTCCCTTGGTCGTCCAGCTCTGCGATATCAATTCCTTCTGCTGTATAGACACGGCCATCTGAAAGCTTTCCGCAAACGGCCCAGTTTGTTTCATACTTTCCATCTTCTCTTTTATTCCACCCATCCCACATATGCTTAATGTCATCATGTACGTGGAAAAATGTATTCAAAAATTGTGTGAACGCTTGGATCCCAGGCTTTTGGGCGCCATTTAAGACAATCATGACATCGTCAGAAAACAATGCCAGCAATTCATCCATCTGCTCCTGCCCTTTTCCTGCTTCATCGTATCGGCGAAAATACGTATCGAGCACTTCCATGTTCATTCTCCTTTATTTACCTGTCATTTCGAAAATAATCGAACTATATGATTGTACACAATTGTATAGCTCCTGTCTAATTTACCCGGCATAAGAAAAGACATGAATTGATTTAATCCATGTCTCCTTCAGATTAAAGAGATGCTTTTTCTGCTGCAACAAGTGATTTCAGCTCTTCTGCTGCTTTTTTTGGATCGGTGCTCTGGCTAATAGCACTAATGATGCTTATACCGTCTGCCCCAGCTTGTATCACTGGTGCTGCGTTATCGTATGTGATCCCTCCGATACCTACAATTGGAATCTGAAGGCCATGACGGCGGACTTCAGTGATCAAAGACACCCCCTGGACACTGCGTGTATCCTTTTTCGTTTCCGTTGGATAGACTGGGCCCATACCGACATAATCTGCTCCGTCCTTCATGGCTTGTTTTACTTCATCTAGGTTATGCGTCGATACGCCTAATATTTTATTCCCGATCCTTTCTCTGACGTCTTTTGCATTTGTGTCTTCCTGTCCAACATGAACGCCATCTGCATCAAGATCAATCGCTAGCTGTACATCATCATTCACAATAAAGGGAACATTTGCTTCTTGGCAAAGCGCTTGGATTTGACGAGCCAATTGTTTCTTCTCATCACTCTGCAAAGCTTTTTCACCCTTTTCACGAAATTGAAACATGGTGATTCCGCCTTGAATGGCCTCTTTCACAACATCAAGCGGCTGCCTCGTTGTATTCGCTGTGCCCAAAATAAAATAAACCGATAATTGCTGTTTGATTTGCTGTTGATCAGCCTTTGTCATGTGAAACTCCCCCTATTTTCCCTAGTGTCAGCACATCATCGCCGGTTGTGTGCGAAAGTGCGTTTAACAATTCCATTTGAAAGGTTCCAGGTCCTTTATCCTTTGCGTGCAGAGCTGCCCTTTCAGCGGCGACACCATAAAACAGCAATGCGGCTGCCGACGCATGAAGCGGCTGTTCACCCGCTGCACAAAATGCTCCGATGACAGACGTCAGCAAACAGCCAGTTCCCGTCACCTTCGTGAGCCATTCATGTCCATTACGAATGGACAGCACCTCATCTCCATCTGACACCACATCGACTTTTCCTGTGATTACCACTATTGTCTGAAGTGCAATGGACGCTTGTTTGGCTAATGCCGATACATCTCCATTCGCTGCTTTCGCATCAACGCCTTTTGACTCCCAGCCATCCACTCCAAGTAAATGAGCCACTTCAGCAGCATTTCCTCTGACAACGGTGATTTTCACTTTCTCTAACAGCTGTTGAGCAGCATTCGTTCGAAACGTTGTTGCACCAACGCCGACAGGATCTAACAAAACAGGTACACCTTTTTCATTGGCGGCTTGTCCAGCGAGAATCATGGCTTCAACCGTTTCCTTAGTCAATGTGCCAATATTCAGCACTAGTGCATCCGCTAATTGCGCCATTTCAGCCACTTCTTCTTTGGCGTTTGCCATGACCGGCGAAGCACCTAAAGCAAGCAGTCCATTCGCTGTAAAATTCGTCACAACTTGATTGGTGATATTATGAACGAGTGGATTTTTTTCTCGAACCTTCTCCAATAAATGAGACGCGCAGCTTGTTTTCATCCGTATCGTCCTCCCTTTTACTCTGCATCCCACACGTAGGATTTCGTATGCTTTAACCATTCTCTTGCCGCAAACGACAAATAGCGGTCCTTTCGCCAAATGACACCTAAATGCCACGGAATCGACGGGTTTAGGGAAATGACCTTTACCTTTTCAGGATCAAGATCACGGCAGATTCGTTCTGGCAGAAGTCCAATCCCTAAGTTTTCAGCTACCATTTCACTAATGAAATCCCACTGAGACGTTTCATAAATGACATTTGGCCGAAATCCCGCATTCATACATTCATTCAAAATCCGGCTGTGTAGAACAAAATCTTCTCTAAAGAAAATAAAAGACTCTTCCCTTAAATCAGCTAAATGTACTTCCTCACGACCAGCCATCGGATGGGATGGATGCGTCACGAGCTTCATGTTCTCTTTAATAATGGTGTACGTATGAAAAATTTTATCATTTGCAGGCAGAACAATGACACCAATATCAAGCGACCCATCCTCGACCCCTTCCTCTACTTTAATGGAGCCGTGCTCAACTAATTGAAATGTGACATCTGGATATTGCTGGCGGAATTCCCCCATGACATTCGGGAAGAAACTTGACCCAATCATCGGCGGCAGTCCGATTCGAATATGCCCTTTTTTCACATTCATTAAATCATTTAATTCGCTCGTTAAATTCTGAAATGACTGTGTAATTTCACTCGCCTGTGTATACATGGTTTGGCCAGCATCTGTCATTTCAACCTGCCGGCCATTCCGGTAAAACAACTGCACCCCCAGCTCATCCTCCAGGTTTTTGACCATCTTAGAAATGGTCGGCTGCGATACGTAAAGAGACTGCGATGCTTTCGTGAAGCTCTTTAATCTTGCCACTTCTAAGAAATATGTTAAATGTCTGATGTCCACATGCTTCATCCTTCCTATAGACAAAAGGAATAATTACTATTCGATATATGTATTTTACCTATAACTGAACGTGCTGTACACTTTAAAGTAAGCTCATCAATTGGAACGTTGTCATGTTTTTGTGAAACACTGAACAATTTATATAGAAAAAGGAGTGAACAGAAAGTGAAATTGCTCAAAACGCCGCTGATTGCTGCCCTTCAGATTATGGTCTTGTTTATTTTTGCGAAATTCATGAATGTGCTGGCGGCCTTTTTGCATTTGAGAATTCCGGGCACGATCTTAGGCATTCTTGTCATTTTCTTATTACTTCATTTTAAGATCATTCAATTAAAATGGATAGAACTTGGCGCCGTATGGCTGCTCGGAGAACTGCTGCTTTTCTTTATTCCATCAGCAGTTGGTGTCATTGATTATGGAAAATTGCTTTCTCAATCTGGCACAAGTATTGTCCTTGTCGTCTTAATTAGTACGTTTGTGGTCATGCTCTCAACTGGTATCATGACGCAAATGATTGCAAAACGAAAGGAGCGGAAAAAGCTATGTTAGTTGGCGGACTATTTCTGATTTTAACAGTTCTTTTATATCTCGGATCAAAAGCGGTATACAAACGGCATCCGAAGGTCTATGTCTCACCGTTACTTGTCACTCCGCTTGTCCTTGTCGTCTTGCTGTTAATCGTCAACATTCCTTACGATGCTTATAATCAAGGCGGGAAATGGCTCACGAATATGCTGCAGCCTGCGACTGTTGCTTTTGCCATTCCTTTATATAAGTATTTTCATATCCTGAAGAAGCATGCAGTGGAAATTATTTTGAATGTGGCTTGCGGCTCTGTCATTGCGATCTTATCAACGGCTTTTATCGCCAAGTTGTTTCATCTGGACACAGGCCTTATTGAGAGCCTTGTCCCAAGATCGGTCACAACACCTGTAGCGATGAGTGTGTCAGAGATGATCGGCGGCATGCCGTCCGTTACGGCCGTGTTTGTCATTTTAACTGCACTGTTTGGCTCAATTATCGGTCCAATGGTGATCCGTTACTTCCGCATCGATAATGACATTGCCATGGGTGTCCTTCTTGGAACGGGTGCACACGGGGCAGGAACATCGAAGGCTTTTGAAATGAGCTCCGTCTCAGGAACGATCTCAAGTGTATCGATGATTATTTCAGCCATTATTACATTATGTGCAGCGCCTATCCTTATGTCGTTTGCCTTATAAAAAAAGCCATTTCCCTTATTGGAAAATGGCTTTTTCTTATGCTTGTATGAAGACAACCTTTAAATAGTTCCCTTCAGGATAATTCTTCGTTGTACGGAAATCCTCAGGAAGGGTATATTCTTCAAGTATCCGATAGGTTTGCCCTGCTTCTTTAAAAGCCTGCGCAATAAACCCTTTAAATTTCTTCATGCCAAATGCACTGCTATTCGTTGATGCCACAATGACGCCGTTCTCAGCTGTAATTTGGATGGCTTCTTTTAATAGCTTCTTATAATCCTTCGCCGCACTGAATGTGTGCTTTTTCGTTCGTGCAAAGGAAGGCGGGTCTAAGATGACGAGATCATAGGTCCAGCCTTTTTTCGCTGCAAACGGAAAATATTTAAAGACATCCATGACTTTGATATCCTGCCCGTCCACATCAATACCATTGACTTCAAACTGCTCAGATGTTTTTTTCAAGCTGCGGTTTGCAACATCCACACTTGTCGTACGGCTCGCTCCGCCAAGCGCAGCTGCCACTGAGAAAGCACCTGTGTAAGAAAATGTATTGAGCACAGTCTTTCCTTTTGCATAACGATCTCGGATCGCTTTTCTCACATGACGCTGATCAAGGAAGATACCCGTCATCGCGCCATCATTTAAGTAAACCGCCACGTTCATGCCGTTTTCTTTCACGATGAGAGGAAATTCACCTTTCTCTCCCTTCACAAAATCATCATCTTCAATATACTGTCCAGACGTATCAAATCGTTTCTTCTCATAAATACCTTTATAGTCTGGATAGACGTGCTCAAGTGCAGCCAATACTTCTGCCTTTAATGTATAGACTCCTTCGCTATACCATTGGATGAGGTAGAATCCGTCGTAATGATCAATCGTGACGCCGCCAATTCCATCCCCTTCTCCGTTGAACACACGAAAAGCAGTCGTCTGTGCATCACGAAATAAATGCGTTCTGCTTTTCGCTGCCTGCTCAAGCCTAGAGACAAAAAAAGCTTGATCTATTTTTTCGTTTGCATCAAAGGTTAGTACCCAGCCGATTCCTTTATTTTGCACACCATAATACCCTTTTCCTAAAAAAGTGCCCCGCTCATCCACCCATTCAATGAGCTCGCCTTCCCGTACACCGTTCACATGCGATACTGCATCTTTAGAAATGAGCGGATATCCCTTTTTCACTTGTTCCGCAAATGTTTGTTTTAATGAGATTTTTTTCATTTGTGTCATCCTTATCCTAAATTGACTCTCTCTATCCTACCATATGAATGTATACGTTACTTCTATTATGATAAGATGAGGAGAAAATTATCAACATGACATAGAGGAGGCACTTCGTTTGACGACATTACGCTTAGATCATACAGGTATTATGGTTTCGAATATTGATCAGTCGATTGATTTTTATGAAAAAGTGGTGGGCATGAAATTAAAGGACCGCATCACTCATACAAATGGAGTGATTGAGCTTGCCTTTCTCGGTTTTAAAGATGAAACCGAAACGGAAATTGAGCTCATCCAAGGCTACAGCAGTGACCTGCCATCTGAAGGGAAGGTCCATCATCTCGCTTTCACAACAGACAATATTCATGCTGAATTCAATCGTATTCAAAAGCTGCAAATTGAATTAATTGATGAAGAAATCACGACATTACCAAATGGATATTGCTACTTCTTTTTTAGAGGACCAGACCAAGAATGGATCGAATTCTTCCAGCGCTAATATTTCCTAGGAAATGGGGCCGCTAAATCTCTCCCATTCATTCATAAAGAAAAGAGTAAGAGCATATACATGCCCTTACTCTTTTTTATAACACTTTACTAAGAAATGATTTTGTACGCTCATGCTGCGGGTTCCCAAAGAGAGCTTCCGGTTTGTCTTCCTCAACAATATATCCGCCATCCATAAAGATGACACGATCTCCTACTTCTCTTGCAAAGCCCATTTCGTGTGTGACCACAATCATTGTCATGCCTTCGACAGCTAATTGTTTCATTACAGCTAATACATCCCCTACGACCTCAGGATCAAGAGCTGATGTCGGCTCATCGAATAATAGTACTTTCGGATCCATTGCCAACGCTCTTGCAATGGCTACACGCTGTTTTTGTCCACCAGATAATTGGTTAGGATAGCTTTGAGCTTTGTCTTTTAAGCCGACTTTTTCAAGCAAGTCTAACGCTTTTTCGACTGCCGCCTTCTTCTCGATGCCTTTTACTTTTATCGGTGCAATCGTAATATTTTCTAAAACGGTTTTATGAGGGAATAAATTAAAGTGCTGAAACACCATGCCTACTTCTTGCCTTACTTTATTGATATTCACCTTTGGGTCTGTAATCGTGTGCCCGTGGACAACGACTTCTCCAGCCGTGATATCTTCTAATTTATTGAGGCATCTTAGAAACGTGCTTTTCCCTGATCCAGAAGGACCTATGACACACACGACTTCCTTTTCCTCGATGACTGCATTAATATCCTTTAACACTTCGTGATCGCCAAAGGATTTCTTTAAGTTTTTCACCGTAATCATACTCATTTGATATCAAATCTCCTTTCTGCGTAGCTAGCCAGTAGAGAAAGTAAATAAATGATCACGAAATAAATGACACCGACAATCAGCCAGACATTCAAAGGATCAAATGTAGCCGATGCTTGAACTTGCCCTCGCTGCATAATATCGGCAATTCCGATAATAGATAAGAGAGATGTATCCTTCAAGCTGATGATGGCCTGGTTTGTAATCGCTGGGAGCATGCGGCGGAATGCCTGCGGTAGGACGATAAAGCGCATGTTTTGCCCCCCTGTAAAGCCTAAAGAGCGCGCAGCTTCTGTTTGTCCTTTATCAATAGACTGAATCCCTGCACGAATAATTTCTGAGAAATAAGCTCCTGCATTAATCGCTACTGTAATAATCCCTGCGGGCACTCGATCAAGCGAAATGAATTCAAGTGTATTCAAACCAAAATAAATGAAGAATAGCTGTACGATAAATGGTGTGCCTCGAATGGCATTCACAAAGACGAGTGCGATGAAATTTAAGATTTTAAATGGTGACAGACGGAATAATGCCACAATTAAACCGATGATAAACCCTAAAATGATGGCAACAACAAAGATATATAAAGTGGTTTGCAAACCATCCATTAAATACGGAAATGCATTAATAATAGTATCCATGTTTCTCCCTCCCTAATTCACATACGGCTGACACATAAAGAAAGCGCGCTCGGAGCGCGCCTCGCTTGTGTTATGACTTCAAATATTTATCAATAATTTTGTCATATTCACCGTTTTTCTTTAGGTTCTCAAGGCCTTTATTGATCTTCTTCAATAGGTCTTGGTTTTTCCCCTTCATGACAGAGATACCATACTGGTCTCCATTCAAGCGGTCTCCAACTGTTTTCAATTTTAAATCTTGTTGTGCGATCGCATACGTAATGACAGGATAATCCTCAATTAAGGCATCTGCATTTCCGTTTGATACTTCCTGGAACATAGATGGGCTGTCATTAAATTGAACGACTTCATACCCATATTTATCTGCGTTATCAGATGCGAACTTTGCACCAGTCGTCCCGTTTTTAACAGCTAGCTTTTTCCCCTTTAAATCATTAATAGATTTGATGCTGCTGTCCTTTTTCACAACAACTGTCAGTCCAGCGTCGAAGTAAGGATCTGAGAAATCTACTTTCTTCTTACGCTCATCTGTAATACTCATCCCGCCCATTCCAACATCAAGCTGTCCTGCCTGCATCGCTGGAATGATACCTGAGAAGTCCATGGCTTCAAGCTTCACTTTGAAACCTTGGTCTTTCGCGATTGCATTAATTAAATCAACGTCTATCCCTTCATATTTACCGCCCTTTTCAAATTCAAATGGCGGATAAGTTGTATCTATCCCGATTTTATATGTGCCTTTGCCTTCTCCCGAACCACTGTCCGATTTTGATCCACAGGCTGCCATGACAAGCACAACAATTAGTCCCATGATCAATAACATCGATTTCTTCATAAAACACGACCCCCATTGTCAGTTTTGTCTAAATATTCGCAATAACAATAATACTATACCACGCTAAAGCTATAGTGTGTGATATTTTTTATCAATACCAAAGATCCATACAATTCTAGATCAATAGTCTCTTTAAATTTTACTTTTTTGCGAATAACTCATTTTATTCTAAAAGAAGAGTCATCCACAATTATAATGTGAGATAATCTCACAAAAAAACGAGGCAGCGCCTTGATAAATGATGTTTCTCCCTTGCATACGAAAGCAAACTCAACAACTTGCTTCCTCTCTATATTGATATTGTAATATATTTTTCCCAAAACCCTCTTTTTACCCGAAAAAATGTAAGCGTATACAAAAGAGCGGTGTCTCCCTATTTCTTTCACTACTGGTTGAATTTACATCAAAAAACATGTTTTACAAACCGCACGAGAGAGCTTAAAATATAAGAAGATACTGGAATATGGGAAGTTGATTCAGAAGAACGGATATTGATAGATGAAGAAAGGAGGATAAGAATTGGCAGAAGCAGGTGTTTTGTCGTCCGTTGATGTAGCGAATATGCTCAATGATTGGTATGTCATGATGAAAAAAAGAGAGATACAAGGTGCCATCCAGTTAAAAGAAGACATTCTTCAAGCGTTTGATCGAATGGAAGAAAATCAAGACGTCTTACTTTACTATCAACTGCTAGAGTACCGTTTTAAAGATCTAATAGAAGATACAGCTTCATTAGATCATAGTCTTTTTGTTGATGAAAATGCCATCCGTACGGATGATATGCTCAGCTATTATTTCTATTTCTTTAAAGGGATGTATGAAATGCGCAGAGGCAATCAGGATACGGCATTTCACCATTTAAAATTGGCCGAGGATAAATTAGATCTCGTGCACGATGACATTGAAAAAGCCGAATTTCATTATAAAACTGGGTGTCTTTACTATAATATTAGGTCCACGCTTCTCTCCATCCACCACTTAAAGATGGCTTCATCTATTTACGACGCAGATCCATGTTATGTGAAAAAATCAATCAGCTGTCAAATGATGCTTGCTTTGAATTATGCGGATCAGTCGAAATATGATGAGGCAGAATCGCTGTTCGAAGAAGTGATTCATTCACTAGAACAGATGGAAGATCCAGATTTACTTGGACATGCCTATTGCAATGCAGCCTTTATTAAAAGTCTAAGAAATGAATACAGTGAAGCTGTGCCGCTCCTAGAAAAGGCTTTAATGATAGAATCATTCGAAACTTCTTCTCCAGGCGGCTATTTACTTGCCATGTACGCCTACACAAAAGCACTTTTTAAGCTGAAAAAGCCAGGTTTGTTCCACTATTATGTACAGCTTTCACTTCAAAAAGCAGAAAATTTAAAACAACGAAACATTTCACTTAAATTATCCATTTTAGAAACACTTATGATTCAGCCAGACAACATGATTGAGCAAATCAAGGCTTATTGCGATCAATTAGAAACAATGAATTTCCTTGTTGACCTTGAAGCTATTTGTCAGGATGCAGCAGCTTACTTAACGGATCTTGGGCTTCATGAAGAATCCTCTTATTTTAGAAACAAGGCGTTGTCCTTGAAAACTTGTTAAGAAAATGGAGTGATGTATGATGAAGAAATGGCTCATCACAAGTGCGATTTTAACCCTCTTGATAACAGGTGTTTCTGTTGGTACTTCCATTCAAAAAGACAGCCAATCTGCACAATCTCAAGATATTATTCAAAAGAGAGACCGTGGAACCAATCCTTAATATGAAAAAAAGCAGCTGTGATCAAAACAGCTGCTTTTTGATGTGCTAATCAATTTCTCGTTTAATATTCTGCATTTTTTCATCTAAGTAATGGGCAATATCTGCGGCTTCCTTCAGTTCATCAGTCAGCTGATGAGGAACATCGTTTTGCAGTTTATAATAGATTTTATGCTCTAGACTCGCCCAAAAATCCATCGCAATGGTCCGCACCTGAATCTCAACCTTCACATGCTCCACACGATTTGTTAAGTAGACAGGTATCTCAACAATTAAATGAAGGCTTCTGTAGCCATTTGGTTTTGGATGTTGAATGTAGTCCTTCACTTCAAGGATCTTTAAATCCTCTCTTTGCCTCAATACATCCATAATGTTATAGATATCTTGAATAAAAGAACAGATGATGCGGACACCTGCGATATCATGGATATGCTCCTTGGCACATTGTGTCGTGATGTCGCATCCTTTTCTTGCTAGTTTATTCACGATGCTTTCAAAGGATTTAATTCGTGATTTTGTATGCTCTATTGGGTTGTGTCCATGGATTAAATTATACTCCTGGCTGATAATTGAAAACTTTGTATCCATTTCATCTAACGCAAATTTATATACTAATAGTTCATTTTTCCAGTCTTCCATGACATTTTTCAAATCTTCTACATGAGTTGCTGACATATTCATTTTCTTTTTGTCATCTCCTTTTGGGAAACGGCAGCTGCACCGCTTTCCGTTTACTAGACGGAGAGAGGACTCGAATGGTTTTAAAAAATACGCAGTTAGCCTCGTTGTTTGTAATATGTCAGCGCCAGTGCAAGGGCCAGCACAGAACCTTTCACAATATCCATTGCATAATAAGGGACAGACATCATCACAAGCCCATTTTGTAAAATACCAATGAGTACAGCCCCGATAAAAGTGCCAAATGCGTTTGGCTTACCTGCCCCCATGACGGAAAAGCCGATAAAAGCAGCCGCTACTCCATCCATTAAATATGGTGCACCCGCATTAATTTCTGCTGTCATCACCCTTGATGCAAGTACGATTCCGCCGATCGCTGCAAATAACGCAGAAAGCAGATAGGCCGAAATTTTGTATTTGTTCACATGTATGCCAGACAAACGAGCCGCTTCCTTATTCCCACCGATGATGTACATGAATCGGCCGTGCTTTGTGTAGGTCATGAAAACATGCGCAAAGAGTACAATGGCAGCCATAATGAGAATGATATATGGCACCTGTCCAATTTTGCTGAAAAAGGCAGGAATCGTTCCCGTTGAGAACGTGCCATCGGGAAGCACCATATTTTCAGAAATAGTCGCCCCTTTCGTATACGTTTGAGCCAGCCCTTGAATAATAAACATCATGGCTAATGTCATGAGCATATCTGGAATTTTCATTTTGACGATCATCCATGCATTTAGCAAACCAACAATGATAGAAGCCGCTAGTGCAGAGAGGATTGCAATCAGTGGGTTTTGCGAGAACCATACGAACATAGAAATGACAATCGCATTTGATAGCGTAGCGACTGATCCAACTGATAAATCAAAGCCGTTTACTGCCAATGAGATGGTTAAGCCCACCGCAATGATGGTCACAATTGAGATAGACCGTAGAATATTGATGATATTTCCTGATTGCAAAAACGCTGGATTCGATGCCGCAAATACCACAATCAACACGACAATGGTTAAGATCGTCCCATATCGATAAAAGAAATCAAACAGATGAAAGGATGGCCGATGTTTTTTGATTTGCTGCACAGGGGCTGGAATTTGTTGTTCGCTCATGATTGTCCTCCTGTTGAATGATATAAAAGCTCCTCTTCAGTCGTCGGTGCGGTCATTTCCCGGGCAATGCTGCCATCATATAACACGTATACTCGGTCAGCGATACCTGCAATCTCTGACAGCTCACTCGACGCATAAATGACAGATTTTCCGCGGGCGGCAAGCTCTGCAATCAAAGTGAAAATATCTTTTTTCGCTCCAACGTCTACACCTTTGGTTGGTTCATCAAAGAGATACACATCTGCCTCAGCCAGCAGCCATTTTCCGATAGCAACCTTCTGCTGATTTCCACCAGATAGGTGCTTCACCTTTGCTTCAAGAGACGGCGTTTTGACACCGAGACGTTTGACGATGTCTTCTGCTTCCCGCTTTTCCTTCGAACGATGTAAGAAGCTGAATATCCGTGAAAATGAGTGAAGACTTGCAGCCGTTAAGTTCCACCCCACGCTCTCTTCGGTCAGAATCCCTTCTTTTCTCCGCTCTTCCGGCACAAGAGCCATTCCAGCTCTCACCGCTTGATGAGGCGATGTGATGCGGATGGTTTGACCATGAAGCTGCACGGTCCCCGTCTTTTTTTCTGAGGCACCGAAAAGGGCTTTGCACAATTCTGTTTTACCAGCACCGACAAGTCCTGCGATCCCGAGAATTTCTCCTTTTTTGACATAAAAGTGAATGTTGTTTAATTTATGTTGATCGTTTAGCTCTTTCACTTCAAGCACAATAGGTGCATCTTTCAGTGGCCTGCGAGATGGGAATTGCTCCTCTAATGGTGCGCCTAGCATTTCTTCAATGACCTGCTGCGGATTTGTGTCTTTGACAAGGTGAGCTGCGACATCCGTTCCATTTCGCATCACAGTCAATTCATCACAGATGGTGAAAATTTCAGGCATGCGGTGAGAAATAAACACGATCCCCGTCCCATTCTGTTTCAACCGATCAATCATTGAGAATAATTTGCTTGTTTCTGCATGACTAAGCGGAGCCGTTGGTTCATCTAAGATTAAAATGCTGCATTTAATGGAAACAGCCTTGGCAATGAGCACCATCTGTTTTTCGGCAAGGGTCAGATCGCTGACAAGTCGTTTTGTGGAGATGTCGATGTCCATTTCTTTTAATAGCTGAGCCGCCTTGCGATGCAGCTCTTTCCAGCTGACAAATGTTTTTTTCTCAATCTCATGCATCATCATATTCTCACCAACAGTTAAGTAGGGAACAAGAGCCGTATCCACTTCTTGATGGACCGTCTGCACACCATATGAGGATGCATCCTTTGGGGTTTGAATGGATGCCGCCTGGCCATTGATGTAGATGGTCCCGTCGAAGTGGGAATGAGCGCCAGAAAGAACCTTCATTAACGTTGACTTCCCAGCACCATTTGCTCCAATCAGTGCATGGACCGTCCCTTTTTTTAATGTGAAATTCACTTGATCTAACGCTTTGACCCCTGGAAATTCAATTGAAATATTCTTCATACGAACAAGCGGCGCTGTCATAGGTGTCCTCCTTCTCTTGATATCATCTGAAAAACGAAACACCCTCTATGGAAAGAGAGTGCACGTCGCTTATTTTGTATAATGCTTCTTCAAGGTCTTCATCCAATCTTCCTCAAAAGCAGTCGATGAACCGAATCCCTTCACTTCGTCTGCAAGATTGACCATGTTAATGGCTTTTCCTGCTTGTTGAAGCTGCTTTTGCGAGATGAGAGAGGCCTCAAGGTCATAGGAAGACGGTGTTTTCTCACCAGCTATTTTCTTCGCAAGAATCCTCACGTCGACTGCGCCGATGAGCTTCGGATCAACCGCTGCTGTATACTTCCACGGACTGTCCTTCGCCGTCATTTCTTGAAGATCCGCATTTGATACATCAATCCCATAAATCTTCACTTCTGTTCTTCCTGCTTCCTTTAACGCTCTTGCTGCCCCAATGGCAAAGGCATCCCATGTGGCAAAAATAGCGTCCAGCTTGCCCTTTGGATACTTATTCAGCATGGCTGCTACTGCATTTTGCGTTTGAACAGACGTATCAGAGGAGGCAATACCAAAGCGGTCAAGCTCCTTAATTCCTGAATGTTGTTTAAGCGTTTCTTGATAGACCTTATTTCGTCTCACCATTGGCGGGAATCCATCTACCCAGAGGTACGCAATATTTGCTTTTCCTTTAAAATCAGACACGAGCGCATCTAATGATTTTTTCGCTAATTGCTCATCATCTTGAGATGTCACTGTGACCCCTTTGATGTCCTTCAGCTTAGGATTCGAATCAAATGCTACAACTGGAATGCCTTTCGCTGTGATCTTTTTCACATCAGCGACTGTCGCCTCGTCGTCCCCGTGAGAGATGATAAAGCCATCATAATTTTCTTCAAGCGCCTGAGAGATGGCATCATGGAACTTCGCTGTATCTCCATTTGCGGTGTAGACATCTACCGTAAAGCCGAGTGCTTCACCTTCTGCCTTGGTTCCAGCTAAAAATTGAGCTGTATGATCGTCTCCTCCAATTTTGCGGATGACTTTAATTTTTGCCCCCTGTCCCTTTGCAAATCGCTTCGGTACATTGTCAAAAGAGACTTTTTCGTTCGTATTTGCCTTTGAGCCTGCACTTGATCCGGTGCCGCAGCCTGTTAATAGGACGGTTAATGCCGTTAATAAGACAAGACATGATGTAAAATGCTTACGCTTCATTGCTGTTCCTCCTCAAGTTGTTTTGATTTTTCACATCTGAAAACTAGGTAAAAGAGTGGAAATACGCCTGTAAAACAGGCATTTGATTCGAAAAAGAGACGAAAAAAAGCCTCTCTTGGAAAGAGAGGCTTGATCACCGTTGCATGAAACATGTATCGGGAAGTCTTCCTCTCTTATCTGTCAAAGCTGTAACAGCTTTGCAGGAATTAGCACCAATTTCTAAAATAGAAACGGTTGCCGGGCGTCATAGGGCCAGTCCCTCTGCCTCTCTTGATAAGAGATCCGTTATGAAATTTGTTTTCGTTGAAATGTCTTCTTTACTTTAATGTGATGTCACATCAATGTCAATGACTTTTTTGAAAATTTCTAAAATATCATCAGCTTCCGATGATTTTCTTCGCAGGTGATGATTTCTTCAGACGGAAATCATATTTTTTCTCATTCACAAATTGCGGGTTCAGATGTGCTGATCCTTTATCTTGACCGCTTTTAGAGAGATACGTTTTGTAGCCTTCCAGCCATTTCCCGTGCCATACCCACTGTGATGCTTTTGCACCTTTGCGGTCATCATAAACGTTCTTCTGGAAGGTATTCTTTTGGTTCACTTGATAAAGATTCACGACTAAGTAATGCGAGGCACTAGCGGTCATGATATTATTCGTGATTCGATTGTTCACTGCTTGATACTGCATCAGCAATTGACCGCCTTCTAAACCGGCTGTGTCATTTTTGTACAAAGTATTATGTGAGATCGTCGTATTGGTTGTACCGCCACGCTTCTTATCATAGCCGCCAATAGAAATGCCTGTATAACGGTTCAAATACACTTGATTGTGTTCGATGCGGATGCGGTCCGCCATTTTTCCTTTATGTTCGCTTGTGACTTCAATCCCTAAGTCATTGTGATGTGAGATGTTATGATCGATCACAATGTCTTTTCCGCCATCGACATAAATTCCGCCAGCAGAAATGTCGCTGCCATAGGCTGGGTTCCCTGCACTCGTAATCTCATATACTTTGTTTCTTGAGACGACACCGTTTCTGACTTGATCATACTTTTTAGAGGGTGCCACGTTCTCAAATCCAATTAAATCAATGCCAATATTATCAGTGTGCCGGACCGTATTATGTGTCACACGGAACTTTTTCACGTTCCCATTTAGCACAAGCGCTTCACTGAAGCCCAGCTTTAATTTTTCAACGGTATTTCCTTTGATTTCAATGTCTTCAATCGCTGCTGGAGCTTTTGTCCCATAGACAGCAATTCCATGTGCATTTCCATTTTCATGTTTCGTCTGAATATCATACACTCGGTTATTAAGCAGTTTGACGCCTTTGCCGCTTCCTTTGATGAAAATACCAACTGGTGTTAAATCTTCTTTATTCGTCTTAAGATGTCCTACAGTCAGGCCTTTGAGGGTGATGTAGCTCTTTTGATCGATCGTGACAAGACCGCCATCGGCTTGATTTCCTTTAAGGGAAGCCCCGCTAATCACAGGTTTTTCTTTTCCATAAGCTTGAAAGACAACGGGTGCTTTCTTTGTTCCTGAATGGCGGACAATCAATTTTTCTTTGTATGTACCGCCTCTCATGTAAATGGTTGCCCCAGCCTTCGCCATACTTGCTGCTTTTTTCAGCGTGCGGAAAGGTTTTTGCTTTGTTCCCGGGTTTTTGTCGCTTCCGTTTACCGCTACGTAATAGGCTGTGCTTTGCTTAGCGCCAGCCTCATCTGTCATCGCTTGACAGCCAAAGCTGATGACGGTCATGAATAAAATGAGTAAAATGCCTGGTATCGCTCGTTTCATCTTGTTGTTTGCTCCTTTCCCTTCTCTCCTTCCTTTATCGGTTAAAAAAAAGAGGATTAAAATATGACGATGTCCCTTGCAATGTACTAGTCAAAAGGTGTATGGTTGAAAGAATATCTTACAGGAAAACCATTCGTTTTTAAATTGTCAGATTAATCAGTCAATATTGTATTTGGATTTTATTTCTTTTTTAAAAGGGTGACATGAGCCAAACTGACAGCAGAGAGAAGGAAAGCGCTTTAACAGATTTTTCTTGTCTGAATTACAGAAAACCTATTGCTAATATTTTGTGAAGGTATAGAATAGAATCATAATTATTTCATATTATTAGAATTTTCAAATAATCAAACAGCAAGGAGATTTACAATGCCAAAACAACCCATCCGCGTTGAACTTAGTTCAACAAAAAAACCAAAACCTCAATCTGATCAACTTGAATTCGGAAAAATCTTCACAGATCACATGTTTGTGATGGATTATTCAGTTGATAAAGGCTGGTACGATCCAAGAATTATCCCTTATCAAGCCATTCCAATGGACCCAGCGTCGATGGTCTACCATTATGGTCAATCTGTTTTTGAAGGCTTGAAAGCTTATGTTTCTGAGGATCAAAAAATTCTCTTATTCCGTCCGGAAAAAAACATGGAACGCTTAAACAGATCCAATGACCGCCTGTGTATTCCGCAAATTGATACAGAAACAGTATTAGAGGGCTTAAATGAACTCATTCGTATTGATAAGGATTGGGTACCTGATGCAGAGGGAACTTCCTTGTATATTCGTCCATTCATTATTTCCACTGAGCCGTATTTAGGCGTTGCACCGTCTAGCACGTATAAGCTGCTCATTATCTTATCTCCTGTGGGATCATACTATAAAGAAGGCATTCATCCGGTCAAAATTGCAGTTGAAAATGAGTTTGTCCGTGCCGTTAAGGGTGGAACAGGAAATGCCAAAACAGCTGGAAACTATGCCTCAAGCCTTAAAGCACAGCAAGTTGCTGAAACGAAAGGATTTTCACAGGTTCTTTGGCTTGATGGGGTCGAGAAAAAATACATTGAAGAAGTCGGCAGCATGAATATCTTCTTTAAAATCAACGGCGAAATCGTGACGCCTGAATTGAACGGCAGCATTTTAGAAGGCATCACACGCAACTCTGTGCTTGAACTGTTAAAGCATTGGGGAATTCCAGTAACAGAGCGCAAAATTTCAATTGATGAGTTAATTGAAGCACATCAATCTGGCGAGCTTGAAGAAATTTTCGGAACTGGAACGGCAGCCGTGATCTCTCCTGTCGGGGAATTAATTTATCATGATCAGCCATATGTGATCCAAAATGGTCAAACAGGCGAAGTATCGAAGAAATTGTACGAAGCCATTACTGGCATCCAAAAAGGGACACAGCCAGACATCTTCGGCTGGACAGTTGAAGTTGACTCAGTCGTCAAGCAAGCATAAGCATATAAAAAGAACCTTTCAATCATGAAGGGTTCTTTTTTGTTTATTTACCTCTCTTTTATCCCTTATAATGGTAAATACACATGAATAAAGGGGAGTGATGGTATGTTTTTTACTTATCTACTAGCGTTCTTTGGAATCTGCATCGGATCGATGATCGTCGCCACTGGTTTCGACGATTCACCTTTCCTCACCCGGTTTTTATTTAAGGCTCTTGGAATCTCTATCCTTGCTCTTTCCATCTCTTTTGTAAAGGTCCGACGAAAGAAGTTACAGAAACAAAAGCGAAATAGACTTAGTTGACCCGTCTCTTCCCATCAAATCGTGCACCAAAACAAGACCGATACCCCAACAATCGCCCCTGCGTATATCCACTGTTTCCTTTTGATGCTCCGCTTTTTTTCGATCAGTAAAAAGATCTCTGGCAAAAAGATGATCATGATTTCTAGGATAAAGACAAGATAATAAACAAGCGGCATTGGCTGGAAATCAAATTTCCTTGCATCTCCTCCAATCGTTGCAAAATACATCAACAGATTGGTCACGGGAATGGTAAAACAAACGAGCAGGCGGAGAACATAGATCCACACATATTCCTTATGCCGAATGAGGCCAACAAATGAAGCAATAAGGCCATACAAAAACAAGATCACTGTACCATAACTCATGACAGGCTGTACGACAAACCCGTAAAACATTAAACCAATTGCAACCATATTCCAACAGTCCTTTCTTTGAAGCCATACATGCTGTTTTTTCTAATCATACACTTCTTTCTCCAGTTTCCATATGGGGCAATCAAAAAAATGACCCCATTAAAGGGGCCATTATGTGTTAAGCATTGACTGATTTGAAGAATTGCGGTAAATGCTCACGATGCGCTTCGAGCATTTCGTCTAAAATTTGCTTTGCAATGTCGTCAGATGGGACGAGCGGGTTGATGGTCATCGCCACAAGAGCCGTCTCGTAATCTCCAGTCACAGCCGCTTCTGCTGCCACACGCTCGAATGATTTGATTTGTTGAACGAGTCCTCTTACAGCTACAGGCAGATCACCTATCGCGATTGGTTTTGGTCCGTCCTTCGTAATGATACAGTTTACTTCAACCGCTGATTCAGCCGGAATGCTGGCAATCGCCCCTCTGTTCACTGTATTGACTGGTTGAATGTCGTGCTTATCATTATAGATAGAGCTGATTAAGTTACAGGCCGCATCGCTGTAATAGGCCCCGCCTCTTTTTTCGAGCTGCGGTGGTTTAATCGACAAATCAGGATCTTTATAAAGCTCAAATAATTCCTGCTCGACCTGCTGCACAACCTCTGCTCGTGTTCCTTTCTCTTGAGCCGCCTTTTGCTCTTCTTCCAGCATATCTTTCGTTTTATAGTAATAGCGGTGATACGGACATGGGATGACCCCTAATCCTTTCACAAAAGAAGGCTCCCAGTTTTTCGCTTCAATGTTTTTCATGGACCACTGGCTGTTTGGATTTCCTAGTTCATCAAGCACTTGATCCATAATGCTGACCCCGTCTAAATATACGTCTAATCCATAGACCATGTGATTGAGACCGGCAAACTGTACCTCGATGCGTTCAACGTCCACATCAAGCGCTTTGGCAATCCCCATTTTGATCCCAATCGGCACATTGCATAGACCGACCACTTTTTTTAGATTCGTGTAGCGTAAAACAGCTTCTGTGACCATGCCGGCTGGATTTGTAAAGTTCACAAGCCATGCGTCTGGGCAAAGCTCTTCCATATCCTTCACAATGTCTAGAATGACTGGGATGGTCCGAAGGCCTTTAAATAAACCGCCTGGTCCGTTCGTTTCCTGACCGATGACGCCGTATTTAAGCGGTATTCTCTCATCCTTTGCCCGTGCTTCCAGCAGTCCTACACGAAATTGTGTCGTCACAAAATCTGCGTCCTTCAAGGCCTCCCGGCGGTCAAGAGTCAGGTGTACCTCAATCGGCAGACCTGCTTTTTCAACCATACGTTTCGCCAGAGCGCCTACGATGTTTAACTTTTCCTGACCCGCTTCAATATCCACAAGCCATAATTCTTTTACAGGCAATTCTTGATATCGTTTAATAAACCCTTCGACGAGCTCAGGCGTATAGCTCGATCCACCGCCTATTGTGACAATTTTGATTCCTTCTTTCATGAATTGACACCTCCGAGTTGCTTCATTTTTTCATGGAGCTCGATGATTTCTGCTGCGAGCTCCTTGACGGTCATTGCGTTCATGAGATGATCCTGCGCATGAATCATTAAGAGACTAATATCCGTCTTTTCGCCCCTGATTTCTCCTTGGATCAGCTCTGTCTGTGCGTGATGCGCCTCATTTAACGCGTCTTGTGCGTCCTGCAATTTTTGCTTCGCCTCATCAAAGTTTCCTTGTTTTGCACATGTAATGGCCTCCATCGCGGAGCTTCTGCCATTTCCGCCGTGCAGGATGAGTTGAAACACAATTTGTTCCATTTCCATCGGCTGCATCCCCCTTGTTCCCTCTATTACATGCTGACGACATTTTCATCAGTTGATGCTTTTGTTTCTAGCTCACTTTCTTCTTTCAATTTCTGCTTATCCCACATTCTAAAGAATGGGTAGTATAGAGCAAATGACAGCGCAAGGTTAATCAGCTGCATGACAGCACCAGAGATTTTGCCTCCCGTGGCGAGATAGCCTGAAATGATTGGCGGCATGGTCCATGGGACAGCAATCCCGGCTGGTTTTGCCACAAGCCCTGTACTCATTCCGATATATGTGGTGATGATCATCATGATTGGCGTAAGGATAAACGGAATGAGGAGCATTGGGTTCATGACAATCGGCATTCCAAAAATGATTGGTTCGTTGATGTTAAAGATGGCTGGCCCAATGGCAAGGCGGCCAAGCTGTTTCATTTGTTTACTTCTGGCACGTAAGATCATGGTCAGCACCAAAGCAAGCGTTGCTCCGCTTCCGCCGACGTTGATGAAGATTTCAAAGAACTGCGCTGTGAAAATATTCGGCAGTACTTCTCCTGCTTGGAATGCAAGACGGTTCTCATCCATTGCACCGAGCCAAATTGGCCCCATGACGCCGCCGACAATGGTTGCTCCGTGAATACCACATGCCCAGAGGAGCATTTGCACACCCATCGCAACGATACTGCCGCCTAAGCTGCCACCAAGAATCGATAGCGGTGTGCCAATTAAGACCGTGATGATATTATGAATACTCTCAAAAGGTGTCATCTCAATCACAAGTCTAGCGACCCAGATCAGGGTGATGACCACAAAACCTGGAATAAGTGCAATAAACGATTTACTGACTGCTGGCGGTACACCATCAGGCATTTTGATAACAATGTTCCGCTGTACAATGAAGCGGTAAATTTCGGTTGAAAGCATGGCAATAATCATGGCAACGAATAAACCTTTACTGCCCATCAGTGTGACAGGAATTCCCCCGCCTACTAGGATAGCTTCTGTTGAGCCTTCAGGTGTGAAAGGTACTTGATATGGTGTAGCCAAAAGGAAAGCCGCAACAGCGATCGCACCAGATGATAGCGCATCAACGGCATACTTTTCAGCAAGCCTGTAAGCAATCCCGAAGGTCGCAACAAGTGCCATAATGTCAAAGGTTGCATTAACAGGATAGGATAGTTTCGTGGCCCATTCTGCTCCGAAGATACTTGCCATAAAATCGCTGTATCCTGGAATCGGAAGGTTGGCTAAAATGAGAAACAGTGAACCGACAATAATGAGAGGCATCGTTAAAACAATTCCGTCACGCAATGCTTGTAAATGTCTTTGAGCGGCAATCTTCCCTGCAAACGGCATGACCTTCTCTTCTAGAAATCGGTTGAATCCATTCATCCCCTCCGCCCCCTTTATCCGTTCACTAACTGTTCAGCAGATTTTAAAACCTCAGCGCCATTACAAACGCCATAATGCACAGTATTAATCACGTCTACTGGGATTCCTTTTTCTTCTCCGAGCTTTTTCATTTGTGGTAATAAATATCGAACCTGAGGTCCTAATAAAAGCACATCGGCTTGATCAATATGATTTTTCGCAGAATCTCCTGATACTGCCCAAATACGATATTCTTTTCCTTGTTCTTGTGCGCTTTTCTCCATTTTTGTGACAAGTAAGCTTGTGGACATACCTGCTGCGCAAACCAATAAGATGTTCATGTGTAAACGCCCCCTTTTCAAAGTGTGAAGCTATTCTTTACACTTTCATCATATTATGAAACCGCTTTCATAAACACCCATACTTTTTCCCTTAGGAAGCGGAAAAAGTTAATATCACACAGTTAGTTCTTGTACGAAGGAACCTTTTTATACATGATATCAAGCATGTCTTCAAATGTATCACAGGCGATCAGATGCTGAATGAATTTCACATTATGCACAAGCTCTCCCAGCAGGCGGTACATGCCTTTTAAATCTTTGGCATTCTCTTTTTCGACACAAAGCAGGCAGACAAATTGAACCTTTTTCTCTCCCCAAATGATTGGTTTTTCTAATGTACATATCGCCCAAAACGTCTCATCTGTCAGCGGCGTCATCGGGTGCGGAATCGCTGTATAATGTCCGAAAGAGGTTGGAGCAGCCTCTTCTCTTTCCATGACAGATGGTGTGAGTTCAGCTGGCGCTAAGCCCAAATCGATGACTTTTTGCGTTAAAAAGGTGATGACCTCTTCCTTTGTGTGAAAAGCTCGTTTTGTAAAAACCAATTCCTTTTTCATATATTGAGAGGCCAATGTCACCCTTGTTTCACTCGTCAGAGCTTCTTCAATTTTTAAAAAATCACTGCCTCCCAATATGGTGTTCACTTGAATGACTGGAACCGGTAAATCCATATGAATTGGGATCGTTGTAATAATCAAATCCAGAGCATGCAAAGAGACATGCGGCAGCGAATATAGCTCTGCTGTTCCTAAAATGGTCAGCTTTGACCCAAATTGTGACCGCAAACGATCCTGCAGCAGCCTTGCACTCCCTGCACCAGACGCACAGACAATAAGACACCGCTTCGGCGGGATCTCCATTTTCCTCCGCTCTAAAGCCGCACCAAAGTGAAGCGCCATATATCCGATTTCGTTCTCATGAATACTCAGCCCTTCCTCTTCTTCAAGGACCCTGCTGGCGATAATCCCCGCTTCAAAAGCAAGGGGATACCCCGCTTTTATTTCATCAAGCATCGGATTTCTTAAGTTCATTCCATATTTACATCGGTTGATGGCAGGCTTTAAGTGCAGACTGAGTCCAATCATTAGTTCCGTATCACCGGCTAAATCAAGCTGCAGTTTTTGATCAATGGCCTTCAGCATGAGCTGTACAAGCCGGCTCGTTTCATCATCTACAATTTGTTTTTGACCGTTCGAGGAAAAGGACTGTACCATTTTGGCTGTTCCTAGCAAATGAATGGTGATATAGACAATTTCCTCTTGTGGAAATGAGACATCCAGCAGCCCTTCAAGACGCTCCACCATTTTTTTAGCGACCTTATATTCCTTTGCCCGCGGAATTTCGCTGATTTCCTCTGGAAGAACAGATACATAGTTTCCGTGTCTAATTCGTTTGCAGGCAATGGCAACATGAACGATTAAATTATTCATGCAAATGTCTGATAGATTCATACCTTCCTCATTGATATAATTGATCATTGTTTTCTGAATCAATTCGAGTTCATGCTTTGGCAAAATAGTAACAGCTGTGTTCAGCATCGTTTGATAAGAACGACGTTCATTGAATAAATATTCTGACATACAATAACGGATTTTCATCTCTGATCCCTTGATTCGGCAGCCTTTGCTAGGCTTCGCTTCCAGCTTCAGATCAAAGGGCTCCAGCTTACGTTTGACCGATTTCACATCGTTGCTCATCGTTGATTTACTAATAAACAGCTGCTCCTGTAAATCCTCCAGCTTCACATAGGATTCTGCCAAAAGAAGCCTTTTTAAAATAAACCGAACACGCTCCTCTGGCAGCACAGCAAGCGGCTCTTCCTGCTCGACCTCCTCCTTCATAAAACGGCGAAAGGCATTCTCATCGTTGATCAGCAGCTCATAACCAGCTCCTCTAACAGCTGTTACAGCCGCTAGGTAAGGGGCAAGGCGGTCGTTCAGTTCCTTTATGTCTGTACGAATGGTGCGGCTTGTCACTTGTAAACTGGCAGAAAGTGCAGCGCTGGTGAGCGGGGTCTCAGCTGCCATGAGCTGACTTAAGATGTGCGCCAGTCTTTTACTCAGCATCAGATCGGCCTCCTTATGTAGGGGTGGAGAATCTGCCTTGTCTGGACAGGTTGTATCCGCTTGCAGTTCTCTTCATTACTCATATTCTACTGAAAAGAAATAAAAATTGCCAACTCATTTATATGACAAATGCCCCTATTTATACAACTAACCATATCTAATGTCCTATGAATCTTTTTGAAAGATACTTGCGAAAACCACGAAAAAAAGGCGTACACCTTCGTGTATCCGCCTTCTTTATGAAGAGATCAGCTCGGTAAAGACAACCAATCTTTTTTCATGCGTACCTGCTGCATGATCAAAGGTCCCTGTACAAGTGATTAAATTGAGATTCCGTGTAAAGGCGTATCCAAAAAACGCATTGGGCTTCTCTTCACGCGGATAGCTTCTTACTTTTATGACTTCAAAGCTTCGCTTTTTTCCTGATGAGGACGTGACGACCACCTTGTCTCCCTTTTTTAGCTCCTTTAATCGATAAAAAACCGATGGCCCCCATTTATTATCTACATGGCCATTCATGACGGCATTTCCTTTATCTCCCGGCTTTGGACCATCTTCAAACCAAGCGGTGTTGTCTGTATCCTGAGGAACACCCATACTGCCATCATTTGATAAAGATGTTTTCTCCACTTTTGCTTTGACATCAATAGCGGGAATGGCGATTTCAGCTGGTACAATGCCAGACGGCTCGTCTTTTAATGTATCGTGTGAGTGGTTCTGTTTCTCAGCTTGATGTGTAGTCATTTCCTTAGAAGCAGATATGTTTTTTGAGGATGACGAATCATCCTTTGACGGTGATGAACAGCCTGTGATGATGAGAAGCGAAAGAATACTGAGCAGCCAATTCTTCATCTAAGCCGGCCTCCTTTTGAAGAAAGGAACGGCACGATTGTGCACGTTCCCATCTGTCTTTATGAGTTAGAATTTGATGCCTTACGGCGAATGAGGAAAAATGCACTGCCTGCTAGAATTAAACTTGCGATCATACCCGCAAATGCTTCATAGGACATGCCTAAAGGACCGGCTGTGCCTCCCATACCTGTTTTCGGCATTTCATTAGGCATATTGGATTTGAACAGCTCAGGATGCTGATCAACAATCGCTGCTGCGACATCCTGACCAACCATGAACATATGACCATAAGCCTCTCTCACTGTCGGATAAAGCTGATCATATTCGCCATTATGGTAAGACGTATATGTTTTGATCAGCTCATCAATATGTGTTTTCAAACCAGCCTCTAAATCAGCTGCCTTTAAACGTCCATCTGTCGCTTGATCTAGGAATTTCGCTTGCTTCATTCGATACGCATCTAAATCTTTGACAGCCTTTTCTTTTGCTTGTTGATTCCCTGATGCATCCGCTTTGACATAATCAACTAAATAGCCGATATGGCTTGACCAAATGTCTTTGAATTGTTTGCCTGCATCCTTACCATAAACAGATGCAATCGCAGCAGATAAATCATTTGTGTTTTCATTTAAAGCCGCTGCTGCCTGCTTAAAGTCCTTACTGCCATCATTTCCTTTTTGCATGGCAACTACCGCGAGTGCCAAATGCTCTGAGAACAAGTAGTTTAAATCTTCACGAAGATCCGCTGCTGGTGTATCCACTGACTTTTGATCAAATTTCCCAGGAAATTGATCTGTGATGGCCCATGACACGCCTTTTCCTACCTCAAACATATGATGAATGGATTTTCTAACCGTTTCATAGGTCGTATCAAAATCCTTTTCAGTATAGCTGTCAAACGCTTTAAGCAGTTCATTCACATGCATCTTCAAGCCTTCTTCAAGCTCACTTGCTTTCAGTCTGCCGTCTGTTGCTTGATCGAGCATATCGGCTTGTTTCATTCGATATTGATCAAGCTGCTTCATCGCTTTCTTTTTACCTGCATTATCTTTTTTCGCTGTGGCTTGTACATAGTCAACAAAGTAGCCGATATGACTTGACCAAATGTCCTTGAATTGTTTGCCTACTTTTTTTCCATATACAGAGGCAATTGCATCTGTTAAGTCATTCGTGTTGTCATTTAAAGCCGCCGCTGCTTGATCGAAGTCTTTACTGCCGTCAATTCCTTTTTGCATTGTGATCACTGCTAAATAGGCATGCTCTGAAAACAGCTGATCTAGTGCTGCTCGAAGATCTGTGGCTTTATTTGACACCTCTTGTGACGAAGACGTCTTCTTCGCCTCCCCATGCATATGTCCTTCGTGTGCACTTGCGATATGAGCCGCTGGGAATAATAACGCTGCGCTCAGTGGAATGGTTAACATTGCTTTCTTCATGTTCATCTTTTATTTCCTCCTCTTTCCGTTTGTTATGTACTTAACGGAGAGAGGGAGAAAATAGATCATTCGATTCTATTATTTTTTTCTTACAACACAGGCTCTGTATGTTTGCATAAAAAAAAGCCGGATTATCCGGCTGATACGTTACGACGTTTAGATGCTTTTCGCTCTTTATATATTTTTCTCACCACTGGATAAATCACAGGTGCCCATTTGACAATTTGTTTCAGCCATTTTTTCATTTCTCCCGCGCCTCCTTATTGTCATTCTTAAAGGACGATTCCCCATCTTGTCATGAAATAAACAGGTGCGGGAGAGCAGGAGTTAAATCACGCCTTGTGCGATCATGGCATCTGCCACCTTACGAAATCCTGCAATATTTGCTCCAACCATGATGTTTCCTGAGTGTCCATATTCGTCTGCTGTCTCTGTACACTGACGATAAATAGACTGCATCATTTGTTTCAGCTGAGCATCTACTTCTTCAAATGTCCAAGATATTCTTGCACTGTTTTGTGCCATTTCCAATGCTGATACACCTACACCGCCAGCATTCGCCGCTTTTGCCGGCGCAAACAAAATACGATTCTCTTCAAATACTTTGACCGCCTTAAGAGTGGATGGCATATTGGCTCCTTCTCCTACAGCGATGACACCATTTGCCACAAGCTGCTGTGCATGCGCCTCTGATATTTCATTTTGTGTTGCACACGGCAGCGCAATATCACAAGGAACGGACCAAATTTGTTCGCAATCTTCAATTAATTCAGCATGCGGATGAATGTCTATGTATGCCCCAATCCGCTGATTCTCGACTTCCTTGAGCTGTTTGATCGTCTCAAGTGAAATCCCTTGAGGATCATAAATCGCTCCGCTTGAATCACTGCAAGCCACAACCTTACCGCCTAATTCGATTACCTTTTCCATTGCATAGATAGACACATTTCCTGAGCCCGACACAACAACAGAACGTCCTTCAAATTGGAGCCCATGTGCTTTCAGCATTTCCTCCATGAAGTACACCAGTCCGTAGCCTGTCGCCTCTTTTCTCGCTAAGCTGCCTCCGAATCCAGGGCTTTTCCCCGTGAGTACACCCGCTTCATAAGCACCGCGCATTTTCTTGTACTGTCCGAACATATAGCCAATTTCGCGTGCTCCTACACCAATATCACCTGCTGGCACATCTTGATCAGGTCCAATATATCGGCCGAGTTCACTCATAAAGCTTTGAACGAAACGCATGATTTCTCCATCAGACTTCCCTTTAGGATCAAAATCCGATCCGCCTTTCCCTCCGCCAATCGGCATACCAGTCAGTGCGTTTTTAAAGATTTGTTCAAACCCTAAAAACTTGATAATGCTTGCATTGACGGTTGGATGGAAACGAATGCCTCCTTTATAAGGACCGATGGCACTATTGAATTGAACCCTAAACCCTCGATTGACTTGTACTTTGCCCTTATCGTCTACCCATGGCACTCGAAATACCACAAGCCGCTCAGGCTCAATGAGCCGTTCTAAAATGCCTTGTTTTTCATACTCTGGATGCTTCGCAAAAACTGGGACGAGTGATTCCAAAATTTCTTTTACGGCTTGCTGGAACTCCTCCTCGCCGGGATTTCGTTTTTCCACCTCTTCTAACACACGGTGGATGTAGCTTTGTGCTGTTTGTGCTGCTCGATCTAAGGTCAACATGTCGCATCTGCCTCCTTGTAGATATCTCCACACATTTAATTGTTAGATTTTCTAACGCATATTGAGATTAATTTAACACCAATTGTAAAATCTGATCAATATTGATAACAGATGAAAATGATGCCGAATTGAGATAGATCAAGCAGCCGCAGCGATTGTTTTTTAAAATAAGCGCTCAAGGAATGACTAATGTGCTAGAAACGAACGAGCGGATATTTCTCGTCCCGTTTTCTTTGACAAATACATGAATCATGATGAATTTCTAGCTGGTTTTCCATTGAAAAAAGGGTCAAAAGTTTGATCGGATGCACTCAATCTTTTCGGGGCGGCTTCCCGCCTCTTTTTCGATCAGGTAACACGACACAAAGCCAATATAAAATAGAAGACGATGGAAAGTTAATGAGACCGACAATGCCCCAAAACCACTTGTAACGCCCTCTTTTCTTTGCATCTATAAATAAAAGAAAGCCCTGTGCAAACAATAACGGCAAGACGCACAATAAGATGATCATTTCCGACTGACTCATACGGAAGACCCTCCTTTGATATGTTGATATTCCTTGTAGCCAACAACAAAGCAGATGGGGACGCTCACTATTTGGAGAAGAATGAAGATGATAGGCAAATGGGTAATGGCAGCTGCAAAGAGTGCTAGAATGGTCAAACTGATCAAAACGTATGCCAGCACTTCTTGTTTAAAACGCCTTTTCTCTTTTTCCTTCGCCTGTTTCAGCATCATCATGACAGCCTGCTCACTTGGCTTTTCCACTTCAATTTGTTCGTCTAGCTGCTGCAGCTCTTCTTTTAAACGTTCGGTCAAACGATCTTCCTTCATAAATCCCACTCCTTTCGAATTTTCTTTAATCCATGATGAACCCTCGATTTCACAGTGCCTTCTCTCATTCCAAGCATTGAAGCCATTTCTGGGTAGGTAAATCCATAATAATAGTGCAGAATAATCGGTGCTCTCTCCTCAGCCTTTAATTCATTTAAAGCATCCCACATGTCATGCCATGTGTTCCCCTTTTGCTGAACGTCCCATTTAAAGCGGCGTATGGCTTCCTGATTTGCTTTTCCTTCTCTCATTTGTTCACGTTTTCTTTTCTTCTGGTGATCTAAAAATTGCCTAGATGCAATCGAAATAAGCCAGGTTGAAAATAAGGCATCTCCTCTAAATGAAGAAAGTTTCATATACGCTTTCAGCATCGTTTCTTGCATGATTTCCTCTGCCAGCTCTTGTTGAAGGGTCAGCTTCAACATATATCGGTAAAGAAATGAATAATGATGCCGATAAAGGGCTGTAAACGCGGCATCATCTCCCTGTTTTGCCCGCTGAATCAATAATGTCTCTTCTGTCTGCTCCAAGCACGCCCCTCCTTCCTTTTCTTCTCTTACTCATAAGACGACACGGATGACAATATCGTTTAAATTAGACCTTATTTTTTAGCATTCCTTCTATGATTCTCGTTTTATATCCAATTTTTTCTTATGTAATGATTATGGCATTCCTTCTTCTCTAACAAAATGATGCGTTTATAATCATCTTGATTTTCTACCAAACGGAGAGCCTCCTCTCCATAATCAAGATGTCATCCTCATACCTATCGACAATGGTCCTTATCTCATGAAGATGAAAATGAAATAATCATTGGCTTAGCTTCCCAGAAAATCATGGAATACGCTGCGCCTATCCTTAGCCGATGATACCTTTTCGCATGCTATGCTCATCCTACATTCCGAAAGAAGCGATGCTTGTGAAGGAAGGAGGAGTGGTTGAATCACAGCTTATTTTGGAAACGTTTTCATTAAAATAAAATAGAATGGAGATGTTGAGTTTGAAAAGAAAAATTCCAATGTTAGCCGGTGTATTAGCTGTTGGTCTCGTCACTTCATTATTTGCACCAAACGGGGAGGCAAAGGCAGCAGCCAAATATCCAGAAAGCCCTTCTATTATGGCCAACTTTAATCAACAAGGCTTCTCCACATTAAATGGCGGCACAACAGGCGGTGAAGGCGGTAAAACCGTCACAGTCAAAACTGGAAATGAACTATTGGCTGCCCTCAAAAATAAAGGAACAAACGAAAAATTAAAAATTGTTGTAGACGGGACCATTACCCCTTCTAATACATCAGCCAATAAAATCGATGTGAAAGATACAAATAATGTCTCGATCGTCGGTAAAGGGGCGAACGGCGAATTGAATGGAATTGGCATTAAAGTATGGCGTGCCAATAACATCATCATCCGCAACTTGAAAATCCACCACAGCAAAATCGGTGACAAGGATGCCATCGGGATCGAAGGCGGTTCTAAAAACATATGGGTCGATCATAATGAATTGTACAACACATTGAATTCCGGGAAGGATGATTACGATGGTTTATTTGATGTAAAAAATGACTCTGACTACATTACCTTCTCGTGGAACTATGTACATGACAGCTGGAAAACAATGCTCATGGGCAGCTCCGATAACGATAACTACAATCGAAAAATTACGTTCCACAACAACCGCTTTGAAAACCTAAACTCTCGTGTACCGTCTATGCGCTTCGGGGAAGGACATGTCTATAACAACTATTATAAAAACATCCTCACAACAGCGATTAACTCACGTATGGGCGCGAAAATGAGAATTGAACACAACGTATTTGAAAACACCACAAATGCCATTGGAAGCTGGGACAGCCGTCAAGTTGGTACATGGCATGTCATCAACAACTCGTATATTAACAGCACAGGCAGTCTGCCAACGTCTTCAACAGGTACGTATAACCCTCCTTATAACTACTCTTTGCTTAACGTGAACAATGTGAAATCAGAAGTGATATCAAATGCAGGTGTTGGTAAAGTAAACCCTTAAACCACAAAACGTTCGGGCAGAGATTTCCTGTCCGAACGTTTTTGTCATTTCATCCATTTATATTGTAGAAAACGGGCGATCCATTTCATACAGCTTTTGATAACGCTTGTTTTCTTTTAGTAACTCCTGATGCTGACCCTGCATCTCAATGCGTCCGTCTTCAATAAACATGATGCGGTCACACGCCTCACAGCCAGTCAGATGATGGGTGATCCAAATAACTGTTTTCCCTTTTAACACACGGAAGATGGTTTCAAGCAATTCACGCTCTGTCCGTGGATCAAGCCCGACGGTGGGTTCATCTAATACAACAACCGGCGTGTCCTGAAGCAAAATTCGAGCTAACGCCATACGCTGTCTTTCTCCACCTGAAAATCGAACCCCTGTCTCCTGAACACCTGTGTGATAACCTTCTGGCAAAGACTCGATGTCATCATGCAGCTGCACTTGTTTAGCTGCTTCTTTTACCTGCTCTTCTGTTGCCTCTGGAGATCCTAAACGAATATTGTTTAAAACAGACGTATCGAATAAATATGGCTGTTGATTCAGCACAGATACATAGGCAGACACCTTCTCTTGAATGCTTTGAACCGGTTTTCCTTGAATGCTGACAGTCCCTTGATTTGGAACAACTGCCCCTTCTAACAATTTCAAAATGGTCGATTTTCCTGCACCGCTTTTTCCTAAAAGCGCGAGTGATTCCCCTTGCTTCAGAGAAAAGGACAGGTCTTGAAGGACATATTGATGCGTGTCATACCGAAAGGACACTTGATCAAAACAGACAGCTTCATCGTGAGAAAGGGCTGATTGATCCACTGCCTTGCTCTCAGCTTCTCCTTCATATGACTGCTTTTCATAATGATGTAATCTGCTGACAGCATGCTGATAGACGGGAATATCACCTGCCGCATCTGACAGCGGAAGAAAGGCTTCTGTTAATGGAAACAGCACAAGTACAAAGGCTGCAATCAGTGTGTGTGACATGGATCCTGACTGAACGACCGAGCCGCTCCAATACACAACAAGCACGACAGCCCCTCCAATCAAGAGCTGTGCCAAAAATTGACGCACGCGGATAAATCGGTGTTTCGCTGCTTCAAGCGCTAACAGCTGCGCTTCTTTTTGTTCATATCCATCCACAAAATCTTTCTGCCTGCCGCTGAACAGCCAGTCACTAACGCCCATGACTGCATCTGTTAAATGGCTGTACAGTTCATTTCTGCCTTTTTTCATTTGAATTTGTCTTGCCCGGTTCACAAGCACTGTGACGTATGGGAAAACGAATACGAGAAGTGCCATATAAAGCAGCATCAGTCCAGCAAAAGGCCATGAGAAAAGGCCAAGTGCTCCAATGGATGCGGCATATAAAAGCAGTGCACCGATGGATGGAAAGATGGTTTTTAAATAGGCATCCTGCAATCTCTCCACATCATCTGACAAGAGACCAAGCATTTCACCTGTCCCAAGCTTAGTCTGTTTGGCACTTCGTTCAGCCATGTCATAGAGGCGTACACGCATTTTTTCAATCATTGTCAAAATGAGCTGATGGCTTGCCAGCCTTTCTGCGTAGCGGGCAGCAGAGCGCGAAATACCAAAGGTACGTACAGCCACAATTGGGACGTAGACCATGAGTATATTCTCAGGTCTTGTCGCAGCCTTTGAAATGAGAAATCCCGACGTGTACATCAGCATAGAAGCAGAGAATACCGCAATGGCTCCTAAAAATAAAACCAAGGCAAACAGCTTTTGATTCTCCTTGATATAAGGTATAAACCAGCCTTTACTGACCATGTGTGACCGCCCCCATTTGCTCCTGTACCAATTGATAATACACGCCTTTTCTTTGCATTAATGATTCATGTGTCCCCATTTCTGCGACGGTTCCTTGATCCATGACAATGATTTCATCCATGTCCGGCATCCAATGGAGTCTGTGTGTCGCTAAGAACACAAGTTTATGTTCAAACAGTGGAAGCATTGTTTTCTTCAGTTCATACTCTGTTTCAATATCGAGATGCGCCGTTGGTTCATCTAACAGCATAATGGACCGCTGGCCCAGAACAGTTCGAGCAAGCGCAATTCTTTGCGCCTGTCCTCCGCTTAGCTCTCTTCCCTGTTCTCCAATGACTTCGTCCAATCCGTTTGGCAGCTGCGTAACCAGCTGAGATAAGCCAGCTTCATGCACCGCTCTTTCCACTTCTTCCTCTGTTGCATTTGGTTCATAAAAACGAATGTTTTCTCTTAATGTCATGTGAAATAAATAGGGGTGCTGCGGCATATAGACAACTTCCTTTTGCCATTCGTTCATCTGTAAATGACCAAGCGGCTGGCCGTTTAGCGTGATTTGACCCGAAGACGGCTCAACAAAACCGCCGAGGACATCGGTTAGTGTCGATTTCCCTGAACCACTGGCACCAATGATGCCGATTTTTTTCTTCCCTTTGACAGTGAGATCCACATCCTGAATGGAATAAGGGGCATGTTCATCATGCTGAACACAAACATCCTGCAGGGTGAGCACGGATTGTTCATCCCACTTATTCAGCTGCACAGATTGTGTCTCCTGGGCGCGGAAGCCTTTTTCTTCTAGAATGACCTGCATGGCTTCATTCGCTTCTTTTCCATTTAACGTCGCATGATAATCATTTCCCACTTCACGTACCGGCAGAAAATACTCCGGCGCCAGCATAAGCGCCGTCAAAGCCGGCAATAACAGAAGCTCTCCTTCAATTAAACGTAAGCCAAGAAAAACAGCGACGGCTGCAATTGATAGCATGGAAAAGAAATCGAGGGCAAACGATGACAGAAAGGCGACCTTCAGTGTACTCATGGTCGCTTTTCGATATCGCTTTGACACCTCCGCAATATGACGGGAGTGTTTTTTGCTGATACCTAAGTAACGAAGCGTCTCAAGGCCCCGGAGAGAGTCAGTAAAATGATTGGATAATTTCTCATACGATCTCCATTGTTTGGCCGCTTTACGCTGAGCAACAAGGCCTAGCAAAATCATAAAAATAATTAAAATTGGCAGCGTCACAATTAAAATGACGGCTGATGTTTCATCTAATGTCCACACATAGATAAGGACCATCGCCGGAATCACTGCCATGTTCACCATTTTCGGCAAAAACAGCTGTAAATACTGACGGTATTGAGCAATTCCTTCCATTGCTAATGTGACAAGCTTTCCTGTCCCTTTTTTCTTTGCGAAGGCAGGCCCTAATCGAAAGAGTTGGTCTAACAGCTGCTTTCTGACGTCTGCTCCAATTCGGGAAGAGTAGGTAAACATGACCTTCTCCCGAATCAAGGTGAGACCGTGCCGCACAACAAAGGCAGCAAGAAACAGCATGACATAAGGCGTTGCCTGCGAGAGGCTTTTCCCGTCAAACAGCGTTGTAATAGCATGTGCCAGCCACTGTGCTTGGAAAATAATACTTGCTCCTTGGATGAGTGACACAATACCTAAGAGGGCAAGAAGCCCTCTCATTCCTTTTAATTGAAGCAAACGTTTATCCATTAGTAGGTCATTGGCTCCTTACCGCTTACACGTTTACGGAAGACGTAATAGCTCCAAATTTGATACCCAAGCACAAAGGGCAGCAAAGAAACAGCAACAATCGTCATGACCGTCAGTGAATAAGATCCAGATGCAGCGTTTTGAATTGTGAGATCAAATGAATGACTGATTGAACTAATCATGACGCGCGGGAACAATGCAGTAAACAGCATAGACACCGTCACCATGATGCCTGCGCCTGTGAATAAGAATGTCCAGCCATCACGTTCTTTTCTCATCAAAACAAGGGCAGCTACATAACAAACCACAATCAGCACAGTTAATGGAATGGTGATGATCGGGCGTACAGTATAAATATCTGTTTCAATGATGGACACACCGACAAATATAACAAGAACAGGGAGTGCAATGAGCAGGACACGCTGGCCTAGTTTTCTTGCACGGTCTCTTAAGTCACCCTCTGTACGAAGTGTGACGAAAATCAAGCCATGCAGCAGACAAAGAACCGTCACAGCTAACCCGCCAATCACTGAGTAAAGATTCACAAAGTCCGTAAAACCAGCGTACATGTTCATGTCTTGATCAATTGGCATCCCTCGTAAAATACTCGTGAATAACACACCGAGCAAAAACGGCGGAAGCAGACTGCCAAAGAAGATCACCCAGTCCCACGCCTTAATCCAAGAGGCTTTCTCAACCTTCCCTCGGAATTCAAAGGCGACTCCGCGCCCAATGAGCGCTAAGAGGAGAACCGCAAACGGAATATAGTATCCGCTGAACATCGTGGCATACCAGTGAGGAAATGCAGCGAAAATAGCGCCGCCAGCTGTAATCAGCCAGACCTCATTCGCATCCCAGAAAGGACCAATCGTATTGATTAAAATGCGGCGCTCGTGCGCGTCCTTTCCAAGCAGCTGCATGGACATCCCGACACCAAAATCAAATCCTTCTAAGAAGAAAAATCCAACAAACAATACTGCGACAAGAATAAACCAAATCTCGTTAAGATATGCCATGATATGCGCCTCCATCAAATGGATCTGTAGACAGGTCCGTTTCATCCTTTTGATCTGTATCCTCTTCAGAATGTGCACCTTTTTTAATTTCTCGAATGAATAAGTAGGCAAGCAAAATGGCAAGAATCAGATACATCACCGTAAAGCTAATGACTGAGAATAACAGCATGCCATACGATACGTTCGGTGAAATCGATTGAGCTGTCGTCATCATACCAAAGACGGTCCACGGCTGACGCCCAATTTCAGTCATGATCCAGCCGGCTGAGTTCGCAATAAACGGGAACGCGATCATCCCTACCATGAAGCGTAAAAACCATTTGTTCGTTTCTAGTTTCTTTCTAAAGCTCAAATATAAGCCAATCATACTAGCAAAAATCATCAGCATTCCGGCACCGACCATGATTCTAAAGCTCCAGAATGTTGTTTTCACTGGCGGAATGTAGTCTCCAGGACCAAACTTGGCTTCATATTCTTTTTGAAGTGTCAGCATGCCTGGAACATCTCCACTGAACTTCTGATACGCCAAATAACTTAAAGCAAACGGAATATTGATCTCCGCAGAGTTTTCTTTTTTATCTGTGTCAATGTTGGCAAATAGTGTCCAAGCTGCTGGATCTCCACTATCCTTCCAAAGGGCTTCACTTGCTGCCATCTTCATTGGCTGTGATTTCATTAAGTGCTTCGCTTGATCATGTCCAGAGAACGCTACACCTAAGCCAGAAATTAAAGCGAGGACCATCGCAATCTGGAATGATTTTTTGAAAAAGGCGATTTCTTGTTTTTTGATCATTTTATAGGCACTAACTCCTGCAATAAAGAAAGCTCCTGTTGCCAGTGCACCAAATAGAACGTGCGGAAACTCAACCCAAAGCTGCGGGTTCGTCACAAGAGCGCCAAAATCATTCATTTCTGCACGGCCATTTTTAATGGCAAATCCAACTGGCTCCTGCATAAATGAGTTAGCGAGTAAAATCCAAAATGCCGAAAAGATCGTACCAAGGGAAACAAGCCAAATGCACAATAAATGAATCTTCTTCGGCAGACGATCCCAGCCGAATATCCAAAGTCCAATAAATGTAGATTCAAGGAAAAAGGCCAAAAGTGCTTCAATGGCAAGCGGTGCACCAAAGACATCACCGACAAACCTTGAATAATCTGACCAGTTCATCCCAAACTGGAATTCCTGCAGAATCCCTGTTACCACACCTACTGCAAAGTTAAGTAAGAACAGGTGACCCCAAAACTTCGCCATCTTTTTATAGATGTCTTTTTTCTTGACGACATAAAGGGTCTGCATCAATGCGACGATAAACACCAAACCTATTGACATAGGAACAAAAATAAAATGAAATAATGTCGTTGAAGCAAATTGAAATCTTGCTAAAAACAGCTCACTCACAGCCTTACATCCTCCCTTACTTTCACATGCCGAACGATTCATGCTCACCACTTCACAAAATATTCACCATTTGTTCAATGTTTCACAAATAAAAGTCCATTTGAAATGGTTCGCTAGGTGAAATTTTACTCTTGATTTTCATTCGGTTAGTTATTTATACCTGTACTTTACACCCATACGCTTCAAAAATAAAGTAAATTTTACCTAAAAATTGGATGGTATTGTGTCAGTTGTTTGAATACTTTGTCAAAAATATGTGACGGAAAATAAAAAATCGCAAAAAAACAGCGCTGCATGTGGGCCGCAGCGCTGTGTTTCTTTTTAGGCTTTTTTCTGTAAAGCAGGTCTTGTCACTTGGACTTCATAGTACGTAATTTTGTTTTTTAATAGGCCTTCAGGTTTCGCTTTTCCGTGAGCGTGTGCATCTCCAAATGCCTGAGATTTTGTCCAGTTCACAAAGTCTTCTTTTCGATTCCAGCGGGTATGAATGGTCACCTCATCGTAATCAGTTGTCTGCTGCGTGACCCAGACTTCCATGCCTAAAAATCCTTCCATGAATTCTACTTGTCCCTGCTTGTTAAAACGCTTAACAAGGTGGTCTGCACTGCCTTTTTCTACTCTAACCTGGTTGTTTACAATGATCATGTTTGGTTCATCTCCCTTTTGTTGTTGGATCGAAGCGATTGGGATAATGAGCGGATGCTCTCCATCTAGGTGAACCTCTGCCTGAATCCCAAATACCTCTTTGAAAAAGTTTTCTGTTAATACATCCTTTGGTGTCCCTATTTGGTAAACCTGACCACGCTTCATCGCAATCAGGCGGTCACAATATTTTGCTGCCTGCTGCAGGTCATGAAGTACCATTAAAATGGTGATTCCATGTGTTTCATTCAGCTGTTTGAGCAGCTCTAGTAAATCAAGCTGGTGCGCAATATCTAAGTAAGTGGTAGGCTCATCCAGAATAATCGTCTCTGTCTTCTGAGCCAGTGCCATTGCAATATACGCCTTTTGCCTTTCTCCGCCTGACAATGTATGCAGCATCCTGTTTTCATTCACGCGGCTATTTGTCACATCAAGCGCCCACTCTACCGCTTCCTGATCTGTCTTCGAGCTCTTTTTCCAGATCGAACGATGCGGACTGCGTCCAAGTGCGACCAGCTCACGTACTGTCATCGATGGGATCGCCGTTCTCGTCTGCATCAGAACGGCGATTTCCTGTGCAATCTCCTGTGCTGTCATTTCTTTTTGCGGGATATCGTGAATATAAATCATGCCGCTTTCAATCGACGTAAGACGTGCGGCTGCTTTAATAAACGTCGACTTCCCTGAACCATTTGGTCCAATAATGCCTGTTACACTTCCTTTAGGCACAGCTGCTGAAATAGAAGACAGCCGAAAGCCTCCTTGACTGAGACTCACGTCATCCATCGCAATCACATCCAACTTAACCCCTCCCTTTCTTTTTTAATAAATAGAGGAAGAAAGGTGCACCGATACAGGCAAGCAGGATACCAACAGGCAGTTCAACCGGTGTAAACCATACCCGTGCTGCTGTATCAGCAAAGACCACAAGTACGCCGCCGCCAAGCATTGAGATCGGCAGCAGGTACCGGTAGTCATCTCCAATTAAAAGGCGGATAAAATGAGGGACGACAAGACCGACAAATCCAATTAATCCGCTCACGCTTACAGCTGCACCCGCCAAAAGCGCCGCCAGTGCAATTAAGAAAAATCGGGTTCGCTCGACTCTAAGTCCTAGCAGCTGCGCTGACTCATCACCTAGCAAAAGGAGATTTGCCGGCTTGATCGCAAAAAAACAAAGACACAATCCAGCAATCGCATAAGGTGACACAAAGCTCAGATGATGCCAGCTCCGTCCATTTAATCCTCCTGATAAAAAAGGCAGAACAGCCTGCACACGCTCACTATAAAGCACCATAAATCCATTCATGACCGCACCAAGCAGGGCATTAACTGCCACTCCCGCCAGAATCAATTTCAGTGGTGAAACCCCTTGATCGAACGACAACATATACACAACAAGTGCCGCTAATAAAGCCCCTAGGAAGGCAGCCGCTGGAAGCAGATAAGTGAATTGCGGAAACACAATCATGCTGAGTACAGCAGCTAACCCACCGCCGGCGGTCACTCCGATGATGCCGGGGTCAGCGAGTGGATTTCGGACGACTCCTTGTAAAATTGCTCCTGATGCTGCGAGACAGGCCCCGACGATGAAACCTATGAGAACGCGCGGCAGGCGTAAATCCATGACGATTTTTTCATGGACTGGCTGGCCTGATCCCGTCAAAGCAACGATTAAATCTGGCAGCGATAATTGAACAGAACCTAAGGCAAGCCCTAAACAAATGCCCACACCTAGCGAAAGAAGCAGTCCCGGTATCAACCATCTTCGTCTCGACTGTCTTTTTTGAAAATCTAACTCTGCATTCATCTTCATGATGACAATCGCTTCAATCTCTTCTCTAGTTCATCAATCGCCTTTATGACGTCTGCGCCTGGATTCGTCCCGAATAGATCACTAGGCAGAACCTCCACGCGGCCATTCTTGACAGCAGATACATCGTGCCATGCTGCATTCTGTTTCATTTCACTCATAAAACCTGCTTTCACATCTTCAGGATTGCTGTGTGTCATGAGCAGAATGAGATCAGGATCGGCTTCGATCACCTTTTCTGCATTGATTTGGGCGTATTGAGGGAATTTTTCGAGTGCCGGTTCATTCTCAGCGATGTTTGCACCCCCTGCGATATGCAGTAAATCTCCGCTTAAGGATTGAGGAAGCGCCGCCATATATGTGCCGGGTGCACCGTACACAACGAGTGTTTTCACTTTTTTCTCAGGCTGCTTGACCTGCTTTTTTCGCTCATCAATTTGATCATTGAGTGCTTTAGCCTGTTGCTGTTTCCCAAGTAACTCCCCAAATAACGTCATTTGACGCTGGATGTCCTTCACTGAATTGGCGCTTGTCAAAAGAAGCTGTGAACCAATTCCTTCTATTGTAGAGATGTCCTTGCTATTTAACTGTTCATTTCCAAGCACAACATCAGGCTTTAAGCTTGTGATCAGCTCTACATCAAATTGATGCGTTGTGCCAATCGTTTGTACGGACTTTGCCTTTTGTAAGCTGTCTGGTAACTCGGCAGTTGGCCGGCCGACCACCTCACCGCCTAAAGCATACACAATACTCATGTCCCCAGACGACAAAGCGACGATACGCTGAGGGGATTCATCAAACGACAGCGTTCTTCCGGTAAAATCCTTTATCTTCAGTGCTCCTTGCCCGCTCTCTTTCTCTACAGGTGCTGCCTGACTGCATCCGCCGAGGAGAAGCATCAAGACGAGTCCCGCCAAGATCACATGTGAAAATTTCAACCGCCTGTCTCTCCTTTTCTAGTAAACTTTCTTTAGCTTTGCCTGTACCACGAGACGCCCGTTTTTAGGTGCAAGCACATGATCACAGGTCGATAAGGTGAGGATGAGGTCATCTGTGGACACGTCTGTCTTCGTTTGATAGATTGATTTCTTCCGCACAGCTTGCAAGTAGTGCGCATATTCGCCAAGATCTTGAAAATCGGTTTGAATATAGTCGAAGTCCACCGTCGTTTCATACACAGCAAAAATCTCCGCTTCATAGCTTTGATACAGCGTATCGTACTGAAATGTCCGGTGCTCTTGGAAGAAATCTTTTTTTAGATAGTTTGTGAGTCCAGCGAACATGGATCCATCCCTCATCCGATGGCCGTACACGACTGTATTTGGGCTTTCATGCAGGACATCATTACGATAATCCATAAAGATACTGCCTGCCCGGGTGTCGTTTTTTAAATAATTGCGAGTTAAGTAGAACGCATTATCGCGAGATTGAACGATCGGATACTGAATCATCGTGTCCTTCATATTGATCCAGCCGACAATGTCCTCATTCACCTTCCGCAGCTCATCAAATGACGAACGGATCTTTCCCGGCTCCCGTTTTTCAGTCATTTCTTCTTGATGTCCATACATCGTTTGGGCCTTTGCAAGCACCTGGCGATTTTGATAATAACCGAAAAGTTCGAAGCCGATGGCTGTACCGCTATAAATAAACACGCCTAAACAAACAATCGTCAGCATCCGCTGCCAGAACCGTTTTCCTCGTTTCACACTGTCTCACCTGCTTTTTGCACAGCTTATATACCAACAGGCACAATATACATCCCTGTTTCTGCATCCTGTCTAATCGTGACGGACACATCATAAATGTGACGCACGTTTTCCTCTGTTAACACATCGTTTGGCTGTCCTTCACTGATAACCTGTCCATCCTTCATCGCTATGATGATATCGCTATAGCGGACAGCCTGATTCATGTCGTGCAGCACCATGACAATCGTTAATCCATGCACGGCATTCAGTTCACGGATCAGCTCAAGAATGTCAAATTGATAGTAAATATCCAAATAAGTTGTCGGTTCATCTAAGAAAAGGATTGGTGTTTTTTGCGCAAGCGCCATCGCAATCCATACACGCTGCCGCTCTCCACCTGACAGTGAGGCGAGCGGCACCTTTCGTTTTTCCGTTAGCTTTGTACTGGACAGCGCCCACTCTATGGCTCTCTCATCCTCTTCCTTGTCTCCTCCGCGCATCGTCTGGTACGGCGTTCTGCCGAATGCCACGACCCGTTCGATCGTTAAATCAAGCGGCGCTTCATTTTGCTGATGGACGACAGCGAGCTTTTTTGCCAGCTCCTTTGGCTTGAACGTATTCAGCGTTTGCCCGTCTAAGTGAATTTGCCCTTTATTTGGACAATGATTATTCGCCATTAAGGAAAGCAGTGTGGATTTTCCCGAGCCATTTGGACCGATAATGGTTGTGATTTTCCCCTTTTCAATCTGTGTTGTGACCGATTGAACAATGTCCTTCTGCTGATCATATGAGAATGACACCTCACGAATGTCCATGGAGACGGTCCCCCCTTCTTAATAAAAAGATCAGAAACGGCCCGCCAATCACGGCCATGATCGTAGAAGCTGGAATTTCATTTGGCGCCACAAGCGTCCTGCCAAGCGTATCAGCCGTTAAAATAAGCAAAGCCCCGCTTAACGCAGAAAATGGAATCAGTACCCGGTGATCCGAGCCGACGAGTCTTCTTGAAATATGCGGAATGAGCAAGCCGACAAAGGCTATCACGCCCGCTACTGCAGCTGTCACCGCCGCAAGTAAAACGGCTGTGATGGAAATCAAAAGGCGCATTCTGGTCACACGCAATCCTAAATTTTTCGCTGTCTTGTCCTGAAGAGCCAGGAGGTTGCACCATCTGCTGAAGAAGAGTGCAACGACAAGGCCGGCGACACCATAGATACCGATTAAACGGACATCTCCCCACGTTTTCATCGTGAGATTCGACTGCCCTGACTGATTAATTGTGATATTGAAATAGCTGCAAATGGTCACAAATGCTTCAGCCATCCCAGTAAACATGGCATTGATGGCGATCCCAACCAAGATCATGCGGATCGGGCTTAAACCACCCTTCCAAGACAGAACGTACACGAGGAAACACGCAATAGCCCCGCCTAAAACCGAAAATAAAGGAGAGTAGAAATAAAATTGAGGAAGCGCTGTAATCGCCATTAATGAAAAGAAGCTGGCTCCTGATGAAATGCCAATGACGCCGGCATCAGCTAACGGATTCCTCATGACCGACTGCAGCAGTACACCGGAGACAGATAAGGCGGCCCCTGTAAACATCGCGATAAGCATGCGGGGAATTCTCAAATCTTTAATGATTTCTACCTGTGCATGTTGACCGGTGATGAGCCCTTCTAATAATTCAAATGGGGTGACATGAATGCTCCCAGTAATGGCTGAATAAATAAATACGCAGACCAGTAAGAGACTGACTATCAGAAATAAAATCCCTGTTTTTTTCATCTTGAACGTCCTTTTATCATTAAGATTCGCCGCTTATGACGGATACAACATACGAGTCAATTCATCTAATGCTTCTGCTGCCTTTAAATTGCCTGTTGTCCCGAATAAGCTTTCTTCGAGGTCATACACCCGGTCTTGTTTGACCGCATTGAAATGTTTCCAGATGTCATTTGTTTTGAATTCTTGATCAAACATTTGGACGACTTCGTCTGGCATCCCATGTGCGGCACGGAGAATGATATCTGGATTGGCTTTTTGTAAATATTCCGTATTGGATGCCAAATACTCCATTTTCTCGCCTTTGACAATATTCTTTCCTCCTGCGATACGCACAAGATCACCAATATATGAATTCTCTGTCGCCACCAAATAACTGCCTGGCACACCAAGCAAAATCAGAACGGACGGCTTGCGTTTTCCTTTCGTTCTCTCTTGAATGTCTTTCTTTTTTTGCTCAAACTCAGACACAATGCGTTCAGCCTGCTTCTTTCTGTCATACTGATCTCCAAGCTTCGTGATGGCCTTCTCCATGTCAGCCATGCTCTCGAGATTTAGGTATGTGGCAGGGACACCTGCTTGCTGAAAGGGTGTCTCTAAATCATATTGAAGGGTTGTGACAGAAAGGACATCTGTCGGTTGAAGTGATTGGATGATTTCCATGTCCGGGCTCATTGGGTTACCGACTTCCGGCAGTCCTTTGTAACGAGCTGGCAAAGATTTTTGACTTGTTGGCACCCCGACAAGATCCACCTCTAAAGCATCCATGATCTCCGCAGCAGCTACAGTCGTTGCTACAATGCGCTCACTTGATTCAGCGCTTTTTTTGCCTTTTGCTGAGCTTTCAGCTGACTGTGAGCAGCCCGATAAGATCATGCACACACTGAAGGCAGCGATCAAGGTACATAATATTCGATGCTTCAAAAATAGAAGCCTCCTTTCGAAAAAAGAGAGTGGATGCGCCAGCATAAATGGCGCATCTCACATAAAATAAACAGTCTATCTTGTCCGTGTTTGATATTTTCTGACGAGTACCAATAACGAACCGCCGAATAAAAGAATATACACCCAAAGAAGAGAGGTATCTCCCGTTTTCGGATTCAGCTGTCCAGACTCAGATTTGGTTCGATCATCTGATGGCGTAAATGTCATCTGCTCCGCACCCGTTTCCTCAGGTACTGCATTCTCAAGTTGATTCGTTGGAGAAGCGTGATCATTTGGATTTTTGATAAAGCCGATACTCTCATCGTCTCCAATGACCGTTGAAATTCCGCTTCCCTCACCGAGAGCGATTCCTTTTGTGTCATAGACGAGTTTGACATCGTACTGCTCATGGTAGTTCGCAGCTGGAATATCAATTTTTACGCGTGCAGCCTGAGCTCCACTTAAACTTTTTGCTTCATATTGAATGACGCGTGTATCTGCTTTTTGATCTGTCTTCGCGACAAGTGTCTCCTCAAACTTTCCGCCTGTTCCTACTTGGAATGACGTGATCGCTGAGCTGTTCTTCACTGTATATGAAACGAAATGGCGGCCATTTTTTACAACCAGTGTCGCAGGACTCACAACGTAATCGTTCATACGAGAAAGCTCATCCTTGTCTGCTTTCTTCATTGAGAAAGGAAGCTTGTATACACCATCTTTTAGCTGAGCCGTCTCTTGATTTGCTTCGCCGTTATTTGTTTCTGTTGTTGGTGTGTTTGGTTTTGGTGTTTCTGGTGCAGCTGGTGTTTCTTCCTCTACCACCTGCCCGTCCTTCACTGGAGCGATACTCTTTGAATCAAATTGAAAACGAATATCGTAGGTTTGGTCATAGTTAGCGGCTGCTACTACAATGTGTACTTTTCCTTTTACCGCTTTTTTCAAATCATCTACATCAAATGAAACCACTCTTGTGTTCTTTGCTTCATCCTTGCTGACTGTTTTGGCTTCTTGATAAGAACCGTCTTTCTCTGTTTTCAAAGAAGCGACAGACTTATGGTCCTTCACCGTAAAGGAAATGGTTTGCTTTCCATTTTTGACAGTTAAGGATGCAGGATGTGAGAAGTAATCACTCATTCGAGATGACTCATCCGTATCCCCTTTTAGTACACTGTAATTAATACGATATACGCCATCTTTTAATTGATTTTGCGCGGAATCATCTGGTTTTGTGCCATTGTTATTACCTGGTTTTGTCGGTTGATCGTCTGGCTTTGTACCATTTTGATCATCCGGTTTTGTTTCGTTATCGTCTGGCTTTGTACCGTTTTGGTCATCCGGTTTTGTTTCGTTATCGTCTGGCTTTGTACCGTTTTGGTCATCTGGTTTTGTTTCGTTATCATCTGGTTTTGCAGGCGTAACGAGTGTGAGGCTGCTTTGATCGAATGCAAGCTGTACGTCATATGCTTCGTCATAAATAAAGCCGCCTAAATCCCAGTAAATTTTCACCCAGCCGTTTAATTTCGCTGATAAGTCGTCGACATTAAATTTGATCACACGTGTATTGGCTGTTTCGTCCTCACTGACCGTTTCAGTGGTAACGAGAGCACCATTTTGTTCGACCTTGAAATCTGTTATTTCTTTGCTTTGCTTCAGTGTGACATAGGCTGTTTTCTTGCCATTTTCCACAATCAGCTTAGCTGGCTTTTCTGTATAAGTATCCATCATGGACGCTTCTGTGCTGCCATTTTTTAAAACGGTGAATCCAACTGTGTATTCACCATCAACGAATGATGCCGCTTGAGCTGTTCCTTGAGGAATCTGAAACGCAGTCAACAAACTGAATAAAACGAGCAGAATGGCTGCCTTTAGATGAAAAAGACGTTTCAAATGGTGACACTTCCTTCCGTTAATGCTTGATGATCCACTTTCTTGCTAAAAACCCGCCTGAACATAAGACAAGCACAAGGAGCCACCCTGTCTGGCTTGTATCACCAGTTTGAGGATTTTCTTCTTGTTTCGTTGTGGATGAATCAGCTTTGTTCGTTGATTCTTTTGATGGCTGCTGACTTTCTGCTGCACCCGCTGATTGATTTGCATTGTTAGACGAAAGTGACTTGATGCTGCTTTCATCGAATTTCAGCTGAATGGTGTAATCATGATCATAATCAGCAGATTTCACAGTGACATGAATTTTTGACTTGATTGGTTTAGACAAGCTTTGAGCTTGGAACTGAACGAGCCTTGTATTGGCTTTTTTATTTGTTGAGAGAACGGTTGTATCGACATAGCCTCCATTTCCCGGTACTTTAAATTCCGTTACCCAGCTGCTATTTTTAATTGTCATTTGTATTGTCAGGTTCCCATTTTTCGCTATCACTTTTGCTGGTTTTAGCCAGTAATCATTTGCCATTGAGACCGCATTTCCTTCAGCTTTTAGCACTGTATAATTGACGGAGTATGTACCATCCTTTAATGCGGCAGCCTGTGCGTTTGAAAAAGGCAGCATAAGTGCCAGTAAAAAAACCGCCATGAAGACTGACAGCCTCATTCTTTTTTTCATCAAGCGAATTTCCTCCCTTTCTATTGAACAGATGCCGCATCAAACTTGAGGCGAATATCGTAATTGCCTGTATATCCGATAGCCGGTACAGTCACACTCACTTTTGCTTGTACGGCCTCAGTCAGGCTGTTCACATTGAATTCTACTGTTCTCTTATTCGCAGCTGTATTTGTACTAATCACCTTCGCATCTTTATAGACACCTTGATCGAGCGTTTTAAAGCTTGTGATCCAAGAGCTATTCGTTAACGTGACTTGCGCTTTGATTTTTCCATCCTTTACGACAAGCTTGGCTGGTTTTTCGAAATACGTATTCGCTGTTGAAGTCGAATCGCTATCAGCTTTCCATACCACATATTGCGCTGAATATTGACCATCTGCTAAGCCAGCTGCTGAGGCTGAGCTAACAGGAGCTAGAGCAAATAATAGAACAAAACTAAGGAATAATAGTACGGGTGACGTTGAACGAATGACTTTCATGTGAGCCCTCCTAAATGATATTGATAATTATTCTCAATAGACAATAAAAAAAATAACCTTCATAAGTGCTGGAACACACTTATAGATGATTATGATAATCATTATCAATTGAGTTGAAAAAATAAATCTTTGCTTCCTAAAGTCAAAGATGTCTGCTTCTAAATGATGGATGGATAAGAGTTTTAGGCAATCTGTCCCATTCATAATACCATGGCATAACCTCCATTCCATTACAGGGAAAAGAACCCTCTTCTCCTTGATATTATATAATGGGTGAAATAATTGTCAATATCATTTTTCATACTATTGTCTTAGTTTTCTGGAAAATCACACAAAAAAATTTCGATCAGACACACTGATCGAAATCGATTAAGAAGGAACATGTTCCTCTATTTTGCTGTTTTTACGCTCTAAAGACCATGCATACATTTCACGAATAATCGGTTCAGTTTTCTTTCCTTGCACTGTTAATTCGTATTCAATCCGCACTGGAATGTCGGGGTATACCTTTTTCTCAACAAGTCCCTCAGCTTCTAAATCCTTCAGCCTTTCTGATAGTAATCTTCCGCTGATGTTCATTTCATTTTCAAGCTGACAAAAACGCTTAGGCCCTGTCAGAAGCTGATTGATGATGAGAATGACCCACTTCTTGCCTAGAATCTCCATGGCATCTGTAATTGGGCAGCCATCTACTTGAGCCATATCTTACTCCCTCCTGCTTTTTTCTCTTTTTTTCATTATAACACAATTAATTACTTGAAATAAGTCACTAACTATTATATAGTTTAGTTACTAAAAGTAACAAGGTATTCATTTTTTATAGATTTTCAAAAACATTTGAACATGCCGATGCATATATCATGAAGGAGATGACCGAGCTTGAAGACAATTGAGCAGCTAAGATTGGGTGTGACAGAATTACAGGTGTCCAGCTTTGATCGTTCTTTACCTTTTTATACAGACATTTTAGGATTTTCTATATTAGAAAAAACAGATTCCACGGTGACACTTGGCAGCAATGCAAAGGAACCGATTCTTTTGTTAAAAGAAGATGCACAGCTCAAAGAGAAGCCTGATCATGAGCCAGGACTTTATCACTTTGCTGTTTTATTACCTACCAGAAAAAACCTGGGCACATGGCTGGCACATGTGATCAAAAAAGGCTATCCTTTAATTGGAGCAAGCGATCACTTTTTCAGTGAAGCCATTTATTTAAGTGATCCTGACGGCATTGGCGTAGAAATTTATGCTGACCGTCCTCAGGACATTTGGGTAGGTGAGCATGGAGAACTGAAAGGTGGCGGAAATGCGCCGCTTGATGGAGATGGACTCCTGCAGGAAGCCGCTGATACCACATGGGAAGGACTCCCTGCCGGCACAGTGATGGGACACTTGCATTTTCATCTCAACCCAGAAGAAGCAGATGCCTTTTATGTCCATACGCTCGGTTTTCATATCCGAATGGCTCCACCAGCAAGCCTATTTATCGCTGCTGGTGTGTACCACCACCACCTTGCCTTTAATGCATGGGGACGCGGACGAAAAGGAGCCATTGATCCACGTTTTTCAGGAATTAGAAGCTATACACTGGTTTTCCCAGAAGAAGCAGACAGACAATCCGTCATCGAACGCCTGACAAAAGCAGGCACTCAAGTCAACACGACAGGAAAAAGCAGCGAATTTGTTGATCCATTTGGCGTTCTCGTTCGTTTACAGATTGAAGAAACAGACTAAAAAGAAGGTGCAGAATATGGACAAACACACAGAACTTAAAACAGCCATATTAAAAGATAAAATCAAACGAGTACAGCAAGAAGACGGGTATATATATATCACTGGACCCATTAAACTGCCAGTGAATTTAGACGGCAGAACTGTCATGTTCAACTGGTATTCATGGTTAAAAGACGATGGAAAAGAGCCATTGACAGATGAAGCTTTAATTGAAAGCCTCTCGTCCCGCCAGCTTGCTGATCATCAGCAGTCAAGCGTTCTTGTATACGGGGATTTTGAGCAAGCTGACGAAGCCCTTATCCGCATGCATTCCATTTGCCACACTGGCGATATTTTCGGAAGCAAGCGCTGCGACTGCGGATTCCAATTGAAGCAGTCTATGCGAATGATTGAGGACAATGGGGCAGGAGCCCTGTTTTACTTAGCCAATCATGAAGGCCGCGGCATTGGTCTTTTCAGTAAAGCCATGGCTTATATTCTTCAAGAAAACGGCTACGATACAGTAGAAGCGAACGAAGCACTTGGTTTTGAAGATGACACACGTCAATACGAAGAAGCCATTGCCGTTCTTCAAACACTTCGTACAAAGCCAGTCAGACTCATTACCAATAATCCGAAAAAGACAGATGCGATCAGCCATGCAGGTTTATCTCTTTCTGGACGCATTCCGCTTTGGGGAGATGTCTCTGAATTTAACGAAAAATATTTGCAGACAAAAATCAACCGCTCAGGTCACATGAAGGCGGAGCAAGAGGTGCGTACGATTGCCACATCATGAGCGATATATGAAGCTAGCCCTTGATAATGCACGGGCAATGAAAGGTCAGACATCTCCGAACCCGCTCGTCGGGGCTGTGATTGTGCGAGAGAATGAAATTGTTGGAGTCGGTGCTCATATGAAAGCCGGTGAACCACATGCTGAAATTCATGCACTCAACATGGCCGGAGACAAAGCAAAAGGAGCCACTATTTATGTGACCCTCGAGCCTTGTTCCCACCATGGACGCACAGGCCCTTGCGCGGAAGCACTTGTAAAAGCCGGCGTCGAAACTGTTGTCGTGGCAGCACTTGATCCGAATCCGCTTGTCGCTGGCCGCGGGATTGCCATTTTACAAGACGCAGGCATTCAAGTCATCACGGGCGTACTTGAACAGGAATCCATTCTGATGAATGAAGTATTTAATCACTTTATTACAAAAAAAACACCTTTTGTGACGCTCAAAGCAGGCATTACCTTAGATGGAAAAATCGCCTCTGCCACGTCTGACAGCAAGTGGATTACATCTGAGACATCCCGTTATGACGCTCACCATATCCGCAGTATCAATGATGCGATTTTGGTCGGTGCTCAAACCGTCATTCACGATGATCCTTCATTAACTGCGCGGATTCCAAATGGGATTAATCCGATTCGAATTGTCTTAGACTCTAAGCTGTCAACACCACTGACAGCAAAGATCGTCACGGATCAGATGGCACCTACATGGATCTTTACAACAAAGCAAGCCGATAAGGAAAAACGAGCGGCTTTAGAAGAAGCTGGCGTCCGTGTCTTCATGACAGACAGCGACACGCGGGTGCCCCTGAAAGAAGTGCTTCAAGTGCTGGGAGAAAAAAATATCTCCTCTCTCATGATTGAAGGCGGCGGCCAGATTAACGCCTCATTCTTAGAGCAGCAGCTTGTAGATAAACTCGTCATCTATATGGCGCCTAAGCTCATTGGAGGACGACTTTCCCCTTCCTTTTTCGGAGGCGAAGGCATACGCCTCATGAGTGATGCCATTGAACTGGATCAACTCACCGTGGAACCACTCGGAAAAGATATCAAAATGACGGGCTATCCCGTTTATCAATAACAAACAGGCTGTCGAGAAAATCTCGACAGCCTTCTTTTTGTCTTCTTGTCTCTTCTCTCTAAAAACTCAATTCGATTCCCAAAAGGATCTTCTACATAAAACCGATTGGCTCCCTCCAATGGCTCATCTTCACTTATACGAATATGATACTTCAATAATGCCTCTTTTAATTCCGATAGACTCCTTACAAGAAAAGCCGGATGAGCTTTCTTTGCAGCTTGAAAATGTTCCTGAATGCCAATGTGAAGCTGATGATGACCGCATTGGAACCAGACACCTCCGCGTTTAGCTAAATTACTAGGCTTAGGTATTTCTTTCATCCCTAAAATTTCACCAAAAAACAAACGAGCTTTCTCTTCACTGCCTTTTGGGGCAGCTAGTTGAACATGGTCGATTCCAAAAAAGTTTGACATATTCCCTCTCCCTTTCTTTTCTCAATTGGTTTTTCTATGTAGGGTTTCTTAAGTTTTGCGTTGCTGAGCAATATTTGATTGTTACTTCATTGGCGGGCTTGATACTTTGAGTCTTTCATTGAGGTGTTTCTTACGATGTAGGGTTTGAATGACAATGCAGTATTTTTTTCAAAAACAGAACTCCCACGGTCATGAAAGTTCTGTCTATCTAAGTGTCTTGTAATGACAGTTGAAACCAAGACATATCATGTCAAGGTGTATGGGCGGTAAGTCATTTTGGCGAAACTTGTCGTAAAATGTTTCATGTGAAACATTGATCGTTACTTCCCTTCTACCAGCCTGCCAAAGCTTTCTGGTGAAAGTCCCGGTGAAATACGGACGCGGTGCAATGACATCATGCCTTGTTCCTTCTTCGCATGTCCTGGTTCAGTGGTGACAGCCATTTGATATCCGGCTTCCTTCGCCAGCTTCAACGTCTCTTCATTATAGCGCCCGACAGGATAGCTGACCATTCTCGTACGCTGAGAAAATCGCTGATCGAAGAATGTCTTTGATCCTTTTAACTCCTCTTCCTGCTGCTGCTTTGATAATCGATTGAGCTCTAAATGATGAATCGTATGACTCTCAATCGATATCCCAAGTGCCATCATCTCGTCCATTTGCTCATCCGTTAAGTGATTTGGACGGCCAATGGATTGCTCAATCATGAAAATCGTTGCTTTCATTTCATACTGCTTTAAAATCGGAAATGCCTTTGTATAGTTATCCGTATATCCATCATCAAATGTAATGAGGACACTCTTCTTACTTGGCATCGAATTTGTTGTGAAAACGCGGTACACCTCTTCTGGCGACAGTGTGACATAGTCGTTGTCCTTCAGCCATTTCATATGAGATGCAAATTCGCTCTTTGGCACACGTAACGAGTTGCCGCTTGAGATACTATGATACATCAAAATCGGAAGCTCGACCGGCTCCTTTTGCTTTATCCAGCTTTTTGTCTCTATCACTGCCGTTTCTTTTTTCTGCTGAATGTCTTTTGTTTGTATTCGACCCTTTTCCTCTTTGATGACTTGCTGGCTTCCTCCCGCCTGCTCCTTCATTCCCATACAGCCCGAAATGAGCAGCAGCATAAGACCAATCGTCATCAGCATACATGTTTTCTTCATTCACCAATCCTGCTTTCTCTTTATCTACCGAATGATTATAACAGAAATTGGTTATTCATTGACAACTATTTTGACAGGGTATTCATTTTTTTACACATTTCGATCATTTCGATGGCGAGCAGATGAATGGTCTCTGTTGTGAGCATTTGATCTTCTGCGTGTATGAGCAGTAAAGAAAAAGGAAGCTGTTCACCTGCCGCTTCTTTTTGAATCAGCGACAGATGCAGGTTGTGGATGCTTCGAAACGCTTCCTCCCCTTTTTCGATCAACTGCTGCGCTTTTTCAAAATCATCCGCTCTTGCTAGACGAATCGCTTCTACATAATGACTTCTTGCCTCGCCTGCATGGGCAATGATTTGAAAGGCTGCTCCCTGCATTTCCTCTAATACCGTCATCTGCTTCTCCTCCAATTATTCAAGATTCATTTGCTAGTTTCAGTGCATGCTCTAGAATTTTTTCTCCGTTTGCTGTTCCGTATAATCTTACATTGACGACATCGACAGGTATTTGATAGGGTGCCGCCGTTTTTTCAGCTGCTTTTTTCATAAAGCTTACTTGCGGTCCAAGTAAAATCGCCTGTACATCCTCTCCATGCTCTTCTAGTTCATCTGCAATGGCTCCTTCAGGTATAGCATAAATATAGTAATCCAGCCCTTTAGCTTCTGCGGCAGCCTTCATTTTGGACACCACAATAGACGTTGACATTCCTGCTGCACAAGCGAGAATGATTCGTTTCATTTCTCATCACTCCTATTGATAAATGACTTCTGTTTCAACCTGCAGTTCCCTTGTTTTGATTAACGTCTGGTACCAATACGCAGATGCTTTCAGCTGACGATTTCGTTCATTCTCCAGCTGGATTTCGACTAATCCGTAGCGGTTTTTAAAGGCATTCATCGGTGAGACATTGTCTGTAAATGCCCAAAGCATATAGCCTGTGCAATTTGATCCTTCTGCTTTCGCTTGAAGTGCCCGCTTCAAATGCTGGCTGATAAATGAAATGCGATACTGATCATCAATGATACCGTCTTCAGTTTTAAACCGTTCTTCCTTTTCTACACCCATGCCATTTTCGGCCACAAACCACTCAATATTTCCGTATTCTTCTTTTATTCTCATCCCCATATCATAGACAATCTTCGGGTAGATTTCCCAGCCTCTGAAAGGATTCATTTTTCTTCCTGGAAGCTCAAACATATCGTAATAATAGGATGGATGAAAAGGCGTCCCTTCGTTCCAAGCCTTACTCGGTGCCTTGACACGATGCGGATAGTACAAGTTAAGCCCAACAACATCCACCGTATGATTCTTGATGATCTGAAGCTCTTCCTCTGTGGAATCGAAAAGAATATCATGCTTTTTCAACACATCGATCAGTTCCTCTGGATACTCCCCTTTGATGGAAGGATCTAGGAACACTCGATTAAAAAACAAGTCATACATACGTGCCGCTTCTTGGTCATGGGGAGCAGACGATCTTGCATACGTCACTTCTGGATTGAGAATCACGCCGATTTTGGCTCCTGCCGATTCCTTCAAGCCCATCTCCTGAAACAGCTTCACCACTTTTGCTGTTGCCAGCGCTTTATGATAGTTCCACTGCATCCATTTCTTCGTATTTTGCTCAAACGGATATCGTATCGCATCTAGATAAACACGTGTCTGAACAACAATCGGTTCATTAAAACTAAACCAATGCTTGACTCGGTCTCCGTAGCGTTCAAACACCTTTTCTGCATAGAGAACAAACAGCTCGACAACATGCTTTGATGACCATCCGCCGTACTTCTCAAGCAAAACGGCAGGAAGTTCATAGTGCTCTAAGCAAAACATCGGCTCTACACCTGCTGCGATTAATTCATTGATCAGATCATCAATGTAACGAGCATAGGCCTCATCCACTATCCCATTCTCGTAATCTATGAGAAACCTCGACCAATTGATCGATGTCCTGTAATGTGTCAGCCCAATCTCTTTCATTAAAGCTACATCTTCAGGGTAGCGCTCGTAAAAGTTTGTCGCACCAGCAGGACCATAGCCTTCGTGCCACACGTGATATCCTTCCTTATACCATAAGTCGATGTACGAGTCCTGATGCGCCCGCTTTCCCTTCCATCCCTCGGTCTGCCAAGCAGAAGCCGCAGCACCTAGGATAAAATCAATTGGAATCTCAATTCTGTTCATGTCGCCGCCTCCCTTTTCTTCGTCTGAATGTTTATTCTGAATCTGGTGCTGCTTCTGGCTTGCGATTAGACAATAGAACAAACGGTAAATAGATGAAAACAGCAACTCCAATGCAGATAAGCTGTGTGATGACAGCGCCCATACTGCCAGCGGTGGACAGCCATGCATTCACAAGCGGTGGTGTCGTCCATGGCACCATCACGACCGCTTTTCCAGCGAATCCTGTAGCCGTCGCAATATACCCAATCGTACCGGTCACAAGGGGCGTGACGATAAATGGAATCGCCATCACAGGGTTTAGCATCACAGGTAATCCAAAAATAACGGGTTCATTGATGTTGAACAGTCCGGGTCCTGATGAAAGCTTGGCAATACTTCGCATCTCTTCCCTTCTCCCAGCAATAAAAATCGCAACCAAAAGACCAATGGTCACACCTGAACCACCGATGCTCATATACACATCCCAAAACGGCATCGTGATGATATTCGGTATCTCTTTTCCCTCTTGAAATGCTGTCATATTCACTGCAATCGATCCTAATAAGAGCGGCTCCCGGATCGGCTTAATCATCTGGTTGCCATGGATGCCGATCACCCAGAAAAATTGCGCCACAAACATCAACGTTAAAATCCCAGGCAGCCCCTGTACAACACTTTCTAACGGACGCTGCACCACGTTATACACTGCTTCATGCAAATAAATGCCTGTCACACGATGAAATGCAAAGCCGAATGAACTAATGATTGTAATTGTAATGATCGATGGGAAAAGTGACGAAAAAGATGTTGCCACATTCGACGGAACCGAATCCGGCATCTTGATTTGCAGCCATTTCACCTCGGTCAGCTTACAAAAAATCTCCACAGATACGATCGCAATGATCATCCCTAAAAATAAGCTTTTTGGATCAGAAAATTGTCTTGCCAACACGTCAACAACCTCACGCATCGATCCATCGACTTCAAGAAGAAGTGTCGTTGGAATAACAGATATAAATGAAATCAATGCCATCAATCCTGGGAACAGAGACTTGTGACCGTTGATTTTCCCAAGCTCAATCCCAATGAGGAACACAGCCCCAATGGTTAAAAAGTTCAGCGTGGCATAATTGATTGCCTTCATAATAGGCTGAAGCTCTGCTAAAAACCTGAATATCTCAAAATGAGCAAGCCCTGTCTCCGGGCTCATAATCATATTCGCCACCAGTACAGCAAAAGCTCCTGTAATGATGATCGGCATCAGTGTGACAAATGCCTGTTTAATCGCCATAATATATTTCTGGTTGGTGATGCGATAAGCCACATGCCCCATGACATCTGCCGCTTTCTCCTTGAAGCTCATGATCCGTCTCCCCCTTTGCAAAAACTCGTGATCATCCTCCTTTTTGATGTTATTTTAAAAGCGCTTTCATTAACATCTAATCTTTTTCCTCACAGATGCGGAAATGGGTGCCGCGTTTTTTCATTTGGATGCTCCAATACTTGAAGCGCAGCTGTCAGTTCTTCAAATGAAGCGGCTTTGATGAGCTGTTCCACCACTTCCTTCCGTTCTGTCAGCCGCACAAGAAATTGATAAAGCGACTGTAATTCTTTTTGATACGTCTTCTGGATGCTTAACAAGCATACGACTTGTACTCGATCTTCTCCCCACAGTACCGGCTTTTTCAACGTACAGATCGCACAAAACGTGTCATCTGTTGCCGGTTTAATTGGATGAGGAATCGCAACCAAATGACCGAAAGATGTGGGTGATACTTGCTCTCTTTCTAGCAATAATTGTTCAAACTCGTCTGGGATTCGATGCTGCTCCTTTAGCACGTTCACAAAAAATTGAAGAACCTCTTCCCTTGAATGGAGATCTTGCTGAAAAAATGTCAGCGCCGGACTCACATACCGCAAAACTCCTGTATCCTGTGAATTCTGCACAAATCGTTTCAGCCGCACAATATCATCGTCACTTAGAATCGTATGTACATCAATGACTGGCACCGGCAATGTATTCTGAAACGGAATGGTACTAATAATAAAATCAATTCTTCTTAAATCATACAAAGGAAGTTCCCCGACACTTGCAGTTCCAGCGATCTCCAGCCTTCCGTTAAAAGCTGCCGTGAGTTTATGAAGAAGAAGCTGGCTGCTGGCGACACCCGTCGCACACACAATAAGACATGTCTTTCTTACATGCTGTGATTTTGTCCGCTCGATTGCAGCCCCAATATGAAGCGCCAAATATCCGATTTCATCCTCAGGAATTTCAACACCCTCTTTTTCCTTCAGCCATCTGCCCATATAAACACCCGCCTCAAACGCAATGGGATAATGCCTTTTAATGTCTGGTAAATAAGGATTTCGGATGTTCATATCGTATCTAAAGCGATGAATCGCAGAACGCAAATGAAGACTTAAACCAACGATCAGCTCCTTATCAAACTGAATATCAAGTGACATGTGCTCTTCTACATAAGCAAGCAATTGGTGAGTGAAACGAAAATGGTCTTCGTCCAGCAGATGAAATAGCGTATGGCCAGCCTCTCCATATGCCATCATCTTTGCTCCCATTAAGTGAATCGCAATGTACGCCATTTCAGATAACGGAAAATCAATCGCTAATACGCGGCGAATATCTTCTGCCATTTGTTGAGCTACCTGAAAAACTGGCTGCACTTGAATTTCTTTCAATTCCGCTTCTGGCATCTTGACCAGCTTTTTTTCTTCAATTCGTTTGCATGCGATGGCAATGTGGGTCACTAAATTACTTAAACCGATTTCTGATAGATGAAGTCCGGTAGCTTTTGTACGTGAACGCACGATGTCCTGAATCAATTGATACGTTTCTTCAGGTAACAGTGCAGCATTCGCATGCTCCTGCTGAAACACATGCTCTGCCATACAATATCTTAATTTCATTTCATCGCCTGTCAGACGAAGGCCATATTTAGGCCGGTGCGATATAGAAAGTCCATGCAATGAAAACAAGTGCCTGACAGCTTTCAAATCATTTTTCACTGTAGATTCACTCACAAATAATTCCTCTGCCAATCCCTCTAGTTTGATATAGTCTTCTGACAGAAGCAGCCTTTTTAATAGATAAGCCACACGGTCCTCAGGCTGATTGGGAATGGACGGTTCCTTTTTCTCATTCCTTTCTCTCAGTGAGGTTTTCAAAAATGTACGAAATGCTCCATAATCTTCAACGCTCAATGTATACCCTGCCCCGCGTTTAATATGCAGTGCGGCACCATGTTCTTCTAAGATCACTTTAAGCGCTTTCATATCTGTGCGGATGGTTCGTGATGTGACTCCGATCACACGGGCAATTTCTTCACTTGTCAGTTCCTGCTCCGCTTGCATCAATCGTTTCAGAAGCTCCTCCTGACGTAGAGATAGCATGGGCTCTCCTCCCTTGGCATTTACTTTTGCCTATCATCATAAACGAAAATAGAACTCTTTGCCCAGTATTTCTTTCAAATCGGGAACCTTGATATGGCTCATTCGTATGAATATGAAACTAGAGGAGGGATGCATCATGGGTACTTTTATGTTTGTTATCATATTCGTTTTTTTAGGAGCCATCATTGCCAGCTTGTTCGCATCAAATGATAAACGTGCATCTGCTAAGCGATCTGCACATCATAGCTCAACGACAAGCACTTATACTGATTCGTATACCCATCACGCTTCTGAAGCCTCCTGTGGGAGTGATTCAGGTGACAGCGGCGGTGGTGGATGTGACTAAACAAAAAAACAGCCGCCTTTTAAGAGACGGCTGTTTCGTTTATGGTTTTAAAGAGCTTTCCAGCCCCGTTCAATCAAATGTTTAACATCCTTTGCAAAATCCTCGCCCTTTTCCATCACGTCCTGAGCTCTTCCTGCAAAGTTACTGGCAACAGCCAGCTCCATTTTTTTCAATTCAAAGTGTAAGATTTTCTGATCAATCTCTGTTATATATTTTTCATATTCATTGTTGACGACGTCGTGCATCACGCTGTAAGCATCTTTCCGGTGGCGATGAAAGTCGGTTCCTCTCTCGCCTTTCCATGACGAATCTAGTGCAGGCTTCTTAATTTCTTTGATATCTGACTGGGCAAGATCTTGTTCTGTTCGAATATTACTTTTGGCTGTCTTTAACCGAGAGATCATTTCGTCAAATTCTGCACGTTTGTTCTCAATTCCCATATGCAGATGGTGCAGCATCTCGGATAAACTCATGTCATCCACCTCTATCTGACCTCATACGAAAGCACGGCGTGAGCGCCTTTGGAAACCATCGACTCACTTGATTTTTCCAATCCTGACATTTCTATCGTTCTGCTTTCATTAAGTATAGTATAAGGCGAAAAGCCTCAGGCTTAAATAGGGAAAAGGTGTCCTTTTAGCGACGCGTTTGGAAGAAAAACGGAATAATACAAGGTCTTACACCCTGAATTTTATATGAGACTTTAATACCACAATCGCATTATGTCAATGGTACCCATAAATAAAAGCGATTGTGCTGATTATTTTGCAGCAATCGCTTCGTCTTGTTCTTTTAATGTTTTCACGTTAGAGCGTGTATCCTGAACATTTTTAATTAAGGCTTCTTTAAAGCTTGAGACCATTTCGCTCACTTCTGCTTCACGTGCCGTCCACTTGGTTACAAATTCAAGGCTGTTTTCACCCGCTTTATCTGCTGCTTTTTTCATCGCTAAAGCTTCGACGGCTTGGGAGACTTCATCTAGCTTATCCATAACTGTTTGGTAGTTTAACTTAATTTGTCCCATTGTGATATCCTCCAGATTTGTTCAGCATGAAACTCGTTTACAAGCTGCTCCATGCTTTTGAGATCAAGCGTTTTGCGTCCTCTACTGCGTCTTCTCCTTTTTCAGCAAGACGTGCGGCGTCTCCAGCTAAGGAACTGGCAAAGGATAACGCAGCTTGTTCTGCTTCTAATGTACTGATTTTGAATTCGATACGGCTCACGTAGCGTGGGTATTGATCGTTCACGATCGTTTGCAGCGCATCATGTGCTTCATTTCGGTCTGTTTTGAAATCCTGGCTTCGCTCACCTTTCCAAGAGGTCCCAAGCTTTGGCTGCTTGATTTGCTTTAAATCTGTTTCTGCCGCATCTTGTTCACGTTCAACCTTGCTTTTCGCCTTTTTGAGTCGAGCAATTTTCTCTTCAATTTCTGCTTTTTTATTTGAAATGCCACCGTTAAGGGCAGACAGCATATCCGATAAGCTCATATGGGTTCCTCCTCCTGTCCAAAAATAAAAACGCTGCTTAGAGTCCCTCTAAACGAGCGTAAGGTGAATAGCACTTTTTCCAATATTGTTATTATAAGGTTCAAAGACTCATGTTTGAATAGGGATTTGTGCCCTTTTTATGGGATAAATATGCTTTCATTCTGCTTTACACCACCCCTTTCGACCTCTTTTATTGGAGGTCTAAATTCCTGTTCGTTTGTTATATGCCACATATAGTCTCACAGTCCTAGGACAAACAAAGCCGCCCCCGTTCAGGAGCGGCTTTTGCAAACGGCTTATGAGGCCGATTCTTCTCTTTCTTGTTGATCTTTCACGTACCAAATGAATTTACCCGTATATCCGTAAATGATCGCAAGACCAATGGCGACAAAGCTCAACCACATAAATGGTAAATAAGAGAATGTCGATACGCCAAGAATTCCTGCCATGTAAATACCGTTATCTGACCAAGGAACCATACCAGACGTAAGCGTACCACCGACCTCAGAGTTTCTGGATAAAACTCGTCTGTCTAACTTTAATTTATCGTAGCTCTTTTCCATAATTTTTGGTGTAAGGATAATTGATACATACATTGCACAACCAAAAATGTTAGCAAAAAATGCAACAAGAATTGTGGAAAGAGTAACATTTCCCGCATTGTGGAGTTTTTTCTCAAAGGTTGAGACAATGACTTTCAATACACCCAGATGTTCCAATACTCCCCCGAAACCAAGCCCAAGAATAATCACTACCAAAGAGCCAAGCATGTTGACCATTCCACCACGATTGAGAAGCTGGTTTAGAAAGTCTACATCTGATTGAATTGAAAATCCATTGTATGCTGCACCAATTGCATCACTAGGATTCGCACCTTGAAACGCAAAGGCCCAGATCGCCCCAAACAAAGCACCGATTGCAATAACCGGCAGAGCAGGCTTTTTCATGACAAGTAAAACCACGACAATTAGAGCTGGAATAAGCATCCATACATTAATATTGAATGTATCGAGCAACGCATTCTTTAAGTATTCAACCTTTTCTTGATCAATATTACGTCCTCCATAGATAAAACCAGTGACCGTAAACATAATAGCAGTAATAACAAAGGCAGGAATGGATAAGACCATCATGGCTCTTACATGCGCCAGAACTTCAACCTTTGATAAGGACGAGGCGAGAACTGTACTATCAGACAGTGGAGAAAGCTTGTCTCCAAAATAAGCACCTGACAAGACGGCACCTGCAACGATTGGGAGAGGAATCCCTAAACCTTCACCAATGGCAATCATGGCAATCCCAGCTGTACCAACTGTTCCCCAAGACGTCCCTGTAGCGACAGACATAATGGCACAAATAATGAGTGTTGCTAGTAAAAAGATATTTGGATGAATAAATTCAAGACCATAATAGATCAGTGTCGGTACGACTCCGCCAGCGATCCAAGTTCCAATTAAAGCACCTACAGCAAGTAAAATCAAAACAGCATCTAATCCATTTGATATCCCTTTTGTAATAGCACCCTGTAAATCCTTGTAGGCGTGTCCTAAATGAAGACCAAGTCCAATTGCTAGAAACCATGAAATAAATAAGGCCAATTGGATATCCAAGTTAAAATAAATAGTAAATGATAAGACAATCGCCAAAAATAAACCTAGTACGGCGATGATCTCCACCATAGATGGCAAGCGAACCGATTTCAATGTTGTTTCCTCCCTTTGTGCGTGCGTTAAGCGTTTTCAAAATATTGTGAAAAAAGTGTGTCAATTCGAAAGAAAGTGAATTGCCTGTTTTTCTCTTTTTCACAGGCAATTCCACATATTAATAAAATAAAATTTTTGATATTATTATCGCTCTAGGAGCTCTGCACCCGCAATACCAGGCTTTGTCATCTCGTATGGATTTAAGATAATATCAAGTTCTTCCTCCGTTAAAACATCGTACTGCAAGCAAAGATCTCTGATCGATTGTCCTGTTAAAATGGCTTCTCTTGCAATTCTAGCGGCTGCTTCATAGCCTAAGTGAGGGTTCACGGCAGTGATCACGCCTGCACTTTTTTCTACATATTCTTTCAAACGTATTTCATTTGCTTCAATGTCCGCTAAGCAATGATCTGTGAATGAGCGGAATCCGTTATTCATTATACTAATAGATTGAAGCAAGTTAAAGACCAGAACAGGCTCCATCACATTTAACTCAAGCTGGCCTGCTTCAGAAGCAAGACAGATCGTGTGGTCGTTCCCAATGACTTGGAATGCGATTTGGTTAATGAGCTCTGCCATGACTGGATTGACTTTCCCAGGCATGATGGATGATCCAGGCTGGCGGGCCGGCAATGCGATTTCAGCAAGACCTGCGCGCGGACCAGATGCCATTAAGCGAAGGTCATTGGCAATCTTAGACATGTTCATCATACATACTTTTAAAGCGGCGGATACTTCTGTGTAAGCATCTGTATTTTGCGTTGCATCCACGAGATGCTCTGCGCCTACAAGAGGAAGACCAGATATATCAGCGAGCTTCTTCACCACGATTTCAATATAACGAGGATCTGCGTTTAAGCCTGTCCCAACTGCTGTTGCACCCATATTGACTTCATATAAATGCTGTTTTGATTGGTTGATCCGCTTAATATCACGGCTCAGCACGCGGCTGTAAGCTTCAAATTCCTGTCCCAAACGGATTGGAACAGCATCTTGAAGGTGCGTACGTCCCATTTTGATCACATGATCGAATTCTTTCGCTTTCTTTTGAAAGACGTCCTGCATGACTTGCATCGTTTCAAGCAGAATGTCTAACTGCTTGAGCACAGCAATGTGGATCGCCGTTGGGAATGAGTCATTCGTTGATTGCGACATGTTCACATGTGTGTTTGGGCTTAAATGGATGTATTCACCCTTTTGATGTCCCATGATTTCTAGCGCTCTGTTTCCAATCACTTCATTGGCATTCATATTCATGGACGTTCCTGCGCCGCCTTGAATTGGATCGACAATAAAGTACTCGTGCAGCTTGCCTTCAATGACTTCATCAGACGCTTGAACGATGGCATTTCCAATTCCCTCATATAAACGTCCAACTTCCATATTGGCTTGAGCTGCTGCTTTTTTCACGATGGCAAAGGCTCTAATTAGTTCCTCGTGCATCCGATATCCTGTAATCGGGAAATTCTCTTTTGCACGGAGGGTTTGAACCCCATAATACACGTCTGCTGGAATTTCTTTTTCACCAAGAAAATCCTTCTCATAGCGATAAGTTGCTTGAACCATCTCTTATGACCTGCTTTCTATAGAATAGTTAAATCACTAAATCTTCTGCGATTGGCGTTTCCATAATCTTTTTGACTTCTCTTGGATCTGTTGTTTTGCCTAGTGCCCACATCAGTTTCGGCACGATAGCTTCTGTATTCATATTTCTTGAACGTGCCACCAATTCTTGATTGATCTTGCGTCCTACCTCATACACACTCATGTCTTCTCCTTCTTCCAGACACTGAGTGGTGATGACAACAGAAATGCCTTCTTCCAGCAATTCGTTGATCTTTTCTAAAAGGTTTCTTCCTTCGAAAGGAATTCCGCCGCTGCCGTAGCTTTCAATGACAACGCCTTTGTACATGCTTTTGACTGCATCTAAAAACTCAGGCTTCAGGCCTGGGTGCAATTTTAACAGACACACATCTGTGTTCAAGGATGCATCTAATTTAAGCGGTTTCATTGGTGTTCTTTTTACTTTGCTATTGTATTCAATTTGATGGTTTTCAATTGATGCAATATATGGGTAGTTAATGCTTTCAAATGCATCGTAGCTTTTCGTTCTTAGTTTGATCGCACGTGTTCCTTGGATGACCCTGCCATCAAACACGACATACACGCCGCCAACACCGTCACATGCAAAGCGAATGGCATCTGTGATGTTTTTCTTCGCATCTGTTTTCTTAAAAGTAATCGGAATTTGTGAACCTGTAATCACGATCGGCTTATCAGGGTTTTGCAGCATATAAGACAGCGCTGCTGATGTATAGGCCATTGTATCGGTTCCGTGAGTAACGACAAACCCGTCATACTGATCATAATTCTCATAAATGGCTGTTGCGATATCAACCCAGTATTCAGGCTGCATATTTGTACTATCTATACTCATTAGGGACTTTGTGTCCATTGTATATTCTGCATTAATTTCGTTTAAATAGCTCAAAAGATCCTCAGCTTTAACACCTGGAGCTAAACCATTTTCACTCTCTACAGATGCAATCGTCCCACCAGTCGTTAAAAGCAATAATTTCTTCAACAGGTCCACCTCTTTCGTAAAATTACTTCGTTTGTCACACATATTATAAGCTAGCTTGTGCTATTCTATAATATACGCTTTACGCGTACCTTCATTGCCATTATAGTCACATAACGCGAATTAATCAAGAAATTGTTACGCATAACGCGTACATTCTATGTCAAAATATGATATACTGTTGTTGTAAATAAAGGAGCGTTCATGTATGATACTCGATCGTTTAACCACCCTTAGAAAAAAGAAAAAATGGTCTCTCCAGCATACGGCAGATCGCCTAGGTATCGCCAAAAGCACCTATGCCGGTTACGAATCTGGGTACCGACGACCTTCGCTTGAAGCAGTGAAGCTGCTGGCTGATTTGTATGATACGTCCATTGATTTTTTACTTGGTAGAACGGACGAGCCAGAGATACAACGCAAAATCTCTGATATCAAAATTGAACTGACGGAAGCAAAAGAAGGAACCATTTATGTAGACGGCGTTCCCCTAAATGATGAAGAAATCAAACAGCTTGTTGCCTTTATTCGGGCGAAAAACACTCTAAAAGTATAAACACAGAAAAGAGAGGCACCTTATAAACAGGTGCCTCTCTTTCCTTTTCCAATCTCAATATGGAGAAGACAGCTGGCTTAATTCCTCTAGCCGCCGCTTCGCTTCTTCTTTATTAAACGAACTATAATAGCGATAATTCTCCTCATCTAAGATGCGGTAATGCTGACTAAGTACATTTTGCTGAAGGCGAAACGTGCCTTTTTTGACAGACGTCCTCCACCAAACCTTGCCGCCAATCGTACGCTCTACTGATAGATGTAATTCATCATGTGCCACAACTTCCAAAATCTCGAGCGGGTCATCCCCTAGGGTTCCTTTCAAAATGTCACTATCTCTGAATAATGCACATACGGCCGCGGATTGCGTCCAGTTGAGACGCAGCCTGTTTTTTTCAACCTGCTGTAGATGCCGTTTCGATAGACCAAGTACCTCCGCCATACGATCCTGCGTATAATTCTTTTCTCTTCGAATCCGTGCCATTTGTTCTGTGACGAGGTCGATTACCATCTCTTTATCCATCTCTCATCGCCTCTTTCGAGTGTTCAGTCTTTACTGACATCATACACGATTTCTTCGAAAAAGTGGCGCCTCATCCTATAGAATTCTGACAAAAACAGCTTAGTCGGTCTTCTCTTCTCCTTGGCCATGCTGCTGTCTCCAATTTTCTTGGGCTGTCTGATGTAAATATGGATAGATCTCCTGTTTGACGGTCTGTTCAAATACTTCTTCATCTAAAATGCTGTACGCCGGAATTTTGATCAATTTCCCATCTACTTTCCGAATGAGCACATCCATGAAAAGAAATCCTCTTATACTGTAACGATGCCTGCGCATGTCAATTGATTGAATATCTTGAAAAGGAATCGTTCGCTCCCGGTGCAGCACAGCGCCATTCTCTCCGCGCTGAATGCGAAAAATCACATTTCCTCTCTTCGTAAAAGCAGGCAAAATCATCAAAAAGGAGATCCAGCCATAGACAATACCTAATAGTCCGCCTAAAAATAAAAACAATGTATAGTTCGATTCAAATGTAAGAGCTTCTGAAAATAACCAAATACCGATGATACCGAAGCCGCCCGTTGCTAAGAATGCCCATACTCTTAAAAAAGGTCTGCTCCTTACTTCTATTACTTCACTTGGATTCAAGTGTCATTCTCCTTTTCTCCATTAGAATATAGAACGTAACCCGTCTCGATGAGCCGTCTCAATGCGAAATTGATTTTCTTTTATTCCTGATACAAGCCACGATTGGTTCTCACCTGGAATCACAAATAGCATGGACTCCACATCAGGCGTATTATTTTTGTCATAGACGACCTTCATGAGGGAGTCCATCTTTCCTTTTCTCGTCTGTACATCAGAAACAAATGCCTTCACGAGCTCTTGATTCTCCGCTTTATTCAGAAAGGATGGCCACTCATTTTTCGCTTCGCTTGCCTGTTCTAATAGCATTTCAAATTCCTCTGCCTGCAGGCTGATGACAGGTTCAGGGTGATCATTCATCTGTATGTTGAAAAAGGCTGTCACTTGCTCCTCTGCCTGCTGATCGCCATCCAGTTTGCGAATCTGATGTACTTGTTGATCATAAAGCGTATGATGCGCATATACACCCGCTTGTGTTGTGTGAAAAGAGGTGCTGACTTCTTCATCTAAATCTCCAAATCTAGACGCCTTGATCGTGTGGGAGGCATCATTCATCGCCTGGATGAAATGACGGTATTCCGTTTTATAACGGTATTGTCTGTTTCGAAATTCCAGTACACCTTTTGCAAGCAAAGAGCGGCACGCAATTTCAAATAAAAACCCCAAGCGCTCGTCCTCTACTTCAGGATAATAAGCCTCCTTTAAGGACATACCTTGTTCAAAATAGCCTTCACTGTAAAAACTAAAGATGAGTTCCTCAATACTTAGACTTAGCTGATCCAACTTGATCTCTCCTTATCCAAAAGAAAATGCACCCTTAAAGAAATCGCCTGCACCCTTTATGAGCGAATCTGCGGTTTCTTTTGTTTTTTCTATCCCTTTATGTATTACCTGATTTGCCTGATCAATGGTATCATTCACTGCTTTCACACCTTGACCCGCCAGTTCGAATGCTTTTTTCCCTTTATCCACGACTGCATGAATCGGGTCCTTTAATTTCACTGCCATCTGTTCAGCAAAACCGGATGTCAGCTTGGCGACTTTTTCTCCAATAAATCCACCTACTGCTGAACCAATGGCTCCGCCAACCACGGTTCCAATCGGACCTGCAAAGCTGCCAAGAGCACCGCCGACAACGGCACCTGCGACAGAACCGCCAGCGATAAAGACCGTATTGTTCACTGCATTTCCAACAGCCTTTGCATTTTCACGCTTAAGAACTTCTGGCTGATCGCCGAATTCTGCATAGTTCTCGGCAATTTTCAATCCACAGCCAACCGTCTCAGTTGCACCAGTGACAACTGTTGCAATGATGGCATTTCCTTTCGCAAATCTTGCACCATTTTTCAGAACAGACTTAATCGCAGCCGTGTCCTTCCAATTAATACTTCCTTTTGTAAAATCACGAACACTGTTTGTGAACGCAACTGTATCGTCAGGATAAAATTTTGTGAATTTCTTATGAACCAAGTCAGCCATCGGCCAGTTCGATCGTTTTAATAATTCTTTTTTACTCAGCCAAATCCTTGCTAACCGGTCAAATCTCGTTCCTTCTACCCGGCTGGTCAGATCAAGCAGCAGCTTTGAATGCTGCGCTGCATATCGGCCATTCTCTTTAATGAAAGTCGTCATTCCAAGCCCGTAATATTTCGCCTGCATCATCACGATACCAGCTAAGCTCGTGAGTGTACCATATTGATCATAAATACTGTACAATTTCCGCAATATATCATCTGCTTCGACCATTTTATCCGTTGCATGACGAATGGCAATATCATCACTGCTCAATTTGCTGATTAATGCCTGTCCTGCTCCCCATGCATCCCCGACACCAGAAAAACAGCTTCTATACCGAGGATCGCAGCCTAAAATCAGCCCGTCCAGTTCACTATGTAAATCGCGGTGCTTCGTTTCAATGGCTGACAGCTCGCCTACAAAATCATTCGCCAGCCCAGTCAGCTGATCTGGATCAACCACAATGTCACGTGCCATCACATCATCTCCCTTCTCGGTTTCTTTCTCTCCGTTCTTCTCGTCTCTTTCGCTCAAGCTCTTCCATTCTGGCAATTTCAGCTTTACGCTCCTCAATTTTGACCGCTGCATCCCGCAGTTCCTGACTTGTTTCAAGCAAATCTTTTTCAAATTGATCGTAGCGTGCCGTTGTTTCTTCAAAGCTTTGATCAAATTTATCCCTTGCTTCTCCCTGCCAGCCTGTTCCTACTGCCTTCAGCCGATTTTCCAGCAGCTGCTTGGACTGCCGAATCTCATCAGCCGCTTCCTGAAACTTTTGAGCGAGTGCCAGCGTTTGACTAGAATCCAACTTTCGCACCCCTTTCTCCCAATTTAACGTACAAATGGATGATTTTATATGTCCTCATTATAAATAAAAAGACACCCAAAAAAATCACCCTAAAGAACCATTCAGCACATTACCTAATGAAAGTAGGCCTTTTTCCTCTCTAATTGCCAGAGAAAGCCTTTCTTGTTATGAAGCGCATTCAAGACGTGATAAAATGGACGTATTCTACAAAAGGAGTGACGTATAGATGAAAGAGGAAATGATTCAGCGTTTCACAAGTTATGTGAAGGTAGATACGCAGTCGGATGCAGAAAAGGAAAGCTGCCCATCTACTGAAGGACAATTGAATCTGGCGAGACAGCTTGTTGAAGAAATGAAATCCATTGGGATTCAAGAAGTAACAATGGATGAAAACGGCTATGTCATGGGAACGATCCCTTCTAACACAGACAAAGATGTGCCGACCATTGGCTTTCTGGCTCATATTGACACAGCCACTGACTTCACCGGCAAAAATGTAAAACCGCAGCTTCATGAGAACTATCAAGGCGGCGACATTACCTTAAATGAAGATCTACATATCGTTTTATCTCCACAACAGTTTCCAAATTTACAAAAGTACCAAGGACATACACTGATCACAACAGATGGCACAACCCTGCTTGGTGCAGATAACAAAGCTGGTATCGCAGAAATTATGACCGCTATGCATTACCTCATCGAACACCCAGACATCAAGCATGGAAAAATCCGTGTCGCTTTTACGCCAGATGAAGAGATTGGCAGAGGGCCGCACAAGTTTGATGTTGATGCCTTTGGCGCTTCCTATGCGTACACAATTGACGGCGGACCGCTTGGCGAGCTGCAATATGAAAGCTTCAACGCAGCGGGCGCGAAAGTATCCATTAAAGGAAACAATGTCCACCCAGGGACAGCAAAGGACAAAATGGTCAGCGCTGCGAAAATCGGGATGCTTTTTCACAACAAACTTCCTTCTGACGAATCTCCGGAGTATACAGAAGGCTACGAAGGCTTTTTCCACCTGACGAAATTTGTAGGGGAAGTAGAAGAGGCTGAGCTGCAATATATTATCCGTGATTTTGATAAAGAAAAATTCAACAAACGCAAGGCCCTGTTTGAAAAAATAGCAAATGACTTAAAAGCCACATACGGAGAAAACAGCATCACCCTCAGCATTCAGGATCAATATTATAATATGAGAGAAAAAATTGAGCCGGTGAAACATATTGTGGACATTGCTCATGAAGCCATGGAAAATCGCTCAGTAACACCGGTCATTGAACCAATTCGCGGCGGCACAGACGGCTCCCAGCTTTCATATAAAGGTCTCCCAACGCCAAACATCTTTACTGGCGGGGAAAACTTCCACGGTAAATATGAATTTATTTCCGTTGAAAACATGGTGAAAGCAACTGAAGTTATCGTTGAAATTGCCCGTTTATTCGAAAAAAAAGCATAAACATGTTTACAACCGTTCCTGTTCGGGAACGGTTTTTTAATAAAAGTTTACAATTTTCTGAAACTTTTATGACACTTATTCGTACTAATAGAGACAACCCCAGAAAAAATTCTTCTTGACGAGTGAAATAACTGGAAATATAATAGTTAAAAACAACCAGTATTTTAGACCTAAAATAGCAGATCGAATGAACCTTAAGAACTAAACCGATTCTGCTGCTTATTTTCAGTTATAAACATCACTCACCCTGTCTACACTTAAAGAATAGGATGAATTGGAGGAATGTCATATGATGATTTTATTGATTATCGCTTCACTTTGCTGCTACTTACTATTCTCTTTCAAAAAAGATAACCGCACCCAAAAAAGAAAAAGCGCAGAGCTTTCGGAGTTTGAAATCTTTCGTATGCGCCGCCACTACAACGGAAAACGCCGTCACCCACTAAACGATGCACCTAAACAAGTATAAATCCAAATAAAAGAGCCTCATGAGGGGCTCTTTTTTGTTTGCATAAACAGCAAAAAACGACCAGATTCAGTGGTCGTTTTTCTTTTTATTTATATACCTTCGCAGGAACTTGAATCATAGGAATTCCAACATAATAAGGAGAAATTTCATATGGCTGGAAGACAACAGCAATTCCCTTTTTCGTGAAGTAATACTGCGTGTTGTAGTTGATTTCAATGTCGCTTTTTTTCAGGTTCGCGTAGAATTTGCTTTTATGTTTCTTTGTGTAGTTATAAATATAATCTCTTACTTTCGTACGCTTTTTCTTTGTTTTCACAACGTCTGTCAAGAACAGCTGCTTTGTTTTTTTCTTTGTTAACACATAGTTCATGCTGGAAACCATTGTGTCTCCGTGTGCTCCACCGTTATACATGTAATCATAGTTTAAGATACTCAGTTTCTTACCATTATTAAATTTCGTTTTATACGTTCTCTCATACGTGACCTTCCCGTAGCCTTCCTTTTTCGCTTCGTCCTTTAAAAACAAGTACGTAGAATAAGAGAAGGCGATATCTTCTTTTAAATCACGATTGATGGTTTTCATATGCGCCTTGCTTAGGTTTTTCACCTGTGCATATTTGAACGTTTTTTTCTTCTTATAATAGTGTGTGCTTACTTTTGCTTTTTTTGCTTGTTTGGCATCCGCAGATCCAACTGGCGCAAACAAGGAAACAATCAGTGAGAAAATGAGCAGGCTGATCGTTAGGCCTTTTTTCATCGTCATAGTAAAAACCCCCATTTTTGTCTATTACCAGTGAGTATACCATGACAAAAGAACCAAAAGAAGTATTTTTTCCATATTATTCTTCATTTTTCCACATCGGGTTTGTTTCCCTTGATTTGTTCATTTTGAAAATTAAACGATAAAACCATTGACTTTTCCTCGAAAAGGTTGAATAATTGTGTTTATTAAGAAAATTGAATCAAAAGGTAACCTTATTAAGAGTGGTGGAGGGACTGGCCCTGTGAAACCCGGCAACCGCTGTTCCTAGGAACAGAATGGTGCTAATTCCTTAAGCAAGCAAATGCTTGTTTGAAGATAAGGCAGAGTTCTCACAGTATATGATGCTCTTCCTTATCTAAGGAAGAGCTTTTTTATTTGATTTTTTAACCTGAGGAAAGAAGGGATTCAGCATGACACAAGTACAAACCATTGGAAAGAAAACAACGAAACCGCCATTCCGCGCAGATCAAGTAGGAAGTTTACTTCGTTCAGAGCGCATCAAGGAAGCACGCAAGCAAAAAGCAGACGGTACGCTGACAGCAGAGCAGCTCCGACAAATTGAAAACGAAGAAATTACACGTATTGTAGAGAAGCAAAAAGAAATTGGGTTAGAGGTTGTCACAGATGGTGAATTCAGACGTGCATGGTGGCATTTTGACTTTCTTGAAGGACTCGATGGAGTTGAAGGATTTGAAGCAGATCAAGGCATTCAATTCCATAACACAACGACAAAAGCTAGAGGTATCAAGGTAACAGGCAAGATCGATTTTACAGATCATCCAATGCTGGAGGATTATCGTTTCCTTCACAGCATCGCTGGTGATCATACGGCTAAAATGACGATTCCAAGTCCGAATATGCTCTTTTTCCGTGGAAAGCTTGAAGAAGGAGTGTATGACAGCTTAGAGGAATTCCACCATGATGTGGCACAAGCGTATAAGAAAGCCATCCGTGCTTTTTATGATGCAGGCTGCCGCTACTTGCAGCTGGATGATACGGCATGGGCAGTGTTCTTTTCTGAAAAAGGCCACGAACAAATCAAAGCCTTTGGCCGTGAAGAAGATGAACTTCGTGAATCGTTTGCGAAGACAATCAATGAAGCTGTTGCCGACCGCCCAGAGGATTTGGTGATCACCATGCATATTTGCCGCGGTAACTTTAAATCGACATGGGCAGCTGAAGGTGGTTACGAAGCAGCGGCAGAAACAATTTTTGCCGGCTTAGATCTTGATGGTCTCTTTTTAGAGTTTGACGACGATCGTTCTGGCGGATTTGAGCCCCTTCGATATGTGAAGAACCCAAACCTTCAAATCGTACTAGGCCTTGTCACTTCAAAATACGGAGAGCTTGAGCCAGTTGAACAGATTAAAAAACGCATTGAGGAAGCGGCTCAATATGTAGACATTAACCAAATTTGTTTGAGTCCACAATGCGGATTCGCCTCAACAGAGGAAGGCAACCTGTTAACAGAAGAGCAGCAATGGGAAAAGCTGCGTCATGTGATTGAGATTGCAGATCAAGTGTGGACTTCGTAGTCCCTCAGAGAAGAAAAAAAGACAAACCGCAATATGGCGGTTTGTCTTTTTCTTTTATGCATCCAAATGTTCACCATTCGTCGCAATCACTTGTTTATACCAATCGAAACTTTTCTTTTTCTTTCTATCTAATGTACCGTTTCCTTCATTATCACGGTCGACATAAATGAAGCCGTAGCGTTTTTTCATTTCAGCCGTTGATGCGCTGACAAGGTCAATTGGGCCCCAGCTTGTATAACCGATCAGGTCAACTCCGTCTGCAATCGCTTCTCTCGCCTCTAGCAAATGGCTTCTGAGGTAATCAATTCGGTAATCGTCTTGAATGGATCCGTCTTCTTCTACTTGATCGACAGCACCCAATCCATTTTCTACGATAAACAATGGCTTTTGGTAGCGGTCATACAGCTGATTCAGTGTTGTACGAAGTCCTTTCGGATCAATTTGCCAGCCCCAATCACTTGCTTCTAGATAAGGGTTTTTCACACCTTCAAATAAGTTACCGCCAGTCACTTGTCCAAGAATCTCTGGATCTGTACTTGTCACAAAGCTCATATAATAGCTGAAGCCAATATAGTCCACTGTATGGTTTCTTAAAATATCTTCGTCCCCTTCTTGGAACTCGATGTTGATGTCATTTTCAAGGAAATAACGTTTCATGTAACCTGGGTAATAACCTCTTGCCTGTACATCTGAGAAGAACAATGTTTTACGGTCTTGCTCAATTGCAGCAAACATATCTTCTGGTCTTGAGCTGTACGGATAAGTTGTCATCGCTGCAATCATACAGCCGATTTTCGCATCAGGAATGATTTCGTGTCCTGCTTTGACAGCCAAAGCACTTGCAACAAATTGGTGATGCGCTGCTTGATATTGAATGCTTTTCTCGTCATCACCCTCTTCAAATACAAGTCCGCCGCCAGTGAAAGGCGCATGTAATACAACGTTGATTTCATTGAAGGTCATCCAATATTTTACTTTGTCTTTAAAGCGGGTGAACAATGTTTTCGCGTATGTTTCATAAAGATCCACAAGCTTACGGTTTCTCCATCCGCCGTAGTTTTTCACAAGTGCGAGCGGCATTTCATAGTGAGAGATGGTGACAACTGGCTCAATTCCATGCTTATGCAGTTCATCAAATACTTTTTCATAAAAAGCGAGGCCTGCTTCATTCGGTTCCGCATCGTCGCCATTTGGGAAAATACGCGGCCAAGAAATGGATAATCTGAAGCACTTGAATCCCATTTCTGCAAAGAGTGCAATATCTTCTTTATAGCGATGGTAGAAATCGATTGCATCATGATATAAGTTAAGGTCTTTCATTGATTCATCGAATGGGTGCATAATACCATTTGGTGATACATCAGCTGTCGATAAGCCTTTTCCATCTTGATTATATGCGCCTTCAACTTGGTTGGCTGCAACAGCGCCGCCCCATAAGAAACCTTTAGGAAATGTTTTTTCTAACTTGTTCATGTTGAATACCCTCCTCTTTTTCTTCTACACTGACTGTAAGCAGTGTCTCTTTCACTGTAATCGTTCCATCTGTTTTCGCATCAACTTGTGCAAAATCGTTTGTGTTGGTGACAATAACAGGTGTGGTGACATCATAGCCTTCTTGCTGAATGCCCTCGATATCAAAATCAATGAGTACATCTCCTGCTTGAATCAGATCACCTGACTGCACATGACTTGTAAAATACTTTCCGTCAAGTTTTACCGTGTCAATCCCCACATGAATGAGAAGTTCTGTACCTTGTTCACTCTTCAAACCAATGGCATGTTTTGTGTGGAAAATGGTTTCAACCTTGCCGTTGAAAGGTGCTACAACACGCCCAACTGTTGGTACAATGGCTGCACCTTTACCCATGATTTCATTAGAGAATGTTGCATCATTTACTTGATTGAGCGGCTTTAGTTGACCTTCAAGCGGGCTTTGTACCACTTCATTTTGAAGTGCTGCTGTGTCTTTCTTTTCTTCTGGTTTGTCTGCTTTTGTATCATCTTTCACTGGTACATCTTTGAATCCGAGAACAAGTGTCATGATCGTTGCTACGACAAAGGCGATTACTAAGCCGATGATTGAGTAGACAAATGTTGGTCCAATGAATGTTGGGAGACCTGGAAGGCCTGCTGATCCAGATATCACATATGATTTTACTTTAAAGATTGACATGAACACGCCGCCTGCTGCTGCACCAATAAGGGCTGCAAGGAACGGTTTTTTCAATCGCATGTTCACACCATACATAGCAGGTTCAGTAATACCCATTAAGGCTGTGATACTTGTAGACATCGCCAATGATTTAAATGTTTTGTTTTTTGATCTTAAGAAGACACCGAATGCTGCGCCTGCTTGTGCCATATTTGCTACAAACATCATTGGAAGAATGAAGTCAAAACCGTTTAACGTAATGTTGTTGATCATGATTGGAAGCAGTGCATAGTGCATGCCCGTAATGATCAATGGTGACATGAAGCCGCCGATCAAGAGTCCGGCCAAAAGACCTGCATGTTTGAACAATAAATCAATTCCACCTGAAAGGCCACTTCCGATAATCCCGCCAAGCGGTCCAACCGCGATGAGCATAACTGGTACAACGACTAGAAGTGTGACGGTTGGAACAAGGATGATCTTTAATGATTTCGGACTATATTTTTCTGCGAATCTTTCAACATATGAACCAAGCCAGATGGTGAGTAGAATTGGAATCACCGATGAAGAGTACACAACGGCAACCACTGGCAAGCCTAGAAATTCTGTATTTCCCGCGCCCAGTAAAGCGGTTAACTGCGGGTGCAGTGCTGCTGCTGCAATGGCAGCCGCGATATACTGATTTGTGCCAATTTTTTTGGCTACGCTTACAGCAAGCAGAATCGGTAAGAAGTAAAAGGCTCCATCTCCGATGGCTGTTAAAATCGCATACGTACTGCTTTTATCTGATATCCACTGGAATGTGAGCATCAGTGCCAAAATCCCTTTGATCATACCGGCCCCAGCGATGGCTGGAAGAATCGGTGTGAAGACACCAGAGATAAAATCGAAAAGCTTTGATATCACATTTTGCTTTGACGCTTCTTCTGTACCGCCTGACTTTACATCAGATGATAGACCTGAGTCAGCGATCATCGCTTGATAGACATTTGAGACATCATTGCCGATAATGACATGATATTGGCCTCCGCTTTGATTCACGCCCATGACGCCATCTGTTGATTGCAGCTTCTCTTTATCTGCCTTGCTTTCATCGTATAAGTTGAAGCGAAGTCTTGTCATACAATGCGTAACTTGCTTAACATTCTTTTCACCGCCGACAAGTTCTAGCACTTCTTTTGCTGTTTGTTTGTGGTTCATTGTATTACCCTCCAAACGTTGATTTCATCTTGATATAGAAAAAACCTAAACATCCATTAATGTCCGAGAAATAGCGATTCAGACATTAATCGATATTTAGGTTTTGCCTGCTTAACCAGTAACAATCCTTCATAGCGATTGATCGTTATTTAATTTTTATAAGTCTTTAGATATAAAAAAACCTAAATCACGCCTTATCATAGATAGGGACAATGATTTAGGTTTTGCCTGCTTGACCAGTAACAATCCTAAAAGATTGTGGTTATTTAGTTTATAGTTATAAATTATCATGTTAATTTTGTGATGTCAACGCTTTCTTTTTGAATTTATTTTCTTTTTATTACTCTGTCTATATGCAAAGTTAAATATAGCATTTCATCTTCTATGAGACTTCGGTTGTATTCTTTTTGAACATAATCGTTAATTTTTTCTGCGCACTGAAAAGCTGCGGTGTTTTTCTCTTTTACCACTTCATACAGAAACTCGTTTTGATTTTCCATCTGTGTTTCGTTAAACAGACGCTGACCAAAAAACTTCAAATGCGTAACAAAACGGAAATAATTTAATGATTCCTCGTCCAAATCAATTTGAAAGTGATACTTAACGATGTTTAAAATGTCTTGAATGAGTTTGGTGATTTGAATAACGTTTGGCATTTCTTCATTGAGCTCTGCATTGACAATATGCATGGCAATAAAGCCGGCTTCATCCTCAGGAAGATGGATGCTCAGCTTGTCCTCAATGATCCGAATAGCTTCTAAACCGCATCTGAACTCATCTTTATACAGCCGTTTGATTTCCCAGAGCAAGGCATTTTTGATGTCCATTCCTTTTTGATGACGTTCAATGGCAAAGGTGATATGATCCGTCAGCGTCACATAGATGCTGTCATTTAAATTTTTGTTAAGGGTTGTTCTCGCATGCTCAATAATCGCCTCACACACTTGCATATACTCGATTGGAATATCATAAAGCAGGGTTTTGAATTTTTCTGATATATCTTTATTTTGAATAGAAAATACTTTTTCGATTCGTTCTTCGTCAATCGGGTCTCCGCTTTTCTTTTGAAACGCGATCCCTCTGCCCATAATGACCAGCTCATGCTGCTCGTCATCATATGCACTGACAACATTATTATTGATTACTTTAGAAATGATCAATTGATACCCCCCAGTACATTCCGCTTTTTCGAGCATTTTATCGTTGATTCATATGTCATGTTATTATTATTTTCAAAAAAGAGGACTTTAAGATGATTTTACATTTTTTTTTGATACGGTCAACTAGAAAGAATGACATATTACCTCTCAAAAATGACGAAATAGGGGCAAAAAAGTCTAAAAAAATACACAAAAACACTCTAAAAAGAGTGTTTAAAGTGTGTATTTTACAAAATCAAGAGCAGTCCCAATTATAGACGACATTCTCGAAATTTTTTCGTTTAAGATCTTCTGGTTTGATAAAAAAGTTGGCGATTCCGCAATCTCCCCACATCAGATCTACTTCATCATCTGAGTCAATTTGCAATAACAGAACGGTATGTTCTTGATCTACATAGGTACGCGGGTCTTCTTGTGTAAACCCTGGATACCCGCCCAATTTGTGACCAAAGCCACTCGCTGTTTCATAGAATTCATCCAGCAGGGCATCTGCTTCATCGCCATTAACACCATCTGCATCTTCGAATAGGTCCCAGCTGTTCTTTCCTGTGACTTTTTCAAAGCGGAAATCTCCTACACTGATCGTTTCGCTTGATAATTCACCTGTAATCGCGCCTTCCTTCGTCACAGGAAAATAAAAATCATCTGGAATTTTCACAAAAGAAAAATCAGTCATTAACTCTTCTTCTGCCAAGAAAGGTTCCTCAATAAATTTGATGCGAAAATCTTTTTGCTCTGTTTTATGGTCAATATTCATTCCATAAAGATCATCATGCACAGAAATAAAAACTTGCATAAGTCCTGTTTCTGGATAATCCTTCAGCTTGGGCAGCTGGCCGAAATTAATTTGTGCCAAAAGTTTCATAGGATGTCCTTCGCCGTCAACTGAATATTCGTCGTTTTTGGGGAAGTAAGGATCACCAGCTATTTTGCTGTCGTATGGTCCTGTTTTTCCTTGTTTCATCTGTAATTGAATCATTGGTTTTTCCGTTTCATCTAACAACGGACGGTAGGGTGCAAGTATTTCTTTCAGCTTCGCTGATTGTGTCACGATGATCTTCCTCCTTATGAATAGGTCTAATGACAAAACTAGTCTCTCTTTTTCTATCATACAGAAGTGTATCCTGCCTGTCAGTGATAAAACGGTCATAATCCTAACAAGTTTCTCACCTTGAAATGATAAAAAAACCTCCGATTCAGCTGGAGGTTTTGTCGTTCTTTTATTTCACTTGATAGTTTACTAAGTCGTTTGCTAATGCTTTCATCGTTTCGTTTGTTTCGTGAAGACCTTCAATAATTTTTGTGAAAGTGCCTACTAGCTCTGCCTGATGCTCAGAGGAAGCGACAATTTGCGCAATTTCTTCTTCCATTCCTTTGATCGATCCCTGCACATCTTTTAGGGCTGTTTCAATATCAGTCGTCGCCTGTTTCGCGTGAGTTGACAGCTTTCTCACTTCTGTTGCGACCACTCCAAAACCTGCTCCTGCTTCCCCTACTCTTGCAGCTTCTATTGATGCGTTGAGTCCAAGTAAGTTCGTTTGATCAGAGATACCTTTGATGAGATTGGACACTTGATTGATTTTAGAGGAATTTTCGACAGTGGTTTTCGTATTTTGTAGAATTTGTTCACTTGTCGCTTGTAGTTCCTCTGAATGTGCGGCAACCTGCTGTACCATTGCGACTAGTTTTTCGGAAGCTTCGTTGCTCTCCGTCATGATGTGATCTAATCGTTGTTGATTCGTTTGGTCATATGCCACACAGAAGGCAGCAACCACTTGACCTGATTCATCATTAATTGGAACGGCTACGATATCCATTGGAATCCCGTATACTTCTTTCGGAATTTGGATAAACGATGGTTCTCTCCCATTTTTCAGCATCGCAAAGTTTTGGAATCCAGCATCTAGTGCATCACCAGCTTTAAACCCTAAATCAATATTCCCATGCTGCTGATAGTAAAGAACCTTCTCTTTCCCTAAAACAGAAAAGGTTAGCTGCTCTCTCATAGCGAGTCCAATGATTGGTAAAGCGTCTATTATGTTATCGATTCTCTGTGACATTCGCTTACGTTCATCCTCTCTTTTTCTAGTACACCTTCTTTATCGGTCCGTTATATGATCTATTACAGCCTGTAATGTGTACTAATATCAATCAAATGACCTAAGACATATAAAAAGCCCACATTCTATCAAGAGAATGTGGGTGTTTTTTAAACAAAGTTAATGCACATGAAGACACTGATACCGATGAGAAAAAGATACATATAGTCAATCCATGAGGTGCTGATGATATGATAATACGTTCGCTCTCTCGTCCCTGTGAAGCCCCTGGCTTCCATTGCAATCGCTAAGCGTTCTGATTTTCGTACGCCTTGCGTAAAAAGGGGCAATGCATAACGCATAAAGGCTTTCCAGCTGTTTTTTTGCTTGTAGCCTCTGATTTTGTGTGCAGCTTTCATTTGTTTTAATTCACTTTGAAATAACGGAATAAACCGGAAGCCGGCAAGCATGCCATACGCCCATTTTGGGGACATTCGGCATTGATGAATCAGACTCATCATAAATGCCGTCAAATCTGTTGTGGACGTAAAAAGGAGACCAAAAGTCACAAATCCCAGCATTCTAAAAGCGATGGTGAGCCCATTTCTTAAACTCTCCTCTGTGATATGAAACCACGCCCACTTCCAAACGGTATGATCCCCCTTGCCGAAGGCCGCCATCATCCAAAAGACGAGAATAAAAAAGAGCAAATAAGGGACAAGCCTTGTAACGAGATACTTCATATTCCATCCACCTAAAACAACTCCAATGCCAAGAGCAAACAGCCAAATGATAAAGGTAGTTTTAGGGTCAGAAATCGACATGAGACAGCCCATCGCAAGCAGATGAGCGAGTAATTTCATGACTGGATTCACAGTAGAAAGAAAGGATTGATTACTTTGCAATCGTCAGCACGTCCTTTCTTTCTGCCACATAGCGATAATGTAAAGGAGCTCTCAGCTGATAAGCATCGACAAGTTCTTGATTTGAAAATAAATCATAAGGGGTGCCATCATACACATGCTTCCCTTGATGAAACAGAAGCACTTGATCGGCACACTCATCGACAAGCTCCATATCATGTGTGACCATCACAATGGTCGTACCTTGGCGCTGACGCTCTTTTAAACGCCTCATCAATTCCTTCGCCGTTTTTTCATCCTGCCCGAAAGTCGGCTCATCTAACAGCAATACATCTTGATCAAAAAGGAGCATCGTGGCAACACTTAATCTTCTTTTTTGCCCTAAGCTTAAGGTGAAGGGATGTGCTTTTGCATGATTCTCTAAACCGAACTCTTTCAGCAGCTGAACCGTTTTTTCTTGTACGACTGATTCTGGCCAGTTTCGCTGTCTGCCGCCAAAGGCAATTTCATCGAATACTGTGTCTTGTATAAATTGAAGCTCCGGATTTTGAAACACAAAGCCTGCTTTTTCATATAGTTCTCGGTCTGACCACTTTTTTAGGAGTGTATCTTTTAAGAAAATGTGGCCTTTTTTCGTTGGCTCTAAACGAACCAAATGTTTGAGAAGTGTACTTTTTCCACTTCCATTTTCCCCAATGATCGCCACCCAATCCCCTGATTTGATATCAAGCTGGAGATCACTCATAATCCTTTTTTTCCCGTAGCTTAATTGAAGATTTTCTGTACGAATCATTGTCTTTCGTTCGATTGATGGCACTTTTTCTCGCTGCTCTTTTCGTGTTTTAAAGGTTTGCATAAAGGTTTGACTCAGTGGATGAAATGGATCTTGAATGATCGTGGACCATTTCTCGGGAAATAATTTGGGCCGCCAAATTCCAGCCTCTTTCATTTCTTCCTCATATGCCGTGAGCACATCTTTTGGAGCTCCATCTGCTAAAATGCTGCCTTGATCATCTAATAAAATCACCCGGTCCATCCATTCGATGACACCGTCAAGCACATGCTCTACAAAAATCATGGTCTGCTGCTGACCGGCTGCAAGCTGCTGCAGCAGTTGAAATATGTCCATTCTACCTGCCGGATCAAGCTGTGCGGTTGGTTCATCAAAGAATAGAACATCCGGCTGTAATGCTAGTAAACAAGCAAGTGCCAATCGCTGCTTCATGCCGCCAGATAACGTGTGAATCTCTGTATGCGGATCGACATTCAGTTGGACTTTTTGCATGAGCTGCTGAATGGTGTCATCCATCTCTTCACGAGGGACGGAACGGTTCTCTAAGCTAAAGGCAATTTCTTCATTGACGCGGTGCATACAAAACTGAGAGTCTGGATCTTGAAACATCACGCCTGTATGTCTTTGCAGCACCACTTCGCCCTGCATGTCTGCTTCCACATGCTCTGGAATGATTCCAGCCAGAACCGAAATGAGCGTGGATTTCCCGCTTCCGCTCGGTCCTAAAATAAGCACCTTTTCCCCTTTTTGAATCGTAAGGGAGATTTGATGCAAAACGGGCTTAGGCTGTTCATAAAAACGGACAGAGAGTTCATTGCACGCGAGAAATGAATTCATGCTGTTCACCTTTGTTTCGTTTTTCTTTCATGATGGCATATTGATTCAGTACACCTGTTTTGGATAGTGCGTCTACCACCACTTTCGCAAGGCAGCCGCCAAGTATCATTCCACTGATAATTTGAGTCACAAGGGTCATAAGTAAAACTTGAGGCGTGTAATAACCAAAGCCATTTGCCACGAGACTGTACGCCATCGCTCCGATAGCGGCAAAGGCACCAGAGAGCATCAGTGTCCACATGCGATATCGTTTATAACCAAAAAGAGCGAAGGCGATTTCTGCCCCAAGCCCTTGGCATACACCAATTAGCAGAGCTGAAAGTCCGAAGTGGCTGCCTGTCAATAATTCCACAGCCGCGGCGGCTGTTTCCGCAATCAGGGCAGCTCCCGGCTTTTGAATGATATATGCAACGATTGGACTGGCAATGACCCATATTCCAAACATGATGTTGCCTCCTGCTGGGCCAACAAGTGCTGTAATCGGTAAGTATAGCGTGGACCATCCTAAATAGATCACACCGCACGCAACGGATAAAATCACCGCAAGGACGACTTCTTTCATCTTCCATGTCATGATGAATGCACCTCCAGTTGAACTGGCCACTCTTCAACAGTGAAGGCCATTTCCCAAAACTTGTACTCTAGCTGGCAGCTTAAGATAAAGTGCTGTTTCATTTTTTCCTTTTCCTTCTCACTTGCTGCTTCCGCCAACTGATCGAGCCGCTTGCAAAGCTCACCTGTAACAGAATCGGTTAATCCTCCATAAAACGTGATCCACTCATAAAACGGATGTGAAGGGTCCGGCTGCACATCTGTAAGCATTCGTTTCCCTATTTCCCAATATGTCCAAGGACATGGAAGCAGGACAGCGATGATTTCACCAAGCGTGCCTTCTTGCGCGACTTGCAGCATGTGATGAATATAGTGATGAGCACTCGGAGCCAAAGAAGCACCTTGGAGCTCATCATATGCTACTCCTGCCACTCGGCAAAGGTTTTGATGAGGATGCGTCTCACTATCTAGTACAAACGCAATCTGCTGATGAAAAAACGCAATATCCTCTCTGTCTGTACATCTGCTGAGCGCTGCTGCATAAATTTTAATGAATGCTTGTAAGTATTCTGCATCTTGTTTGATGTAATGAATGATTTGTTCCTTTTCCAGCTTTCCTGCTGCCAGGCCTCTGACGAACGGATGCTGATAAATGGCTTCAAATAACGGTTCTGCTTCTTTCCTTAATTGTGTAGAAAATGTCATAAAAAAAGCCTCCTCTTCTTCAGTTGAATAAATGAAAAAGCCACCCCAAATGGAGCGGCCTTCTTATCAATTCAATCATGAATAAGACAAGGTCCAGCTCCACTTCCCTCCGCTAGTACGAACTAGATCAGGTTCAAAGGGTCCAAGATTTTCTCTTGTCTCAGTCATACATGACTCCCCTAGTGGACTTTTGTCATTTAATTACCTTTACTCTACACATGTGGCGTTTTGATGTCAACAGCCTTTCTTAATTCAACGTTCTGATTGTTGGCAGCTTCTCGATCCCTGCAGCATAGTAGAAATTCAGCACACTGAAGAAATCAATCGGCTTTCCTGTTTTTAAATCTACAGCTAAAATATGATCACCGTAATTTGTCATATCATCAATATCTAAGCGTCTTGGTGTTGTCTTCCCGAGTGTATCAACAAAGGTATCATGGTAATATTGCCCGCTTGCATATGATGATTGATGGTACATAAACAATGTCTCAACATCTAAGTAAACGAGGATGGCTTCTGAGGAGCTCGCATAAGGAGCTGAGTATGACACAGGAGCCGAAATGTTTTTTACTTTCACACTTGAGATTGAATGAGTTCTTTGTTCGTATTTTCCATCATAAGAGAAATAAAAAACACGCTCCCATTCATAATTTGCTGTCTTTGTTTGCTTATTGTATACTTTTGTACCATTTGCAAATACATCACCGTTTGCATACTCAGCTACAAAATATTGCAAGGTGGACGAAAGAGATACAGCCCCCGTGAAATTGGGCGGGTTTTTTGCATTTACTTGTATCGTGTAGGAATCTCCAAATTCTCCGCCGCTTGTAATACCGAATGCATAATCACCTGCTGGTAAGCTGGTCAATCCAAGCAGGCTGCCTGCCGGTTGAATCAAATCTGTCGGGTAGGCTTGTCCTGTTTCATAATCAACAACAAATAATTGAACAAAATAATCAGGGTTTGAAGAGGTAATCCGGCTGATGAGTGCCTGAGGTGAAGATGTGCTTAAAAACCATAAATCAACTGGGTCGTCCTCTGTTAAGACAGCCGATTGATTAATAGCTAGTCCATCAATGGAGCGAACGGCAGACGTGCGCATTTTGCCTTCTTTAGCAGCTTTTCGTTTGATACTGATTCCTTTCTTCTTATTCACTTTAAATGATTTTTTCACTTGCTTCTGTTGAATAGCGGTTCCTTCATCCTGCTTTTCAAACGATTCTTGCACTTGCTGAATCGCTTTTTCCGTCAGTGGTGATATTTTCCCTTCTGATTTCGGTGCTTCTTCTGCTTTTAATGCTGGTGACAACAAACCTGTTGCGACGAGTAAAACAGATAGTAAAGCTGCGGTGATTTTGACATAAAATGCTCTCACAGGAACATCCCCTTTTTCCTCATTTGGGTTTTTTACCCTGTGATTATTTTACCATTATTCTAATTACTGTTTTGGTCTTTTTTGGGACATTTTTATAACAAAAAAACCAGCCGCATGAGTCACGACTGGTTTTTGATCGTTTTATGCAATAGTTTTGACAAACAAGCGTGCTGTTTCTGCACTTGATCCCGGGTTTTGTCCAGTGATGATTTGTCCGTCAACGACAGCAAATGGCGCAAAGGCGTCTCCTTTTTCAAACGCTGCCCCCTGCTCACGAAGTTTTGTTTCCAATAAAAATGGAACCTTTGATGTCAGCTGCACGGCTTCCTCTTCTTCGTTTGTGAAGCCTGTGATTTTTTTGCCTTCGATAAATGATTTGCCATTTTGGTCCTTCACATCAACGAATGCTGAAACGCCATGACAAACGGCTCCGATCGCACCATTTTTATCTGAAACTGCTAAGATCGCATCCGCTACCAGTTGATTAGACGCAAAGTCGATCATAGGGCCGTGCCCTCCAGCAAAGAAAATTCCGTCATAATCAGCGGGATTCACATCTGTAAGCGCCTTTGTGTCTTGAAGTAATTCATATACATCTTGATATTGCGCTGGGACACCTTCAGGAATTGAATTTTTGTCAATTGGTACAGTGCCACCTTGAATAGAGACAATTTGTACTTCTAGTTCATTTTCTTTAAAGATATGAAATGGCTCTGCCAACTCTTCTAGCCATAAGCCTGTTGGATGTCCATTCATTTCTGGGCTGCTTGTCGATACTAATAACACTTTCTTACTCATCTTGATCATCCTTTCGATTTATCCTGTGGTTATTTTATATTTTGCACAATTAAATATCAAGCAATATGACTTTAGGCCAGCTCATTATGTTATACCCGATTTTCTAAAAAATATGGTATGACTCGAAATCTAATCAATATGTCACATTCTATTGGTAGGGAATTTCATGTAAAATTGTCATTGAGTGATATAATATGAGGAAAGATTGACAGATCTCTCGTCACATGAGGGGATTTTTAAAGGAGTGGAAAAGAGATGAAAACCTATTCGATTGTGATGATCATCATCACGCTCTGTATTATATTGGCCGTCTTTTTGATGAACCTAACGGGGGTCATGTACGGAAAAATCATTTTGGCCGTTGCCGTAGCCCTTTGTCTAACATCCATTATTCGTTTGATGGGTCTTCGAAAAAGATAAAAGCCGCCCTCACCAGGGGCGGCTTTATTTAAGATTAGATCGCCAGCATCAGTGCAATGAGTGCAAGCAGTGCTGGTACTCCTTGTTTGATGATAATTGATTTATTGGATGTTACACCGCCAAATACTGCTGCGATGATCACACAAAGAATGAAAAACAGCTGAATCATATATCCAACGGTATTCGATCCAAGAATGAGCCCCCAAATGAGTCCTGCAGCTAAAAACCCGTTATAAAGCCCCTGATTGGCAAACATTACTTTGACATTTGGATCTTTTTGCAAGTGTTCTGGCAGCTTAAAAGACCGCTTCGCCATCTTTGATTCCATAAAAAACATTTCTAATAACATGATGACAATGTGTTCTAATGCGACAATTCCTACTAAAATCATTGCTAAAATATTCAATTTAGTTAATTCCTTTCTGATAGACGGTCACGAATCTCTATTTTGTCCGTGTATAAATCAAAGTCTTGTATTAATTCTAGCGCTTCTGTAAAGCGACTTTGTGGAATGTCTTTCATTTTTCTCACGCCGAATTCCTTTTTAATAAAAGCCATGATGGTATTGATATGAAGCTTACCGTGGCCATCATACTCCAAATGGCTGCAAAAAGTCTGCATCGTCCCTCGAATCACCTTTAATTGCTTGGCAGTGACACAACTCATTGGTAACGCTCATCCTTTCCTTTGTTTTAACAGCTAAAAAGAATCATGGTTGAAAGAAAAACCTTCCAGTGTCTATTATATAATGGTTTCATTCGGATATCAAAATAAAAAAGAACAGACATTCGATTTAAAAAACAATCGTGCCCTCACAATCCTTTTCTCACATATCAAAAAGCCGGATTCAATGGTAGAATCCGGCTTTCTATTTAGTTACTTTTCGAAATTAATACCTTTCCAACAGAACGATCCTTACTTTGTCCAACGACTTTAAAGGATAACCCATATGTCGGTACATCGCGTCCTGCATCTGGGTTGTTTGGATTCACATAGTTCTTTTTATCACTAAATGTACGAGCCGGTCGAATGTAGCGATCTTGCAAAGTTAAGCCCGTTGTTGCTGTATAATCTATATTCAGCTTCGTACTTGGATTCAAAGAGAATGCTGCATCATGTACTTGGAACCCTGTGGCGGCAATGGAACCGTCACTCCATTTTAATACTTGCTGATCTGCATCTACTACGCCAAGGAATCCGTTCCCCGGATGTTTTCCTACCCAGTTATCACTGTATGATTGATCGACATACCAAACGACCAACCCGTTATTATAGCTCATCAGACTTGCCCCGCGTTTAATATGCTTTAAGCCTTTATCGACATCAGCATAAGAGCGCCACTCTAGTAAATAGTATTGTGCTGCATATTGTTTTCCATTAGATTTTGAGAATCCATTAAAGGTAAAAGTAGACGTGCCCTCGGCATCATCTGACCATACTTTCGCTCCATCTGCGGTGATGTTCAGGTCATCTACGAATAAGCCCGGAAGTGCATAGCCTGCATCAGTTGTGTAACGGAATTGCAGGTCGATTTTCTTCCCTGCATAAGCAGACAGGTCAAAGGCTGCATCTACCCAGCCGTCTGATTTTCCGTCGATGCCATTGCCTTCGTTTGCACCTGCTTCATTTCGATCATTCGTGATGTTACCCGCGATGGTCTTCCATTGATCAGTCCCTGTTTCACGCACTTCGACATACGCATAATCATAATCTTCTTCAATATCGTACCATGCTTTAAATGTCAGCTCTGCTTTGCTTCCTTTTGACAAATCAATACCTGTTGTCGTCATGGTTGCATTCAAATTGTCACCCGTTCCGCTGAAGTACGAATATTCCCCTTGAGCAGGTGTCGTGACGACAATCTCTTTATCTGGTAAATCGACTCGAACGGCATCATGGTTCGTTCCTTTTGTTGCTGCTTCATCAATTAATACTGTTTTGCTTTTCTTTAATGTTTTACCATCGATGGTTTGTCCAGAAAGCCAGTTGCCCCCATGCAGATTTTGAAGCATTTCTTTCGCATATGGGCTAAAGCCTGTTGGTTCCGTACCAGGAACTTTACCTGCCCAGCTTCCGCTTGACATGATCGACCAGTAAGAAACGGGCTCTCCTCTGCCTGTGTACTGTGTATCGTACTCGTCAGGAAGACCAAGATCATGTCCGAATTCATGTGTGAACACACCTGCTGCGCCATCTTCAGGCTCGATGGTGTAATCCAACGCGCCTAATTTCCCGCCTTGACCAACTTCAGATTCAGTATCCGGAATTTCAAATACATCACCAAGTGACCAGCGGTGTGACCAAATCGCATCAGCGCCAAGTTGTCCGCCGCCTGCTTCTTCACCTACGCCGGCGTGAACGACCATCAGATGGTCAATGATGCCGTCTGGCTCGTTATAAACCCCGTCGCCATCAATATCATAGCGATCCCATTGATCATACTCGCTGAGATCAATATTCGGATCTTTTGCTGCTGCTTCGAGTGCTTCTTTTACCAATTCGCGCGGTCTGCCGTCACTGCCTGAATCGTCAGGTACGTTCCCGCCGTAATAAGCTGCTTCATGCTTCGCTGTATACCATCCTGCAACTGTTCCACTAACTGTGTAACTGCCGCCAGACTGCTTTTCATAATATTGCTTCATGGATACTTTCCGTTTCCCATCTGGACCGATGTAGCCATTTTTTCCGAAAAGCATATCTTGATAGTGCTGTTGGTCGTACTTGTCATAGTACATATCAGTCTCTTCTTTTTTGATACTATTATGCTTATAATCTTTAAAATCTACTAATAAAACCAATACTTTATCATTGCGGACGTCACCTTTATACTTTTCCTTTTTGACCGGTTTTACTTGATTGCCTTCTTTTCCTTTATGCTTCTTTAATTTTTTCTTTTTGGCAAGTTTGTTATGTACCTCTTGTTTGTATTCTTTCAGGAATTCAGGCTCTTCTGTTAAGGTGCTGGCACTTTGTTTCATTGCCGATTCTTCTTTTTTCTTTAGATAGTTCTTTAATGCTTTTTGGGTTTCTGCCTCATTGGCATTCTTTTTGATCTTTCCTTGTTTTTTCAAGGCTTTGATAAGACGGTCTTCATTCACGACACTTGAGTCAAATGGAATACCTGAATAATGACCGCCATCTGAGGATGTTGATTTTTCTGTGGTGTGGGCAAATAGAGGGGTGCTGAAAGCTGTCAATGTGCCTAAACTTAGGACAGCGGTTAGTGCAATTTTCGTCCATTTCCCTTTTTTCATATTGGTTCCTCCCTATTTTGGTAATAAATAATATCTAATTCTAGCATATTCCAATATAGTTAAGTCGAAAAACATTTTATTTTCAGAAATTTTGTGGAAAATGCACAATACGTGAATGAAATGGGTGGAACCATTTGTCGAAAATAAAAGAACCCTAGGCGATAACCGCCTAGGGTGTTTGTTGTTTTTCTATGAAAGCTGCTGGCCTTGAAAAGCAACCACGTCAAGTGGAGCGGCTAAGAATTCTTTTGCCTTCGCTACGAAAGCCTGGAAATGAGCACTTGCATTATGGCTCTGAACCGCAGCGTCATCTTTCCACACTTCTACCATTAAAAATGTATTTTCCTTTTCTGTATCCTTGAACAGCTTGTAGGAAACATTGCCTTCTTCAGCCTGTGAAGCTTTCATTAATTCGTTGATTTCTTCTAAAAATACGTTTTCTTTTTCTGGATGAATGGTCATCCCTGCATGAATAATGATCATGTGATCGTCTCCCTTTTTTAAAAATTATTTCCACTCTGTGATACGGTCGATCGGTAAACGGTAAGATGCATAACCTTCGTCAGCCGCTTTCCCAATGGACAGAAGCATGACTGGTACATAACGTTCTTTATCCCATCCAAATGTTTCAGCGATGACTTCTTTATCATATCCGCCAATTGGATTTGTATCATAACCGTGTGCACGTGCAGCAAGCATAAGCTGCATAGACACAAGTCCACCGTCAATTAAGATTGTTTCACGATTCACTTGTTCTGGAAGAGCTTCAAAATGTGCAGTTAATGCAGCAATTTGTCTTTCTTTCACTTCTTGCGGCATGTAGCCATTTTCTACTGCTTTTGAATAAATTTCTTCTAAGTATTCATTGTTTTTCATATCTGCAAAAACTGCAATGACAGCTGCTGATGTTGACACTTGAGTTTGGTTGAATTTTGCAAGTGGTGCAAGCTTTTCTTTTCCTTCTGGGCTGTCAATCACCATGAAGCGCCAAGGTTGTGCATTTACTGATGATGGTGCAGTTGTTGCTTCTTCTAAAATCTCTGTCATTTCTTCTTTGCTGATTTTCACAGATGGATCATAGTTACGAATAGAGCGGCGCCCTTTCATAATTTCCATAAAATCGTTTGTTTTTAATGTTGTAGCCATGTGTAACACTCCTTTAGGTTGTTTGAATCTTTTCGATGTTTTGTTGTATACGAATGAGCACATCAGTGAGAAGCCTTCGTTCTTCTTCACTTACGTTTTCAAGCATTTCTGAGATAAATCGTTCTTTTTCTATTTTAGAAGCTTCGATTCTCGTTCTGCCTTCCTCTGTTAAGCGGACAAGTGTGACTCGATTATCTTCTGGTTTTCTTCTGCGTGTGACCATTCCTTTTGTTTCCAGCTGTTTTAAATGACGCGTCACAGCTGCACTATCAATATTTACTTTTTTCTGCAAATCTGATTGGCTGATTTCATCGGCTTGGAATAACAGCGATAGCAACTCAAGTCTTGATTGGCTGATGCCCGTACATGCTTCGAACTTCACGCCCATCATACGGTTCACGCACTGCAAACGATATAATATCTCTGCCTCTTCAGAGCAAAATGCAGTCAATGCCATCCCCTCTTTTCTATTCAGAAATCAATTACTTGATATATCAATCATTGACTCGTCAATTAATATACACCCATTGTTTGATGATTGCAAGAGGTTTGTTTCATAAAGTGAATTTTTTTATTTCAATAGAAAAAGACGCGCCTAAAATAACCATAAAAAAAGACAAAAGCGACGAATCACATTTGTCCTTTTTCTTTATTCAGTAATGACCGTGTGGATCAATGTTGGTGCATCGGCATGATCAGCAATGCGGATGTTGTCATAAATTTTCTCCATGACATTTGCAACATCTTCACGATTCGCATGCAGAGTCACAAGTGAATCTCCTTTTTCAACACGATCTCCCACTTTTTTGTTCAGCATGATGCCGACAGATAGGTCGATATCGTCCTCTTTTGTTGCGCGTCCTGCTCCAAGGATCATCGCTGCAACACCAATTTCATCCGCGACGATTTCAGCTACGACACCTGATTCTTTGGCAGGTACTTCAATTTTGTAAGGTGCTTGCGGCAGTTTTTCAGGCTGATCCACAATTGAGCTGTCTCCACCTTGGTTTTTTAAGAATTCCTTGAATTTCTCAAGTGCTTTGCCGTTTTTCATCACTTCAATCAGCTTTTCTCTTGCTTCATCAAGCGTTTCTGCTTTTTTCGCAAGAACGACCATTTGACTTCCTAAAGTGAGCACAAGCTCGTTTAAGTCTTCAGGACCTTCGCCTCGGAGTGTGTCAATCGCTTCTTTCACTTCAAGGGAATTCCCAATCGCTAATCCTAGCGGCTGAGACATATCAGAGATGACCGCCATTGTTTGTCTGCCTACGTTGTTACCGATGCGAACCATGGCTTTTGCAAGCTTTTCTGAGTCTTCTGGTGTTTTCATGAAAGCACCTGCGCCTGTTTTCACATCAAGTACAATCGCATCTGCACCAGCAGCGATTTTCTTACTCATAATGGAGCTTGCAATAAGCGGAATTGAGTTAACAGTTCCTGTCACATCACGAAGAGCATACAGCTTTTTATCAGCTGGTGTCAGGTTGCCTGATTGCCCAATGACCGCTACTTTATGACGGTTCACGAGCTCGATGAATTCGTCTTTTGTAATTTCTACGTGGAAGCCTTTCACCGCTTCAAGCTTGTCCACTGTACCGCCTGTATGCCCAAGGCCGCGCCCAGACATTTTCGCAACAGGTACATCTAGTGCTGCAACAAGAGGGGCGAGTACAAGCGTTGTTGTATCGCCTACTCCGCCTGTTGAGTGCTTGTCTACTTTAATACCGTCAATGGCAGACAGGTCAATTGTATCTCCTGAGTTCGCCATAGCGAGTGTTAAGTCTGCACGTTCTTGATCCGTCATATCTTGGAAGAAAATTGCCATAGCCAAGGCACTTGCTTGGTAGTCAGGAATTGTTCCATCCGTATAACCTTTGACAAAGAAAGAAATTTCCTCTGAAGATAATTCTTTTCCGTCACGTTTTTTCGCAATGATATCTACCATTCTCATTGTTTTCACCATTCCTTTTTTAAAATTAGAAAATTAAACCGACTACACCTGCTGTTAAGAAGCTGACAAGAGTTGCACCGAATAACAGCTTTAATCCAAATCGTGCGACGACGTTCCCTTGCTTTTCGTTTAAGCCTTTGACTGCTCCAGCAATGATACCGATAGAAGAGAAGTTCGCAAATGATACAAGGAATACAGAAATGATCGCTTCTGTACGAGCAGTGAAATGCAGACCGTCTCCAGATAAAGCGAGCATCGCAACAAATTCGTTCGATACCATTTTGGTTGCCATAATGCTTCCTGCTTGTACCGCTTCGCTCCAAGGTACACCAACAAGGAACGCAAATGGAGCAAAGACATATCCAAGTACATCTTGGAAAGAAACACCAATGACTGCTGTAAAGATACCGTTAATCATCGCAATTAATGCAACGAATCCAATCAACATTGCAGCAACAACAATCGCTACTTTGAAACCATCCATAATGTATTCACCAAGCATTTCGAAGAAGGATTGTCTTTCTTCCTCGACAACTTCAAGCATGTCTTCGTCCTTAGACACTTCATATGGATTGATGATCGATGCGATAATAAATCCACCAAATAGGTTCAGCACAAGTGCTGTAACCACGTACTCTGGTTTAATCATTTGCATGTATGCACCAACAATCGACATCGATACCGTCGACATTGCAGATGCACATAATGTATAAAGACGCTGCTGAGGTAATAATCCAAGCTGTTTCTTAATAGAAATAAAGACTTCTGATTGACCTAAAATCGCAGACGCTACTGCGTTGTAAGATTCTAGTTTCCCCATACCGTTTACTTTACTAAGCAAATATCCGATTCCGCGTACGATAAGCGGAAGAATACGCCAATGCTGCAGGATACCGATTAACGCCGAGATAAAGACGATCGGCAGTAAAACATTGATGAAGAAAGTGGACGCATTATCATTCATTAACCCGCCAAATACGAAGTTGATTCCTTCACCGGCATAGCCTAGAAGCATTTGGAATCCTTTTGCAAAGCCTCCGACTAGGAAGTTTCCAACACCTGTATTGAGCAGAATATAACCTAAAATAAATTGCAGTACAATCATGACAATTACTGGACGGAATTTCACTCGTTTTTTCCCATTACTAGCCAGCCATGCAATGGCAAGAATCACTAGCAAACCGATGATACCAATCACGTATTTCATGTTTTTCCTCCTTGAATGAATTCGTTTACATTAATGTGCTTGTATGGAACAAACCCTATTTCGTAAACAAAATGCGGAAGAAATTCCCAGAAGTGAGATCCTTCCGCATATGACTTTTTCATCATTTATGAGTCATGAATGTTATCCTACCATAGGATCGTATGAATTAATAGTCTTTCGAAGGAGCTGATTGATCCCCTTTGATAATGGAAACGCCTGCACTAGCGCCAATACGGGTAGCACCTGCAGCTGTCATTGCCTCAACGTCTTCTTTTGTTCTCACGCCGCCTGATGCTTTCACACCGATGTCAGGTCCTACTGTTTTACGCATTAATGCGATGTCCTCAGCAGTCGCACCGCCTGTACTAAATCCAGTCGATGTTTTCACAAAATCAGCGCCCGCTTTCACTGAAAGTTCACAAGCTTTGACTTTCTCTTCATCAGTAAGTAAACATGTTTCAATAATGACTTTCACTAATGCTTTGCCTTTTGCTGCGTCTACAACTGCACGAATATCTTGTTCAACCACATCATATTCGCCGTCTTTCAATGCCGCAACATTGATGACCATGTCCACTTCTGTAGCACCGTTTTCAATGGCATCCTTTGTTTCGAATGCTTTTACCGCTGTTGTGTTTGCGCCTAACGGGAAACCGATGACTGTACATACATCTACACCTGTTCCTGCTAGTTCTTTCGACGCTAGAGATACCCAAGTTGGGTTTACGCAAACAGATGCAAACTGATGAGTCTTTGCTTCTTCAAGTAACTGCATAATTGCAGCTCTAGTTGTATCTGGTTTTAGTGCTGTATGATCAATGAGCTTTGCTATCGTCATGCTTCACACTTCCTTTTAATTATGATACTTTCATCATATATGACAGATGAACAATTGTAAACACGGTTATGAAATTTTGTTCATCTATTTTGTGACATTTAAAAGAGACCTCGCTGTGTGCTGATCGATGATCAATACATTCGCATATTTTCCTCTTAGTGCGCCGTGTATAGAAGCCACTTTTCGATGACCGCCAGCGACAAGAATGGATCGTTCTTTTGTCCTTAAATCATCTAACTCCACGCCAATTGTGCGATTGTTAATGGCTTCACTGCAAATGCGTCCATCTTGATCATAAAAGCGCGAGCAAATATCTCCAACACTGGATTGCTTGAGGAGCGCTTTTTCTTCTTCACGGAAATAACCTAGTCTAAACAAAAGTGCTTCATCTCTTACCGTTCCAACAGTAAACACAGCGATATTCGCCTGCTTGCCCATTTCAATAATTCGCTGAATATGTCTGTCCTGCTCAACCATCTCTTTGACGGCAGCACTATCAAATACTACAGGAAGCGGCAAATAGCGCGGTGCTGTTTGAAAGGCCTCAGCAAACAGCTGGATGGTTTCCGCAGAATATGTATTCACTTGAGAGTGGCTGATTCCGCCCTTGAGCTGGACAACCTCTACACCTTTTACCTGTTTAGGTTGCATCTTTTGTGCAATTTGATACATAGTCGTTCCCCAGCTCACGCCAACGATATCACCGTCTTTCACCGTTTCTTGCAAGTAATCTGCACCAAATCGGCTCAAATAATCGGTGATGGTTGGATAGTCGTCCTTTGGCGAAAACACCACATGAGCTTCGAGCAGGTCATATTTTTCCTTGAGCAATGAAGAAAGCTCATTTAAATCCTCAAACGGATCCATCACCGTAATCTGGACGTACCCCTTCTCTTTCGCATATTGAAGCAGACGAGATACAGTCGGTCTCGACAGGTCGAGCTGTTTGGCAATTTCCTGCTGGCTGTAATCAGACAAATAGTAAAGCCTTGCCGCTTCAATACTCAGCTGTTGTTTCTCTCGATCCATTCATACGCCCCCTTTTTTCTTCTATCATAACAAATTGTTCACCTCAGCATGCACAAATGTTCATTTGAAGAAAATTGTATAAGCGGCATGAAAGGTCTCATTCTTTTCTAATGTTTGAATCCCAAACTTCTCTTTATACTGTCCATTCGTCCCTTCCCTATCGGCGATGCCATACCACGGCTCAATACAAACAAAAGGAGCCATCGTTCCTTTTTCTTGATCATAAGGCGACCAAATGCCAACGAAAGGAAAGCCTGTGAGATCGACCTCAACTCCGTGACCTGCACCTGAAGTCAATGACACTCGATTGATATGGCTAAAGATCATCGCATCAAGCTGAAAAAGCTCCGGTCGAAGCTGGATCGACTCAAGTTCAATACCTTTTTCTTTCTCTCTGACAAGTGAATTCCGCAGTTCATATTGCACAGGGAGATGCTCAGTGGAAGGTGTCAATGTGAGTGAATAATCTGCTGTTTGCTCGCCTTCAAGAAGAGGAATACGAAATGCTGGGTGCCCTCCAATGGAGAAATACATCGTATCCTCTCCGTCATGATCAATTTCCCAGGAAATCTTCAGTCCATTTTCCAATAGTTCATAACGAATTCGCGCTGTAAATTCATACGGGTATTGCTTCACATGCCGGCCTCTTGATTCATATTGAAAGGTCACCGTATGCTTCGTTTCTTCATATAAATCAAAATTGACATCACGTAAAAAACCATGCTGCGTGAGCTCAAAGGTTTGCTCGTCAATCTTGTATTGGTCATTCATTAATCGCCCAACAATCGGAAATAAGACAGGCGACACCCTGCCCCAATAAGCTGGATCACCAGACCACATATAGTGACGCCCGCTTTCCTTGTCAAGCACCTCCCTGACCTCCGCTCCCTTTTCATGAATCTGAACCAATAACTGATCATTTTCGATCGTTCTCATTCAACACATCCCCTTTCCTTCTTCATTTATTATGACAGGGATTTTGGTTTTGAGTATCAAATTCGACATTTCTTAACCCATCAATTAAAAAAATTTTAAAAAAGACAGAAATTCGCCAACAAAATGTAATGCTGATTCGTCTAATCTTATATAAAATAAAAGAATCGTTGCTCTTTTGAATGAACAACAAAAAGAAGCGTTTGACATTGATGGGGGATTCATTTTCATGAACAGCAAGGAAAATCGTTTTCGTTATATTTTAGGATTAGATGGACTAAGAGCCGTTGCTGTATTGGCAGTCATTGCTTATCACTTACATATCGGACCCGCAAGCGGCGGGTTTCTTGGCGTTGATTTATTTTTTGTCATTTCTGGTTACTTGATTACAACGATCTTGTTACATAAGCAGGAATTAGGCTATCAAGAGCTTTTGCCATTTTGGATGGGACGGATCAGGAGGCTTCTTCCAGCCGCTTACATCATGATTTTTATAACCGTCAGCTGGTGCGCGATTGCTGGATCAAATGCATTATTGTCCATTCGTGGCGATGCCATATCGTCCTTTTTTTATGTCAGTAACTGGTGGTACATTTTTCACCAGCTTTCATATTTTGATAGCTTCAATGCCCTATCTCCACTGAAAAATTTGTGGTCTCTGGCAATAGAAGAGCAATTTTATATCATTTGGCCGGTACTGTTGATTGCAGGGCTGAAATGGGTAAAAAACAGATCCCATCTGCCTATGATCACCTTTGGACTTGCACTTGTCTCTGCCTTATGGATGGCGATTCTTTATTCACCAGATACCGATCCAAGCAGGGTTTATTATGGAACAGATACTCGTGCATTTGCGCTCCTGATTGGATGCAGCCTGGCATTTGTGTGGCCTATGCAAAGACTATCCAGCAAAAGATTACTTCCTGTTGGCAGACGTATTTTACATATTGCCGGTTTCGGTTCGTTTGCGATTTTCCTTTTTTGTGTTTATGCAGTGGACGATTTCGATGCCTTTCTCTATCAGGGCGGCATGCTTTTATTCTGTCTGAATGCGGCCATCTTAATTGGGTGCGTCTGCCACCCTGCAAGTCTTATAGGGAAATGGCTGTCCTTTCAGCCGCTCGTCTGGCTAGGTAAGCGGTCTTATGGTATTTATCTGTGGCATTACCCCATTATCGTACTGACCACACCGGTCATTGAAATTGGACAGCCTTCCATAGCGCGTGTCACATTGCAGCTCATCGCCATTTTACTAGTTGCTGAGGCTTCCTATCGCTTCATCGAACAGCCGATCCGCCAGCATGGCTTCAGACAATATTTTTCCTCTTGGTCTATTTGGAAAAAAGGAATCAAACAGTGGTCTACATCTAATAAGGTGTTCCTTGGGATCACCGCAGCTCTTTTGATCTTATTTATCATTGGCATGTCTAACTCGTCCACTTCCTCCCCACATGTGAAGGAAGTGACGCAAATTAAGACAGCACCGAAAAAAACAGCCGAACCATCGGAATCAAAAGCGAAGAAAAAGAAAGAAAAGCACGAGAAAAAAGCAGCTGATCAAAAACAATTTCACCAAGTTCTTGCCATTGGTGATTCTGTCATGCTAGACATTGCGCCGAATCTCGAAAAAGCATATAAACAAATCACCATCGATGGGAAAGTTGGCAGACAAATGAACGAAGCCGTCAGCATTGCCCCTCAATACAAATCATTTAATCAATCTGATGCCGCTGTTATCATTGAACTCGGCACAAATGGTTATTTTACTGAGGACACGCTGAAAGCATTCATTCAAAACTTTTCTAAGGCACATATTTTCCTAGTGAATACGAGGGTTCCAAGGTCATGGGAAAATGATGTGAATGCGGTCATTCAGCGAGTGGCTGATCAAGATCAAAATGTCACCTTGGTCGATTGGCATTCAGCCGCTACTGGACAGCCATCCTATTTTCAGTCCGATGGTGTCCACCTTTCAAAAAAAGGTTCTGACACACTGACACAGCTCATCACAGCAAGCATTAAGAAAAAAGGGGATGTGTCAACGTCATCATAAAAAGACTAGCAGAATGCTAGTCTTTTTTTCAGCGTGATAGAAAACCTTTGCAGTCCTAGGAAGGGCGAGTACCGGCGCGGAGCGAATTTGACATTCGTGAGCACCGGCACGCAGACCTGACACCGAATGCGAGGGTTTGTCTGCACGCTGAGACTAGCAGAATGCTAGTCTTCTTTTATGCCGTCAAAAGGCTGGCCCTTATCGCTAATGTCTGCTCTTCCCTTGTTTTTTGATCCACCAAAGCAAAATGCCCGTTCTCATATGCTAGTGAAAATAATTCTTCAATATGAAAAATCCCTGGCTGAAACCGTTTGTTCAATAAATGCAGGGCCGCAGCACAGGCGACTTGAGCTGTTGCTTGAGACTCGTCGTGTCCTTTTATTCCAAGCGCGGCATGATGAACCTTTTTCCCATCCGTCCCTGCCGCTTCCACTTTGACCGCATATTGATCTGTTCCCACTTGAGAAGATTGTATCATTGAAATGGCTCGATCCTTCATTTTCGGTAATGTAAGGAACGACGTCAGTCCAAGGCTCCTTGTGAAGGCCAATGCACCCGTCGCTAGACGTGAATCAAAACAAAGCCTTGTCGTCACAGTTGGCACATGAATTGTGGAAGGCAATGTCTGTTGATCAGAGAAGGGGAATCGATAGGCATACCGCTTTCCAAGCTGTCCACCAAAGTTGACCGGTCTGCCTCCAGTAAAGCTTTTCACTCTTTTCTGCTGATCATGTTCAGTGAGTTCATATTCAGTATGGACATGATCAATCGTCCATTCAATTGCGGCTTTTCCATGCTGATCCCCCAATCCAAGCATAATCCCAATATCTATTTGATCCACTGATGAAAACATAGAAGCCGCTTTCGCAGCTAATAAATTTGTAAGACCGGGCGCGAGGCCTACACTGAGCAAAGCCGTTGCACTGATTTGCTGCTGATCCAGCTGTGCCATTTGCTCCATATACGCCCCTTTTGCAGAAATATCGATATAATCAATGCCTGCCCGCAGAACGGTTTCAGCAAATGACGTGTCTTCTTGATCGAGACACATGATCACCAGCTTTGTTTCATTCATCCAGTCAGAATCTAATGGCTTTCTAACATCTAGTTTGTAAGGACGGACTCTGCCTTTGGTCTGCTGTGAAAATTGTTCAGCCTTCTCATAGCTTCTCCCCGCCGCAACAATTTGCCCTTTATACACTTCACTTAACTGTAGACATATTTGCTGTCCGACATGTCCATAGCCGCCAATTACCATTACCTGTGATCTCATCTCTCATCCGCCTTTCTACGACCTCGCTTGCAAACAAGCCCTTTGATCATTCCTGCCTGAAAATAAGGTCTGATGTCTCGAAACCCCGCCTCAATTAAATGTCCCCTCATTTCCTCCTCAGGCACAGGATATGTTGCACGTCCCAGTCTGTCATGAAAGGACGAAAACACTTCTTTTCCTAGACCTTGCCGCTTCATGAAAAGAGACAGCATATGAAGCTCTTGCTGAAATGCGCTGGAATTCATCTCTCCTTGTATAAATGCTAGTACAAACGGGGCCCCTGGTTGAAGCCTTTGTGCAATCTCCTGTAAAAATGGCAGCCGATTTTCTACAAAATGAATCACGAGCAGGCTCACTGCGGCATCGTAAACAGCTTCAGCAGACACCTTGTTTAATGCGGTCTCATACCATGTGACACGCGTCTCCATATGGAGCTTTGAAACCCGCTGTTTCGCCATATCCAGCATAGATGCAGAGGGATCGACTCCTGTGATGAGCCAGTCTTCTTTTCTCTGAAGCATGTTGATGATCTCTTCGCCCCCACCCGCTCCGACAGTTAGAATACGAGAGGCCGCTCCCTTTATTTCAGTTTCTAATACATCTACTGATAACTCATGCAAAAGGTGATAGCCGGGTACTTTATGTGAAATCGTTGCTGCGTATGATTCAGCAACAGGGTCGTGCCAATGCTGGTTTCCTTTCATATGATTCTCCTCCAGTTCCTTTCCGCTTTCCATCGTTTCCTGTACACTAACGATATGACATCTTTATTGTAAAAAGAGGCACCAGAAAAAACGATCCCTAAAAGTGGGGGTTTTTGAGGAGGAGATCCTGTGGTCAATCCAGCCACTCATTTTCAGCAGCTAAGGCAGTACATTCGGGACGAACTTGCTGCTGTCATTGATTTTGATGCCGCCTGTATCACAACCATCGATCCAGCCACTCTCCTCTCGACAGGTTCCTACACTGATGAACCGATTGAAGAAATTCATGACCAGCTCTTTCAAAATGAATTTTTAAAAAAGGACGTGCATCAGCATGAGTTTCTAGCCAAAGGCCCTATTCATGCTGCGAGTCTCGTCCAAAGCGGAGAATATCTGAGCAGCGAGCGCTATCTGCATATTTTGATACCTAACGGTTGGTCTGATGAATTGCGGGCAGCCCTTGTGATCCAAGGAGAATGCTGGGGTATCGCCAGCCTTTATCGTCAACAGGGCAAGGAACCTTTTCAGAAGCGAGATATACAAGCAGTCATCGATCTAACACCGTCACTTGCAGCCAAGCTGAGAGATGAGATTTTCAAAAAAAGGGACACTGAAGATGATGATGCGGCGGAGCAGCAAGGATTTCTCATTCTTACAACTCATTACAAGCTTCTTTATGGAAATGAGACAGGGCTCCATTGGCTTCATACATTTCAAGTCTTTGAGCAAATCCATGACCAAGCCGTCATGCCCCGGCCGTTCAGAGCATTAGGCGCTAAACTTTTATACGGCGGCACCGATCAAACAGCAGCAAGCATCACAAGAATGCCTACGGGGGTCTTTCTTTCCCTTCAAGCCTTTCGATTGGCGCAGGCTGACGGGCAGGAGGAGGCTGTCATGATTCACATCAAACAAGCCCAAACAAATGATATTCTTCCTTATGCAGCGAAAACGTACAGGCTAACAGAAAGAGAGATGAACGTCCTCGACTGCTTATTAAAGGGCCAGTCGACAAAGGAAATTGCGAGTACGTTATATATTTCACCCCATACCGTTCATGATCATGTGAAAGCGATGCTGCAAAAGACGAATTTAAGCAGCAGACGTATGCTTGTTTACTTTTTCTCCAATATATAAAAAAGCGGCTACCGCACTGGCAGACCGCTCTTTTCTTATTTTCCTAAAACCAGCTCATGCAGGACATGTGCTACTCCGGCTTCATTATTAGATTTTGTTACAACATCTGCTACGGCTTTGACATCATCAATGGCATTTCCCATAGCGACGCCGCAGCCCGCAAACTCTAGCATTGAGACGTCGTTCCCGTTATCACCAATAGCCATGACTTCTTCACGAGGAATTCCCAGCTCCTTCGCTAGAAGCTTCACGGCATTTCCCTTACTCACATCAGGATGCAGGATTTCAAGGAAGAAATCTGTACTTTTCACCATCATATACTTTTCCTTCACTTCAGATGGGATGGCTTGTATCGTTTTTTCCAAACGTTCTGGCTGATCAATATACATCATCTTCGGAAGCCTCATAGATGAATCTGCCTCTTCGACAGGTAAATACTTAAGCGGCAGTTTTGTTAAATAGGATTCAAGAACTGTGTATTCACTAATATCGCGATTCGGTGTGTATAAATTGGCTGAATCGAAATAATGCATCGGTGTATCCAGCTGACGGCTCAAATCATATAAAGAAGCTAAGTCATCATAGGATAATGTCAGCTCTGACACCACTTCATTTGTATGGCTGTTTTGAACAAGTGCTCCATTATACGCGATCACATAATCTCCCTCTTGATTAAGCTGAAGATCAGCTAAATAGCGATTTACTCCGCCAATCGGCCGGCCTGTACATAAGACAATTTTAATTCCTTCTGCCTTAGCCTGTTGAATGGCTTCAAACACTTCATCCGGCACCATATGTTGATCATTTAATAACGTACCATCCATATCAATTGCGACTAATTTATACATTCACTGGTCCCCTTTTCTCAGCAAAAACGTGCTGTCACTATTTTGAGCCACCATTACGATGATGACAGGTTATTTCATTACTATTTACCTATTTTAGCCTATCGTTTTTTCTTCACGCTGTCTACTTGTTCATATCTGTAACAAATATCACATGAGTCTACTCTATTATAACGCATTCTATTCATCGCGCTGATCCCCCATTTGAAACTAGTAAAACAGAACAATTGTCCACCACTATAGAATGTTTTGAAACGAGTAAATCTAATTGTATGATGGATAGCAAAGAAAGGAGGTGCAGGGAATGATTACGTTTACGAGAGGTAAATTGTCAAAAATGTCTGGTGTACATATTGAAACCATTCGTTTTTACGAAAATGAGGGAGTGCTCCCAGAGCCAAAGAGAGCACATAACGGCTATCGTCTATATGATAAAAAATATGTACTCATGCTGTCATTTATCACGGAAGCGAGAAAGCTAGATTTCTCGCTTAAAGAAATTCGTGAAATTATCAAATCACTTTTCGAAAAACAGTCAAAAACAGAAGCTGAACAGCTGCTCGAGCAAAAAGTCGAAGATATCCAGCACTCTATTCAAGAGTTAAAAAAAAGGAAGGCAGCTATTCAATTGTTAACAAAGCAAACATTAGCAAATATCAGCTGATTGTAAGGGCTGCCAAAGGTGTGCCGGTGTTGATCACTGGCACACCTTCGCTCAGGTATCTCAGTACACGTTCAATGAAAACATCGGTTATACTAGAGTCAGCTTAAACGAGTGGAAGGGGTTTTGAGAATGAACATCGCAACCATCGGAACAGGTATCATTGTGGAGGGCTTCCTGCAAGCGGTTGAACAGCTCGACGGTGCTTCTTGTCACGCTGTCTATTCAAGAAAGGAAGCAACGGCAAAGAAGCTCGCAGACAAATTTGGGGTGCAGACAACTTATACGGATCTAACTGCTATGCTAGAAGATCCTCACGTAGAAGCCGTTTACATCGCATCACCGAATCGTTTACATAGCGAGCATGCAACGAAAGCATTGAAACACGGAAAACATGTGATATGCGAAAAGCCTTTCACCTCTAATGTGAAAGAGCTGGAAGCCTTAATCGCTCTCGCAAAGGAAAAGCAGCTTCTCCTATTTGAAGCCATTACGACCGTTCATATGCCAAACTATCATTTGATCAAAAAGCACCTTCATCAATTAGGTAAAATCAAACTGGTTCAATGCAACTATAGTCAATATTCAAGCAAATATAATCAGCTGCTAGCCGGCGAAACGCCAAATGTCTTTAACCCTGAGTTCTCTGGAGGAGCGCTGATGGATATTAACATCTATAATGTCCATTTCATCATGAACCTCTTTGGATCACCAGAGCAAGTCCGATATCAGGCAAACCGCCATCCAAACGGTATTGACACATCTGGTGTTTTGACTTTCACTTACAATGATTTTATTGCGACAAGTGTCGGCAGTAAGGATACAAGCAGCATGAACTTTGCATTGATTCAAGGAGAAAAAGGCTTCATTCATGTAAAAAATGGGGCGAATGGGTGCGAGGAAGTGCTGCTGCATGTTGATGACAGGGTCATCCCTCTCAATGCACAAACGAATCCAAACCGTCTGTATTATGAGGCAGAAGCTTTCCAGCAGATCATTGAAACAAAAAATCATGAACAGTGCTATGCATGGCTTGATGAAAGTCTCTCCGTGATGAAAGTTCTTGATGCCGCAAGAAAAGATGCAGGTATTGTTTTCCCAGCAGATCAAATTTAATGAAAAAAACCGCCTTCTATGAGAGGGCGGTTTTTTTCATTAAATACTCTTTGAATACGCCACAAGACGCTGAGACATGTGATTCACTTCATCGACTGCAGCATTCACTTGCTCTGTTAAAGCAGCCTGTGTTTGCGTAAGAGCTGTCATATTCGAGATATTTTCAAGAATTTCATCAATTTGTGTTTTCATTTCCGTTAAACTAGATTCGATATTTTCCGTTGCATTGGCACTATGCAGCGCCAGCTTCCGTACTTCATCTGCAACAACAGAGAATCCGCGGCCCTGTTCACCAGCTCTAGCTGCTTCAATTGCAGCATTTAGACCAAGTAAGTTGGTTTGGTTCGCCACTTCTTTGATTAAGTCAGAAATATTTTTCGTCTCATCAGCACTATTTTTTGCTAGATTTGCGGCAGACGTTGACTGCTCTTGAGCAACAGCAAGCTCCTGTGCTTGATTTGTCACAGAGCTAATGCCCGATACCATCTCGCTAATAGAACTTGAAAGCTGTTCTACTTGTGAAGCCATTTCATTCGCTGTTTTCTCTTTGTTTTTTTCTAACGTGATGTCACGAATGGTTCCTGCCACACGAAGAGGAACACCTTTTTCATCACGAATGGTTTCACCACCCGCATGATACCAGCGGTACTCCCCATTTTTGCGCTGCAATCTGTAATCAACATCAAACGGTGTGCGTCCAGAGTGGTCATTTAAATGATCTGCAAAGGCTTGAAGAGCCATTTCTTGATCTTCAGGATGCAGACGGTCGCTCCAGCTGCTTAACACGTTCGGGAAATCTTTTTCGTCTGTAAAGCCAAGCGTTTTTCTGAACTGCGGAGACCACCAGAATTCGTTATTTGGATTGACTGGATCACCGGCCTCTACCACCATGTCCCAAGGAGCTTCGACAAGCGCACGGTTGATTAAGTCATATCTTGTGACGAATGCTTGCAGCTCTTCTTCTTTCAATTTCTGATCATGGATATCAAAAAGAGCTCCCGCCACACGAAGAGGGACACCATTTCGATCACGAACGGTCGTTCCAGTTGCTTTGAACCAGCGATAATCTCCGTTTTTTAACTTTAAGCGATATTCGATATCATATGGCGTACGCCCTGAATGATCCAATAAATGCGAAGAAAATGCATCTAATGTATATTCTTGTTCATCCGGATGTATTCGAGATGCCCAGCTGTCTAATAGATTTGGAAAATCGTGCTCATTTTGAAAGCCGAGCATTCTGCGGAATTCATCCGTCCATGTGAATTCATTTTTTGGATTGACCGGGTCTCCAGCGATGACGACCATATCCCATAAGCCAACTTGAATGGCTTTTGTCACTAATTCCACCCGCATTTGAATATTTTCATGTGCTTCCTGCATTTTTTGCAAAGCTTCATTAATTTGCGCTACCGCTTCTATCGTTTGGCTTGAAGAGAATGCAGCAGTGTCTAATCTTGCTGAAAGGTCTCCTTTTTCGATTCTTTCTATTAATTGGCTGCTTTCACTCAGAAGGATTCCAGCCGATGAATCATTTGCTTTTTTCATAAACATCTTTCATAACTCCTTTCAACTCTTACATTTTTGAAATATTTTACAGTTATAAACAATTCTTTATTAGGACTTTAGTAATACAAAAGATATATCGACAAAAACTGAAAATTGTTTATGTCATAAATAAGGCAAATGTTCATTTATTTGAAGTTTCATTTTTAGAATATGGATGAAATAAGGGAATTATGGATATAAGTATATGTTTTGATAGAATCAACCACTATTTTTGTCTGAAAAATCTCTTTTTTTATATTGACACTGACGTCTTGAAAAAAGAAAATGGAACATAAGCATTTTTAAAAAAGGAGAACGTCATGAGCGCGAATCAGGAGCAACAAGAATTAAAAAAGCTTTTATCACCGCGTCACATTCGCATGATTGCGATGGGCGGGGTCATTGGTACAGGAATCTTTAAAGGAAGTGCCGATACAATTGGTTTAGCAGGCCCTGGGGTCATTTTTTCCTATGTATTTGCTGGATTGCTGCTCCTCATTGTGATGGCAGCATTAGCCGAAATGGCCATTGTGTATCCGGGAAATAATCTTCGCGACCTTATACAAATTGCGCTTGGTCAACGTTTTTCATTTGTCGTCGGCTGGGTTTACTGTTTTATGTGGCTCACTGTATGTGTCATTGAGATTATTGCAGCTGGCAGTCTGCTTCAATACTGGCTGCCGAACGTGCCGCTATGGTCACTATGTTTACTTTGTTCACTCTTAGTCATCGGAATTAACTTAAATAATGTAAAATACTTTGGTGAAATTGAGTTTTGGTTCGCTGGAATGAAGATTTTCGTTATTATTGTCTTTATTATTCTTGGTGCAGCATTATTATTTGGGATCATTCCAAACGAACAAAGCACACCAGCCTTTACCAACTATCAAAACTTCGTCCCGAACGGATGGGGTGCGATCTTTGCATCACTTTTAGTGGTTATTTTCTCTTATGGAGGCTCTGAATTGATCGGGCTGACCATTACTGAAACAAAGGATGCGGAGAAGGTCCTGCCTGGAGTAGTCAAAAGTATGATGTGGCGGATTATCTTATTTTACACATTGCCGATTTTGATCATCTGCGGCCTTATTCCTTGGAATCAAATTGATCCAAATAACAGTCCTTTTGTCCAAGTCTTTTCTGCTGCTGGTATGCAAGGCGCCTCTCACTTCATTAATTTCGTCTTGATTACAGCCGTTCTATCTGCGGCGAATTCCGGAATTTATGGAACGACGAGAATGATTCATTCTCTGGCTAAATCAGACGGCGGTCCGAAAAAACTGGCACGGGTCAACAAAAGAGGCGTACCCATTTTAAGTTTATGGGTTACCGTTCTATTTCTTCTTATCGGAACATTTTTTGCTTACTTATATCCGGACCAAATTTTCAGCTATATGCTGGCTATTCCTGGTTTTGCTGTTTCACTCATTTGGATCAGCATTTGTCTGGCACATCTGAAACTGCGTCCAAAATATCCACAGGAGCCGTATTTCAAGGTGTGGCTGTTTCCATATTTAACTTTATTTGCAGGTCTTGTACTCAGTTTGAGCTTTGTTTTGTTCCTATTCAGACAAGAAAACCTGCCTAGCTCCATTATCAGCATTGGTTTCTTAGTCGCTGCCATCATCGCTTCATTCTTAATGAAAAAGAAGGCTTAAACGCCAAAACCCGCCGAACTGGCGGGTTTTTTTTATGAGCTGCTATCTTCTGTTACCTCAAAATCAACCGACGCTTTTGGAATGCCGTTGATGATAATCGTTAAAGTATGGGTTCCCTCATAGTGTTTTCTCGTCGTCATATTTTGAAAGGACTGAGACCTGATAAATTCTCTATGTAACGCTGAACTTGTTTCAAACTCTGTGATTTTAAATACCTTTTGATTGCGGGTACCCCGAGCTTTGACGTAGTCTATGGCATACTCTACACGCAGCTTTAGTGGCTTAGCGGCCTGAAGTGTAAATTGAAAGGTCATTTTCTCTCCAATACGAATAGGGTCTTGCACTACTTTCAAATCTGTTACTTGAACAGATGGATCATCCCCATAACCAAACAAAGCCATGATATCTGGATCGCCTTTTTTTAGTAAAGTACGGGATGCATGTTTGATGATCCAGTTCGTATGTTCATTCGTTCCATACCAGCTTTTAGCCGTCTTCTTCATCAAATCAGGCTGAATTGCAGAAATATCATTTAGGTGGTTCGCTACACTTTTTTGCACATAGCGCGCTGGGTCCGACTTCAAGTTTTCTAGAATAGGCAGCGTAACCGAAGGATTCTTTTTAAGCGCAGGAACAGTTAATCCCCATGGCAAACGTGGTCTGCATCCTTCACTAGCCAGCCGCCGAATATGCTCATTTTGATTCTGTGACCATACAAGCATTTGCGCCAGCATTTTGTCTTGATCCTGAATCAGAAAAGGCCGAACGGCAAATTCAGAAGTGGAAAAAGGCGTAAAGAATTCGAGCGCCTTGATCGAGATATCCCAATGTGCTAGGCCATATGTTTCGACGTAGTCTGGAAATACAAGCGCACTAAGTCCTGAAAAATGCGGGGCTGTCTGACGCAGCACTTCAATGGCCTTCTCATAATCCTTAGGCAGACAGGCATGCATCGATTCAGTGACTCTTCTCATTCTGCCTTTTAACTCAAGCTGCTGCCAATCCTTTTGAAACACAAGCCGCTGGAATTCTTCAGCATCAAACCCAGTCGACGCTTGTGCAAGTTTCTCCGCTAATTCTTCAATAAATAATTCATGATAAACGTGTTTTAATGGTTCGATCGTGTCCGCCTCCCGCTTCTCAATATCTTTATTTTACCCCAATCTGACAAAGGTGGTATTGCCAAAAGCAAAAACAGCCCAATTCCGAAGAATCAGGCTGTTGCGTTTCACTATATAAACATATTAATGATCATAATAAATGCAATAGCACTAACAGAAATGATCGTCTCCATAGCCGTCCATGTCAAAAACGTTTCTTTAATGGTCATACCAAAATACTCTTTGATCAGCCAAAAACCAGAGTCATTGACGTGAGACAAAATCAACGAACCCGCCCCTGTTGCTAACACTAGAAGCTCTCTGCTCACATCCGGCATAGTTGCAGCAATCGGTGCGACAATACCTGCTGCCGTCATCATGGAGACCGTAGCAGAACCTGTTGCCACACGAATAACCGCAGCAATCAGCCAGCTAAGCAAAATTGGCGAGATTGGCGAATGCTTGGCTAAATCCGCAATATATTCACCAACACCCGAATCGATGAGCACATTATTGAAAGCCCCGCCTGCTCCAATGACAAGCAAAATGGAAGCAATCGGTCCTAAACACTCATTACTAAAGGAAAGCACCCGGTCACGGCTCATCCCTTGCACAAAGCCAAGACTGAAGAAAGAATACACCGTTGCAATCAGCAGTGCTGTAATTGGATCTCCAATGTACTTAAATACCTGATACCAAATATTGTCCTCTGGTAAAATAATATCCGCCAGTGTGGCAAGAAGCATTAAAATCACTGGCACCAAAATCGTAAACATCGTATTTGCAAAGCCGGGAAGTTTTCGATCTTCATTGCGTTCAGTAAATTGCTTTCTCAGCAGCTCTGGAACTGGTTTATGAATCCGCTTTCCAATCCACTTTCCATACAGCGGCCCAGCAATAATAGCTGTCGGCAAACCAACAATAATGGAAAAGAAGATGGTTTTCCCCACGTTGGCATGATAGATGCCGACAGCTGCCATGGCAGCTGGATGAGGCGGCACAAGACCATGAACGACAGACAATCCAGCAATGAGCGAAATCCCAATTGTCACGAGCGAGATGCCCGTTTCAATCGCAATCGTAAACAATAAAGGAATGAGAAGAACGAATCCGACCTGGAAAAAGACCGGTATTCCCACAATAAAGGCAACAAACATCATCGCCCAATGCACATTTTTCGTCCCAAACCGGCCGATTAATGTGTGAGCAATCCGCTCAGCTCCACCTGATTCAGCCATCATTTTCCCAAGCATGGTTCCAAGCGCTAGAACTATGGCCAGCAATGATAACGTATTGCCTAACCCCGTTTTGATGGATTGAATGATTTCCTGCAGGTCCATCCCTGTGGCAAAGCCGACTAACATAGAGGTAATAATTAAACTCACAAACGGATTCAACTTAGCAACTGTTATGAGGATGAGTAAAAGGACAATTGCGGCAATCACGATGAATAAAAGCATGCTCTCCCACCTTTTCCCTGATGTTTAATGATTTTGTTTTAATTGAAGCGCACTAATGACATCAAATTCATCCTTGAGTTTGTCATAGAGACGCTCATATAAGTAAAACAGTTCTATGTATGTTTCATTGTTCTCCATATTGGGTTCATGACGGGCAGAGATTCGAATCCAATCTTGAACCTCTTCTATCTCTTCCATATAACCTAAACTATGAAGTGCGAGCACAGCCGCCCCAAGTGCTGATGCCTCGTAGCTTTCTGGAACAAGTACTTCCCTGCCCATCGTATCCGCTAAAATTTGCCGCCACAGCGGAGATCGCGCAAATCCGCCCGACGCCCTGACATCCTTTGCTGAACCGGTTAAATCCCTTAAGGCCACACCGATTGAGAAAACACTCATAATGACGCCTTCTAACACAGCTCTGATAAAATGCTCACGCTTATGCTGAAGACCAATCCCAAAGAAAGTGCCTCTCGCATTTGGATTCCAATAAGGTGCTCGCTCACCTGTTAAAAATGGCAGAAACAGCAGCCCCTCTGAGCCGGCTGGAACTTTTTTCGCAATGTCAATCATCAGGTCGTAAGGGTCCACTCCAAGGCGCTTTGCTACCTCTACCTCCGAGGATCCAAATTCATCCTTCAGCCATCTCAGCATGATCCCGCCATTATTCGTCGGTCCTCCAACCACCCAATGCTTATCAGTCAGCGCATAGCAGAACGTTCTTGATTGTTCATCTGTTATTGGTTTGTCCACGACCGTACGAACTGCACCGCTTGTCCCAATCGTGACAGCCACCTCACCTTTTCCAATCGCTCCCACACCTAAGTTCGCTAGAACCCCATCATTCGCACCAACCACAAATGGTGTATCTTCCGCAATGCCCATTCGCAGGGCGATCTCTGGCTGAAGCCCTCTCAGCTGATGCGTCGTGGGAACAAGTTCAGACAATTGACTGGCATCAATTCCAGCAATGCGAAGCGCCTGCTCATCCCATTGAAGCGTTTCCAAACGGAACAGTCCCGTTGCTGAAGCAATTGAATAATCGACGACATACTGACCGAAGAAATGATAAAGAATATATTCTTTGATGGAAATGAATTTCGCTGCCTTCTTGAAGACATCAGGTGCCATTTCCTTGATCCACCGTATTTTTGAAAGCGGTGACATTGGATGGATCGGTGTACCGGTTCTTTTATACACTTGGAAGCCGTCCATGTCCGAAGTAATTCGCTTCGCTTGCTCCGCACTTCTGTTGTCCGCCCAAATGATACTATTCGTTAACGCCTTGCCATCCTTATCCATCACAATCAAGGAATGCATCGCTGTACTAATCCCGACGCCTATGAGCTGTGTTGCATCAAATGCTGCTTTCGTCAACGCACCTCTGACACTTGCAATGACGGCTTCTAATATATGTTCAGGGTCCTGTTCAACCCATGCTGGCTGGGGCTGAATGAGATCATAAGGAACTGAATGCTTTGCTATCACTTTCCCCTGTGGTCCAAACAGAACCGCCTTTGTACTTGTTGTTCCAATATCCAAACCAATTACCGCCTGGTTTCCCTTCATCTGTATCACGCCCAATCATTGATTTGAAATCATATTTATTGTTTTGATATACCTGTTAAATCCCATTATAGGAATAATTTTTTCGACATTCAACGACTAAAAAGAAAATTATTTTCACTTAAAAGCTCAAAATCGTTACCACAACGGCATTTTTCACTAATAGAAAAATTTATTTTTGAAACCATTACACCCTTTTTTGTGAAATGGTTTCTCTCATTTGTTTTAAATTGGTTAAAGTTTCCTGCTGTCTTAAGTGAGCAAGTGCAAAGTATAGTACGTCAATGACAGTGAGCTGAGCAAGTCTTGCAGACATCGCTTCTGTTCGAAAAGCCGTTTCTTGCGTCGAAGTATACAGCGTGACATCAGCAAGCTGGCTCAATGGAGAGCGCTGATAGCTTGTAATACCGATGGTTTTCGCTCCTTTTTCCTTTGCTGTTTTCATCGCATCGAGTAAATCTTTATTACGGCCGGAATGAGATATACCGATCACTGTACTGTGCTGGTCGAGAAGACCGGCAGACATCGCTTGAAAATGAGAATCGGTGTGAACAATACAGTTGATGCCTGTCCTCATAAATTTATGAAAAGCGTCTGTTGCAATAAGTCCGGACCCGCCACTCCCATAAAACTCTAAGCGCTTTGCTTCATGAATGATTTGAATGGCTTTTTCTACATCCTCTGGATTCAGTAATTGAAAGCTATCCTTTAATGCGGATATATTCGCCTGAAAAACCTTTTGCATAAAAACGGCTGTATCATCATCAAGACTCATTTCTTCATCTACATAATCAGGCTTTGTTTGATCTATTTCCTGGGCAATTGCGATTTTCAAATCTTGAAAGCCCTCAAATCCAAGCCTTTTACAAAGACGAAAAATCGTCGCCTCTGAACTCGCTGTCTTTTTGGCAAGCTCAACAATAGACAAATGAATAATGTCGCCGGGTTCACTCGTAATATGTTCTGCAATTCCTTTCAGCTTTGGCGGCAATCCTCTGCTTGCTGCTCGTATTTTTTCAATACTACTTAAACTGACAGAAGCCAATTGACTTCACTCCTCCCTTATTCATGTGAGCGCATACATTTCCTCATGTTCCCATCTTATAAAAAAGAAGCCTGTTTGCACAGACTTCTTTATTTATGAATTCATCGTTTTGATCAATAGATGAAAACAGATTTACTCAAAATTTAATAATATACACTTTTAGCTCAATAATCTACCACATTATTTTCAACTTCATTTTCTGTATTTCTTTCCAGGAATTTTAAGCATTTTACCCTTATTTCTTCAAAACTATCACTTAATTCTTGTGGTATTAAACTTTCTACATCTTCAAGTTCTGTTCCCAAATGAAGTATATTTATCAGTTCTTCATTTATCCCTTTCTTCTTTAAAACATCGATTGTTCGTGGACTGAACATGAGCTTTTCCGCTTCTTCTATAGTGATTAAACCTTCTTTTAGCGATATGATTATACCAATGATATTTATAACAATAATCCTATCTAAATCTTCATGTGAAGAATATCTTAGTTCTATTTTATTCATAAATCATTTCACACTCCAACCTTTTTTAACTTTCACATCATACACCAAACCAGATTTACTTTGAAAATAATGTACAGAAACCTTTTTTCCGTCTTTATAGCCATCTTTATATACTTTTTTCCAAGTCCCTCCTTCAATCTGTTTTAACTCAGATAACAACTTCTTATTATTTACTGTAACTTTTTTAGTCCCATTTTGAACAGCTTTAAAACCAGCAGGATATTTAGGGGCATATTTTATTGATTTATACAAATGTTTACTTGCTTTCACCCCGTTTACAAAAATAGTTCGAATGACAAGACCCCATACAGCATCGGCTTCTTTATAACCAATTTGGACACTTTTGTCTCTTGAAGAAGCCTCTCGATTAATATTGAATGTTACAGACGGTGAAAATAACGATACAATTAAAGTAAAAATAATGAGAAAAGGGATACGTCTTTTCAATTTAAATTACCTCCTAATATTAACTATATAAAAAATAATATAACATAATAGGAATGTTATAACTATTTCATTCTGTAGAAAATTAAAATGAATCTTTATACTGTTTAAAAGATATCTCTGTCTTTTAACATCTTATTTATTACAATATAAATTCATAAAGTAATGAATAAAAAGAATATCCACTCCTCGGAGATAAAAATTAATGTTTACGTCCACAAAATATTCACTAAAATCTAATCATCTAGCGCAAGGACAATATCATTTAACCTACCGAAATATTAAAAGGCCCTTTTCAACTCATTTTTTCATAAAATCGAATTGGTATGATTCTTCTGAATCTTTTCCCCCTCACACTCGTATATACTAAAAGAGTGATTGATTTGAAAGGAGATCTGTTTGTGGGATATATTCTGTTATTTTCGGTTGTGATCGGTCTTGTCTTGACCCTTTTGCTCACACCGCTCAGGTTGATCGTTAGAAAGAAAGGGACAGAGCAGCAGGTGCCGCTCATGTGGATTGCAGGCCTTGCTTTGCTGTTCATGATCGGTATTTTTGTTTTCTATTACATCACCAATTTAGACCGGAACCCTTCATCCCTATGGCTGATTGGACTTGTTGTGACAGCAGCAGGCGCCTTTTTGTCGGTTGGATTGGAGCGTAAAATCAAAGGCGTGCTGTTTCTTATTCTATTGCTGCTCGGTGTTTACATGGCGACAGCTTTTCTATTCAATGCGAATGAGAAATTCGATGTCTCCAAAATGGAGCAAAAAGTAGAAATCAAAGCATTTGATGAAAAAGAAACACCTGCGAGTGTGCCGCCTCAATTTGCCCGGAACAAAATGAAGAAATCGTTCGGACAGGTGCCAAACACAAGCTACTATGAGCTTGGCAGCTTGCAAATTCAGAAGGTCAACGGTGAGTATGTATACATCGCTCCAGTGGAGTTCTCGGACTTCTTTAAATGGATTCGTGCAGGCAGCACGCCGGGTTACTTTACATTAAGTGCGACCGACTCCTCTGCTAATCCAAAGTTCGTGAAAACGGAGATGGTCTATACGCCTTCCTCCTATTTCAACAAAGAAATTGAGCGGCATATCCGTCTCCAGTACCCAGATTTGATTTTCTACGGCGGTACACAGCTGGAAATCAATGATGACGGCAAGCCTTATTACATTCAAACGTATGGCGATTTCATCTCTGCCCGAAACGGCTTTAAAGCTTCCGGTGTCGTCGTTGTTGATGCCAAAACGGGTGCAACGAAGAAATATGCTCTAGATCAAGTACCTGCCTTTATCGACGGTGCTGTTTCACCAGAGGCAGTCAGTCTGCAAAACAGCTATTTCGGAAACTATATTCACGGGTTCTGGAACAGTATGTTTGGAAAGTCAGATGTAAAGCTGCCTTCAGATGAAGGAACGGAAGCCAATGTGAGCCCGGTATTTGATTCAAAAGGAGATATGTATTACTTCACAGATTTCACAAGTCCGAAAGAGGGCGTTGATTCCATGCTCGGATATGCCCTGACCAATGCCCGAACAGGAAAAGCGACTTATTATACCGGAAATCTTGAAGAATCCTACATGGATTCTCAGGGCGCTCTGCAAATTATTGAGAAACGATTCATCGAGAAGAAATGGAAAGGGCGCATGCCGATTCTCTATAATTTCTATGGAGAAGCCAGCTGGCTCACACCGGTTCTCGATTCAAATGGATTCCTGCAAAACTACTTTATCGTTTCTGCAGCCAATCCTGAAATCGCCGCGTATGCTTCTACACCAAACGAAGCACTGAGAGCCTATAAGACAGCTCTTCAAAAAGGCGGCGGTACCGTTAACAGTTCCTCTAAGCAGGAAAAGAAAGAAGCGGCAGGGAAGGTCAAACGAGTCTACAAAGAAAAGACCGGTGATTATACAACCGTCACCTTCCTGCTAGACGATGGAAAAAGCTACACTATGTCATCTGAAAAGGAACCTCTCGTCATTTATTTAAAAGAGGGCGATCAGGTCACCATGAAATATACAGATACAGGTGAGATCTTCCTTCCAGTCGATGAAATCACAATTAAAGGGTTATAAAAAAAGAAGCTTCTCCTATTACGGAGAAGCTTCTTCTTTCTCTTTCCTTAACAATTCAACGAGCAATTCCTTATTTTTATTTCCCCCAGTCATCGGTGACTCGACATAGGAGAATTTTCGTTTGAAATCCATGCCTCTCACAGAAATAACAGCCAATTCACCGCCAATGCTGCCTCGCTGGAGGACATATTTAGATAAAACAGAAAGACCCATTCCATGGATCACAGCTTCTTTAATCGCTTGATTGCTGCTAAAGGTCACAAAGGTTCGCGCTTTCAGTCCATTTGATTTCAGGACATGCTGTAAATATTCTCCTGTCCCTGATCCCTCTTCTCTCGTAATCCATGTTTCGTTCTGTAATTGATCAATGGTGACATCTTTTTTCTTGGCAAAAGGATGATCTAATGGCGCCACAATATAAAGTTCGTCCTCTAGAAAAGTTTCTACAGAAAGCTCCTTGTCATTGGTCTGTCCCTCGATCAAACCGATGTCGACATGGAATAAACGGACATGTCTGGCGATCGCCTCTGTATTATCAATGACCACCTCAATATCAACATGCGGATAGAGCTGATGAAACTCTGCCAATATTTGCGGCAGCACATACTCACCAATTGTGAAGCTCGCCCCGATGGTCAGCTTTCCTCTTGCCAAATGATGATGCTCATAAATGTCCTGCTTCGCCTGTTCATAGAGACGAATGATTTGTTTTGATCGATGGTACAGCATATCCCCAGTTGGTGTAACGGTTAATTGCTTTGGTGAACGATTCAGCAGAACGGTCTGGAATTCCTGCTCCAAGTTCTTAATATGAAGACTGACACTCGGCTGAGAAATTCGCAGCTTTTGGGCTGCTTTTGTAAAGTTCTTCTCCTCCACCACTGTCACAAATGTCTTCAGTGCATCGTAATACATCGGTCCCTCTCCTATCAGAAATCTTAATCCAACACCTTACCTATATATATCTTACTAATTCCTCTCCAGCACGTAAAGAACCGCCTAAACGAAAACAATTTAATAAAAATATTTACTAATTTTTTTAAAGACTCTATACTAAGAGGAGATATTTTCTATAGGAGGTGCTGATTTGGCAGCTAAAATAAAGGACATTGCAGAAAAAGCAGGCTTATCCATTGCAACGGTGTCTCGCGTACTGAACCAAGATCCCAACCTATCCGTCACCGATCAAACACGCGAAAAAGTATATGCCGCCGCAGAAGCTTTGTCCTACCAAAAGAAGACATTCAAACATTCATTAAAAAAAATCGCCTTTCTCTATTGGATGACCGAAAAGGAAGAGCTTGAAGATATTTATTTTAAATCCATTCGACTCGGCATTGAGGAACTCACCAATACTCGGAGCTTAAATGTCACCGCTTACAATCCGTCTGATGGGCTTCATTCCATTGATTCTGCTACAGAAGGAATCATCGCCATCGGCCGCTTTAAAACGTCAGAGCTTGACCAATTATATGCGATCACTCCGCATATTGTCTTTATTGATACAACGCCAGATGAAGACCGTTTTGATTCTGTAAAGCCGAACCTGAAACGAATTGTTGAAAAGATCATCGATTCCTTTATCGAAAAAGAGCACCAATCCATTGGATTCATTGGCGGTACAGACCTTGATCTCAATACGAACGTGCACATTCCAGATATTCGTGAAACGACTTTCCGTGAATACATGCTGGCCCGCCATATGCTTGATGAGCGATTGGTCTATATCGGCCACCATTTCTCAGTAGATGAAGGCTATTCGCTGATGATGAAGGCGATCGACGAGCTTGGTGATGATCTGCCCACCGCTTTTTGTGTCGCTAGTGACCCTCTTGCCATCGGCTGCTTACAAGCATTAAATGAGCGCGGATTTTCTCTGCCGAATCGCGTCAGCGTCTTTAGTATCAACGATATTCATGTGTCTCAATATGTGTCGCCGCCGCTCACCACGTATCACATCCATACGTCATTACTTTGTGAGACAGCGATCGATTTACTTTTAGAAAGACTTGTGGACGGCAGAACATTGCCTAAGACTGTTCTGATTGCCTCAGAGCCTGTCTTTCGAAAAAGCACCATATAAACAAACTGGAAGTCCTGCCAAAGTGGAGGGCTTCTTTTCTCTCTATAGAGTAAAAAATTTTACTTAATAAATTTAATAAAATGTGTTTACTTTTTTTACTTAAGTTGATATTCTCACATTAAGAAAGCGTTTTCTTATCATCTGTGAAAAAAGAACGAGAGGGGATTACCAATGAAAAAGGGAAAATGGGCGACATTATCAGCAGTCGTTGGTACTGCTGTGCTTCTGCTTTCAGCATGCGGGCCAGGAGATGACAATTCAAGCGGGACACAGCCAGCATCTACAGGTACAAAGACCTTGCTAGTATGGGAGGATGTCAAAAAGTCTGATGGGATTCAAGACGCTGTAAAAGAATTTGAAAAACAAAACGATGTGAAAATCAAAGTGGTCGAAAAAGCGTATGCCGACCAAATTGAAGCTCTCCGCCTTGATGGAGCAGCTGGGACAGGCCCAGACGTCATCACGATGCCTCACGATCAAATTGGATCAGCTGTCACTGAGGGGCTGTTACAGGAAATCAAGCCTGATCAAAAAGTGATCGATTCCTTTACAGACGAATCCATTCAATCACAAACGGTAGACGGCAAGCTGTATGGCCTTCCTAAATCCGTTGAAACGACAGTGCTTTTCTATAACAAAGACCTTGTCAAAAAGGCACCAACTACACTTGATGGCTGGTATGACCTTTCGAAAAAGCTGACAAAAGACGGGAAATACGGTTTTGTAGCGAAATGGGATGAAATTTACTATGCACAAAGTGTGTTAGGCGGATCAGGAGGCTATATTTTCAAACAGAAAAGCGATGGCTCCTATGATGTCAATGATATTGGTCTTAATAACGATGGCGCCATCGAAGGCGGAGCATACATTCAAAAATTCTTTAGCGAAGGACTTTTCCCGAAAGGCATCATTGGTGAACAAGGAATCAATGTCCTCAACTCCTTATTCACAGAGAAAAAGGCCGCAGCTGTCATTTCTGGTCCATGGTCATTTGGTCCATATAAAGAAGCAGGAATTGACTATGGCGTAACAGAGCTGCCAACACTCCCTAACGGAAAGCATATGAGCTCATTCTTAGGTGTAAAGAGCTACAACGTCTCCTCTTATTCTAAAAATAAAGAACTTGCTGAGAAATTTGTTGAGTTTATCACGAATGAAAAAAATTCGAAGAAGCGATTCGAAGTGACAGAGGAAATTCCACCAGTGAAAAAGCTGATGAAAGATCCAATCATTACTAAAAACGCAAATGCGGATGCTGTTTCAAAACAAACAAAATATGCCACGCTGACACCGAATACCCCTGAAATGGCAGAGGTGTGGAAGCCGATTGACAGCGCATTAGGTCTCATTGCAACCGGCCGGACAGATGTGAAAAAGGCATTTGATGATGCCGTCAATCAAATCGACTCTCAAATTAAAGCAAACCATTCTAAATAATCATCAAACACGGGTAGCCTTTAAGTCTATCAAGCTGCCCGTATTTGAGCTAATTTCATATGAAGTAGGTGTTAGACGTGACGGGTAACCTTGAACTAGACCGCACACACATAGTGGAATCAAAGACACACCGGAGACGGGCGCTAATGTTCTCTCTTATACCCGGTATGGGGCAGATGTACAACAAGCAGTACGGCAAAGGGGCACTTTTTTTCCTGTTCGGTGTTTCTTTTTTCATCGTATTTTATGATTTATTCAATATTGGCTTCTGGGGGCTGTTCACACTTGGTACGATGCTGCCTCGTGACAACTCTGTTTTTCTTTTGGCAAAAGGGATTATTGCGCTGTTAACAGCTGGTTTTGGTATCGGCTTTTACGTACTCATGATGCGTGATGCTTTTATGAACGGAAAGAAACGTGATCAAGGGGTTCCGCTCCATTCCATCCGAGCTCAATATCATCAGCTGATCGACCAAGGCTTTCCTTACTTAATGAGCACTCCTGCTTTCTTTTTACTTCTTTTTTCTGTTGTCTTTCCTATTATGTTCAGCTTTGCGCTTGCCTTTACGAACTACGATTTATACCACTCGCCTCCTGCCAATCTGATCGATTGGGTAGGGATCAAGAACTTTCAAAATATCTTTTCAATTGATATTTGGAGAGACACTTTCATTGATGTACTTGGCTGGACCGTCGTATGGACGCTCGCTGCTTCGACCCTTCAATGTGCTGTCGGCATCTTTCTAGCGGTTCTGCTCAATCAGAAGGATTTAAAAGGAAAACGGTTTTTTAGAACCATTTTGATTCTCCCTTGGGCTGTTCCGGGTTTTGTGACCATTTTGGTGTTTGCCGGACTGTTCAACGATACATTTGGAGCCATTAACAACACACTTTTTGCATCGATTGGAATTGATCCAAAACCATGGCTGACAGATCCATTTTGGAGCAAAATTGCCCTCATTGCGATGCAGACTTGGCTTGGATTTCCTTTTGTTTTCATTATGACAACCGGTGTTCTGCAGGCGATTCCAGAGGATCTATACGAAGCTGCGACCATTGATGGGGCAAACTTCTTTCAGAAATTCCGGTCCATCACGTTACCGCTTGTCCTTTATTCCATTGCGCCTATATTAATCACGCAATATACGTTTAACTTTAACAACTTTAATATCATCTACTTATTTAATGGCGGAGGACCGCCTGTGGCTGGCTCAACTGCTGGGGGAACGGACATCTTGGTTTCTTGGATTTACAAACTCACGATGCAGTCTTCTCAATATGCACTTGCTGCCGCTGTCACGATTTTACTTTCAATCTTTGTCATCGCCATTGCACTCTGGCAGTTTAAGAGAACGAATTCATTCAAAGAGGAGGACATGATGTGATATGGGATCAAAACAAAACAAGCTCATTCGCCTGAGCATCACATATTTTATCCTTTTCATTGCCTCCATTTGTATTCTATATCCACTGCTTTGGACGATCGGTGCTTCCTTTAACCCTGGGAACAGCCTCATGAGTACAAGCATGTTTCCGAAGAATCCAACGTTCAGCCACTTCACAGAACTCTTCTTCGGTCAAGGGGCACTTTATGCAAAATGGTATTGGAACTCAATGAAGATCAGCATTGCGACTATGCTCTTAACGTTGATACTTGTCAGCTTTACAGGTTATGCCTTTTCTAGGTTCCGATTCAAAGGACGCAAGAATGGACTGATGCTCTTTTTGCTGCTGCAAATGATTCCTCAATTTTCAGCGCTGATTGCCATTTTTGTATTGGCTCAAATGCTTGGACTCATTAACAGCCACCTTGCCCTGATTTTGATTTATGCAGGTGGACAAATTCCGATGAATACGTATTTAATGAAAGGCTATCTTGATGCGATTCCAAAGGATCTCGATGAATCAGCCAGAATGGACGGCGCAGGGCATTTCCGGATTTTCATCCAAATTATTATGCCGCTCGCCAAGCCCATCTTAGCTGTTGTCGCAATCAACTCATTTACAGGTCCACTGGGTGATTTCATCATCTCCAGTGTCATTGTCCGCTCACCCGAAATGTATACGCTCCCAATCGGTCTGTACAATCTTGTGTCAGATAAAATGGGTGCCAGCTACACGACCTTTGCAGCCGGGGCTTTACTCATTGCAATTCCAGTTGCTTTATTGTTTCTTGTTTTACAAAAACAATTTGTATCCGGCCTTACACAAGGCGGGACAAAAGGATAAGGGGAGATTTGATGAAGAAATGGTTGCTTGTCACTGTTGTCGTTTTCTTTCTGATGGGATTAGGTATTCTGCCTGAAGCAAGGGCCGATACGATTTCTGTGAAACCGATCAATGGCCTGCAAGGTGATTTCATCAAGGGAGCTGATATCTCCATGCTTGCAGAAATGGAGAGAAGCGGCGGCAGATACTACGATCAGAACGGAAAGCAGGTTGACCCGCTCAAACTATTAAAAGATAAAGGTGTCAACTACGTGCGTATCAGACTGTGGAACCATCCATATGACAATCAAGGCCGAGCCTATAACGGCGGCACAAATGATCTCAATACAGCCATCGCTTTATCGAAACGTGCAAAAGCACAAAACATGAAAGTGCTGCTTGATTTTCACTACAGTGATTTCTGGACTGACCCCGGTAAACAATTCAAACCGAAAGCGTGGGCATCCCTCTCACAAAACGATTTAGAAAAAGCGGTCGGCACTTACACAGGCGATGTGCTCAAAGCGATGAGAGCGCAAAATGCCTTGCCGAATATGGTTCAGGTTGGGAATGAGTTGAACTCAGGTATGCTGTGGCCAAACGGAAAAAGCTGGGGTGAAGGCGGTGGTGAATTTGACCGGCTCGCTGCTCTGCTAAAAGCTGGCACAAATGCCGTCCGCTCTGTCGATTCAAACATCAAAATCATGCTTCACCTTGCGCATGGCGGAGACAATGGTGCATCCCGCTGGTGGTTTGATGAAATCACAAAACGAGGTGTCTCATTCGATACGATCGGTTTATCTTATTACCCGTATTGGGACGGCGGCTTTAGCGGTCTTACGTCCAATATGAATGATATTAGTGCCCGCTATAACAAAGACGTGATCGTGGTGGAAACTGCTTACGGCTTTACGACAGCAAACGGTGACAACCTAGATAACTCATTTAACCAAGACTCTGTCAATACAGCCGGCTATCCAGCCTCACCTCAAGGCCAGGCATCTTTTATACGAGATCTATCCGAAAAAATTTCACAAGTAAACAACAACCGCGGGAAGGGGTTCTTTTATTGGGAGCCGCTTTGGATTCCAGCGAAAGGTGCTCCGTGGTCTAGTCAATACGGGCTGGCTTACATTCAAACAACCGGGACTGTCGGAAATGCGTGGGAAAATCAAGCGATGTTCGATTTCAACGGAAAAGCACTGCCATCTCTTGATGTATTTAAACAAATGACACCGTAACTAAAAGGATAGGACGTGACAAAATGGGAAAGCGTTACCCACTCGTTCACCCAAATGTGAAAGGCTTTTTGCATGGTGGCGATTACAATCCAGATCAATGGCTCCATATGCCAGAGATCATAGACGAAGATTTTCGATTAATGAAGCTTGCACACTGTCAAACATTCTCCATCAACATTTTCGCATGGAGTAAGCTAGAGCCAAAAGAAGGTCAGTATGACTTTGGATGGCTGGATGACATCATGGACCGCTTAGCAGCGCAGGGGGCACACGCCATTCTCGCAACGCCAAGCGGGGCAAGACCTGCTTGGCTGTCACAAACATATCCAGAAGTATTGCGCGTCGAAGCGAATCGTCAGCGTAACTTACATGGACTGCGCCATAATCATTGCTTTACCTCTCCGGTTTATCGAGAAAAAACGAACGCACTCAACCGGCTGCTGGCGGAACGCTACAAGGATCATCCCGCACTGATCATGTGGCACATTTCAAATGAGTACGGCGGCGAGTGTCATTGCGACCTGTGCCAGGAAGCATTTCGAGACTATTTGAAGGACAAATACAATCATGATCTTGAGGCTTTAAATCAAGCATGGTGGACAGGATTTTGGAGCCATACGTATAGTGATTGGTCACAAATCGAGTCACCTGCACCGCATGGGGAGCACATGATTCACGGCATGAACCTGGATTGGAAGCGCTTTGTCACAGCACAAACGATCAATTTTTATCAAAATGAAATTAAGCCGCTGCGGGAATTGACGCCTCATATCCCAGTAACCACGAACTTTATGGGCGACTATCCGCATATGCGTCCATTCCTTGGGCTGGATTATCATCAATTTGCAAAAGAGGTCGATGTGATCTCATGGGATAGCTATCCTGCTTGGCATAGCGGCAGAGAAACAACGGCCGAATTAGCATCAAACGTTGCCTTTGTACATGATTTGTATCGTTCCTTAAAGGACGGACAGCCGTTTCTCGTCATGGAGAGTACGCCTAGCCTTGTAAACTGGCATGAAGTGAACAAGGTCAAACATAAAGGCATGGCACACCTTTCTGCCATGCAGGCAATTGCTCACGGATCAGACTCCGTGCTTTATTTCCAGTGGCGGCAAGGCCGAGGCGCCTCTGAGAAATTCCACGGTGCCGTTGTCGATCATTCTGGCCATGAACATACGCGTGTGTTTCAAGAGGTAGCTGATCTAGGGAAACAACTGGAGCAGCTGCAGCCAATTGCGGGCACGTCCGTTCAGCCAGAGGTCGCCATCATTTGCGATTGGGAAAATCACTGGGCCATTGATGATGCGCAAGGCTTAAATAACACAAACAAACGCTATGTAGAGGCTTGTCAAACTCACTATCGAAGCTTTTGGAAAAAAGGCATCCCTGTTGACATTGTCGGAATGGAAAAAGATTTCTCATCCTATCGTGTGCTCATTGGGCCAATGCTCTACATGATCAAACCAGGCGTTGCAGAAAAAATTGAAGCCTTTGTCAAAGAGGGCGGCATTTTTATCGCGACTTACTGGAGCGGCATAGTCGACGAAAATGATCTCTGTTTCCTCGGCGGTTTTCCTGGTCCTCTCCGCCATGTACTTGGCATTTGGGCAGAGGAAATCAACACATTGATGCCTGATGAACATGTGTTAATGACCACAGGGAATGGACGCACCTATCATGTCGGACAATACTGCGAATCCATACACCCTGAGACGGCCTCTGTGCTAGGGCATTTTGAGAATGGCTGCTACGAAGGACAGCCGGCCCTGACTGTCCGTTCATTAGAAAGAGGGAAAGCATACTATATGGCCTCAGAAAATGATCAGGATTTTTATGATGAATTTTACGAAGACCTTATCGCAGGTATTGGCATACAGCCCGTCCTATCCACTGCAATTCCAGAAGGAGTCAGTGTACAAAAACGAACAGACGGTACGCAGGACTATGTGTTTTTGATGAATTTCACAGAAGAGCAGCAGAACATATCACTAGATTCAGAGGCAAGTTATGAGAATATGCTGACTGGACAGCAAGTGTCTGAGCAGCTTCAACTTGATCCTTACGAGTATGTCATCTTGAAAAAATAGTTGAAAGAAGCGTCCATTTATTGGGCGCTTTTTGATTTAATAAGTCTAAATACCCATATTAATCATTGTGAACTTTAATCGTTATTTTTATCTAAATTTTTTTACAATATTTGATGCCGCGACACGACTGGTCTCTCCATCCTTTTTTACCATTGTATAGGTATGAAAGCGGTTGCTTCTTACTCATAAATTTGATACCCTTTTTTTTCAATGCAGCTGTGGGAATGCATTGGATGAAAAGTATAGACAAATGTAAACGGTTTATTTGTAGGGGGAGGGGCTTATGTTAACGTTTGTTGGATTGATGATTATTTTAACGATTGTTGTGCTGCTGATTTGGGGGAAAGCAAGTCCAATTGTCGCCATGGTCATGGTGCCTTTAATAGGGGCACTCATTGCGGGATTTGGGATCAATGACATTCAAACCTTCTTCGAGGAAGGGATTATCAAAGTATTGCCGGTGGCGACCATGTTTATCTTCGCCATTTTATTTTTTGGCATTTTGCAAGATACAGGGTTCTTTGAACCTGTAATTAAAACTTTAATCAAGCTGACAAAAGGAAATGTTGTCACAGTTGCAATGGGAACTGCTTTGATTGGGGTGATCGCACACTTAGACGGAGCAGGGGCTACGACCTTTTTATTAACTGTACCTGCACTGCTTCCGCTTTATAAAAAATTACATATGAGTCCTTATTTACTGCTGTTATTAATCGGGACGAGTGCTGGATTAACCAATATGATTCCATGGGCTGGACCGACTGGACGGGCAGCAAGTGTCCTGAATATGGACCCCTCTGAGCTCTGGGTTCCGCTCATTCCAATTCAGCTCATTGGCGTTGTGCTCGTGTTAGGGATGGCATTCATGTTAGGAAAGAGGGAAGAAAAGCGAATTCGGGTGAAAATTGCTGCAAATGAAATAGCTGCGGTTCAACTAGAAGGTGCAGATTGGGATCGTGCCATTCAGTCTATTAGTGAAACGGGAGACGCCTCTTTAAAGCGTTATCATCTCATTTGGGTGAACCTTGTTCTGTTTTTGTGTGTTGTGGTGCTTCTCGTGTTGAACGTGATTCCTGCTAGTTTTATGTTTATGATTGGTCTGTCTCTCGCACTATTAATTAACTTTCCGAATGTGAATCTGCAAATGGAAAGGATCAAGGCACACGCACCTAGTGCGCTGATGATGGCGGCTGTGATTTTTTCCGCAGGGTCATTTTTAGGAATTCTTGAAGGCACAGGGATGCTGAAAGCCATTGCTGTTGACAGTATTCACATTTTACCAGCCTTCTTGCTGCCATTTTTACATATCATTGTTGGGATGCTTGGAGTGCCACTCGATATGCTGACAAGTACAGATGCCTATTATTACGCCCTTCTGCCAATTGTTGAATCCATTACATCTGAAGTTGGCGTACCAGGTACTTCTGCGGCATATGCCATGATGATTGGGAACATCATTGGAACCTTTGTCAGCCCGCTTGCTCCCGCTGTTTGGCTCGCTGTAGGTCTTGCAGGGGTTGATATGGGGAAACACATCCGCTACTCCTTCTTTTGGATGTGGGGATTCAGTATTATCCTTCTGTTCGTGGCGATGCTGATTGGCATCATTTAAAAAGAAAGACATGCGCGGATATGCGCATGTCTTTTCTTTCATTATGAAGGATATTCACTTGTGTGAATGTCTGTATTCGGCTTTCTAATAAGAGACATTAATCCAATGATAAACAATAGAACCATTGGAGCGAATGCAAGGCCAACTGTTCCAATTAAAAGAGTCACAGCAGAAACCAAGAAAAGAATACCTGAAAGCACGGCACGACGGTCAGTTTTCAAGAAAATCACACCTACAATCGACAGCACAGCCGCAATTGCGGAAACGACCATAAACTGAGTACCAAATGCATTGACAGAAGCTTGAAGTGTTTCAATCGGCAATGTTTCCCCTTCCTCTTTCAACACTTCATTGATTTCATCATAAAAAGATGGACCCACAGAAAGGATTAATGCCCCAAACCCGACACCAATGGCATTGAGGACAATACTAATAATCCCCATAATTTTTTCACCTTTACGTTTAATCATGTGTAAACCTCCTAAAAAATTAAATTAACCTGTTTTCACTTCTCGCTTTTGGAAGACGATTAAGGCAATAGCTAAGAAAATAGCCCAATAGATGACTAGGACGATTAGTGAGAATCCTAGGGACATACCTTCGATAACTGTAACCTGTTCCATAAAGTATTGGGATGGATCGTTTGCAAATAACAGATATTTTGACCAATCAAAAAAGAGCATTAAAATACCTGTGACTGATCCACCCACAATATACGCTAACACACTAATGGCAATGGAGATAGCTTCACTTCTAAACACTGTAGAAATGGCGAACGAAAGGGTTCCCAAAACGACAAACATTGCACAATGAGCGAGATAATAATAGACCATATTGGCAAACTGTGAACGTTCAATCACTTCACCATTTTGATACACCAAATTCACATAATCAGTGTTAAGTCCAAAGAAAATAGCACCCAATATGAATGACAAAATAAATAGCACCCCAACAAGTAAAAGAGCATACAGCTGCACCGTAATATATTTAGATATTAGGATCTTTAGCCTTGATGGTGGGCGAATCAATAATAATTTAATTGTACCATGCTTGTATTCAGCCGACACAATGGTGGAAGCAATAATGATCACAAACACACCGACTAGCTGAAGTAAATTGGCGTTTGTTTTCACATAATCCCATACACTGTGGCTAAACTGATCAGCTGGCGGCAAATTATGCTTGATTCGATAATCATTAATAGCGATCTCTTTTTCAAGCTCTCTTTTAAAGAAACCATTCTCTGTCTCTTTAAGCTCCTTCTTGTTTTCCTTATTCATCATTTCTAGCTGAGTTTTCCAATCACCTGAAGCTTGATCTTTGTCATTTGTTTTCACTACAAAGATCAGCGTGGCAACCATACCTAACACAAGAAGCCCAACCATAATCCAAGTACCAACACGATAACTGATTTTCATCCACTCGTTTTGAATGAGGCGAATCATACGTCTGCCTCCTTTTTACCTGTTAAGCTTAAGAACTTATCTTCTAAGGTTTGTTTTTCGATTTTGATTTCGTACAAATGAATAGACGCGCTGCTCAAATGACGGATCAATTCCGGCATTTTTTGTTCTGGCATAGAGAAAAATAAGTACTGCTCCTCTTCTCTTACAGTGACGCCTTCCTCAAATGCACCAATGAGCTTCTGTGCTTCTTCAAGCTCCCCTGCTGCCACCTTCATTCGATAATTAACCAAATCATCCTGCTTCGTCTCAGCACGCTGATCCTCAATCGCAATCAGCTTTCCTGTTTGGATAATTGCAAAGCGATCACACATCAATTCCATCTCTGACATGAGGTGACTTGAAACAATTACAGCCAGCCCTTCTTCCTTCGCAAGCCTTCTCAAGTAATCTCGTATCATTCGAATTCCCTCAGGATCAAGTCCATTGGTCGGCTCATCTAAGATTAGCAGTTTCGGTCTATGTATGAGTGCCTGCGCAATGCCCAATCGCTGTTTCATCCCTAATGAAAATGTACGCACACGTTTATGTTTCACATGCTGTAAGCTGACTAGCTCTAACAGCTCATCAATTCGCGCTTCATCCACTTTCCCATTCATTCTGGCAAAGTGAACAAGATTTTGTCTTGCCGTTAAATGATTATACATTTCTGGATTTTCAATAATCGCACCGACATGTTGGATAGCATGCTGATAGGAGGTTTGAATACTATGACCATTAATCAGAATATCACCAGATGTAATGGGAGAAAGACCGACCATCATACGAATGGTTGTGGTTTTCCCTGCACCATTTGGTCCTAAGAAGCCAAAGACTTCGCCCGCTTGGACAGAAAAGCTCAAGTCTTGAACAATCTTTTTCCCGTGAATATGCCTAGATACATTATGCAGTTCTAAAACGTTCGTCACGTTACCTCTCCTTCTTTGTCTAAGTATCATCTATCATTCTATTTCCTGATAAACACCATGATCCGTCAAAAATAGAAGAACACTTCCATATGGTACAGCAATGCCCAAAAGTTGTGAAGGGGATTAGCCAAAATTTAGCGAATCATCTGCTTTTTTAAGGTAGAGTTAAGGTAATGATTTAAAATCCTCTAATTCTATATTACTTAAAGACTGTGGGATTCAACATGCGATCCGTCTTACTCTCGTAACATAAATATATAATAGAGGCATGCAATAAGATGTAAAGATAAGTCCCCCTGTTTTTTTTTCAATACTCACTGTTGCAGGAGGTATTATTTTATCGTATGTAATTTCAGCTATCGTCTGCTCTGAGCTTTCTAATCTTATACGATTATTGGCAAAACCCTTCTTTAGATAATATGTAGTATCATCTATTACTAATTTCATCATTGGATTTATTTTGATTTTAGTTCTATCTTCTAATATTAACTTTCCTTTATCTTTACATTCTATCACCCAGTTTGAACGAAACATGGATTGGAGGGATTTATTTTCAATAGCTGTTACAACCATATTAGAATTCGAATCCATTACCTCAACATTCACATAAAACTCATCAAATATGTAATCAATCAACTTTTCCACTTTATTTGTATAAAATCTTTTTATAAATCCAATGTTAACACCATCTTTATTAATAATTGGTATACATTTGGTCGTTTTTTTGATTACAGGCTTCTTAAAATACCCAAACTCCATTTTTATCTCCCATTTATTTTTTGGACTCAATTAATTTATGAAATGTTAAGCTTAAATTATTCCAATAATGTATACGGATATTCCTTTGAATAGTTCCTCATCATTTTAAAAACTGTATAAAAATATAAAACACCTAATTTATTAAGGGATATGTTTCCTTTAACAATTTAGGTGTTTTTTGTACAACTATAACATTCTTATACTTATTTCTTGCTCAGATTTAGCCTTCATCGGCAAGTTCTAATAGTATAGCTTTTTTTGTTTATATCTTTTTCACAAACTCTGATTTTAATTTCATTGCGCCGAAGCTAGGAATTTTACAATCAATGTTATGATCGCCTTCAACTAAACGAATGCCTTTGACCTTCGTTCCTATTTTCAAAACGGATGATGAACCTTTTACTTTTAGATCTTTAATGACAGAGACCGTGTCCCCATCACTTAACAGGTTCCCATTCGCATCTTTGACAACAAGCTGTTCCTCTGCCGCTTGTTCTTGTTCAAGTGACCATTCATGCGCACATTCAGGACAAATCAGCAAACTGCCGTCCTCGTATGTATAAGGTGAGCTGCACGAAGGACAATTCGGTAGATTAGACATTTTTGTTTCCTCCAACTTTCTACATCATTTATATCGATTTTACCACATTTCTTATAGAAGGAATGTGATAGAAAAGGAAACATTTTTCATCGTTTACTTCTTTCTTCCAATTTTTAACGCAGCCGCGATATTCCGAGCCGTTCTCTCTACATGAAGATTCGCATCTTGTATCGCCTCAGAAAGAGAGGTAATACCTGGAACGATACTAAACAGTGCATCAATTCCATGATCGTGTACGACTGCACTGTCATTTGCAAGAGAGCCTGCGATGCCAATCACAGGCAGATGATACTGCTTCGCTGCTTTTGCTACACCGATTGGCGTTTTTCCATAAATGGTCTGCCGGTCAATTCGGCCTTCTCCCGTAATGACAAGGTCTGCCTCCTTGATGACGTCATTAAAATGAACAGCCTTCAGCACAATATCGATTCCTCTTTGCAAATCGGCTTGTAAAAAGCCTAATAAACTCGCACCAAGCCCTCCTGCCGCTCCTGCCCCTGCTGCATCTCCAAAAGAGACATTGAACTGCTTTTCAGCTACTTGTGCAAAATGAGCCAGATTCTTGTCTAACACTTGAACCATTTCTTCATCTGCTCCTTTTTGAGGACCGAAAACAGCAGACGCTCCTCTCTCACCCGTTAAAGGATTATCCACATCACAAGCCGCCTCCAGACGGACGGATTGCAGTCTTGGATCGAGTCCAGATAAATCAATTGAAGCTAATTGATGAAGTGCCCCGCCGCCTGACGTCAGGGGATGTCCTGTTTTATCAAGGAAAGCTGCACCTAATCCTTGCATCATCCCAACACCGCCATCATTTGTTGCACTTCCGCCAAGCCCAATGATCACATGCTTCGCTCCTATATCCAGCGCTGCAAGTATTAATTCACCCGTTCCTCTCGATGTCGTCCATAACGGATTACGTTTTTCTCGCGGGACAAGGTGTAAACCAGAGGCTGCAGCCATCTCTATGACAGCAGTCTGACCGTCTCCTAACATGCCAAAAAAGGCATTCACTGGCTCACCAAGCGGGCCCGTGACCACTTGATGAACAATGTGTCCGCCCGTCGCATCAACCAACGATTGAACGGTCCCCTCTCCTCCATCTGCCATTGGCAGTTTGATATACTCTGCGTTTGGCAAAACAGAACGAAATCCTCGTTCAATGGCACATGCTGTCTCATAAGCAGACAAACTTTCTTTAAATGAATCTGGTGCGATCACAATTTTCATCCTAAAGCCCCTCTTTTCTTGTCATGTCCTCAGCCAAACAGCTGGAAAACGCCAAAAATAATGGTTGATACAACGGTTAACGTCAAACCGATTAACGATTCAAAAGGCATGAGCTTCAAACGCTCTTTGATATCCATTTGAACACTTCCTGCTGTTGCATGGAAAAAGCTCCCGTGCGGCATATGGTCAAGCACTGTTGCGCCAGCATGAATCATGGCTGCCCCTGAAAGAGCAGATACACCAAGCCCAATCAGCGTTCCGCTAAACACACCACTCGCGACCGCCGTTCCTGCTGTTGTCGAAGCGGTCGCGGCTGACATAAATATTCCTGAAGTTGGCGCAAGTAAATATGGAGGTAAACCCGAGGCATCCAGTGCCTGAATAAACACATCTTTTAAGGACGAATTCGATACGATTCCTGCTAGTGTACCTGTCCCTAATAACATGATCGCGACACCTGACATTTTATGGAGCCCCGACATCGCATAATCATTGAGAAATTTCCCTTTTTTCATGAAAAGAGCACCTACAATCCCTCCAATCGGTAAGGCGATCATTGGGTCTATATTGATTTGAAAAAGCGGTCTTAAAGCCAACAATAAAATGGTAACCAGCGGACCAGCCAGTGCTTGAAAAAAGGCAGGTATTTGAACTTTATTTTGCCCAGTTTCCTCTTCAAGAACGGGTGTCCCTTTGTTTGCAAGCTTTTTAGCTAATACATATGTAATCGCCAACCCGAACACAGCCGGAATGATTCCTGCAGCCATCATTGAAGTCAGAGATACACCAAAAGCGTCTGAAGCGGCAATAGCATTCGGATTCGGGGACATGATATTTCCTGCCTTCCCTCCTCCAATCATAGCAAGGAGAATTCCCGTTTTTGAGAGCTTTGCGCGTTTGGCAATAGCAAGTGCGATTGGCGCTACCGTAATAACCGCAACATCTACAAAAACGCCTACTGTTGTTAAAATCATTGTTGCAAGAGCGAGTGCTAATAGTGCCCTCGCCTCACCAAGCCTTCTCACAATGGCCTCAGCGATAGATAACGCTGCACCTGATTCAATGAGAACACCAGCCAGTACACCTGCGGCCATAATTCTAAGGACAGCCGGAATCATGTCCTTAGCACCTTCCATCATAACGTTGACGGTCTGAACAATGTCTACACCGCCAACCAATCCGCCTATAAATGCACCTGCCAGCATGCCATAAGCAGGTGATACTTTTTTTAGAATGAGAACAATCGCGATCACAAGCGCCGCCATGGCTCCCAGAGTACTTACCGTCACATCTCCACCCATTCTCAATCCCCCTAAAAATATCTTTCTCCAATTGTAAGCGTTTACCCAAAGGGATTGTGTTGTGAATCTGGATGAACTTTTTTAACTGACCACTCTACCGAATTGTGCATTTGCACAATCAAGATAGTTGAGTCATTAGCTGCGCCATATAAAGCTCGATTAACTGTTTTACATGACGAGGGTCTTTTCCGGTCAATCCTTGAATTTTGTCTAAACGATAACGCAATGTATTTCGATGAATAAATAAACGATCAACAATTCTTTGCAAATCACCGCCCTCTTCAATGTAAACCCTTAATGTATGGGCGAGCTCTGCTTCTTGTGTCAAAGGCTTGTAAAAGTCAGTCCATCGACTGTTCTTTTCAGCAATTCCCGCCATCATGAAGAAGCTTTCCAGTTGATAAGACTCAAAGAAATACATACTTTCCTCCGGATCAAGAGCCTTCCCTAACCTCAGGGCTTCTCTCGCATGCTGAAAAGAAATGGGCAGCTGGCTGATGTCTTCAGCGACAGTCCCTATCCCCACTAACACTTGGCTTCCTACTGCTCTTTGCATTGTTTTTTGCAGATGACCTGCCGCCTGCTTTACTCGATGGTCAGGTATGGGCTGACTTAAAAGAATCAATTCATGACAAAAGGTCATGCCAAGTAAATCATCTGCCTTCTTATCATATTGAATCGCATGCATCAATTTATGAACAGCATCCTCTGAGGAGGGAACTGGCTGAAAAACAATAGCCATTCGGCGCTTGTCTAAATCCATTCCCAGCCAAGCCGCTCGATTTTTCAGCTGATGATCCCCAGCATCAGAATATGAAATCAGCTGATTGACAATTTCACTTTCTATTCGATGACGCCATTGAACCCGTTCAAGAAGGAAAGATTGCTCTAACACCAGTTCTGCTGCCATCTTCACCAGCTCGGCATGATGCCGAATGTCCTCTGGTTCACCAGTAATTCCAATCACACCAACTACTTTTTCATGGAAGCAGATAGGCAAGTTAATCCCAGGTTTCACCCCTTCTAAGCGCAAAGAGGTCTCCTGGTCAATTTCCACACTGTTCCCGCTTGTCAGCACAAGCCGTGCACCGTCATGTTTCTGGCCAATCCTGTTTCGTTCACCAGAACCAATAATGACACCATCTGCATTCATCACATTGATGTTTTTATGTAAAATATGCATCGTACGTTCAACCATTTCTTGAGCCAATTCACTGGTCAAAAATTGCATTTGCCATCTCCCCTGAAGGTTTTTTCATTCAATGTATCATAGTGTCTTTGAACAATAAACGCAAAGTGTTTAAAAACCAGCCATTGACAAAGTCACCCTGAAAAGTGTTTAATCAAATCAAGAACCGACCGACAGTCTAGTTAAAAGAAAGGATGGCTTTATGAGAACCGTTAAACATCCTGAGGAACGTAAAAATGACATATTAAACGCAGCCGAAGCGCTTTTTTCAACCAAAGGCTATCAGAAAACAACGATTATTGACATATTAAAAGCCGTTGGCATTGCAAAAGGCACCTTTTACTACTACTTTGCATCCAAAGAAGAAGTAATGGATGCCATTATTGACAGAATCATCAAAGAAGATATCATCGTGGCAAAGCGTATTGCGGCTGAGCCAGACCTTCCAGTCGTTGACAAACTATTTCGTATCATCATGGCGCAATCACCTCAGCAAGGAAGCCATAAACAGGGTATGATCGATCAGTTCCATCAGCCTTCTAATGCAGAAATGCATCAAAAAAGCTTAATCAAAGCCATTAAAGAACTATCACCCGTGTTGGCAGATGTTATTCAGCAAGGTGTAGAGGAAGGGACATTCAAAACGAAGTATGCGCAAGAGACGGTTGAATTCCTTCTTGCTTCTGCACAGGTCATATTTGATGAAGGCCTTTTTCAATGGTCAGCCGAAGAAAGTATACAACGCGCTTTAGCTTTTATCGATATACTCGAATCCTCATTGCATGCAAAAAAGGGGAGCTTTTCATTCCTGCTGAAGCGATTATCTGGAGAGCTGGATGAAAATAATCAGTGATTGGTCACTTCAATACCAATCCTGCATACATCATAGACTGACGGTCGGTCTAAAAGGAGAGTGATATTTATGTCTTTGTTATCCAAAAGAGGCTCATCCCACTTTATCTACCTCGTTCTCGGACAGATTATTTCCGTTTTCGGATCTTCTCTCATTCGGTTTGTTCTATCTTTACACGTACTGGATATGACGCACCGAGTTAATTTATATGCCTTACTTTTCGCTTTATCCAATATCCCGCTCCTTCTCTCCCCGTTAGCTGGTGCAATCGCTGACCGGTTTAACAGAAGGAACTTAATGATTTTATTTGATGTCCTCACCGGCATGATGATTCTTGCCTTTTATTTTTGGTTATTTTCGGGAAATGATTCACTCTATATGATCGGAGCTGTCATGATACTGCTTGGCGTGATGAGTACGTTCTATGCTCCCGCTGTCATGTCCAGCATTCCACAGCTAGTGAAACAAGAGCAATTAGAACAAGCAAACGGCATCGTCAATGGCGTTCAGGCACTTTCAGGTGTTCTCGCACCTATTATCGGAGGAGTTCTATACGGAATGATTGGAAGCCAATCCATCATCGGTGCAAGTGCCATCGTATTTTTCCTATCAGCCTGCATGCTTTTAAGGTTAAACATTTCCTTCTTCCCTAGCCCGCTGACAGAGTCTATGGGCAAAGTGCTCATAAAAGATATGAAACAAGGATTTTCTTATATTGGCAGCCAGCCATTTTTAAAAAGAGCCATGCTGCTTGCTGCAATGTTAAATTTCATCCTTACACCATTTTTTATTGTTGGGGGACCAATCATTTTAAGGGTCACAATGAAGAGCAGTGACATCATGTATGGAATAGGCATGGGCTTGATTGAATTCGCTGTCATCGCAGGGGCTCTGCTAGTGGGACTTGTAGCGAAGCATTGGCGCATTCCTACTTTATATCGCTGGCTTCTTGTCATCGCAGTCATCTTGCTGCCTGTGGCGTTCTCAACATCCAAAACAGCTCTTCAATTTGGCACTTATCCAGCTTATTTTCTCTTTTTAGCAGGATGCCTTCCAATTGCTATGCTGCTGACTATGATCTCAATCGTTGTGATTTCACATGTTCAAAAGAAAACACCAAATCATCAGTTGGGAAAAGTGATGGCCAATCTGACAATGGTTTCTCAATGTGCTGCTCCGCTTGGCCAAATGATGTATGGATTCTTGTTCAATACGTTTTCAGCCACCGTGTATGTGACGGTGCTCATCGTCAGTACTTTCATGTTTGCACTAGCCTGCTTAACAAAAAATATGCTTCAGCATGAAGGAGAATCAGCCTCATGAGATTAGCGTTTATAAAGAAAGACTTAACCCGTCACCGCCTTATTGCAATCGGCTTAACCATTTGCATCATGATGACTTCATTTCTCGCAGCAAGTGCAGCTCAAATGATCGTACAGCTGAATGGTTCCATTTCTAACCTGCTCCATTCTGCCAAAGCGCCAGACTTTGTCCAAATGCATGACGGCGACCTAAATGAAAAAGACATTGAAGCATTTTCAAGCAAGCAGTCCATGGTAAAAGCCCATCAAATCGTCCCAATGATACCAATTGAACATGCAAACATCAGGTTCGGACATGAGCCTGCCAAAGCAGGTGTGATGGATCATTTATTTGTGAAGCAAAATCGCAACTTTGATTTTCTTTTAAATGAACAAAACGAAAAGCTCACTGTCAATAAAGGAGAAGTGGCTGTCCCAATTTATTTTCAACAAAAGTATCAGCTCAACATAGGTGAAACGTTACTGATTGAGAAAGGAGCTAATCAATTCACCTTTCGCATCAAAGCGTTCTTGCGAGATGCACAAATGAACCCCAGTCTTGTCAGTTCAAAAAGATTTCTTCTTCATAACGAGGATTGGTATGCAATAAATCAAGTGTTTCATCACAAAGAGTACTTAATCGAATTTTTACTACATGATGCCGCTCAGACAGATACCTTTCAAGCCATCTATCAATCATCACAACTGCCACAACAAGGTCCATCTGTCACATTACCTTTACTGCGTATGCTGAATGCATTGACAGATGGAATGGTCATTGCCATTCTCCTGCTTGTTTGCCTGCTGCTCATCAGTATAGCCCTTCTCTCACTCCATCTTGCTATGACGGCTTCAATAGAAGAGGATGAACGTGAAATTAGCATACTGAAGGTGCTTGGGATCCCTTTAACAAAAATCAAGCAATTATACGTTGGTAAGTATGCCGCGCTTGCTTGTGCAGGGTGTATAGCAGGATATGTGTTAACGCTTATATTTGGTGATATGTTTACAACCAATATCCACCGTTACATGGGGAATCAGCCTTCTTTTGCTCATTGGTTAATCCCGCTTTTTGTTTCTATTGCGACGGCAATGATCGTCATCTCTTTCAGCTATGCTGTCTTAAGAAAGTTTGGTCAAATATCAGCTGCTCAAGCACTTCAAGGCGTTATCAACCCACTGGGTCAAAAGAAAAGAATACCTATGCACCTCAAGAAAAGCAGGTTCATACCGATCAATATTTGGCTTGGTTTAAAAGATCTGATATCACGAAAGAAGCTGTACACAACGATTTCTTGTATTATTGCACTCTGTACATTTTTAATGCTCATGCCTATTCAGCTATGGCATACCTTACAATCACCGGATTTCATCACATACCTTGGCTCTGGTAAAAGTGACCTTCGAATGGATATACGCCAAGGAAATCATCTAGCGAAAAATACAAACGAAATAGAATCAATGATTCGTGAAGATCAGAGCATACAAACAGCAGCCATCTATAAAACTACTTCTCTTCAGGTGAAATCAAAGGAGAACACATTAGAAACGCTCTACTTAGAAACAGGTGAGCTCTCAGCATTTCCCCTCAACTATTTACAAGGACGGCAGCCTTTAAAGAATGAAGAAATTGCCTTATCCGTATTAAATGCAGATTCACTTCAGAAAAAGATAGGAGAAAGAATCACTCTCGTAACTAATGGGCATAAAATCCAAAGAACGGTAACAGGTATTTATCAGGACGTGACAAATGGAGGCAAAACAGCAAAAGCAATATCACAGCCATTTCCTCAAACAGCTCTTTGGCAAACCGTTCAAATCCAACTAAAACCAGGAGTAAATATCGCAGAGAAAAAGACAGTATTTGAAAAGAAGATATCTCCTGCAAAAGTGACAGATATGAAAGAATACGTTCATCAAACGATCGGCAGCACAGCAGCTATTGTAAAAGTCATTGCATTTTTTGCTGCATTAGCTGCCTTTGGAACCGCCAGCTTAATGCTATTCATGTTTCTGCACATGTTAAAGGCGAAAGATTCAAGCCGAAACCACATGCTAAGAACAATTGGACTTTCTATAACAGATATAACAGTACAATATATAACGAGTTTTATCGCTGTTCTCTCTTTTGGCGCCTTTATTGGAACAATCGCGGTCAATACCATTGGTCCTGCTTTGATGAGTATAGGAGGAGCAACATTAGGGGCGTCGAGCCTCCAGTGGCTGTCACCACAATGGGTGTCAGTTGTGTACCCGTTTACACTATTTATTGTCAATTTAGCTTTGACCACCTGGTTATTGAAGACGTTTTTTTCTAGTCAAACGACAAGGCAAACACTTTTATAAGGAGATGTTTCACATGGAACACTTGATTGAAACGAAGCGATTGTCTTTGCATATCAATTCATTAAAAGGACAAAAACAAACCATTCTTAAGGATATTCATTTATCGATAAAGCATGGGGAATTCGTGACCATTATGGGACCTTCTGGATGCGGGAAAACATCATTACTTTATCAGCTTAGCGGCATAGAAACAGCTTCAACAGGAGAGATCGAATATAAAGGCCGATCACTATCAGAAATGACAGACAAACAGTTAACTGCTCTGCGCTTAACAGAGATGGGGTTTGTCTTTCAGCACAGCCACTTATTAAAAAATCTTAATTTATTTGACAACATCATAGCTGCAGCTTATTTAGCAAAGAAAAAGCCAAGACAAGAATTGAATGAACGAGCTCAATATTTAATGAAAAAACTCGATATTGATCATTTGGCAAATAGATATTTGACAGAAGTATCGGGAGGACAGCTTCAAAGAGCCGCTATCTGCCGAGCGCTCATGAATGAACCAGACATACTTTTCGCTGATGAACCAACAGGTGCTCTTAATTCCAGTACAACGAAGGAAGTGATGAATATTTTTTCAAGTATCCACGCTGAAGGAGCAACACTGCTGCTTGTCACACATGACCCCAAGGTGGCTCTTCGTTCTGAAAGAATCATGTTTATGAATGACGGGGAAATTGTAGCCAGTTTACAACTAGGAAGATATGATCACTCAACTGCCGAGAATCGAGAAATGAGATTAAATCAATGGCTGCAAGATTTAGGTTTTTAATTTGAGAACAAACAGGCAGGAAACTGCCTGTTCTATTTTTTTTGGCACTCAAACGAGTAATCCATAGACAAACTATTTGTTTCTAAGATGATTTTGCCGCCAGCTTGTTGACAAGATTCTGTCAGTAGCTCAATTTCTTTGCTATAAAAGTATCTCTTTGACATATAGACAGTCACTAAAACAAGTAACAGAGTCGCGATAATGACTGTGATTTGTCTATTTAAACTTGGAAATCTTTTTTTCATTTCAACATCCTTTCTAAAGGTCTAAGTTTGTGTTTAATACTTACTTTTGGCTGCATCTATCAGTTTCTTATCTCATGATCTAGCAACATCCTACATGATTTTCTTTCCTAGATCGACCTTCCATTTTCCCTCTGAAATAGCTAAAACTTCTTTATTCCAAATATACGAGTGATATTTTCGTTCATTATCATAAAATCCATTGTATATATTCCTTTTTTAGACTTCCAAAAAGAGATTTTATTCATTTGTGCTAACAAGCAATTACCCTTACAATATCGTACATCACATGACCTTAGGTCCCTTTTATTACCTCTTGTCAATCACTTCACAGAAACGATTATATTTTTCCAAAAATTGTGATATCGTTTTTTATGAAACAGGTGAAAGGATCTTAAAGAGGTGAAATTTCCATGGCTATCATTTCTGCTGAACAGGTGGGGAATCGTTTAAATGATTGGAGAATTGCAATTCGCAAGCATGATGTACACAGTGCAAAAGCAATGTATACAGAATTAAAAGAATTACTTCAAAAAATGGAAGAGAATCAGGAGGTCTTGACCTATTACTCATTGCTAGAAGGCAAGTATAAGCTCATGTTATATGAACGAAGAGGTACAAAACTGAAGGAACAGACAGAACCAGATTGCCCCTCTAAAACAAACGACTTAATTGAATACTATTTTTACCTATACAAAGCCCTTTACGCGTCATATAAAAGAGACTATGCATCTGCCATTGGACTGTTTAAAATTGCCGAGAAAAAACTACAACACATTCCTGATGAAATAGAAGTAGCAGAATTCCATACGAAAATCGCCAACTTATATATGCTGCTTCGTCAAAGCCTGATTTCTCTACACTACATTCAGAATGCTATTGATATTTTCAAAAGTCATGAAGGATATGAGAGAAGACTAGCTGCAGCCTTTGTCATCGCCGCTGCTAATTATATGGACATTGGTGACTTTATAAGAGCAGAAGACTACTACAAAAAAGCATTACACATCGCAGACAGTCTCAACGATCATTTTCTAACATCACAGCTTTATCATAATATCAGCATTTTGTACGCCGAAGCTGGCGAATCAAAAAAATGTATCGATGCCCTAGAAAAGGCTCTTAGTGATGAAGACTATCTCTCTTCGTGTTACTTTCATCACTCCATGTACATGTTAATGAAAGAGCTGCTTTCTATCGATGAAAGGACACAAGCTCTCTATTACTTCGAATTGGTGAACCAAAAACATGAATCAGAGAAATGCCCCATCTATACAGCAAAAATGAATTTGCTTTACCATCTATATTTCACTGAAGATATGGCTCAAAAAGCTCAAGCCTGTTTCGATGAAATCAGCATTCTTAAAAAATTAAAGGATGCTGAAGGAGCCTGTGAATTAAGTGCATTAGCTGCAAAATACTTTGAAGAGCTGGGAGCAATTCATCAAGCCTATCTTTTCTTAAAGGAAGCTGATCGCATGAAACATCCTATCATTGACTGGGGGAATTCTAATGAAAAAAATGAGTTTATTGATTATCGCTTTAACCATCGTTGTTTTAGGACAAACAGGGGCTTTCAATTCATTAAATGATGAAAATCCTGGTACAACAGAACGACCTATCGGAACTTAATATAAACATTGGTCATACAAAGAACCACTCGCCTCATCAAGGCAAGTGGTTCCACATTTATTTTAGTTGCTGATAAGATATGAGGCGGTGTATATGTACCGCAAGATAAGTAAGCTCATCATTAGGAATGACGATACTATGCACCTGTTTAATATAGTCTTTGATCTTAAAAGCAACATCCATCGCTTGAGGATATAAGTGTGCAATTTGTTCAAACAACTCATTTTCTTGATCTGATAATAATTTATCAGCATAAAATCTTTCTACAAAGAATTTCACATGTGTAATGAACCGGCTGTAATGAATATTCTCTTGATCCATTTTCATATTCAATGTATAGCGCACAAGATTGACAATACTCCCGATCATCTTGGCATATTTCATACCATCTTTCGAATCGGATTTTTCACCTAATGCATTAATTAAGTGAAAGGCGATATTAGCAGCTTCTTCTTTTGGTAATTGTATGCCCAATGTGTCATTGACTAACTCAAGTGCGTAATTCCCTACTTCAAATTCTTCCGTATAGTAGTTTTTGATTTCCCAATACACGCGATTCGTAATATTAATATTCTTTTTATGACGTTCCACTGCAAAATTCAAATGATCCATTAAGGTAAAATAAACACCTGAATTTAAAGTTGAGTTTAAACGTTTTTCTGCATATTGGACGATGTGCTGAGTTAAATCGATAAACTCCTGAGGCATTGAATCTAACAGTTGAAGAAATTCTTTTGCTCTCATGTTATCAACTGACATAAAGACTTGGTCCGCTTTTTTCTCTTCTATCATTTGACCTGGTTTCTGTCCATAGCCAATTCCTCGGCCGAACAATACCATCTCCTGTTGGTTCTGATCTTCAGCCAGGACCACACTCGAGTTTAAAACTTTTTTGATTTTAAACATCGTCATCACCTGTTTTCATGATTGTGGTGTTCAATCAAGCGATTCACCATTTGTCTCAATGACTTTTTGGTACCAATAAAATGAATCTTTTCGAGATCGTTTTAATGTCCCGTTCCCGTCATCATCTTGATCGACGTGAATGAAGCCATAGCGTTTTGACATTTGTGATGTACCTGCACTAATAATATCAATCGAGCCCCAGCTCGTATATCCAAAGAGATCGACGCCTTCTTCAATCGCTTCTCTCATTTGACGGAAATGCTCTTTAAAATAGTTAATACGATAGTCGTCATGGATAGAGCCATCACTTTCAACTACATCCTTTGCACCCATGCCGTTCTCGACAATGATAAGAGGTTTTTGATAACGATCATACAATTCGATCAAAGAAATTTTCAGACCAACCGGATCAATTTGCCAGCCCCAGTCAGTTGAAGGAAGATAAGGGTTTTTAACCCCGCGAATTGTGTTCCCTTCTGTCTCTTCTAATCCTTCTTGGGCTGACTCCGTTAAAGACATATAGTAGCTGAATGAGATAAAATCTACTGTGTTTTCTTTTAAAATGGTAAGGTCATCTGCTTCCATTTGAATATGAATATCTTTTCTCTCAAGCATGCGCTTGATCAGTGGCGGATACTCGCCAAACACTTGAACATCTGCATAGAAATAGTTTTCTAAGTTTTGTTTCAAAGCTTGTTCCACATCATTCGGGTGGCACGTATGCGGATACGTTGTCAATTTTGTCAGCATACATCCTACCTGGCTGCCTGGGATGATGCGATGGCAATCTGCTGTTACGAGAGCAGATGCGACAAATTGATGATGAAGTGCTTGGTACACCGTTTCTTCCACTTTTCCTTCTGGGCAGCGATCAGGAATAATTCCTGCTGTAATGAAAGAGTGGCGGTGAATACTATCAATTTCATTAAAGGTGAGCCAATATTTCACATCATGTTTATATCGTTCAAAACATACATTGGCGAACTTCACAAAGAGATCAACGACTTTTCTTTCAACCCAGCCATTATATTTCACACTAAGCGCTAAAGGCATTTCATAATGAGAGAGAGTCACGATCGGTTCTATGTTGTGTTTTTTCATTTCTGCAAAGACACGATCATAAAATTGAAGCCCTTTTTCATTCGGTTCCGCTTCTTCTCCAGTAGGGAAGATACGACTCCATGCAATAGAAATCCGAAGTGTTTGAAATCCCATTTCTGCAAAGAGAGCCAAATCCTCTTTATAGTGATGATAGAAATCGACACCTCTGCGTTTTGGATATTTTTTATCGTCTGGATCTTTCATTGCACGATCTATATTTTCAGTGGTAACAGCAAGATGACCTTCATAATCTTCTACACTCAAGTTGGAACGGTACATTGCAATATCTGCAACAGACGGTCCCTTTCCATCTATATTCCAGGCGCCTTCTGCCTGGTTAGCCGCAATGGCGCCGCCCCATAAAAATCCTTTTGGAAAACCTTTGATTTTTGTCATATGATTAGCCTCCTAATTGTGTAACAACCATCAATGTATCTTGACGATTGACCTCTTGTAATGGCTGTACCTTAATATCATATTGATCTGTATTTGTGATTACAGCAAGTGTTATTGGATCATATCCTGCTTCCATGATTTTTTCTAAATCAAATTCAATCAATAAATCTCCTGCTTGAACACGATCTCCTGCCTGCACTTTTGGATGGAAATACTGTCCTTCCAACTGAACAGTGTCAATGCCGATGTGGAATAATACTTCAACCCCTTGGTCCGTTTTCATACCAAGCGCATGGTTTGTTTCGAACAGCAAGGTCACCTCACCATCTACTGGTGCATAAAGTGCTCCTTTTGAAGGTACAATGGCAATTCCGTCCCCCATGACCTTTGAAGAAAAAATATCATCTTTTACTTCAGATAGAGAGATCATTTGACCAATCACAGGGCTTTTGAAAGTTTCTCCTGCTCCAATTTGTTCAGCAAATGCAGCTTGGTCCTTTGTCTTTTCTTCTACTGTTCGATCTTTACCTAATACAAAAGCAGCGATAAATGCGACAATAAATGAAATGACTGCTCCAATGATAGCAAACATCAGATTTCGCGGAAGTTCATCTGATATAAACATCGACATGCTTGCTAATCCAGGGCCAACAAGCACAAAGGCTTGTATACCAACTAAACCAATGAAAATTCCGCCAACAAACGAACCAATCATAACACTTCCAAGGACTCGCTTATTTTGAAGTGTTACACCGTATAACGCCGGCTCTGTGATACCAAAAAAGGCTGAAATCCCTGCCGAAATGGCTGTTGATCTGAGTACCTTGTCTTTTGTTCGAAGTGCCACAGCAAAACACGCTCCACTTTCCGCAATATTATGCGCAAGTGATGCCGGTAAATAAAGTGCTTCTTTCCCAAGGGTTCCCATCGTTGTGACTGCATAAGGGACCATTGCTTTGTGCATGCCTGAAGCAACCATGAATGGGAGGACCGCTGCTAAAATTGCGACAGCTACCCAGCCTACTGTATTAAACATTGCAAGAATAATTGATGAAAAACCTTGTCCTGCTGTAAAACCAATCGGTCCTAATAGAAGCAACGTAACTGGTACAGTAATGACCAATGACATCATTGGAACGAAGAAAATTCGAATTGGTTTTGGTGAAAACCGCGTAAAGAATTTTTCCATTTGAGCGTAAAGCAATACAGAAAGGATTGCCGGAAACACTTGATACGCATAAGCTATATTTTTTACATCGAATGACAGTAATTGTGCACCTTCTGTAAGCATTGCTGTCATGTTCGGCAGAAGGAGCGCACCGACTGCTGATAATGCGACCAGTGGGTTTACTTTTAGTTTATTCGCCGTCGTTACAGCAACTAATAAAGGCAGAAAGTAAAGTGGTGCATCACCTACCATGTTCAGTATTTGATAGGTTTGTCCCTTTGCATCCATCCAGCCTAATAAAGAGAAAAGGAGAAGAAATGATTTTAAAATTCCTCCGCCTGCGATAGCTGGTACAAGAGGCTGGAAGACACCGACAATGAAATCTAACAGGACTGTGCCTGCTTTTCTCTTTTCTTTTGGCTGATTGGATGGCACGTCTTGGCTTGATGAGCTGCTGCCTATTAAACTTGTTACCTTTTGATACACTTCAATGACGTCATTCCCAATCACCACTTGGCATTGTCCTGACATTCTGACAGCTATGACACCTGGTGTTTTTTCTAGTGCTGGTACATCTGCTTTTTTCTGATCAATTAGCGTGAAGCGAAGTCTTGTTGAACAGTGCTCAAGGTGCGCAATGTTTTCTTTGCCGCCTATATGCTGTAAAACGTCTTTGGCAACTTGTGTGTAATCCATTTTTTCTCCCCCTTTTCTCATACATGAGACCTATATTTTGGCAATAAAAAAAGGACCTAAAACGACAAATAAAAGAAATTCATCGTTTTTAGATCCTGCCTGCATGACCAGTCACATGTCTAATTTATTCATATTGGATTTGTTTTTAGTATATATTGATTATATGAAAGCGTCAACATTTATTTTTCTAAAAATTATTAAGGTCTATATACCCAAATTCATTTTCCTTAATTAGTTGAAGCGTTTACCTTCCTCCTTTTTCCACAAATAACTATTTTCATTATAAAAAACCAGATAAATTTATTCATTCATCTGGTTATCAACATCTATTTTTTCTTTTCTTCTGCCTGCTTTTTAAATGCTTCAGATTGTTTTTGATATTCCTGCTTCGAGACTGGTTTAAATTCTACGATGCCGCCTGCTATTTTCAGAGGAAGTTTTATTGATTTTGCACCTCGATTCGTTGAGCCTACGATAATACCAGTTTTGTGCTCTTCGATTTGAGGATAGGTACTGATATCAAACATGATTCCATCAGAAACACCACCCGCTTTATGTTTCGTCTCTTTATAAGGTTCACCACCATCCCCTGGAACTGTTCTCATTAGAAAGGCCCCTGACCATTCAGACTCAATATGCATGTGCTTTACTTGTAGAAATAGTTGGTATGAACCATCCTCCGCAGTATACAGATAACCATAAGCACCTGTTACTTTCTTGATGTAGTCTCTTAAATAATCATAAAATCTAGTTTCTGAGTCATCAATTAACTCATCATATCGATCTTGAATGGCTTTTTGATACGCATTTAATTTTTTTTGATCAACTGCTTTGTATGTGATGCTTTTGTTTTCACCTTGTTTTTTCACAGAAAGATCTTTTCCAGCAACATGTACTTCATACATCACCGGATCTTTTCCTCGCTTCACTTCAAATTCATAACCGTTTTCTATTGCTTTTCCAGTTAATTGATATTTATGTTTAAATAAATTCGGATCAAAATGCATTTCCGGACTTTCTTCTAAAATGGTTTCATTCAAGTGACCGGTTACTTTCCCTTTTCTCTCCGTTACCTTAAACCAATTCACGCCCTCTTTTGTTTTCTGCGCAAAGGCGTAGGATTGATTTAATGCACTCTTTTTTCCGATTGCTTGATAGGCTGACCAGCTGACTGCACCAAGGACTAATACCGTCAGGACAGCCACAAACCAGATTTTCGATTTACTCATACGTACCCCTCCAATATATAATCTGATGAATGATCATCCATATATATGAGTGATTCACCTCTCTGATTAACAAAATCAGGTAAATATCCACTCCCTTTATCGAATTTATTTTCAACAACCCCTTGTATCTGCCACTTCACATTATTTATTATATATCTAAAAGATATATCTTTTAGATAGGTGTGCTGATATGAAAAAATACAATGATACGACGTATGCGATTTTAGGTATTTTAACGACTGATTGTAAGTCGGGGTACGAAGTGAAGCAATTAATTGATAGAAGCCTGCATCATTTTTGGAAAATCAGTTATGGACAAATTTATCCAGCTTTAAAGTTAATAGTCGAGGAAGGCCTTGCGGAAGTTTCACCTGCTGCTGCTTCTAGCCGCTCAGACAAGCGGGAATATCATTTGACTGAAAAAGGACTGGATACGTTAAGAGAGTGGCTGGCGCAGCCGCTCGACCAGTTACCAACAGAGCGTAATGAGGTGTTATTAAAGTTATTCTTCGGTCAATATCTTTCGTTTGAGAAAAAATTGGTGCTTTTACAGGATTATGAGAGGCAGCTCCGTATTCGTTATGAGACATATGTTGCGATTGAACAAAACATTCAAGAGCTTTATCCAGATGAAGCGGATGCGAAGTATTGGCTGTTTACTTTAGATTATGGAAAAAGAGTGGCTCAAGCAGGAATTGATTGGTGCGTGGACACATTCCATTCGATGAAGAAGGAAGGGTAAATGAATGAAAAAAGACATACGTGCGGGCAGATTTACAACGGACAATTCTGATTCGATTGTTGTGTTCATCATCGGAATGAGGATCAACAAACGCTGGGCCATTCATCAATGGCTGCCTGTGTTCATAGCGATGCCTGGCATGATCAAGGAACTGTATACCCATCAAGATGAGCTTGGCTTTCTTGGGACAGAGAATTACTTTGGATTACGCACGACAGCGATGATTCAATATTGGAAATCAACAGATGACCTCCTTGCCTATGCCAAGATGGAGAAGCATTTGGCTGCTTGGAAAGAATTTAACCAAAGAACACGAAATAATGATGCCGTCGGAATTTATCATGAAACGTACCAAATTCAAGCCGGCTCGTATGAATCCATCTACGTGAACATGCCTTCCTACGGACTGAGCCAAGCAAAATCCCCTATTTCAATAAGTAAAGGTCAACAAACAGCGAAGGACCGTCTGAATACAACAAATTCCTAGAGAGCGACTCTCTAGGAATTTCTTTTTGTAACGGTCACAAAATGCTTTAATATGCGGGCTGTTAATCCCCATATGGTGTAGTTTTCGTAATCATAAAACCATTCCTCAATCGAACGGCTTCCCCAGCTGTATTTTTCACCATTCATGATTTTTTCATAAGGGAAGTCCTCTCCTGGTGTTGGCTGAACGGATACATGATGTAAGTACGGCTCATATTGGCTGAGCCATGATAGAGGCACGGTAAAAGTCTCCTCTACTTCTTCTTGATTAAAGGAGTGTTTCACTTTTTGCTCATCAATGATACCGACATATGGGTATACCACAAAAGATGGAGAAGCGATATAAGGACTGAGCTGTCCAAGGATCTCGACCGATTCTGGCGGAATGCCCAGCTCTTCATGTGTTTCTCGCAGTGCAGCTTCCTGTGCAGTTTCGCTGCCGTCAAGCTTGCCCCCAGGAAAGCTAATATCCCCCGGCTGTTTTCTCATGGTCAACGATCGGACCTCAAATAATATATGCCAATCTCCATTTACTTGCACCAAAGGGATAAGGACTGCTGCTTTGAACGCTGTCTCTTCTCCAATGAACAACGGTTGTGATTGATGTAAGTCATTTTTTAATTGATCAATGAACACGGACATCACCTGTTTTCTGTTTCTCTTTTCTTTAGCGTATCATGGTTCACCTTTTCAATAAAGATGATCTTTCTGACAATTATTTTTATCATTTTGACAACTTTACTTGTCAAAATGAATATAATGCTTTACAATTAAGGAAAGATTTCAACCAAAATTGAGGTGACAGAATGAAAAATCGGTTAAAAGAGCTTCGTGCGCGAGATGGTTTAAACCAAACTGAGCTTGCAAAGCGTGCAAAGGTCTCTCGTCAAACCATTAGCTTAATGGAACGAGATGAGTTAATGCCGTCTCTATTGCTCGCTGTTAAACTTTCACGAATTTTTCAGGAACCCATTGAACGTATTTTTCTATTCGAGGAGGATGAACTCTCATGAAAACTGTATACAAAATGCTCTTAGGTGCTCTTCTTGGCTTTCTCGGCGCTTACTGTCTGCTGGCAGCCGAATTTGAAATGACACTTCTTGATGTTGCATTTGAAGCCACTCTTGTCATCAGTGGATTGACGATTTTATTGATTATTTATTGTTTTTCAGGGATTTCACGTATGAAAAAAAGAGTATCTCTTTCGGTTTCTGGAGATGAAGAGGATGAACTGGAGGCAAAACAATATCGGACCTTTACTGATTTGACTTTAGCCAATACGGTAAGTACCATTTTTTCCATTGTTGCCATCGGTATCGCGATCGTCACCGAGCAGCCACTCTGGTTGATTCTCGTCAATGCTGCTTTATTTATCGTCTCCATTATCAGTTCATATATAGCGATATCTGTTCTAAAGCTTGTCTACCCTAATCGCAACCTGCCAAGTCCATCTGACAAAGATTATAGTAAAAAGCTGCTCGCTATTTCAGACGAAGGCGAAAAGCATGTGATGCTTGGCGGACTGTTTCACACGTATCAAATGATGAATGTTCTATTGACCGGCGCCATGTTTATTTTGATTGTGTATTCCCTTGGAGCCAATCACTCTCAGCTGTTCTCAATCATGGTCATTGGGGTTGTTTTGATCATTTTGAATGCAAATTATGTGCTAAAGATTAGAAATCGTTAAATGAACAAAAGCACAGCCTCATGCAAAGGCTGTGCTTTTTCCGTTCATTATGACGCGCGGCGTTTCTTTCGTGCATAAATCAATAGTAAGAAACCAAACCAGACCGGCGTTAATAAGAGCGCGGGGCGTGTTGCATCTGCAAACAGCATGATCACTAGAATCGCAGCGAAGAGAACTAAAACACATATATTCACAAAAGGTGTGAAAGGTGCTTTAAAGGTAGATGCTTCATGCAATTCAGGCCGTGTTTTTTTATATTTCAAATGGCTAATTAAAATAATACTCCATACCCAAATGAAACAAATGGCACTGATCGTTGTCACAATACCAAAGGCTTGTTCGGGAATCAGCTTGCTTAAAAGAGCTCCAACCGATACCACAATCGTCGAAACAAACAGGGCATTGCTTGGGACAGCATGCTTGTTCAGACGTCCGAAGGAAGCTGGACCCTGCTTTTGATGACTGAGATTATACAGAATACGGCTCGTCGAGAACATGCCGCTATTACAAGCTGATGCCGCAGACGTCAACACAACAAAATTAATGAGCCCTGCTGCTACTGGTATCCCAATGAGTCCAAAGGTTTTCACAAAAGGACTTTCTGATGCGCTGAGTTCAGTCCATGGGTTGATACATAGTAAGACAAAAATCGCTCCCACATAGAAAAATAGAATTCTTAATGGAATCTTATTAATCGCAGAAGGGATGTTTTTTTGCGGATTGGCTGTTTCTGCTGCGGACACACCGACCAGTTCAACTCCCACATACGCAAAAATCACCATCTGGAATGACAATAAGAAACCTGTGACACCATTCGGGAATAACCCGCCATGAGACCATAAATTCGTTACTGTCACCGGTCCGGCATCTGTTTGAAAACCAATGATTAAAAGAACCATTCCAACCCCGATCAATAATAGAATCGTAATTACTTTAATGAGTGCAAACCAAAATTCCATTTCTCCGAAAAGCTTCACCGTTAATAGATTCAATCCTAGTAAAATCAATAAACAAATGATGGCAGGAATCCACTGCGGGATTTTAAACCAATACTGCACGTACACACCGACCGCAATGACATCCGCCATCGCTGTCATAATCCAGCAAAACCAATAGGTCCACCCTGTCACAAAGGAAGCCCACGGGCCGAGATAGTCCTCTGCAATATCGGTTAATGACTGATAGCCTGCCTTCGATAAAAGCAATTCTCCGAGTGCCCTCATGACAAAAAAGATGGCCATCCCGACAATTAAATAAGCAAAAATGATTGAAGGACCTGCCAATTGAATAGCTTTTCCGGATCCTAAAAACAGCCCGGTTCCAATGGTTCCGCCAATGGCAATCAATTGTACATGACGGTTTGATAAATCACGTTTTAATTCTTGTTGTGCCAATGCTAACACCCTCCTACGACACGATCTTATCCTGAAATAATGAACCCTTTAAAAAAGTCCATAAAAAAAGAGATTGGATGCGCTCCAATCTCACGGTCATAAAAGAATAGCAAAATAGAGAAAAGTCATACACGGCATCATCCATGCACCACAAATACAATATTTCGTACTCTTCTGTCCTTTTGCCTGAGATTGTGAACCCTTCGGCGCCGCACATACATGCGGTCTCTCCAGAAGCTGCTCCTGCTATAGTGTGACCCACAGCATTCATAGCCTTTGTTATTTAATTAAAATGTTGCTATTTCTGAATAATTTCATATTTTACGCCTCAATCTGAAAGCTGTCAATGGTAATCTTTTATGATTTACGGCGTTACTCATATGTCTTCACTTCATCAACCCCCCCTGATTCATGTATAATAAATCAAAAGATGTTCGGCTCGTCTGATAGAGAAATCCCTCTTGATGATGAACAAAGTTAGGCAATCCATTGAAGTTGGTGAAGATAAATGAAAAAAATGAACAAGCAGCGTGTTACATTACAGGAAGTCGCCAAGCATGCCGGTGTCTCGACTTCAACGGCATCACTCGTTGTTCGAAATAATCCTAGAATCTCTGAAGCCACTCGAAACAAAGTACTGCAATCCATGGAGGAATTAGGATACGTATACGACCGCGTTGCTGCCAACATGCGGTCAAAAAGCTCAAATATCGTGGGTGTGATTGTGACGGATATTTCTAACACCTTTATTTCGGAGTTTTTAATTGGCGTGCAAACCACGCTTGAGTCACTGGGCTATACTGTTTTACTTGGTACGACCTTTGACAGTGTCGATAAACAGGAGCGGCTCATTTCCACCATGGTAGAGCACCGAGTGGGCGGGATTATTTTAAACCCAGCTTCGAAAAGCTCTGCTCGAACGGTCAAACAATTAAATCAAATTCGCACCCCAAAAGTACTGGCAAATCGTGAATTATCAGATGTGCAATGTGACTATGTCGGTGTTGATTATGAACAAGGTACTTGGATGGCGGTTCATCATCTTCTTCAAAAAGGGCATCGCCGCATCGCTTTTTTAGGCGGCATCAAGACTTCTTCGACTTGGATTGAGCGGATGAAAGGTTTCAAAAGAGCTCATGACGAAGAAAATGTGACGATTGATGATTCTCTTATTATTGATATAGAACCTACTCGTGAAGGCGGGAAAGAAGCACTTGCCCAAGTGATGGATCAGCCTGAGCCCCCTACTGCTATTTTTTGTTTTAGTGACTTATTCGCTTTTGGGGTCATTCAAGCACTGTCAGCACGGGGCATCAAGCCTGGTGAAGATATCGATGTCGTTGGATTTGATAATGTTCCTGAAGCAGAAATGTATCATCCGCCGCTCACCACTGTTTCCTCCTTCCCACGATCCATCGGGGTAAAAGCAGCGAACCTTTTATATCATAAAATGAACGAACAGGATGAAGAGCTGCAGCGATTGATTTTAAAGCCTCAACTTCATATTAGAGAAACCTCTCCATCATGATGAAAAAGAGAATTGTGTGCAGCAATTCTCTTTTTTTATTGATCAAGTCAACTATTTCTTTGTTTCATTTTTCTTTTTTTAAATCACAAAGTCATAAACTTGACACATTTAAAATGCAGGAGTATATTTATCTCGTTGCTTCTTTTAGTATATCGTTATACCTATTTCGTCATATCATCATTTCTATCAAAAAACAGTTAAAAGTGGTTTTTTATGATTCTGATCAAATCATGAAGTTTCACTTCCTTATCAAGGCTGTTATTATTTTTTACATTTTAGTAGAACGATGTACTTGATTGAAGAACAGATGAATATTCATTATTTTTTCATCAATCACATAAGGGGTGTTGTGATGGGCTTCATATTATTCATTTTGAAGGAAACAATAACAAAGGGTATACAAAGAATTTGACCTTAAATGGGGTTTCAATATAGGAGTGGGAACATGAAAAATCCTTATATAAAATCGTCACTTGGCATGTATTTAAACTACTTCATGCTTGGCATGATCAATATTATTGTAGCTTCCAACATGGACAGCTTATCTGAACGCTACCATGTGGATATTCCGAAAATCAGCTTGCTTGTATCGGCGATCGGAATTGGTAAACTCATTGCGCTCTTTTTCTCAGGCCGGTTAGCCGACAGCTGGGGACGTAAGCCTGTCATTATTACAGGAAATTTTCTTTACTTATTATTCTTAATCGGTATTCCAACGACAACAAGTTATACACTGGCATTTATCTTTGCGATATCAGCAGGTATTGCCAACTCACTGCTTGATTCAGGAACCTATCCTGCTTTGTCAGAGTCATTTCCGAAAAAAGCAAGTTCGGCTTCTGTTTTAGTAAAAGCGTCTGTATCCATTGGGGCGACTGTTCTTCCATTTATCTTGGCGTTCCTAGTGGCACATGACATCTTCTGGGGCTGGGCGTTCTTTGGACTAGGGCTTCTTTATTTACTTGTAGGGATTTACTTACTCTTTATGCCATTCCCGAACCATAAGCAAGTTTCTTCACAAGACGCTCTTCCAGTACAGGACCAGCTGAAAGAAGAACCAAAAATGCTTGGCGAAGGTTTAGCTGTTGTACTGATGGGATTCACATCGACTGCATTGTTTGTCGTATGGCAGACATGGCTTCCGCAGCTCGGGTTAAAATTAATCGGACTTGGCACAGAACAAGCTACACAGCTTCTATCTTATTTTAGTATTGGTGCACTGGTATCTGTTCTATTGCTTTCGATCGTCTTAGATAAATTCATTTCACCGATTATGGTCGCGATCATTTATCCAATTGGGGCGTTCCTTGCGATGCTTGCACTATTCCAAGTTGAAACTTACAGCATTGTCATTGTCAGCACCTTCTTCTTAGGACTATTTACAGCGGGAATCTTCCAGCTGGCGATGAGTATTATGATGAAATTGTTCCCGACAAACAAAGCAACGGCTTCATCCTATGTCAACATTGCGGCAAGCTCAGCATTTATACTCGTGCCGCTCATTACAAGTGGATTGGTCAGCACGTACGATATTAAAATGACGTTATTTTTCGATATGATCATCGCAGTTATTAGCATATTACTAGCGGTCTTTGTTCTTGGACGCATGAAAAAATTATTTAGATAATTAAAGGAGATGTCAATCATGACAAACATACATGAACGTAATATTGATGGGAAAACAAAATTAGTTGGTCTTCTTGCTACACCAATCGGGCACAGCCTTTCACCACGTATGCATAACCTTGGCTATACACTAACAGGTCTCAACTATGCTTACCTTGCATTTGAAGTAGGGAATGATGAACTAGAAGCAGCCGTAAATGGTATGAAAGCAATGGGTGCAGCTGGATTTAACGTCTCTATGCCGAACAAAATGAAAGTATTGGATTACTTAGACGTACTAGATGATTCTGCAAGATATACACGTGCAAGTAACACTGTAGTGAACAAGGATGGTAAGCTCATCGGCTACAACACAGATGGTCTTGGATATGTAAGAAATTTGATTGAACATGGTGTTGAATTAGCTGGTAAGAAGGTCACTCTCGTTGGCTCTGGCGGTGCTGCGACTCCGATTGCGATTCAGCTTGCACAGTCCGGCATTCGTGAAATTAGTATTTTTGCTCGTAATGATCAATACTTTGTTCAAGCAGAAGAAAATGTAAATTATATCAACAACGAAATGAAATCATTCGGTGTCAAAGCAAACATTTTCCCACTTGAAGACAAAGACGCGTTCCGCCGTGAAGTAGCAGAAAGTGCAATTCTGGCAAATGGGACAAGCCTTGGCATGAAACCACTGGATCAACTCAGCATTATCGATGATACACTTGATGTACTTCGTGAAGATTTGATCGTGACAGATGTCGTATACAACCCGCAAAAAACAAAGCTTCTTGCGCAAGCACAGGAAGCTGGCGCCAAAACCATTAACGGTCTTGGAATGATGCTGTGGCAAGGTGCACTTGCTTACAAACTCTTTACTGGTGAAGATATGCCAGTTGATCAAGTAAAACAAATTCTTTTTGAAAATGACCGTTTCTAAAATAAAAAAGACAAAGGGCTAAAATGATGATCATTTTAGCCCTTTGTTTTCAGCTCTACACGCTGAGACGACTTCCTGCGGAGGTCGTCTTTTTTTTAATCATGTATCATGATTTGACGGTATCGATACAGGATATACAGTGCGCCGATAATGGCCGCAACAGCCACCACTGCATCGAACATAAAGATTTGTAAAATGGACGCGTGACTCTGAATTAAACCTGTTACGACCGGGATGACGATAGCCGACACGCCGCCCGCTGTAGAGATAATCCCTGTCATCGTCCCTTTGTTTTTCCAGAAGAATTCAGCCATCACAGTTAACGTCAGCTGAAAAACTCCTGCCGTTGAAAATCCCAATACAAAAGCATTGACGGTTCCTATAACTGGGGATTTCACGACCAAGAGCACACAAATGGAAACAAGTGTAATGATTGGGTAGATCAGCAGTACAGTTACCGGACGGACAAAGCGGCGCAAAAGAAACGCGAGCATCACGACAGACAGCAGCCCGCCCATGCTATAGTAACTGAGCAGTTTTACAGCACTGCCCGATGCCATCCCCAAGATGGCCTCACCGTACGTAGGAAGCCAAATTTGCGGCAGCGCATACAGTCCATTTGACGTAAAGCTGATCAAAATGAGTGCGATCCCTTCCCTCCAAAATGTAGGCTCTGTCGAGAAGCGCGGAAGTCCGTCATACTCCGTTACCTGGACTTGCTCCACCTTACGATGATTCGGAAATGGCAAGGTCCACAGCATCAAGACATTCACAAGATAGATCAGAGCAGGGACAAAAAATGAAATTCCATAAAACAAATCATGCTCTGCTAAAAAGAAAATCGCCAGTGGCAAAATGGTTGCCCCAATGGAGATAAAGGCCTTCACCATCACATTCGCAGATCCCGAGTTTTGCGGAAAAGCCTCCATTAACGCAGGATATGTTCCTGCATCCATTGCCGAATTCGCGACGCCTGCCAAAATCGCAAATGCAAACGCGATTTGATAATTCGGAGACAATGGGATTCCGATGAGGAACACCGCCATCAGCACACCAGAAACCAAAATGACCAGCTTACGCCCAAAACGATCTGACAGTACACCTGATAAACCATACGTGAGCACCCTGCCAATGCCAAGCGCCGAAATCATATAACTAATTCCCGCACTATTGGTATCTAATTGTTTGATTAAAAATGGCATATTTGAAGCCAAAATAATATTGACCATACCTAATAAAAAATAATTAATATACAGACTAGAAGCCGTTCTCACATACGGATTCCTCATCCTGACACACCCCTCAACACCATCGCAATGAAGTGACAAATAATGGTTACGCTTACAAGATCTCATATGTGAGGAAGAACAGCTTTGCAGCCTTCACGTTCATACATCTCATCATGTCATGCAGCTCACAGCTTACACGCCCTTCATGTATCAAGCATTTCTTCAATTTTTCACTGCTCTTATTTTATACGAATGCGAAAGGTAAAGATAGTGAATTGCTTAAATTTGAAGGGAATTCATCGATCAAGCGTATGACACCATCGATAGAAAAAAGGAGTGGTTCATTCCACTCCTTAAATGATGTCTCAATTCTGTTCATCGCAGCCCCCAAATACTTAGCTCATAAAAATATTCCGTTCTCTCGATGCATAATCCAAAACGGAAATATTCTGCCAAAAATAAAATCCCCACACCCACTTAAAAATTTTGTTTGTTCAAGAAGACGATTTAAAAGAATAAAAGCTTTTTTCACATTCAATTAAAGTGCTGCAATTTCATGCTCTCGATAGTGTTCTCTATGTATTTGGATTTTATGTTCTCTCGATTGAAGGAAAGCAAGCACCTTCTGACAAAACAATTGATTTTTCTTCAATATCTAAAAAGGGGTGTTCTGGAAGTGTCATATAGCTTAATTTGTTCATTAAATGCTGTCTTCTGCTTTTTCTTTTTAAGGTTTCGATTTTTGAATTTCTGTTGTTATTTATATTACCCAGTTCAACATCCACTTTCCATTTTGTACTTTATCATTACGATAAATACCTCATTAGGTCTTCATTCATAGATGCGAACAACTAAATACAGACTTAACGAGAACCTTCCATGAATTAAGAATTGTACACATGTGAAATTGTACCCTTATGGGGGACATCATCGCTTTCATCCACAAGTTAGAAGACGGTAAAGACCTGAATATCAAGATAAACATGAGAAATTAAAACCAGAAGGTTTCTTTCATCTCTACCACCTGACAAACACTACTCAGCGATTTTATAAAATCCATATACCACTATTCGAATTCTATAGAAATGAAACAACCAGTCATCGAAAGAGTTTCGACAACTGGCTGTTTCATACAGTGTTTTGATCCCAGTCTCTCAAAAACGGGGGATCAGTCCCGAATATAGTGATTGTTTAAAATATACGGGATCATTTTGAAGATACTATGAATGACTTTGTATTCGCTCCCGTATTTTCTGGGTATGATCTTGATTTAAAATCATTGCCAATTCGGCCTCATTTAGAACAGATCCCCATCTAAAGATAATTTCACTATTCAAACCATACTTCAAAAAAAGCGCTTGATAATCTACTTCATGACTATTCTTATCCAATCCTGAGTAAAACAAATCTTTTATAGATTCCTCTGAGAGCATAGAATCCCTTCTACTGGCAATCATGAAACTAGATTGATACTGATCCATTATTCGCAATGCTTTATCTAAATCATGTTGAGGAACCTTGGCCACACTGACATAAAAATGTTTTTCATGTTCATCTAAAAGTAATTCTGGCCCCTTTTCAAAACCTGAAGTATTTATGTCTGAATCAATAGATTTCCATACTTTTCGGAATCTCTCTATTCGCGAATGTGCATCACTTACTTTCTTACTCAGAAAGATATAAAAATGGTAATTAGTCAATTGATCGCTAAAAATTTCGATTAGTTCATTTTGACAGTAACTTTGAAAAGTCTTAATTCCACCATTATCTAAAAAGTAATATCCATTAATACTATATACACTTAACTGTTTAAGTTCATTTATTTTTTGATCTAACCACTTATAGTAGTTTGTCACTTCTTGTTCGAATTCAAGTTCTATTTTCATTAGGCATCTTTTAATCAGTAATTAAAATCGCTCTAATTGAACAACTGCTTTTTCTTTTTGTAAAAACTCCTCAAAAAGAGATACTAATCTGTTTATATTCTCTTCTTTTGAATACAGTAATGGATTATAACCATCTGAAGGAGGCATATAATGAATAAACGGTTCCATATCCTCAGGATAGCCAAAATCTGCGTATACTTCAGAAAGCTCATCCAACAACTCTTCAGGTGAATTCTTATTTTTTTCTTTTAAGTGAGACGTTATACCATATCTCCATTTCCTTTTTTCAACGTCCCATTGACTGGATTCTTCTTCTACCAAATCATTATATAATTCTACCAAAACCATTTGAAGTTTTCTATAATCCTCATCTGGGTCGCCATCTCCCCAAGCTAATTCTAGGATTAAAGAATTTTCACATTCAGTATGATTAGATAAATATTCCACAGCATACTTGCTTATTTCTTTGTATGAAATCAAATCTAGCCTAATTCCTACATATATAGTTTTCCAATCATAGTGAATATTATATGTTTTTAAGACCTCTATAGAACATTTCATTTTTCTTCATTCCTATCTCTTAGGATTTTGATTAGGTAATCCTGTAATTTCACCTTCTGGAATAAACCTTCTATGAGTAACGCCCTTATTTGGATCGACAATCCACTCAAAAATACCATTTTGATCTTTAACTGAAAACACTCTTTCAATTATTCGCAAATCTTTATTATAGACATCCTTGTAACTATAGTATTTCATTCCACCTTCTATTTGGTATAACTTAACCTTTGTTTTATCACCACCAACCAAATCAAACTCTTTAGCTAATGGTGTGTAATTGTCAATTATATCATTGAAACCATGTTGGCCATCTGGCTTTTTCAACGCACTTCCGACTCTTTTATTATCTAATACCGGATGTTCAATTTTTTTCCCTTTAATCCCCATCTTCCCATGAAACCCTTTTGCCCCGAACGGCAAAAGCATCCCCAGAGCCGCATTCATACTCGCTTCCTGCTGTTCATTTGAGACCTTGTTTCCAAACATGTCTCGACCTGTGATCGCTTCGCTGAAGCCGTTTGTGGCGGTGAGGCCATATAAACCTTTTTGGGATGTCTTTAGGGCGTCAAAGGATTTTTGTGATGTCTTGTAAATGTCGACTGCCCTGACTGCAGCTGATGTGACTTGGGTCGTTTTATAGACAGCCTTTCCGCCTTTGAAAATACGGCCTGCCCAGCCGACGATTGGGATGTAGCCTGCGGCTGCCATGCCGCCTGCCGCGACTCGCTGGCCTGCGGTGAGTTCCTCGCCTGTGATTGGATCAACGCCTGTTGCGGCACGTTTTGCATCGTTCACGCCAGTCAGTTCATTCACGATGTTTCCACCATAATCGAGGGCTTTTTCATACCAAGGGCGGTTGGCGAGGGCTTCTTGTTCCTTTGCGATCTTGCGGGCTTCTTCTTGTTCTTTTTTGATTTTCAGATATTCAGAAGTTTGCTTTTCAATATCGCTTTTTACCTTGTAGATTTCGCTATTTTGATCAAGCTGCAATGCTTTTCGATTGCTTTATTGTCTCTTTCGAAACAGAACACTGTTAGCTGAATAAACACCACCTTACGCTATTCGCTTAAATAGATTTTGAAATGATGACTACACTCCGAGAGGATGCCAATTACAGTCAATCATCAATTGAAATGAAAAACTGTCCTCGATACGGTTGCCGCAGACCAGTTGCTATTCAGGCTCAGAATGTCCCTCTCGTATAGCCATATTCCTCAACACTTTTGTTCCGTATCCAGATACACCATTGATAAGGGAGAGGCGCGTCTCCCAATAAAAAAAGGGGACACCAACCAAGGCACTTAGAGTGCTCAATACGTTCGTTTTGCTTGTCTCTATCATACGATGATCCACTCAGGAAAAAGATTCCTATTTTATCGGTTTTTTCTCGGTATGAAAGCCAATAAACACAAAAACCTTGAAAGGCATATAGCCAGTCAAGGTATGATAACAATAACATTATATTTAGAAGTATCAACTACTTCACCTACTGATTTATCTGAGAGAATATCATAATTGTTTTATATTTCTTTCTAATACAATAAGGCTATTTTAAAGTAACTCCACTCCAACTTGTTTATAAAATTTAACTTTTAGCCTCTCTTCTTCGCCCACGTTCATTACCATAGCATTGTCATCTTTTTTTATACTTGTTACATTATTAAAATCACCTGTAAATACTATAGAATCTTTAAATGTAATACTTAGACTACTCGTTTGCTTATATACGTCTAAAGTTAAAATCACCTTGAAATTTTGGTCATCTTTGTAAGTATAAATTAATTCTCCATCATCTATATTGCCTGTTATACTCACCGGCTCACTTTGAAAAAGTTCTAATAGATCATATTCATCATACTTGATAAACATTCGTATTCATCCTTTTATTAATTATTTCGGTATAACTGTGATAACATCGCCTGCTTCATTTATAATCACTTTGACATCCCGTGTTTCATGAACAAACGTTCCGCTTCTATTACCAGGTATCTTTTTCGTATTCATTATAGCGTCTTCAATAACTGAAGGTGGAATATTTCTTGGATCAACATATTTTTTGATGAAATCACTAAATTCTTTTGTTTGTGGTTTAAATCCTAATTCTTCAGCTTTTTTGATTGCTCTACTTGTTAAAGTAGCTTTTACTTCAGGAATATCAGGTGCCATTCTTTCCAAAGCATGCTGAGAATACTTTCTTCCATTTATTTCTCCTCCGCCTTTTGACATATTCCAACCAATTTCACCCGTACCCTTAATCCCCATTTTACCATGAAACCCTTTCGCTCCAAATGGCAAAAGCATCCCAAGCGCCGCATTCATACTGGCTTCCTGCTGTCCTTTCGAGACCTTATTTCCAAACATGTCTCGGCCTGTGATCGCTTCGCTGAAGCCGTTGGTGGCAGTGAGGCCATATAAGCCTTTTTGCGATGTTTTCAGGGCGTCAAAGGATTTTTGTGATGTCTTGTAAATGTCGACTGCCCTGACCGCGGCTAATGTGGTTTGGGTCGTTTTATAGACAGCTTTTCCGCCTTTGAAAATGCGGCCTGCCCAGCCAACGATAGGAATGTAGCCTGCTGCTGCCATGCCGCCTGCCGCGACTCGCTGGCCTGTGGTGAGTTCCTCGCCTGTGATTGGATCAACGCCTGTTGCGGCACGTTTTGCATCGTTCACGCCGGTCAGTTCATTCACGATGTTTCCACCATAATCGAGGGCTTTTTCATACCAAGGGCGGTTGGCGAGGGCTTCTTGTTCCTTCGCAATCTTTCGGGCTTCTTCTTGTTCTTTTTTGATTTTCAGATATTCAGAAGTTTGCTTCTCAATATCGCTTTTTGCCTTGTAGATGTCGCTATTTTGATACGCTTTCTTGTCAAAATTCATAGGCGAAATCGCTTTTCCGTCATTTGTCGCATTCATCATTTCAGCATACAATGCCATTGTAGCTTGCTGCTCCGTCTCTGACAAAGCATATTCATCTTTTAAATTTTGATCAAGCTCTATTAGATCTTTGACCGTCTTTTTTCGTTCATCTTCCGCATCTTCTATTTTTTCATCAAAGGTTTGGCTATCAAATACCTCTAGGGAAATGAGATCATCAATGTCTTGAAAAATCGTTTTGAGTGCCTTTTTTTGATCCTTCACAATGCTTTTAGCATTCTTGATGCCCATATGTACTGCGTTGTCTAAAAAGTGTTCTTCTACAAAGGTATCGCCGCCAAAGCTCGTATCATCCAGTGTCCCAGAAACACCTTCATGAAAGGCTTTTTGCTTATCAATGAAGCTGATAAACATGTCTACATTTCCAGACAGCTCTTTATAGAAACTTTTAATGTTATCGGCACCTTTCCCAGTGAAGTCATCTCCGAGGTTGGCAACACCTTGTAATGCCTTTTTTAAATCTACCATTTGTTCGCGGAGTTCCTGGTAGTGTTTTGCCCTTGTGTCCATGGCACTTGTTAGTGCTTTTGCATCAAGTATCTTGCCCAGAAGAAGTCACTCCCTCCATTATTGATCATAAAGTCTATTTTACCGTGCCCCTCAAAACGGAAAAATAGGCTAAATGACACAAAAAATGGAATAGACTCTCTATTTAAAGGTCAAATAAAATAAGCTAGACAATGCACTTTGCTTTGTCCAGCCATACATTCATTTTATTTATAATCATTGATCGGTCCTTTATCCATCAAAACATCAATTTCATTAGATGATTTCATTTTTAATTTAGGTCTGCGCTCGGAATTGGGTTTGCTGTAAAGCTCTAGTGGACGGATGATCACCCCATCATTTGTATTTTGAAGCATCCCCGGCACACAAGAATAAATTCTATCATTATCATTCGCATGTTTGGCATGAATTGTCACAGACGTTCCTTGGTGATTATCGATACTCATAGATACCTTATATCTATAAAAGGAACCTGTTCCGTTTGATTGAGCAGAATAAACAACCGGAACAATAGCAAGGATATCGCCATTTAACCGTAATTTAATGACTTCTGTTTTCAGCGAATCACGGTCTCTACCGACATCTCCCATATGCTCTACAGCTCCGTTACCGTAACTTTTGAGAGCTGGAACACCTTTTGCGCCAAACATGGCCACATCTATTTGTTTTCCTGCCTTCGTATAGACCAATGCATAAATATCATAATCCGTTCCAGACTCCCAGGATACTGTAGCTGTAATCTCAGGCGTTTTTTCAATGATGATCGGTTTATGACCTTTCTCTAGACTAATTTTACCTTGAACTTTCTCTAAACTAATAGGTGCAGCCACTTTCTCTTTAGCAGCTGTCTTCATTGGAGCAGGCTCACCAATTTGTTTTTCAGAAGCCATTTGAGGAGGTGAAGAAACATCTTGTTCATCAGGTTCAACCTCCACCCCATAAAGCTTGCATAGCCCTTCCAATCCAGAATTGAAGCCACGCCAGATGGATCGTGCTTTCGTTTCACTATTTCTGATATACAGCTCTACTACGACAATCCCTTTTTCATTTGTAAAGTTTACTGGTGTTAGGTATAGCACCTCATCACCTGTTCGAATTTCTGCTTGCAGATTCTTCACTTGAGAAAAGCCAATTCCTTGATCCTCTGTTAGTGTAATAGCCATCTTTGTGATTCCAACAGGCACTTTACTCATATCAAAATTCAATTGATGCCTTTTCAACTGATCTGATATCTCTGCTGGTAAAAGTGTCGCGACACCCGTAGCACTCTCCGGCTGATTGTAAAAAATAATGCCATTATCTCCTTGAACTAGATCTGAATCTGTTAAAAGAAACGCAGTTAAAGAAATATCAATTGCAGATGACACTTCATAACTGATGGATACTTGCCCCTTTGGAGAATTTAGTACGGTATTGGCACCCATTTGCAGAGTTTGATTCATTTCAACAACTCCTATTCCTCATCTACCATTTATCGTTTTTATAGATCAATTATACCAAATTGTGTAATAGAACCTATGAATATCTTTATCTCTTTTCAATTTCTGCAATGATATGAGAAAATGCCAACTAAAACAAACTACTCTCGAAAGGAGAATTAATATGTATAAAAAAATCATTCCTGCTGTTATTCGGCTTTTGGATTCTTCTTCAAATATACTTGAACATCAAGATCTTTCACAATCCAATGAACTATTTTGTCCCTATTACCCTCTTCTTCCTTTGTGTTCAGGCTCTATTAAAACATAAACGATGAAAAACCCGAACAAGCATATACCACGCTCATCCGGGCTTCTATTTTCCTTTATTACACTTCTTCACCGTTCGTTGCGATGACGTTTTGATACCAAGTAAACGAATCTTTTTTAAGGCGCTTCATCGAGCCGTTACCTTCGTTGTCGCGGTCAACGTAGATCATGCCGTAGCGTTTTTTCATTTCACCTGTTGTGAATGACACGATATCAATGATGCCCCAAGGTGTGTAGCCAATAAGGTCCACACCGTCGTATTCAATCGCTTTTTTCAGTGCTTCGATATGAGAAGCGAGATATTGAATTCTTTCTGGATCGTGAATAGAACCGTCTTCTTCCACTTGATCTATTGCACCAAATCCATTCTCTACGATGAACAGCGGGATTTGATAGCGATCGTAAAAACGATTCAATGTATATCTTAAGCCTGTCGGGTCAATGGACCAGCCCCAGTCACTTGATTTGATATAAGGGTTATCTACACCATGCGGCAGGGCTCCGTTGACAATGTCTCCGTTGTGATCAGACACAGTATCACTTTTAACCGTTGTCGACATGTAGTAGCTAAAGCCTAGATAATCCACTTTCCCTTTTCTTAAGCTTTCTTCATCGCCTTCTTCAAATGGAATATGATACCCTTCGCGTTCGAATTCTTTTAATGCATAGCTCGGATAGTAGCCGCGAACCTGTACATCTGGGAAGAAATAGCGCTGTCTCATATACTCCTCTGCAAGCATGACATCCTCTGGATTTGAGGAATACGGATAGATTGGCACGTGAGACACCATCGCTCCAATTTGGAAAGCAGGATTGATCTCTTTTCCTTTGGCTACTGCCCATGCACTTGCAAGTAATTCATGGTGTCCTGCTTGATACATGACTTCTTTGGCATTTTCGCCTTCTTTGACTGATACCCCTGAATTTGTCCAAAGGAATAGTGGGTTGTTGACATCCATTTTGTTATTGATTTCATTAAATGTCATCCAGTATGTGACCTTGTCCTTGTATCGATTGAAGCATACTTCTGCGAATTTCGCGAAATACTCAGCGACTTTTCGGCTGCGAAACCCGCCGTACTCTCTTGCCAAATGAAGCGGCATCTCAAAGTGAGACAGCGTAATCACAGGCTCGATGCCATGCTTGAGCAGTTCATCAAATACATCATCATAGAATTGTAAGCCTGCTTCATTCGGTTCCGCTTCATCTCCCTTAGGGAAAATCCGGCTCCAGCCGATCGATGTACGTAAGCATTTCAAACCCATTTCGGCAAACAACGCGATATCTTCCTTATAACGATGATAGAAATCGATCGCTTCATGATTCGGATAAAATTTATCTTCTTCTACCGTTTCAGTTATTTGTCTCGGTACTCCGTGAGCACCTGCTGTCATCACATCTACAACACTTGGTCCTTTTCCTGCTTCATTCCATCCACCTTCAAATTGATGTGCAGCTAATGCTCCGCCCCATAGAAATTCTTTTGGTAATGTCATTATTCATTCCTCCTATTTCACAATTGTGATCATGACGTCTGTTGACTGGCATGTCGATTGTTCTTCTATAATCACATCTTCGTACGCTTGTGTATTGGTGATGATGACAGGTGTGATTGTGTTTAATCCCTTGCTTTCAATGGCTTCTTGATCAAATGTCATCAACAAGTCACCCTTCTTCACCTTGCTGCCTTCTTTGATATGAAGAGTAAATGCTGAGCCATCTAGCGAAACCGTATCAATTCCTACATGAACAAGTAACTCCACACCAAATTCTGAACGCAGTCCAATTGCATGCTTTGTCGGCGCAAGCATGACGACACTGCCATCAAACGGTGCATACAGCTTGTTGTCTGTCGGTTCAATCGCAAATCCTTTGCCCATTGCCCCAGAGCTAAATACGGCATCCGGCACTTCAGATAACGGGAGTACTTTCCCTGCAAGCGGTGCAGGAATGGTTTCTTCATTGTTCATCGAAGCATTCATTTTTTCTCCAACTTGATCTTTATCAGACGTTGCACCGGCTGTCTGTTCCACTGTATCTTCCCCATAACCAAACATTTGAATGAGCACAACTGGTAAGATCAGCGCAATTGCGACACCAATCAATATGCCGATGATCGATGTTGGAAAGTCTGAACTAATTCCATTTACAATCGTCAGTGGACCAGGCAACCCTGCATACGCAAAGTAATAAGGCGTAAAGAAGCTGGCAGCAATGGCCCCGACCGCTCCAGATATACATCCGAAAATAAATGGTTTCTTGAAACGCAAGGTGACCCCATAAATCGCAGGCTCGGTAATTCCAAAGAGACCCGTGATTCCCGCTGACACCCCGACTTTTCGTGTTTCGCGGTTTCTTGCTTTTAAAATAACCCCTAACACTGCGCCGACCTGAGCGATAACAGCGATGGTTTGATATGCCTGGAAGGAGTCACGTCCATATTGTTCAAAGTTGGCGAGCACCATTGGTGTGATGCCCCAGTGAACACCGAAAATGACAAGCACTTGCCAGAAACCTCCGATAATGGCGCCTGCTAAAGCTGGGGCATTTTCTGCTAAGACATTGTATCCGTTTGCAATTCCATTTGCGCCTGCTGTCGAAAGTGGACCAATTAATAGAATGGTTAACGGAACCATGACAACCATACAGATAAATGGGACAAATAACGGTTTGACCACCTCGTGAATGCGTTTGTTTAAAAATCTCTCTACATATGAAAGGATCCATACCAAGAATAACGGCGGCAAAACAGATGACGTATAAACCGTTTCAGATAACGCTATGCCTAAAAAGGTAACGCCTTCCCCTGATGCCACGCGTCCAGCAATCTCCGTCCAAGCCGGACTGACAAGCGCTGCTGTACACGCTACTGCGATATACATATTCGTTTTAAAATGCTTGGCAGCTGTAATGGCAATAAAGATAGGCAAGAACGTAAACGGCGCCCAAGAAATAAAGCTAAAGACTTCATACGTTCCCGTTTTCGAGAAGCTTGGAAATAATAAATTAATGAGGATAAGTGCACCTTGTAAAATACCAGCTGCCGCCAAAATATACACAAATGGCGCAAACACAGCAGACATGGTCGCGATGACACGATTCAGCACCGTTCCCTTGTTTTCATTTACCTGGTCATCTTCAGACGGCTGCAGCTGAACAAGGCTGGAAAAATGCTCATAGACCTCACCAACATGCTGACCGATGACGACCTGAAATTGACCGCCGTTTTCCACCACGGTAATGACGCCAGGCATCGCATTGACTGCTTCCTTTGCCTTTGGATTCGAACGTTTCAAGACCAAACGCAGCCGCGTGGCGCATCTTGCGGCACTCACCACATTTTCTTCTCCGCCAACTGCCTCTAAGATGTCTTCTGCAAGCTTTTGATAATCCCTCACTTTTGACATATAAAACCCCCCTTTATCACTACTAGTATATGTACATTATAATTATACCGGTACAATATATCAATACATATATAATTTCAATTGGCATATCAAAGGAAATTTGGTATGTGCTATAATACAAGAACAATAAATCGTGAAAACAAAGAGGAATGGCCATGTTAAAGTATCAACAAATTGCGAGCGATATTGAAAAATATATTGTCACCCATGAGCTGCAGCAAGGGGATAAGCTCCCTGTACTCGAAACACTCATGAGCCAATTTGCTGTGAGCAAAAGTACCATTATCAAATCATTAGACTTACTCGAAAGAAAAGGAATTATCTATCAAGTGAGGGGCAGCGGCATCTTTGTTCGAAGACACCGCCGTAAGGGCTACATCAGCCTTTTATCCAACCAAGGGTTTAAAAAAGATTTAGAGGAATTTCAACTGACATCAGAAGTTTTAATGCTAGACACCATCAAGCCGTCCGAAGAAGCTGCACTTAATTTGAACATTGAACAAGATGAAGATGTCTTTTATCTAAAACGCATTCGTTACATCAATGGGCAAACGTTATGTTTAGAAGAATCCTATTACCGAAAAACGATCATTCCCTATCTCAACACAGAAATTGCTGCCGACTCTGTTTTTAAATTCATCAGTGAAGGGCTTGGACTCAAAGTCGGCTTCTCCGATATGTACTTACAAGTAGGCAAACTTAATGAAACCGAAGCAAAGCACCTCGGACTTAAGCAAGACGATCCCGCTCTCCGCGTCGAGACGGTCTTTCATCTCACAAACGGCCAGCCCTTCGACTTCTCGAAAATCACGTATAACTACATGCAATCCCAATTTTTTATTCAAGCGAATAATTATTATGGGTGATGGATGGAAAAAGCCCCCTGGTGTCAGGAGGCTTTCTTACTTTTATCTTTTAACCTTTAAACATTCCATCCTTCTTTCTTGAGAAGATAGGCCATCAATCCCAACATCACCATAATAAATGTCTATGTGATTTCCTTTGCCAATTAGTGCAACTGGAAAAGCATGCTGGTCTTGCAGACACTTTTCAAACTCATCTGGATGAATTTCGACTTCAATTTCATGTCCAATGAACGCATATTCAAACGTCATCGTATGATAAAGATCCACAAGACAGCGTATGATCTTCTGCTGAAGATGAATGACATCATGAGAAACAACCTCTGTCCAATTTAAACTGAGAACGAATCCTACGAAACCCGTTTCTTTTTGTATGTTGATTGTCCTTCCTTTTCGATCTGAACTTATGCCTGACAATTCAAACTCTGTATAATAACCAGAAAAATCATCGTCTTTGATGATGTTCTCTTTAACACTGTGTTCAATCCATGTTTCTCCGTCAGGGTCCAGACTAAACTTTACTTTCTTAATAGACATGTCTTTTTGAAGAAGATAATCAATCAATTGGCGAAAAGTATTTGGTATATGAATGTCTTCATAAAAAACGAGTCCGATATTGATATACCCACCTGTAGTTATGTCATATCCCTCGCTTCATTTTTTCTTTCATTATACTTTACTTAAACTATTATTCTATGAAAACTCCCTCTCTTACATGAACACTTGCGATTTAAACCATCAAAAAGATTCATTTTACGAATGCATCAAACAAACTTATGATTAACGTAACAAGAGTGTATAGGAGGGTTCGTCACATGGGAGACATTAGAGTGTATCATGTCGATGCGTTTACAACTGAGAAATTTGGAGGAAATGCCGCTGGGGTGGTGTTGGATGGTGAGTTTTTAACAGAAGATGATATGCAGAGCATCGCCAAGGAGTTGAATTTACCGGAATCCGTCTTCTTGCTTCCTGCCCATGATAAGAAAGCCGATTATCGCGTCAAATACTTCACACCGACGGAAGAGGTCAATTTTTGCGGGCATGCGACTGTTGGATTGACTTGGCTTCTAGCAACGGAGCTAGGGCTGGCTAAAGAGAGATCAGGGATCGTGTTAGAAACAAAGATCGGCAATGTGCCTGTTGAATGGCACGAAGAAAAAGGCAAGGTCGTTGATGTGGAAATGACGCAGGTGCCACCGAGGACGCGAGATTTTGTCATCGATTTAGAAGAGCTTAGTGACATGCTTGGTGTGAGCAGTGACCGCATCGATCCATCCTATCCTATCAAATTAGCAAACACCGGAAACTGGCATCTTCTTGTGCCGATGAAGCACCAACAGGACATTGATCAAGCGGCACCGAACTTAGCGGCTTTAGCTAAAATGAATAAAGAGCATGGCATCTCGACAACCCACCTTTATACGTTCCACACCTCAAAAGAATGCGATCTTTATACGAGGGATTTTGCACCTGGGATTGGTATACCAGAAGATCCTGTGACGGGGGCAGCAAACGGGGCGTTGGCTGGATATCTTTATTTGGAGGGTATCATTTCTCAGCAAGAAATCACTCACCTGAACATTGCCCAAGGGGATGCCATCGGCAGACCTGGCATGCTTCGTATCACAGTCATTCCGAATGAATCAAAGCCGGTGATTAAAGTGGCAGGCGCAGCTGTCATCACGATCCGCGGCGTGTTAACTTTATAAAACATCAGCTTGAATGGGGACTTCCTGTTCAAGCTGATTCTATTTAAAATGATTTTTGACCGTTTCGATCCATCTTTTGGCCGATGGGGAAGCTGCTTTGAATGATTTGAGCGCCAGGTTGACCTCACGAAAGACGCTCGTCTCCAGTGGAATGACTTTCGTATGAGGTATGTGCGGCGGCAAAACCAATTTTGGAATGATCGTGACCCCAAGTCCTTCTTGAACCATAGAAATAAGCGTATTGTTGTCTTCAATTTCAAACAAAACATGAGGCTTCACGCCGCCTCTTTCTTTTAACAGCTTCTTGACGAGTATGTCACAGCCCGCTTTCGGCATGATAAAGGCTTCATCATGTAACGAGTCAACTTCAATCACTTTCTTCGTATGAAAGCGATGATTCTCTTGTATGAGCACCACCAATTCATCCTGAAAAAGTGGAACGGTCTCAAATTCCCTCGATGACTGCGTTAAAAAACCAACATCAACCGTGCCAGAAGTGATCCATTCCTCAATCTCCTCATAACCGCCTTCATATAACTCCAGCTTGATATGCGGATAGATTTGCGTAAAACGATGAATAAGGCGTGGAAGGACATTTGAAGAAAAACTAGGGAATGTCCCTATCTTGATACTCCCCACTTCCATCCCTTGAATGAGCGCCGCCTCCTGCTCAAGCAATGCCGCATGATGCATGATTTGCCGGATATGCGGCATCACCCGCTCACCTGCGTCCGTTAACGAAAGCCCGTTTCGATTCCGCCGAAGCAGCACAATCCCGAGTTCCGACTCAAGCTTCGCAATATTATGACTCACCCCAGATTGCGTCAGCCCTAGCTTCTCCCCTGCTTTTGTAAAACTGCCGCATTCGACGACTGTTAGAAATACTTTGTATTGGAATGTGATCAGTGTGCTCACCTCACTTATTAATTCGTCGTTGCCGACGACGAAGACCTAGACGCTGCTTCATCAGCCTTCACACAATCAATCGCAACAACCAATGCAATCATCACAGGCTCCATCTCTTCTTTCAAAATATCAACCTTATAGCTGTCACCCCAAGTAAACCATTCCTTCTTCACCTGGCCGATCACATCACCATTCTGGAGCACCTGGAAATTCATATCCCACCAGTTACCTTGCACTTCTATACCCGCGGCATCAATTGAATATTTTGCTTTAAAGAACGTAAACTCTTTTTTGATCGTCAATACCTCTTGACCACCAACTTCTACTAAAAACTTCGGTAAAAAGCTAAACATTTTCTTCGTAATCACAGCGATTTCTTCTCGTTCTGTATTCAGAATGGTAAACGTCTTCGGTACCTTCAAAAAACTGCCTTCGACCAAATACACATCGTTCTCCTGCTGATCCTTTACTGTAAACCTGCCGCTCAGACTAAATACTTTCTGCTTCATGTAAAGCTGTTTCATATGGACCTCCGATTCAGTTCAAAAATTTATCCGTTCTTACATTACCTCTGATTATACCAAAAAATAGAATGTACAAAAAACCACCTGCTATCAGGTGGTTTTCGATTACTGATTCATTTTCAGAGATTCTTTTTCATATGTTTGAAAAGCATTTTCCATTCCCATGATGACCTCTTTAATTTTGACATAACCACTTGTGTAAGGAATAGAATCTCTAATCTCTTCCCACATAAAATGATAGAATTTCAGGTCATCCGTTTCACACATCACAAAATCTGTGTAATCTTTATCTGGAAGAGCTTCTGCATCAAAAAAACGCACCGTCACATGTTCTTTATATTTCTGCATCAACTCTTGCAGCGAAGCCGCATGGGTTCTTATTTTGGTTTTGAAAGTGTCGTATGGGTCAGTTATTTTGTCCATCTGTTTTTTACCTCCTAATAAGGAAAACTCAAGCCTACTTGGGGATTGTTTTTATGATCAATGCTAAAAATAAGTCTGTCACAATACGTGATGCAAAAAAAGTCTCGTTTGAGGGAAATCACCCAAATGAGACTTTTTTTAGTGTTTATTTAATACCCATTTACAAAGTAAGCAATGGTTTCTAATTCATCTTCTTTCAGTTCTCTGTTCACGTACTTTTGATACTCATTCGTGATTTTCTGTTTATCTCCACCACATTGATCAGTGAATTTCGCTATCATCCGAAGTTTGTCTGTTTCCTGACGAAACTCCTCTTTTGTCCATGGTCTTTGGTGTGAAGGAATATACGTTTCGGCATCAAAAGCATCTAACTCATCTAAAAGACGCAATATTTCTTTCACCGTGTAATGTACTTTTTCGGCATACATTTTCGGATAAAGACAATCACCAAGAAACAGGATTTTCTCTTCTTTCACATACACGATCACGGAATCAGCCGCATGATCGCCTCCAACATGCTGCACGATGCAAGTGACCCCGCCAAGATCAATCTCTATCCGACGGTCAAACGTGACATCCGGTAAAACCACCTGAATATCTCGATGACCCTGATATTCTTCCTTAATGGCCTTCGCGCAGAACTCAATCTCCGTTCCTTCCCTCACCCGCTCATCAATCGCCTCATCTGACCACGAAAACGGAACAAGCTCCTCCATTTCCTTTCTTGTCTGTGCAGAAGCAATTGAAACCGTATCAGGCAGCGCAGGCAGACCAAAAATATGATCCCAATGCCAATGCGTGAGGACAACCATATCAGGCTTGGCGTTCTCGTGCTTTAAAGTTCTTTGGATGAAATAGTTCGCATGATCTTCTGAGTTACCGGCATCGATCATTAATGTTTTGTTATTGCCTGCGACCATACCTAGGATGGGGCGGTCGGTGAGTGATATTGGTGTGATGTACCAAAATCTCTGACCTATTTTTTTAATTGAGTGCATTGGTGCTTCCTACTTTCTTTCATTATATTTAAATTGAAACACATTTTTCCCCATCGTTCTACTGTTTAAGTATATCGAATTTCATTACTCGAAGTAGCACGCGAAGCCAATATTGTTACAATGATCGCGATTGCAACGCCTAAAGCACCTGCCCAAGTAACGGAAGATAGAGAAACCCTCTCTACAAAGATACCTCCAATAGCTGCACCTGCGGCCATCGCCAATTGCATCATTGACTGATTGAGACCTAATAGTATACCTGATGACTCTGGCTCCATTGTAGCTAAGTGGTATTGTTGAGTCGGGCCAGAAGACCATGCAGCAAATGACCATAATATTAAAATGAGCAATACTCCAACATAAGAATGCGTAACTAGTGAGAGCAATATGAGCATGATGACATGTAATGTCATTCCACTAATCAGCGTAAAATTCACACCCCAGCGATCGGTACTAAATCCACCAAACTTTGACCCAACTAGACTAGCAATCCCGAATACGAGGAGAACTCCACTCAGCAATTTGCTGCTTACACCCGATATATTTAAAAGGTAAGGGGATAAATAGGTATAGGCAATTGAATAACCACCAAGCCAGAAAAAGGTGATGGCTAATCCCAACACTACTTTTGGTTTTTTAAAAAGAGCGAGTTGTTGAATTAAAGGTACAGGTTTATCCCCTTGGATTTTTGGAATCGTAAGAGAAATGATCACCATGGCTAATAATCCGAGTAAGGCTATTCCTCCAAATACAGCTTTCCAACCAAAGAAATCACTAGTCATTCTCCCCAGTGGGACTCCAATGATCAATGATGCTGTAAATCCCATTACTACTGTAGCAATAGCGGTACCTTGCTTACCTTTTGGTGCAATTTTTTCAGCAATTGTTAATGCAGTAACTACGACCATCCCCGCTCCAAGAGCCATAATAATTCTTGACACAATAAATAATTGATACCCAGGGAGGACGAATGCAAGAATATTACCTAGAATAAAAGCGCTAAGTGAATATAACATTAACTTGCGTTTATTCATTCCCGATGTTAAAGCCATTAATACTGGGGTGAAGATGGCATACACAAGAGAAAAAATCGTAATTAACTGGCCAGCTGCAGCTATCGTAATCCCTAATGATTCAGAAATATTATCCAAAATACCAGAGATGATATACTCTGATGTACCAACTAAAAAACTTACAATAGCTAAAATGTAAATCTTTACAGTGTTTGACAATGTAGATCACTCCTTATATATAATACATTTACATATCTAGAATTGTTAATATGTATGGACAAAAAAACATATTACGATAAGTCGATTTGTATTTAATAAATGAAACTGAATTCTGATGTATGAATTCAGTTCATTTATTAAATATTTTTTTCTAGAATCTCAGCAATTTTTTTTATGGCATTTTCATCTCTTTTATAATACGTGTATTTACCTATACGCTCTGTCGTAATTAATCCAGCTCGAAGTAAAATTGAAAGGTATTGAGATGCTGTTGATTGCGTCATTTTCAATTTATCTGTTATTTGACTAACACATACCCCTGTAGTATTCATATCAATCCCTTCATGGGGTGTAAAATGACGATCAGGTTCCTTTAGCCATTGTAAAATTTGCAATCTTGATTCATTGGATAAGGCTTTGAAAACTTCTATTGGCTCCATACAAACCATTATATCGATAAATAACGATATGTCAACGTGTGTTGTTTGAGATTCCTTAAAAGTTTCTATTTTCCTTCTTCCTCTGGTACGGTTCCGCCGTGATGTCTTTAAATGAGGTTATTAAAAAACCTTGGTGGAGTCCAACCTCTACCAAGGTTCTTAAAATATTATTTTATGTTAGAAGATCTCTAGAACTACATTTAAATTAGAAATTGCTTATCACTCTTCACAAAAACTAATGATTTCCTTCGGTACAGGTTCAAATATTAATACTTCTGGCTTTGGATAAGGCCTTTTCCTCAAATAATCTTTGAGTGGGATCATACTTTTCCAGTACTGCTCAATCCAATATGCAATCGTTTCTCCAGTGTCAAAATTTAAAGCTTCCTCATCAAACTCTTTCATATCTTCATAGAACGCTTGATCATAAATAGAAAGCGAAATATCATTATCAAATACAAATATCTTGTCCGTAAATATAGGAAAACAAAAAAATACTTCTGATGAAGCGAGGCATTCACGGGCTTTATATTTATGCAGATGAAAAATTGAGAAGGAAATTACAAGAGATAAAAGAGGGAGGTAATTATGACTGAGATCAAAGATGTAATACATTCAATTAACCAATTTAGAGATGATCGAAACTGGAGATAATATCATAACCCAAAAGACTTGGCCATCTCAATTTCGATAGAAGCAGCTGAACTGCTTAAAGACTTCCAATGGAAAAGTAATGAAGAAGCTCTTGAGGCGAACGAAGAAAACATCCGAGAGGAAATAGCCGATATCTTAATATATTTACTAATGCTTTGCTCAGACCTTCATTTAAATGTGAAAGAAATAATTGAAGAAAAATTAATAAAAAATGGAAAGAAGTACCCCATTGAAAAGTAAGGAAACATGATTCGTTCTACTTATTAATGAAGAAGAGTAAAGTACTACCACTCTTCTTCATTTCATTATACTTTAAGAGTCTAATTTGTCGTTGCCGATAACGAAGACCTAGACGCTGCTTCATCAGCTTTCACACAATCAATCGCAACAACGAGCGCAATTATCACAGGCTCCATCTCTTCTTTCAAAATATTAACCTTATAGCTGTCACCCCAAGTAAACTACTCCTTCTTCACCTGACGATCACTTCGCCATTCTGCAGCACTTATATGTTTTAATTTTAATGTGTTGAATCAATTGTTAATTATATTGCTCTTTAATATTTATTCATAATCAGATGGAATTTCAGAGGATATTTACTGTCTCTTGAAGTGATTATCCATAAACTGAAATTAGTTCATTTAATTTTTTATTATCATGAATATTTACTGCAGCTCCAAACCACTCTTTTTTTTCAAAATATAGAGTTTTTTTATTATTTAATATATACAATTCAGCTACAAAGGTACCTTCATTATCCATAACATAAGACTTCCACTCATTTTTAATAATACCCTTTCCTACTATATCCCATTGGTCGGACTCGTTAATAAGGCGAATACAAGTGTTTATTGCACCTATTATTCTATCTTTAAAAATTTCTTCCGTCATTATATCTCCTCCTAATATAATAATACCCCTCTCAATTTGTATTCAAATCGAGAATAATAAAGAAATATGCACTACACTAATAAATTATTAGTGTAGTGCATATTTTTTAGAGTATAATAATTTTAAAAAATGCTGTGAATATTATCTTTATGCGTTGAATAAACTTCCATTTTTAAGTACCTCAAAAATTGAAACATTGTTCAGATATAGTGTATAGGCAATTATTATAGAAGAAGGTTGACCAAAATTAAAAAAATTGATAATTGTCACAGTCCATTTTAACAAAAGGTAAGTTCAATGATCTTAATTGGACGTTTCCTGTAATTGATGTTCTTTTGTCCTTCTTTATAAAAACAAAACCTCTTTTTTATATCTGTAAAAAATTAAAATTCAATATAAGAATCACAACTAGTGTGTATTGAGAAAGATCGATTTCCCCCTAAGAATAACACTCAAAAGCCCCTATCTACCTTCTTCTACCGTTTAATTTTTTTAAAAACCAGTACATAAGAGAGTTGCTATAATCACATTTCCTCCATGTTGGAACAGCAATATGAGTATCTGTTACGTCTAGATATACTGTTTACTTAAGAAGACTTTTAATCACTTCAGATTTCAATATATTTTTAATATTTTCAAACTATTTATAAAATCATTCGTATCAATCTTTGCTTAAAAAGGAGCGATATATACTTAGTTGGCAAAAGTAAGACACATTCAAATAATTCTTTACACATTAGATTATATTCTTTAATTAAAGATGCTAATATTAAAAACTTGTTCTACACACAAAATCTAATATCTAACAATAAAAATTCACTCATGATAAGGCTAATCAAGCATATTTATATATATCAACAAGCTTAGTGCTTAAAATTAAATGATTTTTCTTAAATAATAAGGCTTACTGTTATCCTCTTAGAACTCTTCCTCTACTGTTCTTATGATGTTAGTATACTTTTTAATAATCGATTTATTGTTAGGATAATTTTCACACTAAGTCCAATCTACTTAAATAAGCAGAGTTAATTACTCATATTAAATATCTCTTGTATGTTTTGTTTTGTAATTTAAATGTAATTTCTAATAAAGAAAAATATAAAAGATCGAATCAACTAAAAATCTTTTAGTTGATTCGATCTTTTAATTTGAGTATAAAGCTTGTTTTACATTAATATTTCCAACACCTAATCCGTACTTAAGAAACTTATAACGAAGATAGAGCGAAATATCATCTTCATGAGTCGAAACAATTATTTGCCTGTCCTTAAAATCATTTCTGAGCAGCTCGACAAAAGAAGCCATGTTCATTTCATCCATCGTTTGCACTGGATCGTCTATCAAGAGTGTCATAATTCCGGAATTTCCGTATACCTTATTCAGAGCTAGCGTAAAGGCAATTACTGTCGAAGAGAGTTGCCCTGAACTGAAGGAATGAACAATGTCATGGTCTGTTTGAACAGGTGGTACAAAATTCAATGATTTTAATTGGACTTCGCCTGTAGCTTCTATCTCTTTTTCTTCCTTGATAAAAACGCCAATGCCCCTTTGATGGTTTTGTATTATTTTTCCACTATATATATAAAATGGTATTTCAATATCATTAATCATCTTTGCTCGGTGTCTGTTGATCTTATCGTTGTAAACCCCAATGAGTCTATTAATGGAGGAGAGTGCATCATCGATTTTCCTAAGTTTTCCTTTTAAAACATTTGCCTTTTGGAAGGTTAAACTTGATTGGAGAAAATACTGATACTCTATGTAATCCCTTTTCTCCTTGATGGTCTCAAGCGTAATCTGATTCAACAAATCATACTCTTCATTTAGGCGGTCTTTGAAAACTAGTTTTAACACATCCATATTGCCCCTGCAAAATTCATTTACAACTAACTTTTTGCTTTGTATCTCCTCTTGCAAGGATTGAACCCTTTGCCCAATATCATCGACAAACTTCATTTCATTATTGGCATGTTGGACAATGTCAATTTCCAATTCTCTAAACCATGCTTTTACTTTTTCCATATCAGGAACAGAATCCTTGAACTCAATCAATTGAGTAATAAAGGCCTTATCCAGTGTATTGTCATGCATCCATTTTTCTATCCGTTCTATGATTGCATTGATATGGTTGGTATAAAGGGTTTCCATTTCATCATCTAGGTACTTAGCACTTGCATCCAGAGAAGACTTTAAACTAGCCGTTTTTTCATTCATCTGTGAAATGAGGACTGCTAGGCTTTCTTTAGAGTCCCCACATAGAGGACATTCATTGGTCGATTCAGGGTTAATTTCAACATATGTTTTAAAGTCCCTTTCTAATCTCCCCCGCGTTTGGATCATCTGGGTAACAACTGTGGAAATGGTATTAGAATTATCATTATATGATTTCATCAGATTGACTCTTTGTACCACAACTTCCTTTTCAAAAGGAATGTTTACATTCTCAAAAATAAAACTCCAATCAATGCTTCTTTGTATAATTTCCTTATTCTTTAATTTAGACAGTATGAGCTTGAACTTTTCCTGATTTTGATATTGCTTTTCCAGTTTTTCAAGAGATACATAAAAATAACCAAGGATAATAATTGTCTTTAATTTATTCTCAGCCCTGATTACATTATCCAGCTTTTCATTACTCAATCCGATTTTAAAATCTTCTTTGTTTAAGATAAGATTTTTTATTAAATCAAGTTCTTCAAGGTACTCCTGCTTTAGTTTTTGGTCAAGCGGCTGAATATGTTCCTTATCCCAAGGAACATTTATAATTTTCCCCTTACTAATCAGAGGTTTGTAAGGAAAGTCCGTTATAGCTGCATTACTATCCTTAAGAAGTTCCACTTCAAATTTATCTAAATTCTTTGCTAGGAGGTGTTTATGATTGATGAGTTTGTTTCTTATTCTCTCTAGAAAATGTTTTTGATTCGATTCTTCTTCAATATTAAACAGTTTCGAAATTACAGCCATCCTGTCTTTGTCGGTCTTCTTAAAAAGATGGGTGCTTTCCTCTTGCTCAATGTAGTGGTACAAATTAAACCTGTCACTCATATCCTTCATACCAAAAATATCATTGAGTTGGCTATTAGTTAAGACCTCCTTGTTTTCCTCATCCTCAAAACTATTAAGCTTATACAGCTTATATTTGGAAAAATCCTGAGGCTTCTTCTGACTAACCGTTAAAATGGAAGGAGGCATAAGTATACGTTGCAAAACTAGTTTGTTTTCCGGAGAAATTTTATCTGTAAATTCGATAGTAATTGAGGTTGGGAGGTTTTGATCCTTACTAAACAAATGATCTTGGAACCCTTTGTTACCTGCAACAATCTTGTTAGATTCTATACGCCTTACGGAACCGGTCAGCAACAATTGGATGGCATCATAGATGGTAGTCTTTCCAAAACCGTTCGGACCGTCAAGAACATTCAAATTAACGCCTTCAAGTTCGACTTTTGCTTCGTCAATGGATTTAAAGTTTTTTAAAAAAATCCTTGAGATTATATAATTATTCACCAATTTCAACCCCCACTGCTTTAAATATTTCTTCAATAGAAGGGTCACTTCCGTTATATTCTCTCAATTCCATCAGTGCATCCCAGGTAACTCTGTCATCTTCGCCAAAACCCCCAAGGATGTCATTTAAAAGCAAATCCATCTCCTTATGTTGGTTTTTGAGGCTAAGATATGGAAGTTTGATAAACATTTTTGAAACCAGGTCATACACCAATGCGTTTTCATTTGTTTTTCGACTCTTAAAGGACGAAAATTTCTCTGTATTATAAAGGATCTTATATAAAAATGATGTAAAATCTTGTTCTGATTCTTTGAATAGAGAAATGAGCAAGGATTCCTGTTCATCCGTATATGTAAGAATATATTTCTTGAAAGTATATGGATCCTCTTCAATATCAAAGATTAAGGATTGGATGGCAGAAGAATGATTTAATGAATCCACTTTTAGCATAATAAGTAAGGAAAGATTCTTGTCCATCCCAACAATTGCACCTTTATCCTCAGACACTGCTGAATGGAATCGTTCTATATTCTCTGCTAATGTATCCTCTGATATTTGGTCTTGGTTCATAAAAGAAACTGTTAGAAAATCAAACCCGTTTCCATCTAGGCGATCAGCTTGGAAAGCTCTCTCATCCTTTAAGCAGTTTTCATCAATACTAAACCCATTCTCAAGTAAAATTCTTTTCATGAGTGTCATCATGATTTAAAAACCTCCAATGCAGTTTCTACCTTCATAAAATGCATCCTTTTATATTTTGTAATGGTGTCCTGTACCTCAAATCCAGGAATGACTTTTTCATAATCATGTCCTGCATCAACAATCTTACCTTCAAAGGGCCCTTCTAACTCATTTGTAATTACTTTGTGCACATCAAAGAGCATATACGTCAGTTGATTATCATTTTTTAATGCCTCAAATATCTTCTTTCCTTGATTTGCAGCCTCATTCTTCCCCCAAGTTTCTGCAATGGTAGTGATTAGGTGATGAATTCCCTCTTTATTCAAGACAAATATTTCTTTTATTCCTTCAATGTTAAGTGCGAAATGTCCCGCACTCATTACCAAAGGAAAAAGAGTTTTATGTGCCCCTGCTTTTACAACCAGTTCCCTCAAAATAAGCGCTTCCAATTTCTTTGTGTCCGCATTAACTGTGGGAGTTAATTTTTTGCATAACAACAAGAAGTCATGATTATTCAACCTACATATCCACTCCCAATTTTCTTTCCATTCCACACAGTCATCGGGTTCCAAGTCAAGTTTTTCGCAAAATTCAATAAAATAAGTGGTAAGAATGTTTTTCAACATACTCGCAGCGGTTTTTTCTGTAAAAGCAAACACATACTCATTGGTGAGAATATCTACAAATGTTGAAAAGGAGATGCTAATATCTTTTTCTTTATCTGCATGCCCTTTTGCAACCAGCTGGTTGATTTCATGAATGAAATTGAAATAAATAAAGTTAATATTTTCATCCGATTCAACAAGTTCGTATTTACATAATTCATTATTATTTTCTAAAAATATTCTAATTTGTCTTTTTATTTCAACCTCAATTTCCAGCCTACCTATGACACATCTATTTTCATTGCCTTCTGCTTGGTTCAATAATAATTTTTCTATTGTTTCGTCATACTTCCCCTCTTTAAATAGAAGGTTATTATAATCTACCAGTTGCTGCTTATTCGTCTCGGATTTTATACCTTCAAGATCAGTTTTAAATACCTCCTTTTCTGGGATTTCGATTTGATGGCACGTGTGGAGATAGCACAACTTAATAGCTGGGTACTTCGCACACTTCCCCAATAAATCAAAGATTGCTCTTTTATATTTTCCAAATGTCGCTTTTTCCTGATAAGCCTTTACTTGATGGTTTGTTAAAGGGTATCTTTTAAAATTAATACTGAAATCCTCCAATGATTCTATTTGCAAATCGTAATCTTTTAATTGAATACTAGATAAATTCATCTGATTCAATTGTTTCATCACCCAATAAATCGAAACCTGACCTTGATATTCAAATCCACTCCAAGTAGGGACTGCACTATGGGTATCTAATTTTTCAATTGTTATATCATCTACTGTGATATCCATCTTTTCACTCCATTCGGATTTAGAAGCATATTATAAGATTGTATAAATTGATAATACCAAAGAATTGGCATAATATCCCTAAATAATTACAATTGTTGTTTTTTATGGTTAATATAACAACTTTTTATTTAATTTAAACAGCGCATTCCACATTTAATAGAAACCTCACTCACTTATGATAAGGCTCCCCCCGCACAATCCGAAACGCCCGATAAATCTGCTCCACCAACACCAGCCTCATCAACTGATGCGGGAACGTCATTTTCGAAAACGACAGTTTCTCATTCGCACGCTGCATCACAGCGTCGCTTAAGCCAAGGGATCCACCTATGACGAAACATACTTTGCTTTTTCCGTATGTTGCCAGCTTATCTATTGTATCGGCTAATTCTTCGGAACTTTTCATTTTTCCTTCGATGGCGAGGGCGATGACGTGGGCGTCTGGGTTGATTTTGCTTAGGATGCGTTCGCCTTCTTTGTCTTTGATGATTTTCATGTCTTGATCGCTGAGATTCTCGGGTGCTTTTTCGTCCGCGAGCTCAATGATCTCGATTTTTGCGTAAGCCTGTAATCGTTTTGTGTATTCGGCTATGCCTTGCTTTAAATATTTCTCTTTTAATTTTCCTACTGTGATAATTGATATATTCACAGGTCATCCCCACCTTAAGAACAAGTTATTCATATAAGTTATCAACAATTGTGGATAAAATTTGTGTATTTTGTGTCCGATCATTCGTTCCCCACTATATATATTGCAGGTTCATCGCACAATTCACAGGTTGTGGATAAACTGTGTGTATGTTCGATTTTTCTGAATTCCGGCGGCGTTTCGTGATCATCTATGTACATGTCTAGTACGGTTTCTATATGTTCTGCACAAGCATAAAATGTTTTGTTCATAAGTTTATTCTTCCTCCAATAGGTTCTCTAGTTATTCACAAGTGTTTCGCTCATTGTCCAATATAACCGATTTATTCACATGTTAATAGTCTTTTACCATTTCCCACACCTTTTATCCACAAACCAAACAAAAAAAGCCTCCACTCCTGTGAAGGCTTCTTTCTATAAAAACGGATTATAAAATCTCGTTCCTCTAACAAATGTAATCACCAGCGACACGATCAGCACCACACCAACAAACAATAACGCCACATAATCTGCTTTCTGAAAGTCTTTCGCTGTAAACCATGTCCGCTTTTTATGCTTTCCAAACCCCCGCAGCTCCATCGCATTGCTGATCGTTTCAATCCTCTCCAAGCTGGAGAAAATCAGCGGCATGACAATCGACAGCGCATTTTTAATCCGTTTTCCCAGCTTTTCATTCTTCGATAAATCAATGCCTCTCGCTTGCTGAGAAATCGCAATCGTGCGAAAATCCCGCTGAATATCTGGAATATAGCGCAAGGCAATCGCTACAGCATACGAAATCCGGTAGCTGACCCCAATTCGGCTGAGGGATGAGGCGAATTCACTTGGATTTGTTGTCACAATAAATAAAAGCGCTGCTGGCATCACGGTCACATATTTTAGCGTAATGTTCAATTGATAGAAAAGCTGTTCAAGTGTGACATTATACCAGCCGGCAATATGAAATAGCTCGTGCTTCGCTCCGTAGATGGCGACACCTTGCTGGGGTGCAAAGATGTAAATGGCGATGTTATTGATCACTAGGAAAATCGCCAGGACGATTACCACGAAGGAAATATCACGAAATCGTACGTTCGACATCTGAAAGAATACGATACTGGCGGCTAACATAAAGACTAAAACGCCTGTATCATACGTGAGCATCGCTGCGGATGACCAGAGAATAAAGCAAATGAGTTTGGTTGCTCCTGTCAGCCGGTGAATCGGCGACGGGCGATCGATATAGGACAGCATGTCTACAGCCATGTCATTCGTTCCTTTCTGTCAACCTCAATGAAGCGATCTACGAGTTCATTTGGATTCGGCCAATCTGCTTTCAGCGCCAGTTCATACAGCGACGTTTCTTTTAAGCTCGCCTTTTGGACAAGCAGTTGATCTGTCAGCACTTTGGCTGGTGTATCATCTGCAATTTTTTCTCCATCTGAAATGACAATGGTTCTTGTTGTGTATTCGAGCATGAGATGCATATCATGGGTGATCATCAAAATCGTGACGCCCTGCTGATTTAATTGCTCTAAAAACGTCATCATCTCTGTGTAATGTTTAAAGTCCTGTCCTGCGGTTGGTTCGTCTAGAATGAGGATTTCTGGCTCTAGTACAAGTATAGATGCAATGGTGACGCGTTTTTTCTGTCCAAAGCTGAGGGCTGAGACCGGCCAGTTCCGAAATGGATACAGTCCGCATACTTTCAGGACCCGCTCCACCCGTTCCTTGATCTCGTCTTCCTTTACGCCTCTTAAAACGAGACCGAGTGCCACCTCATCAAAGATCATTTGTTTTGAAATCATTTGATTTGGGTTTTGCATGACCACGCCAATTCGTTCGGAGCGCTGTTTGATCGTGTCTCCTGTGATGTCATCGCCATTTAAAAGAATGGACCCTTTCGTTGGCTTTTCAAATGCACAGAGCACCTTGGACAATGTCGTCTTGCCTGCGCCATTGGCTCCAGCGATGCTGATCATTTCTCCTTTTTTGACGGTAAAAGAGATGTTGCTCAGCGTATTTGGTCTTGTTGGATAGTCAAAGCTCAGCTCGCGCACTTCTAGTAAATCCTGTGCTGCAATCTGCTCTACTGACGGCTCAGATGCTTCCATCCACTGCTCGATTTTCTCTTTTGCCTCATCGTCTAAGGTGAGACGCTGTAAATCAGCGATCTGATCTCCCGGTGCAACCGGAATGCCTGCATATTTCATAGCCTTTACATATAAAGGCTCACGTAAATACGCCGCTTCTAATACATTTGAGGCGAGCAATTCATCTGGGGTCATATCCGCTGCAATCGTGCCTTCATTGACAACGATGATGCGGTCCACATGACGGAAGAGGACGTCCTCTAATCGGTGCTCAACCATCACAATGGTTTTTTTCGTTTGTTTTTGCAGCCGGTCAATGAGGTCGATCACTTCTTTACCTGTTGCGGGGTCAAGACTTACAAGTGGTTCATCAAACAGTAAAATGTCGACATCGTTGACAAGTACGCCCGCAATGGCGACACGTTGTTTTTGTCCGCCTGACAGCTCATGCACGGACGATGCCAGCTTGCCGTCTACCTCTGTTAATCTTGCCGCTTTCTCCACACGTGTTTTCATTTCTTCGCGTATGACTTGATCATTTTCAAGCGTGAACGCGATATCCTCTCCAACGGTCAGCCCAATGAATTGTCCATCAGGGTCCTGAAGCACCGTTCCAACAAGCTGTGAGAGCGAGAAAATGTTTTCTTTCTCTGCATTTTTCCCGCCGATGTGAAGACTTCCTTCCATAGAACCTTTATAAGACGCAGGAACTAGCCCATTGATACAATGGGCTAGTGTGCTTTTTCCCGATCCAGACGGGCCTGCGATGAGAACTTTTTCTCCTTCATAGATCGTCAGGTTGATATCCTTTAATGTTGGTTCTGCCTGACTGCGATACTTGAATCCGAAATGTTCGAATTGAATCATCGGTTTCTTCATTTATGTGTTCCACCTTGCTTCATGATGTTTCTTTCGATAGGCTGCCGCTTTTGCTTCTCGTTTTCGCATAAGCTGCAATGATGATGGTCCCTAGGACACCAACTGTGATGATGTTTGAAATCCCTGCCACGATGCCTTGGACAAACACTTTGTTCGCAGGTTCTGCATAGATCACAATGTCGAGTACAGGAGCAATGATAAACCAGCCTAATGCCTGTGCGCCTGCTTGTACGGCGTTGAAGAGCGTGATTTTCTTCCAGCCGAAGTCTCCCTCTTCTACTTTTAAACGGTTAGAAATAAAGCCGATCAATAAACCAACGACACCCGATACAATAATCCAGCTCCACCAAGGGCCAAATGTGGTCGCATCTTTAATGAGATGGCCAATAAAACCAATCAGTGCGCCTGCAACAGGACCAAATAGCACGGCCATTAATGCAAGGAATGCGTATGAGGTTTCAATTTGTGTATTCGGAATTCCAGTTGGAATGGAGACGAAGCGTCCTAAAATCACAAAGACGGCTGCGCCAATTCCAATGGCAACGACAGTTTTCGTTGAAAGTTGTTTTCCTGCCATGATGTATCCTCCTCTTATTCGTATATAATGCGCGGAGCTTTGCGAATCGAAAGGCGCCATCCTGTGCCTGTACCGATGTTATAAGCCTTTGCAAATGACCCTTGATTGATCGCCACGCCTAAATGATCGAGTGAATTGACATATACGAGTGGTTCGCCTACCTTTAAGTCGGCAAAAGATCGTCCATAGGTCATGATATTTTTATACACATTTTTCGGCCCGTTGGCAATGGTAACTTCTATTGCATCCCCATAATTAATTGAAAGCTGTTCAAATAGCGTGTGATGAATGTTTGTCCATAGGTTTCCGAATCTCACATCTAAAATATCAATCGTCCCTGTGATCACATCTTCTTCCGCATAAGCCTGTACGACTGGAAGATGGATAATATCATCAATATTCGCCTTTGGCCCAACCTCTTCAAAAGAAATCACACCTGATGCAATTCTCGCCCCTGTATAAGCGTAAATGTCTCTCCCATGGAATGTATGTGATTTTCCCGACTTTGGCAGCCGGTTAATGGTTTCATCTAAGTAACGGGCTTCCACAATGCCAATATCCTGCGCGACGTGCGTGAGTGTCCCGTTATCTGGGGTAATGATATAGTGTGAACTTGTCGTTTTGACGACAAGACTTTTTCTCTCGGATCCAACGCCCGGGTCAACGACAGAAACGAATACCGTCTCTTCCGGCCAGTATGTGACGGTTTGAAGCAGGCGATAAGAGGCCTCCCAAATGTCATACTGCGGAATATTGTGTGTTAAATCAAAAATGCGGATGCTGCTGCTGACCGTATTTGCCACTCCGTACATTGCACTGACAGCTCCATCATCAATGCCGAAATCTGATTGTAAAACCAATGCATGTTCACTCATGTCAATCTCCCTTTCATTTGAAAAAATGGATGTGGTGTTTCACGTGGAACATTTGAACAATTGTATGAAAAAAAGTGGACAATAAAAAATACCCCATCCTTATCTTTGAATCATAAGGACGAGGTATTTGTCTCGTGGTACCACCTTTATTTACTGTTTGCTCGCGCTAAACAGCCTCTACAAGTACAAAGCTCCAATCTGGCTCATATACTGTGGTTTTGATAACGAGTACCAACTCTCGTCGTCACCTACTAATATCATAGATATGTTCAGCACGAGGCTCAGAGACCATTTTTCGAATCATTATTTTTGCTTCTTTTCAGCTGCCGAAGCTCTCTGTGGAAAAATTGATGATTGTACTTTCTCTCGTCATTGCCTGTATAGTTATCTTGAATTAAAGCTATCATACATGATGTTTTTTGATAAATCAAGATATTTTTCTGAACATTTTTAAAAATGAGTCAACTGGTGCTGGAAGAGTCTTCTTTTTATGAAATTTAAACAAATGTTAAAGAGCAAGATATGGTGTCTTTCTTTTCTAGGGGTATAATAAAGGTGAAGGGAGGTACAGCGTGTGTGGACCATCTGTATGAATGAGTTTAAGCAGCTCTTCAAAAGCACAAAATCTATTTTAACAATTGTTATTATTTTCATTTTATCTACTTTTGTTTCAAGTCTTCCGTTTATCGCTGCTCATCAGGAAAAATGGGAACTGGCAAAGGATCCTTATTCTATTGGGAATGAACTGGTGATGTCTTTATTTGGTTTCTTCCTTATTTTTTTGTTGTCTCATGATATTTTAAGCCGCGAAATTCATTTGAAAACCATTCGTTTTCTCGTCAGTAAAACAACCCGTTTGAACATTATCATCGGGAAATATCTTGGACTGATGCTGTTTTGGCTTAGCTGTATTATGACGACATATGTGCTGAATATGGTGATTTCACACCGTTTTCTGTTCTCAGATGCCTTAAAAATCTTAACCTTTATCAGTGTCGGTATCTCATGTGCTTTATTTTTGTCCATGCTCTTTCCAACACCGCAGAAATCAATGTTTGTCGGCATGTTATTTTCCTTTCTTTTCCCAATCGTCAGTTTGATTTCTGTTCTTTCTTCAGAACGAATGATTCATTGGTTCCAATATATGACGCCTTATTATTATGCGCGCTGGAGTGAACCGCTGACCTACGTCCTAATGAACACGGCATTGACCGTTATCTTACTCATTGGAACTGCACTGCTGTTTCAAAGGAGGGATGTGTAGATGCTTCATACAAAGGGGCTCACAAAAAAATACCGTACAAAAGTCGCAATAGATCATATTAATCTTGATGTCAATCAGGGCGATATCTTCGGCCTCATTGGACCAAAGGGATCTGGTAAGACGACGTTTTTCAATATTATTACCGGGATCTCCCGCCCTACCTCTGGTACGTTTACAGTGATGAATATGCCTTCGCTAAAAAAAGTGAGACAGCATATCGGTGTTCTGCCAGAATATACGGATTTATATGAAGGTCTTACGGCTCTTGAGCATATTGCCTATTTATCAAAAATCACCGGAACACGCCAGAGAACGAGTGATTATGAAGAACTGCTCGAATTTGTCGGTTTACATCATGATCATCAGGAGAAAGTCGGTGCCTTCACACCTGGTATGAAGAAACGGCTCGGAATGGCGCAGGCCATCGCCCATCAGCCGGAATTTATTTTACTCGACGAGCCTTTTGCCGATATTGATGCAGATTCGATCTTGCACATCCAGCGGGTCATTGAAACATTAAAGGATGAAGGAAAAACCGTCTTTTTAACAGCTGACCGTCCAAGGTTCACCAATAGTATTTGTACCAAAACGGCGTTCATTTCTGAAGGAAAATTAGTGTCCCCACATACTCATCCTCAAGAAAAAACCATCACATCCTCAAACATACGTGCAACCTTCAAGCATGCATGGATTGATGATGAGGTGAAACCTGTTCTCACGCAGTACCTGCAAACTGTCGGAACAGATCTTGTGATCAGTGATGACGAGACCTCATTGTTAATTCGTTCAGAAGCTCAAGTTCCAGCGATCATTCGTGCTTTCGTGAAGTGCAAAGTCGATTTATACAGAGTCACGGCTCAGGATGCCATGATGTCCTCATAAAAAAGTACCGTACGCTTTCTGCACGGTACTTCTTCTTTTTTTATAAAGGTTTACTCATATAGATACCGGTTTCTTCAAATCCCGTTTTCTCGTAAAGCGAACGAGCGATTTGATTGTGAGCAAAGACATGAAGAGAGAGTTTTTGCACACCTAATAACTTTGCCTGCTCCTCTAATGCAGCAATTGCCTGCTTTGCAAAGCCTTTTCCTCGATAAGCTTCAAACAAAATAAAGTTATAAATAAACCCTTCGTGCTGTGGGTGATTCGGGTCATAGCAAAGCCAAACCCAGCCTATCGCTTCATCTCCGTTTAAGAAATTCCACAGCTCATGATGCTCTGTCTGAAGACCTTCTGGAAGCAGCCTGTCAAATTGTTCTTCTGCGTTCGCAAGTGATTCTTCCTTTTCCCATGTCCCTGCGAGTACCTTTTCTTCCGCGTACCGCTGAATGGCTTTCTCCATCAATACATCGTAATCAGTTTGTGACATCCGTTGTAGTGTAACCAATCGTACCGCCCCCTTTCCTTCATCATATGTCAGTCATGCCAAAAAAACCAGTTCCTAGTTGGAACTGGTTAGCCGCCATATCGGTCGGTTTGAGAAAGTTTGATCTCTGCTGATTTTTTCTTTCCGCTTCGATAAAACTGCACCTTTACCTTGTCGCCGACCTTCTTTTGATATAAATACTTACGAAGATCTACGATATTCTGTACACTCTTGCCATCAAAGGAGGTCACGACATCCAGCTCTTTTAGTCCCGCTTTTCCTGCGGGAGACAACGGCTCAACACTCATGACAACGACCCCAGATGTAACCTTAGATGGCAGTTTCAACGTTTCCTGCCAGTGATAGCTCGCAATATCCGCTAATGATTTCATGCCGACGCCAAGATACGGACGCTTTACCTCTCCGTAGCGCTCTAAATCCTCTATGACAGGAATGACCAGATTCGCTGGAATAGACAGCCCGATTCCTTCTACCTCTGATTCAGCAATCTTCATTGAGTTGATGCCGATCACTTTTCCGTCCATATTGATCAAGGCACCACCGCTGTTTCCAGGATTGATGGCGGCGTCTGTTTGCAGTACTTCTGCATTCCAATCCGTCTGTCCGTCCCCATTTGAATCCACAGGGATCGCACGCTCCGTGCCTGAAATGACTCCTTGTGTGACAGAACCTGCGAATTCAAGCCCTAATGGATTTCCAATGGCGATGACTGGCTCACCCGGCTTCACATGATCTGAGTTACCGAAGGCTGCCGTTTTCTTGATTTTATCACTTTTGACAGTGAGAACTGCTAAATCCATGAGCTGATCGCTGCCGACAAGATTGGCACCAATTCTTGTCCCGTCATGGAGGCTCACTTCAAGCTGGTTGGCGCCTTTGATGACGTGATGGTTTGTGACAATATAAAACGTGTCACCCTTTTTTTTATAGATCACACCTGACCCGCTGCCTGCTTCTCCGCCTTCCTCCCAAAAGCTCGACTTTTGGATATTAATGACGCCGACCACCGTATCTGACATATTAGACACCACTTTCGTGACAGCATCATTGACGTTTACATTCACAGTTTTTAAAGGGCCCTGAGATGCTTGTCCATCACCGTTCTGCTGCCATCCAAAGGGACTGCCGCTCTGTCCAGATACATAGGGGAAAAAGAATCCCATTAAAAAAGCTCCTACCAATACACCGATCAAACCAGAAAGAAAATATCCTTTTCTGCTTCGTCTCGGCTTCCACTCTACATCGCGATAATCCACTATGTTTCCTTCCTTTCAGTGAATAGATGATGTATATAGTGTTGGTAAGAAGCTCTTATCTTAATCATACGATTGTAAAAATCATACGGCGCAAAGCGGGGTTGCTTTTTTCGGGTCCGTATCAAATAAATCAAAGCCGTCCCCCACAACAAAGCCCTTCATTTCAAGCGTCTGCTGGACCGCCATACGGGCTAAATCCTTCATGTTGTTATCTTGACTCAAGTGAGCCAAATAAATGCGTGAGGTGGCATCTCCAATGACATCTGTCATCGCGAGAGCAGCATCTTCATTTGATACATGTCCGACATCACTCAGAATTCTGCGCTTAATGCTCCATGGGTAGCGGCCCATTTGCAGCATCCCGACATCATGATTGCTCTCAAACACAAACGTATTGGCTGACTTAATAATGCCTTTCATGCGGTCACTCACATAGCCTGTATCCGTCATGAGGGCAAGTTTGCGCCCTCCATAATGGAACACGTAAAACATAGGCTCTGCGGCATCGTGTGAGACGCCAAATGACTCGACATCAAGGCCGCCAAAGGATTGAACGGTCTCCATATCAAAATGGAATTTCTGCTCTGTGTCAATCTTTCCGATATGAGACTCCATTGCCTTCCATGTTTTCGCATTTGCATAGACAGGAAGCTTGTACTTTCTTGCCATGACACCAAGCCCTTTAATATGATCGGAGTGCTCGTGTGTCACAAAAATGCCGTCCAAGTCCTCAGGCTTGCGGTCGATTTGGCTAAGCAGCTCGACCATCTGTTTGCCGCTTAAACCAGCATCCACCAAAAAGGCATGCTCGTCTGTTTCTAAATAAAAAGCGTTCCCCGTACTTCCGCTCGCTAGTACACTGAACTGCAAGCTCATGTTCTCTCACTCCATTGAAGATTTGTCATCTTTCTCTATATGATCAAGTGTTGAGCCATCAATGGCATTGATCAAATATTCTTCTTCTGTCTTTTTCTTTGAACCTGCTGATACGCCTTCAAGCTCCACCCGCCATACAGGTACCATGACTTGCGTGCTTGCCCCCGGGTATTGCGTATAGTAGCCAAGCTCTACCTTTTTCACGGTCGTGTTTTGGCTCAGCATATTTTGCGTATATAAGTCCTTCACTGTTTCAAGTGCCGGGACAAGGGTTTCTTTTCTCACTTCATTAATCGATGTCACCATTGATTGCTCATATGAGACGATTTCGTTTTGATCGTTGAGATTTAAGGTGATTTGCCCGATGGTTTCGGTGTCATCAAGGCCTTCTTGGAAGATGTATTTCCCTTTATACGTTTGGAAAAAGACGATTTTCCCTGTCTCTTCATCTATACTCCACAGCTTATAATTCTTCCCATCCAGCAAACGCTGGTTCACAAGGTTCGTCGCCGCTGTTTTGATATCCTTTTTCGGCAAGGCAACGGGTTTGTTGAAGGTCATTTCAAGCAGCGTGACAGGATCATCTTTTTCTGTTTTCGGGAATGTGCTTTTCGCCTTTTGATCAGCTAATCCGTCGACATCCTTTTTTGTATATTGCTTCTTTTCAGCTGTAATGCGGTATCCAATTTTCGCTTCATCTGATAGATTGCCATATTTGATCCCGTCTGCCTTCATTTCTTCCAGCGTATCCGTTTTTTCGATAATCGCAAAATGATCGGTTGACCGTTTTTCAAAGTATTGAAAACCTAGAAAGATATCGAGAACGAGAAAGGCTAGGATAAAGATCGTTTTGGTCTTATTCCACTCCATGATTCTCGCTCCCCTCTGTCAAAAGATCATTCGATAGAATCACGGTTTTGCCGTTATACTTCATACACCATACAGGCTCCAGCCAGACAAACATCGCTTGATCTTGATCTGATAGGGTTGAAGCAGCTTGATATGCAGGGAAAATCTGTTCAATTTTCTCCAGATCATCATATTTCGTCTGCTTGATGATCAAGTCCTTCAGCTCTGTCCCGTTCATCAGCTTGACCTGTTCACTTTGACTCGCTTTATTGCCAAGAATATAGTTTGGGCGCTTGTAATTCAAAATGTCATCATTCGCCCATTGTACTTCAAGGGAGGTCATCCCAAATGGATGCTTTGTACTGTTCACGATCGGCAGACCGTCCATAAACATATTAAAGGACAGCTGCTGGTTGCTGTTGATGCCAAAATATTGATAGTCATCAGTAAAGCTTCCCGTATCATTGAAATATTTCACACTTCGCTTAATCAAATCCCCCGTTTGGAAAACAGTGCTGGAATTGATATTGCGATGCTGATATTGAATGCGGTGGTCTTTTTGATTGGCTTCAAGGCGGCTTGTGCCATCTGTGTACACCGTCCGGTTTAAATTAGATTCCTCACCGACAAGGCTCGGGTCCGTAAACAAAGCATCTTTGAACTTGTTTGTCTTAATCGTTTCGATAAAGAACATCTTCGCTTCAAGCTGCTTTTGCTTTCTCGGAAGAAGGAAATCTCGTTTAGAATTCGTTGAGAATGTATAAAGATCATAGCGCGGCATCTCGTTTTGAGCGGCTGCGATACTGTTCATTAGATTACGGTAGTTGGCGGACTCAATTGTCAGCTCAAGCACCGTCTCCTTGCTGTATGAGACCAAATACACTTTTTTATTCGCCTTATCCTGCTGGGCGAACGGCACGATCATCCGATCAAACGAGTTGTATTCAATGGACTTGTTCGGCCATTTAAAGAGCGCTTGGAAAATATCAATCGGAATCGGATCATTGAAGACAAGATCCAATGTCTTCCCTTGTCCTTCGCGTCCATAGAAGAAATTCTTAAATTTCTGCTCGGAATATTGATCTGACACATCGTTAATCTCTTTGACATCCCAAAGGCTCACATCATTCCAAAAGTTTTGAAAGAGTTCCTTTTGATCCACTTTAAAATGCTCCCCATTTGAATGGATGAACATCTCGCGCGGCTTCACGACATCAATGAGACTTCTAGGCTCGTCGCTTGAAATCTTCTTCGTTTCCACGACCTGTGTGCCGGTATCTGCCTGATCCTGCATGACGGGCTGGAACATCCAGATATTCCACGTAAATACAAGACTGATCGCAATTAGGATTGTCAATATTATGGTTTTAAAGGTCTCACGCTTCATCCCAATCATCCTCTTGTTCTTCATTGTACGGAAGGGTAAAGGTCACCGTTGTCCCTTTTCCTTCAATGCTGTCAGCCCAAATATCTCCGCCATGAGCCTGAACCATTTCTTTTGCAATCGCAAGGCCGAGGCCGGTTCCGCCAAGCTTTCTTGTTCTTGCTTTATCTACCCGATAAAAACGTTCAAAGATTTTATCCATATCCTTCTTCGGAATACCGATTCCTTCATCTTTCACGCTGAATAACACAAGGCCTTTCTCCTCATCCAGATCGACGGTAAACGTGATGTGTCCACCCTCTGGTGAGTATTTCATGGCATTGGAAATGATATTATCGAGCACCTGAGTAATTTTATCTTGGTCGATTTCCACATATACTTCACGCTGCGGCAGGTTGCGGATAAAATCGACATGCTGCTCCTTCGTCATTTCAAAACGATCAATGACGAGCGAGATAAACCTGATAAAGTTCGTCCACTCACGGTTGAATTGATAATCCTTGCTGTCGAACTTAGACAGCTGCAGCAGGTCATTGACAAGCCGGATCATGCGCTCAGTTTCATTTTGCGTGACACTGAGAAATCTTGGTGCAAGCTCTTTATCACCAATTGCACCTTCAGCAAGCGCCTCAAGGTAGCTCCGCATCGTCGTCAGCGGTGTGCGCAGCTCATGCGATACGTTCGCGACGAATTCACGGCGTTCAGCATCAATTTTCTCCTGCTCTGTGACATCATAAATGACCGCAATTAAGCCATCAATTTTCCCATGCTCTTTCTGAATGACGGAGAAATTCACACGCAATACAGACAGCTGATCTTCGCGCTCAATTTCGATCAGCATGGAATCTTGATTTTCGACTAAATCTTCAAATGTATGAGTTTCCTCTAAACCAAGCAAAGACGTGATCGGCATCTCTAGTGCTGTTTCACGTGAAACATTTAACAGCTCTAATGCAGGGCTGTTTAATAGAATAATTGCACCGTTTTGATTCGTTGCGATGACACCGTCCGTCATATAGGCAATAACAGAAGAAAGCTTTTTCCGCTCCCCCTCCGTCATCAGCTGAGCTTCCTCCAGCTCTCTCGTCAGATGGTTAAAGGTTGTCGCAAGCTGGCCAATCTCGTCATGTCCATACTTCCGGACCTTTCTGGAGAAGTTCCCTTTGGCAAGCTCGATCGCCTGCTTTCTCATATCTGAAATAGGATGAGTGATCGTTCTGAAGATGAAGATACCAAGTAGAGCAGTCGTCCCAAGTGCAATCAGTGTCCCAGTTGCTAAAATGGTGTTAATGGTTCGCATTTGGTTAAAAACACTTTCCATTGAAGACACAACATAAATCACACCAACGGTCTCTTGGTTCTCATTTTTTACGGCTGTCGCAGAAATACGCACCCTTTTATTTGACTCAGGGTCATAGAATTTTTTCTCATAGTCTTTGCCGACCGCGAAAATACGGCTAATGATTTGATCAGTGATTTTCTTGCCGGCAATCTCTTGGCTGCCGTTATTTACAGAAGCAATGACCTCTCTGCTTTCGTCAATATAGCTGACTTCAGAGATTTCATTAGACTCATCTTTGTTGTTAAAATCGTTTAATATCTTTTGAGCATCCTCTTTTAATTCTGCTTTGCTTTTCGATGAATCTTGTTCTAGGTAATACGATAACGAGTAGATTCGCTGATTCAAGGAATTATCATATGAATTAATTAAGGACTGCTCTAGCTGCTTCACAAAGTACACGCCAATGATCTGCATGGCGACGATGATCAGCAGCACGTAAATCAAGGTCAATTTGAAGTGAATCGAGCGAAAAAAACCTACTTTACTCATAAGAATCTTAGTCCTGTTCTGGGTTTCTTAAATAGTAGCCGACGCCTCGTCTTGTCACGATCCAGCTCGGGTGGCTAGGGTTGTCTTCAATCTTTTCACGAAGACGGCGGACTGTGACGTCTACTGTACGGACATCTCCGAAGTAATCATAGCCCCACACGGTTTGCAGCAAGTGCTCACGTGTCATGACTTGTCCGATATGTTTCGCTAAATAATGAAGCAGTTCGAACTCACGGTGCGTCAATTCAATCGTTTCCTCGCGCTTAGACACCACATACGCATCTGGATAAATAACAAGTGATCCAACCTCAATATCATTTGATTCAGATTCTTCCTCCGTCTGCGGAGCAGCGGTTTGTCTTCTCAAATTCGCTTTCACGCGGGCAAGCAGCTCACGTGTGCTGAAAGGCTTTGTCACATAATCATCTGCGCCAAGCTCAAGGCCGATGACTTTATCAATTTCAGAGTCTTTTGCTGTCAGCATGATAATCGGCATGTCATATTTCTTTCTCACTTCACGGCATACTTCCACACCATCTTTATTCGGCAGCATAATGTCGAGCAGAATAATGTCCGGCTTGATTTCTTCTACCATTTCAAGGGCTTCGTTTCCATCATATGCACAATGAACCTCATAGCCCTCTTTCCTTAAATTAAATTCCAATATATCAGCAATCGGTTTTTCATCATCTACGACAAGAATCTTTTTTTCCATTGTGATTTCCTCCTGCATTTTTAGCATCTATGTCATTCCATTTTGCATGTCACATTACGCCTTTTCCGTTTGCGGAAAAAAGGCTCACTGTCTATTATAACGTTTTACGAGGCAAAGATAAAAATAATAACGGCTTTCTTTTCTAGTAAACGTTGGATAGGAAGGCGCCGCTCAAAAAAATTGATGACTTTTTCCTTTTTTATTGAAACTTTTCCAATCTCCAGCCGTCTATATAGATGTAACGTCTTCTTCTTATGGAGCCGGGCCCTACCTAGGTCCGGCTTCTCCCTTTTTATGCCTTCTTTTCATAATAAAAACGCACCTGCGATTGCAGATGCGTTTGGAAGTGGCTCGGGACGGAATCGAACCGCCGACACACGGATTTTCAGTCCGTTGCTCTACCAACTGAGCTACCGAGCCATCATCAAAAAGATGAATATGTATAAATGGCGGTCCGGACGGGACTCGAACCCGCGACCTCCTGCGTGACAGGCAGGCATTCTAACCAACTGAACTACCGGACCTCAGTAACTTGCCCGAAAAAGCAATCGTGGTGCTCCTTCAAGCAAGTGAGGAAAAAATTAGCTTAACGCTAAAGTAAATCAATGACCCGTACGGGATTCGAACCCGTGTTACCGCCGTGAAAGGGCGGTGTCTTAACCGCTTGACCAACGGGCCAATACATGGTGAGCCATGAAGGACTCGAACCTTCGACCCTCTGATTAAAAGTCAGATGCTCTACCAACTGAGCTAATGGCTCTCGGTTTGTGAAAAGTGAATCTGAAGAAGCTAATATTGCGCCAAACCAATCGCTTTAAAAAAGCTGGAACATCGCATCCTAACAAGTTTCAGAGACCTTTGCAACAACGAGATTTATAATATCATAGAATAATTACATATGGCAATACGTTTTTCGACATTTTTTTAAAAAAAGTGTCGGATTTGAAATCTCCTGCCAAAGCCCCCATTTTTGCAACCGCCTTCAATTTTGATGCACCTTTTCGGGTGACCACTGCCTACTTAAACACATAGACACGTTTCAGGCCGCTCAAAAATGGCTATACATGAAACAAGTGACATTGTCATTGAAAAAGGAGGAAGCAGTATGAGTTCATTTAAATTAGGAGATAAAATGCCCAATTTTTCACTTCCAACAATACAGGGCGAACACATTGATTTCGACAAACATTTAGAGGAGCATCAAAGCTGGCACCTGATCGTTTTCTTTAGAGGATCTTGGTGCCCGGTATGTGTAGAAGAATTAAAAGAGCTTGAACAGCAGCAGTCATACTTTCAGGACAAGGATATTCACTTGATGGCGATTTCAACGGATAACCCTGATGACTTGAAGGCATTTGCTGATAAAGAGGGACTATCCTTCCCGATCATGTATGACCATGATCTCACGTCATTAAAAGCATATGAAGTCCACTATCACGGGGAAGATGCCCCATATGAAGATCACGGGGTGCACGGTGAACCTGCTTATTTCTTATTAAATGAAAAAGGTCAAGTGCTCTATCAGCAAAGACAAACAAGTCCGTTTGGCAGACCGCACGCCAACGAACTACGCAAAATCATCCAGTACATCCGTAAAAATTTAAAAGGCCAATATAAAAGCCTGAAGTAAGGAAAAAGCCCTCGCGATGAGGGCTTTTTTATGAACATTTTTTGTTAAATAGCCAGTCAGCGGAGAAAAAGACAAGGAGTCCCGCCATTAAAATGACAAAAGTAACCGGTGGTCTGTCACCTTGGAAAAACGCGTACAGCGCATGCCCTCCTAATGCCAGAAGATAAAAGACAAATGCCGGCACAGCAGCTTTATGTGTATTCGCTTGTTCTCTTTTCGTCATTTTTTTAAAAAACATAATGCTGTCCCCTTTATGCTGCTTTTTTCATCGTCACCCGGCGAAGTGCCCGTGAACGGATATATTCCATTGGCCCGATTCCCCAGACGTTTAAGCAGCATGCTGAAATCGCAATTTGCAGAAGTGAAGTCAACAGCCATGCCAACACAATCAGGGGCGCATTGATTTGACCGCCAAGACCAAATCCCCAGCTATAAAAAAGAATGGAACAGATGACATTTTGCAGGATGTAGCAGCTAAGCGCCATTTTCCCTACATATTCAAACCAAGTCCACATGAACCAAGACTCCTTGCGCGCGAGGAGCTTCGCAATGACAGCTATATAGAAAATAGAGAGGAATGGTGAAAAGACGTAGCGAACCACAAATTCCACTAAATCGTTCGATACGAAAACTAGTGCATTCAGCGGCAGACCAATCCACAGTCCGATTCGGAACAATATTTTCCGGAGAGATTGTCCGCGTTCATTTCCATAAAATACACCGGCTCTCATCATCCGCACACCCAATAAAAACAGAAATGTGTTCATTGGAATGATAAAGACCGCTTCTTCTCGGTACATGAAGAAGTATTGTAACCGTTCTTGAATCTGCGAGATCCATGTCTCTGGCAGCTGCTCTTCCAGCGCCGGTTCACCGCTTTGATCATCAGTCGCTGACTCCATTTCAGAGAGGGAGTACAGCATCAGACATGACATCACGAGCAGATGAATCACACCTGAGAAAACCATGCCCTTTTTGATGCGCCTGCTTCCTCCCCGTACAATGTAAGCCACAAGCAGCCCCGTAACGGCATAGCTCATGAGCACATCATATTCCATTACAAGCGCAAAATGGACAAAGCCTTCGATAAATAAAAATAAAAGAATCCACAAATAAGTACCCGGCCAAGGCGTGTCCTTCCTTTTTGTCTGCTGGTATTTCAGCTCCAATCCAACACCAAACATGATCGTGAGCAGCGAGAGCATTTTTCCATAAACGAACATGGAGACAAGACTTTCTAGAAAACTGCCATTTTCATATTCATCCGCAATCTGATCTGTCGCAAAGGTATCCCCTGCATACGCAAAAAACCAGACGTTCGTTCCCAAGGTGCCTAGTATGGCAAAACCTCGTAAAATATCTAATAATCGTATTCTTTCTTTCACTAGAACGCTCCTTCCCTCCTATACAGTTATCATATTTTGGTAATGACCGGAAGTCCGTTCTAGTGAAATTAACGAATATTTAAACAAAAAAGCACCAGTAAAATGCGAGATTTTACTGGCGCTTCATCAATCTATTCTTATGGACGGTACACGCTGCGGACAACGTTCGTTTGTGAACGATCTGGTCCGACTGAGAAAATGGAAAGTGGAATACCTGTTAATTGTGAAATGCGTTCTAAATAATGGCGGGCATTTGCAGGCAGCTCACTTAAGTTCTTCACGCCTGTAATATCCTCTGTCCATCCTGGCATTTCTTCGTAGACAGGCTCACATTTCGCTAATTCATTTAGGCTTGCTGGGAATTCCTCAGTGATTTCTCCATTCAATTTATAAGCGACACAGATTTTCAATTTTTCAATCCCTGTTAGTACATCAATTGAGTTAAGAGATAAATCTGTAATTCCGCTCACACGGCGTGCATGGCGGACAACAACGCTGTCAAACCAGCCGACACGGCGCGGGCGTCCAGTTGTCGTACCGTATTCACGGCCAACCTCACGAATTTGATCACCAATTTCATCATGGAGTTCTGTTGGGAATGGTCCATCTCCAACACGTGTTGTGTACGCTTTTGACACGCCGACTACATGTTGAATTTTTGTTGGTCCTACGCCAGAACCAATTGTCACGCCTCCAGCTACCGGGTTAGATGACGTCACAAATGGGTATGTCCCTTGATCGATATCAAGCATGACCCCTTGTGCTCCTTCAAATAGCACGCGGCGGCCTTCATCTAGTGCATCATTCAAAACAACAGATGTGTCTACAACATATTTTTTCACTTGCTGGCCATATTCATAATACTCGTCTAAAATATCTTCAATCTTGAAGCCTTCTGTGTCATACATTTTCTCTAAGAGACGATTTTTCTCTTCTAGATTACGTGCAAGCTTCTCTTCAAATACTTCACGATCTAATAGATCTGCGACGCGGATACCGATGCGGGCTGCTTTGTCCATATAAGCTGGCCCGATTCCTTTTTTAGTCGTGCCGATCTTGTTAGCCCCTTTCCGCTCCTCTTCTACCTCGTCCAATTTTAAATGGTAAGGCAGAATAACATGGGCTCTATTGCTGATTCTGAGGTTATCTGTACTCACATTCCGTTCGTGAAGATACGCAAGCTCAGTGACCAACGCTTTAGGATCAACCACCATTCCATTACCGATGACACAAGTTTTCTCTTTATAAAAAATACCGGATGGAATGAGGTGTAGCTTATAAGTCACTCCATCAAATTTGATCGTGTGACCTGCATTGTTTCCCCCTTGATAACGGGCAATCACCTCTGCATTTTCTGAAAGGAAATCGGTAATTTTCCCTTTCCCTTCGTCACCCCACTGCGTACCTACTACGACTACTGAAGACATATCGTGCACCTCCGTTAACCTTTCAAAACGTTATCTCTTTCAAACACATTTATTTTATCAATGCACAACGAAAAAGTCAACGCGAAATCCGAACATTAATATCTCGAAATCAAATTTTGTTCGTTTTAAATATAAAGAAAAGCGCTTTAATCACTTTTCCAGTGCTTAAAAATGGAGATTTTGAGCAAAAACAACTTTTTACCGTTTCCAGCTGTTCATCAACATAAAAAAGACCCCCAACAATGGGCGTCTTTTTTAAACAGGTGTAATACCATCTGTGTTCATCAGCACAACTCGATACCCATCTGGGTCTTCAATGGTTGCTCCTCCTCGGTCCCAGTATGGATTCGTTGAGGTGACAAGCCGTCCGCCAAATGAGAGCAATCTCTCTTTCATTTGCTGAAATTCTTCTGCATCTGGAATATAGAAAACAAGCAGCTGTTCTGGATGCGGGACGGGCAGGCTTTCTTCTTCTTCATGTTTGGTGATTTCTAAATGAACATGCTGGTGAGGCAGCCCGAGCATCACACCATCGTACCCTTCATGCTGATCAAATGAGCCTATTCGTTTGAGCCCTAAGCCTTCTTCATAAAAGGAAACAACCTCTTTCATGTTGACGGTTGGGCGTGCGATACGTAATTGAGCGGCTTCAAACTGTTGAAATTTCATCAGTCTTCACTCCTTTTCTCCTTTTAGTATACGCTCTCTCTTTTTCTCTCTCCTCCTCATTTTGATTGTTTTTTCAATCATTCTTTCGATGTAGATCAATCAAAAAAGCCCAGCTTCTTGAGCTGGGCTTTAAGCACCGGGCGGAACACCCGCATCATCAAATCTTCTTTCCAGATTGACGAATTTGTTATATTCTTTGACGAACGCCAGTGATACTGTACCAACTGGACCGTTACGCTGTTTGGCAATAATGATTTCGATAATGTTCTTATTCTCTGATTCTTTGTCATAGTAATCATCACGATAAAGGAATGCCACGATATCGGCATCCTGCTCGATACTTCCTGATTCACGAATATCAGACATCATCGGACGTTTGTCCTGACGCTGCTCTACCCCACGGGAAAGCTGAGACAAGGCAATAACCGGAACTTCAAGCTCCCTTGCCAGCGATTTTAATGCCCTAGAGATTTCAGAAACCTCCTGCTGACGGTTATCGCTTGATCGCCCGCTCCCTTGAATGAGCTGCAAGTAGTCAATCAGGATCATGCCAAGACCATTTTCTTGCTTTAATCGGCGGCATTTCGAACGAATTTCACTTACTCTGATTCCAGGTGTATCGTCAATGAAAATTCCGCTGTTTGACAGCGAGCCCATCGCCATTGTCAGCTTGCCCCAGTCTTCTTCTGTCAGATTACCGGTTCTTAGGTTCTGTGCATTGATATTCCCCTCTGCACAAAGCATACGCATAACGAGCTGCTCAGCACCCATCTCTAAACTAAAGATAGCAACACTTTCGTCCGTTTTGGTCGCGACATTTTGGGCAATGTTCAATGCGAAGGCGGTTTTCCCTACTGATGGACGAGCCGCTACAATGATTAAATCATTTCGCTGGAATCCAGCTGTCATCCGGTCAAGCTCAGAGAAACCCGTTGGAATCCCTGTGATATCGCCTTTGCGATTATGAAGCTGTTCAATATTATCGTATGTTTGAACAAGAACGTCCTTAATGTTTTGAAAGGCTCCTGAGTTTTTACGCTGCGCCACTTCCATAATGGTCTTTTCCGCATCGCTCAACAGGTCCTCTACTTCATCCTCACGCGTGTATCCATCTTGTGCAATGGTTGTCGCCGTACGGATCAGACGTCTTAAAATGGATTTTTCTTCTACAATTTTTGCATAGTATTCAATGTTTGCGGCAGTTGGGACAGAGTTCGCAATGTCGGTTAAATACGAAATCCCGCCTACCTCTTCTAGTAAATCTGTATTGGCAAGCTCAGATGTCACCGTGACAAGATCGACCGGTTCTCCTCTATCGCCAAGTACAAGCATCGCATTGTAAATCTTTTGATGCGACATTCTATAGAAATCCTCTGGAATTAATACCTCAGAAGCGAGCGTTAGCGCAGATGGTTCTAAAAAAACAGCACCTAATACGGCCTGCTCGGCTTCTATATTTTGCGGCGGCAGCCGGTCATCGAGAAGTTCCGTCATGCCAAGCACCGTCCTTTCATAAAAAAATACGCTACTCATCATTTTAACATTTTCATCAATAAAAAAGTGAAAAACATCGACTATAGTCAAAATTACCATGTTGATATTTTGTGCAAACCAGCGCATTTCAATAGAAAAGACTCTGTAACATCAATTGTTATAGAGTCTTTCGTTATCGCTAATGATTTTGTATCTGTCATCGTTCAAGTTTTGTTAATCTATCGCTTTCTTAACCCCATAATTCACTTTTTGCCCAATGTCTTGTAAAGAATCGTTTTGATAACCAATAGATAACACCAAATCTGGAATGGAATCAAACCCGTTTTTGGCTAGATCAAATAGCTGTGCACCATAATGTGAAGCGGCAATGCGCGCATTTTCTGCTGTATATGGATTTTTAAGAAGTTCTTCTTTGTATAGATCAAAAATATTCGTTCCGTTATCCGTTACAAATTGACCATTTACAATGCTTAAATCCTTTAAATTGTAGCCTGTCACCGTTTTGATTTGATTAACAAGATGGAACTTTGCCAGAGAATCCGGTGTGAATTGAGTAGAATCATCATTTCTGCTTTTCATGATATGGAAAAATAATTCTCTTGTATTGTTGGTTGTATTTAATAAGTCTTCTATTTGTTTCATCAGCGATTCGTCTTTTGAACCACTTACCACTAATTTAAAATTGTTCGGGTCAATGGTAAAAGTGAGATTTGTGTTTTTAGGAATGGTTATCCCGTTTTTAGAGAATAAATCTTGTAATTGTTCGTTAACCTTTTGACGATTGAATATTTTTTTCTCTACGCTTTCTTGGGTTGGATCGTACCGTTTTTCATTACGGAAGATGGCATCATTAAAGTCATATTGTCCACCTTTATTATTCCTTGCCCAACTCATTTCCATAATGTAAGCAGCTTCTCTTTCCGGTTTTGTTAGATCACTTCTGAAATAAGAAGAGTAAGGGTTTCTATACTTATTATATATATGGTCTTGAGGATCATTGAAACGTTTATTTTGTTCATTTATTTTTTCGTATTTTTCATCTAATATTTTCATCCGTCTATCAGATTCGGTCATCACCTCATTTGTACTTTTAATAGCTGGATGGCTATTGAAGTCCGGAAGGTTCTGCTTATTTAGAACAGCTGTCGTATTCGATGTATTTATCTTCACTTTAATACTCCGTAATTCACCTTTTGTCCAATGTCATATAAGGAACCGTTTTGATAACCAATAGATAAAACTAAATCGGGAATAGAGTCAAACCCGTTTTTCGCTAGGTCAAATAGCTGTGCTCCGTAATGTGAAGCGGCAATGCGCGCATTTTCTGCTGTATATGGATTTTTAAGAAGTTCTTCTTTGTATAGATCAAAAATATTCGTTCCGTTATCCGTTACAAATTGACCATTTACAATGCTTAAATCCTTTAAATTGTAGCCTGTGACCGTTTTGATTTGATTAACAAGATGGAACTTGGCCAGAGAATCCGGTGTGAATTGAGTAGAATCATCATTTCTGCTTTTCATGATATGGAAAAATAATTCTCTAGTATTGTTGGTTGTATTTAATAAGTCTTCTATTTGTTTCATCAGCGTTTCGTCTTTTGAACCACTTACCACCAATTTAAAATTGTTCGGGTCAATGGTAAAAGTGAGATTTGTGTTTTTAGGAAGGGATATCCCGTTTTTAGAGAATAAATCTTGTATTTGTTCGTTCACTTTTTGGCGATTGAGTATTTTCTTTTCTACACTTTCTTGGGTAGGGTCATACCGTTTTTCATTACGAAAGGCGGCATCATTAGAATTAAAATGTCCTCCTGTTCCACTATTAGCCCATCCAATTTCAATAGAGTAAGCCGCCTCTCTTTCCGGTTTAGTTAAATCATTTCTGAAATAAGGGGAGTTTGGATTTCGATACTTATCAAATATATGACCATGAGGATCTTTGAATCGTTTATTTTGTTCATTTATTTTTTGGTATTTTTCATCTAAAATTTTCATTCTTCTATCAGCTTCGGTCATCACCTCGTTTGTACTTTTAATAGCTGATTGATCTTTAGAGTCTATTCGGTTCTGATTGTTTGAAGCAACTGCCGTGTATGACGAGTTAATATTCATTTTGATTCTCCTTTTTTAAAAAAATAGTGATTATTAAATATATCGGCAATTCAGTTAAAATTTGTTAGTTTCGATCCGATATAGTAATTATTACAAGGAGGGTTAAAATATGACAAATACTATCTTCAAACGTTTTTTGTTACCTGCATTGGTATTAGTGCTTGTTACTAGTTTTTTTGCACCTAATTCAGCAGAAGCAGCGATTACGGGGAATAACAGCCCTAACACAGCAAGCTCAATGGGATATTGGAAAAATAGTCGCCCAGATACAACAATCTTACCTGAAGGTGAAAATGAAGCGTATTATCAGTTTACGATCAATAAAGGTGAAAGAGTTTATGTCAGAAGTTCGTATAATAAGCAATATACAGGGATGAAAATCGAGGTGTATAATTCGAAAAGTTCAGATGAAAGAAGTAGGGTGATTAACCCTGATTCAATTACGCCGTTTATTTTTGCCAATACTGATGAAGTTACTTCAACTTCAGAAACTTATTTTGTGAAAGTAACTCGTGGCACATATACAGGAAATATGTATTTTACTGTATCCATTCAAGATCGAATTAAATCTGGAAATAGTACATTCAACTTTACGGGGACCGCTACCAACCTGGGGAATACTTCTTTGAATTTTTTAGGAGTTGATTCTTCTATCATTACAATGGATTTAACGAACAATTCTTCTATCCCTAAAAATGCAATCGTTAAATCGATTTCAACAACTAGTACCCAATCGCCTAACCAAGGAAATGTCACACACAAACTGATGGCTGATGAAAACAAGATTTGGAACGAATCCGTTTTTTCATCTGCAACAAGTGGTTCTTACCGTATTTCTCTGGAAGATCAATTAAGAGTGGCTCAAAAATGGAGCTTTAAGTACAACGCAAAGGCTACTGCGAGATCTACTATGAGCAATGTCAAAGCCGATATTCGTTACGAATATGATGTCACAGATGGATTCTAATTGAATGGTGTTTACAGACATGTACACCAATTGATCAAAAAGTAAGGGGACATCCCTTACTTTTTTCATTTCCGCATTTTTGATGCTATATGATATTTGGCCAACTTTAAAACAGCACCGTCCTTTCATAAGAAATACGCTGCTCATAAAAAGTGAAGGTGTTAATGGTGGTTTTGCTTGAGGGCGTGTTGAAAGAGGAGGATGGTGATCATATCGGTGGCCCGCTGGTATAAATCCCATTGTTCATAGGCCGCAAATGTCATCCGTATTTCATGTAATGATTGCTTCATTTCATGATATTCTTCCACTGTAAACGAATTTTTCAATTTGAACTGATGTTCAAGCAGTTTTAGCCTTAGCTTTCCTAATGGAGTTTTCATTCTGCCTACATTCCCTTCGATCTTGTCTTCCTTAGAAAATTGTATATGAATTTACGCATGAGATTGAATAAGTTGTGAGATATGCTCACCAGCTTTTCGAAAAATTCTCCTCTTTTTTCCTAAAAATACAAGAAGGTCTATAGACTTATTTTTCCTCAAAATGATTTCAAGAAGAAAAACCTATATATATTCCTGAATCAAACAGAAGAAAATGGTAAATATCCCGTGACGGTCAAGGTCTTTTGGCATTTCTCCTCTTTTTAAATGACTCAGTCCGGCATTCCCTATTTCCATTCATTTGGTAGTTATTTAGTCCTTTATTTTCCGAAAATTTAGATTAAATTATCAATTACACCACTTAATGAACATTTGACTTCATAATTGATAACCATTATCATTTGATTTGCTTGCGTGATAATTGAGAATCATTTTCATTTGAAGGGACCATTCTTCAATCTCTACACTCATCCTATATCCGCAAGCCTGCTTTTATCAGCATATGAGAGTCAATTTGAGGAAGGGGATTTTTTACACATGTCCAAACGCCCTGAAGGAATGGGTACTGAGGATTCTCTTTTCGGAGAAAGCCGTCCTTTTTTTATACCCGGGACGGAGCAACTGGATATCACAGCACACCCATACAGACTTTTTATATTTAAACCGAATACTACTCCTCCAGCGGCTGGTTTTCCAGTCATGTACGTGCTTGATGGGAATTCACTTTTTGGCACAATGGTCGAAGCCATTCGTTTACAGTCAAGAAGACCCGAAAAAACAGGTGTTGTACCTGCCATCATTGTTGGAATTGGCTATCAGACAGAAGCGCCCTATCATCCGCTCAGGCATTATGATCTCACTCTAACCGGCCCTGACGCTTCCATTGGTGACAAAAGAAAGGATTTCTCCACCCATACATATGGCGGCGCCTCTGCGTTCTTTTCTTTTTTAGAAAAGATTGTAAAGCCTTATATCGAGCAGCGCTTTCCGATCAACCAGAGTCGTCAAACACTATTTGGGCACTCTCTTGGCGGTCTTTTTGTATTACACACACTATTTGAGCACCCTGATGCTTATCAAACATATATTGCAGGCAGTCCTTCTATCCACTGGAACAAAAAATTATTTCTAGAAAAAGAACACCAATTCACCAGCCATATACGTCAGATGCCTATGGATGTCAGGCTGCTTGTAGGTGTAGGTGAGTTAGAAAAACATCATCCGTGTCAAATGAATGATCATGCAAATTCACTAGCAAATCGTATGCTGCCTTTATCCTCATATGGCTTGCATACAGCCTATCACGAATTCCCTAAAGAAGGACATACGTCCGTTTTACCGGTGCTGATGAATGACGCTTTTCGATTTGCACTCTATCATGATGATCCTTTCACAACCACAGACATGAAGGAAAGGCAGTGAACACATGAAACACAGTGGTCTATCTCAAAAAGTTGTCCTTATCACAGGCGCAGGACAGGGTATTGGACAAGCAGTCGCAAAAAGACTAGCCGAAGAAGGTGCGATTCTTGCAGCAGTTGACGTAAAAGAAGATCAGCTGCAAAGCACCGTCCAGCAAATGAAGGATGAAGGCATACGTGCCTTTGCCTATCCAGGTGACATTACCGATCAAGCATCTGTTCAGCACATGGTCGATCAAATTGAAAAGCAGCTTGGCCCCATTTATTTACTGGTCAATGTAGCAGGCATTCTTCGAATGGGTTCTATTGACCAGCTTAGTGCAGATGACTGGCAACAAACTTTCGCAGTCAACACACATGGTGTCTTTTACGTATCTCAAGCTGTCTCCAAATACATGATGAAAAGATCAGAAGGGGTCATTGTGACCGTCAGCTCTAACGCAGGTGCCATTCCTAGAATGAATATGGCTGCCTATGCCGCTTCAAAAGCAGCAGCCACTTCATTTACAAAAACGCTTGGATTGGAACTGGCTGCCTATGGAATCAGGTGCAACGTCGTCTCTCCTGGGTCTACCGCAACGCCTATGCAATGGGCTTTATGGCCTGATAAACAAGGAGAAAATCAGGTGATTAAAGGTTCACTAGAGACGTATAAAACCGGTATTCCTTTACAAAAAATCGCTGATCCTCAAAATATCGCTGATGCAGTCATTTTCTTTGCATCTGAGCAATCCAGTCATATTACGATGCAGAATCTCACGATCGATGGCGGCGCAACACTCGGAATCTAGCATTTCATTTAAAAGGAGGCCTTTTCATGAAACATTCATTATTGTCGTCCGAAGAAAAAGTACAATTGCTTCAAGACTATCAGCCAGGCGCTTTTTTTCTTGCTTCACCTAAACGCACGATACTTGCCGAAGGGATTTTCCAGCATATTGAAACCAATCAGCTAAATGAACTATCCACAAGGGTAGCGCACGTATTTGAAGATGCCAAACAAGCTGGAATTCAAACACCGATTGTGGCTGGTGCTGTCCCATTTGATCCGGCGCAGCCCGTTCGTTTAAATGTACCAGTCCATGTACAGTTTAGTGATCCACTCGAATTTCAACAAGGTGATGAGGAGTCAGAAGCGGCATCGCCATCCTATGAGGTGACACCTGACCCTTCTCCTGAAGTCTACATGAATGGTGTGAACGAAGGGTTAGCTAAAATTGAAAAAGGAGAGCTTAGCAAAATCGTCATTTCTCGATCTCTCCATCTCAAATCAAATCAAGACATTCCTACGAAAACAATACTCGAACGACTGGCTCGTCATAATACGACTGGCTATACGTTTGCTGCAAATGTAGCTGATCCGAAGTCTTCCCAAAAGCGCACACTTCTTGGGGCAAGCCCTGAGCTGCTCCTTTCTAAAACCGGTTCATCTGTGATTTCCAATCCACTTGCTGGTTCCCGGCCGCGCAGTTCAGATCCAGTAGAAGACCAGCGCCGCCGCGATGAACTCCTTACCTCAGCGAAGGATTTACACGAGCACGCAGTGGTTGTTGAAGCTGTCACTAAAGCGCTTACTCCATACTGTCATACACTAGATGTGCCTGCATCACCATCCGTCATACAAACAGAAACGATGTGGCATTTATCTACTGTGGTCAAAGGTGACTTAATAGATTCCGGTGTGTCCTCAATTGATTTGGCGCTTAGCCTTCATCCAACACCCGCAGTATGCGGAACACCTACAGCAGATGCACGTGAAGCCATTGAAGCGATTGAACCCTTCGATCGAGGATTTTTCACAGGAATGATCGGTTGGGCAGATGCAAATGGTGATGGTGATTGGATTGTCACCATTCGTTGTGCAGAAGCTGAGGGTCACTCCCTGCGTCTCTTTGCTGGTGCAGGAGTGGTCAAAGGATCAAAGGCAGAAGAAGAGCTAGCTGAAACATCTGCAAAATTCAACACGATGCTTCACGCGATGGGCATCCATCAGTGATAAAAATAAATAGGAGATGACAAAAACATGTTTGTTCAACCACCTACATGGCCAGAAGAATTTGCAAAACGCTACCGTGAAAACGGCTGTTGGCGTGGGGAAACCTTTGGCGGTATGCTTCGTGAACGCGCCGCATCGTTAGGAAATAAAACAGCCATTACATACGCTGATACGCACATAAGCTACCAAGAACTTGATCAGCGCGTCAGCAGTCTTGCTGCCGGTTTTCATCAGCTTGGAATTCAAAAAGGAAGTCGAGTTGTCGTGCAGCTTCCTAACATTCCTGCTTTTTTTGAAGTCATTTTCGCTTTATTTCGAATCGGTGCTTTACCCGTGTTCTCTCTGCCATCTCATAGAAGCAGTGAAATCACTTATTTTATTGAGTTTGCCGAAGCAGATGCATATGTCATACCAGATATTGATGGCAGCTTTGATTATCGATCACTCGCACGTCAAGTGAAAGAAAAGCTTCCCTCATTACCTCATGTCATTGTTGCAGGGGAAGCTGAGGAATTCCTTTGCTTGGATGATCTGCGAAAGGACCCAGCTCTTGATCCTCAAATTCATGTAGAGGCAAGCGATATTGCGTTTCTTCAGTTATCTGGAGGCAGCACAGGCCTTTCAAAGCTCATTCCTCGTACACATGATGACTATATTTATAGTCTTTGGAAAAGCAATGAGGTGTGCGAGCTCACACAAGAAAGTGTGTATCTAGCTGCACTTCCAGTTGCGCACAACTATCCATTAAGCTCGCCTGGCGTCCTTGGAACGTTATACGCAGGCGGAAGAGTTGTTCTTGCACCTGGATCAAGCCCTGATGTCGTCTTTCCACTCATTGAAAAAGAACGGGCGACCATTACCGCTGTCGTTCCACCAATTGCATTGATTTGGCTAGAGGCCGCTCCTCATCGGTCAGATGACTTATCGAGTCTTGAAGTCTTACAAGTCGGTGGTGCTAAATTCAGTGCTGAGGCAGCAAAACGAGTGATGCCTACACTTGGATGTAAGTTACAGCAAGTTTTTGGCATGGCAGAAGGTCTGGTCAACTATACCAGATTAGATGATCCTGAACATGTCATTATTCATACACAAGGACGCCCGATGTCTGAATATGATGAGGTACTAGTGGTAGATGATGAGGACAAGCCCGTCCCGCATGAAGTGGCTGGACATCTTTTAACAAGAGGACCTTATACGATTCGCGGCTACTATAAAGCCGATGAACAAAACAAAAAAGCATTTACACCCGATGGCTTTTACAGAACAGGTGACATCGTGCGAATAACCAAAGAAGGAAATGTTGTTGTAGAAGGCAGAGACAAGGATCAAATCAATCGTGGCGGCGAAAAAGTTGCCGCTGAAGAAGTTGAAAATCATTTACTTGCGCATCCTGACATTCATGATGCCGCCATGGTGTCTATGCCCGATCCATTTCTTGGCGAACGCTCATGTGCCTTTGTTATCGCGAAAGGAAACAACAAACCAGCACCGCACGTCTTAAAATCATTTCTAAGAGAACGCGGGCTCGCAGCCTTTAAAATTCCCGACCGCATTGAATGGATCGATGCATTCCCGCAAACAGGTGTAGGCAAAGTCAGTAAAAAAGCATTAAGAGAATTAGCTGCAACCCATACTGCCAACGTATAAAAAAGAGGAGTGAAAACCATGGCAATCCCTACTATTCCTGCATATCCAATGCCAAGCACACAAGATTTACCCGAAAATAAAGTGAACTGGATACCAGATCCGAAACGTGCTGTTCTGCTAATACATGACATGCAGCAATATTTTTTAAATGCATTTCAACAAGATACATCACCGATCACAGAGTTAGTGCAGCATATTCAACAATTACGTGATACATGCAATGAACTTGGAATCCCCGTCGTCTATACAGCGCAACCTGGTGACCAAGACCCGAAGGATCGTGCCTTATTAACAGATTTTTGGGGACCTGGACTTGGTGATGATGAAGCATTGACAAAAATCATTGATCAGCTTGCTCCATCTGAGGCAGATACAATGCTGACAAAATGGCGTTATAGCGCATTCAAGAAATCTAATTTTTTGGATATCCTTCAAGAAGGCGGGCGTGATCAACTAATCATTACTGGCGTATATGCACATATTGGCTGTATGCTGACAGCCGCAGAAGCATTCATGCTCGATATTGAAACCTTTTTTGTCGCCGATGCCGTCGCTGACTTTTCACTGAAACATCACAAAATGGCCATGACCTATGCAGCTGAACGCTGTGCAGTCACCACAACGACAAACCAAATCATCAGTCGTTTAACAGGACAAGAAACAAACAGTGATGATTTATCCTTTGAGACCATCGTTCACCAAGTAGCTGAGTATCTCCAAATCGAGCCAAATGAAATACCACTTGATGAGAATCTCGTCTACCTTGGGCTTGATTCTATTAGAATGATGAGCCTAGCGGAAAAGTGGAGGCAGCAAGGATCGACAGTCAATTTCGTTGAGCTTGCAGCAAATCCAACGCTCGCTCATTGGCGGACTCTTCTTTTCCCAGAAAAACAGCCATCTATCCCAAATATCGATTACTTGTAAAGGAGGAATAGACCCTTGTCGATCCAGTCAGTCGATTCATTCCCGCTAACCGGTGCCCAATCAGGCATTTGGTACGCGCAGCAGCTTGATCCAGCTAATCCTATTTTCAATACAGCTGAGTATATAGAGATTAAAGGTCCTATTGATCCCATACATTTTGAAGCCGCCATTAGAAAGACTGTCTTAGAAACAGATTCCTTGTATATGCGCTTCATTGAAGATACTGACGGTCCAAAGCAATGGATGACATCTAAGAAAGAGATTCCATTTCAATATGTTAATTTACAAAATGAAAAACAGCCTCTTGATGCGGCTAAAGCATGGATGAAGGAAGATCTTTCAACGCCAGTCTCTTTAGAGAAAGATGTATTATTCCGTGAAGTACTTTTTCAGCTTGCTGACGACCGATTTATCTGGTATCAGCGCATTCATCACATTGCCATTGATGGATTCGCCTTTTCGCTCATTGCGCGTCGTGTTGCTGAGGTCTATTCAGCCCTATCGAATGGGACACCTATGCCCCCTCAAACATTTGGATCCTTACATGACGTAGTTCAAGAGGAGTCCACTTATCGACAGTCCAATCGATATGAAGCTGATCGAGCGTTTTGGAAAAATCGCTTTGCTGATCAACCTGAAGTTGTCAGCCTTGCTGAGCTTGCACCAAGAACGTCGGATCATTTTATTCGAAAAACGGCTGGCTTCGTTGCCGAAAAGGTAAGCAAAATGAAAAGAAATGCTCAAGCCTTCGGTGGTACGTGGCATGAAATGATCCTTGCTGCATCCGCTTTATATATGCATCGTATGACTGGTGCACATGATATTGTTTTAGGATTACCTGTGATGATGCGCCTTGGATCGTGCGCCTTACAAACACCCGGAATGGTCATGAACCTGGTACCGCTTCGTTTAACATGCAAACCAGAAATGACGCTATCAGCACTTGTTCGCCAAGTATCTGAGGAACTAAAAGCCATTCGCCCTCATCAAAGATATCGTCACGAGGACATGCGGAGAGACTTTAAACTCATCGGAAGAAATCAGCGATTATTTGGCCCGCAGATCAATATCATGCCATTTGATTATGATCTCATGTTCGATCAGAGCATTGGTCAAGCACATAACCTTTCAGCAGGACCCGTGGATGATATATCGATTAACATATACGACCGCGCGGATGGGAACGGATTTCAAATCGACTTTGATGCAAACCCTGCCGTTTACAAAGAGCAAACAGTTGACGCTCATCAGCAGCGTTTTCTTCAATTGCTGGAGGAAATAACCGGACTAGAGCAAGATCAAACGATCAGTCAATTCAACCTTCTTTTGTCTGAAGAGAAAGAGAACATCCTCAAGCACTGGAATGATACAAAACGAGAATTACCAAAGGAATCTTTACGGGAACTATTTGAAAAACAGGTGAGCAAAACACCACAAGCAGAAGCATTACAGTTTGAAGGAATTACTTTGACCTATGAGGAGTTGAATCAGCGGGCTAATCAATTAGCTCATTATTTGAAAAAACATGACATTGGACCAGAACAATTTGTCGCAATTGCTCTGCCTCGGTCCATCAATATGGTCGTAAGTCTATTAGCCGTCGTCAAAACGGGAGCCGCATATCTGCCACTAGACCCTGATTATCCTAACGATCGTGTCGCCTATATGCTAGAAGATGCCAAACCAGCGTGCTTGCTCACAGTCAAAGAGACAGCAGACGGTTTGGACCATCCGCACATCGTTCAGCTGGATGATTCAACTGTTCATCAGGACATAGCAGACAGTCCGCACATCAATCCGGCTTGGAGCGAGGGCTCTCCACATCACCCAGCTTACATCCTCTACACGTCAGGATCGACAGGCAAACCAAAGGGTGTTGTTGTAACAAAACGAAATGTGATCAACTTTATATTGTCCATGCAAGATTCATTTTTATTAGATCAAAAAGACCAGCTTTTAGCGGTAACGACCATTGCCTTTGATATTTCTGGGCTGGAAATGTTCCTACCGCTTTTACATGGGGCTGCTATTTTATTGGCAAAAAAAGAAACCATACAAGAACCAGCAAAGCTTTCAGACATGATTCGTTCTCATCATGTCACAATCATGCAGGCAACACCAACGTTGTGGCATGCGTTGGCAGATGAATACCCTGATGTGGTCACAGGTATGCGTGTTCTTGTTGGAGGTGAAGCACTCCCTGCCTCCCTTTTGCACACATTGCAATCTCTTCAATGTGACATTACTAATTTGTACGGACCTACAGAAACGACGATCTGGTCTACGATGGAAAATGTCACAGCACATCGAGAAAATAGTGGACCGGCAATTGGTAAACCCATTTGGAATACGAGCATTTACATTTTAGATGAAGGACTAAACCCAGTCCCAGCAGGATCAATCGGTGAGCTTTATATTGCAGGTGAAGGAGTATCCAGAGGATATCTTGGACGATATGATTTAACGGCTGAACGCTTTGTCGCTGATCCATTCGGCACAAAAGGCACGAGAATGTATCGCACTGGTGATTTAGCCAGATGGCGTGAAGATGGTTCAATTGATTATATCAGTCGTGCCGATCATCAAATTAAAATCCGCGGCTTCCGTATTGAACTAGGTGAAATTGAAACAGTGATGATGCAGCATCAAGCTATAAAGCATACATCTGTTATCGTTCGTGAGGATCAACCTGGGCAGCAGCTGCTTTGTGCGTATGTTGTGCTGACAGACCGGTCTTCTCTGCACCCTTCAGAGCTCAGGCAGTTTGTGGCTGCATTACTTCCTGACTACATGGTGCCCTCTGCTGTTGTCGTTTTGCCAGAACTTCCACTTACACCAAACGGCAAAATCGACCGCAAAGCATTACCAGCACCAAATATGTCTTTAGTTAGTTCTGAGCGTACACCTAGAACACCACAAGAAGACATGTTATGTAGTTTATTTGCAGAAACCCTTGGCCTATCTCAAATTGGCATAGATGATAGTTTCTTTGACTTAGGAGGACATTCCTTACTCGCCGCTCGCCTGCTTAGACGTATACGCGATACACTTGGTGCAGACCTAAGTATGAGTACCATTTTTGAATCACCTCGAGTTGCTGAGCTTGCGCAGCACATTGACAAAGCGAAGGACATTCGGCCGCCGCTTCAGGTTGAAGACAAACCAGATGAAATTCCATTATCCTTTGCCCAAAAACGGCTCTGGTTCCTTCATTGCCTTGAAGGGCCAAGTCCAACTTACAATATTCCACTTGTCATTCAACTGACAGGTAGACTAGATCAAACAGCTCTCATTGGTGCTTTGGCAGATATCACTGAAAAACACGAAACCCTTAGAACCATTTTTCCAAATAAGAACGGCATGCCAAGACAGGTCATTTTACACCCGAAAAGTGTTCAGCCTGAACTCCATGTCACAGCTTCAAGCGATCAACAAATTGAGAATCAGTTAAACGAAGCCATTCGCTATAGCTTTCAGATTGAAGAAGAACCTGCACTTCGAGCTGAATTATTCACGCTTGATGCAAACCGATCCGTACTGCTTCTATTGCTGCATCACATCGCTGGTGACGGCTGGTCACTTGCACCATTGACGCGAGACTTAGCTGCTGCTTACGAAGCCCGTATACAAGGAAAATCCATCTCCTTGCCAGCAGAACCTGTTCAATATGCTGACTATGCTATTTGGCAGCAGAAGCTGTTGGGCAATGAAGAAAAGGCGGATAGTCTATTTGCCAAGCAGCTCAGCTATTGGAAAGGTGCCTTACATGACCTGCCTGAAGAACTTGAACTGCCTTATGACTTCCCGCGTCCACAGGAAGGAAGCTTCAACGGTGCGACGATAGACTTTACGATTGAACCCGCTTTACATCAGAACCTCCTTGAGCTTGCAAAGCAGCATCAAGTGAGTTTGTTCATGGTGCTTCAAGCATCACTTGCAGCATTACTGACACGCCTTGGGGCCGGTACAGATATCCCAATCGGCAGTCCAATTGCTGGACGGAATGACGATGCTCTTGACGATATTGTGGGATTATTTGTGAACACACTAGTATTACGTACAAATACAGCTGGTAATCCAACCTTTAGTGAGCTATTGAAGCGAGTGCGAGACGTTGACCTAGCAGCCTATGAGCATCAGGATCTGCCATTTGAACGGCTAGTCGAAATCCTAAACCCAACCCGGTCCAGATCAAGAAATCCATTGTTCCAGGTCATGCTAGCCTTCCAAAATACACCGAAGGCGGAAATGAAGCTGACACAGCTTGATTCAGACCTCTACGTGAAACCAGTAGGGTCAGCTAAATTCGATCTGACCATCGAATTAACAGAACAAAGAACGGAAACTGGGTCAGCAGCAGGTTTAACAGGATTGTTTGAATTCAGCACAGATGTATTTAAACAAAGCACCATTCGAGCAATCGCTGACAGAATGAAGCGCTTTTTAACAGAGGTAGCTGAGCGTCCGCATCTGCCGATTGGTCAAGTGAACATTTTATCAGATAAAGAGCGGCAAACATTTCTCCCTGACAAAAAGACAATTGCTCAGTTAGACCAAGCACATAGTCTCCCGGCCTTATTTGAAAAAACGGCGCAGCAATCCCCTGATCGAGTGGCTGTAACGTATGGCAATAGGCAGCTGACCTATGGTGAGTTAAACAACAAAGCCAATCGTCTTGCTCATTTATTAATAGAAAAAGGCGTTGGACCAGAACAGTTCGTTGCACTTGCCCTGCCTAGATCAATTGATATGCTCGTAAGCTTATTAGCCGTTCATAAAGCAGGTGCAGCCTATGTTCCGCTTGATCCTGATTATCCAGCAGACAGGCTGGCATACATGATACAAGATGCCAAACCCGTTTGCAGCATCACAACAAAAGCAGATGCAGTGCATCTTCCAGCTGATTGCGATTTGATTTTGTTAGACGAAAAAGAAACGAGCGATCAATTGCTGACAATGCCAAATCACAATCCGGCTGATATAGACAGATTTGAACCGCTATCTTCTCTGCATCCGGCCTATATTATTTATACATCCGGTTCTACAGGGAAACCAAAAGGAGTGGTCATCCCACACCAAAATGTCATCCGTCTTCTGACATCTACTGAACATTGGTTCCAATTTGATGAAGAAGATGTTTGGACAATGTTCCATTCATATGCCTTTGATTTTTCAGTATGGGAAATATGGGGACCACTTTTATATGGCGGCCGGCTTGTCATTGTACCTCATACCATCTCTCGCTCCCCAGAAGAGATGCTGCAGCTTCTAGTTGAGGAAGGCGTGACTGTACTTAATCAAACACCTTCTGCCTTCTATCAGCTCATGCAGATAGACAAGGAACAACAAACACTAGGCCAAGCATTATCACTCCGCTATGTCATCTTTGGCGGTGAAGCATTAGAGCTTAGCAGATTAGAAGATTGGTACAGCCGTCACTCAGACTGTAAGCCAAAGCTCATTAACATGTACGGCATCACAGAAACCACCGTACACGTTACGTACAATGAACTCAATCGAGATATGATCACAAAGAACTCCAGCAGTTTAATAGGCGAACCGATTCCTGATTTACACGTGTACGTACTAGATGAATACCTGCAGCCTGTTCCCCCTGGGACGACAGGTGAAATGTATGTAGCTGGAGCTGGCCTTGCAAGAGGTTATCTAGGCAGACCTGACCTGACATCAGATCGATTCCCTGCCGATCCTTATGGCGCACCTGGCACAAGGATGTATCGTACAGGCGACCTTGCGCGCTGGACAGAAGAAGGGGCTCTTGATTACATTGGCAGAGCTGATCATCAAATTAAAATACGCGGCTTCCGCATTGAACTTGGAGAAATCGAAGCCGTTCTGGCACGCCACGATGCAGTTGCACAAGTTGCCGTCATGATGCGAGAGGATCAGCCTGGCGACAAACGCCTAGTCGCCTATTTCGTCCCAACTGAAGAAAACCGTTTCGATACAGAGACCCTTCGTCATTTTGCAGCAGCCAGTCTTCCTGATTACATGGTGCCCGCGGCATATGTACAGATTGACGCCATACCGCTTACAGCAAACGGGAAGCTTGATCAAAAATCACTGCCAGCACCTCAATTGCAAATGCAGCAAGCAGATGGCCGCGGCCCTAGAAATCCGAAAGAGGAAATCCTATGTCATCTATTTGAAGAGGTGCTTGATTTACCTAAAATCAGCATAGACGATCGCTTTTTTGACATTGGCGGACACTCACTGCTTGCAGTTCGTTTAATCAGCCGCATTCGTGATGCACTTGGTGTCAAACTAAGCATTGGAACATTGTTTGAAGCACCAAATGTGGCAAGTTTGGCAGAGAAACTAGAAACAGGAAGCGATGAAAACGCACTAGACATCTTGCTGCCGCTGCGAACAAATGGAGAAAGATATCCACTCTTCTGTGTTCATCCAGCAGGTGGTCTTAGCTGGTGCTATGCAGGTCTCTTGAATACATTAGAAAAAGACATCCCTATTTATGGATTACAGGCTCGAGGAATCGCAAGAAAAGATGACTACCCGCACACACTAGATGATATGGCTGCGGATTACATCAAGCACATCCAAACGATTCAGCCAAAAGGCCCTTATCATCTTCTTGGCTGGTCATTAGGCGGAAACGTTGTTCAGGCTATGGCTACACAGCTCCAGCAGCAAGGTGAAGAAATCACACTCGTTGCGATGCTGGATGCCTATCCGAACCATTTCTTACCGATTAAAGCAGCACCTGATGAAGAAGAAGCACTAATCGCTCTTCTTGCGCTCGGCGGTTATGATCCAGATACCTTAACAGGTGAACCGCTCACAATGAAAAGTGCCATCGACATCTTGAAAAAAGATGGCAGTGCACTAGCTAGCTTAAATGAAAATGCCATTAGAAATCTAAAAGAAACCTATGTGAATTCAGTTCGATTGCTCGGAGAATATCAGCCAAAAACTTATCAGGGGGACATATTATTCTTTAGATCTACCATTATCCCAGATTGGTTTACACCAATTGATCCCGAAGCATGGGCACCTTATATCAACGGAACAATCGAACAGCACGACATTCATTGCCGGCACAAAGACATGTGCCAGCCTAAACCCCTAGCAGAAATTGGTGTCATCTTAGACAACGCACTGCATCGGGTCAAACAAAAGCACTAAGAATAAAGGAGAGATGACAAATGACAAATCCCTTTGATCGTGAAGACGGTGTATTTCTTGTGCTGGTCAATGAACAAGGACAGCATTCACTTTGGCCATCATTTGCACCAGTGCCAGATGGATGGGAAAAGGTCTTTGGGGAAGACACTAGAAATGCCTGCATCGATTATATCCAGACACACTGGCAGGACTTGCGGCCATTAAGCTTAACAAAAGAACCTGCGCTAGCACATGGAAAAACGGAATAAATCACCGCACCCTGATCTCCATCAGGGTGCTTTTTTGACAGAATAAACATCACCATCTTTCAGCTCTTTCTGCTACAATTTAATTGAGAATGTTTATCAATCAATAAGAGATCAGGTGGTTTTATGGGAAACAACAATCAATTACGTACATTGGCAAATGCCGAACAATTCATCTACCGATTAACATATACTGAAAAAATAAATAATGCAGAGCTTCCACATACAGAGCAGCAGCTATCAGATACATTCTGCCTCCTCTTCAGCATAAGCGGCAGCGGTTTACTCACATTGAACGATCAAAAATGGCGATTGAAACATCTGACACTCTATACAATCATGCCTGGGGAAACATTTATGTTAAAAACAGAGCCTTATCAAAAACACGAGCTCTATCTGTTTCGCTTTCAGCTCTACACGCTGCAAAATCAAAACATAGGAGAAGTATCAACGGAACATGCCCGTTCTTTACTGAATAAATGGCAATTTATCGATATTAGCTCGATTGAACATATTCATTCTTTATTGTCCGATATGACAGAGGAATGGCAAAGACCTGAATCCATTAGCTTTTTTAGAAGCCAAACTCTTTTTCAGCAGCTCATTATGCAGCTTTTCACACTGCATAAAGAAGATATTTGTGACACGGCACATGCCCTTTTCAAAACAAAACAATATATCGATCAACATTCCGAAGAACCCCTCAGCCTGACAAGTCTATCTCATATGGCTGGCATCAGCGCCAATCATTACAGCGAGCTATTTAAAAAGCATTTTGATGTGAGTGTCACTGATTATATCACCAAGAAAAGGATGGCTAGAGCCAAACAATTAATGGCAAAAGGCAACGTAAAGCTCAAAGACATTGCACTGGAAATCGGCTATCAAGATCCGTATTACTTCAGCCGCATCTTTAAGAAAAAAACGGGCATGACCCCTTCTACTTATATGAAAAGCCGTCAGCGGAAAATTGCAGCCTATGGCCATTCCATACTCGGCCAGCTCACACCCATTCATATCATCCCATATGCTGCCCCTCTTCACCCTAAGTGGACAGCACATGATTTTGAGCATCATGCAGAAGAAATTCCGATTCACCTGAGTGCACATCGGATCAACGAGCACGCTGAAGCCAATTTACAGCTATTAAAAGAAACAAAACCTGAGCTGATCATTGCCAATGATCATGTGACAGAGGAAGAAAAACAAGTGTTAAAAACCATCTGTCCTGTTCACTTTGTTCCATTCACACAATTAGATTGGCGCACTCAATTCAAACAAACAGCTACGTTCCTAAATGAAGCGAACGAAGCAGAAGAATGGCTGATTCATTACGAGGAACTCGTCAATCAAGCGAAAAAGGCATGCCTTTTTGATCATCCACCAAAAACCGTCCTGCCTCTTCGTATCTTTCAAGATCAGCTTTATTTGTCTGTGAATCGCACCATGTCAGAAGTAATTTTTCAAGATATTGGCCTTCTGCCAGCTTTTCAGAATGACGGCCAGCTAATAGAAAAGAAAATCAGCATTCGCTCTATACAACAGCTAGATCCAGACGCCATCTTCCTCTTCCTGCATAAGGAGCCAAAAACCATTGCTTTTTATCAAAAGTTAAAGCAGCAGGAGTCTTGGCACAATCTCAAGGCTGTGACGCAGCAAGCCGTCTATCCGCTCACTTCTGACCCTTGGCGTGAATACACAGCAGCCAGTCATCAACGAGTCATTCAGGACCTTTTATCTTTTTTTCCGTAAAAAGTCCATCATTTGACAGATCATTGTCTATGGATAAAAGGACAAAAGACTACTACAATCTTTAATTGAGAACAATTATCAGTTAAAGGAGAAAACAAATGAAAAAATGGTTCGCATTGCTTATCCTTTGTATCATGACGATCACCGCAGCAGCCTGTGGTGCTGCAGAAAATAAACCTGCTTCAAACACGACCAAAAGCAAGTCAGCTGAAACAGCAGAAACAAATATCAACTACTTAGATCAAACGTACAAACTCAAAACACCAGTGAAACGAATTGTCATTGCTGGAAGCCTTGAATCAATGGAAGATGCAAAATTACTTGGTATCGAGCCTATTGGTGCTTCTACTGTAGGCGGCACATTCCCTGAATTATTTAAAGACATTACAGCGAAAACAGAAGGTATCGGTGAAAAAACAGAACCGAACCTGGAAAAAATCCTAAAACTAAAACCAGATGTGATACTCGGATCAACCAAGTTCCCGCCTGCAACAATAAAAAAATTGGATAAAGTCCAAACGACGATCCCAGTATCCCATGTCTCTTCTGACTGGGAAAGCAATCTATTATTACTCGGTGAACTGACTGGAAAAAGTAAAGAAGCGAAAAACATCATTTCTGATTATCAGAAAGATCTCAAACAAGCGAAAGAAACCCTGAAAGACAAAAGCAGCAACAAAACAGCTGTCATTTTGCGCATTAGACAGGGCGACCTGTACGTTTACCCTGAAGACGTATACTTCAACTCTACCTTATATGGGGACTTAGGATTTACAGCACCAAGTGATATCAAAAAAGCCAAAGCACAAGCATTGATTTCATTGGAGCGCCTAGGCGAACTCAATCCTGACTATATTTTTGTTCAGTTCTCTAAAGAGGAAAACTCATCGAATCCAAATGCATTGAAGGACTTAGAGAAAAATAAAATTTGGACAAGCCTAAAAGCTGTGAAAAATGGGCACATCAATGAAAATGCCGTTGATCCTATGCTTCAAGGAGGAACAGCACTAAGCAAAACAACCTTCCTTGATAAGGCTGTCAAATGGTTAGATCAAAACAACTAAACAGATGCGTAATCAGATTTTTGACAAAGGGCTAAATTGTTTAGCCCTTTGTCTTCTTTTCAACGCAGTTGAAAACCTTTAGGAGAGGATACACATGAACGGAACGTTTCTATATGATGAGTTTAATGGGCGTCAGCTTGATATTTACCTTCCACAGGACACCTCTATTGATGTTCCAGCTGTCTTTGTACAAGATGGCTCTTCTTTGTTTAGAACACACCTGCTAGAGATCGAAAGAATGATCGAAACCAAAACCATCTCGCCAATCATCATTGTCGGCATACACCCATTCAATCGACTTGACGAATATACACCATGGAAGGCGTCATCACTGCGATCTGGGTTTCCTGACTTTAAAGGTGAGGCACAGACGTATGTGTCATTTTTAGCGAATGACTTACTCCCATATATCAAAAGAGAATATCCAGTTCAAGAGACCTGTCATGAACATAGCCACGTAGGTGCTTCATTAGGCGGGCTGTTTGCTATTTATACTTTATTCATGCACCCTGATCTTTTTAAAAACATCGCATCGATCTCCGGGTCATTTTGGTATCAAGATTTTCTACCGTTTGCTAAACAACAAAGCATTCAGTGTGTGGATCACTTTATTTATTTGTCTGTAGGCAGTGAAGAAGGGAAAGGCAAAACATCTGCTCAACAGCACATGCCTTTATTCAACAAACAACTGCATGACCTTTTATTACAGAAAGGGATGCAAGAAAGGCAGCTGCAATATCACATCGAACAAGGGGAGGGCCATCATCTGAAACAATTTCAAAATAATTTCTTATCGGCCCTAAAGTGGTTTTATCAAAGAGAACGCTAATTTTTTATCAGCATGGCACAAAGCCGATATGATATATTGGAACGTATAGATTGAAAGAGGAGGGATTTGCGCATGAGACCTTTACAAATCTCAGCCGATACCGCACAAAAGCTTGCTGCATCACTCAATGTACCGTTAGAACAAATCATGCATATGCCGCAGCATATCTTATTAGCTAAATTAGCGGAGCTTGAACAGAAGAAAGAACGTTCTTCTTAAAGAAATAAAGGAGTTTACATTCATGGAACAACAACTAGAAAAATCAACATTACATCCTCGCAGTACAGGACAAACCATCCTGCTGATTGCTGGGATTTTGCTTATTGCATTTAATCTTCGGCCTGCCATTACATCCGTTGGCCCTGTTATCGGCGCGATTCGTTCCGATTTACAGCTTTCAAATGGACTGGCGGGTTTTCTTACGACATTACCACTGCTCTCATTCGCATTGCTTTCTCCAATTGCACCTAAAATCGGAAAACGACTTGGCAATGAACGAACCCTCTGGCTTGGACTTGCCGTCCTTCTCTTTGGGATTGTGATTCGCTCGTTTGGCTCCATCACCTTCTTAATGATTGGAACAGCGCTGGTCGGCGTTGGAATTGCGATTTGTAATGTGCTCTTACCGGGGCTTGTGAAGCATAAATTTCCTGCACATGCAGGCTTGATGACAAGTGTATATACAACTTCAATGTCCGTCTTCGCTGCACTTGCATCAGGTGTCAGTGTTCCGCTCAGTCATACGATGCCTGGCGGCTGGAATACATCATTCCTTGTATGGGCTGGACTTGCCCTTCTCGCCATGATGGTTTGGGCGCCGCAGCTTCTTCATCAGAATACAGCGGCCGTCAAAAGTATTTCTCTTACAGAGCAGCCAATATGGCGTTCACGTGTTGCATGGCAGGTGACCTTTTTTATGGGGTTGCAGTCATTCCTTTTCTATAGCAGCATCGCATGGTTTCCTGATATCTTAACATCCCATGGAATGAACCTGTCTACAGCTGGCTGGATGCTGTCCATTATGCAGTTTGTTGGGCTGCCATCCACCTTCTTAACGCCCGTTTTTGCAGAAAAATTAAAAACGCAAAGACCGCTTGTCGCTGGCCTTGTCCTTGTGTATTTACTCGGCATGATTGGACTTCTCCTCGGAGGATCGACGCCTATCCTTGTCATCTCTGTTCTATTGATCGGCATTGGACAAGGGGCCAGTATCAGTCTTGCCCTCACATTTATCGGTTTACGTACAACCAATATGGAACAAGCAGCTGCCCTCTCTGGAATGGCGCAGTCTCTCGGTTATTTATTAGCTGCTGTTGGGCCGTTCATGATTGGTATCCTTTTTGATTCCACACATACATGGACACCAGCGATTATCATCTTTATCATCATCCTATTTTTCATGTTTTTATCCGGTATGCGTGCTGGACGCAGTGTCTATATTTCAGATCCTTCATAAAAAAAGAACCCGCCTCCTCGTGAGACGGGTTCTTTTCTACTTATGCCTGCTCTGTCACATGTACCTTTAACGTTGCTTGTACCTCTGGATGAAGCTTCACCGGTACATTTGTGTAACCTAATGCACGGATGGCGTCATTCAGCTCGATTTTACGCTTATCGAGTTTAATTTGATGATCTTTTTGCAATTTATCAGCGATTTGTTTGCTTGTAATCGAGCCAAACAAACGGCCGCCTTCACCTGATTTTGCAGTGAGTTCCACTGTTAACGCCTCAAGTGTTTCTTTTAATTGTTTTGCTTGTTCAAGCTCTTGGATGGCATTCTTTTTCTCTTTGTTTTTCTGCCCTTCCAATGCGCTTAGGTTCGTTGGAGTTGCTTCAACAGCTAACCCTTGTTTGATGAGAAAGTTGTGCGCGTATCCGTCAGCTACATTCTTGACTTCGCCTTTTTTTCCTTTGCCTTTTACGTCTTTTAGAAAGATGACTTTCATCTTTGAACCCCTCCTTCGAAATATTCGTCAATGGCAGCCTTTAATTTCCCTACCGCTTCTTCAATGGTTATACCATAAATCTGGGTAGCAGCGTTAGTCAAATGACCGCCGCCGTCTAATGCTTCCATAATAATTTGAACGTTGATATCCCCTAATGATCTAGCACTAATACATACTGTGTCGTCATCTCGTCTAGCGACAGCAAATGACGCTTCTACCTCACTCATTGACAACAGGGAATCCGCTGTCTGGGCAATCGTAATTTGATCATAATACTCCGACCTGTCAGATGGCAATGAAGCAATGGCCACCTGATTTTGATACAGTTCTGTATGCTGAATGAGTTTTGCTCGTTTGATGTAATGATCGACGGTTTCTTTTAAGAACTTTTGCACAAGGACAGGATCTGCTCCCTTTGCACGAAGGTAGGATGCTGCATCGAACGTTCTTGACCCCGTTCTCAGGGAGAAACTCTTCGTATCAACGATGATCCCAGCCAGAAGCGCAGTCGCCTCAATCATGTTAATCCGTAATTTCTTCGGCTGATATTCTAAAAGCTCTGTCACAAGCTCTGCTGTAGATGAAGCATACGGCTCCATATAAACAAGTAAAGGATCACGGATAAATTCCTCGCCGCGTCTATGATGGTCAATGACCACGACATTTTCAATCTTATTCAGCAGCCGTTCTTCCATAACGAGAGACGGTTTATGTGTATCCACGACGACAAGCAATGTGTCATCCTTTGCAAGCTCCATTGCTTCCTCTGGGGTGATAAAACGTGACCAAAGCTCTTCATAATTTTTAATTTCACTAATTAAGCGTTGAACACTGTCGCCAATCTGATTGGCATCAATGACAATATAGCCTTCTTTTCCATTGGCCTGGGCGACCTTTAAAATCCCAATGGATGCACCGATCGAGTCCATGTCTGGGAACTTATGCCCCATGATCATGACATTACCGCTTTCAGATACAATTTCTTTTAAAGCATGAGAAATGACCCGTGCGCGTACGCGTGTCCGTTTCTCCATTGGATTCGTTTTTCCACCGTAGAATTTCACTTTTCCATTCGGCTGTTTAATGGCGACCTGATCCCCGCCTCGTCCGAGGGCAAGGTCAAGACTCGACTGGGCAAGTGCTCCAAGCTCTTTCAAGGAAGGAACGGACGCACCGATCCCGATACTCAGAGTAAGCGTCGCACTATGTGCCCCTGTTTTCTCACGGACCTCGTCTAAAATGGAGAATTTTGACGCTTCAAGCTCAGCTAAAATGCTCTCATTTAGAACCGCCATAAATCGTTCAGACGAAATTCTCTTCAGGAAAATACCGTATTCTTGTGCCCAATTGTTGAGCAAAGACGTCACTTCACTATTAATCGCGCTGCGCACTTGATCATCAAGGCCCTGCGTGACATCGTCGTAGTTGTCTAAAAAGATATAAGATAACACCGTTCGTTCATTTTCGTACTGTCGTTCAATCTGCACTTGTTCCGTGACATCAAAGAAATATAAAAGGCGCTCTGACCGTTTAATAATGACTTTGAATTTCCGGTCATTCAGCGTCACATTTTCGGTCTCGACTTCTTGTTTAATAAGAGGCACAATAGACTCGAATGTATCGTACAAGGATCTGCCGACAAGTGTGCTTTCATGAAAGCATGAAGCGAGAAACGGATTGGTCCATTCGATATAATACTGGTCATTAAACAGCATAATACCAATTGGCATCTCCATTAATGCTTCTTCTCCAACCTTTTTGACTCGATAGGATAATGTTGAAATATATGAATCAATCTCTTTCTGCACTTGCGTATCAGCCCACTTTAAAAAGTAGAGCACACCTGCAAGGACGATAAGACCAACTGCTCCTATGATCCAATTGAAATAAAGGTTGAGGAGGACTGTGACCACCGCAAGAACAATTAACGCGAAGATCGGATACTTGATGACAGGTTTTCTATAGAAGCTTGGCACTGATATCAACTCCTCAACATTCAGAGTGAATTATTTGTTTTTTACTTTTTCTCTTAAATCAAAGCCTATGTCAGCAATCCCTATAATTCGCACAATCACACCGATTGGCGGAAAGAAAACCGTTAACACGACAGCGAAAATGGGTACCGCTTTTGAGATGTTTTTTTCGTGGCAATAATAGAAGAGAAAAGAAAATCCCTGAATAAGCACCAGTATAAATAAAATTTGAAACGCACTCGTTTGAACGAGCCATAAAAAGCTGCCTTTTTCCGTCTGAATCAGCATCAAAAGCAATGTGAGTAAATAATACCATACCATGCTTTTTGGCAGCCGCATATCCTTAAATTTCTTCAAGGACGGCATGTCTGAAACAAACCGTTTGAGCAAAGGCCGCACGAACCAGTGATTCACAAAAGCCATCAGCGTCACCAAAATCAATAACGCTACAGGTAAAGCACTTAATGCCGTATCCTGCATCTCTTTAAACTGTTTGAGCTGTTTAGCTATGTCCTTTTCAGAAGCCCCGGATTGCTTTAAAACACTCTCTACCATCGGCATCATTTGCTCAATCGACTCTTTCGCAATATTCATAATATCGATTTGAAAGAGCTGGACACTGACAACAAAGGAGATGAGAATACTGAATAAATAAAGCAGCGCACCTGTAATGATGGCATTCCCAGGCTGCCTTCTGCTGTAGAAAACACCCATGCCCAATCCGACGGCAATTAAGATAGGTGCACTCATGAGTCCAGCCATAGACCCAATTAAAAAGCTGATCACTATGCCAATAGCGCCAGCAGCAATTCCTTTTTTCAAGCCGTGCCTGATTGTATAGAGGATGATCGGAATCGGAGCAGCTAGAAAGAAAATAATAGATAAAAGCGGCACATACAAATAAAACAGCATCATGACCGCAAAAATACTCATCATGATTGCGCCCTCTACTAACGCTTTTGTTTGTTTCACACCTTCACCTCTATCCAATCCTTTTGTCTATATCTTGCTCAATGTGTACTTCTATGTATACGTATGATGTCAGCTCCATCATGTCTTGCCCCAACCTTTATTTTACCATAGCGGTAAATCTCAAGTAAAATGCAGGCTGTCCTGGGAGCGTTTCACGTGGAACACCGATATGGAACCGCACATGCAAGTTTTCAAACAGCATGTTACAATTTTTTAGATTATTCTTAGCTATAAACCCTGAATTCAAGGTCAAAAGCTGTTAGAATAGAAACATCATCAATAAATGTAAGAAGGAGAATTCACATGGGAAAAACACTCGTATTCGGACACAAAAATCCTGACACAGACACGATTTGTTCTGCTATTGCTTACGCTGATCTGAAAAACAAAATCGGCGTTCAGGCAGAAGCCGTCAGACTTGGAGAAATCAATGGAGAAACACAATACGCATTAGATTTCTTTAAACAAGAAGCACCTCGTTTCATTGAAACGGCTGCAAATGAAACAAAGCAAGTCATTCTTGTCGATCATAACGAATTCCAGCAAAGTGTAAGCGATATTGATCAAGTACAAGTAACTGAGGTCATTGACCACCACCGTATTGCCAACTTTGAAACAAGTGAACCTCTTTACTATCGTGCTGAGCCTGTAGGCTGTACAGCAACGATCTTAAACAAAATGTATAAAGAAAACCAAGTGACGATTGAAAAAGAAATCGCTGGTTTGCTTTTATCTGCGATCATTTCTGATTCCTTATTATTCAAATCCCCAACATGCACACAGCAAGATATTGATGCTGCACATGAGCTTGCAAAAATCGCAGGGGTAGATCCAGAAGTTTACGGCCTAGATATGCTCAAAGCAGGCGCTGATCTAAGCCAAAAAACGGTTCAAGAATTAATTACACTTGATGCAAAAGAATTCGCATTAGGCAAAAGCAAAGTCGAAATTGCACAAGTCAATACAGTAGATATCGCTGAAGTGACAGCAAGACAGGCTGACATTGAAGCGAAAATCAATGAAGTCATTGCAGCAAAAGGTCTTGATCTATTTGTTTTAGTCATCACAGACATTTTAGAAAATGACTCCCTTGCTCTTGCACTCGGTGCTGAAGCAGCAAAAGTAGAAAAAGCATTTAACGTCACGCTTGAAAACAACACAGCTTTACTAAAAGGTGTTGTATCAAGAAAGAAACAAGTCGTACCAGCACTGACAGACGCACTTTCTTAATCAACACGACAAGACTGCTGAATCATTCAGCAGTCTTTTTTTCTATATTCTTTTTAATGAATATACATATCACTAACGAGAACATCCTTTAGCACGCTTGTTGGAATCGTGAATTCAACAACACCCATGTAGCCAGGCGCCACATCATATTCATTAAAGGAAATCACAAGCTTCCCTTTTGAATTGATATAGAAGTTTTGATCTGGCTTAATTTTCTTAAATGGTTCCGCCATATCTTGCTTGCCAATCCAATACATTTTGTTTGAATCCTCTTTCATCTGTTTCTTCATTTGTTCTTTAATGTTTTCACTAATCACATCAATATAACGATTATTTTTAAACAGGCTTGGTAATGTAATGAGGACATGGTTTTTCTTATCAACCGTATCATATGTCATTTCCTCTGCCGCAGAAGCCTGAGTCGTCACCTTGTATCGGCCTAGTGAAAGGATTTGATCATTGTTCGTTCTCACTTCATAACCGCTCTCAACACTTAAATGACCATTTTTATACCCCTTTGTTTCCTTTTCAAAATCTTGATACAGCTTTTTGTTTTCAGCTAAATATTTTTGATTCAGGCTGTCTTGTAATGTTCCGTCCCCAAGTCCTGAAACGTGTGGTGTTTTAAGATCAATATTCTTTCCTTGATCGCTCTTTTTAAATTCTGTAAACGTTACGACTTTCACCAGCTCGCCAATGACAGGCACCTCTGAAATCGCTCTTGCTGCCTGTGGACTGACATTAACCGTTGTGACAAAAAGAGCTGCCGCCGCAACAAGTCCTATTGTCCATTGCTGAAAATGAGGTTTTTTATTTTTTCTTTTTAACGTTCGTTCAACCATCGCATCATATTCCGGTGGAATAGGGATTTCTAAATATTCATCTTTTAAATGTTCCAAATACTTATCCATTTATATTTCCTCCTGTGATAATTCTACTTTTAAAAGCCGCAGCGCCTTATATAGTCTTGTTTTAATGGTGTTTTCATTTTCATCGAGAATCTGGGCGATGTCCTCTAATTTTAAATCTTCAAAGAATCTCAAAATAATGATGACCCGATACATCTCAGGCAAATCCTCTATAGCCCGTTTGACGTCTTGATCCTCGTATACATCTGATTCGCCCTGAGATAAGAATTCAAGCGTATCATCATCTGTCACCTGCACCCGTTTCTTCTTTCGTAAAAAGTCTAGGGCAGCGTTCACCACGATTTTATAAAACCAGCTATGCATTTTGCTCGCATCCTCTAATCGGTGAACAGATTTGAGTGCTTTATGAATGGCCTCCTGAACAACATCCATAGCATCTTCTGGGTTTTTGACATAACTATAGGACAACCGATAAAAACTGTGTTTATGTTCCATGACGTAATCCGCAAATTGATCGTCTATTTTTCGTTTCTTCATTTTACAAAGAGCTCCTTTATCTTAAATGCGCATCTGTTATTTCTTACATTGGATAGACGCGCACCTTTTGAAAATAGTTTGCGCTCGGTTATTTTTTTAACATGTCATCGCATTTACGTTCCTATACAAAAAGAGCGAACCTGAGGGGTTCACTCTTTCCAAGCGGATATTGTTTGATGAACAAACTGTTTTAGTGAAGAAAGCGGATGAATGATAGGAACGCCTGTCTCCTGCTCCATCTCCTGTGCCGCATGAACCATCGAAAGCTGCATCACACAAATGTCTTTCCCTTTTTGCTTCATACATCTTCTCAGCTGCTCCTTGATTTGTTCATCATAGGCTTGCATATCACCGTTTAGACAGAGATGAAAGGCATCCTCCATCACAACCAATTCCACTTCAACCTGTTTGCCCCGCTCTGTGGCATATGATTCAAGCCGCTGCATTGTCCCTTCCACTGTATCTGGGTTGGAAAACACCAGTTGAAGAGGCCCTTGTTTCTCACAAATCATCTCAAATAACGGTTCATCGATCGGAACAATCGGTTGTTTGAAATGGTGCTGCTGATCACCTAGAGCAGCAATGTATTGTGTACACGTGAGCAGAATGAGATCGGCTTCACTTTCTTGCTTTAATCTGTTGATAGCATACGTTTGCTGCTTGTATTGATCAAATGCAGGATCTTGAGTGGCGCGTTCTATAAATGATGAATCGACTGTGTGATGCAAATCAACATCTGTATCACCAAAAACATCTTCTATATATGACTGATTGGATGGATGGGCGTGAAGGCAGTGTAATCGAATCATCTGGTTTGCTCCCCGTGAAAGTTTTCAATCATTATATCAATCCTTGTATGAAATAGGGAGCAACATGACCATATTGTTAGGGAGATATTGAAGGAGGGATTCGAATTGAAAGAAGATCAACAGCCTAAACCATCTTCAGAGTCAGAAGAAACGTTAACGAATCGGCAAGGTCATCCCGTAACAGACAATCAAAATATGAGAACTGTTGGGAATAGAGGACCCACTACGCTTGAAAACTACGATTTCCTAGAGAAAATCAGCCATTTTGATCGTGAACGCATCCCTGAACGTGTCGTTCATGCACGCGGTGCTGGAGCTCACGGTTATTTTGAAGCCTACGGCACATTTGGTGATGAACCCATCTCCACCTATACGAGAGCGAAATTATTTCAGGAAAAAGGGAAAAAGACGCCTGTTTTCGTTCGTTTTTCTTCTGTGATTCACGGCGGTCATTCGCCAGAAACATTACGTGATCCGAGAGGGTTTGCGATTAAATTTTATACAGAGGAAGGCAACTGGGATCTCGTAGGGAACAACCTGAAAATTTTCTTTATCCGAGATGCTTTAAAGTTCCCTGATTTGGTTCATGCCTTTAAGCCAGATCCTGTCACCAATCGTCAGGACGGCGAGCGTATTTTTGATTTTGTCTCACAATCACCTGAAGCGACGCATATGGTGACATTTCTCTTTTCACCATGGGGCATCCCAGCTACATACCGGCACATGCAAGGCTCAGGTGTCCATGCGTACAAATGGGTCAACCATGAAGGAAAAGCCGTGCTGGTTAAATATCATTTTGAACCGAAACAAGGCATTCGCAACCTGACCCAAGAACAGGCGCAAGCGATCCAAGGAGAAAATTTCAACCATGCCACACAGGATTTATATGAAGCGATTGAGCAAGGAGATTATCCTGAATGGGAGGTATATGCACAGATCATGGAAGATGATGCCCACCCTCACCTCGACTTTGACCCGCTAGACCCGACAAAGCTTTGGTACAAGGATGACTATCCATGGAAACCAATTGGACGGATGGTATTAAACAAAAATCCAGAAAACTATTTCGCAGAAGTCGAACAGGTTGCCTTTGGGACTGGCGTACTCGTAGACGGTTTGGATTTCTCAGATGATAAATTGCTTCAAGGCCGTACCTTCTCCTACTCTGACACGCAGCGATATCGTGTAGGGCCAAACTATTTACAGCTACCGATCAATGCACCGAAAAAGCATGTCGCCACCAATCAGAGAGACGGGCAAATGGAATACCATGTCGATCAAGGCAAAGGGCAAAATCCCCATGTGAATTATGAACCGTCGATCCTCGGGGGATTAAAAGAAGCCAAACAGGATGGAAAGGATCATACGCCTTTTGTAGAGGGTGAAGTCAAACGAGAAGCCATTGACCGCCCAAACAACTTTGGACAAGCAGGAGAAACGTATCGCCGTTTTAATGATTGGGAGCGTGAGGAACTGATTAAGAACTTAGTCAACACCCTTGCCACATGTCAAAAGGACATTCAAGACCAAATGATCGAAAACTTTACAAAAGCAGACCCTGATTACGGAAAGCGTGTCGCTGACGGCTTAAAAGCCTTTAAACAAGAGCAGCCAAGCGGACCTATCGGCTCTACAGGCGCTGCCGAAGCCGTGGACGATGCCATCAACAACAGCACACCATCAGATCCTTATTAATGAAAAAAAGAATGCAGCGGCGAGGCTGCATTCTTTTTGTTTACATCTATTAAGCGTTTTGACCTTTTTTGATCCATTCTGCTACATTGACTGTACGTTTTGCCTGATGTTTCACAGCTGCTTCTGCATCCTCTTGGATTTTTCCATTTTGGTCAACAGTGACACTTACGCCATAAGGGTTGCCCCCTGCACCGTATAAGGAATCATCTGTGTATCCAGGAGCGGCAATAATGGCTCCCCAGTGGAACATCGTCGTATATAGGCTGAGAACCGTCTGCTCCTGTCCGCCATTTGCGTTTTGAGCTGAAGTCATCGCGCTGACTGCTTTGTTTGCCAATCTACCTTGGAACCACAAGCCGCCTGTTGTATCTAAGAACTGCTTCATTTGAGCTGGCAGGTTACCGAAACGTGTCGGCATGCTAAAGATGATGGCATCTGCCCACTCTAAATCACTTAATTGAACCTCTGGCACATCCTTTGTTTCGTCTAAATGTGCTTTCCATGCTGGATTTGAAGCGACAACTGCTTCTGGTGCCAATTCAGCAACCTTTAATACTTTGACCTCTGCGCCAGCTTCTTTTGCTCCAGCTTCAGCCCATTTCGCCATCTGATAGTTTGTACCTGTTGAACTATAATAAATAATCGCTAATTTTACGTTTTCCATTTGTTCCATCTCCTTTTGTTTATTTTGCCCAAAAAGCTTCTGTAAAAATCCCACCTGTATTCCCCACCTTATTTAAAATTGACGACGATACCATAAAGCCGCAGCATCGACTTCTTCTCTCGTTAGCTGATGTCCGCGATTTTCCCAATGAAGTGTAACCGATGCACCTGCACCCTGCAGCAATTGCTCCAGCTCCTGTGATTCCTCTGGACGGCACATTGGGTCATTTTCACCTGCTGCTATAAAGACTTGTTTCCCTGCTAATGAAGGCAATGAAACTCCGCGTCTTGGAACCATTGGATGATGCAGGATGGCGCCTTTTAGGGCATCCCCATAATGGAATAACAAGCTTCCAGCAATGTTTGCCCCATTGGAATATCCGATAGCTACCACATTGTGACGATCAAATCCATATTCATCAGCTGCTTCACCGATAAATGTATATAGTTCCTCAGTACGCTCAATCAAATCCTGTTCATCAAATACACCCTCTGCCAAACGTCTGAAAAAACGCGGCATGCCGTTTTCTAATACATTCCCTCTCACACTAAGAACAGATGCATCAGGATCTACGATCTCTGCAAGTGGCAATAAATCTTCTTCCGTCCCGCCAGTTCCATGCAGTAATAACAGGACAGGTCTTTGTTCATTCTTTCCTTTTCGAAAAAGATGCTTCATCATGAATCTCCTTTCCCTTTAACTTCTCTCACTTCAATTGGAAACACAATTTGTTCAATCTGGCTGCGCTGCGCCTCATATTGCGGTGGCAGTTTCAATGCTTCACCCATTGTTTCCACTGATTCATCGTGTGCAAACCCTGGAGGATCAGTAGCGATCTCAAATAATATGCCGCCAAGCTCTCTAAAATAAATAGCATTAAAATAATTTCGATCTTGCACAGGTGTCACTTGATACCCGCTTTGTGCAATATGTCTTTGCCAATCTAATTGATCATGATCATCTGTTGCTCTCCATGCAATATGGTGCACAACTCCAACACCCATACGTCCTCGTGGAACAGGTGTGATGTTCACATCAATGACATTGCCTATTTCACCAAACGAACGGAATCTCACATAGTCTCCTTCTGCTCCGACTCGTTCAAGTCCCATCGTTTGCTCTAGCAGCTGCATCGTTTGCTCCGGCTGCGAAGTTAATAAAACAGCTCCGCCAAATCCTTTAATGGCTACATCTGGTGTGACACCATTAAAGGTCCACTCGTTTTGCTTTCCTTCCGCACGCTCTACCAGCTCAATCAATAAGCCGTGTGGATCTTCAAATGAGAGAAAAGCTTCACCAAAACGTTCAACCGTTTCATAAGAGACATTAAACTGCTCAAGACGATCTTTCCAGAAAGAGAAAGCGCCTGTCGGTACAACATATGTCGTCACGCCCACTTGTCCTGCACCAATTTGACCTTTTTGTGCCCCCGGCCAAGGGAAAAACGTAATAATTGTCCCTGGAGAGCCGCCTTCATTTCCAAAATATAAATGGTATGTGCCCGGATCATCAAAATTCACGGTCTTCTTCACGAGACGAAGTCCTAAAACACCTGCATAAAAATCAACGTTCTCCTGAGGATGACCTACAATAGCTGTAATATGGTGAATTCCTTCTGTTTTTTTCACTTCTCATGCCCTCCTAATTGAAGTAAGAAACCTCTATTCATTATGTCTTTACTGACGTCTTTATATTATCTCGAATTCGAGATATTAGATCAAAAAAATATATTTATCTCGAATTAAGGATATGATGTTTTTAAATAAATGTCAATGTTTTTTGTTTTTCTTTTAAAAAAGCAGAGCTGCTTTGCATGAAACAGCCCTGCTTTCCCTTGATTATTGCAGCAATTTTTTCTTTTTTAAATAGGCCTTCGCTACCTGAAATGCATCCTTCTCCTTCACATTGACTTCATAATTCATTTCTCTCATCTCATCGTCTGTGATTTGACCCGCAAGCTTATTGAGAGAGGTCTCAATCTCAGGGAATTCAGTTAATGTCTCCTGCCTGAGCAGCGGTGCTCCTTGATATGGCGGGAAAACATGCTGATCATCATCAAGCACCTTTAATTTGTATTGTCTCAATTCACTGTCTGTCGAATACGCATCGACCAAATTGATATCTCCTTTTTGAATCGCTCGATAACGAAGCTTCGGCTCCATCGTCACAACATCGTCAAAGGAAAATTGATAAGCTTTTTGAATGCCTCGATACCCATCCTGACGATCAGAAAACTCTAAGGTAAATCCAGCTTTTATACGGTTTTTGATCTTACCTAGATCTGAAATGTGGGACACCTCATATTGATCAGCCAGTGACTGCGGCACGGCTAAAGCATACGTATTGTTGTATGCCATGGGCTCAAGAAGACGGAGCTGAAAGGACGATTCCAATCCACGCCGCGCTTGCTCATACACTTTTCTTTTATCTGTGCTTTTTGCTGTTTCTTTGAGGAATTCGGAAATCGCTGTACCCGTAAACTCGGGATAAATGTCAATATCACCAGAGCGTAAAGCCTGGAAAACAAAGGACGTTTTACCAAGACCGGGCTTCAGGTTCACTTGAATATCTGTATCCTGTTCAATTAAAAGCTTATACATCGAGATCAAAATCTCAGGCTCTGATCCTAACTTTCCGCCAATGGTGATTTCTTTCTTTTCTTGCTGAAACAGCGAGGGGGCAGCGACAACTGCTCCTGCAATCAGAGCAAAAACAGCTACAGAGATCACAGTCGTTTTAAAGGGAATTTTCTCAAAGGTTCGCAGCACCACATCAAATAAAAGTGCGAGTAAGGCTGCTGGTATCGCACCAATGACAATGAGCGACATATCATTTCGATCAATTCCCAGCAGAATTAAGCTTCCTAATCCCCCAGCTCCGATCAGTGCTGCCAGAGTGGCGGTCCCCACAATGAGTACCATCCCGGTTCGGATACCCGCCATAATGACTGGCATGGCAAGTGGAAGCTCTACCTTTAATAACCGTTTGCGATGATTCATCCCCATGGCAAGCGCTGCTTCTCTCAGGGAAGGATCGACCTCCTGAATGCCTGTATATGTATTTCTTAAAATAGGGAGTAAGGCATAGACCACAAGCGCAATAATCGCAGGCACTTGCCCAATCCCCACGAGAGGAATCAGCAAGCCAAGCAGTGCAAGCGACGGAATCGTTTGCAAGACAGCCGTCACCCCAATGACCCATTCCGCTAGCTTTGGAACCCTCGTTAAATAGATACCTAATGGAATGGCAATCAAAATCGCTAAAAATAAAGCAATAAAAGAAATTTGAATATGCTCTAGTAAAGCGTGCCCCAATTGTTCTTTTCGTTCCCATAACACACGGGTCCAATCATTCATGTGACTCGCCCCTCTCTTTAGAAGAATCAGCTAAAAACTGAATCACTGCTTGACGATTCACTAGTCCAATCCGCTCTCCATTCTTTTCAACAGCCAACTCCTCGTGCTTTGCCAATAGAGACAAGGCTTCATCCAGTGTGGCATCTGCTGAGACCACCTCATAGAGGAAAAGAGCTTCGTGAGCCATCGGTTGGGCCAATGTTTCCAGCTCAAAAGCTTGATGTCCCACATGGCGGGCAGCCCCTGAAACAAACTCCTTTACAAAGGCATTGGCTGGATGTTGAACCAATTCCTCAGGACGTCCGATCTGCACTACTTTTCCTTCATTCATCACACAAATCCGATCACCCAGCTTCATAGCTTCCTGCATATCATGCGTCACAAAAACAATGGTTTTTTGTATGCGGCGCTGCAAATCAAGCAGATCATCCTGCAATTTCTCCCTCGTTAGTGGATCTAACGCACTAAAAGGTTCATCCATCAGGACAATCTCAGGATCAGCTGCAAGTGCACGTGCCACACCGACACGCTGCTGCTGTCCACCAGAGAGCTCTGCTGGCTTTCGATGCCGATACATAGCAGGATCAAGCCCGACCATCAACATGAGTTCATGGACACGCTGATTGGTCTCATTCCGGCTCCATTGTTTAAGCTCTGGCACCACAGCAATATTTTCTTCTATGGTCATATGAGGAAAAAGCGCAATTTGCTGCAAAACATAACCGATATCCCAGCGCAGCTCATACATATCATAATCACTTATTTTTTGGCCCTTTATGTAAATCTCACCTTCTGTAGAAGAAATGAGACGATTGATCATTTTCAATGTCGTCGTTTTCCCGCTGCCACTAGGTCCAATCAATACAAAAAACTCACCTTGCTGAATCTCCAAATCAACAGATTGAACGGCATAGCGCTCATCAGAAAATTGCATCGATACCTTATTAAATTCAATCATCTTCCCACGCCCTGACTGCAATTATTTTCTAGACTACCAATATGACAGATCAACCTCATATTTGTATAGAATAAACTGTCACTTTTACATACTTCCCCTAGGTTGACTGTCAAAAACAACTCTAGCAAAAATAGATGAGATTCACAGTGAGGAAAATAAAAAAAGCGAAGAGCTCGGGGCTCTCCGCTTTTTAAGTCAACGACTTACTCACCAGTAACGTATGGAAGTAATGCCATTTGACGTGATCTTTTGATCGCTAAAGTCAATTTACGTTGATACTTAGCGCTAGTTCCTGTTACACGACGAGGTAAAATTTTACCACGTTCAGAAACAAACTTTCTAAGAAGATCAACATCTTTGTAATCGATGTGCGTGATACCGTTAGAAGTAAAGAAACATACTTTACGACGTTTCGCACGACCGCCTCTGCGTCCACCTGCCATTTGTTTTCACACCTTTCCTTTAGTCATTTTTTCAGATCAATTAGAATGGCAAATCATCATCGGAGATGTCAATCGGTTTACCATCGTTCGCAAATGGGTCATCATTAAAGCTATTTCCCTGATTACGATTTTGGTTGTTTTGATTGCCATATGGATTTTGACTTGGTTCATTTCCAAATGGATTCTGATCGTTTTGGCTACCGCCATAATACTGGCCTCCGCTATTGCCACCGCCGCTGTATCCACCTGAACCAGCACCGCCGCTCTTAGGCTCAAGAAATTGAACACTTTCAGCTTGAACCTCTGTCACGAAGACACGCTGTCCTTGCTGATTTTCATAGTTTCTTGTCTGCAAACGACCGTCTACACCGGCAAGACTTCCTTTTTTCAAGAAATTAGCCACGTTCTCGGCTTGTCTTCTCCAAGTAACACAGTTAATGAAATCGGCTTCACGCTCTCCAGATTGATTCGTAAACGTACGATTCACAGCTAGAGTAAACGTGGCTACAGCCGCACCATTAGGCGTGTAGCGAAGCTCAGGGTCTTTTGTTAGTCTTCCGACCAATACAACACGGTTTAGCATATTGAAAGACCACCTTTAAATATATATTTCAATGATTTATACTTCTTCTTTAACAACAATGTGTCGAATGATATCGTCACTGATCTTAGCTAAGCGGTCAAATTCTTGAACTGCTGCAGCGTCAGATTGAACGTTTACGATTTGGTAGAAACCGTCACGGAAATCATTGATTTCGTATGCAAGACGACGTTTACCCCAATCCTTTGTTCCAGTGATCTCCGCACCGTTAGAAGTTAACACGTTATTGAAACGCTCGATAACTGCTTTTTTAGCCTCATCGTCAACTGTTGGGCGGATGATGTACATAACTTCGTACTTTCTCATCTGATTGCACCTCCTTTTGGTCTAAGCGGCCCTAAACGGGCAAGGAGCAATAAATTATATTACTCACAATTGTATATTATAACAAATCACTTGGCCTATGACAAGAACCTATACATTAAAACGGAAATGAATGACGTCTCCATCTTTCACTACATATTCTTTGCCTTCTAGACGAACTTTTCCTGCTTCTTTAGCAGCAGACATGCTTCCGCCAGCTAGTAAATCCTCATACGCAACCGTTTCAGCACGAATAAATCCACGCTCAAAGTCTGTGTGGATGATTCCAGCACATTCTGGCGCTTTCATTCCTTTTTTAAATGTCCAAGCACGTACCTCTTGCTCACCTGCTGTGAAATACGTAGCTAATCCTAGAAGTGAATAAGATGCTCTAATTAGCTGATCAAGCCCTGACTCATTAATACCAAGCTCTTCAAGGAACATTTGCTTCTCTTCTCCTTCAAGCTCTGCAATTTCAGACTCGATCTTTGCACAAACGACGATGACTTCAGCGTTTTCACCAGAAGCAAACTCACGGATTTGCTGCACATATTCGTTGCCCTCATGATCCGCTACTTCATCCTCACTCACATTTGCTACATAAAGAACTGGTTTAGATGTGAGTAAATGAAGCTGTTTCACAAGCTTTTGCTGTTCATCTGTAAATTCTACAGATCTTGCTGATTTCCCAGCTTCAAATGCGTTCATTAGCTTCGACAAAATCTCAAATTCAGCTACTGCTTCCTTGTCCTTTTGTTTTGCAAGCTTACTCACACGAGCTAAACGCTTTTCAACTGTTTCTAAATCAGCCAAAATCAATTCGAGATTAATCGTTTCAATATCTGCTACAGGATCAACCTTACCAGCTACGTGTGTAATGTTATCGTCTGCAAAAGCTCTGACCACGTGACAAATCGCATCTACTTGACGAATATGAGAAAGGAATTTATTCCCTAAACCTTCACCTTTAGATGCACCTTTGACAATACCCGCAATATCAGTGAATTCGAAAGCAGTGGGAACTGTCTTTTTCGGCTGCACCAATTCTGTTAGCTTTTGTAAACGCTCGTCAGGAACTTCTACAATTCCGACGTTTGGATCAATGGTACAAAACGGATAGTTAGCAGACTCCGCTCCAGCCTGTGTAATTGCATTAAATAGCGTTGACTTCCCGACGTTAGGTAAGCCAACAATACCAGCTGTTAAAGCCATTCTTTCATCTCCTCTATATCAAACGTGCTCGTTATACTGCGTAATATGAACCTAGAGCAATTATAAGTAGGTTTACATGAAAAGACAAGCTAACCATCATGCACTTTCAATAGAAGAAACATCGTCAAAAAGAATAAATCAATGCTTCAAAACGAGAAATTGCATCTGGCTTTGCTGTAGAAAAGACAAATTTAATGAAAAAAGCATGAGGCCTACTTAAGCAGTTGGCTCCTCATGCTTGACGAGAATTTTCTTCATTTTTCGTTCAAAATCTCTTCTTGGGATCATCACGCTGTGTCCGCAGCCTTCACATTTAATACGGATATCCATGCCCAAACGAATGACCTTCCACCGATTGGCACCACATGGATGGGGCTTTTTCATTTCTACAACATCATGTAACCCAAACGCTTTGTCTGCCATCAGCCTTCACCTCTCTTGCTCACTTCATTGAATCTATTGTACAAAAAAACGGCGATGGAGGGCAATGCACAAAACAAAGAGTCTCTTTCAATCGTTCATCCTATTCTTTTTTAGAGAAAAAACCCTTCTTTTAGATCATTTTATTTGTGACCAATAGTTACTTAAACTCCGTTTTTTTTCAATATTGTCACAAACACTGTAGGTCAAAAGGTTTTTATTGGTAGAACGCGGTGGTTTTTCCATATTTTTTGATTTATGATATCTGCATAAATGTTATGTGAGGGAGCAGGTACGATGGTCAATCGAAAGGATAGATTAACTGATAAAGAATATAAAATCATATCCGATCATGCTGGAAATATCGACAATTACCAGCAGCACCATACAATAGAAATAGGTCAGCAAACACTCACTGTCCACGATTTTCTAAAGATCGACCAAAAATTATATGGTTTAACAATGCAGCCGGAACAAACAGATGAATTCATCGTCGCTTTTCACTGCCCGCTGCCACATCAAATGACGGTGTCATCTAAGCAAGATGTACACAACGCAGCACAGTCATTGCTCAAAACTGACTATGCCTATCCAATTGAAAGAAAGTCCCTTGATGGCAATCAAGACCATGTCTTTTTTAAAGGGAAGGAATACATAGAGAAAGTCTGTCAGAAGCATCCGAATGCAGGTATCCATCTCACTGGACAAGCACTTGCCGGTGCTGTTTGTGCTTATATTGCAACAGAACAGCCAGCTGTCAAAAAAGCCGTCACCTTTGACAGCCCAAATATATGGAGCAGCCTGTCGCCTTCGATTCAGCAAAAGGCGCAGCAAGGTCAATATAAACGCATGTTGACTGAATATATTCAGCCTAGTCATTACGTCGGTTTACTCAATCGTCATGATCAAGGAGTTGGACAAATCAAGTACACCGTACCGCCACGGCAGCAAGACTCAGTCCAAGAATCCGTAAAATACAAAAAAAGAGAAATTGACACCTTTTTAAAATCAGCTTTTGCATCTATGAATATAGAATGGAACGAATCTTTTGATACAAATGCTTTTTTAGCTCTCGTTTCAGGAGAATTCAAAGCAAATGGATATTCATTCCATCCAAATGGATCTGCCCGTATTTTAGATGAACAGCTTGATCATAATACAAGTTTTACAGCCATGCTGCTGCAAGAGATTCATTCTGGACGTGCATATGCACAAAACGGACTTGAAATTATCATAAAATCCCATTTACTGAAAAATTCATCCTATGATCTGCAAAGTATTATTGAACATGAAGTGCACACTGTATTTGAAAAAATCGATGGAATTGATGAAAGCGTAAAAGACGCCGTCCATCATGTAAAACAAGAACTCAAAGGACTCGTCGGCTTTGGCCACTATGATTTATTAAGTCATAGTGATGTGGAAGCACTGGTAGAGGAAGTCAGAATGGAACAGTCGCATTCCTCCTTTTATTCACACGAAAAACAGTTGAATGCCTTGTACACCCTGAGGGATTACGAACAAGAGCTTTCTGCCCTTTCAAGACATATGTACACAATGGGTGATGACTACGCCAAGGCAGATAGACGCCTTGCAATGCAAATGGGTATTCATTAAGAAAGGAGTCATCGCATGATCAATCAAAATAAGCCTCCTAGTGACGCCCAGCGTTTCTTGCAAAATGTGAGTGCCCGCCGTTCCATGTCTGTATTCGAAAATCAATCGGCACCACACACACAAACACAGTCTCCTGAAGAAATCGCCGCCATTCAGGCCATGCGCAGAGAAGGACAGCGAAAGGATCTAAAACGGCTGCTCAAAATGCGGCTGCACGACGAATTAGCAAATACTCGCGTGCACTTGGAATATCAATTGTCTAAAACAGAAGATATGATAAACCAGACGACCATTGTCAAACAACACATTTCCCAGCATTTAAAGGGACAGGCCATTTCAGAATTAGAGGATCGCCTCCAGCGTCTCAAGCAAATGCCTGTCTATGATGATATCAAAGAAGCTATTGATTCAATTCAGATCAAATAAGCACAGCTCTAAAAAAGAGAGGTGCTTATTTTATTTTATCAATATAATTTTTTAGGACGAGAAAATATCTTTTTACTTAAAATCGGATACAGCATTAAACAGACGAGCAAATAAAGATTCAACAAACTATAAATTGGATACAAGAACGCAATCAAATCAGCAAATCCAAGAGATGTCAAAGGGGCCATCAAAAGAAGCATCACCAATACAACCAGCCAGCGGGGCATTCGTACAAAAGAAAGCATTCGGCTGGATAATCCAAATAAACCTGCTGCCGTCGTCGTATAAATCGCTAGACAAAGGACAATGGTCATAAACACAAACAAAGACGTCGGCGCCCCTTCTAATACTGTAAACAAAGGAATTCCCTCTGCTGAAAGGCTTCCAGAAATATCAACCAGTATTTCGTTATACACATACGAGATCACACCAAAGATGAGACCGCTTAATATACTCGCCACTTTGGCTTCCCCCAGCCCCTTCATTTCTTTCCCAACCGAAGACAGCACTGCCACAACAGATAATATATTCAAAGAAGCAAAAACAATGCTGGCAGGCCAATTGTACTGCTGCCCAAAATCAATACGCCACATATGATCATGATTCATATAATAAAAAACAAACGCATAGATGAGCCCCGCCACCAAAATTGGTATAATGAAAGCATTCACAGATAAAAGCCCTTTCACATCCCAGAAAAAAATCATAAATGAAAACAAACAGAACGCGCCGATGCCAACCCAAAAAGGCACATGATACATCTCAAGAGTCACCCCGCCGCCAGCAATCATGACCGTCGTTGTCGTGAATAAATAAAGGACAATTAACACGTCATACACCTTAGCCAGCCATGGACCGACAAGCCGTTCCAGTACTGGCACAAAGTGATCGGCACGCACCTCATAACTGATTTTTAACACCACATAAGTAGACAGCATAAACATCAATGTAAACAGTAGAATGGCTAGTCCGCTATCAATGCCAAAAAACTGCCAAATTTCCTGGCCGGAAGCATATCCCGCTCCTATTAAGCTTCCTAAAATTAAAAGCGTCCACCTTGAACCAGCCTTCCACACAATCATCACCTCATAGGTATAGAATTAAGCTTGTTTCCGTATACTGTTACTAACTACTATGACAAGGAAGTGAGACCTATGAATAGCAAGAACGGTCTTTTTTTTAGAAATAGGGTGAAAGAATACGTGTCCCATACGGATACAAACGCCATTCAACAGCTTAAAAGTATTTTATTCTCGCATCTTCAGAAAGCAGGAAAAAGACCCGTTGCCATCGTTTGTATTGGAACAGACCGCTCAACTGGCGACTCTCTAGGTCCACTTGTTGGTTCAAAGCTTTCAGGTCTGGATTTGAAAAAGCTTCATGTATATGGAACACTCTCTGACCCAGTGCATGCGGTCAATTTAAAAGAAAAACTCGCTGAAATTGAACAAGCTCATAAACACCCGTTTATTGTAGCGGTTGATGCCTGTTTAGGAAGAGTGAAAAGTGTCGGTTCTTTCCAAATTGGAGATGGACCGTTAAAGCCTGGAGCTGGTGTGCAAAAAGAGCTTCCAGAGGTAGGAGATATTCATATTAATGGGATCGTCAATGTGAGTGGTTTCATGGAATACTTCGTCCTCCAAAACACACGTCTTCATCTTGTCATGTCTATGGCCAATACACTTTCTGAAAGTCTATCTCACATTGACCAAATGGATTGGACAAGAGAAAAAAGCCGGTCTCTCTTCACCCCTATTCAAAATATCACTGGAAGAATATAAAAAAGACCATCTCATATCAAGATGGTCACTCTGATGATTCCCTCGTAGAAAGCAATTCAAGGATTCTGTCTAAATCTTCATTTGAGAGGAATTCAATCTCAATTTTACCTTTTTTCTTCTGTTTCTTGATCGTCACTGAAGTACCAAAGTAGTTTTGTAAGAAAGACTCTCTTTCTTTCAACACTCGATCCTTTGGTGCTTCTTTTTTCTTTGTTTCACGTGGAACATTTTCGTTTAACTGCTGAACAAGTTTCTCAACCTGTCGTACGTTTAACCCCTCATCCACGATTTTCTTTACCAAAGGCGCCAGCTTCTTTTTGTTCTTTAAGCTAAGCAATGTGCGGCCATGTCCCATTGATAACGTTCCATTTGCAATCAGCTTTTGGATCTCATCCGGTAAAGTCAACAGACGGAGATGGTTCGCAATATGCGGTCTGCTTTTCCCTAATCGCTTCGCTAATTCCTCTTGCGTCACACTTAGATGATCCAGCAAGGAAGCATACGCTTCCGCTTCCTCTAGTGGAGAGAGATCCTCACGCTGCAGGTTTTCTAAAAGGGCAATTTCTCTCATCAGTGTTTCTGAAAACTCTCGAACGATCGCAGGAATTGTTGTCAGACCAGCTTGTTGTGCTGCGCGAAAACGGCGTTCTCCTGCTACTATGTCATATCCTTTAATCGATTTACGAACAATGATCGGCTGTAAAACACCGTGCTGCTGAATGGATTCTTTCAGATCAGACAATGCATCATCATCAAACGTTTTCCTTGGCTGATAAGGATTCGGACGCAAATCCTTTAATTTAATTTCTTCAACCGTTTCTTCATTTGAGTCTACGTTGTTAAATAGTGCATTAATACCCTTTCCAAGACCTTTAGCCATTCGCATCCACTTCCTTTGCTAAGTCTAAATAGACATCTGCACCTCTTGAACGTGGATCATACAAGATAATCGGCTTTCCATGACTTGGCGCTTCACTCAGCCTCACATTTCTCGGAATGACGGTTTGATAGACTTTATCTCTAAAGTACTTCTTCACTTCTTCGATAACCTGAATCCCAAGATTTGTTCGGGCATCAAGCATTGTCAGCAAGACACCTTCAATGGCAAGATCGGTATTTAGATGTTTCTGCACGAGACGAACTGTGTTTAACAATTGGCTCAATCCTTCAAGCGCATAATATTCGCATTGAACTGGTATTAAAACGGAATCGGATGCAGTTAACGCATTAATCGTCAGCAGTCCAAGTGATGGCGGGCAGTCAATAATCATATAATCATAATTCTGCTTAACAGATTCAAGTGCTCTCTTCAGCCTCACTTCACGTGAGATTGTAGGCACAAGCTCTATTTCAGCCCCTGCAAGCTGTATCGTCGCAGGAATGACATCAAGATTTTCGACCTCTGTCGTCTTAATCACATCAAGAACATCTGCATCATCAACTAAAATATCGTACACACACTTCTCTACGTCGGCCTTCTCAATCCCAATACCACTCGTGGCATTGCCCTGCGGATCAATATCAACTAACAACACTCGTTTGCCTATGTATGCTAAACACGCACCCAAATTAACAGAAGTTGTCGTCTTCCCGACGCCGCCCTTCTGGTTGGTAATCGCTATGATTTTCCCCACGATGTCACCCACTTTCAACTTAACAAGTTTCTCATTCATTCATACTTCCTATTCTATCAAAAAAAGTATGAAACGTTTGCTTTTTTTGTTTCCCTATTATAAATTCGTCGGTGAATGTGCCTTTTCGTACATAAAAGAACGAATGAAAACACATCTGAAAAGTATATTGATATATCTTTTTTAAGAAATAGACATGCATCAAAACCCTCACTTCTATCAAAAGTGAGGGTCACATATTAAAAGTATAATTCACCTATTTTACGGCCTTCACTGACAATGACCTTAGGAGTTACTGTTTTATAGCTTTTCTTTTTTAAAAATCCATAGGGTGTCTTAATGGTAAAAGTCGCATGTCCCAAAGCGTCCCCTGTTTTGCCATAGGCCTGCCACACGATCTTTGAACAATAAGTCGGGTCCAATGATTGAATTGACATGGTGATGGAGTAGCGAGCCTTCGGATGATCTTTCACATAATCGTGTGCCCATTCCCCTGCTAAATCTGCCTTCTCCTCTTGATTAATCCGAATTACCTTTGTATTGGCACTATAGCGAAACCAGTTATGAATGGAATCAAGTTGAGGATGCTTTCGAAACCCTGGAATAGAAGCATAGCTTTTCTCATTAATGACGATACCTGCATGTCCAACCAAACCCTTCACAGCATCAGTGGTTGTCACCAAGATATCTCCTTTTTTAGGGATAATATCGGTACCAGGATACGGCTTTCCTAAAAGTTGCTTGAGGGTGTGCGGCTTTTCATCCGTCACCAGCTCATCATGCTTATTTTGTCGTAAACCATAGTTCTTCAAATCATCGTCAGCTGTAATCAAGTCGATCGAATCGTCGGAAGACGCATACTCTTGATTAAATTGCTGTACAGTCACATCTTTAGAAACAACACCTTGCTTCTTCAAAACGTTCAATTCTTCGTTGGTCATCAGGCCTTCATCCGCATGAGCCGTTGGCGATTTCACAGCGTATATTGTCGCTTCATTTGGAAAAACAGAAAAAGAAATTAGTAAATAGCAAATAATGGCGAAAATGGTCTTCTTCATTTTCATCAGTAGTTGTCACCTCCTTTATACTATGAAAATCATATTTTACCAATTTATAAATATTATGTAAATATGGTGTGTGCAGGAAATAAGACAAACAAAAAAAGCTGACGAGTGGCGCTCATCAGCTTATTTCTATTTAGGAATTCGAATCGTTAATTGGATATATTCCTCAAACTCTTCTTCCTCGGTATTTATTTTAAGTCCGCTGTCTTCTACCATGTGGAGAGACTGACGAATGGTATTCATCGCAATTCGTGTATCACGACTAAACGCCTTACGTTTTGGCTTCGGTTTGCGATCCGTTTTTTGTTCAAGCATCTTCACTACACGCTCTTCAGTCTGTTTCACATTCAACTGCTTTTCGATGATTTCCTGCAATAGCGCGATTTGTAATTCTGGAAGCTTTAGGGGCACAAGTGAACGTGCATGCCTTTCAGAGATTTTTTTCTCTAAAATGGCTTGTTGTACCTCTTCAGGCAACTTTAAAAGTCTTAATTTGTTAGCAACAGTTGATTGTCCCTTGCCTAAACGCTGAGCAAGCGCCTCTTGTGTTAAATCATGAAGCTCTAAAAGACGTGCATAAGCATGAGCCTCTTCAATAGAAGACAGCTCTTCTCTTTGCAAATTTTCAATCAATGCCACAGATGCCGTTTCCGTATCAGTAAAATCTTTTATAATAGCGGGGATTTTCTCCCATTGAAGAGTCTGTACCGCTCTCCAACGTCTTTCGCCGGCGATCAGTTCATATTTTCCTTCTTCTTCTGTTGGTCTAACAACAATCGGTTGGATAATGCCATGGGTATGAATCGTCGTGGCCAGCTCTTGTATCTTTTCTTCTGAAAAAATGGTGCGTGGCTGAAAACGGTTTGGCATAATTGTGTCGACCGGGAGCTCCTGTATCTCTTCCTTTAATGTATCATGCTCAGCAATCTCTGCCTCTATTTCGGTTTCACGCTCAGGATGTTCTTTGTCTCCAAGCCCGAAGAAGCGTGAGAGTGAATGCTTCATGAACCTACACCACCTTTAAAAACTACCTTTTTATAATTCTATTTTCTCATGTTTTTTCCTTCTGTAAAATCATAAATATTGAAGAAAAACCGACCTTTTACATGATCAACCTTCTATTGGTGATTTATTAGGTGTTCCTGGTTTTCTAGGATATTTTTTTGGTGTTTGCTTTTTCTTTTCAATGACAATGATGTTCCGTTCGCTTTCTTCTAAAGGAAGAACAAAGGAATGCTTTTCAACAACCTCTCCTCCGAGGACTGTGACAGCTTTTTTCCCTGCTTGCATTTCTTCATCAGCGGCAGATGCTTTTAAGGCAACAAACAATCCTTCCTTTTTCACTAGAGGCAGACATAGTTCGCTCAAGACGGATAAACGTGCAACTGCTCTAGCAGTGACAAGATCATAGCTTTCACGCTTTTCCTTACGTTGTCCAAACGTTTCCGCACGATCATGATAAAAAGTAGTATCTTGTAAGTTTAATCCTTTTGCTAACTCATTGAGAAACGTAATTCGTTTCTGAAGAGAATCAACAATGGTCACATGTAGATGAGGGAAACAAATCTTAAGAGGAATGCTTGGAAAACCAGCACCAGCTCCAATATCACAAATCGTCGTCACTTTGTGAAAATCAATAAAAAATGCTGCTGATATTGAATCATAAAAATGCTTTAAATACACTTCTTCCTTTTCAGTAATGGACGTTAAATTCATTTTCTCGTTCCATTCTACAAGCATGCGGAAGTAGGTTTCAAATTGTTCAAGCTGCACAGGAGAAAGAGTGATCCCTTTCTCCTCTAGTGCTGCTGTAAATTGTTTAATGTTCATGCCGACATCCTTTCTATTCTGCTATCTTCGCAATACGCCCCTGCTCTAAATATACTAAAAGGATAGAAATATCAGCAGGGTTAACGCCTGAAATACGAGAAGCCTGTGCAACAGAAAGCGGTCGGACTTCTTTCAGCTTTTGTTTCGCTTCAGTTGCAATCCCTTTGATGGCATCATAATCAATACGATCAGGAATCTTTTTGTTCTCCATCTTTTTCAGTTTTTCAACTTGCTGGAGTGACTTTTCAATATAACCTTCGTATTTAATTTGAATCTCTACCTGCTCACACACATCAGAAGGAAGCTGTGTTTCCGCAGGAGCTAATTTCACAACAGTTTCATAATTCATTTCTGGACGTTTCATCAAATCACTTGCACGAATGCCGTCCTTCAACTCACTTCCACCGAGTGAACGAATAAATTCTTGAGTCTCTGCTGTAGGTTTAATGATCACAGAATATAAACGTTTTTTCTCTGCTTCAATGGCTTCTTTTTTCTGCTGGAATGCTTGGAATCTTTCTTCAGAAATTAATCCAATTTGATAGCCAAGTTCAGTTAATCTTAAATCAGCATTGTCATGACGGAGAAGGAGACGATACTCAGCACGTGATGTCAAGAGACGGTATGGTTCATTTGTTCCTTTTGTGACAAGGTCATCGATGAGGACACCGATATATGCATCAGATCGGCTTAAAATGACTTCTTCTTTACCTAATGCTTTTCTTCCTGCATTAATACCTGCCATAATCCCTTGACCTGCTGCTTCCTCATAACCAGACGTACCATTAATTTGGCCGGCTGTATATAATCCAGAAATTTTCTTCGTCTCAAGTGTAGGCCACAACTGAGTAGGCACAATCGCATCATACTCGATGGCATAACCCGCTCTCATCATTTGAACATTCTCGAGTCCTGGGATAGTTGAAAGCATGCGCTGCTGTACATCCTCCGGAAGACTTGTAGACAATCCTTGAACATAAACTTCCTGCGTATTACGACCTTCTGGCTCTAAGAAAATTTGATGTCTCGGTTTATCATTGAAACGAACCACTTTATCTTCAATGGACGGGCAGTATCTAGGACCAGTTCCTTTAATCATACCTGAATACATTGGAGAACGGTGTAGATTTTCATCAATAATTTGATGAGTCTCTAAACTCGTGTACGTTAACCAGCATGGCAGCTGGTCAGTAATATATTCAACCGTTTCATAGGAGAACGCCCGCGGGACATCATCACCTGGTTGAATTTCTGTTTTACTATAATCAATCGAGTGGCTATTCACTCGAGGAGGTGTTCCTGTTTTAAAGCGAACCAAATCGAATCCTAGTTCTGCTAAATGATCAGATAATTTAATAGAAGGCTGCTGGTTATTTGGACCGCTTGAATACGAAAGGTCTCCTAAAATGATGCGGCCTTTTAAGAAAGTCCCTGTCGTTAAAACAACAGACTTCGCACGATAGTTCGCCCCTGTTTGAGTAACAACACCCTTACATTCATCATCTTCTACAATTAAATGATCTACCATACCTTGCAGCATTGTCAGGTTTGGTTCATTTTCCATTGTTTTTTTCATTTCATGCTGATATTGGAACTTATCTGCCTGCGCTCTTAACGCACGGACAGCAGGTCCTTTCCCCGTATTCAGCATGCGCATTTGAATATGCGTCTTATCTATATTTCGTGCCATTTCTCCGCCTAGAGCATCAATTTCTCTGACGACAATCCCTTTTGCGGGGCCGCCTACGGACGGATTACATGGCATAAAAGCAACCATATCGAGGTTGATAGTCAATACAAGTGTTTTGGCGCCCTGTCTTGCAGAAGCAAGAGCAGCCTCAACTCCAGCATGACCGGCACCCACGACGATTACGTCATAATTGCCAGCTTCATAACCCATTTCTTATGTTCCTCCCTTTACTTTCCTAAACAGAATTGAGAGAATAACTGATCAATCAAGCTTTCATGAACAGCATCTCCAATAATTTCACCTAACTGTTCCCAGCAGCGTGTTAAATCTATTTGAACTATATCGATCGGTACGTCCATTTCAATTCCTTCAAGAGCATCCTCAATGGATTGTTTTGCTGCCTGAAGAAGAGCAATATGCCTTGTGTTACTTACATACGTTAAATCTCCACTTTCAATTGAACCCGTGAAAAAGAGTGATTGAATCGCAATTTCGAGCTCATCAATCCCTTTTTCTTGTAATAATGATGTAGTAACCACCGGACGATCCTTCGCTAACTGCTTGACCTTTTCGATATCAAGCTTAGGCTCAAGATCTGTCTTATTCACGATTACGATGATATCCATGCCTGAGACGGCCTCAAAAAGTTTGATATCCTCTTCTGACAATTCCTCGCTATAATTGAGCACAAGTAAAATCAGGTCAGCTTCTTTTAAGACCTGTCTAGATCGTTCAACCCCTATACGCTCAACAATGTCCTCCGTCTCACGTATACCCGCAGTATCGACTAATCGAAGCGGTACACCTCTAACATTTACATATTCCTCAATGACATCTCTCGTTGTTCCAGGAATATCCGTTACAATCGCTTTTGTTTCCTGTACAAGACTATTCAACAAGGAAGACTTCCCAACATTCGGTCTTCCAATAATGACAGTGGATAAGCCCTCGCGAAGTATTTTCCCCTGCTGAGAAGTCGTTAGCAGTGACTCAATTTCCTTTTTCACTGATGTTGCCTTTTCAACTAAAACCCGATGCGTCATTTCTTCAACATCGTCATACTCAGGATAGTCAATATTGACTTCAACATGGGCCAGTGTTTCCAATATCTCGCCGCGAAGTCGTTTAATCAAACCTGAGAGGCGTCCCTCCATTTGAGTAATCGCTACATTCATCGCACGATCTGTCTTTGCACGAATCAAATCCATTACCGCTTCAGCCTGTGAAAGATCAATTCTTCCATTTAAGAAAGCTCGTTTTGTAAACTCACCTGGCTCCGCTAATCTTGCTCCTTCTCTTAAAGCAAGCTGCAGTACTTTATTGACCGTTACAATTCCGCCATGGCAGTTAATCTCAATAACGTCTTCTCTCGTAAATGTTTTTGGTGCTCTTAATACTGACACCATGACCTCTTCTATGACTTGCTCAGTGCTAGAATCCACAATATGACCATAATGAATCGTATGTGAATCCACCGATACAAGTTTTTTCTCCTTAGGACCTTTATACATCCGATCAGCAATCTGTACCGCATCAGGCCCGCTTAAACGAATAATCGCAATTGCTCCTTCACCCATCGGTGTAGAAATTGCTGCAATTGTATCCATCACTCATTCACCTCTTTCTCTACTTAATAAACAGTCTGTTATCTATTAAATGGACATTGTCCATTTCTATATCAAAAACGCTTAATCCAAAATTTAAAGATACCATAAATGAAAGCGAAGTGAAAGTATCCCATATCTAATTATCCACAGCTTTGCATCTTATCTATTTTAACACTTAACTTATCCACATGTGAATAACGACGTTTGAAACTTGTCTTCACATCTTACACCTAAATCCAATAAATTTAAACGCCCTGATCCCTATACTTACTTGTTAAATTGGCGTTTTGCACTCATATCACACACTCATTTTTTAGAAATAAAGGATGAATCCTCTATAAAAAGCAATTTTTCAATAAAAAAAGACTAAAATCCAGCTTTGCTGAATCTTAGCCTTTCTGCTATTTTTTATACAGCACCACAACATGACGTTTGCTGCCTGTATCTTCAGATGCCGTTGCAAGTTCTTTAGAGAATGCAGCAATCGCATCATGAACGATTTTTCGTTCATTCGAAGGCATTGGTTCTAAATGAACCTTTCTCTTCGTTTTTAAAACCCGATTTGCTGTTTTGACTGCAAATTGTTCAAGTGCTTCTTGTCGTTTCTTCCTATAATCGCCAATATCAATTGTTATATGATGATACTGATCAGAATAACGATTAAACACTAGCTGTACCAACGTTTCTAAAGAGTACAATGTCTGGCCTCTTTTTCCAATCATTAATGACGTTTTATCTCCATCAATGTGGTAAGAAATGTTTTTCGGTTCCTGTTTGGAAATAATTTTTGCTTTAGGATCAATAGACTTAACAATTTTATCCAAATACTGTGTAGCTAATTTAAATGCATTTATCTTTTCTACTAACTTGACCACAGCTTGTCTTTTACCAAACAATCCTAAAAACCCTTTATTTCCTTCATCTACTATTGTGATTTCTACTTCTTCTTGTAGTAGCTGAATTTGTTTAAGTCCGGAATCTACTGCTTCTTCGATTGTGCGACCGACAGCAGTTATTTCCTTCATTTTTTATTCCCGCCAGCTTTTTCTTTTGTATCAACTTTTACTTGAGGTGTTTTAATCACCAATGTTTGAATGATCATGAAAATGTTACCTACAACCCAGTACAATGAAAGTGCTGCTGGGAAACTAATTGCAAACACAACGATCATAATCGGCATCACCCATAGCATGATAGCCATTTGAGGGTTGTCCGAAGGATTTCCAGCCATCATCAGCTTTTGCTGAATGAAAGTAGCTACACCCGCAATAATCGGTAATAGGAACAATGGATCTGGGCTGCCTAAGTCAAACCATAAGAATGTATGCTTTTTAATTTCTGCTGTTCTCATAATTGCATGATAGAAACCAATAAGGATTGGCATTTGAATTAAAATTGGGAAACAGCCTGCTAATGGATTGACGCCATTTTTTTGAAAAAGGGCCATTGTTTCCTGCTGAAGCTGCTGCTGTGTTTTTTGATCTTTAGAGCTATATTTTTCACGAAGCTTTTTCAATTCAGGCTGTAATGCTTGCATCGCTTTTGTACTTCTTAACTGTTTAATCATTAATGGTAAAATAAGCAAGCGAATTAACAGTGTTACAATAATAATCGCTACACCATAGTTTTCACCAGTTAAGTTTGCCATGTACGTGATTAATTGAGATAGCGGGTAAACAATATAAGAATTCCAGAATCCCTTACTATCTGATGTAATTGGTTCATTGATCTGTGTACATCCTGCCAATAAAACCAATACGCCAATCAAGCTAAATATTAGTAATAATCGCCTTTTCAACAAGATTCCTCCCATTACTTCAAACTTTATTTAAGTTGGAATTGATTAAGAAAGTGACTCACCTAATCAGTATGGTAACATTTTTTCTTTGCAAAGTGGTGGTTTCATTTTAATTCACTAGATGAAGGAAGCGCTTTTAAAAATTGATTCAACGAAAGTTTCTATTACGAAGACTTTTTCGGTTGTTGTTGATAAACAGCGGATTTTCTAAATAAATGTTGGAGAGACTTCTTTGTTTCTTCAAAGGTCAAATCACTCGCTGGTTTTCGTGCAATGACAATGTAGTCTTTTTCTTGCTTTAACTTATGACCTTCCTCTAAAAACACCTGACGGATCAGACGTTTAATTCGGTTTCTTATCACTGCATTACCAATCTTCTTACTGACAGACAATCCTAAACGCAGTTCAACTTGATTTGGCTGATCCAGCTGGTAAATAACGAATTGGCGATTTGCCATTGATTGACCTTTTTTGAACACCTTTTGAAACTCTTCATTTTTTTTTAGCCTGTTTCGCTTCTTCATGTTTTCTTCCACTCCGATAAAAACTGACAGTTCATTTACGATTTTATGTAAAAAAGACCACTGACATTATTCAGTGGCCTAAGCTGATAATTTTTTTCTACCTTTGCTGCGGCGTCGCTTTAAAACTAGACGTCCGTTTTTAGTACTCATACGGCTGCGGAAGCCATGAACTTTACTACGCTTACGGTTATTTGGTTGAAACGTTCTTTTCATTTATGACACCTCCCTGAGGAATAGCTGTTTAAGACAGTCTAACTCATTATATTTGTGTAACCCATCGATTGTCAATATCAATGATAAAACTCTTATTATCAACCTTATAAGCATAACATAAGTTATCAAACGAAGAAACCTTCTTTTTTAGTTTCCAGCATTTTATTCTCTTTTTCCTCCTAAAAGACCTTTAAAACAAGAATGTGGATATTTTTCCGGCATATTTAGACTATCCACACCCATTATCGACATTTTTTTCACACAAATAACTGATGTGGATAATTATTTTTCAACAGGATGTAAAGTGTGTGGATAAGTTTGTGACACCCATTGCACCATCTTGTTTATTTTGATATTATATTTGTGTTTTAACTCTTAATTACTTATCTGGCCCTTTTATATTATCCACAAATTGTGGATAACCTGTGGAAAGTTATTACACAGCCTGTTGAATTGTTTATCCACAGCTTGTGTAATTTGTCGAAAAGACGTTTTTCTACTATATTAATTGTTTTCAACAATGTATGTGCACGAATGGTGATGACCATTTGCTCTTTTTCGTGTTCTATAACAGTTTGATACTGGTCATTTTAAAAAGAAAAGGAGGGGGGAGAAGCCTT